>NZ_FNGI01000001.1 GCF_900102945.1 Modicisalibacter muralis | reverse complement strand
GGACCGGCCACTGCTGCATTCTGATCAGGGATGGCATTACCAGCATCCCGCCTATCGTGCCCTGTTGGCAGGACAGGCGCTGACCCAGAGCATGTCACGCAAGGGCAACTGCCTGGACAATGCCGCGATGGAGAGTTTCTTCGGCACCCTGAAGGCCGAGTACTTCCATTTGCACCGATTCGACACCATTGGGCAGTTGCAGCAGGGCCTCGACCAGTACATCCATTACTACAACCACGAACGCATCAAGGTGAAGCTAAAAGGCCTGAGCCCCGTACAGTACAGGACTCAGGCCTTGAGCGCCGGCTAAATGAACCGTCCAACTATTGGGGGTCAGTTCATGATGTCGAGGGTTCTTTCGTTATATGCCGCGTAAGCGATCTACCCACTGCATTTCGTGACAACTGGTGTACCGGAATAAGCGGAATCGCCGCATTGAATCTGCTAAGGTAGCGCGCTTTACGGGTTAGGCTTCGAGACAACGTCAAATGCGAGTGAGTGACTGGAAAATGTGGCAACCGGCTACCGCCTGGAATTGCCCGAAGATATTGTGGTGGGCGGGTAGTGGTAGCTTGTTGGTATATGCGGCGTTTCTCGTGCTGTGGCCTGCCGTGGGTAGCCCGGCGGAGACCGTCATGGCGTTGTTGGGGCTCGTGTCGTTGCTGGTCTGGGGCGGTGGCCTGCGCAAAAGCGCCGCGTTGTGGTTGTTATGGGCAATAATTGCCGTGCAGGTTTTGACCTGGACGCTAGGTTACTTTCATCACCCACAGTGGGTCGCGGATAACCCACAGGTCGATCGCCTGGCCAAGCTATTCATCTTCATTGCCGTGGCGTGGTGGTTGGGTGGTAGCACACGCAACACGCTAGTTGTCTGGTCGCTGGGGCTGCTGGCTTTTTTTGTGGCCTTGTTCGTGCAAGGTGGTGGGCTGGCTGAATGGCAGCTTGGGTTCCAAGGCTACCGAGTCGATTTTGGCATCCGCAATGCTCAGCACGCAGCGATGTTTTTCGCGACTGGTTTGCTGGGATTGGTGGCCTTCGTATATCGCTGTGTGTATTCCAGCGCTGATCGACTGGTCGTTTGGCGGTTAGCGATATGGCTGCTGGCCTTGGCGTTTTGTATCGCGGGTTTGCTCGTTACGCAGACCCGCGCAATCTGGCTGGCCTTGGCCATCGCCTTGCCGTTGGTGGCGGTGATTTGGATGCGTTTTGCGCTTCGCAGGCATGGCGTAGCCCGGGTGCGCCGTCGCATGCTGATGGGAGGGGCGCTGCTGGCCGTTATGGTAGTGGCCGTTAGCGGTCTGTTTCACGATACCGTAGGCCGGCGTCTGGAGATGCAACAGCCCATTATCGAGAAGGTCTTGCAGGGGCAATTTACCGAAATGCCCAATACCGGTGCGGGTGTTCGTATTCAAACCTGGTATGCGGCGACACAGTGGATAGCCGAGAGGCCCATCGTGGGCTGGGGGGCCAAGGGACGTAGCCTGGCTATCGACCAGACTGAGTGGTTACCCGCTCAGGTCAAGAGAGACTTCGGCCATTTACATAACTTCTTCCTGGAAATCTGGGTAGCCTACGGCTTACTAGGCCTAGCCGTAATTGGAGCCTTGGCTATTTGGGTTGGCCGTGCCACCTGGCTGGCCTGGCGAGGCGGTGTATTACCGGGTGACATGGCACTGTTCGCGACCGGTTTCTTTGTTTACTGGGCTATCGTTAACCAATTCGAGTCGTACAATTCGTTCTGGACGGGTGTTTATGTGCACAATCTCGTGCTCGGTGGGTTGGTGACGCATTACTGGCGCTGGACGTTGGAGCAAGACAGCCGTGCCTCGGCAGCATAAGATGAATGGGATCGCTTTCAGAGCGAGCCTAATTTTTATCGGTTGGTGATTGACCGGCACTCAATGAGCAAAGGCGGCATAGCCGCGACGGGAAAGCCGATTTGCGCACCTTGGTAGTGGTGAGAAGCCTGAAAATGGGCGGTATGGAGCGGGTCGCGGTCAACCTGGCCGATGCCTTCGCCGAAGCGGGGCACGAGAGCCATCTGATGGTGTATCGCAAGCGCGAGCAAGGGCTGGCTCCAGAGCATCCCGGCGTCAAGGTGCACGTGTTCCCGTTGCGATGGTGGCAGCGGTTGAGCGGCATTGGGTTGGTGTTCGAGCTGTTGTCGCGTTTGCTGCTGAACCCGCTGGTGCGTCGTTCGCATTTCGTCTGGACCGGGTGGCTGGGCGGTTATTTGCTACGAGCCTGGCTGTGGCGTTTTGAACGCCAGTATGGGCGCCTGGATCGTATTGTCTTTCGTGGCGTGGGCACCTTCGAGATGGTCTGGAGTTATCGCGACGACAGGGCGCGCTTCGTCCTCGAGAATACCTTGCCTACCAAGCACCGTTCCTGGGAACACAAGCTGTTTGCGAAATGCCTGTACCCGGGCAAGCACCTTGTCGCCGTTTCCCAGGGCGTGGCCGAGACGGTGCGAGAAGGGCAAGCGCGCTGGGGATTTGAGCCGGCTTCATTGTCGGTGATCGTCAACCCGTGCCCGGTAACACGGATTCGCCAGCGTATGCAGGAAACCGAGCCGGAGCTACCAGGCGAGCCGTATATCGTCAATGTGGCCCGCCTGGTACCACAGAAGGACCATGCCTTGCTATTGCGTGCCTACGCGGCGGCCAGCCCACGAGAGCCGTTGGTGATCGTGGGTGACGGGCCACTTCGTGAGTCACTAGAGCAGCAGGCGGCTGAGTTGGGCGTTGCCGAAAAGGTGCGCTTCGTCGGTCATCGAGACAACCCGTACCCATGGATGCATCATGCCCGGCTTTTCGTGCTGAGTTCGCGTGTCGAGGGAATGGGGATCGTACTCACGGAAGCTCTGGCCTGTGGCACGCCGGTGGTTTCGGTCGACTGCCCGGGAGGCATCCGTGAAGTGCTCAAGGGAGAGCTCGAAAGCGCGATTGCGGTACATTCTGATGAAGGCCTTGCCGAAAAAATCCAGCAAGCACTGACTGGACCCAAACCCAGCGTAAACGATGCCTGGTTGCAGGACTTTTTGCCTAAGAAGGTGGTCGAGCGTTTTCTAGAATAGCCTATCACTTGTGACCTTTCATACGCTTCATGAACTTCGCCCACTGTCGATTGACTTTTAACCGCCCCAGCGGCGGGCAGTGCGCTGCCAGCTTGATAAAATCTCGGTCGCCGATACCGTCGATGATATAAAGATGCGGCGGGCATGGGCCACTGCTATCGCAAACGATATTGCTCTCGCGCAAATCGCTGGTAAAAATCCGATTGCGTAACAGGTAGTCATGCAGGTTGCGCAGCGAAGGGGCCAGCGTCTTTAAATCGAGCGCACCGCTTTCCACATGCTGTTTCAGGCTCTTGAGCGGTTGTTGGTTGTCATCCTGAATCAGATCGAACACCAATCCTTCGCCCTTGTCGGTCGTTACCCAGCCATGGCAGCGGGGAAGGTGCGACCAGTCGATGCGCCTTCTTTCCAGCTTCTTGAAATAGTCATGCTCCCTGGCATTCTGCTGTTTGTTGTTCTCTAGGTTGTGGGTCACCTTTACGCAGAGTTCGGGATTCTGCGGGTGACGGTAGCAATAGCGTTCGGTACCTCGGCCAATCAGCAGGCTGTCGTTCAGGTAAAGCATGTTTTTGTGGTCCGTGACTTAATCGACGTGCAATGAGCGGAACGAGGCCTTGAGCTTTTCGTACTGGTGCCGGTGCGAGTAGCCGGATGCCAGATCCGCGAGTTGGTTGCCCAGTGCTTCGCGGTCTTTCACTAGCAGTGCTTCGATTCGCGCGACCCAGGCGTCGTTGTCGGCGTCCAGTACCAGGTGCGGGAAGGGGTCTCGAATCAGCTCGGAAGCGCCTGTCCAGACTGAAACCACAACGGGGGTTGCGCATGCCATCGCTTCAAGCACAACGCAGCCGAATTCTTCGATATGGGCGGGTAATACAAAGATATCGAGAGCACCGTATAGCCGTTCGACATCGGGCACGGTCGTACGCCAAATAAAACGCTCGCCAATGCCGAGTGTTTCGGCTTGGCGCTGGTAGGGCGAGACGTCATCCTTACCGACGATTAGAAAACGGCAGCGTTTCGGCAAGCGCGCGTCGAGTAGCGCCGCTATCTCGAGAAATGCCGCGACGTTGCGCTTTTTGAAGTTGCCGGAGGTGACCAGGCCTATCAGGTACTCGCCTTCGCCGACGCCCAATGAGTCCCGCATCGCTTGGCGATCATGGCGGGCGTTAGCGGGGTTGAACTGCTCGGGGTCGTAGCCGGGGTAGCTGATTTCCAGCTTGTCTTCGCTGATGCCATAACGGGTCTTGAAGTCATCAGCCATCATTTGCGAGTTCACCGCTACGCGCTTGAATCGGCCTTGGCTCAGCACATGATCGTGTATGGCGGCGACTTCATGCTTTCGTGGCAGTTCTCGGCCATGAATGCGCTGGCTGGCGAGATGCACACAATTATGCATGTAAATGACATCACTGCTTTCTGCATCGCCATGGCTAACTAGCAAATCAGGGTGGTGGCGCTTGCACCAAGCTTGAACGCGGCGGTTGAACCAGAAGCGCCGAAAGGCGCCCTTGAAGGGCCATCTCGGCATTCGAGCTAGCGTTGCGCCCTGGGCTTCGATCAACTGGTTGTTGCCTTTTTCAGCTAGCACGACCACTCGGTATCCTACTTCGGTTAGTAGGGCCATTTGGTGAACGGCAATGCGCGAAGCGCCGGTGTTTTTCTCCACCTGGCGAATGGCAATGGCGGCCAGAGGCGGCTGGTTGTGCTGTGTCGCGTTTTGCATCGTCTCTGTTCGTTGGCTCTTAACGCGCCTGGCTCTGCGCCCGGCTGGGTGCATAGGCTACCTTCTTGGGGTGCTTAAGAATAGACTTGAAGACCATTACCAGCGCGCTGCTCTTCGGCACTGCCGGTCGATATACTGACGCTGTTGTTGCAGCCGTCTCCAGCCCCGTTCGCTCAGTCCGGCGTCGGTGAGTGCCTGTTGTAGGCATCGTGAGTCGATGAGCTCGGCTAGTCTGGCGGCCAGTCGCGCGATTTGGCGTTTGACGAAGGGGTAGCTGAACCCGCATTCATCGGCGAATGCTTGCCAATCGCGAGGCAATAACTGCTGCGAATTGAATTGCCCGCCAATCGAAAAGGCGAGACCCGGATGATAGCCCAGCACGACGGTACCCACGAGATCGTAAGCCGGAGTCATTTGCCAGTTGCCTTTGTCGTCTTGTAGCAAGGACAAGTTCTTGGCATGCCCATCGCTATTGCCGACCAGTACATTGAATATCTGCCATAGCAGCAGTTGCAGGACGGATTTCGCTGCCGGTCGGCAGGCTTGCCTTACCATTTGTACGCACTGTGCGAAGGTCGGGCCATTCGGTATTTGGTACTTGTGGGTACGAGCAAGCCCCATGGCCTGGCATAGATCTTCTTGATGAAGCCGCTGTAGTTTCGCGGTATCAATGCCGCTTCGATCATAGCGCTCGACGAGGAGATAGGCATGGCGACCGGCGTAGCGCATCTCGGTGCGCGCGCAAGGCAGGCCGGCGAGGTTGGCTAGCGTGTTCAAATATAACTCGTTGAGAATGACGGCTTCCCGGCCTTCCACGGCGAACTTCAAGATATGGGATGACGCAGCGGCCCCGTGTGGCAGGTACAGTTCGCCGGACTTGACCAGTACTGGAATCTTGTCTTGCGCCCCCGCCAGCGAAAGGCGTGGGCGTGTCGACGGGTCGTCGCCGGCCATCAGCGCGTATCGCTCGCGAAACGCAGCCCATTGGGTCAGCTTATCTTGTGGCAGCGGCTGGTACTCACCTTCTTGAGCGGGTAACTGCCCCTGCGGAAGAATGACCAGAGCACCGGCACAGTCGCCACCAATCGCTTCGAGCAGGGAAAAGTCGTCGTCCACGATACCCAACCGTTTGATCAGCGCGGCCCGGGCTTGCTCCTCGGGAAGCAGGTTACCGAACCAGCGATGCGCCCGTTGGTCCTCGGGGGGCCAATGTTTCCTGTCGAGTGGAAGGCTGTTGGAAATGGCGGATCCTGTCGCTATCCAGGCGTCGTCATACTCGAAGCCCATCAGTCGTTCATCACCACCTTGCCAGAGAGTGCCCACCAGGCGGGTGCCATGCCATACGTTAAGCGTTTCGAGTCGACTCACCTTGCGTCTCCCTCGGGAGGGAGGGCAACGAGTTCGATACCCAAGGTATCGAGCACCTGCATGATGCGCACGAAACTGCAGGTCTCGCGGCCGTTTTCCAGTTCGCTGAGGAAACGTATGCTGAGGCCACACAGGCCGGCCAGGGTTTCCAGTGTCAGGCCCTGGCTTTTACGTGTTTCACGAATCAACTGGCCGATTACCTTCGCATCGCTGATTCGAGTAGCTCCCGGCTCTTCGTGCTCTTTCACTATAAAATCTCTAAATTTTCCCTGTAGGGAAATATAGCATGCTTCGAGACTACAAATAATGGATTTTTCCCGATTGGGATAATCATGCGGTTACGGCGCTTTACGTCTTAAAAAAGCCCGATAGGGAAAATTCTGAGTGAAGAAGGAAGGCAAAAGAGCGGCGAATATATAGTCCGCCGCTCTTTTTGGTTATTGAATCTAGCAGGCCGGGATAGCTATGCCGCAGCTTGGCTCATAAGACTGTCATACGGAATCTTTAGCCCATCGTGCAGCCGCTTGATCATTCGCAAGCTGAGCTTGCGCTTGCGGCTAAGCACTTCTGAAACGCGCCCGCTCGAACCGATATAGGCTTCGAGGTCACGCTGAGTAAGCCCCTGCTGCTCCATTCGAAATTTGATAGCCTCGATAGGATCAGACGGACCAATTGGGTAATGCTCGTCTTCGTAGCGCTCGATCAGGATTGATAGTACTTCCATTTCGTCGGCCTCGGGAGAGCCGTCCTCTGCAGCCCAGAGTTCTTCCATGCGCGCGAAAGCCCGATCAAGATCAGTGTCGTTATGGATAGGCCGAATATTCATATGGTCTCCGCATCAACTTGGTCATATTGGGCGTGAGTGCCGACGAAGCGTACCCAGGCGATTTGCTGGGTATATCGAATCGACACGATGACTCGATACTTGTTGCCTGCGATGTTGAACACGGCGCGTCCACCCTTGAGGATGCTGGCTGTGCCTATCTCGGCTTTCAGCGCCTGCGGCGTTGCCCATGACGCTTTGCACATCATGCTATGCCACTCAGTGAGAGGGGTGATTGCATCGTCGTAGCCCAGCTCCCAGAACTCTCTCAGTGTACGCTTGGCAATGACCCGCATTCCATTCTCCCATTTTGGGAGGATTTTAGCCATCACTAAGCATGACGTCAAGAGATTAGAATTATTTGAATAACCACGGTTCCTTGGGCACGTCGGCAGCGATTATTCTTGTCAGCCTGTCTGTAGTACGCAACGTCGTAACCCTCTATTACGGAAACTATCGAGCTCATGGCTGACCTGTTCTGGTACGAGTATGTATTGATAGGCTTGATCTTCGCCTGGAGCGGCTTCGTCAGGACCAGCCTCGGCTTTGGCGGCGCGGTGCTCGCGCTGCCTTTCCTCTTGCTGGTCCTGAACGAACCCTTGGTGTTCCTGCCTTTGATCGCCGTTCATCTGTTGATCTTCTCAAGTTGGATTGCCTGGCAGGGCCACCTCAAGGCCAAGGCAGCCGGTGGCGATGAGTACCGGAGCAAGAGCAACATCGATTGGCGCTACCTGCTCAAGGCGCTGAAGATCATGATCGTCCCCAAGCTGATCGGGGTGGTGGGGCTGCTCACCCTGCCGGCAAATATCATGACGACGATCATCTTCGTGATCGTTCTCGTCTACGCGATCGGCTATGCCCTGAACAGGCCGTTTCACAGCAAGAACAAGTACCTGGACGCGGTGCTGCTGGCGCTCGGTGGCTACGTTAGCGGCACCTCGCTGATCGGGGCGCCGTTGATCGTGACGGTGTTTGCTTCTCATGTGGCCAAATATCAACTGCGCGATACGCTGTTTGCGCTGTGGTTCATCCTGGTGTGTATCAAGATGGTGTCGTTTCTCATCGCGGGGGTGGATCTACAGCTGATTCATCATCTGTGGCTGCTACCGTGCGCCTTGGTGGGTCATTTGATCGGCGAGCGCGTTCACCGCTACATGCTCTCGGCGGATAGCCAGGTGTTCTTTCGTGCGTTGGGCATCGTGCTGATCGTGGTTAGCGTATTGGGGCTAGTTGGCCCGTTAGGGTAGGGTGGGCAACGTATAACTCCATATCGATGAAAGAATCAGAGCAGGTCGGTATTCGTCAATTTCCTTTCTTAGTGGGTTCAATTTGTTTTCCATCCTCCGCCAACAAGCGGCCAAGTAGGGCTGGTTGGCGGGGTAGCACGCCGACCCTCAGGCCCAGCGGTCGGAAGACACGATTCATGGTAGCCAAGGAGGCGTTGCCGGTATCGCGTTCGATATCCGAAAGCGTGCGGCGGCTGATACCAACCAGATCGGCATAGTCTCCTTGAGATAGACTCAGCACCTCGCGGCGCAGGGTGCGTAGCAATTGCCCCTCGGTCAGGTTGCCTTGAATCAGTTGACGCAACAGCGCCATTAGCGCGGTCTCGCGTTCGTCGGCGGTGAGTGTTCTCGGCTTCATAGTAGCCCCCAACGCTCGAGTTTGGCGTCCAGGGCTGTCAGGCCGAGGACTGGCTTGGCGAGAAGCCGCGTTGGGGCGCCTCGCTCGATGAGTCTCTCATGCAGGCCGTATAGTTGCTGGCCCAGCATCTTCAGTTCGCTTATGATTTTGTCGGGCGGCGCCAGGTCACCTAATGCTTCGGCGATATCAAGCCAGTCGAATTCACCGCCTTGTTCCAGCGGGATACCCCATTGGGTGGTGCGAGTGATGCCCTCGGGGTCAGCTTTCATCGGGGCAAAGTCATAGATCGGCGCATGCCAAATCCCTTCTGGACGCTTCAACAATGCTGCATTACGGCCGTGATTATCGGAGTTGCCGAAAGCGACATTAAGCAAATCGCGTTTGACCCATTCAATCACGAAACGCTCGAGATCGAATGCCTCGCCCAACTCGACAACGCGATGCTGGTGGCTCAGCAACGAAGCCAGATGACGTATTACTTCAAGGTGTTTCAGGTGCGCCCCTGGCGGGGCATTGAGCAGGGCATAAACCGATTCGAGACCGAACCGGCACAGGCCACCGGCGCGCATCTCGACATCGAATCGTGGCAACCATAAAGAGGGGTAGTGTTCTCCTTCGATCAGCTCAAGGCCGCGAGTGGAGATGGTGTCGATACCGAGATCATTCAGCTCTCGGTAATAATGATACTCAGCGCGCAGAATGTCGCAGTCGTCTAGTCTGCGTTGCCCACGAGGGAATTTAACCAGGAAATGGTCGTCTGGATTAGTGGGGTCGTCCTGCCAGGTGTCGATCCATACATGGTCTTCTGGTGTGCGACGCACAAGCAATTTTGGGGCCTCGCCACCGGCTCCTGTCGCCCCGCCGCTCGCCGCGCCCATTTGCTGGGCGTATTCCAGAAAGTCAGTATTCCGCTCGACGACGTCACTCATAGGGAAGCGCCGCTCGCGGAGTCCTGAACCTACGGATGGTGTTGGCAAAGACTCACGAATGCGCAGGTTGCCGACCGGCGCGATGGTGCCCTGTCGAAGAAGTTCGGCATCTTGTCGAGAGGCTGACAAATTCTGAAGACCAAGCTGATTGACCCAGTAGCGGCGGCTGGCGCCAGCGGGCATGATGTCATCGATAAAGCCGAACCAACGTTCGCCATGGTGTTTCGTCATTAACTCGACGGGTAGCGTCAGGCTGCACGCATGCTCGTCATCCCTGAACATCCATCCAAGAGCATAATCCTGCTGGTAACCCAATCTGGCGGGCCCGTGAGTACCCTTGTCTGGGTTCGGGATTTCTAGCGTCGCGGCATCTTGCCACTGGTGTTGATGATAGACCTGAATGGTAAGCTGCATGCTGGCACTCATTGAGCAGTAAAATGCTCATATCTTAGCAGTCGTTCACAAATATGAGTAGTAAGGTGCTCAAAACAAACATGGAAACTATTTTCTGAGCAACATATAACTCATATTCGGCTTGGCATGTCTCGATAACGGCTGTTCGCGCCTGAACTCGTTCTAAGCGGGGCTGCCTCTTGTAGGCTCAATCAAGTGTCTTATCGCATCCGCCGCTAGCAGGTGTACGGCATAAACCTTGCCGTTTCAGTCACCTTTGGTGCGAAAATTGCGCGTTGCAGCCGTCATTTGCTGCGCCAAGTGCTGTGCTATGGAAGCATGGACGGTAGAATCAGGCTTTGGCGCTGCCAAACGGCAGACGCCCTATAACTAGAAACTATGCAGCAGGGAATGACCAATGAGCCGTCAACGTGTCAACCGTGGCCGACAAACGCGCGGTCTAGAAAACGTAATCTACGAAGATAGCCAGATCGAGCAGTATTTGCTCTTGCTGATTTACTCGAAACGCCATACCACGGCGGAGAGCCTGTTTGCGGAGTTGCGAAGAATGATGCCGGCCGTGGACCCCGTGCAGGTCAATCGTGTTGCGCATCGCTTCGCCAGTGAATTGAAGGCCGCCGGGCTGGCGCTTGCCGATGATTGATTCGGCTCGAAAAGGTTTGCATTCATCCTGGCCGGCCTAGCACTCCCACTCAGTTGCACGATCGTTGCAATGCCTCGTGTCTCGCGCGGCAGAGCTGGCCCGTTGGCTCTCCCTGCAGTGGCTAACCTCCTGAGAGAGAGCCGTCGGGAGTACCCATGAGGACCCCATGGTATAGTCAGTGGCTACGATTATGCCGAGACGAAATGGATCAGAATGAGCGAGCCGAACAAGCAAGATAGCAAGTCGTCGCTGTATAACCAGTCCATCGAAAAGGGTTTTACGGTACTGGGATTGTTCAATGCTTCGCGTAGCGAATTGAGTCTTTCCGAGATTTCGCGTCTGGCGGGCTGGAACATGGGCTCGGCTCAGCGGATCACGTATACGCTTGAAAAACTGGGATACCTTTACAAGAACCCGGTGAACCGCAAGTATCGAATCGCCATCCATTCATTGTCGCTGGGCTATAGCTATCTGGAATCAAACTTGCTGATCGATTGCGCCAACCCGCTGCTGTCGGAGCTTAGCAACCATTGCGAGGAGTCGGTTTCACTCACCGAGCCGTGTGGCTTGGAAATGGTCTACGTGGCTCGCTTTCCCAGCCGCCGTTATATTCCCATCCATATGCCGATAGGTAGCCGAGTACCCATGTACTGCACGGCGGCGGGGCGGGCGTATTTATCGGTGCTGCCGTTGGAGGAGCTCGAACGCTATTTCGAATGCTCGGACCTGAAGGCCCACACGCCACGTACCCTGACCGACTCTGCGGCACTGGTATCGTTGATCGAAGACTTCAAACGCACCGGGCTTTCCTATAACGACGAGGAGTATTACCTCGGCGATATCAATATTGGTGCGCCGGTACTCAATAGCCAGGGACGGGCGGTGGCGGCCATCCATGTGACGGCGCCCAGCAGCCGCTGGACGCTGGACGATGCCATGGCCAAGCTAGGGCCGCCGTTGATCGAGTGCGCGCGCGCAGTGACCAAGGCGGCGCGCACCCTGGCTTAAATGTGCAGCCGATCGCGCAGGCGATAGTAATTCACCACCGTGCCGACGTAGACTTTTTGCAGAAAATGCAGGGGAATCGGCCGAATGGGCGACAGGCTGAAGGGCAGTTGCCAATCGTTATCTTCGCTACCAAGTCGTTCACCCAGCAGCTTGCCCAGATGCGTTGCCATGCCAACGCCGCGACCGTTGTAACCCAGCGCGATGGTTAGCCCCGGTGCCGGTTGATGCACATGCGGCATGGCATCGCGTGTCAATGCCACGCGACCGTGCCAGCGGTACTCGATATCGACGTCGGCTAATGCCGGATAGACTTGAGCGATGGCGCGGCGCAAGTGCGTGAAATCGTTTGGCCCTTGCGGATCGTGGAAGGGGCCGCGTCCTCCCATCAGTAAGCGGCCCTGTGAGTCGCGGCGGTAGTAGAGAAGCAACTTGCGGGCGTCGGAGACGACCTGGTTGCCGGGTATGACACTGGCGCCTTCGGCGTCGCTGAGCGGTCGAGTGGCGATCTGGAAGCTGTTGGCGGCGATGACCGATTGGCGCAGCCTGGGCCATAGATCGCCGGAATAGCCATTGGTACACACAAGCACCTGATCGGCGATGACTTCCCCACCGGTCGCTAGCTTGAGCTTCCAGCCGTCCGGTTGGCGCTGAAGTTGCTCTACCGGGGAATATTCGCACAGGCGCGCGCCGGCATGGTCGGCCGCCTTGGCAAGCCCACGGCAGTAGCTTAGCGGGTTGAGGCCACCGGCACGCGGATCGATCCAACCGCCGATATAGGCGCTGCTGCCCAGCTGTTCGCTGACCTCTTGGCGATCCAACAAGGTGACCGGGACGCCGTGCTCCTGCCATTGGCGGGCACGGCCTTGCGTGACACGCAAGGAAGCGCCATCGAGCGCCGGTTGAATCCAGCCATGGCGAGTGGCGTCGCACTCGATGCCCAGCCGCTCGATCAGCTCGAAAACGACGTCGGCGTTGCGTCCCGTGGTGTCGATGAGTGCCTGGCCACGCTCCCGACCATAACGTTTGATCAACGTGTCAGGGTCGTGCTTCAGGCCGGGGATGACTTGCCCACCGTTACGTCCCGAGGCGCCCCAGCCGATGCTCTGGGCTTCGAGCAGCGTGACCTCGACACCTCGCTCAGCCAGATGCAACGCGGCACTAAGCCCGGTAAAGCCACCACCGACGATGGCGACTCGAGTCCGCTGCGCGCCACGCAGGACGGGATACTCTCGGCCAGCAACGGCGCTGGCGGCCCATAGGGAAGCGGGCATCGGCGTGGGCTCTAGCTTCGCATTCATGAGTGCTTCTCTCGGTAGTTGGAAGACACGGCTAATGGTTGAGGACGCGGCGCAGGAAGTCCTGGGTGCGCTCGTGGTGTGGCTGGCTGAGAACCTGCTTGGCCGGGCCTTCCTCGACGATCGTGCCGCCGTGCAGGAAGCACACGCGATCGGCGACCTCGCGGGCGAAGCTCATCTCGTGGGTGACGACCACCATGGTCATGCCTTCCTCGGCGAGGGTGCGCATCACCGTGAGCACGTCGCCAACCAGCTCGGGGTCCAGCGCCGAGGTGGGCTCGTCGAACAGCATGGCGTCGGGGCGCATGGCCAAGGCTCGAGCGATGGCGACACGCTGTTGCTGGCCGCCGGAAAGCTGATTGGGATAAGCGTCGTACTTGTCGTTGAGGCCGACCTTGTCGAGCAATTCTTCGGCCATCGCCCTGGCTTGTTGGCGGGGCTCGTGTTTGACGTAGACCGGGCCTTCCATGACGTTCTCGATGACGCTGCGATGAGGAAACAGGTTGAAGCGCTGGAATACCATACCGACTCGGGTGCGTAGGGCATGGATATCCGCCTGTTGGGTGTCGACCCGCGCATCGTTGATCAGAATGTCACCGTGGTCATAGGTTTCCAGGCCATTGATACAGCGCAGTACCGTCGACTTTCCCGAGCCCGAGGGGCCGATCAGGCAAACCACCTCGCCGCTGGCGACATCGAGGCTGACACCGCGTAGCACCGCGACATCGCCGAAGCTCTTGTGGATGTTGTTGATGGCGATCATTTGTCGCGCCTCCTGTTGCCTTGGCCAAAGTGTTTTTCCAGGCGGTTGACGCCGAAGATCAACGGCAAGCTGAGTGCCAGGTAGAGCAGTGCCACCAGGGTATAGACCGTCATGTTCTCGAAGGTGGATGCGGCCAGCAGTTGGCCGGCGCGCGTCATCTCCGCGACGGTGATCGTCGATACCAGCGAGGAGTCCTTGAGCATCATCACCGTGGTGTTGCCATAGGGCGGCAGCGTGATGCGTATGGCCTGCGGCAGGATGACCCGGCGCATGATCAGAGGGCCTTTCATGCCGATGGATTTCGCGGCTTCGATCTGGCCGGGGTCGATAGCCTGGATACCGGCGCGGAAGTTCTCTGCCTGATAGGCGCTGTAAGCGATACCCAGTCCAATGATGCCGGCCTGGAAAGCGGTGAGCTGGATCCCCATGCCCGGCAGCACGAAGTAGATATAAAAGAGTTGTACGATAATCGGCAGGCCGCGGATCACATTGATAAAAACACTGGCCGGCACTGACAACAGCTGGGTTGGCGAGACTTTCATGATCGCCAGCACTAAGCCAAGTAGTGTGCTGAGAAGAAGCGAGCCGACGGTCACTTCTATGGTAACGATCGCTGCCTTGAGCAGTATCGGCAGAAACGAGAAGACATCTGCGAGTATCATCAGGGTCTCCTGCACGCATGACTATGCCTGCAAATGGGCAAGGCTTGGGAGTGCCCGCCAGCCATCGGGCATGACCCGGAGGCTGGCGGATACAAGAGGCTTACTTCGTGGGATATTTCAGGAAGTGGCTATTTCAAGCCCCACTCGGTGAAGATGGCATCGACCTTACCCTGCTCCTTGAGGCGTGTGAGCGAGGCGTTCAGATCGGCGAGTAGTTCGCTGTTGCCCTTTTTCACCGCGAATCCGACCTGGCCAACCATTTCCGGCTGGTAATCCTCGGCGAGTTTCAACTCGGGAAAGCGATCCTGGCTGAATTGGTAGGCGATGATGGGTTCGTCGCCGATGCCGGCGGTTATCCGCCCGAGCGAGATGTCATGCATCATGTCGGCCAGCGTGTTGTAGCTGCGTACTTCGGCAAAAATGCCCAGACTATTGAGATGCTCGATGTAGGTCGTGCCTACCTGAGCGCCGATGACCTCGCCGGCGAGATCGTCGAGGGTCGTGTAGTGGGTCCCGTTGTCACCCTGGACGACCAGTCCTTCGGCGTAAGGGAAAATATCGTGACTGAAATCCACCACTTCCGCGCGCTCGGGTGTCTTCAACATGGCCGCGGAAATCACATCGATCTTGCCGGTGCGCAATGATGGGATCAACGAACTGAACTGCGACTGCTGGATGGCGATATCGTAACCGGCATCTTCGCCGACGGCCTTGATGAGATCGACCATGG
Organism: Modicisalibacter muralis; assembly: GCF_900102945.1. Classification (GTDB taxonomy): domain Bacteria; phylum Pseudomonadota; class Gammaproteobacteria; order Pseudomonadales; family Halomonadaceae; genus Modicisalibacter; species Modicisalibacter muralis. The sequence continues at coordinate 954,186 of NZ_FNGI01000001.1, read as the reverse complement.
CGCCGGTTATTTCATTGGTTTCGACATCCAGAAAAGTAAAAGGGATGCCGCTCGGTGTACTTCCCACGGTCAGCGTCTGCTCGGCGGCTCCGGCGGTCGAGGGCGTAAGACTGCTTGCGCAACCGATAGCCAATGAGGCTGCCAGCAACCAGTGCCGAGCGGGGGAAAGGGCGAGAGCCATGCGTTGGACCATGGATGGTGTTGTTTTCATGGAATCCTCGATTGCATCGAAAGTGAGATTGTTATGTTTGGTGGCAAAATCTAGCCTAGACGAATAAAAATTATCGGTAAAGAATAAATATTTATCGATATTCGATAAATAATACGAAAGGTATTGGAGTGAGACGATGATGGAAGGCTGGCTCCGAGTTTTGGGCAGGGAAGCTATAAGGGATTATTTCACCAGTTCAAGAAGGGACTTGAACGCAGGGTGATGGCTATCGCGCATCCATTCGAAGATGACCATTTCCGTGGTTACCAGCCTTGCACCGGTGGCACCGGCGCGGTCGATGGCGGCCTTCAAATCATGTGGATGTCGTGAGCCAATGGCATCGGTGACCAGCCACACGCGGTAGTCGCGCTCGAGCAAGCCGAGCACGGTCTGCATGACGCAGACATGCGCCTCGCAGCCGGCGACGATCAATTCGTCTCGCTGAGGGGCCAGGCTATCGATAAACGCCGCTTCGGTGCTGGCATCGAAATGGCTTTTCGCAATGGTGGTATCGCAAAGCTCCTGGAGTTGACTGACCGTGTGACCGAGGCTGGCGGGGCTCTGCTCGGTTGCGACGATAGGGACATCGAGCAGCTTCGCGGCCCTGGCGAGAATCGCGGCGCGGCTGGCCACGGCCTGTCCATCGTGGATCGCCGGCATGAGCCGGGTTTGTAGATCGACCAGGATCAACGTCGAGGCGGTAACGTCGCAGAGTGCATTCATGTCGGTACCCGTTCCAGTAAGCCCCGTGATGCGTGCCGAATGGCTCGCGTCCGTTCTGTCATGCCAATAGTGTCGGTCACGATACCTCGCAGGGCGCGTTAGTAGGCGAGCCACGATTGTCGATCATTCCGGGCGCAATGGAAAACCGACGACCCATCTGATGCGCTCATTTTTATACCGTTATCTTGATTTTGCCAGCATGGTCACATCTCAAACTCGTTCGACCATCAAAGTCAGCATTCATGTCCTGACGATGTCTTGAGAAGTGTCTTTACTTTTCGGGGGGCGTCTCCTAGCTTTTTTAAGGGTTTACCTGCTCGAACGGCAGGTTTTTCAAGCCGTGCATGATTTATTGCGAGTTAGTCATATGAACATGAAAACAGATGAGCTAGATAAACTCGTCAGATTCAGAAGGGACGTTCATCAAAGTCCCGAGCTCGGCTTTGAAGAGCATGAAACCTCCCGGAAAGTGCGTGAATATCTGGATTCCCTCGGAGTCGAATACGTCAGTGGCCTGGGCAAGACCGGCATCGTCGCCAAGATAGTCGGCACAGGCGCACAAAGTGATGCCAGCGTAGGGTTACGCGCCGATATGGATGCCTTGCCCCTCGAAGAGAAGAGTGGTGTCGAATACGCTTCCACCAATAGCGGCTGTATGCACGCCTGCGGCCACGATGGGCATACCACGATGCTGTTAGGGGCCGTCGAGCACCTGCAGGCCAACAACGATTTCTCCGGAAGCGTCTATTGCGTTTTCCAGCCCGCGGAAGAGGGCGTTGGTGGCGGAAAAGCCATGGTCGACGATGGCCTGTTCGACAGGTTTTCGATTCGGGAGATTTACGGGCTGCATAATTGGCCAGCGTTGCCGGTCGGCAGGTTCGGCTTGATTGCCGGGCCGATCATGGCGGGCGGTGACCGAGTCGACATCACCATTCATGGCAAGGGTGGGCATGGTGGACTCAATCCGCATGGCTGTGTCGACCCGATCCGCATCGCGGCGGAGTTGATCCACAAGGCGCACACCATCGTTTCCCGCGAGGTCGATCCGCTGAGCCCCGCGGTGCTGAGCATTTGTGCGATTCACAGCGGCGACTTGAGCGGCTTCGCGGTCATACCCAACACGGCGCAGCTTTGCGGCACGATCCGTGCGCTGAGCGACGAGGCGCGCGAGACCGTTCGCTCAGGGCTGAAGCGGCTCTGCGAAAGCCTGGAGCACTATTACGGTGCGAAAATCGAGCTGTCGATCGAGGATAAGTTCGATGTCACCTTCAACGAGGCCGGCGCCACGCAAACCGCCAAAGACGTCATTACGCAGTGCTTTGGTGAGCGGGCGCTGGAACGGGACTACAAGCCCAGCATGGGCGGCGAGGATTTCGCCTATATGCTGGCGGTATGCCCCGGGGCCTATATCCATGTGGGCTCCGGTGATGACGATCACCCCTATGGTTTGCACAACCCTCAATACGATTTCAATGACAAGGTCATTCCCTATGGCGTGGAGTTGTTGTCGAAACTGGCCCGGGAGTCGCTCGATAAACAGAACGCAAAGGGATAGCCCAGACGTCTAAATAGTCAGCAATCGGTTTGGTTATAACAAAAGGGAGGCGCCGGCATGTCTAGCAGAGAGAAGAAAATCACCAAGCCTTACATCATCTTTTTGGTACTGCTTTTTCTGTCGATGATTTTTCCGGTATATGGCATTGCCAATCGGGTTTTCCCCCTCGTCCTGGGCTTGCCTTTTGGTCTGTTCTGGATCGTGCTGATGGAGACGATCGCCTTCCTGGTGCTTTGTGGCTTCTATCGTTATGAATATGGCAGCAAAAACAAGGAGGACCGGTCATGAGCGATTGGGTCTTCGCCTTGTTTGCGATGCTGGTGTACCTGGCATTCGCTTTCGTGCTGGGGTTATTGGCCGGTCGCAAACGTTCGTTCTGGTCGGTGTCGGAATACGCGGTAGCCGACCGCGGCCTGGGCCTGATCGTGATCTGGTTCATGATGGGCGGCACGGTATTCAGCGCGTTTTCATTTCTTGGTGGTCCGGGGATGGCGTTTTCCCAAGGTGCGGCAGCGTTCTTCGTACCTGCCTATGTGGCGTTGGGCATACTTCCCTGGTATTTGATGGGCCCTAAGGTCGGTCGCATCGGCGCGCGCAAGAACTTCTTTACCATGGGCGATTTCCTGGGCGACCGGTACCAATCCAAATCGCTGACGGTGATCGTCGGAGTGATCTCGGTGCTCGCCTTCATTCAGTACCTGACGTTGCAAATCAAGGGTATGGCCTTCATTTTCAGCATTCTCACCGATGGGGTGATTCCTTACTGGCTGGGCGCGTTGCTGGCCTACGGTATCGTAATCGCATACGTGGCCACGTCGGGGGTGCGCGGTGCCGCCTGGAGCGACGTGTTGCAGGGCGCGCTGATGCTGATCGTGGCCTGGACGGTAGGTTACTACCTCGTCTATGCGCTTCAGGGCGGTCCGAGCGAGATGTTCCGGTCGATCAACGAGGCCCAGCCCGGCTTTCTGACAATCGGTCACGAAGGCTCGATGATGTCGCCGATGGCCTATTCGACGGTCATCTTGATATCGGGGCTGGGGTTCATGATGTGGCCGCACCTGTTCACCAAGTCCTATACCACCACCGAAAAGCGCATCAAGCTCACCACCTTGGCGTTCCCAATCTTCGGTGTATTCATGGTGCCGGTGTTGTTCATCGGCTTCTCGGCGATCGGCGTGGTCTCGCCGGATGCTATCGACAGCCCGGATCAGATACTGCCGCATTTGATCACCAATGAGTTAGGCGCTAATGGCTGGGTTTATGGCTTGATCGGTGCGGGCGCGCTGGCGGCGGCGATGTCGTCGTCCGATGCTATCACCCATGGTGGCTCGGTTTCGCTGGGCCGGGACGTGGTATTGCCGCTAAAGCCGGATATGACCGAGCGCACCCAGGTATGGATCATGCGCCTGGGAGTCATCGCCATCGGTGCCGCGGCCTATTGGCTGGCGATTTTCGGCGCGGCGGGCATCATCGCGCTACTCGTGGGGGCCTATGGTTCGATCGCGCAGTTCGTGCCTTCGGTATATGGCGCGCTGATCTGGCGACGCGCGACCAAGAGCGGCGCCATCGCGGGGCTGATCGTGGGTATCGCGGTCAATTATTACTACCAGATCATCGCCGATTCCACGCCGCTGGAAATGAATGCGGGCTTCGTCGGCCTGCTGTGCAATATCGTGGTATTCGTGGTGGTCAGTCTGATGACACCCCAAGTTCCTCGTGCCTTAGCCGACGAGTATAAGAATGCCTGAGTGAGGCATGGTCAAAGCGCATCGAGTGCATCGATAAAAGCGCTCAGCGCTTCACCTTGATGGCCGATCACCACGAGTGCCTGGGTCTTTCCGGCGGTGGTGGCAACGCGTGTTGCCCGGCCGCCGGCAAACTGCACGAGATAGCGGGTGCGTGCGGTATCGTTGGCTGTGACCGTGCCCTTGGCGCGGACCAGTTCAGTCGCGGTTGATGCCAAGAGCGCATCGAGCGCGGCGACATCGATAGGTCGGGGCAGCGTCACGCTTCTTGAGGCCAGCGGGCCGCTGGCCGTGCGATTCATGGCGGGCATGGGAGGGGGTGGCTCGCCTGGGCTTTCTTCGAAATTCTCCTCGAAAATCAACGTCGCCTGGGGATTGATGGCGATAATCTCCCGCGTTATCAGGTCTCGCTGCGCGGCACTCAGCCAATTCAGCCGATTGATACGCAGCCGCGTCACCTCGCGAATCTGCGCGATGAAAATATCGTCGATGGCCGGGTCACGATAGTGACGCTCGAAGGCGCTGGCATCGATCAGCGATTCGGCGACATTTAGCGCGTAGCCCTGGGCGGCATCGAAAAGCTGCATCAGCGGACGTGGCCGGGCGATGCCGCTGGCCTCGAAGACCAGCTGCTCGGGGCGTTGCTCCCAGCGCTTGATATCGCGCAACTGCGCGGAGAAATTACCCGCGATACCGCAGCAGGCGCAGCCGTTGTTGAGCCGCAAGATGCTGTCTTCGCGTGACTCGATCAGCTCGGCATCGATATTGATGCTGCCGAAATCGTTGACCAGAAACAGCGCATTTTTCAATGCACCGTCACCGATCATCCGATTGATGCGGGTGGTCTTGCCGCTACCGAGAAATCCGCACAGCAGGGTGGTGGGAATCGCCATCGCTGTATCGTTCATCGCTACGTCAGCCATCGCTCGTTGGGCGCCCGGAAAGCAAGGTGTCGTGCACGCGAATATCCTTGAGTGGCGTATCGCTTGTCAGTGGGTCCTCGCCGAGTACCGTGACGTCCGCCCACTTTCCGGGCTCCAGGCTGCCGACACGATCGTCCAGGCGCAACGTGTAGGCGGCGCCCAGGGTAATCGCTTCAAGGGCGCGAGCGCGGCTGATTTTTTCGGCGTCACCGAGGACGACACCGCTCGCGGTCTGCCGGGTCGTGGCGCACCAGGCGGTGAACAGTGGCGACAACGGTGTGACCGGTGCATCGCAGTGAATGCCGAAGGGAATGCCCAGGCGTGCGGCACTGGCGGCGGGTTCGAGTCGCTGGCAACGATCGAAGCCCAGCGTCTTGGCAAGGTGAATGTCGCCCCAGTAATGGATGTGGTTGGCGAAGATATTCAGGCAGGCGCCGAGCCGTGCCACGCGCTTGAGCTGATCCTGGCGAATCAATTGCACGTGCTGCAGGGTGTGGCGATGATCCGGCCGGGGCCACATCGCCAATGCCTCGTCGAGGGCGTCGAGAATGATCGCCACGGCTTCGTCGCCATTGGTATGTACATGCAATTGCAGCCCGGCTTGATGATAGTGCTGGACCATGTCATGGAAGGTTTGCGGCGGGGCGTTCCAGACACCGTTCTCCGGGCCGCTAAGATACCCCGGCCACTGCAGCCGCGCGGTGAAGTTCTGAATCGCGCCATCGGTAACCAGCTTGACCAGGCCGAAGTGCAGGCGTTCGTGGTTGTAGCGCATGGCATCGATAACGCGTTCGCTGCCGGCCTGCGGGTCCCAGGCCAGCGCATTCAGCGCGGGTACCAGGCGCACCGGGAAATCATCGTGCGCGGTCGCGCCGCGCAGCGCCTCGAGGGCGGCGTCGCTCATCGGGTTGAGCAGGTCGGTGATGGTGGTAATGCCTTCGCGCCGGGCGGCCTGGGCATAGCGCTGCAGTGCTCGCTCGCTGGAAGCACCGTCGAAGATGTCGAAGCCCAGCGCATCGAACACCAGATGCATGGCGGGCAGTTCCTGCAATTCGCCATTGGGCTGGCCATCGCCGTCGCGCACGATGCCGTCGAGCGTCTTGTCATTCAATTGGGCCAGGCGGATCACCGCGCTATTGACGGTCATGCCATGCAGGCTGGCGTGTATGACGACGATGGGGCGGTCTTCGCTGAGCGCATCCAGCAGGCGCCTGTCGATACGTTCGCCCTCGAAATACACCGGATCGAACCCCCAGGCGATGAGCGGGCTATCCTGTGGGCCTTCACCGACGTATTCGCCGATGCGCTGGCTGACCGCTTCGGTGCTCCTGAGTCCTTGCCAGTGCCGGCCATCGGGGTCGCGCTTGTCGAAATAGCCGAGATAAAGGTGATCCCAGATCGAGCCTTCCAGCGCATGGCTATGGCCTTCGACGAAACCGGGCACGAGTATCTTGTCGGCGTAACGAGCGTCGATGCGAACCTCGCCGAAGCGCTGTATTTCCTCCAGCGGCCCCACGCCGAGCACTCGCCCATCGCGCACGGCAACGCACTGCCCGCTGGGCTGCGAGGGGTTCATGGTATGAATGGTTCTGGCGGTGTAGGCGGTAATACCCATAAAAATCCTCCCTGAAACCGACGACCCGGCTAGCGTGCGGGGAAACCTGTAAATTCCGCACGGGTTCATTGGCAAGAATAGGCGACTTGCAGCGCCTTTTCGTGGCTTTGCCAACCTGGTGCAAGGGTAGGATGGTCCTTGTCTTGACGCTGACCGCCCGAAGCCGGGCGAGGACCTTCATGAACGCTTCCACATTGATCGGTATCGTTGCCAGCGTGTTGCTGCTGGCGTGTGTCTTGCTGCTTAGCGCGGATACACCGACGACCTTCATCAACCTGCCGGGCTTGGCAATCGTTGTCGCCGGCACCCTGGCGGCAACCTTCATCAGCTATCCACTACGCGAGGTCGTGCGCGTGGTGCGCCTGGTCGGCGTTGTCTTCCGGCGTGAAGACAGCTATGTCGAGGAGGATGTTCGCGAGCTGGTCGCCATGGCACGGCTGTGGTTCAAGGCGGATATTCGCGCGGTGGAAAAGGCCCTGGCGCAAACGCGCAATTCCTTCCTGCGCACCGGCGTGCAATTGGTCATCGATAACACCCGCGAATCGGAAATCATCGATCTGCTGCGTTGGCGCATTGCCCGGCTCAAGGCATGCGAGCTGGCAGAGGCGCAGATCTTTCGCACCATGGCCGCTTATGCACCGGCCTTCGGTATGCTGGGTACCCTGGTAGGGCTAGTCAATATGCTGGAAAACATGCGGGGCGGTGACCTTGCCACCATCGGCCCGGCCATGGCGATTGCGCTGCTCTCCACGTTTTACGGCATCCTGATTTCCAATCTGGTCTGCAAGCCGATTGCGGTGAAACTCGAACGGCGCACCGAACAGCGACTGATCGCCATGAACATGGTGCTCGAAGGTGTTGCGTTGATCGCCAAACGGCGCTTGCCTTCGTTCGTCGAAGAAACGCTGAATTCATTCATTGCCAACTATCACGACGAGATTCGCGACCCGGTGAGGCGCGGCGCCGAGGAAGAGAGTGCTCCCGTCAATGCTTGAGCCAATTCGCCGTGACACGTCTAGCCACGATCAGTTGCTGACCCTGCATTCACAGGATCGTGGCAGTGACGACTGGATGATCAGTTACATGGATATCATGACCCTGCTGGTGGCGCTGTTCGTGCTGCTGCTGAGTCTGGGCAATCCGATTGGGCTGGTACGCGACGCGCTGGCGACGGCGGGGTCGGTCACGCCATCGCAACCGGTGGCCAGGGTGTCCGCCGAAGCCGTGGCGGTGGCTCGGCGTATCGGCCAGCCGGCGATCATCCTTCCCGAGGCGCTGAGAGCGGCGATGGGCGTGGCGTCATCTCATAAACCCCGTAGCCCCCGGCTGAGCGAGAGTGCTCTGGCGGCGGCGCGCCATGTCGGACAAAGCCTTCGCGTCATGCCGCAAGCCGTGATGGCGGCACGGCAAGTGGCGCCATCGCCGCGCATTCACGAACAGGCCATGGCGGCAGTAGTCAAGATCGCCAGCTTGCCCATGATCAGCGATGCCGCCCAGGCCGCTGCCATCCAGATCGCCGGCGAGTGGCGCGTGCGAGACGACGTCAAGGCATTACCGATGATCGATGGCGTCGAGGTGTCGCGCGTCAAGGGTGGTATCAATCTGCGCATTCAGGATCATCTGCTGTTCGACTCCGGCGAGGCGGCGCTGACCGGGGCGGGGCAGAAAGTGACCCAGCGTCTGGTGAAAATCCTGCGAAGCTATCCAGGCACGATTTCCGTCGAGGGGCATACCGATAGCGTGCCCATCGACACCCCTCGCTTCCCTTCCAACTGGGAGCTTTCCAGCGGTCGCGCCACGGCGATCCTGCGCTATCTTATCGACGCGGGCATCGACGCCTCTCGGCTACGCGCCGTCGGCTATGCCGATACACGACCATTAAAAAGCAATGACAGTGCAAAAGGGCGCTCGGCCAATCGCCGTGTTGAAGTCATCATCCATGATTCGGGGGCGGCGTAGTCGGTTCACAACTCCAGTTCCAGCCCATCGTGCGCCAACGACACATTAGGCGGAAGCGGCAATGGCGCGCTCATGGCTTCGGCATCGACCGCGTGACTCAGGTGGGTTAGCCAGGCCTGCCCGGGGTTGAGACGTTCGATGATCTCCAGTGCCATGCTCAGGTTGTTGTGGTTGCGCGGCTCGAGGTGGCTGGCCGGATGAGTGGCATCGAGCACGATGACATCCGGCCGCCACTGGCGCAGAAAGCGCTCGGTTTCGGTGGGCAAGCCCAGGGTGTCGGTCAGGTAGGCGAGCTTCGCGTTGAATCCGCTAATGCAGTAGCCCAACGTGGGCTTGCTGTGATTGAGCGGTACCGGAATCGCCTCGATGCCTTCGAGTAATAGGGGGCGAAATGGCTTGAGCCCTGGCTGAAAGGCCAGAATGCCGGGATTTTTGTGCAGATCGGCGCAGCCATGGGCGTCCTTGGGGCCATGCACGGGGATCGGCTCGCCGCTTCCCCAGCGAAGATGAAACAACCCCTGAACGTGATCGGCATGGTAGTGGGTGAGCAGCACCGCCGCCGGGCGCTCACGCTCGCAGCTCTCGGCGAGATCCATGCGCCCGGCATCGAGCAGGTAGCGCACGCCGTCAAGTCGAATTTCCGCGCCACATGGGCCGCGCCGGTGGCAGCTCAGCACGCGCGCACGCTGGCAGGCCGGGCAATCGCAGCCGAAGCGGGGCACCTGCGCGCTATCGCCGGTGCCGACGAAGCGAAACTTCATGAGGCGCACTGCATGGCGATCAGCGCTTGCAGGGCTGTCACGGCGTGGTGAAGCTCACCGCTGTTGTCGATGTGTGCGACATCATCGAGCTCAACTTCCATGCGTCGATGACGCGCCAGGCGTTGGTCGATTTCCTGCGGCGTTTCGCGACCGCGCTGGATCAACCGTTCGCGCAATATCGCCGGCTCGGCGGTAACCAGCACCGGCAGCAGGCGCGCGCCGAAACGCTGACGCGCTCGCTCGAGCGCACGCCGGCTGCCGTTGACCACCACTGTTTGCCCGCGATCCAGCCAGGCCTGGGCCTCGATGCCGATCGCGTAATCGAGGCCGTGAGCCTGCCAGTCGAGGCAGAACAGCCCGAGCTGGCGTCGCCGTGCGAACTCTTCTGGCGTAAGGCTCACGCAGTTCTCGCCGTGACCGCTGGGGCGGGTGATATAGCGATGCGCTACCAGCCAATCGGGCCGGCACTGGCGGACGGCGCCGAGCAGGCTGTCCTTGCCCACGCCGCTGGCGCCCATCAGATAGACCAATCGTCCTCTTTCAGCACCCGGTTCCGTGCGCATGATCAATGCACCTGCCGGCCGGCGGACCATACCCGCTGTACGATCGGGTGGGCGTGCAGATGCTCGTCGACCATGCGTACCCGCAGCAGGTCGGCACGCAATCCCGTTGCCAGGCGCCCGCGATCGGCGAGGCCCACGGCCTCGGCGGGGTGGCGCGAAGCCATTGCCACGGCTTGGGGGAGTGAAGAGTGTAACGAGTAGCCGGCGTCCATCCGCGCAACCTTGAACGCCGCGTCGAGCAGCGCGGCGGGGTAGTAATCCGACGAGAGAATATCCAGCACGCCTGCTTCGACTAATTCGGCGGCGGCGATATTGCCGGAGTGAGAGCCACCGCGCACCACGTTGGGCGCGCCCATCATCACTGCCATGCCGGCGCGATGCGAGGCTTCGGCGGCTTCGCGAGTGGTGGGAAACTCGGCGACGCGGGTGCCGTATTCATGGCTCTCGGCGACGTGCGCCAGGGTGGCGTCGTCGTGGCTGGCCAGCGCCAGACCGCGAGTGCTGCATTCCGCGGCAATCGCACGGCGATGTTCGGCGCTATAGCGCGTGCTGTTGGCCAGTTGGCTTTCGATAAAGGCTTCCAGCGCACTATCGTCCAGCCCGTACTTGCCTTGATAGTAGACACGGTAGGCATCGAGGCTGGCGAACTGGCGCTGGCCGGGGGCGTGATCCATCAGCGAAACCAGCCCAAGCAGCGGCGTGTCGGCCAACTCGCGGAAACGCCTCAAGGTATCCGGGTGGCAGACCTCGCAGCGCAGGTGCAGGCGGTGATCGACCCGCGCCAGGCCGTCGTCGACGATCGCCGAGAGCGCTTGGCACATCTCATCGAGCGCGCCATGGCGCATGCTTTGCTCGTCGACATCGCCGATCGCCACGGCGTCGAATACCGTGGTGATGCCACTGGCGGCCATCTGCGCGTCATGGGCCAGAGCCGCCTGGCGGCTGGGCCAGGCGACCTTGGGGCGCGGCTGAAAGTATTTCTCCATGTTGTCGGTATGCAGCTCGACCAACCCCGGCAGCAGGTAATCGTTAGCGCAGTCGATGGCGGCGGGGTGGCGGCTCGGCGCGGTGTCGATGTCACCGATCAAGCCGTCGCGAATCACCAGGCTGCCGGTGATCACCTCATCGTCGAGTACCAGCCGGGCATTGCTGAGAATCTGTTCGTTCATGAGTGCGCCTCCGGGCTGAAGGTGGTCTTGGCTATCAGGTGGTCGTCGAGCGGTAGCAGGCGATCCGCCACGCGTTCACGCACGTCCGCGTCGTGGAAGATACCGAGTAGGGCGGCGCCGCGTGCCTTGGCCTCGCTGATCAGTTCGATCACTACGGCGCGATTGGTGGCATCCAGCGAGGCGGTGGGCTCATCGAGCAGCAAGATCGGATGCTCGGCGATAAAGCCCCGGGCGATATTGACGCGCTGTTGCTCGCCGCCCGAGAAGGTGCCGGGCGGAAGCCGCCACAACCGCTGGGGCAGGTTGAGCCGGGCGAGCAGGGTTTCGGCGCGTGCCCGGGCTTCGGCGGCGTCGGTACCGCGTGCCAGCAGTGGCTCCATCACCACCTCGCAGGCCGAGACTCTCGGCACCACACGCAAGAACTGGCTGACATAGCCGATCACCTCGCGACGCAGCGGGTGCCAGGCATGTACCGGCAAGTCGCTCAGCTCCAACGCGCCATCATGAAAGTTGAGCGTGATGCTGCCGCCGCTAACCCGGTAGTTGCCGTAAAGCATCTTGAGCAGGGTGCTCTTGCCGATACCGCTGCGCCCGGCCAGCACCAGGCACTCGCCGGCATGCAGCTCGAGCGAAAGACTCTGCATGACCTCGAGGGCTACACCGCCCTGACCATGCAGCACAAAGCTCTTGTGCAGGTTTTTGACGTTCACTAATGCGTTCATTGTTTGCCCTCCTGCTTCGCTCATGGCGTCAGCACCGACGACACCAGCAACTGGGTATAGGCGTGTTGCGGATCGTCGAGAATTTGATCGGTCAGGCCGGCTTCCACCACCTGGCCACGGCGCATCACCAGCAGGCGATGCGAGAGCAGGCGAGCGACGGCGAGATCGTGGGTGACCAGCACCACCGACAGGCCCAGTTGGCGCACCAGGGTGCGAATCATGTCGAGCAGGCGCGCCTGCACCGAAACGTCCAGCCCGCCGGTGGGCTCGTCCATGAATACCAGCCGAGGGCGGGTGACCAGGGTGCGGGCGATCTGCAGGCGTTGCTGCATGCCGCCCGAGAAGGTCAGCGGCGCGTCGTCGATGCGCCCGGCGTCGAGTTCGACCTGGGTCATCCAGTCCTGGCCGGCGGCGCGCAGGTTGCCGTAGTGCCGCTCGCCCAGCGCCATTAGCCGCTCGCCGACGTTGGCGCCGGCGGAAACGCCCATGCGCAGGCCGTCGCGCGGGTTCTGGTGAACCAGCCCCCATTCCAGGCGCAGCAACGCGCGGCGCCGTGCTTCGCTGATCGCATAGAGATCGAGCTCACCGTCATTGGTGTGATAAATGACCCGGCCGGCATCCGGTGTTTCCAGCCCGGCGAGCACACGCAGCAGCGTCGATTTGCCGGAGCCGGATTCACCGACGATGCCCAGCACCTCGCCGGCATGCAGGCGAAAGTCAATGCTTTCGCAACCCTTGCCGGGACCGTAGAGGCGGCTGATGTCCTGCACATCGAGCAGTGCGGATCGATCCAATACGGGCTTGGCCAGCGCAGGCCCCGCTAGTTCAGAGCGCTTCATGCCACCTCCCCACGCCGCGTCAGGCAGTAGTCGGTATCCGAGCAGATGAATAGGCGATTGCCGGCATCGTCGGTGATCACTTCATCGAGAAAGCTGTGATCGCTGCCGCACAGTGCGCAGTGTTCGTCCCACTGCTGAATTTCGAAGGGGTGATCCTCGAAATCCAGACTCTCCACCCGGGTGTAGGGCGGGATGGCGTAGAGGCGCTTTTCGCGGCCGGCGCCGAATAGCATCAGCGCGGCACTCATGTCGAGCTTGGGATTGTCGAACTTAGGGATAGGCGAAGGATCCATGACATAGCGCCCGTCGACCTTGACCGGGTAGGCGTAGGTGGTGGCGATATGCCCATAGCGGGCGATGTCTTCGTAGAGCTTTACGTGCATCACGCCGTACTCTTCCAGCGCGTGCATCAGCCGGGTTTCCTGTTCGCTGGGCTCTATAAAACGCAGTGGCTCGGGGATCGGCACCTGGAAGACCAGGATCTGGTCGTGCTCCAGCGGCGTTTCGGGGATCCGGTGGCGAGTCTGAATGACGTCCGCCGCTGCCGTCGCGGTGGTGGTCTCGACCCCGGCGACGCGCTCGAAGAAGGCGCGAATGCTTACCGCGTTGGTGGTGTCGTCGGCGCCCTGATCGATCACCTTGAGCACGTCGTCGCCGCCCAGGATACTGGCGGTAAGCTGCATGCCGCCGGTGCCCCAGCCGTAGGGCATCGGCATCTCACGGCCACCGAAGGGCACCTGATAACCGGGAATCGCCACCGCCTTGAGCAGCGCGCGGCGAATCATGCGTTTGGTCTGTTCGTCGAGATAGGCGAAGTTATAGCCGTTCATACCGCATCCTCCATTGCTGCATCGCCGCTTCCTCGAGCGTTGCCGTGCGCCTTGCGCAGCCGTCGCAGTAGCTCGAGTTCCGACTGAAAGTCGACGTAGTGCGGCAGCTTCAGGTGCGAGACGAAGCCCGAGGCCTCGACGCTGTCGGCGTGAGCGAGCACGAATTCGGCCTGCTGCGCGGGGCCGCTGATCGGCTCGCCCAATTCCTCGGCGCGCAGGGCGCGATCGACCAGCGCCATGGCCAGGGTCTTGCGCTCGTTATGGCCGAACGCTAGCCCATAGCCCCGGGTGAATTGCGGCGCGACTTCGCGTGAGCCGCCGAACTGATTGATCATCTGGCACTCGCTGAGCGCGATCTCGCCGATACAGATCGTCTCGTCCCACTCCTTGACATGAATCTCGACGTCGACATGGCCGAGGCGAATCTCGCCGGCGAAAGGGTGGTTGCGCCCGTAGCCGCGCTGGGTGGAGTAACCCAGGGCTAGTAAATAACCCTCGTCGCCACGCGCGAGCATTTGCAGGCGGGCGGCGCGATCGACCGGGTAATCGGGCGGGTCGCGGGTAATATCGGCTGGCTCGCTGCCGTCGTCGTGCTCGCGCTCGATCAGGCCCTCGGCGTTGAGCAGATCGAGAATCTGCGGACAACGTGCCAGCGCCGCGTCGGCGCGTGCCGGTTCCGGCGTCTCGCCTTCGGCCAGTTGCATGAAATCCAGCAGGCGATGGGTGTAGTCGTAGGTCGGGCCGAGAACCTGCCCGCCGGGTATGTCCTTGTAGGCGGCGCTGATGCGCCGCTCGATACGCATGGTACCGGTGTCGAGTGGCTCGCTCACCGCCAGGCGCGGCAGGGTGGTGCGATAGGCGCGCAGCAGAAACACCGCCTCGACGAGATCACCGCTAGCCTGCTTGAGCGCCAAGGCAGCGAGTTCGGGATCGTAGAGCGAGGCCTCGGACATCACCCGGTCCACCGCCAGGCGCAGTTGGCCGCCGATCTGCTCGACGGATAACTCGGCCTGTTCGCGCTCGCCGCGCCGGCGGTCGGCGAGCAGTCGATGGGCGTTGGCGATGGCCTGCTCGCCGCCTTTTACTGCGACATACATGCGCGGTCCTCCTGCTGTCGATTGACGATACGGGTACTGCGCGGGATGGCGGCGAGCCGCGTGCCGCAGGCCAGAATCGCGTCGAGCCCACACGGAAAGCGGCTGCGGTTGACGCTGAGCCGGCTCATCAATGCGTGTGCGTTGCCGACGCCCAAGCAGCGCTGGGTTTCGATGCCGGGGCCGCTGAACTGCCAGGGGCCGTCGTCGCTCAAATACTCCACGGCGACCAGCAGCGTGGTGCCACGATCCGGGTAGCTGTCGTTGCCGATGGCGAAGTCGATCTCGCGAGCCAGGGTATCGGGCGTGACGAGGGCGAAATCCGCCAGGGTGGCGTCTTGGGTCAGCCGGCAACCGGTATGGAAGTGCAGCGCGTCGCGCAGCTCGGGGGAGTCGAGTGCCGGGTCGATCCACAGCTGGGTGTCGAGATCGCACAGCGTCAGCAGCGCACCCCACAGCGCGGGGCCGATCGAGGCATCGCGTGGTGGGCAAGGCGCGCACAGTTCATGTAGCGTGCCGGGCTCTGACATCGCCTGGAGAATCTGGCGAAACAGCCGTTGGCTGTCGTGAACGGGGTCGGTCAGGGCGGGCCAGAGCATGCTCATTCCCCTCTTACCAGGGTGAAGAAATCAACGCGAGTGGCGGCCACCTCGCGCGAGTTCTGTTGCTCGCGAGCCTGTCGCTCGCTATACAGCGAGGCGATCAGTTCGTCGATGCGCTCTCGAAAGCGTTCGTGCTGGGCGCAGGCATCGATCATTGCAATCAGCTCGGCATGGCGGTGATCGCGGCCACTCACCCAGCCATGCCCCAGCAAACCAGAGCCAACGGTGCCGTCATCCAAGACCACGCTGGCACGAGTCAGGGTCATTTCGCCGAGGTTGAAGGCGTTGCCGGTGCCTCCCATGCGACCGCGCACCATGGCCATGCCGGTTTGCGGGCCGCGCACGCAGCGGTGGTTTTCGCGTATATCGAGCGAGGCCCAGCCGGCTTCGAGCCGCTCGCGGGGGGTTAACGCCAGCACGCGCTGGCGGTGAGGTCGGGTCATGGGGCGTCCTCGTTGGAATGGAAATCGACGTGATAGGCTAGGCGGTCGGTGCGCGCGCGGCCGACCGAGATTTCCACCAGCGAGCCCGCGGCATCGACGTTATCGCTGGTGAGTTGCAGCAGTGGGGCGTTCAGCGGGCATTGCAGCAATCGGGTGTCGTCGCGGTTGGCGCTACCCGCTTCGATGCGCACGCGGCGTCGATACAGGCGCAGGCCGTAATGCTGGTTGAGCAGGGCGCGAGTCGAGCCGCCGCGATAGCGATCCAGCCAGCCAGGCACGCGGTGCTCGTCGAACCAGTGACGCAACAGCAGCACCGGGGCATCGTCGACATGGCGCAGGGTGTCGACGCACAGCAACGGCTCGCCGGGACGACGTCCGAAACGCTGGGCGATAGCCTCGGGCGGCTCACGCAGGCCTTGTTCGAGACAACGCGCCTGCGCGGCGATGCCAAGCTCTGCCAGATTTTGCGTGACTTTGCTGCTGGCGGTGACGGCGTAATCGAGCCGGCGGTCGACGACCAGGGTGCCGCGTCCTTGGTGACGCGTGACCATGCCAGCCGCGACCAATTCGTCCAGCGCGCGCCGTATGGTGTGGCGGTTGACGCCGAAGCGCTTGGCCAGCAGCGCCTCGGCGGGTAGCAATTCGCCGGGCCGGTAATCGGCACGAACCTCGCGGGCCAGGGTGTCGGCCAGGGCCAAGTAGCGTGGTGAGCGAGTGAGTTGTCTAGACATCTTTGCTCCCGAAAAAACCAAGCACTTCAGATGAAGCGCTTGCGCACGAACTGCGAAGCCATGTCGAGCAACGTCACCGCGACGATGATCACCAGCATGATCGTGGCGGTCTCGGCGTACTGGAATCCGCGCATGGTCACCCACAACGAGACGCCGATGCCGCCGGCGCCAACCATGCCGAGCACGGTGGCCGAGCGGATGTTCGACTCGAAGCGGTACAGGCTCACCGAGATCCACAGCGGCAGCACCTGGGGTATCAAGCCGAACACGATTTCCTCGATACGCCCGGCGCCGGTGACACGAATGCCTTCCATTGGCCCGGCCTCGGTGGCTTCCACCGCTTCCGAAAACAGCTTGGCCAACACCCCCGTGGTATGGATAAACAGCGCCATGGTGCCGGCGAAGGGGCCGAGCCCGACGGCGACCACGAACAGCATGGCGAAGACCAGCTCGTTGATGGCGCGGCAGGCGTCCATCAAGCGGCGTATCGGCTGATAGATCCACCAGGGCACCAGGTTCTCGGAACTGAGCAGGCCGCAAGGGATGGCAAAGACGACCGCCAGCAGCGTGCCCCAGATGGCGATCTGGATGGTCACCAGCATCTGGTCGATGTAATGCGCGATGTTGCCGAAATTCGGCGGTACGAAATCGCCGGCCAGAACCAGCATGTTGTCGGCATTTTCGATCAGCAGACCGGGCCGCATGCCGGTGCCTTGCCAGGCCCAGCTCAGCACCCCAAGGGCCACGGCCCAACCGGCCAGCGTGCGCCAATGGCGTTTGCCGTGCTTGTCGATCCCTGCCGTGGTCATCGAAGGCGTCTGCGTATTCATGGCGTCTCCAGACACAGGGCCGGGTGGCCCTGTGCGTTATGCAGGTTGAGAGCGTCAGTGGGATGCATCACTGGGTGACCATCGCCGTGGTGTTATCGGCGTTGTCGGCGGATCGAGCCTGAGCGGCTTCGTAAGCTTCGAGGCGCTTGTCGAGACTGGCGAGCTTGACGTCCAATTCCTCGAGCTTTTGTTGCTTGTCGGCGGTGGCAAGCGTCGCGTCGTTGGCAATCTGGGCACGCTGCTTGAAGAGCTCGAGCTGGCGAATCGGCAGCAACTGATCGTCGGTCGAGGCTTGGAAACCGTCCCATTGCAGCGCGGCGAGAATTTCCTGCTCGTCGGCGTCATCGCCGTAAGCCATGAAGAACTCACGCATCTCGGCCTTGATGCCCTCGGGCAGATTCTCGCGCCATACCAACGGGTCGGAAGGAATCAATGGCGACTTCCAGATCACCCGCAACTGTTCGGCCTTGTCAGGATGGGTCTGCTCCAGGCGCGCCATGCTCTCGGTATTGAAGGTGGCGACATCGACCATCTTGTTGGCGATCGAGAGGGCGTTGGTCTCGTGATTGGAATTCAGCGTACGCGCGAAGGCCTCGGTCGGGTCGATGCCGCGCTTGGCGAAGATGTAATAACCCGGCACCAGGTAGCCGGAGGTGGAGTTCGGGTCGCCGTTGCCGAACGTCAGTTCGCCGGCATCCTTCAGCATTTCGTCGACGCTCTGGTAGGGGCTGTCCTGGTGGACGATCATCAGGCTCCAGTAACCGGGCTGGCCGCCTTCGGCCACGGTCTGGGCGAAGATCTCGCCACCGGCGCGATCGACCGCTTCCATGGCCGATTTGTTGCCGTACCAGGCCAGGTCGATCTTGTCGAAGCGCATCGCCTGGATCACTGCCGCGTAATCGGTAGCGTAGAACGGCTTGACCTCGACACCCAACTGCTCGGACATGTCGGCGAGGAACGGCTCCCACATCGGCGCCTGGTTGGAACTCGATTCGGTGGAAATGATGCCGAAATTGAGCGTATTGATCTGTTCCTCGGCGATGACAGACTGGCTGCCCAGCAGGCTCAGGCCGGTAATCAGCGGCAATGTCAGGCGGCGTAAGTTGCGTGCGTTCATGGGTCTCGCTCCTTGGTACGATGGTGATGGATTAAGGGCGACTAGCCGGCTACGCGCAGTGCCGTTGGGGCGCTGGCCGGGAAGCGACTTTCGTGGGGCTTGTCGAGTTCAGCGTTGGCGTAGAGATAGGCGAGGCGGATGTCGGTCAACTGATCGATGGGGCCATCGAAGTACACCTGGCCATGTTTCAGGGCAATGGCGCGCTGACAATAATCGCGGGCGTAATCGACCTGATGCAGCGAGACGACGATGGTGCGGCCGTCTTCTTCATTGATACGTTGCAGGGTGTCCATGACCTCGCGGGCGCTGCGTGGGTCGAGTGAAGCGATGGGTTCATCGGCGAGGATGATATCGGCGTCCTGCATCAGCACGCGGGCGATGGCGACGCGCTGCATCTGCCCGCCCGACAGGGTATTGGCGCGCTGATGGGCGAGTTCTTCCAACCCCACGCGCTTTAGCGAGCGCAGCGCCATCTCGTGTTCTTCGGGCGTGAAGCGACCGATCAAGGCTCGCCAACGTGGCATGCAGCCCAAGCGGCCGATCAGCACGTTGGTCATCACGCTGAGCCGGCCGACCAGATTGAACTGCTGGAAGATGTAGCCGGTGCGGCACCGTTGCGCACGCGAGCCACGCGCCAACCGGCCGCGCCGTTGAATGCAACGATCCATGACGGTGACGCGGCTATCGCTATGGCGATTGGCCTTGGTGAGACCCACCAGATGACGCAACAGCGTGGATTTACCCGACCCCGATGGGCCGACCAGCGCAACCCGTTCGCCGGCGCGTATTTCGAAGCCGACGTCTTGCAGCACCGGGCTATGGCCGAAGGTCTTGCTGAGATGTTCTACCGCGATGGTGGTGAGCGACATAACGCCTCCTTTATCGATAGGCGCTAGTCTCGCGGTGTCAGGTTAACGTTAGTTGTCTAGACAATGGCAGTTGGATGAAATTTTCGCCGGATTGCGATGCACTGGGCAGTGCATCGTTTGAGAAGAGGCATTAAAATCAATGGGTTAGACTTTCGTGTCATGCCGGTGACATGCGATTGTCATGAGATCAGAACTGCCGCCGGGCTTATTCATGCACGTTCGAGACGTTGAACCTGAGATGAGCAAATAGCCCGGCGAGCAGTGATTTATCGAGCGTTACTGATCGCGGGAATAGACGCGTTCACCGTTAATCCAGGTTTCCAATACCTGGGTTTGCCAGAGGTCGTCCGGGTCTGTGCGAATGATATCGGTATCCACCAGAACGAAGTCGGCCCACTGGCCGGGCATCAGCCCACCCAAGCTGTCTTCCTGGTGCGCCGCGTAGGCCGCATCGAGCGTGAAGGCGCGCAGCGCTTCGGTGGCGGTGAGTTTCTGGCCGGGTCGCCAACCGCCCTCGGGTTGGCCATCGCGATCCTCTCGCGTCACGGCGGCATGTATTCCATAGAAGGGATTGGCCGGCTCGACCGGAAAATCGGAGCCCGCGGCGATGCGACTGCCGGTATCCATGAAGAAGCGCCAGGCATAAGCGCCGGCAAGACGTTCCTGACCGAGGCGGTCGCCGGCCATGTTCTTGTCGCTGGTGGCATGGGTGGGCTGCATCGAGGGAATGATGCCAAGCTCTGAGAAGCGTGGGATGTCATCGACGTTGACGACCTGGGCATGTTCGACACGATGGCGTAGCTTACGACTCTGCGGATTTTTCTCGACGTTCTTTGCGTAAATGTCCAACGCGATGCGATTGGCGCGATCGCCGATCGCATGCATGTTGGCCTGAAAGCCATGCTGGCTGGCCTTGTCGACAAGCGCCTGTAGCGCTTGCTTGTCTTGAAGCACCAGACCGCTGTAGCCGGGGCGATCGTTATAGGGTTCGAGCAGGGCCGCGCCCCGGCTGCCCAGGGCACCATCCACATAGATCTTGACGCTGCGAATGTCGAGCCAGTCTTCGGGGTCGTCCTGGGGACCTTTCTGGAGCAGTTCGTCGAGCTTCGGGTCGTCGACCGAAATCATCGGATAGAGCCTGATGCCCAGTTGATCCGCTTCGGCGCGCGAACGATAAAGCGCGAGTTCGCGTGCGCTCGCGCCGGCATCGTGCACGCTGGTGATGCCGACTTCCTGCAGGTGGGCGATGGCGGTATCGAACGCTTTGGCCATTTCCGCGTCGCTGCGCTCGGGAATATGCTGAGTAATCAGGCGCTCAGCGTTATCGATGAACACACCGGTCGGCTCTCCCGACCCATCGCGAATGATCTTTCCCCCCTCGGGAGCCTGGGTATCGGCGTCGATGCCCGCCAGTTCCATGGCCTTGCTGTTGACCCATATCGCATGGCCATCCACGCGGCTGAGGATGACCGGGCGATCGGCTATCACTGCGTCCAGCGCCTCGGCGGTGGGAAATTTCTGCCCTTCCCATAACACCTGGTTCCAGCCTCTGCCACGAATCCATTCGAGGTCGGGGTTTTGCGCGGCAAACTCGGCAACCTTCTGGGCACTCTGGTCAGCCGACTCGATATTGCGCAGATCCACTTCCAGCAGGCTGTAGCCAAGGCCCATCAAATGGCCGTGTGCATCGATGAGGCCGGGTAGCAGTGTCTTGCCATCGGCATCGATAACGGTTTTGGCATTGGGATAATCCGAGGCCAATGCCTGATCGCCCCGGGCGATGACCTTGCCATCCTCGAATACCAGGGTAGAAAAGGTCACGAGTTGGCGATGGGTATCGAACCCGTAGCCGTTGGCGTCGCGGATTATGGTGGTGTCGGCGTGGGTGCTCATGCTGGCGCTGGCAATGGATATACAAAGCAGGGCTTTCTTGAACATGGGTGTCCTTTCCTTGTCGTTATTTCAAGACGTGCGGGCAACGCTCGCCACCATTGCGGTGGTTAATATTAGCGTTCGCTTTAGCGTAGCAGCCGACCTTGGCGCCAGCTAGAGCAATATTTATGAAATGTGTGGTGAGGTTTGGTGCTCGTTTTGCGGATATCAAAGCCAAATAGGAAGGCGGGATGATAAGGGTGAAATTCAGGGACGGAAGATGGCGATCTCCAAGCCATCGATATGACGATAATGACGATCGTTGGCGGTGATTATTACTAGGACGAGTGTCTTGACTGCCGCAAAAAGCGAACCTGGTCATCGACCGAACTCTGATGGTCTTGCCATAAACCGAAAGCGGAGTTGCGTTTCCCCGCATGGTTGAGAATGACCTTTTCGCCTCGGCCAATGGCCGACATAAGCGATCGCATACGCGAATGGCGGGTTTTGTTCATAATTTTCATGGCGGGGCTCCCACGAGATGTTTCAAAGTTACTCGTGGGAGCGAGCAGTAACAAGTAATCCTAGATCGCCTTCTTGCGCAGCCACGCGGCGATGGCTTCGCCGGCGATCACCAGCACGATGATGGCGATCAGCACGGTGGCGACGGTGCGCCAGTCGAGCGTGTTGATGGCGCCTTGCAGGATGACACCGATACCGCCGGCGCCGACCAGCCCGAGCACCGTGGATTCGCGAAGGTTGATATCCCAGCGCAACACGCTGACGGCGAAGAAGGTCGGAATCACCTGCGGCACGATGGCGTACAGCACCACCTTGGCATGCGAGGCACCGGTGGCCTCCAGCGCCTCGACCGGGCGTTGGTCGATTTCCTCGATGGCTTCGCCGATCAGCTTGCCGAGAAAGCCCAGCGAGCGAAACATGATGGCGATGATGCCCGCCAGCACGCCGGGCCCGAAGATGGCTACGAACAGCAGCGCCCAGATCAGCGTATTCACCGAGCGGCTGGAGACTAGGATGAAGCGACCGAGCCACAGCGTGGCGCGGTTGGGCGTGGTGTTCTGGGCGGCAATGTAGGCGATCGGCAATGACACGACCACCGCGATGAACGTCGCGATGGTGGCAATGTTTAGGGTCTCGATGAGTGCCCAGACGATCTTGTCCAGACTCGAGAAATCGGGCGGTACCATGCGGCTGAACAGATCGCCGATCTGGGCGGGGGCGTCCCAGACCCAAGGCCAGATGATGTCGATGGTGGAAAGCGACCAGCTTACCGCCAGCACGACGGTGGCCGTGATGGCCAGACGAGTCCAGCGTTGGCGGCTGGTATAACGCGACCAGGCGCGATCGGCAACGGTTGGTTTCACCAGATATTCCTCCGAATACGGCCACTGATGGCTTCGACGACCAGAATGACCGCGATGATCACCAGAGTGATGGCCAGCGCGAAGGCGTAATCGTAGCGACCGAAGGCGTTCATCAGCGTCGCGCCGATGCCACCTGCGCCGACGATGCCGACCACCGCCGAGGCGCGTAGATTGCTGTCCAGTTGATACATGGCGAGTCCGATCTGACGTGGCATGATCTGCGGCAATACGGCGAACTGCAGCACCGCGACATAGCGCGTGCCGCTACTGCGCAACGCTTCCACCTGCCCCCAGTCGATCTCCTCGATGCGTTCGGCGAGCATCTTGGCGACGAAGCCGATGGAGTAGATGGTCAGCGTGAGAACACCCGCGATTGGGCCGAAACCGACGGCCTTGACGAACAGGATCGCCACGATCACCGGGTGGAAGCTGCGCGCGGTAATGATCAAACCGCGACCGAGCAGATAAATCGGCTTGGCAGCGATATTGCGCGCCGCCATGAAGGCGATGGGTACACTTAGCGCGAGTCCCAGCAGCGTCGCGAGAATCGCGATCTTGAAGCTCTCCAGCAGCCCCTCGATCAACAGTTCGCTACGTTCGAAACTGGGCGGAAACGCACCGGAGAAGATGCGCTGGGCGCGTGACATGCCTTCCTGAATGCGTGCCCAGTCGAAGGGCAGGGTATATAGCGCCCAGACGGCATAGACGACGCAGCCGATCAGTATTCCCCAACGCAGTAACGGGTTGGTGATAAACGGTGGCTTGCGCCAGTGGCGAGAGGAGGGGGTGGCGGTGCTCATTGGGTCACCGCACGCGTGAAGGCGGCGCCGGTATCCTCGCGCTCGTCTGACGGGGTGCCGCTGTAGACGGCGTCCATGGCGTCGTCGTCCAGATCGCTGGGCTTACCGTCGAAGATCAGCCGGCCAAAGCGCATGCCGACGATGCGGCGCGTGAATTCCTTGGCTTCGGCGACATTGTGGATGTTGATCAGCACCGGCAGCTTGAGCTCGTCTGCCAGGTTCTGCAGCAATTCCATGATCTGCCGCGAGCTGACCGGGTCCAGCGACGCGGTGGGCTCGTCGGCGAGCAGAATTTCGGGATTTTGCATCAAGGCTCGTACCACGCCGACACGCTGGCGCTCGCCGCCCGAGAGTTCGTCGGCGCGCTTGTTGGCATACTTGGCGATGCCCACGCGCTCCATCAAGTGGAAGGCGCGCTCGATATCTTCGGCGGGGTAGCGGCGCAGCGCGGCACGCCAGTAAGGAATGTAGCCCAGCCGACCGCACTGCACGTTCTCCATGACCGTGAGTCGGTCCACCAGGTTGAAGCCCTGGAAAATCATGCCGATACGACGCCGCGATTTACGCAGCTCGTCGCGCTTGAGGGTCGTGAGTTCCTGGCCGTTCAGTTCGATACTGCCCGAGGTTGGCTCGACCAAACGGTTGATGCAGCGTAGCAGGGTACTCTTGCCGGCTCCCGAGGCACCGATGATCGATACCAGCGATTCGTCCGGAACCTCGAGATTGAGATCCTTGAGCACCGGCTCGCCGTTGCCGTATCGCTTGATCAGATGGGTTATGCGCAACATGGAAGATCTATCTCCTCGGGCATTGCCGCCCTTGCCGACGATTTATAGGGTCGCCGGCAGGGCGGGACAGGGCGTCTATTCGATGTTTTCTTTGGTGTAGGTGACGCCGTTGGCCTCTTGTATGTCACGAATGACTTCCCAATCTTCCTTATAGGTGATCGGGACGAACTGCGTGACCCCGGAGAACTCCTCGCCCAACGCGGTGCCTTCCAGCTCGAAGGTCATGAACGCCTCTTCGATTTTCTCTTGTAGCTCGGGCGCCAGATTGTGAGCGTAGGTGTAGGACGTGGTCGGAAAGGACTTCGACTCGTAGACGATCTTGAGCTTGCTGGGATCGATGACATCGCGATCGATCATGCGATCGACGACTTCCGAGGCGACCGGTGCGGCATCGTAATCGCCGGCGGCCACGCCGAGGATCGATTGGTCATGCGAGCCGGAATAGACGACCTCATAATCTTCGCCCGGCACGATTCCCTCCTTCGGGAACAGCGCGCGCGGCGCCTGGTTGCCGGAGTTGGAGGTCGGCGAGGTATGCGCCACGCGCTTGCCCTTCAAGTCCTTGATGCTGTCGATGCCGCTGTCCTTGCGCGTATAGAGCTGGAGCTTGTAGCCGAACTCGCCGTCGCCCGTGCCCATGATGGCGAAGGGCACCGCGCCGGCCAGGTTGACAGCGAACGGCGTGGGGCCAGTCGAGAAGCCGGCGATGTGCAGACGCCCGCTGCGCATGGCTTCGATCTGTGCGGCATTCGACTGTACGGCGAAGAAACGCACGTCCTTACCCGTGACCTCTTCCACGTGTTCGATGAACGGCGCCCAGATATCCGCGTAGATCGAAGGGTCGGTGACGGGGGTATAGGCGAACACCAGGGTGTCCGGATTGACCACCTTGTCCGGATCGGTCGGTGTATCGGCAACGAGATCGCCATTCTTGTCGCAGTAGCCCTTGGCCAGGTCGCCGTTGTCGGTACATTCGGCGGCATTGGCGGTGGCCAGCGGCAATAGCGTGGCGGCGAGTAGGGTGCCCAGCGTGAGTCGCAGAGGGCGATTGAACAGACGCTCGTTAGAAACCTGCATGGTAGTGGCTCCTTCCATTCCCCTGGCTGTGTTTGTTTTCGAATTGGGGTGGATACTTATTGAGATTAAGCATTAAAGTTGGTTTTCACAACAGTTTTGGGTCAAAATGTTGCCAACGGAAAGCAATAATGTTGTTAAAGCAACATTTCACACCCTGATGTCCATCGTGCCGAGGCTGCAATGCCATGACTCGACGACCGCGCAAGGACGAACGACGCGCCCACATCCTGGAGGCGCTGCGCTATACGCCGCATCTGCGCATCGCGTCGCTCGCCGAGCGCTTTGGCGTGACCACCGAAACCGTGCGTCGCGATCTCGATGCCTTGAGCACGATGGGCTTGGTGGATCGAGCGCATGGTGGCGCCGTGGCGCGGCCGATGGGCGTGCAGCCGTCGATATCCGAGCGCGAGCAATCGACGGTCAACGAGCGACGACGTATCGCGGCGGCGGCGGCAGGGCTGGTCTCGCCGGGTCAGGTAATCATGATCGATGCCGGCTCGACGACCACGCAGTTGGCCTGGCAGTTGAGTGCCAATGGCGATGCGCTGACGGCAATTACCAATAGCTACCCGGTTGCCGCGGCACTCGCGCCTTCCATGATGCGTATCATCGTCTGTCCCGGCGAATTCAACGGACACGAAGGTGGCGTGTTCGGTCAGGACACCACGGAATTTCTCAAGCGCTTTCATGCCAATATCGCCTTTATCGGCGCCAGCGGGCTCTCCGCGGGGGGTATTACCGACGTCAATCGCGAAGCGGCGTGGGTCAAGCGGACGATGATCGAACGCTGCGAAACCACCTATTTATTGGTCGATCACACCAAGTTCAGCGTGCATGTCCTCGAAGTCGTGGCATCGCTGGATAGCCTGGATGGACTGATCACCGACAGACCGCCCCCCGCGCCGTTGGAGCACGTCCTGAAGAAGGCGGGCGTCACCGTGCATATCGCACCAGAGACTCAAGCAGCGGATTACGACCTGCTGCTGGGCGCCAATGACAACGCGCCGCTGCGCGAGGAGAAAACATGAGTCGTTTCGCCGATGCCGATCCTCGGCTATTGGGTCATGTCGATATCGTGCTCACCGATGTCGACGATACGCTGACACGCCATGGCAAGCTTTCACCGTCCACGCTGGATGCCATGGCTCGGCTGATGGATGCCGGTATCCGCGTGATTCCGGTGACTGGCGGCTGCGCCGGCTGGTGCGACCATATCGTGCGCGCCTGGCCGGTGACCGCGATCATCGGCGAGAGTGGCGCGTTTCGCTTCAGGATGTCGTCCAAGGGGAGTCTCGAGCAGCGCTTCGTGCGCCCGTTGGCCGAGTTACGAGACGAACAACAAGCGCTTTTGCGAATCGCCGCGCAGGCTCTGCAACGAGTGCCGGCGGCAAGCCTGGCTGCCGATCAACCCTACCGATTGGCGGATGTCGCCGTCGATCACGCCCAGGATGTCGGCCCATTGGCAGGGGAGCAGGTGGCATCGATTATTGAGGTGTTTCGTACTTCCGGCGCCCACGCTCGGGCCAGCTCGATCCACGTCAACGCCTGGTTCGGCGATCACGACAAGGCGACCATGGCCGCGCGGTTGCTCAGCGAGGATCTTGAATTGTCGGCCTCGGCCCAGGCGCAACGCGTGTTGTTCATTGGCGATGCCCCCAACGATGAGTCGCTGTTCCGCGCCTACCCACTGAGTGTCGGCGTCGCCAATATCAAGCCGCATCTGGAAACCTTGGCACACGGCCCGCGCTGGCTGTGCGATGCCAGTCATGGCGAAGGCTTTAGCGAGATGGCGAATCGGCTATTGGCGGTGCGTCAGGAAGTGATGCTGCCGTGAATTATTAATGCATTGAGAAGGCATTCCGAATACGAGCGGGCAAGTTGCAATCGGTAGGAAATGATTTATGATTGCAAATACTAATCAGTATTGTTTGTGATCATATTCCAAAAACTAAACCTACCAGGTTACTTCCATGCCGGTCTCTCGCTTTTCCTTGCGGCCAATCGCCGTCGTTATTGCCGCGTCCGCCGCCGCAACGCTCTCCTTGACTGCCCACAGCGACTCCACCGCCGATCAGACCTCCAAGCAGGCAGTGACGCAGGCCGCAGTCGTGAAAAATTATACCGATCTGGCATTCGCGACTTTCCAGGATGCGTTGACTGCCGCCAAGGCACTTGATGCGGCGACCGATGCGCTGATAAAGGCGCCTTCCGAGGAAACGCTGAAGGCGGCGAAGCAAGCCTGGTTGGCGGCCCGTGTGCCGTACATGCAGACCGAGGTTCTGCGCTTCGGTAATGCCATCGTCGATAACTGGGAAGGGCAGTTGAACGCCTGGCCGCTGGACGAGGGGCTGATCGATTACGTCGATACCGGCGATTATCACTATGCGCTCGGCAATGCCGGCGCAAAGGCCAACATCATCGCTAGCCAGACGATCAATATCGGTGGCGAGAGCATCGATGTCAGCACGCTAACGCCCGAGTTGCTAGCCAGCCTGAACGAAATCGGCGGCTCCGAGGCCAACGTGGCGACGGGCTACCACGCCATCGAGTTTCTGCTCTGGGGCCAGGACCTGCACGGCTTCGAGCCGGGCGCCGGCGAGCGTCCGGTGACCGATTACGCCCAGAACGACAACTGCACTCACGGCAACTGCGAGCGTCGCGCCACCTACCTGGACGCCGCGACCGATCTGCTGGTCAACGATCTGGAATGGATGGTTGCACAATGGTCGCCCGACGACGCCGACAACTATCGCGCCGAGCTGTTGGCCATGCAGCCCTCGGCAGTCATCAAGAAAATGCTGTTCGGCATGGGCTCGCTGTCACTGGGTGAGCTGGCCGGCGAGCGCATGAAGGTCGCACTCGAAGCCAACTCCTTCGAGGACGAGCACGACTGCTTTAGCGACAATACCCACAATTCGCACTTCTATGATGCCAAGGGGATTCAGAATGTTTATCTGGGTACTTATACCCGGATAAATGGCTCCACCGTCGAAGGCCCCTCGCTGGCGGGTCTGGTTGCCGAGGCCAATCCCGAACTGGATGCCACTTTGACGGCTCAGCTCGAGACGACCATGAATGCAGTGGGCGTAATGAAAAAGAAAGCCGAGGCCGAAACCAAGCCGGTGACCTTTGACATGCTGATCGCCCCAGGCAACGCCGAGGGCGCGAAAGTCGTCAGCGATAGCATTGTCGCGCTTGTCCAGCAGACCGGCTCCATCGAGAAGGTCGCGCGTGAGCTGGGTATCGAATCGATGCAGCCTGACGATGCGGGGCATGCGTTCTGATTGATAGTGGGATCCAAGACGAGCCGGCATTTTCAGGAATTCCCTGAAAATGCCGGCTCGTCGCATTTATCGGTACCGAGGTACCCGTGATTTCATGAAAAGCGTATTTTTTACCCATTTTGTACTGCTTGCGCTGGGCTTGGGCGTGGCGAGCTTTTCAAGCGCCACTCTTGCTCAAGCGTCGTCCGAACCTGCTCAAATATCGCCCGAATCTGCTCGAGCGCCTCTTCCCATCCAGACCACTGCCATGACCGGTGGCGAGGGCTCGGTTGCTCAATTCGATCACAACGCCTATTCCGAGCCGTTGGGTAACATGGAGATGATGAAGCGTCTCGACTTCAGTGTCGGCAACAGCTTCTTTCGCAATCCCTGGGTCGAGGCGCCTTCCAGTACCGCCGCGCGCGATGGCCTGGGACCACTATTCAATACCAATTCCTGCCAGGGCTGTCATATCAAGGATGGTCGCGGTCATCCACCGAGCGCCGATGGCAGAGCCATTTCGTTGTTTCTGCGCCTGGCGATACCGGCGGACTCCAAGCAAGACGCCGAGCTTCTGAAGCGCCATGGATTCGTGCCCGCGCCGGTGTATGGCAGCCAGCTCCAGACGGCGGCGATACCCGGCATGCAGCCGGAGGCCGATCTGGATGTGGACTATCGCAAGCGCAGCGTGATGCTTGGCGACGGTAGCCAGGTCGAGCTGCGCGAGCCGATTTACACTATCGGCAACCCGAATTACGGCCCCTTGCCGGACGAACTGATGATCTCGCCACGCGTCGCGCCGCCAATGATCGGCCTCGGCCTGCTCCAGGCGATACCCGAGGCCGTAATTATGGCCGGCGCGGATCCCGCCGATAGTGATACCGACGGCATTTCGGGGCGCCCCAATCGGGTATGGGATCGCGCCGCGGAAAAGACCGTGTTGGGACGCTTCGGCTGGAAAGCCTCGGAGCCTAGTATCCGACAGCAGAGCATGGGCGCATTCGCCGGAGACATGGGCTTGACGTCCAGTCTCACCCCGACCACGGACTGCACGGCGAGCCAGGGCTGCGATGGCTTTGCCAATGGCGGAGCGCCCGAGGTCAGCGACAAGATCGCCGATTTCATTACGTTTTACGCCAGTAGCCTGGCCGTTCCCCAGCGCCGCAATCTCGATGACCCCGCCGTGATGGCTGGTGCCAAGTCGTTCAACGCCATCGGTTGCGCGGCCTGCCACACGCCAAGTCATACCACGGCTGCCGTTCCCGGACGTCCGGCACTCGGTAACCAGGTCATCTGGCCGTATACCGATCTATTGCTGCACGACATGGGGCCGGGTCTCGCCGATGGCCGCCCAGAGTTTCTCGCCGATGGCCGTGAGTGGCGCACCCCGCCATTGTGGGGCATCGGCCTGGCCCAGCGGGTCAACTCGCTGGCGGGGTTCCTGCACGATGGCCGCGCACGCACCCTCGAGGAAGCCATCCTCTGGCATGGTGGCGAGGCACGGGCCACACGCGAGCGCTACAAGGCGCTCGACAAAACCGCCAGGGAGGCGCTGATCCGTTTCCTTAACTCACTTTGAACGGAACCTATCGCATGATCAGGCCGGCTATTTTCAGATCCGTTTCGTTTGCATCGAGAGCGCCCTGTTCTTTTGCCCGACTGCTGCTGACGGGCGCTCTGGGGTTGTTGGCCGCTGGCGCCGCCATGGCCGCCGCTACTGGTAGCGCTACCGATACGGCGCCGCGCGCGATCTGGCATGCGGATATCGCTACGGGTTACGAGCGGCTGCTGGAATCGACCCGGGCGCTGGATCAAGCGACGCAACGTTTCTGCGATGCACCATCGGCATCGGCTCTCGATGAACTCAAGGGAGACTGGCGCGATGCCTTCTTCGATTGGCAGCGGGTGCGCTTCGTCGATTTCGGGCCCATCGATCTCGACAGCCGCGCCTGGCAGTTCCAGTTCTGGCCTGACAGTAAGAATCTTGTCGCGCGCAAGGCCGACTACTGGCTAAGTGACGGGCGCACCGCCACCAGCGAAGCGATTGCCGGCGGCAGTATCGCCGTGCAGGGTTTCCCGGCGCTGGAGTACCTGCTCTTCGACGCGTCCCTGGCCGGTCGCGGCATCAAGCCATCCGACGCACAGGCCTGTGCCTTGCTGACGGCGATAGCGGGGCACCTTGCCCAAGAGGCGACGGAGGTCAACCAGGAATGGCAGGCCTTCGCCACCTTCTACAAGACGACCGACACCCTCACCGATACCACCATCCATGCTGCCATGACGGGCCTGGAAATCTTGGTCGATCGGCGCCTGGCTAGCCCGCTGGGATTGCGTGGCACCCCGCAGGTCAACCCTTACGCCGCCGACGCCTGGCGCAGTGGGGTGTCGCTTGGCACCCTACGTGCCTCCATCGAGGGGATGAAGCGCTACTTTGCGCCGGGTCTGCGTGCGTTGCTGGCCGAGCGCGGCCTCGACGAGCTGATCGCGCCGTTGGACGAGCAACTCGCCAGTACCCTCGCGGAGATCCAAGCCCTCGAGAAGCGCGAGCGGAGTCTGGGAGAGATGCTCGAGACGCAGGAAGGCTATGCCGACCTGCAGTCGCTGTTTATCGAGGCCAGCCAGTTGAAGCAATTGATCAACGGGCGTATCGCCGCGGCGCTGGGCGTCGTGACGGGCTTCAATTCAAGCGATGGAGATTGATCGTGCTCAGTCGTCGAGATTTTTTGCACGGCAGCCTGACGGCGGCAGGCGCCTGCGTCACGCTGGCCGCAGGCGTGACTTTTGGTGCCGGTGCCGCCTGGGCACGTGGCGAGAACGTTGCTGGCATGATGCTAAGCGCGGTCGATGACGACGCGGGTCGGCATTTTATCGCCGGGGCCAACGTCAGTGGCGAGTTGTTGTTCCGCATGCCGGTGCCGGAGCGCTGCCATGGCGGTTGCCCTAGACCGGGCAGCGCCGAGGTGGTGATGTTTCCGCGTCGCCCGGGTTATCACTTCTATGTGGTCGATGTCGCCAAAGGAGAGATACAGCGAACCGTCGGCGCCGGCGAGGATCACCACTTTTACGGCCATGGCGCGTTCAGCCCGGATGGGCGTTTTCTGTACGTGACGACCAATCACTACATCGATGGTGAAGGGCTGATTTCGGTCTTCGACGCCGATCGCCAATACGCCCGAGTTGCCCGCCATCCGTTAGGCGGCATCGGCCCGCATGAGCTGCGCCTGCATCCGGATGGCAATACCCTGGTGATCGGTCTGGGTGGCATCAAGACCCATCCGGACCTGGATCGTATCAAGCTCAATCTGGATACCATGCGACCCGCGCTGTTGCTGATGGATCGGCACAGCGGAGAGATCACCGGACGCTTCGCTCCCTCGCACCACCAGCTCAGTTGCCGTCACCTAGATATCGGTGCCGATGGCGTTGTCGTTGCCGGTTATCAGTTTCAGGGGCCCGCGTGGAAAAGCCCGCCATTGATCGCGGTACTCGATGGCCGGACGCGCGAGTTCCGGGAAATCAGCCTGCCCGAGGCGTTGCAAACAAGCCTGCGCAACTACACGGCCAGTGTTGCGATCAGCCCAACGCTACCGCAGTTCGCGATAACCGCACCGCGCGCCAACCGGGTGATCATCTATGACTACGCAGAGAATCGCCTGGTCAAGGCGCCGGAAGTGAGCGATGGCGCCGGTGTCATCAGCGATGGCGCGGGTGGGTTTATCGTCTCCACCGGTGGGGGTGGCTTGTTTGAGATACCCGGGTCCGGAGATGGCATCCAGCGCCTTGCCAGTTACTCCCTGCATTGGGATAACCATCTCACGCTGGCTTGACGGCGCTGGAGTGGTGGCGAATCGGTTCGAGCCTTTCAGCGTTTCGCCGGCCGGTCGCAGATCGCGGCGATCACCTCGCCGGTGTGCTGGACGTGGGCGAGGAGCAGTTGCTGGGCGCGCTGCCCGTCGCGGGCCTTGAGTGCCTCGAGAATCTCGCGGTGCTCGTGCGCCGACTCCCGCCAGCGTCCGGATTTCCCCAGCGCGGCGTAGCGGGCCCGCTCCAGGCGCCCGATCAGGCGGCGATGGGTCTCCTCGAGCACCGGGTTCCGCGCGCCGGCCACGATCATGGCGTGCACGCGCTGATTCAATTCGAAATAGGTGTCCAGATCGCCGGAGCCGTGCAGCTTCTCCATGCGTACCTGCAGCGCCTCGACACGCTTGAGTTCGGTGTTGGTCATGCGCTGGGCGGCCAGCGCGATGGCGAAGCTCTCGATGCCGGCCTCGACCTCGAACAGGTGCTCGAGTTCGCGGGCGTCGAACAGGGTGACCATGGCGTTGCGGTTGCGTCGCGTGGCGACGAGCCCCTCTGCGGCGAGCAGCTTGAGGGCCTCGCGCAGCGGCGTGCGAGAGATGCCCAACGCCTCGCACAGTTCGGGCTCGATCAGCCGCTCGCCGGGGGCGAGTTGGCCGAACACGATCATATGGTGCAGGGTTCGGTAGGCATCTTCCGCCAGGGAGGGCGTGCGGATGCGTCGCCTTGGGACGCGGGGTTCGTCATCGCTCTCTCGGCGCCGCGCTGTGGGGCCATCCGTTGTCATAGCCTGGGTTCCCTGTCTCTTGATGACCGACGATGAGGCAGTATAAGGCCCAGGCGCGGGGAAGTTGAACGCCTGGGCCCTATGGCGTGGTTTACGGCGTCCTAGAGCCTCGGTTCATCGGTGGGATCGACGAACACACCCGGTTCGCTGCGACTGTTCCGGCTGCGTTCGAGTTCCTCGCGCAACGCGTCGCGCGTGGCGTCGTTCGCCGACGTCTCGGCATCCTCGGCCGTCGCCGGAATGACATAGTCGTTGACGATATTGCGGAAGATGCGCACGTTCTTGGCGTGTCTCAGCCCACCCTCGATCGGCAGCAGGCTGGTCATGACGACGACCGTGTCGCGCTCCGGGAGCGTGGTGACGAACTGCCCCTTGAAGCCCATCATGGTCAGGCTCTTTTCGGTATCGACGATATGGTTGAGCCATAGATAATAGCCGAAGTCGCGAGCGGCCTGTGGCGTCGACATCCGCTCGATCCACTCGCTTGGAACGATCTGCTCGCCCTGCCATTCGCCCTTTTGCATGATCAGCACACCCAGCTTGGCCATGTCGATCGGACGCAGGCGCAGGCCCCAACCGGCGGAGACCAGACCCTTTTCATCCTCCCGCACCCAAGCGTAATTCTTCATGTTCAGGGGCTTGAATAGCTTTTCCTCGGCATATTCCTGGATGGGCATTCCCGCGGCGGCGCTGAGCATGGCCGCCGCGAAGACGGGATTGACATCGGTGTACTCGAACTCGCTGCCCGGGGGAAATCGTCTGCCGGTGTCGGCGATCAGCTTCAAGCGATCGGGGGCGCCGTAGTAGATGGGGTCGCCCTCGGGGTCGAAATCGTAGGCGAGGCCGGATGACATGGACAGGACGTGATGCAGGGTGATGTCGTCCTTGTCGGCCACGCTGGCCGCCAGATCCGGACGATAGTCCGCGATGACCTCGGCGATGCTGTCGTCGAGGCCGATACGTCCCTCCTCGATCAGGATGCCGGCAAGCAGTGCGGTGATGGTCTTGGTGACGGAGTAGAGCTCGTAGTTATGATCCCGGGTCAAATTGCGGGTGTAGCGCTCGAAAACGAGCTTGTTGTCCTTGACGATCAGCAGGCTGCGAACGTCGTAGTCTTCCTCGCGCAACCATTGGGACAGCGCTACCAGCTGGCGCGAGTCGACACCCTGGCTTTCCGGCGTGGCGCTGACGAGGCCGCCATGCCGGGTCTGCTCTTCTTGGGCGTCGGCAGCGAGAACGCCGTTGAAAGGTAGCGTGAGAAGGGCGCCCATGAGTAGGAAGGGCTTGATATGGCGATGAGTGAGGCGGCCCATGATGTGCCGGTAGGGGCTGCCGGCCGATCCGTGGGCATCGAGTCTCTTGTTCATGTTATGTCCTCTTCGGTGATACGACTTTCCGGTTTTTGCGCGATGGGAAGCCGATATCCGGGGTTCCGAGCAGTCACGCCACCGGCTGACGCCCGACCAGTTCCGCCAGTGCCGGGGTCAGGCCATGGCAGCCCTTGGTCGGCGGCGGCGCGTAGCTGCCGGCGCTCGGGGTGGCGGGGCTCATGTCGACCATGGCCTGGGCCTGGGTCACGGCGCAGGTGACGCCATCGAGTACCGGTACCGACAGACGGTGGCCGACGTCGCGGGCCAACCCGGCCAGTGGGGCACCGGCCAGAATCAGCGTATCGGCACCGTCGTGCTCGACTGCCTGGCGGCTCAGCTCGATCAGCCGGTCGCCCTGGTTCTCCTGCACGCGGCCGATATGTTGCAGCGGTTCGTCCAGCGCGCGGATGCTGGCCAGACGACCGGCCAGACCATGCTCGGCGATGCACTCCCGGTACCAGGCCTGGATGCGCTGGGAGATGGCGATGACCGAGAAGCGGCCGCCCTGCATGCAGGCGCTGACCAGGGCGGCCTCGGTCATGCCGACGACGGGAATGGGCAGCACCTCGCGCAGCGCGGCGAGCCCGGGGTCGCCGAAGGCGGCGACGACGATGGCATCGTGCTGCCG
This sequence comes from Modicisalibacter muralis, assembly GCF_900102945.1. Taxonomy (GTDB): domain Bacteria; phylum Pseudomonadota; class Gammaproteobacteria; order Pseudomonadales; family Halomonadaceae; genus Modicisalibacter; species Modicisalibacter muralis. The sequence goes on along the minus strand of NZ_FNGI01000001.1, from coordinate 919,117 downwards.
GTACTGCTCGGCGGCGACCTGCAGGGTGGCGTAGCCACCGATCAGGGCCTCGGCGCGGGTTTCGATATAGGCCACGCCGAAGGGCGCGGTGGCGAGAGTCAGTTCGGTCCCGGGGCGAATGCTGCGGCTTGCCTCGGTCCCGATCAGGCGGGTCACGTCCTGGGAGATATTGGGGTTGATCACCAGCAGTTTCATGGCGTGCTCTTGTGTCGAATTGGGATAAAAGCCTCCACCACCGTCAAGTGCGGACGGTAGAGGCAAGAGGCGATCGTCGTACGTTCCGCTCAGTAGCCGAGCATTCTCGGCAGCCAGGTCACGATGGAGGGAAACAGGATGCACAGCGCCAGGATCGCGTACTGGAAGACGATGAACGGCCAGGCGCTCTTCATCAGCTCGTTGAGACTGATCTTCGAGATGCCGCACATCACGAACAGCAGCACGCCCACCGGCGGTGTCATCATGCCCACCACCAGGTTCATCACGAACAGGAAGCCGAACAGCAGCGGATCGAGACCGTAGGAAAGGGCGATCGGCGCTAGCAGCGGTACCAACATGATGTAGGCGGCGTTGGATTCGATGAACATCCCGACCAGAATCAGCAGCGCCATGACCAGCAGCAGGAACACCTGCGGGTCGGCGGTCACGCTCTTCAGCCAGTCGGCGAGCAGGATCGGCACCAGGTCGATGGTGAAGGCGAAGGTCATGGTTGAGGCGAAGGCGATCAGCGCGCCGACCATGGCGGCGGTGACAGCGGCGTTGAACATCGCCTTGGGCAGATCCGACAGGCGCAACTGACGGGTGACGAAGAAGCCGACCAGCAGCGAGTAGACCACGGCGATAGCCGCGCCCTCGGTGGGCGTGAAGGCACCGACGACGATACCACCGACCACCACCACCGGCATCAGCAGGATCGGCAGGGCGCGCCAGGTCTGGATCAGCACGTGCTTGAGCCCCAAGGCGCCACCGACCAGCGGATAGCGCCGCCGCAGCGAGATGAAGGTGGCCAGGCCCATGAAGCCGAGGGCGAGCAGGATGCCGGGCACCACGCCGGCCATGAACAGCCCGCCCACGGACACGCTGGAGCCGGCCATCAGCGCATAGACGATCATCGCGTTGCTGGGTGGGATGATCGCACCGAGATTCGCCGCTGAGGCGATGACCGCGCTGGAGTAGCCGGTATCGTACTGCTGGCGCATCGACGGCACCATGGCGCTGCCCAGTGCGCTGGCGCTGGCCACGGCGGCACCGCTGACTGCCGCCAACACCATGCCGGCGACGATTGCGACGTGTGCCAGGCCGCCATGCACACGACCGATCAGCGAGTTGGCGAAATCCACCAGCCGTTGCAGCACCCCACCAGCGACCATCAGCTCACCGGCCAGCATGAACAGCGGAATCGCCATCAGCGGAAAGCTGTCGACCGAGTGCATCATGCGCTGCGGCAACACCGAAAGGCTCATGTCGCCGATGAACAGGCCGACCAGCGATGCCAGGCCCAGGGCGAAGGCCAGTGGCATGCGCAGCAGCGCGAGGACCAGAAACGTGACAATGATGGTCAGGGTCATGAGGTTTCCCCCTCTTCGCTGGCCGCGGGGGCGCTGGGCAGTGGCTCGACCTGTAGGACCTGGGCGATCAGATGCAGGCAACTGTGGCCGGCGCAGACCAGCACGGCGATATAGAACACGGCGGAGGTGACCGGAATGGTCGGCATCAACTGCTGCCAGTTATTGATCACCGCGCCCAGTCCGAGCCAGAACAGCGCGACCATCAATAGCGCGGCGAGCAGCGCCATCAGGCGCGCCAGCTGGCGTTGCGCACCTTCGGGCAGCAGCCCGACGAGCGCGTCGATGCCGACGTGGATGCCGCATTTGATGCCATGCGGGATGGCCAGGAAGATCGACCAGACGAAGAACAGGCGTGAGAGCTCGGTGGCGGAGTCGATCGAGTATGCCAGCACGTAGCGGGCGAATACCTGGACCGAGACCAGTAGCGTCATCATACCCATCGCCACGATGATGGCGTAATACGAGCTGCGATCGAGCAGTGCCAGGCCGTGCAGAAAGTGGCGCTTGAACGGGCTGGAGGCGTATGCCTCCAGCCGGTGCCAGACGGGTGTCATGACTCGAACTCCGCGAGTACCCGATCGACCAGATCAGCGCCGAGCTTCTCGCGCAGGTCGTCGACCACACCCTCGGTCGCCGCGCGCAATTGCGCCCGGGTCTCGTCGCTGATCTCAGTGAACTGCATGCCGCTCTCGATCAATGCCTGGCGCGCGGCTTCATCCTCCTGGGCGGCCTTGTCGCGCTGCCAGGCCACGGCCTCGGCCATGGCGTCACGCACGGCTTGCTGCTGTTCGTCGCTCAGGCTGTCGAATTTGTTCTTGTTGGCGACAACGACGATGAATTCGTAGAAGTGGCCGGTATCCGACAGATATTCCTGCACTTCATTGAAATTGTTGGTTTCGATGATGCTGTAGGGATTCTCCTGGCCGTCCAGTACCCCTTGCTGCAGGGCGCCGTAGACTTCCTTGATGTCCATCGACACCGGATTGGCACCCAGTGCGCGGAAGGTATCGATATGGGTCTGGTTGGGCTGCAGACGGATCTTGAGCCCCTCGAAATCCTCGATCGTCTCGATGGGGCGCACGCTGTTGGTCACGTGGCGGAAGCCCAGTTCCATGTAGCCCAGGGGAACGAAGCCGGCCGCGGCGAGCTTCTCGCCGAGCATGTCGCCGATCTTGCCGTCGATCAGGGCGAAGGCGTCTTCGCGGCTGTCGAAGGCGAACGGTATGCTCAGCACCTCGAGTTCCGGAACGATGCGCGACAGGTAGGAAACGCCGATCCAGGTGCCCATGATGGCACCGGATTTCACCTGGTCGACGTTCTCGCCCGCGCCGCCCAACTGCATGTTGGGGAACAACTGGGCGGTCAGCTCGCCGTCGGTGCGCTCGGCCAGCTCTTCCTTGAAGATTTCCATGGCCTTGCTGGAGGAGTGTGCGCTGGGGAAGTTGCCCCCGAAGCGCAGGGTTTCAGCGTTGGCCAACAGGGGCGTGCCGAGCCCCAGGGCCAGGAGCAGGGCGGTGCAGTGTCGGGTTATATGGCGAGTCGTTGTCATGAGTATCGCTTCCTCGAGTGGCGGTGTTGTTGTTGGCTAGGTCGCCTGGGCGACTCATCAGAAGCGTAGGTCAGAATGTAGTAGCATTCAAAATACAAAATACGATTTTTTTATTTTTATAATTAAATCATAAAGATACTGTTTTGTATTGAGTGTCGAGAGCAAGCAGAACGCCGATGCCGCAGCGCAAAGCGAGGAAGTGGTAACAGAGAGGCGGCAATCGATGGCGCGGAGGGGCGAGTGACAGACTCGAGGCCCGCCGTGGCGGGCGAAGCGGTAACAAAGGATTTGGCGTCAGCGGTCGGGCGGGTGAGGGCGTGAGGGCGTCAGCCCTGGTGCAGGCCCTGGAGCACGGCATCGCCGGTCTTGCGCATGTGAAAGCGCATGGCTTGGGAAAGCGCCTTCGGGTCGCGCTTCTCGAGCGCTTCGATGATGCGCTCATGCTCGCAGGCCGATTCGTCCCAGCGTCCCAGTTGCATGTTGGTGACGTAACGCGCCCGGGTGATCTTCAACGACAACGATGCCTCGAGTTCGAGCAGGACGCTGTTGCCGGCGATCTCGGTGAGCCGTCGGTGAACCTCCTGATTGAGCTGGAAATACTCCGGACGCTCATGGCGCCGATAGTGCTCCATCATGCGCTGGTGCATGGCGCGAAGCTCGGCGATGTCGGCATCGGAGGCGCGCACCGTCAGCAGTTCGCCCGACAACCCCTCAAGCACGACCATGACCTCGAACAGGTCGGTGACCTCGCGCAGCGTGACCTCGGTGACCTTGGCGCCGCGGTTGGGCAGCAACTCCACCAGCCCCTCGTTGGCCAGGACCTTGAGCGCCTCGCGCAGCGGCGTGCGCGAAACGTCGAAAATCTCGCAGAGCCGCTTTTCCGAGATACGGCTGCCCGGCGCGAGTTCGCCTTCGAGCACCATCTCCCTCAGGCGTTCGGTCACCGCCTCGTACAGCGAAAGGCGGCGCAGGGGTGGTCGCTGCGCACGGTCGATGGAAACGCTATCGATAGGAGCACCGTCGAGGGTCTCGTTGGAAATCTCTGGCATGGCGGGTCTTCTCCTGTGGCTGCGAATGCCGACCTATGCCTTTCGGCACGCTGCGGAAAGTGTACTTGCAAAATCTCGTGGATGTGCAAATCTTAGATCAAGCTGAATTGCATTCAAAATACAAAATTCAAAAAAGCGACGCTCAGCCGATGCCTGTCCGGTGCGATTCAAGAAAGTCGTAAATGTGTTACGCACCGGGACATGGCCACCGATAACTAGAACAAGGATCCCGATCCGCTCATGAAACGCACACTCATCGGTATGCTGACACCGTCCTCCAATACGGTGCTCGAGCCCTACACCAGCGCCCTGCTGCACGGCCTGTCGCCGCACGTGACGGCGCATTTCCAGCGCTTCACGGTCAAGGAAATCTCCATGCGCGACGAGGCGTTGGCGCAGTTCGACCCCGCGCCGCTGCTGGAAGCGGCGCAACTGCTCAACGACGCGCAGATGGATGTGATCGCCTGGAACGGCACCTCGGCCAGTTGGCTGGGGTTCGAGGCGGACCAACGCCTGTGCGATGCCATCGTCGACGCCACCGGCGTGCCGGCCACCACCAGCGTGCTGGCCCTGAACGAGGCGCTGGAACGCACCGAGGTGCGCCGCCTGGGGCTGGTGACGCCCTACCTCGACGACATCCAGGCGAATATCATCGCCAACTACGATGCCGCAGGGCACGAGGTGGTCAGCGAACGCCACCTGAACGACCGCGGCAACTTCTCCTTCTCCGAATACGACGAAAACACCCTGGCGGACATGGTGCGCGAGGTCGCCCAGGCGCGGCCGGATGCGATCACCATTCTGTGCACCAATCTGCGCGGGGCGGGTATCGTCGCCGAGCTGGAGAAGGAACTCGACATTCCCATCTACGACTCGGTCAGCGTGACCGTGTGGAAGACATTGCAGATGGGCCATATCGACCCCGCCCGGGTCACCGGCTGGGGCAGTCTGTTCGCCGATCCGCGTTTGCGGTACTGACACCGATTCGGTGCCGAAACCGGGGTGAAAAGTAGCACCGAGCCGATGGCTCACGCAGGAAAGATTCGACAACAACAATGTGGAACCGCTAGAGGAATATCGAGATATGAAAACAACGACATTCAAGCGCGCGGCGCTTGCCACCTCCGTCGCCTGCGGCATGATCCTGAGCACGATGTCTTACGCGCAGGAAGAGGTTCTCATGCGCGTGGTAGGCAACTTCTCGGGCAACAAGATCCACGTCGAGCAGGTCGAGCGACCCTTCTTCGGCAAGCTCAGTGCCCGTGACGACATGCAGGTCACCTACAACACCATGGACGCCATCGGGGTCGAGGCGGCCGATGCCCTGCGCATGCTGCGCACCGGCGCCTTCGACGTGATGTCGGTGCAGATCGGCATGGCCTCTCGCGACGATCCGTTCTTCGAGGGCGTCGACCTGGCCGGTGTGGCGCAGAACCTCGACCAGCAGCGCGAAGTCGTCGAGGCCTATCGCGAGAAGATGGATGCGCGGCTGCAGGAGCGTTTCAACGCCAAGCTGATGACGCTATGGCCGTTCGGCCCGCAGATGCTGTTCTGTAACGGCGACATCGCCGGCGTGGACGATCTGAAGGGCAAGAAGGTGCGCGTCTTCACCCCGTCGATGTCGCATCTGGTCGAGGGCCTGGGGGCAACGCCGGTGACGCTGCAGTTCAGCGAGGTCTATCTGGCGCTGCAACGCGGCGTGGCCGACTGCGGCGTGACCGCGCCCACCGCCGCCAATAGCGGCAAATGGCCCGAGGTCACCACGCATCTGGTGCCGCTGCCGCTGTCGTACTCCGTCCAGGGACACATGATGAACCTGGATGCCTGGAACCGCCTCAACGAACAGCAGCAGCAGGAGCTGACGGCGGCATTCAAGGAGATGGAGCAGCAGATGTGGGATATCGCCTATAACGTCAACGACGATGCGATCGCCTGCAGCACCGGTCAGCCGAACTGCCAGCGTCACACGGAATATGACATGACCCTGGTCGAGATCGATGACTCTTCCTCCCAGTTGGTGAGAGACATCACCGAAACTGCCGTGCTGCCGGCGTGGGGCGAGAGCTGCAATCAGGTCTACCCCGAGTGCACCCAGGTGTGGAACGAAACGGTCGGCGAAGCGACAGGCTACACCATCCAGTAACCGATGGGGGCGGGGAGCCATGCTTCCCGCCCCGTTACGGAGACGCATACGATGAAAGCCAATGACGCTTACCGCGCCGCCAATGGGCTGGCTCACGGCACCGCGCTGATGGCCGGTTATGCCGCGCTATTTCTAGCAGGGTTGATCACTTTCGAGGTCATCGCGCGCAAGTTCTTCAATTTCTCGATACAGGGCGCCAACGAGATCGGCGGTTATGTCCTGGCCATCGGTGTCGCCTTCAGTTTCGCCTACGCGCTGCTACAGCGCGCCCATACGCGCGTGGATGTCTTGCTGGCCAAGCTGCCCGCGGCGCTACGCGCTCCCCTGAACGTCATCGCTTCCGTGCTGCTGGCGGGCTTCGCGGGCTTCATGCTATGGCGTGGCGCCGATACGTTGTTGGTGACCCTGGAATTCCAGAGCCATGCCAGCACACCGCTGCAGACGCCGTTGTGGATTCCCCAGTCGCTGTGGGTCGCGGGACTTGCGGTATTTGCCTTGCTGGCCACGCTGCTGGCGCTGCGTGCCATCTATCTGCTGCTGGGCGGCAATGTCGCCCAGCTCAATACCGAGTTCGATCCACGCTCTGCCGATGAAGAGCTCGACGAGGCGCGTCACGACTACGTCGATGCCGCAACGGACGTTCCGCAGAGGAGTCACCACGCATGATCGGCGCATTCGAGGTCTTCATCGGCTTTGTCATCCTGCTCGGCATGATGGCGATCGGCGTGCACGTGGCGGTAGCGATCTTCAGCGTCGCGGCCATCGGTACCCTGATGTACCTGGGCCTGCCGCTGCTGTATTCCTTCGGCGATACGCTGTGGGGCACGCTCAACGATTTCCTGCTGACGGCGATTCCGCTGTTCATTCTGCTCGGCGAGCTGTTGCTGCGCAGCGGCGTCACCGAGCGCATGTACAGTGCGCTGTCGGTGTGGCTGAGCCGCATGCCCGGCGGCCTGCTGCATACCAACATCGGCGCCTCGACCGTGTTCGCGGCGATGTCCGGTTCGTCGGTCGCCACCGCCGCGACCATCGGCACCGTGGCGCTGCCGGCGCTCTCGGGGCGTGGCTACAGCGAGCGCCTGGCGGTGGGTACGTTGGCCGCCGGCGCCACGCTGGGCATCCTGATTCCGCCAAGCATCAACATGATCATCTACGGCGCGATCACCAACACCTCGATCGGCAAGCTGTTCATCGCCGGCATTCTGCCCGGACTGATCCTGGCTGGCGCCTTCATGCTCACGATCATGCTCTTCAGCCTGCTGCATCCGGGCGTGGCCGGCGACGAGGAGCCGCGCGTGCCGCTCGCCCAGCGCCTGCGTTCGCTGGTCGACCTGCTGCCGCCGGCGTTCGTCTTCGCCATCGTCATCGGCAGCATCTACAGCGGCTGGGCCACGCCCACCGAAGCCGCCGCCCTGGGCGTGGTCGCGGCGCTGGTGCTGGCCGCGATCAATCGCAAGCTGACGCTGACCATGCTCCACGAGTGCTTCCTGTCGATGGCGCGGACCACGGCGATGATCCTGCTGATCATCGTCGCTGCCTTCTTCATGAACTACATCGTCGGCATCCTCGGTATTCCCTTCACGCTGACCAACTGGGTCGCCGATCTCGGCCTCACGCCGCTCGGCCTGATCCTGGCGCTGGTGGTGTTCTACCTTGTGCTGGGCTGCTTTCTCGAGACGCTGTCGATGATGATCGCCACCGTGCCGATCGTGGTGCCGATGGTGGTGCAGTTCGGTTTCGATCCGGTGTGGTTCGGCATCTTCCTGGTGATCATGATGGAGATCTCGTTGATCACCCCGCCGATCGGCATGAATCTCTACGTGGTGCAGGGTGTGCGCGGCAAGGGCTCGATCACCGACGTGATGCTAGGCAGTCTGCCGTTCCTGGCGATCATGCTGGCATTCGTGATGCTGATCATCATCTGGCCGGAACTGGTGCTATGGCTGCCCAACGCCATGGGCGGCAACTGAATCGCCTTCACAACGACAACCGGGACTTTGCTATGAAAGCGTTCGATCTGATCATCAAGAACGGCCTGGTCATCACCGCGGCCGACCGCTACCACGCCGACATCGGCATCAAGGACGGCACCGTCGTGGCGCTGGGCCAGGGGCTGGCGGATGCCGATGCCGAGCAAATCGTCGACGCCGACGGCCTGTGGGTGATGCCCGGCGGCATCGATGCGCATTGCCATCTCGATCAACCCATGGGCGACGGCGCGGTGATGGCCGATGACTTCTATACCGGCACGCGCTCGGCGGCCTGCGGCGGCACCACCAGCGTGATCCCCTTCGCCGCGCAGCAGAAGGGCCAATCGCTGCGCGCCGCGGTCGACGACTACCACCGGCGCAGCGACGGCAAGGCGTTCATCGACTACGCCTTCCACATGATCGTCACCGATCCCACCGAAACGGTGCTCAAGGAGGAACTGCCGGCACTGATCGACGAGGGCTACAGCTCGTTCAAGATCTACATGACCTATGACGACCTGAAGCTCAACGATCGCGAGATCCTCAACGTGCTGGCGCTGGCCCGGCGCGAGGGGGCGATGGTCATGATCCACGCCGAGAACGCCGACTGCATCGCCTACCTGACCGAGCTGCTCGAGTCCTGCGGCAAGACCGATCCCTACTACCATGCCGAGTCGCACTCGGCGATCGGCGAGCGCGAGGCCACCCATCGGGCGATTTCGCTGGCCGAGCTGATCGATGTGCCGATGCTGATCGTGCACGTCTCGGGGCGCGAGGCGATCGAGCAGATCCGCTGGGCCCAGAGCCGCGGCCTGCGTGTCTACGGCGAGACCTGTCCGCAGTACCTGATGCTGACCGCCGAAGACCTGAAACTGGATGGCTTCGAGGGTGCCAAGTGCGTGTGCAGCCCGCCGCCACGCGACGAGGCCTCACAGGAAGCGGTCTGGCAGGCGCTGGAGAGCGGCGTGTTCCAGGTTTTCTCCTCCGACCATGCGCCGTTCCGCTTCGACGACCCGCGCGGCAAGAAACTGCACGGCGACAAGGCGGCGTTCCACCATATTCCCAACGGCATTCCCGGGCTCGAGACGCGCCTGCCGATCCTGTTCTCCGAAGGGGTGGTGAAGGAGCGCATCGACGTCACCCGCTTCGTCGCGCTGACGGCGACCAACGCGGCCAAGATCTACGGGCTCTACCCGCGCAAGGGCACCATCGCCATCGGCTCCGATGCCGACCTGGTGCTGTGGGACGCCGCGCGCAAGAGCACCGTCCGCAACGTCGACCTGCATCACGATGTCGACTACACCCCCTACGAGGGCCTCGAGTTGACCGGCAGCCCGGTAATGACGCTATGCCGGGGCAGTGTGGTTTCGGCACAGGGCGAACCCACGGGGCAGGCGGGCTACGGTCAGTTCCTCAAGTGCGAGCGGCCGCAGCCGGCGCGCCCGCGCGGTTTCGCCAAGGGCTTCTGAGCGTTCGTTTCCTCCCTCTCATCATGAAGAAGGGCGGCTTGCGTGTTTCGACGCAAGCCGCCCTTTGCCATCGGGTTGGTCGGGCCTAGCTTGGCTGGACCGACCAGCCACCGCCGAGCGCCTTGTAGATGGCGACGATGCCGCGATACAGAGCGATCTCGGCTTGGGCCTGCGCGTCCTCGGCGGCCAGGCGCTCGCGTTCGGCGTCGAGCAGCACCAGATAATCCACGGTGCCTTCGCGGTAACGAATCTCGGCTTGCTCGGCGGCCGCGCGGCTGGCCTCGGCCTGACGGATCAGCGCCAACAGGCGTTGCTGTACCTTGGCGTAATCGCTGAAGGCATTGGCGGTTTCTTCCAGCGCCAGCAAGACCTGCTGCTCATAGTTGGCGAGTGCGGCGTCTGCGTTGGCCTCGGCGCCGCGCAGTCGCGCGCGCACGCTACCCAGATCGAATGCGGCCCAGTTGATACTCGGTGCCACACTCCAGGCGCGCGCCGCTGAGGAGCCGATCTGCGAGCCACGCCCGGCGATGAAGCCGAGGAACCCCGAAACACTCACCCGTGGAAACAGGTCGGCGGTGACGACACCGACATTCGCCGTGGCGGCGGCCAGCCGGCGCTCCGCGGCACGGATGTCCGGGCGGCGCCTGAGCAGCTCGGCGGGATCGCCGATCGGCAGGGCCTTGGCGATCGCCGGTAACTCGCGCGGGGCAAGATCGATCGCGAACGTATCGGCACGTTGGCCGAGCAGGGTGGCGATGCGGTTGCGCGTGCGCACCTCCTCGGCCTGCAATTGCGGCAAGGTTGCCTCGGTCGCGGCCAGGCGTGCGTCGGCGCGCAGTACATCGAGCTGACTGCCGATGCCGGCCTCGCGCAGCACGACCGTGAGTTCGCGAGACGCTTGCTGATTGGCCAGGTTGTCGCGGGCGATGCGCTGGCGCAGTTGCGTGCCGCGTAGGGCGCCATAGGCATCGACCAGTTCGGCGATCAGACTGACTTGCAGATGCTGCAGCTCGGCCCGCGCAGCGCCGATCTCGGCATCGCTCGCTTCGATCCGGCGTTGTATGCGCCCGAACAGGTCGAGCTCCCAAGCCATGTCGAGACCCAGGTCGTAGCGCTCGCTATCGACACGTTGCTCGCCGAAGCCGGGCTGCTGGCCCTTGCCGAACTCACCGCTGGCGCGGCTGGTGACCGTCGGCAGCCTATCGTTGGCGGCATCGTCGCGAATCGCCCGCGCCGCACGCAGACGGGCGTAGGCGACGCGCAATTCGCGGTTCTCCTCGAGCGCCGTTTGCACCAGGCGATTCAGCACCGGGTCCTCGAACTGGCGCCACCAGGCGGCCTCGAAATGACCGAGGTCGTAGTCGTTCTGGGTTTCCCGTGTCGATAGCGCGGCCTCGAAGTCGGCGGGCTGGGACGCCGGAGCCCGATAGTCGGGGCCGACGACGCAGGCCGAGAGCAGCAAAGAGAGCAGGGCGATGACAAGCAGCTTCATGCGTTGGCCTCCGGCAACTGCTCGAGTCGACGCTCGCGCCTGGCCTGGCGCTTCTCGACGAAGGCCCGGATCAGCACGTAGAACACCGGGGTCAGCAGCAGCCCGAAGAAGGTCACGCCGAGCATGCCCGAGAACACCGCCACACCCATGGCCTGGCGCATCTCGGCGCCGGCGCCGGTCGAGAGCACCAGTGGCACCACGCCCATGATGAAAGCGAACGACGTCATCAGGATCGGTCGCAGACGCAACCGGCAGGCCTCGAGCACCGCAGCGATGCGATCCATGCCTTCCTGCTGTTTATCCTTGGCGAACTCGACGATCAGGATCGCGTTCTTGCACGCCAACCCGACCAGCACGATGAGCCCGATCTGGGTGAAGATGTTGTTGTCGCCACCCGAGATGATCACCCCGGTGATCGCCGAGAGCAGCGTCATCGGCACGATCAGGATCACCGCCAGCGGCAGGCTCCAGCTCTCGTATTGCGCGGCTAGCACCAGAAAGGCCAGTAACACGCACAGCGGGAACACGAACAGCGCGGTGTTGCCGGCGAGGATCTGCTGATAGGTCAGGTCGGTCCATTCGTAGGTCATGCCGTTGGGCAGTTCTTCCTCGAGCAGCTTGGCCATCGCCGCCTCGGCCTGGCCCGAGCTGTAACCGGGTGCCGGGCCGCCGTTGATCTCGGCGGTCAGAAAGCCGTTATAGTGCATCACGCGGTCGGGGCCGGAGGCGCGTTGTACGTCGACGAACGAGGCCAGTGGCACCATCTCGCCGCTGGCGTTTCGCACCTTGAGCTGGCCGATCTGCTCGGGCTCGAGGCGGAACTGCTGGTCGGCCTGGGCGATCACCTGGTAGGTGCGACCGAAGCGATTGAAATCGTTGACATACAGCGAGCCGAGGTAGATCTGCATGGTTTGGAAGATGTCGTCGATGGCTACGCCGTGCATCTTGGCCTTCTCGCGATCGATGTCGGCGTCGATCTGCGGCACGTTGACCGTGAAGCTCGAGAACAGACCGGCCAGCTCCGGCACCTGCCGGCTCTTGGCGATGATGTTCTGGGTCTGGCGATAGAGTTCCTCGTAGCCCAGGTTGGCGCGGTCCTCGATCTGCAGGCGGAAGCCGCCGATGGTGCCCAGCCCCATCACCGGTGGTGGCGGGAAAATCGCCACGAAGGCTTCCTTGATGCTGGCGAATTCCTGGTTCAGCGCGCCGGCGATGGCATTGGCCGACAGGCTCGGATCCTGACGTTCATCGAACGGATCGAGGGTGACGAAGATGATCCCGCTGTTGGGGCTATTGGTGAAGCCGTTGATCGACAGCCCGGGAAACGCCACCGTGCTCTCGACGCCGGGGTATTCCAGCGCCTTCTCCGACATCTCGCGAATCACCGCCTCGGTGCGATCGAGCGTCGCCGCGTCGGGCAGTTGCGCGAACGACACCAGGTACTGCTTGTCCTGTTGCGGCACGAAACCGCTCGGCGTATTCGCGAAGCCCATCCAGGTCAGGCCGATCAGGCCGATATACACCAGCACGGCGATGCTGCTGCCGCGCAGTATGCGCCTTACCGTACCTACATAGCCGTGGCTGGCACGCTGGAAGAAGCGATTAAACGGACGGAACAGCCAGCCGCCGAACAGCCGGTCGAGCAACCGCGAAAAGCCATCCTTGGGCGCGTCATGGCTTTTCAGCAAGGTGGCCGCCAGGGCCGGCGACAGGGTCAGCGAGTTGAATGCCGAGATCACCGTGGAGATGGCGATGGTCAGCGCGAACTGGCGATAGAACTGCCCGGTCAGCCCCGAGATGAACGCGGTGGGAATGAACACCGCGCACAGCACCAGCGCCGTTGCGACGATCGGCCCGGTCACTTCGCGCATGGCGCGCTTGGTGGCTTCCACCGGCGTCAGGCCAAGGGCGATATTGCGCTCGACGTTTTCCACCACCACGATGGCATCGTCGACCACGATGCCGATGGCCAGCACCAGCCCGAACAGCGACAAGGCATTGAGCGAGAAGCCGAGCATATGCATCACCGCGAAGGTGCCGATCAGCGATACCGGTACCGCGGCGAGCGGAATGATCGAGGCGCGCCAGGTCTGCAAGAACAGCACCACCACCAATACCACCAGAAGGATGGCTTCGAGCAGGGTATGCACCACCGCCTCGATGGAGCCGCGCACGAAAATCGTCGGGTCGTAGACGATGGTGTAGTCGATGCCCTCGGGGAAGACCTGTTTCAGCTCGGCCATGCGCTCGCGCACGGCATCGGAGAGTTCGAGGGCGTTCGAACCGGGGCGCTGGAAGATCGGAATGGCCACCGCCGGCTTATTGTCGAGCAGCGAACGCAGGGCGTACTGGCTGGCACCGAGTTCGATGCGCGCGATGTCCTTCAGGCGCACGATCTCGCCACCGGGGCCGGCGCGCACGATGATGTTCTCGAACTCCTCCTCGCTGACCAGCCGGCCCTGGGTATTGATCGACAGTTGAAAGCTGGTGGCGTTGGGGGCGGGCGGTGCACCCAGCGCGCCGGCGGCTACCTGGCGATTTTGCTCGCGAATGGCATTGACCACGTCGGTGGCGGTCAGGTTGCGCGAGGCGACCTGATTGGGGTTCAACCACACGCGCAGGGCGTAATCGCCGGCGCCGAACAGTTGCACGTCGCCGACGCCTTCCAACCGCGCCAACTCATCCTTGATGTTGAGCGTCGCGTAGTTGGACAGATAAAGCATGTCGTAGCGGTTGTCCGGCGAGGTCAGGTGCACGACCATGGTCAGATTGGGCGACGCCTTGATCGCGGTGACACCCAGGCGCTGCACTTCCTCGGGGAGTTTCGGCAGCGCGCGGGCGACGCGGTTCTGTACCTGCACCTGGGCAGTATCCAGATCGGTGCCGAGTGCGAAGGTAACGGTCAGCGTCAGCTTGCCGTCGGCGGTGGCCTGGGAGGACATGTAAAGCATGTTCTCCACGCCGTTGATCGCCTGCTCCAGCGGCGTGGCCACGGTTGCGCCGATCACTTTCGGGTTGGCGCCGGGATAGGTTGCATTCACCACCACGGTCGGCGGTACCACCTCGGGATATTCGCTGATCGGCAGCTTGAACAGCGAAATGGCGCCACCAATCAAAATCAGCAACGACAGTACGGCGGCGAAGATCGGTCGCTGAATGAAGAATTGCGAGAAATTCATTTTTTATTCCCTTGAAAGACTCACCCGGGACGACGGCTAGCGAGGCGTCGCGCTGGCGGTAAGGCGGTCGTTGTCATTCAGCACCCGGGAGGCCGCCAGGGCGGCTTCGACTCGCTGCTGCTGGCGTTCCAGTCGGGCGAGGGTTGCTGCGTTGGCCATGGGCACGATCTCGGGGCTGACCGTCATGCCGGAACGCACGCGTTGCAGACCATTGACGACGATGCGATCACCCGGGGCCAGGCCGTCACGCACGATGCGCAAGCCGGCGACTTTCGGTCCCAATTCGACCTGGCGATAAGACACCTTTTGCTGATCGTCGAGCACCAGTACGAACTTGTGATCCAGGTCGGTACCCACGGCGGTTTCCTGAATCAGCACGGCGTCGTAACGCGCGCTGCCGACCAGCTTGAGGCGCGCGAACAGGCCGGGGGTAAAGAGTCCCGCGTCGTTGTCGAACACTGCGCGCCCGCGAATGGTGCCGGTCATCGGATCGACCTGGTTGTCGATGAAGTCGATGTGTCCCAGGTGCGGATACCCTGGTTCGCCGGCCAGGCCGAGATAGACCGGGCTGGCCTGGCCGCGCTCGCCTTGCTGGATCAGCGCCTGGTATTCGAGATAGGTACGCTCGTCGAGGTTGAAATAGGCGTAGACACGATCCGTCGAGACCAGCGTGGTGAGCAGGGTCTGCCCGGCGCCGACCAGGTTGCCGGCGGTCACCTCGGCGCGCCCGATATGGCCGTCAATCGGCGCCCTGACCTGGGTAAAGCTGAGTTCGAGTCGTGCGGCGTCGAGTTCGGCGCCAATGGCGGCGACCTGCGCGCGCGCCTGTTGCGCCTCGCTGATGCGCGCCTCGGCGCGCTCCGTGGAAATGGCATTGCTGGCCTTGAGCCGCTCGCCGCGACGGGCCTCGTTGGCCGCGCGCTCGAGATTGGCTTGTGCCTGCTCGAACTCGGCTTCCAGTCGGCGCACCTCCACTTCAAAGGGCCTAGGGTCGATCTCGAACAACACGTCACCCTTTTGCACCGTCGATCCGGCGTCGAAGTTCACCGTGTCGATGAAACCGGAAACGCGTGGACGAATTTCCACGCTTTCCGGTGCTTCGAGGCGCCCGGTGAATTCATCCCATTCGGTTATCTTGTGCTGCACTACCTGGGCCACACCGACCTCGACGGCGGGCGACGATGCCTGTTGTGCCTGGGCAAGGGGTATTGAAAATGCCAGCAGGAAGGAGAAAGTCAATAGCGTGCTTCGTAACGTGGGCAGTGGCTTTTTCATGAGTATTCTCGCCGGTAACGGTAGACTTCGCGCAGTTTGCGGCATGGCATTAGCGTCGACGAATCGAACGCAGCGAAGATGGTTATCACCGTCAATGATGTTTGCCATGCACCGAAAAACGCCGCCTCGAAAAGGCGGCGTTGGTCATGGGTATTGCCGGTGTTAAGCGGTAATTACCAATCGAGCGGCTTGGATGCTACCGGTGCCTTTTCGTCGCTGACGGGCAGGTCGGTGACATGCTGCGTTTCGAGTGCGATGTTGTAGAAGGTTTGTGCCACGCCATCGCTTTGGCCCAGGCTGCTGAGTATTTGCGGCTGTTCGATGGCGTGATCCTTGGTGGATGCCTCGGCTGCCAGCGGCTCGTGAATGTCCTTGAAGGCTTGATCGGTCGCCAAGCTGGCGAGAGCGGTGACTGGCAACATGGCAGCGAATATAACAGCGGGGAAGAGTGACATTTTCATGATGATTGCCTCGTCGGTTTTGGGGTGAACCCTTTCGGTAAGCAAAGTCTGTCGCATGACATTGCCGCGAACGAATCGAACGAGACGAAACTGATTATTATGCTAATTGATAGTGGACGAATGCCGTATCGATGGCGATTGGGTGGCGGTTGATTTCAGGGCATTGATCGTCCCGCGACGCACGAAATCCCGGGCGTGTTGCGAGCGCGATCTAGTTCAGGCTATCAGGATCGCCGATGAACATCTGGATGCGTGAACGCAACCAGCGCTCGGCGGGGTCATTGTCCTGGGCGCCGCGCCAGGCCATCGACAATTCGAAAGCGGGGCCCTCGAAGGGAAGGTCGTCCTCGCGCAGGCCACCTCCCGCCGTCAGCGCCGCGGCAGCATAGTCAGGAACCGTGGCGATGATATCCGTGCCCGCCAGCAGGGTACTCAAGCCATTGAACTGGGGCACCGCCAGCACCACACGGCGCGAACGCCCCAGCTCGGCGAGCTGTGTGTCGATATAACCGCCCAGGTCGCCGGCGAACGACACCAGCGCATGCGGTCGTGCGCAGTAGTCGTCGAGTGACAGCGAGCCCGGCACGGCGTCGGCCCTCAGCACGCGCGGCTTGCTACGGCGAAGGCCCTTGCGCTTGGCATTGGCCGGCAATTCGTCGGTGTAGCTGACCCCTACGGAAATCTCGCCGGAACTCAGCAGGTTCGGCATCAGCAGATAATTGGCGCGGCGCACCACCAGCACCACGTTGGGCGCCTCTGCCCGAATGCGTCGCAGCAGCGGGGGCAGCAGGCCGAACTCGACATCGTCCGACAGGCCGATACGGAATACCGCGTCGCTGGTGGCGGGGTCGAAGTCGCTGGTGCTGCTCAGCGCATTGGAGATGGAATCCAACGCGGGTTGCAGATGCCTGAAGATTTCCTCGGCACGCGATGTCGGCTCCATGTTGCGCCCGGTGCGCACGAATAGCGGATCGTCGAACAGGCTGCGCAGGCGAGCAAGGGCGGCGCTGATGGCAGGTTGACCGAGAAACAGCCTTTCCGCGGCGCGCGTCACGCTGCGCTCGTGCATCAGCGTCTCGAACACGATCAGCAGGTTGAAGTCGACACGACGCAGGTCGTTACGATTCATTGTGGTCTTCCTTGAGGCGGGTGGTATCGAGAAACCGGCTGTTCACGGGTGAATCGCTGCGAGCTTAAAACCTTAACATTGCTTGAGGTCAAGTGGTTGGGCGACGAAAAGTTCCATCACCACAATCTATAACGATTATCGACGAGCGTGAATGGCGTTCGCGTGAAAGCCCGGATAGAGTCTATGGCTATGAGAAACCATTCTGGTCAGTTTTCGCGAGGTGGACGATGCCCCGTGTAATGCGTTTTCACCGCTTCGGTCCCGCCGACGTGCTCGAATTCGAGGAGCAGCCCAAGGCCGTGCCGGCAAAGGGCGAGGTACTGGTCGCCGCGCAGGCGATAGGGGTCAACTGGTACGACATTCTCTGGCGGCAGAATCTGGCGCCATCGCAAGCCACCTTGCCATCGGGGATCGGCCATGAAATGGCCGGCGTGGTCGAGGCGATCGGCGAGAGCGTCAGCGACCTGGCCGTGGGCGACCGGGTCGCCTGTCTGCCGGCGCACGATCCCAGCCAATATGCGACTTACGGCGATAGCGTATTATTACCGCGCTGTTCGCTGACGCGCTACCCCGAGTTGCTAACTCCGCTGGAAGCCAGCGTGCATTATACGCCGCTGCTGAATGCCTACTTCGGGCTCGTCGACCTGGCCGACGTTCGCCCCGGTCAACGTGTATTGGTGACCGCCGCCAGTCAGGGCGGGGGGCCTTACACCGTGCAGTTGATCAAGGCGCTAGGGGCCGAGGCGATCGCCGCGACGCCGTTCGCGCAAGATAGCGATTACCTGCGCTCGCTGGGCGCCGAACATGTCATCGTCACCGAAGAGCAGGACCTGGTAACCCGCGTCGCCAAGCTGACCGATGGCCGTGGGGTCGACGTGGTGATGGACGCGCTGGGCGGCCCACAGATGAACCTGCTGGGCGAAGTGCTCGCACCGCGCGGACGCTTGGTCCTGTATGGGCTGCAAGGCGGCAACGAGACCGCGCTTCCTGCCTGCGCCGCGTTTCAGAAGAACATTCAGTTCTTCGTCCATTGCCTGACCAGCTTCACCGGCAAGCCTCAGTTGGGCATTCCGCAGAACTGCGAAGCGCTGCATCGCGCCCTGGATGTGATCGACCGAATGACGAGCGATCGCTTATTGCTGCCACAGATCGATAGCGTATTCCCCTTCGAAGACGCCATCGAAGCGCATCGCTACCTGGAAAAGCAGTGCCCACGGCGTGGACGGGTGGTGCTTGAGGTCTAGGCTTTAGCAAGTCAACTCCACTTCGATACCGAAAGCAACAGGCTATGGACCAACCACCTGCAAGCGAATCCGCCATGACCCGAATCGCCGCCGGGCTACTGGTGATCGCCGGTTTGTACCTGGCGCAAAGCGTGCTGATCCCGATCGCCATCGCGATCTTGCTCAGTTTTCTGCTGGCGCCGGTCGCCGATGGTCTCGAGCGGTTCTACCTGCCGCGCATCGCCAGCGTGATCCTGGTCGGGGTGCTGTCGCTCACGCTGATAACCGGGGTCGCCTCGCTGCTCGTGACCCAGGCCTACGAGGTGGCCGACTCACTGCCGAAGTATCGCCAGAATATCGAAGAGCGCATGCGCTTTTTCACAGGCGATGAACCGGGGGGCGTGATCGACAAGGCCACCAAGACCATAAAGAAGGCCCGCAAGGAGGTCGCCGACGAAAACAAGCGAAAGCAACAGCAACAGGCGGCTGCCGAGTCGGATGCGGAGCCTGCCGACGATGGCCCGCTGTCGGTTGTCATTCACGATCCCCCGCCCACTGGCCTCGACCTTCTGAGAACCTATGCGGGCACGATTCTCGGGCCGGTGGGGCAGGCCGCACTGGTGTTCTTGTTCGTCATTTTCATGCTGTTTCAGCGTGAAGACCTGCGTGACCGCCTGATTCGCCTGATGGGGCCGGACCGTCTCGATGTGGCGACCGGCGCCATCGATGATGCCGGCTCGCGAATCAGTCGTTATTTGTTGATGCAATTGATCATCAACGTGACCTATGGGCTGCCGGTCGCGATAGGCCTTTGGCTCTTCGGATTGCCTGGGGCCCTGCTCTGGGGCCTGCTCGCGGCGTTGCTGCGGTTCATCCCTTTCCTCGGGCCCTGGCTGGCTGCCTCCATGCCGATTGTGCTGTCGCTCGCCGTGTTCGAGGGCTGGTATTGGCCGCTGGGGGTAATCGGTCTGTTCGTGGCGCTGGAGTTATTTTCGAACAACGTCGTCGAGCCCTGGCTCTACGGTTCGAGCACGGGCCTGTCGCCCATGGGTGTGATTCTGGCGGTGGTGTTCTGGAGTGCGTTGTGGGGGCTAGTGGGACTGGCCGTCGCCATCCCGCTGACGGTATGCCTGGTCGTCGCCGGTCGCTATCTGCCACAGTTCGAGTTCTTCACCATCTTGCTGAGTAGAGACCCTGCCCTGACATCCGCCGAGCGCTTTTATCAACGCCTGCTGGCCGGCGACCAGGAGGAGGCCGAGGATCTGGCGCACGACCACCTCGAACGACACGGCTTGATGAGTCTGTATGACCGGGTCATGGTTCCCGCGCTGCATCTGGCCGAGCGCAATCGTCACGCCGGACAACTGAGTGCCGACAAGGTGCAAAGCATACTCGAGGTCATGACCGCCATCGTCGAGGACATGGGCGAACGACAAGAGCGTACGCTGGACTCGCATAAGCCGGGTGATTCACCGCCTTCAACCAATAACGATTACGTCGTGCTCTGCTTGCCGGCCCGGGACGCCGCCGATGAACTGACCGCAATCATGTTTGCCCAGGTATTGCGCGCCACCGGCGTGACGGTCGAAACCGGGTCGATGCGTGCCCTATCGGGCGAAGTGGTCGCGCGGGTCGATGCCACTGCCACGGCGCTGGTGTGTGTCTCGGCGCTGCCACCCGGCGCGGTCAGCCACGCGCGTTACCTATGCCTGCGTCTCGCCAGCCACGACGCGAGCTTGCCGATCCTCGTGGGACTATGGGATGTCACCGGCAACCTGGAGCGAATGAGCGCGCGTCTCACCGAGGCCGGGGCGAATCAAGTGGTCACTACCTTCGAGGACGGCGTGGACCGCGTCCGGCGCAGGCTTTCCAGTTTAGCTCGCATTTCGGACTGACTATCAGCCCCGCTCCATGCCATTCATGCCTGCCACGCCTTCGGCGATGGCCATGATGTGCCGGGCGCGTTGTTGCCATGGCATCATCACTCGCCGACCCACTCCTTTGTTAGCGTGCGCGCGCCAGGATCGTAGCGGTAAACCGTGATGCCGCCATCGTTGCGATGGCCGGTGACCAGCACATTGGCCTGGGGCGAGGTGGCGATACTCAGGCTGCGCAGATACGATGAGGTCGACGGCCAGGGATCGTCGCCGAGATCAAAGTATTTCTGCGGCCAGGGATTGCCGGCCTCGAACAGCGCCACCCAGTGGCTGTAGGTGCCGAAGCGCAGGAATTCCTCGCTGTCGTTGATAAAGGCCAGGGCGACGGTGGTGTTTGTGACCACGCTGCGATCTCCCCAACGATCTGGCTCATCCGCTAAGGGCACGGGGATGAGACCACTCATGTCGTACCGTCTCGGATCATCGATTCCGTATGGTGCATCTTCTAGAAGAAGCCCCCCCGAATAGCGCGCCATCCGGTGGCGCCTTTCGGGGTTATCGGTATTCCAGAATAAGCCTATACCCGCTTCGTCGCCGCTGACGACCCATTGTCCATCGGGGCTGATTACTGCATCGACTTTCGAGCTGTTGCCTGTTAACTGAGCGATGGGCTCAAGCGTGTCGAGATTCCACAGAACAGGCAACGCGTAATTGCTCCAGCGCTGCTCTGGAGCGACAGGGGGGTGCTCTTCGATGTCATAGCCGTCATGTGTCGTGGAGCCCGCAGAAACGAATAGCCCTTTTTCTTCCGAGATGCTGAGATGGAGTAGCTTTCCGGTGCCAAGAAAGCTTGGGGAAATTCCATCCTGTTTGACCGGCATTATCTCATCGCCGTGTCCCGCGAAGAGGCTCCAGTGGTCATCCGAGGCGATGTAGTGGGTTAACGATGTATCCATCACATGACCATAGGTCGGGAAGTGCGCGAATTGCTTGAGCACCTCGCCGTCGACCGTCTGTACCCTGACTATATCGTCGAGGTCTTGCCACAGGAAAGCATCGCGATCATGAATAAAATACGCGCTATAGATATTGGCGTGGGTCGAGAGAATATCCCGACTGTGCTGCTGCAAGTCCCATAACACCAGGTGCTGGGATTTATGCGTGCTGATGGCATAACGTCCGTCGCTGGAGACACCGATGACCATCGCTGGACCAAGTTCGCCACCAGGCTGTGAGCGTCCCGTCGCACAGGCCGTTAGTATGACGGCAGCGATCAGGATAATCGCCGCTCTCATAAGAAACCGGGCTTGAAGTTTATTAATAGCGGCCAAAGTTCGAGTTCCTTTTGATTCGTTCCACAATGCCATCCTGATAGCTCTTGATGAAGATTTCCTCGGTGGGGTATTTCATCGCCGAGTGAGCGAACAGCCACTTCGATTGGTCGATGGGCTCGAATATATCCAGATCTATTCTACGTTTGAAAAACTCTACATCTTCCATCTTTTCAAACCCCACCAGCCCCAGCGCCGGGCGCACACGGCGATCGCGCGGCTGCCAGTTGTCGCGCTGGCCCAATAACCGCAGGCGCTCGGCGAAGCGTTCCGCCATGAGTTCGCCGATCCGGCCATGATGCGCCAGTGGCTTGAGCAGGTCGTATTCCGGCAGCGGGATGGCCGGGTCGAGCGGGCCGGCGGGGGTGGCCGTTGCCACGCGGCGCGCTTCGTCGCATATTGCCTGGGTGAGGGTCTCCCAGGCGTGATCGATAAGGCGCTGGATGTGGGGTTCGTGCTGGGCACGCTGCTGCAGGTGCACCAACATTGCCGCTTCCCAGTCGCCGCCCAGCGCCCGCGCGCGTTCGAAATAATAGTCGCGAAAATAGCCCAGGCCGCCGGCGAGTAGCGGCGGGAAGGTCCACCACTTCTTGGGGTAGGCGCCGCCCAGTGTGCCCAGGCGGTCGTCCTGGGGCGCGTCGACGAAGGCCGCGACGTCGTCCAGCCAATCGCGGGGATCGTACCATGCACTGGCGTCCGCTTCGCCGCTGGGGCCGAGGATGCCGTCCTCGCGCGAGTGCAGCACCACGACGTTCTTTATTGAGCGATGCGCCAGCGGGAAGGTGCCCATGCCCAGCGGGTGCGTCTCGCGGCCCGGCGAATCCTGGCCGAAGGCCTCGTCGTAGCCGCCCTTCAGCGCGGCCGTGGTAAAGGGGCTGTCCGGCGACAGGGCATTGTCGGCCACCGCCGGTTCCCACAGAAACAGATTGTCGATGCACGGGCCCGTTATACGCTCGCCGAGGATGTTCAGCGCGCTGAGCACCACCCGCGCGCCCAGCGAATGACTGACGATGTTGATCGACAGTTTGGCGTCGACCAGTTGCCCGAGCACCGTGACCAACCGCCGGCCGCTTTGCAGGGCGCTGAACTCGGCCTCGACGAAGGCGGTTGACCCGGTGTCGCCGGGCCAGGCGATACCCACCACCCGGCTGTAGGGTCGCCAATCATCGTCCGTCATCCCGGCGGCGCGATTCAATTGCAGCTCCATGCTGGCCAGCCAGCTACAGGCGCCGCTGCCGTTCAGGCCGCGCGCATCGGCCTCCAAAGCCTGGCTCTGGCACAGCGTGGACACCGTGGCCGCGCCGCTGGGACGCAGCAGCGGGGCGCCTAAGCGAAACGGCCCACCGGCGTCGGCAGCCTCGGCCTCGACACTGAAGCGGCTCCAGTCGCCGCGGGCGACGTTGTAGCCGTGCACGAACAGCGTGGCGCTCCCGCCGTCCAGGCGTAATTGCTCGAGTTGGTCGTCGCTCAAGCGATCCGCGCCGCTGCCCGGCGGCGTATGCAGGTCGATGAGGATCGGTGGTGGCAGATAGGTCGCGGTCACGGTGGTCTCGTGCATCACCGCATACGCTTCCGGCGCACCCAACCCCGCCGCGACGGGATGCACCGGCCGGTCGTCGACGGCCACCAGATGGCGCCCCGGCGCGGCCAGCAATTGCCAGGAAAACAGCCCGGCGATCACGCCGGGATGCTGGCTGAGGCCCTCGGCATCGGTGACGCCCAGGTAACGTTTCCGGCGGCTATCGCGCACCTCGACCCGAATGCCCTCGGGCAGCGGCCGCCCCAGGGTGTCCCGGTGTTCGAGAACCACCAATACCTTGGCAGCGCAATCGGCCGGCATCGTCACGCCGCTGCCGGCATGGCAGGCAGGCTGGAAGGGCAGCGAGTCGTAGATCATTGCGGCTCTCCGGTACGGGATACGCTGCCGCTGGCGATGTGGGCTTCCAGCACGACTTCGTGCATCTCACGCCGCCCGTCGCGATGCATGGCCAGTTCGACCAAAAAACGCGATTTCAAGAGCCGTTGGGGAGCTATGGGAGGAGAGTGGGTCGAGCGGGTCAATGGGCGTTCCTTGACGGAATAAGCGAACAAGGAACGCTACGTGAAGCGAGTCGGGCTGGGAATGGCCAATAGATTAAAGTTGCGTAGGAAATATCTTACATAAGGAGGCGCATCGGCACACGATGTCTGCCATCAGTCCCGCTCCACGCTATTCATGCCTGCCACGCTTTCGGAGATGGCCATGATGCGCCGGGCGCGTTCGATGACCGGGGCGTCGACCATCTGTCCGTCGACGCTGAAGGCCCCATGCGATCGTTCAGCGGCTTCCAGCACGCGTTGCGCCCAGGCGAGTTCGGTGAGACTCGGCGAGAAAGCGCGATGGATCGGCTCCAACTGGCGCGGGTGAATGCACAGCATGCCGGCGAAACCCATGTCGCGAGCCCGAATCGCGGCGAGTCGTATACTCTGGCTGTCGTCGATAGACGGGTGCACGCTCTCCAGCGGCGCCGCCAATCCCGCCGCGGTGGAGTGAACCCGCAATTGGTATCGCGCCTGATCGAGCAAGCGTTCGGCGCCTTCACTGCCGGGCGTCAGACCCAGCTCCAGGCCGAGATCCAGCGCGCCGAAACTCAGCCGCTCGACACCCGCGACGTCGACCAGACTGGCCAGCGCCAATAGACCGCGCGCGGTTTCAATCAGCGGCCATAGCGGTTTATTGCAGGTCGCGACGCGCTCCAGTGTCGCAACGCTCTCTGCCTTGGGCACGACGATGCCCCTGATCCCGTCGTGCCGTCGGCATAACGCCAGGTCGTCCTCGAAATGCCGGCTGGTGGACGCATTGATGCGTACATGGAAGGTGGCATCAGGCGTGTCCTTCAGGAAAACCTCCAGGGCTTGGCGCGCCGATCTTTTGTCGGCCTCGCCGACGGCATCCTCGAGATCGACGATCACCGCGTCGGCGCCGCTGGCCAGTGCCTTGGGAATGCGCTCGGCGCGCGTGGCGGGCACGAATAAGGCGGAGCGGCACACGGCATGGGCCATCAATGTCTCCTGCTGTCTGCTGTGGTTCATAGGCTGCCGGCCTCGCGTAGGCGCATGATATCGGCCTCGGCATAGCCTAGTTCGGCGAGAATCGTCGCGCTGTGTTCGCCGAGTGCCGGCACGGCGTCCATGCGTGGCGCGAAGGCGTTGCTGCGGCCCGGCGGCAGCAACGCGGGCAGCGTGCCGCTGGGACTTTCGATGTTCGTCCAGCGCTGGCGGGCGCTAAGTTGCGGGTGCTTCCACACGCCGTGCATGTCGTTGACATGGGCATTGGCGATCTGCGCCGCATCGAGACGCGCGATTACGTCCTCGGCGCTGAGTTCGGCAAAGGCTTCGTGGATGATCTCGCGCAGTGCCTGGCGATTGGCCGAACGCTTGAAGTTGGCCGCGAAGCGCTCGTCGTCGGCGAGTGTCGGACGCTCGAGCACGCGCTCGCAGAATACCTGCCACTCGCGCTCGTTCTGCAGCCCCAGCATCACTGTCTGACCGTCGCCGGTGGCGAAGGGCCCATAGGGATAGATGGTGGCGTGCGAGGCGCCGGCGCGGGGTGGTGGTTCGGCATCTTCGAAGGCGTAGTACATCGGATAGCCCATCCATTCCACCAGGCTTTCCAGCATCGACACGTCGATATGGCTACCTTCGCCAGTCTGCCCGCGTAGCAACAGTGCGGAAAGAATGCTGCTCTGGGCGTACATGCCGGCGGCGATATCGGCGATCGAGCAACCCGCCTTGGCCATCTCGTCGTCGCCCGGCCCACCGGTCACCGAGAGGAAGCCACCTTCGCTCTGGATCAGCAGATCGTAGGCCTTCTTGTCCTGATAGGGGCCGCCTTCGCCATAGCCAGAGATATCGCAGACGATCAGCCGGGGGTGGCGTTCATGCAAGCGCTCGAACGACAGGCCGAGGCGCGCGGCGGCGCCGGGGGCGAGGTTCTGCACCAATACGTCGGCTTCGGTCAGCAAGCGATCGAGTATCTCAACGCTCTCATCATGCTTGAGGTTCAGCGTCAGGCTCTCCTTGGAGCGGTTGGTCCACACGAAATGCGAGGCCAGGCCGCGTACGCGCTCATCGTAGCCGCGCGCGAAGTCACCGACGCCGGGGCGTTCGACCTTGATCACCCGCGCGCCCAGGTCGGCGAGTTGACGAGTACAGAAGGGCGCGGCAATCGCATGTTCCAGGCTGACGACGGTAATTCCCGCCAATGGGCGCTGGCCGTTTGCGGTGTTCATCATGCGGGACTCCTCGTTGCAGCCTCGGCATTGCTCGTTGGTAACAGTTGCGCGTCGAGGCGCGCGAGATGGCGCAAATCCCAGCTCGAAGCGATGAGCGAATCCGCCTCGGCCACGCTGGCGGCGCCGGAAAACGCCACCAGGCGATGGAATTTGTTAGCGAGTTCAGCGCGGCTGAGGGTATTGCCGGGGTCGCCCTTGGGCTCGTCGATGGCCGATACCCAATGCTGCCCGCTACGATCGATCGCCTCGATGCGACCCAACCAGCGACGCGGATAGGCGTCATCGACCTCGCTGTCGAGTTGCATCGACACCTTGGCGCGAAACGCGGCGACGTTGGTATCGCTCAGCGCATGGCGCTGGAATTCCTCGAGGCCGGCCTTGCCATGTACGGCGATCAGGCCGAGTACGGTGCCCATCGAGAACTTGGCCTGATGCACTGTATGCGGAACGTCCACCGCGCCGAGCACATCGATGGCGGCCTGGTGGACGCGCGCCGTGACGCTGACGATATCGTCGTGGGCGAGCCCTTCGCGCTGCATCAGGTCGAGTAGCGCGTCGGCGGCGGGGTGGGTATGGCGGCACGACGCATGGTATTTGAACGAGGTTTCGACCAGCGCCCAGCGGCTGCCCAGCCGGTCGGTCAGATGCGCGGCATCGGCGTCCTGGGACATGCCGGCGGCCAGGCCCTGGGCGCCGTCGAGAATGCGCCGAGCACCGGTCAGGCCGTCGGCGGTCAGATAGGCGGCGAGCAAGCCATCGGCCGCCGCCTTGGCGGTATGCAACTGCTTGGAGTCGGCGCCGTCACGCAAGAACTCCCACAACCCGGCCGCCTGGGTGCCGGCGCTGCCGATCGCATGCACGAAGGCGTCGCTATCGAAGTCCAGCAACTTGCCGACCGCCACGGCTGCGGCGAGAGTGCCCACGGTGCCGGTGGTGTGGAAGGTGCGATAATGCGAGCGGCCGAGAAATTCGCCGATGCGAATGCCAGCTTCATAACCGGCGACAGCGGCGGTGATCAGCTCCTCGCCGCTCTTGCCGAGATCCTGCGCGGCGGCCAGCACGGCGGGAAACACCACGGTACCGGGGTGCAGCACGGAGCTGTTGTGCAGGTCGTCCTGTTCAACGACGTGCGAGGCGGCGGCGTTGACCAGGGCGGCGAAGTAGGGCGAGGACAACTCGCGGGTGGTCAGAATCTGGCTGCCGGCGTTACCCGAGCCGACACCAGGCCCCATACGCCTCGCATAGCGCTCGAATAACGGAATCGGATGATAGTCCTTGCCGGCCAGCGCCGAGCCGAGCCAATCGAGAAACAGCTCCTCGGTGCGATCGACGACCGGGACCGGTAGATCGGCGTAGCGCAGCCCGGCCAGAAAGTCGGCGAGGGTACGAGTCGGATTACTCATCAGTATCTCCCAGGAGCCTTTAAAAGGAGCGGGGCAGCTCGAGCAAATGCTCGGACACATAGGACAGGATCAGGTTGGTCGAGATCGGCGCGACCTGATACAGGCGGGTCTCGCGGAACTTGCGCTCGACGTCGTATTCGCTGGCGAAGCCGAAGCCGCCGTGGGTTTGCAGGCATACGTTGGCGGCTTCCCACGAGGCCTTGGCGGCCAGGTACTTGGCCATGTTGGCGCTGGCGCCGGCGGGCTGGCCGGCGTCGTATTCGTGACAGGCGCGCCAGCGCATCAGATCGGCGGCCTCGACCTCGATATGCGCCTCGGCGATGGGAAACTGCACGCCCTGGTTCTGGCCGATGGGGCGGCCGAACACTTCACGCTCACGGGCGTACTGGCTGGCCTTGTCGATGAACCAGCGGCCATCGCCGATGCATTCGGCGGCGATCAACGTGCGCTCGGCGTTGAGGCCGTCGAGGATATAGCGAAAACCCTTGCCTTCCTCACCGATCAGACTGTCGGCGGGAAGCTCCAGATTGTCGAAGAACAGCTCGTTGGTCTCATGGTTGACCATATTGGCGATCGGCTGGACGCTCATGCCGTTACCGATCGCCGCGGCCAGGTCGACCAGGAAGATCGACATGCCGTCGACCTTCTTTTTCACCTCGGCAAGCGGTGTGGTGCGGGCCAGCAGGATCATCAGGTCGGAGTGCTGAATCCGAGAGATCCACACCTTCTGGCCATTGACGACGTACTTGTCGCCGCGCTTCACCGCCGTGGTCTTGATCTTGGTGGTATCGGTACCGGTAGTGGGCTCGGTCACGGCCATCGATTGCAGGCGCAGCTCACCGGCGGCGATGCGCGGCAGGAATTTACGCTTTTGCTCCTCGGAGCCGTGACGCAGCAAGGTGAACATGTTGTACATCTGGCCATGCACGGTGCCGGAGTTGCCGCCGCAACGATTGACTTCCTCGAGGATCACCGAGGCTTCGGTCAGCCCCAGGCCGGAGCCGCCATATTCCTCGGGAATCATCGCTGCCAGCCAGCCAGCCTCGGTCAGCTCCGTGACGAAGGCTTCGGGAAATTCCTTGCGCTCGTCGACACCGCGCCAATAGGCGGCATCGAAATTGGCGCAAAGGCTGCGCACGCCCTCGCGAATGGCGTTCAAGGCTTCAACGTCATGACTGAACATTCAACGGCTCTCCTGGTATTCGAGTTCGGCACGGTGGGCGGGACCCATGCTATTGACGGCCCAGAGTTCGGCCTTGCCCGGCGCTAAGCTCCGTCCGGCGACCCGAAAGGGCTCGGGTGCAATCAGTGGTCGCAGGCCACGGTAAGCAAGGTGCGTCAGCAGGGCGTCGGGATTGGCGTTCTTGAAGGCACGTACCATCAGCGTGGCGATCATCGGGCCATGCACGACCAGGCCCGGGTAGCCTTCCTGTTCGGTGGCGTAGGGCCAGTCGTAGTGGATGCGGTGGCCATTGAAGGTCGCCGCGGAATAGCGAAACAGCAGCGTCGAGGTGGGTTCGATGGTCTCGCTCCACTCCGGGCTAGGCAGGTCGTCGTCGAGCGACAGGCGCGGCGGACTCGGTTCGCGATAGACGATATCCTGCTCTTCCTGAAGCGTCAGCAGTCCATCCTGGCGGTACTCATGACGCACGGTGACGAACAGCAACTTGCCGGTGCGGCCGTGTTTCTCGTCGATCTTGGCGATGGTCGACTCACGTTGCGCCTCGACGCCCACCTTCAATGGCGCGAGAAAGTCGATGCGCCCACCGGCCCACATGCGATTGCGGTTTTCAGCGGGCGGCAGAAAACCGCCGCGTGCGGGGTGGCCATCGAGTCCCAACCCTTCGGCGCTCAATGGCTCCTGGAAGAACGCCCAGTGCCATAACGGCGGCAGGGCGGCGCCCTGTTCGGGCGCAGGTTGCCCGAAGGTGGCGGCAAGACGCTTGACCAGCGCCGGAGCCAAGGTATCGTTACTGTATTCTTTCCTGCCAAGCCAATCGTCTGTTGGGTCGCCGGCCATAGGGTTTTCTCCCACGTTTTGTTTTTAGCAGCTTGCGCGCAATGCGGCTTTTCGGGAATTTGCATTTCCATGGGGTGGCGTTTGGCATTACTGAATTCGCTATCCTCACCGCTCGTCTTCAGTTTCTTGAGTGAGTCGCCATGCACTTCGATTTGCCGGACCTACGCCTGTTCATCCATGTCGCCGAGGCAACCAGCCTGACCGGTGGGGCGCGGCGGGCTTCCCTATCAGCGGCGGCGGCGAGCATGCGTATCAAGGCGTTGGAAGGGCAGTTGGGCAGCCGCCTGTTGTACCGGGGCAGCCAAGGCGTGGAGCTGACCCCGGCCGGGCAGCGCCTGTTGAGCCAGGCGCGAGTGATCATGCGCCAGGTGGATCATCTGAAGAGCGAGTTCACCGAATACGGCGACGGTGCCGCCGGCCACTTGCGCATTTTCGCCAACACCACGGCGGTGACCGAGTTCATGCCCGAGGTGCTGGCGGTATTCCTGGCCGAGCGCCCTGGCGTCACGGTGGATCTGCAAGAGCGCTTGACCCGCGATATCGTGCGCGGCGTGCTCGATGGCTCGACGGATCTGGGCATCGTTGCCGGCGCGGTGACCGCCACCGGGTTGGAGGTGCTGCCGTTCAGTCAGGATCGTCTGGTGGTCGGCGTGCCGCTCGGCCATCCCCTGGCTGAGCGCGACAAGCTCAGCTTCAAGGAGACGCTGGATTACCCGCATATCGGCATGCACGACGGCAGTACCTTGCTGAGTTTCCTGCGCGATCAGGTCGAGGCCCTGGGCAGCGATTTACCGCTGCGTATTCAGGTATTCGGTTTCGAGGCGGCTTGCCGAATGATCGAGGCCGGAGTGGGAATCGGCATCATTCCCGAGTCGGCGGCACTGCGCCACCAGCGCACCATGCAGCTTCGCGTCGTCGAGCTGGATGAGTCATGGGCCGAGCGCGAACGTAGCGTGGTGGTTCGCGAGCGCGAGGCGCTGCCCGGTTGCGGTCAGGCGCTGGTTGATGCACTCATGGCCTATGGAATCACTGTATAAATGCCTGCACGGACGAATGGCTGCGTTGCGCGGTACTGGTACGCCAGCCCGGTCGAGACTCACCTAACCACATGTTATGTCTCGTCTTCTGTGTTCCGTGCGCCTTGCCACGCAGCGGCGCCCGCTTCATTCCGTTCGGCGATTTATTCAACGATTCCTCATGGGCGGGGCAGCGACACTGATTCGGACAGCCTCACACCCCCAGGTAGCGCTGTTGCAACGCCTGATCGGCCATAAAGGCTGATGATTCGCCGTTCCAGGCGACCTGGCCCTTCTCGAGAACCAGGCAACGCTCGGCGAGGGGCAGCAAATCGTTGACGTTCTTGTCGACGATCAGAAAAGACAGCCCTTCCTCCTGCTTGAGCAGTCGCAGTGCCTGCCAGATCTCCTCGCGAATCAATGGTGCCAGGCCTTCCGTCGCCTCATCGAGAATCAATAATTTTGGGCCGGTAGCCAGCGCGCGGGCGATGGCCAGCATCTGCTGCTCGCCGCCGGAAAGCGTGCGCGCCGATTGCTGGGCACGCTCCTCGAGGCGGGGGAAAAGCTGGTAGATGCGTGCAAGCGGCCAGCCGTTTCGGGTCTGCACGGCGAGCAGGTTCTCTTCCACACTCAGCCTTGCAAAGATGCGTCGTCCCTCGGGTACCAACCCCATGCCGAGCCGGGCGATGCGAAACGGCGCGGTGCGCGAGATATCCTTGTCCATGAAGCGAATCTCACCGCGCCGGGGTGGCGTCAGGCGCATCAGTGAGCGAATCGTGGTGGTCTTGCCCATGCCATTACGACCTAGCAGTGCTAGCACTTCGCCGGCGGCAATCTCCAGATCGACCCCGAATAGCGCCTGGCTGTGTCCATAGAAGGTTTCGAGTCCGCGTGCCTGTAGCATGTCAGTTCCCCAGATAGGCTTCTTGGACCTCGCGCGAGGCACGGATTTCCTGCGGGGTGCCGCTGGCGATCACGCGGCCGTAGACTAGCACCGAGATACGATCGGCCAGCGCGAACACCGCGTCCATGTCATGCTCGACCAGCAAGATTGCACATTCACCGCGCAAGCGCTTGAGCACCGCCGTCATGTTGATGCAGTCCTGGCCGCCGAGGCCAGCCATGGGTTCGTCGAGCAGCATCAGGCGCGGCTGCAAGGCTAGCGCCACGGCCAACTCGACCTGGCGGCGTTCGCCGTGCGATAGCTCATCAACGGGAATGTCGCAGCGCGTAGCCGCCATGCCGACGCGCGATAGCGCCTCTTGTGCCGGCTCGCGCAGGCGCGAGTCCCTGCTGGCCGAGCGCCACAAGCGAAAACTGCTGCCCTGATGGGACTGCACGGCCAGCGAGACGTTGGCCAATGCGGAAAAATTCGCGATCAGCGACGATACCTGGAAAGTGCGCGCCAGGCCGCGCCTCGCGCGCGCGGGCACGCCCAGGCGGGTGACATCCTCGTCACTCAACAGCACGCTGCCCGAATCGGGTTTCAGCGCACCGGCGACCTGCGCGATCAACGTGGATTTTCCCGCACCGTTGGGACCGATGATCACGTGGATTTCGTCGCTGGCGACATCCAGCGACACGTCGTCGGTGGCTTTCAGGGCACCGAAAGTCTTGTTCAGGCCACGCAGTGACAGCAAGGCATCAGACATGGCGTGCCCTTCCGGTCAGTGCGCCCATTACGCCACCGCGAGCGAACAGCACCACGCCGAGCAGTACGAGGCCGAGCACGAATTGCCAGCGGTCGGTAATGCCGCCGATCAGCGTTTCCAGCAGAATGAAGATGGCCGCGCCGATGATCGGCGCATAAAGGCGTCCGACGCCGCCGAGGATCACGAAGATCAGGATTTCGCCGGACATTTTCCAGGCCATCAAGGTGGGGCTGACGAAACCGACCAACTCGGCGAACAGTGCGCCGGCCACGGCGGTGATCATCGCCGAAATGCAAAAGGCCACCAGCTTGATCGGGTAGGGCGAGATGCCCACCGCGGCCAGGCGTTCCTCGTTGCGACTGGCGCCACGCAAGGCCATGCCGAAGCGCGAACCGGCGATGCGCCAAGTAATGAATATCGCCAGCATCAGCAGTGCGTAACAGAGCGCGAAGAAGGTCAGATCGTCGCTCGAATCGAGTCCCGGAAAGCCGCTGCGCAGGTAGAGAATGAGACCGTCGGCGCCACCGTAGGTGGGAATCGACACCGCCAGGTAATAGAGCATCTGGGCGAAGGCCAAGGTGATCATGATGAAGTAGACGCCGCTGGTGCGCAGGCTGATGGCGCCGATCGCCAGCGCCGCCAGGCCGGCCACCACGATCGCTGCCAGCCAGCCGACCGGCATGCTGGCGGCGCCCATGATCTGGATCGGCCAACTGATCACCGGCGTGCCGTCGAAGGCATGAAAGGCGAAGATGCCCGCGGCGTAGGCACCCAGGCCGAAGAAGGCGGCGTGGCCGAAGCTGACCATGCCGCCATAACCCAGCGCCAGGTTGAGGCCGACGCCGGCCAGCGCGAGAATCGCCACCCGCGACACCAGTGAAACGTAGAAGGATTCGCCCAGCGCCCAGGCTGTCAGCGCGGCGGCCGGTAGCGCGAGGGCGATGACCAGGTTGACGAGAAGTTCTGCTCGGTGCTTAGCCATGCGTGGGGAACAGTCCTTGGGGGCGGAAGGCGAGCACGACCGCCATCAACAGATAGATCAGGATGGAGGCCACCGAGGCGCCGACGCTGGCGGCGGCCTGGACCGGCAATGCCAGCGCCAGCAGCGACGGGGCGAAGGCGCGGCCCAGGGTATCGACCAGGCCGACCAGCACCGAGGCCACCAGCGCGCCCTTGATCGAGCCGATGCCGCCGATCACGATGACCACGAAGGCCAGGATCAGCACCGGCTCGCCCATGCCTACCTGCACCGACTGCGAAGCACCGACCAGCACGCCGGCGAGCCCCGCCAGCATCGCCCCAAGGGCGAATACCAGCGTGTACAGCGTGCGGATGTTGACGCCCAGTGCACCGATCATCTCGCGATCCGACTCACCGGCGCGAATGCGCATGCCCAACCGCGTCCGCGTAATCAGTAGAAACAGCCCGATGGCGACGACCAACCCGACACCGATCACCGCCAGCCGGTAGACGGGATAGCCGCCACCGCCCGGCAGCGCGATAGCGCCATCCAGCAGGTCGGGAATGTTCAGATACAACGGACGCGAGCCGAACAGCCAGTGCGCGCCCTCGGCGAAGATCAGGATCAGGCTGAACGTCGCCAACACCTGGTCGAGATGGTCGCGGTCGTAGAGCCGGCGCATCACCAGTATCTCGATGATCGCCCCGGCGGCAGCGGAGGCCAGCAGGCCGAGCGCAAGCCCAGTCCAGAACGAGCCCGTGGCGTTGGCCACCCAGGCGCAGACGAAGGCACCGGTCATGTACAGCGAGCCGTGGGCCAGATTGATCAGCCCCATCACGCCGAATGCCAGCGTCAACCCGGCCGCCATCAGAAACAGCATGACGCCGAGCTGAAACCCGTTGAGCACCTGCTCGATTATCAGGGCAGCCGACATACGAAGCTTCCTAGTCGCGAGTGACCCGCGCGCTGCGCGGGCATCGGTTCATGCCACGTAGAGGGGTGGCGTTTGGATGTCACCGCGAACTCACATCGAGCATTCGTCGACGTAAGCATCCTGATGATCGTCGAAGACCTTGCGATCGATGCGGTTGGTGTAGACGCCATCGACCTCGACCACTTCACGCAGGTAGAAATCCTGAATGGGATGGTGATTGGAACCGAACTCGAAGTCGCCGCGTACCGAGTCGAAATCGGCCTCTTCGAGCGCCGCGCGGAAGGCGTCCGCGTCGTCGGGGGAGGCCTGCTCGAGCGCAGAGCCGATCAAGTGCGCCGCGTCATAGGCCTGCGAGGCGTAGACGGAAGGTAGGCGGCCATAGGCTTGTTCGAACGCGGCGACGAATTCCTGGTTGGCCGGGTTGTCCAAGTCCGGTGACCACTGCGCGGCATTGCGCGCACCGAGCGCGGCTTCACCCATTGCCGGCAACACATCCTGGGAGAACGAAAAGCCGGGACCGCGCAGCGGCAGGCCCAGTTGTGCCTGGTCGTACTGCTTGACGAAGGCGATGCCCATGCCGCCGGGAAGAAAGATGAACACCGAGTCGGCATCGGAAGCGCGAATCGCGGCAATTTCAGCGGCGTAATCCTGCTGACCGAGCTGAGTGAAGATCTCGCCGGCGATTTCGCCCTCGTAGAAGCGCTTGAAGCCGGCAATGGCGTCGCGCCCGGCGGGATAGTTGGGCGCCAGTAGGAAGGCGCTTTCGAAGCCTTCGGCATTGAAACCTTCGCCCATCGCCTCGTGCTGGTTGTCGTTCTGGTAGGCGACGTTGAAGTAATTCTCGTGGCACATGCGCCCGGCCAGTTCCGAGGGGCCGGCGTTGGGGCTTACGTAGAATACGCCGTCACGCACTGCCTTGGGCACTACCGCCAGCGCCAGGTTGGACCAGACGATGCCGGTGAGAATATCCACCTCGTCGCGTTGAATGAACTTGTCGGCGATCTGGTTGGCCTTGTCGGGGCGGCGCGAATCGTCCTCGATCAACACATCGACATCCTTGCCGCCGAGTTTGCCATCATTGGCGTTCACGGCGAGCATGAAGCCATCGCGTATGTCGATACCCAGGCTCGAGCCGCCGCCGGAGAGCGTGGTGATCATGCCGATCTTGACGGGATCGTCCTGGGCCTGGGCGGCGCTCGCCGCCATGCCGGCCAGCAGTACCGAACCGGTCATCAGGCCGATGAGACGCTTGGTGAAATGCATGCTTTGTCTCCACGCCGCCCGTGGCGGCCATTGTTGTTATGTAACGGTAACCGACGTCGATGTTACCAAGTCGAACGCGCGTACGGCAGCACGGCGGTCGCTTCTATTTCAACCTTCGCTGCGTCCTCGACCAACGCCACTACCTGGACCATGGTCATGGCCGGGAAATGCTTGCCCAGTACGCTACGGTAGGCCTCGCCCAACCCCTTTAGGTTGGCAAGATACTCGCGTTTATCGGTGATATACCAGGTCAGTCGGGTGAGATGCTCGGGACCGGCGTCGGCCTCGCTGAGAATCGCCACGATGTTCTTCAGGGCCTGGCGCACCTGATCGACGAACGCCTCGCTTTCGAAGACCTGGTCCGCGTTCCAGCCGATCTGTCCGCCGACGAAGATCGCGCGCCCTTCGGCCATCACGCCATTGGCGTAGCCTTTGGCAGTCTTCCAGTGCGCCGGGTGCAGGCGTTGATGAATATCATCCTTTTCCATGCGAGGGTTCCTTGTTGAATGAAGAGCTGAGTGAAGAGCCGAGTGGAGAAGCGGGTAGGGATTCGATCACGTCGACGATGGCGTCCGGCCACGGCTTAGGGCGGCCGTCGGCGCGGGCGATGCGCACCAGGGTCAGCTCGGCGTTGAGTCGCGCTTCGCCACCGCACGTGGCGGCGATGCGCAGATCGAGACTGCTGCGGCCGAGCCGGGCGACATCTAGGGTGAACGTCAGCGTCTCGCCCAACCGGCTGGGGCGCGGGAAATCGGTGTCGATGCGGCGCGTCGGCACGCCGTCGCCGGCCACGATGATCGCCGCGAACGATTCATTCAGCGACTCCTCGAACCACTGCTCGACCACTGCGTTGATCATCTCGAAATAGCGCGGGTAAAAAACGATGCCAGCAGGATCGCAATGCTGGAACAGCACCTTCTGTTGCATGGCGAAGTGACTCATGGCGCCTCCCGACGCAGGCGAAAGCGTTGAATCTTGCCGGTCGCGGTCTTGGGCAGGGCGTCGACGAAAACGATTCTGCGCGGATACTTATAAGGCGCGATGGTCTGTTTGACGAAGTCCTGGAGGCGCTGGATCTCGTCGTCATCCGCCTCGACGCCATCGCTGAGCACGACATGGGCGACGACGATCTCGCCGCGTTCATGATTGGCCTGGCCGACCACCGCGCACTCGCTGACGTCGGGGTGGCCGAGCAGCGCGGCCTCGACCTCGGGACCGGCGATGTTGTAGCCGGCGGAGACGATCATGTCGTCGGAGCGGGCGGCGAAGTGGAAATAGCCGTCGTCGTCCTGGTAGAAGGCGTCGCCGGTAATGTTCCAGCCCTGGTTCACGTAGTTGGCCTGGCGCTGGTCGGCGAGGTAGCGACAGCCGGTCGGTCCGCGCACCGCCAAGGCGCCGACCTCGCCGCACGGCAGCTCGTGCATGTCGATATCGACGATCTTCGCTTCATAACCGCCGACCGGTCGGCCGGTGCGCGCCGGCGCGGCGTCCTCGATGCGGTTGGTGATGAAGATGTGCAGCATTTCGGTGGAGCCGATGCCGTCGAGAATCGGCTTGCCGGTCTTGCGCGTCCACTCCTCGAAGATCGGTGCCGGTAACGTCTCGCCGGCCGACACAGCCAGGCGTAGCGACGACAGGTCGGCACCTTCGTCCATTGCCTGGAGCATGGCGCGGTAAGCGGTGGGAGCAGTGAACGAGATCGTCGCCTTGTAGGTCTCGATGATCTCGATCATGTTCTGCGGCGAGGCCTTCTCAAGCAGCGTGGCCGCCGCGCCGAAACGCAGCGGAAAGATCGCCAGGCCACCCAGGCCGAAGGTGAAGGCCAGCGGCGGAGAGCCGACGAAGATGTCGTCCGGCGTGACCTTGAGCACCTCGCGGGCGTAGCCGTCGGCGATGATCAGCAGGTCGCGGTGAAAGTGCATGGTGGCCTTGGGCGTGCCGGTGGTGCCCGAGGTAAAACCCAGCAGGGCGACGTCGTCGCGGCCGGTCTTCACCGCGTCGAAGGTGGCCGGCTTGTCCAGCGCCAGGCGATCGAGCTCGCCATCGAAGCCGGCACTGCCGTCGAAGCCGACCACGCGCTTGAGATATTGACTGGTACTGGCGCAGACCTCTAGTTCGTCGAGCAGGGCGTTGTCGCACAGCGCCAGTCCGATCTCAGCCTTGTCGACGATCTTCTCGAGTTCGCCGGCGCGCAGCATGGCCATGGTGTTGACCACCACCGCGCCGGCCTTGGTCGCCGCCAGCCAGCAGGCGACCATGGCCGGGTTGTTGGCCGAGCGGATCAGCACGCGGTTGCCGGGCTCGATGCCGAGATTCTCGACCAGCACATGGGCCAGGCGATTGGTCCACTCGGCGAGTTCGCGGTAGGAGCGCCGCCGGCCGTTGCCGATCAGCGCGGTGCGCTCGCCGAAGTCACGCTCGACCAGGCGGTCGGTGAGTTCCACCCCAGCGTTGAGCCACTCGGGATAGTCGAAGCCGGCGAGCGGGATTTCCGGCCACTGCGCCGCGGGCGGCAGGTTGTCGCGGGCGAAGGTATCGGTGTGTGCGGTGGGTCCTAGCATTGTTATTCCCCCACTGAGCCTATGTTGGACACTGGCGTATGAGCCTAGATTGGCGCTTGGGTTTGCCGGGCGATGATCACCTTCTGCACGTCGGAGGCACCCTCGTAGATGCGCAGCGCGCGAATCTCGCGGTACAGGCTCTCGACGATATGGCCGTGACGCACGCCGTCGCCGCCGTGCAGCTGCACGGCCTGGTCGATGATGCGCTGGGCCCGCTCGGTGGCGAACAGCTTGGCCATCGCCGCCTCGCGGCTGATGCGCGCCGCACCGTTGTCCTTGGTCCAGGCGGCGCGATAGATCAGCAGCGCCGCGGCGTCGATGTCCAGCGCCATGTCGGCGATGTGGCCCTGGACCATCTGCAGCTCGAACAGCGGCGCGCCGAACAGCTCGCGCTCGCTGGCACGTGTCAGGCTTTCGTCCAGCGCACGACGGGCGAAGCCCAGCGCGGCGGCGCCCACCGTCGAGCGGAAGATGTCGAGCACCGACATGGCGATCTTGAAGCCCTCGCCGGGCTTGCCGATCATGGCGCTCACCGGCAGCCGGGCACCATCGAAGCGCAGCCGGGCCAGCGGATGCGGCGCGATGGTCTCGAGGCGCTCGGCGATCTCCAGCCCCGGCGTGTCGGCGGGCACCAGAAACGCCGATAACCCCTTGGCGCCAGGGCCTCCGGCAGAACTTCCATCAGAGCCTTCGCCGGTGCGCGCGAAGACCGTATAGACATCGGCGATGCCGCCGTTGGAGATCCAGGTCTTCTCGCCGTCGAGCACGTAGCCATCGCCCTCACGAGTGGCGGTCATGTCGAGGTTGGCCACGTCCGAGCCCGAACGCGGCTCGGAGAGCGCGAAGGCGGCAATCGCCTCGCCGGCGCGGGTCTTGCTCAGCCATCGGCGCTGCTCTGGGTTGCCGTAAAGGCTGATGGCACCGGTACCGAGGCCCTGCATGGCGAAGGCGAAATCGGCCAGGCCGTCGTGGCGGGCGAGGGTTTCGCGCATCAGGCACAGGCGGCGCACGTCGAGCGTGTCGGCAGCGGGGTCCTCGATGGCGGTCTGCTTGAGCCAGCCGTCGCGGCCCAGGCGCGTTACCAATTCGCGGCAGGCGCTGTCGACGTCGCCATGGTCGACGGGCAGGTGCGTGGCGCACCAGGTGTCGATCTGCTCGGCGAGTCGGCGATGGCCATCGTCGAAGAACGGCCAGTCGAGAAACGTCGTGTCGGCCATCGCTCAATCCCCCTCGAAGGTGGGTTTCTGCTTGTTGACGAAGGCGCGGTAGGCGCGCTCGAAGTCGCGGGTCTGCATGCAGATGGCCTGGGCCTGGGCCTCGGCTTCGATGGCCTGCTCAAGCCCCATCGACCACTCCTGGTTGAGCTGGGTCTTGGTGATGCCGTGAGCGAAGGTTGGGCCGGCGGCGATGCGTCGGGCCAGTTCCAGGGTCTGGGATTCCAGCTCGTCGGCGGGCACCAGGCGGTTGTAGAAACCCCAGCGCTCGCCTTCGTCGGCGCTCATGGTGCGCCCGGTATAGAGCAACTCGGCGGCGCGGCCCTGGCCGATCAGGCGCGGCAGCATGGCGCAGGCGCCCATGTCGCAGCCGGCCAGACCGACCTTGGTGAACAGGAAAGCGGTCTTGGCCTCGGGGGTGGCCAGGCGAATATCCGAGGCCATGGCGATGATCGCCCCGGCGCCCACGGCGACACCGTCCACCGCAGCGATGATCGGCTTGGTGCAGTTGAGCATCGCCTTGACCAGGTCGCCGGTCATGCGCGTGAAGGCGAGCAGCTCCTTCATGTCGCGGCCGACCAGCGGGCCGATGATGTCGTGCACGTCGCCGCCGGAGCAGAAGTTGCCACCGTTGCTGGCGATGACCACGACATCCACGTCGTCGGCATAGGCCAACTCGCGGAAGGTGTCGCGCAGCTCGGTGTAGGAGTCGAAGGT
This sequence comes from Modicisalibacter muralis, assembly GCF_900102945.1. GTDB lineage: Bacteria > Pseudomonadota > Gammaproteobacteria > Pseudomonadales > Halomonadaceae > Modicisalibacter > Modicisalibacter muralis. The sequence continues at coordinate 879,390 of NZ_FNGI01000001.1, read as the reverse complement.
CAGCGGGTTCTTGCGCTCGGGGCGGTCGAACTGGATCACCGCCACGCGGTCCTCCACGCGCCAGAGAAAATGCTCGGGTTCGAGATCGGCCATCGGGCTCATGGAGATTCCTCGCGGTGGGCGGTTTCGGGGTTGGTGTCGGCGGTGCGATGCCCGGGCTTGAGTGACGCGCTGAGCGCGTCGACCGCCTCGGCATCGAGATGGCCGAGCAACTCGTCGATCCAGCGTTCGTGGGCTGCGGCCATGGCGGCGAAGGCGTGGCGTCCGGCGTCGCTGAGACGGATGATCGAGGTGCGCCGGTCGCCGGGGCGTTGGGTGCGTGTCGCCAGCCCATCGGCGACCAGGCGGTCGACGATGCCGGTGACGTTGCCGTTGGAGACCAGCAGCGCCCGCGATATCTCGCTCATCAAGAGGCCGTCCGTCTCGTGATCGCCCTGACGATAGAGTGCGGCCATCACGTCGAAGCGCGGCAGCGTGGTGTCGAACTCGTTGCGCAGGCGCTGGCGCAACTCGTTCTCGACGTGACGGGTGGTGCGCAGCATGCGCAGCCACAGGCGCAGGCGCGCCTTGCTGCCATCGAGGGCGTGATCGCCGGCGGGGAAGGGGTTCAGCATGTCTCGCCTCCCGAGACCGACAGCGCCTGGCCGGTCACCGCGCCCGAGTTCGTCCCGCACAGCCATAGCACCGCCTGGGCGACCTCTTCTGGCTGGACGAAACGCCCCATGGGATTGGTCGAGACCAGCGCGGCGCGGGCCTGCTCGGCGCTCTTGCCGGTCTTGTCGACGATGGTCTCGAGGCTGGCGTCGAGCATCTCGGTCTCGGTGAAGCCGGGGCAGATCGCATTGACGGTCACGCCGGTCTTCGCCGTCTCGATGGCCAGCGCGCGGCACAGGCCGATGACGCCATGCTTGGCGGCGACGTAGGGCGCCACGTAGGCGTAGCCCTTGAGTCCGGCGGTCGAGGCGACGAAGATCACCCGGCCCCAGCCGCGCTCGCTCATGCCGGAAAGCGCCGGCTTGACGGTGAGGAAGGCGCCGGTGAGGTTGACGTCGAGCGTCTGCGTCCAGGATTCGAGGGAGGTCCGGCCGAACGGGGCACTGTGTGCCAGGCCGGCGTTGGCGACGATGATATCCACCGGCCCGTGGTCCCGCTCGGCGTCGTCATACAGGCGCTGCATGGCGACTTCGTCGGTGACGTCGGCGATTCGCGAATGAATGTTGGTGTGGGTCGCGGCCAGCGCCTCGAGCGGCTCGGCGCGCCGCCCGCAGATGGTGACCCGCGCGCCGGCCTCGGCCAGCATGCGGGCGATGGTGGCACCGATGCCCGAGCCACCGCCGGTGACCAGGGCGTGCTTGCTGGAAAGATCGTTCATGCGTGTCACACCTTCATGCTCAGGGTTTCGCCGCGCTCGGCGAGGCGGTGCAACTGGTCGCGCCCGGCGAGGTAGGGCGCCGGCCAGGCCTCGGTCTTGTCGCCCAGCGCCGCCGCGGCGTGCAGCGTCCAGTAGGGGTTGGCGAGGTGTGGTCGGGCCAGGCAGACCAGGTCGGCGCGCCCCGCCATCAGGATCGAGTTGACGTGATCCGGTTCGTAGATGTTGCCCACCGCCATCGTCGCCAAGCCGATCTCGTTGCGGATGCGGTCGGAGAACGGCGTCTGGAACATGCGTCCGTAGACCGGTCGCGCGCGGGTCGAGGTCTGCCCGGCGGAGACGTCGCAGATGTCCACGCCGGCGTCCTTCAGCATCCGCGCGATCGCCACCGATTCCTCGGGCGTGACGCCGTCGTCGCCGACCCAGTCGCAGGCCGAGATGCGCACCGAGATCGGCTTGTCGTCGGGCCACACGGCACGCACCGCGTGAAAGACCTCCAGCGGGTAGCGCATGCGGTTGGCCAGGCTGCCACCGTAGTCATCCTCGCGCCGGTTGGTCAGCGGGGTGATGAACGAGGAGAGCAGATAGCCGTGGGCGAAGTGCAACTCGAGCATGTCGAAGCCGGCGCGCTCGGCCATTTGCGCCGCGGCGACGAATTCATCGCGTACGGCATCCATGTCATCGCGATCCATGGCCCGGGGCGTCTGGTTGCGTGGCGACCACGCCACCTCGGAGGCGGCGAGCAGCGGCCAGTTGCCTTCGGGCAAGGGCGCATCCATCTCCTCCCAGCCAACCTGGGTCGAGCCCTTGGGGCCGGAGTGGCCCAACTGACAGCAGATCCGGGCGTCGGTCTCGCGGTGCACGAAGTCGACGATGCGCTTCCAGGTCGCCTCGTGCTCGGGTGTGTACATGCCGGGACAGCCCGGGGTGATGCGGCCCTCGGGGCTGACGCAGGTCATCTCGATGTAGACCAGCCCGGCGCCGCCCTTGGCGCGCTCGGCGTAGTGCACCAGATGCCAGTCGGTGGGGCAGCCGTCGACCGCCTTGTACTGCGCCATGGGCGATACCACCACCCGGTTCTTGAGCGTCATGCCGCGCAGTTGGAACGGCGCGAACATCGGCGCGCGGTCACTGTCGCTGCCGGCCTGGCGTTGGAACCAGCGCTCGGCGCCGGCCAGCCAGCGGTTGTCGCGCAGGCGCAGGTTCTCGTGGCTGATGCGCTGCGAGCGGGTCAGCAGCGAGTAGTTGAACTGTACCGGATCGAGGTGTAGGTAACGGGCGATGTCCTCGAACCACTCCAGCGAGTTGCGCGCCGCCGATTGTAGGCGCAGCACCTCGAGCCTGCGGGCGTCTTCGTATTTGGCGAAGGCCGCATTAAGGCCGGACTCGCTGTGCAGGTAACCGGCCAGGGCGATGGCGCTCTCCAGTGCCAGCTTGGTGCCCGAGCCGATCGAGAAATGGGCGCTGGCGGCGGCGTCGCCGATCAACACCAGGTTCTCGTGCGACCAGCGCTCGCAGAGCACGCGGGGAAAGTTGATCCACGCCGAGCCGCGAATGTGGTGGGCGTTGCTCATCAACGCATGGCCGCCCAAATGCTCGGCGAAGATGCGCTCGCACACGGCGATCGATTCCTGCTGGCTCATTTCGCCGAAGCCGAACTTCTCCCAGGTTTCCTCGGCGCATTCGACGATGAAGGTCGCCGTGTCGTTATCGAACTGGTAGGCATGAGCCCACACCCAGCCGTGTTCGGTCTGCTCGAAGATGAACGAGAAGGCATCGTCGAACTTCTGATGGGTGCCGAGCCACACGAACTTGCACTTGCGTGATTCGATATTGGGCTGGAAAACCTCGGCGAAGGCGCCGCGTGCCTTGGAGTTCAGGCCGTCGGCGGCGAGCACCAGGTCATGGTCTTGCATGAAGGGGCGAGGGTCGCCGATCTCGGTCTCGAAGGCCAGTTCGACGCCGAGCTCGCGGGCGCGTCGCTGCAACAGCAACAGCAGTTGCTTGCGACCGATGCCGCAGAAGCCATGGCCGGTGGAGACGGTGCGCGTGCCCTTGAAGTACACGGCGATGTCGTCCCAGTAGGCGAAGTGATCGCCGATCCATTCGGCGCTGACCGGGTCGTTGGCCGCTAGATTGCCCAGGGTCTCGTCGGAGAGCACCACACCCCAGCCGAAGGTGGAGTCAGCCTGGTTGCGCTCGTAGATCGTGATGTCGTGGGCGGGGTCGCGCAGCTTCATGCTGATAGCGAAGTAGAGGCCCGCCGGGCCGCCGCCGAGAACTGCAATTTTCATAGGGCCGGAAGCTGCTTTTGATTGACGATGTGTTAGCAATAGCAGGCCCGAATAGATACTTCAAGGTTAAAATTTCATGCTTGAAGTAGTTGGCTGAAGTGGTTTTGCGTCGAGGGCTATCGCTACACTGTTGCTACCCCCAGGGGCAAATCATGGACGCGAGGGAGGGAACGATGGGTGCAAGTTACCGGGGAATGACGGGCAGGGTATTGGATGACGCCTATGCCACGCGACGCCTAGCGCCTGATTGCGAGGCTATCCTTGCGCGACAGGCCCGGGAGGGCGAGGCGGTGGTACGCGAGCATCGCCCGTTGCACCTTGATTACGGTAACGAAACAGACAATACGCCAGATACCTGCCTTGACCTGTTCGTTCCCGAGGGCGAGGGGCCCTGGCCGCTGGTCGCGTTCATCCATGGCGGCTACTGGCAGCGCCTCGATCACACGGCGGTCAATTTCATGGCGCCACGCTTTCTTGAGCGGGGCATGCTCGAGCGGGGCATGGCTTTTGCCTCGCTGGGTTACAGCGTGGCGCCGCATGCCTCGATCGACGAGATGATCGTGCATTGCATGCGCGGGTTGCATGCGATTCTCGAGCAGGCGCCGTCGCTCAATCTGAGCGGCGAGATTCATCTCGGCGGTCACAGCGCGGGAGCGCAACTCGCGGCGATGGTGCCGCTGGCCGGCGCGCGACTGTCAGGGTTGCCGGCGGTGCCGCTGCGCTCGCTACTGCTGGTCAGCGGGGTGTTCGATCTCGAGCCCATCGCCAAATGTTTCGTCAACGACGCGCTGGGGCTGGACGTCGCCGAGGCACGCGCGTTGAGTCCCATGTTCCAACTTAACCCCGAACTGCCCGCGACCCAGATTCTCTATGCCGAGCGCGATACCTTCGAGTTCCATCGCCAGAGCCTGGCGTTCGCCGCCGAACTGGCCGGGTTGGGCGTGGCCGTACGCGCCGCCTGCGTGGAGGATTGCGATCACTTCGACATTCTCGATGAACTGGGCCGAGCCGACAGCGTGGCGCTACGCTGGGTGAGGTAACGGTTCAGGGTTGAGTTACCGGGCAGGGCGTCGCGAAAGCCGTTCCATCTGGACTATGTTGCAGAGTAGATGCCGTGGCATGTTGAGAAGTCGCCTGGGCAGTGAAGCCGCTGGACGGTCATGGAGGTATCGCTAGTGATCGGCGATCGCGATGTCATCGTCATTCACGATGATCGGATGCTGGATCATCGGCCCAATGCCGAAGAGCCTTTCCTGCCCGGGCGATTGGCGAGTCGCGTGCAGGCAATTCTCGGTGGGCTTTTCGACGGCGTGGTTCTCAAGTGGAGCTACCCGGAGCATCCAGGGCGTCTCTCGGCGATAACCGATCTGCTGACACGCGAGCCGGTACCGGGTGTGCGCTACGAGACGGCGCGTGGCGCTTCGCAGGAACAGCTCGCGAGGGTACATACCACGTCCTATCTGGAGGATATCTACGCGCTGCGGGGTAAGCAGGCCTGGCTGGATGTCGATACCACGGCGGTTTCGTCGGGCAGCGTCGATGCCGCCGAAGTGGCGGCGGGGGCGGCGATTGCCGCGGTCGAGGCCGTTGTCGGCGGTCGCGCGCGCAGCGCTTTCGCGCTTTGTCGGCCTCCCGGCCATCACGCGGGTTCGGTGCGCGCTCGCGGTTTTTGCCTATTCAACAATGTCGCGGTGGCAGCGGCGCATGCCCAGGCCGCGCTGGGCTGCGAGCGCGTATTGATCGTCGATTGGGACGTTCACCATGGCAATGGCACCCAGGATATCTTCTGGGCCTCGCCGGATGTGATGTTCTTCGATACCCATCGTGGCGCGCCTTTTTATCCGGGCTCCGGCAACAAGGAGGATATCGGGGCGGGTCTCGGGGAGGGGCTGACCGTCAACGTGCCCCTGCCAGCCGGTTGCGGCGATCTCGCCCTGGTCAAGGTCTTTCGTGAGCTTCTCGTTCCGGCGGCGGATTGGTTCAAGCCGAATTTGATACTGGTCTCGGCGGGCTTCGACATGCACCGGCTGGATCTATGCCTGAATCTGAGCTACAGCGGCTTCGGCGCGCTGACCGCTATCGTTCAGGAGTTGGCCGACAAGCACTGCGATGGGCGCTTGGCCATGGTGCTGGAGGGTGGCTACCATCTGGAGTCTCTGGCGCGTGGCGTGCGAACCGTGCTTGAGGTCCTGGCCGGCGGCACCCCATCGATGACCGAGGAACCCGGCGTGCGGGAAGTTGCCGAGTTGATCGCCTTTCATAAACCAGCCTTCCTCTAAACGGTTTCGACGTACCCCTTGGCGGCGGATGTGTAATACTTCAGTCATGTTTGCGCGGTACGCTGTGGACGGGATCCTCTTGTCCCACGGCGACCGTCGACGAGGCTGTCACCATGGGGGCAATGCCCAATAAGCCCCGGCGCGGATTTCCCTGGTCGCTGGCGTTTTCCTATATCGCGGTTTTCATGGCAGGCGCGGTGTTCTATCGGCTACGGTTATGGCCGTTTGGCGAAGGCTATTACGCAGCGCTCAAGGCGTTCGAGTTGGAGGCGTTGCTGAGCTTCCTCGATAGTTACCATGTGCTCGAAGGCTTCGTCGTCGTGTGCCTGTTTTATTTGATGGCACGAACCCGTTCGCGACTGGCGATCGTCCTGGGTGTTCTCGGCTTCGTTTATATCTTCTTATGGGGCCTGTGGGTCGTTTCCGACATGATGACCGGTGTCGGCATCAATCAAGCGGTGATATTCCATCTTTTCAGCGGTACCGAGGGAGCGGACTACAGCCAGTTTCTGGGTGAGATAGCGGTGGCCGTGATCTTTCTCCTGCTGGCTGTTTCCGTGGTGGTTTTCTCGCTCGGGGTTGGCTGGCGTTCGAGGCGAACTCCCAAGCGTAGAACGCGGATGCTGCCTTTGGGAATGGGCTTTGTCATGCTCGTGGCGGCCTGGCTGGTATCACCCTGGCATCAGGACATCATGGTTCTGGCCGATTCCTACTCCCGGATCAACAGCGATCAGGCGCGGCGACTCGACGCCATGTACGTAGTCGAGCCCAGGGTCATCGAAAACAAGCAAAACCTCGTCGTGCTTTATCTGGAAGGCGTCGAGCGGACCTATTTCAACGACAAGCTCTTTCCCGGCCTGCTGCCCAACTTGAGCCGCCTGCGCGAAACCTCGCTGAGTTTTTCCGGTATCGAGCAATCGCCGGGCGCGGGATGGACGATTGCCGGCATGGTGAATACCCAGTGCGGCATACCGCTGGTCACCCCCGGCGCGGGCATCAACGACATGGGGCATGTGGAACGCTTCCTGCCCGAGGCCAAGTGCATCGCCGAGATTCTTGCCGAGAATGACTATCAGACGGTGTATATCGGCGGCGCCTCCGGCAAGTTCGCCGGGAAGGGCAGCTTTCTGCGCCAGCATGGGTTCATGGAGGTCAAGGACAGAGCCTACTTTCAAACCGAGCAGCCTCTTCCCGAAAGCGCCTTCTCGGGCTGGGGGCTGTACGACGACACGCTGCTGCAAATCGTGTATGACGAATTCGTGGCTCTCTCCGAGGAAGATGGCCCATTCGCGCTATTCGCGCTGACCATGGACACGCATCCGCCCAATCACCATGTGCCGCCGAGCTGCGAGGGCGTGCATTATGGCGATGGTTCGTCGAAGGCCCTGAATTCACTGCGTTGTACCGATCGCCTGGTAAGCGAGTTCATCGACAGGATAAGACGCTCGCCGTACTACGAAAACACCACGCTGGTGGTTTTGTCGGATCACCTGTCAATGGTCAACGATGCCAAGGTAGCGCTCGATAAGGCGCCGCAGCGCGAGAATCTGTTGATGATTTTCGATGCTTCGATGCCATCCGGCGAGCGGCATGTCCAGGGCACCATGGTGGATATCGGCGCCACGCTGCTCGATGTGCTCGATGCCAGCGAAACACGGCTGGGGTTCGGTCGCTCGTTGCTTGGCTCGAATGGACAGGAGGCTTCCTATTCCTCGGCTTTCTTCGCTGAACAGAGTCTCGCCGGATACCTGAGCTTCTCACGCCAGCTATGGGATATGCCGAGTGTTGTGGGCAGAATTTACAGCGATGGCAACGGTGGCGTCATACTGGGTGAGAGCCTTGTCGATGCCCCTTTCTTTTCGGTGCTGAACAGCCAGAACAAGGTCGTCGAAATCTACTTCGACGACTTCGCCGAGAAGCTCGACGAATTGCAGCGTGGCGCCCGCTATCTATATGCCCTGAGTTGCGAGAGTACGCGTAGCGCCGAGAGTGGTGTGTGCCTGGTGTCGGGTTTGAAAGGGGTCAGCGAAAAGATATTTTCATCCGTGGAGCTCGGCAACGGCATTCGGGCCGCCGAGCTGCTCTGATGGTGCATTCCATCAATCAGGATGATGTATAAAGGTCGCGATAACGCTGGCGTAGCTGGTTTTTCTGCACCTTGCCCATGGTGTTGCGAGGCAGGCTGTCGGCGAAGAACACCCGTTTGGGCTGCTTGTAGCGAGCCAGGCGGCCTTCCAGCGATTGGAGCACGCTGGCTTCGTCCACAGCCTCGCCGGGCCGCGCGACGACCACGGCGATGACGCCTTCGCCGAAATCCGGATGTGGCACGCCGACTACCGCCGACTCCACCACCTCCTCCATTTCATCGATGACCTGTTCCACTTCTTTGGGGTAGACGTTGTAGCCACCCGAGATCACCAGGTCCTTGTCGCGGCCGACAATATGCACGTAGCCGTGTTCGTCGATCATCGCCAGGTCGCCGGTAATGAAGAAACCGTCGTCGCCGAGTTCTTCGCGGGTCTTTTCAGGCATGCGCCAGTAGCCGATGAAGACGTTGGGGCCGCGCACTTCGAGAATGCCGATATCGCCCTGGGCCAGCGTCTCGCGGGTCTCCCGGTCGGTGACACGCACCTCGACACCGGGTAGCGGCAGGCCGACGGTGCCGGCGATGCGTGCGCCCTCGTAAGGGTTCGAGGTGTTCATGTTGGTTTCGGTCATGCCGTAACGCTCGAGGATGGCATGGCCGGTGCGTTGCTCGAAGCTCTGGTGGGTTTCGGCGGTCAGCGGGGCGGAGCCGGAGGTAAAAAGGCGCATGTTACGGGTCAGTTCGGGCGTCAGCCGCTCGTCCTGCAATAGCCGGGTGTAGAACGTCGGCACGCCCATGAAGGTCGTGGCGTGGGGCAGTTCATCGATGATCGCATCGACGTCGAAACGCGGCAGGAACAGCAGGCTGGCACCGGACAGCAGCACCACGTTACAGGCGACGAACAGGCCATGTGTATGAAAGATCGGCAGGGCGTGAATCAGCCGGTCGCTTGCGCTGAAACGCCAGCTTTCCACCAGGGCGTTGGCATTGGAGTAGAGGTTGCCATGGGTCAGCATCGCGCCTTTCGAGCGGCCGGTGGTGCCCGAGGTATAGAGAATCGCGGCCAGGTCGTCGCTGGAGCGCGGTTCGATAGCCGGCTGCGGCTCTACGATTGATGCCAACTCCATCAGGCTGCCGTTTGCCTGGGTGCCGAGGGTCGCCACGTTGGGACAGTCGGACTGCATGGCAATGCGTCGTGCCGCCTCGATATCCTCGGGACGACAGATGAACAGTGCCGGCTCGGCATCGCCGAGAAAATAACCGATCTCCTCGGCGGTATAGCCGGTATTGAGCGGCAAATAGACGCCACCCATTTGCAAGCAAGCCAGATACAGCAGAATCGTCTCGGGGCTCTTGTCGACCTGCACGGCGATGCGATCGCCGGGTGTCACGCCCAGCGCGATCAAGGCTCCCGCCAGTCGACCGCTGGATGCCAGCGCCTCGGCATAGCTGTAGCGTTGGCCTTGTCGCGTGACGATAAAATCGGCTTCTCCCCGGTCTCGCATGCGCTCGGCGAACATCTCGAAGAGGTTATGGTTCATTTTGCGGTGTCTCCCTTGAGTTGTTTGCGGGCGCGGCGGCCGAGATCGCGCACCTCGGATGAGCAGGCGATGGTGCCGTTAGTGGTGTATCGCTCGTGATTGCGTTCGATGTCATCGAGCACGTAAAGGTAATTGACCATCAGCCCCGTCGACTGGTGGATGCCCTTGTCCGAGGTGTCGCCGAGCCAATTGATGCGATGTAGCCGGGCGCCATTGCCGAGATGAAAACGCGCAACGGGATTGAGTGGCTGGTCATGTGCGTTCTTGATCGTCAGCAGGTAGTGCGCGGCGAGCGGTTTGACGACGTTCTTGAGCCGCTCGGCGCGAATCTCGTCGTTGCGCCAGTCGGGGTCATTGAGGTGGGCGAGCGTCTCCCGGGCGTCGGCGTCGAGTTGCTCGACGGTGTCTTCGTCGGCGAGGTAGGTCGTTTCGAGCCATTTGCGAAAGCCGGGCACCGGTGAGAGCGTGACGAAATTGCGCAGATCGGGTAGCTCCTGCTTGAGTTCCTGGACCACCTGCTTGATCAAAAAGTTGCCGAACGAGATGCCGCGCAGCCCGGTCTGGCAGTTGCTGATGCCGAAGAAGGCGGCGGTATCGGCCGCTTCGGGGTCGTCGATATCGTACTTGTCGCTGCTGAGAATGCTCTGGATCTGATCGGGCAGGCCCTTGTACAGCGCCACTTCGACGAAAATCAACGGCTCGTCGCCGATTGCCGGATGGAAGAAGGCGAAGCAGCGCCGGTCGCGGGCGTCCAGCCTGCGGCGCAGGTCGTTCCAGTCGTGAATCTCGTGTACTGCTTCGTAGCGAATGATCTTTTCCAGGATCACCGCCGGGGTGTTCCAGTCGATACGCTTGAGAATCAGGAAGCCACGGTTGAACCAGGAGCCGAACAGATGCGCGAAGTCGGCATTGATGGCCTGAAACTCGGGATGCTCGTGCATCTGGCCGAGCAGGTCTTCGCGCATGCGCACTAGTTCGAAGGTGCCGCCGCTGGTCAGGTTGAGACGGCGCAACAGCTCTTGCCGACGCGGCTCGCAGGCGTCGAAGAGAACCTGTAATTCCTGCTCGTGGCGCGATTCATGGTAGGCGGCATAAGCTTGATCGATCGACTGCGGATCGGCGGAGAAATCCGTGACCAGCGAGGCGAAAAAGCGCGACTTTTCTTCTGCGGTCAGACGCGCATAGAGCGCCAGCGCGCGGCTGGCCAGCGCAATGCTCGAGGCTTCGCCGTCGCTTTCCAGCAGCGCCAGGCAGGCCGCGATCAATTGCTGGTGATCGGGGTGAACGGGCTCGCCGACGCGCCGCCTGAGCAGCGCGTCTCGCTGGGTGATGTTACTGAAGAGTTCCTGCAGAAAACTCATGTTCATCGTGTCTTCCTTACTTGTCGGCCCTTCAGCCCATGATCAGGTCAGGCAGCCAGGTCACAATCCCCGGGAAGAAGCACAGCAGCACGATGCCCAATACCATGCACAGTGCGTAGGGCAGGCTACCCAATAGCACATCGCGTAAATCGATATCCGGTGCGATGCCCTTGATGATGAACAGGTTGAGACCCACGGGTGGTGTGATCAGGCCGATTTCCAGGTTGATCGTCAGCACCACCGCAAACCAGTACGGGTCGAAGTTGGCCTCCAGGATGATCGGCATGAGGATTGGCGCCGCCATCACGATCACCGCCACCGGTGGCAGGAAGAAACCGGCCACCAGCAGGAACACGTTGATGACCGCCATCAATACCCAGCGATTGACTTCGAGATCGGCGATTGCGCCGGCCACCGTCTGGGTGATGAACATCGACGACAGGGCGAAGGCGAAGATCTCCGCGGCGGCAATGATCAGCATGATCATCACGCTCTCGCGCAGGGCATCGCGCATGATGGTCTTGATGGGCCCGACTTGCCACATGCGGTAAACGACGATCGCCAATCCCAGGCACAGGAAGGCTCCGGCGCCTGCCGCCTCGGAGGGCGTGGCGACGCCGCCGTAGAGTGCGAACAGGATCCCCGACACCACGATCAGAAACGGCAGCACGCGCACCAGTGCGCGCATGTTGCCTTCGACGTTCTGCTTGATATTGGCGGCTGCCTCGGCCACCGGGTTGGGCGTGTTATATCCGCCGGCCATCTTGCAGGCGATAAGCGTCCAGAGCATGAACAGGCCAGCCAGCATCAGCCCCGGCATGGCTCCGGCGATGAATAGCCGGCCAATCGAGGTTTCGGTGGCGATACCATAGACGATCATGGTGACCGAGGGCGGAATCAGAATGCCCAGCGTACCGCCCGCCGCAATACAACCGGCGGCGACGCCATCCGGATAGCCGCGCTTGCGCATCTCGGGGATGCCCATCTTGCCGATCGCCGCGGCGGTCGCCGGCGATGAGCCCGAGAGCGCGGCAAAGATCGAGCAGGCGCCGATGTTGGAGATGGCCAGCCCGCCCGGCATCTTGCCCATCCATAGATCGAGAGAGCGATACAGGTCGCGCCCGGTCGGTGACGAAGCGACCGCGGCACCCATCAGAATGAACATGGGAATCGCCACGAAAGCGAATGAGGCAATGCTGTGAAAGAAAGTCTCACCAAAATAAGTCAGCTCGACCATGCCCTGATCGAGCACCAGGGCGACCAGGGAAACACTGCCGAGTGCAAAGGCAATGGGCGTGCCGATAGCCATCAATACGAATAGCGCGCTGACGACGAGTATGCCGCTGGTGACTGGATCCATGCTCAGGATTCCCCCCGAAGAATTTCCGCGATGTATTGCAGCGCAAGCAGGCTGGTGCCGATAGCCACCGGCAGCAGTGCCGGCCACAGCAACGGATTCCATACCGTGCCGGTGGTCCACCCCAGGTTGTAGGCTTCGATAAGGTAGTGCCAAGAGCCATAACTCAGTGCGATGCAGAAGCCGAGCCCGACCAGTGAGGCGATCAGCAGCATGATCTTGCGAATGACTCCGCCGATGACATCGGGGAGCGCGGTGACAGCCACGTGTCCGCCGGTCATCAGTACATAGGGCGTGCCGAGCAGCATCGCGTCGGTGATCGAGAAGATGGTGAACTCCGTCTGCCAGACGGTGCTTTCGCCCAGAATGTAACGCATGAAGATCATATGGCAGATCGCCAGAACGCCTATCGCGAGCAGGGTACCCGCGACAACGGCGGCGATACGGGACAAGTTGTCCATGCAACGGATATAGGCACCGATAACGCCGTGACTGGACGCTACCGGGTGGCTCGAGGACTCGGCCATGTCATCCCCCGACGTCGTTGGTCGATGGCCGCCTCGCCAGAGACGGCCGGTGTTGTGGTTGTGTCGGAAGCCGTTATTCCACGGCGAGTGCCGCGTCGATCAACTCCTGCCCCATGGGAACGTTTTCGGCGAAGGTCTTGTAGGAACTCTGCTTGGCGATATCCAGCCAGGCCTGGTAATCCTCCTTGGACATGGTGACGACCTTGACGCCGTTCTCCTTGAAGACTTCGACCATTTCCTGATCGAGTGCCGCCGCTTCACTGGCGAAGAACTCCTCGGCTTTCTGGCCGGCTTCGGTCAGCGCCTGTTGTTGTTCCTCGTTGAGACCATCCCAGCTCTGCTCGGAAATCAGAATCGGCTCGTACATGAACCACAGGGCGTTCTCACCAGGAGCGGTCAGGCAGTCGACCTGCTCGTAGATGCGATAGGATACGAACGAGCCCGAAGAGGTGTTGGCGCCATCGAGAACCCCGGTCTGCATGGCGGTATAGATTTCCGAGGACGGCATCGAGGCGATCGAGGCACCGGCCGTGGCCAGCATTTCATCGAAGGCTGGTCCGGCGGCGCGCATGGTCTGGCCTTCGACCGTGTCGGGGGAGGTGATGCAACGCATGCTCGAGGCGAAGCCGCCCGCCAGCCAGGCATCGGCGAGCACTCGCGCGCCGGCCTCGTTGATGATGTCCTTGATCATGGTCATGAATTCGGAGTCGTTCAGCCGCTGGGCACGGTCATGATTACGCACCAGGCCCGGCATGAGCGTGGCCGAAAATTCAGGATGACGGCCGCTGGCGTAGTCGAGCGGTAGCGATGTCATGTCGAGCCGGCCACGTACCAGCGCACTCCATTGCTCCTTGGCCTTGAATAGCGACTGGCCGGGATAGACCTGAATTTCGAGATCGACGTCGGCGGCGGCGACTTCGTCGGCCATTAGCTGTGCCATCTCGTCACGCACGTCTCCTTGTCCGCCGGGAAACTGGTGGGATAGGCGCAGCACGGTTTGCGCGGAAGCGGCGGAGCTGAAGGCAAGAATCAGGGCCGCCGCGGCGATCGCGGAGCTGAGTTGGCGTTTCATAGCGTCTCCTGGGAACATTATTCTTGTGTGATGTATATCAGCGATGCTGATGTATACTTCAATAGTCGTTGCGTATACTGATGTCAATTTTATGTCGCTAGACCAAGGTGGCGGTTCGCTGGATGATGAGTCGGTAATGTAGAGCAGGAGGAAGCCCGTGAATGGTGCGAAACGATCGAATGCCCAGCGACTGCGCGATTCGCTGGAAGACGACATCATCAATGGCCGCCGCGCGCCCGGTGAACGTCTCGACCCCGAAGCCCTGGCCAGGCAGTTCAATGTGTCGCGCACGCCGATTCGCGAGGCCATCGTTCAATTGACCGCCAGCGGTCTGGTGACGGTATCGCCGAAGAAGGGCACCTTCGTGGCCAGGGTGGGCGTGGCGCAACTGATCGAAATGTTCGAGGTCATGGCGGAACTCGAAGGCATGTGTGGCCGTTTGGCCGCCAGACGGATCACGGCCGAAGAGCTGGCGGCACTGCATGAGGCGCTGACGCGTTGCGAGGCGTCCGCCAGGCAGGGCGACCCCGACGACTATTACTATGAAAACGAGCGCTTTCATCACTGCATTTACAAGGCGAGCCATAATGGTTTTCTCGCCGACGAAGCGCACCAACTCAAGCAGCGCCTGAAACCCTATCGACGCTTGCAACTTCAGGTACGCCATCGAATGGGCAGCTCGCTCAGCGAGCATGGCGAGATCGTCGAGGCGATCGAAACGGGGGATTCGCTGCGAGCAGAACAGGCGTTACGCAGTCATGTGCTGATCCAGGGCGAGCGTTTCAGCGATTTCGTGGCCAGCGTGCAAAAGCTCAATGGCAGGGAAGCGATGCCGGGCTGACACGGTGGTCGCGGCAACGGGTGACCAGGCTGATGACCAATGGCATGATAATGCCATTCCTATGGCACGGCGCAGGGACGCTGCCCCGGCCTGACCAATCAGACGCACAACAGGATCGCTATTCCATGAAAATCGCCATCTTCGGCACCGGCTACGTTGGCCTGGTCACCGGCACCTGTCTCGCCGATGTCGGCCACGACGTGATATGCATGGATGTGGATGCCGACAAGGTTTCACGCTTGAAGCGCGGCGAGATTCCCATCTACGAGCCCGGCCTCGAGTCGATGGTTCGTGACAATATGCATGCCGGCCGGCTGCGCTTCACCACCGATCCCGCCGAGGCCGTGACGTTTGGCCTGTTGCAGTTCATCGCCGTGGGTACTCCTGCCGATGAAGATGGCAGTGCCGATTTGCAGTACGTGCTGGCGGTGGCGAAAACCATCGGCGAGCACATGGACGATTACAAGGTGGTGATCGACAAGTCCACCGTGCCGGTGGGCACCGCCGACAAGGTTGGTGCCGCGCTGAGCCAGGCGCTCGCCAAACGCGGTAGCCAGCTCGAGTTCGATGTCTGCTCCAACCCGGAGTTTCTCAAGGAAGGCGCGGCCATCGATGACTTCACCAGGGGCGCGCGGATCGTGGTGGGTACCGATTCCGAGCGCGTCGAAGCGCTGATGCGCGAGTGTTACGCGCCGTATAACCGCAACCATGAAAAACTGATGTTCATGGACGTGCGCAGCGCCGAGCTGACCAAGTACGCCGCCAACGCCATGCTGGCGACCAAGATCAGTTTCATGAACGAGATCGCCAACCTCGCCGAGCGCCTCGGCGCGGATATCGAGGAAGTACGCCGCGGTATCGGCTCCGACCCACGCATCGGCTATCACTTCATCTACCCTGGCTGCGGCTATGGCGGCTCGTGTTTCCCCAAGGATGTCCAGGCCCTGGCGCGCACCGCTGGGCAGGTCGGTTACCCGGCCGAGTTGCTGGGCGCCGTGGAGGCGGTCAACCGGCGTCAGAAGACCACGCTGTTTACCAAGCTCCAGCGGGCCTTCGATGGCGAACTCAAAGGCAAGACCATCGCGCTGTGGGGCCTGGCCTTCAAACCCGATACCGACGACATGCGTGAAGCGCCCAGCCGGGCGCTGATGGAGGCGCTATGGGCGGTAGGCGCCAAGGTGCAGGCGCACGACCCCGAAGCCATGGACGAGTGCCGACGCCTCTATGGCCAACGCAACGACCTGACCCTGGCCGATAGCCGCGAGGCGGCGGTCGAGGGTGCCGATGCGCTGGTCATCTGTACCGAATGGAAGAGCTATCGCACGGTCGATTTCGCCTGGCTCAAGCGCGAACTCGCCACGCCGGTGATCGTCGATGGGCGCAACCTGTTCGAGCCCGATGCGGTGAAGCAGGCCGGGATTCTGTATTTCGCCGTGGGGCGGGGCGAATCATCGATGCAAGCATGAGTTTTCGGCCATCAGCGATGGTTGCAAGCCGACAAATTGAGGCCAAGAACGGCGGCTAATCGGCGCAATGGTCGCGCCTAAGACCGTTCAAACTGAAACGATTCGAGAACTCTTTCAGTGAGACGGCCATGCTCGCTCGGCAGCCCGTGGCATATACACCTAAGTACCATGAGAAAGCGCTGGTGACCGCCAATCGCTTTCTCGGCTTGCCGAACGAGCTATGGAGCGTCTGGGCCGCGCTGATGATCGGCATGACCGGCTGGTTCGCCAGCGGCGTGGCGCTGATCGTCTTCATTGTGGATTACGGTCTGTGGCTGTTGCTGGCTGCCTTGTCGATCTGGCTGGTGCTCAGGTGCCTGACGCCGTCGCGCAGCCTTCTGAAGCGTGTGGCGCTCGAAGAGCATCGCATCGAGGTGGAGCACGTCGCGACGCTACATGGGGTGAGTACCCACGACGTGCTGCTGGTTGATAGTGAGGCCGAGCGCCAGTTGTTGGAGTTGGGGCAGGTCGCCCCCTCGAACGAGGATAGTTGTCCGATAGGTTGAGCGAAGTGCTCGTTTCTGCCATCACAAGCCCGGCCTGGCGCCGGGCTTGTGTCTTTGTCGTTTTTCTCTCACCGGCCTAGCCCGGAACTTGCCCTCTTTTGTGCTATTCCCCGTTCACGCTGAGCTTGTCGAAGCGCGAGGGCGCCGCCGCGCAACAACCTAATAGAAAAATCCGTTTCGAGGCGTACACTAACGAGGATAGTCCTTCCATGAGGAGGATTGCCGAGCGATGCCAGGGGAAAACACGGGAACGGATATAGGCCTTCTGGGCCGGTTCGAAGTGCGCCGAGGCGGTGTGCTGGTGCCGCTGCCGCCGTCGCGTAAGAGCCGCGCGCTGCTTGCATTTCTTGTGCTCGCGGGCGAGCCCGTGCGACGCGAACGGTTATGCGAACTGTTCTTTGAAACCCCGGCTGACCCGCGTGCGGCCCTGCGCTGGTGCCTGAGCAAGCTGCGTCCGCTCGTGGACGATACGGATACGGCGCGACTGATCGCCCAGTGTGACCACATCGCGTTCGCGGCCGACGACGTCGATGTGGATGTTTTCGTCTACCGGCAACTCGTGGGCGGTGAGCCGGAGCAGGCCGAAACGGACACCCTGGAAGAGGCGGCGCGCCGCTATCGTGGTGTATTGCTGGAAGATATCGACCTGCCGGAGTGCCACCGCTTTGCCGCCTGGCTGACCGGCGAACGCGAACGCCTGGATGTACTGCACGACCGGGTGCTCGCCACGTTGGTCCGGCGCCTGCACGACCGGCCCGAGCGGGCGTTGGAATGGGCCGGGACACGGCTGCGGCTGAATCCCTATGCTGAAGAGGCACATGCGGACGTCATGGATAGCCTGGTACGCCTCGGGCGTCGCGACGAAGCATTGAAACAGTTCCGTCGCTGCTCACGCATGCTTGCCGAGGAGCTGGGCCTGAAGCCCTCACAGACGCTGCGAGAGGCCTACGCGCGACTGTCAGCCGGACAATCCGGTGCGCCGGTCGTGCGCCAAACCGGCGACGATCTGCCAGCCCTGGTCGGCCGGCATAAGGAAACAGCCGCGTTGCGGACATGGCTCGCCGAGGCTTCCGCTGCCGCAGAACCGGAAGTGCTGTGGTTGCACGGCGAACCCGGCATCGGCAAGTCCCGTCTGCTGGCGGAACTGGCGGCGATGACGGGCGACACGGGCGGGCAGACGCTCGCGGGCCGCGGTTTCGAAGTCGAAACGACCCGGCCGCAAGGCGCATGGATCGATCTGTTGAGCGCCATTCCGCGCCCACGTATTCCCGAGTATCTGCGCGCCGTGCTGGCACCCCTGCGACCGGAGCTGGACACGGCCGGGTCTGCGCCCATCGACCGAAATTTACTGTTCGCGACGGTCGCCGAGTTGCTCGCCACCCTGGCGACAACGGCGGCGCCGCTGGTCATCCTGTTCGACGACGTGCAATGGTTGGATAAGGCATCCATCAGCCTGTTGCACTACGTGATCCGCACCACCGCCGGCCGGGGCGTGCTGTTCGCCTGTGCCGCGCGTCCGTCCGAACTCGAAACCAATGCCGCTGCGCAGAAGCTGACGCAGGCGCTGCGCCACGACGGCCGCCTGCGCGATCTCGACATCCCGGCCATGAGCGCCGAGGATACGCGCGCGCTGGTCTGCCGGCTGGATCCCGAGCTGGACACCGAGCTCGTATACCGCCACAGCCAGGGCAACCCCCTGTTCGCGCTGGAAGTGGCGCGCGCCATGCAGCGCGGCGCGCTGGAACTGTCGCGTACGCTGGATACGCTGATCGGCGACCGGCTCGCCGGCTTGGACGCGCAAACGAGTACGTTGCTGCCTTGGGCCGCAGCGCTGGGTCACGACTTCGACCTGGAGCGGCTCGGAGAGGTCTGCGATCTGTCGGCGCCGGCATTGCTCACCGCTCTCGGGATCCTCGAAAAACGACGGATTTTCAAGGTATCCGACAATGGCCGCTACGATTTCAACCATGACCTGATTCGGGAGGCGGCGTATCAGCAGGTGTCACAACCCTGCCGGCGCGTCATTCATGCCCGGATTGCGCAGACACTGGCGACGCGGCAAATCGATGCCGAGGCCAACGAACTAGTGCGACACGCCATTCTGGCCGACGATCCGGCGATGGCCGCGCGCGCTGCGGTGGCCGCCGGTCGATACGGCCTGAGCATATTCGGCTATGAGGAAGTGTCGGCGCAGATCACCCGGGGCATATCGCTTCTGGATCGCCTTCTCGAAACCCAGCGCCTCGAACGCGAAGCCGAACTGCTGGAACTGTGGGTCCACCCGGGCATGGCGCCGTACCGGCCGGACGACCTGCAGGCCCGCTTGTTGCACCTGGTCAAACAGGCACGGCTGCAACGGCGGCCCACGCTGCTGGCGCATTGTTTCTATCTGCTCGCTAACATCCATTATCAGACCGGCGACACCCACCACGCCATACAACGGGCGTTCAACGCCGAGACGGCCGGGCGCGATGCCGACCCGGTGACCGTGGTGCGCGCCATAGCCGACTGCGCCAAGTGTCTGGGCATGCTGCAACGGGACATGCCGCGCGTGCGGGCGCTGGCACTCGAGGCCCAGGCGCTGGCTGCGGAACTGGACAACCAATTCTACGAAATCCCGCTCGCGCTCGGTCTGGCTCATCAGCACGCCGGCCAGTGGCGGCGGGCGCACCAGTGCTACGAACAGGCGCTCGCGCTGGCCCGCAACAGCTCCGATCACTGGTGGGAAGTCTATTGCCTGTCCCGCCTGCCGCTGCTGGAACTCGAGCGCGGCCGTCCACAAGCGGTGACGCCCTGGTGTGAGGAACTGGTACCGCTGGCCGAAAAGATGGGGCTGGACAGCGAAACCGCGCTTGCCCACGCACTCGGCGCCCTGGCGGGCATGGCCCTGCTGGCCGCGGATGCTGAACCCCGGCTCAATGCGGCGCTGGCGCAGCTGCGCTCGGCGGACAGCCAATGGCTGCTGGCCCAGGTGCAGATTTTCGGCGCCGGCTGCGATCTCGCCGCCGGCCGATACGACGCGGCCGAGCAGCGTGCCGGCGAGGCGCTCACCGCCGCCCGCATCGTGGACCAGCGCAGCGAGATGGCGCTGGCGCAAACGCTGCTGGCCGAGCTTGCCTGGCGCGCGGGCGACGGGGAAACGGCCCGCGCGCAACTCGACGCCGTCGCTCCGGATTTCGCCGATCGGCCCTTGTTGTCACACCGGGCACGTCGTGCCTACACGGATGCCCGCCGCCGTTTGTCCGAAACGGCCCTCATACAACGCTGATGCAAACGCTCGCACCAATGCCGCGCCGCCAGCATGTGTCCTGACCGGTTGTATTCATCCGGTGACATGCAAACCAAGGAGGACATGACATGGCAACTGCAGAGCAAGACATTGCAATCGACGAAGAGGCGCTCCATGGGCTGCTGGTCAAGGCGGTGACCGACTTCGGCGCCACCTGGCATGCGCCGCTGGTGGTCATCGGCGACCGGCTCGGGCTATACAAGGCACTGGCCGAGCATGGCCCGCTCGATTCCGCCGACCTGGCCGAACGCACGGAGACCAGCGAGCGCTATGTGCGTGAATGGCTGCGCTCGCAGGCCGCGGGCGGCTACATTCGCTATCACGCCGACAGCGAGCGCTACGACATGAGCCCAGAGCAGGCGCTGATGCTCGCCGACGAAAACAGCCCCTGCTATGTGCCCGGCGCCTTCCAGTCCGCCGTCGCCACGCTGCGCGCGGCACCCAAGATCGAACAGGCGTTTCGCACCGGCGAGGGCCTGGGCTGGCACGAGCACGACCCGGAGCTGTTCACTGGCACCGAGCGCTTCTTCCGCCCCGGCTACGCCGCCAACCTGGTGCAGAACTGGCTGCCGGCGCTGGATGGCACGCTGGACAAGCTCAAGGCCGGCGCGCGAGTCGCGGATGTCGGCTGTGGCCACGGCGCGTCGACGCTGATCATGGCCGAGGCCTTTCCCGACTCCGAGTTTATCGGCTTCGATTATCACGATGCTTCGGTCGATGCGGCGCGCGAACGCGCCTCTCAGGCCGGTCTTTCGGACCGGGTGGCATTCGAGAAAGCCTCGGCCAAGGACTACGACGGCGGCGCCTACGATCTGGTCACGGTATTCGACTGCCTGCACGACATGGGCGACCCGGTGGGCGCATCGTCGCATATCCGCCAATCGCTTAAGCCCGACGGCGCCTGGATGATCGTGGAGCCGTTCGCCAACGACCGCGTGGAGGACAATCTCAACCCCGTCGGGCGAGCGTTCTATTCGGTCTCCACGCTGGTATGCACACCCTGTTCGCTGTCGCAGGAAGTCGGCCTCGCGCTCGGTGCCCAGGCCGGCGAAAAGCGCCTGCGGGACGTCGCCACCCAAGGTGGCTTCTCGCAATTCCGTCGCGCCACGCAGACGCCGTTCAATCTGATCTTCGAAGCGCGACCCTGACAAGGAGAACGACCATGCCGCCGGTCAGTCTGGCCGGCGGCCCCGATTCCGGCCTGGCCGGAAGGAGGCTCGACATGACCAAGCTGATCGTAGAACGCTACTTCGACACCCCGTTGACCGATTCCGACTTTGAACAGATGGGAAGCCGGCTGTTGCCTTGTATCGCGCAGTACGGCGGCAAGTGGCTCCAGTCGTATGTCTCGGCCGACCGGAAGCACACCGTCTGCGCCTTTGACGCCCCGGATGCCGAATCGATACGCATGGCGCATCGGACGGCGGAGGTGCGCCTCGACAAAGTGTGGTCGGCCGACATCATCACACCGGAAGATATCGGACCGAGCCCGCATGCTGCATGAACAGGACACGCACCGGCTCGTCGATTATCCGGTTAGCGGTGACGCCGTACCAGCAGGCGCCTCGAACGGCAGTTGACTGCGCATTGCTTTTGGCAACGACCTAGCCCGAATATTGCCTCACAACGACCGGAAAACAATCGGCCAGGCGTTTATACGCCGATTGGGCCGCCATCGGTTTTCTGTATCACCACCGTCGAGGCGCGCGGGCGCACTTGGGTTCCCTGGGGAACGGCCTCGCTGGCATCGTCGCTATAAGGCCAGTTTCCCGGGTGCTGAATGTTGATGAAGATCGATGTGTTGTCGGGCGTCGCTGCGAACCCCGTGACTTCGCTGTCATTGGGCCCGACGAGAAAGCGCTTTAGCTGGCTCTGGCTCTCGGCATCGATGACTCCCGGCCGGCCGTTTTGCGCGCCAAGGTTGGCCGGCACTACCGCCAGCATCTGATTATTGGTGTCCTTGGCGACGGCGTTGCCGCCGTTGTCGGTCTGAATCCACAGAATGCCGCGATTGTCGAAAGCCAGGCCGTCGGGACTGGCGAACTGATTGGCGGGTGTCAGGCCCGAGCGATTGATCTCGGCCATGGCCTTGGCATCGGCGCCGAACACGAAAATGTTCCAACGGAAGCCATCCTGACCGTCGTTCTCGCGCCAGCGAATGATCTGGCCGTTGACGTTGGTCGGGCGTGGATTGGCGGCGTTGAGTTCCTCCGGGCCACGCTCGTCGTTGTTGGTCAGGGTCATGTAGACATCGCCGTTGATCGGGTCGACCGTGCCCCATTCGGGGCGATCCATCGGTGTCGCACCGACCAGATCGGCGGCGTGGGCGGTGTTGAGAATGATCTCCGGCAATTCACCCAATTCCTCACCTAGCGTGCTGCCACCGCGCGTCGGCGCGCTTGGCGTCAGTGCCAGCCATTCGCCGCTGCCATCGTCATTGAAACGGGCGACATACAGCGTGCCGTCGTCCATGTATTTGGCGCCGATCGCCAGCCGGTCGGCGGGCTCGGCATCGGCGGGCTCCCAGTTGGCGTTCGAGACGAATTTGTAGATGTACTCGAAGCGAGCGTCGTGGCCGGTATAGAACACCACCGGCTTGCCGGCTTCGACCTTGCCCGGCCAGCAACCCTCGTGGCGAAAGCGACCCAGCGCGGTGCGCTTGACGGCGCGTTGGCTGGCGTCGAAGGGATCGATTTCGACGATATAGCCGAAGGTATTGGCTTCGTTACGGTAGTCGTCGCTGGCACTAGCGCCTCTTGGCGTCAGGTCGAAGCGGGCGAATTCGCCATTTTCCTCGCTGGAATCGCCTGCGGCGGTCTCCCAGCCGAACCGGGTCTCGTCGGTGGGGATGTCGATGCGCTGCTGGTCGGCGGGGAGCGTAGCGGCGCGATTGACGAACACATCCGGCCAGTTTTCCTCGCAGGTCAGATAGGTGCCCCAGGGGGTGTAGCCATTGCCGCAGTTGTTGTTGGTGCCGCGCGCCAGGGTGCCGTCCTTCGAGAAGGCGGTCTTGACGTGGTCGGTCTCTGCCATGGGGCCGGAAAGCGCCATCACGGTGGCTGTGGTGAAGCGGCGATTGAGCGGATCGCGCTCGGAAACTCGCCACTGGCCATCGACCCGGGTGATACGCACCGCGCTCACGCCGTGGGCATTGATCTCCTTGCGGACCTCGTCGGCGGGGCGTTTGCCGGAGGCGTCGCTGGTGGCGCCGCTGGGGTGCAGGGCATCCTGGTCGATATATTCGTTGTTGATGACCAGGATGCCATCGTCGGAGCGCCCAGCGATGGCGAAGAAATGCATGCCATCGTGGTGCATGCCCACCGAATTGAGCTGATCGCTGGCGGTATTGCTGCCATCGGGCTTCCAGGCGCTGGCGTTATCGTTGAGTGGCGTGCCCCAGGGGGCTAATACGCTGGCGGTATAACCGGCGGGAACTACCACGGCATCGGTCTTCGAGCCGGGCAGGGAGTCGAAATCCAAGGCAATCCCGGTGTTGATGGCCCTCGCGCCTTGTTCCGAGGATCGCGTGGCGGCATTGGCCAGCCCGAATCCGCCCAACAGCGTGACGGCAGCGAGGCCGAGGCCGCCTTTCATGACGTGGCGGCGTGACCAGCTACGTTCGAGTATGGCGGAAAACGGCTCGTTATCACTCGGGTTGTAGTTGGGTTCGTTATTGAACTCGCTCATGTCACGGCCCCCTGATCATATAATCGAAGACCTCGATCCTAAAGGCTCTTTGTGACAGTTTTCGTACAAAGCTTAACCGTCGCTGAGCAGCTCCAGGCGTACTTCGGCCTCGCGGCGGCGCTCGTGAATCCGCTCGCTGATGGCGACCGGGTAGGCGGGCGCCGAATCGAGCCCGCGTAATGCAGCGGGCAGGCTTGCCACGGCATCGCGGCTGGCGTCTCGCGCCTGGTCGGGTGAGCCCAGCGCCTCGGGCAGGAATACGCCGTCGTTGACGATGGCCGCCAATAGCGGGGTGCCGGGGGCGCTTTCATCGCGCAGGGTCAGATGATCGCCCATGAATTCACCAGTGCTGCGCCGCTCACGGTAAATCTGCTTGCGACCGGGTAGCGAGTGTTTGCCGGGTGAATGCTTCAGGCGTGGCTTGCCGGCATATTCGGTCAGCTTGTAGGCCAGTTCCAGGCAGGGGGCATCGCTGGCAGCGCCCAGCGCGGTGCCGACCCCGAAGCCGTCGATGGGTGCGCCACCGGCAAGCAGTTGCTGAATACGGTATTCGTCCAGGCCGCCACTGGCGGTGATCCTGATGTGTTCATGGCCGGCGTCATCGAGCAACTGTCGGCACTGCCTGGCCAGCTTGCCCATATCGCCGGAGTCGAGACGAATGGCGCCGATATCGAGCGTCGGTTCGCGCTCGATTGCGGCAATCAGGCGCTTCACTGCTTCGACGGTATCGTAGGTGTCGACCAGCAGGGTGGTTCCCGGATACTGGCGAGCGAAGCCGAGCAGGGCATCGTCTTCGTTGTCGTGGGCCTGAATGAAGCTGTGTGCCATGGTTCCATTCGCTGGCAGATCGTGGGTCAACGCACCCAGCACGTTGCTGGTGCCGGCCAGACCGGCGACGCGATAGGCACGCACGCCACGAACCGCGGCATCGATGCCATGCATGCGGCGCATGCCGAAATCCACCACCGGGCGACCCTCGGCGGCGAGCACCAATCGCGACGCCTTGGAGGCCAGCACCGTTTCGAGATGGACGTAATTCATCAGCAGGCTTTCCAGCAATTGCGCCTCGGCAATCGGCGCCTCGACTTCGAGCAGCGGCTCATGGGGAAATATTGGCGTCCCCTCGGGCAGCGCATGAATACTCCCCGTGAAGCGAAAATGAGCGAGCCAATCCAGAAAGTCGTTATCGAACATGTCGAGGCGACGCAGCTTGTCGATTTGCCGCTCGCCAAAATGTAGTTTTGTCACCAGGTGCGCGGCGTACTGCTGGCCGCAAGCCAGCATAAAGTTGCGATGGGCGGGCAATTTACGAAAGAACAGGCTAAAGGTAGCCGTGTCGTGCATGCCCTTGGCCCAATAGGCTTGGATCATGGTCAGCTCGTAGAGATCGGTCAACAGTCCAAGGTCTTCTTCGTCAGGCAGTTCCTTGCCTCGCATCGCGTGTGACATGTCGCTGCACTCCGCTCGTCGTTTGTCGGTGGCCACTTGTTAGTGGTGAACCCATTGGCGCCTAATTTCAAGAAACGACGACAACACGGGTACGATTTGGATGTCTTGTAGCCCGTTCGAACCGGGTGTGCCACAGTGAGTCGTCAAATCAACTTCAAGGAGAGGCATCATGCTGGATCGTGTTTTTGCAGCCGTTGGCATCGGTGCGGCGCGCGTCGATACGCTGCTTGAAACGGATAGCCTTCGCGCCGGCGAGCGCCTCATCGGCAAGGTAGTGATCCAGGGCGGTAAGGTCGATCAGGAGATCGATGCGCTGGTTCTCGAACTGTCATCGGAAGTGATTCGGGAGGTTAGCGATAACAAGGTTCGCGTCCCCCATGCCTGGGCACGCTTGGGTATCAGCGAGGCGATGACCGTAAAAGCGGGGGAAACCCGCGAAATGCCATTCGAGTTCGAAGTGCCGCTGGCGGCGCCGCTGGCGGTGGGACATCAGCAACCCAAGACCTGGGTGGCGACCCGCGCGGATATATCCATGGCGCTGGACCCGCGCGACCAGGATCCGCTGCGTATTCTGCCCAGTGCATTGCACGACGCGGTCTTCAATGCCATGCAGGCGTTGGGTTTCCAACTGCGCAATGCGCCGCTCGAGGCGTCACGGCGCAATCCGCAGATGGGCTGCGTGCAGGAGTTCGAATTCAAGCCTCAGCCCGGCGGGCGTTTCTCGCATCTCGATGAGGCCGAAATCGCCTTCTTGCCGTCGTCTCAGGGCGTGCTGGATATGCTGATTCAGCGTGACACCAAGGCGCGCGGCATGGGGTCGCTGCTCTCCGAGATGGCCGGTACCGACGAACAACTGTATCGCCTGACCCTCGAAGGGCGCGAGACGAGCAGCGAACTGGAGCAGCACCTGGCGAAGATTCTCGCCTAAACCAGCCCACGCTCGCGCATCACCGCGGCAATGATCGGCACCGGCGTCATCAGGTGCTCACGCATCATCGTCGCGGGGGCCTCGGTGTCGAAACACTCGGGCAAGCAAACGACGGTTGTTTCATAGCCCTTCGGTGATGACGATATCCACGTCGGCAGCGTCCTGGCGTGCAGATTTAGCGCGCTGGTACGCCGGTGAGTGATAGCAGTCGAGCGCCTGCTGATAGCTGGAAAATTCCATGACCACGCTGCGCTCCGGGGTCTCGCGCCCCTCCAGGGCGGTCCGTTCGCCGCCTCGTGCGAGGAACCTGGCACCGAAGTGTGCGAGCGCCTCGGAGGCCAGTGCCTGATAATCGGCGTAACGTTGTGGATCCGTTACGGTGACATTGGCGATCCAGTAACCCTTGGGCATATCTTCTCCGCTGGCCTAGTGGTTGTTTGTATTATGGTATGCCAAAATGCGGGCGTCTGACACCTGACTTCCTTTCACTTCCGCAGGCCCGGATTGTTATGGCATTCGACCGTATCGAGGACATCATCGAGGACATTCGCCAGGGGCAAATGGTCATCCTGCTCGACGACGAGGATCGCGAGAACGAGGGCGACCTGGTCATGGCCGCCGAGTACGTCACCCCCGAGACGATCAACTTCATGGCCACCCACGCCCGTGGCCTGATCTGCCTGACGCTGACCGGCGCCCACTGCGAGCAGTTGGCTCTGACGCCAATGGTCGAGAACAACGGCGCCAGCTTCGCCACGGCGTTCACCGTGTCCATAGAGGCGCGCGAAGGCGTGACCACGGGTATCTCCGCGGCGGACCGGGCGGCCACGGTGCGCGCGGCGGTGGCCCCCGAGGCGCACCCGCGCGACCTGGTGCAGCCCGGGCATATCTTCCCGCTGCGTGCCCGCGATGGCGGCATATTGAGTCGTGCCGGCCACACCGAGGCGGGTTGCGATCTGGCACGCCTGGCCGGCCACGAGCCAGCCGCGGTGATCGTCGAGATCATGAACGACGATGGCAGCATGGCGCGGCGCCCCGACCTGGAGGCCTTCGCCCGCCAGCACGGGCTGCGCATCGGCACCATCGCCGATCTGATCCAGTATCGCCTGGCGACCGAGAAGACCGTCGCACACGCGGGGCAAGAGCCGCTGCAGACGGTGCATGGCGAGTTCACTCTGCACACCTATGAGGACACCATCAGCGGCGATGCGCACCTAGCCTTGACCATGGGCGAGCTGAGTGCCGAGCGGCCCACCTTGGTGCGGGTGCATGCCATGGACCCGCTGCGCGATCTGGTGGGTGCCGAATATCAGGGCCCCCGGGCCTGGTCGCTGTGGTCGGCGCTGGAAGCGGTGGCCGAGGCGCGCCATGGCGTGGTGGTGATCCTGGCCAGCCACGAGTCGTCGCAGAGTCTGCTGTCGCGCGCCACGCGCCTCAACCAGTCCGCCGTCGACGCGCCGCCGCGGCGCTATACCGACACCGGAACCGGCTCACAGATACTCGCCGATCTCGGTGTCGGCAAGCTGCGACTCATGGGGGCACCCTTGAACTACAAGGGACTGGCCGGATTCGAGCTGGAGGTAGTGGAGATTGTCTCGCCGCCCTAGTGGGGTGATGCTGTCTGTAACACATTCAGCACTTCCCCAGCGCCGGGCGTGGGCGCCGCGCGCTCCACGAGCTCAAGGATTTCGGGCTGGGTTATTTGCATGGCGCGGCGCGAGAAATCGGCATTGACGAGCATGGGTGAGCCCCCAGAAATTCATGGGAGGGGTGGCCGGCTGGTCGAATCATCGGCAGCCGGCCCTCCCGGTACGACTTACTTTCAGTTGCGGCCAGCCATCACGCCGCCGTCCACGTCCCAGATCGCGCCGGTGACCCAGCCGGCCTTGTCCGACAGCAGGAAGGTGACCACTTCGGCGACATCCTGCGGAGTGCCGATGCGACCGATGGGGTGGAAGCTGTTGAAGCCCTGCAGCGCGCTGTGCACTTCGGCCTTCGGGATGAAGCCCTCGTAGATCGGGGTCTGCACCACCGCTGGCGACACCGCGTTGACGCGGATGTGCTTCGGAGCCAGCTCCATGGCCAGGTTTTGGGTCAGGGAATGCAGGCCGGCCTTGGCCATGGAGTACGCTGACGATGGGGTCGCGGCGATGGCCTGCTTGGCCCACATCGACCCGATGTTGACGATCGCACCCGGGCGATTCTGGGCGACCAGGGTGGCGGCGACCTTCTGGGTGATGAAGAAGAACGCCTTGTTCAGCTTCATGTACTGGTCGTAGTCCGCGTCCTGATGCTCCAGGAACGGCTTGGGGAAGAACACCCCGGCCGCGTTGACCAGCAGGTCGATGTCAGCATGCTGTTCGTCGATGGTCCTGAGCAGCTCGGCCAGCCCTTCCTCGCTGGACAAGTCCGCCGTCAGCGCCGCGACCTGGCCCAGAGCGGCCAGTTCCTTGCGCGCCTCTTCGGTCTTTTCCGGGCGATGGCCCACGATTACCGCACTGCCGCCTTCGGCGAGGACCATCCGGGCCGTCTGCAAGCCCATTCCGCTGGTGCCACCGACGACCAGTAACTTCTTGCCATTGAATTGATTGCTCATTGTGAAACCTCTCTGAATTGGAAGAAAAACTATTCATGATTGACCGCATGACGAGTTCCGATGCCAGCCGTGGGGATCGCGTAGCGCTTATCATCGGCATGAGAGGGGATTCTTCGCTGATTTCCTCCCGTCGGCAAATGAGATAAAGTGTCTGGAGTTAAAAGAAAAACTTTGTCGATATGAAGTCACCGGTTCATCTCAACGCCTTGCGCGCCTTTGAGGCCAGCGCCCGTCATAAGAGCTTTTCCGCGGCGGCGGCCGAACTGAATGTCACCCCCGCTGCGGTCGGCCAGCTCGTGCGCACACTGGAGGAATGGCTGGGCATGCCTCTGTTCCACCGTGCTAGCAGTGGGCGGGTTCGGCTCGTTCCCACCGAGGCAGCCGAACGCGCGCTGCCAGACATCCGGGCGGGTTTCGACAGGCTCACGCTGGGTCTGGAACGGCTCAAAGAGGGATCGGCCAGCAACGTGCTTACCGTGACGGTCAGCCCGGCCTTTGCCGCCAAGTGGTTGCTGCCCCGCATTGACAGGTTTCAGGCCGCCTGGCCTGACACGGACGTGCGTCTGGATACGAATCACAAACCGGTGGACTTTGCGGTACAACGAGTGGATGTCGGTGTGCGTTATGGTCCGGACAACTGGCCGGGGCTGGAGGCGGAGAAGTTGATGGAGGAAGAGGTTTATCCGGTCTGCTCGCCGGGCCTGCTGCGTGAACATGGGCGCCTGCGCAAGCCCACCGATCTAGCGCGCGAGATCCTGATCCACGACCTGTCGATGGATGGCTATACCGGGTTTCCATCGTGGACGGCATGGCTCAAGAAAGCCGGTGTGGCTGGCGCGGCAACCCCGCGCGGCATGCAAATCAACAATTCCGCAGCCGTATTACAGGCGGTGATCGATGGACACGGCGTAGCGCTCGCACGCAGTGTCATGGTGCGCGATGATCTGGCCGCTGGTCGGCTGGTGCGGCTGTTTCCTGAGGTCGAGTGCGCTTCGGCGCTGGCCTATTACGTGGTCTATCGACCCGAGTGCGGCAATCTGCCGAGAGTGAAGGCTTTCCGCGATTGGCTGTTCACGGAGGTGGCGGCGGGCTAGATTCCGTGCCGGCCGCTCCAGAGGGGATGGACACCATCTTCCAGGGGGCTGGGCGAGTGGGGAAGCGCTTCCCTAACGCATGAAGTGTATGGTGCCGTTATCCATGCTGCCGCTATAGATGCCGTAGGCGCCACCGGCATGTTCGTTGATATAGCGCTCGAGAATCTGGTGAATGGCCGGGTAGAAGATCGCATCCCAGGGGATCTCCTCGGCCTGGAACCAGCCGACGGCCTGGGTTTCGTGACCGGGGGCGTCGTTCCACGCCCGCAGACGGGCGCGGTAGATGATGTAGAGCTCGTTGGTCGGCGGCACGCTGAAGATCGAGTAGGGGGTGAGGATATCGGCATCGATGCCGGTCTCTTCCCACACTTCGCGGTGGGCGGCTTCTTCGACGCTTTCGCCACGCTCCATGAAACCCGCCGGCAGGGTCCAGGTGCCGACCCGGGGCGGAATGCCGCGCTGGCAGAGCAGCAAGCGACCCTCGCGCTCGAGGATGGCGCCGGCGATTACGCGGGGATTGTCGTAGACGACATGACCACAGTGGCCGCAGTAATCGCGCTCATGAGCGTCGCCCGGGAGCACGCCTCGCGTCAGGGGATGATGGCCACAGCGGCGACAGTAGTTTTCCATGACGGCCTCGCTACAGGCGGGTCTCGACGCGCAGCGGCGGGGTGATCGTCTCTGCGGGCTGGTCGCTCTTGGCGGCCAGCGCTGCCAGGGCAACCTTGGCGGCGGCCTGGATATGCGCCACACAGGCCTCGTGTGCGGCGGCCGGGTCGCGGGCCTTGATCGCCTCGACGATGCGTGCCATCTCGCGGAAGCTGTCGGTGTAACGCTCGTGCTGGGACACCGAGGTCGCGCGCAAGTAGCTGACCCTTGCCTGCAACTGGCTGAGGAACTGACCGGCGACGCGGTTGCCGGCGCCGTCGTAGAGCACGCCGTAGAAATCGCTGACCGCCTCGACGATGTCGAGGGTCTGGCCGCTGCGCAGGGCATCCTTGAGGATTTCCCAGACCCGGTCGAGTTCCGCCATCTGGCGGCGGTTGGCCTTCTGGGTGAACAGTTGCACGACCATGCTCTCGAGCACGCAGCGCAGTTCGTAGATGTCGCGGGCGTCTTCCAGGGTGATGACGGCGACCCGCGGGCCGCGACTGCCGGTGTGTTCCACCAGTCCCTCGGCCTCGAGATGGCGCAACGCTTCGCGCACCGAGGTGCGGCTGACGCCGAGGCGGTCGCACAGGTCGCGCTCGACCAGGCGATCCCCGGGGAGCAACTGAAAGCTCATGATCGCGCCGCGCAACTTGTCGAGCACCATCTCCCGCAGGGTAGGCTGGTTGCGTGTTACCTTCAGGCTGTCGTCCAGCGGCATTCGTTGCATCTATTATTCTCTCCCTGGTCCGTGGTGGCGCCGTGCAGCTAGATCTCGCCCATCTCGGTCAGCACCTCGCGGGCCTGGCGGAAGGCGTCGATGGCGGCTGGCACGCCGCAGTAGACCGCGGTCTGCAACAGGATCTCGCGAATCTCGTCGACGCCGAGGCCGTTGTTGATCGCTCCGCGCACGTGCAGGCGCAGTTCGTGAGGGCGATTCAAGGCGGTGATCATGGCCAAGTTTATCATGCTGCGGTCGCGATCACTGAGCCCCTCGCGCTGCCAGACCTCGCCCCAGCAGTACTCGGTGACCAGCTGCTGGAGCGGCCGGGTGAAGGCGTCGGCGTTGCGCATCGACTGGTCGACGTAGTCGGCGCCAAGCACGCGGCGGCGTTTGTCCAGGCCGCGTTCGAAACGATCTTGTGACATGTGGTTCTCCTCAGGCGGTGGCGGCCATCAGGCTCAAAGTCGGTGGCAGCTTGCCCATCTTGCCACGGCAGTAGAGCAGCGGGTCGGCCTTCTCGGCGGTGGCGACCCGAAGCGCCTGCACTTCACCGACCACGATGGCGTGATCGCCGCCCGGGTAGTCCTCCCATAGGCGACACTCCAGGTAGGCCGCGGCGCCGTCGAGCAGCGCATTGCCATGGGTGGAGCGGTGCCAGGCGATGCCCTCGGCCTTGTCGCTGCCCTTGCTGGCGAAGCGGTAGGCGATGCTCTCCTGCTCGTGGCCGAGGATATGGATGGCGAAGCGGCCGCTGCGGCGGATGACCGGGTAGGAGTCCGAGCCGAGGCTGGGACAGACCAGCACCAGCGGCGGGTCCATCGACACCGCCGAGAAGGCGCTGGCGGTGAAGCCGACCAGACGGTCGTCGGCATCGAGCGCGGTCACAACGGTGACGCCGGTGGGAAAGGCGCCGAGAACTTGCTTGTAGGCTTGGCTATCGATCATGGGTCTGTTCGCTCTCAACGCATGATGAAGGGATCGGGCATGGGCTGGGTGGACAGGTTGATCCACATCGCCTTGAGCTCGGTGTAGTCGTGCACGGCGTCGATGCCGCACTCGCGGCCGTAGCCGCTGGCGCCGAAGCCGCCGATGGGTGCCATGGCCGAGACCGCACGGTAGGTATTGACCCACAGGATGCCGGCGCAGATGTCGCGCACCAGGCGATGGGCACGGCCGATATCCCGGGTCCAGATGCCGGCGGCCAGGCCGTAGTCGGTGTCGTTGGCCAGGCGCAGTGCCTCGGCTTCGTCGTCGAAGGGGATCACCGCCACCACCGGTCCGAAGACCTCCTCCTGCATGATCGGCATGGCGTGGGACTCGCAGGCCAGGATGGTCGGTGTGTAGTACCAGCCGCGGGCGATGTCCGGGCGCTTGCCGCCGTGGATCAGGCGTGCGCCGTCGGCCTGGGCCTGGGCGACCATGCGCTCGACCACGTCGCGCTGCGCCTGGGTCGCCATCGGGCCCATCTCGGTCTCGGCATCCGCCGGGTCGCCGATGCGAATGGTGCTGGCGCGCTCGCGCAGGCGTTCGACGACCTCGGTGTAGATGCTGCGCTGGACCAGCAGCCGCGAGCCGGCCACGCAGCTCTGCCCGGCCGCGGCGAACACGCCGGCCACCACGCCGTTGACGGCGCTGTCCAGGTCGACGTCCTCGAACAGGATGTTGGGCGACTTGCCGCCGAGCTCCAGCGACAGCTTGGCGAAGTTCTCGGCGCTGTTGCGCACCACGTGGCGCGCGGCACCGGCACCGCCGGTGAAGGCGATCTTGCGCACTAGCGGGTGGCCGGTCAGCGCCGCCCCGGTGGTCGGGCCGAAGCCGGTCACCAGGTTGACCACGCCGGGCGGGAAGCCGGCCTGCTCGACCAGGCGCATCAGCGCGATGAGGCTGGCCGAGGCGTGCTCCGAGGGCTTGATGACCACCGTGTTGCCGGCGGCCAGGGCCGGTGCCAGCTTGATCGCGGTCAGGTACAGCGGGCTGTTCCAGGGGATGATCGCCGCGACCACGCCGAGCGGCACGCGCACGGTGGCACCGAACATGTCCGGCTTGTCGAGCGGTAGCGTCTCGCCGACCACCTTGTCGGCCAGTCCGGCAAAATAGTAGAAGAACTCGGGAAGGTAGCCGACTTGGCCGCGGGTCTCGCGAATCAGCTTGCCGTTGTCGCGGCTTTCCAGCTGGGCGAGCTCCTCGCCGTTCTCGGCGATCAGCACGCCGAGCCGATGCAGCAGCTTGCCGCGCGCGGTGGCGCTGAGCCCGGCCCAGGCCGGCACCTCGAAGGCGCGCTGGGCGGCCTGTACGGCGTCGTCGACGTCCTGGGCGTCGGCGTCGGGCAGGCGGCACCAGGCCTCGCCGGTGGCCGGGTCGTAACTGTCGAAGGTGGCGCCGGCGCGGGCCGAAACCCACTCGCCGCCGATCCACATCTGGCGTGTCTCCAGGCTCATCGGGAAACCTCCTTGGGTGCATCCTGGGAATCGACACCGGCCAGGAAGCGTCGCAGCAGTGCATTGACCGCCTCGGGCGCCTCCACCGGTACCATGTGCCGCTGGCCGGGCAGGATCTCGGCCTCGGCGTGGGGCAGGCAGTCGGCCAGTGCGCGTGTCATCTGGGGCGTGGAACCCGGGTCCAGCTCGCCGGTGGCGACCAGCACCGGGACGCGGATCGTGGCGAGCCGGTCGACCGCGAAGTCGTCCTGGGTGCCGAACAGCGCATAGCTGCGATAGTACCCCTCGGGATGGTTGTTGGTGACGGTGGCGTGAATCGCCGCGACCCGCTCCGGATGGTCGCGACGAAAGGCCGGGCTGAACCAGCGCTCCAGGGCCTCGTCGACATTCGCCGCCGGGCCCTGGTCGCGGGCCTGGACCAGGCGCTGGCGCACCCCGGCACGCTGGTCGGCATCGCGCCGGAAGACGCTGGAGAGCACGACCATCGCCGTCAGACGCTGCGGATGACGCAGCGCGAAGGCACGGGCCACCAGGCCGCCCATCGAGAAGCCGACCACGGCGACACGTTCGAGCGCCAGATGATCGAGCAGCGTCGCCAACTGATCGGCGTAGTCGTCCAGCCCGGCTGCCGCTGCCGGCAGGGGGCTTTCGCCGTGGCCGAGCATGTCATAGGCGATGACCTCATGCTCGCGCGCCAGGGCATCGACTTGGGCCCGCCACATGCGCGCGTCGAGGCCCACGCCGTGAACGAGCACCAGCGGCGCGCCCTGGCCCTGGCGCCAGTAGCGCGTGCCGTCGGGGCTGTGCTGGGCGTGGGTGAGATCCATGGCGACGTTTCCCTCGCTCATACGCCGGACTGCTCGGCCTCGGCGGCCAGTTCCTGCAGATCCTGATAGCGGTTGCCGATGCGCGGATGCAGGCGGCCGCCGTCGGCGGCGCCCAGGGCCACTACGATCTCGTCATGGCGCGGGGCGTCCTCGATGCGCATCTCCAGGGTGATGTAGTGCGAGCGATAGCCCTCGTCGTGCTTGTGCATCATGGGAATCTGGATCGAGGTGCCCGGCGCGCCACGTTTGTTGGTGAAGCTCAGGTAGCTCTTGGCACCCACCGCGTCACGGAAGTGATTGCCGAAACGCAGGGTATGGATGATTGCCGAGGCATGCTCGATCTCGCCGTCGGCACCCACCACCGCCGCCTTGCCATACGCCTCGATGGTCTCGCCATCGATTTCCTTCAATACTCGATCGACGATGCGCTCGCCCAGTGCCGAGCAGCCGCTGCGGATCTCCGGGCCCAGATCCTCGATGAAACCTCGGCCGTGCCACGGATTGGCGATCACGGCGGCGACGCCAAGCTGGGTGACGGGGCGCTCCCCCGGCTTGCCGCCTTCAATGTAGGTCGTCTCGCGGTAGGTCACTATCTTGCGGATCTCGAAGCTCATCGCTCTCTCCCGGGTGGCGACCTGGCGCGTGCCGAGGTCTTCGTATTCTTGGTATACCATAATACCAAGTTCCAGAGCCAGCAAGGAATGACACGCGAAGAAGCGCTTGAGGTTTTCTATGGCAACCTGTCGAAAATTTTTAATCATTTGAATTTAAATAATAAATAGGAAGATTTCGATCTACGGTAGGGCTGGGCGAGGGAAAAATATTTTGCATGCCGTAATATGGTATACCAATATAAGCGGCGAGCCGACGCGTTCTGTGCAGTGGGTTGCGCAGGCGGCTCATAACGCTTTGGATTCGTGCGGCGTCCAGGCGCCAGCGATAACTACAAAAGTCCCATTTAGGGAGAGTGCCCTCATGCAAGACTCTAGACAGGTCACGTCAAGCCGCGGAGTGTTCGCCGGCGTGGACAGGACCCTGGCGATCGCCTCGATAGCGATGGTGGTCGCCTTCGTGCTATTCACCGTGCTCCAGCCGACCTTGGCCAATAGCCTCTACCAGGGCGTGAAGCAGTTCATCGAGCAGGAGCTCGGCTGGTATTACATCCTCACGGTCAACGTGGTGTTGATCGTCGCTATCGCCATCATCGTCAGCCCGTATGGCAAGCTGCGCCTGGGACGCGACGATGAACGCCCCGAGTTCTCCAATTTCACCTGGTTCGCCATGCTGTTCAGCGCCGCGGTGGGTACCGGGCTGCTGTTCTGGAGCATCGCCGAGCCGCTCACCCATCTGCAGGGCAACCCCTTCATCGCCATGGCCGGGGTCGAGCCCAACACCCTGGCGGCGGCGCAGACCGCGCTGCGCATCACCATCTTCCACTGGGGCCTGCATGGCTGGGCGATCTATATCCTGGTCGGCACCATCCTGGGTTACTTTGCCTATCGGCGCGGCTTACCGATGACCATCCGCTCAGCGTTCTACCCCTTGCTCGGTGAGCGCATTTACGGACCGATCGGCCATGCCATCGATCTGCTGGCGATCTTTGCCACGCTGTTCGGCACCGCCACGACCTTGGGGCTTGGCGTGTCGCAGATGAATGCCGGTCTCAACAGCCTGTTCGGCCTGGAAATTTCCAGTGCCAACCAGGTGCTGCTGGTACTCGGCATCAGCGTGGCGGCCACGCTGTCGGCGGTGTCGGGGCTGAAGAAGGGCATCCGCCTGCTCAGCGAGTGGAACATTCATCTGAGCATGGTGCTGTTCGCCTTCTTCGTGCTCGCCGGCCCGACCGTCTTCCTGCTGACGATCTTCACCACCAGCCTGGGCGATTACCTGACCAATGCCGTCAGCATGGGCTTCTGGACCAACCCCGATCCCGAGAGCCAGTGGCAGGGCTGGTGGACGCTGTTCTACTGGGGCTGGTGGTTGTCATGGGGTCCGTATGTCGGCATGTTCATCGCGCGCATCTCGCGCGGACGCACCATTCGCGAAGTGTTGTTCGGCGGCATGTTGGCGGCGACCCTGGGCGCGATCGCCTGGGTGGTGATCTTCGGCGGCACCGCGTTGCACCTGCAGCTGTTCGGCGGCGTCGACCTGGCCTCGGTGGCCACCAGCGACGTGACCAAGGTGCTGTTCCAGACCATCGCCGCACTCGACGTGCCGTGGGCCACCGGCTTCATGACCGCCATGGCGACGCTGATGATCGTTACCTGGTTCGTGACGTCCGCCGACTCAGGGACCCTGGTCATCTGCACCATCCTGGCCAAGGGCGATCCGCACCCGCCACAGCTCTATCGCGTGATCTGGGGCATGGGGCTCGGCGCCACCTCGGCGGTTCTGTTGCTGGCCGGTGGCCTGGAGGCCCTGCAGACGGCGGCGATCGCCGCGGCACTGCCTTTCTCGGTGGCGCTACTGATCATGTGCTACTGCATGATCAAGGCGCTACGCGAAGAAGATAGCGATGCCACGATAGCCGCCCGGTTGACCGAGACACCCTAACGAACGACGTCAGGAGATTTCAGAGATGCAATTTTCGCTTTTCGTGCACATGGAGCGCTACCACGCGCAACAGGATCATCGGCAGTTGTTCGAGGAACTCTGTGAACTGGTGAAGATCGCCGAGGCAGGGGGCTTCCGCACCGCCTGGATCGGTGAGCACCACGGCATGCAGTTCACCTCGTCGCCGAGTCCACTGGCCCAGCTGGCCTACCTGGCGGGCAAGACCGAGCGCATCCGCCTGGGGGCCGGTACCTTCGTCGCGCCGTTCTGGGATCCGGTGCGTCTCGCCGGCGAGGCGGCGATGCTCGACGTGATCAGCGAGGGTCGCCTGGAGTTCGGCATCGCGCGGGGCGCCTATCAATTCGAATTCGATCGCCTCGCCGATGGCATGTCGGCGGCAGACGGCGGACAGGCGCTGCGCGAGATGGTGCCGGCGATCCGTCGTCTGTGGCAGGGCGACTATGCCCACCAGGGCGAGGTCTACCGTTTC
Organism: Modicisalibacter muralis; assembly: GCF_900102945.1. Taxonomy (GTDB): domain Bacteria; phylum Pseudomonadota; class Gammaproteobacteria; order Pseudomonadales; family Halomonadaceae; genus Modicisalibacter; species Modicisalibacter muralis. Next base: position 841,929 of record NZ_FNGI01000001.1, on the reverse strand, counting down.
CCCACCACGACCAGCGTGCCCAAGCCCGTGCAGGCCGCGCTGCCGCCGATGTGGATCGCCGCCCGCGACCCCAACTCCCACGACTTCGCGGTCGCCAATGGCTGCAACGTGATGGTCACGGCCCTGATGAAGGGCGACGAGGAGGTGGCCGACCTGGCGCGCAAGTTCGACACCGCCTGTGCCAACCACCCCGATGTCTCGCGGCCCGACCTGATGCTGCTGCGGCACACCTACGTCCACGAAGAGAGCGAGCCGGAAGGCTGGCGTCGGGGCGCCGAGGCTCTCAATCGCTTCTATCGCTACTTCCTGGCCTGGTTCAAGAACGACCAGGCGGCAGTCGACGGCTTCATCGATCCCGTCTCGCCGGCGTCCGTCGCCGACAATCCCGAGTTCGACCTCGACAGCCTGCGTTGCAACATGATGATCGGCACGCCGGCGGAACTCGTCGAGCGGCTCAAGGGCTACGAGGAAATGGGCATCACCGAATACAGCTTCTGGACCGACAACACGCTGCCCTTCGAAGAGAAGAAGCGCTCGCTGGAGCTGTTCATCCGTGAGGTCATGCCGTACTTTCGTTGAAAGCCCAAGCCATTGATAACCGGGCGGGATGTTACGCCAGATTTCGCTCGCGCATTACCGCGGCGATGATCGGCACCGGTGTCATCAGGTGTTCGCGCATCATCGTCGTGGCGCGCTGGGCATCGCGTGCCAGCACCGCCTCGACCAGCGCGGCGTGCTCGCGGCGTTTGGCATTCAGCGCCTGCTCCGAGAATACCGTTTCGCGCAACCACAAGTGACGATAGCGCTCGACCTGATCGAACAGCCCGGCACGCGCCTGAAGCAGATGCGGCGAGCCGCAGCCGGCGCAGATGGCTGCGTGAAACGCCTTGTGGCGCGCATCCCAGACATCGAGTACGTCGTCCGGCCCCTTGACCTCGACGACCTTGGCCAGGGTATGCGCCTTGGCCAGAATCTCGGCTTCCCACATATCGTCGCCGCGTTCGATGGCCAGTTCGAGAATCAAGGCTTCGAGGTGGGCGCGTGCATCATAGATGTCTTCCAGCTCGGCCAGCGACATCGGCGCGACACGGTAGCCGCGTTGGCTGATCGCCACCACCATGCGCTCCGACACCAACTGCGACAACGCCTCGCGCAGTGGGCCGACACCCAGTTCGTAGCGTTCTTTCAGATGGCTCATCAGCAATTTCTCGCCCGGCGGATAGACACCGCGGATGATGTCGCGCTTGAGCCAGGCATAGGCGCTGATACCGAGGTTCTGACGAGGTGTGCTATCCATGGAACGATGGCCGCTGAGAAAGTTACCGACATTTTACTCAATATCGCTCGCTTTCAGGAAATGCAGACGAAACTTCAATACAATCGATGGGCGGTAAAAATACCGACGTTGTGACGGTTCGAGGCAGACAGATGTACGACTTCATCATTATCGGCGGCGGCATTCTCGGCATGTCCACCGCCATGCAGTTGATTCGCGCCTATCCTGGTCGACGAATGTTGCTGGTCGAGAAGGAAGACGGGCCGGCGCGCCACCAGACCGGCCATAACAGCGGGGTGATCCACGCCGGTGTCTATTACACGCCGGGCAGCCTCAAGGCGCGCTTTTGTCTCGAAGGCAATCGTGCCACCAAGGCGTTCTGCGAGTCACATGACATCGCTTTCGATGAGTGCGGCAAGTTGCTGGTGGCGACCAACGAGCTGGAAATGCAGCGCATGCAGGCGCTGTGGGAGCGCACCGAGGCCAACGGGCTGGAGCGTAGCTGGCTGAACGCCGACGAGCTGCGTGAGCGCGAGCCCAATATCACCGGGCGGGGCGGCATCTTCGTGCCCTCCAGCGGGATCGTCGACTATGCCCGGATCGCCGCCGCCATGGGCGGTGAGTTCGAGGCCGCCGGCGGCGAAATCCGCTATTCCACAGCGGTTTCCGGTATCGATGAGCGGCGTGGCGAGGTCGTGGTGAAAACCTCCCAGGGCGAGTTCAGCACGCGCTATCTGATTTCTTGCTCCGGTCTGATGGCCGATCGCATGGTGCGTATGCTGGGGCTCGATCCCGGCTTCACCATCTGCCCGTTTCGCGGGGAGTACTATCGGCTACCCGCCGAGCACAATCGCATCGTCAATCATTTGATTTACCCGATTCCCGATCCGGCGATGCCGTTTCTTGGCGTGCACCTGACCCGCATGATCGATGGCTCGGTGACGGTGGGGCCCAACGCCGTGCTGGCGTTCAAGCGCGAGGGCTATCGCAAGACCGACGTCTCGGTGATCGACGCCGCGACGATGTTGACCAATCCGGGCATTCTCAAGGTGCTCAAGGCCAATTTGCGCCCTGGGCTGGTCGAGCTGAAGAACTCGCTGTTCAAGCAGGGCTACCTGGAAGAAGTCCGCAAATACTGCCCTAGCCTGACGGCGCAGGACCTACAACCTCATCCCGCCGGCGTGCGGGCGCAGGCCGTATCGAAAGATGGCAAGCTGATCGACGACTTTCTGTTCGTCAACACCAAGCGCACCGTGAATGTCTGCAACGCGCCGTCACCGGCCGCCACCTCGGCGATTCCCATCGGCGCGCATATCGTCGCCAAGGTCAGGACGCAGGTGGAGGCGTAACCCGGCTAGAACGAGACGGTGCCGTTGCGCATGGGTATCAGCTTGCCGTGATCGATCACCGCGCCGCTCGGCGCGGCATGCGGCGCGCTCTTCTCGGGCTCGATGGTCACCGCCAGGTCGGCTGTGCGTAACGAGGCGCGCAGCGCTTCCGGCACCTGCATGCGCGCATGGCCGCGGGCAGGCAACATGCCCAGCGATACCGGGTCGCCATCGGCGATGAACCACAGCTCGCCACCCATCCCTGCCGGCATGGCGCTGGGTTGCACGGCCTGGACCATCATTTCGCCGTCCTGAGTGGCGCTGATGATCCAGCCAGGAACCTGCTGTTCGTCGAGTACCACGAACACCGAATCGCCGGGCACCACGGCCCCTTGCGGCACCACGGCCCCTTGCGGCACCTGATACCACAATACGCCGAAACTTAGCGCCACGACGGCGAACCCGGCCGTCAGCACCTGCCACAGGCCGAGACGTTGCAACCAGGGGCGTGGGCCAAGACCGACAGCGCGTGCGATACGTGGCCACAACCCCGGCGGTGGGGTGACCGGGGTAAGCTGGTCGTTGAACGGCTGTAGATGCTCACGCCAGTCGTCGACCTGGCGCTGCAGCTCGGGGCTGACCGCGAGCAGGGCTTCGAAGGCGGCGCGCTGCGTAATATCGAGAGTGCCCAGCACATACTCGCCGGCGGCCTGCTCGCGCTCGCCGGGGTCACTCAGATCCCATGGCTCATGCATGCCTTTAACCTCTCGAGTCCGCGCCGTATCCAGCTTTTGATGGTGCCTAGCGGCTGGGTCAATGTGGTGGCCAGTTCCGCATGGGTCAGGCCTTCGAAATACGCTTTTTCCAGAGCTTGGCGTTGACTCGCCGACAATATAGCCAGGCATTCGTGCAGCGCCTGGCTTTGCTGTTCCAAGTCGCTGGCCGCGGCCAGATCGACATCATTTGCCAAGGTTGCAAAGGCATCGTCGCCGTCTTCGGGATGGCGCTTTTGGCGTCGCAACCAGTCGATGCCGATATTTCGCGTGATAGTGCTCAGCCAGGTCATCGGTTTTGCTCGGCTGGCATCATAACGATCCGCCGTCTGCCAGACACGCAAATAGACTTGCTGCAAACAATCCTGAGCGGCCGATTCTTCTCTGACAATACGCAGCAATTGCGCATACAGATGCGCGCTGGTGGCATGATACAGGCGTTCGAAGGCTACGCCTTCTCCGCTGGCGCAAGCCGTGAGGTGGCCCATGAGTTGTTCTTGAGATGAGTCCTGCATGCCATTTCCTTGTGGCCAAGATCGCCCAACAAGTGAGTTTTCCGTCTTCCAGTCTTGGCAAACCCGGCTCCACTGTAAAGCGTAAACTCTCAACGCACCACGTGCTAAACGCCGGCGAATGAATCCACAGCCGAAACCTTGGCGTATTACCTTTCGAGATCTTATTTCGAGATCGTCGAAATAGAGGTAATGAACCATGAAACGCAACCTGTTTACTGGTGTCGTGCTTTCCACGGCAATGATCTTCGCGGCTTCGGCCTGGGCTTCGCACGGTCCTACCGATGTCGGTGGCGCGACCATGTATCCCGACAAGAATATCGTCGCGAATGCGGTCAATTCCGGCGAGCATGAGACATTGGTCGCAGCGGTCAAGGCCGCGGGGCTGGTCGAAACACTACAGGGCGAAGGGCCTTTCACGGTGTTCGCGCCGGTCGATAGCGCGTTCAACAGATTGCCGGCCGGCACCGTGCCGATGCTGCTAAAGCCGGAAAACAAGGCCATGTTGCAGGGCGTGCTGACGTATCACGTGGTACCCGGCAACCTGAATCATGAAGCCCTGAAAGAGGCCGTCATGGCCGGTGGTGGCAGCACCATGCTCGAGACCGCCAATGGCGCTAGCCTGACGGTAATGAAGAACGGCAATAACCTGGTGGTTCAGGACATGGCCGGTAACGTTGCCAGCATCAGTACCTATGATGTCGCGCAGTCCAATGGCGTGATTCATGTGATCGATCGTGTCTTGATGCCGCACGAATAAGCTGTCGATACATCCTCCGTGCCGCCGGTTTTCTGCCGGCGGCTTTTTCTTGCAATGTCGTCCGCCATGCCGACCTTGGTCGCGTCGATCGTTTTGAGCCTTGAAGGCGGCAATCACCTGACGCATCATCGTACGCACCACTCGACAATAACAACGAAGAACAGGCGATTCGTTCCCGCGATAGCGGCGAACCTCCATTATGACAATGACACCCTCGACCCTGATCATCGTCGATGATGACGCCGAAATTCGTGAATTACTCGCCGATTACCTCGGCCGTCACGGCTATCGCGCCCTGGTCGCCGAAGATGCCGAGGCACTGCACCGACTCCTGGTCCATGAATCTCCACAACTGCTGATCGTCGATATCATGCTACCGGGCGACGATGGCTTCACCATCTGCCGCGATTTGCGCCGCACCAGCGATGTACCGATCATCATGCTCACCGCCAGCGGCGACGACACCGACCGCATCCTGGGGCTGGAGCTGGGCGCCGATGACTATCTCGGCAAGCCTTTCAACCCTCGCGAGCTACTCGCCCGCATCAAGGCCGTGCTGCGCCGGGCCAGGGCACCGGCCACGCCGGAGCAGGCAAGGTGGGTGCGCTTTGGCGATTGGCGTCTGGATCGCGTGACCCGTGAGCTGGTCGATCGCTTGGGGCAACGCAGTACGTTGTCCGGCGCCGACTATCAGTTGTTGCAGGTGTTTCTCGAGCATCCCGAGCAGGTATTGTCGCGCAACGAACTGTTCGATTTGAGCCGTGGCCGTCCCGCGCCGCCGCTCGACCGCTCTATCGACGTGCATGTATGTCGCCTTCGCCAGCGCTTGCAGGACGATGCTCAGCCATCATTGATTCGTACCGTGCGTGGTGCGGGTTACGTGCTGGCCTCCCAGGTGGAAGTCGTGCAGTGAGCGATGTGGGGCTCTGGCGTCGTCGCTGGCGTCCCCGGCTGAGTTCCTCGGCACACTCGATCATGCGCTTTCTGGCGCGGCCGATGCCGCGCACCCTGCGCGGGCGTTTCGTGCTGATCATGATCGTCGGCGTACTCAGCGCTCAGCTTGCCAGCTACGCGCTATGGAGCGCGCAAACCCGATCCAGTCAACACGAGCAGCTCGATGAGCTGTCGAACAACCTGGCCTATAGCATTGCGTCGACGGTGCGCTTCTTCCGTTCATTGCCCTATGAATACCGTCACATCGTGCTCAATCAATTGCGCGATATGGGTGGAACGCGCTTCTTCGTCAGCGTCAACGAGCAGCGTATCGACATCGAGGATATCGGCGATGGCGCCGGCAAGACGCTGGTGGTTGGCAACGTGCGACGAGTGTTGGCCAGCGAGTTGGGCGTTCGCGACGCATGGATCGAGTTCTCGCGACCCGAGACGCTGCGCGTTTTCAATAACGAGGTGCTGCTGAGCGAGCTACCGCCGAGCTGGAGCCATTACAGTCTGCTGTTGGAGCCGGTGTCGCCGCCGATATTGGTGGTGCAGATGTCGCTCGAAGCGGATACCTGGCTGTATGTCGCCACCTTGTTTCCCATGATCGACCCGCTCGAGGAGCAGCGCTGGCTCTCGAGGGATCGGCTGTTCGTGCTGTTGATGGTCCTCGCCACGGTGATTGCCTTGTCTCTGGGATTGATTCGTGGCGTGACATGGCCCCTCGCTCGTCTGGCGCGGGCCGCCCGGCAACTGGGCGTGGATCTCGATGCACCGCCGCTCTCCGAACGAGGGCCCCGGGAGGTGGTGGCGTCGGCGCGGGCCTTCAACCGCATGCAGGAGCGCATTCGCTCCCAGGTAGACGAGCGTGAACGGCTGTTCTCGGCGATCTCGCATGATCTCAAGACTCCTATCACGCGCTTGAGGTTGCGCGCCGAGATGCTCGACGATGACCGCCAGCGTGAACGCTTCTGCGCCTCGCTGGATGAGTTGGATCTGCTCGTCAAGGGAGCATTGGCGTCGGTGAAGGGTCTCGAGCTGCACGAGAACACCGAGACGCTGGATGTTCGCGCCATGCTGGCGTCACTGACCCAGGAGCTGGAAGTGCAGGGCGGTAGCGTGGCGGTGCGGGGCGATACGGCATGGCTCGCGGTCAAGCCGCTGGCCTTCAAGCGTTGCCTGGCCAACCTGCTCGAGAACGCGATTTTCTACGGCCAGCACGCGGACGTTCGCGTACGCAGCCATTGGGACGAGATCTGCATCGTGGTGCGCGATCATGGCCCGGGAATTCCCGATGACCAACTCGAGCGCGTCTTTGCGCCGTTCGTGCGCCTCGAAGGATCGCGCAGCCGGCATACCGGGGGGAACGGGCTGGGCTTGAGCATCGCCCGGCACATCGTTCACGCGCATGGCGGTACGCTGTCGATGGGCAATCATCCCGAGGGAGGCCTGCGGGTAACGCTGCGCTTTCCTGTCGAGAGCCGAACGGCCATCGGCTTGTCGTAATAGTTTGAAACCTTTCGGCGGGGCAGGATCGAGTAGTCTCGTTGGGCTATTCTGAACTCGCCGAAGGAGACCCGCATGGACATTTACGATCCGCTCCATCTACAAGCGCATATCCGCAAGATAATGGCGTTCTACCATCCGCGCTGTATCGATCCCAACGGCGGGTTCTTTCACTACCTGCGCGATGACGGCCGTATCGATGATCGCCATCACCGGCATCTCGTTTCCAGTACCCGCTACGTATTCACCTATGCCCGCTACGCCGCTTACTTCGATGAACCCGAGTACCTGCACTGGGCGCGCCACGGCCTGGCGTATCTGGAGAAGCAACACTTCCAGACGCGCTATCAGGGCTATGCCTGGGCATTGCAGGATGGCGAGGTCGAGGACGATACCAATCATTGTTACGGCCTGGCCTTCGTCATGCTGGCTTACGCCACGGCGCTTAAGGCCGGAATCGGCGAGGCGCGAGATGGCCTGTATCGCGTGCATGAGTTGCAGACCCGGCGCTTCTGGGAACCGCAATGGCAGCTCTATGCCGACGAGGCGGATAGCCGGTGGCGGGTCAGTGGCTATCGTGGCCAGAATACCAACATGCATAGCTGCGAGGCGCTGATCGCCGCTTTCGAGGCGACCGGCGACGAGCAGTTCATCGAGCGCGCGTTGCTGATCGCCAATGCCATTTGCCGGCGCTTGGCGGGCCAGTGCAACGGCTGGATATGGGAACATTACGACAGCCACTGGCGCGCTGATTTCGAGTATAACCGTCACGACCCCAAGCACCTGTTTCGTCCTTGGGGCTTCCAGCCGGGGCACCAGACCGAATGGGCCAAGCTGCTGGTCATGCTGGAGCGCTATCGCAGCCAGTCATGGCTGGTACCCACCGCCCGCGAGCTGTTCCTGGGTAGCGTCGAGCGGGCCTGGCATCCTCGCTATGGCGGCTTGGTCTACGGACTCGATCGGCAGGGCAATATCAGCGATGGCGACAAGTACTTCTGGGTGCAGGCCGAGAGCCTGGCGGCGGCGGCGATGCTCGGCCAGCGCACCGGCGAGCGGCGTTTCTGGCGCTGGTACGAACGGATCTGGGGGTTCAGCCTACGGCATATGGTCGATCACCGTCACGGTGCCTGGTATCGCATTCTCTCTCCCGACAACCGCCCCTATACCGATCTCAAGAGCCCGGCCGGCAAGGTGGATTATCACACCATGGGCGCCTGCTACGACATCATCGAGGCGTTACGTCGCCGCGGCGGCGGCCTGAGTGTTTCAAGTTCGTAATAAAACCCCAACACTATTCAGCACTATGTAATCACTATCGCCGGGTCGAATGCGCTAGCGTGTTGCCATCCGCGTGGTGTTTTCGCGGATCAACAAGAACAAGCCGGAGACACGACATGAAAGTTTTAAGGCAAGCGCTGCTGGGCCTGGTGGCCGTCGCTTCGATTGGCACCGCGAGTGCCGGCGAAGTGGAGGTATTGCACTGGTGGACCTCCGGCGGCGAGGCGCGCGCGGTGGGCATTCTGAAGGACCTGCTGGAAGAGGAAGGCCACACCTGGAAGGATTTCGCCGTGGCCGGTGGGGCCGGTAGCAGTGCGATGACCGTGCTCAAATCGCGCGCGGTTTCCGGCAATCCACCGACCGCCGCGCAGATCAAGGGCCCGGCGATTCAGCAATGGGCCGAGTTGGGGCTATTGGGCAATCTCGACAAGGTCGCCGAGGAGGGTAACTGGGATACGCTGTTGCCCGAGGTGGTGGCCGACGTCATGCGCTACGACGGTCATTACGTGGCGGTGCCGGTCAATGTACACCGGGTCAATTGGCTGTGGGCCAATCCGGAAGTGCTGGCCGACGCCGGCGTCGAGATGCCGACCACCTGGGAAGAGTTGTTCAGTGCCGCTGAAAAGATCCGCGCGGCCGGTTATATCCCGCTGGGGCATGGCGGTCAGCCATGGCAGGACGCAACGATCTTCGAAACGGTGGTGCTGAGCGTCGGCGGCAGCGATTTCTATCGCCAGGCGCTGGTCGAGCTCGACCCCGAAGCGCTGCAAAGCGACACCATGATCGAATCGCTTAAGCTCTTCAAGCGCTTGCGTGGGCTGATGGATGAAGGCATGCCGGGTCGTGACTGGAACATGGCGACCTCGATGGTCATCAGCGGCGATGCCGCCATGCAGTTGATGGGCGATTGGGTAAAAGGCGAATTCAGCGCTGCGGGACTGACCGCCGGTGAAGGCTATTTGTGCGCCCCGGCTCCCGGTACCGCCGACTCCTTCACCTTCAATACCGACAGTTTCGCGATGTTCCGCGTCAACGACGAAGGCGCTCACGAGGCACAGCGCGATCTCGCCCGGTTGATTCTCGAACCCGAGTTCCAGATCGCCTTCAATAAGATCAAGGGCTCGATCCCGGTGCGCACCGATCTCGACATGGGCGAGTTCGATCAATGCGCCCAGCAGGCCATGCAGGACTTCAAGGCGAGCATCGATCAGGGCACGCTGGTGCCGAGCATGGCCCACGGCATGGCGCTGTCCAGCGCTGCGCAGGGCGCGATCTTCGATATCGTCACCAGTTACTTCAACGCCAGTGACATGACCGCCGAGCAGGCCGCCGAACGTCTGGCCAACGTCGCCAACTCGGCGCTATAAGCGAGCCGCGAACCCACAGGGACGTGGGCCTTCCCGTGATTTCAAAGGTATTCGTCATGTCTTCCACTTCGACTGCCGGTGCGCCACGCCATGGCGCGCTGCGTCGCACGCCCTCGGGGTTACTCCAGGACTGGTTGCCGCGCATCGTGGTGGCGCCTTCGCTGGTCGTGTCGCTGGTGTTCGTTTACGGCTTCATGCTGTGGACCTTCGTGCTCTCGCTGACCAACTCGAGAATGCTGCCGAGTTATGACTTCATCGGTTTTGCGCAATATGCACGCCTGATGGAGAACGAGCGCTGGTGGGTCGCCTCGACGAACCTCGTGGTGTTCGGTGGGCTGTTCGTCGCTCTGTGTCTGTTCCTGGGCGTGGTGTTGGCGATTCTGCTCGACCAGCGTATCCGCCAGGAGGGCGCGCTGCGCACGATCTATCTGTACCCCATGGCGCTGTCGTTCATCGTCACCGGGGTGGTGTGGAAATGGCTGCTCAACCCCAGCCTGGGTATCGAGGCGATGGTGCAGGGCTGGGGCTTCGAGACATTCTCCTTCGATTGGCTGGTCGACCCGAACATGGCTATTTACACGCTGGTGATCGCCGCGGTGTGGCAGGCCTCGGGATTCGTCATGGCGCTATTTCTGGCCGGGCTGCGCGGGGTCGATGACAGCATTCTCAAGGCGGCTCAACTCGATGGCGCGAGCCTGCCGCGCATCTATTGGCGTGTGGTCATGCCTTGCCTGCGTCCGGTGCTGTTCAGCGCGGTGATGATTCTTGCGCATATCGCCATCAAGAGCTTCGATCTGGTGATGGCGCTGACCGGTGGTGGCCCTGGCTACGCGACGGACCTGCCGGCGACCTTCATGTATACCCACACCTTTTCACGCGCCCAGATCGGGCTCGGCTCGGCGAGTGCCATGCTGATGCTGGGCGGGGTGCTGGCGATCCTGATTCCCTACCTGTACTGCGAACTGCGGGGCCGCAAGCATGGATAACGTGATTCGACGCCGTACGCCGGGCGCGCGATTATCGCGCTTCGTCGTCTACGCGGTTCTCGTCGGCATGGCGCTGGTCTATCTGATGCCACTGGTGATCATGCTGTTGACCTCGATCAAGCCACTCGAGGAGATTCGCCCCGGCACGCTGCTGGCGCTGCCACAGGCGCCGACCCTGGCTCCCTGGATCACGGCGTGGGGCGAGGCTTGCACCGGCATGCGCTGCGAGGGCATCGGTGGTTACTTCTGGAACTCGTTCAGCATCGTCATCCCGGCGGTGGCGATCTCCACTGGGATTGGCGCGCTCAACGGCTACGTCCTGACCCAGTGGCGCTTCAAGGGCTCCGAGGTGTTCTTCGCGCTGATGCTGTTCGGCTGCTTCGTTCCTTTTCAGGTGGTGCTGCTGCCGATGGCGCGCACCCTGGGCTGGCTGGGGCTGTCGAGCTCCACGGCGGGGCTGGTGCTGGTGCATGTAGTGTTCGGCATCGCCTTCACCACGCTGTTCTTCCGCAATTTCTACGTAGCGGTCCCGCGCGAGCTGGTGTCGGCGGCCAAGCTCGACGGCGCCGGCTTCCTGCGGATCTTCTGGCGCATCCTGCTGCCGGTGTCGGCGCCGATCATCGTCGTTTCGGTGATCTGGCAGTTCACGCAGATCTGGAACGACTTCCTGTTCGGGGTGGCGTTCTCCGCCTACGAGACCCAGCCGGTGACCGTGGCGCTCAACAACCTGGTCAATACCTCCACCGGGGTCAAGAAGTACAACGTCAACATGGCGGCGGCGATGATCGCGGCGCTACCCACGCTGATCGTCTATGTGCTGGCCGGCAAGTATTTCGTGCGCGGGCTGACGGCCGGTTCGGTGAAAGGGTAGGTCGGCACTAACAACTAAAGGACAAACAGCATGTCTGCTCTGGAAATTCGCCTGGTCCGCAAGGATTTCGGCACCACGCGCGTGCTCGAGGAGGTCAGCCTGGCCATCGATTCGGGAGAGTTCCTGATCCTGGTCGGCCCCTCGGGGTGTGGCAAGTCCACGTTGATGAACGCCATTGCCGGGCTGGAGCCGGTCACCGGCGGCCAGATACTGATCGCCGGAGAAGACGTTACCTGGTCGACGCCCGCCGAGCGCGATATCGCCATGGTCTTTCAGTCCTACGCGCTATACCCCAGCATGACGGTGCGCCAGAACATCGCCTTCGGCCTGGAGATGCGCAAGGTACCCAAGCGCGAACGCGAGCAGGCCGTCGAGCGGGTCGCCGACCTGTTGCAGATATCGCCACTGCTCGAGCGCAAGCCGGCGCAGCTCTCGGGTGGCCAGCGCCAGCGCGTGGCAATGGGGCGCGCGCTGGCCCGCGAGCCCAAGGTCTACCTGTTCGACGAGCCGCTCTCCAACCTCGATGCCAAGCTGCGCGTGGAGATGCGCACCGAGATCAAGAAGCTGCACCAGCGCCTGGGCACGACGATCGTTTACGTGACCCATGATCAGATCGAGGCGATGACCCTGGCCGATCGCATCGCGGTGATGCGTGACGGTCGTATCCTGCAACTGGGCACGCCGGAGGAAGTCTACAACGATCCGGTCGATATGTTCGTCGCCGGGTTCATGGGGTCGCCGTCGATGAACTTCGTGCCTGCCATGCTCGATGCCGGCCCCAATGGCTATCGGTTATCCATTGCAACGCCCGGCGAGGAGCCGCTGGTGTTGGCGTGGTCGACGCAGCGCATCACGCCCGCGCTGGCCGAACATCAGGGCCGTGAAGTGATCCTCGGGGTGCGTCCCGAACACTTCAGCGAAGAGGACGAACGCCTGGGCGAACGCGCCGAGGGCACGTTGTTCTCGGCGCGGGTCAGTGTCGCCGAGCCGACCGGCGCGGATACGCTGTTGCGCGTGGCGCTGGGCAACGGCGAGGTCACCGTGCGCATCGGCCCCAAGGCGCGCCTCGGTGCCGGCGATCGTATCGCCCTGCGCCTCGACACGAGCCGCGCGATACTCTTTGCTCCGGATAGTCAGCAGCGTCTGGCATGAATCATCGCTCGCTGACCGCCTGGCTGGTGCCAGCGCTCGTGGGATTTAACTCGCGCCAGGCGGAGTAAGTGCTGAAGAAAACCCGGCCAGTCAATGCTTCGATGAAATCCGTGTGCTTGAGGCGGTCCATCACCGGCCCCTTGACCTCGGCCAGGTGCAGGGTCACCTCGGCATCCGCGAGGCGTGCGTTGATCGCTTCCAGGCTCTCCAGGGCCGAGGCGTCGATCAGATTGACCGCCGAGCAGATCAACACCACGTGGTCGAGCCCGGGGTGCTCCGCGATCAGACCGTAGACGGTATCTTCCAGATAACGCGCGTTGGCGAAGTAGAGGCTTTCATCGATGCGCAGCAGCGCCACCCGCTGGCTGCTTTCGACGTGGTGGCGCGCCATGTTGCGGAAATGCTCGGTACCCGGCACGCGACCGACCAGTGCGCTATGCGGGCGGCTGGTGCGATACAGAAACAGCCCGATGGACAGCCCCACCCCGGCGAGAATGCCGGCCTCGACGCCCTCGATCAGCGTCAACCCCAGCGTCGCCAGCATGGCGGCGAAATCGCTGCGCGAATAGCGCCAGGTGCGACGCATGGCCTGAACGTCGACCAGTGTGAGTATCGATACCGTGATGACGGCGGCCAACGTGGCGACCGGCAGGTAATGCAGCAGCGGAGTGAAAAACAGCGTGGCCACGGCGATGCCCAGCGCGGCGACGATCCCGGCGGCGGGAGTGCGCGCGCCGGCGTCGAAGTTGATGACCGTGCGCGACAGCCCACCAGTGACCGGCATGCCGCCGGAAAACGCCGCCGCCAGATTCGAGGTGCCCAGGCCAATCAGTTCCTGATCGGGCGAGATGCGTTCGCGGCGCTTGGCCGCCAGCATCTGACCCATCGATACCGACTCGACGAAGCCCACCACGCTGATCAACAACGCCGGTATCAGCAGCTCCTTCCATAACGCCGGCTCGAAACCGGGCAGGGTCAGCGGCGGCAGGCCTCCGGCCACGTCGCCGACCACGGCGACGCCGCTGGTTGCCAGATCGAAGCGCCAGCAGATCAGTGTGGTGATCGCCACCGCGAACACCGGCCCGGTCTTGCCGAGCAAGTCGGCGAGGCGTTCTGGAAAGCCGAGGCGAATCAGCGCGGTCTTGGCGTGACGGCGCATGACCACGAGGAAAGCCAGCGTGGCGGCGCCGACGGCCAGCGTCGGCCAGTGCAGGTCGCCCAAGTGGGCTATCAGGTCCGACAGCAGCGCCACCAGGGTATAACCGGAAGCCGTAATGCCCAGTAGATGCGCCGCCTGGCTGGCGGCGATCAACAGGCCGGATGCCGAGAGAAATCCCGAGATCACCGGGTGGCTGAGAAAGTTGGCGAAGAAGCCCAGGCGCAACAAGCCCATGATGGTGAGCATCAAGCCGGATAGCAGCGTCAACACCAGTGCCGCCTCGATATAGGCGCTCGAACCGGGCGCGGCGACACCGGCCAGCGCGGCGGCGGTCATCAGGGCGATAATCGCTACCGGGCCGACCGCCAGGGTGCGGCTGGAGCCGAATATCGTGTAGGCGAACAGCGGCAATATGCTGGCGTACAGGCCCACCACGGCGGGTAATCCGGCGAGTAGTGCGTAGGCCAGCGATTGTGGAATGACCATCACGGTGACGATCAAGCCAGCCAATAGGTCGTGGCTGAACAGCTCGCGCCGGTAATGGGGCAGCCAGACGAGAATGGGCAGGTAACGTTCGAGCATCCGGGCTAGAGCCATGAGGTTTGTGTCAAACTATTGATAGTAAAGCATTCGGGGCCATGGCGCAGGCGTTGAATACCATCCAGATATTACGTTAATAAATGCCAATGTTAATGTTAAAAATTTTAAATTTCTTAACGTCACTCGAACTGCCATGCTTTATCAATATTCGCTGCATGCCAATCGATTTCAACGACGATTGCCGATCGCTGTCAATGCCAACAACAGGAGGCCATCATGCCGAGTCTGGACATTCACTCCGCAACGTCGGGCGCGTCCCAGGCCGCTACCAGGCAGGATGCCGGGCTGAGCGATGCCTACTGGATGCCGTTTACCGCCAATCGCGACTTTCGCGATAACCCGCGCATGGTGGCGGGCGCCGAAGGCCGTTATCTGATCGATCGCCAAGGCCGTCGGCTGTTCGATTCGCTGTCCGGTTTATGGTGCTGCGGCGCGGGGCACAACCGCGAGGAGATTCAGCAGGCGGTGGCCCGCCAGCTTGGTAGCCTGGATTACGCGCCGGGTTTCCAGGTCGGCCATCCGCTGGCGTTCGAGCTTGCCGAACGCATCGCGGCGCTGACGCCGGCAACACTCGATCATGTGTTCTTCACCAACTCCGGCTCGGAGAGCGCCGACACATCATTGAAAATGGCGCGCGCCTACTGGCGGCTCAAGGGCAAGCCGGAGAAGACCCGCATTATCGGCCGTGCCAAGGGCTATCACGGCGTCAATATCGGTGGCACCAGCGTCGGCGGCATCGTCGGTAACCGCAAGCATTATGGGCAATTGCTCGACGTCGGCCATCTGCCGCATACCCTGCAGGCCAATCAGGCCTTCACGCGCGGCCAGGCCGAAAGCGGCGCCGAGATTGCCGATGCGTTGCTCGATCATATTGCCTTGAACGATGCCTCCAACATCGCCGCGGTGATCGTCGAGCCGATGTCCGGTTCGGCAGGTGTTGTCGTACCCCCCAAAGGGTATCTCGAGCGTTTGAGGACGATCTGCGATCAGCACGACATTCTGCTGATATTCGATGAAGTGATTACCGCTTTCGGCCGCAGCGGTGCGAATACCGGCGCCGATGCCTTCGGCGTGGTCCCCGATATCATGAACGTGGCCAAGCAGGTCACCAACGGCGCCGTACCGCTGGGCGCGGTGATTGCCTCCAACGAAATTTTCGATACCTTCATGCATGCTGGCGGGCCTCGACACGCCGTCGAGTTCATGCAT
Source organism: Modicisalibacter muralis (assembly GCF_900102945.1). Lineage (GTDB taxonomy): Bacteria > Pseudomonadota > Gammaproteobacteria > Pseudomonadales > Halomonadaceae > Modicisalibacter > Modicisalibacter muralis. Next base: position 826,216 of record NZ_FNGI01000001.1, on the reverse strand, counting down.
GGCTATACCTACAGCGCGCATCCCGTCGCCTGCGCCGCTGGGCTAGCGGCGCTGGAGTTGTTCGAGCGCGAGGATTTCCCCGCGCAGGTGCGCGATATCGCGCCGGCATTCGAAGCGCGGTTGCATGCGCTGAAGGGGCGCTCGCATCTAGTGGATATTCGTAACTACGGCCTCGCCGGCGCGATTCAACTGGCACCCCGCGATGGCGATCCGACGATTCGCCCACGCGATGCCGCGCTGGCGTTGTGGGATGCCGGCTTCTACGTACGTTATGGTGGCGACACCCTGCAATTCGGCCCGCCATTCTCGACCACCGAGGATGAACTCGAACGCCTCTTCGACGCCGTTGCGACGACGCTCGATCATCTGAATTGAACGCATCAAAACATTGAACCGAAAGGAAGGAACTATGCAGCAGGTCCCGCATTTTATTGGTGGTGAGCACGTTAGCGCGACCGGCGCGACCCTGGATATCACCAACCCGGCAACGGGACAGGTGATTCGCCAGGTCGCCGACGCCGATGCCGCCACCATCCAACAGGCCATCGACGCCGCCCAGGCGGCATTTCCGGCCTGGCGCGATACGCCGCCTGCCAAGCGCGCCCAGGTCATGTTTCGCTTCAAGCAGTTACTCGAAGACAACGCCGAGCGTCTGGTCCAACTGATCAGCGAGGAGCATGGCAAGACCTCCGAAGACGCCATGGGCGAGCTCAAGCGCGGCATCGAGAACATCGAATACGCCTGCGGTGTGCCCGAGCTGCTCAAGGGCGAGTATTCGCACAATGCCGGCCCTAGCATCGACGCCTGGTCCAACTTCCAGCCGCTGGGCGTGGTCGCTGGTATTACGCCGTTCAACTTCCCGGCAATGGTGCCGCTGTGGATGTATCCATTGGCCATCGCCTGTGGCAATGCGTTCATTCTCAAGCCTTCGGAGAAGGATCCCACCTCGTCCCTGGCGATCGCCGAGTTGCTCGATCAGGCCGGGCTGCCCAAGGGCATCATGAATGTCGTGCACGGCGGTCGCGAGTCGGTGGAAGCCCTGATCGACGCGCCCGAGGTCAAGGCACTGTCGTTCGTTGGTTCCACCCCGGTGGCCGAGTCGATCTATTCGCGCGGCTGCGCCAATGGCAAACGCGTTCAGGCCCTGGGCGGCGCCAAGAACCACGCCGTGGTATTGCCCGATGCGGATATCGAGAACGCCGCCAATACGCTGATGGGCGCGGCATTCGGTAGCTGTGGCGAGCGCTGCATGGCGATCTCGGTCGCGGTGTGTGTCGGCGACGACACCGCCGAGCGCCTGATCGAGACCATGAAACCCAAGATCGCCGCGCTCAAGATCGGGCCGGGAACCGAGAAGGGCCTGGACATGGGGCCGCTGGTCACCGGTGCGCATCGCGACAAGGTGCTGGGCTATATCGAAGACGGCCTGCGCAGCGGCGCCGAGTTGATCGCCGACGGGCGTGAGCTCAGCGTTGCCGGCCATGAACAGGGGTTCTTCCTCGGTGGCTGTCTGTTCGATCGTGTCACGCCCGACATGCGCATCTATCAGGAAGAGATATTCGGACCGGTGTTGTGCATTCTGCGTGTCGACAGCCTGGACGCGGCCATCGAACTGATCAATGCGCATGAATTCGGCAATGGTACCTGTCTGTTCACGCGTGACGGCGAAGCCGCGCGGCGCTTCGGCGATAACATCGAAGTCGGCATGGTCGGTATCAACGTGCCGTTACCGGTGCCGGTGGCTTATCACAGCTTCGGCGGCTGGAAGCGTTCGCTGTTCGGCGACCTGCATGCCTATGGTCCCGATGCCGTGCGCTTTTATACCCGACGCAAGGCGATTTCCCAGCGCTGGCCGTCGCCGTTTGAAACCTCGCACGCCGAGTTCAATTTTCCCTCCGGCAGCTAAAGCCTAGCTACCCGTCGTTCTCTCCCATCGCGCTCCTGGCTCTCCGGCCCGGGGCGCGCTTTTTCGTGTCGAAATCAGCCTCGATAGCGCCGCTCGACATGAGTGATGAAGTGATTGCCCCTTCGCCGGTTAGCGCTTTTGTCACATATTTGTTACATATTGCTAATGTAAATTTTGGTAACATGCTCAAGGTTTTTCTCTTCTCGCCGTTAAACACGGTAACACTAACTTAATGAATAAATGCCGATGACCGCGTTGGAATGGATGTCGATTGAGCGCTTCTGCAATGCAGGTCGATAGAAGCGTCGGGCCGCCAACAGGTACACCGGTGAAAATGCAGGGGAGATCAATGCATGCTCAAGGGGACGTCGAGGCCCTTGGCCTTGCTGCAGGACGCGCTGCTGGGCCAGCCAGCCGATGATGTGCTGGCCATCAGTGAGTTGGTAACTGAGCTGGAGGAGGCATGCCAGCTAATGGCGCCTGTGCTGCTGCGCTTGTGCGCCGGTAACGCGGACGATCGGACGAGTGCCTCCAGTCTGGCTTGGCGCATGCGTGGACCGCTTGGCGCGCTGCACGATTGGGTGCTCTCAAGAACCATAAAAACACCGCTGAATGTCGAGCCCACGGTATTGGAGGACTTCATCAATTTCGTGGCGATGACCCACAGCCTGGCGGAATCCCTGGGCTGGCCGGTTCCCGGCCGGCTCATGCATCTGTTGGGACTGGCCATGACGCGTGCCCGGCTGGAAGCCCATTTCGGCCTGGAGCCGGCACTGGCGATGCCCGGAGTACAGGGAGGGCGCGGCCTGAGCGTGGTCGAAATCGCCGCATTGTGCGGCCTCAAGTTGACCACCGTGCGTAATGCCGTGTCGCGGCGTGAGATGCCGCACGCCCGCGATGGCGGTGTGCCGCTTGACGACGCGCTCGATTGGATGGTTCAGCGCAGCGGCTTCCTGTACGCGCACATCAATGCCACGACCTGGGAGCGCCGTACCAATGGACGCCTGGCCGCCGACTGGCTGGCGAGTGCTCCGCATGTGGTCTTCGAGCGTTATATCAGTCGCTTGCGGTTATCGTTGTGGCACATTCAGGGCAACGGACGGCGCTTTGCACTGAATGCTGAGGGCGTGCGCAATTGTGTACTGCTATTGCCCAATGTCGATGCGCGAATGCTCGATGGGCTAGGGCTGGAGCGCCTCGACGATCGCAGCAACGATCCTGCGGCACTGATGCATCGCGAGGCGTTCATGCTGTCGCCCAGCGAATCGCTATGGCAATGCCAGGCGCCGACACTGCGTAGCTTGAATGCGCTGATCGAGCGATTGAGTCGTGATGTGTGCGATGACCAGCCATTAGGGAACTCCGCATAGATCCTGGAGCGGTTTACCTGAGGGCATAGCTCAAGATGCCGGTGCAGTTTTTTCCTGCGCATGGCTTTGCCAAGCTGAGTAGGTATACAGGATCAATCCGATCCAGATCAGCACGAAGGAAGCGAGTTGGATCGATGCCAGCGGTTCGTGGAAAATCAGCAAGGCGATGAGGAACTGCAGCGTCGGATTGATGTACATCAGAAACCCGACAGTCATGAGACGCAGGCGTCGAGCGGCGCCGGCAAAAGCCATCAAGGGTAGGGCGGTGACCACGCCACTGGCGATCAGCAACAGGCTGGCGCGTAAATCGCCGGTCATGAAATGCGACTGGCCGTTGGCGCTCAGCCAGGTTATGGCGATCAAGCCCAGTGGCAGCAACAGTAGGGTCTCGACGAACAGCCCGGAAAGGCCGTCCAGCGGCACTTGCTTGCGTAACAGGCCATAGGTGCCGAACGATAACGCCAGGCTCAGCGAAAGCCACGGCAACTCACCCAGAACCACCAGTTGAATGGCAATCGCCACGGTGGCCAAGCCCACGGCGACCCCCTGTAGACGCTCCATGCGCTCCTTGAGTACCAGCATGCCGAGTGTGACGCTGACCAGCGGCGTCAGAAAATAGCCCAGGCTGGCCTGTAGCACCTGGTGGCTTTCGACTGCATAGATATACATTCCCCAATTGAAGCCAATCAACAGCGCGCAGGCGAGAACCCGGCCCAGGCGTCGTGGATGCGCCAATGCCGCGCGCACCGGCGCCCAGCGACCTAATACCGTTACCAAGCCGACCAGGAACAGGCACGACCAGAGCACGCGGTGAATCAATATCTCCCAGGCGGGAATGCCCTCGAACAAGGCGAAGAACAGCGGAAAGCAGCCCCACATGACGTAGGCGGTGAGTCCGAAGGTGACGCCCTTGGTCGCTTCCTTGTCGGGCTGAAGGGGGAGGCTCATGCGCGGCTGATGTCCTTGGTTCAAGTCTGTCTAATGTAACATGGGGCGTTTTGATTAGGCAGTCTCGCACGATTGCGATCGTCAGGCTGCATGCCGTGACGTCCTCGGTTAGGCTGGTGGCATAGGCAGCGACCGCTTGCGGGTAAATTCCGCAACGAGGAGGAGCGACGTGAGTGAAGCGCGTATTACCCTGGTGCAGCCCGATCTGCGCTGGGAAGACCCCGAGGCCAATTGCCGCCTGCTCGACGAACAGTTGGGCGGGCTGGATGGCAAGGACACCGATTTGATCGTGCTGCCGGAAATGTTCGCGACCGGTTTTACCATGAACTCGCGGAAAATGGCCGAACCGATGGAGCGCAGCAGCAGCGTAGCCTGGTTGCGCGATCAGGCGGCTAGCCGCGGCTGCGTGATGACCGGCAGCGTGGCGGTCCTTGCCGATGGCGAATACTACAACCGCATGATCTGGGCGACGCCGGACGGCGAGTTGACCTACTACGACAAACGCCACCTGTTCCGCATGGCCGGTGAACATGAGCGCTATGGCATGGGAAACCAGCGCGTCGTCGTCGAACTCAAGGGCTTTCGCCTGCTATTGACGGTATGCTACGACCTGCGTTTCCCGGTCTGGTTGCGCCAGCAACCCAAGGCGGGCGAGCACTTCGAATACGATGCCATGCTCTGCGTGGCCAACTGGCCGGCACCGCGCCGCCAACCCTGGCGGACGCTACTGCAAGCACGAGCCATCGAAAACCTATGCTACGTGGTCGGCGTCAACCGGGTCGGCGAGGATGCCAAAAAGCTGCCTTACGCCGGCGATTCGATGCTGGTCGATTTCAAGGGCGAAGCGTTGATAGATGAACCGCGCGATCGCTCTTTCATTCGCACCGGCGTGCTCGATCGCCAGGCGCTGAGTGAATTTCGCGATAAATTTCCGGCCTGGATGGATGCCGATCGCTTTACGGTGGAGAGTTGATGCGCCTGGATAGATTTCTTTGTGAGACCACCGATCTGACCCGCAGCCTGGCCAAGAAAGCCCTGCACCGCGAAGAGGTCAGCGTCGATGGTGAAACGGTCAAGAATCCGGCGATTCAAGTCGGTGAAGCCAGCCGGGTCCACTGGCTGGGCCAGCCGCTCGAGCTCGTGGGGTTGCGCTACTTGATGATGCACAAGCCGCTCGGTGTCGAATGCACCCGTCGACCTGGGCTTTATCCCACCGTGCTCGAGTTGATCGACTTGCCCAAGGTCGAACGACTGCATCCGGTAGGGCGTTTGGATGTCGACACCAGCGGCCTGGTGCTGCTGACCGACGATGGCCAATGGACGCACCGCGTTACCTCGCCCAAGGCCAAATGTGCCAAGGTTTACGTGGCAGCTCTCGCGGAAGCGTTGGAAGGCGATGCCGCAGAGCGGGCAATCGAGGCATTTGCAAAGGGCATTCAACTCGATGGCGAAGACGCGCCGACGCGGCCCGCAGAATTGACGCTGGTATCCGCGCATGAGGCGCGCTTATCGCTCACCGAGGGCAAGTATCATCAAGTCAGGCGGATGTTCGCCGCTATCGGCAATCATGTAGAAAGCCTGCACCGTGAATCGATAGGCCCGCTGAAGCTCGATCCGGACCTCGAACCCGGCGAATGTCGTATGTTGCGCGACGCGGAAGTGGCGTTGTTTTGAGCGCCATCAGGCGTAGACCGTGACCCGGGCCCGTCCCCCTTCCTTGGCGACATAGAGCGCCCGGTCGGCGAGCCTGGCCAGGGCCATGGGGTTCGTGGCATGCGTCGGAAAGCTGGCGATGCCGCAGGAGATGGTGACGGGGCCCAGCATGCGTCCCCCGTGCCAGTAGACGCGACCGGCCAGTCGTGCCATCAGGGCCTCGAGCCTTTCCTGGGCGGCATCGGCATCCGCGCCGGGCAGCAGCACCACGAATTCCTCACCACCTAGCCGGCAGACCACGTCGGCGTCGTGGAAATGCTCGCTCAGGGTGGCGGCGACGCCGGCCAGCACCTGGTCTCCTGCTTCATGGCCATGACGGTCGTTGACCTGCTTGAAGTGATCGATATCGATCATTGCCAGCGCCAGGGGCGCGCCCAGGCGTTGGGCCTGATGGGCCTCGTGGTGCAGCAACTCATCGAAGTAGCGGCGGTTGTGCAGGCCGGTGAGCGGGTCGGTGTACGAATAGGTTTCGAGGCGCTCCACCAGGCACTGCAGTTGGTGGGTCCGGGCGGCCACCTCCGTCTCGAGGCGCTGGTTCAAGCTCTTGAGTTCGCGCTGGGTGCGGGCATAGTCGAGCAGCGAGATCATCGCGACGGCCAGCGTGAAGGCCAGCGCCCCTGCACTGACTGGAACGCGCCCCCAAGGCAGCAGGCCGTGGGCCACAGCCATATCGGCCAGCAGCAGTGCGCCGAACACCGCAAAGGTGGCGAGGATGGCATGCTGGCGGCCATCGAGCCGGCGCAGTTGTGGGGTGATGGCCGACAGTAATACCACCAGGCTGATGATCAGCAAGACATCGAACACCGGGAAGGTGGTGGCCAGGTCGATCCAGCCGAGCCCGGCGGAACCCAGCGCCGCGACCAGGTAGCCCAAGTGGCCCTGCCAGATGCACCGGATCAGCCGTGGCCGGGTATCGGCGAACCAGTGCTCGAGCAGCAGCCCAAGAGCGATGGGCAGGGTGAAGTAGCCGCCGGCGGCCAGGTAGTCCCACAGCAGTGGGGCGTCAAGCAGTAGCTGGCTGGCCTGGGACTCGGCCAGGATCATCGATCCGGACGCCAGGCCGAACAGGGCGATGGCGGCAAAGCTGCGGCGCTCTGTCTGGATTACAGCGAAGCTGCCGGCGAGAAGCGCTAGCAGCAGGCACAGTGGACCTACGATCAGGGCGGCGGCGGAGTGCCGTAGGATATAGCCGAATAAATCGGCACGCTCCATCAGTTTGATCTCGCCCCACAGGCCGATATCCGTGTAGTCGGAATAGACCCGGAAGTACAGCCACCGGCCGGCGGTATCTTCGGGCAGGTCGATCATGTGCCAAGGCCAGCCGGCGAAGCGGCCTTCGCCATCGGCGTCGAAGGTGCCGTGACGATAGATGCGCTTGCCGTCCAGGTAGGCCTCGGCGATCAGATCAATGCTGTAGACGTAGAGCACCGGGTCGACCCACTCGCCTGCGGGCAGGGTGACGCGGAACCAGGCATGATCGCGGCCCTCGCGGTTGGGCGGGTTGGAGGGGAAGCCGATCGACCGCCAAGTATCGTCGTTACTCGGTAGGGTCCAGGCTGGGGTGCCGTCGGGGAGAAAAGGAGAGTCGCCCCAGCGGTATTCCCAACCGCTCTCCAGCTCGCGGGGTGTCGCCATGGCCATGGTAGCCAGTAGGCTCAGCACGCACAGCAGCATGGCGCCCGCCAGCCGTTTCCCCGCTTGCCCCATTGCGTTTCCCTTTCCGTTCTTTTTCTTGTTCGCGGCAAGTATAGTCGGTCGGTGTGGTGCCAACCCCCGCGGGATATTAAACGATGCGCAGGGTTTTATCCTGTTATACCGTTATCTTTGATCTAACAACTACACAACACATCCAGTCTCTAGCAGCTATCCTTGAATTAGAAGATCCCGCTAAGGAAGAGCAGGATGCCAACTAAAAAGCAAATCGTCACCGTACTGTTGGATCGCCATGGCCGAACGTTCGCCCGCGAGTTGGGCGTCGAATTGGCGAAGAATACACCAGCGCCCTTGTATCGGTTGCTCTGTTTGGCGTTGCTGACCAGCGCGCCACTGAGTGCCGAGGCCGCGATGCGGGCCTGCAAGGCGCTGGGAAAGGCGGGATGGACCACGCCCGCCAAGATGGCGGACACGACATGGGAGGAGAGGGTCAAGGTACTCAACGAACATGGCTACGCGCGTTACGACGAGAAGACCGCGCGCCAACTCGAAGCGTTGACCGACCACCTGCAAAACCGCTACGCGGGCGACCTTCGCCAGTTGCGCGCCGAGGCGGATGGCGATGTCAAAAAAGCCCGGCGTTTACTCAAGGAGTTCAAGGGTATTGGTGGCGTCGGCGCCGATATCTTCCTGCGCGAAGCCCAGGCGTGCTGGCACGAGTTCCAGCCGTTCGCCGACAAGATGGCCTTGAAGTCCAGCGCCAAGCTCAAGCTCGGCGACGATGCCTCCGCGCTGGCCAAGCGCGTCGAGGCACGGGACTTTCCACGCCTGGTGGCGGCATTGGTGCGCACTCAACTAGCCAAGGATCATCAACAAATCATCGATTGGGCTTCGAAAGCGTAACTACCTGTTGCTAACCCTCCCGTAGCATGCAGCCGAATTGGCAACGGGTAGCTTGTGGTAATTCACCAAGTTGGAGGTAGCATGGCGCGAATATTATTATCCAGTGGGAGCTGCATATTGGTGGCGCCAAGAATGACATTGTCACTACTGCGGACGAGCCTGACATTGATATAGGCAGTGTCTCTGGCCTGTGCATAGGTGCCTATCAGGATGCCCTGGGCATCATGGGAGGCCGACAGGCGGCGTATGTCGCGTGAAAGAATGAGTTCGCCGGTGCTTTCCTGAATAAATAGGCTATCGCGCATCTTGATCTCGACGACTGTCAGCCCTGCACGCACCAGTTCCGAAGAAAACATTTCAGATAAGGTCCGGCCGAATGTTGATGACTTTCTAAGATTGTCGATGCTGACAAAGGTAGCAGCAATTAGCGGCCTATCTGGTGCTAATCCGTGGGTGTTTTCCAACAAATCTATGGATGCCTTTTCTACTAGCTTTAATATATCCACGTTGTCACTTTTGACAATCACGACGCCTCGGTCTTTGGTGGCACAACTCGCTAATAGCATAAATAGCATGGAGCAAAGGATAGCCGCGAGCAGTCTTGCGTGTGGTTTTACACCCATCATGGCTTCCTTTACCAGCGGTCAGTGATTGAAATTGTTTTCAACGAATCAGCTCCGTCTCGATAATGGTCACTATCTCCCGCATTGATATAATAGATATTCGATGAGGAATAGAGAATACGGTCGCCATCAATGGCCTGAGTTGTAATGATCACCTCTTTATTGCTAGGTGCCACCCAGTTGCCGCTAAAGGCGTCGACCAATCCGGCTGCGGGTATCAACGCAAGCGCCGGCTCACTCCAATGATTAAAAGGGATGGTTGCTACAGCGATGCCGGCGGCTAGCGCGGTCCAGGCTCCTTGGGGAGCACGCACATACTCTCTATCCCTGTGCTTCACGACTTGAACGCGATAGTCGATGCGGGCCGTATTAATAGGGTTGGTGCTTACGTACGCACCATTGGACACTAGCTGGCTGGTCAATAATGAATGAAAGCCTTGTGCAAAAGAGGACCCTTCTTCTTCACCGCTAACAAAAAGCACCTTTCCAGTCAGGTGTGGATTATGCAACATTTGTTTCGCTTCATGCGTTGCCAATACACGCCAATGGTGGGCAGCTTGCATTTTTTGTTGTTCGCTAAGCGGGTATGTGGATGCTAGAGGCGCCTGCGAGGTATTGACGTTGAAGCACCCGCTCAGTAGGACGGCGCTGAGTGCAACAATAAATAATCTGTACAGCATCGGTTAACACCTTGAGCATTGTTGGCTCTGGTATCGGCGCCATGGCGTAAAACTTTAGCGGATATGAAAATATGACCGGTATGACCGGTATGACCGGCAAGTGGCGTAATGCCTGCGTCAGGTCCCAGTCGCATCGAGTCCTGCCGCTTCGACCAGCGCTCGCGTATAGTCGCTGCGCGGTGCATTCAGTACCTGTTCGCAGTCGCCTTGCTCGACGACGTGGCCGTCCTTGAGAACCATGACGCGATGGGCCATGGCGCGTACCACGGCCAGGTCGTGGCTGATGAACAGATAGCTCAGCCCACGCCGGGACTGGAGATCGCGAAGCAGCTCGACCAGTTGCTTCTGCACGGTGCGGTCGAGCGCCGAGGTGGGTTCGTCGAGCACGACCAATTCGGGCTCGAGGATGATCGCACGCGCGACGGCGATGCGTTGACGTTGCCCGCCGGAAAACTCATGCGGATAGCGTGCGGCGCAGTCTTCGGGCAGGCCGACCTCGCGCAGCGTGGCGGCGACGCGCCGTGAGATTTCCTCCTTGCCCAGCTCGGGGTAGTGAAAGCTCAAGCCCTCGCTGACGATATCCATCACCGGCAGGCGGGGCGATAGCGAGCCGTAGGGATCCTGGAAAACCACCTGGAAGCGTTTGCGGCATTTGCGCAGGGCGTTACCGCTCAGCGTGTCGATGCGTTCGCCAGCGAAGTCGATCTCGCCCTTCGCGCGGGTCAGCCGCAGCAGCGCTAGCGCCAGGGTAGTCTTGCCCGAGCCCGATTCGCCAACGATACCCAGGGTTTCACCGCGCTGCAGGTGTAAATCGAGCGGGTGGACGGCAACGAACGGTGCCGGCCGACGCGAAAACAGCCGTTTGGGCCGCGAGAAGCTCACCTGCAGCCGGCGCGTGTCGAGTAGCTGCTGATTAGCGCCTTCGGCCGCATCGGCAACGGCGCTTGGGCGTCCTTCGGGCTCGGCATCCAGCAGCAAACGCGTATAGGCGCTGCGTGGCCGGCCGAAGACCTCATCGACGGGCCCGGTTTCCTGCTCGCGCCCCTGATAGAGCACACAGACCCGGTCGGCATGACGCCGCACCAGGTTGAGATCATGGGTGATGAACAGCATCGCCATGCCATGGCGTTCTTGTAACTCGGCGAGCAGCGCGAGAATCTCCTGCTGCACGGTAACGTCGAGCGCGGTGGTCGGCTCGTCGGCGATCAACAGCCGGGGGCGGTTGGCGATGGCCATGGCAATCATCACGCGCTGGCGTTGACCACCGGAGAGCTGATGCGGCCAGGCATCGAGCAGTTCATCGGCGCGTGGCAATCGAACCTGCTCGAGGAGTTCGCGGGCGTACTTGCGCGCGGCGTTACCCGTCACACCCTGATGCAGTCGCAGGGTTTCGCCGATCTGCTTGGCGACGGTGTGCAGTGGGTTCAGCGAGGTCGTCGGTTCCTGAAAGATGAAGCCGACCTGGTTGCCGCGAATGCCCCGCCAGTCGTTATCGGCCAGTCGTGATAGATCGCTGTCACCCAGATAGCGACCACCACTGATATTGGCATTGGCCGGTAGCAGGTTCATCGCCCCCAGCGCGCTGACCGACTTGCCGGAACCGGACTCACCGACCAGTGCCAGGGTTTCGCCGCGACGGATATGCAACGACAGCCGTTCGAGAACCGGTGCGCCGTCGAAGTCGATACTGAAATCGTCGAGGGCGAATACGCTATCAGCGCTCATCGGCGCGCTCCTGTCTGGTCTGGCTCATCGTAGGTGCTTCACCGGTGGGCCGCGTGGTAGTCGCCTGGATATGGCGCGGATCGAAGGCATCGCGCAACCCTTCGCCGATGAACACCAGCAGCGACAACATCAGGCTCAGGGTGACGAAGGCGGTAATGCCTAGCCATGGCGCCTGTAGATTGTTCTTGCCCTGGGCGACCAGTTCGCCCAGCGACGGCGCACCGGGTGGCAGGCCGAAGCCGAGAAAATCGAGCGCCGTCAGCGTGGTGATCGCCCCGGTGAACAGGAAGGGAATGAAGGTCAGGGTGGCGACCATGGCGTTGGGCAGCACATGACGCCACATGATCAGCCGCGAGGGCAGGCCGAGCGCGCGAGCGGCGCGCACGTATTCCAGATTGCGCGCGCGCAAGAACTCCGCGCGCACGATATCGACCAGCCCCAGCCACGAGAACAGCAGCATGATACCCAACAGCCACCACAGATTGGGCTGCACCAGGCTGGCGAGAATGATCAGCATGAACAGTACCGGAAGCCCCGCCCATATTTCGGTGAAACGCTGGCCGATCAAATCGATCTTGCCGCCGAAATAACCCTGAATACCGCCGAATACCACTCCGAGAATCAGCGAACCGGCGGTCAGTGCCAGGGCGAAGACCACCGAGAGGCGAAAGCCGTAGATCACCCGGGCCAGGACGTCGCGCCCCTGGTCGTCGGTGCCCAGCCAGTGGCGCAGGCTGGGCGGAGAGGGCGCCGGGTGTTCGAGTCCGAAATCGATGGTGTCGTAGGAAAACGGGATCGGCGGCCACAGCATCCAGCCATGCTCAGCGATGGCGTTGCGCACGAACGGGTCGCGATACACCGCGGCGGTGGGCAGAAAACCGCCAAACTCGGTTTCCGGGTAGTCGACCAGCAGGGGAGCGTACCACTGCCCCTGGTAACGCATCACGATGGGTTTGTCGTTGGCGATCAGCTCGGCGCACAGGCTGATCGCGAACAGCACGGCGAATACCCATAGCGCAACCCAGGCGCGGCGATTGTGACGGAATACCGACAATCGGCGCCGGGTGATCGGGGATAAACTCATGCTCAGTCGCTCGCGCATCGCCATCATGACTCCCGCGTTTCGAAGTCGATGCGTGGGTCGACCCACACATAGGTCAGATCGGAAATCAGCTTCAATATCAGTCCGATAAGGGTGTACAGATACAGCGTGCCGAAGATCACCGGATAGTCGCGTTGCATGACCGCTTCAAAACCCAGCAGGCCGAGGCCATCGAGTGAGAAAATCACCTCGATCAACAGCGCTCCGGTGAAGAAGATACCGATCAGCGCCGAGGGAAACCCGGCGATGATGATCAGCATGGCGTTGCGAAACACGTGTCCGTAAAGCACCCGGCGATCGCTGGCGCCCTTGGCACGGGCGGTGAGCACATATTGCTTGTGGATCTCGTCGAGGAAGCTGTTCTTGGTCAGCATGGTCAGGGTGGCGAAGCTGCCGATCGCTCCGGCGATCACCGGCAAGGTGATATGCCAGAAGTAATCGACGACCTTGCCCCACAGCGAGAGCTGTTCGAAATCAGGCGAGGTCAGCCCGCGCAGTGGGAAAACATCGAAATAGCTGCCACCCGCCAACAGCACGATCAACAGGATGGCGAACAAGAAGCCGGGAATCGCGTAGCCGACGATGACCAGTCCCGACGACCAGACATCGAAGCGCGAACCATGGCGCAGCGCCTTGCGAATGCCCAGCGGAATCGACACCAGATAGACCAGCAGGGTGGTCCATAACCCCAGCGAAATCGATACCGGTAGGCGCTCGACCATCAAGTCGATGACCGGACGATCGCGGAAGAAACTGGTGCCGAAATCGAAGGTGGCGTAATCGACGATCATGTCGAAAAAGCGTTCGGCGGGTGGCTCGTCGAAGCCGAACTGTTCCTCCAGTTGGGCAATGAAGCGCGGATCGAGGCCACGAGCCCCGCGCGACTGGTCGGTGGCGGCGGCGGGGTCACCACCGCCGGTATTGAGTCGAGTGCTGGCGGTGGTGTCGAGCCCCTCGTAGCGGGCGATGATTTGATCGATGGGCCCACCGGGAGCAGCCTGAACGATGATGAAGTTGACCAGCATGATCCCCAGTAGCGTGGGAATCATCAACAGCAGGCGGCGCAGGACATAGGCAGCCACGGCGTATCCTTATGCGTTCAGCCGCCGTGTTGGCGGCGAGTGACGGCCTTGGCGCGCTGGGGATCGACCCACCAGGCTGCCAGGTCCAGAGAGTATTCGGCAAACGGCTGCGGATAGCCGAACTTGTCCCACAGGGCGATTCTGATCGCGTCGAGATGGAATTGCGGAATCACATAGAACCCCCAGCGCAGAACGCGATCGAGCGCTTTGGCGGCGGTGTTCAAGGCTTCGCGCGAGTCGGCACGGATCAACTCTTCGACCAGCGCGTCGATGACCGGGTTCGTCAGGCCGATCAGGTTGCGGCTGCGTGGCTGGTCGGCGTAGGCACTGGTCCAGTATTCGCGTTGTTCGTTGCCCGGATTGTTCGATTGCGGAAAGCTCGCCACGATCATGTCGTAATCGAAGGTACGCAAGCGGTGCAGGTACTGGTTGACGTCGATGGTGCGGATATGGCCCTGGATGCCCAGGCGCTCGAGGGCATGCAGCAGAGGTTGGACGATGCGTTCGAACTGGGTGTCGTAGAGCAGCACCTCGAAGGTAAAGGGCTCGCCGGTCTGGCTGTCGACCAGCCGGCCATCGCGTATCTCGTAGCCGGCCTCTCGCAAAAGCGCCAGCGCCTTGCGCAAGCGCGGGCGCAGCTCGTCCGGGCGCTCGATGGGTAGCGGCTCTTTGAATACTTGCTCGGGCAGCTTGTCGCGATACGGCTCGAGCAGTTCGAGCTCGTCTTCGCTGGGCAGCCCGCTAGCTTCCATGTCGGAGTTCTCGAAGTAGCTATCGGTGCGCTCGTAGGCGCCGTAGAACAGGTTGGCGTTGATCCACTGAAAATCGAAGGCCAGGTTGAAGGCTCGGCGCACCCGGACATCCTGGAATTTTTCGCGCCGCAGGTTCATCACGTAAGCCTGCATACCGGCCGGCTGGCCACTGGGTACCAGCAGGCGTTCGACGAACCCCTGATTGGCGGCGGGGAAGTCGTAGGCCGTCGCCCAGTTGCTCGAGCTGGACTCGACGCGCAGGTCGATATTGCCGGCCTTGAAGGCCTCCAGCGCCACGGTCTGGTCGCGGTAGTAATCGAAGATCAGCCGATCGATATTGTGACGCCCGCGATTGACCGGCAGGTTCTCGCCCCAATAGTCCTCGACACGCTGATAGACGATACGCTGGCCGGGTTCGACGTGCGCGATCCGATAGGGGCCGGAGGCCAACAGCGGATCGAGCGTCGGTGTCGTGAACTCGCGATCCTTCCAGAAGTGCTCCGGCAATACCGGCAACTGGCCGAGGATGAGCGGCAACTCGCGGGAGTTTTGGGCGGCGAACTCGAAACGCACGGTGTGCTCATCGAGAGCCTTCACCGACGTCACATCAGCGTAATAGGCACGATAGAAAGGCTCGCCTTCATCGCGCAGCAGGCGAAAACTGAAAACCACATCCGCCGCGGTGACCGGGGTGCCGTCATGAAAGCGCGCTGCGGGGTGCAGGTCGAATTCCATCCAGCGGCGACCCGGGTCCAGGCGTATGCCTTCCGCCAGCAGGCCATACATGCTGAAAGGCTCATCGGGGTTTTGCACCATCAGCGTGTCATAGGTCAGCATGAGCCCGCTGGCGGGTGTGCCCTTGATGATGAACGGATTGGTGGAGTTGAAGCTGCCGGTCGAGGCGCGGACCATTTCGCCACCCTTGGGCGCCTCGGGATTGACGTAGGGGAAGTGGCTGAAATCCGCCGCTAGCGCGGGAGCATCGTACATCGACAGGCCATGCACGGTGGGTACGTCTTGCGGTGATGCGGCACATGCCAGCAACGGCGCCATGGTCGTGGCCACCGCCAGCACGGCGGCCCGAGCGATACGCAACATTGGCGGCTTCCTTCTGGTCATGGCTCGGCGCACGGAGCCTGTCGGTCAAACCCGACAGATCTCCGGCATCGCCAAGTTATCATCCTTCCCGATAAAGTGTTAGCAGCTGTCCGGGTTGTAAATACTGGTCGGCATCGAGGTCGTTCCAGCGCGCGATATCGGTCACCGAGACGTTATGCTGGGCCGCGATACCCGACAGGCTGTCGCCGCTGCGTACCTGAACGATGAATGTATCGCCGGTGGATTGGGTGGGGGCGCTGTCCGAAGGTAGCTTGAGTAC
The DNA here is from genome assembly GCF_900102945.1 of Modicisalibacter muralis. Taxonomy (GTDB): domain Bacteria; phylum Pseudomonadota; class Gammaproteobacteria; order Pseudomonadales; family Halomonadaceae; genus Modicisalibacter; species Modicisalibacter muralis. Next base: position 810,381 of record NZ_FNGI01000001.1, on the reverse strand, counting down.
CTGGCCAACGCGAATCATATCGCCACTCAGGCCATTGTATTCACGCAATATGCTCACCGGCACCGAGTGCCGCGCGGCGATCGCCGATAACGTGTCGCCAGGCTGCACCTGGTAGCGGTCCATGAACGCAATGGCTTCATCCGGCTGCTCGGCCAGCGCGCTAAGCAGCGTTTCGCGCGCATCGTACGGCACCAGCAGGCCGCCCGCGCGCTGCGGCACGGTGGTGGCCTGCAACAGCGCCGGATTGAGCGCTTCGAGCTTGTCGAGGCTGACATCGGCGAGGCTGGCAATCCGCTCGAGCGCTAACTGGCCCTGGACTTCGACACGCGCGAAAGCGGGGTTATCGGGGATCTTGGGCAGGCTGACGCCGTAGCGCTCCGGCTCGGCAATGATTTTCGACAACGCCAGCAGCTTGGGTACATAGTCCATGGTCTGGCGGGGCAGGTCGAGGTGCCAGTAATCGGCGGGTTCGCCGCGAGCCACGGCGGCGCGCAGTGCATGGTTGACCGTGCCGGCGCCGGCATTGTAGGCCGCCAGGGCAAGCTCGAGATCGCCGTCATACCATTGATCGGCCTGTTGCTGCAGATATTCGATGGCCGCGCGGGTCGAGGCGATCACGTCCAGCCGGCCGTCGTACCACCAGTCCCGGTGCAGGCCCAGGGCGTCGCCGGTGCCGGGCATGAACTGCCACAGCCCCGTGGCGCCGCCGGGATTGCGCGCGGTAGGGTCGTAAGCGCTCTCGATGAATGGCAACAGCGCGATTTCGCCGGGCATGCCGTGGCGTTCCAGTTCGTCGATGACCCAGCCCAGCCAGGGCCGGGCCTGCTCGGCCATGGTGGCGACACTGCGCGGGTGGCTGCGGTAATAATCGATCCACTCCCGCACGCGGGGCTCGTCGGTATCGACCTGCCATTGGAAATTGTCGCGCAGATCCACCCACACCGTGGTCGGTTCGGCCGGCACCAGTACCAGAGCATTCCAGAATGGAGCAGTGGTATCGCCGGATTTGGCTTGCGCAACGCCGCTTGAGGCGATGCACGTTAACAGTAGTAGCCCACCCGCCAGACCAAGGGCCTGGCGGCGGGTCGATCGATCTCTCATGTCTTGGTGTCCTCGTGGGCGCGTTGCGTGGCGTCCATGGGCGTTCAAAAGTTGTCTTTCCAGGCACGCAGGGTGGTAAAGGTGGCCAGCGGCGAATCGGTAGGACCCTGCGCGGCGGCGGTGGTTTTGACATCGGCATCGTCGGCGCGCAAGAAAGGATTGATCTGGCGCTCGCGGCCGATGGTGCTGGGTAGTGTCGGACGTTCCAGTTCGCGGGCACGCTGACAGTCGCGCAGGTAGGCATCGCGAATCGTGTTGTTCGGCTCGGCGGCCTGGGCGAAACGCAGATTGGCCAAGGTATACTCGTGGGCGGCGAAGACCAGCGTATTGTCGGGCAGCGCGGCGAGCCGTGACAGTGAGTCGTGCATCTGTTCCGGGCTACCTTCGAATAAACGTCCGCAGCCCGCTGAAAATAGCGTATCGCCACAGAACAGCAGCGGCGGGGTACCGTCGGCGAAAAAGGCGATGTGGTCCAACGTATGACCGGGTACGGTCATTACGCTGAAACGACGCCCCAGCACGCGACATTCGTCGCCGTCGCCCAGGCGCTCGTCCAAAGCCTCGATGTTCGGGCTGTCAGGGCCGATGATACGCGGCGAATAGCGTTTGGCGAGCTCGGGGATTCCGCCGGTATGATCGAGGTGGTGGTGCGTTATCAGGATCGTCGAAAGGCCGAGCCCTTCGCGCTCGAGGTACTCGATCACCGGCCCGGCATCGCCAGGGTCGACAACGGCGACATCGGTGGTGGTATCCTGGCGTAACAGCCATATATAGTTATCGCTAAAGGCTGGAATCGGTGTCACGCTCAACATGGAAAGTCAGTCCTCGACGCGGTTGTCTGCGGCCCGCTCATGTCCCATGCTCACGGCGTATCTTGAAAGGCAGGGCGAAAGACAGGCAGCGCAAAATGGCTAAACCTTGGGGGGATCGGCGCGCTGTGTCAAATTCGAATATAACGATATCGCTGGCTCAATTGGTTCGAGAGGGCCGTCACTACTGGGCATCGAGCGCTGGCCAGGCGCATTTGCAGGCCCAGCGCGCCTGCCTGGGGCCAGTTTGTGAGCGATTGTTCGGCGCACACAGTTTGCAGCTCGGGATGGCGCCGCGCTTGACCGATATGTGCCCGATACGTCATGCCCTTGGTTGGTCGCCAACCCGCGAGTTGGCCGAAGACGAATCCTGTGTGGTATGCGCCCCCGATCAATTGCCGTTTGCCGATGAATGCCTGACGCTGGTCGTCGTTCACCACTTGCTCGAGGTGGTGCCCGAACCTCACCGCCTGTTGCAGGAGGCCACTCGCGTCGTGGCCGACGATGGTCGCCTGGTGCTGTTCGGCTGGTCGCCCCTGGGCCTGGAAGGGATGAACCGACCCTGGCCCCGGCGCCGCAGTGAACTGCCATGGCGCGGCCATTGGCGCACGCCGGGGCGTCTCAAGGACTGGTTGGCATTTGTCGATTTCGAAATCGAACGGATAGACTACTGCGGCTTCCGCGTGCCTGGCGGCGTGCCACGCAATGCCTCCCTGGAAACGTTTGGACGACGTCACAATCTGCCTCTGGGCGATACCTACATGATTCGTGCGCGGCGCCGCATGCATTGGGCGCAAGTGTCGCGCCCGCGCCTGCCCAGTCCCGCGGTGGGTGGCCCGTTGCTCGGCCACGCCCCGCGCGTGGCGGCCCATGAACCCGAATGCGAAAGGATGACCGAGGTTGACTGATACCGCACTACCCGAAGTGACGATCCACACCGACGGTGCCTGTCGTGGCAATCCCGGTCCGGGCGGCTGGGGGGCGCTGTTGAATGCCGGGCGCCACGAGAAGACGTTGAACGGCTTCGAGGCCACGACCACCAACAACCGCATGGAACTGATGGCCGCGATCATGGCGCTGCGGGAGCTCAAGCAGCCTTGTCGCGTGGCGCTTTACACCGACTCGGAATACCTGCGCAAGGGCATCACCGAATGGATCCATGGCTGGCAAAAACGCGGCTGGAAGACCGCCGCCAAGCAGCCGGTGAAAAATGCCGATCTATGGCGCGAACTGCTCGCCGAGAGCGAGCGTCACCAGGTGCGCTGGCATTGGGTCAAGGGCCACAGCGGCCACCCGGGCAACGAGCGAGCCGATGCGCTGGCCAACGCCGCTATCGATGCGACGATGGCCACTCAGTAACTTTTTCCCGCTATTGACGAGACAGATATGCGCCAGATCGTCCTGGATACCGAGACCACCGGCATCGACCCCAAGGAAGGCCACCGTCTGATCGAGATCGGCGCGGTGGAATTGATTAACCGCCGCCTGACCGGCAAGACGTTTCATCAGTACATCAACCCTGAGCGAGAGATCGAAGCCGAGGCGATCGGGATCCACGGTATCACCAACGAGCGCGTTGCCAGCGAACCGCGCTTCGCCGAGGTCGCCGATGCCTTCTGGGCCTTCATCCAGGGCGCCGAACTGGTGATTCATAACGCCGCCTTCGACGTCGGTTTCATCGACCATGAATTCGGCCTGCTGCACGGTCTGCGCGGCGAACCGCGCTTGGGGCCGGTCGCCGATCACTGCGGCGTGCTCGATACGCTCAAGCTGGCCCGGGACAAGCATCCTGGGCAGCGCAATAGTCTCGATGCGCTGTGCAAGCGCTACGAAATCGATAACGGCCACCGCGTACTGCACGGCGCGTTGCTCGATGCCGAGATTCTCGCCGACGTTTATCTGACCATGACCGGCGGGCAGACCGCGCTATTGCTCGATGCCGACGCCCAGGGTGGCGACGGAGCCGCCAGCGGTGGCCTCGGTGGTATTCGTCGCTTGAGCGACGAGCGGCCACGCTTGGCCGTGATAGCCCCCAACGACAGCGAACTTGCTGCCCACCATGCCAAGCTGGCAGGCATTCGTGAAAGCGCCGGCCAGTGTGGCTGGGATACGCTATCGGGCTGGGAAACCAGCCAACGAGGAGATTGATGTTTTGTCGCGATCTAGCCGCCGCCGAAAAGCACGGCGGTGGCCTGCTGGTTCGTCTCAACGAACGCGGAGGGATCGCGCCGGCCACCGATGGTGGCATCCTGATCGAAACGAACGAGTGGCCCGAGGCGGCGCAGCCTCTGGGCTTCTGGCACGAGCGCCCGGTGGCGGTGACCGTCGCCCCCGGTGATGACGGCTGGCCATCCGCGCGCGCCTGGCTGGCCGAGCTTCCCGATGCAGCCTTTCCGCTGGTTTCCACGGCATTGCAGGTGGTGGCATGGCAGCGCAATCACCGCTTCTGTGGCCGCTGCGGACAGGCAGCCGAGCGAGTGATCAGTGAGTTCGCCATGCAATGCCCGGCGTGCGGACACCGCAATTATCCGCGTATTTCGCCCTGTATCATTACTTTGGTCACTCACGGCGAGGATCTACTGCTTGCACGCAGTCCGCATTTCGCGCCAGGGCGCTATTCGACCCTGGCGGGTTTCATCGAACCCGGCGAAGCGGCCGAGGAGGCGGTGCGCCGCGAGATATTCGAAGAGGTCGGGGTGACGGTGGGGCGCATCGAGTATTTTCGTAGCCAGTCCTGGCCGTTCCCGCATGCGCTGATGCTGGGGTTCTTTGCCGAGGCGGTCGAGCGTCGCATTCGTGTCGATGGCGTGGAAATCGTCGATGCTGCCTGGTTCTCTCCGCGCCGACTGCCGCAATTACCGACGCCTTTTTCGATCTCGCGTGCCTTGATCGAGGCGCATCTGGGTGCGCTGGGTACACGCTAATGGCAAGCTTGAAACGGCGACGACCTCCTGAGAAAGGGCATCGCCGTTAGACGGACGGGGTTAGCGGCTTGGGAACAGGCTGGTCAGCTTGGTCGCCAGCATCACGTTACCGCTGGCCTTGAGCTTGCCCGACATGAAAGCCTGCATGCCGTTGATCTCGCCATTCATGACACCTTTCAGCGTGGCGCTGTCGGTCGACAGGGTGACTGACGGGTCGTCGTGTTCGCCCTGAAGCACGTCCAGGTTGCCGTCCTTGACGACCAGGTAATAGTCGTCGGCATCGCTGATATTGAATTGGAATATATCGTCCACGCCTTTGGCGGCCTGTGGATCGAAGCGAGACTTGAGACTGTCGATAGTGCTGGGCGTGTCGGCCATGATGGGTTTTGCCTCGAAGGTTGGATGGGTAACTTGCCCCGAGCTTATTTAAAACGGACGTTTGAAGCAACTTGTTTGCGATACGTGAGTCATTGTTCATGACGTTCGGCATATCGCCGGGTAGCATCGGAAAAGTGAAAATAATGGGAGAGATAAGTGAGCGACTGGTTATCCGGCTATGGCCTGTTTCTGGCCCAGGTCATCACCCTGAGCGTGGCAATAGGCCTGTTGATCGTGCTGGCAACTCGCTTGCGTGGTCGGGAAGAGCACGGCCGGCTGCGCATCGAAGAGCTCAACACCCGCTATCGCGCTCGCCAACGTCGGCTGCGCCTGGCAAGCCTGGATAAAAAACACCGCAAGGCAGCGCTAAAGGCTTTCAAGAAGGATGATAAACGCGAGACGCGCGGCACGACCAAGAAAGGCGGTCAGGAGCAGAGCCGACGATCAAGTGTTTGGGTGCTGGATTTTCATGGCGATATCAAGGCCTCGGCAACACCGCGCCTTGCCGAGGAAGTGTCGGCGGTGCTTGGCGTAGCCGAGGAGGGCGACGAGGTGGTCGTGCGCCTGGAATCACCCGGCGGCTTGGTCCACGCCTACGGGCTGGCCGCGGCGCAACTCGATAGGCTGCGTCAGGCGGGGGTCCCGACCACGGTATGCGTCGACAAGGTCGCTGCCAGCGGCGGCTACCTGATGGCTTGTTGTGCCGATCGTTTACGTGTCGCGCCATTCGCGGTGATCGGTTCGATCGGGGTGGTCGCGCAACTGCCCAATATCCACCGCCTGCTCAAGAGGCACGACATCGATGTCGAGCTGCTGACGGCCGGGCGCTACAAGCGCACGCTGACGGTGCTCGGCGAGAATACCGAGGAGGGGCGCGAGAAATTCGCCGAGGATCTGGAAAATGTCCATGACCTGTTCAAGCGCTACGTCGCCGAGCGCCGCCCGGCATTGGATATCGAAGCGGTGTCCACTGGTGAGATATGGTACGGCAGTGAGGCGCTGGGCAAGGGGCTGGCCGATGCCGTGGGTACCAGCGAGGCTTATCTGCTGGATCGCATGAAGGAGGCACGAGTGGTCTCCCTGGCATTGGAAAAGCGCCGTGGACTGACCGAGCGCCTGGGTTTGGCGGTCTCGGCGGGCGTGGAAAGGGGAGTGCAGCGTCTCTATGAAACACTGGAAGCTAGCGGTTGGCAGCGTCGCTGACTGGTCTTTCAGCCGGCGTAGAGTTTGGCCAGGGTATCGACCACGGTGCGTGCCTCGTCACCTTGAAGCGAATAGTAGATAGTCTGCGATGAGCGTCGCGTGGCAACCAGCCCCTCGCGGCGCAGTATCGCCAGATGCTGGGAAAGCGCCGATTGACTGAGCGCGAGCTTGGCATTGAGTTCGGAGACCGATAGTTCGCCCTCGTCGAGCAGACACAGAATACGCAGACGATTCTCGTTGGCCATGGCTTTGAGTAGATTGGTCGCGTTGGCGATGACGTTATCGTCCTTGTCGAGTCGTTGTGCGGCGGTTTGACGAGTGCTCATGGTGCATCTCCTACCGGTGATGGCTCCACGCAGCAGTGGCGGCGTGCAGGCCGCTGCGAGCGGTGTTTGCAATGGCCGTACCAAACGACGGTCGGCCGTTCATTCGCGTCAGGGCTGTTTATTCGGTTCAAGACTGTCCTTTTGGTTCAATTTCGGCCGGCCCAGGCTTGTCGCTAAGGTGTCTATTCAAGGACCTCCTTTCTGATTTAGCGAATCTTCAAGAACTTCGCCAACCTTGTCCAAGCAGCCATTTAACGCTAAATAATCGAAGCAGATACCCTAGGATTAGTGGTTATCAGCGTTATTGTCGACAATTTTCTATGACTAATTGCCGATTAAACGATTAAGGCTACAACTTTTGGCGCTATTTAGCCGATGGTATGAAGGCAATACCGTCATGTTGCTCTAAAGTGTTGTCAACAATCATCTCGACTGTTCCGCCTACGCGGTTCGTTAAAAACCATAATCATAAGTAGGTTTTTCATGCGCACGTACCAGACTGAATACCAGCGTTCGGTTGCCCAACCTGACGTTTTCTGGGCAGAACAAGCCTCACGTATCCCCTGGTTCACGCCGCCTCGAGTCGTGCTGAATCATGACGACCAAGGCCATGCACGCTGGTACGGCGATGGCGAGCTCAACACCTGCTACGTGGCGCTGGATCACCATGTCGAGACGGGGCGCGGCGACCAGCCGGCGATTTTCTGGGATTCACCGGTCACCGATGCCAGGCGCACACTGAGCTATCGTGAGTTGCGCGATCAGGTGGCGGTCTTCGCCGGCGCGCTGGCAGGGCTCGGCGTGGAAAAGGGCGACCGGGTGGTGATCTATATGCCAATGGTGCCCGAGGCGTTGATCGCCATGTATGCCTGCGCGCGCCTGGGCGCGGTCCATTCGGTGGTGTTCGGTGGCTTCGCCGCCCGCGAACTGGCCGTGCGCATCGACGATGCCGAGCCCAAGGTCATCGTTGCCGCTTCCTGTGGCGTCGAGGTCGACAAGGTATTGCCCTACAAGCCGATCATCGATCAGGCACTCGAACTGAGCGCGCACCAGCCGTCGGCTTGCGTGATTCTGCAGCGCGAACAGCTGCGCGCCGAGATGGGCGTGATCGATCATGACTGGCAGGCGCTGATTGAAAGCGCCGCGCCGGTCGATTGCGTGTCGGTCAAGGGCACCGATCCGCTGTACATCCTCTACACCTCCGGCACGACCGGCAAACCCAAGGGCGTGATGCGCGATCATGGCGGCCATGCCGTGGCGTTGCATTATTCCATGGAACATATCTACGGCATGGCACCGGGCGAGGTATTCTTCTCGGCTTCCGATATCGGCTGGGTCGTGGGTCACTCCTACATCGTTTATGCGCCGCTGATACGTGGCTGCACGACTGTGGTCTATGAAGGAAAGCCGGTGCGCACGCCGGACGCCAGTGCCTTCTGGCGCGTGATCGAGGAGTACCAGGTACGGGCGTTCTTCACCGCGCCGACGGCCTTTCGCGCGATCAAGAAGGAGGACCCCGATGGCCAGGGGCTGCAGAAACACGACATTAGCTGCCTGAGAACGCTCTTCCTGGCCGGCGAGCGCCTCGACCCGCCGACCTTTCATTGGCTGGACGACCTGCTCGATGTACCGGTGATCGACCATTGGTGGCAGACCGAAACCGGCTGGCCGATTGCCGCCAATCTTCAGGGGCTCGACCCACAGCCGGTCAAACCCGGCTCGGCGACCTTTCCGGTGCCGGGCTTCGATGTCCAGGTACTCGATACCCAAGGCGAGCCTGCCACGCCCGACGAGCAGGGCAGCGTGGTCATCCGCCAGCCGATGCCGCCGGGTTGCCTGACCGGGATATGGCGAGACCCCCAACGCTTTCATAGCGCCTACATGGCCGCCTACCCGGGTTACTATCTGACCGGCGACGGGGGGTATTTCGATGCCGATGGTTATTTGTTCATCATGGGCCGCACCGATGACGTGATCAACGTGGCCGGCCATCGGCTGTCCACCGGCGAGATGGAAGAAGTCGTCGGTTCGCACGCGGCGGTCGCCGAGTGCGCGGTGGTGGGCATTCAGAACTCGCTCAAGGGCCAGGTTCCCGTTGGATTGGTGATTCCCAAGGACGGTTTCGATGGCGATACGGATGCGCTCGAGCGTGAGCTGATTGCGCTGGTGCGCGAGAAAATCGGCGCCATCGCCAGTCTCAAGCAGGTGCTGGTGGTGTCGCGGCTGCCCAAGACGCGCTCAGGCAAGATTCTGCGCAAGCTGCTGCGAAGCATCGCCGATGGCGAGGAGTTCGGCATCCCGTCGACCATCGACGATCCGAGCAGCCTGCAAGACGTCCAGGAGGCAATGGTCGAGCATCAGGTAGGCGCTGCCGATCGGGCGCGCCAGGTTTAACTCAAATGGCATGATATGCCTGATTGAAAGAATGGCCACCAGCCGACAATCGGGGACGGTTTCTGTATACTATCGCCCGATTCGCACTGCCCTGCTCTTCGCGCATGGCTCATATCCCTGGTGGACGAGGGTTCCCTCACCCCTCGGCTGTACAAAAAGGATGCCCGATGCTCGCACTCACCGATAGCCAATACCGCCGCTGCCTTATCGCGCTGGTTGCCTTCCATATTCTTATTATCGCCGCCAGTAATTATCTGGTGCAGTTGCCTTTCACGGTCTTCGGTTTACATACCACCTGGGGCGCGTTCAGTTTCCCGTTCATCTTCCTCGCCACCGATCTCACCGTGCGGTTATTCGGCAAGGGGCCAGCGCGTAGGATCATCGCCCGGGTCATGCTACCGGCGCTGGTCATTTCCTACGTGCTATCGGTGCTGTTCGAGAAGGGCGATTTCAGGAGCTTCGAGGCGCTGGGTAGCTTCAACCTGTTCGTCGCGCGTATCGCCCTGGCCAGTTTCATGGCTTACGTGATTGGCCAACTGCTGGACATCCAGGTTTTCGACCGGCTGCGACGCAGCGCGCGCTGGTGGGTGGCACCGGCGGTATCGACGGTGTTCGGCAATCTGGCCGATACGTTCGCGTTCTTTGCCATCGCCTTTCACCAGGGACCGGATGCCTTCATGGCCAGCCATTGGGTCGAGATCGCCTGGGTCGACTACGCCGTCAAGCTGACGATTTCCCTGCTACTCTTTTTGCCGTTGTACGGCATCCTGCTGGGCTGGCTATCGCGCCGGTTGTTGATCTGGGGCGCCAGGCCGAGTGAAGAACGCATCTAGATGATCACCTATTGGAAGACGCCACACGAGCAAAGGACGTTGCATGAGCCAAACTGTCGAGTTGCATTTTCAGGATAATGGCCCAGCGGATGGGCATCCGCTGGTGGTACTGCATGGGCTGTTCGGCAGTGCCGACAACTGGCGATCGCATGTCAGGAAATGGCAGGGCCAACACCGGGTGATCACGGTGGATCTGCGCAATCATGGCGAGTCGCCCCACGCACCGAGCATGAATTACGCGGATCTGGCCAACGATGTGGTGACGCTGCTTGACCGGCTGGGTATCGAACGCTGCGATCTATTGGGCCATTCGATGGGTGGCAAGGTCGCTATCAGCCTGGCACGATGTTTTCCCGAGCGACTGACATCGCTGATCGTCGCCGATATTGCCCCGGTGGCCTACGCGCACGACCACGACACGATCATTGCTGCCATGCGCCGCGTCGAGGAAGGCCAACCGACTTCCCGCAAGGCGGCGGATGCGCTGTTGGCAGAGCGGATCGAGACGTTGGCCGTACGGCAATTTCTGGCGACCAACCTGGTGCGTAGCGACACCGATAAGGTGTTGCACTGGCGAGTAGGGCTCGACGAGATCGAGACGGACTATGCGGCGATTGCCGCCGAGCCAGCCGGGGATAGCGCTTATCAGGGGCCGACGCTGGTGCTGCGCGGTGGGCAATCCGATTACGTGTCCGATGCCGTGCTGCCCCGACTCCGCGAGGTGCTACCCAAGGCCGAGATCGTTACTCTGGATGCCGGTCACTGGCTACACGCCGAAGCCCCGGAAGCTTTCCGGCAAGCCGTCAACGAATTTCTCGACCGGCGCTCCTAGATGACTAGGGGGAAGAACCCAACTCGACCGCGAGCCGCTTGACTGGCGTGAGTGCCTCGATCAGGCCGCGCTTTTGCAGATAGGCTTCGAAACGCACGTAGCGCTGTTCTTGCAATACGCCGGGACGCAGCGCGAGGTAGCGCAGCGTTTCCGGCCATGCCCGGGCGTTGATCTCGGTATCCAGTGCCGGCCTGGCGCGGCGCACCAGTTCCCAGGCCTGCTCGGGATGGTTGATCAGCCAGACGGTGGCACTTTGCAGGGCATCGAGAAAATTCGCGATGTCCCGGTGGTGTTGCTTGAGGACATCGCGGTTGGCGATCAGAATCATTTCATCGTAAAGCGGTACGCCATGCTCCTCGACGGCAAATTCAATCGCCGTCACCCCCTCCTGGGCCATCTGGCGTCGTTCCATATGACGCTGCGCGCCAATCACCGCATCGACTTCATTCTGAATCAATGAGCGTGCAAGCGCGAAGTCGACTCGCTTGAGCTTCATGTCTTTCGGCGACACGGACTGGCTGGCCAACATGCCATCGAGCAGCAGCCGAGCCTGGTCTTCGAGAGCGTAGCCGATCGTCTTGCCCTTGAGCTCGGATAATGAACCGATGCCGCTGTCTTCGCGTACCAGCAGGGCATTGAGTGGCAGCGGGACCAGCGTGCCGACACGAATCAACGGCAAGCCCTGTTCGACCAGCAAGTGCAACCGGGGCTGTGACGTTATCGCCAGTTCGGTGCGCCGTGCGGCGACCAGCTTGGGTGGAACGCTGGGGTCGGCTGGCATGGTCAGGGTGACTTCGAGCCCCTCGCGGTCGAACAGCCCACGTTCCTGAGCGACGATCAGCGGCGCATGGTAAAGGTTGAGATACCAGTCGAGCATCACGTTCAGGCGATGCTCGGGCGGCGGAGTGATCGGCTCGGCTTCTCGCACGATGGTCCGGGGTGGGGGAGAGATGATTGGGCCAGCCTTGCCTTTGCCTACGCGATTGAGCGGCCGTTCGCCATTCACGGCGGCTCTGGCTGCGCTGACTGCGGCCTCGCTGACCGTCGGCGTGGTGTCCTGGCCCTGGACCGGCCCACTGATAGCCAGCACCAGCATCAGCGCCATCACCAGAATGTTGCGCGGCAGTATGATCATGGAGTCCTCTTCGGCGGCGAAGGGCCGGTGCTACCAGGGTTGCGGTCGCACAGTCTATCCTCGGCGATGACGTCGTGACCAGCCTGGAAAATCAACGACACGGGCCCGCTACCAACCCGCTCGAAGCGCTTCGCCATGCGGTTATCGCCCATCGCGGCGGTTAGGATGGCATGGCATAATTGGCGCGTCGTTTCTCGAAAGGCCCCGCCATGGATAGCATCAACACCCTGTTTATTTTCAGCGGCTCGCTGATCGCCCTGAGCATTCTCGCCAGCCGCTTGTCATCGCTGTTCGGGCTGCCGCTGCTGGTGATTTTCCTTGGGCTGGGAATGCTCGCTGGCGAAGACGGGTTGCTTGGCATCGAGTTCGACGACTACTCGTTGGCTTTCATTATCGGCCACCTGGCCCTGGCGATGATATTGCTCGACGGTGGCCTGCGAACACGCCTCAAGACCTTTCGCGTGGGTTTCAAGCCGGCCTTGTCGCTGGCCACGCTGGGTGTGTTTGTCACCAGCGGGGTGGTCGGCGTCTTCGCCATGTGGGTTTTCGATCTTAACCTGATCCAGGGATTGCTGGTCGGCGCCATCGTCGGCTCCACCGACGCGGCAGCGGTGTTCTCGATGCTCAGCGGGAGCGGGGTCAACATCAACGAACGCGTCAGCGCCACGCTGGAGATCGAATCGGGCACCAACGACCCGATGGCGATCTTCCTGACCATTACCCTGATAGAAGTGCTAACGGGCGATATTGGTGGGCCACTGGATACGCTGCTGATGTTCATCAAGCAGTTTGGCCTGGGACTGCTGATAGGCCTGGGTTTTGGCTGGCTGAGCGCACGATTGTTGCGCGCGATGGACCTGGCGCCAGGATTGTATTCGCTACTGGCGTTGGCGTTGGGCTTTTGTATTTTCGGCTTGACCAGCGCCTTGGGTGGCAGTGGTTTCCTGGCCATTTATCTGGCGGGGCTGATGATCGGCAATCGGCCGGGACGCCATCTTCAGTTCATTCTACCGGTCCACGATGGACTGGCATGGCTGAGCCAGATCGGCTTGTTCCTGGTGTTGGGCATGCTCGTCTCGCCCAGCGAAATGCTCGAGTACGCCTTGCCCGGCGCGCTGGTGGCGTTGGTACTGATCTTCGTTGCGAGGCCGCTGGCGGTGGTATTGGCGATCAAGCCCTTCTTCAGCTTTCGTTGGCGCGAGATCACCTTCATTTCCTGGGTGGGGTTGCGTGGCGCGGTCCCCATCGTGCTGGCGATCTTTCCGGTGATTGGCGGTGTCGAGAACTCCGCACTGTATTTCAACGTGGCCTTTTTCGTGGTTCTGCTGTCGTTACTGGTGCAGGGGGCTTCGCTGGCTCCGGTGTCCCGCTGGACGCGGGTTGAAGTCCCTATCGGCGTCACGCCGAATCACCGTGGCGTGCTGGGTATCCTGCCTGAAAACGACTATGAAGTATTCGTCTACAAGGTCGAGAACGAAGCCTTGGAAGACGTGCCTATCCGCCTGCTACGCTTCCCCTCCGGGGCATTGATCTCGGCGCTGTTTCGCCAACACGCGATGTTGCATCCCAAGGGCAGCACGCAGTTGCGGCTCGGCGACGAGTTGTGTGTGATCGGCCGCACCGACGACTTACCAGCGCTCAATCGGTTATTCAATGGCAACGCCCGTCTCAAGCGTGAGCGCGCGTTCTTCGGTACGTTCACGCTCGATGGCGATGCGCTGATGAGCGAAGTCGCCAGCGCCTATGGCCTTACGCTCAGCCCCGGCGAACAGGATATGTCGCTGGGTGAGTTCGTATCGCTGCGTGTCGGTGGGCATCCGGTCGTGGGCGACGATGTCGGCTGGCACGGCATTCATTGGGTGGTCAGTGCAATGGATGCCAACCGAGTGACCAAAGTGGGCTTACGGCTCTATCAATAGTCGGTGATTGATACACGCGGCATGGCTATAAGCGTTGCTGTAGGCGGAGTTCTCAAGTTCGGTGCAGTTGTTCGAACTCGGCCTTGAGATCCCGGTCATGCACCACGATCTCCGAGGTCTTGATGGTGCCTCTGGCATCTTTCCACTGCACGGTATTGTTCCCTTCTACGAGTGCGGCATTGGCTTCGGCGGCCGTCGAAACGGGAACGTCGTTGATATGGTAGATAGCGGCTTTCTCGGTAAGCGTGCCCAGGAGTGGGCTGCCACTCGACATGCGCAGTACTTTCAGCGCCTTGCTGTCATCTGCGAATTCGTCACTGGCAAGTTGATGGCGGGAGGCGTCCGGGTAGGGGCCTTGATCGATTTGCATATCTCCTTGGCGATAGAAATCAATCGTGTTCTTCAAGTCATCGTTGAGTATCGAGCAAAACACGGCAAGCAGCAAAAGAACCAGTGTTAAGCCAATCAGACCGAAAATCACCGGATAATCGTAGCTAGTACGGACAATAGAGGCATTATCGGTAACAATTAATTCTTTAATAATGCCGCAACGTATAATCAAGTACGTCGAGCATATTGCCGAACCAGTGGCCAAGGCCCAGGCCACCCATATCCCGACATCCCATTTATTAGGATTTGCCATTATTTTTTCTCTGCGTTCTGAACGTGGTCATTATAGATAGCTTACGCGAAGCAATTCCAGACCTCGTTAGGTAGTTGTTTCAACCCAAGCGAGCTTGCTAATTAAAGTATGTGGTCATTTCCACTGGGTTTTCCTCACTCAAGTGCGACGATCGTGAAGATATCTGTTTTTGAGCGACAAAAGGTGAAGATTGGTATCTTAATGTTATTATTTAATGCAAAAAATACTTCACTGAATGCTAATTAAACTTTTGTTACTTGCGTTTTATAGGATAGCTCGCAAAACCTTCAGCCTAAGTAAGGATGAATGGCGGATGTATGTCCGCCATTCCGTGAATTGGAACATTCGGGGATATTGGCTCGGCAGGTTTCTTTTGCCGGTGTAGCGGGTCACGTCGCGTCAGGGTGGCTGTCTAACTGATGTGGCGGCGCTTGTCGCCTATCTTGGCTCGAAGGATCCACGACCTTGCACTAGCCTTGACTTGCAGGTGGAGGCCAGCGACAGCATGTGAAACCAGGCTAGAAAAGGAAATTCGATGCGGGGCGATGCTTGCGAGGGGAATCGTAGCAAGTGGCGGAGGGACAGGGATTCGAACCCTGGAAGGGCGTTAACCCTTGCCGGTTTTCAAGACCGGTGCATTCAACCGCTCTGCCATCCCTCCGGCTCACGGCGTAGCATACTACCAACTTTTGCCGGATCGTCAAGACCCTTGGCAATCAGCGAGTTAAAGAGCCGTGTACCAATGATTTCAGGGCTGTACCAGTAGCGTATTTTCCATGAGGATCAGCGAATGTCAGAGAATATGACGCGTGTACCGATAGAGCAGGCGGCTAGTGTACAGCTCGCCAACGTGCACATTATCGGCGCGGTCGGCCGGGGAGACGACTCCCACCGCTATGTCGAGTTGATGAGCGACCTTCAACATATCCCCATGGGAAGCTCCGAGGAGGGCGGCGTCGCCAATATCCTATTGGTCGAGGTGGACGACCCCAACGACTCACAATGCCTGCGCGATGCGGTCGAAACTCTCGCCCAGCATGAGCATTTCGAGCAGCGACGCCACTGTTTCAAGCAGTATTGACCCGCCATTGCGCTAGCATGACCCGTGATCGGGCGTGTAATGGTGCCCGTCACGGCAAAAATTTCCGGATCCACTAAAGGATGTTGCTTGCGCGGGGAACGCCAACCCTGCATCCTTGGTCTATTATCGAGATAAATAACTCACAGGGAGCCTCGGTTCATGGCCTATCAATCCTCGCACGTAACCGATCGCCAGCAGACGCAGGTGGTTAGCGCCAATAAGGTGCTACGCAATACCTACATGCTGTTGGCAATGACATTACTGTTCTCGGCAGTGACTGCCGGGGCGGCAATGGCTATGGGCGTCCAGCAGTTGAACATCTTCGTGTTCTTCATCGGCGCCTACGGTCTGATGTTCCTGGTGCACAAGACCGCCAACTCCGCCATGGGCTTGCTGGCGACCTTCGCCTTCACCGGCTTCATGGGCTTCACGCTGGGGCCGATACTCAGCCTCTATCTGACCGTACCTAATGGTGCGCAACTGGTCATGACCGCGCTGGCCATGACCGGGGCGACATTCGTCGGCCTGTCGGCCGTGGCGCTGGTCACCAAGAAGGATTTCAGCTTCCTCGGCAACTTCCTGATCGCCGGTGCCATTGTATTGATCCTGGCGATGGTCGTGGCATTGATCTTCGATATCGCCGCGCTGGCACTGGCGGTATCCGCTGGCTTCGTGCTGTTCTCCTCGGCGGTGATCCTCTATCAGACCAGCGAGATCGTGCACCGGGCAGGAGAGACCAATTACATCCTGGCGGCCATCACGCTCTACGTTTCGATCTATAACCTGTTCGTCAGCCTGCTGATGCTGCTGGGTGTCATGAGCGACGACTGATTCGTCGAATTGATACTGCTATCCGGCCCCGCCTGCCAAGGTGGGGCCGGCTTGTTTTTCGATACCGGATTATCAAAGGGTGAAGTCGTATCATGCGCTATGCACTGCTCGTCCAGGGCGCGCCCTACAGCCACCAAGCCGCGCATTCGGCACTACGCTTCGCCGATGCACTGATTGCCCGCGGGCATCGGTTGGAGACGGTGTTCTTCTACCATGACGGCGTCTACAATGCCTCGCGACTGGCGTCGCCGCCCCAGGACGAACCGCACCTGGTCGATGCCTGGCGGCGCCTGAACGAGCAGCAGGGCACTGCGCTACTGGTGTGTGTCGCGGCTGCACTACGGCGTGGTTTGCTCGATGAGCGCGAAGCCAAGCGCCATGGCAAGCAGGGCTACAGTCTGGAAGCACCTTTCGAGTTGACCGGTGTCGGCCAGTTGGTCGATGCGGGAATCACCCACGATCGTCTGATTACGTTTTCTCCCTAGTCCATGAGCGAAGATAGAGAAGCACCGATGCTAGTCGTGTTGCGCCACGCCCCGCATGGTAGTAGTTGGCTGCGCGAAGGCCTGGATGTCGCGCTGGTCGGCGCGGCCTTCGGCCAGGCGGTGACGCTGTTGTTCCTCGGCGATGGCGTTGAGGCACTGGTGCGCAATCAACAAGCCGGCGCGCTGGGCCAGAAGGGCACGCACCCAACGCTGGACATGCTGGCCATGTACGATATCGAAAAATTGCTTGTGGATAGCGAGTCGCTGGCCGAGCGTGGGCTCACGCTGGAAGACCTGCAACTACCGGTGGCCCCGATAGCCGCCCAGGCACTGCCAGCCTTATTCGCCGAGCACGCCGCGGTATTCAATTTCTGATTCAAGCGCCGCGCAAGGGGGGATATCGCGCATGCTGTTGCACCTGCTCAACCGATCGCCGGCATCCAGTCTCGTCCATCGGGATACGTTACGGGCAATGGGCGAAGAGGATCGACTGCTGCTGATCGAGGATGGCGTATACGGTGCGCTGATGCCGCTGGCGGATCGGTTCGAGGCAATTCACGGGCGTCTCTTTGCGCTGCGCGAGGATCTGGCCTCGCGCGGGCTGGATGGGCGCTGCGATGCGCGTGTGACGGTAGTCGATATGGAGGGCTTCGTGACACTGACCGAAGAGTCCGAGCGCACGGTGAGCTGGTTCTGATGGCGACGACGAGCATTGCCCGCCAAGTGCGGGTTGGCGAGCGCGATATCGCCCTCGATCCCGAGGGATATCTGGTGATTCTCGCTGACTGGACGCCGGCCGTGGCGAAAACACTGGCCGAGGAGGAAGGGCGCGTACTGACCGACGAGCATTGGGAAGTCATCGAGGTGCTGCGCGATTTCTACGCGCGTTACGAGATGGCGCCGGCCATGCGACCCCTGGTAAAGGCGGTGGGTCAGGCGCTCGGCGCCGACAAGGGCAAGTCGCTGCATTTAATGAAACTGTTTCCTGAAAGTCCGGCCAAGGTTGCAGCACGTCTGGCCGGGTTGCCAAAACCCACCAACTGTCTTTGATCGTGAATTTTCTCGCTCATGCCTGGCTGGCGCGCGGCGGCAACGATGCCTTTCTCTACGGCAATCTGATCGCCGATGGCGTGAAAGGACCACACTTGAGCGATTGGCCCGCCGACGTAGCGCGGGGCATTCGCCATCACCGCCTCGTCGATGCAACGATCGACAGCCACCCCGTGCTATTGGCGGCGCGCGCCCGGGCACCGCGCGAAGGCCGGCGTTATGCTGGCATCGCCCTCGATATACTCTGGGATCATTTCATTGCACGGCAGCATGCCGATACGGCCCTGGTACGGCGTTGTTACCGGGTGCTTGAAGCGCAACCGGCACCGCAACGCCTGGTGAGCATGATACCGGCGCTCATCGACGAGGATTGGCTGACGGGTTATGCCGATTTCGGCTTTACCTGCCAAGCAGTGGCGGGCGTGGGTCAGCGGCTTTCCGGCCCCAATCGCCTGGCCGCGCTGGTGCCCTGGCTGGAGGACGATTACGCTGCATTGGAGCGCGATTTTCATCGACTATGGCCCGACCTCTTGGATCAGCTAGGCGTTTAAACGCCCCATTAGCCTTCTACCAACCACAGGCAATCGAGCCAATCGCCTTCGGCGATCTCGCTGTTCTCCGCAATTACCGCCAAGGCGTCGGCATCGACGCATGACGACAGCACCGCCGAGTTCTGATCGTTGAAAGCCTGGGCGACAACACCTTGCGCAGTGAACTCCAGCTTGACCCGCATATAGTGGCGCCGTGCCTGGGTGCGCGTGGCGAAGGCGGCGCGCGCGCTCAGGCGGGGCAGTTCGGCGAGAGCAGGGCAGCCGAGCAGCGCGCCCATCAGTGGGCGCAGGTAGACCCAGGCGCCGACGAAACCCGACACCGGATTGCCAGGCAGGCCGACGAAGCGAGCCTCGCTGCGATCGCAGCGGGCAATGCGCCCCAGCGCCAACGGCTTGCCGGGACGCATCGCCAGGCGCCATAAATCCAGATGGCCAAGCCGTTCCAGCGCGCGCTTGACGTGATCTTCTTCGCCGACGCTGACACCACCGGTGGTGACGACGACATCGGCCTGTTCGGCGATTTGGCGCAGTGTCTGGCAGGTAACATCGAAATCGTCGGGAACCGTCGCGACCATGAAGACATCCGCGCCGAAGCGCTCCAGCAATCGCCTGAGCATTGGCCGGTTGGAGTTGTAGATCTGTCCGGGCGCAAGCGGTTGACCGGGATCGACGATCTCGTCGCCGGTCGAGAGTAGAGCGACGCGTGGGCGGCGGCGCACCATGACCTCGGTAATGCCCTGGCCGGCCAGGTGGCCGAGTGCCGCGGCTTCCAGGCGAACACCGGGGCCCAGTAACACACTGCCAGCACGCACGTCGCGACCGCGCCGACGAATGTTGTCGCCGAGCGGCACGTTGGTCGGGAACACGACGCCTTCATCGCGAACTTCGACGTTCTCCTGCATCACCACGCAATCGGCACCCGGCGGAATTTCGCCGCCGGTGAAGATGCGCGTGCAACTTCCCGGTTCCAGCGGCTGTGGTGGGCTGCCGGCAGCAATACGCTGAGACACGGGCAATGCCCGGCCGGCATCCGCCACGCGTAATGCGTAGCCATCCATCGCGCTGTTATCGGCAGGCGGTACATCGAGTTGCGCCACCACGGCCTCGGCGAGTACGCGACCGGCGGCCTGCGCGGTGCCGACCATTTCGGCATCGAGTGGGCTTACGCCATCGAGCAGGGCGTCGAGCGCCGCCTCAACACTCTGCAAGTCAGCCATGGGTACCTCGCTCGGGAATCACCAGGTTGGCGTAATTGCAGGGCTTGTGACGGCTATCGAGCTGTTCCTGGAGTATTCCATCCCAGGCAGTGCGGCAAGCGCCGGTGGAGCCGGGCAGACAAAACACCACCGTGGCGTTGGCCAGCCCGCCAAGGCAACGACTCTGAATGGTCGAGCTGCCGATTTCCTGCCAGGAAAGGTGCCGGAACAATTCGCCGAAGCCCTCGATGACCTTGTCGAGCAGCACGCCGACCGCCTCCGGCGTGGAGTCTCGCCCGGTGAAACCGGTGCCGCCGGTGGTCAGCACGACCTGAACCCGCGAATCGGCGATCCACTCAGCGACCACCGCGCGAATGCGGTAGACGTCATCGGCGACGATACGCTTCTCGACCAGCCGATGACCCGCCGCGGCGAGGCGTTCGGCCAGCGCCTGGCCCGAACGGTCAGTCTCTTCGGTACGAGTGTCGGAAACCGTGAGTACGGCGATGTTCAGCGCCACGAAGGCGTCACGGTCGTCGCTCATGCGCGTTCCTTGCTCTTGTTGCGTGCTTCGAGTGCAGCCAGTTGCTCCGGCGTGGCCGGGGTCTGGTACTTGTCCTTCCATTCGCCGTAGGGCATGCCGTAGACATACTCGCGCGCGGCGTCGTAGTCGAGTTCGGCGCCGCGTTCGTCGGCGGCGGCGACCAGCCACTTGGAGAGGCAGTTACGGCAGAAGTCGGCGAGAATCATCAAATCGATGTTCTGCACATCCTTGTTGGCGTCGAGATGCTCGAGCAGGCGCCGAAAGGCGGCGGCCTCGAGCTCGGTACGGGTCGTATCGTCAAGGTGTTGCATGGTTTCATGCTCCAGATGGTCATTGCACAATGCTTTTCAGCATAACAAAGACACCGCCGGTGAGCGGTATTGAAAGTGATGATATACGCCCTCGGTTGTCCGTGAAATTCCTTGTTATGCTGCAAGAACCGACAAAGAGAGGGTCAGCATGAGCCAAATTGCCCTGAGCCGAGCGCGACTGCCTACCACGCTGGAAATATCGGTGACCGATGAATTCGGCGAACCGCACCGGCAGGCCATTGCCGCCGAACGCGCATTGACGCTGTATCTCAATCGCCGCGAGATCGTGACCTTGATGACCCTGGGTGCCGAGCCCGAGGCTCTGGTGGTCGGTTATCTGCGCAACCAGGGATTGCTCGAGTGCGTCGAGGACGTCGAAGCGGTGCAGGTCGATTGGGAGGTGGAAGCCGCGGCGGTGGTGACTCGCCATCTACCCGAGGATCTCGAGGCGCGGCTCTCGCAACGCACCGTGACCACTGGCTGCGGACAGGGCACGGTGTTCGGGCGACTGCTGGACGCCACGGCACTGACGCCGCTACCACCGACGCGCCTGGCGCAATCGGTGCTGTACCGTCTGCTCGATAACCTGGGCGCCTACAACGAGACCTATCGCAGCGCCGGTGCCGTGCATGGTTGCGCGCTGTGCCAGCAGGACCGGGTACTCGATTTCGTCGAGGACGTCGGTCGGCACAATGCCGTGGATACCCTGGCCGGACGGCAGTGGCTGGAGGCGACGGGCAGCGAAGGAGAGGCCGATATCTTCTATACCACCGGACGCCTGACCTCCGAGATGGTGCTCAAGGTCGCGCAGATGGGCATCGGCGTGCTGGTGTCGCGTTCCGGGGTGACGCAAAAGGGCGTCGAACTGGCCGAGCGCTTCGGGGTGCTGCTGATCGCTCGCGCCAAGGGGCGCCATTTCCAGGCTATCCATGCCGACCAACGCTTGATACTGGATGCGCCACCGCCCAAACGCCCCGGTGATCGTGATGCGGCGCGGGCGCGCAGGAAGACCTCGGGGGCGCGCGGGTGAACGAGACCGACAATCCTTTCCTCAACGTGCATCAAGTTGCCGAACTGTTGCATCTCAACGAGAAGAAGATCTATCAACTGGCCAGCGAAGGGGCATTGCCGGCGACCAAGATCACCGGCAAATGGCTGTTTCCGCGCGGGCTGGTCGAGCAGTGGATACTCGAATCCTGCCATCACGGCGTGCTGGCCGACCGACTGATGATCACCGGTAGCGACGATCCGTTGCCCTCGGCCTTGATCATGCGCCTCGATCAGCTCAATTGCCGGGCGGTGGCCTATAGTGAACGTGAGGTGGCATCGCTGGTCGCCAGGCATGAGGTGAATATCGGCCCGGGCACGCTATCGGCGGCCAACGAGTTTGGACTGGGGTTCATTCCGATCAGCGAAGAAGCGTTCGATCTGGTGACGCCACGCAATGTCTATTTTCGCTCGCTACTATAACAATTGTTTGATTTTGTGAACAGCGCCATCGGACTGGAGCTTGCCCAGTCGCTGGGCGGTTACTCACTGGAGGAAAGTGGGAAACTGCTTTGGCGTGGGGATGTTGCGCAGTATGACTAAGTAAGGTTGGCAGCGCCGGAACGGAAGAATGCTTGCACCCCAGCGAATTTGTCAATTATATTGGCCGCTGATGCCAAAAATCATCCAGTTTCGACGAATAACAATCACAGCTCGGAGGAACGGAATTTCATGACCCACTCAACGAAGGACGGCAAGTTATCGCGCGTTCTGGCGCGCAAGGATGTGCTGGCATTGGCCTTCGGGGCGATGATCGGCTGGGGCTGGATCGTAATGACCGGGAGTTGGATTCAGTCCGCCGGCAGCCTCGGGGCGATCACCGCCTTCCTGGTTGGCGGCGTCGCCATCGTGCTGGTGGGGCTGACCTACGCCGAGCTGGCCTCGGCCATGCCGCAGGTGGGTGGTGAGCATGTCTACAGCTATCGGGCGCTGGGTCATTTTGCCTCGTTCATTTGTACCTGGACCATCGTGCTGGGCTACGTCAGCGTGGTGGCGTTCGAGGCGGTGGCGCTGCCTACGGTGTTCGATCAGCTGTTTCCCGGTTATTCGGTCGGTTATTTATGGACCATTGCCGGTTGGGAGGTCGAGGCAACCTGGGTCGCCGTCGGACTGATCGGCTCGCTGGTGATGATGTGGATCAACTACATCGGCATTCGTACCGCGGCATTGGTGCAAAAACTGGTGACCCTGCTGATCATGGTGGTTGGCGTCATGTTCATCACCGGTGCGCTATTCACCGGGGAGGCTGCCACCATGCAGCCGTTGTTCAGCGTCGAGAACGGCGTTATCGGCGGGATCATGACGGTGCTGATCATGGTGCCGTTCATGTTCGTCGGTTTCGACGTGATTCCCCAGGCCGCCGAGGAGATCGACCTGCCGTTTCGCGAAATCGGCCGGGTACTGATGATTTCGGTGATCCTCGCGGTGTTCTGGTATGCGCTGATCATTCTCGGTACATCGCTGATGCTCGCACCCAATCAACTGGCCGGCAGCTCATTGGCGGTTCCCGATGCCATGCAGGCGGTATTCGCCGCGCCCTGGGCGGGCAAGTTGATGGTGCTGGCGGGTGTTGCCGGGATCATCACCAGCTGGAACGCCTTCTATATTGGTGGCTCGCGGGCGATTTACGCGCTGGCGCAGGCGGGCATGCTGCCGGCGTTTCTCGGCAAGTTGCACCCGCGTCACAAGACGCCGGTCAATGCGATCATCCTGATCGGCGTGGCCTCCAGCGCGGCGCCATTCTTCGGCCGCCCGGCACTGGTCTGGCTGGTCAATGCCGGCGGCCTGGGCATTGTCATCGCCTATCTGTTCGTGGCCTTGTCGTTTCTGGTGCTGCGCCACCGTGAACCGCAGATGGAGCGTCCGTTCAGGGTGGGCCAAGGAAAACTGGTCGGCGGGCTCGCCGTGGCGACGTCGGCGGCATTGGTTCTGTTGTACCTGCCGGGCAGCCCATCGGCCCTGGCACCGGGCGAGTGGGCGATCTTCGGTGGCTGGATGGCATTGGGCCTGGCGATGTATTTCTGGTCGCGCAATCGCTACGGTGCCGACTATGCCGAAAAGGCCATGCAGCGTGAACTGGAGGGCGACGCTCCGCTTCGGGAGCATTGATCCATTCGACAGCAGAAGGCGTCCGGCGCGATTATTTGTCAGGAGGCGCCGGGCGCCTTTATTCATCAGGTTCGCCTAGGCTAGCCAACTTCGGCGCGCGTACACACCGACAGCACGATGGCATCTTGCTCGCTGACCGATACCAGCGCATGGCCCATGTCGCTGTCGAAGTAGATGCTGTCGCCGTGCTCGAGAAGTAGCGGCTCGTAGAATTCGGTATAGAGCTGGATCGACCCTTCGAGCACGATCAGAAACTCCTCGCCATCATGGCGTACCCACTCGCTGAACTCATCGAAACTGCGTGCCCGCACGATGGTCTTGAATGGAATCATGCGCTTTTGCGCCAACTGACAAGACAGCAATTCGTGTTCGTAGGTCGGCGTTGGATGCAGTTGCCCATCACCGACCCGGGTCAGGTCGCGACGCCCCAGCGTGCGTGATTGCTGCTTGGGTGGGCTGAGCAGTTGTGGCAGGTCGATATCCAGCCCGTTGATCAGTTTTTGTACAGCGGTGAAGGTCGGCGAGATCAGGTCGTTCTCGATCTTGGACAGGGTCGAGCGCGCAAGCCCGGTGCGCTGACTGACATCTTCCAGTGTCCACTGGTTGGCCAGGCGAATCTCCTTGAGCCGGTCGCCCAGGCGCAGCGGCTCGACGAACGGTTTGCGACCCGAGGCGATGCGCAGCGCGGCATCCTGGTCGGTGGTGGCAGACATGGCGGTTCACGATCGGAAATTTATTTCCTCGATACTAACACAACCACCTGGCATAAAGAGGCCGAACGCGCGCTTCAACTAGCTGCGCGCGACAGGAATTGGGCCTTGGCATGAGGAGAATGTGTTTCCTGATACCGGGAAACCTATGCATGACGGTCGTAGGGTAGACCCAGCAGCGCCTTGACGTGCGCCTCGGCGCTACGCCCAAGGGCATTCAGGTCGTAGCCGCCTTCAAGGGCCGAGACCAGGCGATGCCCGGCATAGGTGCGGGCGATATCCATGGCCAACTCGGTGATCCAATGGAAATCCTCGTACTCCAGGCGGATATCGGCCAGGGGATCATCGCGATGGGCATCGAAACCCGCCGAAACCAGCACCAACTCCGGCCGATGGGCCTGTAACGCAGGCAGCCAGTCGTGTTCGACGGCACGCCGAAAGACGCGGCTATCGCTACCTGGGTCGAGCGGCGTGGCAATCACGTTCGGGTAATCGGGATTCAAATAGCGCCAGGGGTAGAAAGGGTACTGAAAGCTGGTGCAGATCAGCACGCCGGGGTCGTCGCGAAAGATATCGATGGTGCCGTTGCACTGATGCACGTCGAAATCGAGTATCGCGATGCGTTCCACGCCGTACTGGGCACGCGCATGGGCGGCACCGACGGCGATATTGTTATAAAAACAGAAACCCATGGCCTCGCTGGCCTCGGCGTGATGCCCGGGTGGACGCATTGCACAGAAGACATTGTCGGCCTGCTGACGAAAGACCTGATCGACACCGCGCACCACGGCGCCAGCCGCCAGGCGCGCAGCGATCAGGCTATCGGGATTCATCAGCGTGTCGGCATCCAGCGTGACGATACCCTGCTCGGGCACGCATTTTTCCAACGCCCTGACATGACGCAGCGGGTGCACGCGCGCGAGTTGCTCGTCGCTGGCCGGCTTGGCATCCGACTGCATGGTCTGTTGCAGCACGCCACTGAGCGCCAGCCGGGCGGTTATCGCTTCCAGTCGCTTGGGGCTTTCCGGATGCCCCGGCCCCATGTGATGGCGATCACAATGCGGGTGGCTGATGAACGACGTGATCATGATGACTCTCCCGGAGCTTGGGAATTGAGACTAATCGCCGGCAATGCTTGCATGACAGTGTCAATAAGTCGTACACAGGGAAATCATCGCGCCGAGGAGACAACCAGCCGTGGGCACGCGCTTTCTGCGTCATTTCTTCGAACCGACCACGCTTGCCGTCATCGGCGCGTCGGAGAAGCCCCATTCGATGGGTGGGCTGGTGATACGCAACTTGCAGGAGGGCGGTTTTCCCGGCGATATCTGGGCGGTCAACCCCAAGGGCTACGCTAGCGTTTTCGAGCAGCGCTGCGTCAAGTCCGTCGCGGAGCTGCCGGGCGTGCCCGACCTGGCGGTGGTCTGCACGCCGGTGGCGACGGCACCGAAGCTGATCGAACAGCTTGGGCGCTTTGGCGTCAAGGCGGTCATGGTGCTGTCGGGCGGCGCCTATCTCGATGATCGTAGCGCCGACGGTGGCTCGATTCGCGAGCGCATGCTCAAGGCGGCGCGACGCTCCGGCATTCGCGTGCTGGGTCCCGAGTGCCTGGGCTTGGTCGTGCCGGGGCGACGCCTCAATGCGACCTACGCTAGTCAACCGGTCAAGCCGGGCAGGGTGGCCTACCTGGGCCAGTCGGGCATGCTCGGCAACGCCATGATCGACTGGGCCGCGGGGCGGGGCATCGGCTTTTCCCACCTGGTAACGTTGGGCGATAGCGTCGACGTGATGCTTCCCGACCTGATCGATTACATCAATCAGTATTCGCCCAGCCAGGCGATTCTGTTGCATCTCGAACGCATCCACGACTCCCAGCATTTCATGACCGCGCTACGCGATGCATCGCGCAATCGCCTGGTGCTGGCGATCAAGAGCGGGCGCACGGCGCAATCCGATCTTTCCAATGTGTCAGCGACCCCGGGCATCGCCAATCGTGACGATATCGTCGACGCGGCGCTGGCGCGGGCCGGGGTGGTGCGTGTCGACAACTCGGATGAGCTGTTCGACGCGCTGGAGACGCTATCGCGCATGAAACCGCTGCGGGGCGATCGGTTGGCGATTGTCGCCAATGGTTTGGGACCGGCCTTGCTGGCCATCGACAAGTTGATCAGCGCGGGTGGCAAACTGGCGCAATTCAGCGATGAGACCCAACAGGCCCTACTTGCCGGCGATTTCGACGTTAGCCTGCCGGGGCGTAACCCGGTGGACCTGGGCGGCAACGCCACGCCGGAGCGATTCGTCGAGGCGCTGGAGGTCGTTGCCGCCGATCCCAATGTCGATGCCGTGCTGGTGGTGCATGCGCCGACCCGGCTGGCGCCATCGAAGCTCACCGCACAGGCGATAGTGGCCAATCGCAAATGTTTCAAACGCAATCTGCTGACCAGTTGGATGGGGCTGGAAGAGGCGCTATTCGCGCGCCATGAATGCAACCTGGCGGGTATCCCCACCTATATATCTCCGGAAAAAGCGGTCAAGGCCTTCATGCACATGGTCGATTACCAGCGTGTGCAGGCATTGCTGCAACAAACGCCGCCGAGCCTTCCTTTCACCACCACGCAAGACATTCGCGCGCGTTGTCACAGTCTGATCGAGCAGGCCAAGACGCGCGGGCGAGATCTCCTGACTCACGAAGAAACCGCCCAGGTGCTGGCGGCTTACGGCATTGCCTCGGCCCCCAGCCGCTATGTGCTCACCCCGGAGCAGGGCGCCGCGGCCGTCGGCGATTTCCAGGAGCACATGGCACTCAAGGTGATTCACGAGCACAACTGCGTGCCGTATCGCTACCGCCAGCATCCCCACAAGCTGTCGGCGGGATTGCTGCAGGACCTGGCAACGCCCGAGCAGGTCGCCGATGGCGTTCGTCGCCTGGGCGACAAGGTGCGCGAGAAGTTTCCCGACAGCCACATTTATAGCTATTGCCTGCAGCCGATGCAGCGCGGCAAGCATTCGCTGCAGTTGTGCGCGGGCATTACCCGCGACCCCATCTTCGGGCCGGTGATCGTATTCGGTATCGGTGGTTATAAAGTCAACGTCATGGCCGACCGGCACGTGGCCTTGCCACCGTTGAACATGACCCTGGCCGCCGACCTGATTTCACGCACGCATGCCGCCAAGCTGGTCGGCGAGCACTCCCGCGATCCCGAGCGCGATATCGACCGGCTGTGCCAACTGTTGGTCAAGCTATCCCAGATGGCCTCGGATCTTCCGGAACTGCGTGGCCTGGAAATCAATCCATTGCTGCTCAACCGTGACGACATGGTGGCGGTGGATTTCGCCATGGATCTCGGCGAGCCGGCTCGCCACGCGATCATGCCGTACCCGGAAGAGCTGCGAGAGTGGGTGACGCTGGAGAACGGCATGCATGCTGAAATTCGACCGATTCGCGGCGAAGATGCGCCGCTGATTAGCGGATTTCACTCGCAACTTTCTGAAGAGAGCATCCGTTTCCGTTATTTCCACCACAAGGCCGATTTGACCAAGCGCGATCTATCGACACTGGCACAGATCAACTACGATCGTCAGATGGCGTTCATCGCCGAGCATCGCGTCGCGGATGGCGCTGTGGATGCCGCTAAAGAGATGCTAGGTGTCGTTCGGGTGTGGAATGATCCTGACAATATCCGTACCGAATTCTCGATCATCATTCGCGACGATATGCATGGGCAGGGGATCGGCAGCCTGCTGATGAACAAGATGATTCGCTACTGCAAGGGGGTGGGCACGCTGGAAATGGTCGGCAAGATCATGGTCGACAATCACCCGATGCGGGCGCTGATGAAGAACCTGGGCTTCACCAGTCGTTACAACATGGAAGAACAGGTAATAGACGCCACGTTGCGCCTCAACGAACCCACCAGCGAGTGGCAACGCCACCGCTTGGAAAACCCCGGTGATTGACCGCCGGACATGCTACGAAAGCGCACCGTTACTAGGCTGGAGGTTATTGAACCGTTGATCAATCATAAGTTGTTCTGATTTGAACACCTATTGATAAAATTGTATGATGCAAAACAACTATAAGCATTCGTTATCATACGTACGCGGGACATCGCGATGGGTTATTTCATCGCTGGCTCCGTGGCGTGTTGACGAAAAAGTCGACGCAAAACAGGCAAGCCTATGAGCGAAACGCAACAGACCAAGATCCAGGTGCGCGGCCTGAGTAAAGTCTTCGGCAACCAACCGAAGAAGGGGCTGGAACTCCGCGACCAGGGCCTGACACGCTCGCAAATTCATGAGAAAACCGGTCAGACCCTAGGCCTATCGAACATCACTTTCGATGTCATGGAAGGCGAACTGCTGGTCATCATGGGACTTTCAGGGTCCGGCAAATCGACCTTGATTCGCTGTCTCAACCGCCTTATCGAACCTACCGAAGGCGACATCGTCATCGACGGTGAAAACATCCCCAAGCTCAGTGATAAAGAATTGCTGGAGTGCCGCCGCCGGCACTTCTCGATGGTCTTTCAACATTTCGCCTTGTTTCCGCATCGCAGCGTACAGCTCAATGCGGAATACGGCCTCGAGATTCGCGGTGTCGACAAGGCGGAGCGCGCCCAGAAGGCTCGTGAGGCCCTCAAGCAGGTGGGCCTGGACGGCTGGGAGGATTCACTGCCCAGTCAGTTGTCCGGCGGCATGCAGCAGCGCGTCGGCCTGGCTCGCGCACTGGCCAACGACTCGACGGTACTGCTGATGGACGAAGCGTTTTCGGCGCTCGATCCACTGATCCGCAAGGACATGCAGCAGGAACTTCTCGAGCTCCAGAGCCGCATGAAGAAGACCACCATCTTCATCACCCACGACCTCGATGAAGCGATCAATATCGCCGACCGTATCATTCTCCTGAAGGATGGCGAGATCGTGCAGAGCGGTACTCCCGAAGAGATTCTCACCCACCCGGCCGACGACTACGTGGCGCGCTTCGTCGAAAGCGTCGACATGTCGCGAATTCTTTCGGCACGACATGCCATGCGCCCGGTGCGTGCCACCGCGCGTGACGACGACGGCCCACGCACGGTATTGCACAAGCTCAGCGAGAACGGCCTGGATTCGATCTACGTCACCGACCGCGAGCGTAGACTGCTAGGGCTGATCGAGGTCGATGCCGCCGATCAGGCTGCCCGCGATGGCAAGCAAAACCTCGACGGCCTGATCCATAACGACTTCCCCAGGGTTGGCCCCGACGAGCCATTACACAATCTGTTTGCCATGTTCTGCGACAAGAGTTATCCGATCGCCGTGGTGGACGACGACCAGCGCCTGCTGGGCGTAGTGGTCAAGGGCGCCGTGTTGGCGGAACTGGCTGAAGCAGGAGCACACTGACATGGCAATCGATATTCCCCGAATTCCGCTCGGTGACTGGATCGAAGGCGGACTGGATTTCCTGACCTCGAATTACTCCATCGTCACGCGTGGCATCTCGGAAGTGACCCAGGCCTGGATCAACGTTCTCAACGACGCCCTGATGTGGCTGCCGGAATGGGGGCTGATGGCGATCATCGCGCTACTGTGTTGGCGCGTCGGCGGCATTCGCCTGGGTATCGGCGCCGTAGTGGGTCTGGCATTGATCTGGAACCTGGGGCTGTGGATACCGATGATCGAGACGCTGACACTGGTGGTGATCGCCACCCTGGTCGCGATAGTGATCGCCTTGCCGGTCGGCATCGCCGCTGCGTTATCCGACAAGCTGTACGGGCTGATCATGCCGGTGCTGGATTTCATGCAAACGATGCCGGCCTTCGTCTATCTGATTCCCGCGATCCCGTTCTTCGGCATCGGCGCGGTATCGGCGATCTTTGCCACGGTGATCTTCTCGATGCCACCGGCGATTCGCTTCACCACGCTGGGCATTCGTCAGGTTCCCAAGGATCTGATCGAGGCCGCCGATGCCTTCGGCTCCACGCGCAGCCAGAAACTCTTCAAGGTGCAGTTGCCACTGTCGCTGCCGACCGTCATGGCCGGCATCAACCAGACCATCATGCTCGCGCTGTCGATGGTGGTCATCGCCGCGATGATCGGCGCCGACGGCCTGGGTAGCGAAGTCTGGAAGGCGATTCAACGGCTGCGCCCCGGCGAAGGTTTCGAAGCCGGTATCGCCGTGGTTATCCTTGCCATGCTGCTCGATCGCTTGACGCAATCGTTTCGCAGGACCAAGAAAGCGCAATAAGACGCTCGCAAGTCCGGCTCGACCCTATCTGGTAGGGCCGGTAGGCGGCATGTCGCGAGAGCGATGAGACATGCCGTCAGTATCACACCACCACAAGAAGGGGAAAGTGATGAAAACGTTCAATGCAATGTCCCGCGCGGTACGCTACGGCTCGCTGATGATGGTCGCCGGCATGGGACTTTCCGGTGTCGCCCAGGCGCAGGAAGACAGCAAGGGAACCGTAACTCTGGCCTATGTCGAATGGGCTTCCGAGGTCGCCTCCACCAACGTGGTGCGTGCGGTACTCGAAGACATGGGTTACGAGGTCGACATGGCCTCGCTATCCGCCGCCGCAATGTGGCAGTCGGTCGCCTCTGGCGATACCGACGGCATGGTCGCCGCCTGGCTGCCGACCACCCACGCCAACTATCTCGAGCGGACCCAGGATCAACTGGTCGACCTGGGGCCGAACCTGGTGGGCACCAAACTGGGCCTGGTCGTGCCGGCTTATACCGAACTCAGCTCGATCGAGCAGCTCGACGACAAGGCCGAGATGATCGATGGCGAGATCATCGGTATCGATCCCGGTGCCGGCCTGATGGGGCTGACTGAGGAAGTGCTCACCGAGTATGAGCTCGAAGACTCGATAGATCTGAAAAGCAGCAGCGGGGCAACCATGACTGCCGCGCTTGAAACGGCGATCGAGAACGAGCAGGACATCGTCGTGACCGGCTGGACACCGCACTGGATGTTCGCACGTTGGGACCTCAAATATCTCGACGATCCCAAGAAGGTCTACGGCGGCGCCGAGGAAATCCATACCGTCGTGCGCGAGGGCCTTGAGGAAGACATGCCGGAAGTCTACGCAGTGCTGGATAACTTCGAGTGGACCCCCGAGCAGATGGGCGAGGTCATGCTGATGAACCAGGAAGAGGGCTCCGACCCTTACGCCAACGCCCAGCAGTGGGTCGAAGAGAACCAGGACGTGGTTGCCGAATGGACCGGCGAATCCTGATTCGACTCGATACACTGCAATCGTAAGACGCGAATCGCCCGGCCTGGACCGGGCGATTTCGTTAGTTGATGACCACCTTCGGGTGGTCTTTTTGTGTCTTGGCCTTACACAATTCGTGCAGGCAATGCCGAAGCTTGGTCTAGACTGACGGTATCGGGCAATCCCCGAACCCCGGAGGTCGCGGTAGCGATCCCTTCGCCGCCATTCATAACCAGTCTTTATGGAGATAACCATCAAGCATAACTGTGCTTTTGATTTATCGCTAAGTGCCTGTTAAAGTTGGACACAAATTCGCAATGGCGAACGGAAAACATGAATGTATCCACTCAAGCCTTTACGACATCGGCCGACCTGGCCAAGCCCAGCGTGGCCGATGCGGTCGTGGGTCACGCCCATACTCCCCTGTTCATTCGCAAGCCCACCACAGACGACGGCTGGGGAATTTACGAACTGGTGAAATCCTGCCCACCTCTCGATGTCAATTCCGCTTACGCGTACTTGCTGCTGGCAACGCAGTTTCGCGATAGCTGCGCGGTAGCCACCAACGAGGAAGGCGAAATCGTCGGCTTCGTCTCCGGCTACCCGAAACGCAACGCACCCGACACGTACTTTCTATGGCAGGTCGCGGTGGGCGAAAAGGCCCGCGGGACCGGCCTGGCAAGACGTCTCGTCGAGGCGGTGATGAGTCGCCCCGAGATGGCCCACATGCGTCATCTGGAAACGACCATCACGCCGGACAACGAAGCGTCGTGGGGGCTGTTCAAGCGTCTCTCCGATCGCTGGCAGGCGCCACTCAACAGTCGCGAGTATTTTTCCACCGACCAGTTGGGCGGCGAGCACGATCCGGAAAACCTGGTGCGTATCGGTCCCTTCGATCCCGAGCGTATCTAGCAAGATTCGCTCAATTTCCTGAACAAGTCCCTCGCAAATTCTCACGTCACTCGTTTTCGACCAGGAGGTCGTTACATGCAGACCCAGATTCTCGAACGCATGGAATCGGAAGTTCGCAGCTATTCACGCTCTTTCCCCGTCGTTTTCACCGAAGCCAAGGGCGCCCGCCTGCACAGTGAAGACGGCAAGCAGTACATCGACTTTCTCGCCGGCGCCGGCACCCTGAATTACGGGCACAATCACCCCAAGATCAAGCAGGCACTGGTCGATTACATCGCCTCGGACGGCATCGTGCATGGCCTGGATATGTGGACCCAGGCCAAGCGCGACTATCTGGAAGCGCTTGAAGAAGTGATTCTCAAGCCACGTGGCCTGGACTACAAGATTTACCTGCCGGGCCCGACCGGCACCAATGCCATCGAGGCCGCCACGCGCCTGGCACGCATTGCCACTGGCCGACGCACCGTGGTTTCGTTCACCAACGGCTTCCACGGCGTGACCATGGGCTCGCTGGCCTTCACCGGCAACAGCAAGTTCCGCGAGGCAACCGGTGGCATCACCCCGCAAGGCGGCTTCTTCATGCCTTTCGACGGCTATTTGGGCGAGGGTGTCGATACGCTCGATTACTTCGAGAAGCTGCTTGGCGACAAGTCCGGCGGGCTCGATTTCCCGGCCGCCGTCCTTCTCGAGACGGTGCAGGGCGAAGGCGGTATCAACCCGGCCGGCATCGAATGGCTCAAGCGCCTGGAAACGATTTGCCGCCGTCATGAAATTCTGCTGATCATCGATGACATTCAAGCCGGCTGCGGCCGCACCGGAAAGTTCTTCAGCTTCGAGCACGCCGGCATCACGCCAGACATGGTCACCAATTCGAAATCGCTGTCCGGTTACGGCCTGCCGTTCTCGCACGTACTGATGCGTCCGGAACTCGACAAGTGGAAGCCCGGCCAATACAACGGTACCTTTCGCGGCTTCAACCTGGCCTTCGCCACGGCCGCCGCGGCGCTGCGCGAGTTCTGGAGCGACGACACCTTCGAGCGCGACGTTCAGCGCAAGGGGCGCGTGGTCGAAGAGGGCTTCCAGAAAATCGCGAGTTGGCTGACCGAGATGGGCTATCCGGCCAGCGAGCGAGGGCGCGGCCTGATGCGTGGCCTGGATGTCGGCACCGGCGAAATTGCCGACAAAATCACCGAACAGGCGTTCAAGAATGGCTTGATCATCGAAACCTGCGGCCACGATGGTCAGGTCATCAAGTGCCTGTGCCCGCTTATCATCAGTGACGAGGATCTTGCCGAAGGGTTGAGCATCCTCGAAACCAGCACCAAGCAAGTCATGGGCTGATAGACCAGCCCTTTACGACTGCCAAGAAAAGGATTCCAGACATGATCGTTCGCAATATCGATGAAGCACGCCAAACCGAACGCCTGGTCACCGCCGCCAATGGCAACTGGGACAGCACGCGCATGCTACTGGCCCAGGATGGTGGCGGCTTTTCGTTTCACATCACGCGTATCTTCGAGGGCACCGAGACGCATATTCACTACAAGCATCACTTCGAGTCGGTGTACTGCATCGAGGGTGAGGGTGAAGTCGAGACGCTGGCCGACGGCAAGATCTGGCCGATCAAGCCGGGCGATATCTATATCCTCGATCAGCATGATGAACACATGTTGCGTGCCTCCAAGACCATGATACTGGCCTGCGTCTTCACGCCGGGCCTGACCGGCAACGAAGATCACCGCGAAGACGGCTCTTACGCACCGACCCAGGAAGACTGAACGTCGACCCGACATCGGCGTGATTTGGAAAGCCCTGTCAGCTTCGGCTGATGGGGCTTTCGTCGTTTCAGGGCGAACGCTCATGGCGTCGCCTTTGTGAACTTGGTATTGGCATTCCCAGGCTACGGTTTCTACAGTCATAAGTGTCTTGCGCCAATAGTGGCCGTGGATACGACATCCATTGTGTCGTCGCGGTTGGCGCGACAAGGAGAACACTTGCCCCTCGGAGGACGTCATGCCGAGAAAGAAGGTCAGGCTGGAGCACAGCGTCGAATACCTGTCGATTCTGGACAAGAACGGCAAGGTGGACGAGAAGCTGATTCCCAAGATCGACAAGGACGTGCTGTTGCAGATACACCGCACGATGTTGTTGAGCCGTCACCTCGATGATCGAATGCTCCTGCTGCAACGCCAGGGGCGTATCGGTACCTTTGCGCCAGCCAAGGGTCAGGAAGCCTCCCAGGTGGGTGCCATGGCCGCGCTTGAGATGGGCGACTGGTTCGTGCCAGCATTTCGCGAGACCGCCGCCATGCTATGGCGGGGTATCGAACCCGCCAACTTGTTGCTCTATAACGCCGGCTACAATGAAGGCGCAGAAATCCCCGAAGACAGCCACGACCTGCCGATCGCCATTCCCGTGGCTTCGCAGATTCCCCATGCGGTGGGCCTGGCTTACGCGGCCGGCTACCGCGAAAGCGACGAGATCGCGATCACCTTCTTTGGCGATGGCGCCACATCCGAAGGCGATTTTCACGAAGCCTTGAACTTTGCCAGCGTGCTGAAAGCCCCGGTCATTTTCCTGTGCCAGAACAACCAATGGGCGATTTCGATGCCGCGGGGGCGCCAGAGCGAATCCAGGACCCTGGCGCAGAAAGGCCTCGGCTATGCGATTCCCTCGCTTCAGGTCGACGGCAACGACGTGTTTGCGGTATATGCCGCCGTCCAGGAGGCCGCCGAGCGCGCGCGTGCCGGTGATGGGCCAACGATGATCGAGTGCATCACCTATCGCATGTCGGTACATACCACGGCCGACGATCCGAGCAAGTATCGCGATGAAGATGAAGTGAAAAAATGGCAGGAGCTCGACCCCATCCTGCGTTTGCAGAAGTATCTGAAAGCCAAAAAGCAGCTTTCGGACAAGAAGATCGAGGCGCTGGAAAAGGAACTGGAGCAGCAGATCGATACCGCCTGGGAAGACACCCACAAGCGCATACAGGAGCTGACTGACCCCTTGGTCATGTTCGATGACGTCTACGCTGAGCCGCCGGCTTCGCTGCAAGCCCAGCGGCAAGCGTATGAACAACATCTCAAGTGTGAGGGCTGACCGATGGCCGAATTGAACATGGCCGACGCCATCAAACTGGCACTGACTCAAGAGATGGAAAACGACGATGGCGTGATCGTTCTCGGCGAAGACGTGGGTGTCGATGGTGGCGTATTTCGCATCACCGAAGGGCTGCTCGATCGCTATGGCGAACGCCGGGTCATCGACTCGCCGGTGGCGGAAACGGCACTGGTCGGCTTTTCCATCGGCCTGGCGTTATACGGGCTGAAACCCGTCTGCGAAATGCAGTTTTCGGGGTTCAGCTACCAGGGCTTTCATCAGATGGAGTCGCATGCCGCTCGGCTACGCTGGCGTTCGCGTGGCCGCTATTCGATACCCATGGTGCTGCGCATGCCCTACGGCGCCGGAGTGCATGCACTCGAGCATCACTCCGAGAGCAAGGAAGTGCTTTATGCGCACATCCCCGGGCTCAAGATGGTGATTCCCTCCACCCCGCGCAACGCCCGCGCGCTGATGGTCAGTGCGATTCGCGACCCCGACCCGGTGGTAGTTTTCGAACCCAAGGCCATCTACCGGGCATTTCGCGAGGAGGTGCCCGATGACGAAGAAACGCTACCGCTGGGGCAGTCGCGCACCGCACGTGAAGGCGGGGACCTGACCATGATCTCCTACGGCGCCATGCTGCAACGCACGCTACAGGCGGCGGACCAGCTCGCCGAGGAGGATGGCGTCGAAACCGAGGTGATCGATCTGCTGAGCCTTTCACCGCTCGATCATGAGCGCTTCGCCGAATCGGCACGCAATACCGGGCGGGTAGTGATCGTTCACGAGGCGCATCGCAGCTATGGCCCGGCGGGCGAGATCATGGCACGGCTGATCGAGGAATCCTTTTACTATCTCGAAGCGCCGATCCGGCGGGTCACCGGGTTCGACACCATCGTCCCGATGTTTGCCCGCGAACAAGCCTATCTGCCTGATGTGGAACGCATACTCGACGCCGCGCGTGGCGTGCTCAACGACTAGAGCGATAAGCAACCATGAGTGAGGAATTCAAGTTCTCCGATCCTGGCGAAGGGCTCCAGGAAGCCGAAGTGCTGGAGATTCACGTCGCCGAAGGCGATCACGTCAATGATGGCGATACCGTGCTCACGGTGGAAACCGACAAGGCGGCGACCGATGTCTCAGCGCCGTTCAGTGGCACGATCGAAAAGGTTCACCTGAAGACCGGCGACGTGGTTCGTGTCGATGACTTGCTGTTTAGCTACGTGCCCGACGATGGTGATGATGAAGAAGATACCGATAGCGGCGAACAGGGCGAGAAAGACGAGGAAGATAAGAAAGACGAAAAGGACCAGGAAGAAGAGACGTCCGAGAGCGACGATGAGAACCAATCGTCCAAGGAATCCACTCGCGAGAGCTCCGAAGAATCCGCGGAAGATGAGAAAGCCGAGGAAAGCGACCAAGAAGCCGCCAGCGACGAGGATGAAGAGCAGGGCGATCGTCAGGAGAAAGATGACGAGGGAGAGAAAAAACGGCAAGAGAAACAACCCGATAAGACTGATAAAAAGACTGCCAGAAAAGCAAAGAGGGATCAGCCTCCCGTGCCAGCGGCACCGAGTACCCGGCGCCTGGCGCGCGAGCGCGGCGTCGACCTGCACGATATCGAGCCCAGCGGCCCGCAGGGGCGGGTCACTACCGAGGATGTCGAGGCGGCCGCGAAAGAGGGTGGCCGTCAGCCACCCGGCTCCGGCAAGGCGTTGCCGGATTTCAGCCAATGGGGCGATACCGAGCGGGTAGCGATACGCTCGGTCCGGCGCGTCACCGCCGAACGCATGACCCAATCCTGGACGCAGATACCCCACGTCTATCACCAGGATGTCGCCGACGTGACCGAACTGGAGCGTTTCCGTCACGATTACGAAGCCAGCGCGCAAGAAAACGGCGGCAAGTTCACGCTGACGATACTGGTGATGAAGGCCATGGTTTTCGCGCTAAAGCAGTTCCCGCATTTCAATGCCAGCCTGGATAACGAGAATCAGGAAATCGTTCTCAAGCGCTATTTTCATGTCGGCCTTGCGGTGGCCACGGAGCGCGGCCTGTTGGTGCCGGTGATTCGTGACGTCGACAAGAAAAACCTCATCGAGCTCACCGAAGCCGTCAGCACCACCGTGGAGCGGGCGCGTAACGGTGAGTTGGGCCGCGAGGACATGGAAGGTGGCTGCATGACGTTGACCAACCCCGGGCCACTAGGCGGCACCGCGCTGACGCCGCTGATCAACCTCCCCGAAGTTGCCATCCTGGGGCTGGGCCAGGCTAGGCTCGAGCCCGTCGTGCACGGTGATCTGGACAACTATGAGGTCAAGCCACGCCTGCTGTTGCCGTTATCACTGGGCTTCGATCATCGCGTCAACGATGGTGCCGATGCGGCGAATTTTGTGACCACGCTGATCGGCGCGCTGGAAGATCCGCAGTCGCTGCTACTCAAGATCTAACGCATACCGGAAGGTAGCAAGCAGGAAAGGACGATCATGGCTCGCAAGGACGAACGCGCTGAAAGCATTCCCGAAAACACCGATGTGGCGATAATCGGCGCCGGTCCAGGCGGTTACGCCGCAGCATTCGAGGCCGCTGGCCTGGGGCTGGATGTCACGCTGATCAATGAAGAAGAAAAGGTTGGTGGTGTCTGTCTGCAACGCGGCTGCATACCCTCGAAAGCACTGCTGCACATTACCGAGCTGATTCATGCCACCGAGCAGGCCAGTACCTCGGGCGTGACATTTTCGCCGGCGAAAATCGATGCCGATGCGCTGCGAAAAAACAAGGATAGGATCATCGATCAACTCACCGGCGGCCTGGGTGATTTATGCAAGCAGCGGGGCGTTCGTCTCATTCGGGCGCGCGCCACGTTCGCCGGTGAGGGGCAGCTCGAACTCGAGGGCGCCGGGCGCGACACCCTAGGCTACAAGCAAGCCATCGTCGCGACGGGCTCGCGCCCGGTTGCCTTGCCGGATGTCGATTTCGCCAACAGCGAGCGCATCATGGACTCGACCGGCGCGCTGGCCTTGAAAGACATCCCCAAGACGTTGCTGATCGTCGGTGGCGGCTATATCGGGCTGGAAATGGGCATGGTCTACCAATCGCTGGGTAGCAAGGTCACCTTGGTCGAAATGGCCGATCGCCTGATGCCAAACACCGACGCCGATCTGCTCAAGCCGCTGGCAGCCAAGGTCGAGGAACGCTTCGAGGCGGTGCATTTGAAGACTCAGGTCGCCGGGCTGCATGAAACGAAAAAGCAGGTAAGGGTCACGCTGGAAAACGACGAAGGCTCTCATGAGAAAACCTTCGAGCGCGTGCTGATCGCCGTGGGCCGTCAGCCGAATACCGAAGAGCTGGGTCTGGACAACACCCAGGTCACACTCGACGACAACGGCTTTATCGAGGTCGACGAGCAACGCCGAACGCGCGATGAATCGATCTTCGCCATTGGCGACATTGCCGGTGGCATGCTGTTGGCTCATGAAGCGATGCACGAGGGCAAAGTGGCCGCACGCGTCATCGCCGGGCAATCGGCGGCGTTCGATGCGCGAGCTGTCCCGGCGGTCGTCTATACGGTGCCGCAATTGGCCTGGTGTGGCCTGACCGAACAACAAGCCGAAGCGGAAAAACGCGATTACAAGGCGCTGCGTTTTCCCTGGCAGGCTTCGGGCCGCGCGCTGACCATGGGTGCCGAAGCGGGAATGACCAAATTACTGGTCGAACCGGACACCGGACGCATTCTCGGCATGGGCATCGTCGGCCCGCACGCCGAATCGCTGATTGCCGAAGGCGTGCTGGCCATCGAGATGGGCGCGGTAGCGGAAGATCTCGCCATGAGCGTGCATCCGCATCCCACCTTGACGGAAACCACCGGTGAGGCTGCCGAGCTTTTCCTGGGTAGCGCGACGCATTACGGCTGAATGCCAGTCGTCATTCGATATTCTTGAGCTTGCCTGGAAACGGCTCAATCCTGCGCCAACCCTTAACTTCGCATAATGTATATTATGTTAAATAGCAAGCCACAAAAACTACAGATCCTTTGATGATTCCTTCACTGCACCCCAATCCCTCCTTTCTTCGAAGCTCCCGGTGACTCTGATCGATCGGCGCTTTAGCTGTGA
The DNA here is from genome assembly GCF_900102945.1 of Modicisalibacter muralis. Lineage (GTDB taxonomy): Bacteria > Pseudomonadota > Gammaproteobacteria > Pseudomonadales > Halomonadaceae > Modicisalibacter > Modicisalibacter muralis. The sequence continues at coordinate 770,638 of NZ_FNGI01000001.1, read as the reverse complement.
CCCGTTAGAATGTAATCTTCCAGTCGCAACTATATTCGGGAGCGTCCCTCGGGAGCGCAGCAAAGGAGTGACACGTGAATCATTCGACCCTACAAGGCTCTGCCACCACTACCAGTCGACGGTTTGCCTCGCCCTTGGCGGTGGTGGCCGGACTATGGATGGCAATCATGGCACCGAGTTGTCTTGCCTTCGGTTTCGAGGATGTGGCGGCCAAGGCCAAAAAGCTCGTGGAGCAGGAATATCAAGCGCCGGAAACCAATACCACACCAACGCTGCGTGAGCTGGAATATGAACAGTACGCGCAGATCCAGTACAGGATGGATCAGGCGATATGGCGCGAAGAAGGACTGCCCTTCCAATTGAGCTTCTTCCACGAGGGCATGCATTACGTCAGCGCCGTGGAGATGAACATCATCGACGATAATGGCGTCCATGAGATTCCTTTCGATGCCAACGACTTCCATTACGGTGACGTCAAACTGAGCGAGAAAGACCTGGAGGGGCTGGGCTTCGCGGGGTTCAGGATTCACTACCCGATCAACACGCCCAATGTCTTCGATGAAATCATGGTATTCCAGGGCGCGAGCTACTTTCGTGTAGTTGGCAAGAATCAGATCTATGGCCTATCCGGCCGTGGACTAGCCATCGACACGGAAACGCCCTCCAACAAACCGGGCGTCCCTAGCGGCGAGGAATTCCCGGCGTTTCGCGAATTCTGGGTCGTCAAGCCCGAGCCCGACAGCCAGTCACTAACGCTATTCGCCCTGCTCGACTCACCCAGTGCCACGGGAGCCTACCGTTTCGTGCTACGTCCCGGCGATGACAGCGTGCTCGACGTCAAGTCGCGGATCTTTCTGCGCAAGCCGATCAAGAAGCTGGGTATTGCGCCACTGACCAGCATGTTCCTGTTCGGCCCCAGCCAGCCCACCTCAACGCTAAACTATCGCCCGGCGATACATGACTCCAATGGCCTGCTGCTTCACACTGGCAAGGCCGGCTGGATCTGGCGGCCACTGGTCAACCCCACGCAGGTCGAAGTCAGCAATCAGCATGTCGAGGAGCTCAAGGGCTTCGGCTTGCTGCAACGCAGCCATGCCTTCCACGACTATGAGGACCTGGTCGACCGCTATGATCTGCGTCCCAGCGCCTGGATCGAACCGCAGGGAGACTGGGGGCCGGGCTCCGTTGAGCTGGTCGAAATTCCCACGCAGAACGAGACCAACGATAATATCGTCGCCTTCTGGAAGCCTGACGAGATGCCAGCGCTCGGCGAGCCCATCGACTTCAATTATCGTATTTATTGGACGATGAACGAGAGTAAGCACCATGACCCCGCGCTCTCCTGGGCCGATAGCACCATGCGCTCACGAGGCGAGGTTCGCCAGAACGACCTGATTCGCAAGCCGGATGGCTCGTTGGCCTTCGTCATCGACTTCAAGGGACCGGCACTCGAGTCGTTGGCAGCGGATATCCGCCCCACCGCGGTTATCGATGTCGGCGACAACGGCAAGCTGGTCGAGAGCCGCGTTATTCGCAACGTCGCGGAAGGCGGCTGGCGGGTGATCTTGCGAGTCAAGCGGGACGATGAAACCAAGCCACTGGAAATACGCGCTCATTTGGAAGAGAGCACGCGCCACCTATCGGAAACCTGGTTCTACCGAATGCCCGTCGCTGGCTAAGCCATAACACACCAAGATACTATTGCGCACCGGTTGGCCAGGAGCCCGACCGGTGCGTTTTTTGTAAGGCACGGTTCACACATAATGGCTTTCGCCGATTTCGAGGTGCGCTTCACGCATGGAAAACAAGCGAACGACGGTGAAGAAGGAAAGATTCATCGGGTTGGAGTGGTTACGGTTCTTGCTCGGTCTGTACATCGTTATATTTCATACGTTGCATACTTACTCGTCGATAAGTGACTGGTCCGGTTACATCACGGATATCGGTTTCTTCTCGACCAGCGCCTTCTTCGTGCTTTCGGGGTTTCTCCTCGCGCACGTTTACCTCGATGACGACAAGCGGATGCGCGAACCCGCCAAAAGCTTCTGGGTCAAGCGCTTCTCGAACCTCTACCCGATTCACATCGGCGCCATGTTACTGGCCATGGCGGTCTCGACGCTGGTCGGCTACCTGGCGATCACGCCGGGAGACGCCGGGGCATCGATACGTTTCGTGCTCTACGACGTCAACGACGGCTCTACTCTCGAGAGCATAACGCACTACATGAGCGATGCCGAACTGGCATTGAATGTGCTGCTCAACGTGACACTTCTGCACGCCTGGAATCCGCTGTACCTGACCTTCAATCCGGTTACCTGGTCGATTTCGGCACTGTTCTTTTTCTACCTGACCTTTCCGTGGATCGCGCCAAGGCTGTCTCGCGTCACATCCCAGCGGCGCGCACTGGTAGTCACCAACCTGATCTACCTGATTCCTCCGCTGGTGGTCATCGCGATGACCGATTTCGCCATGCCGGAGACCGGTATCCTGCATCGCAATCCACTGGTTCGATTGCCCGAATTCATGGCCGGGATTCTGCTCTGCGCACTTTACACCCAGCGTAGACAAATGGGGTTGCACCTGGGAGTTGGCGTGCGCTGGGCGCTGCTGCTGTTCATCGCCCTATCGGTAATCATCGGTTCATGGCTGTTACGCCATCAGGGCCCTGCCTGGTATTACTTGCTGCACAACGGCTTGTTGCTACCCGCCCAGCTCGCGCTGATTTTCGTGGTCGCCCACTGGTCGCCGCCCTCCAGCTCGCGCATGCGGCGCCTGGCCACTCGTCTGGGCGGTGCGTCACTGCCGATGTTCGCGCTGCACGTGCCCTTGTTCGTGGTTTTTACGCGCGTCGAACGGGTGTTGAAAGGCGAGCCGAGCCTATGCCTGAGTAGCATTCCACGTTGCATGGAGGCCGCCGGGGACGCCTCCATATGGCTGTATCCGGTATTTCTGCTGTTTACCGTGCTGTTCTGCATGATGTTCCAGGAGAACTTCGTGGTGCGCATTCGACAATGGCTGCAAGGCAAATTATTGTCATCCGGGCGACAAGCCGTGCATGCCAATAGTGGAATCTGACCCCATGGCTTTGCCAGGCGATAGGACTCGCCTGGCTGCCATCCGGCCGGGCGCGTAGAATGGAGCGTCCGAACGTCGAACGACAATCTTTCATGCCGAATATCCAAGCTCTAATCCAGCAAGCCGAGCGCCAGTGTCAACAGCGCAACGTACGCTTCACCCCCATACGCCGCCGAGTACTCGAGATGATCTCCTCGTCGCCAGGCGGGCTCAAGGCGTATGACCTGCTCGACGAACTGGCCACCGAGCATGCCTCTGCGCGCCCGCCGACGGTCTATCGCGCGCTGGATTTCTTGATCGAACAGGGCCTGGTTCATCGCATCGAATCGCTCAACGCCTACGTGGCCTGCCCCTGTCCCGAGCATGCCCATGGCTTCCAGCTATTGATCTGCCGCCATTGCGGTCGGGTCGAAGAGTTGCATCTCGATGAGGTCAACGATCAGTTAAAAATTCGCGCGCAAACACTGGGATTCGACGTCGACCGCCAGACCATCGAATTGCTGGGCACCTGCGATGCCTGCCGGGCCGACTCAAAGGGCTCGGCCGGAGGATCTCCTATTACTCATTGCCCGACCAGTTGAGAAACCCATGAGTGAACTCTTCAAATCCCTGGAAACCGCCGAGCGCGGTACTCAGCGTTCGCTGGCAGCGATTCTCGATGCCGCGCGCTGGAACACTGACGGCCTGCTGCCGGCTATCGCCCAGCAGCATGACAGCGGCGAAGTGCTGATGATGGCGTGGATGAATCGTCAGGCGCTGGAAGAAACGCTGACCACCGGGCGTGTCTGCTACTGGTCGCGTTCACGTAACAGGTTATGGCGCAAGGGCGAGTCGTCCGGCCAGGAGCAGCACTTGAAGGCCGCTCACTTCGACTGCGATGGCGACACGCTGCTGCTCAGCGTCGACCAGACCGGCCCGGCCTGCCACACCGGACGGCGAAGCTGCTTCTATGTGGCGATGAATAGCGAGCATGGCGAGATCGATGCCGCGCCGCTGATCGACCCCGTCGAGCTTTACGCCGGCAAGCGTTGAAAGCATGTTCAATCGCTTGCTGGGTGGCGTATTGATTGGGCTGATCCGCGTCTACCAGTACGTAATCAGTCCCCTGCTCGGCCCGCGTTGCCGCTTCTGGCCGAGCTGTTCCAGTTATGCCATCGATGCGGTGCGGCTACACGGACCATTCAGGGGCGGCTGGTTGGCGCTCAAGCGCATCCTCAAGTGCCATCCCTGGCATCCCGGCGGCGTCGATCCAGTACCGCCGCCACGCTGCCATGGTCACGACTCACAGCGTTACGACGGGCACGACCGCCCTGCCGCGAATTCCCATAACGACGAACCCCGCTAGACTCTTATTTCTATCCGGTCACTTTCTCCTGCTCGGCCAGCGTGAAGATGCGCTTGAGCATCGCATGCAAGCCATTGGCACGGGTCGGCGACAAGTGTTTGTCAAGCCCCAGATCCTCGAGAAAGCTCGGCGGCGTGGCGATGATCTCGGCAGGCGCGCGGTCGTTGTAGATGCGCATCAACACTGCGATCAACCCCGAAACGATGGCGGCATCCGAGGTCGCCAGAAAATGTAGGGTCTCGCCTTCGCGCTCATGGTGAATCCAGACATTGGACTGGCAGCCATGAATTTTGGTTTCGGCGCTCTTCAACTCCTCGGGAAACGCCGGCAACTGCTTGCCCATGTCGATGATGTACTGGTAGCGATCCATCCAGTTATCGAAGAGGCTGAATTCCTCGATCAATTCGGCCTGGGCCTGCTGTGCACTCATGGAAACTCCTCATTCAGTTTATATATCCATTATAACGGCTTGAGCACGGTAGCGTCCGCCAGGAAGTATGTGTAATTTTTACGTATTACGTAATATGTAAAACATAAAACATTAATTTTCCGACAACCCTTGCGCTACGCTAAGCTGAAGACGGGCTTCAAGAAAGAAGCCGCGAATCCAATGCAAGGAGAAGCGCATGGCACGCAGTGGCATTCAATACGAAGACGTGCGACGGGCAATCGACCTGCTATTGCAACAGGCTGAGAGCCCCAGCGTGCAAAAAATCCGTGAAGTGCTGGGAACTGGAAGCTTCACGACGATTAGCGATCACCTTCGCGAATGGCGCACCCAGCGTGACGAGAATCGCGACCGCCCCATGTCGCAGGAAATCCCCGCCCCCGTCGAGTCGCTGGTGCAGGCTCTGTGGCAGCAGGCCCAGGAAAGTGCCGCCGACGGCCTGGCGCATTATCGCCAGGAGGCCGATCGCAAGGTCGAAGAAGCCAAGGCATTGGCCGGCACGGCTCGCCGTGAGGCCGAAGACGCCGCGCAGCGCGAAGTCGCGCTCAGCGAGCACCTGCAGCAGGCTCAGGCTCGCATCGAAGAGTATTGCACTCAGATTGCGCGCATAGAGGCCGAACGCGATAGTGCCCGGCAACGCGAAACTCAGCTAGAACGCCAAACGCAAAGCGTCGAGGAGCAGCTTCAGCGTCTGCAGGCCGACAATGAGCGCTTGGGACGCGAGCATCAGGCCTCGCTAACCCGCAAGAGCGATGAGTTCCGCGCCCAACTCGCCCAGGAAGAACAGCGCCACGAAGCGGCGGAAGCCCGCTTGATGAAGCTGCTCGACAATGCTCGGCAGGAGCGCCAAGCCAGCGACAAACAGCAACTGCAGCGTCTCGAAGCACTGGAAAAACGTACCGCCGATCTCGATGCACGATTGCAGCAGGCCCGCCATGAACTCGCCGACGAACAGGCCAAGCACCGCGAAACCGGCTGGACGCTACGCCAGGCGCAGGACGCACTCAAGCAGAACGAGTTGAAGGCTCAGCGTGTGGAGGAAGCGCTCAACGAAAAGCATCAGGCGTTGACGGCGACCGAGGAACGACTGCGCGACGCCGAGGCTCGCCTGGCCCAGGCGCCCCTGCCGCCCTTCGTCTATTGACCGCGTCGCCGCTATCTACCAACGCAATGGGCCGCCCGAGAAGGCGGCCCATTTGACGTCTCGCTAGCGAGACGCATCAGTAGTAGGCATTGGTGGTATCGGTGTGGTCGGTGACGTCGCGAATGCCGGCCAACTCGGGAATGCGCTCGAGCAGGGTTTTCTCGACACCTTCCTTGAGGGTCAGGTCGACTGCGGCACAACCCTGGCAGCCACCGCCGAACTGCAGCACGGCGATGTTTTCCTCGGCCAGTTGAATCAGTTTGACCTCACCACCGTGAGAGGCCAAGCCCGGGTTGATCTCGCTATACAGCACATAATTGATGCGATCTTCCATCGGGCTGTCGGCGTTGACCTTGGGCATCTTGGCGTTGGGCGCCTTGATGGTCAGTTGGCCGCCCATGCGATCGGCATTGAAGTCGACCACGGCTTCTTCCAGAAACGCCAGGCTATGCTTGTCGAGAAAGACATCGATCTTCTCCAAAGCCAGCTTTTCGTCACTGGGCTCTTCCTCGCCGGGACGGCAGTAAGCCAGGCACGTTTCAGCATAAGGCGTGCCGGGCTGGGTAATGAAAATCCGTACCGCGATGCCCTCGACGTTCTGCTTGGCCAGCAGCTCGGCGAGGTAATCCTGGGCGCTATCGGTGATCTCGATACTCTGGCTCATGAAGCTCGACTCATCATGGAAAGTTCTACGTCTAATGGTAAGAAAAAACCGCCACCGACACAATCCCGAGTGAAATACTCGGTTATGACGCCCCTGCCCCGCGCCCTTCGCTTTCTGTTAAGATAGCCAGCCTAAAAACGCGGCCCAAGGCACCTGCCGAGCCGCTCCAAAAGCGCCGCCGTTTTGAGTCGCGGACCGTTATCAGATTTGCTGGAGACCCACGTCGACCATGGCTGCCGTTACGCACCCTTCGCAAACCTCGCCCGCCCACTGGGCCTCGCTACCCAACGCTCTGGCCGACAGCCTGGCGCGGCGTATTCTGATTCTCGATGGCGGCATGGGCACCATGCTGCAAAACGCTAGATTGAGCGAAGACGAGTTTCGTGGCGAGCGCTTCCGCGACTGGCCATCGCAACTGCAGGGCAACAACGATTTGCTGGCGCTGACCCAGCCCGACCTGGTGCGTCGCATTCATCGCGATTATCTCGAAGCCGGCGCCGATATTCTCGAGACCAACACCTTCAACAGCACGCGCCTCTCTCAGGCCGATTACGGCATGCAGGAATACGTGGTCGAGCTCAATCGCGAGGCGGCGCGATTGGCTCGCGAGGTCTGCGATAGCGTCGCCGAGGAAACCGGCGTGCCGCGCTACGTCGCCGGCGTACTCGGCCCGACCAGCCGCACCGCCTCGCTGTCACCGGATGTCAACGACCCGGCCAAGCGCAATGTCACCTTCGATGCCCTGCGCGAGAACTACCACGAGGCCGCCGCGGCACTGATCGAGGGTGGTGCCGATTTCATCCTGATCGAAACCATTTTCGACACCCTGAACGCCAAGGCCGCGATCTACGCGCTCGAAGAGCTGTTCGACGAGCGCGGTCAACGTCTGCCGGTGATGATCTCGGGCACCATTACCGATGCCTCGGGCCGCACGCTGTCGGGACAGACCACCGAGGCGTTCTGGAACTCGATTCGCCATGCCCGGCCACTGTCGGTGGGCCTGAACTGCGCACTCGGCGCTGAAGAGCTGCGCCCCTATCTCGAGGAGCTCTCCAACAAGGCCGATACCTTTGTTTCGGCGCACCCCAACGCCGGCCTGCCCAACGAGTTCGGCGAGTACGAGCAAACGCCAGAAGAGATGGCGGCGATCGTTCGTGAATTCGCCGAGAGCGATCTGGTCAATATCATCGGTGGCTGCTGCGGCACCACGCCGGAGCATATCGCTGCGATTCGCGACGCCGTCGAGGGTGTTGCCCCACGCCAGGTACCCGAGCGCCCGCGCGCGTGTCGTCTGTCCGGCCTGGAGCCGTTCAACATCGACACCGATTCGCTGTTCGTCAATGTCGGCGAGCGTACCAACGTGACCGGCTCGGCACGCTTCAAGCGCCTGATCAAGGAAGAGGACTTCACCACCGCGTTGGAGGTCGCCCTTGAGCAGGTCGAGAACGGCGCTCAGGTGATCGACATCAACATGGACGAGGGCATGCTCGACTCCCAGGAGGCGATGGTGCACTTCCTGCATCTGGTCGCCTCCGAGCCGGATATTTCGCGCGTGCCGATCATGATCGATTCCTCGAAGTGGGAAATCATCGAGGCCGGGCTCAAGTGCGTGCAGGGCAAAGCGGTGGTCAACTCGATCTCGCTCAAGGAGGGCGAAGCCGCCTTTCGAGTACAGGCGCGGGCGTGTCGTCGCTTCGGCGCGGCGATCGTGGTCATGGCCTTCGATGAAACCGGCCAGGCCGATACCCTGGCGCGCAAGACCGAAATCTGCGAACGCGCCTATCGCCTGCTGGTCGACGAGATCGATTTCCCCGCCGAGGACATCATCTTCGACCCCAACATTTTCGCCATTGCCACCGGCATCGAAGAGCACAACAACTACGCCGTCGACTTCATCGATGCCACCCGCTGGATTCGCCAGCATCTGCCACACGCCATGATCTCCGGCGGCGTTTCCAACGTGTCGTTTTCGTTTCGTGGCAACAACACGGTGCGCGAGGCGATTCATTCGGTGTTTCTGTATCACGCGATTCACGCCGGATTGACCATGGGCATCGTCAATGCCGGCCAGCTTGGCGTTTACGACGACCTGCCCGAGGACCTGCGCGAGGCGGTCGAGGACGTCGTCAACAATCGTCGCGACGATGCCACCGAGCGGTTGCTCGACATCGCCGAGAAATACAAGGGCGAAGGCGGCGGCGAAGCCAAAAAAGAAGATCTCGAGTGGCGTAGCTGGGCGGTCGAAAAGCGCATCGAGCACGCGCTGGTCAAGGGCATCACCAGTTACATCATCGAGGACACCGAACTCGCTCGTCAGCGCATCTCGCGGCCCATTGAGGTCATCGAGGGGCCGTTGATGGACGGCATGAACGTGGTCGGCGACCTGTTCGGGGCCGGCAAGATGTTTCTGCCTCAGGTGGTCAAGTCGGCGCGCGTCATGAAACAGGCGGTGGCCTATCTGCTGCCCTACATCGAGGCCGAAAAGAGCGACGACGCCCAGACCAAGGGCAAGATCGTCATGGCTACCGTCAAGGGCGATGTGCATGATATCGGCAAGAACATCGTCGGCGTGGTTCTGCAATGCAACAACTACGAGGTCATCGACCTGGGCGTGATGGTGCCGGCGGAGAAAATCCTGCAAACCGCCAGGGACGAGAATGCCGATATCATTGGCCTGTCGGGGCTGATCACGCCGTCGCTCGACGAGATGGTTCACGTCGCCAAGGAGATGCAGCGTCAGGGCTTCGAACTGCCGCTGTTGATCGGCGGCGCCACGACGTCGAAAGCCCATACGGCGGTCAAGATCGAGCCGCAGTACGAACAGCCGGTCATCTATGTCACCGACGCCTCGCGTGCGGTGGGCGTCGCCAGCCGTCTGCTCTCCCCCGGCCTCAAGCAAGCCTACGTCGACGAGATTCGCGAGGAGTACACCAAGGTTCGCGAGCGCAATGCCAAGCGTCGCCCCAAGGCAGCGGATCTTTCCTATGATGAAGCGCGCGAGCGGCGCTTCCAGCCCGACTGGCAAGGCTATACGCCACCGGAGCCGACCTTCACCGGGCTCAAGGTCTTCGACGACTACGACCTCGACGAGCTGGTCGAGGTGATCGACTGGACGCCGTTCTTCATGAGTTGGCAGTTGGTCGGCAAGTACCCGAAGATTTTCGACGATAAGGTGGTCGGCGAAGCGGCGCGCAACCTGTTCGCCGACGCCAAGGCCATGCTGCGCAAGCTGATCGACGAGAAACACATTACCGCGCGCGGCGTGATCGGCCTATGGCCGGCCAACAGCGTCGATGACGACGTGATCGAAGTGTACGCCGATGAGTCCCGCCAGACGGTCGTCGAGCGGCTGCATCATATTCGTCAGCAGACGACCAAGAATCGCGATGGCATCTGCTATAGCCTGGCCGATTTCGTCGCCCCCAAGGCAAGTGGCAAGCCCGACTGGATCGGCGGTTTCGCGGTGACCACCGGGCATGGCGCCGATGAATTGGCCAAGCAGTATCAAGGGGCTGGCGACGACTACAGTGCGATCATGGTCAAGGCGTTGGCCGACCGCCTTGCCGAGGCCTTCGCCGAGCGCATGCACGAGCGCGTGCGCAAGGAATATTGGGGCTACGACCCCGAAGAAGTTCTCGACAACGAAGCGCTGATCGCCGAGAAATATCAGGGCATCCGCCCGGCACCGGGCTATCCGGCCTGCCCCGATCATACCGAGAAGGCCACGCTGTTCCGCCTGCTCGAGGCCAGCGACAACACCGGCATGATCCTGACTGACAGCTTCGCCATGTGGCCGGCGGCGGCAGTGTCGGGCTGGTATTTCTCGCATCCCGAGTCGAAATACTTCTCCACCGGCAAGATCACTCGCGATCAGGTCGAGGCTCTGGCTACCCGCAAGGACATGACGCTCGACGAGCTGGAACGCTGGCTGTCGCCGGTGCTGTCCTACGATCCGGCTTGAAAGTAACAGCGGCCCGAGCGGGCCGCTGCTTCAATAGCGTATCGATTACCCGAACCCTGACCCTTCAGTGGTTGGCATTCCTGCCGATAGCGTGATGAACAGGCGCAGTATTGGGAATACGCCCTGATCGGTGTTCGGTTGCCCGGCTACCGTCGCCTGAGTTCCCGTGCCGCGCGCTGACCCGACAACGTCGGCGTTGGCAACTGCTCAGTTTATGAATGTATCGGACATCGACCCGGCCAAGCGTCGGTTAGGGAGCCCTAGTGCACGTAGTGTCTTCATCGTCAGGAAACCACTGCACAAATGCCTGCGCGCACGAATTGCCGCGTTTCATTCCGCTTGGCTATTCATTCGTTAGTGCGCCAGTGATGGCCGAGGCGAAAACATGAGACGCTGGCTGTCGCTCGACTGGCTGTTCGTGCTGCGCATTCTTCCGGTGTCGCTGTTGATAGCGGTAGCGCTGAGCGGTTTTCAAGCCTGGCAGTTGCAAGCCAACTTCACCCGCGAACTCGAATACAAGGAATCGGAGCTGTTGCGCATCGGCGCGGCTCTGCTGGCCTCTCCCATGTGGAATATGGACGAGACGAGCATCCAGGCGCTGGTCGACGTTCTGTACGCCGATGACGACGTTACCAGCGTGCAGATCCTCGATAGCAGCGGCAATGTGGTCTACGCGAGCCAAGGCTCGAAATCGTCGCTTCAACCGTTATGGCGAAGCGCACCCATCGTGTTCAACGACGACTACCGCGCGCGCGAAACCGGCGAAATTCGCCTGGCGTTTTCCCGCGAGCAACTCGGCGAAAGCATCAAGGCCGCCGTGCTCAACATCTTCCTGGCTGTCGGGTTGATGGTACTGCTGATCACCTGGCTCTCGCTGCGCTTTCATTACCGCCACGTGATTACCCCGCTCAACGCGATCCTCTCCGCCATGCGCCATTTACGCAGTGGCGAGGGGTTCCGCCCCATTTCGACCCGCGCCGCCGGTGAAGTCGGCGATGCCCTGCGCGCTTTCAATACGCTGGGCGTGCAGCTCGACGAGGCTCAGCGCGAAATCGACTACCAGACACGCCACGACCGCCTGACTCAACTCTATAATCGTACCGGCCTGTCCGAAGCGCTCGATGAATGGATCGCGACACAGCCGCAGCGCGGTCTGGGCCTGCTGCAACTGGATATCAACCATTTCCGCTGGATCAACGAGAGTTATGGTCAGCAGGCCGGCAATGCCCTGCTCGTCGATATTGCCGAACGCCTCAAGCAGTCGGCGCTGCAGTCGAACGCTAGCCTTCTCACTCGCCTGGGTGGCGACGAGTTCGTCATCACCTTTGCCGATGCCGACGCCAGCACGCTGGCGAACCAGGCCGCCCAACTGCGTGAAGCCTTACAGGCGCCTTTCTTTATCGGTCAGGAGGAGCTGTTCGTCTCCTTCACGATGGGTGGTGCGCTTTACCCGCGCCATGCCCATACCACCGAGTCGTTGGTCAAGGCCCTGGTGTTGGCCGTCCAGAACGTCAAATCGATCGGACGCGGTCAGTACCGGCTCTATCAGCACAGCGCATCGCGACTACCGGCCAGCGACATGATCATTCTCGAACGCGATCTGCATCACGCGCTGAGCGAAGGACACCTGCGGTTGGCATTTCAGCCGATATTCGGGGTCGACCTGGGTAAAGTCGTTGGCGCCGAAGCCTTGCTGCGCATGGTGCACCCACAGCGCGGCATGATCTCGCCGGCCACGTTCATCCCGGTCGCCGAGGAATCGGGGCTGATCGTGCCGATCGGCCAATGGGTGGTGGATCAAGGCCTGGCGTGGCTCAAGCGCATGGATGCCCAGGGGCATAATGAATTGACACTATCCTTCAATGTCTCGGCGCGGCAACTGCATGCCGGCGGATTCGTCGAGGCGCTGCGCCGCTCTCTGAAAGTGCACGACGTGCCGGCCGAGCGCATCATTCTCGAGATGACCGAGAACCTGATGCTCAACCCCGAACCAGCAATTCTCGAGCAGTTTGCCGCACTGCGCGCGCTCGGTTGTCGTCTGGCGATCGACGACTTCGGTACCGGCTACTCATCGCTGAGCTATCTTCAGAAATTACCCTTCGATATCATCAAGATCGACCGCAGCTTCGTACAGGGCGGTCCGAAGGATGAACGCCATGCCCTGCTGGCCAGCGCCATCATCGAAATGGGCCATGCGCTGGGCTTGAGCGTGACCGTGGAAGGCATCGAAACATCGGACCAAGCCTCGCGTTTCATTGCCATGTCAGCCGATCACCTGCAGGGCTTTCATTATGCTCGCCCCCAGGACGGCGAAAATTTCGCCCACCTACTGACAGTGCAACCCACCCAGCAGAGTTCGCCCCCGACCTTTTAAGAACTCAAAATTCAAAAAATATACTTATTTATTCTTTCATAGAATAAACGAAACGCGTTAAGGTCGGGCCCAGGCATTGTTACCACTCGCCCGACTAGCAGGACACTCCTGAATGTATCGGTACGACACTTACGACCAGACCCTTGTGAATGAGCGCGTCGCACAATTTCGTGGCCAAATGGAACGTTACCTGGCGGGCCAGATCAGCGATGCCGAGTTTTTGCCGTTGCGCGTTCAGAACGGCTTGTACATTCAGCGTTATGCGCCGATGCTGCGCATTGCGGTGCCCTACGGCATGCTGGGCTCCTACCAACTGCGCAAGCTGGCCGATATCGCCAGCCAATACGATCGCGGTTACGGGCACTTCACGACCCGAACCAACATCCAGCTCAATTGGCCCAAATTAGAAGAAGTGCCGGATATCCTCGCCGAGCTTGCCAGCGTGCAAATGCACTCGATCCAGACCAGCGGCAACGATATTCGCAATACCACCACGGATCAGTTCGCCGGCGTGGCCAAGGATGAAGTCGAAGACCCCCGTCCCTGGTGTGAGCTGATACGCCAGTGGACGACCTTCCATCCGGAATTCGCTTACCTGCCGCGTAAATTCAAGATCGCCATGACCGGTGCCAGCCAAGATCGCGCGGCGATTCAGGTTCACGATATCGGCCTGCGCCTGTGGCACAACGCCGCTGGCGAGTTACGCGTTTGCGTATTGGCGGGCGGCGGCCTGGGACGTACACCGGTAATCGGCGACGTGGTGTGCGAGGACCTGCCCTGGCAGCACCTGTTGACCTATATCGAAGCCATCGTGCGGGTCTATAACCAGTTCGGTCGCCGCGACAACAAGTTCAAGGCGCGTATCAAGATTCTGGTCAAGGCGCTGGGCATCGAAGAATTCCGTCGTCGCGTGGAAGACGAATGGGCACATTTGAAGGATGGCCCACAAACGCTCTCGAGCGAGGTGGTCGATGCCGTGCGTCGGCATTTCGTGGACCCCGAAAGGCGGCCGGTTTCCGATGTGGCCATCGAGCAATTCGAAGCCCTGCGCTTGAGCGATCGAGCCTTCGCCCGTTTCGTGACCAATAATGTCACGGACCACAAGGTTCCCGGCTACAAGGCCATTACCCTGTCATTGAAGCGCCGCGACTACGCACCCGGCGATATTACCGCCGAGCAGATGCACGAGGTTGCCGATCTCGCCGATGAATACAGCTTCGGCAAATTGCGCGTGACCCATGAACAGAATCTGGTGCTCAGCGACGTCCCGGTCGATCGACTCGAGGAACTCTGGCGGCGCCTGGACGAACTCGGCATGGCCAACCCCACGGTCGGCACCCTGGCCGACCTGATCTGCTGCCCGGGCGGCGATTACTGTGCCCTGGCCAATGCCAAATCGATTCCTATCGCCCAGGCGATCCAGGCGCGCTTCGAAGACCTGGACTTTCTCTACGACCTTGGGCCGCTCGACCTGAATATTTCCGGCTGCATGAACGCCTGCGGTCATCATCACGTCGGGCATATCGGCATCCTCGGTGTCGACAAGAAAGGCGAGGAGTATTACCAGGTGTCATTGGGCGGCAGCCAGGGCGACGAAACCTCGCTGGGCAAGATTCTCGGCCCTTCGTTCTACAGCGAGGACGTTCCCGGGGTCATCGACAAGGTGCTCCAAGTCTATGTCGACCAACGCCACGCGGAAGAGCCGTTCATCGACACCTATCGCCGTATCGGCATCAAGCCGTTCAAGGAGCATGTTTATGCATAACGACGTGCCCAATGCCAGCCAGTCAGGCGCGCAGATTCTGAGGAAAAGCGGCCGGGTAGAAGCCAACCCCTGGCATCTTTCCCTGGATGGCGACGCCCTGCCCAATCAACGCCCCGCCATCGTGCCACTGGCGCTCTGGCAAGCGAGCCCGCGCAGCGATCGGTTGGCGCCGCTACTCGACAGCGACGTGGAGTTGAGTCAGGAACTGGCCCGCGAATTACGCGCGGCCCCCCTGGTGGCGATACGCTTCCCGGTATTTACCGACGGGCGTGGCTATACCCTGGCCAGGCTGCTGCGCGAGCGCTATGCGCTGGACGGAGAGATTCGCGCGGTCGGCGACGTGCTGATCGACCAGCTTTTCTATATGGCACGTTGCGGATTCGACGCTTTCGATTTGCGCGACGACCAGCTCATCGAAAACGCCATCAAGGCCCTCGACACCTTCAGCCTCAGCTACCAGTCGGTCGTCGATATTCCCGAGCCGCTGTTCACGCGTCGGCTGCGCGAAAGCGCTGCCAAACGACGTGAAGTCGACAGCGTGCCAAGCTGTTGATTGCCAGGTAACGACCCGCCCAAACCCACTGCGCCGCCTCGATGGCGGCGCTTTTGTGAGCGGGAATTAATCTAACCGCGACGCTTCTGCTGGCGCTCACGATTGCGGGCTCGCGCGCGCTCGCTCTTGCGTAGCATCACATAGGTCGCGCCGATCCCGCCGTGCGCCGGCTGAGCCGATGCATAAGCCTGTACTTCCTCGAACTGCATCAGCCACTTGGCCACGTAAGAGCGCACCACGTTGGCGTGGCTATCCAGCGCCTTGCCGCGCCCGTGTACCACCAGCAGGCAGCGAAGGTCGTGCGACAAGCCATCCTGGATGAAAGTGAACAGTTCGCGACGGCAGGCCCTGACCGGCTGCTTGAGTAGGTGCAGGCGCGCCTCGGGCGCGTAGCCGCCATGCCGCAGCCTTTCCAGCACGCCACTCTGGATACCGTCGCGGCGGTGCTCGAGCGGGTCGAAGGGAGGTAGCAAATCGACGAATTCATCGCTGAGGAAGTTGCTCGCCTCCGGTAGTGCTTCGGCGCTGGCGCGCCTGGCCAGTTGCGCTTCGCTGGGTGGTAGGGGCGTACCGCCAAGCTCGGCCTTGTCACGCCCTTTGGCGAGCGGACGCACCTCGTCGCCCATCAGATTGCGGAAATCGACATCCTGATCCAGGCAGTGGTTCATGGCGTTGCCCTCCCCGACGAATATCTGTCGGTTCATCCTATCAGATGATTTTGACCCGTTGAGCTAGCCAGCCTTGCGAAACGTCAAGTTAATGCGTTGCCCGCCGAGCAGCGGATGCACACCCTCCTTGAGCGGCAGCACGCCATGGTAGCGAAGCCTCGCCGCCCCACCCCAGACCACCACATCGCCATGCGTGAGTGGCACGCGCAAGGGTTTGTCGCGACGCTGTAAACCACCAAACAGAAAGACCGCAGGAATACCCAGCGAAACGGAAACGATAGGCGCGGCGAAATCCCGTTCGTTCTTGTCCTGATGCAGCGACAGCCTGGCGCCGGGCGCGTAGCGGTTGATCAGACAGGCGTCGGGCTCGAAATCCTCGAAACCGGCACTCGCGGCCGCGTCTCGCGCCAAGGCTCGAAATACCGCGGGCATAGGTGGCCAGGGTTTGCCGCTTTGCGGGTCCAGCGTAGCGTAGCGATAGCCCAAGCGATCCGTCACCCAGCCATGGGCGCCACAATTGGTCATCGCCACCGACATGCTATAGCCACCAGGCGTGAGCATGTGGCGAAACGGCGCGGCGTCGCTGATATCGCGAATCGCCGCGAGGATGGCCGTTTGTTCCGCCACCGCGAAGTGACGCAATACCACGGCATCGGGGCATAACTCGTCACGCCAGGTCCGGTTCTGCTCCTCGTCCGCAAACAGGTCCGAAGTCATGTTTCGCGCTCACATTGCATCGTGAAAGATGATACCAAGCGATTGCCGATGGCCCGACCTGAGGCGGCTCACGCCATGGCGAAGATTGACTCGATACGCGCCCCGCTTGCCTTGAACCGGGCGATGGCGAACGGCGAATACCACGGCATCGCCACGCTTTAGTGGCACCACTTCCGGTCGCGATTGCATGCGCGGCCGCTGCTCGGTCAACACGAACTCGCCACCCGTGAAATCCCGCCCCGGTTCGGACAATAGAATAGCGACCTGGAGCGGAAAGACATGCTCGCCATAAAGATCCTGATGCAGACAGTTGTAGTCGCCAGTCGCGTATTGCAGCAACAACGGCGTCGGCCGGCATTGCCCGGCGTCGTGGCAACGCGCGATGAAATCGGCATGCCGGGGCGGATAGCGAACGTCGATGTTCATGGTCTGGTTCCAGCGATTGGCGATCGGCACCAGATACGGATAGAGCGACTGCCTCAGCCCAGCGACGAGTTCGGGCAATGGGTAATCGAAATAGCGATATTCGCCGCGCCCAAAGCCGTGGCGCGCCATCACCACCCGGCTGCGAAACAGCTCTTCTTTCGCATATAGCCCGGCCAGTGCATCGCATTCCTGAGCGGTAAGAAGTTTCTCGATCACCGCGCATCCGTAGTTATCGAGATCATTGGACAGGCGTTGCCAATCGAGCGAGCCCACGCGATCGGCAAGCGCCGCATCCAAGCCGGCCTGTGGCATGTCTTCAAGCGGATATGTCATGCGTGGCGTTCCCGTGTCAGCAATGCATGCTTGCGCTCCACGCCCCAGCGATAGCCAGATACCCCACCATCGCTGCGCACCACGCGATGGCAGGGAATGGCAACCGCCAGCGCGTTCGCCGCGCACGCCTGGGCCACCGCTCGCACGGCACGCGGGGAACCGATACGCTCGGCGATAGCGGCATAACTGGCCGTTTCGCCGACCGGAATCTCGCGCAGCGCTTGCCACACACGCTGCTGAAATGCGGTTCCACGCACATCCAGCGGTAAATCCAGGCCAATGCCGGGTGCCTCGACGAAGCCAACCACCCTGGCGACGAGCCGCTCGAATTCGGCGTCGCCGCCGATCAGCTCGGCGCGGGGGAAACGGTCCTGCAGATCGTGGGTCAGCTCGTCGGGTTCGTCGCCCATGAGAATGGCACAAACGCCACGCTCGCTCTGCGCGACGAGAATGGATCCCAACGCGCATTCACCGACCGCAAAACGTATCTGCGTACTTGCGCCGCCAGCGCGATAGTTACTCGGAGTCATGCCCAGAACCTCGTTCGATTGGGTATAGAAGCGGCCGTTGGAGCCGTATCCGGCATCGAAAATGGCCTCCGTTATCGATGTGCCACGGCCCAGTTCGTCGCGAAAGCGTCGCTCGCGATGCGCCGCCGCGTATTCGCGTGGTGTCAGACCGGTAATCCGCTTGAACACACGATGGAAATGATAGGTACTCATGCCAACGCGCTTGGCCAATTCATCGAGCCTTGGCACGGCCTCGGATTCCTCAATGATGCGACACGCATCGGTGACGTTGGTGGTATAGCGCTGATTGACCGCCGGCCGGTTCGGTTGGCAACGCTTGCAAGGCCGAAAGCCAGCCTGCTCGGCGTCCGCGCAGGTCTTATGAAAGCGAACGTTTTCTGGTCGTGCGCGACGCGCCACACAGGAAGGACGGCAGTACACACCGGTGGTTTTGACCGAGTAGAAAAAGCTACCGTCGGCTTCGGGGTCGCGTGCGACAACGGCTGCCCAGCGTGGGTCGTTCAGCGTCACCTCGGCTAGCTGTGTCCTGGACGTTGATGTGCTCATGGTCGGCTCCTTTCAACGATTCACTTGATACTGAGAAATCTATCAACGGGCACCGTTCGTCGCACTCCGAAGCTTGCTTTTATATTCGACTCTGGTTTGGGCCATATGTGTGGGAGATAGATAACGGTATAACTTCAACTGCTCCATAACCCATCAGCGTCATAGAGTTGTGACCTTCACTCTGCGGGCTCTACAATGGCGGCTAATCGATTGATTTTTCGATACTGTGTAGAGGATTCCCCGTGGCCACCCTGACCTTTTATCACAACCCACGCTGCTCGAAATCCCGAGAGGCTCTGGCGCTGCTCGAAGCGCGTGGCACAGAGTTCACGCTTCGCCGCTACCTTGACGAGCCGCTTTCGCTGATCGAGCTGCAGTCCCTGGCGGCACGCCTGGTGAGGCCGGTCGAGAGCCTCGTGCGCACCAACGAGGACGAATGGAAAGCACTGGCCCTGAGTGCACCTGGCGACGAGCAGCGCTTGCAAGCCATCGCTCAATACCCTCGCTTGCTGCAGCGGCCCCTGCTCGATAATGGCGATCGTGCCATTATCGGCCGCCCACCCGAGGCGATATTGACGCTTCTCGACGAAGCCTGAACTTCCGTTCGCCTCATTTACTCTCAGGAGCCGTCATGAGCGCTTCCCTGCCCTACGTTCTGGTCGTGTACTACTCCCGCTTCGGAGCCACGCGCACGCTGGCCGAGCAAGTCGCTGCCGGCGTCGAGGATATCCCCGGTATCGCCGTGCGCCTGCGCTGCGTGCCGCCTGTTTCGACCACCTGCGAGGCCGTCGAGCCGACGATTCCCGCCGAGGGTGCGGTATACGCAACCGTCGATGAGCTGCGCCACTGTGCCGGCCTGGCGCTGGGCAGCCCCACGCGTTTCGGCAACATGGCGGCGCCGCTCAAATACTTTCTCGACGGCACCAGCGAGCTATGGCTGAACGGCGCGTTGGTCGACAAGCCGGCAACCGCCTTCACCTCCACCGCCAGCCTGCATGGCGGGCAGGAAGCAACGTTGTTGACCATGCTGGTGCCACTACTGCACCAGGGCATGGTTTACGCCGGCGTGCCCTATAGCGAAAGTGGACTGCTTGCCACGACCAGCGGCGGTACGCCCTACGGCACCAGCCATGTGGCAGGCGAACGTAGCGATCGCAGTGTCGACGACACCGAGCGCGAACTGGCGCGGGCACAGGGCAAACGTATCGCCCGGCTCGCATTGGCATTACGCAGCCTGCGCGAGGATAGCTGATGCGAGCAGCCCTGGAAGCCTTCGAACGACGCCACGGCCTGGCACTGCTTACCCAGCGGGCACGGCTAGGCGTGTTGATCGGTTATGTGTCTCTCATCGTACTGCTGACATTCGGCGGCTTGCAGCTACTGTCACGTAACGACGCCGGGGTGTTAGCGATCCTGATCAGGGTATTGCCGCTGATTCTCTTCCTGCCGGCAATCGTGACCCGGCGCCCACGCGGCCATGCCTGGCTGGCGTTCGTCAGCCTGCTCTACTTCATGCAGGGGGTGATGATCGCCACCTTACCGAACATGGCCTGGCTGGGGCTACTGGAAGTGGCATCCGCCTTGTTGCTGTTCACCGCCAGCATGCTCTTCGCGCGCTGGCAAGGCCGCCAGCTCAAACAGTGAGACCCTCCAGCACGCTGATTCTGCTGATGTTCGCGATCAGTATCGCGGGCAGTCTATTCGACCTGCCCTTGTGGCCGGCCGCATTGCTAAGTTGGCTGGCCACTCTCCGCTTGGGAAATCGGCTGCCCAGAGCCTCGAAACAACAGGCTTTGTGCCTGGGTGGCGCCGGCGTGGTGTTCTGGGTTATCGCGCTAGGGCGAGGTACGCCCAATTCACTACTCACAGCGTTGGTTATCAATCAGCCGCTGCTGATGATGTTTGCCGGGGTGAGTTTTCTATCGATGGCCACGCCGATCGAGAACCCCGCAACAGGGCCACGGAAAGGCAGCCTACTGGGCACGATCCTCGGCGTGCATCTGTTCGGCGCCGCGATCAACCTTTCGGTGCTGTTTCTGTTCGGCGATCGCATGCAGCGCGATGGCAAGCTCACGCGCAGGCAGGCCATGGTGCTCGGCCGCGCCTTTCCCGCGGCGGCGGCCTGGTCGCCGTTCTTCGTGGCCATGGGGGTGGCGCTGACCTATGCGCCCGGTCTCGAGTTCATGTCGTTACTGCCGTGGGGGCTGGCCTGCGCCGCGCTCCTGCTGATTCTGGTGACGCTCGACGTGTTGCGTGTCAGCGGCGATTTCAGCGGCTATCCGATCGAAGCGCGGACGTTGGTGCTACCCATCATACTCGCCGTGTCGGTGATCGGACTGCATCAATGGCAGCCCTCGCTCTCCATTCTGCTGATCATCAGCATCGTCTCGCCGTTTTTCGCCCTGCTACTCACGCCAGCCAGCGAGCGGCGTGAACGCCTGGGTCGTCAACTCAACGATGGCCTGCCGCGTCTGGCGCCACAGTTCGCACTGTTCCTCGCCGCGGGCGTGCTCTCCAGTGGCTTGGCCGCGCTGCTGGCTAGCTGGTCACAAAGCCCGGTACTGCCTTTCGAGCATTTCGGTCATGTGCATGCCTGGCTGGCGCTTGGCATCATCGTCGCCTTGGCCTTCGCCGGGGTACATCCCCTGGTGGGCATAACCACGCTGGCGCCGTTGTTAACCTCGCTGTCGCCCGACCCGACGCTGCTGGGCATGGTATTTCTGATGGGCTGGGCGCTCGGTACCGGTAGCAGCCCCTTGTCGGGCAGCAACCTCGCGATATGCGTACGTTATAACGTCAAGGCACGCGACATGCTGCGCTGGAACGTGCCCTACGCCATTCTGGGCTGGCTGGCCTGTGGTCTGGTCTTCGCCGCCCATGCCAGGTGGGGTTAAGCCAATGAACGCCGATGCTGGCTCATTTTCACTTTCTGGCCGCGCATCGAGAGACACCATCGTGAATGAAACTATACTTTTGGTATTCATCGGCGTTGCCGCCCTGGCCACTTTTGCCACGCGAGTGCTGCCGTTCGTCGCTCTTTCAGGCCATGCCAATCATCCGCTGATTCTGCACTTGGGCCGCTACCTGCCCGCCGGCAGTCATGATGACTCCGGTCATTTGCGCACTGCGCGATTTCGGGCTCTTGGCGGGGCGGCCCCAGATCAACATGGCAGGCGACGGCCTGCCGATGCCGCTTGCCTCCAGCTGCGTGGTGGTACTGATCTGTGGCGACGCAACGCCTTAGTATCGATGTCGGAGGAACCGCTTTTTACATGCTTATGGTGCAGTTGGGCTGGCACGTGGCACCATAAACCCATAATGCTGCAGCGCTTGAGCCGAGCGCTGGCAACGGCGAAGATGAGACAAACGTCAGGGAGAACGCCATGAATCATGAAATTGCCGCTATTCGGCGAGACTACGCCGGTGACAGCCTGGATGCGGCCAGTACACCGCAAACACCACTTCCGCTGTTCAATGAATGGCTGACGCTGGCCATCGAGCGCGAAGTCGACGACGCCAATGCCATGACACTGGCCACCGTAGACAGCCTGGGACTTCCCCATGCACGTGTCGTGTTGCTCAAGGGTTTCGATGAGCGCGGCTTTATGTTCTATACCAACTATCAGAGCCACAAGGGCAGCGAACTGGCCAATGTGCCGCATGCCGCCCTGGTGTTCTGGTGGCCGGCATTGCACCGCCAGGTGCGTATCGAGGGCCAGGTCGAGCAAATCGATGCCGAAGAATCCGACCGCTACTTTCATAGCCGGCCCCGTAACAGCCAGTTAAGCGCTTGGGTTGCTCAGCAAAGCGTCGAAATCCCCGATCGCGAATGGCTCGAGGAGCGCAAGCATCGTTTCGAGCAGGTCTACGAAGGCCAGCCGGTCGATCGCCCCCATCACTGGGGCGGCTACCGGGTGGTGCCCAAAATGATCGAATTCTGGCAGGGTCAGTCGGATCGCCTTCACGACCGGCTGCGCTATAGCTTAATCGATGACGGCTGGTTCAAGGTGCGCCTGGCGCCCTGAAGCACGCCATCCCGTAAACGATCCCCACCGGCAACGGCGGGGATCGCCCTCAATATAACCCCATGCTGTCGCGAAACTATGAGCGCGTCGGCGTGCGCATGGTGACCAATTCCTCGGCGCCGGTAGGATGAATCCCCACCGTGGCGTCGAAATCGGCCTTGGTCAGTCCCGCGCGCACCGCGATAGCGATACCCTGGATCACTTCACCAGCCTCTTCGCCGACGATATGCGCGCCGAGCACGCGATCGCTGGCATCGTCGACGACCAGCTTCATCAGGCAGCGTTCATCGCTGCCTGACAGCGTGTGCTTCATGGGCCGGAAATCCGCGGTATAAATGCATATCGCGTCGAATTCGGCGCGCGCCTGCTCCTCGGAAAGACCGACGGTGCCGATATTGGGATGGCAGAACACCGCCGTGGCAATATTGCGATAATCCAGCGCGCGCGGCGGTGTTTCGCTGAAGTGGTGCTGAACCATGTGCATGGCTTCGGCCAGGGCGACCGGAGTCAGCTCGGGGCCGCCGGTAACGTCGCCGAGTGCCAGGATCGACGCTACCGAAGTCTCGTAGCGCTCGTTGACCTTGAGGGTGCCATCGGGATTGAGCGCGATATCGAGTCGGTCGAGTCCCAGGCCCTGCAGGTGTGGACGACGACCGGTGGCTGCGAGTATCGCGTCGACCTCCAGCGTCTCGCCGTTGGTCAATGTCACGCACAGGCCGTTGTCGGTCTTCTCGACATATTCGATGTTGGTCTCGAAATGCAGGTTGACACCTTTCTTGGCCATCTCGTCGCGGGTGAATTCACGCACCTCGTGATCGAAGCCGCGCAAGAACAACTCGCCACGGTAAACCAGGTGGGTATCGCTACCCAATCCATTGAAGATACTGGCGAACTCGACGGCGATATAACCGCCGCCCAGTACCAGGAAACGCTTGGGAAATGTGTCCAGGTCGAAAATCTGGTTGGAGTCGAGCGCATGCTCGTTGCCGGGGAAATCCGGCACCCAGGGCCAACCACCTACGGCAACCAGGATTTTTTCAGCGCTGAAGGTCTCGCCTGCCACCTCGACGCGGTGTTCGTCGACGACCTTGGCGCGACCATTGATCAGGCGCACGCCGGCACCATCCAGCAGTCTTCCGTAAATCCCGTTCAGGCGCTTGATCTCTTCGATCTTGTTGTCGCGCAGGGTCGCCCAGTTGAAGCGCGGCGACTCGCCGATTTCCCAGCCGAAGCCGGCACTGTCGTCGAAGGCTTCGTGAAAATGCGCCGCATAGGAATACAGCTTCTTGGGAACGCAGCCGACATTGACGCAGGTGCCGCCCAGGTAGCGATCCTCGGCGATGGCAACGCGAGCACCGGTAGCCGCCGCGGTACGCGCAGCGCGCACGCCTCCGGAACCGGCGCCAATGACAAACAGATCGTAGTCGTACTCAGCCACGTGGAAACTCTCTCCTGATTCTGATTTGCGCCAATAATACCAGATCGCGGCGTTTTCTCGGGAATGGCTCCAATAGCTTGAAGCTATCGCAAGAAACGGTCTTGGTTCAGACAAAGCGGTGCCATGAGTCTCCCCTTATTCCTCCGATGCTTGCCACATGAAATGCACCACAGCCTCATCATAATGACCGCCGATAACACAAATTGCATACAACTCAATATAAAACCCAGTTGCGCGGGTTAAAATCCCGTCCTAGATTTATAATTGTATGCAATTAAGGGTTGGTCACAGCTTTCGTGGATAAAATCAAACGCTCAAATAACGCGCCGGTGGCACAAACCGCCACCGCCCAGGTTCACGCTGCCATCAAGCAACGCATTCTCGATGGCGACTATCAGCCTCACCAGTACATACGCGAGGCCAGTGTGGCGTGCGAGCTTGCAGTCAGCCGAACACCGGTGCGCGAGGCATTGCGTGAGCTGGTCTCGGAGGGCTGGCTGGAGGCCATCCCCCACCATGGGGCAAGGGTCGCGGCCTGGACCGAGAAAGATGCGCATGAGGTTTTCGAGATTCGCCTGATGCTCGAACCAATAGCCGTCAGGTTGGCTTGTCGGCACATGGACAATGGGCGGCTGGCCTATCTCAAGACATTGGCCACGCAAATGGAAACCTTGACGGAAAGCTCGATAGATCCGGAAGCATGCAATGAACTCGCCGCACTCAATCATGAATTCCACCGAGAGCTGATCAGCGCGAGCGGCAATCAGCGCCTGACAGCGCTACTCGACGGCGTGGTACGTACCTCGGTGATACGACGCAACTTCGCCAACTACGATGCTACCCACTTGCGCCGCAGCATGCACCACCACCGGGAGATCCTGCAGGCGATCGAGGCCGACAGCCCGGAATGGGCGGAAAGCGTGATGCGTTCGCACCTGCTTGCCGCGCGCGACTTGCATGCGAGCTTTCCGGAGTCGATGCCCGAAGCATCGCGAGAAATACCCAACTGACCTGGGCGCGAGTCGCGCTTTCACGCATAACCGAAGGAAACACAACAATAATGTCCCAGAGCATGCCATTCCCCCAAACACCGCTGAACGATCTCAAGGTCCTCGAACTCGGCCAGTTGATCGCCGGGCCTTATTGCGGTCAGGTGCTTGCCGATTTCGGCGCCGAGGTGATCAAGATCGAACCCCCGGGCAAGGGCGACGCCATGCGCCAATGGGGTGAGGCGGATTCCAGCGGCGAGCCCGTGTGGTGGAATGTCATCGGTCGCAACAAGCAGTCGCTAACGCTGGATCTGCGCCAGCCGCGCGGCCAGGCCATATTGCGCGAATTGGCCGCGCAGGCCGATATTCTTATCGAGAACTTTCGCCCCGGCACCATGGAGCGCTGGGGGCTGGGCTATGACACGCTGTCTCGAGACAATCCCGGGCTGATCATGGTTCGCGTCACCGGGTTCGGCCAGGACGGCCCTTATTCATCGCGTGCCGGCTTCGCTTCGGTATGCGAGGCGATGGGTGGGCTGCGCTACATCAGCGGCTACCCGGATCGTCCGCCGGTTCGCGTGGGTATCTCGCTGGGCGATACCCTGGCGGGCCTGCATGGTGCCATGGGCGCGCTGGTGGCACTCCATCAGCGCGAGCGAACCGGTCAGGGACAGATCGTCGACAGCGCCATCTTCGAGTCGGTGCTGGCGATGATGGAAAGCCTGATACCGGAATATGAACGTACCGGCAAGGTGCGTGAACGCAGCGGCAGCTTTCTGCCCAAGATCGCCCCTTCCAATGCCTACCCGGCCGGCGATGGCCGCGATGTGATCATCGGCGCCAACCAGGACAGCGTCTTCAGGCGACTATGCACGGTCATGGGCCAACCTACCCTGGCCGATCATCCCGATTACGCCACCCACCGCGCGCGCGGCGAAAACCAACTAGCCATCGACGATCAGGTGGCGGCCTGGACACGGCAACACGATGCCCAGGACATCGTCGATTGGCTGGCCGAGGCCGGGGTTCCCGCCGGGTTGGTCTATCGCGCCTCGGACATGCTCGATGACCCGCACTTCAAGGCTCGTGAATCGATCGTCGCCGTGCCAGACCGGCATGGCAAACCGTTGCCGATGCAAAACGTTTTCCCTCGATTGGCACAAACGCCGGGGCAAATACGCCATGTGGGGCCTGCTCTGGGTGAGCATACGGATGACATCCTGAAGCATTGGCTCGGCTTCGATGACACGCAACTCATCGAGCTGCGTGACTCGGCCGTGATCTAGGGAGAGGCCTTGTCATGGAACCCGCTCTCGTTCTTGTCACGCTGATCGCTCTGATCGGCTTCGGCTTCCCGATCTTTCTGGCGCTGGGGCTGTCCGGCCTGCTTGGCCTGTATATGGATAGAGGCGCGATGGCGTTTTTCTTTGCGCCCTCGTCGCTGTTCGGCCAGCTCAATAGCTTCGAGCTGATCGCCCTGCCGCTGTTCATCCTGATGGGTAATTTGCTCAGCGCCACCCCGGTAGGCGCCAGCCTGTTTCAAGCCGCGGTGCGCTGGCTCAATTGGTTGCGCGGCAGCCTGGCGATCTCCTCGGTGGGCGCCTCGGCGATGTTCGGCGCGGTTTCCGGGGTTAGTCTGGCCGGCGTCGCGGCGGTGGGCTCGATCGCCGTGCCACAGATGCTCGAGCGCGGCTACAGCCGTTCATTGGCCGCCGGCTCGGTAGTCAGTGCCGGCGCGTTGGCGATGCTGATCCCGCCCAGCGTGCCGTTCATCATCTACGGCGCGGTTTCCAGCGTCTCGGTCGCCGACCTGTTCATCGGCGGTATCGTGCCAGGCATCGTGCTGGCGCTGGCCTTGTCGCTGTACATCTACCTGCGCGTTCGGCTGCATCCGGAGGAAGCGCCGGCAGCGACACAACATTTCACCTGGAGGGAGCGCTTCGTCAGTCTGGCGAATATCTGGCATGCCGCACTATTGGTGCTGGCCGTGCTGGGGTCGATCTACACCGGGCTGGCCACGCCCAGCGAAGCAGCCAGTATCGGCGCTATCGGCGCCCTGCTGATCGCCACGCTGGTGTTTCGCTCGCTTTCGTGGAGCAAGCTGTTCGGAATCCTCGGTTCCACGGCGCGCATCAGCGGCGTCATCCTGCTGATCATCGGTTGCGCCAAGATTTTCGGCGACTACCTCAACCTGATGCGCGTGCCACAGCTTCTCACCGAAATGCTGACCGCCAGCGCATTACCGGCCTGGGCAATTCTGGTTGCGGTGATGGTGCTGCTGGTGCTGCTGGGGATGATCGTCGATGCCGTGTCGTTGATCGTGGTCACCACGCCGGTGTTGCTGCCGTTGGTCGAGGCGCTCGGCTACGACCCGTTATGGTTCGGCATCGTGCTGGTGCTGAATCTCGAGATCGCCGTAGTCACGCCACCGGTAGGGTTGAACCTTTACGCCCTGCATGGCGTATGCCCGCAATTGTCGATCGAGGAGATCATTCGCAGTGCACTGCCCTTCGTGGCCGTGCAGTTTCTGGTGCTGATGCTGTTCGTGCTGTTTCCAAGCCTCAGCCTGTGGTTACCGGGTCTGATGTAAGCCCTGGATGACGATAGCGTCGCAAGTGGACTTAGCAACACAACAACAACGCAAGGAGACTCATCATGCCAGTCAGTCGTCGTGAACTACTCAAACATGGAACCTATGCCGCCGCCGGTGCTGCCCTGCTCGGTGGTCACAGCCTCTTCTCGCGCCGCGCCATGGCCGCGACAACGTTTACCGGGGTGAGCTATATCCCGCCCTCGTACGAGGCGCTGAGCTACGGCTCGAACGGCTTCATCGACTATCTCAAGAACAATGGCGGCGATGCCGTCGCAGTCGACTACTACCACTCCGGGCAGTTGCTCAAGGCCGATGAGCAATTGCCCGCGCTACGCGCCGGTAGTATCGACTTCATGTTTCATACCACCTCTTACATTACCCGCTCATTGCCGATTCTCGGCATTACCGGACTGCCCGGTGTCGTCGGCGAGCTGTATCGCAACCCGGAGCGGATCGGTCAAGATAGTCCGCTACTCGAGCTGATCAACAGGGAATTGGCCAAGGAGAATATCTACATGCTGACCGCCGGTGGCGGCATTCTCCAGCCCGAGTACATCTGGAGCACCGAAGCCACCCCGATCCGTTCGCTGGAAGATATCCGCGGTAAAAAGGTCCGCGTGGTTAGTTTCGAGGCGACCAAGGCGCTCGAGCCCTACGACATCGCCGCCGTGCGCATTTCTTCTTCCGAAACCTACATGGCGTTGCAGCGTGGAACCGTGGACGCCGCCGTCGCCAATATCTCGACGATTATCGGCCGCAGCCTGCATGAGCAGCTTGGCATCTGCTACCGACTGCCGATGACCGGGTTCACCGTGGCGCCATTCATGCTGCGCGATCGCTGGGATTCACTCGATGGCAGCGTCAAGGAAGTCATGCAGGGCGCGGCGCAGTGGTACAACGACAACTTCGCCAGCCACTGTAACAATGACATCTACCCTAATAAGTACTGGCCGCGTGTGCAGGAAGCCGGCGTCGAGATTCTCGAACCCAGCGAAGCCGATGTCGCCGCCTTCAATGAAAGCAGCCATGCGGTATGGGAGCACTGGAAATCAACGGTCGGCGAGGATGTCGGTGAACGCGCCATCGCCCTGGCACTTGGCAAGGCCTGAG
This sequence comes from Modicisalibacter muralis, assembly GCF_900102945.1. GTDB lineage: Bacteria > Pseudomonadota > Gammaproteobacteria > Pseudomonadales > Halomonadaceae > Modicisalibacter > Modicisalibacter muralis. The sequence goes on along the minus strand of NZ_FNGI01000001.1, from coordinate 741,934 downwards.
GAGGGTTGCTGCCGTGACTCTTTTCGCGATGCGCGGCTGGAACGGCCTGATGGCCGTCCTGCGCTGGTCCTCGATAGTCGTGTTGGCATTCATGATGCTGACTATCTTCTACGACACCCTCATGCGCTACACCTTTTCCGCACCGACAAGTTGGAGCCTGGAGATCAACTCTTTCCTGCTCGTTTACATGGCGGTGGTCAGTGCCGCCGAGGCCCAGCGCCACGACGCACATATTCGCATCACCTTCTTCAGGAACAAGCTGCCGATACGCTTCCAGGCGTTGCTCGGGATCGCTGCCGGCCTGCTCGGGGTGCTGTTTTGCGGCATCCTGGTATGGCGTGGCGGGCTGATGGCCTTCAAGGCCTGGGAATATGGCGAGCGGGTGTCGAGTGCCTTCGGCACGCCGATGGTCTACCCCTATGCGTTGATCCCGGTGGGTTTCGGCGCGCTCGCCCTGCAATTTTTGATCGATACCCTGAGCACTTGTCATCAGCTAGCCCGCCCCACCATACAGAGGGACAACGCCAATGACGAAAACCCTGAGCCATGAGCTTGAACTCGGCTGGATAAGCTCGGTTAGATGAACAAGGTAACCAAACCATGATCCCGCTTAACCCACCGACTCACGTGGATATCGTCGAGGTTGCGCCTCGCGATGGCTTTCAGTCGATTCGCGCTCCTCTGCCCACCGCCGACAAGATTCGCTGTATTCAGGCCCTGATCGATGCGGGCGTCACACGCCTGGAAATCGGCTCCTTCGTCAGCCCCAGGGCAATACCGCAGATGGCCGACATCGGCGAGATCGTCCGGCACTTCATCGGCCGCTGCCCGGATATGCGCTTTTCGGCGCTGGTACCCAACCTCAAGGGCGCGGAACTGGCGTTAGCTAGCGGCATCCGCGAGCTGGTGTTCGTGGTCTCGGTATCGCAATCGCATAACCAGAGCAACGTGCGCCAGAGCGTCGCCGAGTCGCTCTCGAACCTGAAGACCATCGCCGAGCGACTGCGTGAACGAGGTGGCACCCGTCTGCGGCTCGACCTGGGCACGAGTTTCGATTGCCCTTACGAGGGGCATATAAGCTGGCAACAGGTCGATGCGGTGCTGGAACAGGCGCGGGATATTTGCCAAGGCCTCGAGCTCGAAATCGCGCTCTGCGATACCACTGGCCGCGCCACACCCTACCAGGTGGCCGAGCATTTCACCCGGCTGCGCGAACGCCATGATCATTCCCGGCTCGGGTGGGCCTTCCATGGCCACGATACTTACGGCATGGGTGTGGCCAACGCCCTGTTCGCGATCCACCATGGCGCCACGGCATTGGATGCGGCCACCGCCGGCCTGGGCGGTTGCCCGTTCGCTCCCGGCGCCACTGGCAACACCGCCACCGAGGATCTGGTTTATGCGCTGAATGGCGGGCAAGTCAATACCGGCATCGATCTCACGAAACTGCTCGACGCCGCCGATGCGATCGCTACCCTGCCTGGTGGGCAGGTTGCGAGCCACCTGCGCCAGGTGCCACGGGAACGGCTGGCTTGACCCGAGCGGCCTCAAGAGTAAAAATTCATGCACGACAAAGGTCTAACGGCAACCTAATGAACGATATCGATACCCTGCTAGAACAGAACCGTCTATGGTCCGACGCTATTCGCGAACGCGATCCGGAATTCTTCTCGCGCCTCTCCCAACAGCAAAGCCCCGATTATCTATGGATAGGCTGCTCGGATAGCCGTGTGCCCGCCAACCAGATCATCGATTTGCCTCCCGGCGAGGTCTTCGTTCACCGCAACATCGCCAACATCGTGCATCACAACGACATGAATGCGCTGTCGGTGGTGCAATACGCGGTCGACGTGCTCAAGATCAAGCACATCATGATTGTCGGGCATTATGGCTGCGGCGGCGTCAGAGCAGCGATCACCGGCGGCGAATGCGGTATCGTCGATTATTGGCTGCACTCGGTACGCGAGCTTTACAGCCAGCACCGCCAGGCCTTGGCCGACTTGCCACTCGAGGAACAAATCGATCGAACCTGCGAGCTGAACGTCAAGGCCCAGGTCGCCAATCTGTGTCGCACCAAGATCATTCAACGCGCCTGGCTACGCGGCCAGCCGCTGGCGGTGCACGGCTGGGTCTATGGCCTGAGCGACGGCCGCGTCACCAACCTGGATTGCACCACCGAGGGCCTCGACCAGGTACCACAGCTGTATCGCGTGGATCGCTTGACCCCGCTGTCGCCTAGCGATTGATCACGATTATTGGCAGGATACATGGCGGCTGATACGCAGCGCGAATGACGTCAGTCGGTTTTTCGATTGTCCCGATACCTCAGCCTCTCTATGGTGATTTTCGGACCCAAGGGTCATATAACGAACAATCAACCACTTCGGGCTTTGTCATGACGTTCAAAAAAACCCTGCTTGCCACGCTGGTAGGCGCCGCCTTCAGCCTGCCGCTGATTGCCAGTGCTCAGGATTCCGACGACATCACCCTACGCATGGCCTACGATGCCGATCCGGTTTCGCTGGACATTCACGAACAGCTTGCCGGCGGCATGTTGCAACTCTCGCACATGTCCTTCGACCCCTTGGTGCGCTGGACCCAGGATTTCGAATTCGAGCCACGCCTGGCAACGAGCTGGAATCAGGTCGACGACACCACCATGCGCTTCACCCTGCGCGAGGGCGTCAAGTTTCACAGCGGCAACGACTTCACCGCCAAGGATGTGGTGTGGACCATTGAGCGCCTGAAGCGAAGCCCCGATTACAAGGCGATCTTCGAGCCGATCGCCAGCGCCGAGGCCATCGACGCCACCACCGTCGAGATCAAGACCAAGAAGCCCTACCCGCTGCTGCTCAATCTGGCGACTTACCTCTTCCCGATGGACAGCGAGTTCTACTCCGGCACTACCGAGAGCGGCAAGGACAAGGGCGCGATCGTCAAGAATGGCAATTCCTACGCGTCGCGGCACATGTCGGGCACCGGCCCCTATGTGGTCACCGAGCGCCAGCAAGGCGTCAAGATCGAGTTCGAGCGCTTCGAGGGCTACTGGGACAAGAAATCGCCGGGCAATGTCGATCACATCGTATTCACGCCGATCAGCGAGAACGCGACCCGTGTCGCCGCCCTGCTTTCCGGCGATGTCGGCTTCATCGCGCCGGTGCCGCCCAACGATCTCGAGCGAGTGCGCGAAGACGAGAACGTCAACCTGGAAACCCTCTCGGGTACGCGCATCATCCTTTTCCAGATGAACGAAGAGCGTGTCGAGGCCTTCCAGGACCCCCGTGTGCGTAAGGCATTCGCCTACGCGGTCAACCAGAAAGCCATCGCCGAACGCCTGATGAAAGGCTTCGCCACCCCTGCCGCCCAGTTATCGCCCAAGGGTTACGATGGCCACAATCCCGATCTCGAGATGCGCTACGATGTCGAGCGCGCCGAGGAGCTCATGGCCGAAGCCGGCTACGCCGATGGGTTCAGCATCACCATGATGGCGCCCAACAATCGTTACGTGAACGACGCCAGGATCGCCCAGGCGGTCGCGGCGATGCTCGCGCGTATCGATGTCACCGTCGATCTCAAGACCCTGCCCAAGGCTCAGTACTGGACGGCCTTCGACGATCACGCCGCCGACATGATGATGATCGGCTGGCACTCCGATACCGAGGATTCGGCGAACTTCTATCAGTACCTCACCCAATGTCCCGATGCCGAGACCGGCGCCGGCCAATACAACTCCGGCATGTACTGCAACCCCGAGATCGACGCGATGGTCGCCGCGGCCAACCTCGAAACCGACCGTGGCGAACGGGCCAAGATGCTCCAGGCCGTCGAGAAAGCGCTCTACGAGGACGCCGCGTTCATTCCCCTGCATTGGCAGGATCTGGCCTGGGCAGCGCGTGATGGAGTCAATATTGCGCCGGTCATCAACGTGATGAACTTCCCCTACCTCGGGGACCTGGTCATCGAGCAAGACAAATAGACCACGACGCTCGAACCATGCCGCCCACGCGAACGCGACGCTCGCGTGGGCGGTACCTGCCCCAAATCCAAGCCGGGAAACCAGCCAACGATTACCTCGTCGTTCATGGTTTCTTCGTTAAGTACAGGACATGCGGTCCATGATTGCCTTTTTGATCAAGCGGTTGTTTCACGCCTTCCTGGTCATGTTCGTCATTAGCGTGATCAGCTTCGCCATCCAGGACAATCTCGGCGACCCCATCCAGCAGATGGTCGGCCAATCGGTTCCCGAGAGCGAACGCGAGGCGCTGCGCGAGGAACTCGGTCTCAACGACCCTTTCCTGGTGCAGTACGTGCGCTTCGCCAAGAATGCCATGCACTTCGATTTCGGCTATTCGTATTTCTACAACCAGCCGACCACCGAGGTGATCTTGCGGCATTTGCCGGCAACCCTGGAACTGGTCGCGGCGACCACGCTGCTGATCGTGCTGTTGTCGGTGCCGATCGGCGTTTACAGCGCCATTCGGCCACGCGCGCTACTCGCGCGGTTCTTCATGGGCGTTTCCACCGTGGGGATTTCAATACCGGTCTTCCTGACCGCCATCGTGCTGATTCAGATCTTCGCCATCGGCGTCACTTTCACCCCGTTCCCGAGCGAAACCGGCTGGGGAAGCTGGCTCAACGACCTGATCTCGACCGATGGCGGCATGCCCGCCTACGGGCGTGGCCACGAACTCACTCACGTCTTCGGCACCTGGTACACCAATTTCGCGGGGTGGGATAGCCTGATCTACCTGGTACTGCCGGCCGTCTCGCTGGCGTCGATCATGCTGCCGCTGTTCATTCGCCTGATTCGCGCCGAAATGCTCGAGGTACTGCAGTCGGAGTACGTCAAATTCGCCAAGGCCAAGGGCATCGGCATGCGGCGCATCTACTTCCTGCATGCGCTCAAGAACACCATGCTGCCGGTAATCACCGTGGGCGGCGTGCAGATCGGTACGCTGGTCGCTTACACCATTCTCACCGAGACGGTCTTCCAGTGGCCGGGAATGGGCCTGATGTTCCTCGATGCCATCGAACGCTCCGACATTCCGCTGATCGTCACCTATCTGATGGTGGTCGGGCTTATCTTCGTGATCACCAATACACTGGTCGACCTGATCTACGGCCTGGTCAATCCCACCGTCAAACTGACAGGGAAACCCGCATGAGTAACGCAACGACGACGACCCCACCGACGCACTGGGCCCGCTTCCGCGATTCGTATCTGTTCTACAGTTTCAAGCACGACTGGATCGCCCAGGTGTGTTTCGTGATCTTCGTCATCATGGTTTCCGCCGCGTTGTTGGCACCCTGGCTGGCGTCAATCAACCCCTACGACCTGTCGCAGGTGTTCATCCTCGACTCGGAGCTGCCGCCGTTCTGGATCGACGGCAGCGACGCGAAATATCCACTCGGCACCGATGCCTTGGGTCGCGACATGCTATCGACGATTCTCTACGGCGCTCGCGTGTCGCTGATCATCGGCTTCGGCGCGGTAATCCTTCAAGCCCTGATCGGCGTCACCTTCGGCCTGCTGGCGGGTTATCTGGGCGGTCGGGTCGATGCCTTTCTGATGCGTCTCGCCGATATCCAACTGTCGTTCTCGACCCTGATGGTGGCCATCATCGTCGGCGCGGTGTTCAAGGCCACCTTTGGCGGCGCGACCTATAGCGAACATGCCGTTCTGCTGTTGGTGCTGATCATCGGTCTCGCCGAATGGCCGCAGTACGCGCGCACCGTGCGCGCTTCGGTGCTTGCCGAACGCAGCAAGGAATACGTCGATGCCGCGCGGGTCATGGGTTTTCGCGCCAAGCGCATCATGTTCCGGCATATCCTGCCCAATACGCTATCGCCGATCTTCGTCATCTCGACCGTGCAGATCGCCAATGCAATCATTTCCGAGGCGGCGCTGTCGTTCCTGGGTCTGGGCATGCCCGAGACGCAGCCATCGCTGGGCTCGCTGATCAAATCGGGTTTCGACTACCTGCAATCCGGTTCCTGGTGGATCACCCTGCTGCCCGGCGCGGTACTGGTCGTGTTGGTATTGGTGATCAACCTGCTCGGCGACTGGCTGCGCGACGTCATGAACCCACGACTCTACAAGGGCTGAGCCATGGCATTACTCGAAGTCTCCCATCTCGACGTGCGCTTCGCCCTACGCCAGGGCGAAGTGCGGGCGCTGCGCGACGTCAGCTTCACGCTCGACCGTGGCGAACGCCTGGGTATCGTCGGCGAATCCGGCGCCGGCAAGTCGGTGGCCGCGTTCACCATCCTCAATCTGATCGCCAAGCCGGGCTATATCGCCGGCGGCAGCATTCTCTTCGAAGGCCGCGACCTGACCCGGCTCAAGCCTCGCGCATTGCAGAACATTCGCGGCAATCAGATATCGATGATCTTCCAGGACCCGATGATGACGCTCAATCCGGTGCTGACCGTCGGCGAGCAGATGATCGAGTGCTTGAAGGCGCATCGTCGCATACGCTCCCGCGAGGCCCGCGAGATCGCACTGAACAAGCTGCGTCAGGTATACATTCCCTCGCCGGAAAAGCGTCTCGACCAGTATCCGCATGAACTCTCCGGCGGTATGCGCCAGCGCATCATCATCGCCATCGCCCTGCTGCTCGATCCCGACATCATCGTCGCCGACGAGCCGACCACCGCGCTCGACGTGACCATCCAGGCCGAGATCATGTCGCTGCTGCTGGAGCTATGCGAAAAACACAACGTCGCGTTGATCCTGATCACCCACGATCTCGGCGTGGTCAGCCAGGTTACCCAGCGCACGCTGGTGATGTATGCCGGGCGGGTGATCGAACAGGGGCCGACCCGCGAGATCATCAACGATGCCCAGCATCCTTATACGCAAGGCCTGATCAATGCCCTGCCGCAGATGGCGTCACCGGGCAGTCGCCTCAACCAGATTCCCGGCGCCATGCCGCCCCTGGCCAAGACACCGCCAGGCTGCGCGTTCCATCCACGCTGCGGTTTCTCGACCGATGCCGCTGGCCAGCGCCGGCGTGATTGCCGCGAAGACGTGCCGGCCTTCGTCACCTCAGGCAATTGCCACGTCGCCTGCCATATGGTGCGTGAGCTCGTCGAGCGCGACCCAGTAGAGCCAGGGGAGGCTTCATGATTCAAACACTACAACAACCGACCGCTGCCGCCACCGTGACCACCACCGATGAGACACTGGTCGAGATTCGCGGCCTGGAAAAACACTTCGCGCTGTCCGGCGACTTTCTCGAACAATTGCGCTTCCAGCGCGGCAAACTGGTACGCCGCCAGGAATTCGTGCATGCCATCAATGGCGTCGATATCGATGTCAAGCGCGGCGAAGCGTTATGCGTGGTCGGTGAATCCGGCTGCGGCAAGTCCACCGTGGCGCGCATGGTCATGGGCTTGCTGTCGCCGACGCGTGGCGAAATCCGCTACGCCGGCGAGCGTATCGATCATCTCAGCCCACGCCAGCTATTGCCCTACCGGCGGCGCATGCAGATGATCTTCCAAAACCCCTATGCCTCGCTGAACCCACGCATGACCATTCAGCAAACGCTGGAGGAGCCGCTGCGCTTTCACCATCCCGACTGGAGCCGCGAGCGCATTCGTCAGCAGGTCGCCGAGGTGATGGCCTCGGTGGGGATCGACCCCGAGTGGGGCAAGCGCTTCGGCCATGAGTTTTCCGGCGGGCAGCGTCAACGCATCGCCATCGCTCGCGCGCTGGCGGTGGACCCCGAATTCATCGTCGCCGACGAGCCGATATCAGCGCTCGACGTCTCCATCCAGGCCCAGGTTCTCAATCTGATGATGGACGCCCAGGAGAGTCGCCAATTGACTTACCTGTTCATCACCCACGACCTGGCGGTCGTCGAACATTTCGGCACCCGAGTGGTGGTGATGTACCTGGGGAGGGTCTGCGAAGTGGCCGAAACCCATACGCTGTTCTCCCAGCCACGCCACCCCTATACTCAAGCGCTACTATCGGCCATCCCCCGGCTCGAAGACGACCGGCCCGAGTACATTCGCCTTTCCGGCGAGGTGCCGACTCCGGTCAACCTGCCGTCGGGCTGTGTTTTCCATGGCCGCTGCCCGCATGCCAACGAACGCTGTCGCCGCGAGGTACCTCGAGCGATTCCCATCGGGCATGGCGCCCAGGTCGCCTGCCATGCGGTGGAAGAAGGTCGTCTGTAGCGATATGCCATCGATAGCAAACACTGGCGGCATGCCACAATACCGCGCAACATACGCTGTGCATCCGCGAACGAGGTAATCGATGGAGATTCGCTGGCTGGAAGACTTCATCACCTTGGCAAAGACTCGCCATTTCTCGCGCGCCGCCGATACGCAGAACGTCACGCAGCCAACCTTCTCGCGACGCATCAAGCTGCTCGAAGAAGCGATGGGAACCACGCTGATCAATCGTCAGACCCTGCCACTGTCGCTAACCCCGGCCGGGGAGGAGTTCCTGCTGCTTTGCGAGCAGGTCACCGATCGGGTGCGCCTGACCCGTGAACGCATCCATCAGATCAGCGAGGATCAGGCTCGGCGTATCGTCATGGCCGCCCCGCAGAGTCTATTGTCATATCTGTTGCCGAGCTGGCTCGAACGACATGGCCTGCAACAGCGGGTCGAACCGTACCTGCGCGCCACCGGCTGGCTATTGAACGACTATTTCCAGGCGCTGGATCGCGACGAATGCGACCTCGCCCTTTGCTATTGGCCGCGCGGGCGCTGTCCATTGGATATCGACCTGGCGGGTTACGAGTATCTGCGCGTCGGTCAGGAGGTTCTGGTGCCGATCTGCGCCGCCGATGCCGATGGCCTGCCCCGCCACGCCCTACCCGGCAACCGTCGCCAACCACTGCCGTATATCGCCTATCATCCGCGCGGACTGCTGCATGCCGTGCTCGACGCGCACTTGGCGCACTCAGCACAACAGGCGCACCTGATCACGCTCAACGAAAACGTCCAGACCGCCAACATCAAGGAACTGGTGATTCAAGGCTATGGCCTGGGCTGGTTGCCGTTACGCGCCGCCCGGCGTGCGCTCGACAGTGGCGATCTGGTACGCGCCGGCGATACTCGCTGGGATGTGCCACTCGAACTGCGCCTGTACCGTAGACGCCAACATCGCCACCCTGGGCTCGACGAGCTATGGCAACAACTGCAGGAGACTTAACGATGACCGATTCTCGCACGACGCTGCACCTGGCCCACCTGGACGCACTCGAACGCGCTTATGCAACGCTCCTCGACACCCATGGCTACGATGGCGTACTGCTCTACAGCGGCCATCCGCATCGACATTTCGGCGACGACCAGGAGGCCAGCTTCGCGACCTATGGCCATTTCCTGCACTGGATCGCCCAACCCGGGCTAAGCCATAGCTGGCTGCTGATCCGGCCCGGACAGCCCCCGCTATTGCGCTTTCATGCGCCGGCCGATTTCTGGCATCTGGCTCCACAGATTCCCAATGCTGCCTGGACACAGCGCTTCACCATCGAAACCGCGACTGACGCCCAGCCACCGAGCGTACTGGCCAGTCGAGCGGGCAAGCGCCTGGCGGTGCTCGGCGATGTCACGCCCGAACTGGCCGACCGGATAGGCGCCGAACTCAACCCTCCCGCGCTGACTCGCGCACTCGATGAGCTGCGCGTGCGCAAGAGCGACTACGAGATCGACTGCCTGAGCGAAGCCAACCGGCTGGCCCTGGCCGGCCATCACGCGGCCCGTGATGCCTTTCTCGCCGGTGGCGCCGAGTTGGATATCCAACTCGCCTACCTGGGCGCGAGCCGCCAGCGCGAATCCGAGGTGCCTTATCAGAACATCGTCGGACTCAACGCCCATGCCGGTGTCCTGCACTATCAGCATTACGATATCGAAGCGCCCGAACATCGTCGCAGCCTGCTGGTCGATGCCGGCCATCGCGTGGCGGGCTACGCCGCCGATATCACTCGCACCTGGGCCGGCCCCGCTGCCGACACCCAGTTCGCCGAGTTGATCTCGGGTGTCGATGCCCTGCAACAGGCACTGATCGCAGCCATTCGCCCCGGGGTCGGTTATGTCGATCTGCACCACTCGATGCATCATCACCTGGGTGAGCTGCTGCGCACTCAGGGCCTGGTACGTTGTAGCGCCGAGTCCGCAGTGGAAAGCGGCATTACCCGCGCCTTCTGTCCGCATGGCCTGGGGCACCTACTCGGGCTGCAGGTGCATGATGTCGCGGGGCGCCAGGACCCACGAGGAGAGCCACTACCGGCACCTGAAAACGACCCGGCGTTGCGCCTCACCCGGGAACTGGAAGCCGGCATGGCGGTCACGATGGAACCGGGGCTGTATTTTATTCCCTTGCTGCTCGAGCCATTGCGCGATACTCCAGCCGGTCGCGACATCGATTGGCAAGCGGTTGGGCGGCTGATGCCACACGGCGGAATTCGTATCGAGGATAATGTCGTGGTGGGCAGCGAAGGGCCGATCAACCTGACCCGCTAAAGGTCGGCTATCACCAGACGGCCCCGGCGGGATATGCTGGGAGAGATCTCATAGCGAGGCCGATATGTCACGCACCATCGTTCCCGCCGATTTTCAGGCCGCTCGTGGCTTGAGCAATCGCCATGTGCAGACGCTGCTGCCGCGCCTGCGGCCGCTGACGGCGCTCGAGCGCGATACCGAGATTCTTAACCTCCCCGATGGCGATTTCGTCGAGCTGGCTTGGGTGCGCCCGGCACCCGAGCGTGACGATGCCCCACTGTTCGTGCTGTTCCACGGCCTCGAGGGCTCCTTCGACTCGCCTTACGCCCGTGACCTGCTTGCGACCGCCGCATCGCTCGGTTGGCGCGCCGTACTGATGCATTTCCGGGGCTGTGGTCGCGCGCCCAATCGGCTGGCGCGAGCCTATCATTCCGGCGATACCGCCGACGCCTATTGGCTGATCGGCTTGTTGGCGCAGCGCTATCCGCGCGCGATCAAGGTTGCCGCCGGCGTTTCGCTGGGGGGGAACATGCTGGTCAAACTGGTCGCTGAACAGGGCGGCGATGGCCTGGATCTGGCGGGAGCGATTGCCATCAGCGCCCCTCTCGACCTGGCCACCAGCGCCGATGCGCTGAATCGTGGCTTCGCGCGCAATTACCAGCGTCACCTACTGAAGACACTCAAAAGCAAAGTCATCGCCAAGATGGCCAATGGGCCGTTGCCGATTCGGCTTTCGCCACAGCAACTCAAGCGCCTCGACAGCTTCTGGGCCTACGACAACGAAGTCACCGCGCCACTTCACGGCTTCTCCTCGGCCAGCGATTATTACCGCCGCGCCTCGGCCGGGCGACTCATCGGCGACATCGAACTGCCCACGCTGATCCTGCATGCCGCCGACGACCCTTTCATGCCCGGCAATCTGTTCGAAAAACTGCCCACGCCAAGCGATGCGGTGCGCGTCGAAATCGCCCGCCAGGGTGGTCATGTGGGTTTCATGGAATCCTACCGCAGCCGCCTGAACTCCTGGCTGGCGCGGCGCGTCGCCCTGCAATTGCAGGACTGGGCGTCGGTGCCACGCCAGATCAGAGCCACCGCCGGCCGCGACTGAAGCCCTGCGGATATCGCCTAACCGATCGGGCAGCTCACCCCGGTGCCTTTCAAGCCACAATAACCGCCGGGATTCTTGGCCAGGTATTGCTGGTGATACTCCTCGGCGACGTAGAATGCTTCGAGCGGCGCTATCTCGGTGGTGATCGTCCCCTTGCCCGCGTTTTCCAAAGCGCGCTGGTATTGCTCGCGGCTCCGTTCGGCCAGCGCCAGTTGCGCATCGGTGGTGGTATAAATCGCCGAACGGTACTGACTGCCGACATCGTTGCCCTGACGCATGCCCTGAGTCGGATCGTGCGCCTCCCAGAACACCTGCAACAACTCCGGCAAGCCAATTTCGGTAGGATCGAAAACCACCCGCACGACCTCGCTATGGCCGGTAAGTCCAGTGCACGTTTCCTCGTAGGTCGGGTTCGGCGTGAAACCGCCGGCATAACCTACCGCGGTGACGTACACGCCGGGCAGCTCCCAGAACAGGCGTTCGGCGCCCCAGAAGCAACCCAGGCCCAACACCACCTCTTCGCACCCCGCTGGGAACGGCGCGAGCATCGAACGCTGGTTGACGCGATGCTCGCCACTGATCCGCAACGGCTCCTGACGCCCCGGCAAGGCCTGCTCGGCCGTTGGCATGCGCTGTTTGTCGGTTGTCCACATGACGCGATTCCTCCCGCGTGTTGATTGGTTGCATCGAAAGATCGAGGCGGCAGTATCACGGCAAATCGTCACTGCGCCCGAAACTGAAGGTATAGATCAAATCGACGGCCTGGGCCGCACCCGACACCGCTTCTAGATACAGATTCTGCAGCAGCTTGTAGCGCAGCGTCAGTTCGGCGATCGGCGAGAAGATGCCCACGCCATAGCTGACCTGGAGCTCGTCGGTCAACTGGCCACTGACGACCACCTGGCTATCTTCCCCGCTACCTGCGGCATCCAGGCTCAGTTCCTCGACGCCGAAGGCCTGGCCCAACTGCCCCACGGCCCCACCGGTACGCGATAGCGACAGCCCGATCAGCGCCGATGTCAGCGCGCCGTCGGCACCGCCTGAATCGTCGGGCGCGCGGCCACGCAAGAGATAGGATAGCGCGCGGCTTTCATTCATCGCCGGCTCAGAGAAAATTTCCAGGCTCGGCTGTGCGGCCGGCCCCGTGACGCGCAAGCCGGCGATGACATCGTCCTCGGTCGCCTCTGGATTGCGGATGGCCTCGAATTGCAGGTACGGCTGCGACGCCGGGCCGCTGAACAGCACTTCGCCCTCGCGAATGATCAGATCCTGGCCAAAGGCCTGGAAGCGTCCATCCACCAGGCTGACATCGCCGAACAACTGCACGGGCCCACTGCCCTGACGCACCTGCAATTCCCCCGCCAACGAAGCCTCCAGCCCATAAGCCTCGAGTTGCACATCGGGGCCGAGAATAACCTCGATGCGCACGTCGAGCCGCATGCCGGCGTCGGCCAGTGCCTGGGCAGTGGCTTCATCCGCGCCTTCGCCAGCCTGCTCATTATCCTGCTGCGCCTCGCGGCGGGCCTCGGCTTCATCTTCACGGGTAATGATCACCGCATCGCTGCTCGGCGATACCGCGGAAGGCGGTACCTCGGCGACTTCCAAACGCCCCCAGGGCACCCGTACCTGGCCGCGAATACGCAACAGTTCCGGTGAGGCGTCGATATCGATATCCGGTGCCACCTTGAGACGCCCGAAAGCCGGCAACACGACCAGCAACGGCGTTTCACTACCGTCCAACGACAGGTCGGCCTGCCATTGCCCGGGCTGTGGCCAACGGGCATCGCCCTGGATGTTCAAACGCCCTTCTTCAGCGGCAATGAAGCCCTGCAGCGTTGCGTTATCGCCTAGCAAGGCGATTTCCAGGCGGCCGTCGCGAACCTCGAGCGGGATGTCGCCGCCCTGGGCGCGCAGGCCATCGAGTGCCAGTTGCCCATTCAGGCGTGGATTGCTCAAATCGCCGCTCAAGGACACATCGCCGTTGATCGCTCCCTCGAGCCGCTGCAGGCCGGTCACCAACGTCCGATACGGAGAAAGACGAATATCGTCGAGGCGCAAGCGCCCTTCCAGCGCGGCCGCGCCAGCGGGGTCGTCGACATTCACATCGAGCTGAATCTGGCCGGCCTCGGCGAGTGTCAGATCGGCATTCAATTGCGCCCGGGCCTGGGTGGCATCGAGATCCAGCGACAACGTCGATTCGGGCAATGACCAGGGCTGACCATAGGCATCCTGGCCACTCAGCGCCAGGCGGCTTTGCACATTGGCGTCGGCCGACCAGCGCTGACCGCCGGCGGACCAATCGAGCTGAATCTCGCCGTCGGTGCGGCCCCCGGCACTCCAGCCTTCCGGCAATGACGCCGCCAACAGATCCATGGGCACTTCACGTAGCGCCAGGCGCAGATCGCCGCGCTGGGCCGAAGCGTTGAGCGCCTCGATCAGGCACAGGCTACCGCCCTGGCGGCGCGTCAGGCAGAAGGGCTCGACCGTGACACTGCTGGCGGCCAGATTGGCGCTGAAGACCATCGGTGCGTCGAGGCGCAATTCGGCCTGCTCACTGTCGACCTCGAGCGAAAGCAGGCGCCCTCGGTAACGGTCGCGTGCCGCGTTGAGGTCGCCTTCCAATACCAGCGCCGCGCGTGCCAACGGCATTTGCGGAGCGGCATCGGCGGAAAACGTCAGGCGGTGCTGCGACAAGCGGCCATTGAGATCCAACGCCAGCCGCGTGAAGCGCTGGCCCGCGGCATTCAGTCCGCCGACATCCAGCGCGACATCGAGACTCGGATCGTCCAGACCGGCGACTTCGGCCTCGAGACTCAAGCTATCCAGCGAATTCTCGGCGTAGCGCAACGCCTCGCCGCTGAGCGTCAGGTCCAGTTGCGGTGCCTCGAAGGTACCGCCCAGCGAGAAACTACCACGCGCGCTGCCACCGAGCTCGGGCAGCAGTGTCGCCAGTGCCGGAGCGTCGAGTTCGCCGCTCAATGTCATGTTTTCGGCGATGCGCCCGTTGGCGGTCAGGCTATTCTGCCCTTGGCGCAGACGCAACCGATCGATGACCCAGCGCATGTCGCTATTGCCGCTGAGCCGAGCGTCGAGCGCCAGCGGGCGATCCTGCAGGGTGCCATCGATGGCTAGCCGTGGCACATCCAGCGTCCAGCCCTGCTCGCCCATGGCGAAATGCACCCGGGCATCGCCGTTAAGCGTGCCGCTGACGGCGTCGGTCACGGCATCCAGCGCAAAGCGATCGAGGCGCAGCGTGGTGGTGACATCGAGCGTCGGCGTCCAGCGCACCTCGCCCCGGCTGATCAGCGCACCGCCACCTACCGCTACCGATAGCGGCCGCCATTGGAAATGCTCGAGATCGCCCTCGCCGGCCATCGCCAGTTGCACTTCCTCGGGGATCGCCGTTCCCGTTACGGCGGCCGAAAGCGCCGCCGTGTAGCCGGTCAGATCGCCCTCGGCGCGCAGTACCAGATCGCGCACGCGGTAACTATCGGGTTTCTGTTCAGCTTCCTGGGCCGAGGGCGTCTCGCTTTCCCCGGAAGAAGCCTCATTAGCGGCGTTCTCGTTCGGCTGGGGGGTCGCTTGTGGTGCCTCGGTTTTCTGCTCGGCCTGATTGGAAGAAGCCGTATCACCGGACGCATCGGCGGCGAGCGGCCAGTCGATTTGCTCGGCATTCAGCGTCACTTGAAAAGGCAGCGTCGGCGCCAATACATCGGCCTGGGCCTCGAGTTGCGCGCTAACCGGGCCACTCGCTTGCAATTCGGCGCTCAGGTTCGCCAGGCTGCCATCGAGCGTCAGCGCGAGGCTTTCCCCACTCACCGGTGGGCGGTGAATCTGCGCATTCAAATCGACATCGAGCGGATAGTCGTCACGCAGACTGACACTCGCCGCGAGTTCGAGATCGGCGTCCGGCGAGTCCAGCCTCAGGCTATTCAGTTGAATGTCATGGCCGCGCCCCCGCAGGCTGAGCGCCAGACGCCCGACGACATAAGACGTCGGGCCTTCCAGGCGGAAATCCTCGATGACCAGGCTGGGGACGACGACGGCGATAGGCAAGCGGATCTCGGGCAACGCCAGCCGTTCACGCTCGCTCAGCGGGACCGCTGCCTCGGCGCTTTTATCACTTGCGACCTGCGATGTGCCTGACGATGGCGCGACAGGCGTCTGAGTAACGGCAATGGCGGCATCGATGGCATCGGCAGTCGGAGTAATAACCGCTGGCTGGGCCTGAGCGGACGAGGCGACGGCTTCCTCGTTGCGGTCGTCGCGCTCGGCATGCTTGACATCGCTCGCGCTCGCGCCTTCGCTAGCGTTTCCGGTCTCGACCTCGGCGTCGGGCAACTCGTTTTCAGCAGGTACCGTGCTGGGCGCCAACGCCAGGGTTTGTCCCGGCGATGTCGGCAAGCGCAGGCGCGGTTCGACCAACCGCGTCGGTAATAACGTCAGGGTATCGCCGGCGATGCGTGCACCGGTCGTAAAGTGCTGCCAGGACAACCGGGTGCCATCGGCCATTCGTACATCGACATCGCGCAGCGCCAACGCCCGCAATTCGATCGGGAACGGCACGGCGATCGACGGCAACCCACCGCCGCTTGCCGGCTCGGGCGGCGGCTCTTCGGTGGTAGGCGCGGTCTCCTCGATGCGCACATCGACCTCTTCGAGTTGCAAGGCGTCCAGGCACAACTTGCCATCGAGCAGGCAATCGTCGGCCCACGCCAGATGCAGACGCCCGACACGTATATCGGCTGGGCCGGCCTGCAGAGACAGCTCGGTCAGCGTCAGTTCATCGAGCGGTGCGCCGGTGACGCTCTCGACACTCAACAAGCCGCGCTGCTCACCCTGGGAGATCAGCCAGCCGGTGCCCCAGGGCGATAACGCCAGGCCCAGCAGCAGGAAGACGAGACCCAGCAGCCACGTCGGCAGCCACAACAACAGGCGAATCAGCAGAAAGATCAAAACTCGGGCCCGATGGCGAAATGCAGACGCCAAGAGTCCTCCTCGTCATCCAGGGGGTGGGCGATATCCAGGCGAATCGGGCCGACCGGTGACACCCAGCGTACGCCCAGGCCAACACCGGTCGCCAAATCGTTCGGCCACCATTCGTTGAAGGCGTTACCGGTATCGACGAAGGCGGCGCCCCACCAGTTACCGGTAACGCGGCGCTGCGCCTCTATGCTGGCGGTGAACATATGCTGGCCGCCGAGCAACTCGCCGTCGGCGTTCTCCGGGGCCAGGCTCTCGTAGGAGTAACCGCGCACCGTGCGATCGCCACCGGTAAAGAAGCGCAGCGAGGGGGGGATTTTTTCGAAGGTATCGGTACTGATCGCGCCGGCGCCTATGCGTCCGACGAAGCGGTTGTCATTGCCGATCATGCGAATCCATTGCGAATCGAGGGTGGCGCGCACGAAATTGGCATCCGAGCCCCATGACGTATCGGAGACTTCCAGCGAAAAGCTCTGACGATCGCCCCAGGTAGGAAAACGTGGATTGCGCGTGCGCGTGCGCGTCCAACTGATGCCGGGATACAGCAACAGTACCTGGTCTTCCTGGTCAGCCTGGACGAAGTCCTCGTAACTGGTACGAAAATACAGGCGCTGGATCCAGCCATTATCGAACTTCCAGCGTCTGGCGAACTCGACCGAGGCTTCGAGACTCTGGGTATCTTCGTTATCGAAGTTCTTGAGCCCATACAGCAGTTCGTAGCTATCGCGCAGCGGATTCTCGAGCGGCATGACATATTCGCCGCTGAAACGCTGTTCGGGGCCGGACAGGTAAAGCTCGTGATTGAGGCTATGGCCCTGCTCGTTGAGCCATGGCTGCTGCCAGGAAAACTGCGTGCGCGGCCCTACGTCGGTGGCATAGCCGATCCCCACTTCGAACTGGTGACGATCCGCCGGCGTCAGGCTGACGTCCACCGGCACCGTCGGCGGACCGACTCTACCAACGGCGACCGCGGCATCGATGGCGTTCGCCGATAGCAGCTCACTTTCCGGGGTGGTCACGCCACTACCGCTTGCCGACTGGCGATCAACCGCCTCCCACCAGTTACGCTGAGCCTGTGCCACCGACCCTGTATTAGCCGCGCTGGCGATACGTGGCCGCACGCCGATGCCGCTGAACCAGTCGGTCTCGCTCAAGCGTTGATTGTACTCGGCCAGTTGAGCGGCCAGATAAGGATCGCCTGGCTTGAACGGCAGCATATTGCGCAGCCGCGATTGCTCTATCTGGCTGCCTTCGAAATTCACCTCGCCGAACCGATAGCGCGGACCGCTATCGAGTTCTAGATAAATACGGGCGCTTTGCTCCCAGGGTCTAACTTCGATGCGCCGTTCGGTGAAACTGGCCTCGAAATAACCCCGTTCGAGGGCCAGCGTGGAGAATCGATTGCGCAGGCCATCGTACTTGGAGTGCAGTAGCGGTTCGCCTTCCTTCAATGGCAAGTCGTCGAGAACCTGTTGAAAGGCGCTGTCTTCGCTGGCGGCGCCGGCCACCTCGACATACAACTCGGTAATCTTGACGCGTGGCCCGGGTTGAATGCGGATGACGGCGCGCTCGACGGACTTCTCTCCGACCAGCCGGATATCCAGCTCGGATTCATAATAACCGTAGGCACGCAGCGCTTCGACGGCGCGTCGGCGAACCTCGGCCAACAGACGCTGACGGGCGTAATCGGAAGCTTTCAATTCAACGAGATAGGTTGCCACATTCTCGGCAACGGCACCCTTGACACCGGAAACCTCCGCCTCGAGCGCCTGTGCGGGCACGCTCAGCGACGTCAGAAACAGCGCGCCGAACAGCTTTCCATGGCAACTAGAGCGCATGGATCAAGACCCCACACGACGCCGCATACCGCCGACGACCTCAGGCGGACAGGACCCGGACGACTGCCGGCTGGCTTCCAGCGATTCCATTCGCACTTGTCACTCCTCAACTAATCGCTAGAGATTGATGCTTTCGACACCGTCGGAGCGATTATCGGCTATCGAGGCTCTCGATAATCGCATTCAGGGCCAGTTGATTCTGGCGCAGTTCGGTTAGCGACGTTTGGCTAGCCGATACGCGTAAGCTTAGTTCGTCCAGACGCTCCTGTTGAGCCGCATCATTGCCCTGCAGGGCCTCGAGAGTGCCAGCGATATCCTCGAGACGTCCTTGCAAATCGGCCAGCGCTTCATCTTGCGAGCCGCTGGCCAGCTTTTCGAGGCTGGCCTGCAATTGCGACTGCGTCGTTTCAACCTGGGCGAGACGTGCTCCAAGCTCATCGTCGACAACGCTCAATGCTTGGCGACGCTGCTCGGCCTCGTCCTGCGCCGCGGCCAAATCGTCCACCCGCGTCTCGAGCGAGGCACGAGCTTCCTCGCCGCTTCGTTCGATAATATCGAGCGAGCGCTGCATGGCATCGAGGGTAGCCGCCAGGGTATCGCGCTGATCGTCGGCTACCTGAAGCTCCTGAGCCAATTCGCTAAGCGCGGCATCGTCGGCGCTATTTTCTTCTAGACTGTTTAGCGTGGTTCTAAGTTCAGCAAGCTCTGCCTGTAACGACTGCTGGGCCGCTTGCATATCGCTCAGTTGCTGCTTGATGGCGTTGGACGCACCACGACTGTCGCCGAAGCTATCGAGCCGCGCATGCACATTGGAGAGCTGCCCCTCGAGCTGGCGCTGACTGGTTAGCCAGGTTTGACGATCTATCCAGTAATAGGCGCCCAGCGTGACCAGCCCCGCGGTCAGTAGCAGACATACCAACCACAACGGCCATGTCCGGGAGCGACGACGGCGTACGGGTGGAGGACGATGCCGAGCGACCAGTTCGCTATCGGAATCCGGCACGATGGGTGTGGTAAATCGCGGCTCGTCCGAGCGTTCCACCATGAGTTCTCCTCATCAGTCCAGGGCGCTTTGAAGTCGAATCAGCGAGGGAAAGACCAAGTGCCGTCATCGGAATTGGCGAGCATACCCCAGGCTGCTAACATGTTACGACACCACTGCTCGCAGATGCTTGGTATTGTAAGGTTTTTATCGCTGGAACAGGAAACGGGCGATTGAAAACCTGCCGACCGGCACCACATCAAGTGGTGTATCCACGGTGATATTCATATAAAGGAGCTAACCATGGCATTCGAACTTCCCGCACTGCCATTCGAGAAGAACGCGCTGGAACCGCACATCTCCGCCGAGACGCTGGAGTATCACTATGGCAAGCATAACCAGGCCTACGTGACCAAGCTCAACGATCTGACCGATGGCACCGCCGATGCCAACAAGTCGCTCGAGGAAATCATCAAGTCATCCTCCGGCGGCCTGTTCAATCAAGCAGCGCAGGTGTGGAACCACACCTTCTACTGGCACTGCCTGTCTCCCAACGGCGGTGGCGAGCCTTCAGGCGCGCTCGGCGAAGCGATCAGCGCCAAATTCGGTTCCTTCGACAAGTTCAAGGACGAGTTCAACACCAAGGCGGCAGGTAACTTCGGTTCCGGCTGGACCTGGCTGATCAAGACCGATGACGGCGGCGTGGATATCGTCAATACCGACGATGCCGACACCCCGATCGCACATGGCCAGACACCGCTGCTGACCATCGACGTGTGGGAACACGCCTACTACATCGATTACCGCAACGCCCGCCCCAAGTATCTCGAAGCGGTGTGGAACGTGATCAACTGGGATTTCGTCGCCCAGAACTATAGCTGAGCCGTAACGGCTCACGCGCCGGACCGTGATTGAAATGACACCCCGCAATTGCGGGGTGTTGTCGTTGCAGAGGACCCTGCGATTCGCTGGGGCGCCGAGCCCGTGCAGGCATTTATAATGATTACTCAGAGGGTGTTTTACAAAACAGGCGAACGATGGAAAGACAAGGCGAAATTGAACGAAAAAGCGCAGTTTACAGGTAGTAAATGAGCATTTTGATCGGACTCGCGCCCGAGGACAATTTCAACGCTGTATTGCCGAGTGCAGCCCTTTTGTAAACATCCTCTCAAGGGTTGGCGCGTCGGCCGATTCCTCGATAAACCAGCCCCCGCGCGGCAACGTACACTGGGTCGTAGATATTACGCCCGTCGAGGATCAGCTTGGCGCCAAGCATGTCGGAGAGCCGTCGCCAATCCGGGTTCCAGTAGCACTTCCATTCGGTGACCAGCATCAAGGCGTCGGCACCCTCGCAAGCGGAATAGGGATCGTCGGCGCAGAGCGTCAATAGCGGATGCTCGCCCAGCCGCTGCTTCAACGTCGACAATGCCGCCGGGTCGTGCAGACGCACATGTACCCCTTGGGCCCACAAGGCTCGCAGCAGCGTCAGTACCGGTGCATGATCGATGCGCGTGGTGCCGGGCTTGAATGCCGCGCCCCAAATGGCCACGGTACGCCCTTCCAATTGACCGTGGAAATGCCCCCACAACTTGCGAAACAGTGTCTCTTTCTTGTGCTCGTTGATGTCGAGCACCTGTTCGAGCAGATGCGACTCGCGCCCAGTGGCATATTGCACATCGGCCAGGCGCATCAGATCGCGGGAGAAATTGGAGCCGCCGAAACCGCAGCCCGGATAGAGGTATTCGTAGCCGATGCGGGTGTCGGCACCCATGCCTTGGCGAACGTGCTCGACGTCCACGCCCAATGAATCGGCGAGACCGGCGACTTCGTTCATATAGCTGATGCGCGTCGCCAGCATGCCATTGATGGCCAGCTTGGTCAGCTCGGCGGCACGCCGTGGCATGCGCTGAAACACCTCGGCCCGGCGATTGAAGGCGCGCAGCAATTCGCGCACCTGATCCGCCGCCCAGTCGTCCTCGCAGCCCAGCAGCCAACGAGTCGGTCGCGTGAACACCTGCCAGGCACGCCCCTCCTCGAGCATATCGGGCAATACCACCGCGACCTGTGAAGCGTGACGCAACAGCCCTTCGAGACTCTCGGTCTGGCCCACCGGGAAGGTCGAATTGTTGATCACGATCAACGGCGAGTCCTGACGCTGTGCCACAGCGTCGACGAAACGCTCAGCGGCGTCGCGCTGATCCGGCGCCAGGGCCAGCCAGGCGATGTCCACTTCGCCCAGCGTGTCCAGCGAATCGACCAAGCGCAGCGAGCCACCCTGACGACTGGCTTCCAACTGAGCGGGAACGCCCGGCTCGCGAGCCAGCCAATCGGCCTCGGCCAACTGTGCCCAGGGCGCCTCTTCATGCGGCCACCAATCGACCTGGTGGCCGACCGACGATAGCGCCGCCGCCGCAGTGGCCGCCGACAGCTCGCTTCCATGCACGATGATTCGCATCGGCTCACCCTCCGTTGGCGTAGCGCGTTAACAACTCGGTGAAGCCCTGGCCGAACTTGGGATGGCGCTTGGCGAGCACCAGGGTCGCTTCGAGATAGCCCAACTGATGCCCGCAATCGTAGGTCGCGCCCTGCATGCGGTAGGCGGCGACATTGCGCGTCTTGCGCAGGGCGTCGATCGCATCGGTAAGCTGAATTTCGTTGCCGGCGCCCGGCCTGGTCTCGGCGAGCAGCGCGAAGATCGCACCTGGCAGCAGGTAGCGTCCGATCACCGCCAGGCTCGATGGCGCCTCCTCGACCTTGGGCTTTTCGACCACGCCGGTGATCGCGGTGCTCTGCCCCGGCGCCGGCGCATCGCCATCGAGCGCCACGATACCGTACTTGTGAACCATGTCGCGGGGCACGTTCTCGACCATGATCTGGCCTTCGCCACTGGCCTCGAAGGCCGCGATCATGCCGCTCAGGTCATTGCGCTGCAGGCCATGGGCATCGACCAGCACATCCGGCAATAGCACGGTGAAGGGTTCATCGTCGCCGATCACCGGCCGCGCGCAGAGTATCGCGTGGCCCAGGCCCAAGGGTTCGGGCTGACGCACGCTGATGATGCTGACGTCATCGGGGATGATGTTGCGCAGCTCGTCGAGCAGTTCCTGCTTGCCCTTGGCCTCGAGGCTGGCCTCGAGTTCGAAGTGCTTGTCGAAGTGGTTTTCGATGGCGCCCTTGCTGGAGTGCGTGACCAGCACGATCTCCTTGATACCCGCGGCGACCGCCTCTTCGACGACGTATTGAATCACCGGCTTGTCGACGATGGTGATCATTTCCTTGGGGATCGCCTTGGAAGCCGGCAGGCAGCGCGTGCCAAGCCCGGCCACGGGGAGAACGGCCTTACGAATCATGGGGTCCCTCCTGCATGATGAATAGTGCGAATGAGTATGCCATAGCCTGTCGGATTCGGCCTGCTAGGTTCGCCCCAGCAGCCGAGCGATGCTCGTGGGATTCGGCGGCTCGATCACGCCATGCTCGCAAACGATGGCGTCGATCAATGCGGCGGGCGTGATATCGAATACCGGATTGAAAATCTTGACGTTCTCGGGCGCGACACGGCGCTCGCCCTGATGCGTCAGTTCGCGTGAATCGCGTGTTTCGATGGGAATGTCCGCCCCGCTCTCGAGATCCAGATCGAAGGTGCTCGATGGCGCCACCACCATCACCTTGACGCCATGATGACGCGCCTGCACCGCCAGGGCATAGGTGCCGATCTTGTTGGCCACGTCGCCATTGGCGGCGATGCGATCGGCGCCGACGATCAGCCAGTCGATCTCGCCCCGGGCCAGCAACAGCGATGCCGCGGAGTCCGCCGCCAGCACCACCGGGATGCCCTCCCGCTGTAGCTCCCAGGCGGTCAATCGGGCACCTTGTAGCCAGGGGCGGGTTTCGTTGGCATGTACCAGCGTGATCAGCCCTTGTTCCCAAGCACTGCGAATCACCCCCAGCGCGGTACCGTGGCCACCCGTGGCCAGCGCCCCGGTATTGCAGTGGGTCATCACCGTGCAGGTGCCATTGCGGGCGATCAGTTCGCTGCCGTAGCGACCCATGGCCAGATTGTCGGCCAGGTCACGCTGGTGTATCTCCCGAGCCTCGTCGAGCAGCGCCGCGACCGGCGCCTCGCGCTGCGTACGGTGTCGATCGATCACCCCGCGCATTCTGGCCAGCGCCCAGAACAGATTGACTGCCGTCGGCCGCGACGCCGCCAGGCACTCGATGGCGTCTTCCAGTCGCTGCGGCCAGTCGCTGTCTTCGGCGCGTTGCGCGGCCAGAGCCACGCCATAGGCAGCGGTAATGCCAATCGCCGGCGCGCCGCGCACTACCATGTCGGTGATCGCCTGGGCGGTCTGGGTGGCATCGTTGACGCGCAGTCTGATCTCGCGGTCGGGCAAGGCGCGCTGGTCGAGCAGTTCCAGGGCATCACCACACCAGCGAATGGGAACAATGGTCGATGCGGTCATCAAGGCTCCTGGTGAAGGTCAAAACGGGTCGGCACAATCGATCATGCAAGATGGCATTGAGCGGCAGTGTCTGTCGAGAATCACAATACCATCAAGAAAGAGTAGAATGCCGGCATCATACCGGAGGAGGTTCGTGATGCCATCCATCGCGCCGCTCGAGGTCGAGCTACTGATAGAAGCCCGCTGGGTGTTACCGATGAACGAGGGTTTGCCGACCCTGAGAGATCATGCCGTGGCCATCGAGGCGGGCCAGCTCCTCGGCCCCTGGCCAATTAGCGAGGCGCGGGACCGGGTCAACGCCAGGCAAGTGATGCGCCTGGCCAACCATGCCCTGCTTCCCGGCCTGATCAACGCCCATAACCATGCCGGCATGAGCCTGATGCGCGGTTACGCCGACGATCTGCCGTTGATGACCTGGCTCAACGAACATATCTGGCCGGCCGAAGCCGCGCATGTGAATCCCCACTTCGTCGCCGACGGCACGCGCCTGGCCATCGCCGAAATGCTGCATTCGGGCACCACCACATTCGCCGATATGTACCTGGCGCCCGAGGCCGTCGGCGAGGTGGTCGAGACCGGTCTGATTCGCACGCAACTATGTACGCCATTGATCGACTTTCCCACGCCGTGGGCGCCGGACTTCACCAGCGGCCTGGCGCTCACCGAGGCACTCGCCGAGCGCTATCGCGATCACCCAACCATCAGCCTGGCCTTCGGACCGCATGCACCGTACACCATCGGCGACGATAGCCTGCGTCGGCTGGCCGAGGCCCGCGAGCGGCTCGACCTGCCGATCCAGATGCATGTTCACGAAACTGCCGACGAAGTCGAACAAGGGCTGGTGAAAGACGGCAAGCGACCCTTGCGGCGTCTTTATGATGCCGGCCTGCTGGGGCCGCATTTCCAGGCCGTGCACATGACCCAGATCGACGACGAGGATATCGCCATCCTGCGCGATACCGGTACGCATGTGGTGCATTGCCCACAATCGAATCTCAAGCTCGCCAGCGGCTTCTGCCCCGTCGCCAGGTTGCTGGACGCCGGCGTCAACGTCGCGCTGGGCACCGACGGCGCGGCCAGCAATAATGATCTGGACATGTTCGACGAGATCAAGACCGCCGCCTTGCTGGCCAAGGGCGTGAGCAACGATGCCGCCGCGCTGCCGGCCATGGCGGCGCTGGCCATGGCCACGCGCGATGGCGCCCAGGCACTGAGGCTGGGCGATCGCCTCGGCCAGTTGAAAGAAGGCTTCGCTGCCGACCTGATCGCAGTGGATCTCGATGGCATCAATACCTTGCCGGTGCATCATCCGGCGTCCGCCGTGGTCTATGCCATGAACAGCCGCCAGGTTAGCCACGTCTGGGTCGGCGGCCAGGCGCGCCTTGTACAAGGCGAGCTACAGGGTATCGATAGTCAGCAACTCAAGCGCATGGCAGCCGATTACCAACATGCCATGGCGACCACCAGCCAACCGGGAGGGGCCCAATGAGCCAAGCGCAGCGCGACAACACCGATCATCGCGGCAATGTCGACCATGCCGAGATCGCCAAGTTCGAAGCACTCGCCAGCCGCTGGTGGGACAAGGACGGTGAGTTCAAGCCTCTGCACGAGATCAATCCGTTGCGTCTGGACTTCATCGATGCGCGCGCCGGACTTGCCGCCAAGCAGGTGATCGACGTCGGTTGCGGCGGAGGCATTCTCAGTGAAGCCATGGCGCATCGCGGTGCCCGCGTTACGGGTATCGATATGGGCGAGGCACCACTCGCCGTGGCACGCCTGCATCAACAGGAAAGCGGTGTCGAAGTGGATTACCGCCAGGCCAGCGCCGAGGAGATGGCTTTTGATCACCCCGGCGAGTTCGATATCGTCACTTGCCTGGAAATGCTCGAACACGTACCCGACCCCGCCGCCGTGGTGCGAGCCTGCGCCACGCTGGTCAAGCCCGGCGGGCAGGTGTTCTTTTCGACCATCAACCGCAACCCCAGGTCCTATGCATTGGCGATTCTCGGCGCCGAATACGTGCTTCGCCTGCTGCCCCGCGGCACGCATGAGTACCGCAAGTTCATTCGCCCCTCGGAGTTGTCGAGCTGGTGCCGCGCCACGGGTCTGCGTGTCCGCGAGCAAAGCGGCATGACCTACAATCCGCTGACCCGCCATTATCGGCTCAACTCGCGCGATGTCTCGGTCAATTACCTCATGCACTGCTCGCTGGAGGCGCCGTGACGTCTGCCGGCACACTGCGCGCGCCCAAGGCATTGCTGTTCGATCTCGATGGCACCCTGGTGGATACCGCGCCCGATCTCGCCCTAGCGACCAACGCCCTGCGCGCCCATCATGGCCTCGAGGCCCTGCCCTTCGAGGTGATTCGCGCGCAGGTCTCCAACGGCGGAAGCGCCCTGGTGACGTTGGCCCTGGGGCTCGAATCCGAACACCCCGAACATGCCACGGCGCGCACCTTTCTGCTCGATGCCTATGCAAAGAACGTCGCACTGCACAGCCAGGTCTTCGCGGGGCTGGAGTGCCTGCTGGAACTCTGGGCGCTACCCCCGCGCGCCTGGGGCATCGTTACCAACAAGCCGCGCGCTTACACCGAGCCGTTGATCGAGGCGCTGGGGCTGAAGCCCGGCGCCTTGCTGTGCGCCGACGACCTGCCGGTCAAGAAACCCTCGCCCGAGCCGTTATGGGAAGCGGCCCGTCAATTGGGTATCGCCCCCGATGCGTGCTGGTACATCGGCGATCATGCCCGCGACATGCAGGCCGCGCGGGCCGCGGGCATGGCGGCGATTGCCGTCGGCTACGGGTATATCGACGAGAATGAAGACCGCCATAGCTGGCAAGCGGATATCTGGTTCGAACGCCCGACCGACCTGGTCGAAGCGTTGATCGAGGGGCAGGGAAACTAGATAGCGGAGTTACTGCCGAGGCGGCTGGGCATCGAAACGCTCGCCGGTATGCCCGCGACTGTCGGGGCCCATCAGCCACAGATATGTCGCCATGATGTCATCGGGTTTGCGCAAGGTATCGGGATCTTCGCCAGGAAAGGCGGTCTTGCGCATCTGCGTGCGCGTGGCGCCGGGATTGAGACTATTGACGCGAACCGACGTCAGGTTTTCCAATTCATCGGCTAGTACCTGGACGAAACCCTCGGTGGCAAATTTGGAAACCGAGTAGGCCCCCCAGAACGCCCTCCCCTTGTGGCCGACACCCGACGTCGTGAAGATCACCGAGGCATCGTTCGACGCCTTGAGCAACGACAGCAACGCCTGGGTCATCCAGATCGGGCCGTTGATATTGACCTGCATGACCTGCTCCCACAATTGCGGATTGTACTGCTCGAAGGGCGTAATACGTCCCAGCAGACCGGCATTGTGGAGAATACCATCGAGACGGCCGAACTCCCTGTGCAGGGTTTCGGCCATATCCTGATAGTCCTTGAGCGTGGCTCCCTCGAAGTTCAGGGGAAAAATAGCCGGCTGCGGACCACCTAGCGCCTCGATTTCATCGTATACCGCTTCCAGCTTGGCAATCGTCCTGCCTAATAGAATCACCGTGGCGCCATGGCGAGCATAGGTCAGCGCGGCGGCACGACCGATGCCATCCCCCGCGCCGCTAACCAGAATGACGCGCCCATCGAGCAGGTCGGCCGGAGCCTGGTAATCGATCTTGCAGGTCATTACGACTCCTACCGGGAAATCACAGGCCGGACTGATTGAGAAAATCACTGGCCATGCCCGCGGCCCGGCTATCAGGATATTCCGCCTGGACCCGCTCGAGCAGTTGCTTGCTGGCGTCGGGCTGGCCCTGGCGCGCTTTCAACAGGCCCAGCTTGTACAGGGCATCCGGCACCTTATTGCTCTGCGGGTAATCATTGATGACCGTCGTAAAAGCCTGGGCCGCGGGCTCGAGCTCGGAGCGCGCCGAATAGAGTTCACCCAGCCAATAGTAACCATTGGGACGCAATGACGATTGCGGGTAATCGGTGACGAACGCTTCGAAAGCCGCGATGGCCGCATCGAAGTCACGCGCCTGAACCTTGGCGAAAGCCGCCTGATAAGCCTGCCGGCCATCATCACCGGCCACGGCGGTTGCAGCGCCGGTATCGACATTGGCATTGGCATCGACATTGGGTGTTTGTGCCCCACTACCGGTATTTCCCGCCTGAATGCGTTGCTCAAGCTCGAGATAACGCTCTTGAGAAAGTTGGCGCTGCTGATCCAACTGGTAGCGCAATTCCTCGACCTGGCCTCGAAGCTCCCTGATCTGGCGCTGATTTTCCTGTAGCTGATTGAACAATGTCAGACTGCCACCGGGTTCCTGGCGAACCTGTGCCTGCTGGTAGAAACTGTTTTGGGCCGTAAGATCCTCGACCACTGGGGCGGCCCATACGGACAGCGGGAGCACTAAGGCTCCCGCGCCGCACAGTCCTTTCAGACCGTGTTTCATGCTTGACTCCGTAGGAGCTTAGTAGTCGAAGACCACGCGGCGATTCTGCGCATAAGCATCTTCAGAGTTACCCTGAACGGCCGGACGCTCTTCGCCGTAACTGACAATCTCGAGCTGGGAAGGCGATACGCCCTGTACTGTCAGGTAGCTTTCGACGGATTGCGCACGACGCTCGCCCAGACCCAGGTTGTATTCACGAGTACCGCGCTCATCGCCATGACCTTCGAGAATGACGGTCGTGTTCGGATTGCTACGCAGGTAATCGGCGTGAGCATTGAGCACGGATTCGAATTCAGGACGAATGGTGTCCTTGTCGAAATCGAAGTAAATGGTACGCACGTCGGGGATGCCAGTCTGACTGCCCATCTGGCTACCGCTGGTTTGACCGTTGGTCATGCCTTGGCCGGAAACACCGCCCATGGTAGTACCAGTGCCATCCATGCTCCCATCCTGGGTGCCACCGCTGCTGGAACAGCCAGCCATGACGGCGAGGGACACAGCGACTGCCAGGCTTTTGGCGTACGGTTTGAATTGCATTTATCAACTCCTTGCTCGGAATTTGAATGACACAGTCGATTCTAGTGCTTTAGTTCAAGAAAGGCGACCAAGCGGGTTCCCGCACGTCGCCTTGTGCCGAGGGTAGTCGGTACGAAGCATTGCCATCGGCCGACACGACACCCAGCACCCCTCGGTTTGCTTGCTGGGTGGCGAAGATTACCATGGTCCCATTCGGGGCAACACTGGGCGATTCATCCAGAGTGGATTCGGTAAGAATCGTCAGCCTTCCTGTATCCAGGTTCTTCTTGGCAACATGGAAACCATCGCTGGCCCGGTGAATCATGAAAATCGTCTCGCCATCCGGCGCAAAACGCCCTCGGGAATTGTAGCTACCCGTAAAGGTTATGCGTTCTGCCTGCCCACTGGCAAGATCGTAACGATACAATTGCGGGCCGCCACTACGGTCCGATGTGAACAAAAGGCTGCTGCCATCCGGCGACCATTCCGGCTCGGTATCGATCCCCGGACTGTTGGTCAGGCGAGTGAATGTACGCGAAGCGACGTCCATGACGTAAATCTCCGGCTGTCCATCCTTGGATAGGGACATAGCCAATTTACGCCCATCAGGGGACCAGGCCGGAGCGCTGTTGATTCCCGAAAATGAGGTCGCTTGAATTCGCTGACTAGAGGCTAAATCCTGAATATAAATCGCCGAATTTCCGCTCTCGAACGACACATAAGCTAGCTTGCCGCCATCGGGAGACCAGGCCGGTGAGAGAATTGGATCGTCGGAGGAAAGAATCTGCTGACTGCCATGGCCATCGGAATCGGCGACATGCAACCCGAAGCGCCGATTGTCGCCCGCGCCCTGCGCCGTGACATAGGCAATCTGTGTCGAAAAGGCGCCACGAATACCGGTAATCGCCTCGAATATCTGATCGCTGATGTAATGCGCCGCGTCGCGCAGTTCATTGGCCGAGACGTTGATCACTTCACCGATAATGCGGCGCTCGCCATAGATGTCCAACAGCTCGAACTGGATGCGATAACCGCCACTCTCCTGGCTGATTTCACCGACCACTAGATAGCTGCTATCGACCAATCGCCAATCGCGGAAAGTGACCTCGTCACTGTTACTTGGCGTAGCGATCAGCGACTCGCGAGGCAGCGGGTCGAACTGGCCGCTGCGTGCCAGGTCGCTACTGACGATACCGGCGATATCCTCGGGAACATTGCCCTGCCCCTGATTTTCGAAAGGCACAATGGCAATCGGAATGGCACGATCGCTACCCTTGGTAATCTCGATCGTCAGGTCGGCGCTGGCCAGACCGCTGCACAACAGCATCAGCAGTCCTGCCAGTAAAGAAGTCATACGTTTCATCGGCGCACGTCCTCGGGGTTGAAGTCCAGATTGAATTCGCGGAATTGGCTCTGGGCGGAAGCCGGCAACGCGCTCATTTCACGGAAAGGCGCGGCACGCTCCACGGCCAGCAGCACCGAGCGGTCGAAGGCAGCGTCGCCACTGCTCTTGCTTATGCTAGCGCTAATCAGCTCGCCCGTCGGCAAGAGTCGGATACTCACGAGAGCTTCCAGTTTTCCATTGCTACCAGATGGCAATATCCAGGCCTGTTCAACGGCATTGCGCACCAGATTGACAAAGCTATTGGATGCTTGGGCCGCCTGCTTGGCATTGGCAATCGCCTGAGCCTCGCCCGCGATCGCGCTGTCGAGAGACGAGGCGGCGGCTTCAGCGGCACGCTTGAGCTCTTCCTGGCGCTGTTGCTCGGCTTTCCTGGCGGCTTCGGCTTTTCTGCGCGCTTCTTCCTCGGCTTGGCGTTTGGCTTCCTCCTCGGCTTTTCTACGCGCTTCCTCTTCGGCCTGGCGTTTGGCTTCCTCCTCGGCTTTTCTGCGCGCCTCCTCTTCGGCCTGACGCTGGGCTTCCTCGGCTTTTCTGCGCGCTTCCTCCTCGGCCTGGCGTTTGGCTTCCTCGGCTTTTCTGCGCGCTTCTTCCTCGGCCTGGCGTTTGGCCGCTGCAGCCTGGGCCGCTTCCTCACGGGCCTGTTCCTGGCGTTGCTGCTCGGCCCGTTGTTCGCGCAGCTCGGCTTGCTTAGCAGCTTCTTCGGCGCGTCGTTCGGCTTCGGCCTCGGCTTGCTGCCTTGCTTGTTCACGCTCCTGTTGTTCGGCTTCGCGTGCCGCCTGGGCTTCAGCCTCAGCCTGGCGCTCGGCTTCCTCGGCCTGGGCCTGCTCGGCCTCACGAGCCGCCTCGGCGGCTTCTTCGGCCTGCTTGGCCTGGGCCGCGCTGGCTTTAGCCTCTTCGACCCGCTGCGCCTGATCGGTGGCGGTTTCGGTACTCACCAGGGTTGCCTGTACCACCGACGACGAACTCGGTGTCGCCTCGCTATCCGGCCAACGCAGCACGGTCAACAGCAACACCAGCACATGGACGCCGATGGCGAGCAGCGTAGGCAGGCCGTAACCTACCCGCCGTTCGTGTCTAGCCATCTATACTCCTCAGCCATCACTGGGGGGCGGTTCGGAAATCAGCCCCACGTTGGGTACGCCAGCGATCTGCAGGGTGCTCATCAGCTCTACGATCTGGCCATAGGGAACGTTACGATCGCCACGCACCAGTACCGGCGTGCTGGGCTTACGCTCTAGAATGATAATGACCTTGTCGCTGATCTCATCCAGTGACAAAGGAGTTTCGCCATCACCCAGCGAAATGAAGTACTGACCCTGGCTATCCACCGAGACGACGACCGGCTCGGTGTCTTCCATATCCTGGATTGGCTCGGAGGTCACCTGGGGCAGATCGACGTCGACCCCTTGAGTCAGCATCGGCGCGGTAATCATGAAAATCACCAATAGCACCAGCATGACATCAATGAAGGGCACCACATTGATCTCGCCCATCGGCTTTTGCCGCGGGCCGCGATTGAATGGTCCGTGCATGGTAGGGCTCCCTCAGGCGGCTTCGCGCTCGCCGCGTCCTTGCAGGTTGCGGTGCAGGATGGAGTGAAACTCCTCGGCGAAGTCCTCATATTGCCCCAGTAACCGGTTGGCTTGCGCCGACAGCCGGTTATAGAAGATCACCGCCGGGATGGCGGCGAACAGACCCATGGCCGTCGCGATCAAGGCTTCGGCGATCCATGGTGCCACGGTGGACAGCGTCGCCTGCTGAGCCATCGACAGGCTCTGGAACGACCCCATAATGCCCCACACGGTGCCGAACAGGCCGATGTAAGGACTGGCCGAAGCCACGGTAGCCAGAAACGTCAGATGCAGCGTGAGTCGCTCTTCCTCACGCGACCAAGCCACGCGCATGGCGCGCTGCACGCCGTCGAGTACCGCCTGGGCGCTGCGTGTCTTGGGCAGCAGGCGATTGAATTCGCGAAAGCCGGAGCGAAAGATCTGCTCGGCGCCCAGCACTTCCTGCTCGGCCGGCGTTTCACGATACAACTCGTTGAGATCGACGCCGGACCAGAAGCGGTCCTCGAAGGTGCTATGGGCCTTGCGTGCCCGGCGCAGCACGAAGCTGCGTTGAAAGATCACTACCCAGGAGGCGATGGAGCCCGCAATCAGTAGCAGCATGACCAGTTGGACGACCAGACTGGCATTCAGGATGAGATGGGGAATGGACATGGAGTCGTTCACGGGTGTCCTCGATCAGTGGTACGGATTATCCGTTCAGGACCGCGGCAAGTGCCGACGGCCAACGTGTCGGGCGAAGCCGGGACGCATCCAGACAAGCGATGTCGACGCTAGCTTCGCATAATGGTTCCCCACGACCCGTCACCCGTTGGCGAAAACTCAGGCGACAGGAGGATTGCTCGACGACCTCGGCGCTGACCATCAGCCGGTCGTCGAGTCGGGCGGGCTTGGCATAACGGCATTCGATTCGATGCACCACCAGTTGAATGCCGGCATCCAGCAATTCACGTTGGGTAATACCGAACTGCTTGAGCCATTCGCTGCGTGCCCGCTCCATGTATTTGAGATAATTGACGTAATAGACGATGCCGCCGGCATCGGTGTCTTCGATATAAACCGTCACCGGTAGCGTGAATGCACTCATGGGCGCCCCTCGCCCGAGGCATTCGGTACGCTATCACCCGCCGCCAGGCCGAAATGCAGATAGGCCTGACGTGTAACCATGCGCCCCCGCGCGGTACGCAGCATGAGGCCCTGCTGGATCAGATACGGTTCAAGCACATCCTCGATGGTATCGCGCTCTTCGCTGATCGCCGCGGACAGCGAGTCGACACCCACCGGCCCGCCATCGAATTTCTCGATCATCGCCAACAGCAAGCGACGATCCATATGATCCAGCCCATGACGATCCACGTTCAACATGTTCAAGGCCAGATCGGCGATTTCAACGCTCAAGCGGCCATCGCCACGTACCTCGGCGTAATCGCGCACCCGGCGCAGCAACCGGTTGGCGATACGCGGCGTACCGCGCGCGCGGCGTGCGATTTCGGCGGCGCCACCAGCCTCGGCCTCGATTCCCAGCAGCCTCGCCGAACGCGTGACGATCTCGGTAAGCTCGTCGATCGCGTAAAACTCCAGACGCTGGACGATACCGAAGCGATCGCGCAGTGGCGAGGTCAGAAGTCCCGCGCGAGTGGTGGCGCCGACCAGCGTAAACCGGGGCAGGTCGAGCTTGATCGAGCGCGCCGCCGGGCCCTCGCCGATCATGATATCCAGCTGAAAATCCTCCATCGCCGGGTACAAGACTTCCTCGACCGCTGCCGGCAGGCGATGAATCTCGTCGATGAACAGCACATCGCCCGGCTGGAGATTGGTCAACATGGCGGCCAGGTCGCCGGCACGCTCGAGCACCGGCCCGGAGGTCGACTTGATATCGACGCCCATCTCTTCGGCGATGATGTTGGCCAGCGTAGTCTTGCCCAGCCCCGGCGGGCCGAACACCAGCGTATGATCGAGACTATCACCACGCCCACGTGCCGCGCTGATGAAGATATCGAGCTGCTCGCGCACGCGTGGCTGGCCGATGTAATCGGCCAGGCGCTTGGGGCGTATGGCATGGTCGACGCGCACTTCACCCATCTGAGGTTCGGCGGCAATCAGGCGGTCGCTTTCGATCATGCGTCCTTACCCTGCCATCTGGCGTGTAAGCGCGGCCTTGATCAAGGCCTCGGTGGGTTGTTTGGCATCGAGCCCCGAGAGCAAACGCGCTGCCTCAGTGGGCTTGTAGCCCAGCGTGATCAGCGCCGCCTCGGCGTCGGCCAACGGATCGTGCGAATGGGTGGCCTCGCCCGCCTGGCCCAGACCGTCGAGTGCATCGCCTTGCTCGGCCGTCCAGTGTGGGAAGCGGTCACGCATCTCGACGATCAAGCGTTCGGCGGTTTTCTTGCCCACACCGGGCAGCCGGGTCAGCGACTTGATGTCGTCGTCCATCACACAGCGAATGAACTGGTTTTCTTCCATGCCGGAAAGAATCGCCAGCGCCAGCTTGGGCCCGACGCCGTTGACCTTGATCAGCGCACGGAACAGCGAGCGCTCCTGCTGACGAGCAAAGCCGTATAGCAGGTGAGCATCCTCACGGATGGTCAGATGAGTGAAAACCTGTACCGCTTCCCCCACTCCGGGCAAGGCCAGCAAAGTGTTCATGGAGGCTTCGAGCTCATAACCGACACCGCTGACGTCGATCACCATCCAGGGCGGTTGCTTCTCCAACAGGGTGCCACGCAGGCGTCCAATCATGCGTTCACAATCCTTCGAATGACTGGGGTGTCACTATACTGATCGGCCGTTCGACTGACCAGCGTCGTGAGAATGGCTTCACTCGGGGCGATAATCGCGCCAACGTTGGCCACGCCCACCACGACGGCTACCGTAGCTGCCCTGCTGGATCAGCCCGGCGCGGGTATGGGCATGGGTCAGCGCGATGGCCAATGCATCGGCGGCATCTGCCTGGGGCGTGGCGCTAAGGCCGAGCACGGCAGTAATCATATGCTGCACCTGGAGCTTGTCGGCGGCCCCGGTGCCGGTCACGGCTTGCTTGATCTGACGCGCCGCGTACTCGAACACCGGCAGGCCGTGGTTGGCGGCACACACCACGGCGGTGCCCCTGGCCTGACCCAGCTTGAGCGCCGAGTCGGCGTTCTTGGCCATGAACACCTGCTCGATAGCGAATTCCGCCGGGCGGTGCATGGCGATCAACTCCGCGATACCGGCATACACCTGAGCCAATTTCTGGGCCAGGCCGTCGGCCTTGATGCGAATGCAACCGCTGGCGACATAGCGCGGCTTGCCGCCAGACAGATCGAGCACCCCATAACCGGTGAGGCGCGAGCCGGGATCGATACCCAGCACGATCATTGCGCGCCTCCCTGGAGCCAACCACCTTTGATCATTTATTCTTCGCTCGTGGGCACCTTGGCCTTCTGTCGTAAGCGAATGTTCAGATCCTTGAGCTGATCGGCACTGACCTCGCCCGGTGCGTCGGTCATCAAGCAGGCCGCGCTCTGGGTCTTGGGGAACGCAATCACTTCACGAATGGTCCGTGCGCCGGTCATCAGCATCACCAGGCGATCGAGGCCAAAGGCCAGGCCACCATGCGGCGGCGCGCCGAACTGCAGGGCGTCGAGCAGGAAGCCGAACTTCTCTTCGGCTTCCGCATCATTGATGCCCAGCACTTCGAAGACCTGGCGCTGCATGTCGCGATCGTGGATACGAATCGACCCGCCACCCAATTCAGTGCCGTTGAGCACCATGTCGTAAGCGCGCGATAGCGCCGCCGCCGGATTGGCCTTGAGCTCGTCCGGCGTGCACGACGGCGCGGTAAACGGATGATGCAACGCCGACAGGCGACCGGCATCGTCGGCCTCGAACATCGGGAAATCGACCACCCACAGCGGCGCCCACTCGGCGGTATACAGGTCCAGATCCCCACCCAGCTTGACGCGCAACGCCCCGATCGCCTCGTTGACGATGCGTGCCTTGTCGGCACCGAAGAAGATGATGTCGCCATCTTCGGCACCCACGCGATCGAGCAACGACTCGACGATGCCTTCCATGAACTTGACGATCGGCGATTGCAGGCCTTCGATGCCCTTGGCGCGCTCGTTGACCTTGATCCAGGCCAGCCCCCTGGCGCCGTAAATACCGACGAACTTGGTGTACTCGTCGATTTCCTTGCGTGAAAGCCTGGCGCCGCCAGTGACCTTGAGCGCCGCGACACGGCCGTCGTCGGCGTTGGCCGGGCCGGAGAACACCTTGAAGTCGACCTCTTTCATCAGATCGTCGACATCGACCAATTCCAGCGGAATGCGCAGGTCGGGCTTGTCGGAGCCATAACGCTGCATGGCCTCGGCATAGGGCATGCGCGGGAAATCAGGCAGCTTGACGTCGAGCACCTCGGAGAAGAGCTGACGAACCATACGCTCGGTGATCGCCATGACGTCGTCTTCCTCGACGAACGATGCCTCGATGTCGATCTGGGTGAATTCCGGCTGACGATCGGCGCGCAGATCCTCGTCGCGGAAACACTTGGCAATCTGGTAGTAACGATCGAAACCCGAAACCATCAGCAATTGCTTGAATAGCTGCGGCGACTGCGGCAGCGCGAAGAAGTGCCCTTCATGGGTACGACTCGGTACCAGGTAGTCGCGTGCGCCTTCGGGCGTGGCACGGGTCAGGATCGGCGTCTCGATATCCAGGAAACCCTGGCCTTCGAGAAAGGCACGCACGCTGTGCGAGATACGCGAGCGCAGGCGCAATTTGTCGATCATCTCCGGACGACGCAGATCGATATAGCGATACTTGAGGCGCACTTCCTCGCCGACCTTGCCATGCTCGTCGAGTTGGAACGGCGGCGTGGCGGCGGTGTTGAGCACCTCGACCTGCTTAGCCAACACCTCGATCATGCCGGTCGGCATGTTGGGATTTTGGGTGCCCTCGGGGCGCAGCCGAATACGCCCGCGAATACGCAGCACGAACTCATTGCGGGCGCGATCAGCGGTGGCGAACGCTTCCGGGGTGTCGGGGTCGACCACGACCTGCGCAATGCCGTCACGATCGCGCATGTCGAGGAAGATCACCCCGCCGTGGTCACGGCGGCGATGCACCCATCCGCAAAGCGTGACCTCCTGGTCCACCTGGGTCTCGTTCAACTGGCCGCAATAATGGCTGCGCATGTCAAATCCTGTTTCGTTGCTTTAATCGGTGAATCTCCGCCGACCGGTGAGGCCGGCGGAGTTGTCAGGCGGTGGCCTTGCTATCGGGGCTCGATGGAGACTTACTCGATGAGCCCTTGCCCGGTGAACTCTTGGCATCAGCGCTGGAAGGCGCTTTTTTATCGACACTTGGCGAGGCCTTGCCGTCAGCGCTCGAAGTGGTTTTCTTGTCGCCCGCGTCGCCCGCCAGGTTCTTCTTGCCGCCCGACTTGAAATCGGTCTCGTACCAGCCGCCGCCCGCCAGGCGGAAACCGGCGGCGGAAACCAGCCGCGACAGCTCCGATTGCTCGCAAGAAGGGCAATCCTTCAGTGGAGCGGCGCTCAGCTTCTGTAGTTTTTCCAGGCGATGGCCGCAGGCCTTGCACTCATATTCATAGATCGGCATGGTTTTCTTCTTCACTCTTGGGTACGAAAACAACCGTGAAACGTCACCGCAGGCACATCGGGCTACAAACCCCAGCATGCGGTGGCTCGTTTAATATGGCCAGCCGACGCGCTTTCCAAGCCTGCCTTGAAAGCCGCATATTATAGCGTGTAGCGGCCCCCGACGGGCAAGGCCGACACAGCGAGCTTCGCCCACCTTCGTTCATGAGGAATCGTCGATGAAAGCCGTAATCCTGGATGCCGCTAGCCTAGGCGACGATATCGACCTGTCGCCGCTGTGCAATGAAGTCGCCACCCTCGACGTTCACGCCCATAGCAAGCCGCAGGAATGCCAGGCCCGCCTACAGGATGCCGATATCGCCATCGTCAACAAGGTGCAGCTCGACGGCGAACTGCTGAGCGCGCTGCCTCGGCTCAAGCTGATCTGCGTGCTGGCCACCGGCACCAACAATATCGACAAGGCCGCCGCCGAGCGCCATGGCATTTACGTGAAGAACGTCAATGCCTACGGTACCGCCAGCGTTGCCCAGCACACCATGATGCTGATGCTTGCCCTCGCCAACCGCTTGCCGCTGTACCAACGCGACGTCGCCGCTGGCCGTTGGGACGAGAGTCCGATCTTCTGTCTGCTGGATCATCGCACGCTGGAACTCGCCGGCAAGCGGCTGGTCATCGTCGGCAGTGGCGAACTGGGGCAGGCCGTGGCACGCCTGGCCGAGGCTTTCAGCATGGATGTCGTCTTCGCCGCACGCCCCGGCAACGAAGCCAACGACGCGCGCCCATCACTTGTCGAGCTGTCGCCCAGCGCCGATATCCTGTCCCTGCACTGCCCATTAACCGAGGCGACCCGGCACCTGATCGATGCCGACCTGCTGAGCCGCATGAAGTCCGACGCGTTGGTGATCAACTGCGCGCGTGGCGGCATCGTCGATGAACGGGCCGTGCTGGCGGCACTACGTCGAGGCCAGCTAGGTGGGCTGGGCATCGACGTTCTATCTCAGGAACCCCCGCGCGAGGGGCTCCCACTACTCGATGCCTTGAGCGAGCCGCTGAACCTGATCGTGACGCCGCACAATGCCTGGATCAGCCCTGAGGCACGCGCCAACGTCGTGCGCCTGACCGCCGAAAATTTACGCGCGTGGGCCGGGACCCAGGGCTGATGCTTGCATCCTCTTGATCGCCCGCCAATACTCCAAAACGCGGCAATGCCCGCAAGAATGCGCTGTCAGGAGAGGCCATGCTTTACAACTATGGATCGATCAACATCGATCACGTTTACCGCGTACCGCATCTGGTGCGCCCCGGAGAAACCCTGTCCAGTCATGGATACCGTCAGGTGCTCGGTGGCAAGGGTGCCAACCAATCGCTGGCGATAGCGCGCGCCGGTGGTGAGGTGACTCACTGGGGGCGTCTGAGCCAGCGCGATCGCTGGGTGATAGAGGCGCTCTCCACCGCCGGAGTCAATACCGCGCATATCGAGCTGACCGCCGAAGCCAGTGGTCACGCGCTGATCCAGGTCGACGATCACGGCGAAAATGCCATCATCCTGCATCCTGGCGCCAATCACGGCTTCACCGATGCACAGCAGGACGCACTGATGACGTCGGTGAAATCCGGCGATTGGCTGCTACTGCAGAATGAATGCAATGCCTTGGGTAAATTGATGGTTCGTGCCGCCGAGCATGGCATGAACATCGCTTTCAACCCGGCGCCAATGGCGGCCAATGTGCTGCGCCTGCCGCTGGAACATTGCCGGCTGCTGTTCCTCAATCGCGGCGAGGCCGCCATGCTGGTCGATCAAGGCGAACAGGCACCGACCGATGCCCTGCTCGACGCACTTGGCCAGCGCTTGCCGAGTGTCGAGGTGGTGCTCACGCTGGGCCGTAACGGCGTCTGCTATCAGCATGGCGACACGCGGCTCCACCTACTGGCGCACCCGGTCGAGGCCGTGGATACCACCGCCGCCGGAGATACCTTCATTGGCTACTTCATGGCGGCGCGTCAGCATACCGACGACACCGTTGCGGCACTGCGCCTGGCAAGCTCCGCCGCGGCGCTCTGCGTGCAGCACGAAGGCGCCGCGCCGAGCATCCCGGTGATCAGCGAAGTTCATGACGCCGCGAGGGAATGGCCGGAACTCGAACTTCACGACCAGTAGACGCTGGCCGACATTCACGCTGCTAGAAGGAAGCTTTCATGGCGACACCGATCATCTTCGATACCGACCCGGGCGTGGATGACGCCCAGGCTATCGCTATTGCCCTCGCCCATCCCGATATCGAATTGCTGGGCATGACCACCACCTACGGCAATGTCGAAATCGCCACCGCGACGCACAACGCCTTGCTGCTCGCCGAGTTGGCCGGGCAGGACATACCCGTGGCACAGGGCGCCGCCATGCCGTTGGTCAAAACCAAGCATCCGGCGCCGGCGCATATCCATGGCGATAACGGGCTGGGCAATTTCGAACTGCCCGATGTGCGGGGCCAAGCAATCGAGCAAAACGCCGCGCAGTTCATCGTCGATCAGGTCAACGCCCGTCCCGGTGAGATCACGCTGGTCGCGGTTGGCCCATTGGGCAACCTGGCCGCCGCGCTGCAGCTCGACCCGAGCATTGTCGGCAAGGTCAAGCAGGTGGTGATCATGGGCGGCTCGGTGAAGGAAGGCGGCAACGTCACGCCGGTCGCCGAAGCCAATATCTTCAACGACCCGCACGCCGCGTCCCGCACATTAACTGCCGGCTGGCCGTTGACGATGGTCGGCCTCGACGCCACGCACCGCTGCGTGCTCGGCCCGGCCGACATGGAGAAGATCGCAGCCGGTCAAGGGCGATTGGGCGAGGTACTGGCCGGCAGCTATCACTTCTACCGAAAGTTCTATCAAAGCGCGCTGGGTATCGACGGTTGCTGTCCTCACGATAGCTGCGCGCTCGCCTGGCTGATGCGCCCGGATCTGTTCACCACCGCTCGCGGGCATTTGAGCGTAGCCACCGATGGCCTTGCCGAGGGACAAACCCTCTTCGCTCCCGAGGGCCGCCCTTTCCTTGGTGAACGCTGGTCGAGAACGCCCCTGGTCGAGGTCTGCCTCAACGCGGACGGCCAAGGGGTTGTCGATTGGATCGTCGACACCCTGGCCTAGTCAACGCGTCACGAAGGCGTCGCGGTCCCGCCACTCGACGCCTTCCAGCTCGACATGGGTCACCTGGGCCTCGGGTGGTCCCTGCCATAGCCATTCGACCACGGCATTGACCGCCTCGCCCTCGCCGCACAACAGAACTTCGACGCGACCGTCCGGCAGGTTCTCAGCGTAACCGGTCACACCGGCCCTGAGCGCCTGGTCCTGCGTGGCGCGGCGATACCACACGCCCTGCACCCTGCCACTGACGATGGCCTTGACACAGCATTTGCTCATGGCGATTTTCTCCCTCCCAAGCTGCCGGTGAATAGTGCGGTGACGTCTCTTTCTAGCATTGTCGCGGCTTGCACCCAAGATCGAGAAATTCCCGGCCGATTGTTTTAACCTGACATCAAGAGGCCACAAGCCTCTTCCACTTGCGGTATTCGGCGCCCTACCCGACGCCTTTGCGCATTCTATTGACACGGCTTTAGTCCGGAATTCCTCACAAGGGAGAACAACAAATGACCCTCTTCGATCACCCCGATTTCGATCACCACGAACAGGTTGTGTTCGGCTGCGACGAAGCCAGCGGATTGCGTGCCATCGTCGCCATCCACAACACCCATCGCGGCCCTTCCCTCGGTGGCCTGCGTATTTTCCCTTATGCCAGCGAAGAGCAGGCATTGACCGACGTGCTGCGCCTATCGCGGGGCATGACCTACAAATCGGCACTGGCCGGGCTCGACCTGGGTGGCGGCAAAGCGGTGATCATCGCCGACCCCAAGCGCGACAAGACGCCAGCCCTGCTGGAAGCGATGGGACGCCTGGTCGATTCGCTGGGCGGGCGTTACATCACCGCCGAGGACTCCGGCAGCAGCGAAGAGGACATGCAGATCATTGCCGGCACCACGCGCCATGTCGGCGGCCTGTGCCGCGAGGGCGACCATTCCGGCGACCCGTCGCCCTTCACCGCATGGGGCGTATTTCACGCCTTGCGCTGTGCGGTATATCACGGCCTGGAGCGTGACGACCTGCGTGGCTTGCGAGTCGCCATACAGGGCGTCGGCAACGTCGGCGCTCACCTGGCGCACCACCTGCACGACGCCGGTGCGCGCTTGGTACTAACCGATATCGATACCCAGGCTGCGGATCGGCTGGCACGCGAACTCGATGCCCAAGTCGTCGCCCCCGATGCCATCTTCGATGCCGATGTCGATGTGTTCGCCCCCTGCGCCATGGGCGCGGTACTCGATGCCAGTGTCGCTGAGCGCTTGAAAGCGCGAGTCATCGCCGGGGCCGCCAACAATCAGCTCGCCACGCCAGGGATCGGCCAGCGGCTACAGGAACGCGGCATCCTGTACGCGCCCGATTACGTGGCCAATGCCGGCGGGGTGATCGAGATTGCCTGGCAGCGCCGCGAAGACTACAGCCGTGACAAGGTCATGGCGCATATCGCCGGCATCGCACAGACGCTGGATGAAATCTTCGTTCGTGCCCGGCAGGAACGCCGCACACCCGCCGAGGTCGCCGACCGGATTGCCGAGGAGCGTTTCGCCGCGCATCGCCGCCACGCGGCCTGACGTTAACCGCAAGGCTACCGATCCCGGCTTCACCGGGGTCGGTAGCTTGATATCAGCGATCAGACATAAACTCACGCTTGACCCGCACCGCCATCTTGCGCGGGATGATCGGCTTCCCCCGGGCTTCGAGATGAATGCGGGTAAATGCCGCGCCAAACAACAGAATGAGCGACGAGTAGTAGACCCACAGCAAAATCAGCACCACCGAACCCGCCGCCCCGTAGGTCGATGCCGTCGCGGTGTAGGCCAGGTAGGCGGCAATCGCATAGCGCCCGATGGAAAACAGCACGGCGGTGACCACGGCCCCCACCAGTACGTCCCGCCAGCCGATCACAACATCGGGCAGCACCTTGAATAGCGTGGCGAAAAACAACGTGATGACCAGCAGCGAAAGTAGCAGCTCGGCGCCGCTCAGCAACGCCCCGGAACCGGGTATCCAGTCGCCGGCGAATTGAAAAGCCGCACGTAGCGCCACCCCGAGTACCAGCGACACCAGCAACACGAAGCCAATGGCCAGCACCACGGTCAGCGATAAAAAGCGCTGCTTGATGAAAAGCGACATGCTGTTGCGATCCGGCCGGGCGGTCACGCCCCATATCGTATTCAGCGAGAACTGCATCTGGCCAAACACCGTCGTGGCGCCCACCACCAGCGCCCCGACCCCTAGCAATGTGGGTATGATCCCCGAGGATTCGATACGCGATTGTGCCACGGCATCCTCGACGGCCGCCGCCGCCCCAGACCCCATGACGCCGGAAAGCTGGCCGACGATCTGCCCATGAGCAGCATCCTCGCCGAGCACCAGCCCGATGACCGTGACCGCGATAATCACCGTCGGCGCCAATGAAAACAAGGTATAGAACGCCAGCGAGCCAGCGTAACTGAACGCATTATGTTCCAACCATAGCGTGAAGGCATCGCGTACGATCTGAAACCAGGTCTTCACCTCTTTCTTGATCACGAACTCTCCCATGCCTACGGCGGTTATCTCCTGTTATCAGCATAACCAAGTCGCCAACCGAGCGGAAACCAAAGGGCGAAACTCACCATCCCCGCAATCCAAGCTACCTTGCAGGGCCGTAGTCGCCCGACCATAATGGCTCCGCTCATCATGACAGGAACCTTTATGTCGACCGCGCCGGACCCGACACCGATGCCCGCTGCTTCCGCTTCGCACGACTTTGACTGCCTGGTCTTCATCGGCCGTTTCCAGCCGCCTCACCTGGGGCACCTGGCGGTCATTCATGAAGCACTGAAACGTGCCCGCCAGGTCATCGTGTTGATCGGTTCGGCATGGCAGGCGCGCTCGCTGCGTAACCCCTGGCGTTTCGAGGAACGTCGCGACATGCTGCGCGACTGCTTCGATAGCGACGACAATCGCCGCCTGGAAATCGAGCCGCTGCTCGATGCGCTATACAACGATGACGTCTGGGTTCGCGATGTGCAGCGCAAAGTGCGTGATATCGCCCGCCCCCGCCAAGGCAAGCTGCCACGCATCGGGTTGATCGGCGCCAACCGCGGTCAATCGAGCTATTACCTGAGCCTATTCCCACAATGGGAATCGGTGAGCGTGCCACTGATCGAAGGCATCTCGGCCAGTCAGATTCGTGAGCGGCTATTTTACTCCAGTGCCTCGGCGGCGGATTATCTTTCCACTGGCGCGGCTCACGACCTACCCCCTCGTGTGCATCGCGCGCTGCTGGCATTTCATGCCACGGAGGCCTGCCAGCAGCTACTCGAAGAACAACAACTGCTCGAGCAATATCGCAGCGCCTGGGCGCAGGCGCCCTACCCGCCGATCTTCGTCACCGTAAATGGCGTAGTGGTGCAATCGGGTCACGTATTGTTGGTCAAGCGTACGGCCGCGCCGGGCAAGGGGTTGCTGGCCCTGCCCGGTGGCTTCATCAACCCGCACGAACGATTGCTCGATGCCTGCCTGCGCGAGTTGCGTGAGCGGGTACGCCTCAAGGTGCCCGAGCCGGTACTCAAGGGATCGCTGCGTGGCCAACGGCTATTCGACGAGCCGCACCGTAGTTGGCGGGGCCGCACCCTGGCCGAAGCCTTTTACTTCGCCCTGCGTCCCGAGCAGCAATTGCCGCAATTGAAGCCGGCCAAGGGCGGCGACCATGCCCGCTGGGTGGCACTCGCCGATCTCGAACCCGAGACGCTGTTCGAGGACCATTTCTTCATCATCCAGAACTTCCTGGGACTGCCAGCCGGCTGGGCCACGCCTTAAGCGGTAAAGGCCATTGGGGAAATAGCCGAACGAAATGATGCGGATGGCTTTTCAGGCCTGAAGAAAATCGCGCGGCAACTCCATCATCTGTCGCCACAGCTTCTCCACGCCGGGCTTATGCACCAGTGAGCAGCGATACAGGCGCACCTCCAGTGGTATATCCCATTGCTGGTCCCCGGCACGCACCAGCCGCCCGTCGCGAAGTTCCTCGCGGATACAGAAATCGGGTATCCAGGCCATGCCCACGCCTTGCAGCGCCATGCCCTTGAGCCCTTCGGCCATCGCCGTTTCGTAGATGGTCTTCAAGCGCATGCGTGTCGGGTCGTTCTTGAGCAACATGCGCAC
This sequence comes from Modicisalibacter muralis, assembly GCF_900102945.1. GTDB lineage: Bacteria > Pseudomonadota > Gammaproteobacteria > Pseudomonadales > Halomonadaceae > Modicisalibacter > Modicisalibacter muralis. Next base: position 697,295 of record NZ_FNGI01000001.1, on the reverse strand, counting down.
GCTGCGCCCCAGGAAAGCACCCTGGGTATATGCCAGGAACGGTATCGGATCGTTGCCGGCCAACGGGAAGCACGGCTGCCCGTTGGCATCCGGCAGGCACACCGGAACCATCTTGGCGTTGCCGATCGAGAACGATGGAAAGACCTCCGCATCGAGTTGCATCGTCGCGTAGGGATCGTGATAGCCAAGCATCAGATCGCAATTGCCTTCGCGCAACACATGAATGGCATCGCCCACGTTCATCGCCACCAGCCGAGTAGGCAACTCACCGACGCCCTTCTGCAGGCGCGAGACCCAGCGTGGGTAAAATGCCAGTGCCAGTGAATGCGCGGCGACGATATCCAACGCTTCGTTGGCGATCGACAGGCCGCGCAGATGCCCTAGGCATTCGCTGAGTTGCTCGACCATATTACGAGCGGTGATCAAGAAGAGCTGACCCTCGGGCGTCAATCCCACGGGCGTGGTGGAGCGGTCAACCAGCGTGGCGCCCACCGCCTGTTCCAACGAACGGATACGCCGACTGAAGGCCGGCTGAGTGACATGGCGTTGGCGTGCCGAGGCGGAAAAGCTGCGGGTATTGGCCAGTGCGACGAAATCTTCCAGCCATTTGGTTTCAAGGTTCACCGCGACTCCCGACGTTCCGATGGGCAGCTTGGCCGACGACACACGGCCGAATCAGGAGTTTACCCAAGGGCAACGGTACTCACCATGGGCGTGTCCATAATCTGAAAGTCACCGGCCCGTTTAGACAGGCCGATTCGTGATCATTGAATCGGCGCCAGCAGGTACGCGGCGCGAGAAACCAGCTTGCGCCACAGCGGTCGCTGCTGGAGCTCTTCCAGCGTCACCTCGCGGCAACTGTCGAAATCACGCTCGAGCATCGACTGCACCTCGGCGGCGAACCCCTTGTCGGGAATGAACGCCGTGATCTCGAAATTGAGCCGAAAGGATCGATTGTCCAGGTTGACGGACCCCACCGAGGCGCAGCGATCATCGATCAACATGACCTTCTGGTGCAGGAACCCCGGTTGGTAGCGGTAGATTCTGACACCGACGCGCAGCATGTCGGGCAGGAAAGAAAACGCCGAGAGAAAGATCAGCAAGTGATCGGGGCGCTCGGGCATCATCACCCGCACATCGACACCCCGCATCGCCGCCAGTCGCAACGCATCCTGCACTCCCTGGTCGGGAACGAAATACGGGCTGGCCACCCACAGCCGATGCCGCGCGCTGTGAATGGCGTGCTGCGTCAGCAGGCTGGCGGTTTCCTGGCGATCCGCCGGCCCGGAGGGCACGATCACCACGTTCTGACACTCGTCACAGGTGATGCGGGGTTTCCATTCCAGATCGATCACCTGACCGGTTGCCCAGTGCCAGTCTTCCCAGAAGGCTTCTTGCAACCCTAGCACGCTGGGGCCCGAGAGCTTCAGGTGGGTGTCGCGCCAGGGCCCATGCCGAGGGCTCTCGCCAAGATACTCGACACCGACGTTGAAGCCGCCGGTCCAGCCAAACTGGCCATCGACCACCAGAATCTTACGGTGATTGCGAAAGTTGAGCTGAAAGCGGTGGCGCAGCCCGCGCGATGAATTGAAGGCGCTGACTTCCACCCCCGCGTGACGCAGATCGTCCAGATAGCCATCGCCCAGCGCACGACTGCCGATCTCGTCGTACAGGAAATAGATCCGCACGCCGCGCTCGGCCTGACGCTCCAGGCGCTGTTTGAGCTCGAGGCCGAGTCGATCCTGACGAACGATGAAAAACTGAATGAGAATATAGGACTCTGCGGCATCGATACCGGCGAACAGGCTATCGAACGCTGCCTCGCCATCGATCAGCAGTTCGGCCCGGTTGCCGCTGGTCATCGGCATCATCGCCAACTGCTCCACGGCGCGTATGCTGCCGTGTCGCGCGTCCGCCAGATACGGCTCGATCAAGGGCCGATAACGCAGCAGCACACGGCGCAGCGTGGTATCGCGCTCACCGCGTGCCGAAACGTAGCCATAGAATCGCGGCCGCCCGAAGATCCAATAGGCCGGAACCGCCACATACGGGAAAGTGATCAGCGAGATGATCCAGGCAATCGCACCTTGTGACGTACGACTGGACATCAAGGCCAGCACTGCGGACAGCACGCCCGCAAGGTAAATCAGAAAGATACCCAGCCCCACTAGCGTGGATGTCATTGCCACTCCCTGTTGCAATGTTTGATCGAGGCAGCGCCGCTGTGCGGCCAGGCACCCATCCTATCAGGCTCTTTCGGCGATGATCTCCTTCCATTTCGCGGGACCGGTTCGATGCACCGACTCACCCAGGCTATCGACCGCCACGGTGACTGGCATGTCTTCGACCTCGAACTCATAGATCGCCTCCATGCCCAGGTCCTCGAAGCCGACCACCCTAGACTTCTTGATCGCCTGGGCGACCAGGTAGGCGGCTCCGCCGACCGCCATCAAATACACCGCCTGGTTGTCGCGGATGGCCTCGATGGCGATGGGACCGCGCTCGGCCTTGCCGACCATGCCCAACAAGCCGGTTTGCTCGAGCATGGTACGGGTGAACTTGTCCATGCGCGTCGACGTGGTCGGACCGGCCGGGCCAACGACCTCGTTGCGCACCGGATCGACCGGACCGACGTAATAGATAAAGCGACCGCGCATATCGACCGGCAACGGCTCGCCCTTGGCCAGCATATCAACCATGCGCTTGTGCGCGGCGTCGCGCCCGGTCAATAACTTGCCGGACAGCAGCACGGTATCGCCGGGCTGCCAGGCTCGTACGTCTTCGGCGGTAACGGTATCGAGATTGACGCGCCTGACGTTACCGTTCGCTTCGCGGGCGATCTCCGGCCAGTCCTCCAGCTTGGGTACAGGCAACTCGGCGGCGCCGCTGCCATCAAGCCTGAAATGGATGTGGCGGGTCGCCGCGCAGTTGGGAATGATCGCCACTGGTTTGTTGGCGGCGTGGGTCGGGTAGTCTTTGACCTTGATATCGAGCACCGTGGTCAACCCACCCAGACCTTGCGCCCCGATACCGCTGCGGTTGACCTTGTCGTAAAGCTCCAGGCGCAGTTCCTCGGCACGGTTGGAGGCGCCGCGCGCCTGCAACTCCTGGATGTCGATGGGATCGAGCAACGCCTCCTTGGCGAGTTCCATGGCCTTTTCGGCGGTACCGCCCACGCCGATGCCGAGCATTCCCGGCGGGCACCAGCCAGCGCCCATCTTCGGCAACTGTTCGAGCACCCAATCGACCACGCTGTCCGACGGATTGAGCATGGCGAATTTGGACTTGGCTTCGCTACCACCGCCCTTGGCCGCGACATGCACCTCAATGGTATCGCCCGGCACCAGCTTGTGATGGATGACCGCCGGCGTGTTGTCGCCGGTATTGCTGCGCTTACCATCGGGGTCGGCGAGCACCGACGCCCGCAATACGTTGTCCGCGTTGGTGTAGGCCCGACGCACGCCTTCGTTGATCATGTCGTCGAGACTCATGTCCGTCTCCCAGCGCACGTTCATGCCGACATGCACGAACACGGTGACGATGCCGGTATCCTGGCAGATCGGTCGATGACCGGTGGCGCACATGCGTGAATTGATCAAAATTTGCGCGATAGCATCGCGTGCCGCCGGATTCTCCTCGCGCTGATACGCCGCATGCATGGCGTCGATGAAATCCTTGGGGTGGTAGTAGGAAATGTATTGCAGGGCATCGGCGACACTCTGAATCAAATCATCCTGGCGAATCACGGGCATGGGGCGGGAACTCCTTACAAGTGACGGGCGGTGCGAACAAGTCAGTCAGGTGGCTTGCGAGCGATATTCTGTGCGACAAATTATACCCCATCGCACAATGCCTCGGCAGGCCGGCGTTATTCGCTGAGAGCCAGGAGAAAAGATAACGGTATAAATCCGCCCTGCGCTTTACAGATGGATAAAACCCTACCCAAACTGAATCACCAAGACATTCAAGGATGCGCGACCGGAATGCAGGAACCGCGAACCAAAGGGAGAGGATCATGCACCAGACTGTCAGCGACTTCATCGTTTCGCGACTCGGGCAATGGGGAGTCGAGCGGCTTTATGGCTATTCCGGTGACGGCATCAATGGCTTCATGGCCGCACTGCGCCGCGCCGATGGCTTGCCACGTCTCATCCAGCCACGCCACGAAGAAGTCGCGGCTTTCATGGCCTGCGGGCACGCCAAATTCAGCGACGAAGTGGGAGTCTGCGTGGCCACCTCGGGTCCCGGTGCCGTGCACCTGCTCAACGGCCTGTACGATGCCCGTAAGGATCATATGCCCGCGGTCGCCATCATCGGGCAGCAGGCACGCATGAGCTTGGGCACCGATTACCAGCAAGAACTCGACCTGATCTCGCTGTTCAAGGATGTCGCCAGCGCCTATGTACAGATGGTCACCGAGCCGGCCCAGACCCGCCATGTAATCGACCAAGCCATGCGCATCGCCATCGCCCGGCGCACCGTAACCTGCGTGATTCTACCCAACGACGTGCAGGATCTGCCCATGGCCGATCCACCCGCCGCGCACGGTGCGGTATTCTCCGGCGTCGGTTATCGATTTCCGCACCGCCTGCCTGAAACAGTGGATCTCGATACTGCTGCGGCGATTCTCAATCAGGGCCAGCGCGTGGCGATTCTCGCCGGGGCTGGCGTCAAGCACGCCATCGACGAGTTGCACCAGGTCGCCGAGTTGCTCGGCGCGGGTATCGCCAAGGCACTGCTGGCCAAGGCGATGATCGCCGATGACGCGCCAGGGGTGACCGGCACCATCGGCTTGCTGGGCACCGAAGCCAGCGACAAGATGATGAAGGAGTGCGATACCCTGCTGATGGTCGGCACGCGCTTTCCTTATGCGGAATTCTTGCCGAAATCCGATCAGGCCCGCGCGATTCAGATCGATATCGCGCCCGAGGCGCTGGGCCTGCGCTATCCGACCGAGCTCAACCTGCATGGTGATGCCAAGCCCACCCTGGCCGCTCTCGCCGAACGCCTCGAGTACAAGCAAAACCGCCGCTGGCGTAACAAGATTCAGAAATGGACCGATGATTGGTGGCAGGTAACCGAGGCACGCGCCGCCACCGATGCCATGCCGATCAACCCACAGCGCGTTTTCCAGAGCCTGTCGCCGCGCCTGCCCGACGACGTGATGCTGTGCTGCGACGTGGGCACGGCCACCAACTGGTACGCGCGCCATCTCAAGATTCGTCGCGGCATGTTCGGTTCGGTATCGGGCGGGCTGGCCTCGATGGGCAACGGCCTTCCCTATCTGCTGGCGGCGAAATTCTGCCATCCCCAGCGCCCAGCGGTGGCGATGATCGGCGATGGCGCAATGCAGATGCTGGGTAACATGGCCCTGCTGACGCTGGCCAAGTACTGGAAGGAATGGCAGGACCCGCGCTGTATCATCCTGGTGTTGAACAATCGCGACCTCAGTCAGGTGACCTGGGAGCAGCGCGTGATGGAAGGCGATCCCAAGTTCGATACGTCTCAGGATATCCCCGATTTCCGTTACGATCAGTACGCCGAGCTGCTCGGCTTCAAGGGCTTATGCCTGGAGCGCGCAGAAGATATCGAGCACGTTTGGGACGAGGCTTTCGCCGCCGATCGCCCGGTGATCATCAATGCCTATACCGATGGCGATGTCGCCCCGCTGCCGCCGCATATCGAGTTCGAGCAGGCCAAGCATTACATGGCTTCGGTCATCAAGGGCGATTCTTCGGGGTGGCACAACGTCAAGCAATCGACCAAACAGGTCAAGCGCTCACTGTTCAAACGCAATCGATGAAACGGTGCGGCCACCCAACGTGGCCGCACCGTCCCTGGTCTCGATAACGCCGGTCAACCGCCTAGATAAGCGCGGCGCACCTCGTCGTTGGCCAGCAACGCCTGGCCCGTATCGGACAGCACCACCCGCCCATGCTCGAGCACATAGCCACGGTCGGCAATCGACAGGGCCTTGTGCGCATTCTGCTCGACCAGGAAGATCGTCGTGCCCTGCTCTTCACGCAGCTTCTGAATGATTTCGAAGATCTGCGCGATGATGATCGGCGCCAGCCCCAACGATGGCTCGTCGAGCAGCAACAGGCGCGGCCGACTCATCAGGGCCCGAGCGATGGCCAGCATCTGCTGTTCGCCGCCGGACATGGTGCCGCCACGTTGGTTGAAACGCTCCTTGAGCCGCGGAAAGAGCGTCAGTACATGCTCGGTACTCTCCGCGATCTCGACCTTGGAGCGGTAATAACCACCCATCGACAGGTTTTCCTCGACCGTCATCCCCGTGAAGATACGCCGCCCTTCGGGAACGACCGACAGCCCGGAACGCATGATCTGCGAGGTAGGCAAACCCTGAACTTCCTTGCCATCGAAACGCACAGTTCCCGAGGTCGGCAATGGATCGCCGCAGATCGACATCAATAGCGTGGTCTTGCCGGCGCCGTTGGAACCGACCAGAGTGACGATCTCGCCTTGGCTGACCTCGAGAGACACGTCGTTGAGTGCCTGGATCGCCCCATAATGAGTCACCAGGTTATCGACTTTCAGCATCGCAGTGGTCACGTTTACTCCTCACCCAGATAGGCCTTGATCACCTCGGGATTACGCCGCACCTGCTCCGGCGTACCATCGGCCAGCGGCCTGCCCTGATTGACCACATAGATGCGATCGGAAATACCCATGACCAGGCTCATGTCATGTTCGATGAGTACCACGGTGATGCCCTCTTCCTCCTTGAGTTGCACGATCAGACGATCGAGATCGCGCGTCTCGTTGGGATTGAGCCCCGCCGCCGGCTCATCGAGCATCAACAGCTTGGGCTGGGTCACCATGCAGCGCGCTATTTCCAGCCGGCGCTGCTGCCCGTAGGCCAGATTGCCTGCCTCACGGTTGGCGAAATCGATCAGGTTGACACGCTCTAGCCAGTGCACGGCCCGATCCATCATCTCGCGCTCGCGGCGGCGGTAACCGGGCGTCGAAAACAATCCTTTGAGCAGATTGCGTTCGGCCTGCATGTGCTGGGCGACCAGCAGGTTCTCGATGACCGTCATGTCCTTGAACAGGCGGACGTTCTGGAACGTGCGTACCATGCCGGCGCGGGCGATCTTGAAGCCGGTAAGGCGATGCATCGCCTTACCTTCGAACATTACCTCGCCGCTGGTCGGGCGATAAAAGCCGCTGATGCAATTGAACACCGTGGTCTTGCCGGCACCGTTGGGGCCGATGATCGAAACCACCTCGCGTGGCTGGACCTCTATGCTCACGCCATCGACCGCTAACAGGCCGCCGAAGCGCATACTCAGGTCACGAACGGAAAGCAGTGCGGAATCAGTCACGTTTCAGCTCCATCTGCGGTCGCTTGAGCGGCAACAGCCCCTGCGGGCGCCAGACCATCATCAGCACCATGATCGCCCCGAACAGCAACATGCGGTACTCGTTGAACTCACGGGCGATTTCCGGCAGCAACGTCATGGCGATCGCCGCCAGAATCACGCCCAATTGCGAACCCATGCCACCCAATACCACGATCGCCAGAACGATCGCCGACTCGATGAAGGTAAACGACAACGGGCTGATGAAACCCTGCCTGGCGGCGAACACCGACCCAGCGAAGCCAGCGAAGCTGGCGCCAATGGTAAACGCGGAAAGCTTGATGCCGGTAGGATTCATACCCAGCGAACGACAGGCGATATCGTCCTCGCGCAGCGCCTCCCAGGCTCGTCCGATGGGCATGCGCATCAGACGATAGATCACGGTGGCCACCGCCAAAGCGAACAACAACGCCAGGATGTACAGGTAGATCACCTTGTGACTGGGGTCGTAGGCAATCCCGAAGAACTCATGAAACGATAGGTAACCCTCGTCGATACGACGCGAGAGCTGCAGGTTGAACAACGACGGCTCGGGAATCTGCGAGATGCCATTGGGGCCACCGGTGATCTCGGTCAGATTGTTGAGCAGGATGCGGATGATCTCACCGAAACCCAGGGTCACGATGGCCAGATAATCGCCACGCAGGCGCAACACCGGAAACCCGAGCAGATAACCGAATAGCGCGGTCGTGGCGCCGGCGAGCGGTAAGGCTTCCCAGAACGTGAAGCCGAAATAGCTGTTGAGCAACGCATAGGTATAGGCGCCGATGGCATAAAAGCCGACATAGCCCAGGTCAAGCAGGCCGGCCAGCCCCACCACCACGTTCAGCCCCAAACCCAGCATTACGTAGATCAGCGTCAACGTGGCGATATCCACGGCACTGCGCTCGGCCAGGAACGGGAACAACAACAGCGCGCCGATCGCCAGCGCGATCATCAGACGCCGTTGGGCATGGTTCTTGAGGAACGCCGGTAGCTCGAAATGCGATGCACGCTGGGCATGCTCGCGTACCAGCCTGATACGGTCCTTGAGCAACTGATAGACGAAAACGACCACGGCGGCGACAGCCAGCCACAACCAGGTCATTGCGTCGTGAACGATAACGATGGTATCGACGCCACGAGACTCCAATTGCACACCAAGTATCGAAGCACCCAGTAGCAACGTCAGGCCGGCGGCGAAGAATGCGGGCATTAATTTTCCTGACATCAGATCTTCTCCACTTCCGGCTTGCCGAGAATGCCCCAGGGGCGAAACAGCAAAATCAGAATCAACAGGCCGAAGGAGACTACGTCGTTGTACTCCGTTGACAGATAGCCCCCGGTCAGCGCCTCGGCCACGCCCAGCAACAGGCCACCGAGCACCGCCCCCGGAATGCTCCCGATTCCGCCCAGCACGGCGGCGGTGAAGGCCTTGAGTCCAGCCAGGAAACCGATATAGGGATTGACCACGCCGTAGTACATGCCCAGCAACAACCCGGCGACGGCAGCTAGCGCGGCACCGATGACGAAGGTCATCGAGATCACCAGATCGGTATTGATACCGAGCAGGTTGGCCATGCCACGATCCTGAGAACAGGCACGACAGGCACGCCCCAGCTTCGAGCGCGAGATGAACGCTGCCAGCAACAGCATGCTGATTAGCGTGACGGCGAAGATGATCACCTGCATGTAGGACAGCACGACGGTGAAATCCCCGCCGCTGAAATGCCAGCCACCCGGCAATATGTTGCCGATCGCCTTGTCGCGCGAGCCCTGCGCCAACAGCATGTAGTTTTGCAGAAAGATCGACATGCCGATCGCCGAAATCAGCGCGATCAGACGTTTTGAGCCACGTACCGGCCGGTAGGCGACGCGCTCCACGGCAAAGGCGTGGGCGCTGGCGACGATGATCGCCACGATCAGCGCGGCTACCATCAGAAATATCGTGCTATCGATACCCATCATCGATAGCCCGGCAATCACGATGAAAGCGACGTAGGTCGCGATCATATAGATTTCGCCATGGGCGAAATTGATCATACCGATGATGCCATAGACCATTGTGTAGCCAATGGCGATCAGCGCGTAGGTGCTGCCTATGGTAAGGCCGTTGATCACCTGTTGCAGGAAGTAGAGTGGAGCTTCCATTGGGAGTTACCTGCGCAAAGACGCCCGGTCGGCTTTTGACCGGCCGGGCGAAGGTCGATGTCGCCTCAAGCGACGGTGGGACGTTGTCGAACCGAACGAGGCACTGGCTTATTCGGTCGCGGTCTCTTCGGAACCGGTCTGTGCCTTGTCGGTATTGACCGGAGTCTTGGTGCCATCGGCGTGCCAGCGGTAGACGACGAACTCGAATTCCTCCAGGTCGCCTTTCTCGTCGAAATCGACTTTACCGATCGGCGTGTCGAAGGTGTTTTCGTGCAGATACTCGGCCACCTCGAACGGGTCTGTCGAGTCGGTAGCCTCCATGCCTTCAGCTATGACTTGCACGGCGGTATAAGCCGGCATGACGAAGGGGCCGGAGGGATCTTGATCCTTGGCTTCGAAGGCCGCGACCAGATCGGCGTTCGCGGGATCGGTTTCAAAGGCTTTGGGTAGCGTGACCAATAGTCCTTCGGAGGCCTCACCGGCAATCTTGGAAATATCCGGATTGCCGACACCTTCAGGCCCCATGAACTGGGCATCCAGACCCAACTCGGCGGACTGGCGCAGGATCAGCCCTAGCTCGGGGTGATAGCCGCCGTAATAAACGAAATCGACATTGTTGAGTTTGAGCTTGGAGATCAGCGAGGAGTAATTCTGCTGGCCTGCGGTGATGCCTTCGAACACCACCACATTGATGCCGGCTTCCTCGACGGTTTCCTTCACTGCCGTGGCGACGCCCTGGCCATATTGCTGCTTGTCATGGATGATCGCCATGCGCTCGGGCTTGATCTGCTCGGCGATAAACGTACCTGCCACCGGGCCTTGGGCATCGTCACGACCGATGGTGCGGAAGATCGTGTCGTAACCGGCCTCGGTAATCGCCGGGTTAGTGGATGCCGGGGAGATCATCAGAATGCCTTCCTCGTAATAGATGTCCGAGGCCGGCTGAGTGGAACTGGAGCATAGATGGCCAATCACGAACTGTATGCCATCGTTGACGATCTGGTTGGCGACGGCGACGGCTTGCTTGGGTTCGCAAACGTCATCGTAGATAACACCCTTGAGCATTTCGCCATTAACGCCGCCGGCCTTGTTGATCTGCTCGATGGCCATCTTGGCACCGATGGTCTGCATATCACCGTACTGGGCAACGGGACCAGTAACAGGCCCTGCTATGGCAATCGGGATATCCGCCTGAGCAGACATGCTGACCAACCCTGCCGCACTAACCCCCAGAGCCAACAGCGACTTGCGCATCACTTTTTTCATGGTGGTTCCATCTCTTTGTTATCTTTAAGAAAAAACACCGCATTTCAAGCGGCTGTTCGAGATTATTATTGGCGCTCTCGAGGCTGCCTGTAAAGCGCGGCTAACGTCGCATTCACGCCGCCTCAATGGCTTTTTATGGTGGAATATTCCAAACAGAAAGCCAAGAACAGCAACAAAACCAGAAAATTTAAAAAAACCCAGTCATTAACTAAGCAGCAAGCATAAAAAGCGGCCAATAAACGCTTTTTAAATGCGCAAGCAGAGGATCCTCTCGAAAGACCGTGGATCGCTCAGGAGCATGGATTTCAAAAGCGGCATTTTCAAAAACATGGCTTACCGGATCGGGCAGTAACGCGAATTTGCTCGCGCTTACTTGAGTTCTATCAGGCGCGCATTGAGCGTGTGCACGCGATCGCGCAGTCGCCCCGCCTCTTCGAATTCAAGATTCTGCGCGGCCTCGTACATGGCGTCCTCGAGCTTGCCGATGGCGCGGGTCAGATCGTCGATCGACATCGTTTTGAGATCGTCGAAATCATACTCGCCCACCGTTTCGGCCGCCTTGCGCTCACTGCCACGCCGGTTGCCCTTCTTGCCTGGCGTCCGAGCGCCCTCCATGATGTCCGCCACCGACTTGGTCACCGTGCGCGGCGTGATGTCATGTTTCTCGTTGTGGGCGAGCTGCTTGCTGCGACGACGCTCGGTCTCGTCGATGGCCCGGCGCATCGAGTCGGTGACCCGGTCGCCATAGAGGATCGCCTTGCCGCTGGCGTTACGCGCGGCGCGGCCGATGGTCTGAATCAGCGAGCGTTCGTTGCGCAGGAAACCTTCTTTATCGGCATCGAGGATCGCCACCAGCGAGACCTCGGGAATATCCAGCCCCTCGCGCAGCAGGTTGATGCCGACCAGCACATCGAACTTGCCCAGTCGCAGGTCGCGGATGATTTCGACCCGCTCCACAGTGTCGATATCGGAGTGCAGATAGCGCACCCGCACGTCGTGTTCATCCAGGTACTCGGTGAGATCCTCGGCCATGCGCTTGGTCAGCGTGGTCACCAGAACCCGTTCGCCGACCGCGCTGCGCAGACGGATTTCGGAGAGCAGATCGTCGACCTGGGTAGACGCCGGGCGCACTTCGACCTCGGGATCGACCAGCCCGGTGGGACGCACCACCTGCTCGACGACCTGGCCGGCATGCTCGGCTTCGTAGGGCCCCGGCGTCGCCGACACGAACACCGTCTGCGGGCTGACTCGCTCCCATTCCTGGAATGTCATCGGCCGGTTGTCGAGTGCCGAGGGCAGCCGAAACCCATACTCGACCAGGGTCTCCTTGCGCGAACGGTCGCCTTTGTACATGCCACCGACCTGGGGCACGCTAACGTGCGATTCATCGATGAACAGCAGCGCATCGGCGGGCAGGTAGTCGAAAAACGTCGGCGGTGGCTCGCCGGGCTTGCGGCCCGATAGATAGCGCGAGTAGTTCTCGATGCCGTTGCAGTAGCCCAGCTCGAGCATCATCTCGATATCGTAGAGCGTGCGCTGCTCCAGGCGCTGCGCCTCGACCAGCCGGTCATTCTTGCGCAGCCAGTCGAGGCGCTCGACGAGTTCCGCCTTGATCGAATCGACGGCCGCGATGATCGTCTCGCGCGGGGTCACATAATGGCTTTTCGGATAGATCGTCATGCGCGGCACCTTGCCGCGCACCTCGCCGGTGAGCGGATCGAACAGGCTGATGCTGTCGATCTCGTCGTCGAACAGTTCGACGCGCACCGCCTCTTCCTCGGAATCGGCCGGGAATATGTCGATCACATCGCCACGCACACGATAGGTACCGCGTCGGAAATCCATGTCGTTGCGGGTGTATTGCAACTCGGCGAGACGACGCAGGAACGAGCGCTGGTCGATGATCTCGCCGCGGTTGAAGTGCAGGCGCATCTTCAGGTACTGATCGGGGTCGCCGAGACCGTAGATCGCCGATACCGAGGCGACGATCAACGCATCGCGACGCTCGAGCAGCGCCTTGGTCGCCGACAGACGCATCTGCTCGATGTGCTCGTTGATCGACGCATCCTTCTCGATGAAGGTGTCCGACGACGGCACATAGGCCTCGGGCTGGTAATAGTCGTAGTAGGAGACGAAGTACTCGACGGCATTGTCGGGCAGAAACGACTTGAACTCGCCATAGAGCTGCGCCGCCAGGGTCTTGTTCGGCGCCATGACGATGGTTGGGCGCTGCAGCCGCTCGACCACGTTGGCCATGGTGAAGGTCTTGCCCGAGCCGGTCACGCCGAGCAGGGTCTGGTGCGCCAGCCCGGCATCGAGGCCCTTGACCAGACTTTCGATAGCCGTCGGCTGATCGCCTGCGGGGCGATATTTGGAAACGATGCGGAAGGATTTGTTCATGCGCCTGAGATGACCCCGAAAAAGGAAAAGTTCAAGCGTCGACCGAGGTCGCGGCAGTGGTAATTTCCACCTGTGACGTCGTGATCAGCCGGTGAATCGGGCAACGATCGGCAATCTCGGCGAGCCGGGCGCGCTGTCCGGCATCGTCGATGCCCTGGAAGTCGAGACTCACATCGAGGCGGTAGATGCCGTGGCGTTCCTGGCTGTCATCACGAGCGACCGTGACACTCACGCCAGTCAGTGGCCAGCCCTTGCGACGCGCATACATCTGCGCGGTAATCGCCTTGCAGGCACCCAACGCCAGATCGAGATGATCGTGCGGATCCGGCGCACTGCCCTCGCCACCGACGATTTGTGGGGCATCGAGAAACAGGGTCTCGAATCCTTCGACTTCGACACGCTGACGCAGGCCATCGCGATCGACACTCTGTACCTTGATAGTCATCGGCTCGCTCCCTGTGGTGGCGTTTATCAATGCGCCTCGATGCCCAGTTTCTTCGCCGCTGCGATCAGGGCTTCACGGCGTGCGTGCCCCTGCACCTCGGCGCCATAACGGTGAACCTCGACACTATCCACGCCCTCGACCATCATCAACGCCGTCGTCAGTCGGTTGATCTGGTCGGCGTTCTCGACGCCCTCGAAAGTGAGCGAGACATGCGCCATGCCGTCAACTCCATAGTGGCAAAATCGCTAAAATGGGAAATCGCAGTTTAGCACGCTGCCCGCAACTCGGTCGTGCCGGTGGGCACGTCCAGCGCTGCGTCCTTGCAATACGGGGTAGCTGGCCCCATACCCTGCATCAATCGTTTTCAAGCTGTAATGGAAACCGTTTCGCGCCGCAATGGAGCTCACATGACCGACTGGAATGCTCACCTGCAACACGCCGGCGCCCAGCGCATCGACGACCGGCAAGTGGATTTCGACACGCCCGAGCAGGCACGCCTGGCTCAAAGTGAAAGCGTGGTGTCGCCGCTGGCCCACCTCGCCGTGCTGGAGGTCGCCGGCGCCGATGCCGAGCGTTTCCTGCAAGGCCAGACCAGCGCTCAGCTCAGCCTGGCCAACGGCAGCTTCGCCGCGCCGACCGCGTTCTGCAATGCCAAGGGGCGCATGCTCGCCAATGCCCAGTTGCTGCGTATCGCCGAGCAGCGCTACTGGCTACTGCTCGATCGTGATCTGCTCGAGCCGCTGCGCGTGCATTTGGCCAAGTTCGCGGCCTTCTACAAGGCCGAGCTGAGCCCGCGCGATGATTTGGCGATTATCGGCCTGATCGGCCACGCTGCGCCGACGCTGATCGAAACCCACCTCGACATGACCCCACCGACCACCTGGCAGCAAATCGCACGTGGCGACACTGTCGTGCTGCGTCACCCGGGGCAATGCCCGCGCTTCGCGCTCTGCCTGCCACAAGCCGAGGCTCGCGATGTGTGGGATACCCTGGCCCGTCATGCCGCGCCGGTCGGCAACGCCATCTGGCAATTGCATGACATTCAGGCAGGGCTTGCCTGGCTGAACGCGGCGCACCAGGACAGCTATCTGCCGCAGATGGTCAACTGGGAAGCGCTGGGTGGCATCAGCTTCAAGAAGGGCTGCTATACCGGCCAGGAAGTCGTCGCGCGCGCGCACTTCCGTGGCCAGGTGAAAAAGCGCCTGGTTCGCGGTCAGCTCGACGGCAACGCCCTACCGGATATCGGCAGCCCGGTCGTCGATGCCGAAGGCAAAAGCCGGGGCGAGACTTTCGCCGCCGCCCACGATGCCGATGGCCAGGTCGAGATACTCGCCGTGATGACGACGCGCGAGATCAGTGAGCCACCGCATGTCGGCGAGCAGCGCCTCGAGCTTCTCGAACTACCCTACCCGCTCGAGCGTCTCGACCCGGAGACCATGGTCAGCGGCGGTGAAACCGCCTAGCTCAACCCAAACAGACGCCGCGCAGTGGCCGTGCTGTGCTCGGCCACCCGCGCGACGCTCTGTCCGCGCAGCTCGGCGATTCGCTCGCACACCAGCCTGACCCTGGCGGGCTCGTTACGCCGGCCCTGAAAACCTGCCAGCGGCATGTCGGGGCTATCGGTTTCCAGCACGTAGCCGTCGTCGGGTAGCGCCCTTACCGCACGCTGTAGACGCTTGGCGCGCTCGAACGTCGTCGCGCCACCCAGCCCCACCACGAACCCCAAATTGAGAAACCGACTGGCCTGCTCCGGGCTACCGGCAAAGGCGTGAACCAGCCCACCCACCGGCAAGTCGAGTTGGCGAAGCCGCTTGGCCAGCTTGTCGTTGGCATGCACGCAATGAATCACAGCCGGCAGACCGCGCGCCTTGGCGATTCTCAACTGCGCGTCGAGCAGCTTCCACTGCGCTTCCAGCGTCTCCTCGAAACGCGCATCGATGCCGCATTCGCCCAACGCCACGGCTTCGGGATGCGCGTCGAGCATCCGCTCCAACGCTTCAAGATCGCCTTGCTGATGCTCATGCATGAAATAGGGATGCAGCCCGAGACTCAGACTGACGTCCTTGCGACGCGCGACTTCGGCAACCGCCGGCCAGCGCTTGCGCGTGGTGCCGGGCACCACGAAGTGACCGACACCGGCGTCGCGGGCACGCTCGAACATCGCCTCGCGGTCGTCATCGAAGGCTTCGAAATCGAGGTGGCAATGGGCGTCGATCAACATCCTTGCGATAGACTCCTTGGCAGGGTGTCAGGACGCCTCGGAGAGCGCCGACGTGCAGGCCGGGCAGCGCGTCGCCTGCAAGGGAATCTGGGTCACGCAGAAAGGGCAGCTCCTGGTCGTCGGCGCAGCGACGGGGTCGGGCTCCTCGTAGCGCCTTCTCAGACGATTGATGTTACGGATCAGCAGGAAGGTGACGAACGCCACGATCACGAAGGACAACATGGCGTTCAGGAACAGGCCGTAGTTGACGGTCACCGCGCCGGCGGCCTGGGCATCGGCCAGGGTCGTGTAGGGCGCGCCCTCGGCCCCCGGCTTCAAGACCCAGAACAGATTGGTGAAATTCATGCCACCGGTGGCCAGCCCGATCAGTGGCGTGAAGATATCCTTGACCAAGCTATTGACGATAGCAGTGAACGCCGCGCCGATGATAATGCCCACGGCCATGTCGACCATGTTGCCCTTGACCGCGAATTCGCGAAATTCGTCGAGAAATTTCGATGCCATGCGCGCTCTCTCCCCTGAAGCGGGCAGGCTCTAACGCGTTACCTCATGTAAGGCGTCGCCCACCCGAAACGCTCCGCACTCGGCAAGAATGTGTCAGCTAGCGGCATCCGGCAAGTCTCAATGCTCGCGGGTGGCATTGAAGCGAATCTCCGGCCAGCGCTCCTGGGTCATCTGCAGGTTGACCCGCGTCGGCGCGATATAGGTGAGATAGCCGCCGCCGTCGAGCGCCAGGTTGAGGCTCGCCTTGCGCTTGAAGTCATCGAGCTTCTTGGCGTCATCGCAATACACCCAGCGCGCGGTCTGCACGTTCACCGCTTCATACAGACAATCGACCTTGTACTCCTCCTTGAGCCGGTGGGCGACCACGTCGAACTGCAGCGAGCCGACGGCACCGACGATCAGGTCGTTGTTGTCGAGCGGCATGAACACCTGGGTCGCGCCCTCTTCCGAGAGCTGCTGCAGGCCTTTCTGCAGCGCCTTCATCTTCAGCGGGTCACGCAGGCGCACGCGCTTGAACAGCTCCGGCGCGAAGTGCGGAATACCAGTGAAACGCATCTCCTCGCCCACGGTGAAGGTATCGCCGATCTGGATGGTGCCGTGGTTATGCAGACCGATGATATCGCCGGGCCAGGCTTCTTCCACATGGGCGCGATCCGAGGCCATGAAGGTCAGTGCGTCGGCGATCTTGACGTCCTTGCCGATACGCACGTGGCGCATCTTCATGTTCTTGTCGTACTTGCCCGAGCACACGCGCAGGAAGGCCACGCGATCGCGATGCTTGGGGTCCATGTTGGCCTGGATCTTGAACACGAAACCGCTGAAGCGCTCGTCCTCGGCGCTCACCTCGCGCGTGTCGGTGTCGCGCGGCTGCGGCGCCGGGGCATACTCGACGAAGCCATCGAGCATTTCGCGCACGCCGAAGTTACCCATCGCTGTGCCGAAATACACCGGCGTCAGTTCGCCACGCCGATACGCCTCGAGATCGAATTCATGCGAGGCGCCACGCACCAGTTCGACCTCCATGCGCAGTTCCTCGGCCTGCTCGGCACCTAGCACTTCGTCGACCTCGGGGTTGTCGAGCCCTTCGATGCGCACATCGTCGGGAATGCGATTGCCCTGGCCCTGCTTGTAGAGATGGATGACATCGTTATACAGGTGGTAGACGCCCTTGAAGTGGCGGCCCATGCCGATCGGCCAGGTCATCGGCGCACATTGGATATCAAGTACCGTTTCGACTTCGTCCATCACCTCGATGGGGTCGCGCGTGTCGCGATCCATCTTGTTGATGAAGGTCAGGATCGGCGTGGTTCGCAGGCGGCAGACTTCCATCAACTTGATGGTGCGCTGTTCGACGCCCTTGGCGCCGTCGATGACCATCAGCGCCGAGTCCACCGCGGTCAGGGTGCGATAGGTATCCTCGGAGAAGTCCTCGTGGCCCGGCGTATCGAGCAGATTGACGATGCGCCCGTTGTAGGGAAACTGCATCACCGAAGTGGTCACCGAGATGCCCCGCTCCTGCTCCATTTTCATCCAATCGGAGGTGGCATGGCGCTCGTTGCGCTTACTCTTCACCGAGCCGGCCATCTGGATAGCGTTTCCGAACAGCAGCAGCTTCTCGGTGATGGTGGTCTTGCCCGCGTCGGGGTGCGAAATGATCGCGAAGGTACGTCTGAGCCCGGCATTGTGGGCAATTTGGCTATCTGGCATTGAGCGACATCGCTAGTTTGTACTCAGCCGGCGCGACATGGCCCAGGCTGGGGGAAGTGTATTCTGGCGGGGATTGTAAACATTGCGGTCGATGTAGTGTAGCGCCGTGATGCTTTACCTGCGCGACGGGACGTAGCATTGTGTATTCAGCGCAGGGATTGCATGCGCCGGCAAGTCACCTGACAGATGCCGTTTTACCGACTATATTGTTAGCGTGCTAATAGAAAAATCGACTGAAGGAGAGGTAGCTAATGCGAATTCTTGGCAAATTGTTTTCAATGATTGCAGCGGTCGTTTTGTCCGCCCTGCTTCCCATGACCGCCATGGCCGAAAGCGACAGCGAATCCAAGCAGGATTATCGCCAGCAAACCGAGATGAACATATCCGACGCCGCCGGTGACGACCCGCGAAAAGACCGCCACCCCACTGAATAGAAGCCTTGCCGTTACTTCTCGCAATACCAGGAAAAGGAACATCGACGATGAGCGAGCGCTATGTGGTCGTGAACGTATTCGACGAGCACGACGAGAACAAGGTCACGGGTTGGAAGATCATCGACACCCACGACGACAATCGTGTGGTTTCCACTCACGCTTCACAGGGCGAGGCACAGCGCCAGGCCGGCGATCTCGAAATTCGCCACGGTCGCGATTGACGACTCGCGAACTGGAAACTCAATGACCGCAGCGGCAAGGTACAGCCTCGATTTCTAACTTCGATGGCGGGCCTGAGCGAAGCTACAACATCGGTTATCATGGCGTGGGCCACCCCGTCGGAGCCGTCATGCACCAGCCGCTACCCCTGCCGCTGTCCACACCCAATCGCAATCTGGTACGCCTGACCTTCGTACGCGGCATTACCTGGACCGGCTTTCTTGCCGCGATCGTCTTCGGCATCGCAGTCCTCGACTTCCAGGTGCAAATCACCCCCGTGATCAGCGTGATCATCGCCATGGCGCTGATCAACGTCGGCACCTGGTGGCGGCTGGAGCGCCCACGGGCGGTCACCGATACCGAATATCTGCTACACCTGCTGGCCGATATCGCCGGGCTGACACTGCTGTTCTATTACACGGGTGGCTCGACCAATCCTTGCATCAGTTACTATCTGGTTCCGGTGACCATCGCCGCCGCTACCCTGCCCTGGCTGTATGCCTGGATCATCGCCAGTGCCGCCATGGCCGGCTACACCTTCCTCATGGTGTTCTATCAGCCGATCCCCCAGTTGAGCCAGGGCCTGATGGACATCGGGATCAACCTGCATGTATTGGGCATGTGGTTGACCTTCGGCTTGTCGGCGGGGCTGGTGACCTTCTTCATCTTCAAGATGGCCTATGCGCTGCGCCGCCGTGACCTGACCCTGTCGCGTACCCGCGAGGCGGCGCTGCGTAACGAGCAGATACTGGCGGTGGCCACCCAGGCCGCCGGCACCGCGCACGAACTCGGCACACCGCTGTCGACCATGGCCGTGCTGCTCAAGGAAATGCGCCAGGACACCGACGACAACTCGGCCCTGGCAGCCGATATCGATCTATTGCGCCAGCAGGTCGATACCTGCAAGTCGCGCTTGCAGCACCTGGTGGCCAGCGCCGACCGCCGCCGCCTGGCCGAGCCCGAACCTCGCCCGGCCGAACAATGGCTGGCCCAGGTCGTGCAGCGCTGGCTGGTGCTGCGCCCCGATGTCACCCACCGTATCGAGAGCCCCGGCAAACGCGGCACGCCTTGGCTGGCGGTGGACGCGACGCTCGAGCAGGCGCTGATGAACCTGCTCAACAATGCCGCCGACGCCAATCCCGAGAATATCGTCATCAACCTCGACTGGACCAACGATGAAGTGATCATCGACATTCGCGACCATGGCCCGGGCGTAACCATGTCGATTGCCGACCAATTGGGCGATACCTTCGTTTCGACCAAGAGCAAGGGGATGGGCATCGGCTTGTTCCTGACCCACGCCACCATCAATCGCTTCGGCGGTGGCGTAAGCCTGTACAATCACGAGGAAGGCGGCACCCTGACCGAAGTCAAGCTGCCCCGCTTTCTGGCGGGTCAGGGGCTGTAAGAGAGCTTGCAAGAGGATGTTATGCAAACCACCCCACAACGACTGCTGATCGTCGACGACGACGAGATGTTCTGCCATGTCATGCAGCGCGCGCTGACGCGGCGCGGCTTCGAGGTCACGGTAGCGCACGATGCCGATGAAGCGCTGGCCCAGGTACGCCGCTCGCCGCCGCAGTTGGCGACGCTGGATCTCAAGCTCGAGCATACCTCGGGGCTCAAGCTGCTGCCCGAGCTACTGGCCATTGTTCCCAACTGCCGGGTGGTGGTGCTGACCGGCTATTCGAGCATCGCAACGGCCGTCGAGGCGATCAAACTGGGCGCGGCGAACTATCTGTGCAAACCCGTCGACGCCGA
Source organism: Modicisalibacter muralis (assembly GCF_900102945.1). GTDB lineage: Bacteria > Pseudomonadota > Gammaproteobacteria > Pseudomonadales > Halomonadaceae > Modicisalibacter > Modicisalibacter muralis. The sequence continues at coordinate 676,826 of NZ_FNGI01000001.1, read as the reverse complement.
CGAGATACTCACCGCCTTCGGGCGCGAAGGCGGCGATCCGGATATCGACATAGCCGACAACCCACCGTCGATCAATCGCGTGACCTGGGAGCATATCCAGAAGGTACTTCAGGAAAACGATGGCAACATTTCCGCGACCGCCCGCGCGCTGGGGATGCACCGCCGCACGCTGCAACGCAAACTACAGAAGCGGCCGGTCAGAAGGTAAGTACGGCGCTTCGCGCCTCGATCTCGTGGCCTATTACCTACAACCATAAAGATAAAGTCAGGGCCCGACGGGTACATGGCTATTTCTAAAAAGGATTATAATTCTGATTATTTTACGAAACAGGAAGAATTATGCCTTCCAAATTGGATGGTTTCGATCGTCATATTCTCTTTTTCTTGCAGCGCGATGCGGCGCTCTCCATCAAAGAACTCGCCGAGGCGGTAAATCTTTCGACCACCCCATGTTGGAAGCGGGTGAAGCGCCTGACAGAGAATGGCTATATCCGCGGTCGGGTGGCTCTGTTGGATCCCGAGAAGCTGGGGCTTGGCCTCTCGGTGTTCGTGCAAATCAAGACGCAACGCCATGACAGAGGCTGGCTGGAGACGTTTGCCGAGACGGTGATGCGGTTCGAGGAGGTGGTGGAGTTCTATCGCATGTCAGGCGAATGGGACTACATGCTAAGGGTCGTGGTCAGCGACATCACGGCCTATGACGCTTTCTACAAGAAGCTGATCGACAGCACGGAGGGGCTGAGCGACATCAGTTCCAATTTCGCCATGGAACAGATCAAGTACACCACGGCCCTCCCCATTTCCTGACTCCCCATGGCCCCTAGCGGGCCATGGGGGTCCGCTCAAGCATAATTAGCAGGACGCTACCACAAGAGCCCGATCACCATGAAAATAGCCAGAGTGACCAGCCCCGCCGCAAAACAATAAGGCAGTTGGGTGCGGATATGATCCATGAGATCGTTGCGGGTGGCCATGGAAGTCACGATGCCGGTATCGCTGATCGGTGAGACGGCATCGCCGAAGATCGAGCCGGAAATCGCAGCGCCGATCACCAGATATGGGTCGGCGCCCAAGGACACGGCAACCTGGATGCCGATCGGAATCATGATCGAGAAGGTGCCCCAGGAAGTCCCCGTCGACAGCGAGATGGCACAGGCAATAGCGAAGATCAGAGCAGCGGCGAAACTCGGCGATATGAAGGCGTCGACCTGCCCGGCGATATAGCCTCCCACGTTGAGCGCACCGGCGATAGTGCCGATCATGAAGGCCAGTGTCATGATCACGGCCAGCGGAATCATGCTCTTGTAGCCTTCCAGAAGCTCGTTGAAGAACTCATTGATCGTTAATAACCGCTTGATGAAGATATAGTGCACCGCTCCGGCCAACTGACCGACCAATACTCCCCAGAGCACCGAGGTTGCCCCGGAGCCGGCGTTGAACGCTCCGTCTCCTGTGATGTAGAGCCCTACCGGCACTGTGGCGATCATCGCCAGCAAGGGAACAAGGAGGTTTGAGGCGCTGGGTAGGCATTCCTTGTGCCTAGGCTCCTCATCATCGATCAGTGGAGTGGCCCCTTCGCGCAATTCCACGCCAGCGGCGGCGCGCGAATTGGCCCTGCGCATCCCTGGGAAAGCGAACCGAGTAAAGATACTGACCAATATGAATGCCAGCGAAACCCAGGCGAAGACATTGTAGACAATTGAGTGGGCCAATATGGCGACAGGGCTGCCAGAGATAAAGCCCTGTTGGATCTGCGCGGCGATGATCGCCATCATCGCGGCTCCCCAGCCGTTGAAGATCACAGACGACCAGACGCTCAGCCCAGTATTGCGGATGACGTAGGCCAGTTGCTCACGCGAGACCCGGTAGCGACTGCCTAGGCTTTGGGTGACTGTCCCTGCGGTAAGCAGGGACGTATTGCTCTCGATAAAGATCAGGCCGGCAAGACACATACCCAGCACTTGAGAGGTGACTGGCCCTCGTACCAGCCGAGTGCGCTCGGTGAGCAACAGTATTAGGCCCTGCATGCCCCTGGTGACCTTTGCCAAATGAATGACGGCACCGACCATTAAGCCGAATAACAGGACCTTGGCAGAGCTGTCGGACTTGAAGACATCGACCAGTCCCTGGGAGGCGGCCGCCAGCGCCGCGCCAAGCTGGAAATCGGCCAGCACCAAAAACCCCAACAGGATGCCCATCAACAGGGACAGGATGACCTGCCGTGTGGTGATCGCCAGAATGATCGTCAGCACCGGAGGTATAACGGACCATATACCATATTCATGCATTGTTGTTGTCCTTGCAGTACGTTTTATGTGGGAATATCGGCGCTCTCAGAGGGCTCGCAGTGCGCGATCGAGCTCTGCGATGAGATCCTCGATATCCTCGATACCCACGGACAGTCGGAACAGGTTTTCGCTGATGCCCTGGGCCGCTTTCTGCTCATGATTCAAAGAGCCGTGGGACATGCTGTAGGAATGGTTGATCATGCTCTCCACACCGCCCAGGGAGTCGGCCAGCACGAACAACTTCAGCTTGCCGAGGAAGGTGTCGAACGCCTCGCGCGGCGCCTTGAGCTTCATCGAGACCACCGCCCCGCCACTCCGCATCTGGCGCCTGCACAGCTCATGCTGGGGGTGGCTTTCCAGGCCGGGGTAGAACACCGCCTCGACTCGAGGATGCTCGGCAAGGAAGCGCGCCAGGGTCTCGGCGTTTGCAGCCTGGCGCTCCATGCGCAGCGAGAGTGTCTTCAGGCCGCGCAGCGCCAGATAGCAATCGAAGGGCCCTTGGATAGAGCCGGTCGCCATGGCGACGGATCTGAGCTCTCCCAGGCGCTCGGTATCGGCGGCCACCACGATGCCGCCGATCAGGTCCGAGTGACCGCCGATGTACTTGCTGGCGGAGTGCATGACCAGGTCGATACCGAACTCGATGGGACGCTGGTTCCAGGGCGAGCAGAATGTGTTGTCGATACAGGTGAGAAGGCCATGGTCCCTGGCGAACCGCGCGACGCGCTCCAGATCGACTAACTCCAGCAAGGGGTTGGTGGGGCTCTCGATCCAGATCAAACGAGTATTGTCGCGCAGTTGCTCCCGCAACGCGGCAATATCGTTGAGATCGACATAGCTGGCCTCGAGTCCCGCAGTGCGTCCGCGATAATCCTCGATCAGCCGGAAGGTACCGCCGTAGACGCCGGCCATGACCAGGATATGGGAGTCCTTGGGCAACAGCTCCAGCACGGCATTGGTGGCCGCCATGCCGGAGGCGCAGGCGATGGCCCCGCTGCCGCCTTCCAGCTCGGCGAGACAACTCTCGTAGGCGTGTCGCGTCGGGTTGCCGACCCGGCCATAGGCATAGTCGGGAACATCGTCCAGGCCCCGCTTGGCGAAAGAGCTCGAGGTCACGATGGCCGGAAAGATGGCGTTATCAGCGACGCTTCGCTGGTCGCCGCCGTGCACGGTACGCGTCGTGAAACTACTCACCTCGTTGTCTTGCATGATCCATCTCCTATGAGTGAGGCTTGAGAAAGCCGTTCAGCCATTCGGTCGGCTGAACCAAGGAACCGAACTGGCTCTGGATCCAGTCCGCATCGTAATAGGTATCCAGGTAGCGCTCGCCGCCGTCGCACATCATCGTGACGATGGAGCCCTGGCGGCCCTCGTTGCGCATGCGCTCGGCGATCGTCAGGGCCCCCCACAGGTTCGTGCCGGTGGAGCCACCGGCCTTGCGCCCCATGCGCTGCTCCAGCCAATGAATGGCGGCGATGGATGCGGCGTCCGGTACCTGCAGCATCTCGTCGATGACATCGGGTAGGAAGGAAGGCTCCACCTGGGGACGGCCGATGCCTTCGATCCGACTGCTGGCTCCGCTCGTCAGGGACGGGTCGCGGCGCTGGTAGCTGTCGTGGAACACGGAGTTTTCCGGGTCGACAACCACCAGTTGCGTGGCATGGCCGCAATAGCGGATATAACGACCGATGGTCGCCGAGGTTCCTCCCGTACCGGCACTCATGACGACGGCATAGGGCGTGGCGTGACGCTCCATCGCCATCTGGCTGAAGATGCTTTCGGCGATATTGTTGTTGCCTCGCCAGTCGGTCGCACTCTCGGCGTGGGTGAACTGGTCCATGTAATGGCCGCCCAACTCACGAGCCAGCCGCCGAGCCGTTGCATAGACCTCAGCGGAATGCTCGACGAAGTGGCAGGATCCGCCGAGCTGCTCGATCTGCTCAATCTTGCGACATGCGGTACTGGCCGGCATGACCGCCGTGAACGGTAGTCCCAGAAGCTTGGCGAAATATGCCTCGGAAACCGCGGTACTGCCCGAAGACGCCTCGACGATCGGCGTCCCTTCCTTGACCTTGCCGCTGCAGATGGCATGCAGGAATAGCGACCTGGCAAGACGATGCTTGAGACTGCCGGTGGGATGAGTGCTCTCGTCCTTCAGATAGAGATCGATTCCGGCGCTCTCGAGGCCCGGAATGTCCAGGAGATAAAGGTGCGTGTCGGCGGATCGACGCTGATCGCTGTCAAGCAACCGCATGGCGTTGCGAACCCAATCACACATGACTGATCTCCACTGCTACTGCCTCGATTTCGATCATCGCCGACTTGGGCAGTCGGCTGACCTCTATCGCAGCCCGTGCGGGATAGGGCGCCACGAAGTGGCGTTCCATGATCGCGTTCAGCTCCGCGAAGTTATCGAGATCCGCCAGGTAGATCGTCAGCTTGGCTACGTTACGACCGTCCATACCGGCCTCGGCCAGTACGGCGGACAGGTTGCGAAAGACCTGCTCGGCTTGTGCCTCGAAGCCCTCGACGAGGGTCATCGACTCAGGGGCCAGCGGCAGCTGTCCGGAAACGTAAAGGGTCGTTCCACAGCGGATGGCCTGGGAATAAGGACCGATGGCACGGGGTGCATTAGGAGATGAGATGACACTTCTTTGCATGGACGGGATCCGTTTGCTGGCGAATACAGCGAACACATTAACCGGGAGCAAAGAGAATGGGGTTTCAAAGTTGAAGGCTTCTTGCACCGAGAATGGAATATAATTTTATATAAAGATTATTTCCTAGAATATTCTTTATACCCTCTCTCTTAATCACACCAATTCATTTTCTTTGGCGCATTTTCGACGCTCTGGACACCTTGCGAGTTTCGTTCTTGATCCCTAAAATATCCATAAATCGAATATCGTTATTCCTTACAGGAATATAATGCTCGATATTCCGCGGATCCCATCACGGCTTACACCCCGTTTGTCGCTATCGGAGGCAACCCATATGCCCATAAAGCCTATAGTCAAGGCCTTCTTCGACGAGCCTACCAATACCTTCAGCTATGTAGTTTGCGACCCAGCCTCTAGGGCCTGCGCCATCCTCGACTCGCTGATCGACTTCGATTACGCCGCCGGACGCACCGACGTGCACTCCGCCGACGAGATCGTTGACTTCGTCCAGAGCGAGGGCTTGAGCGTCGAGTGGATCCTCGAGACCCATGTGCACGCCGATCATCTCTCGGCGGCGCCCTATCTCCACGACAAGCTCGGCGGCCGAACTGGCATCGGAGCCCACATCTCCGAGGTGCAAGAGGTCTTCGGCAAGGCCTTCAACGCCGGCACCGAGTTTGCCCGGGACGGTAGCCAGTTCGATCGCCTCTTCGAGGAAGGCGATACCCTTCGCATCGGCCAACTCGAGGGCCGGGTGATCCATACCCCCGGCCATACGCCGGCCTGTCTGACCTACGTGATCGGTGATGCCGCCTTCGTAGGCGACACCCTGTTCATGCCCGACTACGGCACGGCGCGCTGCGACTTTCCCGGCGGCGACGCCCGCACTCTCTACCATTCCATCCAGAAAGTGCTGGCGCTGCCCGGCGAGACGCGTCTTTTCCTATGTCACGACTACAAGGCGCCGGGCCGCGACACCTATCAATACCAAACTAGCGTGGCCGAACAGCGCGCCCATAACGTTCATGTTCATGAGGGTACCAGCGAAGAGGCATTCGTCAGGATGCGCACCGAGCGCGACGCCACTCTGAGCATGCCGCGCCTGATCCTGCCTGCGGTGCAGGTCAATATGCGCGCCGGACATATGCCGCCCGCCGAGGACAATGGCCAAGTGTATCTCAAGGTGCCACTCAATTACTTCTGACGCCGTGTCCGACCAATGCCTCTCGACGGGCACAAGCGTGTGTCAAACCGGGCGGCACGCTGCGCCTCTATCCTCTCAGACATGGAGCCCAGACATGACTCACACCCCTCACGCCTCCTCTCCGTCACACCATGATGTGGTCATCATCGGTGGTGGCGCCGCAGGCATCGCCGTCGCCGCAAGCCTGCTCAAGCGGCGCGGCGACCTGGATATCGCCATTATCGAACCCGCCGAGTCACACTATTATCAGCCTGGCTGGACGCTGGTCGGCGGTGGTGTCTTCTCTGACATCGATACCCGCCGCTCCATGCAAAACGTGATGCCTCGCCAGGCGAGCCATTATCCGACCCATGCCGAGCGAGTCGATCCGCAGGCCAGCGAGGTGACACTGGCAGACGGTCGCCGCCTCGGATACACCCGTCTGGTGGTGGCGCCTGGGTTGGTCCTCGACTGGGGGCCATCGAGGGGCTCGAAGCGACCCTCGGCCAGCACGGCGTGACCTCCAATTACCGCTACGACCTGGCCCCTTATACCTGGTCGCAAACGAAATCACTGAAAAAAGGGCGCGCCCTGTTCACTCAACCGCCCATGCCCATCAAGTGCGCGGGCGCCCCCCAGAAGGCCATGTACCTGTCCTGCGACCACTGGCGCCGCCAGGGCCGCCTAGCCGACATCGAAGTGAGTTTCTGCAACGCTGGCCAAGTGTTGTTCGGGGTTTCCGCCTATGTGCCGGCCCTCCAAGACTATATCGAGCGCTACGGCATCAACGTGGACTACCAGCATCGCCTGGTGGCCGTCGATGGCCCCTCGAAAATAGCGCATTTCATGGTGGCTGGTGAGGACGGCGAACATCAGCTGGAACACCCCTTCGACCTGCTACACGTGGTGCCGCCGCAGAAGGCCCCGACGTTTATTGCCGACTCGGGTCTCGCCAACGAGGCCGGTTGGCTCGAGCTTGATCCCGAGACGCTACAACACGTCCATCATCCAGCGGTGTTCGGTCTTGGCGATGCCAGTGGTACGAGCAACGCCAAGACCGCCGCGGCAGTGCGCCAACAGGCACCGGTGGTTGCCGAGAACCTACTGGCGTCCCTGGACGACAGGCCCCTTTCGGCAGCCTACTTCGGCTACGGTGCCTGCCCGCTGACCGTGGAGCGCGGCCGCGTAGTGCTGGCCGAATTCGGCTATGGCGGCCAGCTTCAGCCGACCTTCCCCCGCTGGCTGAACGACGGCACGCAAGCGACTCGACTCGCCTGGTGACTCAAGGCCCAACAACTGCCCTGGCTGTATTGGAACGGCATGCTCAAGGGGCACGAATGGCTGGCCCGGCCAGCTCGTCGTACCACCGAGCGCTGAGTTCCCATCGCGATACGAGAAGAGGCCCATGACCCCAGCGCGCTGGATTCCCCTTGCTGGCTGGTTGCGTGACTATCGACGCGACCTCCTGGCCCGCGACCTAATAGCGGCGGTGATCGTTACCCTGATGCTGGTACCCCAGGCACTGGCTTATGCCCTGCTGGCAGGCTTGCCTCCAGAGGTGGGGCTCTATGCCAGCATGTTGCCGCTCGTGCTGTATGCCCTCTTCAGCACCAGCGCCACCCTGGCGGTAGGGCCAGTGGCGATCACCTCGCTAATGACAGCCTCGGCGCTCTCCGGCATCGCCGCGCCCTGGAGTGCCGCCTACGTCGGTGCTGCCTTGGTGCTCGCTGCCCTATCCGGCCTGCTGCTGGTGGCCATGGGTATGCTGCGCCTGGGGTTCCTGGCCAACTTCCTCAGTCACCCGGTGATCTCGGGCTTCGTCACCGCATCGGGTATCCTGATCGCCACCAGCCAGCTACGTCATGTGCTGGGGGTAGAGGCATCCGGCGATAACTTGGTGGAAATGGCCACGGCGCTGGTTTCGCAGTGGAAACAAATCGACCCGCTCACGCTGGCCATCGGCGGCGGCGTCTGGGGCTACCTGCTGCTGTGTCGGCGCCACCTCAAGGGCGGCCTTAAGCGCCTGGGGCTTGCTGCCCAAAGCGCGGACCTCGTGGCCAAAGCCGCACCCGTCACGGCGGTGATCGTCTCCATTCTACTGGCCTGGTCACTGGGACTCGGCGAGCGTGGTGTGGCGCTGGTGGGAGAAGTCCCAAGCGGCCTGCCACTTCTGGCCCTGCCGAGCCTCGACCCCACCCTGTGGTCGAGCCTGCTGCCGGCAGCAGTGCTGATTAGTCTGGTGGGTTTCGTGGAATCGGTCTCGGTGGCCCAAACCCTGGCCGCCAAACATCGTCAGCGCATCGACCCCAACCAGGAGTTGATCGCCCTGGGCCTGGCCAATCTCGGCGCCGGAACCAGCGGCGGCTTACCGGTCGCCGGCGGCTTCTCCCGTTCAGTGGTCAACTTCGAGGCCGGTGCCGCCACGCCCTTGGCGGGTGCCTTCACCGCGCTGGGCATCGCCGTGGCGACTCTCTCGCTGACCACGCCGCTGGCCTTTCTGCCCAAGGCCACCCTGGCCGCCACCATCATCGTTGCAGTGGGGACTCTGATCGACCTATCTGCCATCAAGCGTACCTGGATCTATTCCCGGACCGATGGCGCGGCCATGCTGGCCACCTTGGTGCTGACTCTGGTGCACGGGGTGGAGAGCGGCATCATGGCCGGTGTGGCGCTGTCTATAGGCCTGCACCTGTATCGCACCAGCCGGCCCCATAGCGCCGTGGTAGGTCGGGTGCCCGGTAGTGAGCATTTTCGCAACGTGCGCCGCCATGCGGTGGAAACCGACGAGCGCCTGGCCATCCTGCGCATCGATGAGAGTCTCTACTTCGCCAATGCCCGCTACCTAGAGGACACCATCATGGCCCTGGCTGCCAGCCAGACCGGTCTGGTTCATATCGTGCTAGCCTGCCAGGCGGTCAACGTCATTGACGCCTCGGCACTCGAGAGCCTGGAGGCCATCAAGGACCGCCTGCGAGATGCCGGAGTCTCGCTGCACTTGGCCGAGGTCAAGGGGCCAGTGATGGATCGCCTCAAGCGCACCAAGTTCTTTCATACTCTGACCGGCCAAGTATTTCTCAGCACCTATGATGCCTGGCGCGTTCTGCACAAGGGCAATGCCAGCTCGTCTTCACCAGCCACCCTCAAACAGCCAGTCTCGCCATGAAGAAGCGCTGAATCGCCCACCCAACCCTCGCACCAACGAAGTTGGCCGTGCTTATCGGGCATGAACGATGGACGCTTCGCGCCTATTTACTCCTACTGCGCCGTCCAGCCGAGATCGATATTCCAGCTCGATCCGGTCACCGCGCCGGCCTGATCGGAGGCCAGGTAGGCGACCAGCGCGGCGACTTCCGACGGGTCGATCAGTCGCTTGATGGCGGCGTTCTTGAGCATGATCTTTTCGATCACTTCCTGCTCTTCCATGCCGTGCATACGCGCCTGGTCGGCGATCTGACTGTCGACCAACGGTGTACGCACGTAGGCCGGGCACAGCGCGTTGGCGGTAATCCCCGATTCGCCGCCTTCCAGGGCAGCGGTCTTGGTCAGGCCGATCAGACCATGCTTGGCGCTGATATAGGCTGCCTTACCCGGCGATGCCACCTGGGCATGCACCGAAGCGATATTGACGATGCGCCCCCACTGGCCCTCGCGCATGTAAGGCCAGGCCGCCTGCATCAGCAGAAACGGCGCGGTCAGCATCAGATCGAGGATTCGACGCCATTTATCCTCGGCAAACGCCTCGATGCTCTCGACATGCTGAATACCCGCGTTGTTGACCAGAATATCCACGTGGCCGAAACGCTTGACGGCATCGGCCACCGCCGCGCGACAAGCGTCGCCACCGGTTAGGTCGGCCTGGAAGAAAGCCGCGCCGGCGGCCTCGGCAACGGTTTTTCCGGCTTCGTTGAAATCCACCGCCAGCACTTGGTGACCCTGCTGGCATAGCATGTTGACCACGGCCTCGCCGATGCCACTGGAAGTTCCGGTAACCAGGGCGACACGCGGCGTTCCCGGGCTGAGATGGGCACTCATCATTCACTCCTTTGACGGCGCGAAAAGGTTTTTCAGCATACGTCGTGGCTTGCGTCGAACGCTACTGGCCATTGTCAGTGGTGGACGCCATGACACGCTCCATCACCTGCTGGGCCAGCCGGCTAGCTTCCATGGGGCCGCTAAGAGCGGAGAGATCGTCAAGCAGCTCGCTGTACCACAGCACCTCGCCGCCAAGACGCTCGGCGGTCATCAGATAACGGCCACTGGGCAATTCGACGACACGCCGGTCGCCACTCACCGTTTCGTCATCTTCCAGCGGCAACACGATACGTGCCAGCAATAACGCCAGCGGCGTAATCAACACGCCAACCAGCGCACCGTCATGCTGTTGGAAGCACAACGCATCCACCCACAAATGCGGATTGCGCCGGGGAGCCGCTTCGAAGTCATCGGCATGGCGCTGCCGGTAGGCGGCGGCCAAGCGCGAGAGACGCTCGTACTGATCCCCGGAAAGTGCCTGCATCCACGGCCTCCTGACTTATCAACGGTAACGATTGGGAAGTGCCGGCGTGAGTATAGCGAACCGCTCGCCGACTGCTAGACTGGCAGCTCATCCTCGTTGTGCCAGGAGGCACCATGCAGCTCCGTGAGCGTCTCGCCATTGCCGTCGAGATCGCCGAACTGGCCGGTCGGCATATCCAGGAAGCGCGCCAGCAACAGAATTTCAAGCAGCATTACAAGCAAGGCAGCGAGCTTGTGACCGAGGTCGATGTCGCAGTGGACCGGCTAATCGCCGAGCGCCTGGAAAGCCACTTCCCCGGTGAGGCCCGGCTCACCGAGGAGTTGTCTCCCGAGCGCGATGCCGTGAGTCAAGGCGGCGTGTTGTGGGTGGTCGACCCTATCGATGGCACGGTCAATTTCGCTCACGGCCTGCCCCATGTGGCGGTATCGATCGCTTGGGCGCAAGATGGCGAAGTACGCTTGGGCGTGGTTCACGCGCCCTTTCTCGGCGAGACGTTCACCGCCATTCGTGGCGATGGCGCCTTCCTGAACGGCGAGCGAATTCGCGCCAGCCTGGCCACGCGACTCGAACACAGCCTGATCGCAACCGGCTTTCCTTACCTGCGCGATGGCCGGGCACCGCTGATGCGGCGTCTCGCGGCGGTGATGAAGCACTGCCAGGATATGCGCCGTTGTGGCTCGGCGGCGCTCGATCTGTGCAACGTCGCCTGCGCGCGCCTCGACGCCTACTACGAAAGCGTATCGCCCTGGGACTTCGCCGCCGGGTTGCTGATCGCCCGCGAGGCCGGCGCACGCACCGGTCATCTGTATCCCTGTCCCAAGGGTATCCCCGAGGAGCTTTACGGCGAGCATATCGTCGCCGCGGCGCCGGACATCTACAAAGCTCTCGAAACGCTGTTGATTCGGGCCGACGAGAACCCCAATTCGCAGTAAGCACCGGTACAATGGACAAGCGGGAAACGCTGCCAGCGCGATAACCTTTATGATAGCCCCATGCAATAATGGATGTAGCAAGACTCTATTGGCGCCAAGGCGCGCAATACGAAACAATAGCCATCAAAATTTCGATCATTCTTCATCGACAGGAGGCACATTGATGCTTACCGTAATTTTCGGACGTTCCGCTTGCCCCTTCTGCGTTCGCGCCAAGGAACTCGCCGAAAAGCTCAGTGCCACACGCTCCGATTTCAGCTACCGCTACATCGATATTCACGAGGAAGGCATTACCAAGGCGGACATGGAAAAGACCATCGGCAAGCCGGTGGAAACCGTGCCGCAGATTTTCGTCGACCAGACGCATATCGGTGGTTTCACCGAGTTCGACCAGTACGTTAGCGATAACGCGCTGCTGCCGGAATCGACCGTTAGCCAATAAGCTCGACGCATACACTGGGCAGCCTCGACGCCGACTCACTGGGTCGGCGTCGTCGTTTGCGTCTGTCTGGCGTTGAATTGTCGTCCTCCACGAATGCCTATACTGCCGATAAAGGAGCAGTAGCGTATTAGGGAGGTTGGCGGACATGCAACGTGAAGAGTTTGTGCAGCAGTTATGGCTGGACTATATCCATCGTCACCCCGAACTCGGGGCCATGAACCTGTGGCCGATGGATGCCCCAGCGGAATACCTGGCACTGCTGACCCTCAATCACGGTCCCTTCAGTGCCAATGCCTTGCTATCCTCGCTGAACCATTTCGGCTATCGCCATGTCGAGCGCTACGCCATGGCGGACCGTGGATTATTGGTCACCCTGTTGGCGCCGCCCGATGACGGCCCCTGGCTGATATTGGGAGAATTGCAGACCGGCGCCTTGACCCGTGAACCGCGCCAGCGGCTCGAAGCCCTGGTCGAACAGGTGCATCCGCACGACAGCCGTGGCCAGAACCTGCTATGTCGCGGCCGCCCCTGGCCGATGCCCGATTGGGCCTGTTACGAGCGCCTGCAGCAAGCGCACCCGTTGGCCGCCTGGCTGGCGGTGATGGGCCCTCGCATGCATCACGCCGGTTTCGATTGCCAGCGGCTCGGCATCGATCTCAATACGCTCGACCGGAGCATGCATCACGCCGGACTGGCGGGTAGCGCCGATCGCCATCACGGCGTCTTCCCCATCTCCGCGCTACTCAGTTACCGCTTTTACCCGACCTGCTCGCGGCGCCTGGCGTTCGCCGATGGCGACGAACACCGCATCGCCATGGGCGGTATTGCCCTGGTCGACAAATGCCTGCCCGGCAATCGCGAACGGGCCGCCGAGCTGCTCTTGCCCCAGCATACTCGCTGCGAGGTTGCCTGAATGGCTCAGGCAGCCTCGCGATGACCTCAGGGCACGGAAGCCTGTGCGCTGACCTCCTCGGACTCAGCTTGGTCGCTGTCATCGACGCCGATGTCGAGGTGCGCAAAATCGAATTCGAGCTGGTGCGGCTCGAAACGCGGGTCCAGTTCATTGATGTAGTGTGAGGTTTCAATGATCGGCAGCGGCGCATAGGGCTCCTGCTCCACCTCGACCTCCCTATCGACTCTCCGCCTGCGGCGTGCCAGTAGATACACTGACACGTAGACAGCCAACGACAAGGCCGCCCCGCCCAGAAACAGCCACAGCCCCTCGGGGCCGACGACCTGCATGACCAACGAGGCACTAAAAGGCCCGATTACCGAGCCGATGCCATACCAGATCATCAGCTTGGAGTTGGCGGCGATGACCTCTTCCGGCTCCAGCCAGTCGTTGGTATGCGCCAGGCTCAGCGAATACAGGGTATGCAGCATGGCAGTATGCAGACAGGCCACCACCAGTAGCGCCAGATAACTGTAACCGGCCGCCACCGAAATGAACGCGCCGGTGGCCGCCATTACCGCCGCCATGCATAAAATGACCTTGCGCCGGTCGATTCGGTCCGAGACGCGCCCCAGCGTCCATTGCGCCACCAACGCCACCATCGTGGTAATCGCCATGAATTGCGCGGTCTGCTGGGTGGAGAGCCCGATTTCCTGGCCATAGAACGGCGTCATGGCGAAGAAAGCCTGCGCCATCAGTCCACCGGTAAAGGCGCCGACCAGACCAACTGGCGCTCGCTTGTACAATTCCCGCAACTTGATCTTGTGCGCGACATCATGGTTCGAGCTCGATGGGCCGTGAATCCGGTGGATCGACAGCGGCACCAACGACAGCGCGAACAGCATGCCGGCCACCGAGAACAGCACCGAGGTAGCCGGGTCGGCCAAGTTGAGCATCCACTGCCCACCCGCCAAGGACATCGTGGAAATCACCAGATACCAGCCCAGCACCTTGCCGCGATTGTCGTTAGTCGACTCACCCGAGACCCAGGATTCCATTACCATCAGTAGCCCCGCGGTGGCTGCGCCGCCCGCGACCCGCCAGACCAGCCAAGCCCAGGGATTGATCCAGATACCATGCAACATGGCGGTCACCGCCAGCATCGCGGCACAGGCCGCGAACACGCGAATATGCCCCACCGAGCGGATACGCTTCTCGATGAAATAGCTGCCCAGTACGAAGCCCAGCGAGAAGCTCGACATCAGCAGACCGGCCATCTGCGAGGGGAACCCTTCCAGCGACATGCGCACGCCGAGCAGGGTCATGATCAGGCCATGCCCCAGCAGGAAGCTGATTTCGCAAACGAACAGAATCGGCAGGGTCGCCGGCAAGCTGCGTAGCAGCACCATTTACCTCCCGGGAGCGATTTCCTATCGCACGATCATAGTGAACGCTAACGCGACGGGCATCGCGAGAACGGGAAAAGTGCGTGGATTCTACCGTCAGCGGCGCGCTGAACCAAACGTCGAAAACCCTGGCCGGCACGTCATGAGGTTTATACACAGAAACTGTGGATAAGGCTGTGCAAGGGCATTGCACACCCTGCCGTAACGGCGCTGACACATCACGCCTTCACGAAACGGTCAGTTTTTCATCATTGCCGAGGTCCGTGACAAGCGGGCGCAAGGTAGTTTTAAATGCAATTGTTGTGCAATGCACCAAGAGGGATCACGCACACTGAAGCCTATGCTATCGTGGCGTGATTGGGCCTTCGTCGGTAGCGCCGGAATAGCCACCGAAAAAAACGGAACCGGACCCATCGTAACGCCAGCAATCGCCATTCAGACAACAACAAGGAGGGAATGCATGTCCACACCACTCTGGCAGCCGTCGCGGGCTGCGATCGAAGCCACCCAGACCCATGCTCTGATGCAGCGCATCAACCGCGAGTACGGTACCGCACTCGCCGATTATGCCGACCTGCATGCCTGGAGCATCGATAACCTGGAAGACTTCTGGTCACTGGTGTGGGAAGAAGGCGATGTGATCGCCGAGCGGCGTGGCGACAGCGTGCTCGAGCGCCCCGATGCCATGCCCGGCGCGCGCTGGTTTCCCGGGGCACGCCTCAATTTCGCCGCCAACCTGCTGCGTCGCCGCGACACACATCCAGCGCTGGTCGTGTGCGACGAGCGCGGTCGACGCAAGGCCATCAGTTACTCCGAGCTTTATAGCCAGGTGGCCAGACTGGCACACGCCCTGCGCAGCAGCGGCGTTACCGCTGGCGATCGGGTCGCCGGCTTCGTACCCAACAGTGAACATGCGGTCATCGGCATGCTCGCCGCGGCCAGCATCGGCGCGGTATGGTCGTCCTGTTCGCCGGATTTCGGTTTCAACGGCGTGCTCGATCGCTTCGGACAAATCAAGCCCAAGGTGCTGATCGCCACCGACGGCTATACCTGGAACGGCAAGCCCATCGACACCCGCGAGCGCGTGGCCAGAATCAGCGAAGCCATCGATTCGCTCAATCAGGTAGTGGTATTCCCCTTCCTGCACGACCAGGCTGATACCGATGGCATCCTCAATGGCGTGACCTGGCAGGATTACCTCGACAATCCGGCCACCGAGATCGACTTCGAGGCCCAGCCGTTCGACCATCCGCTGTACATCCTCTATTCCTCGGGCACCACCGGAGCGCCCAAATGCATCGTCCATTCCGCCGGTGGCGCGCTGTTGCAGCACATCAAGGAACACCGTCTGCACACCGATCTCGACGATGAGGACGTGCTGTTCTACTACACCACCTGCGGCTGGATGATGTGGAACTGGCTGGTCTCGGGCCTGGCCTGCGGCGCTACGCTGGTGCTCTTCGATGGCTCGCCCTTCGCACCGACGCTCAGCGTGCTCTGGGAGGTGGCGGCGCGCGAGGGCATCACGGTATTCGGCACCAGTGCCAAGTACATCGCCGCTTGCGAAAAGGAAGAACTGACGCCCGGCGAGAGTCATGATCTTTCGCGCTTGCGCGCGGTGCTCTCCACCGGCTCGGCGCTATCGCACGAGTCGTTCGATTACGTGTATCGCGATATCAAGGCCGACCTGTTGCTGGCTTCGATTTCCGGTGGTACCGACATCGTTTCCTGCTTTGCGCTGGGCTGCCCCATTCGTCCGGTGTATCGCGGCCAATTGCAATGCCGTGGCCTGGGCATGGCGGTCGATGTCTTCGACGACGACGGCAAACCGCTACGTAGCGAGAAAGGCGAACTGGTGTGTACCCGCCCGTTCCCCTCGATGCCCATCGGCTTCTGGAACGACCCCGATGGTGAGCGCTACCGCGACGCCTACTTCGCCACCTTCCCGGGCATCTGGGCACACGGCGATTACGCCGAAATCACCCCGCAAGACGGCCTGATCATCCACGGCCGCTCGGACGCCGTGCTCAACCCCGGCGGCGTGCGCATCGGCACCGCCGAGATCTATCGCCAGGTCGAGAAGGTCGAGGGCGTGCTGGAATCGCTGTGCATCGGTCAGGAATGGGGCGACGACATTCGCGTGGTGCTGTTCGTGCGATTGCAGGAGGGGCTGACACTCGACGACACCCTGCGCGACGCGATCAAGCGCACCATTCGCGCCAACACCACGCCACGCCATGTACCGGCGCGCATCCTTCAGGTCGACGACATTCCGCGTACGCTGTCGGGCAAGATCGTCGAGCTGGCGGTGCGCAACGTGGTGCATGGTCGCTCGGTCAAGAATCAGGATGCGCTGGCCAACCCCGAGGCGCTGGAACTCTACGCAAACCTCCCCGAACTGCAACGTTGAATCGTAGTGCGATCACGGTGACCCGCAGGGTCACCGTGAGGCTGGGCAGTTTCCCTTGCTTCCAGTAGCATGTTCTCCAAGTCATTGAAGGAGAATGGCATGTCGACCCTGAAAGGGCTCGTCAGCATGCTGCTGCTGGTATTAAGCACCCTATTCTGGGCGATTCCCCTCTACGCCCTGACGCTGCTCAAGCTGGTCACGCCGACCCGGCGCTTGCGCCTACGCCTGCTCGGCGGACTCAACGGCATCGCGCTGGCCTGGATCGGCACCAACCTGTGGTGGATGCGCCGCTGGCTCAAGCCCAGGCTCGATATCCACCTTCCCGATGGCTTGTCTCCGCAGCAGTGGTGGCTGGTGATCGTCAATCACCGCAGTTGGACCGACATCTTCATGCTGCAATTGGCGCTGCATCGCAAAATTCCCATGCCACGCTTCTTTCTCAAACGAGAGCTGATCTGGGTGCCGGTCATCGGCCTGGCCTGGTGGGCTCTGGAATTCCCGTTCATGCGCCGTTACAAGCGCGAGCAGTTGGCGCGCGATCCGCAACTGGCGCGTCGCGATCGAGAGGCCACCCAGCGCCTGTGTCAACGCGCCCAACAAATGCCCATGGCGATCTATAACTTCGTCGAGGGAACCCGCTTCACCCCAACCAAACAAACCGCTCAGAACAGCCCGTATCGGCATCTGCTGCGGCCCAAGGCCGGGGGCACCGCTCAAGTCGTCAGCCTGCTGGGGCGACGCCTCAATGGCATCCTGGATGTCACCCTCGCCTATGCCCGCGACTGCCCCAATTTCTGGGATTTCCTATGCGGCCGCGAAGGCCCGGTCAGCCTGCATGCCAGTTGCCTCGAATTGCCGGACTGGATGCACGACGGCAATTATCACCAAGACCCGCAGTACAAGGAACGCTTCCAGACATGGCTCAACGCGCTGTGGCAAGACAAGGATCAACGGCTCGAATCGTTGCGCTGATACTGCTACTGGCCTTGCTTGGCGGTTGTGCCGGGGGACCCGGTGGCTCGGCGTGGCGCAGTGGCGTGGTAGCGGGAAACTGGTTGACCATTCAACGCGGCGACACGCTGGGTGAAATCGCCCGTCGCGCCGGTATCCCCCTGCTTCGTCTGCAGCGCTTCAACCCCGGTGTCGAGGCGCGCCACCTGGCGATCGGGCAGCGCGTCCTGGTGCCCAGCCAACGCGAACGCGCACCTTCCGGCGGGCCCTATCGCTATCAGATACGCCCCGGCGATACTTACTACAGTATCGCGCAATACTTCGGCACCACCGCCGGGCGCATTCAGGCCGCCAATCGCTCGCTCGCCCCCAGCGATCTCAGAATTGGCCAACTGATCCAGGTACCGCTGCACGGTGGCGGCGCGCCGGCGCGCAGCGCAACGGCGGCGAGACTTCCTGACCCCGGCCCGCTACCCGAGCGGATCGGCGATTGGGCATGGCCCTTGGGCGATTATCGGATCGTGCGTCATTTCGGCACCGACAGCCGCGGCTCCCTGCAACCGATGCTGCTCGCCACCCAGCAAGGCAACGTTGCCAAGGCCGTGGCGGATGGAAAGGTGCGTTTTGCCAACAGCATGCGCCAGTTGGGCAAGGTGGTTATCTTGCATCACCCCAACAACCTGCAAAGCGTTTACGCGCTATGCTCCGACCTGAAAGTCAGCGAGGGTCAGACGGTCGAGGCCGGCATGCCGATCTGCACGGTAGGCTATAGTGGCGACACCGAGCGCTACGACCTGCTATTCGACGTGCGTCACGGTGGCAAGCCCATCGATCCCCGCAAGGTGCTGCGTTAGGCAATCACTGCTTAAATAGCTATACGGGCATGAGCGCGACTCAGTCGATAACGTCAAACGTCACCGAGTCGTCATGCGATTGTCGCAGCCTTGTCATGCCCCCCACGGATGCTACCCCCAATGCCAATAGACAGCCACAAGGGGAAAGGCATGCGCATTGCCATGGTCAGCGAAACCTGGTCACCGGAGATCAACGGTGTTGCCCATACGTTGGGCCACCTCAGCCGTGAGCTGACCCAGCGCGGCATGACATTGCAATTGATTCGCCCCGCACCCATCAAACCCGCCCGCGCCGAGGCCATTGCACAAGAACTGCAAGTGCGCGGCTTTCACCTCCCCGGTTACCGCGACGTGCAGTTCGGCGTGCCATCGCGCCGTGCGATCGGCGATTTATGGCGCGATGCGCGTCCCGATGTCGTTTACATCGCCACCGAAGGCCCGCTGGGCTGGTCGGCGCTGAACGTCGCTCGCCGCCTGGGCGTTCCAACGGCCAGTGGCTTTCACACCAACTTCGATCACTATGCCGGCGATTATGGGCTCGGCTTGCTGAGAGTGCCGGTACGTCTGACTCTGCGTTATTTCCATAATCGAACCCAGGCGACGCTGGTGCCAACTCGCGCGCAGGCCATGAAACTGACGACGCAGGGATTCGATAACGTGCGGGTACTGGGGCGTGGCGTCGACATTGCGCATTTTGGCAGTCACCAGCGCGATGACGCCCTGCGTAAACGTTGGGGAGCGCATGAGCAGCAACCGGTCGCCTTGCATGTCGGCCGCATGGCGCATGAAAAGAACCTGGATCTGTTGGTCGAAACCTTCAATGCCATGCGCCGTGTCCAGCCCGACCTGATACAGGTACTGGTCGGCGACGGTCCGCAACGCGACGCGCTGGAAAAGCGCCTGCCCGATGCCATCTTCGCGGGCTTCGTCAACCGACAATCGCTGGCACGGCATTACGCCAGCGCCGACCTGTTCGTCTTCCCCTCGCGCTCGGAGACCTACGGCAATGTCATCACCGAGGCCATGGCCAGCGCGCTGGGCATCGTCGCCTTCGACTATGCCGCCGCGGGCGAGTTGATCGAGCATCGCCGCAATGGATTCAAGGTTGCCTTCGGCGACGATCGAGGCTTCATCGACGCCGCGCTCGAACTGTGCCAACAGCCGGCCCTCAGTGTCCGCATGGGCCGTGCCGCTCAGGATCGCGTACAGGGCCAGAGCTGGTCGCGTATCGCCGATGACTTTCTCGCCATCCTGCACCAGGTAGAGGAGATAGCGCATGGCAAACCGCACCCCACCCGTGTTTGAGCGTCTCGATCTGGTCGAATGGCAAGCCTGCCACCGGCTGACACAACTGAGCGGTTACCGACCGCTATTGGCGACACTACGCCTGGCCAGCCGCCTGGGCGATTGGCCGGCCTGGGCCATGCTGACACTCTGCCTGCCGTTTATCCATGGGCGACCAGGCTGGTGGCTGGCACTGCAATTCGCTATCACCGCCGGCTGCGGGGCGCTGCTCTATCGGCTACTCAAGACCCGCCTGTGCCGCGAGCGCCCCTTCATCACCTTTACGACGATTCCCTGCACCCTACCGCCACTCGACCGCTACAGCTTTCCCAGCGGTCATACCCTGCATGCCGTGTCGTTCTGCACACTGACGGCAACCGCCGCGCCGTGGTTGCTCGTCATCGTCGCCCCGCTAACGCTGCTGATCGCCGCCTCGCGGGTTGGCCTGGGACTGCATTATCTGAGCGACGTGGCCGCCGGGGCGCTACTCGGCCTGCTCATCGCCAAGGCCAGCCTATGGCTGTGGCCGCTGACCACGGTTAGCGCAGCGGCACCTTAAGTAACTGCAACGAAAAAGGCCGCCCCGCGAATGAAGCGGAGCGGCCCATCAGGTACGACTCAGAATAAGATAACGGTATAACTCGAAGCGCCGATTTTCAGCCGCGATAATAGCCCGGCGTCACGAACGGCATCTTGCTGATCGTCATCGGCAACCGCTTGCCACGCACCTCGGCGTAGACGACGCTACCGATCTCGGCATCTTCGGTAGCCACATACCCCATCGCCACCGGCTTGCCGACGCTGGGACCGAAACCTCCCGAGGTGACCACGCCGATTCTGCGGTCGTCCTCGCTGTACAGCTCGGCACCTTCACGAACCGGCGCACGGCCTTCACCGAGCAGACCCACCCGCTTGCGGCGATGATCCTTGACTCGCACCTGATGCAATATCACATCGGCGCCGGGGAAGCCGGCCTCGCGTTCACCACCCTGGCGACGCGGCTTGCCGATCGCCCAGATCAATCCCGCCTCCACCGGCGTGGTGCTCTGATCGATATCGTGCCCGTACAGGCACAGCCCGGCCTCCAGGCGCAACGAGTCACGCGCGCCGAGACCTATCGCTTCGACCTCGGGCTCATCCAGCAAGCGTTTGGCGAGGCGCTCGGCGTCTTCGCTGGCCATCGATATCTCGAAGCCATCTTCGCCGGTGTAGCCGCTACGGCTGATCCATACGGGAATACCCGCCACTTCGAACCGGCCATGCTGCATGAACACCAGGTCGCAGGCGGCCGGACACAATCTGGCCATGACCTCGACCGCCTTGGGGCCTTGCAGCGCCAGCAGGCCGCGAT
Organism: Modicisalibacter muralis; assembly: GCF_900102945.1. Lineage (GTDB taxonomy): Bacteria > Pseudomonadota > Gammaproteobacteria > Pseudomonadales > Halomonadaceae > Modicisalibacter > Modicisalibacter muralis. The sequence continues at coordinate 655,657 of NZ_FNGI01000001.1, read as the reverse complement.
CCAACTCCTCGACCTGGTAATCACCGCCAAGACCGGTACGCAGATGGGCGATATCCTGAGCCTTGCAAGCCGCATTGACTACCACATAGAGGTGGTCGCCGGCATTGGACACCATCAGATCGTCGAGGATGCCACCTTCATTGCCGGTGAACAGCGCATAGCGCTGCATGCCCCCGGGGAGGCCGACGATATCGGCACACACCAGCGATTCGAGGGCAACCGCCGGAGTGGAGCCACGCACGATCAACTGCCCCATGTGCGAGACATCGAACAACCCGCAAGCCGCGCGCGTGTGTTCATGCTCCTTCTTCACACCCAGCGGATATTGGACCGGCATGCTGTAACCGGCGAATTCCACCATCTTGCCGCCCAGCGCCACATGCAGATCGTGCAAAGGGGTCTTATTGAGTTCGCTCATCGGGTCGCTCCACCATTGGCCAGAGTTACGGTTATTTCAACTTAAAGGTCTTCGCCCGCCAGCACAGGCTTGCCCGCGAAGTAATCCTTGCTTAGCTTGAACACCACCGGCGAGAGCAGCGCCAGGGCAATCAGGTTGGGTATTGCCATCAGCGCGTTGAACACGCTAGCCATCAACCAGATAAAGCCCAGATTGGCCATGGCGCCGAGCGGAATCGCCAGGATGTATATCACGCGGTATATCTTGATCGAACGTACCCCGAACAGATACTCGCAGCACTTCTCGCCATAGAATGCCCAGCCCAGCACGGTAGTGAAGGCGAAGACCGCCAGCGCGAAGACCACCACGTACTGGCCGATGCCCGGCAGCGCCGAGTCGAACGACAGCGCGCTCAAAGCAGCACCGGTTTCGCCGGTCGTCCACACAGTCGATGTCAGGATCGCCAGCGCGGTGATGGTACATACCACGATAGTATCGAGAAAGGTGCCCAGCATGGCGATCAAGCCCTGGCGAACCGGATTCTTGGTCTGTGCGGCGGCATGCGCGATCGGTGCGCTACCCAGCCCTGCCTCGTTGGAGAACACGCCACGCGCCACGCCGAACTGGATCGCCGCGGAAACCGCCGCACCAGCGAAGCCGCCAGCCGCCGCGATGGGGTTGAAAGCATATTCAAAGATCATGCCGAAGGCGTTGCCGACCTGGTCGGCATTAGCGATCAGTACCACGATACCGCTGATCAAATAAGCGACCGCCATGAATGGCACCAACTTACCGGCCACCTTGGAGATACGCTTGATACCACCCAGAATCACCGCGCCGGCGAGCACCATCATTACCAAGCCAGTCACCCAGAACGGAATGCCGATGGCCTGATTCAGACCATCGGCCACGGAATTGGCCTGCACCGTGTTGCCGATGCCGAATGCCGCCACGGCACCGAAGAAGGCAAAGGTACCACCGAGCCATGCCCACTTTTTACCCAAGCCATTGCGGATGTAGTACATCGGGCCACCGACGTGATCGCCCGCCTCGTCGACCTCGCGGAAGCGCACCGCCAGCACCGCCTCGGAGAACTTGGTCGCCATGCCGACCAACGCAGTCACCCACATCCAGAACACTGCCCCGGGCCCGCCGAGCACGATGGCCGTGGCCACGCCGGCAATGTTACCGGTACCGATGGTCGCCGAGAGCGACGTCATCAACGCATTGAACGGTGAAACCTCGCCATCGCCCTCTTCGCCCTTGGCCGTCGAGCGTCCCTGCCATAGCAGACTGAAGCCCATGCCAAGCTTGCGAATGGGCAGCAACTTCAGCCCGAGCTGAAGATAAAACCCCACACCTAGTATCAGGACAAGCATCAGCGGGCCCCAGACGACACCGTCAATGGCGCTGAAAATTGCATTCAATGTTTCCACGTGAAGCACTCCGTTTCGTCTCTGCTTGTTGTTATGCACCGTCGCCTTGAGCAGCGCCGATACGCTAGTGAAGCCATCGCGGCCACGAGGGCGCAACCTTAGCGGATACCACTGACATAGCTCTAGTCCGGCATTGAAAAACTCGCAACTTTAGCGCCATAACAGTAAAGAATTGCGTAAAATTGCCGTGACACTGCGCTCCAAATCTCTTGGCACCTCAGTGTGTACCAGCCAGCCAATCATTGAAATTTGTTTCTTATTGGAAACGTCGCTACATTACTCGGACCACGACACGATCACAATAAGCTATCGACAAAGGTCGGATAAGGTTACGAGGTGCGAGCGCAAGGATAGCCATTTCGCCTAACTGAGCGGCGCAATCGTAGTAAAAGCCGGTCTACTCGGACAATTGGCAACTGGACGCATCAAGCAAACCCGACCACCCTTAGGGGGCGGTCAAGCCACGCCCGACACAGCGGCGTAATACAAAACGCTTTGGGGCTCGCCATGGGAACCTAATGGCGATACGATTCCCCAATTGAGAAAACCTTTTTCGTATAGGAAAACGAGATGAGCACCATCCCCGCGAACCTGCGCTATACCGAAAGCCATGAGTGGATCCAGGACAACGGTGGCGGCACGGTCACTCTGGGCATCACCGATCACGCCCAAGAGGCGCTGGGCGACGTGGTTTTCGTCGAGTTGCCCGAGGTCGGCCGTGAACTCGATACCGGTGACGAATTCGGTGTCATTGAGTCGGTAAAGGCAGCATCCGATTTATATGCGCCACTCGCCGGAGAAGTCGTCGAGGTCAACGAGAATCTCGAGGACGCTCCCGAGACCGTCAATGAGTCGCCCTACGAGAATGGCTGGATCGCCAAGCTCAAGCTGGCCGATGCCAGCGCCCTCGATGTGCTGCTCGATGCCGATGCCTACGCCAAGCTGGCAAAGGCCGAAGAGGACTAGGACACACCCGGCCAGCACATGGCGCCGGCCGGAATCCATTCGATGTCAACGCGGGCAGCCCGGCTGCTCGCACGCTGCATTATTACTCGTTACGGGCCTGACCGCCCCGCCACACTATCAGGTGCCCCATGGCAGTAGATAATCGACGCTTGGCCGAACTGGCCAGCCACGACGCTTTCGTTCATCGTCACAACGGCCCCGGTGCCAACGATGTCGCGCAAATGCTCGAGACCCTCGGGGTCGATGGCATGCCCGCGCTGATCGAGAAAACCGTACCGGCCGGAATACGCCTGGATCGTGAACTCAATCTGGAAGCCCCGCGCGGCGAAGCGGAAGCGCTCGATTATCTCAAGCGTCTGGCTCGCCAGAACAAGGTTTTCAAGACCTACATAGGCCAGGGTTATTACAACACGCATACACCGGCGGTGATCGCCCGTAACGTGCTGGAAAATCCGGGCTGGTACACCGCTTACACGCCCTATCAGCCCGAGATATCCCAGGGTCGCCTGGAAGGCTTGCTCAACTTCCAGCAGATGGTCATGGACCTGACCGGCATGGAGCTGGCCAACGCCTCGCTGCTCGATGAAGCGACCGCCGCCGCCGAGGCCATGGCGTTGTGTCATCGTGCCAACAAGAAGGTCAAGTCCGAGCGCTTCTTCGTCGCCGACGACGTTTTGCCACAAACCCTGGACGTACTGCGCACCCGTGCCGCCTACTTCAATATCGAACTGGTCGTCGACGCCGCCGAGCGCATCAATGACCACGAGGTCTTCGGTGCGCTCTTCCAGTATCCGGGCGAAACCGGCCGGATTCGCGACCTCGCGCCGCTGATCGATGCCGCTCGCCAGCGCAACGTCATGACCTGTGTCGCCGCCGACCTGATGAGCCTGGTGCTGCTCAGGGAACCCGGCGCGCTAGGCGCCGACGTGGTTCTCGGCAACTCCCAACGCTTTGGCGTGCCGATGGGTTACGGCGGCCCGCACGCCGCCTTCTTCGCCACCACCGACAAGCTCAAGCGCTCGATTCCCGGACGTATCATCGGCGTTTCCAAGGACAGTCGCGGCAACCAGGCGCTGCGCATGGCGATGCAGACTCGCGAGCAGCACATCCGCCGCGAGAAGGCGACCTCCAATATTTGTACCGCCCAGGCACTGCTGGCGAACATGGCGGGGTTCTATGCCGTCTATCATGGCGCCGAGGGGCTGCGCACGATTGCCACGCGCATTCATCGTCTCACCAGCATTCTCGCCGAGGGCCTCAAGCGCAAGGGCGTTCAACTGGCTCACGATAGCTGGTTCGATACGCTGACCTTGACCGGCGTCGATGCCGGCAAGATCCATGGCCGTGCACTGACCCACGAGATCAACCCGCGCTTTTACGCCGATGGACGCATCGGCATCAGCCTCGACGAAACCACCACTGCGGCCGACGTGGCGGTGCTGTTCGACGTGCTGCTGGGCGACGAACACGATCTCTCCGTGGCGGCGCTGGACGATGCGGTCGTCGCCTCCGGCAGCAGTGGCATTCCCGCCGGCTGCGAACGCGAGTCGGGCTTTCTCACCCACCCCAATTTCACGCGTTACCGCAGCGAAACCGAGATGCTGCGTTATCTCAAGCGCCTGGAAAATCGCGACTTGTCGCTGACTCACGCGATGATTCCGCTGGGTTCGTGCACCATGAAGCTCAACGCCACCAGTGAGATGGTGCCCATCACCTGGCCGGAGTTCGCGCATATACACCCGTTCGCCCCGGCCGATCAGGCGGTGGGCTACAAGCAGATGATCGACGAGTTGGCGGCCTTTCTGGTCGAGATTACCGGCTACGAGCATATCTCCATGCAGCCCAACTCCGGCGCTCAGGGCGAATATGCCGGACTGGTAGCGATTCGCCGCTATCAGGCTCACGAGGGCCAGGGACATCGCGACATCTGCCTGATTCCCAGCTCCGCCCACGGTACCAACCCCGCCTCCGCCGCCATGGCGCAGATGAAGGTGGTCGTGGTCGAGTGTGACAAGGACGGCAATATCGACCTGGCCGATCTGCGCGACAAGGCCGAGCGGCATAGCGAGTCCTTGTCGGCGATCATGCTCACCTACCCTTCCACCCACGGCGTTTTCGAGGAAGGCGTACACGAGGCGTGCCGCATCGTTCATGAGCATGGCGGGCAAGTTTACATCGACGGCGCCAACATGAACGCCCAGGTCGGCCTGTGCCGCCCCGGCGATTTCGGCGGCGACGTTTCGCACCTCAACCTGCACAAGACGTTCTGTATCCCGCATGGCGGCGGCGGCCCAGGCATGGGGCCAATCGGCGTCAAGGCACACCTGGCTCCGTTCGTCTCCAACCACGTGGTCACGCCGATCGCCGGGGTTCGCGAAGAATGCGGCGCGGTCTCGGCCGCGGCCTTCGGCAGCGCCTCGATCCTGCCGATCTCGTGGGCCTACATCAAGATGATGGGCGCCAGCGGCCTGCGCGAGGCCACCGAACTGGCGATTCTCAACGCCAACTACATCGCCACGCGCCTGGAAAAGCACTACCCGATACTCTACAAGGGCGTCAATGGCACCGTCGCCCACGAGTGCATCATCGATATTCGCCCACTCAAGTCGGCCTCCGATATCAGCGAAGAAGACATCGCCAAGCGCCTGATGGATTACGGCTTCCACGCGCCGACCATGTCCTTCCCGGTGCCCGGCACGCTGATGATCGAGCCGACGGAATCGGAATCGCGCTACGAGATCGACCGTTTCTGCGACGCCATGATCGCCATTCGCGAGGAAATCGCCAAGGTGGAGAGCGGCGACTGGCCGGCGGACGACAATCCCCTGGTCAACGCCCCCCACACCATGGCGGACCTGATGGATGCCGGGTGGGAGCGCCCTTACTCCCGCGAACTCGGCGCCTTCCCCTCCGATGCGGTCAAGGCCGCCAAGGTCTGGCCGGCGGTCAACCGCGTCGATAATGTGTATGGCGATCGCCAATTGATCTGCTCATGCCCGACCATCGACAGTTATCGTGACTGATCCCTTGACCGCGAATCCATGAGTGGCATACGCAAAACCCCGAGGCCAATATTGGCCTCGGGGTTTTGCGTTGAGACAACGATAATCGCCCAGCCAGCGGCTTACGCGTCGAAGCTAGGCTCCTCGGCGAAGCCATACAGCACGCTGCGGCGCTGTTCGCGAAAATCCTCGAGCAGCTTGGCGTAGCGCCTGGGCGTCTCGCTGCCGGCCCGCGTGACCACATGCAGCGTCTCGTAAACCTGCTGTGCCAGCGACAGCTCCTTGACTTGACGCTGCCACGGCGAGGTTTCCAGCACCAGCCGCGAAATCACCGTGAAGCCAAGCCCTCGCGCCACGGCGTCGAGCACCGTGGCAACCTCGTTGGTAAAGCCCTGCTGCACGAAGTGACTCATCGAGCGGAATTCGCCGGTGAAGTTGGCGCGCAGCAGTTGGCTGGCATGGTTGACGCCGTCGGAATAGTTCATGAAGCCCAGCGCCATCAGTTCCTTTAGTGTGGTGCCGGTAAAATCGGCGGGCACCACCAGGCACAGCGGCTCCTGGTGCCAGGGTTCATAGTGCAGATCGGGGTGCTTGATCACATCGGTGACGATTCCCAGGTCATAGCGACCGGCCAATACATCCTCGACGATTTCGCTGTTGAAGGCGAAGTTGTAATTGATGGTCAATCCCGGGTGCATCTGTTGATAACCGAGAATAAACGGATAGAACATCAACCCGACACTGCCGGGGGATGCGATGCGGCAATCACCGGAATCGATGGAGTCGTTATCCAGTGAATGCCGAAAATGTTCATGTTCGGCAAATAGCTTGATGGAGTAATCGTAGGCTCGCCGCCCCGCCTCGGTGAGTGTGAAGCGGCGACCGTGGCGGTTGAGCAGCGGTTTGTCCAGATATTGCTCGAGCTTGCGAATATGCTGACTGACACCCGGCTGCGTCATGTCGAGCCGCCGAGCGGTATGCGTGAAGCTGCCGGTCTCCACCAACGTAATGAAGGTCCGAAAATACTGAGCATTGAACATGGAACGTCGAGTCCACTCACGGGTGATTCATTGACGATGCAGCAAAGGCTACCTGCGACGTCGGTAATAGTCGGCGGCGGGAGTCGGCAGTATTGATCCACCGTGGGAGTTGTCCGGTCGACATCGATATTATCAGAGAATCGGTCAGTGCGCAGCGCTGCCAGCACGGCGCCGACATGGTAGCATCGGGCCTAATTGTAGAATCACGCTCAGGAAATCTCGACGCCATGCCCGGCCCTTTTGCCAATCGCGCTGTTGACCGCGCTCGCTGCACGTCTCGAGATATGACCTAACAAGGAAAAACCCGATGCCCGGAACGCTTTCCACCACGATTTCTCCCGAGGGCAGTCTCGAGGTCCTGTCGCAACACGAGGTCAACCGCCTGCGCGACACGTCCGCCAGCGGCTTGCATGACCTGCTGCGCCGTTGCGCTCTTGCCGTGCTCAACTGCGGCTCGCCCACCGACGACGGCCTCGCGGTCATGGAAGCCTATCGCGACTTCGATATCGAAGTGTTGCAGGAAGACCGGGGTATTCGCCTCAAGCTCAGCAATGCCCCGGCCGAGGCCTTCGTCGACGGCCGGATGATTCGCGGCATTCGCGAGCACCTTTCCTCGGTGTTGCGCGACATCGTCTATGTCTTCAACGAAATCCAGCAGCAGCCGCGTTTCGACTTGTCGACCAGCGAAGGCACCAGCAACGCGGTCTTTCATATCCTGCGCAACGCCGGCACGCTGAAGGCCTCTCGCGAGCCCAGCCTGGTGGTGTGCTGGGGCGGCCACTCGATCTCGCGCGAAGAGTATGACTACACCAAGGATGTCGGGTATCACCTGGGCCTGCGCGATCTGGATATCTGTACCGGTTGCGGCCCCGGCGCGATGAAAGGCCCCATGAAAGGGGCCAACGTGGCGCATGCCAAGCAACGTCGTCATAACGGTCGCTATCTGGGCATATCCGAACCCGGCATCATCGCCGCCGAATCGCCCAACCCGATCGTCAACGAATTGGTGATCATGCCCGACATCGAAAAGCGCCTGGAGGCCTTCGTGCGTGTCGGACATGGCATCATCGTATTCCCCGGCGGGGTCGGCACGGCCGAAGAGATTCTCTACCTGCTGGGCATTCTGTTACACCCCATCAACGCCGATACGCCCTTCCCGGTCATCTTCACCGGGCCGCAGAGTGCCGCCGAGTATTTCCAGCGGATCGACGAGTTTCTCGCCTACACGCTCGGCGACGAGGCCCGCGACCGTTATCGTATTCTCATCGACGATCCAGTCGGCGTGGCGCGCGCCATGCGCAAGGGGATCGACGAGGTCACCGAATTTCGACGTGCGAACAACGACGCTTTTTACTACAACTGGCGTCTCAATGTGCAGCCTGGCTTCCAGCAGCCTTTCGAACCGACCCACGCAGCAATGGCCGCGCTGGCCCTGCACCACGACCAGCCGGTGCATGAACTGGCCGCCAACCTGCGCCGTGCCTTTTCAGGCATCGTCGCCGGAAACGTCAAGGAGCCCGGCATACGTGCCATCGAAGCCAAGGGCCCCTTCCACCTGCATGCCGAGCCGGAGTTGATGGCCCGCCTCGACGAGTTGCTCAACTCCTTCGTCGCGCAAGGACGCATGAAGCTGCCAGGCAGTCACTACGTACCCTGCTATACCCTGAAATAATACGTTTGCCGGCGGCCCAACAACGATAAAGGCCCGCGATCGCGGGCCTTTATCGTTTGGGTATATCGGCAATCAGTTATGGCGCCGCCACCCTACCAAAAGCGCATGCAGCAACAACCCCACGGTCGCACCGTGGGACAACAGCAGAAGCCCGTCGATGCCGCCCTGCATCGACTGCCACAAGGCAACCACGACAGCGCCCAGCAACAACATGCCAAGCAATCGAGCGAGCAAGGCCGGCAAGCGGCGGCGCGCCGCATGGCTCAGCATGCGCCAGGCCGCCACCGACACCACGGCGACCGCGACGAAGGCCAACGAGATCAGCATCAGTTGGCTTTGATGCCCACCCACTACATACCGCGGCAGGGTCGCGACGATCGCCGCCAACACCCCAACCATGATGCTTAGCCGCTCCGGCGTCATCGAGGCCGCCATGTCATTTCCCGTTGTCGACGCTGAAATCAACCATGGCGCAATTGCTGCTCATCGATCCATGCCTCGGCCCAAGGCAGCGCCGCGTCATCGGCCATGAACGTTTCCATGGCATCCACTTCGAGCCTCTCGCCCAGGCGCTGCGCACCATGTTCCTCGAGAAGCGCATCGAGCGAACGGCCGGCACCGCAAAAGGTATCGCCATACGAACTGTCACCGAGCGCAATCAACCCATAGCGAAGCTCGGTCAGCGATGGGTGGCGCTCGTCGATGGCACGCGCAAAGGGCACGAAGTTACCGGGAAAGTCACCGCTACCGGTAGTGGAAACACAGAACAACGCTAACTCGGTGGGCGGCTCGAGCAAATCGTCAAGCGTGGGCTGCTCGAAAATAGCGACTTCGTAGCCAGCATCCTCGAAAAGCGGCTTGACCTGCTCCGCAACATCCAAGGCACCACCATACATGGTGCCGACAAAAATCTTGAGCGTGGGCATGGACTGACTGATTTTGCTTGAGAAATTCGCATGAATGGTACCATGAAACCCCTCCAGCGCCCATCGTGCATGGGCGCTACCCTGCGCGTTTGCGCCGCACAGCCACATTCTGTGCGGCACCGGCTGCGCGGTTATAATGGCGGTTTTATTTTTACCCGCGCGGGAGCAACCATGGAACACGACTTCGAAGTCTGGATCACACCGCTGATGATCGGCGCCCTGATACTATTCATGTGTTTCATCATCTGGGATCTGGCACGCAAGTCCAACGCCGGCAAGTTCGGCACCATCATGCTGTTCGTCGTATTAGGCGCGGGCATGCTGGTCTTCGTACTCAAGACCGTCATAACCACACTCATGGAAAACGGCAACCTTTAGGACCCGATCAAGACCGTTGAGTAACGCATATCCTTAGACAAAAAGAGTCATGAATTCTCCCGGTCAATTACCCGCTCTCCTCTCCGTTTGCCTCGATTCGCCATAGACTATTTTCCAATGGCACGCTAAACCATGGGGCATACAATCGTAATTGAGAATGCAACAAAAAACTGGAAAAACAACTACTAAAGTCCAATGGTTTGCGCCAAACGCGCGGGGAAGGATGCTGCGCGCCTGTCGCAAACGAGAGAGGTAACGCACATGAGCCGTTCCAAGAATAATACCCCGCAGGGCGTCTCTCGCCGCACGATATTGAAAACAGGCGCGACCGCAGCCGTCGTTGCAAGCTCCCCGATGTTTTTCATGCGCAATGCCTGGGCACAGGAGTTTCGCAACGACCCCTCAAAACAAAGCACCGTAACCTTTGGTTTTAACGTTCCGCAGACAGGTCCTTATGCCGATGAAGGCGCCGATGAGCTGCGTGCCTACAAACTCGCCGTAAAGCATCTCAATGGCGAGGGTGATGGCGGCATGATCAATACCATGCAGCCTAGCTCACTGAAGGGAAACGGTATTCTCGGCAAGAAAGTACAGTTCGTGACCGGTGACACACAGACGAAATCGGATGCCGCACGCGCTTCGGCCCAGCGGATGATCCAGAGGGACGGTGTCACCATGTTCACCGGCGGCTCGTCATCGGGCGTGGCAATCGCCTGCCAGAGCCTCGCCCAGGAGCTGGGTGTCATCTACATGTGTGGCCTAACCCACTCCAACGACACCACCGGCAAGGACAAACGCCGCTATGGTTTTCGCCACTTCTTCAATGCCTACATGTCGGGCAGGGCACTCGGCCCGGTATTGAAAGAAGAATATGGCACCGACCGGCGCGCCTATCACCTGACAGCCGATTACACTTGGGGCTGGACGCAAGAAGAGTCCATGAAGAACACCACCGAGGAACTCGGCTGGACGACGGCGCGGACGGTGCGTACACCGGTTGGCGCCGGGGATTACTCGCAGTATCTCACCCAAGTGCTTAGCTCCGATGCCGATGTGCTGATTCTGAATCACTACGGCAACGACATGGTCAATTCGCTGACCCAAGCCGTGAATTTCGGCATGCGTGACCGATCTGTCAATGGTAAGAACTTCGAGATCGTGGTGCCGCTGTTCTCACGCCTGATGGCACAGGGTGCCGGCAATGCCATCAAGGGCATACTCGGCTCCACCAACTGGAACTGGTCGTTGCAGGATGCCGGCTCGCTGGCCTTCGTCAAATCATTCGGCGCGGAGTACGGGGCCCCTCCCTCACAGGCCGCCCATACCTGCTACGTGCAGACCCTGCTTTATGCCAACGCTTGCGAAATGGCAGGTACCTTCTACCCACCGGAAGTCATCAAGACGCTGGAAGGCTTCAAATTCGATGGCATGGGCAATGGTCCAACGGAATACCGCGCCGACGATCACCAGTGCTTCAAGGATGTTCTCGTGGTGCGTGGCGCCGAAGACCCGACCAACCAATTCGACCTTCTGGACGTGGTGAAAGAAGTTCCACGCTCACAAGTCGAATACGATCCTTCAATATTTGGCGGAGAGCTTGGACCTTATAAGGTCTAAGTAAATCCGCGAATCGGAGCTACGGACAACATTAAGATTCCGTCCGTAGCTCTGGGTACCAACTTACACTTCCTGCTTAATACCACCACTTTATCATGAAGACTGGGGGCATTAAGACTACCTCAAGTGCATGAAATACACTTGATATTGGCTGGTATCGACTATGGATGCGTTTTTTCTACAAGTACTTAACGGTCTCGATAAAGGCGGTGCCTATGCTCTGATAGCCTTGGGGCTGACTCTGGTGTTCGGCACGCTAGGGGTTGTCAACTTCGCTCATGGCGCACTCTTCATGCTCGGGGCCTTTTGCGCTGTGTCAGTCAATCAGATATTGACGATATCACGTCGGGTCAAGGATGAGAGTGTGACCTTTTTTGCGGCTTACAAGGATGAGCCTTATTTAATCACTTGGTTCGGGGATACCGGTGAGTTTATCATCGATTATTCCGTACCTATATCGCTTCTTGTCTCGATTCCTATCATGCTCTTGGTGGGCTTGGTGATGGAACGAGGCCTGATCAAGCATTTTTACAAACGCACCCATGCCGAACAAATCCTGGTCACTTTCGGTCTTGCCATCGTCATCCAGGAAATTATCAAGGCTAATTTTGGCGCCAACGCGATACCCATGTCCGCCCCGGATATCGTGTCCGGCAGTGCAAGTGTTGGAGCGATGTTGGGCTTGGGCAATTCCGTCATATATCCATGGTGGCGACTCATCTATTTCATATTTTCCGCCATCACGATTTTCGGTGTATTCGCCTTTCTCAGGTATACCAGTTTCGGCATGGTAGTTCGGGCGGGTATGCATGATCGTGAAACGGTCGGCCTGCTTGGAATCAATATACAACGACGCTTCACTATCGTCTTTGGCCTCGCCGCGGTTGTCGCAGGCATGGCCGGTGTGATGTACACACCCATACTCCCACCCAATTATCACCTGGGCATGGATTTTCTGGTTCTATCCTTCGTCGTGGTCGTGGTCGGTGGCATGGGGTCGTTAGGGGGCGCCGTCGCAGCAGGCTTCCTGCTGGGGATGCTCGAGTCCTTTGCCTCGACCAATACCATAAAGAGTCTCATACCCGGAATAGACCAAATCATTATTTATCTTGTTGCCGTCATCATTCTATTGGTACGTCCGCGCGGGCTGCTCGGTAAAAAGGGAGTATTCGAATAATGAATATGTCAGCTCGTGCAAAAATCCAGACAACGCCAGCGAAGGATTGGATACTGTTCATCGCTTTTTCGATCGTCATTCTGACAATGCCGCTATGGACGATGCCAATCGGCGCATCCTACCCTGCCCTACTTCAAAAATTCGCCATTTATGGAATTTTTGCGATTGGCTTTAACATCCTGTTTGGCTTGACGGGTTATTTATCCTTCGGTCATGCGGCCTTCCTCGGCGTCGGTTCTTACGCAGCGGTATGGTCATTCAAACTATTCACCATGAATGCCATCCCCGCGGTTATATTCGGTGTCATTTTCTCAGGTTTATTAGCTTATTTGGTCGGCTTCATATGCCTGCGTCGGACGGGGATTTATTTTTCCATCCTGACACTGGCCTTCGCACAAATGTGTTATCGACTCGCCTACTCGGTGCTTACCCCGATAACGAACGGTGAAACCGGCCTTCAACTTAGCGGTGGAGATCCAAGAATCATCGATCGTATGTTTTTTGAAGCCAGTCCTGGCTTACCGTCACCCAGGCTATTCGGCTATGAACTAGGTGGTTATGCCGGCTTCTACTTTTGCGCAGTAATGATGATCATCACCTTCTTCATCGCGATGCGCATCACCCGCTCACCGTTTGGAATGAAGCTCAAGGCGATAAGATCGAACCAGAACCGCATGAATTACATTGGCTTCCATACGCGCCCGTATACACAGATGGCATTTGTGATATCCGGAATGTTCGCGGGGCTCGCGGGGGCACTACTCGCCGTGACAGACCCATTGGCAGGCGCCGAGCGCATGACCTGGACGGCATCCGGCGAGGTCGTTCTAATGACCATTCTAGGCGGCGTAGGAACACTGATAGGCCCCGTGCTTGGCGCTGGCGCCATCAAGTATTTTGAAAATATATTTTCCGCCTTTAATGAAAACTTGTTGCATAACACCTTCGCCATTCTCCCCGATGGATTGGAAAATATCGTCGTTAGCGCTATTTCCCCTTTTGTCGGTAACGGCTGGCACTTGACTCTCGGTTTGATTTTCATGGCAGTGGTGATTTTCCTTCCAGGTGGCTTTATGGAGGGCATTACTCGAATACAGCGGTACATCGATAGAAAAAGAAATGGTTCCGTCGATTCCAAAACGGAGAACGAGAAGGAGCCGAATCATGGTTGATTCCTTGAGCCTGGCGAAAAGAGAAGACTCAATTGGCAACGCTCCGACAAAAAACGCGATTTTCGACGTTCACGATGTCCACAAGAGTTTTGCTGGCTTGCATGCCCTCAGCGAAGTCAACCTCAAGGTGGGTGAACGCACGACACACGCTATCATCGGTCCTAACGGTGCCGGTAAATCGACCTTGTTGAATGTCTGCGTCGGCCGCCTTGCACCGGACTCGGGTACGGTAACATTCGACGGCGAAACATTGACCGGGAAAAAACCTTACGAAATCAATCAGGCAGGCGTTGCCAGGGTCTTTCAGACGCCCGAGATCTTCTCGGATTTGAACTTGCTCGAAAACCTGTTGATGCCCGCGCTCTCCAAACGAGATGGAAGTTTTACCTTCAATGCATTTCGTGCTCTAAACACACAAAAAGACATTCTTCAAAAGGCCGAGCATGCCTTGGAAGACGTAGGATTGATCGAGAAGCGCTACGAGCATGCCGGGAGCCTCTCGCGCGGCGATAAACGCCGACTGGAACTGGCCATGTGCCTGATTCAGAACCCCAAACTATTATTACTGGATGAACCCACAGCCGGCATGTCGCGTCACGATACCAACAGAACCATTGATTTGCTGGTAAGAATCAAGGAATCGGGAATGACGATAATCGTTATCGAACACGATATGCATGTCGTTTTCTCATTAGCCGATCATGTTTCCGTACTTGCTCAGGGAAAGATCATTGCGGCCGGCACACCGAGTGAAGTCAAGGGCAGTGCCAAAGTTCAGGAAGCCTACTTGGGCGGGGCCCCACAGTAAGCTAGGCGAAGAATAAATAGCGCAGAATAGTTTACGCCATACACCTTCCCTCTTTTCAAGGGACGCTTAGAGCCAGTTATTATGCATACTGAATCGGTACATTCACAAAGCGGCACGACGACGCCTGGATCAAGAGCTCCCAGCATCGGCGAACACGCTTATTTCAGCGTCAGGGATATACATGCCTATTATGGCGAATCGTACATCGTCCAAGGCGTTTCCTTTGAGGTCGCCGAGCAGGAAATTATCGCTTTGCTGGGTCGCAATGGCGCGGGCAAGACGTCTACCCTGCGTACACTGGCACGAATGGATGCACCAACCTTGCAGCATGGTGAAATTTATCTTCAAGGCCAACCGTTGCATGGTTTGAAGTCCTATCAAGCGGCACAGGCGGGCATCCAACTGGTACCCGAAGACCGCAGTATCATCCCGGGCCTGACCGTTGAAGAAAATCTTACGCTCGCGCAAATAGAGAAGCCCCTCGGCTGGCCTCTTGAACAAATCTATGAACATTTCCCAAGGCTAGCGGAGCGCCGTAAACAGGAAGGCATTACGCTATCGGGTGGTGAGCAACAAATGCTGGCAGTCGCAAGAGCGTTGGCTCGGGATATCAAACTGCTGCTTCTCGATGAACCGTATGAAGGCCTGGCTCCGGTCATCGTTCAGGAAATTGAACGCATCCTTTTAGAAGTAAAGGAAATCGGGATTACCACGATCATTGTCGAACAGAACGCTATTGCGGCGCTAAAGCTGGCAAGTCGGGCGATTATCCTGGATATGGGCCAGGTTGTCTTCGACGGCACCGCCCGGGAGGTTCTGGATAACAGCCAATTAAGGGAAGAATATTTAGCGGTATAGCGATATTCCCAGGCACCCTCCCCTTGAAAGAACAACGCCACCTCGAAAGGTGGCGTTGTCTTTATCGACTGGCGTGCGTCTTCAAAGCTAGGACTTGTCGACGAAGTCCTCAACCTGGGCCTTGAGCTTCTGTCCCGGGCGAAAGGTGACTACGCGCCGGGCGGAAATCGGAATCTCTTCGCCCGTTTTGGGATTGCGTCCGGGGCGTTCACGCTTGTCGCGAAGGTCGAAGTTGCCGAAACCGGATAACTTCACCTGCTCGTTCTCGCGCAAACATCCGCGAATTTCTTCGAAGAAGGCCTCTACCATGGACTTGGCTTCACGCTTGGAGAAGCCAAGTTCCGCATGCAGATGTTCGGCCAGTTCCGCTTTGGTCAACGCACCCATTGTCACTTCCTCGTGCTGGATGTCGACACTCAGCCGCGCAACTCGGCATCGAAACGGCGCCGGGACTCGGCGACGATTGCATCGACTAACTGGTTGATTTCATCATCATTCAGCGTGCGCGAAGGATGCTGCCAGGTCAAGCCCAAGGCGAGACTCTTGAGCCCCTCGGCAACGCCAGGCCCCTGATAAACATCGAACAGGCAACAGTCGGTCAACCATTCGCCGGCTTGCTCGCGCAGCGTGTCGAGCAATGCTTGAACCGGCACACCCTCGGCCACGACCAAGGCCAGGTCGCGACGCACCTCGGGATAGCGTGACAGTGGCGTAAAGGCTGGCAGGTTTCCTTGCGTCACGGCATCAAGGCGCACCTCGAAAACGAAAGCATCGGTCTTGAGCCCCAACTCGGCGCGGACCCCGGGGTGCAACGCGCCGATCCAACCCACCGCCTCGCCCCGATAACGTAGCCGTGCGGTCTGTCCAGGATGCAGTGCCGGATGCTCGGCGGGCTCGAAGCGCCAGTCATCGGCATTTGCGCCCATTGCCAGCAGGCTTTCCAGATCGCCTTTGAGGTCGAAGAAGTCGACGTTATCGCGCCGCGCCGCCCAACCCTCGGGATCACGCGGACCGCAAACCAGGCCGCCCAACATGGGTATCTGTTCCAGCGCATCGAGCTCGCCACGAAACACCAAGCCGGTTTCGAACAGCCTGACCCGACTCTGCTGACGGTTCAGGTTGTGCATCAATGCCTTGACCAAGCCGGGAAACAGGCTGGCTCGCATTATCGCCATATCGCTCGAAATCGGGTTGGCAAGACGCGGAGCGGTAACGCCAGGTGCCAGTAGCGCCTGCAATTCGGGTGCGACGAAGCTGTAACTGATCGCCTCCTGATAACCGCGAGCCACCATCTGGCGGCGCAGGCGCGCCTGCGGAAGCCGGCTCTCGCCATCGGCGCGCAAGCCCAGCCGCGCGGCGGGGCGTCGCGTCGGCAGGCGATTGTAGCCATGAATGCGCGCCAGTTCCTCGATCAAGTCTTCCTCGATGGCGATATCGAAACGCCAACTCGGTACCGTGACCTGCCAGGCCGCATCGCCATCGACCACGACGTGCATGCCCAGGCGCTCGAGAATCTCGACGACCTCTTCGCCCGGCAAAGCCAGATTCAGGCATTGTTCGATACGCGCGCTGCGCAGATGCACCCGACGCTCGCTTGGCAGATGATCCGGACTCGCCGTCTCGCTCAGCGGCCCTGGTTCGCCACCGGTGATGGCGAGCAACAGTGACGTGGCGCGCTCGATGGCCTGACGTGCCAACATCGGATCGACACCCCGTTCGAAGCGGTGCGATGAGTCGGTATGCAAGCCATAGGAGCGCGCCTGCCCGGCCACCGCCAATGGCGTGAAAAACGCCGCTTCGAGAAAGACGTCGCGGGTCGCCGTACTCACGCCCGAATATTCGCCGCCCATCACGCCAGCGATCGCCAGAGGCCGTGTTGCATCGGCGATGACCAGGGTATTCTCGTTCAGCGCAATGTCCTGGCCATCGAGCAACGTCAGACGCTCACCTTCGCGAGCCAGGCGCACATCGATGGCCTCGTGCAGGTTGGCCAAATCGAAGGCGTGCATCGGCTGGCCCAGCTCGAGCATGACATAATTGGTGATGTCGACCACCGGGTCGATGGAACGTACGCCACTACGTCGCAGGCGCTCAGCCATCCATAGCGGAGTTCGAGCGCCGACATCGACATTGTGGATCACTCGCCCAACGTAGCGCGGGCAGCGCTCGGGAGCGGCAACGCGTACCGGGAAGGTGTCATCGTGCATTGGCGCCTGCGCACTCGTTTCGGGCTCGCTCAGCGCCAGCCGATTAAGTACGCCGACCTCTCGCGCAAGCCCCTTGAGACTCAGGCAATCGCCGCGATTGGGCGTCAGATCGACCTCGATGGTGCTGTCGTCGAGTTTCATCCAGTTGCGAAAATCTTCGCCGAGCGGCGCCTCGAGCGGCAGTTCGAGAATCCCCGGCGAGGTCTCTTCCTCGAGCCCCAGCTCCGAGGCGGAGCAGATCATGCCCCGCGACTCGACGCCCCGCAGCTTGGCCTTCCTGATCGTGAAGTCATCCGGCAACACGGCCCCGACTCGCGCGAAAGGCACCTTCTGCCCCACCGCGACATTCGGCGCGCCGCAGACCACCTGCACCGGCTCGCCGGAGCCATCATCGACATGGCAAACATTGAGCTTGTCGGCATCGGGATGCTGCTGCTTGGCCACTACCTCGGCAACCACCACGCCGGTAAACACAGCGGCAACACTATCGAGGCCATCCACCTCCAGCCCGGCCATGGTGATCTGGTCGGCCAATGCCTCGCTGGAAAGTGCCGGCGATACCCATTCGCGCAGCCACTGTTCGGAAAATTTCATCGTGCGCTCCTATCCCTTGGAGTGGTCAGGCGAACTGGCGCAAAAAGCGCAGATCATTGTCGAAGAACAGTCGCAGATCGTTGACGCCATAGCGCAGCATCGCCAATCGCTCGGCGCCCATGCCAAACGCAAACCCCGTGTAGCGCTCAGGGTCGATGCTCGAATGGCGAAACACTTCAGGATGCACCATGCCGCAACCCATCACTTCCAGCCAGCCACTGTGCGAACACACACGGCAGCCATCGCCGTTGCACATCACGCACTGAATATCGACCTCGGCGGAAGGCTCGGTGAACGGGAAATACGACGGCCGGAAACGCACCGTGAGTTCGTCACGCTCGAAAAATGCCTTGAGGAAATCCTCGATGGTGCCCTTGAGGTCGGCGAAGCTGACATCTTCGTCGACTAGCAGCCCTTCGATCTGGTGAAACATCGGCGTATGGGTCAGATCCGAGTCGCTGCGATAGACCCGACCAGGGCAGACGATGCGAATCGGCGGCTCCTGGCTCTTCATGGTGCGCACCTGCACCGGCGAGGTGTGCGTGCGCAACAGTCGCGTGGCATCGAAATAGAAGGTATCGGCCATGCCTCGCGCGGGATGATGCGCCGGAATATTGAGCGCCTCGAAGTTATGGTAGTCGTCTTCGATCTCGGGGCCGACCGCAACGTCGAAGCCAATCCGGGTGAACAGCCCCTCGATACGCTCCAGCGTGCGAGTAACCGGGTGGAGGCCGCCACTTGCCTGCCCGCGACCTGGCAAGGTGACATCCAGGCGCTCGGCAGCCAGACGCAGGTTCAGCGCCGTTTGTTCGAGTTCATGCTTGCGCGCTTCCAACTCGCCGCTGAGTTGCTGCTTGGCCTGGTTGATCCGCTCACCGGCCTGGGGCCGCTCTTCGGGCGATAGCTTGCCGAGCCCCTTGAGCAGCGTGGTTATCTCACCCTTTTTGCCAAGATAGCGCACCCGCACTTCGTCCAGCGACGCGAGCTCTCCGGCAGCCGCGATGGCTACGCGCGCCTCGGCGACCAGATTGGGAAGATCGTCCATCCGTTACTCCGATTCCTGTGTCACGGGCCGCGTTGCGACGCAATCAGAAACAACGCGATCCAAAAAAACAGGGGAAGAGCGGCTGCTCTTCCCCTGCGACGTTCACGATGGATTGCGATACTCGGCCATGGCCGGCATCGAAGCCATCACTTACTGGGCAGCCTTGGCCTTCTCGACGATAGCGGCAAAGGTGGCCTTTTCGTGAACGGCGAGATCGGCCAGCACCTTACGATCGATCTCGATGCCTGCCTGCTTGAGGCCGGCAATGAAGCGGCTGTAGGACAGACCGTTCTGACGGGCCGCCGCGTTGATACGCGCGATCCACAGGGCACGGAACTGACGCTTGCGCTGACGACGGTCGCGATAGGCATACTGCCCTGCCTTGATGACCGCCTGCTTGGCAACGCGGAACACACGAGACCGGGCACCGTAGTAACCCTTGGCCTGCTTCATGATCTTCTTGTGACGACGACGTGCGACGACACCACGCTTGACACGAGTCATAGCTTTCTCCTGACGTTAAACGAATTCGACCAAAGCGGGTTACAGGTTGGGCAGCATGCGCTGGATCAGCGCCTTGTCGGCATCATGGATCTGCTTCATACCGCGCAGCTGACGCTTACGCTTGGTGGATTTCTTGGTCAGGATGTGGCTACGAAAAGACTGCTTGTGCTTGAAGCCATTGGCGGTCTTCTTGAAGCGCTTGGCCGCGCCACTGTTGCTCTTGATCTTCGGCATGAGGGAAATACTCCGCTCGGGTTTTTGAGAAAATCCGTGGCCGAGAGTCACAACGACAGCGTCGTTGCGACCCTCCGTTAACTTGCCGTCGGATCACTTCTTCTTGGGGGCAAGAATCATCACCATCTGGCGCCCTTCCATCTTCGGAAAGGACTCCACCGCCGCGAGTTCATCGAGATCCGCGGCGACGCGCTCCATCAGCTTGCGGCCGATGTCCTGATGCGCCATCTCGCGACCACGAAAACGCAGCGTGACCTTACCCTTGTCGCCACCTTCGAGGAAACGAATCAGGTTACGCAGCTTGACCTGATAGTCGCCCTCGTCGGTGCCAGGCCGGAATTTGACTTCCTTGACCTGGATCTGCTTGGTTTTCTTCTTCTGAGCCGCTTTTTGCTTCTTCTGCTCGAAGACGAATTTGCCGTAATCCATGATCTTGCAAACTATCGGATCGGCATTGGAAATCTGCACGAGATCCATATCAGCGGCTTCGGCCTGCTCGAGAGCCTCACGGGTCGGGACGATTCCCAACTGTTCACCGTCGGCGCCGATAAGGCGGACTTCGTCTTCGCTGATACGCTCGTTCATTGGGGGGCGCTTCTCTTGAGGACGCCCACGTTGGTTATTCCGCTTGATCGTTAACTCTCCGTTCTGTTTAACGTTGACGTCAGCCCCGCTCGACGTCGAGGAGGGTGATGAGGTCATCGATCTTCATCGTGCCCAGGTCTTCACCGCTACGGGTGCGAACGGCCACTGAATCGGACTCGATTTCCTTGTCCCCCACGACCAACAGGTAAGGGATCTTCTGCAACGTATGTTCACGGATTTTAAAGCCGATCTTCTCATTCCTCAAGTCCGCCTTGACGCGCAGGCCCATTTTCTGCAAGCGCTGCTCGAGTTGGACTGCGTAATTTCGCTGCGCATCGGTGATGGTCAGCACCACGGCCTGCTGCGGCGCCAGCCACAACGGCATCGCTCCCGCATAGTGTTCGAGCAGGATACCGATGAAGCGCTCCATCGACCCGACGATGGCTCGGTGCAGCATCACCGGCGCGCGGCGCGCGCCATCCTCGGCGACATACTGGGCCCCGAGCCGCGTCGGCATCATGAAATCGACCTGCATGGTGCCTACCTGCCACTCACGACCCAGGCAGTCCTTCATATGGTACTCGATCTTCGGGCCGTAGAACGCCCCTTCGCCGGGCAACTCTTCCCACTCAACCTCGCAGCGATCGAGCGCCGCTCGCAATGCGCTTTCGGCACGATCCCAGATATCGTCGCTGCCCAGGCGCTTTTCCGGTCGCAGAGCGATCTTGACGGCAATGTCGTGAAAGCCGAAGTCGCCGTAGACCTTCAACGCCTGTTGGTGGAATGCGGTGACCTCCGACTCGATCTGCTCTTCGGTGCAGAAGACATGCCCGTCATCCTGCGTGAAAGCCCGCACGCGCATGATGCCATGCAGCGCGCCAGAGGGTTCATTACGATGGCAGCCGCCGAACTCGCCATAACGCACGGGCAGTTCACGGTAGCTGCGCAAGCCTGAATTGAACACCTGCACATGGCCGGGACAGTTCATCGGCTTGAGCGCGTACTCGCGCTTTTCCGACTCGGTGAAGAACATGTTCTCGGCGTAGTTATCCCAGTGCCCCGACTTTTTCCACAGCGATACGTCCATGATCTGCGGGCAGCGGATTTCCTGATAACCGCTGTCCTTGTAGACGTTGCGCATGTATTGCTCGACGGTCTGCCATAGCGTCCAGCCGCGAGGGTGCCAGAACACCATACCGGGGGCTTCTTCCTGCATGTGAAAGAGATCGAGCCTGCGCGCCAGCTTACGATGATCGCGCTTTTCGGCCTCTTCGAGGCGATGAAGATACGCCTTGAGCTGTTTCTTGTCCGGCCAGGCGGTGCCATAGATGCGCGTCAGCATCGGTTTATCGGCATCGCCACGCCAATAGGCGCCAGCCAGCTTGGTCAGCTTGAATGCCTTGAGGTGGCGTGTGTTGGGCACATGCGGCCCACGACACATATCGATGTATTCCTGATGATGGTAGAGACGCAGCGTCTCGCCCTCGGGAATACCACGGATGATTTCCTGCTTGTACGGCTCGTCGCGATGCAAGAAGGTCAGCATCGCCTTGTCGCGATCGACATACTCGCGCACCACGTCGTAACCCGTGTCGATCAAGTGTTTCATGCGCTGCTCGATCGCCTCGAGATCTTCCGGCGTGGCCGAACGACCGAAATCGATGTCGTAGTAGAAGCCGTCGTCGATCACCGGGCCTATCGCCATCTTGGCGTCCGGGTAGAGTTGCTTGACCGCGTGGCCGATCAGGTGGGCGCAGGAATGGCGAATGACCTCCAGCCCTTCCTCGTCGCGCGCGGTGAGTATGGCGACCTCGGCGTCACGGTCGATGATATCGGCGGCATCGACCGCCACGCCATCGATCTTGCCGGCTACGCAGGCCTTAGCCAGGCCAGCACCGATCGACTCGGCCAGTTGCATCACGCTAAGAGGGGTATCGAAGGTTCTTTGGCTGCCGTCGGGCAGAGTCACGATGGGCATGAAAGCGTCCTTGAGCGCAGTGGTGAGCCATACCAGGGATCACATGTCGCGGGAGTAATGGGGTGCATCGAGATAGCGCGGACACCTCGCCTGGCCATCACGCAACTCCACATGCCTTGGGCATGTTGCATGAGACGGTGTCAGACGGCGATGACGCGCAGGAAAGGTGAACATTAGCAGCCGATTAGCCTAGGCGTCCAGCCCGAGCCGACCGCAATGTCGCAGCCATGAAAAAGGGGCGCCCGAAGGCACCCCTCATCAGCTACCGATCAAACCGGTAATGGCAAAGGCTTACGCCTTACTGTTCCCATTCACCCAGTTCGACGCGACGGTTCTGAGCACGGCCCGCATCGGTTTCGTTAGTCGCGATGGGTTGCTCTTCACCATAGCCGGTCGCACGGATGTGGCTAGGATCGATGCCATGTGCGGCGAGGTAATCCCTGACCGAGTCGGCACGACGCTGCGACAGGTCGAGATTGTAGGCTTCAGTACCGATGGAATCGGTATGGCCTTCGAGACGCACGTAGACATTCTCGTTGGCGGCAAGCTTCTCGGCGACATCGGCGAGGACCATTTCCGCGTCCGGGGTCAGCGTAGCGGAATCGAACTCGAAGTGGACGTCCTGCAGCACCACGTCGGCTTCACAGCCAAGCGCGTTGACTTCGGCACCGGCCGGCGTGTTGGGGCACTGGTCCATGTAGTCCGGTACACCGTCGCCGTCGGAATCCAGCGGGCAGCCCGAAGCATTCACTTCAACGCCGGCCGGAGTTCCCGGGCACTCGTCCATGTAGTCGGGTACGCCGTCACCATCGGTATCCAGCGGACAACCGCTAGCATCGACAGCCACGCCGGCAGGTGTGTTCGGGCACTGATCGCGGCCATCCGGCACACCGTCGCCATCGCTATCGTTCATCGATGGGCCATAATCGGCACACATCAGGGCACCGGCAGTCGCACCGGCAACACCACCAATCGCTGCGGCATCATCCTCGTTTGATTCACCGCTGGTGGCATAACCGATGCCACCACCGATCAGACCACCGGCCAAACCGCAGACGAACGGTGACTGATACCAAGCGTCCTGATCATTGCTAGCCATGGACTGGGTGCCAGAACTGGCACAGCCCGAAAGACCAACCACGAGAGCAGAACCAAGCAGTAAGCCAGTCGTTGATTTCTTCATGTAAGACTCCTTCTTAACACAGCGCTAGTCGTAACGTGTCGTTACTCAGCGGGCCCTACAAAATATCAGGCCCAAACAGGAAGAGAGTGGATTGCAACACTCATCCTTTCCTCGGAAAAGAAAGCACATTTATGCTCATTCGGCTAGTGCTTTCCCATACATCATTGCAATTTGTATCGTTGATGTACGCCTTGCATCATAGCAACCATCATCATGACTGATCGAAGAAAATGCTGCAAACGGGGAATTCCGGTAACACTCCTGTACAACAAGTTAAAAGCGTATATTCAAACTTGACGGCGATCGTTAGGCGCATGGAAAAGCCTCCTTTCAGACTGCGGGCGAATCCGATAGGCAATGCGCTGAATGTCGATCATCGCGGCAAATGAGAAAAATCAGTGCAAGCCAGCCGGCCAACGCTGCTTGAAATCGATCACAGCATGTGCAGCGTCGAGCACGCCGGTACGCAGTTCGTCTTCCACGACGTGACGCTGGCGGTCTTCCTGTAGACGCTGAAGCGGCGTCAATACCCGTCGCGACGAATGCGTATGCAGGTGGGCCGTGCGCTGATGAACCTCGGCGAAAATACGCAGCGAGGGGCGCTCGAGCAGTTTGGGATCGATGATCTCCAGGAGCACCTTGCAACGCAGGCTACCTTCCGTCAGATCCACCTGGTCGGCCAACATCGCCCTAGCAATGACTTCGAGACTTTCAAGGCAATTCTCGTTGGCACGACGTATCTCTTCACGGCGAAATGAATCGCGACTCTTGACCTTGCGCCACAACAGCAAGGCATACATACCCAATCCACCCACGACAACAACCGCACTACCCAGCATCAACCAGGCTATCGTTTCGTTCATATTGGCCTCGGCACAGTATTCGCTGCGCGTAGTATACGTTGGCAAGACAAGCCCACCCAATCGACACTGAACTTGGACATCTTTCCTGCGCCGTCGCGATAAGGAAGAGAAAGCTTGCAACATTACTCTCGAATTATTAGCTAGCTAAAGGTACATTGCCGTCCCGTCAACCAAACCAGCATGGAGGCTGACAACATGCAGACCCCATCCCCTACCTCGAACGAACAGCAAGAACGCCCTTCGCGCGCGGCCCTTGTCGGACTCTGGCTTGGCCCAGCCTGGCTGGTGATAACCTGGCTACTACCGCCGCCAGCCGGCATGCCCGATCCAGCATGGCTCTGCACGGGACTGGCCCTGCTAATGGCGACCTGGTGGGCCACCGAGGCCATTCCCATCCCTGCCACCGCACTACTACCGCTCGTACTGATACCGGCAATGGGAATCGATGGGCTCGAACCCACGGCGTCCAATTATGCCGACCCCATCATCTTTCTGTTCCTCGGCGGCTTTCTGCTGGGTATAGGCATGCAACGCTGGAACCTGCACCGCCGAATCGCCTTGAGAATCCTGCAATTCGTCGGCCACCAGCCGCGCCGGCAGATCGGCGGGTTCATGATCGCCACCGGCTTTCTCAGCATGTGGGTTTCCAATACCGCGACCACCATCATGATGCTGCCGATCGGCATGTCGGTGATCAGCCTGCTTGAGGACAAGGACCCCAGGGAGTTGAAGCGCTATGCCACCGCCCTACTGCTGGCCATCGCGTATTCCGCCAGTATCGGCGGTATCGCGACGCTGATCGGTACGCCACCCAATGCGCTACTGGTGGGTTACTTGTCTAACAATCAAGGGGTGGATATCGGTTTCGCGCAATGGATGATCATCGGCTTGCCGGTCAGCATCGTAATGATGATCGTTGCCTGGTGGTGGCTCACGCGAAAAGGCTTCGACATGGGTTCCGGCGAGGATAGCGCCGATCTGATTCATGATGAGTTGGCCAAGCTCGGCGGCATATCCTCCGCGGAGCGCCGTGTCGGCATCGTCTTCCTGCTGGCCGCACTGAGCTGGATGACTCGCCCATTGCTCAACGATGCCGGCATTGGCTGGCTTTCCGATACGGCGGTGGCCATCATCGCAGGTTTGGTATTGTTTCTACTGCCCAGTGGCAGTCAACCAGGCGTTCGTCTGCTCGATTGGGATGACGTCAAGGACTTGCCGTGGGGCGTGCTGTTGCTGTTCGGTGGTGGGTTGGCACTGGCCGGAGCGATTCAAAACTCCGGGCTCGCGGAATGGATCGCCAATCAACTCGCGATATTTGGTGTGTTGCCGCTGATCGGGCTGATCGGCATGATCGTGCTGATCATCATCTTCGTTACCGAGCTGACCTCCAACACCGCCACGGCGGCCGCTTTTCTACCACTACTCGGGGCTTTGGCAATGTCGCTGGATGTCTCGGCGGTGCTGATCACCGTGCCAGCGGCAATAGCCGCTAGCTGCGCCTTCATGATGCCGGTCGCAACGCCGCCCAATGCCATCGTGTTTTCGACCGGACACATGAAGATTCAATCGATGATTCGAGCCGGGTTCATGCTTAACGTGATCGGCACCCTGGTGGTAACGCTGGTGGCTTACTCGCTGATCACGCTGT
The DNA here is from genome assembly GCF_900102945.1 of Modicisalibacter muralis. Taxonomy (GTDB): domain Bacteria; phylum Pseudomonadota; class Gammaproteobacteria; order Pseudomonadales; family Halomonadaceae; genus Modicisalibacter; species Modicisalibacter muralis. Next base: position 629,367 of record NZ_FNGI01000001.1, on the reverse strand, counting down.
TCTGGTGAGGCATGCCAATGACAACGCTGCCGGCGCTTGGCCGGCAGCGTTCGCCGAGGCCGCTACACCCCAGCTAAGACGGCGTAATGATCGAGCAGCAGAATGGCGAAAACACCCAGGATATAGCGGATCGAGAACCAGAAGGCACCGATTGGCGCTTGAGAATCACGGCCCCGCCAGACACGCCAATACCAGACCATGAAGCGTGCATTGAGCGCGGTGATACCGACCAGGTAGACGATGCCGCTCATTCCCGTGGCAAACGGTAGCAGTGTGACCGCCACCGTAAGCCAGCTATACAGCCATATTTGCAAGCGGGTGAAGGCCTCGCCGTGTGTCACCGGTAGCATCGGCACTTTGGCGCGAGCATATTCGTCTCGTTTATGGATCGCCAATGCCCAGAAATGCGGAGGCGTCCAAGCGAACACGATCAACACCAGCAGCAGCGCATCGGGATGCACCTCGCCACTCACCGCCGCCCAACCCAGCAGCGGTGGTGCCGCCCCGGCCAAGCCACCGATGGTGATGTTCTGCGGCGTGGCCCGTTTGAGAAAAGCGGTATAAATCAGCGCATAGCCGATCAGCGAGGCGAGCGTCAGCCAGGCCGTCAAGGCATTCACCTGCCAGGCCAGCAGGCCAATGCCCGATACCGACAGCAGCCCGGCCCAGCCCAATGCCAGCGGCGTGGGTAATCTTCGCGTGGCCAAAGGGCGACTCGCGGTACGCAGCATCAGGGCATCCAGGCGCCGGTCGAGTACATGGTTGAAAGCCGCCGCGCCCGAGGCTGCTAGCCCTATTCCCACCAGCCCCAACACCACGGCCTTCGTCGGTGGCAATCCTGGCACGGCCAAGGCCATGCCCACCAGCGCACAGACCAGCATGACCACAACGACCCGGGGCTTGCCCAGTGTAATAAAGTCACGCCATTGCCAAGGGGCAACCACCTGCGGCGCTTGCGAGATCATGACATCACGCATGGACCCACTCCTTCTTTGCCTTGTTCACCATATGCCACCCATCGGACAGGTCGGCCACACGCCAGATAGTCAATGTCATCGCCAGGACCAATAGCGCCGCCCCCGCGGTATGCGCCAAGGCCAGTCCTAACGGCAACCATAACAGTACATTGGCGATACCCAATGCCAACTGCAGGCCGTACCCGCCAAGCAGCATTGCCAGACAAGGGCGCAAATGCCGCCGATGTCGATGGCGCCAAGCCAATAGCAACAGCACAATACCCAATGCCACGGCACCCAAGCGGTGAGCCATATGAATCGCCGTACGTGCCTCGCCGTGCAACTGACCGTACAAATAACTCGGACCAATCGTCTGCGTCAGATCCAACCCTTCGGCCCAATCCATGGCCGGCCACCATTGGCCATTGCACATCGGGATTCCCTGACAGGCGAGCCCCGCGTAATTGCTCGATGTCCAGCCACCCAGGGCGAGCTGGCCAATCAACAGGACGACGGCAAGCAGCCACAACCCACCCGGACGCGCCAAGCGCTTCGCTGCCGCTGCGCGCCCGATCTGGCGCCAGCGCAGATGTAACCACAGAAACAACAGCATCACGCTCAACCCACCCAGCAGATGCAACGTGACGACCTGGGGCCACAGCTTCAGCGTCACGGTCAAGGCACCGAAGACACCCTGGACGACGATCATGGCCAACAGCAACAGGCTGGTCCGCAGCACACAATGGCTTTGCCGGCGCATACGCCAAGCCAACCATGTGAGTATCAGCACCAGTAAACCCAGGCTCGTCGCTACATAGCGGTGAATCATTTCCATCCAGGCCTTGCCCACCTGTAATGGAACCTCAGGCGAGTGCGCCAGAGCCACGCTATTGTCGGGAACCACCAACTGACCGTAGCAGCCAGGCCAATCAGGGCAACCCAGCCCAGCATCGACCAGACGCGTCCAGGCTCCCAGCAGCACCACTACGAACGTGAACAGCACGCCGAGAAGACTTAGCAGCCTGGCCCAACGCACCCTGGCGTCAACCGCATCCATCAGCAGCGCCCCCTTCAGCCATCAGTTGCTGTGAATCGACCGCCGACGAAGGCTATCGATTCGGTGGTTTTCAAGCTTGCGCCGGTGTGACGTTATTCTCTCGAGGCCAGCGCGGGCTCGGGATTCATCTTCAGCAGTCGCTTCACATCGTCAAGCACGCCGTCGGCTTTCTGCCCAGCCTCATAAGCAAGCACCACACGTCCCTCCGGGTCGATGAACCATAGCTCCCCTTCATCGCTCCAGTCAGGGCGCTGTAGCCACGGCCCTGCCACTTCGCCGGGCAGCGGCGCCTCGCGCGCGCCAAGGCGCAGGCGGATGACTCGCGTCGCGTCCTTGCCCAATGCACGGTGTAGGCGCCACCAGCGATCCGCCACTACCTCGCAGTCATCGCCGTCACACGCGTAGGCCAACACCCAGTCATCCGATTCGACTACCGGATTGGGCTTTTCCAATGGCCACTGCGCCAATGGCGGTAACGAAGGCATCAATTCTCCATGCGCAACTCGCTCGTCGGGAATGCCGACACGCCATTCGACCATGATCCAGGCCACCAGCATTGGCCCGGCAAAAAGCGCAATCAATGCCAACAGCTTCAAGCGCTGCCGAGTGTCCGACGACAACCTTCCTATCATGATTTCTCCTTCACGGCGTGGCGACTCACGAAGGCGTAACGCCTTCCAAAAACCATGACGGCGGCAGCCGCCAACGCGAGCCCCCACCATTGGATGGCATAACCGATGTGACGGCTGGGTGGCATCACGCTGGGCTTCCACCAACTGGCAAAGGCGCCGGCTCCCGACACTTGATGAAGCCAGCCGGGATGCGCGAAGCGCTTGGAGCGTTGCCAGGCCTCCAGGACGATACTCTGTAGCCAACGCCCTTGCTGGTTGGGGCCGAAAACCGGCGCGCGTTCACCAGCGACCTGCCACTGCCCGCTCACTTCGACCCGTCCCGAAGGCGTGTCGATGACCGGATCCTCGCGTTGCGGGCCGATAGGCACGAAGCCACGCTCGACCAACCACCAGCGCCCTTCGTCGTCGACCAGTGGCGTCAGTACAGCGACACCGACACGGCCGTTGAGCACACGATTATCGAGAAAGCGAGTCGCTTGCGGCACATAATGGCCCTGCAAGTGGACCTCGGAGCCCTCGGGTGGGGCTTGGGTAGGTGTCTCAAGGGTCGGCGCGGCCTCCAGACGCGCCAGGTAGTCGCGCTTCTCCTCGGCACGCTGCCATTGCCAGGCCCCCAGCACCAATCCCAGCACGATCAGCAGGCTCCAGCCCAGCCACCAGAGCGATTGCCACTTGACGTCGCTCTCGGGCTTGTTTGAACTAACGGATCCCATCGACAGGAGTTCCTCATGCTCGAAGTGCTGATCGCCATCGTCTTTCTCGCCATGCTTGGCAGCTTAATGGCCGGCGCGGGTTTTCTGCTGCATGACTCAAGCCAGTCGCGACGCTTACTGACATCACTGAAGGTCCGCGTCGGCCTGGCCGCCCTGCTGGTAGCACTGCTGCTTTACGGCTTTTATGCCGGCAATCTGGGCGGCTAGCGGCACGTAGGACCGCCATTCACTCGGTTGTTTTAGAACACATATACGAACAGGAAAAGTCCAATCCACACCACATCGACGAAATGCCAGTACCAGGCAGCGGCTTCGAAACCGAAATGGTTATCGCGTTCGAAATGGCCGCATTGCAGGCGCCAAAGCATGGACGCGAGAATGATCGCCCCCACGGTAACGTGAGCGCCATGGAAGCCGGTCAGCAGAAAGAACGTCGAGCCGTAGATGCCCGCCTGCAGGGTGATTCCCAGATGCGCATAGGCTTCGTAATACTCGAAGCCCTGTACCAGCAAGAAGCACACGCCCAATATCAGCGTGACGATCAGGCAATTACGTGCACTATCGCGATGCCCTGCTTTCAAGCCTTCATGGGCGATGGTTAGCGTGATACTGGAGGTGACCAGGAACAACGTATTGACCAGCGGAAGTTGCCAGGGATTGGCAATTCCTCGAGGGCCTTCGATCTCACTGCCTGGTGGGTTCATCAATGGCCAGCTGGCAGCGAAATCGGGCCATAGCAAGGCACTGACCCCTTTGGCCCCCTCTCCATCCAGCCATGGCAGGGCGAACGTACGCACATAAAATAGCGTGCCGAAGAACGCCGCGAAGAACATCACCTCGGAAAAAATGAACCACCCCATGCCCCAGCGAAACGAGCGATCCATCTGCGCGTCGTAAAGTCCTCCCCGCGACTCCTTGATGACATCGCGGAACCACAGCCCCATCACGACGAGGATCGCCACGCCACCCAACCCCATGATCCAGCTGCCCCATCCATAGACCAGCAGGATGCCCAACCCAACCAACATTGCCGCCAATGCCAGACCCGCGAATATCGGCCACTTGCTGCTCGCGGGTACGTAGTAGCTGCCACCACTCATGCGTCACCTCCTTGCGCTGGCATTGCCCGCTCACCAAGTGTCGGGTTATTAGCCGCGGGATACAGGGTATAGGCGAGAGTCACGGTATGGACGCTCTCGGGAAGGTCGGTCGTCAGCTGGAAGACCACTGGCAGTCGTAAATGCTCGCCGGCCTCAAGACGTTGCTCCTGAAAGCAGAAACACGTCACCTTGCGCAGGTGCAACGAGGCCTCGGACGGGCTGACACTGGGCACCGCCCTGCCTCGGCGAGCCTCATCACCATAGTTGGTAAAGGCGAACAACACCTTGTAGGACTGTCCGGGATGCACCCGAACCTGGCGATCCAGAGGCTCCAGACGCCACGGCAACCCACTACCGGTTCGGGTAATGAATTGCACGGTGACATAACGCGAGGTATCGACCTCTTCGCTGATGATCGGCTGCGCCTGACTGGCAACCTTGCCGTTGAGACCGGTGATCTGACAGAACACGTCATACAAGGGCACCAGAGCAATGGTGAAGCACACCATCCCTATCAGGGCTATTACCGTTTTCGTCACCGTTCGCTGCACAGGTGTCATGCGCTTTCCTCCGGGCATCGATCAAGGCGCCTGAAACGTATCAGGACTCGATTCGACGCATGTCAGGCGGCGTCTCGAAAGTATGCAGCGGTGCCGGACTAGGCACGGTCCACTCCAGGTCGGTGGCGCCATCCCAGGACCTGGCCGGCGCCTTCACCCCACCACGCACGCATTTGACGATGACCCATATGAACAGTAGCTGCGAGAAACCGAACAGGAAGCCACCGATGCTCGACGCCATATTGAAATCGGCGAACTGCAAGGCGTAATCGGGAATACGCCTTGGCATACCCGCCAGACCCGCAAAGTGCATGGGAAAGAACAGCAGATTGACGCCGATCACCGATAGCCAGAAATGCCAGCGTCCGAGACGCTCGTCGGGATAATGGCCGGTCCACTTGGGCAACCAGTAATAGACCGCCGCCATGATCGAGAACACTGCGCCGGGCACCAGCACGTAGTGGAAGTGCGCGACGACGAAATAGGTATCGTGATATTGGAAATCGGCCGGGGCGATGGCCAGCATCAGTCCCGAGAAACCACCGATGCTGAACAATACGATGAAGGCCAACGCGAACAGCATCGCCGTCTCGAAGGTGATCGATCCACGAAATAGCGTAGCGATCCAGTTGAACACCTTCACCCCGGTAGGCACGGCAATCAGCATGGTCGCATACATGAAGAACAGCTCGGCCACCAATGGCAGCCCCACCGAGAACATATGATGCGCCCAGACCGTAAACGACAGAACGGCAATAGACGCCGTGGCGTAAACCATTGAGGAATAGCCAAATAAAGGCTTGCGTGCAAACGTCGGAACGATCACCGAAACGATGCCGAACGCCGGCAGGATCATGATGTAGACTTCCGGATGACCGAAGAACCAGAACAAATGCTGGAAGAGCACGGGGTCGCCACCGCCCGCGGCGTTGAAGAAGCTGGTGCCGAAGTTGATGTCCAGCAGCATCATGGTCAGAACCCCGGCCAGCACCGGCATGACCGCGATCAGCAGGAATGCGGTGATCAACCAGGTCCAGACGAACAGCGTCATGTCCATCAGCCGCATGCCCGGCGCGCGCAGGTTGAGAATCGTCGCAATGATGTTGATCGCGCCGAGGATCGAACTGATCCCGGCCATGTGCAGCGAGAAGATAAAGAACGTCGTCGATGGCGGAGCGTAGGTCGTCGATAGCGGAGCATAGGACGTCCAACCGAAGTTGGGGCCACCGCCTGGCATCAATAGCGTTGAAAGCAGCAGGACAAAGGCAATCGGTAGCAACCAGAAACTGAAATTGTTGAGCCGTGGCAGCGCCATATCCGGCGCCCCAACCTGCAATGGAACCATCCAGTTCGCCAGCCCGACGAATCCCGGCATTACCGCGCCGAAAATCATGATCAGGCCATGCATGGTGGTCATCTGATTGAAAAATTCGGGCTGGACCATCTGCAAGCCGGGTTGAAACAATTCCAGCCGCACGACCAGCGCCATGATGCCGCCGACCATGAACATCGACAGCGAAAAGATCAGATAGAGCGTACCGATCTCTTTGTGATTGGTGGTCAATAGCCAGCGTAGTGGGCCACTGCGATAATGATGCTCGCCCTCATGGGCTGAGGCACCGCCAGTGATGCTATTGCCGTGCTCAAGCGGCGCCTTGGGGGGCAACTTGGGAGCCATCGGTAATCTCCTCGCCAGTCAACTTGCGGACAGGGTCCAAAGCGGATAGGAACTAAAGCTATTCAGATGACAAGCGCGCCTGGATATCCGACGGCTGAATGACATCGCCGGTTTCGTTACCCCAGGCATTCCGCTCGTAAGTGATCACAGCCGCGATATCCACGGGATTGAGCGTGCCACTGAAGGCCGGCATCGCCGTTTCCGAGACACCGTTGAGCACCACGCCGATATGCTTTTCCAGATCGTCCATCAAGGCCTGATTGCCCGCCAGCGCCGGGAAGGTCGGTGGCAAACCCTGGCCCTCGGCCTGGTGGCAGGCGGCACAGATGGTCGAATAAACCTTTTCACCCTGCGCCATCAGTTCGTCCATCTTCCATTCGCGATCAACGCTATTGGCCGCCGAAGCGGCTTGCTGCTTGCGCTCGGCCAACCAGGCATCGAAGTCGTCCTGTTCCATGGCATGGACTACCACCGGCATGAAGCCGTGGTTCCTGCCACACAACTCGGCACACTGGCCACGATAGATGCCCGGCTCCTCGATACGCGTCCAGGCTTCGTTGATGAAGCCCGGCATGGCGTCTTTCTTGACCGCGAAGGCGGGAACCCACCAGGAATGGATGACATCCGCCGATGTCGTTAGAAACCGCACCTTGCGATCGACAGGCAGCACTAACGGCTGATCCACCTCGAGCAAGTAATGTTCGTCCTTTGGCGCCTCGCCCTCAATCTGAGCACTCGGCGTCGACAAATTGGAGAAAAAACTGACACCTTCGCCCAAATATTCATATTGCCAGCGCCATTGATGGCCAGTAATCAGCACATCGAGATCGGATTCGGAGGTGTCGTACATTTCTTTTAGGGTTGCCGTGGCGGGAACGGCCATTGCGACAAGAATCAGAAGGGGAATTGTGGTCCAGAAAACTTCGACGGTGGTGTGCTCGTGAAAATGTGCGGCCTTGGCTCCCTTGGAGCGTCGGTAGCGGAATAGGGAATAGAACATGGCGCCGAAAACCACGACACCGATGACCACGCAAATCCAGAAAATCAGCATGTGCAGACTGTATACACTACGGCTGATTTCGGTCACCCCGACTGGCATGTTCCAGTCACTTGCCAGAGCATTGCGTTGCAATCCGGCAATTGCCACTACCATAACAGCCAGTACGAGCACCTTACGCATCGACTCCTCCTTGGTTTTTTGTACATAGGAGCATTGCTAAAGCAGTAAATTAGAAATCAGTATAGAAGAACTTAGCGATCCTTCAGCTATGCGTGCAACCTCAAATTAAACGTTACTCAGCCCGCCGCCATCATCGCCACGGAAACCACCAACCCCACCATGATCAGCGCCATGACCACGCCAGTGGCGATAAAAACGATCGGCTTGCCATGTTCGAAATCGCTGCGCCGCCGGGAATCCTTCTGCACACCGAAGAACGCCGCCAGTACCGATTTGATGACCTGCCACATGCAGCCCCCGGTTCGCCGACCTGCCCATCGCCCCAAGACTACTCCATGACTCATAAGCTCACATAGGGATGATTAAACGCATAAGCATAATAGACGTCAGCATCAAGATGAGCCGGCTTGCTAGAGCCATGATCGAGACCGCACTCAGGTTTTTGTCTAATGGAGCCTTCCGCGAGTTTCGCGAACGTGGTTGGGTTGAGCCATACGACCTACGTAGCAAGCCCACTCGGCAGATACGCATGGCGCTCGCTTGCCGCGCCCCATAAGACGAACGGCATCGCGGCCCATGGAGCAGCAGCAGTATCGATCGGATGCTTTCAGGACAACGAAAAAAGGCCACCGGAAAAATCCGAGTGGCCGTTTTCTGATTTCTTTGGTCGGAGCGACAGGATTCGAACCTGCGACCTCTGCAACCCCATTGCAGCGCGCTACCAAGCTGCGCCACGCTCCGTTACCGGTTCGCCTAATTACTTCGCATTATGCTAATGCAAGCCGTGACGAACGAGGCATATACTAGCGTTTTCCCCATCAAATGCAAGCGCGGTATCGGCTCTGTTTCCTAATGCCCGTTAACCTGGAAAGCGCGTTAGCCCGTCGCGCGCTCGATTGTGGAATGCGAGGCTCGTCGTCCTCTCACTTGTACAAAGCTTGCCGCGCTGGATTAGCGTGACCGAGTTCTTGCCGTGGGAATGGCCGCCAGCGGGTCGTCGGGCCAGGGATGCTTCGGGTAGCGCCCCTTGAGGTCCTTGCGTACCTCGAAATAGGTCGTGCGCCAGAAATTGGCCAGATCGCGCGTGACCTGAATAGGCCGGCGGGCGGGAGACAGAAGATGCAACATCAGCACCACTCTGCCCTCGACGATTGCCGGTGTCTGGCCGACCCCGAACAGCTCCTGCAGCTTGACCGCCAGCACTGGCGGGTACACCGAATAATCGATGCGCACTCGCGAACCGCTGGGCACTTGAATATGCGTGGGCGCCAATCGCTCCAGCCTTTGACGCTGAGGCCAATCAAGCCGATCGAGCAGCACGCTAGCCAAAGGCAGGCGGTCGATGTCGTCCAGGCGCCGGGCGTCATCGATGTAGGGCCCTAGCCAAACTTCCAGATCACTCATCAGGGCGGCGTCCGACCAATCGGGCCATGCGTCGCCTTGCTCGCGCTCGAGCAGCGCAACCCGAGCACGCAATTGCACGGCGTCCTGACCCAACTCAAGCCAGCCCCGACGCTTCAGCGCATCCAGCAATGCTTGGCGCAACGCCTCTTTTGGCACGTGTTGCACCGCTCGGCGCTCGAAAACCAATTCGCCCAACCCGCGCACTTCCTCGCCCTGCAAGCGCCCCGACTCGTCATCCCAATCAAAGCGCTGCTGCCAGTCTCGCGCCTGGGGGTAGAGTGCCAACAGCGTCGCTAGTTCGACGGGCGCCGCGCGAAAGATACGCGCCCCCTGCGCTTCGCCATCCAACTCAGTCACGACCAGATAATCCTGATGCGCCAGGTTCTGGCGAACATCGAGCAGCGCCTGGCCGCCACCGGACAGCTTGAAGCGTCCCACCTCGATACGCCCCGCGATGCGATCGGGATAGGCGATCGCGAGCAGCGCGCCGAGTGGCGTCAAGTCATCAACCGTCAATGAGCATCCGGCGCGACGCGCCCAGCGCCTGGCGTCGGTATACCAGGCGCGGTCACTACCCTGGGATCGGCCAGTGGGCAGCGCACTCAGCCGTCGGGTCAGATCCAACTCGGCAATGGCATCCCGACGCTCGAGTAGTGCCACCAACCAGCAGGCCAGCGGCCGGGCCGAGAGGGCCTCGGCACGCTCGAACATCACTGCCAGTCGAGGATGCATGGGCCAGCGCACGCACGCATGCCCCAATACCGTCAGATGATGCGCCTCATCGAGCAGCCCTAACTGACGTAATAGCGCTCGACCACTGGCCAGCGCCGCTTCGGGTGGCATGTCGACCCACTTGATCTGCGCGGGATCGGCAATCCCCCAGCGAGACAGTTCGAACGCCAACGGGGCCAGGTCGGCTTGAAGCATCTCGGGTGTCGCCTGGCTCGGCAGCGGCTGCTCCTCGGCCCATAAGCGAAAACACAAGCCGGGCCCCTGGCGACCGGCACGCCCCCGGCGCTGCTCGGCACTGGCACGATTGAGGCGATGCGTCTCCAGTCGGGTGAGACCACTGCGCGGCTGAAATCGTGGCACGCGTTCCCAGCCACTATCGATCACCACCTCGACGCCATCGACGGTGACGCTCGACTCGGCGATCGCGGTGGACAGCACCACGCGGCGATGGCCCTGCTCATCGCGGCGCAGGGCCTGTTGCTGTTGTGCCAACGTCAATTGACCGTGCAGCGGCAGCACGCGTACATCGGTCAGCGTTGCGAGTTCTTGCGCCAGTCGACGAATCTCGCGCTGACCGGGCAGGAACACCAGAATGTCACCGCGACTCGTGCCCAGCGCTTCGCGCACTACCGCCGCCTGATGGCGCTCCGGCTTGCCCCGCGCGGGAGTCGCCCGATAATGCGTCGTGATCGGAAATTGGCGCCCCTCACTTTCCAATAGCGCGGTCTCGTCACCCAGCACACGGCGTAACGCGCCAACGTTCAGGGTCGCGGACATGACCAACAGGCGCAGGTCCTCGCGCAGGCCCTCTTGAACATCCAGCGCCAGCGCCAGGCCCAGGTCGGCATCCAGGCTGCGCTCGTGGAACTCATCGAAGACGATCCCGCTCACGCCTTCCAGCATCGGGTCATCCTGAAGCATGCGCGTCAGCACGCCTTGGGTAACGACTTCCAAACGGGTATGCGGACCGACCCGGCTTTCACCGCGCACGCGATAGCCGACCGTGTCGCCCAATGCCTCGCCAAGCGACTCGGCCATGAAGCGTGCCGCCAGCCGCGCGGCGACGCGACGCGGCTCGAGCAGCAACAAGCGACCCGGCACACACCAGGGCTCATCGAGTAGCGCCAGCGGCACTCGCGTGGTCTTGCCCGCGCCGGGCGCCGCGATCAGCAACGCGCGCGTCTGCCGCGCCAATGCCTGACAAAGGCGGGGCAGCAAGGTATCGATGGGTAGTGACATGACAGCGGCCTTGGCGGCTCCGCCTAGGCGGCACCACCCAGAATCGAGGCTAGATCGATGCGCGTTTCCTGCGGGCGCAGATCGAGCAGCGCCTCGAGCGCACTCAAATGTTCTCTCATGCGCTGGCTGGCTTGCTCGGCGGGTCCATGCTCCAACAGGTTCAGCAGTTCGGCATGATCGTGATCGAGATAGCACGCCTCCATGCCCGCCCGCTTGTAGAGCGCTATGACGATCGACGTACGCAGAATCAGGTCGGCCAACATCGCACCCAACACACGGTTCGGCGAGTGCTCGGCCAGATAACGATGTACCGCCAGCGAGCATTCGACGCGCTGCGCCTCGTCGCCGCGCTGATGCGCCCGATGCTCTTCATCGATGATACGGCCCAATTCCCGGCGCTGCGTGGCACTCAGCTTGCCCGCCATCAAGGCAGCGACTTCGCCCTCAACCAGCCGCCGTGCGGCGAAGATTTCGCGAGTTTCCTCGACGTCCGGCGCCGCCACCCGCGCTACCTGGTTGGGTTGCTGAACGATGACATGATCCGATACCAGCCGCGTCAACGCCTTGCGCACCACCGATCGGCTCACCCCGAAAATATCACCCAGCGTGACTTCGGGCAGCCGCGTACCCGGCGGCAGGCGCTGTGTGAGCACTGCCTGGCGGATCATATCGACGATATGCTGATCGCTGATGCGCGCACCCGACTCGATATCCGCTAGAACGTCATCCCTCCAGCTCTTGTTCATGCCCTCCAACCCTCATGATCGTTTCGTGTGAATAACCATCGCATGTTCACAGCCTGATGACCATGTGTATTCAAGAAGCGCGCTGACTGCATGCATTAGTGAAAGGCCGACAACCTCGAACGGCCCACAATACCGAAAAAACGGTATCAACTTTTTCAGTCATGCACTTGGTTTTTTCCTCTACCAGCATCGCCATGACATCGCTTTCTTCTCGTTTATCCATCATCGGCCAATAAATAGCCTTGAATATGCAGACGATGCCGCTCCGGGCTAGTGACATCGGCTTACGCTTTGCTATTTTGTATACCGATGTGTGCACACACATAAAAACAATCATTGAATACAAAAGAGAGACCTATGAGTCCGACTCCATCTTCCCCCAAGTTCATTGCCTCCACTCTGGGACTGGCCCTGATCGCTACCGCCACCGGCGCGCAGGCCTGGACATCTTCATCGATCTCGCTGCTTACGGGCTCGAGCTATGTAAGCCCGGATTTCAGTGGTGCTGGCAACCATTCGGAATTTGACGCCACCATTGCCACCTTCGAGATGGCCAATGGCTGGGCGTATGGCGATAACTTCTTCTTCTTCGACTACACCAATGCCGAGGGCGAAGGCGATACCGACACCGGCCTGTATGGTGAGTTTGCTCCACGCCTTAGCTTCGGCAAGATAAGCGGAACCGATCTCGGCTTCGGCCCGGTCACCGACGTGCTGCTTGCCGGCCAGATAGAAATGGCCCCTGAAGGTGGCGGTAGCCGCTATCTGTATGGCCTGGGCTTCGACCTGGCGGTTCCCGGCATGGATTACCTCCAGCTCAATACCTACGCTCGCGACGACAAGAACATTCCCGGCGACACCTGGCAGGTCACGCTGGTATGGGGCTCGAGTTTCGAGATCGCCGAAACCAACTGGCTGTTCAAGGGCCACCTCGATTACGCGGGGGCGGAGGGCGACAATGAGAAGACTATCAATAGCGCCCCGCAGCTACTGCTGGACGTAGGAGATTTCTGGGGCGCCAGCGATAAGCTCTATGCGGGTATCGAATACCAGTACTGGAAGAACAAGTACGGGGTCGAGGGTGCCGACGAGCACAATCCGCAGTTGATGGTGACCTGGAAGCTCTGAGGATTAACGGCGAAAGCGGCCCGGTACGCTTCGGGCCGCTACTCCACCAAGCGCTGTTTACGTTTCAGAGCTTGCGCGCCTGACGCCGCAGCCCTTGAGAATCACCCGGCATAGAAAGTCGGTGATATTGCGATAATCGGGCTCGCTCAGCACATCGCGGTCGGTGATGCTGAGCACCTGGGCTTCGAAGTCGGCGTAATGCTGAGTGGAAGACCAGATCAGGAAAATCAGCCATACCGGATCCACCGGGTCCATCAGCCCCTTCTCGGCCCATTGCTCGAAGACCCGGGCTCGCGCATCGACCCAGTCTCTCAATTCACCGCGCAGGTATGTCTGCAGGAACGGTGCGCCCTGCAGCACCTCGGCGGCGAACAATCGCGAGCCTTGAGGATGGCTGCGGGTCAGTTCCATCTTGCTGCGAATGAAGGCTTCGAGCACTTCGGCGGGATCGTCGTCGACGCTGATATCGTCGAGCATGGCATTCCAGCGCCCCATCATGCGTTCTAGCAAGGTGACATATAGCTGGCGTTTGCTGCCCACGTAATACAGCACATTGGACTTGGGCAGCCCCGCCGCCTCGGCAATCGCCTGCACGCTGGCACCACGATATCCGTGGCAGGCAAAGACCTGCTCGGCCGCCTCGAGAATCGCCTGTTCGTTACGCAGTCGGGCACGCGTCGTATCGGGCGTGAGTATTGTCGTCATCGTGACACTCTACGGCATGGGAGCAGCAAGCTTGCCGCACATGCCCCACTTCACGCAATTTTTCACTTGCACTATTTAGCACTTTGGGCCACGCTGAAAATATCTTGACCATTTGGTCAAATACACGAAACACAACGGACCATCAGCGATAACAACGAGCGAACCCGTGATGATCGACTTCTACCTGAATGGGCAGCGCCAGCAACATGCCGACGTGACTCCCGACACCAGCGTGCTGGAGCTGCTGCGTACCCGGCTCGGGCAAACCGGTACCAAGGAAGGCTGCGCTTCCGGCGATTGCGGAGCCTGCACCGTTTCCATCGGCGAACCCGACGGCCGCGGCGGCCTCAGCTATCACAGCGCCAATGCCTGCATCACCCCGGCACATCAGCTCAACGGATGCCACCTGGTAACCGTCGAAGGCCTGTCGCGTGGCGATGCCCTGCACCCGGTCCAGGCCGCCATGGTCGACTGTCATGGCAGCCAGTGCGGCTTCTGCACGCCGGGCATCATCATGTCGTTATTTACCCTGCACGAGCAGCAGCGTCGCCGCCCGGCCCCGCTGACCCAGCAGCGCATGGAAGCGGCACTCGGCGGCAATCTGTGCCGCTGCACCGGCTATCGCCCCATCCGCGATGCCGCGCTACGCATGAACGAGTACCCGGACACGCACCCACTGTGGGCCGACGATCCGGACCTGGCCGGCAACGTTGCGACGCTCCACACCGACGCGACGAAGGCCAAGCCCAGCGCTGGCGCCACCAGCCAGGGGCGTTTCGATTCACCGCGCGACCTGGCCACCCTGCGCGAACTGCGCCGCGAACGCCCGCAGTCGCGCTTGGTCGCCGGCGCCACCGACCTGTGGCTGGAAAGCACCCAGCAACTCAAAATTCTCGATGACATCATCAACGTCCGCCAGGTCGCCGAGCTCAATACGCTGGAAGAAACACCCGAAGGCTGGTGGGTCGGCGCCGCCGTCACCTACAGCCGTCTCGAACCGCTGTTCGCCGAGCACTACCCGGCCTTCGAGCATCTCATGCATCGCTTCGCTTCATCACAGGTGCGCAACCGCGCCACCCTGGGCGGCAACGTCGCCAACGCCTCGCCGATCGGCGACACCCCGCCGGTACTGCTGGCGCTCGATGCCCGCCTGGCGCTGGATGGCCCCGAGGGGGCGCGCGAGATTCCCATCGCCGAGTTCTTCCTCGACTACAAGAAGACCGCGCTCAGAGAGGGTGAATTCATCCGCGCCATCTTCCTGCCGCGCCCGAACGCCGATCACAACCTCAAGGTATGGAAGCTCTCCAAACGCCGCGAAGACGACATCTCGGCAGTGCTCGCCGCCTTCGCCTGGCGCTGGGATAACGGCGTGATGCGTGACGTTCACCTGGCCTTCGGCGGCATGGCCGGCATTCCCAAACGCGCCCCGACTGCCGAAGCGGCACTCGAGGGGCAAGCGCCCAGTCAAGCCGTGTTCGAGGCCGCCAAGGCAGCGCTGCGTGGCGAATTCCAGCCGATGACCGACGTGCGCGGCACCAAGGAGTACCGTTCGATCGCCGCCGCCAACCTGCTCGAACGCCTACGTTTGATGCTGGCGAGCACCAGCAAGGATTCCGATAAAAAAGACGCGGAGGTGTGTCTCGATGCGTACGCTCACTAACATTAAGGCGCCTGAAGCCGCGCCATCTGTCAGCCATGAATCCAGCGAGGCTCGTAAAGAGCAGACGGGCCGCAATAAAGGCGATGGGCCGCTGGCGCGCGATACGACGACCGTACATCGCCAATCAGCTACTGGTGGCTCCAGCACCCATGCCAGGGCCCATGAGAGCGCGATCAAGCATGTCACCGGGCGGGCCGCCTATATCGATGACATTCCGGCACCCTCCGATGTACTGCACATCGCTCTAGGGCTTTCCCCCGTGGCCCACGGGAGGTTGACCCGCCTCGACCTGGAAAAGGTCAAGCGCGCTCCCGGCGTGGTCGACGTGATTACCATCGTCGATGTGCCCGGGCATACCGATATCGGCCCGGTGTTCCCCGGCGACCCGATCTTCGTCGACGACGAGATCAGCTACGTCGGCCAGACCCTGTTCGCGGTCGCCGCGACCAGCTACAAGGCCGCGCGCTTGGCCGTGAAGGAAGCCGTGATCGAAATCGACGAACGACCGGCCAGTCTCGACCCGGTGACCGCTACCGAACGCGGCGAATTCGTGCGCCCGACGCATACGCACCAGAGTGGCGACTGGCAACAGGCGCTGGAAAGCTCGGCTCACGTACTCGAGGGCGAGCAGTTCGTCGGTGGCCAGGAGCACTTCTACCTCGAAGGCCAGGCCTGCCTGGTGCTGCCTACCGAGGACGAAGGCGTCATGGTCTACACCTCGAACCAGCACCCCAGCGAAACCCAGAAGCTGGTCGCCGAGGTACTCGACATCCCCTTCCATGCCGTGACCATGGAAATGCGCCGCATGGGCGGCGGTTTCGGCGGCAAGGAGACCCAGGCCTCGCCTTGGGCATGTATCGCCGCCATCATCGCACGTCGCACGGGCCGTGCCGCCAAGTTGCGGCTACCACGTGCCGAGGACACGCGCGCGACCGGCAAGCGTCACCCTTTCAACAACCGCTACCGGCTCGGCTTCGACGACCAGGGTGTGCTGACGGGCGGCGACATCACCGTGATCGGCGACTGTGGCTATTCACCGGACCTGTCCGATGCCGTGGTCGATCGCGCCATGTTCCATGCCGACAATGCCTACTCGTTGGGCCAAGCCCGTGTCACCGGACACCGCGCCAAGACGAATACCGCGTCAAACACCGCTTTTCGTGGCTTCGGTGGCCCGCAGGGCATGATGATCATCGAGGCGGCGATGGATGACATCGCCCGGCACCTGGGCGAAGACCCGCTCACGGTGCGCAAGCGCAACCTCTATCGCCTGGGACGCGATGTCACCCACTACGGCCAGCGCGTCGAGCAGATCACATTGCTGCATGACATCGTCGAGCAGCTAGAGGCCAGCAGCGACTACTGGTCACGCCGTAAGGCGATTGCCGAGTTCAATGCCAAGAGCCCGATCATCAAGAAGGGACTGGCGCTGACACCGGTGAAATTCGGTATTTCCTTCACTGTGCAGCATCTCAACCAGGCAGGCGCCCTGCTGCTCGTCTATACCGACGGCAGCGTGTCGATCAACCATGGCGGCACCGAGATGGGTCAGGGCCTGCACACCAAGGTCTGCCAAGTGGTTGCCCGCGAACTGGGCCTGGACCTGGAGCAGGTACGCATTACCGCCACGCGTACCGACAAGGTGCCCAACACCTCGCCCACTGCGGCATCGAGTGGCGCCGACCTCAACGGCCAGGCGGCGCGGGATGCGGCATCCAAGCTACGCGAACGATTGTTCGACTTTGCTGCGCAGCACTTCGATCAGGAGCTCGGTGGGCTCGACCGCGAGGGTATGCGCCTGGAGGGCGGCGAACTAATCGCCGGCGTCGGTGAAAGCGAGCGGCGCATTCCCTGGGGTGAACTCATCCAGAAGGCCTACCTGGCGCGTGTCTCTCTATCAGAGAAGGGGTTCTACGCAACCCCCCTGATTCATTACGACCGCGATGCCGCCAAGGGCCGCCCTTTCTATTACTACGCGCATGGCGCCGCGGTCGCCGAGGTCGAAGTCGACACCCTGTCCGGCGAATACCGCCTGTCGCGGGCCGATATCCTCCACGATGTCGGCGATTCCCTGAATCCCGCGATCGATATCGGCCAGATCGAAGGGGCCTTCATTCAAGGCATGGGCTGGCTGACCAGCGAAGAGCTCAAGTGGAACGAACAGGGCCGGCTGATTTCCGACGGTCCGGCGACCTACAAGATCCCCGCCTTCGGTGACCTGCCGCCGGTGTTCAACGTCGACCTGCTGCAGGGTCATCCTAACTCACAGGCCAGCATCTACCGCTCCAAGGCGGTCGGCGAGCCACCCTTCATGCTCGGCATATCGGTCTGGTCGGCGCTGCGTGATGCCTTGGCCAGCCTGGTCGATTACCGCCACTGCCCGCGCCTCGATACTCCCGCCACCCCGGAACGCGTGCTGATGGCCGCCGAAGCGCTACGCAACGCCACGTTGGTGAAGGCTGCCCAGCCGGAGACGAGTGATGACCCGGCTTGATACGGCTCCGGGCCCGGGCGCATCGCCCAGTGCCTGGCACGACATCCTGCACCAATTGCAGGATGCCGCGCTGCCGCATGCCCTGGCCAGCGTGGTCGGGGCGGCAGGCTCCACGCCGCGCGAACCCGGCACCAAGATGGTGATCACGCTTGATGCGGTCTACGACACCCTCGGCGGTGGCACCTTCGAGCATCAAGTAATCGCCGCCGCACGCGAGGCTCTGCTGAACGACCAAGGCGGCACGCGCCTGGAGGCCTTCCCACTGGGCGGGCGCTCCGGTCAGTGCTGTGGTGGCTACGTTCACGTGCTGATCGAAGTCTTCGCCGGGGCGGAAATGACCGTTGCGCTGTTCGGCGCCGGCCATGTCGGGCAGGCGCTGGTGGGCCTGATGGCCCCGCTACCGTGGCGAGTGCTCTGGAACGATAGCCGCGCCGATGGCTTTCCCGCCTGGGCGGCCGATAGCCCGCGCCTGACGTGTCGCCACGCCCCGGACCCGGCAGCCGCCGTCGCGGCGCTGCAGCCCGATTGTCATGCGCTGGTGATGACCCATGACCACGGCGAGGACCGTGCGTTGGTCGACGCCCTGCTCAAGCGTAGCGATTGCGCCTCCATCGGCCTGATCGGATCGGACAGCAAATGGGCCAGCTTCCAGCGCCGCCTGCGCGACGCCGGGCATGAGCAGAGCGCACTGGACAAGGTGCGCTGCCCCATCGGCATCGCCGAGGCCAAGGGCAAGCGCCCTTACGAGATCGCGCTCGCGGTCAGCGCCGAGTTGTTGACCTTGAAGCCCGAAACCGAGCGCCCCGACCGGCGCGGAATTGACCCTAATGCATTGCGCGATGTGTTCGACGCTGAACGCATCGCGGATTCACGAGCTGGAGAAGATTGATGACCGATTCTCGCGCCTCCATGTATGTTCTGCGCGGCCCCTTGATCAGTTTCTTGAACGATCCGGGCGAAGGCGACACTCCCGAAGATGGCAGCCTGCTGCACCTCGAAGATGGCGCCCTGTGGCTTGAAAACGGCCGCATCCGGGCCGTCGCGGATTACACCCAGTTGGCGGCTCAGCTACCCGCTGGCATCGAAGTGGTCGACTACTCCGACAAGCTGATGATGCCGGGCTTCATCGACAGTCACGTGCACTACGTGCAGCTCGACATCATGGCTTCCTATGGCCGCCAGTTGCTGGATTGGCTGAACGAATACACCTTCCCCGAAGAGTGCCGCTTCGCCGAGCGCGCCCACGCCGAGAACGTCGCCGAAGCGTTTCTCGATGAAACCCTGCGGGTGGGCACCACCACCGCCCAGGTGTTTTGCACCTCGCATCCGGTATCGGTGGATACCTTCTTCACCGCCGCCCAGCGGCGTGGCCTGCGCATGCTCGCCGGCAAGGTGCTGATGGACCGTAACGCTCCCGAGGCGCTGACCGATACCGCCACCGGCGGCATCAAGGACAGCGAACGGCTGATCGCCGACTGGCACGGCAAGGGCCGGCTGGGCTATACCCTGACCCCGCGCTTCGCGCCGACCTCGACCCGCGACCAGCTCGATGCCACCGGCGGCATTCTGCGCAACGCCCCGGACCTGCATCTGCAGACACACCTCTCCGAGAACCTCGGCGAGATCGATTGGGTCGCCGAGCTGTTCCCCGAGGCCGCCGACTATCTGGATGTCTACGAACGTTACGGCCTGGTCGGGCCACGCAGCACCTTCGCCCATGGTATCCACCTGACCCAGGAGGCGCGCAACCGCCTGGCTCAGGCCGGTGCCAACATCGCCTTTTGCCCGACCTCCAATCTATATCTGGGCAGCGGGCTGTTCGACCGCCTGGCCTGCCGCGAAGCCGGACTCAACACGACCCTGGCCAGCGACGTCGGCGGCGGCACCGACCTTTCAGGATTGAGCACGCTCAAGGCCGCCTATCAGGTCGGTCAGTTGCTCAACCAGCCACTGACCGCTTGGCAGGGCTTCTACCGCCTGACCTTGGGCAATGCCCGGGCGCTGCATCTGGATGCGCATATCGGCAGCCTGCGCGAAGGCGCCGAAGCCGACATCGTGGTGCTCGACCCCAAGGCGACGTCGCTGATGGCTCGCCGCACCGAACGCACCAAGAGCCTGGCCGAGTTGCTGTTCGCGCTGATGATTCTCGGCGACGACCGCAGCGTGTACGCCACCTGGGCCAACGGCCAATGCGTGCACCAACGCGACACTGTCAACACGACCAAGCTACGGGAGGGTATCAGCGCGCTCGCCTAGCAGGCGTCGAGCGCACCGACTCTTCACTGCTTGTCTTAACTTGCTTCCTAGTTCTCTCTTGCCTCGCGCTGTTGGGCGGTCTCGGTCGAAAGACTGAGCCGCCCTTTTTTATTCGGCTGACCCGTACCGGCCCGCCGCCGTGTCGCGCGTTCAGGCAGCGTCGAGATCAGCCAATAACATTCTGCGTCGCCCTTCATCCATGAAAGCCACCTCGATGGCGTTGCGCGCCAGCCCGCGAAAAGTGTCTTTATTCCAATCGAAGGCATGATGACAGGCCAGATAGTTATCCAGCACGCCGCCGCCGAAATAGGCGGGGTCGTCCGAGTTGATGGTCAACTTGAGTCCGGCATCGAGCAGCCCTGGCAGCGGATGATCGCGCATGTCGTCGACCACCTTGAGGCGCAGGTTGGATAGCGGGCATACCGTCAGGGGAACCTGTGTGTCGCGCAGCCTTGCGGCGAGCTCGGGGTCTTCGAGGCAACGCACGCCATGGTCGATGCGGCAGACATCGAGCACGTCCAGTGCCTGGCGAATATACTCGGCCGGCCCTTCCTCGCCGGCATGCGCCACGCGAGGCAAACCCAGCAGCTTGGCGCGGGCGAATACCTCGGCGAACTTGCTGGGCGGGTTGTCGCGCTCGGCGCTGTCGAGCCCTACCGCATCGAGGAGTTCCAGATACGGGCCGGCACGCTCAAGTACGCTCATGGCCTCTTCGGCGGGTCGGTCACGCAGAAAGCTCATGATCAGCGCGGTGGAAAGCCCCCACTCACGCTCGGCCTGGCGCATGGCCCGCGTCAGACCTTCGATCTGGACGTCCATTTCGATGCCACGCGCCAGATGCGCTTGCGGATCGAAGGAGAGCTCGACATGCACGACACCCTCCGCCTGGGCACGGCGAAAGTAATCCATCGCCAGATCGAAGAAATCGTCGGCCGTACGCAATACCGCCATGCCTTGATAATAAAGGTCGAGAAAGGATTGTAGGTCGTCGAAGTCGTAGGCTTCGCGCACTTCCTCTACCGAGGCATAGGGCAGTGTGATGTCATTGCGCTTGGCCAGGGCAAACATCAATTCGGGCTCCAGCGAACCCTCGATGTGTAAATGCAGTTCGACCTTGGGCAGCGTCTTCAGCCAGTCTTTCATGGTGGAACCCCTTATCGAAGCTTCGCCCTATCTTGCCCGGACTTGACCGTTTACGAAAAGCCTAGCCAAGCCGCCCCTCATGCAACCTGAGCGTTCTATTTACCCCGGGCAGGCCAGTGTCATCGTGGGCCAAATAAAGCACGCTACGCTCGCCAAACCAACCATCGAGTCGCGCGGCGATACTGGTGGCCGTCGCTTCGTCCAACCCGGCGAAGGGCTCATCGAGAATCAACAGGTCGGCATCGGTCAGCAGCACCCGGGCCAAGGCGACACGCCGTGCCTGGCCCCCGGAGAGCTGACGCCCGGATTCGCCGACCCAGGTCTCGAGCCCTTGCGGCAGCGCTTGCGCCCAGCCTTCCAGTTCGACCAGTTCCAGAGCATTCCAGAGCTCTGCATCGCTGGCCTCGGGATTGGCCAGGCGCAGGTTGGTTGCCAGGCTGTCATGAAACAACTCGACCTGTTGCGTGAGATAACCGATACGACCACGCAGCGCGACAGGCGATAGCTGCCTCACATCCTGCCCACCGACCGATACCTTGCCGGTCGTGGGCTCGATCAATCGCACGAGCAACTGCGCAACACTGGATTTACCGGCGCCGGAGGCACCGACCAATGCCAGTCGCTCGCCGGGAGCCAGTGTCAACGAGACGTTATCCAGCGCCGGGGGCAGCGAGTCGGCATGCCCTTTTAAATAGTGCAGCGAAACGTCATCCAAGCTCGCTGACAACGCCCCCGACTCCGCTATCTCCTCCGGACTCTCCGACTCGCCAATCGCACCGCGCAGCGCGGCGAGTTCATTCAAGCGTCGCGCCGCCGCGCGCGTGGCGCCAAGCTGGGTAAACGCCATCGGCAGCGACGCCAGGGCCTCGTTCAGCGCCAGCACCGCCAGCGGCATCATCACCGTCAACGGCCCGGAAAGGCGCTCGCCGATATGCGCTTCGGCCGCTAGCCATAACGCCAATACGGCACTCAGCCCAACACCCAGGCTGACCAGCGCACTACCCAGCGCCTGGCGGCGTCCCAGGCGTCGCTGGTCGGCGTAAAGCGCATCCTCCTCGGCCTCGAGGGTGTGGCGATGTTCCGTCAAGGTCCGATAACAACGTAGCTCGGCCAAGCCTTGAAGCTGCTCGATGGCGCGCATGCGCAGACGATCGAGTGTCGCGACCCGGCGTTGACTGGGCGCCATGCCCAACCAGGATTGTCCCAGCACCAGCCAGGTCCACAAGGCAAGCAACGCCAGCAATACCGCGCCACCCACCCAGGGTGCGAAAAATCCCAGCAAGGCGCTCACCGCAACGATCGCCACCAGGGCCACCAGCGGCGGCGCCAGCAAGCGCAGATACAGGCCGTCGAGGGTATCGATATCCGCGGTCAGACGATTCAGCCACTCGGCGGCGCGCAGTCTGGCCAACTCGCGCCCATCCAAACGGATCAGCACGGCGAACAGGTTGGCGCGCAGATCGGCCAGCAGACGCAGCACCGTATCGTGGTTGTAGATCCGCTCGAGATAACGCGCCCCGGTTCGCAATACGGCGAACAGACGGATGCCGCCGCCGGGGATATAAACACCCAGACTGATCGCCACCCCCGCCGCCGCCAAGACGCCGGCAATCGCCGTCGCGGTGATGAACCAGCCCGATAGCGCCAGCAAGCCGATGGCCGCGATCACGGTCAGCAGCATCAACCCCGCGCCCTTCCACAACCGCCGCCGACGCCAATCCAGCACCCTCAGCCAGGGGCGAAATTCACTGGCGAGCGTTGTCTTAGTGGGCCGTGACATTTGCCCCCCTGGTGTCAGCGCTTACCAGACCCGCGTCGATCGTCAGCACCCGGTCGGCCATCGCCATCAGTGCCGGGTGGTGGGTCGCCACGATCAGCGTGCGCCCTTCATCCTGTAGCGCCTGCAACGAAGCGACGATTCGCGCCTCACTGGCGCGATCGAGATTGGCGGTAGGTTCGTCGAGCAGCACCAGCCGTGCGCGTGACAGAAAGACCCTCGCCAGCGCCAGTCGCTGGGCCTGGCCACCGGATAGTCCCATGCCACGTTCGCCGAGCGGTGTCTGCAAGCCATCGGGCAGGCTTGCCAACAACTCGCCGAGCCCGGCACGCTCGGCGGCGTCAAGCAATCGCGCCTGATCGGCATCGGGGGCCACCAGTCGTAGATTATCGGCCAGGCTACCCTGGACCAGCCATGGGCGCTGATCCATCCAGGCGATCGCCGACGACGGCACGTCGGCCTCGCCGGATTCGATCTCGACAAACCCCGCCAACACTTGCAGCAGCGTCGACTTGCCGGCCCCGGACGGCCCCACCAGTACTATGCACTCGCCCGCCGTTACCGTCAGATCGAGCGGGCCCAGCACGCGCCCACGCCCTGGGTGGCTGACGCATAATCGACTCAAGCGAACGGCGGCTTTATTCATTCGCTGGCGAGTCGCTGCCTGTGCCGACGGAGCCGGCAGCTTGAGCAGCGTCACCAGGCCATCGGCGGCACCCAGAGCGGCGGCGCGATCGTGATAATGCTGCGACAGCGTGCGCAGCGGCTGAAAGAATTCCGGGGCGAGCAGCAGGATGAACAGGCCACTGAACAACGTCAGTTCGTCGGCGGGACCGAAGGCGATATAACCCAGCAAACCGAAGCCGATGTAGATGGCGACCACGGCAATCGCCACCGAGGCAAAGAACTCGAGCACGGCCGACGACAGGAACGCCAAACGCAGCGTACGCATACTGCGTGCGCGATAATCGTCGGCGGCGGTGAACACCTCATCGACAGTGCTTTCGGCCCGGTTGAACAGTTGCAGCGTTGTCAGGCCGCGCACCCGATCGAGAAACTGCCCCGCCAACCGAGTCACCGCCACGAATTGCTCGCGGTTGAGGCGCTCCGCGCCCATGCCGACCAGCGCCATGAACAGCGGAATCAGCGGCGCCGCTAGCAGCAGGAACAACGCTGCCAGCCAATCGAGCCAGGCCACCACGGCCAGGATGATCAACGGCAGTACCAGAGTCAGGCGTAACTGTGGGAGAAAACGCGCGAAGTGGCCCTCTAGCGCTTCGACCTGATCGACCAGTTGCCCGGCCAGTCCGGCGCTGTGCCGATCGCCCAGGCGAACCGGCCCCAACGCGCCGAGATGATCGAGCAACGCCGAACGCACGCGCGCCCTTACCCGCAAGCTGGCCTCGAGTGCCGCGCTTTCCTGCCCCCATTGGGCAACGCAGCGCAGCACAATCACCCCGATCAGCCCGAGAAAGACACCGCCTAGCGTAGCGGGGCTATCCACCCCCTCGATCAAGCGACTGATCGTCCAGGCCAGCAGGCCCATTTGCGCAAGCGTCAGCAACCCGGCGACGATGCCGGCCAGTGTCGCAATCAACAGCCAGCCACGAACGCCCTCGGCTTGCTTGCGTAGCCACCCGCGTGGCGTCAGTTCGGATTCGACCATGGGCGGCTCAGTGATACCCTTCGCCGGGGCGCACCTTGCCCCGGAACACCCAATACGCCCAGCCGGTATAGCCCAGGATGATCGGGATGACGAACAACGTGCCGATCAGCAGGAAGAGTTGTGAACTCGGCGCGGAAGCCGCTTCCCACAAGGTGTAGTCCGGCGGTACGACGTAGGGCCAGCGGCTGACCAGCAAGCCCAGGTAAGTGAAAAGGAACATGCTCATGGTGGCGAAGAACGGCAATCTCGAGCGGCCCGCCCTGGCCGACCAGAACAGCAGCGCGGCGCTGAGCATCGCCAGTGCCGGCAGCACCCAGATCACCTGAATGTTACTGAACCAGCGCTCCCAGACACCGGGATCGACAGTCGGCGTCCACAGGCTGACCACGGCGAACACCGCCAGCACCACAGCGAGCAAACGGGGCACCAGGCCAAACGCCCAGGCCTGCACGTGGCCTTCGGTTTTCATGATGATCCAGGTAATGCCCAGCAGCGCAAAGCCCGCCATCATGCCCAGGCCCGTCGCGACGCTAAACGGCGTCAGCCAGTCGAAGGGGCCGCCGACGAACGTCTTGTCCTGGGTTTCGAAGCCCTGAATATAGGCACCGACCACGGCGCCTTGGGCGAAGGTCGCCACCGCCGAACCGCCGGCGAAAGCCAGGTTCCACCACTTGCGGGAACGCCGCGCCTTGAAACGAAACTCGAAGGCCACACCACGGAAAATCAGCCCGGCAACCATCAGGAACACCCCGATGTATAGCGCCGGCAGCACGATGGTATAGACCAGCGGAAAGGCGCCCAGCAGCGCCGTGCCGGCCAACACCAGCCAGGTCTCGTTGCCGTCCCAGATCGGCGCGGCGGTGTTCATCATCACGTTACGGGCCTCTTCATCGGGAGCCAGCGGATACAGGATTCCCAACCCCAGTACGAAACCATCCAACAGCACGTACATGATGATGCTGAACGCGATGATGACCGCCCAGATCACCGACAAATCGAAGGTTTCCATGATTCAACTCCTTGCCGGTGCACTATCGTCATCATCGTCGAAAGACACATGAGCGGCGGACATCGGCCGCGAAGGCCGCTCGACCTCGTGGGCCTCGTCGCTATCGTCCAGCATGCCTTTGCGAACCACCCGGGTCAGATAGTAAACCCCGGAATAGAATACCACCGCATAGACCGCGACATAGCCGATCAGCGTGAACAGCGCCATGGCACCGCTCAGCGATGGCGTCACGCCTTCGGCATGGGTCATCATGCCGTAGACCACCCAGGGCGCGCGACCGGTCTCGGTGGTGATCCAGCCAGCGAGCACGGCGATGAACGGCGCCACGCTCATCAGTCGCAAGCCCTGCAGAAAAAAGCGGTTGGTGTAGATCCGCCCGCCACGACGCAATATCAGCCCGGTCACGGCGAAGGCGATCATCAGTACGCCGAGCGCCACCATCACACGAAAGGCATAGAAGGTGATCCATACCGGTGGTTGTTCGTCGGCCGGTACTTCGGAGAGCCCCGGCACCACGCCATCCCATTCATGGGTGAGGATCAGGCTGCCCAGATTGGGAATGCCGATCTCGAAGAGATTGGACTGGGTCTGCTTGTCGGGAATCGCCAGCAGCAACAGCGGCACCCCGGCATGCGTTTCCCAATTGGCCTCCATGGCGGCAATCTTGATCGGCTGATGCTCCAGCGTATTGAGACCATGGAAATCGCCCACCACCGCCTGGGTCGGCGTGGCAATCAGCAGCAACCACAGACTCATCGACAGCGCCTTCTTGTTGGCCTCGACATCGTGACCGCGCAACAGATACCAGGCGCTCACGCCCGCCACCACGAAGCCACCGGTGAGAAACGAAGCCAACGCCATATGCGTGAAGCGATACGGGAACGACGGATTGAAGATCGCCTCCAGCCACGAAGTCACATGGAAAACGCCATTGCGCAGTTCGACGCCGTCGGGCGTATGCATCCAACTGTTGGTGGCGAGAATCCAGAACGCCGAGATGAACGTACCGATCGCCACCATGATGGCGGCGAACAGGTGCACCCCCGGCGAAACCCGGTTGCGACCGAATAGCAACACGCCGAGAAAGCCCGCCTCGAGGAAAAAGGCAGTGAGCACCTCGTAACTGAGCATCGGTCCGAGGAAGTTGGCGGTCGCCTGGGAAAAATTGCTCCAGTTGGTGCCGAACTGGAACGACATCACGATGCCCGACACGACCCCCATGCCGAAAACCACTGCGAAGACCCGAGTCCAGAATTCGGCGAGGCGCTCCCAGGCAGGGTTGCTGGTCTTGACGAACAATCCGTAGAGCAGCGCGAGATAGGATGCCAGCCCGATGGTGAAAACCGGGAATATCGCATGGAAGGACACCACGAAAGCGAACTGAATTCGCGATAGGAGTATCGGATCAAGCTCCATGAATGGCTCCTTGAAAGTCCAACGGTAGCTCAAGGGTCGCCGTCGGTGCGGGCTTCCTGAGTCACCCTGGCATCGTCGCTCGACCTTTCGGCGGTGGCGATGTCTATCCTACGCATCTCGACACGCAAGCAGAAGAATGTCCTCGTGCTTGCCGTGTGTCGTGTTGCCGCAGCCGGCGCCTTGACCAAGCGCCGGTCACTTACCGCAGTGGACGAGCGAGCCGGACGGACTTAGCCGCCGCTGGTTTGTATCACGGTATAAATCAGGTAGCCGGTGTAGGCGAGATAGGCAAGCAGCAGCGCACCGCCTTCGAGACGGTTGATGCGCCCCTGACCGCGCAGGCCGATGCCGAACACCATCACCGCCAGCGTCAGTGCGGCCATCACCGGCCAGTCGCGGGTCAACACCTCGCTGCCCGTATCAATGGGGCCAATCAGGCCGGCCAGTCCGACGACCGCTAGCGTATTGAACAGGTTGGAGCCGACGATATTGCCCAGTACCAGGTCATGCTCGTTCTTGCGTACCGCACTGATCGACGAGGCCAACTCGGGCAGTGAGGTGCCGATGGCGACCACGGTCAGGCCGATGATCAGATCGCTGACACCGAAGGCCTGAGCGATATCCACCGCCCCCCAGACCAGCATGCGTGAGCTGACCAGCAGTACCGCCAAGCCAATCAACGTCCAAGTCAACGCCGTTTTCAGGGTCATGGGGTGAGAGGCCATGCTCTCCTCGGTTTCCAAACCCAGCACATCGCCGCTGCTCTTACGTGCGCGCCAAATACTCAAGGCCATGGTGATCGCCAGCAACAGCACCAATAGTCCGGCATCGAGACGCGAAATCTCGCCATCGAACAGCAACCAGGCTGAGATGAGCGTCGCCGCGCCCAACAGGGGCAACTCCTGGCGGATGACCTGAGAGTGAACCGCCAGCGGGCTCAGCAAAGCAACGACACCGAGAATCATGCCGATGTTGGTGATGTTCGAACCATAGGCGTTGCCGACTGCCAAGCCGGGGTTGCCCTGCCAGGAGGCCAGTGCCGAGACCAGCAACTCTGGCGCCGAGGTTCCGAAACCAATGACCAGCATGCCGATCAACAGTGATGGCAGGCCCAAGTGTTGCGCCGTGGCGGCAGCCCCGTCGACGAAACGATCGGCACTCCAGACCAGCAGGATCAAACCCACGACGATGGCGGCAATAGCGAGTAGCACGCAAAACTCCTCTTGATGCGGATGAAAGAAATGTCTTCGATAGGCGGCGAGATGGCGAGCATGATGCCCGACTCGCCAGTGACGGGCCAGTTACCAAGTTCGGCGCGCCGAATACATCCACTGATGAATGTTTTATCATGCTCGGGGCGGACCTTAGGGAACACTGTTCGATCCCCGTGACAATCGCGCTACACTGGCCGGTAACCAATTGTTGAAGGCAGTTTTCGAAATGACAGGAAAACCCGGGTGACCGATAGCCAAGTGCCGACGCTATCGTCTGCACAAGACGATGTCACACCGCCCGCTCATCAAGGGCATGTTCCACGCTCACGGCGGCGATTGCGTGCCTGCCATGAGTGCGACTGGCTGGTGGCGTTGCCGCCGCTACGCGCGGGACACAAGGCCGATTGCCCGCGTTGCGGCCATACCCTGGCGCAACGTCACTACAAACCGGCCCAGCGCAGCCTGGCGTTGGCCTTGGCGGCACTCGTCGCGCTGGGGATCGCCGCAGGTTTTCCCTTCGTCGGCTTCGGCTACAGCGGCATCGAAAACCGTATCGAGCTTGCCCAGACCGCGACCGGGTTGATCCGCTTCGATCAGTTGCCGGTGGCGATCGTCGTGGCCTTGACCATCATGGTGCTGCCGGCGCTCTACCTGCTCGGGGTGATATGGCTGCAAATCGGCCTGCTAAGGGGCTCGCCATTGCCAGCCAGCCGCGACATCGCGCGCTCACTCAGCCATCTTCATCCGTGGATGATGACCGATGTGTTCATCATTGGCGCGCTGGTCAGCCTGATCAAGATTGCCGGACTGGCCGAAATCTCTCTCGGTATCTCGTTCTGGTCGTTCTGTGCTTTCGCCGTGTTGCTGCTGGCAACCACGCAAACCATCGACAGCGACTGGATGTGGTTCTCGCTGGTCGGTGAGCCGCTCGCGCCGGAGAACAGCCACACCGGAACCACCGCCGCCGAACAGGGGCTAAGCGGTTGTCCCACCTGCGGATTGGTCAACCGCCTCGATACCCGCAAGCCCCGCTGCCGACGCTGCGGTGAACGCCTGCACGACCGCTTGCCACATAGTCTGCAGCGCACCTGGGCGCTCTTGTTCGCCGCCGCCTTGCTGTATCTACCGGCCAACCTTTACCCGATCATGATCACCACCAAACTCGGCAACAGCTCCCCCTCGACCATCATCGGCGGCGTCGTGCAATTGTGGCAGATCGGCTCCTACCCTGTGGCCACGGTGATTTTCATCGCCAGCATTCTGGTTCCGGTAGGCAAGTTGCTCGCTCTCGGTTGGCTATGCATCGCGGCCAAACGCAGCGCCGGGTATCACTCCACCATCCGCACGCGCCTGTATCACCTGACCGAATTCATCGGCCGCTGGTCGATGGTCGATATCTTCGTGGTGGCGATCCTGGCCGCGTTGATTCGTGCCGGCGCGCTGATGTCGGTCAGTCCTGGTCCCGCCGCGCTGCCCTTCGCAGGCGTGGTAGTGCTGACCATGCTCGCCGCGTTCACGTTCGATCCCCGCTTGTTGTGGAAACCTTCTTCGCCTGTCAAGGAAGCCCATCATGTCTGATGAGCATCGCGCCCAACGTCGCGTGCAATCGCGCCTCTCCCCGGTCTGGATCGTACCGCTAGTGGCCATAGTGATCGGCCTGTGGCTGGTTTACGACAACTATGCCCAACGCGGCCCGCTGATCACCCTGGAAATGCCCAGCGCCGAGGGCATCGAGGCCGGCAAGACGCTGATCAAGACACGCAACGTCGAAGTCGGCCGCGTGGAAAGCGTACGCCTCTCCGATGACCTGAGTCATACCGTCATTACCGCGCGCATGAGCCAAGACGCCGAGCGCATGCTCAACGAGGGCAGCAACTTCTGGGTGGTCAAGCCGCGCATCGGCCGCGAAGGTATCAGCGGTCTCGGCACCGTGCTGTCGGGTGCCTATATCCAGCTGCAACCGGGCCGCAGCGACGAACCCCAATACCATTTTCAGGTGCTCGAGAATCCGCCGGTGGCTCCGCCCGGCGCCGAAGGCATCCGCATCAATCTGGTCAGCCAGATCGGCAACTCGCTACGTGTCGGCGACCCCATCACCTACCAGGGGTTTACCGTGGGGCGGGTCGAAGATGCAACTTTCGACCCCAAGGAGCGCGAGATGCGTCACCGGCTATTCATCGAGGCACCCTATGATGTGCTGATTACCGAGAACACCCGCTTCTGGACGGCTTCGGGAATCAACCTGAGCCTCGACGCCCAGGGCTTCAACGTCAACATCGAATCGATCGAGACGCTGCTCGGCGGTGGCGTCACCTTCGGCATCCCCGAAGACATACCGATGGGCGCGCCAGCCGAGCCCGAGACAACCTACACGCTCTATGCCGATGCCGAGAGTGCCCTGCAAGGCACGTTCAATCGCTACCTGGAGTATGTCCTGCTGATCGACGACACCGTGCGCGGGCTGTCGAGCGGCGCCCCCGTGGAGTATCGCGGCGTACGCGTCGGTACCGTGGCCAGCGTACCCTGGCACTTTACCGCGCCACAGCCCGATACACGCCAGCAATTCGCGATTCCCGTGCTGATTCGTATCGAACCGCAGCGCTTGGGTAACGTAAACAACGGTGGCCAGCCCATCGATCTGAACGAGTGGCGCGAACGCTTCAAGAAGATGTTCACCGATTACGGCCTGCGCGCATCGCTCGAGTCCGGCAATTTGCTGACCGGCGCGCTGTTCGTCGACCTGAACTTCCGCGACGACGTCGAGGAATACACACCCGAAACCTTCGAGAACCGCCCCGTGTTCCCGACCGTATCGACCGGCTTCGCGCAGATCGAGCAGAAGGTCTCCAACCTGCTCGACAAACTCAACGGCCTGGAGATAGAACCGATCTTCGACAAGCTCGACCGGAACCTGGCCACCTCCGAGGCCACGCTCGAGGAGGTTCGC
Source organism: Modicisalibacter muralis (assembly GCF_900102945.1). Classification (GTDB taxonomy): domain Bacteria; phylum Pseudomonadota; class Gammaproteobacteria; order Pseudomonadales; family Halomonadaceae; genus Modicisalibacter; species Modicisalibacter muralis. The sequence continues at coordinate 597,955 of NZ_FNGI01000001.1, read as the reverse complement.
GCCACGGCCGAGTCGCTGCATGCGCTGCTCTCGGACCCGTCCATCCAGCAAATACCCGACAACATCAACGCCTCGCTACGCGAGTTGCAACAGACATTGCAGGGCGTGTCGCCCGGTTCGTCAGCGTATGACGAGTTGACCGGCACCCTGGAGAGTCTGGAAGCGCTACTGCGCGACTTGCAGCCGGTCGCTCGCACGCTGCGTGAGAACCCCAACGCGCTGATTTTCGATCAGCCCGATAACCCCGACCCCGTGCCCAGGGCACCTAGCCAATGAGGCGCTTTCAGGAATCGCTGAATAAATCGTCGAACGGAATGAAGCGCAGAGAGGTAATAATGAGACCGACACGCTTATTGTTCCCGTTGCTGTTGTTGTTATGGCTGGCCGGCTGTGCCGGCAGCCCCTCGTCGACCCTTCGCTATACGCTGCCATCGCCGCCGGTGTCCGAAGAGAGTGTCGCGGCCAGCCACACGCTGGTGCTGGATTCACTGGAACTGGCGAGCTTTCTGGATAGCGAAGGAATCGTGCTACAACGCAGCGATATCCTGTTGCATCAAGCCAATTCGCATCTGTGGGCCGAGGATCTCGAACGCCAGCTCACCCGGGGGCTGCGCCAGCGCCTCACCAATCGGCTTCCCGATACCCGTGTGCTAGGCACCGCCAGCAATGCCGATGCGCTCAGCCTGCGGGTCGAGGTCGATCAATTTCAGGGTCGCTATGACGGCATGGCCGTCGCCGGCGGGCGCTGGCAACTACACAGCGTCGATGGCGAATTGCTCGCTTTCGAGCCGTTTCAAGCCACGGTCGCGCTCGAAAGCGATGGCTACCCCGCGCTGGTCAGGGCATTGGGGCGTAGCTGGGACCAGGTCGCCGACGCCATGGCCGAGCGCATCGAGGCGTTGCGGTAAAACTGCCGATACTCATTGGCAAAAACTACGACGAAAGGTGCATCGCGCAATGCTTTCTGGCATGATGCGTCGCGCGACACCTTCGTCCCTCTGTCGCGGTCTCTCTGTCACCCCGATTTTCCCCACGCATTGGCCCGGGACCGGCGCCTCCTTCTATCATGGGCGCTTGGCGGATGCGTTTCATCCGGAGTTTGCATGAGCTTTTCCGAACTTGGCTTGCGCGGCGAACTACTGCGCGCGGTCGAAGAACAAGGCTATACCATTCCCACACCGATACAGCTCAAGGCCATACCCGCCGTTCTCAAAGGCGGCGATCTATTGGCGAGCGCCCAGACCGGCACCGGCAAGACCGCCGGTTTCACCCTGCCGCTGTTGCAGCGCCTGGCCGATGGCCCACGCCCGCAAGCCCGCCGCATTCGCGCCCTGGTGCTCACCCCGACGCGAGAATTGGCGGCCCAGGTCGGCGAAAGCGTCGCCACTTATGGGCGCTATCTTAAATTGCGCTCGCATGTGATTTTCGGTGGCGTCGGTGCCCAACCGCAGATCGATGCCATCCGCCCGGGCCTCGACGTGCTCGTCGCCACGCCGGGGCGCCTGCTCGATTTGCATCAACAGCGCCACATCGATCTGTCACGAGTCGAAACGCTGGTGCTCGATGAAGCCGATCGCATGCTCGACATGGGCTTCATCCACGACATCAAGAAGCTGCTACGCCTGCTGCCGGCCAAGCGCCAGAACCTGCTGTTCTCGGCGACCTTCTCCGACGAGATCCAGCAACTGGCCGGCAAGCTACTGGACGACCCCACGCTGATCGAAGTCGCCCGGCGCAACACCACCGCCGAGAGCGTCGATCAAGCCATTTACCGCGTCGATCGCGAGCAGAAGCGCGAGTTACTGGCGCATTTGATTCAACGCCACCAGTGGTATCAGGTGCTGGTTTTCACGCGTACCAAGCATGGCGCCAATCGCCTCGCCGAGCAGCTCGGCAAACAGGACATTCCGGCCATGGCGATCCATGGCAACAAGAGCCAATCGGCGCGTACCCGCGCGCTCTCCTCCTTCAAGGACGGCAGCCTGCAAGTGCTGGTGGCCACCGATATCGCCGCGCGCGGCCTCGATATCAGCGAACTGCCGCATGTCGTCAATTTCGAGTTGCCCAACGTGGCCGAGGATTACGTTCACCGCATCGGCCGCACCGGGCGTGCCGGCAGTGAAGGCCGAGCGGTTTCGCTGGTCTGCGTCGATGAACATGGCCTGCTGCGCAACATCGAAAGGCTGATCAAGCGCGACCTGCCCAAGCACATCGAGCCGGGTTTCGAGCCCGACCCCAACGCCAAGCCGGAACCGATCGAGAATGGCCGGCGCGGTGGTGGCGGGCGTGGTGGCAACGGCGCGCCTTCGCGACGCAACGGTTCCCCATCGGCCAATCGTAGTGGCGGCGAGCGCGGTAACGCAGGGCGCAATGCTGCCAAACGTGACGAGAGCGGTGACACGGCGCGGCGGCGGCGCACACGACGTCGTCAAGCCTGAGTTCGCTCGGCATTAACGTGAGCAGCAACGAAAGCAGCCCTGGGAAACGCTCCCGGGGCTGCTTCGCTATGAGATCAGAGATTTAACTCGGCTGGCGCCAGAAAACTACTCGACCAGTTTGGCGCGCAGTCTCGCCACCGCCTGACTATGCAACTGGCAGACTCGCGACTCGCTGACACCGAGCACCGCGCCGATTTCCTTGAGGTTGAGCTCTTCCTGATAATAAAGGCCCAGCAGCAGTTTCTCGCGTTCGGGCAACTGCTCGATAGCCGCCACCAATCGCTGACGCTGGTCGCCACTGACCAGGGCGTCAAAGGGCGAAGGCGGTGCACCAGCGCTGGCATGGGGTTCGTTGCCCTCGGCGACGATATCCTCATACCCCAGCAGGTTGCCGCCGTTGCTGTCGGCCAGGCGCTGGCGGTATTCTTCCAGGCTCAGCGACAGCGCCTTGGCTACCTCGCGCTCCTCCGCGGGACGCCCGAACTGCTGATCGAGGCGACGTATGGTTTCTTCGATCTCGCGAGCGTTGCGCCTGACACTGCGCGGCGCCCAGTCGCGGCTGCGCAGTTCGTCGATCATCGAGCCACGAATGCGCTGACTGGCATAAGTCGTGAAGCTCGCCCCCTGAGTCGAGTCATAGCGCCCCAGTGCATCCAGCAGCCCCACCATGCCGGCTTGAATCAGGTCATCGAGATCGACACTGGCGGGAAGCCTGACCTGCAGAGCCAACGCCTGGCGACGAACCACGGGCAGGTACTGGTTGAGTAATGCTTGTTGATCGATCTTACCCTGTGCCGTGTACATCCACTCGCCTCGAACCTATCGGAAAGTGACAGTCCGGCTCTTGGCCGGAGCACTGTCGATATTGGCATTATCGCCCTGTCGCCGCACTCGTTAAACGCTGAATACCCCAGCAAGCAGCGGGCTTTTTGCCCCTTAACATGGCTATCTTACTCAGTCGTAATCGACGATCACCTGCAAGCCTTCGATGCGTAACGGCTGGGTGGAACGAGCCGAGGCCGGCAAGCGAAAGCGGAATGTCAGCGGGGCATCGGCGCTCAGACCGGCCAATGCCTGGCTCTGCCCGCTCGGCGTCGATAGCATGATGCAGCGACGCGGATGACACAGCCAGGCTTCGGGACGCAGCGGCCCGGAAGGCGCCGTGAAGCGCCAGCGCAGGGTCCGGATATGCGCGCCATCGGCCAACTCGGGCGGTGGCGTCAGTAGCGTCGATTCCACCGCGCGACCCGGCGTGAACAAGCGCACGCTATCGGCATCGCCCACCCAGCTACCGGGCGCGGCGAATGCCTGGGGCGAAGCCGTGGCCAATAAAGCCATCAGCGCCAACCCGCCGACGACTATCTGCCCTACCAGGTTCATTGCCGTTGGTTTCATAGCGATTCGACCCGCCTGCGCGGCATGCCGATAACCAATAGATCGACACCCAGAAACTGAGCCGCCGCTTGCTGCAGGTTGTCGAGCAGACCGGCTCGCGAAGGCAGCGGCGGATGAACCAGCAGCAGGCGACTCGGGCCACCTTGCTGGCTGACTCGCCTTAGCGTCAGGTAGGCACGCCGGAAACCGTCCAGATCGTCGCCAACCCATAACGCCCAGCGTGGCTGTTGGGTCGTCAGCACCGCCAGATGCGGGCTGTGAGTATCCAGCGCCACCACACGCCAGGCCACCGGATCGCCGACCCAGCGCTGGCCCTGTGCATGCCAGCGTTCGAGCGCTCGACTGACCGGCTTTACATCGGCCTGCGCGCCATCCGGCAGGCCCAATACCATCAATACCCGCGAGGCCGGTCGTGAATCCGCTGTCCCGGTTGACGGCTCCGGCTGCGTCTCGGCCCAGCGCCGCAGGCCGGCGGCCTGATCCGCTTCGCTCACCGTCGCGCCTCGTCCCCGATGCCATGACCGCCCACCTGTACGAAAGCATCACGCGCGGTGAACAGGTGCATCAGTGCTTCCAACAGGACGCTCGGCGAGCGTGACCGTCGACCACCGAGCAGCCCCAACAATTGCGCACGAACATCCATTGCCCATGGCGCATGCTCCTGATCGAGTCGGCTAGCGACGGCCGCCAATCCCGCCGCGACCAGCAGCCGCAATTCGGGATCGACCCTTTGCTGGCCCGTTTCATCCAGACGCTGCCACGCGCGCCTGGTCAGCAACGGCAAGTCGTCATGTATCAGTTGCGCGACCATGCTCTCGATCAGCGCCGATTCCCGATCGTCATGGCGTGGCGCCAGCCAATAGCGCTGCGCCATTTGCCGGCCGCTATCGGCATCGCTCAGCGTGCCGAACCAGGCATTCAAAGACTCTCCGTCGATCCGTGTTACTGCCAGCCGGGAAACCGCCAGCCGGGTATCGTGACCACGATAGCGACAGTCGACCTGGGCACGCGGTTCGGCATGTGCCGCCAACGCCGCCAGGGTATAGCGCTCGCCGGCGGCGATGACCCGTGAATTGCCCTGGACAATGGCCAGCCACACGGCAATGCCGCGTTCGAGATATTCGCGCGCTGCAGCGGTTGGGCAATTCGGCAACAACTGCCAGCGCATGCCCAATTGACTCTCGGCCCAGTGCAGCCGTTCGGCCTCGCCGGCCGGCTGAAGGTGTGCCAGCCAGGGCAACGCCAGGGCGCGCCCCTCGGCATTCAGGCATAAGGCCGGCATCGGCCAGTCGGCGCCGCTAACCGTCGTCGAGCGAGCCCATAACATCGCTTGTGGCGGCTCTTTGCTATCCATGTCCCGCCACAGCGTGGGATCGAGCAACTCTGGCAAACGCCGACGCTGTTGCTCTAGCGGATAGCCCAATAACGGCCAAGCCTGCTCGAGCATGCCAAAGCCCGTGACTTCACGGCGCAATGTCGCCAACGCCGCGGCCAGGGCCCGCCCCTGGCCCAGCAGACCACGCGACAACGACTGCAAGCGACGCCCAGTCGGGGAGCGATGAAGGCCGCCCGACTCGGCAACGAAGCAGGACTCACCACCCGCTGCCAGCGCCTGCTCGATCAGCGGTTCGCGTTCGGCCAGGCGTAGATCCTCGGGAACCTGCTGACCGTGAGAAACGTAATGCAGACGCAGACCATGACGGATCGCGATATCCAGCACTGCGCCAAGCCTTGGCGCTTCGTCGACCTTGGTCAGAATCGCGCCATAGAGAGGCGCGCCGGCGGCCAGCGACGCGCGCTGATACGTATCGACCACCTCATCCAGCGTATCGCCATGGCTGGCGGCGTTAAGCAGCAACAAGCGGCGAATCGGGCGCGCGCTGTCGCCCTGCGTCGAGTCGCCGAGCATCGCGACCTGTCCGACCAGGCGTTGGTCGCGCTGGCTCATGCCTACGGTGTCGACGATCACCAGACGCTTGGCGGCCAAGCGGTCGAGCAGATCGCCGAGTGGCGCATCGGCCTCCAGGGCATGCACCTCGACACCCAGCAGCCGAGCATAGATACGCAACTGCTCGTGGGCGCCGACCCGGTAGCTGTCGGTGGTGACCAGCGCCACGTCCGCCCCGCCATGGCGCATGACGTAGCGCGCCGCGAGCTTGGCCGTGGTGGTGGTCTTGCCAATCCCGGTGGGGCCGATCAGCGCGAAGACGCCGCCGGCGTCGAGCAGCGCCGCCTCGTCATCGAGCGTTGGTAGACGCGCCGCGAGCTGACGCTTCAACCAGGCCTCGCCGGCCTCGCCATTCTGCTCGGCACCCCCCAGCTCGGCCGGCAACGTTTCCAGCAGTTCCGCAGCCAGGCGGGGGCTGAAACCGGCACCGAGCAGCCTATGCTGAAGGCGTTCGACCTCACTGTTCACGCCGTGTGTCGCCGACAGCGACAGGCTCTGCTGAGTCGTCAACAGCGCACGCAGGTCGTGCATTTCTCCCAGCACGCGCTCACTGAATGCCGCAAAATCGAGTGGCGTGCCTTGTGTCGTGGGTATCGGCGTTTCACTCGGTTCCGCGGCAGGTTGCGGCATCGAACGATTCGCAGGCGGTGGTGAACGGTGCGTGGGCACGCGCGGCGATGGCGCATCGGCAAGCCCTGGGGAGCCGGCCGGTCGCTCGGTCATGCGGCCATGGTCATCGTCGGCCAACGCGAGGATCTCGACCCCTTCGGTGACACGTCGATTGGACAGGATCAAGGCGTCCTCACCGAGCGCGGCGCGCACCTGGCGCATGGCGTCACGACTGTTGGCAGCCACGAATCGTTTCACGCTCATTAACGGCCTCCGATCAGGGTGGTAATTCGCAAGGTGCGGTCATCGGGAATCTCGGCTTGCGACATCACCACCAAATGCCGCAGCCGGCGCCGCAGGAAACGCGTCAGCAGCGCACGCAAGCCATGCTGAACGACCAGGACCGTGGGCTCGCCGCTGGCTTCCTGACGCTTCACGCCGGCCTCGGTCTGCTGCATCAAGGTTTCGGCGAGTCCCGGCTCCAACGCACCGCCGCCACTCATCGCCTGGCTGAGCACCTGCTCCAGATTGGCATCGAGTCCCATCACGTGTAGTTCGCTCTGGCCCGGGAACCACTGCTGGGTAATGGCTCGGCCGAGTGCCATCCGCACCACGGCGGTCAGCTCGTGAGCGTCGCTCTGCGGCGAGGCATGCTCGGCCAACGTATCGAGAATGGTGCGTAGATCGCGGATCGACACTTCTTCCTCGAGCAGGTTGTGCAGCAGACGCTGAAGTGTGGTCAGGGTAATGGCCTTGGGCACTACGTCCTCGACCAATGCCTTGTTCTCCTCGCCCATCTTGTCGAGCAGTTGCTGAACCTCGTAGCGGCCGAGCATTTCGCCGGAATGGCGATGCAACAAGTGATTGAGGTGCGTGGCGACCACGGTACCGGCATCGACCACGGTATAACCATAGACCTGGGCGTGCTCGCGCTGCGAACTATCGATCCATATCGCCGGCAGGCCAAAGGCCGGGTCCTCGGTCGGCGTGCCTTCGAGATGGCCCGATACCTGGCCGGGATCGATGGCCAGCCACTTACCGGGATAAGCCTCGGCGCGCCCTACCTCGACGCCTTTCAGGATAATCACGTAGGTGTTGGGGGTAAGTTCCAGATTATCGCGAATATGCACCACCGGTGGCAGGAAGCCGACTTCCTGGGCGAACTTCTTGCGTACGCTCTTGATGCGGCCGAGCAGCTCGCCGTTCTGGCGATGATCGACCAGCGGAATCAAGCGATGACCGACCTCCAGGCCCAAAGTATCGACGAGTTGCACATCGTCCCAGCTAGCTTCCGGCGCTTCCTGGGGCGGCGGTGGCGCGGTATTGATGGCTTCTTCGGTTTGTTTTTCCTGTGTGCGGTGGGTTATCCACCAGGCCAACCCAGCAAGCAGCGCAGTAATCAGCAGGAAGACGAAATTGGGCATGCCCGGTACCAGGCCCAGCAACCCCATCACGCCCGCAGCCAGAATCAGCACCTTGGGGTTGGCGAAGAGCTGGCCCATCATCTGCTGGCCGACATCCTGGTCGGTGTTGACCCTGGAGACGGTGACGCCCGCTGCGGTGGAGATCACCAGCGCGGGAATCTGCGCCACCAGGCCATCGCCGATGGTCAGCAGCGTATAGGTGCGACCCGCGTCGGCGAAGCTCATGTCGTGCTGCAACATGCCGATCAGCAAGCCACCGATGAGGTTGACCACCATGATGATCAGGCCGGCCACGGCATCGCCGCGCACGAATTTGCTGGCGCCGTCCATCGAACCGTAGAACTCGGATTCCTGAGTGATCTCGCTGCGCCGACGCTTGGCGTCGTCCTCGCCAATCAGGCCGGCGTTGAGATCGGCATCGATGGCCATTTGCTTGCCGGGCATGGAGTCGAGCATGAACCGCGCGCCAACCTCGGCGATACGTCCCGCACCCTTGGTAATGACCATGAAGTTGATGATGACCAAGATCAGGAACACCACCAGGCCGACGGCGAAGTTACCGCCGATCAGAAACTCGCCGAAGGCCTCGATGACCTTGCCCGCAGCGTCGCCGCCTTCGTTGCCTTCCATCAACACCACGCGAGTCGAGGCCACGTTCAGCGACAGGCGCAGTAGCGTGGTGAACAGTAGCACCGCCGGAAAGGCCGCGAAATCCAGTGGCTTCTGGGTGAACATGCTGACCAGCAACACCATGACCGCCAAGGCGATGTTAAAGGTGAAGAGCAAGTCCAGCGCGAAAGGTGGCAGCGGCAGGATCATCATCGACAGAATCATGATGATCAGTACCGGCCCGGCCAGCAGCTTCATGTTGGCATTGCCCAACAGATTCTGTCGGCCCAGTGAATTCATCAGGTTCATCGAGTGTCCTCGGAGGGTGAATCGCGTCCGGTCGCGTCATCCAGTTCGGCGGGTACCGGTAGGTCGAACGGCGTGTCGGGCGTCTCGCCACCCTCGCGCTGCACCTGCTTGATGCGAAAGGCCCAAGCCAGCACTTCGGCCACGGCGGTGTACAACTCCGCGGGCACTTCACGATCGAGATCGACATGGCGATACAGTGCCCGCGCCAGCGGCGGTGCTTCAAGTCGCGGAACGCCATGCTCCTCGCCCAATTCGCGAATCCGCGCGGCCACCGCATCGGCGCCCTTGGCGACCACCCGCGGCGCCGACATTTCACCGTCACGGTAGCTCAGCGCCACCGCATAGTGAGTGGGGTTGGTGACGATGACATCGGCCTCGGGCACCTTGCTCATCATGCGTCCGCGCGCCATGGCCTGCTGCTGCTGACGAATGCGCGCCTTGACCTGCGGGTCGCCCTCGGACTCCTTGTGTTCCTTGCGGATTTCGTCCTGAGTCATGCGCAATTTCTTATTGTGGCTCCAGAGTTGATACGGCACATCGATCAGGATTACCACCACCAGCGACAACACGATCAAGCCGCAGCACATCGCCGCCAGCTTCAAGGCATGAAATAGCGCTAACTGGACCGGCTGATCCATCAACGCCAGAAATTCGCCCTTTTTTTGCCATAGGAAGCTGAACGCCACGCTACCGACCAGCACCGTCTTGGCGATGCCTTTGGCCAACTCCGCCAATGCCTGGGTCGAAAAGAGTCGCCCGAGCCCCTTGATGGGATTGAGCTTGGACAATTGCGGTTGCAACGACTTGGCCGAGATCAACCAGCCGCCGAGCAGCGCCGGCGATACCAGGGCCAGCACGGTCAACAGCAGAAACAGCGGTAATAGCGCGACAAGGGTCTCGTTACCCAGTGCCCAGAGATGGGCCAGCATGCGCGCGGTGTCGAAAGCGATGCCACGATCGAAGAGAAACGCCTGCTCCATGACCAGGCTTAACTGGTCGTAAAGTAGCGCGCCCATCCCCCATAATCCTGCCACGCCACCCAGCAGGAGCATGAACGTCGACAGTTCGCGGGATCGCGCAACCTGACCCTCTTCACGCGCCTTTTCCATGCGGCGTGGCGTGGGATCCTCGGTCTTTTCCTCGTCGCTGCTATCGTCAGCCATGGTCCCCACGCCCGAACGGCGGTTAGAAAGGGTCAACGCTGGCTATTCTGCGCGGCAAGAGCAATCGGCAATCACGCAAAAAGCGCGACGAATCGGACGCTAATCCACGATTGTCGCGCATCAAGAGAACAATACGGGAGGAAAGCAGGCTCGGCGAAGGTCAGCCGAGCGCTATAGGGTCGGTCGTTTGTGCTCAGAAGCCCAATGAATCGAGCAGATCGTCTACCTGATCCTGGTTGCTGACCACATCGGCGCCGTCGGGCTTGATTTGGGGCCCGTTGAGCAGCGACGACTCTTTCTTTTCGCTCTCCATGGCCCGCTTCAGCTCCTTGCGGTCTTCGCTATCGGGTACATTATCGAGTAGCACTTGCACTAGCTCGTTCTCGATCTGCTTGATGACATCCATCATCCGCTTGATCACCTGGCCGGTCAGGTCCTGAAAATCCTGGGCCATCATGATTTCGAGCAGTTCGGCATTGGTGGCCTGAACCCGTGTGGGAACGTCGCCGAGATAGGCGCGCGTGTCCTTGACCAGTGACTTGGCCTCGTCGAGCTCCTTGGGTTCGGCAAACCACTCATCCCAGCGCTTGTCCAGCGCGTTGGCCTGGGTTTCCAATTGATCCTGAATCGGCTGGGCACGATCGATTGCATTGAGCGCTCGCTCGGCGGCCTGCTCGGTCATCGAGGCCACGTAGTTCAGCCGGTCGCGGGCATCGGGAATGGCCTCGGCGGCCTTTTCGATCTCTTTGTCGAGACCCAGCTCGCGCATGTTTGCCCGCAACGTGCGCGTCAGATGCCCGATTCGCTGAATCAGGTCTTCACCGTGGTGAGCTACGGCCTGCTGTGCTTCACCGCTCATGACTTGCCCTCCTCACGGCTCATTTGCCCAGTTTTTCGAAAATTTTATTGAGCTTTTCTTCCAGTGTCGCCGCGGTGAACGGTTTGACCACATAGCCATTGGCCCCCGCCTGCGCCGCGGCGATGATGTTTTCCTTCTTGGCCTCGGCAGTCACCATCAATACCGGCAAGGATTTCAGCGCATCGTCGGCACGAATCTGCTTGAGCATCTCCAGGCCATCGAGATTCGGCATGTTCCAGTCGGAAACGACGAATTCGAAGCCTCCGGCACGCAGCTTGCTCAGCGCATCCTGACCGTCCTCTGCCTCCTCTACGTTGGTGTAACCCAGTTCCTTGAGCAGGCTACGCACGATGCGTCGCATGGTGGGAAAGTCATCGACCACCAGAATGCTCATGTTATTGTCGGCCATCTCGTATCCTCGTCACAAAAGATCGTCATAAAAAGAGTGTTGCTCTACTAACCTAAACTCAGAATTCTTCCCAATCATCACCGCTCTCGGTCACCATCTCACGCTTGCCGGAGGGCTTGGAAGATTTTGCCGCCGCCAGCGCAGGCTGGCTGGGGCGCGGCAGAGCCGGCTCGGCACCAGCCGCATCGTTGGCACGACCGGACAGGCGGAACACCGCCACCGCCTGTTCCAGTCGGCTGGCCTGTTCCTCGAGCGAGGCGGCGGCGGCGGCGGCCTGTTGAACCAGCGCGGCGTTCTGCTGCGTCACCTCATCCATCTGGGTGATTGCGGTATTGACCTGCTCGATACCGTCGCTCTGCTCCTGGGAAGCTGCGGAAATCTCGTCCATGATGTCGGTGACCCGGCGCACGGCGCTAACCACTTCACGCATGGTGCTGCCGGCTTCCTCGACCAGCGTCGAGCCCTGCTGGACTTGCGCGACCGAACTGTCGATCAGCGACTTGATTTCCTTGGCGGCCGACGCCGAGCGACTGGCCAGGTTGCGTACTTCACCGGCGACCACCGCAAAGCCGCGTCCCTGCTCACCGGCGCGCGCCGCCTCGACCGAGGCGTTGAGCGCGAGGATGTTGGTCTGGAAGGCAATCGAATCGATCACGCCAGTAATATCGGCGATTTTCTTCGAACTGCCGGAAATGCCGTGCATGGTGGAGATGACCTGATCAACCACCTCGCCGCCACGCCCGGCCGTCGACGAGGCATCGTTGGCCAGGGTGCTGGCCTGGCGCGCATTGTCGGCGTTCTGCTTCACCGTCGCGGTAAGTTGCTCCATGCTGGCGGCGGTTTCCTCGATCGACGCCGCCTGCTGCTCGGTGCGCGACGACAGGTCGGCATTGCCGCTGGCGATCTCGCGCGTGCCGATATGAATCGAACCGCTGCTGTCACGCACGGTCCCGACCGTCTTCGACAGACCCTGTTGCATATCCCGCATCGCGGCAAACAGTTTGCCGATCTCGTTTCCAGTGAGAACCTTGATTTCCTGCGACAGATCGGCCTGAGCGATACGCTCGAGACTTTCCACCGCTTTATTGAGCGGGCGCACCACCATGGCGACCAACCCCATGCGCAAGGCGAGTAGCATCAACAGCGATGCCGCGACGACCGCCAGAATTACCATCTCGGCCATGCTCGCCGTGACGCGATAATCGGCCATCAACGCCTCACCACGCTCCTCGGCATAGCGAATGAAAGCCGTCATGGCCTCGTTGAGTACGGCCGTGGAGGCTTGAGTCTCCCCCTTGAGCGCCTGAAAACCGCCGGCATTGCCTTCCTTGAGTGCCTGCAACTGCGCCTGCACTTTCGCCAGTACGTCGCTGAAAGCGGCCGTCAATGGTTCGGTATAGGCACGCCCCTGTTCGGTCTTGGGCACCGCCTGAAAGGCGGCGAAACGCTCCTCCGCCCGTGCCAGCATGTCGCCAGCCTGCGCGAGTGCGACCTGCACCTCGTCGCCGCCCCCGAACATCGCCGCGTTGGCCTGGTCGCGAAGGCTCAGCTGTATCTTGAGCAGCAGCGATTCAGCGCGGGCGATTTCACTGACCTGTTCGACATTGATCTGGTTGAGCGTGCCGATCGAGTCCTCGCTCATGAGCTTGGTCGCATGACCCAGCCCCGCCACTACCAGAATGAAGACACCGAATAACACCACTACCGTGGTCAGCAGTGTATTGATCGAGAGGTTACTGAGCAGGCGTTTCATGCCGGCATCTCCTAGTGATTGACGTTAAAGCCATTCAAACCCGCTGCGCCCGACCGGAGGCCGCGACCTGATGCATGATCTGACCGGCCATTTGATCGAGCTCCACGATTTCAATAGCCGCATCCATGGCCACCGCCTCGCGTGGCATGCCGTAAACCACGCAACTGGCCTCGTTCTGCGCCAGGGTATAAGCGCCGGCCTGGCGCATTTCCAGCAGCCCAGCGGCGCCATCCTTGCCCATTCCCGTGAGAATCGCGCCAATCGCATTGCGCCCGGCGTGCTGTGCCGCGGAGTGAAATAGCACATCCACCGATGGACGATGCCGGTTTACCGGTGGGCCGTCGTCCAGGCTAACCACATAGTTGGCGCCGCTGCGCGCCAGCTTGAGATGGGCATCGCCGGGTGCGATATAGGCATGCCCCGGCAGCACCCGCTCACCCTCTTCGGCCTCCTTGACTGTGATCCGACACAGCCGATTGAGCCGCTCGGCGAAGGAGCGCGTGAACCCGCCCGGCATATGCTGAGTGATCAGGATCGCCGGAGTATTGGCCGGCAACGGTTCCAGCACGCAGCGGATGGCTTCGGTCCCACCCGTGGAGGCACCGATGATAATCAGCTTTTCACTGGAAATGAGCGGCGCCTTGATGGCTACCGGCGGCGGTGCATCCGCTCTGCGTGCAATACGCGGACGCGAGCGTGCCGCGGCGCGCAACTTGTCGGCGATCATGGAGCTGTATTCGAGCATGCCGCTACGAATGCCCATCTGCGGCTTGGCGACGAAATCCACCGCACCCAACTCCAGCGCGCGCAAGGTGATCTCCGAACCGGCCTGAGTCAGCGATGACACCATCAGCACCGGCATCGGTCGCAGGCGCATCAGGCGTTCGAGAAAATCGAGCCCATCCATGCGTGGCATCTCGACATCGAGTGTCAGCACGTCGGGATTGGTGCGCTTGATCAAATCTCGCGCTACCAGGGGGTCGGGCGCCGTCGCCACGACCTCCATATCCGATTGCGAGTTGATGATCTCGCTCATCAGGTCGCGAATCAGCGCCGAATCGTCGACGCATAGCACCTTGATCTTGGGTGCGCTCAAGGGCGTTCTCCTTTCCATTACCCGCCGCTAAATCCGGCAGAAGCAGCGGGCATTTTCTTATTGGGATTTATCGGCCAGCGGACGACCGACTTGAGGACGAATCGGCCCGTTCGTAGACGGTCTGGCCGCGCAGGCGAAATGCCTGACTGATGTAAGAGAAGTTCTCGGAATGGCCGGCGAAAAGGAGTCCATCCGGCTTGAGCAACGGCGCGAAGCGCTCGAGGATCGCGGCTTGAGTCTGTGTGTCGAAATAGATCATCACATTGCGGCAGAAGATGGCATCGAACGGGCCGCTGATCTGCCAGTTCGGCGCCAATAGATTGAGCGCTTGCAGCTCGACCATCGCCGCCAAATCCGGTCGAATCCTCGCCTGTCCGGCGCGAGCACCGCTGCCACGCAGAAAGAACCGCTTGCGTCGCACTTCGTCCAGCTTGGCGACCTGATCCAGCGTATAGACCGCCTCGCGCGCCTTGGCCAACGCATCGGTATCGATGTCGGTGGCAATCACCTGCGACTCGCGGGCGCGCGCTCCCAAGGTCTCGTTCAGGGTCATGGCGATAGAATACGGCTCTTCACCGGTCGAAGCCGCGGCACACCAGATACGCACCGGTCCGTTGCTCTTGGCGACATGATCGGCCAGCAAGGGGAAATGATGCGCCTCACGAAAAAAGGCCGTCAGGTTGGTGGTCAGTGCGTTGGTGAACGCCTCCCACTCCCTGGCCTGTGGCTGGCGCTCGAGACGCGCCAGGTAATCGGCAAAACGGGTTAAACGATGCTCACGCAAGCGACGCGCCAGGCGACTATAGACCATCTCGCGTTTATGCTCGGCGAGTACGATGCCGGCGCGCTGATAAATCAACTTGCGCACACGCTCGAAGTCCGTATCGGTCATTTCCAGATCGCGCTCGAGACTTCCGCCCGCCCAGGCGCCACCCGAGGCATGCAATCTCGGGGTAGCGACCTGGGCGGATTGGTTCACGATTGAGCTCAAAATGCTTCCCATTCATCGTCTCCCGCGGCGGAGCGCACCGCTTGCCTGGCAGGCTGGGGGGCCGCCAACTGCTCGCGCTCGCCCGCTTCACCCGTCGAGCGACGGGCCTCGGCGGCCTTGAAGCGTGTCTCGCGGCTGACCTGCTCCTTGCCGCTGCCACTCAAGCGCAGCACGGCGATGGCATTGGCCAACAGCGCCACCTGGCTGTCGAGGCTGATAGCGGCCCGCGCCGAGGTTTGTACGCGTTCGGCGTTCTGCTGGGTCACTTCATCCATCTGCGCGACGGCCTGGTTGATCTGTTCGATACCCCGGGTCTGCTCATCGGAGGCCGAAGCGATCTCACCCATGATGTCGTTGACCTTGAGCACCGAGGCGACGACCTGTTCGATCGAGGCTTCGGCACGCTTGACCAGTTCGGCGCCACCGTCGATTTCCTGAGCGGAGCCATCGATCAAGGTGCGAATCTCGCGTGCGGCATCCGCCGAGCGTCCGGCGAGATTGCGCACTTCGCCGGCGACCACGGCGAAACCACGGCCCTGTTCGCCGGCGCGCGCCGCCTCGACCGAGGCGTTGAGCGCGAGAATGTTGGTCTGGAAGGCAATCGAGTCGATCACCGCGATGATCTCGGAGACTTTCTTCGAGCTTTCGGTGATGCGGCCCATGGTATCCACCACCTGGCCCATCACTTCGCCGCTATCGCGTACCGAACCTGCCGCGCTGCCGGCCAAGCCACTGGCTTCGCGAGCGTTGGCGGCGTTCTGCTTCACGGTCGCGGTCATCTCCTCCATGCTCGAGGCGGTTTCCTGCAACGAAGCGGCCTGCTGCTCGGTGCGCGCGGAAAGATCCTCGTTACCCGAAGCGATGTCCTGCGACGCGGGGCGCACCACCGCCACGCTGCGATTGACGTCGCTGACGATGCTACCCAGGCTCTTGCGCATCGCATCCAGCGCGCGCATCAGTCGGCCCAGTTCATCGTCACGGTGGCTCGGCATGCTGGCGCCCAGATTGCCCGCGGCGATTTGCATGGTGAACTGCATCGACTCGCGCAATGGGCGGCGCATGGCGCGAATGCTGACGACTCCCATCACTACCAGTAGAATTAGCCCAGTCACCATCAGGGCAAGCTGTGCCATGAGCATCTGTTGACGTGCGGCAAGCGCCTCCTCGGCGAGTTCCTTGGCGCCCGCCTGCTTGGCCGCGACCAGTTCGTTAAGCACGCCGCTCAGACGGTCGCCCTCGGGCTCGAGCACATCGTTGTAACCCACATAGCCTTGATAGAAATCGCCACTGACCAAACTCGCGACGACGGCTTTCAAGCCGTCGTCGCGGTAACCCGTCAGCCCTTCGCCGAAGGATGTCGCGATATCGGTATGATTAGACTCGCGGGCCATGTACTCGCCCCACACCCGGTCGAGTTCGGCGACGATGCCTTCGACCTTGGCGGCCACGGCTTCCATATCGCCCGACATGGGGTTGCTCACTGGTCCTGCCACAGCGTCACGGCCCTGGGTCATCAGCTGGCCGATCTTTTGCAAGCGGGCGACATCCTCCAGTCCGTTACGGTTGAGTTGCTGAAGCCGCTGACCGGACTGCTCCAGACCATAAAGGCCCAGGCCACCACTGGCAGCCAATAGCAGCAGCGCCAGCACGATCATGGTGGTCATACGCCCTTGGAGGGTCCGAAAACGCAGGCGGCCCAACCAGCCGCGCAGGCCACTACGCTGGATACTGCCGCGTACCAGCCGTACGCCACGCGCACGCCCTTCGCCCATTTGTGCGTAGACACGCTCGGCGCGCTCGCACTCTTCCGGCGTAGCCTTGACCCGCACCGAGGCATAGCCCTGGACTTCGCCATTCTCGAGGATCGGCGTGACGCTGGCGTTGACCCAGTAATGATCGCCGTTCTTGCGTCGGTTCTTGATCAGCCCGTTCCATGTATCGCCGGCCTCAAGGGTTTGCCATAGATTGGCGAAGGCTGCCTCGGGCATATCGGGATGGCGCACGATGCTATGCGCCGCGCCGATCAGTTCGCCGCGTGTATAACCGCTGACCTCGACGAACGCCGGGTTGGCAAAGGTGATACGCCCCTTGAGATCGGTGCGGGTGATCAGGTAATGCTCGTCGTTGAGCTGATATTCACGTTGGGTGACCGGCTGGTTATCGCGCATGTTGGTTTCCCTGCTTGTCTTTGACCCGGCATGGCGCCGTTATGTTTTTTAGAACTACCGCCTAAAAAGTTTCCCACTCGAGATCGCGACTCTCGTCTTTTTCCACGCTCTGGCTAGCGGCCGTTTTCGCGGCGGGGAGCGCTCGGGAAGATTGAGTCGCCAGTGGCTTGCCAATCGCCAACGGCTGGGCAGCGTCGCGAGAGCCACCGACACTACCGGCGAGTTTGAACAACGCGACCGATTCACGCAGTGCACTGGCCTCACGCTCCAGGGCATTGGCTGCCGAGGAGGCCTCCTGAACCAGTCGCGCATTCTGCTGCGTGACCTGATCCATCTCGGTGATCGCCAGATTGACCTGGCCGATGCCGTTACTCTGCTCCTGGGAAGCCGCAGCGATCTCATCCATGATGTCGTTGACTCGCTGCACCGCGGAGACGATATCGCCCATGGTGCTACCGGCCTGATCGACCAATTGCGAGCCGGCGTCCACGCGCTCGACCGACGCTTCGATCAACCCACGAATCTGTTTGGCAGCATCCGCGCTGCGGCTGGCCAGGTTGCGTACTTCGCTTGCGACCACCGCGAAGCCGCGCCCCTGCTCACCGGCACGAGCGGCCTCCACCGAGGCATTGAGCGCGAGGATATTGGTCTGGAAAGCGATCGAATCGATCACGTCGATGATGTCGACGACTTTATGCGAGCGGGTGCTGATCTCGCGCATGGTATCGACGACCTGGTTGACCACCGAGCCGCCGCGTTCGGCGGTCTGCGAGGCGCTCTGCGCCAGTTGGCTGGCCTGACGGGCATTATCGGCATTCTGGCTGACCGTGGAGGTCAGTTGCTCCATGCTCGACGCGGTTTCTTCCAACGAAGCCGCCTGTTGTTCGGTACGCGACGATAGATCGCTGTTGCCATGGGCAATGCTCTGCGAGCCGGTATGAATGGCCTGGCTGCCGTCGCGAACCTTGCCAACGGTACGCGAGAGGCTCTCCTGCATGCGTGCCAACGCAGCGAACAGCTTGCCGATTTCGTTGTTGCCGCGCCGCTCGATGCGTGCCGACAGGTCGCCTTCGGCCATTTTCTCGAAATGGCCGACGATCCGGTCCAGCGGTCGCAGCACATTGACGGTGATGCCCCACAGCACGAACAGAATCATGGCGAGCGAGATGACCACAGCGGCGCCGATGGCGGCCTTCAATGACAACGCCATGGACTGGAAATCGTCGTACAGGGCGCGTCCGTCGTTTTCGGCGGTCACGAAAAAGTCGACCGCGCTGGTATAGAAAGCGCTGTTGAGCTCCTCGATGCGTTGCGCGCGATCGCTGAAGCCGCTCAGATCACCCTCCACCATTCCCGCCACCTGGGGCGCCAGGCCTTCGTCGACCAATTGCTGAAAATCGGCTTTCACCTCGGCTACCAGGGCCTCATGCTGGGGCTGCACGGGAATTTCCAGGAACCCGGCAAAGGTGGCGCGAAGCCCATCGAGGCGCTGTTTCAGTTCATCGTGCTCGGCCTCCCCGAAGACAGCCCCGGTCATGATCTTCGAGTATTCATTCTGGAGCGTCAGGCGCAGTTCCAAGAGTTGCGTATTGGCGCGGTTGAGCGTCGATTGCTGCTCGACATTGACCTGATTGAGCGTACCCAGCGCCTGCTGGCTGTAGTTCACGGCGTAACCGCCCAACGCCCCCACTCCAAGCACCAACGCGGTAAACACCGACAATACGAGCATCCAACTCGCCTTTACCGACATGTTATTGAATCGCTTCATATTGTCCCCTACGTGACTGCGTCATATTGGGTGCTTGTCGGCGGGTGCCAGCCACCTTGTGCACATTGTTATTCGTTATGGATACTATCGGCAGGACTGCTGACTTTCTTGATGGACCGAAACCGTTAATTGTGATTCAGGACTGCTTTTCTGTGTCACCAGGTAACGCTCCAACCGATAGCGCATGTTTGTCGGCACACCCTGCAAGGGTGTACCGACACGCGGTGCTTCAGCGAGGTCAGGAAGCGCTATGCTCGACCAGCGCCATCTCCTCGCTGGTCAGCAGCTTGTCGATATCGACGATCACCAGCATGCGATCGTCGAGACTACCCAAACCGCTAAGATAATCGGACGACAAGGTGACGCCGAACTCCGGGGCCGGTTTGACCTGATCGGGGGACAGCGTCATCACGTCGGAGACCCCGTCGACCACGATGCCAACGATACGCTCGCCAACGTTGACCACGATCACCACGGTCTGGCCGCCGTATTCGACCTTGTCGAGGTGGAACTTGATGCGCAGGTCGACGATCGGCACGATCACGCCGCGCAGGTTGGTCACGCCCTTGATGAAGTCGGGGGCGTTGGCAATCCGCGTGACGTTCTCGTAACCACGAATTTCCTGAACCTTGAGAATATCGACGGCATACTCTTCGCTACCCAACGAGAACACCAGAAACTCGCGGCTGTGCGCGTCGAGGGTGGTGGAGTTGGCCTGCTGGACTTGAGCATTGGCCTGGGACACGGCAGTCATGACGGAAGCACCTCCTGAGCGGGCTTGTTAGGTGAAAGCTGGGATTGGCGCGAGGATTTGCGCCGGCTAAGACGATGCAGATCGGCGATATCGAGAATCAGCGCGACGCTGCCATCGCCGAGAATCGTGGCCGCGGAGATGCCGGCAACCTTGCGATAATTGGTTTCGAGATTCTTGACCACGACCTGCTGCTGACCGACGAGATCGTCGACCACCAGCGCGTAGCGGCGGCCTTCGCCCTGCACGATGACCACGATCGATTCGGTAATCTCGGTGCGCGCGCCCTGGACGTCGAGCGCCTGGTGCAGCGCAATCACCGGCAGGTACTCGTCGCGCACCTTGAGCAGTTGATCGTCGCCGGCCATCGAGTAGAGATCGTCACGGGTCGGCTGCAACGACTCGAGCACCGCGCCGAGCGGCAGGATGAACATTTCCTCGCCGACCTTGATCGACATGCCGTCGAGGATCGCCAGCGTCAACGGCAGCACGATGCGGGTCGTGGTGCCTTGACCTTCGCGCGACAGGATTTCGACATGTCCGCCCATCGCCTGGATGTTGCGCTTGACGACATCCATGCCGACACCGCGCCCGGACACGTCGCTGACCTGCTCGGCGGTGGAAAAGCCCGGCGCGAATATCAATTGCCAGACATCGTCGTCGCTCATGTTCTCGGAAACCGCCAAGCCGTTGGCCTCGGCCTTGGCCAGCAGCTTCTTGCGGTTGAGACCGGCACCGTCATCGATCACTTCGATGAGGATATTGCCGCCCTGGTGCTGTGCCGATAGCGTCAGCCGGCCACTGCGCGGCTTGCCGACGGCCTCGCGGGCATCCGGCGATTCGATGCCGTGGTCGAGGCTGTTGCGCACCAAGTGAGTCAACGGATCGATGATGCGCTCGATCAGGCTTTTGTCGAGTTCGGTGGACTTGCCCTCGGTGACCAGCTCCACGTCCTTGTCGAGCTTGGCGGCCAGGTCGCGCACCAGGCGCGGGAAGCGGCTGAATACGTAATCCATCGGCATCATGCGGATCGACATGACCGCTTCCTGCAGATCGCGTGCGTTGCGCTGAAGCAGGTTAAGGCCGTTATGCAGCGAGCTGTGCGTCACGCCATCGAATCCGCTGGCGGTCTGGTCGAGCATCGATTGGGTAATTATCAACTCGCCGACCAGATTGATGATCTGGTCGACCTTGTCGACCGGTACTCGCAAGCTGGACTCGCCGCCCTTGCTCTTGCCGCCCTGGGTCTGCGCAGGAGCATTGGCCGCCTTCGGCTTGGCCTTGTCGACACGCGCTGGCGATTCCACGACCGCCGGCGGCTGGGCGGGTTCCTCGCTGGCAGACTCGGACGCGGCCGTCGGTGACGCATCGCTTACGGCATCGTTTTGCCCAACTGCCGGCGCGGCGCTGCCTGGCGCGGCCCGGACCTCCAGTTGCTCGGGCTCTACGATGAAGCACATCACCGCCTCGATGTCGTCGCTACTCACACCCGTTTCCAGAATGACTTCGTAGCGCTGAACGTCACCGCCCTGCTTGAGTACGCTGCCCAACTGCTGGAGTTCCTCGACCAGCAGTTCGCGATCCTTGTCGCTGACGCCCAACAGCGCCACGCACAGCGTATTTGCGCCGGTATCCGGGGTATCCGTATCGGCCGATAGCGCGGTTTCAGCCGGTTCTTCGACAAGCGGCTCGGGTACCGGCTCGGGATCGAACGCTGCCGGCTGGGCCCCGGGTGTGGCGCCATCCACCGATTCGCCCAGTTCGTCCAAGGCCAGTTGCTTCAGCGTCTGACAGATACGCTCGAAGGCTTCAGGGTCGGGCTCGACGCTGTTGCGATAGGCATTGAGCTGGTCGTGCAGCATGTCCTTGGCTTCCAGGAAAGTGTCGACGATATCGCGGCGCAGGGTCAGCTCGCCGCGACGCGTATGGTCGAGCAGGTTTTCGAGAATATGGGTGGTTTCCTGCAACACGAGGAAGCCAAAGGTGCCGGCGCCGCCCTTGATGGAATGCGCAGCGCGAAAGATCGCATTAAGCTGTTCGGGGTCGGGCTCGTCGACATCCAGTTCCAGCAGGAGACGCTCCATGTCGCCCAGGAGCTCCTCGGCCTCCTCGAAGAAGGTCTCATAGAAATCCGTGATATCCATGCGCTATTCCACTCGGGTCTCAAGGGGCATTGAACGCGGCGGAGTCGCCGGCAATGCGGTATTCGATAATGCGGCGGAGTTCACCGGATCGGCTTGCTCGGCTTGTGCGATGACGTTCTCTACCTGCGTCCAGCTCGCGCCGCTCTGGTTCTCGATGGCCGCCGCGGCACGCTTGTCGAGCACGACGATACTGATGCGACGATTGATGGCATTGCGCGGGTCGGTCTCGTCCAGCGGCACCCGCGACCCCATGCCCGCCACGCGCAACAGTTTGTTGGGATCGAGACCGCCGGCGACCAATTCGCGACGCGAGGCATTGGCGCGATCGGTCGACAACTCCCAGTTGCTATAGCCTTGCTCGCCACCGAAATAGGGCAGGCTGTCGGTGTGGCCACTCAGGCTGATGCGATTGGGCAATTCGTTGAGTACCGGCGCAATGGCATTCAGGATGTCATGCATGTAGGGAGCCACACGATCGCTACCCAACTCGAACATCGGCCGCCGCTCGGTATCGACGATCTGGATGCGCAGGCCCTCCTGGGTCAGTTCCATGCGCAGTTGCGAACGCAAGTCGCGCAGCTTGGGATTTTTGTCGATCACCGTCTCGATGCGCTGCTCCAGGTTGAGCAGGCGACGCTGCTCGTCGCTGGGGCGAGTCTGCATGCGCTCATCGATACGCTTGCGCTCGCCATCGGCATGCATCGGATCGGGGCCACCGCCGGGAATAGCGCTGGTGCTCGCGGTATTCTTGTCACCACCGGCCATGGCTACCGGCAATGGCGTGCGAAAATACTCGGCGATGCTCTTGAGCTCGTCCTCACTCGCCGTTGAGAGAATCCACAACACCAGAAACAGCGCCATCAACGCCGTCATGAAGTCGGCATAGGCAATCTTCCAGTTACCGCCATGATGCCGATTGCGCGCGGCCTTCTTGCGCTTGATGACGATAGGACGGTTGTCGCTCATGGCCCCCCCGCCGAACTCTTGGTCGAACGAACGTGCTCCTCGAGCTCGGTGAACGTCGGCCGCTCCGCGGTAAACAACGCCTTACGCCCAAACTCCACCGCCAACTGCGGGGCATAGCCATTGAGACTGGCCATCAGCGTGACGCGAATGCACTGCAGCATCTTCACCGCCTCGGCCACCTGATGATGGATGCGTGCCGCCACCGGGTTGACGAAGCCGTAGGCCAGCAGAATGCCGAGGAAGGTACCGACCAGCGCATGAGCGATCAGAATACCCATCTCGGCGGGGCCTTGGTCCGCCGAGCCGAGCGCGTGCACCACGCCCATCACCGCGGCAACGATACCGAAGGCCGGCAGGCCATCACCGACCGCATGCAGCGCATGCGCTGGCACTTCGGCTTCATGCTGGAAGGTTTCGATCTCGTGCTCCATCAGCGCATCGATTTCGAAGGGGTCCATGTTGCCACTGACCATCAGCCGCAGGTAATCGGTCAGAAAGGCCATGATCATCGGATCGGAGAGCAACTTGGGATAGTCGGCGAACAGCGCACTGTTCTCGGGGTCGTCGATGTCACGCTCGATCGCTAGCATGCCATCGCGCCGCGCCTTGGAAAGCAACTTGTACTGCAGCGCCATCAGCTCCAT
Organism: Modicisalibacter muralis; assembly: GCF_900102945.1. Lineage (GTDB taxonomy): Bacteria > Pseudomonadota > Gammaproteobacteria > Pseudomonadales > Halomonadaceae > Modicisalibacter > Modicisalibacter muralis. The sequence goes on along the minus strand of NZ_FNGI01000001.1, from coordinate 574,511 downwards.
GTACATCGCTTTGTTGTACTTGGTGGTGCGCTTGAGCTTGGAAAACGTGCGCAGTGTCGCCTTGATGGCCTTACCGTTGTTGGATGCCACGAATGCACCAACCGCCGCCCCGGCAATCATGACGATTTCAGCGGGCTGGTAAAGCGCACCAAGATGACCGCCAATTAGCATGTAACCGCCGAAAACCGACGCCACAACGATGAAATAGCCAATAATAATGAGCACGCGCTGATTTCCTTCGCCTGAAAAGATTGGGGCCTCTAACCTATTATCGGCAGAGGCCCCATTCGCTTGAGGATGTTTAGCAAATTCAGCGGGTCAGGCGCGTAGTCTCGGGGCCACCGGCATCGCGTCAGCGGTCATCGGGTGCACGGACTCAACCAGTTTGGCTCGGGCTTCGTTCAGGGCTGCCTCGCGACGCTTGCGGGTTTTGCCAGCGCGTGATGGCGGCTGGCAGATACCACAAACGAAATCATGCGACGGTGTGTGGGCATGGGCCACGAACTGACCGCTGCAATGCGTGCATTTGTTGAGTTCGAGCATGTCGCTTTCAAAGAAGCGCACCAGCGTCCAGGCACGGGTCAGACCCAGAACCGGCTCGACACCCTCCAGCGCCAATTGCTCAAGGTAAAGGCGAAAGGCGCGCACGAAGGCCCCCATTCGCTCGCAACCGTGATCTTCCAACATACGCTGATAGATGTTGAAAAACAGTGACGAGTGGATGTTAGGCAGCCACGTGATAAACCAGTCGGTGGAAAATGGCAGCATGCCCTTGGGCGGCGACATGCCACGCACTTCCTTGTACAGCTTGATCAATCGCGCACGACTAAGATCGGTTTCTGTCTCGAGCACCTGCAGACGGGCACCGAGCTCAATCAGCTCGATAGCCATCTGCACCTGGTGCATCTCGTCGACCAGGCTCTTTACGGCCATGACTCACCTCCCCGCCGAAGTAGCGGTGAACTGAGTCACGGTCGGCACCGACGCCATCAGAAGCGCCGCGTGCGTCTGACCGAGACCTTGATCGCGAGGATCGTGGATCAGCTTGACCAGCTGCTCAGGGTCGTCGAAGCACAAGCGGCACAGCAACTGATTGGTGCGCGAAAGCTGGCCCAACTGCTTGACCGAAAGCGATGCCAGTAGATCGGCCATCGATTCAGTCAGCTTCAGGCGGAACATCGCTGTCGCGCGGTCTTCGTTCAGCAGACGCTGAACCAGCAATAGATACGAGAGGTTGGTATCCTGGATATCACCCAGGAGGCTATCTACATGCATTGTCATGATATTTCCCTGCGTTTGCGTTTTTTTATGATGGCTCTAATGGCCGTTTCTTCGATGGCTCTTTATGGCCATTTCCAATGGCTCTTCGGCCACCGGGTTATTTGAGCCTTGGCCGACTGGCGACGGGCTTCTAGTAATTTATAATAGCCTTATTTTGAGACGTTTTTATGACGAAGATCAACATCTGTTTCATAAAAAGGCATGCTTTTGTATGAAAAAAAATTCCATCCTTGACACGACTTGGCCAAGTCATTGTCGCTTATGAAAAATTTTTAGAAGAAGTGCGGAGAAGACAGGAGAGCAAGAGGCAGAAAAATGAACGAGGACACCGGAAAAAGACGTGAGAAATCGCTATAGTAAACCTTGCTTCAACGAAAAGGATCCGCGGATCGGGCGGCATTGGTGTCCAACTCGTGCACCCATGCCAACAATTCGGCAATGACCTGATATAGGGTTGGCGGAATGTGGGCATCGAGGTCGACCTGCATCAGCAAGCCCACCAGCTCCGGCGCATCGTGTATGAAAACCCCCTGGCGCTGCGCTTCACCGACGATGCGCTCAGCCAGTTCTCCATAACCCTTGGCGAGCACCGTAGGCGCCTTGTCGCCATCCCGGTAGGCTAACGCCACGGCTTGACGCCTGGCTCCCTTACGCGATGGGCCCTTCATGGTTCATTCTCCCACGGCTCGTCATCGCGCACTGGCAACACGCTGACGCGCACGTCGTCCAGACCGCAGCGTCGCAGACGACTCACCAGATCTTCGCGCCCCGCTTCGAGCACGGCCAGACATTCTTCATTGCCGCTTTGCAGCGTCAGGTTGACCGAAGCATTGCGCAGATGCATCTGTACGTCTAGCTCGCCTAGCTTGGGTAAACGCAAGCTGAGTTGACTGTGCCAGACCGGATCGTCATCGCCTTCCTTGCGCTCTTCCTCGCCATGCCAGTCGCGCTCATCGAGCACCTCGGGAAGCTGCAGGCTCAGTGCCATGAAAAGCCCCGACCAGATATCGCCTTCCCAGCGCAACGTCGGCGTCACCAGCAATTCGAGCTGATGACGAATAATCCCCTGCAGCGTGTCGTCGATGGCCTCGAGGGCAGGCAGACGCAACGTCGTTTCGCCGGCCTCAAAGGCTGGTGGAGTCGTTGACATACCTTGCCCCGAGGAGGCACTGGGATGAACCGGTGTGGTAGCTGACGCGGGCAACGCCGCGTTGCCCTGGGCCGACGTGGCTCGGCCTGAAATGGGGTTGCCTAGCGCCCCGGCGTTATCGCCCGATGCCTTGGGGTTAAGAGAGCTAAGAGAGTTGAGAGGATTGAAATGCTCGCCGCCCCTGCCACGCGCGCCCGGCACGAGCCCCGCCAGGTCGACGTTACCCGGCCCGGTCTTGCCGCCGGGAAGCGGTTGTAGAGATTGGAATCGCCACATCTGCGGTTCGCGTTCGAGCGCCGCTCTGGACATTTCGCCCCGGTACCAGCGCGCGAGGTGCGACTCATAAAACAACCCGCTGGATTCAATGCTGTGCTGCAAGCGCGCCGCCAGCAATGGAGGGTTGTTCGGTACGTCACTCTGGAGAAGAGGCACGGGAGACTGAATGACCGAGGGCGGCGCGGGAAATTTGACCAGAATGTCGGCTATGGTAAGCGCAGCCGAACTGAAATGCGTGGTGGTCGACGTCGGGGTAAAAACCGGGGGCGTTGGCAACGCTTGGCGCGCCGCCGGCTCACCGACTCCAAGCCGGGAGTTGGCAACACCGGCACGCCCCGCATCGAGTTGGGAATCGCCCTGAACCGCCCGCGGCGCGACACCCGGCGTCAGCGGTTTGACCGGCTCGAGAAGCTCGCGAGGCGGCGGGGTATCGACACGCTTGCCGAGAACCTGATGTAGCAGCGTATCGAGAATCGGCGTGATGCCGCTCACCGACGCCCTTGGTCGATGGGTACGGGTTGAGCCCCCGATGCACGGTAGGCGCGATTGACATCGCGACGGCGGCGGGTACTACCCAGCAATTCGCTCAACTCGTCACGCCTGGCCTCCAGGCGCTGACGAACCTCGGCGTCCTGCTCGAGAATGCATTCGAGCAGATCGGCCTTGTGCATGAGCCCATCCTGATCGAGCTGGCACCCCTGTTCGCGGCGCTTGAGATCCTCGACCGCCATGACGTAGCTCGACTCTTCCTGGACCAAATGGGCCCAATCGCCCTCGCGCGCCCAGCCCAACATACGCGCCGAACGTTGTCGCAGTCGTTCGTAACCGGCTAGAACGTCCGCTGACGATGCGGTTTCCGCCGCCTCTCTTTTCGCTGGCATAGCATTTAACTCCTTGCCTGCACAGCGATCTCACGCCAGGCAGAGCCGATATCCTCGAGCAACCGCGCAGCTTCGTCCAAGCGTTGCTCATCATTGTGCAGATTAGCCTGTAGCAGCAGGCGTACCACGTAATCATAGAGCGAACCCAGGCGCTCCGCGATCTCGCCGCCACGCTCACGATCCAGCCCCGCGGCCAAGCCGTTATTGACGATGTCGATCGCCTTGGAAATGGATTTGCCCTTTTCCATGATGTTGCCTTGTTGCATATGCAAGCGAGCCGCGCGCAGTGCCGCCTGGGCCCCATCGAACAACATCACGATCAGTTGGTGAGGGCTCGCCGACATGACGCCGGTTTCGACCCCCACACGCGCATAGGCGCTGGCGCCACGCATTGCATTCATGGTCAGACTCCCGTTATCCACGTCCCAATTGGGCGTTCATGGCATCGAACTGCTGCGACAGATAACTCATGGTGGAATTCATCTGCGCGACCAGCATGTCCATCTCGGCGAACTGCACGCGATAGCGCTCGACGGTGACGCCGATGCTCTCCTCGACGCGCGCATAGCGTTCGTCGAGCGATTCGATGGTGGTTTCGAGGCCACTGGTGGTAGTGCTCAACAGACCGCCTTCCTCGAGCATGCCGGTCAAGGTGGTATCCAGCCGATCCGCTAGGCCTTCACCCTCGGCGCCGCCGCTAAAGAAGGCGCTCAGGCTATCGAGATCGTCATTGACGAGCTCTTCGAGACGCTCCTCGTCGAGCTCCAACGTGCCGTCGAGCGTCAACTCGACGCCGATCTCGGACAGCATGTTCAGGCTGCCCTCCTGGACGCTGCCACCCATCACGGCACGTAGCTGGGACTCCACGCTACTCATGGTATTGTTGCCCAGCAGCACGCCAGAGGCGGCATCCGGGCCATTGAAGGCGGTCAACTCATCCATGGTCTTCTGCAACGAGTTGTAGGTGTCGACGAAGGCCTTGATGTCATCGCTGATCTGTTCGGTATCGCGCGACACCGTGAGGATTTCCGGCGACCCCGTCTCGGTAAGCTCATTCAGGTTGAGGGTGACGTCCTGCAAGGCACCCTCGACGCGGTTCGATTCGCTGACGATATCGATCCCATTGACGGTAAGCTCGGCATTCTGCGCCGTCACCGTCTCGGTCATGGTGCCGGTACCATCGGCATTGTGCGTCAGCAAGTCGCTCAACTGCGTGTTACCGGTCGCGTTGACCGTCATCGTCGAGGCTTCGCCGGTCTTGTCGGAAGTCAGCACCAGCCGATAGGGTGTACCGCTGCCGTCGTTGATGATCGACGCGGTGACGCCGCCGTTCTCGGCGTTGATCGCATCGCGAATCGCCTCGAGCGAGCTGTCTTCATCGGCGATGGCGATATCCAACGTCTGTGCCTCGCCCCCGGTGCCCACGGTAATCGTCAGATTACCGGCACCGAGTTGGGCCTCTTGATCGGCAACGCCGTTCGACGCCAGCGACTGAGCACGGGCGAGTTGAGTGATCTCGATTTCGTAGCGACCGGGCACGGCATCGGTGCCGGAGCTGACGGTGAAGCTCTCTCCGGAAACCGTGCTGGACACAGCCTGAAAACCATCGACACTGGCCAGCTTGGCCGCGGCTTCCTTGAAGGCATCCAGCGCCGACTCGAGCTTACCGAAAGCCGAAATCTTGGCCTCGTAGCTTTTCTGCTGTGAAACGATCGGGATCAGCTGCTTACGCTCGGCGGTTTCGAGTTGATCGAGAAGACCGTTGAGATCCAGCCCCGAGCCGATACCCAGTGATGAGATGCTCGCCATGATAATCCTCTGAAGTCTGCGCCCTTTTTACCAGCTCACAGCGCGTTCGGCGCCACGAATAAGCCCGCAATAGGCAGTCAATTCGAAGTATCGGCAAAAACCGGCGGGACTTTAGGCCTATCCGTCACGACCGGCCGAGCCGGCCTCGACTGGTCATGCGTTATCAGGTAGGCCATCATAGAGCCCTGTTCAACAAGCCTATATCGAAAAGGATATCGTCATGGATTCGAGCGCGCTTTTCGCCGATTATCACCGCTGGCAGCGGTTCCAGCGCCAGGATCAGCTGGGGCGAGAACACGCTGCCGCAGTGCGCAAGCTTGCCGAGTCAGGCGCCATGGCGACCCGCGTTACCGAGGGGTACCGCAGCATGGTCGACAAGGGTGCCAAGGAGGGAGCCTGCTATCGTACGCTATTCTTGCGCAGCCGCGACAATGGCGAAACGCTGGCCTGCGAGGCCTGGATGTTCGTGCGCCGTGTGCTCACCGAAGGCGGCACCACGCGGATACGCGCCACCATGCTGGAAAGTTTCACACTCGAGGACGGTGTCATCGAGCCAGGGGCGAAGGCCGCCAGCAAAGTCACGCTGGAGATTTACGACGAAATCCTGGTCAAACGCAGCATGACGCTGGGCTGTCGCATCGACCGTCATGACGACGATCGCGACACACGCTTCATTACTTTTCTGGATAGCGTGCGCGGCGATCTGACCCGGCACCTGAAGTAAACGGCGCCCCACCAGGCCTTATAAAGAACTCCAACGACTTGTCGCAAGGAGCTTGGATTATGGTTACGCCAACGCTGAACCACACCGGCATGTCCCAGGCACTGCGTCTGGAACCCCTGACTCCGCATATCGAAATGCGTCAGCCCCCGGCGGTGCCGCATCTCGATGCCGAGAGCTCGGCGCGGGCGTTGCTTACCGACTTCACCCAGTCGGCGGCGCATACCGTCAGCGACTCGAGCCTGATCGCTCAAGCGCTGGATATCATGAAACAGGGCGGAGTCAGGCTGCTTTTCGTGCTCGACAGAGAAGAGCGCTTCACTGGCGTAATCACGGCCCGGGACCTGATTGGCGGTCGACGCATCACGCTGGCCATGCAGCACCACCAGGTCATGCGCGAGGACGTTACCGTCAGGATGGTGCAAACGCCGCGTGATGAACTGCATGCCCTGCCCCTCAAACAACTGGAACGCGCAACGATCGGCGCACTGGTCAATGCCTTGCGGACCTTCGGCGATCAGCACCTCTTGATCACCGAGGCCAACGAACACGGACAGCAGTGTCTGCGCGGGATGGTTTCGGCATCGGATGTCGGTCGCGCGTTGAACATCGACCTGCAACACCCGCCCGAGGCCCGCAGCTTTGCGTCGATCTGCAAGGTGATTCTCGGTCATGAACTGTAAGGCATCCCGACAGCGAGGAGACAGTTGATGGCCTTGGGTTTGGGCAGTTGGCTAAAACGCAGAAAACACCCCACGGTCTGGGTGATCAAGCAACTCGACGAGTCGCTCATGCACTTGTGTGGCCAAGCAACTGCCCAGGGCCGAGGATCGGCGGCCGTCCAGCTCGACCGATTGCGCGCCGGCGCTTTCTCGGGCGCGGTGCGCATGACCGAAAATAGCGCGATACTCAATGCCGCGCAGTTCGCCGCCCTGATTCCCGAAGTCGATCTGCATCTCATCGATGACAACGAAGCCGAGTGGCAAGGGCGACGCTGGCAGGTCGCCTGGGTTCCCCAGCGCTGCTGGCTGCATGATGGTCGCCTGGTCACCCAGCGTACCGAACTGCATGGCAAGACTCACCTGGTCAGCATCGAGGATGTCAGCGGCATTCGCGCCAAGGCCGAAACGCCGCGCTACCATAACCCGTTCATTACCCTGGAACCCCTCGAGCAACCCCAGCACGAGAACGACGATAGCCCGGCTCAACACCACCGTCAGGACAACGACGGCCGCGACGGTTGAGCCCTTAAGGAACTCAATGCCTTCACCCCTCACCGGGCGCCAACCCTCGTCGCTCGATTGGCGCCCGTTACTGCCCTTTATAGCGCTGATGGTTCTGGTCGCCCTCAATCTGCGCCCGGCGCTGTCATCGATGGCGCCGATGCTGGTGCGAATCCAGCAGGATATCGGACTCTCCGCCACGGCCATCGGCGCGCTGACCACCCTGCCGGTATTGTGCCTGGGGCTGTTCGCGCCACTGGCGCCCTGGCTGACGCGCCGACTCGGCGCAGAACGCACGCTGAGCGTGGCGCTATTGCTGCTCGCCGTGGCGCTATTGCTGCGTGCCAACGCCCACCCCCTACCGCTGTATCTGGGCACGTTATTGGTCGGCGCCGGCATTGGCATCGCCGGTACGCTGTTGCCGGCGCTGGTCAAGCGCGAGCTGTCTCAAGGCGCGGACGTACTGACTGGCGTTTACACCATGGCGTTGTGCCTGGGCGGTGCGCTGGGCGCCGGACTCAGTGTGCCGCTGGCGAATCTGCTCGGCGATTGGCGGGCCTCGCTGGGTAGCTGGAGTCTGCTGGCCTTCATCGCCGTGATCGCCTGGCGCTGGAGAATGCCACACCCTTGGCCCACCGAGCGGGCCAGTTTGAGCAATGCTCCCAAATTGCGCCTAACGCACACGGCGCTGGCCTGGCAGGTTACCGGCTATATGGGCAGCCAATCGGCATTGGCATACATCGCTTTCGGCTGGCTACCGGTATTGCTTCAGCGCCGTGGAATGGCTGAGGCCGAAGCCGGCTGGCTGCTGGCGGCCTCGGTAATGGCTCAACTGATCACCGCGCTTGGCGCCCCCTGGCTGGCGCGCCTGGGCCGCGATCAGCGGCCGATCATCCTGTTGCTACTGCTGAGTACCGCGGCGGGCATCGTGGTGCTGCTCCAGGCACCCCTCGACTGGCGCTGGCATGGAGCGCTACTGCTCGGCCTGGGTCAAGGTGGCAGTTTCAGCATGGCATTGACGCTGATCGTGCTGCGTAGCGCCAACTCACGCCTGGCCGGCCAGCTATCGGGCATGGCCCAGGGCATCGGCTACACCCTCGCCTCCATCGGGCCGCTGCTGGTCGGTATCCTGCTGGAATACTCGGCGGGAATGAATCTGCTTACCGGTGTATTGCTGGCCTTCGTCGTTTCGGCTGCCGCCTGCGCCATGCTCGCCGGACGCAGGCGGCAACTGGATCTCGATGCCCAGGGCCGGCTGGTGACGACCCGCCGCTAGCCAAGAGTCGGGTTCACCCGGTCACAGGTCGCGAAAATAACGCAGAAAGCTTCGATACGCGGCCTGGGCCGGCGTCAACGCTTGCGCTTGCAGACGCACCTCGTGCCCTGGCGGGCATTGCGCCAGCCGCGCGCAGGCCAGGGGCGTCAGTGCGCCCAGTCGCGGGTAGCCACCTATCGTCTGGCGATCGTTGAGCAGCGCGATGGGCTGGCCGTCGGGCGGCACCTGAACGGCGCCCAGGCCAATGCCTTCGGAAATCATGTTACCGGTACGACAACGTAGCGTCGGCCCCTTCAAACGCACGCCCATCCGATCGGAACGCTCGTCGACACGCCACGCGCGATGGAATGCCGCGAACAGGCTCGCTCCCTCGAAATCCGCGATCTGCGCACCCGGCACCAGCGCCAATGATGCTGGTTGCGAATAGTCCGGCCGTGACTCGACCGGCAATGTATCGGCGTTGCGCAACCCACCCGTAAAACTCAGTACATCGCCCGAGCGCAATTTGCCGCCCTGGCCATCGTGACCGCCCAAATCCTCGCGCGATACGCTCGCGACACTGCCCAGCACCGGTTCGGCGATGAAACCACCGGGTGCCGCCAAATAGGCGCGCAAACCGCTCGACGGCGAGGCGAACTTCAGCCGCTGCCCGGCTTCGACGGTAAAGCTCGACCACGGGTCCAGCGCCACATCATCCAGTGTGGCGCCGAGATCGGCCCCGGCCAGCGCCAGGCTGGTAGTTGCCTCGGCGATCAGGCTCAAGCCGCCAAAGGTGATCTCCAGCGCCGCCGCCCCCCAGGCGTTGCCGAGCAGACGATTGGCCCAGGCCCAGGCATGGATATCCACCGGGCCGCCTTGCGTCAGACCCAGCCGGCGCACGCCGAAACGCCCGGCATCCTGCAGGCTCGCCAACGGGCCGGCGCGCTCCACGCGTAGCTGGGCCACGGCACTCATGAGCGCTCTTCGACCGGCGCGATGTCGCCACCCAGTCCTTCGAAGTGGGCACGGTCGATGGCAACGAAGCGCACCCGGTCGCCAACCCGCAGCAGACTGAAGCCCTCGCGCCGTCGATCGAACAATCGCTCGCCGGTACGACCGATCAGGTTCCAACCGCCGGGCGAGACTCGCGGGTATGCCGCGGTCTGGCGATTGGCCACCGCGACACTACCGGCCGGCACGCGCTTGCGGGGTGTCTCGAGACGCGGTAGCGCCAACGCCTCGGGCAGGCTGCCCATGAAGGCGAATCCCGGCGAAAAGCCCAGCGCGAACACCCGATACTCGCGTTCGCAATGCGCCTCGATCACCGCCTGGCGCGACAGGCCGCTGTGTTCCTGCAGGCGAATGAGTTCGGGCCCCACCGATTCGTCGTACCACACGTGAAGTTCCTTGACCTCGCCAACCGCCGCCGTGTCGTCCGGCGCCAGATCGGCGAGCAGGCTGGCCAGTCGCGCGCGCGCCTCATCAGGCCTGAGCGCCAGCGGATCGTAATGCACCAGCACGCTGGTATAGGACGGCACCAGATCGATAAGCGTGTCACCGAAAACCTGCTCACAACGCCGCATCAGGGCGGTGATCCACGCCATGTTGGCATCGTCGATGGTGGCGAACAGGCGCACCAGCCAGGTATCCACCCCCGCCACCTCCAGACACGGCAGATCGCCAGCCCGAAGCGCCTCGTTCATGCGCTGGCCTCGAGATCGGCCAATGCCTGACGAATGGCCTTCACGGCAGCGATCGATTCGGGGTTGTCGCCATGCACGCACAACGTATCGGCGGCCAGTACCAGTTCGCTGCCATCACTGGCGATCAGTGCTTCACCACGCGCGATGCGCAACGCCTGATCGACGATCACCTTGGCGTCGTGATGCACCGCACCCGACTCGCGCCGCGAGACCAGCCGACCTTCGCCGGTGTAAGCACGGTCGGCGAACGCCTCGAACCATAGCGTCACGCCGTGGCGCTCGGCGAGTTCACGCGTTGGCGCGTGATCGCGCGTGGCCAGCACCATCAGCGGCAAGGCGCTATCGAAAGCCGCCACCGCGCGCATCACCGCGGAGAGCTTGTCGGGGTCGCGCATCATGTCATTGTACAGCGCGCCATGGGGCTTCACGTAACGCAAATCACAACCTTCGGCACGGCATATACCCGCCAGCGCACCGATTTGATAGAGCACCAGATTCTCGATTTCAAGAACCGAGCAGGCCATCGAGCGGCGCCCGAAGCCGACCAGGTCGGGATAGCCGGGATGCGCGCCCACCGCCACGTTGCTGGTCCGTGCAAGGTGCACGGTACGGCGCATGATATCGGGGTCGGAAGCATGAAAACCGCAGGCGACATTAGCGAGATCGACATGCGGGATGACATTCTCATCGCTGCCCATTTTCCATGAACCTAGGCTCTCTCCCACATCGGCATTGAGCATCAGCGTTGGCATTGCGGTTCCTCCCGGATTTCGTAACGGTTCCTGGCGGCATCGACCAGGTCGATTTACCGATAAGTTATCGATATTTTATCGACATAACACCGTCGTTTAGTCTAAACAGCGTTGACTGTCCAGAGAATGACTGCCTAGGCTGGGTGAAAAGCAAGGCCGTCTATCCTCAGTCAAGAAGCCTAACGCGCCGCTTTCAAGAAAACGGCTTTATGAGCAGCAATAACAACACCAATCGTGAGGACTCCAATGACCGCTCGTCACCCGCTACTCGCCAGCCTGGCTGTCGCTGCGACATTCGCCACGACCCTGCCCACGACCGTTCAAGCCGCAACCGAATGGGACATGCCGACGCCCTATGGCGATCTCACCTTCCACACCGTCAACATTCGCGAGTTCGCCGACGACGTTCGCGAAAGCACCAATGGCGAACTCGATATTACCGTGCACCCCAGCGGGGCACTGATCGGCCATGCCGAGATCAAGAATTCGGTACGCCGGGGCATCGTGCCCATCGGTGAACTGATCATGTCGCGCCTGGCCAACGAGAACCCGATCTTCGAGGTCGACTCGGTGCCCTATCTGGCATCGAGCTACGCAGAGGCGCGGACCCTGTGGGAAGCGTCGCGCGAGGTCATCGCCGAGGAATTGGCCAAGCAGCAATTGCGCCTGTTGTTTACCGTGCCATGGCCACCACAGGGCATCTATACCCAGCAAAAAGTCGATACGGTCGACGATCTGGAAAACCTCAAGATGCGCGCCTACAACAAGTCCAGCGAGCGCCTGGCACAGCTGGTGGGCGCGGTACCCACGCAGATCGAGGCACCGGACATTCCCACGGCCTTCAGCACCGGGCGCGTCGATGCCATGATCACCTCGCCGGCGACCGGCGCCGACACCAAGGCCTGGGACTACCTCAGCCACTTCAATCACGCCCAGCTATGGCTGCCCAAGAACATGGTGATCGTCAACGAGCAGGCCTTCCAGCGCCTCGACGAAGCCACCCGCCAGGCGGTACTTGAAGCCGCCGAAGCGGCTCAGGAGCGAGGCTGGAAGATGAGCCGCAAGGAAACCGAACAGGCACTCAAGGCGCTGCGCGAAAACGGCATCACCGTCAGCGAACCCAGCGAGGAACTCGCCGCCTCGTTGAAGGAAATCGGCGAAACCATGACCGAGGAATGGGTCCAGCGTGCCGGGGAACAGGGGCAGAAAATCCTTCAGAATTACCAGCAACTCCAGCAGTAATAGTAATCCCCGGCTTTCGGCGCACGCCGCCAGCGCATCCATGACGTGCGCCGAAAGTCTCGCTTCAATATCGTTTTACGGGATCGCCATGCGATATCGACTTCGCCCTCTGTATACCCTTGGTGGCTACGGTTCGGCCGTGTGCCTGTGCCTGATCTGCGCGATGATCACTGCTCAGATCTGTGGTCGCCTGCTCGACGTGTTGGTCATTGCACTCGGCGGCGATAGTCTCGGCCTGTCGATTCCAGGGCTTGCCGAGGTATCCGGCTTTCTGCTGGTGGGCGCCAGCTTTCTGGGCCTGGCATACACCTTCGTGCATGGCGGGCATATTCGCGTGACACTCGTCACCGGCCAACTGCCGCCACGCATTCGCGTGTTCGTGGAACTATGGTGTTTGACCGTCGCGCTGGCGCTTTGCGCGTATCTGGGCTGGTACACCTGGGTACTACTGGCCGACAGTATCGCTTTCGGCCAGGTCTCTTACGGCATGGTGCCGGTACCGCTGTGGATCCCACAAGGCGCCATGCTGCTGGGAATCGCGCTGTTCTGCCTGGCATTGGCCGAGGCTTGGCTCGCTACCTGCGTGATTGCCTTTACCCGCCCCGGTGCGTTTCGAGTCGACGACGACGCCGCACATAGCCCGGAGCCATAGCCATGCTCACCTTGACCCTGGTTCTGCTGACCGCGCTGGTCGTGTTGCTGGGCAGCGGCGTATGGGTGGCTTTCTCGCTGATGGGCCTGGGCTGGCTCGGCATCAGCCAGTTCACCTCGATTCCCGCCGGCGACGTCATGGCCACGGATATCTGGAGTGCCAGCTATAGCTGGGAGCTGACCGCCCTGCCGATGTTCATCTGGATGGGCGAGATCCTGTTTCGCTCGCGCCTCGCCGAAGACATGTTTACCGGCCTGGCGCCGTGGATGACACGTATCCCCGGCCGGTTGCTGCATACCAACGTGGTCGGCTGCGGCCTGTTCGCCGCCGTTTCCGGCTCGTCGGCGGCCACCTGCGCCACCATGGGCAAGATGTCGCTTCCCGAACTGACGCGGCGCGGTTACGACGAGCGACTGGTGATCGGCACTCTGGCCGGCTCCGCCACCCTAGGCCTGCTGATTCCCCCGTCGATCATCTTGATCGTTTACGGCGTGGCCACCGACCAATCCATCGCCCGACTGTTCATTGCCGGCGTTCTTCCCGGCCTGATGCTGGTCGTGCTGTTTTCCGGCTACCTGATGCTGTGGTCATGGCGTTTTCCCGAGCGCATTCCCACTGCCGACGAACACACTTCCCTGCTCGAGAAACTACGCCGCTCGCGTCGCTTGATCCCGATGCTGGGGCTGATCGTAGGGGTGATCGGCTCGATCTATGCCGGTCTGGCTTCGCCCACTGAAGCCGCCGCCGTGGGCGTGGTGCTATCGCTGATACTGGCGCGCTGGCAGGGCGCCATGAATCGCGGCATCTTCATCGAGGCCACGCTCGGCGCGGTGCGCACATCGACCATGATCGCCTTCATTCTCGCCGGCGCCTCGTTTCTCACTGCGGCGATGGGCTTTACCGGCCTGCCCAGCGACCTAGCGGCCTGGATCGCCGCTCAGAACCTCTCACCGTATATGTTGCTGGTCGTACTGACCCTGTTCTTCATCGTGCTGGGCTGCTTTCTGGATGGCATCTCGGTGGTGGTCCTGACCACGTCGATTCTGCTGCCGATGGTCGAAGCCGCCAACATCGATCTGATCTGGTTCGGCATCTACCTGGTGATCGTGGTCGAGATGTCGCAGATCACCCCGCCGGTCGGCTTCAACCTGTTCGTGCTGCAAGGCATGACCGGCAAGAACATTCTCAGCATCGCCTACGCGGCCTTGCCGTTCTTCTTTCTGATGATGCTGGGCGTGCTGCTCATCACCCTTTTCCCGGAGATCGCTACGTACCTGCCGCAAGCCATGAGTGGACCCTGATGAATCAGCAACCCGAGAAATCGCCGCGCCGGCTCAACAGCAAACGCGGCCCGATCGTCTCCTCCGAGCACCTGTCGCACAGCGCCCAGGAGCTTTCCGAGTTCGAGTATGGCTTGATCGTCGCCGGTCATGCCTTCAACCGCTGGATGGTACGCTGCATGACCGCCAGCGGCCTGGCCGAACTCGGCGCGCTCGACGTACTGGTACTGCATAGCGTCAACCACCGCGAACGCGCCAAGCGCCAGGCGGATATCTGCCTGGTGCTCAATGTCGAGGATACCCATACCGTTACCTATGCATTGAAGAAGCTCGCCAAGCTGGCGTTGGTCAGCGGCGAGAAACACGGCAAGGAAACCTTCTTTCGTGCCACCGACGAGGGCCGCTCGACCTGTACCCGTTACGCGGAGATTCGCGAGGCGTGCCTGGTGGAGTCGCTTGAATCGATGGGGCTCGACCGCGACGACATGCATCAGGTCGCCGGCATGCTGCGTGCCATGTCCGGTCTTTACGACCAGGCCGCGCGCTCGGCGGCGTCGCTTTAGTGTCGGTCGCTCCTCGGCTATCATTGGCGCCCTTTATCATGCATAAGGAGCGACGCGATGGACGAGGCGGAGCTACTGGTCATTTACTCGGGCGGAACGCTGGGCATGCTACCCAGCGACAATGGCCTGGTTCCGGGCGGCGACTTCGAGAGCCGCCTGCGCGTCGCGCTCGCCACGCTGCCGCCCGCGCGCCAAGCCTCGTTACCTCCTTTCGAAATACTCGAATATCCCGATCCGATCGATTCCAGTGCCGCCACCCCCACCGATTGGCAGCGCCTCGCCGGTGACATCGCCAAGCGATACAACGATTATTCCGGCTTCGTCGTACTGCATGGCACCGACACCCTGGCCTGGAGCGCCGCCAGCCTCGCCTACCAGTTGCAAGGCATCGACAAGGCGGTGGTAGTGAGTGGCGCCCAACGACCGCTGGAAGCCGATAACAGCGACGCCCTGGCCAATGTCGAAGCCGCGCTGCGCTTCGCCGCGCAACCCGCGCTTCAGGAAGTCGCCGTCTGCTTTTCCGGCAAGCTCACCCGTGGCACGCGCACCCGCAAATGGGATACCCACGCCTTCGATGGCTTCGTCAGCCCCAATTATCCGCTACTCGGCGAAATGGTCGATGGCTCTCCGGTGCTTTACCCCTCGCGTGGCCTTCAGGTACAACAACGCGGCCTGCCACGCTTCGAAATGGCCGACTACGCCGTGCTCGGCGACTCACCCGTGGTGCGTGTCGCGCTGTGGCCGGGCATGTCTTCACGCCTGCTGAACGCCTGGCTGCTCGACGACGGGGTGCATGGCGCCTTACTGGAAGTATGGGGTAGCGGCAACGTTGCGGAAGATCCGGCGATTCTCGGTACGCTCGCCCAGGCCAGCGGCGAAGGCAAGCTGCTCGCCGCGATCAGCCAATGCCCATATGGGCCGGTCTCGATCGGCACTTATGCCGCCGGATGCGGTCTTATCGATGCCGGCGTACTCTCCGGCGACGCCATGACTCCCGAGGCCGCGATTACCAAGCTGGTCCACCTGCTCGCCCAGCCGATCGGCGAAGCCGATAGACGTCAACGATTCCTGGCATCGCTGGTCGGGGAGCGCTAAAGCTTAATAAACGGGCCCATGAACATATCGACAGATGACCGACATGAGCAGATCGTATGAACGGCCCACTAGCGTGGGTGAAACGCTAATCGAGGAATTCATGAAACCCATGGGGATCAACCAGACGCAACTGGCCCAAGCCATGGGTATTCAGCGCCGGCTGGTCAACGAGGTGTGTCGCAACCGCCGCGTGATTACCGCCGACACCGCGCTCATGCTCTCGCGAGTCTTCGGCAACTCCGCCGAATTCTGGCTGAAACTGCAGCACGACAACGATTTATGGGAAGCGCTTCACGATCCCAAGCGTCGCCAGCGAATCGAGCGAGCGCATCCCGTGGCAACCGCCGTTTGACGATATCCTGCTTTCCCGTGGTTGACCGGGGCCCCTTCTACAACGCCACGATCGACTCGAACTGGCCGGCATCGCTGTAATACAGCCGAAAAACGCCATCGATGCCCTCATGCGTGACGATATGACGTAACGCCCTGGCGGGAAACACCACCCTTCGGCCATCCAGGCTATACACATAGACCTGCTGGGTACGCCCCTGATAATGCGCCAGGCACTGGGCGGCCGACAGTTTGATCGTTACATCGAGGCTATTCATACAGGCAGGTCATCAGGGCCGTCAGCGTGGATTAAGCGATGTTGCTAAAAACGCTTGATCTGGACAATACTTTAGTTCTTCACACAAAAGACGACAAACCGGTCATGCAGATCGCTCCCGTTCTTTCCTACATGCCTTACGTGGCACGGCCCAGCGAGTCGAACGGCGTCGCCTCGATCGCTTCGTCCGCCCGCCCGAGCGACACCAGGCAGGCGCCTCTTCCCCAAGTGACCGGCATCCAACCGCCACTGACGAACAACGCCGACGATCCCCGGGCACCGGCCGCAACCGAAAACGCCGCCAGAGCGGAAGGCAATGAAGCGTCAACGGCAAGCGCCCGCAACGCATCGGCTGATGGCGCACAACGCACCGATCAGGAAGCTACCGATACCGGCGAGCAGGATAGGCAAGGCGCCAGCCAGGACCCCACCGCCCCCAAGGGCGCGAATGGCCAGGCCCTGGCGCCGGAAGATATCACTGAGTTGAAGAGCCTCCAGGTTCGCGACCGGGAAGTTCGCAACCACGAACTCGCTCATCAGGTCGTCGGCGGCCAATTCGCCGGTGGGGCCAGCTATACCTTCGAGCGCGGCCCGGATGGCGGACGCTATGCCGTAGCCGGGGAAGTCCCGATCGATGTCGGCGCCGTCCCTGGCGACCCACAGGCAACCATCGAAAAGATGCGCAAGGTTCGCGCAGCGGCGCTGGCCCCGGCCGAGCCCTCCGCCCAGGACCGTGCCATCGCCGCTCAGGCGAGCCAAACCATGATGGCCGCGCAGTTGGAACTTGCGCTACAACGCCGCGAGGCATCGAACAGTGAAGACGCGGTTAGTATAGAGAGCACCACCACCGCGTCGCCCCTATTCGCCGCGACACAATCGACGACCCAGCAGTCGCAGGACACCTCCCAGACAGCACAGAGCGAATCCAACAAGGCCGTACAGACCTACCAGTCAATGGCACCGGGCCTTTCGCAATACGTACCCAGCGCCGATCCACTGTGGGCCATGGCCTGACGGATTTGTTGACTTCTCCATGCGCCGCTTGGCGCAGCCACCCCCTCCTATGCAGGGTTTTGCGATTTTATCCATAACCCAGGTTAAATATTTTTCATAAGCGGCCGATAACGCTCCAAAGGAGTCTTATTGGTCGACTGGCTTGGCAACGAAGCCTCGCGCATTTGCCCTTGTGACTCGCCATTTATTTGACGTTAGCGAGACAACCGATGACATCATTACAAGCCATCAGAACGACATCGGAAACCGCTTTTCTGGAACACCTCGATCAGGCGCTGCATACGCTGACCGAGAGGGACACCTACATCCTCAGAAAAGCCGCCAATGAACGGGCAATCTCCTTCAGACTGGCAATGCATCTCCAATCGGTATTTTCCGATTGGGACGTCGATTGCGAATACAACTGCTGGGATTCGTTCGGCAAGCACATGAATCACATCATTGCCACCACGGATACGGCAGCAACCGAGGCGCGCACGATCTACCCGGATATCGTCATCCACAAGCGTGGCACCTCGCAGAACCTCGCCGCCATCGAGCTCAGCAAAAGCACCAACGATTTTGGCAAGCATCAGGACATCAAGAAACTGAAAGCCTACAAGGCGCAAATTGGCTATGCGTACGCCGTTTTACTGACTATCGGCGTCGACGATGACATCGACAACAATCGCATCGAAATCATGCAATGAACCAACGAGCCATCGTGGCACGACAATAATAACGATCGCGAATCACTACAGGGAACAACGCAATGAACTCACCGATCAACGACGCTACCTCAGCGTCGTCCAGCACATCGCCCGCCACCAACATGACGCCCCGCCAACGCCTGGAAAACGCGCTCGCTCACCTACCGGCACCGCCCGGCAGTGCCGCGAGCCAGGCACAGAGCAATACCCAGGCCGCCGAGACCTCTCCCGGCGAGTTGGTCGAACCCGTCCAGCGTATCAACGAAGCGATGCGCCACTACGGCGTGGAATTTCATCTTCAGGAATTCGGTAGCCGGGTCGTTACACGCATCGTCGATCGTGAAAGCGGCGAGGTGATTCGTCAGATTCCCAGCGAGGAAGTGCTGCGTATCGCCGAATCCCTGGAGCGCTTGCAAGGCCGTTTGATTCAGCACCAAGTCTGATCGAAAAGTCGTAAAGTGTTGTCGCCATTGCGAAAGTCGGATAGCCGGAGCTAAGATTTTCGACGACACTGCCGATAACTCCTGTTAGATACACATGAACGTATCGAGCAAAGCACATCAGGAGCATTGAACGCTGGATAGCTCCACGACCAGGCAGAGTAATGACACATCGCGACCATCCTAATCGCTCTTCCCGGCCGCAGCCCGGAGTCAAGGATCGCTCACGGCTCGCGGCGCTGGAGTCGACGCGTCTACTGGACACCCCTTTCGAGGAGCGTTTCGATGCCCTGACGCGCCTCGCCTGCCGCTTATTCGAAGTGCCCATCGCGCTGATCAGCCTGGTCGACGAACAACGCGTATGGTTCAAATCGGTCAATGGGCTGACGATTCGTGAAACGCCGGTGGAGCACTCGTTCTGCGCCCATTCCTTGAGCAGCGATAGCGTCATGGTGGTCGAAGACGCACGCCACGATTCCCGTTTCGCCGATAGCCCGTTGGTCACCGGTCCGCCGCATATCCGCTTCTATGCAGGCGCGCCGATTCACGGCCCGGACAACATGCCGCTGGGCACGTTCTGCATTACCAGCGATCGTCCTCGCGTCCTGAGTAGCAAGGAACGCGACACGCTGAAAAGCCTGGCCCGGCTGACCACCCTGGAAATCGCTCACCGTCGGCACCAGCCCGAGCTGCTGATACCCGACAGCGAAGAGGCGTTGGTTCAAAGCATCGGCGCGGTGATCAACCGTGCCGAGCAGCGCCACATCGCCGGTACCCCACCACGACTGGTGCTGCTCGAACTACTCGACGATCTGCTACGGCTGACGGAGTGTGAATACGGTCTCGTCGGAGAAATCAAGCAACAGGAAAAAGGCGCATATCTCGATATCCTGGGCATGTCGCTGGGCGACGTGACATCGCAGGGTCAAAAATTTTTCATGCATGGCGGGCGTCGTCTGAACCTGGAACGCATGAATGCACTGGTCGATGGCCGCCTCTCGCTTCCCGAAATCCAGATCTTCAGCGAAGACGACCTTGCCCAGATACATCCCCACGACTTGCCCGCCAGCCACCCGACGTTGCGCAACGCACTGATGGTTCCTTTCATGAATGACGGTCGGGGCGTCGGCATGCTGCTGATGGCCAATCGGCGCACGCACTTCAATCCCGAACGCGCCAGGCGCCTGCTCAAGCCACTGATGAACATCGGCGGCAGCCTGCTCGCCTCGCTATACGCGGAATCGGAAAAAGCCGCGCTGCATGCGAAGCTCGAGGAGTTCAGGGCAACGCTCGATGCGACCCTCGACCTGATTCTGATTTTCGATGAGCAATCGCAGCGTTTTATCTACTGCAATCAGGGAGCGCTAGAACAACTCGGCTATAGCAAAGAAGAATTGATTGGGATGCCACCCGCCAAGCTGCTCGACTCACTCAGCGCCGGCGAGCTCGACGAGCGACTGGCGCCGCTGCGCAACGGCCAACAGCGCCTGGTCCGCCTGAACGCCACGCTACGTCGGCGCAACAACGAACCGCTACCCGTCCAGGCGGTCGTCCAGCGCATACGCCACGACGACAGCGGGCGAACCAACTACATCATCGTCGCTCGCGATCTGCGCGAAACCCTCGAGGCACAACGCGAAATCGACTGGATCACCCATCATGACTCGCTGACACGCCAGTTGAATCGCGCCGGTTTCTTGCAAGCGCTGATGCTCAATGCGCCACGCCGCGACGATCCGGCACCCTTGCAGATGGTCCTGATCTGCGGCATCGATCGCTTCAAGCGGCTCAATGACGCGCACGGTACCGCGCTCGCGGACACCATTCTCTGCGAACTGGCACAGCGTCTGACCCTCGCTCTGGCAAGCTATCCCGAGGCATTGTTGGGACGCCTGAGCGGCGATGAGTTCGCGATCAATGTCAATATCGCCCAGGATAGCAACGCCTTTCTCCTCGCCGACTGGCTTCGCCAACAGGTCGAACAGCATCGCTTCGAAGCCGTCGAAGGCTTGCAGTTGACCGTCAGTATCGGCGTGGCGGTAGTCTGCTGCGGCCAAGTCACTGCCGAGGAGTTGCTGCGACGCGCCAATGCCGCGCTGGTACGCGCCAAGCGTCAGGGTCGCAACCGCGTGCGCCAATATCTGAGCGGCATGCTCGATGAAGCCAGCCGCCATCAATCGATCGAACGCCGTCTTTCAGGCGCTTTCGCTCGCGGCGACTTCACGCTGCATTTTCAGCCGCAATGGGCACTGAACGATCTTTCATGCCCTATCGGCGCCGAAGCGCTACTGCGCTGGAAGGACGAAGAGCTTGGCGCCATCGGCCCCGATGTCTTCATCCCGATTCTCGAAGAGAGTGGAATGATGGTCGAAGTGGGCCGCTGGATCATCGATCAGGCACTCGATCATCTGGTCTCGGCACGCGATCAATTGCCGGAAGGCTTCTTCGTCAGCGTCAATGTCAGCGCCATCCAACTGATGGACGATGCGCAACTGGCCGACCATGTAGTTTCGGCATTGCGTTGGCGTGACCTGCCAACATCGGCCCTGGAGCTGGAGATTACCGAAACGGCGCTGATCCAGTCGCCGCATTGGGTGGGACAACAACTCGAAGCCCTGCACGAACGGGGCGTGAATATCGCACTCGATGATTTCGGCACCGGTTTCTCGTCGCTCTCGCATCTCAAGCAATTTCCCTTCGACACGGTCAAGATCGACAAGTCGTTCATTGCCGGATTGCCCGACTCCGCCGAGGATCGCGCGATCATCGAGTCGCTGTTGACGCTGTGCCGTGGTTTCGGCCGCGATGTGTGCGCCGAGGGCATCGAGACGCCGGCTCAACTGGATTTTCTGCGTCGGCTCAATTGCGCGCGTGCCCAGGGCTATCTGCTGGCACGCCCCAGCCCATCGTTGCAGGTCATTGCCGAGGCACTTCCCCCCTCTCCCGATGAATCCAAAGGGACGCATAGCGCGTAGTAGCGTAAGGCCGATAGGCCAAGCGCAAGGCCCTTTTCACCCGAGTAGCGCTCCGCCCTGTTCGAAGCCGTGGATAACGTGGATCGATAGCCGCAAAACAATGGAGTTGTCATGCGCGCCCTTTGGATACTCCCTGCCTTGTTACTCACACTCGGCGGCTGCGTCCGCCATCTCAACGAACCGCAATCGCCAGCCACGATACCGTACCCCGAAGAGTTCTCGTTCAGCGTATTGGAAGACCAGCGCTATACGTCACCCGACTGGCCACAGCCGCTGTTCGCGGATGTCTACCTACCCGAAACATCCAATATGGTGGAGCGCCCAGTGGCGCTACTGGTGCACGGTGGTGGCTGGCAGGGCCGCACGCCCGAGGACATGGCGCCGATTGCCGAACGCCTGGCGCGACGCGGCTTCGTCACCGTCAATGTCGGCTACCGCTTCGCCCCGGAGTATAAATTCCCGGCGCAGATTCATGATTTGCAGCAGGCCATGCATTGGATTCACCGGCAGTCGGAAGAATGGCGAATCGATACTTCGCGCATCGCCGGCGTGGGGTATTCATCGGGGGCACACCTGGTCAGCCTGCTGGCGGTGGTAGCGGGGCAAGGCGGGGCAGTGGATCGCCCTTACGGCGGTGAACGAACACGGCTCGATGCCGTAATCGCCGGGGGTACGCCGACCAACCTGTTCAAGTTCGACGATGGCCGGCTGGTGGTGGAGTTTCTCGGCGGCACCCGCCTTGAAGTACCCCTGCAATACGCACAAGCCTCGCCGATGAAACACATTCACCCACAGGCACCGCCGTTTTTCCTCTTTCACGGCACCTGGGACGATCTGGTTCCACCGGATCACGCCAAGGATTTCTACACTGCCCTGCGCGAGCAAGGCATCTACAGCGAACTCTACCTGCTACGCTTTCGCGGCCACATCACCACGTTTCTGACTCGCTACAACGCCATGGAAGCCGGCATCGACTTCCTTGCGAGGCAGTTGCAAGATTAGAAACGAGCACATTAAGGAATGGCTGAATAAATCGCCGAACGAAATGATGCGGGCGTCGCTACGTCGCGAGGCGCCCGGGGCACAGAAGACGAGACATAACATATTGTTAGGTGAGTATTCGAGCACCGCGTAACGAAGCGATTCGTTGGGGGCGCCGAGCCCGTGCAGGCATTTATACAGTGGTTCCTAGACCTGCATATTCATGATGTCTTTGTATGCCGTCACCAAGCGGTTTCTCACCTGCACACCCATCTCGAAGGCGACACTGGCCTTTTGCATATCGACCATGACGTCGTTGAGCGCCACATTGGGATCGCCCGCCTGAAAGGCCTCGAGCTTGGCATCGGACGCCTGCTTGAGCTGATTGATACGCTCGATCGAATTCTGCAACTCACTGGCGAAACCGCCCTGACCCACGCTGGCGGTCAACTGTTGGCCCTTGGCGGCATCGCTGCCGGCCTGGGTCGCCATGCTCTGCATCTGACTCAATGCGGCTTGAATGGCGGGTGAACTCATAAAACCTCCTACCCGGTTCGTGCACGCTATTCGACTCGTGTGACGACCTGGATCATGCGGATTGATAGTGATGGCAAGCCTAGCAACCCGCGCGCTGCGGCCATATGCGCAAATGACGCTAAAAAGGTGGGCTTTTCGCACCTTTAGCCTTGCACCAGTCACGGATAATGACGTCCATCACCCGACCGCCCAGGCTATAAGGCCAACATGCTGGAGCCGGACACCGCCATGCTATTTGGACCGACCCACCGTTACCGGGTCGAAACACATCATACCGCCCTGCTGGGCCTGAAGATCGCCGGGAGGCGCGCATGACCGACGCTGTTTCGGCCAATCAGACGACCTCGTCCCAAGGCGGCCGCGATACGACCACCCACAAGCGGACATCCCCCGCTGGGCTGCTATCGCAACTGCGCGGCAATCCTCGCGTTCCTCTGTTGATCGCTGCCGCCGCCGTTATCGCCATTCTCATCGTTCTGCTGATGTGGGCGCGTAGCCCCGATTACCGCGTTCTCTACAGCAATCTCAGCAATGCCGATGGTGGGCGCATCATTACCGAACTCGATACGCTGGGCATTCCCTATGAATTCGGTGCCGGCGGTAGCGCCTTGCTGGTGCCTGGCGATCAGGTGCACACGCTGCGCCTGAAGCTGGCCGAACAGGGCCTGCCCGAAGCCGGCAACGTCGGTTTCGAAATCATGGATAGCCAGGCCTTCGGTATCAGCCAGTTCGCCGAGCACATCAATTATCAACGCGGGCTGGAAGGCGAGCTCGCCCTGTCCATGCAGTCGTTGGGTCCCGTTCAGAGCGCGCGCGTCCACTTGGCGATGGCCAAGCCGTCGGTATTCGTGCGCGAAAGCGAGCCGGCCAAGGCCTCGGTAATACTCACCTTGCAGCCTGGGCGCACGCTGGGCGAAGGTCAGGTCAACGCCATCGTGCACATGGTTTCCAGCAGCGTGCCCGAACTTGCCGCCGACAACGTTACCGTGGTCGATCAGCAGGGCAATCTGCTATCGCGCGATGGCAGTAGCCTGGGCGGCCTGGACGGCACGCAACTGGAATACACCAAGGAAGTCGAACGCTCCTATCAGCAGCGCATCGAACATATCCTTGCACCGATCCTCGGCGCCGATAACGTACGCGCCCAGGTCGCCGCGCAAATCGATTTCTCGATCCGCGAGCAGACCGCCGAGACCTACACGCCAAACCAAGCACCCAATGAGGCCGCGATACGCAGCCGTCAGACCAGCGCCTCTTACTCCGGAGGCGACGGCTTGGCCATGGGCGTGCCCGGCGCGCTAACCAATACACCACCCGGCATTGCGCCCTCGCCCATCGATTTGGGTAGCAACGCGGAAGGCGAACAGGCCGGAGAGGATCAGCAGCAGGATCAAGTCGCCGATACCGCCCAGACCGACACCGAGGACGCCACGCCACCGAGCCGGCTCGACCGCAGCGATATCGTCAACTACGAAGTCGATCACAGCGTCGAACACGTGCAGTATTCGCGTGGCAGTGTCGAGCGCCTGTCGGTCGCCGTCGTCGTCGATTATCAGGAGACGATTAACGACCAGGGCGAAACCGTGATGGAGCCGCTCAGCGATATCGAACTGGCGCAGATCCAGCGCTTGGTACGCCAGGCGATCGGTTTCTCCGCGACGCGCAACGATGCCGTGGAGGTCGTCAACAGCCCCTTCACCCAGCCGGAACACACGGTCGAAATCCTGCCCTGGTGGCAAACGCCGCAGGCGCTTGGCCTGGCCATGACCCTTGGCCGCTACCTGTTGGTGCTGATTGCCGCCCTGCTGCTGTGGTTCATGGTGTTGCGCCCGCTGATCAAGCGTCAGGCACCCGCACAGCTCGCCGGCCCGGCGTTGCGCACGCCGGTGCCGGTCGGAGCCGTCGACAGCGCGGAAGACGAGGAAGACGAGGCCGTGGAAACGCCACGCCCACGTCGTCGTCGCTCATCGGCCTACGAGCAGAATCTCAAGGACGCCCGCGAGATGGCCCAGGAAGATCCGCGTTTGATCGCCATGATCGTCAGAAGCTGGATAAACACATGAGTGAAATGAGCGGCGCCCGCCGAGGCGCAATCCTGCTGCTATCCCTCGACGAGGATAGCGCGGCCGAAGTGTTCAAATACCTGTCCGCCAAGGAAGTGCAGGCCATTAGCATGGAAATGGCCTCGCTCGATCAAGTATCTCATGAAGATATGCGCAAAGTACTCGGCGAATTCCACGACGAGGCCGAGCAATTCACCGCCATCAACCTGCACTCCAGCGATCATATTCGCTCGGTGCTGACCAAGGCGCTGGGTAGCGAGCGCGCCTCCAGCCTGATCGAGGATATTCTCGAAACCTCGGGCGCGTCTTCCGGCATCGACGCACTCAACTTGATGGAAGCTTCGATGGTCACGGAACTGATCCGCGACGAACACCCACAGATCATCGCTACCATCCTGGTTCATCTGGAACGCTATCAGGCGGCGGATATCCTCGAACTGTTCGACGACAAGCTGCGTAACGACGTCGTACTGCGTATCGCGACGTTTAGCGGCGTGCAGCCGGCCGCCCTTCAAGAGTTGACCGAAGTGCTCGGCGGCATGCTCGACGGCCAGAACCTCAAGCGCAGCAAGATGGGCGGCGTAAGAACGGCGGCCGAAATCCTCAACCTGATGAATTCCTCCCAGGAAGAAGCGGTCATCGAAACCGTGCGCGCTCACAACGAGGATCTGGCGCAGAAGATCATCGACGAAATGTTCCTGTTCGAGAACCTCATCGATATCGACGACCGCGGCATCCAGCTCATCCTCAAGGAAATCGATACCAACTCGCTGGTGGTGGCGCTCAAGGGCGCGCCCGATGCGCTGCTCGAAAAGTTCATGGCCAACATGTCGCAGCGTGCCGCGCAACTGCTTCAGGAAGACCTCGAGGCGCGTGGTCCGATTCGCGTCTCGCAGGTCGAGAACGAACAAAAGGCGATTTTGCAGGTGGTGCGCCGGCTGGCCGACAGCGGCGAGATCGTGCTAGGCGGCGGAGACGACAGTTATGTCTGAGCGCCCGGTCGCGCCCGAGCGCGACACCGGCGACTGGCGTCGCTGGCAGATGGACGAACTGGGCGCGCCCGAGCGAGCGCGCCGTCAGCGCGAACGCTCGCGCCAGGAAGCCGTTCGTCAGCAGGTTTTTCAGCGCAACGCCGAAATCGAGGAACTGCGCGAAAAAACCCGCAAGGAAGCCTATGACGCCGCTTACCAGGAGGGTTTCGAGCAAGGCAAGCAGGACGGCTTCGAGCAAGGCCTGAGCGAAGGCCGCGCTGCCGGCGAGCAGGAAATGCAGAGTCAGACCCTGAAGACCCTGCAACCCGTGTTGTCCCTGGCGGAAAATTTTCGCGAGGCGCTCGACAGCCTCGATGGCGAGGTTGCCGAGCGACTGGTCGATCTGGCGCTCACCGCCGGGCGCCAGCTTGCCAGCGAAGCTCTGGAAGCACATCCCGAGGAAGTGCTCGATATCGCTCGCGAGCTGCTGCATGTGGAACCGGCACTGTCGGGCCGGCCGCGGCTGTGGCTGCATCCCGCCGATCTGCTATTGGTCAAGGCGCATCTGAGCGGTGAGTTCGAGGCTGCCGGCTGGCAGCTTCAACCCGACGACCTGATCAGTCGTGGTGGCTGTCGCGCATCCAGCGCCAGCGGCGAACTCGACGCCACGCTGGAGACGCGCTGGGAGGCAATCGCCGCCCAGGTGCGTCGGCGCCACAATGACGATGCGCCGCGTGGAGACACGCCATGAGTGCCATGACCGAGGCGAGCAACCTGCACCAGCGTCGCTGGCAGGATGCCGTGGATGGCGTCCAGCGTCGAGTCGCCGGCGTGGCACCCTATCGCGCCAGTGGACGCATCGTCCGCGCCACCGGCCTGGTACTCGAAGCCATCGGGCTGCGCGTGCCACTGGGCAGCGCCTGTCGCATCGAGGTATCGCCACGTTCCACGCTCGCTTCGCATCAGCGGGACAGCGAGCGTTTCGCCGAAGCCGAAGTCGTCGGCTTCTCGGGCGAGAAGTTGTTTCTCATGCCATTGGAAGAAATCAGTGGCCTGCTGCCCGGTTCGCGAGTCTTCCCGCTCGGCGAGGGCCCGCATGAGAATGGCAGCGCCCGACGCTTCCCGCTCGGTGACACCCTCCTCGGCCGGGTCGTCGACGGTAATGGCCGGCCGCTGGACGGCAAGGGCCCGTTGGCCGACGCACCGCATGCGCCGCTCGCCACCCCGGCGATCAACCCCTTGTCGCGTGCGCCCATCGACACCCAGATCGACGTCGGCATCCGGGCCATCAATGGCCTGCTCAGCGTCGGTCGGGGGCAACGCATGGGGCTGTTCGCCGGCTCCGGGGTCGGTAAATCGGTACTGCTTGGCATGATGGCCCGCTATACCCGTGCCGACGTGATCGTAGTCGGCCTGATCGGTGAACGTGGCCGTGAAGTACAGGATTTCATCGACAATATTCTCGGCGCCGAGGGTCGGCGTCGTGCCGTTGTGGTAGCCGCGCCGGCCGATACGTCGCCGTTACAACGTCTGCAAGGTGCATCTTATGCGACGCGCCTTGCCGAAGGTTTCCGCGACGCCGGGCGCAACGTGCTGCTGATCATGGACTCGCTGACCCGTTTCGCCATGGCACAACGCGAGATAGCCCTGGCGATCGGCGAGCCACCGGCGACCAAGGGCTATCCACCCTCGGTATTCGCCAGGCTGCCCAGCCTGGTCGAGCGTGCCGGCAACGCCATGAAAGGCGGTGGCTCGATTACCGCTTTTTATACGGTACTGACCGAAGGCGACGACCAGCAGGATCCGATTGCCGACTCGGCGCGGGCGATTCTCGATGGCCATATCGTACTGTCGCGCACGCTGGCCGAAGGCGGCCATTATCCGGCCATCGACATCGAAGCGTCGATCAGCCGCGCGATGACATCCATCGTCAGTAACGAACAACAGCGCCAAGCACAACACTTCAAGCAAGTGATGTCGCGCTACCAGCGCAATCGCGACCTGATCAGCGTCGGTGCCTATACGCCGGGACACGACCCGCAGCTCGATCAAGCGGTGACGATGCATCCAAGGCTGGAACGCTTTCTTCAGCAGCGCATCGACGAGCGCGCCGATATCCAGGAAACCCAGGATGCACTGGCGTCATTGGTGCCCGGCTGATCGCGTAAACGAAATTCAAAGCGAATGCAGGACTCAGAGCAAGGCGCAGGATTAAGGGGGACCGTTCATGGCTACATCAACACCGCTCGACACGCTGAGCCAGCTGACCCGCGATGCCCGTGACAACGCCAGTATCGAACTGAGCGGCCTGCTACGAGCGCGTCAGGACGCCGTCGCTCAGCTCGAGACGCTGACACGCTATCGCCACGAATATCGCCAGCGCCTGCAGAGCGCCATGGAAACCGGTATCGGTCCCGATAGCTGGCAAAACTACCAACAATTTCTGACCTCGCTGGATAACGCCATCGCTCGCGCGCGTCAGACGCTTGTCGAGCGCGAGGCTGGCCTGGCCCAAGGTCAACAGCGTTGGCAGGTCGAACAGCGCAAGTTATGTGCCTACGATACATTGGCCTCTCGCCGCGAAAATGCCGAGCGCCAACGCACGACACGCCAGGAACAGCGCCTGGCCGACGAAATGGCCGCCGGCGTGTTACGCCGCCGCCAAGCCAACGATTCCCACTCCGGCTCCAGCCACTGAGGAGGTTGTGTTCATGGAAATTACCCAGTTACTCCCTGCCAGCACCACCTCCCCCGCGTCCAAAGGTCCGCAGGGCACCACGGCCGACGGGGAGGACTTTGCCCGAATGCTCAAGCAGTCGGGTGAAGCCGCCAGCGGCAAAGGGTCCCGCGATGCCACCGCCACATCCAATTCCGGCGACGATTCGCTCGCGAAAACGACGGAGAAGGACACAACCGCTAGCGAAGCCATGCCCGAGTCAGGGGCCGATAGCACGGCGCAACAATCCGAGGCCCTGGTGCCGGGTGCCGTTCCTCCGGTTACCGGCATGCCGGTCGCAGGGTCGCCCACCACAAGATCGCCTGCCGCAGGATCGCCTGCCGGACTGTCGCCACTGACGCAGAATATCGCCCAGGCCATGTCAGCGCAGATAACCAGCCAGCCCACCCAGCCGCCGGTTATCGCGAGCACCCTAAACACCACCCTGCAGGCGAGTCAGGCCACGCTCAATGCTAGCGAAACGCTTGACCTGGCCGCGATTCGCGAGCGTTTGACGACCATCGCCAATGCCCAACGCGGCGCGGCAACATTGGCTGCGCCGGCTGCCGCTGGCGACGCCGCCACGTTATCCAACGCCGGGCAGTTCGCACTGGATATTGCCAAGGCGTCTCTCCCCCAGGCCGGCGACAGGCTAACCAGCATTCACGGCCAGGCCGCGGCAGCGCATCATCAGCCGCTAACCGCCCAAGGCATGAACCCGGTTGGCACTCAGGACCCTAGCGCCGCTCTACCAACCGCCAGCCAGCCGGCGACGTTCATGGACGCTATCGCCACTAGCCCGGCAACGCCCGATCTCGCTATAGCGGGGCGTGGTGGCGCTGAAAGCCATGCCAGCCAGGTTCAGGCCCTCGCCGGCAACCTAACCGGCGCGTCCACTGGCTCGGCCGGCCAGACACAGGCCTCGCCCGCACAGGTACTCAATGCCCCGTTGGCCACGCCACAATGGCAACAGGGCCTGGGTCAGCAATTGGTTGCGCTGCATCAGCGTGGCGCCCAACAGATGGAACTGCATTTGCGCCCCGCCGATCTGGGTCCATTGTCGATTAGTCTCAAGGTCGACGATCAATTGGCCCAGTTGCAGCTCTTCTCGACCAATCCACAGGTTCGCGCCGCCATCGAGCAGGCCATCCCCCAACTGCGCCAAGCGCTCGAGGAAAATGGCATTCAGCTAGGCGAAGCGATGGTCGGCGAGCAGCGCCAACAACATGACGGCGACTCCCGCTCGGCCGATGACACCGGCCTCGCCTCACGCGACGACGACCTGCGCGCCACATCGATCCATGAGGACCTGGATGTCGCGGCGACCGTCGACCGACCCCTGGCTGGCAATGGCAACGCGGTAGACCTTTACGCCTGATCCCAGGAGTCTGTCTGCTTGACCGACAGGCTCCCAGGGCGCGCTTGGCACCCCGGCCCTTCAAGAGTCGGCTCATCGGCCGATAACGGGATTAGGGACCATACCTACCTGCGCGTATCGATACACAAGCGCCGGAGCAAAACCCCGAGATAAGCGTATATCGACAGTCTTTTCCATCCTTGCCGATGGAGCGGCTGCCGCCATACTCCCTTCTGAATCACCCGATAACGACGGCGTAAGCAATGGCCAGCAATCAAATCGCAGGTAAAAGCCGCAAGCCCTGGTGGCTACTCGGCATTCTCATCATCATGCTCTCGATGGCGTGTTCGGCCGTCGTGTTCTTCATGCTCGACTCCAAGAGTTCGGCCGTTGCCCAGGATTCGCAGGTGAGTAGCGCACCGGTCGAAGCCCCAGCGCCTATCTTCGTGGGTATTTCACCTTTCACGGTCAACCTGCAGAGCGAGGAGTATGCGCAACGCCTGTTGTATATCGGCTTGTCGCTCAAGGTGGCCGACGAAGCCACCCAGCAACTGATCATGGAACACATGCCGCAGGTGCGCAGCCGGTTGCTGATGTTGCTGTCGAGCCAGAGCGCTGAGGATTTGATTTCACCGCAGGGAAAACAGGCGCTATCGAAGGAGATTCTGGCGCTGTTCGACGAGCCATTCAGCGACCCTCAGCCACCGCTGAGGATTCAGAATGTGCTCTACACCGACTTCATCGTGCAATAGGACACCATGTCTCAAGACGATCTGCTTTCGCAGGATGAAATCGACGCCCTGCTCAAGGGCGTCAGTGGCGAGGAAGAGTCCAGCGCCGGCAAAGATGCCGTCAGCGATGCTCGCGTACGCCCCTATGACCCCGCGACACAGCACCGGGTCATTCGCGAGCGCCTGCATGCGCTGGACATCATCAACGAGCGCTTCGCCCGTCAATTTCGCATGAGTTTGTTCAACCTGCTGCGACGCAGCGCCGATATCACCGTGGAAAACGTGCGTTATCAAAGCTATAGCGAATTCGCACGGCATATTCCGGTGCCGACCAATATCAATTTGATTTCCATGAAGCCGCTGCGTGGCACCGCGCTGGTGGTATTCCCGCCCAGCCTGGTATTCATGGTGGTCGATAACCTGTTCGGCGGCGACGGGCGCTTTTTGACCAAATCCGAGGGGCGTGAATTTACGCATACCGAGCAACGCATCATCCAGCGTCTGCTCAAGTTGTCCATCGGCGCCTATCAGGATGCCTGGAAATCGGTCTTCCCACTCGAGATCGATTACCTGCGTTCGGAAATGCAGGTGCGTTTCGCCAATATCACGAGTTCTCCCAACGAGATCGTGGTGACCAGCACCTTCCATCTGGAAGTCGGCAACCTGGCCAGTAACTTCCAGATATGCATGCCCTACTCGATGATCGAACCGATACGCGACCTGCTCTCGGGTCCGCTGACCGACAGCCACGCCGATGAAGACCGCCACTGGGGCCAGCGCATGGCCGGCGAGATCAAGCATTCCCAGGTCGAACTGGTGGCCGATTTCGTCGATATCGTCACCAGTATCGGCCGGGTCATGTCACTCAAAGCCGGCGATGTCTTGCCTATCGAGCTGCCCGACATCGTCTCGGCCCGCGTCGATGGCGTGCCGGTCATGGACTGCGAATTCGGCAGCCAGCATGACCAGCGCGCGCTACGCGTGCGCAAGTTGATCGATCACGTCGCCAACAACACCAAGTTTGCCCCAGGTCTGACGCCTGAAGCCAAGGAATCCGACAATGACTGACCCCAAGAAGCCCGATCAGAACAGTAGCGACGATGCTTGGGCAGACGCCATGGCCGAGCAGCAGAACGAAGCGCCTTCGGTGGAAGAAACCGAGGACGACCCCTGGGCAGCGGCGCTTGCCGAGCAGGCCGAAACCGAAGCCGAACAGCCCGTCGGCGGCGATGCCAGTCAGCCTACTGCCGCCGGCTCTCAGGTATTCAAGCCACTGGATCAGGGCACCGGCAGCCATGCCATGCGCGATCTGGAAATGGTCATGGACATTCCGGTCAAGCTGACCGTGGAGCTGGGCCGCACCCGCATCACCATCAAGCAACTTCTCGAGCTCGCCCAGGGTTCGGTGATAGAGCTCGATGGCCTGGCCGGGGAGCCGATGGATATTCTCATCAATGGCTACCTGATTGCCCAGGGCGAGGTCGTGGTCGTGGATGACAAGTACGGCATCCGTATTACCGAGATCATCACTCCTTCCGAGCGCGTGCAGAAACTCAACCGATGAGTCAGACTCTTATCAACCAGAGCACCACGCAAAGCGCCGCCGAAACACTGGGCGGCGCTCAGAGCGACCTGCTGGGTCTCGCCGTGCTGGGCAAGACTGCCCTGGCGTTGGCTATTGTGATCGGCGTGATTCTGCTGTGCAGCGCCCTGCTCAAGCGTATCGGTCCCGCGCGTGGGCGCCAGGGCCAGCACCTCAAGGTAGTCGCGAGCACCGCCGTCGGTCAGCGCGAGCGCGTGGTGATCGTCGAGGTCAAGGACACTTGGCTGGTGCTGGGAGTGGGTGGTGGGAAGGTCAATTCGCTGCATGAAATGCCCGCGCCGCCCACCGATACCAGCACGCCCGAGATAATGCCGGAAGGTGGTGGTTTTGCCGCACGCTTCGCCACTGCCCTGCGCCACAACACGCGCGCCTCCTTCTCGCGCAAAACGTCGCATGACAGGTCTGATGGCGGAGCGAACGAGAAACCGGGAGGCGATGCGTGAGCCTCATTCTGGAACCCCGCAAGGTCGATCGACTTCGCTGGGACCGGCTGCTGCGCCCTGCCGCCTTGCTGCTGGGCATCGCCTTGCTGCTGTGCTGGCCACACGCAGCGCTGGCCCAGAGCATTCCCGGCGTAATCAGTCGTCCGCTGGAAGACGGCGGTCAGCAGTGGTCGTTGAGCCTGCAGACCCTGTTGCTGCTCAGCTCGATGGCCTTCTTGCCGGCGCTATTGCTGATGATGACCAGCTTCACCCGCATCATCATCGTATTGAGCCTGCTGCGCACGGCCATCGGCACGCAGTCGGCACCGCCCAATCAGGTGTTGCTGGGTCTGGCGCTGTTTCTGACCTTTTTCATCATGTCACCGGTGCTCGATCAGGTTTATCAGGTAGCCTGGCAACCGTTTTCCGAGCAGCAGATCAATTTCGACGAGTTCCTGCAGTTGGCCAGCCAGCCGTTTCGTGAATTCATGTTGGCCCAGTCCCGCGAGCCGGATATCGCCCTATTCGCCCGGCTCGCCGATGTCGGCGCCATGCAGGGGCCTGAAGACGTGCCCATGCGCGTGCTGTTACCGGCATTCGTCACCAGTGAATTGAAGACCGCTTTCCAGATTGGCTTCACGGTCTTCATTCCGTTTCTGATCATCGACTTGGTCGTGGCCAGCGTGCTGATGGCCCTGGGCATGATGATGGTCCCCCCGGCGACCATCTCCCTGCCCTTCAAACTAATGCTGTTCGTGCTGGTCGATGGCTGGCAGTTGCTGATCGGCTCGCTGGCGGAAAGCTTTTATATCTAGCGAGAGCCTGCACATCGTTTTCCAGGCAATCTAATTTGCGAGGTGCACCATGACACCGGAAATGGTCATGAGCATGGCCTACCAGGGCATGAAGGTGACGCTGTTTCTGGCCGGGCCGCTGCTCATCACGGCGCTGCTGATCGGTTTGCTGGTCAGCCTGTTCCAGGCGGCGACCCAGATCAACGAGATGACCCTGTCGTTCATTCCCAAGATCCTCGGCGTGTTCGGCGCGCTGGTATTGGCCGGCCCTTGGCTAATACAGTTGATTACCGACTTCACGACCGAACTTTATCGCAACATCCCCCTGATGCTCGGCTGACATGATCGAGGTCACTTTCGATCAGTTACAGGGCTGGCTCATCGCCTTCCTGTGGCCGTTCGTGCGCATTGCCGCCTTTATCATGGCCGCCCCGCTATGGGGCCATTCCAGCGTGCCGGCACAGGTCAAGATCGGCCTGGCGGCCGTGCTTGCCATTGTCATGGCGCCCATCTTGCCACCGCTGCCCGACGTCCCGATCATGTCATGGGCGGGGCTTGGCATCATGATCGAACAGATGCTCATCGGCGTGGCCATCGGCCTGGTAATGCGCGTCACACTAGCGGTGGTGATGGCGGCTGGCGAATATATCGGGCTACAGATGGGACTGGGGTTCGCGACCTTCTTCTCGCCGGCGCTGGGCACCAACACCATGATTCTGTCGCGGGTTCTGTACATCGTCACGCTGTTGATGCTGCTGGCGTTCAACGGGCACCTGGTGGTGATCGAAATCCTCGCCACGTCCTTCGATACCCTGCCTATCGGCATGGGCGGTTTCAATTCCGCCGCCTGGGAAATGCTGGCCCGTTATGGCGGCACGATCTTCGTGGCGGGGCTATTGCTGGCGCTGCCGGTGGTGGCATCGCTGCTGATCATCAACCTCTCGTTGGGTATCCTCAACCGCGCCTCCCCGCAGTTGACGATCTTCTCGATCGGCTTCCCGCTGACCCTGGTGGTGGGCTTGATGCTGATGATGGTGCTGATGACCGATCTGGCGGGGTTTCTGGAAAGGCTGTTCATGGAAGGCTTCGCCTTCATGCGCGAACTATTGGTGGTGATGGCGCCGATTACCAACTGACCCGGAACCAGATACACGATGGGCGCCATGCATGGCGCCCATCGTGTCGTACTGCTTAAAGCTGCTCGAACAACGACAGGTTCTGAATACCGACGAAGGCCTTTTGCGAGGCCTGCAGTGCCGCCTGCTGCAAAAGGTAATCGGAGGTGGCCTTGGCAAGGTCGAGATCGACCAGTTCGGAGAGCGTCGATTTATAGTTCAATTCACGATTGCCGCCCACCGAATCCAGCACATCGAGTTCATTGATACGCGCACCGACAGAGGCACGCACGGTAAGCACGTTGTTCAGGCTATTGTCGAGCTCGCGGCTAGTCGTCGACAGCGTGTTGTGCAAGGCGGCCTTGGCGGCATCGGTATCGGTTGGCGTGTTAAGCGCGGCAATCACGTTTTCCAGCGTGGTGAACAGGCTCTGATCCTGGGCCTTGGCCATGCTGATCTCATCGCCCGCCGCTGGCTCGCCTTCGAGCGTCAACGATAGGCCGCCGAAGGTTAGCGTTGCACCTTCTTCGGGATCATAGGCGACATCGGTTTGCACAGCGGCACCGGTGCTGTCGTTCACGATGCTATAGGTTGGGTTGCCGGCGCCATCGTCACCGAAAGTAATCGTGAAGCCGTCACCGTAATTGGCATGGCTGGCATCCACGCGCGCCGGGCCGGTAAACGTCACGCTACCCGTATTGCCGCTATCGGCCTCGGCCACATAGCCGGAACCGCTGTGCACACCACTGAAAATTTCACTGCCGCTGTCGCCCACCGTCATCTGACGCGAGGGGCCAACCTGCTGTGCCCTGACATTGTCGCTGCCGAAATATTCGATACCACCTGCAGAACGAACGAATGGCGGTGCATCGTCCTCGAAACCACCGAACAGATAGGCGCCGTTACCGTTGGTGGTATTGGCCTGACCGATCAGGCTTTCATAGATGCCATTCAGATCGCTGGCGAGCGATGCGCGGTCCGCATCGCTCAGGGTGCCGTTGCCCGCCTGAACGATCAGCGTCTTGGCGCTGGCGATGGCGTCGCCGATGCTGCCGAGCACGCTATCTTCCTGGGACAGCGCATTACGCGCGCTGATCCGGGCGTCGGCGTATTGCTGATTGACCGCCAAAGACTGCGAAACACCCACCGCGCGTGACGCCGCCTGGGGGTCGTCGGAGGGGTTGACGACTCGCTTGCCGCTGGCGATCTGCTGGCTGATATGAAGAAATTCGCTCTGCTGGCGATTCATCGACGCCAGACTGGCTTGGAACATGGTCACGGTACTAATACGCATGACGGTGCCTCACACTGAAAGAGATGACTGGCATTAACGCAGGCCAAGAATGGTGTCGAGTACGGTGCTACCGGTCTGGATTACCTGGGCGTTGGCCTGGAAAAACTGCTGGTAGCGAATCAGGTTGGCGGCCTCTTCGTTGAGGTTGACCCCCGATTTGGATTGCTGCACAGCGGTAAGCTGCTCGGCGAGCCCCTGTTGCGCGGCAAGGTTGACCTTGGCGACATTGGTCTGATTGCCCACCACGCTGACCAGTGAGGCATAGGTTTGGCTGAAGGTGGACTCGCCACCGACCAGTTCGGCGTCCTGCAGGTTCTGCATGGCCAGCGCATTGCGATTGTCGCCGCTGGCCTCGGGATAAGAGCCGAAGGTAATCCTGTCGCCGTCCGCAGCCTGTCCCGTCAACGTGAAGCTGACGCCATCGACGGTGATCGTATCGCCCGCCTGGAGGTTCATCACCCCAGTTTCGGGGTTGTTATACACCGTACCATTGACCGAGACATTCATGCCCGCCGTGAAACCACCGAGGGTATAGGAGCCCGTCGTCGCATCGACATTACTTACCGTCAGGTCCATGTTCGAGGTGGGCAGTTGATACCCACGCTCGGCACTGATCCCCTCGACGCCCAGCGTGCCACTGTTGGCGCTATTGGCCTCGACTTGCACCAGCGACGCCGCGGCGATGTCCGCCGTATCGTCGATCAGGTTCTCGAACTGGCCGGCGAGATTGCGCGTCGGCTGAACCGCGAAGGTATCACCCGCCTGTGCTGTGCCACTCTCGACGGTCAGCGTGACGCCATCAAAGGTCAGCGTGGTATTGCCGGCGCCATCCGTACCGGCCGTAAAAGTGACGTCGGCGCCGGTATCGCTGCGCACCACTGAGTAGGCGCTACCGTCGTAGCTGACTTCATAATCGCTGGTAGTCACCGCCGTGAAGTCGCTGAACTCGGCACTGATTACTGCATCGCCGGTATTGTTGTCGTTCGAGTAGACGGTTGGCCCACCAATAGCGAAGAACTCCTGACCCCGCTCGCCATCGAGATCCCTACCCAGGCGGTGCTGGGCATTGAAGCCTTCGGCCAGCGACAGCGCCAATTGGCCGACCTGGTTCTGGGTCTGATCCAGCGACTCACGGCGGAAGGTCATCAGGCCGCCGAGGGTGCCGTTGTCGAAAGTCGCTTCGTCGAGCTCGATCAGGTTACCACCGGCGTCGTTATAGCCGACCACGATGCGCGATGGATCGTTGGACGAACGCATGGCTTCGAGCTCGAAGCTGCGATTGCCCGCCACCAATGGCTGGCCGTTGCCGATGGTCAGGTTATAGGTACCGTTATCCTGGACAACCAGGCTGACGCCGATGCGCTCGCTGATATTCGCCACCAGCTCGTCACGCTGATTGAGCAGGCTGTTGGGTGCTTCGCCGGTCTTGGCCTTGGCCAGCGCGATCTGACGATTGAGCATCGCCATCTGGTCGGCGGCATTATTGATCTGGGTGACTTCGTCACGAATCTGGCCGTTGATGCCGGACTGCATGTCGTCGAGATAACTGTCGAACGCACGGAATTGGGCGGTCAGGGTATTGGCGTTGCCGATCACGCCCTGGCGTGCGGCAGGATCGGAAGGCGCGCCGGCCATGTCCTCGAGCGACGAGAAGAAGCTCTGCATCAGCGGCGCGAGACCGGCTTCGCGGTCGGCGAGCAGATTGTCGATCTGACTGATCTGCGTCTCGTAGGCGCTCAGCGCGCTGGCGCTACTGGTCGCCTGGTTGAGCTGCTCGGCGATATAGGTGCTGAACTGACGTTGAACGTCATTGACCTGGACGCCACCGCCGTGGATGCCGTTCTCGCCCAGCAACGTCAACTGACGGTTGTAGCCCGGCGTATACACGTTGCTGATGTTGCTGCTGGTGGTTTGCAGAGCGATTTGTGCTGCGCTCAGGCCGCTGAGGCCGATGGAAAAGAGGCTCATGAGTCCGTTCCGCGTTGGCTATTGTCTAGGTTATCGGCCGTCGCCGCGTCAGCTTTAGGGGTGAATGGCAATCATCGCGCCAATTCCCATCAGAAGATGCTCGTCGGCACCCGGTCCGTAAAACCACCGTTAGCCCCTGGCGACGTGCTCGCCTGCGCACTCAGCGTCGCTTGGGCAGGTCGCTCACCGAGCGACGCCATCACCGCGATCAGCTTGTCGGCATAGGCCGGGTCGGTAGCATAGCCACCGGTCTGCAGGGCGCGGGCGGCTTCATGGGCGTTGGAAGCGCTGACCACGCCGGCGTAACGCGGGTTGTCACCAATCAGCCTGGCGTAATCGGTGAAGGCGTCCTCGAAGGAGTCATACACGCGGAAACTGTCGACCTGTTTGCGCGCCACCCCATCGACGTATTCGGTGGTGACGACATCGGTCGTCTCGCCCCGCCATTGGCTACCGGCCTTGATGCCGAACAAATTATGGCTGTTGCCGCCATCGGCGGTGGGGATTTCATGCTTGCCCCAGCCGGTTTCCAGCGCCGCCTGCGCCAGAATCAACTCAGCCGGCACGCCGGTAGTCCGGCTGGCGATCCGGGCCGGCCCTTCGAGTTGCTCCATGAATCGTGAGACATGCAGGGGGCGCTCGCCCGCGCCGTCACCGCGTGCGTCGCTGGCTCCGTTGACGCTGCTAGCGCCGACGTCATCAGTGGCATAAGCGCCGCGTGGCTGTAGCAGCAGTTCGTCACCCAGCCTTGTCGAGGTCGGCGTGGCGGTTGTTTCCGATGAACCATCCGACGAGTTTGTCACCAGTCCACCGTGCAAGACACGTGGCGTGCCACGCGGTATGCCGGCGATCAGGCTCTCGCCCTGAATGGAGCCAGTTGCCAGCCCGCGGCCTTCGAGCTGATTGATCAATTGCTCGGCCAGGCCGAAACCACTGCCGGAGAGATGCTGTGCCCATTGCTTATCGAGCATGTCGGTATAAAAGCGCGTTTGCTTGCTATCGAGCAGCCCCGATTCGGGAATCGTCTCGCGCATGCTCTTGAGCACCATTTGCAGGAAGATCGCCTCGAACTGTTCGGCCGCGGCGTTTAGCCCCTCGCTGGGCGCATTGACCGCCGTCTGTTTCAGGCGCTGAAGACCCTGCATGTCGAGCGCGAACTGGCCGCCCAGGTTGCTTACGCTCATCAGATGATCTCCAATTCAGCACGTAGCGAGCCAGCGGCCTTGAGGGCCTGCAGAATCGACATCAAATCCTGCGGCGTAGCGCCAAGGGCATTGAGTGCACGCACCACCTCGGCAAGATCGGCGCTGGTTTCGAGCATCTGTAGCGCACCACCCTCCTGGGCCACGGTGATATCGGCATTGGGCACGACAACCGTTTCCCCCCCGCCAAACGGATTCGGCTGGCTGACCAGCGGATTCGAATCGATGGTAATCGACAGATTGCCATGCGCGACCGCGGCACGACTCAGCGTCACCGCGCTGGTCAGTACCACCGAACCGGTACGCGAATTGATGATGACCCGCGCCGGCCCTTCGCCCAGCGTCAGATCGACATTCTGCACGCGCGCCATGAAACGCACCTGGTCGCTGTTATCAATCGGCGCACGCAGGCTGATCACCCGGCCGTCGACGGCCTGAGCCACCGGCGCGCCGAACTCCAGGTTGATGGCGGAGACCGCACGCTGCACGTTGTCGAAACTGTATTGGTCGAACAGCAGTTCGAGGGTGCCGTCCGTGCCCAATTCCAGCGGTACTTCACGCTCGACGGTCGCGCCGCCGCTGATCGTGCCACCGGCCTGCTGGTTGATCGCGACACTGCTGCCGCCCGCCTCGGCGCCTACCCCACCGACCAGCACGTTACCCTGGGCCAGTGCATAGACCCTGCCATCGGCGCCCTGCAGTGGAGACAACAACAGCGTACCGCCACGCAGGCTTTTCGCGTTGCCCACCGACGAGACGACCACGTCGATTTCCTGCCCCTTGCGCGCAAAGGGCGGAAGCTCAGCGGTGATCATCACCGCCGCGACGTTCTTGAGCTGCATGTTGGTGCCCGGGGGAATGCTGATACCCAGTTGCGACAGCATGTTGGTCAGACTCTGGGTGGTGAATGGCGCTTGCGTGGTTTGATCGCCGCTGCCATCCAGCCCCACCACCAGGCCATAGCCGACCAGCGCGTTTTCACGCACGCCGGCAAAAGACGCCAGATCGCGAATGCGTTCGGCCTGGGCCGGCATCATCAGGCCCAGCCACAGCGCCAGACCAAGCACCAAATAGCGCATCAGCGAGAAAGAAAAACGACGATGGAGCATCTTCATCGACCTCTGGTTCATCGGCACCAACTCAGAATGGCGACACGTTGAGGAAGAAGCGTTGCAACCAGCCCATGGTCTGCGCCTCGTTGATATAGCCGTCACCCACATACTCGATACGCGCATCGGCGACCTCGGTCGACACCACCCTGTTCTGCTCATTGACGGAGAGCGGATTGACCACCCCCGAGAAGCGAATGAACTCGGTGCCCTGGTTGATGGCGATCTGCTTCTCGCCACGCACCTTCAGGTTGCCGTTATAAAGTACGTCGATCACGGTCACCGTGATGGTGCCGGTGAAGGTGTTATTGGCCGCGGCACCGCCGCTGCCCGAGAAGTCGTTGTTGCCATTGACATCGAAGCCATACTCGGCCAGTTCTTCCAGCGGCTCGGGTAACTGAACGAATTCCAGGCCCGCCTCGCCATCGCGTCCGGCGTTGGCCGAAGAGCTCTTGCTGGCGCTGACCTGCTCATCGAGAACGATCGTCAGAATATCGCCCACTCGGCGTGGCCGCCGGTCTTCGAACAGCGGCTTGTAGCCATACTCCGGCTGATAAATCGAGCCGTTGGCCACTGGCGGTGGCGGCGGCAGAATCTCGATCTTTTCCTGTTCGCCGACCACCGACGGACGCGGCAATTGAGCGCAGCCACTGACCACCAGCGCCGCACTCAGCATCAACAGCAAGCGCAGCATATGGCGAGCCGAATAGGCGGAATATCGCTTCATGATCAGCTTGTTACCCCTGTACTAGTCACTTGTGTCGCGCGCTTCACATCTGAGCCAGACGCGCCAGCATTTCATCGGACGTCTTGACGACCTTGCTGTTGATTTCGTAAGCACGCTGGGTCTGGATCATGCTGACCATTTCCTCTACCACGTTGACGTTGGAAGTCTCGACATAGCCTTGCAGCAGGGTGCCCGCCCCATTCAGCCCCGGCATGTTGTCGTTGCGTGGCCCCGACGCATCGGTCTCGAGGTAGAGGTTTTCACCAATGCTCTTGAGCCCGGCCGGATTGATGAAGGTCGACAGCAGCAACTGGCCGACCTCGTTGGATTGACTGGACCCCGGTTGGGTGACCGAGACGATGCCATCCTGAGAGATCGACACCGACAGCGAGTTGGCGGGGATAAACACCGCCGGCTCGATGGGATAACCGCTGGCGGTGACCATCTGGCCGTTCTGGTTGACCTGAAAGCTGCCATCACGGGTGTAGGCCGTGGTGCCATCGGGGCGCATGACCTGGAAGAAACCCTGGCCGTCGATCGCCAGATCGCGCGAGTTCTCGGTATTTTCCAGCCCGCCCTGGGTGTGCAGACGTACCGTGGCCACCGGGCGTACGCCGGTACCGATCTGCAAGCCCGACGGCAGATTGTCCACCACCGTGGATTGCGCGCCGGGCTCGCGCAGGTTTTGATAAAGCAGGTCCTCGAACACCACGCGCGTGCGTTTGAAGCCATTGGTGCTGACGTTGGACAGGTTGTTGGCGATAGCGTCCATCTTCAACTGCTGGGCTTCGAGGCCGGTCTTGGCTGTCCACAGCGAACTGATCATGATGTATTCCTCGTAGATTCGTCAGGCAATCGCTCAGCTCAACGAGAGCAGGTTATTGGCGCGCTGTGAGTTCTCGTCGACGCTTTCGATCGTCTTCATTTGCATGTCGTAGCGCCGCGCGCTGTCGATCATCGCCACCATGGTTTGGGTAATACTGACGTTACTGCCTTCCAAGGCACCGCTGATCACACGCACCGTCTCGTCGGCCTGCAATACACCAGGCGCCACGCCATTGGCATTCGGTGCCGGCCGAAACAGGCCGTCCTCGCCGCGAACCAGCCCTTCGGGGCCCGGCGTCACCAGCTTGAGCTGTCCGGCCGGGCCACGCGTGACCGGCTCGCCGCCGGGAATCAAGGCGCTCAGGGTGCCGTCACTACCGATACTGACCTGGGCACCCAACGGCACCACGATGGGCCCGTTGTCACCGATTACCGGGCGCCCGAGGACATTTACCACCCCATTGGCGTCGATCTGCAGATCGCCGCGGCGGGTATAGGCCTCGCCATCCTCGGTTTGTACCGCCAACCAGCCGTCGCCACTGATAGCCACATCCAGATCGCGGCCAGTCGTGGAGATGGGCCCCGGGGTAAAATCGCTACCCGGCGTGGTAACCGCCACGACACTGCGCGTGGGCAACCCCTCGCCCTGAATGGGCACGGCGCGCAGCGCTTGAAGCTCGGCGCGAAAGCCCGGCGTCGAGGCATTGGCCAGGTTGTTGGCGATGATCGCCTGATGGTCCATGCTCTGCTGGGCGCCGCTCATGGCGGTATAGATGATTCGATCCATAGCGTCCGGCTCTCTTCCAGGTTCTATCGATTAGTGCATGGCTCAAGCGTTACAGGTTGACGATGCCCTGCAATACTTCGTCCTGAACCTTGACGGTCTGGGAATTGGCCTGGAAGGTGCGTTGCGCAATGATCAGATCAACCAGCGCCTGCGTGAGATCGACGTTGGAGGTCTCGACGACGCCGGACTCCACCGAACCGAACACGCCACTACCGCCCAGGCCCAGCAATGCTTGGCCGGAGGCTCCCGTCTCGGCCCAGGCGTTGTCGCCCACCGGCTGCAGGCCTTCCGGGTTACGGAAATTGGCCAGCGCGATGGTGCCTAGCACCTGGGACTGCTCGTTGGAGTAGTTGCCGATGATATTGCCGTTATCGTCAATGACCGTGCCCACCAGGCTACCGGAGGTATAACCGTCCTGGGTCAGTGAGCTAAGCTCGAACTCGTTGCCGAACTGGGTGGTACCCGCCAGGTCGAGATCGAACGTAACGTCGGCGGCGCCGTTAGTTGAAGTGAACGTGAACGTGCCCGGTGCCGTGGTCTGCAGAATACCGTCCTGATCGAAGGTAATATTCTCGACATTAGCATTCACGGTGCCATCCAGCGCCGTGCGCACTTCCCAAGCATTTGCTCCGGTCTTGGTGAAGTACATCGTCACGTTATGACTATTGCCCAGCGAGTCGTAGACGGTGGCGCTATTGGCGTAGGAGTAGCTATCCGGGTCGGTGATATCGAATGCTGTCGTGGCGCGATCGATCGCATCCACGGAGCTGTTCAGGTTGAGGCTGGCATCGATGCCGGTAGTGCCCTTGGCCGCCAAGGCTTCCGTCGGCACCTGC
This sequence comes from Modicisalibacter muralis, assembly GCF_900102945.1. Classification (GTDB taxonomy): domain Bacteria; phylum Pseudomonadota; class Gammaproteobacteria; order Pseudomonadales; family Halomonadaceae; genus Modicisalibacter; species Modicisalibacter muralis. The sequence goes on along the minus strand of NZ_FNGI01000001.1, from coordinate 530,865 downwards.
AATTCCACAGGCTGACCGCCGGTACCGACACCCGCCGGGAAGCCGGTCAGGCGCGCGCCCTGGGCGTTCTCGAGATAGCCCTGGGCGGTCACGGTCAACTGGCCGTTGCGCGAATAGACCACCTGATCGTTCTGCACGAAACGAAAGAAGCCGTCGCCGGCAATCGCCAAGTCGAGATTGCGCCCGGTGGTTTCCAGCGAGCCGTTGCTGAAGTCCTGCAGTACGGCGCTGACCTTGGTGCCCAAGCCGATCTTGCTGCCGGCGTACACGTCGGCGAACTGTACAGTCGACGACTTGAAGCCCACCGTCTGCGAGTTGGCGATATTGTTGCCAACTACATTCAATTTATCGGCGGCGGCGTTAAGACCACTGAGTGCTTGTGAAAAACCCATGGTAGTACTCCCTGCGCGTTTGCTGTTTTGGTTATAACTGCTGTTTCGCTGTAATTGCCGTGTTCGTCATGAGCGTTGAAACGATGGTCCGCCGCGCTAGAGAATCTGGCGCACGGCCTCGAGACCGACTTGCCCCATCATCGCGCCAAGGTCCAGGCGCGGCCCGCTGTCAGTGCTGATCACGCCGCCGACCACGGCGTAATTCAAGGTCGTCACCGGTACCGGTTCGCCGCCGTACGTCGCCTCGACTGAAACGAGATATTCGCCTGTGGCAACGTCCTCACTACTGTCAGACTCCCCTACCTTTCCATCCCACGAGAAGGACTGGACTCCAGCCTCCTGCGCGCCAATGTCGAAGGTTCGCATCACCTCGCCACTACCATTGGTGATGGTAATCTTGACCTCGTCGGCGGGGCCTTGCAGTTCGATACCAAACGGCGTGGCGACCACACCCTCGGCATCTTCACCCGCCTTGCCAACCAGCACGCGATCGCCCGGCACCAGTACGCCCTGGCCGATCAGTCCCGCCGCCTGAAGTGTCTGACCGGCATCGATCTGGCCATTGATGGTTTCCAGCGTCGCATTGAGATCCTGAATGCCCTGCACCGTATTGATCTGCGCAATCTGCGAGGTCATTTCGGCGTTTTCCATCGGCTTCAAGGGGTTCTGATTCTGAAGCTGTGTGACCAGCAGGGTCATGAAGCTTTCGCTCAACTCCTGGGATGACGTCCGGGGTTGAGCGGAGGTCCCACCCCCGTTCAGGGCACCGAGTACGCCACTGTCGATCGTGCTAGCCATGGGGCTCTCCTGGCCGGGTTAGTTCTGGGCCAGCGTCAGCGTCTTGAGCATCAGCGTCTTGCTGGTGTTCATGACTTCGACGTTGGCTTGATAGGAACGCGAGGCAGCGATCATGTTGACCATCTCGCTGACCGGCGACACGTTGGGCATCGTCACATAGCCATCTTCATCGGCCAGTGGGTGCTCGGGCCGATACTCCATGCGCATCGGTGAGTCGTCCTCGATCACCTTGGCGACACGCACACCGCCAATGGCGCTGCCACCCTGGGACTGGGCTTCGAAAATCACCTGCTTGGCACGGTAGGCTTCGCCATCGGGGCTAGCCACGCTACCGGCGTTGGCCATGTTGCTGGCCGTGACATTCATACGTTGTGCCTGGGCGCTCATCGCCGAGGCGGAAATATCGAAAATACTGAACATGCGCATTTACTCCGGTTGCATGGCAGATTTCAGGCCCTGAATCTTGCTACTCAGGACGGTAATCGCCGCTTGATAGCGCACCGCGTTGTCGGCAAACTGCGCGCGCTCGGCATCCATGTCGACGGTGTTGCCATCGAGACTCGGCTGGCTGGGCACGCGATACAGCAGGTCGACACCGCTGGAAGCCGGCGCCTGGGCGGGAATGTGGCGACTCGATGTGGTCGACAACGCCAGCCCTTCACTACTGCCCTGGCCCTGTTTCATCGCCCGCGAGAGCTCGCTGGAAAAGTCGAAGTCGCGGGCCTTGTAATTCGGGGTATCCGCGTTGGCGATGTTGCTGGCCAGAACCTTCTGGCGTTCGACGCGCAGGTTGAGTGCCTCCTGATGGAGGTTCAGCGCCCCGGAAAGCTGATCGATCATGCCCATGGTTATCGCCCCTTGGTTAAATGGGGAAAGTTTCAGGTTGGAGATTAAACGCCGCGCTGTCATCGCAAAGGAAGAAACAGGCCACGATTTGCCGGTTATTTCCGCGCATGAAAAATTTCACGCCCGCCTAGAATCGGCGACATTGAGCAATGGGGGCTGAACATGCGTGTTGCGCACGAGTCGACAGCGCTGTTCCGACAGGCGATCAAGGTGCTTCGCCCGTTCATGGCATGGACGATGGTCTGGTTTGTGGCTGCGCTCGCCGTGCCGGCAGCAACGCTGGCCGCGACCGCAGCCACCGATGGCCTGCTCGAACAGCGCGTGCACGACTTTCTCGCCGAACGCATTCAGCACCTTGGCGACGACGTCACCATCACCTTGCATCGGGGCTCGGCCCGGCTTCCCGAGTGCCAACAGCCCGAGGCTTTCTTGCCTAACTTCGGGCAACGGCTTTACGGCCGCGTCTCGGTGGGCGTGCGCTGCGGCGAACAGCGCCGGGTGCGTTATCTGCAGGCCGATATATCGGTCATGACCCAGCATGTGGTGGTCGCGCGAGATATCGCCGCCAACGCGCGCATCGCAGCCGCCGATCTGAAATTGGAAGAAGCCCGGCTGGAACGTCTACCGCGCCATGCCATACTCGATGTCGATGCGGCAGTCGGTCTGCTCGCCGTGCGCCCACTGCCGGCCGGCACCACCTTGCAGGATTACCACCTGCGCCGCGAGCCTCTGGTCGAGCGCGGCGATTCGGTCACGGTATATGCGCGCGGTAACGGCTTCACCGTCAGCCTCGATGCCGAGGCGCTGGACAACGGCGCGCTCGGTGACGAGGTGCGCCTGCGTACCGATGACGGCGATCGCTTGCAGGCAAGAGTCGTGGGGCGTGATAAGTTGGAAATCGTCTTCTGAAGCCTTTTCTCGATCGCCGCTCGAGCAGAGGCCGTGATCATGCATGCTAGAATGACATCTAGTGCTCACTTGTGGCCTAAAGTTATTTTTTGCTCGGCCGATAGTGAGGGTAAGTGTTTATCTTGAGGATGTTTTCGTGAAGATTGATAGCTCACATCCGCTGCACCGCGCCACTCAGGGCGAGGTTAACAAGGCAGCGCAGCCCGCCAAGGGTGAGTCGGTCACGCAATCGACCAACCCGGCCGCCATCACGCATCTCAGCGACAGCGCGCGAGACGACAGCCAGGATATCGACGCCGCGCGTGTCGCCGAAATTCGTCAGGCGATCAGCGAGGGGCGCCTCGACATCCGCGCCGAACGCATTGCCGACGGCCTGATCGATAGTGTCCGCGACCTGCTGGGCGATACGTCTTCCTGATCGTCAACTTGGAGTCTTGGACATGAGCCTGGCCCAGCATCTCGACCGCCAACGCAGCCATCTCGAAGCGTTCATCACGCTTTTGGAGGCTGAACGAGACACGCTTTCGGCCGGTCAGATCGATGGACCGCGACTGACCAAGCAAGCCGAAGAGAAAGAGACGCATATCGTCCGCCTCGAAGCGCTGGAAGCACAGCGTCTTTCGGCACAGCGCAAACTCGGTTATGGCGAAGGCGCTCGCGGCGCCGAAACCGCCGCTATCGATGCCGGTTGTCTCGAAGAGTGGCTTGAATTCCGTGAGCGGGCGCTGCATGCCAAGCAACTCAATCAGCTCAACGGCGTGCTGGTCGGCTCGCGCCTGGCACAGAACCAGCGCATCCTCGATTTCCTCAATGACGCCGCTGGAAAAGCGCTCTATGGCCCGGACGGCCAATCCCGCCGACAAGGCTTCGGAGGTGTCGCTTCCCAAGCTTGAAGGATACTAATCCTAATTCTACTTGCTTTCGCGGTGACGTTTCGGTCATATAGTGTGACATATATTCACACAACGTCATTAAAGATAGCTTGATGAGCGCCATCGTTACCACATCTCGTCTTTCGGCCGCTCGTATTGGTCTATCGCTTGTCGATGAAGGGGGCCTGCTTGATTTCTGATGCGCTGCGTAAGTCGCTGGATAGCTGCCCCGCCCTGCCCTCATTGCCCGCCGCCGTGCTCAGACTCATCGAGCTAGCCCGCAGCAGCGAAACGCGCCTGCAGCCCATCATAGAAGCGCTAAGCAAAGATCCAGCGCTGACAGCGCGGTTGATCTCGCTCGCCAATACCGCTTTTTATACCAAGGGTCATCCCGCCGAAGAGCTACGCGAGGCCGTCGAGCGCCTCGGTCTCGATACCACCGTCTCGCTAGCGCTGGGATTCAGTTTGGCGAGTGGTTACGGCAACGATGCCCAGCGGCCGGGGCTCGACCTGCACCGCTACTGGCAACGCTCGCTAACCAGCGCCATTGCCAGCCAGGAGCTCGCTCGCCAATCCGCCCTGGAGTCGAGTGGTGGCGCTATCTTCACGGCCGCGCTACTGCAGGATATCGGCATGTTGGCACTGGATGCCGTCGAGGGTCCTCATTATGACGCCGTGATCGGCAATGCCGACCGGCACGACGATATCAGCCTGCGTGAACGCACGGAGTTCGGTGCCGCTCATGCCGAAATCGGTGCCTGGCTGGCGGCGAACTGGGGGTTATCGCCGCGAGCCTGCGACTGGATTCGGCGCAGTCATGATCGTCCGGTGCGCGATGCCCTACTCGATGAGGGCGAATGTGTCATGCTCTCGGGGCGTCTGGCCGATATCTGGCTGGAGGCCGACGGTCACAATACCCTGGCACAGCTAGAGCCCTGGCTGGGTGACGAGCAATGCCGTAGCGATCTGCTGAGCCGCATTCAGGCCCGCCTGCCGATGATGGCCGAACTCTTCGACGTCGCAACGCCAGGATATATCGATCCACATACGCTACTTTTTCAAGCCAAGCAGTTATTGCTGGAGCGTACCCTGAAGCTTCAGCAAATACTCGGCCGCAAGGAAAAGGAACTCGATGAGCTACGGCACGATAACGCCCAGCTCGATCAAGCCGTGCGCTACGATCCGCTAACCCGCCTTTATAATCGTCAGCACCTGACAAGAGTCCTGCAGGAGCGTTTCTTCGAGGCCCAACGAGACGAACAATCACTGGTGGTGATCTTCATCGATCTCGATTATTTCAAACAGATCAATGATGAGCACGGCCATCATCTGGGCGACCAGGTACTCAAGGCATTCGCCGAGCTGCTGCGCACGATGAGCGAGAAAGGCATGACGATCGGCCGCTACGGTGGCGAAGAATTTCTGGTCATAATGAAAGGATACACGCCGCAGCATGCGTGGGATTTCGCCAATCGTCTTTGCGAGCAGCTACGCGTCATGCCGCTCGCCCATTACGACGACAAGGCGATCCATGTCACCGCCTCGGTGGGTATTGCCAATTTGGGTGACGGTGATTTCGAGACCCCCGACGACTTGATCCACATCGCCGATCAACGCATGTACCTGTCCAAGCGCCAGGGACGCAACCGCATCACGGCGAGTTGAGGGGCGTTAGGCATCGCTGGTTCCTCAAAGGCGAGCTTCGACGCGCTCCAATATCTGCCGACTAACCTGGCTGACCAGCGGCCTGGCCGCCTTGTTCACCGCTTTCTCGACCAGGCGATTACGAATCTGGTAGTCGACGATCAGCTTCACTTGCGTGCCTTCCGGCACCGCAGTCAATTCATAACGCCCCTGATTGCGCACTCCTTCCAGCGACTCCCAAGCTAACACCTCGGGTGAGCGTATTTCCGTGATCTGGACATCGAAACACCAATCCATGCCGACGGCATGGACATTCCAACGGTAGCGACGCTCGCCAAGCGGCTCGATCGACTCGATCATGTCGGAATAATCGGCAAAGTCCTCGACGCGCTCCAGCAGGGCGAAAACCCTATCCGGTGTGGCGGGCAACACTGCGCTATGTTCGATTCTCGCCATGCGCTTTCCCTGATTGGCCGTATGAGTCCATGCCAAGAGGGTAACGGCAGCGACCGGGAATCGCTAGGGGAGCCTTGATAATCGTTTCTCAACGCGTTGTGTAACATCAACCGATATAGCGTAATCGCTTGCGCTCGGTAATGCGCGCCACCTCGACCTGGACCAGCCCATCGACGCAATAGCCAAAATCGGCATCGATACCAAAATCGACAAAGGAAACTCCGCCCGGCTCGCAAAGCTCCGTGTAATGCTTGTAGAGGGCCGGCACCGTGACACCATGTAACGCCAACTGCTCCTTGAGCATCTTGAAATCGTGCCGGGCATCATTGCCGATGAATAGCTGCCCGGCTTCCTTGAGGCGCTCGCCCAGCGGCTGGAAAGGCGCACGTGCCTTCACTCCGGTGACGGAGGCGCCATAGTAATGCCGGTAATAACTGACCAATAGATCCTGAGCAGCTCTTGGCATTGCATTCGAAATCGATACCGGACCGAACATCCAGCGCACTTCCGGGCGTGTCTTCAGGTAGGCACCAATGCCATACCACAAGAGATCCAGGCTGCGACGTCCCCAGTAACGTGGCTGCACGAAGCTTCGCCCCAGTTCAATGCTCTCGCTCATGCGCTCGAGCCAGCCGTCGGGATAGGCAAAGAGCGAGCTGGAATAGAGCCCATCGGGCCCTTTATCACGCAGCACGGTACCGACCTCGCCGATGCGATATGCACCGGCGATTTCCAGCGCCTCCTCGTCCCAGACCAACAAGTGGCGATAATGACGATCATAGTCGTCGAGATCGAGCCGCCTCCCCGTGCCCTCCCCGATGCGTCGAAACGTCAGTTCACGCAGACGCCCCAGCTCACGCATGACAGCCGAATCGTTACGGTAGTCGAGCAGCAGGATCCGCATGCCATGGTGAGTTTGCCCCAGGCACTCGGCATCGCGTAGCTCGCGCCGTAACTGAGCACGGTCTTCGGGGTGGGCAATCGGCCGGACCGTGGCAAACAAGGACTTCTTGTTCTTGGGCAAGCGGTAGACATGCTTGCGCAGCAGCTTGACCTTGGTGCGGGTCGGCAACTCGGCGAGGTCGAAACGCTCCAGCGGAATCGGCTCCCCCACGCGCACCGGCAAGTCCACGGCATGTTTCTTGAACATCTCGTCGACCAGCAGCAATCCGCCCAGCGGCCGATAGATCAGCGATAGAGAATAGAACAACGCCGAATTCTTGCCACCGAGGTGCACCGGCAGGATAGGCGCATTGGTCTTGCGCGCAAAATGCAGAAAACCGCTCTGCCAAGGACCATCCTTGATGCCTGACGGGCCGGCTCGCGACACTTCCCCGGCAGGGAACACGATGACCACCTCCTCGTTCATCAAGCTGCCAACGATGCGAGTCATCGACTGGCGGTAGCCGCTACGCGTCAGATTGTCGACCGGCAACAGCAACGCGCGCAGTGCCGAGAATTGCCACAATAGGTCGTTGGCCAGAATCTTGACGTCTCGGCGTACCTCGCCAACCAGTCGCAGCAATGCCAGGCCATCCAGCGTGCCCAACGGGTGGTTGGCGACGATGATCACGCGCCCTTCGCTGGGGATATTCTCGCGTTCGCGGGGCGATACCAGATAGCTGAACGTGAACCGTGCCAATACGTGATCGATGAATTCAAAAGGCCCTACGTCCTGGTGCCGGTCGAGAAAGCGGTTGATCTCGACTTCATGTGTCAGGCGTCGCAATAACCCCAGTGCCGGCTGACGGATCAGTGCCGGCTGCCTGGCAAGGGCGGGATACTTCTGTGTCACGGCATGCGCGATGTCCAGCATGATGGTTCCTCCTGTCCTGCAACCAACATGCCGCCTCACTGTGACGCATAGGTGTCAGCGATATGGACGCCCGATGACAGTGCCGCTATGGCTGGCCTGCGCCTCAACCGGTACAATGCGCGCCGTTCTCGGCGCAGCGTATACTGCGACTCGGTGGGGCCAGCGGCCTCGCCTTCCGGACGCCCGGATCCCGGACACCGTCACACCACGGCCCATAAATTCTCCGGCAGGTTAACTATGACCCAACAACATCGCGATGCCAGCGGCATCGCACGCCTCAAAGCCATCGTCATCTATTCCGGTGGCATGGACTCCTATACTGTTCTGCACCATGCGCTGTGCCAGGGTTATGAAGTCCATGCGCTGTCGTTTGACTACGGACAGCGCCATTCACGTGAGTTGAATGTGGCGCGAGACGTCTGTCAACGCTTGGGCATCGCGCATCAGATCGTCGATATTCGCGCGATCCATTCGTTGATCGACAACTCGGCGCTTACCGACGCCAGCCGCGATTTGCCCGGCGGCGATTACGCCAGCGACAACATGGTTGCCACGCTGGTACCCAATCGCAACATGATTCTGCTCTCGCTGGCCATCGCCCAGGCGGTGAACATCGGCGCCGAACTCTGCTTCTACGGCGCGCATGGTGGCGATCACGTGCTCTATCCCGATTGTCGGCCCGAGTTTGTCGAACGCATGAACGACGTCGCCGCCATCGCCAACTTCGAAACGGCACGCATCGAAGCGCCCTATCTGCACGTCGACAAGGCGGCGATCCTGGCCGATGGCCTGGCGATGGGCCTCGATTATGGCGAAACCTGGACCTGTTACCTGGGCGAGGAGTTCGCCTGTGGTGCTTGCGGTAGCTGTCGCGAGCGCTTGGCCGCCTTTGCCGCCAACGGGGTCAGTGACCCTGTTCGCTATTCCCACCGATGCCAACCCGGCACCAATGGCAAGGGTGAGCCCGATGTATAGCGTAAAAGAAGCATTCTATTCGCTACAGGGTGAAGGCGCTCGAGCCGGGCGGGCCAGCGTGTTCTGCCGTTTTAGCGGTTGCAATCTCTGGTCCGGGCGTGAGCGCGATCGCGCGAGCAGTGCATGCCGCTTTTGCGATACCGATTTCGTCGGTAGCGATGGCCAGAACGGTGGGCGCTTCGATAACGCCGACTCGCTGGCCGATCACCTCGCCGGGCTATGGCCCTTTGATGCGTGCAGCGAAGCCGAACGGCGCGGTGTACCCTATGTGGTCTTCACCGGTGGTGAACCGCTGCTGCAACTCGGCTCGGCGCTGATCGAAGCCATGCGTGAGCGTGGCTTCGAAATCGCGCTGGAAACCAACGGTACGCTACCCGTTCCATCCGGCATCGATTGGCTTTGCGTGAGCCCCAAGGGACTCACCGAACTGGTCGTTACCCAGGGTGACGAACTCAAGCTGGTCTATCCGCAAAGTGACAATCGACCGGAGCGTTTCGCCGCTCTCGACTTTAGGCATTTCTACCTTCAGCCGATGGACCGACAACCGCTGGGTGGCAACGGCACGACGATCGGGGATACCGTAGCCTATTGCCTGGCCCATCCACAGTGGCAACTTTCGTTACAGACTCACAAGATCGCGGGGATCGACTGATGACGCTATTCGTCAATGGACTGACCCAGCTCGATGCGTCGTTATGGTGCCCAAGCCGTGGCTTGATCGGCGCCAGTTGGCAAGTCGACGCCCAACTCGATGGCGAACTCGGCGAGGACGGCATCCTGTTCGATTTCGGCGAGGTCAAGCCCTGGATCAAGTCACGCATCGACAGCGAGGCCGACCACACCTTGCTGGTTCCCACCAAGGCGCCGGGGGTCACGGTCCACGAATGCAGCGAAGGCCTGAGCATACGCACGACCCTGCCCTATGCCATGGAGGTTCGCGGCCCGCGTCAGGCCTTCACGTTACTGCCATGGGGCGAGGTCACCGCCGAGCGGTTGGCACGCCACTATGGCAAGGCCCTGACCCGGCGGCCGCCATCGCGGGTCAATGAGATTCGCTTGAACCTGCGCGATGAGTCGATCGCCGAGGCCGCCTATACCTATAGCCATGGCCTCAAGCACCACGCGGGGAATTGTCAGCGGATTGCTCACGGCCACCGCTCACGACTGTATATCTGGTGCCAGGGAGAACGCGCGCCACAACTCGAGATGCAATGGGCGCAACGCTTGACGGACCGTTATCTGGTGGATGTCGCGGATATCGTCGAAGGCGGCGATGCCGACATGCATGGCCAACTGACGACCCGTTATCGTTCGTCCCAGGGCCTATTCTGCCTACGCCTGCCACGCGAATGCTGCGAGATTCTGCCCAGGTCCACTACCGTGGAGCACATCGCCGCCTGGCTGGCCGAACAGATCGCCCGCGACTGCGGCCTGCCCACTCGCGTGCAGGCTTTCGAGGGTATCGGCAAGGGGGCAATCGCCGAGGTCAGCTTGTGAAACGGGCCGTACCCGCGACGAGTGCCGCTTCTACTCAGGAGGCCATCGGCTGCCGCCCGGGTTGCGGTGCCTGCTGTATCGCACCGTCGATCAGCTCGACGATTCCCGGCATGCCAGAGGGCAAACCCGCCGGTGTGCGCTGCGTGCAGCTCGATGACGACAACCTGTGCCGCCTGTTCGGCGATCCTCGCCGTCCCGCTGTCTGCCATCGCTTCGATTACGATCCCGAACTGTGCGGCGACGACCGCGATAGCGCCCTGCAGCGTATCGCCGCCTGGGAAGCCGCGACCTGATCGGCGATTGCAAGTTAATGTCGTGATGCAGCAAGATAACGGTATAATCAAGCACCGATACGACAGCCCATGAGCCGATGCTCCAGTGCCTCGGCCTCGGGCAAACGTTCGCCTATCAATTCCAGTCGCGAGTCGCGCCGCCAGCTACTTTCGCTGAGCGTTACACCGCTTTCGCCGCGGTTATACAGCTTCCAGCCGCTATCGGTGTGCCATACGCCCTTGACTCGTACCCCACCCGGCAAGTCGGCAAGCACGGCGGTCAAGGCATCCAGGTCGAAACGCTCCAGCGCGTGCCAGCGCCAACTCAAGGTGACGTAACCCAGTGCCGCGCCCTGCTCACGCTGGGGTTTTCCCGGCTGTGGCTCACGAAAGGCGAAGGTATCGAGCAGTACGCCTTGAGGCGTATCGGCGAGGTGCTGGTGTTCGCTGCTGCGAGGAAGAGCATTTCGCCCCTGCTCGCTGATGCTGCCTTCAAGTAACCTATCGACCGGCAGCCGGCCATGAGGCGCTTCAACCAACCAGCGCTTGGGCGGCCACAGGTTCTCGACATATTGCCGCGCCGCCTGACGCTGGGCCGCGCTGGCCAGGTCGGTCATGGTCAACGCGATAGCATCGGCGAGCTGTAACTGATCGCGAAAGGTTTCATGCTCGCGAGCGCGAGCGTCGTCCAGGCGCCGTGGGTCGAGCAGGACAATGACATCGCGAATTTCCAGCACGTCGCGAAACGCCTCGCCACGCAACACATCGAGCAGGCCGGCGGGATGTCCCAGACCGGAAGGTTCGATGATCAGTCGATCAGGCTTGACTCGGTGCAACAGATTGACCAGCCCCGCCTGTAGCACGAAGGCCAGTTGGCAACACAGGCAACCTCCCGGCAGCCCCTTGACCGTCACGCCGGCATCGGATTCAAATATCGTCTGGTCGATCCCGACCTGACCGAACTCATTGACCAATATCGCCCAGTGCTCTCGAGGCGGCTTACTTTCCAATAGCGCACGGATCAGCGTGCTTTTGCCACTGCCCAGAAAGCCACTGACGATATGCACCGGAATCGACTGCAGCGGCTGACGGGAAGGCGTCGATAGGGACATGGCGCTTTTCCAAATTTGTTACTTTATAACAATAACAGACCATGGCTATCGTGGTCGAGCTTACAGCTCAACCAGCATCTTGCCGCGATTACTTCCCTCGAACAGCCTCAGGAAAGCCGCTGGCATGCGTTCGAGCCCGTTCTCGACGGTTTCCTGATAATCGATTTCGCCACGTTCGACCAGCGGCCCTACCTCATCGAGAAACTCGCCGTAATGATCCCAATGCTCGAAGACGATGAAGCCTTCCATGCGCACCCGGTTGATCAGGATATTGGCGATATTACGCGGGCCTTCACTTTCTCCCTGATCGTTGTAGCGGGCGATCATGCCGCACACCGCGATACGCGCGTAAGTGCGCAAGCAATTGAGTGCGGCCTCCAGAATCACGCCCCCGACGTTCTCGTAGTAAACGTCGAAGCCCTCCGGGCAGGCGCGCTGTAAATCCTGAGTCAGTTCGTCGGCGCTCTTGTCGCGATAACCGACGGCTTCGATACCACGCGATTCGAGCCAATCGAGTTTATCCTGGCTGCCGGCGATCCCCACGACCGTGCCACCCTTGGTCTTGGCCAGCTGTACCGCCAGCGATCCCACCGCGCCGCTGGCCGCGCTGACCAGCACATTCGCTCCTGGCTGCATCTCGGCGATTCGATTGAGGCCGCTCCAGGCGGTCATGCCGGGCATACCCAGCACACCAAGGTAAGCCTGCTCAGGCACCTTGAACGCGGGAAGCGTTTCCGCGTCCTGTGCGGGAAGCTGAGCGATGTCGCGCCAGCCGGCCATATGTCGGACCTTGTCGCCGGGCTTTAGACGCGAATCGCGAGATTCCACAACCTCGCCAATCGCCGCCCCTTGCAGTGGAGCATTGAGCTCGAACGGATCGATGTAGGTACGTACGCCGCTCATTCGACCGCGCATGTAGGGATCGACCGAGAGCCAGGTATTACGCACGCGAACCTCGCCTTCGCGTAGGTCCGGTAGCGCTTCTTCGCATAGCGCGAAGATAGCTTCGCGAGGCAGGCCGGTTGGGTATTCGGTGATGGTGTAGTAACGCGATTGCATGGTTCGCTCCTCATTCCCTGGAAACGGTGATCGAGATTACAAACTAGCGGTACCGATCATCCAGAGACAACAGGCTCGCCTATGAATATCCTGAAAAGCACGAGGGCGCGGCAATGTCGCGCCCTCGAGAATACCCAAGCGTCGCTGTTACAGCCGTTCGATCTCGGCCTCTTCGCGCAGGTCGTCCAGCAGTCCTTGAATGGCTGCCTGCGCGCGCAGGCGCTGTGCCAGTTGAACGACGAAGGCATCGGTCTGGCCGTCCGAGGACGCTTTCCCGGCACTGACCTCATTCAAGGCGATGAGCGCCACGCCCTGCTCGGTCGTTGCGCGACCATACACGACGTCGTCCTGCTCCGGCTTCGGCAAGCGGAAGGCCTCGCGCATGATCGGCTCGGGCACGTCGTTGCTTTCCTGGCGGGATACGGATTGTGCCCGTTGCCATTCGAGCTCCAACGTCTCGCCGTTACGCAAGGCTTCGGCCAGTTGAGCCGCGCGCTGACGCAGTGCGTCCTGGGTCGCTTGCTTGACGACCCTCTCACGCACCTGCTGGCGCACTTCATCCAGCGGTAGCGTGGTTTCCTCGCGATGCTCGGCCACGCGCAATACCAGGCGGCGCTGAGCGTCGAGTTCGATCACCTCACTGTTGTAACCTTCCTTGAGGACATCGGGGGCAAAGGCGGCGTCCATCACGCCGGGCTCGGACAGTACACCGCTGGCGCCGCCGCGTGAGGTCCAATCACTCTGCTGCAATGTCAGCCCGAGGCTATCGGCGACGCTGGCAAGGTCATCGGCGGCAAAGCTTTCGTCGATCAAGCGCTGGGCACGCTCGTTGAATTCGTCCTCGGCCTGCGCCAATGCAGCCTCGTCGCGCAGTTCATCGCGTATTTCCTCGAAAGGCGGCACGTTCATCTCGGTCACCTTGAGCAGGTGCAAGCCATTATCGGTCTCGACAATGTTGGAAACCTCGCCCTGATCGAGGGAGAACGCGGCTTCTTCGAATTCCTCGCCAAAGAAGCCACGCGTGATAATGCCCAGATCGCCGCCACTCTCGGCGGTCGTGGCATCATCGGAGTACTCGGCCGCCAGCGCCGCGAAACTCTCGCCGGCCGCCAGGCGATCGCGCACTTCCTGCAGGCGCGCCTCGGCCTCGGCGCGGGAGCGCTCGTCGCCAAAGGTCGCCATGATATGGGAAACGCGCGGTTCGGCGCTGTTCTGGCGCTCAGCGTAGGCGTCGCGCAGCGCCTGCTCGTCGACGTCGATTTGCTCGGCTATCTTGGCCTGGTCGAGAACTACGTACTCCAGCCGTACCTGTTCGGGACGCTGGAATTGCTGCTGGTGTTCGTCGTAATAGGCCTGGAGTTGCTCTTGTGTCACCTCGACCGGAGACTGCAGGTCCTCGCCAGTCAACACGTGGTAACGGAACGAGCGGGTTTGACGCTGCAATTCGAGTAACCGTTGGCGTTCGCTATCGAGCATGAAGCTGCTGGCCGCCAGGCCCTGCTGCACTTGCTGGCGGACCATGTCGGACTTCAACTGGGCGCGGAACGATAGTGGCGTATACCCGGCACTCGCCAGACGGTTGCGAAACAGGTCGGTCGAAAAGGCGCCGCTCTGATCCTGAAACTCGGGGAGGTTGACGATCAGCCGATCGAGCTGAGCCTCGGAGGCATGCAGACCGCCCTCCTCGGCGTACTGATCCAGTAGCTGCTGGGTCACCAATTGATTGATAATCTGACTGCGCGCCGCGTCTTCCTGCTCCGGCGGCACCTGGCCAGAGCGAATGGCGCGCTGCACCTGTATTTCCACCTGCTGACGGGTGATCGGCTCACCGTTGACTTCGGCAATGTTATCGCTGCCACTGGTAAACAACCCCACCACGGATTCGATACCGAACAGGGCGAGAGTGACAATGACCGCGCCGACGATGACCTTGGCGACCATACTCTGGGAGCGATCCCGGATACTTTGCAGCATGCTGGCCTCGAATGCTGGTTGTCGAAATTAACGTAAAGAAAAAAGGCGCATCGCTTACGCGATGCGCCTGGCAACTTAGTCGTGAACGTCAGGACGTGAACGGTAAGACGTGAATGGCAGCTACCGGCAAGATGAAGATGCTCAACGCCATTGGGGTCGATCATCAGCGTCTTGGTGTCACTGCCCAAGCCCCCACGTTTACGCTCGGGACGCCTCGAAACTCAGTTGACCGAGTCCTTGAGTGCCTTGCCGGCCTTGAAACCAGGTACCTTCGCTGCGCTGATGTTGATCGGCTTTCCGGTCTGCGGGTTGCGACCGGTACGCGCTGCGCGCTCCTTGACGGCAAAGGTGCCAAAGCCCACCAGGGCAACGGAATCCCCTTTCTTCAGGCTATCGGTAACAGATTCAATCATCGCATCCAGTGCGCGGCCTGCCGCTGCCTTGGGAATATCGGCAGATGCTGCGATGGCTTCGATCAGCTCGGATTTATTCACACTTCACCCCTTGACTGTTTCGGAAATTACTGGAAATCGGCGTGTCTATTCTGATGGCTTACGCGATCACAGCAAAGCACAATTTATAGCAATGCAGTGAAACTTCTGTCAAGCGATCAGCAGCGCCAAGCCCCGTCATATCAGGGTTTCAACCCCGATATAAAACACAAAATCGTTTCAATGTGTACTGATCATTGTGCGCGAAGAAGCAGAGTCATCGGGACGATTATCGTCACCGTTGGCCCCCGGCATACCAGCCAGCGCCACATCGAGTACCTCATCGATCCAGCGCATGGGCCGGATATCCAGTGCGTCCTTGATATTGTCCGGAACCTCCTTGAGGTCACGGCGATTCTCTTCTGGAATTAGCACCGTCTTTATACCACCGCGCCGGGCGGCCAGCAATTTCTCCTTTAGGCCACCAATCGGCATGACCTCGCCACGCAGGTTGACCTCGCCGGTCATCGCCACGTCGCAGCGCACCGCTCGCTCAGTGTAAGCCGAGACCATGGCGGTGACCATGGCGATACCCGCGCTGGGGCCATCCTTTGGCGTGGCCCCCTCGGGCACGTGTATGTGCAGGTCTTCCTTTTCGAAACGCTCGGGGTCTATGCCCATCGCCACCGCGCGGGCACGCACCACGGTGTGCGCCGCATCGACCGATTCCTTCATCACGTCGCCCAGCGAGCCGGTCTTGTTGACCCGCCCTTTGCCCGGCGTGACCACCGACTCGATATTGAGCAACTCGCCGCCCACCGAGGTCCAGGCCAGACCGGTTACACGGCCCACCTGGTTCTCCTGGTCGGCCAGGCCATAGCTGTAGCGGCGCACGCCGGCATAGATCTCGATGTCATCGGCGGACAACTCGTTTGCGGCCTGTGCGCCTTCCTTGCTCTCGTTCTCGAGGCGCGTGCGCAGGACCTTGCGGCACACCTTGGCGATCTGGCGTTCCAGTTCACGCACGCCCGCTTCGCGAGTGTAGTAGCGAATCAGCTCGAGCACCGCTTCATCGGTCAGGCTCAGCTCGTCATCCTTGAGGCCGTTGGCCTTGAGCTGCTTGGGTACCAGGTAGCGATTGGCGATGGCCAGCTTCTCGTCTTCGGTGTAACCCGGCAGGCGAATGATTTCCATGCGATCGAGCAACGGCCCGGGGATGTTCATCGAGTTGGCGGTACAGATGAACATGACATCGGACAGGTCGTAATCCAGTTCCAGATAGTGATCGCTGAACTTGTCATTCTGCTCGGGATCGAGCACCTCGAGCAGTGCCGAGGCGGGATCGCCACGATGGTCCATGCCGATCTTGTCGACTTCATCGAGCAGAAACAGCGGGTTTCTGACACCCGCCCGGCTCATGCGTTGGATCAATTTGCCCGGCAACGAACCGATGTAGGTGCGACGGTGGCCGCGAATTTCCGATTCGTCGCGCACGCCGCCCAGCGCCAGACGCACGTACTTGCGATTGGTGGCGCGCGCCAGCGACTGGCCGAGCGAGGTCTTGCCGACCCCGGGCGGACCCACCAGGCACAACACCGGCCCCTTGAGTTTCTTGACGCGTTTCTGAACCGCCAGGTATTCGAGCACACGCTCCTTGACCTCTTCGAGGCCATAATGGTCCTCGTCGAGCACGCTTACCGCGTGCGCCAGGTCGTGCTTGACCCGCGTGCGCTTCTTCCAGGGCACCGCCACCAACCAATCGAGATAGGAGCGCACCACCGTGGCTTCGGCGGAAGTCGGCGCCATCATCTTGAGCTTGCCGAGCTCCTGATTGGCTTTCTCGGCAGCTTCGGTGGGCATACCCGATTCCTTGATCGCCTGCTCGTACTTCTCGGCCTCGTTGGGCACATTCTCGAGCTCGCCCATCTCCTTCTGGATGGCCTTCATCTGCTCATTGAGATAGTACTCGCGCTGGGATTTCTCCATCTGGTCCTTGACCCGCGAGCGGATGCGCTTTTCGACCTGCAGCAGATCGATCTCGGATTCGATCAATGCCATCAGGTGCTCGATGCGATCGCGCACCCGGTCCATCTCCAGCAACTCCTGCTTGTCGCCGATCTTCAGCGACAAGTGCGCGCAGATGGTATCCACCAGGCGGCTGGGGTCCTCGATGCCCTGTAGCGAATTGAGAACCTCGTTGGGCACCTTCTTCGACAGCTTGACGTACTGCTCGAACTGATTGAGCAGCACCCGCACCAGCGATTCCTGCTCGCGTTCGGAAAGCGGCTGGCTCTCGCGCAGCATGACCTCGGCCATGCTGTAGCCCGAGTCGGTGGCGCCAACTGTGCGCACATCGGCACGCGACGTGCCCTCGATAAGCACCTTCACGGTGCCATCGGGTAGCTTGAGCAACTGCATGATCTCGGCCACGGTGCCTACCGAGAATAAATCGCCAGCATCGGGATCATCCTGGCCGGCTTCGCGCTGGGCGACCAACAACACACGCTTGTCGGCGTCCATGGCGACTTCCAGTGCCTGAATGGATTTCTCGCGCCCGACGAACAGGGGAATGACCATCTGGGGGTAGACGACCACATCCCGCAATGGCAGGAGAGGCAGGCTCAAGGTTTGTTCGGCGTTCTGCTGCATCGCAGACAGTTCCTCAAAATCGAATGATTGCTCGGTGAATGGAGCGAGTGATGGGGGCAAAAATGGCGCATTGCAACCGCCGTGACCGGTTGGCCCGGCTCTTTGCAACGCTCCTCGCAAATCGACTTGCAAGCCAGCGATGCAGATATGAAAAGGGGGCCTTGCGGCCCCCGCTGAACCGGGAAAGGATTACCCGCCCTTGTTCGCTACCTTGCTTTCCTGCTGTTTGGAGTAAATGAGCAACGGCTCGCTTTCGCCGGAAATCACCGATTCGTCGATCACCACCTTGCTGACGCCATCGAGCGAGGGAATCTCGTACATGGTGTCGAGCAGCACCGATTCGAGTATCGAGCGCAGCCCGCGCGCCCCGGTCTTGCGGGCCATGGCCTTGCGCGCCACCGCACGCAGCGCATCCTCGCGAAAATCGAGTTCGACGCTTTCCATCTCGAACAGCTTGGCGTACTGCTTGACCAGCGAGTTCTTGGGCTCGGTGAGTATCTGGACCAGCGCATCCTCGCTGAGCTCGGTGAGCGTGGCGATCACCGGCAGACGACCGACGAACTCGGGAATAAGGCCGAACTTGACCAGATCTTCCGGCTCGACGTCGGCCAGGATGTCGCCCACGCCCTTCTCCGAGTCCTTGCTCTTGACGGTGGCATTGAAGCCGATTCCACCCTTCTCGGCGCGATCGCGGATCACCTTGTCCAGGCCGGCGAAGGCCCCACCGACGATGAACAGGATGTTGCCGGTATCGACTTGCAAGAACTCCTGCTGCGGATGCTTGCGACCGCCCTGGGGCGGGACCGACGCCGTGGTGCCCTCGATCAGCTTGAGCAGCGCCTGCTGCACGCCCTCGCCCGAGACGTCACGGGTGATCGAAGGATTGTCGGACTTGCGCGAGATCTTGTCGATCTCGTCGATATAGACAATGCCCTTCTGGGCCTTTTCCACATCGTAATCGCACTTCTGCAACAGCTTCTGGATGATGTTCTCGACGTCCTCGCCCACATACCCGGCTTCGGTCAGGGTGGTGGCGTCGGCGATCGTGAACGGCACATTCAGCAGGCGCGCCAGTGTCTCGGCGAGCAGCGTCTTGCCGCTACCGGTCGGACCGATCAACAGAATGTTCGACTTGCCCAGCTCGACATCGTCGGCCTTTACGCCGGCACGAAGTCGCTTGTAGTGATTGTAGACCGCTACCGACAGGACCATCTTGGCGCGGTCCTGCCCGATCACGTAGTCGTCGAGGGTATGACGAATCTCACGCGGAACCGGCAAGCGATCCTCATCGCCCTCGGCGTCGGCCTCGAGGACTTCCTCGCGAATGATGTCGTTACACAGGTCGACACATTCATCGCAGATATAGACGGAAGGACCCGCGATCAGCTTGCGTACTTCGTTCTGGTTCTTACCGCAGAACGAACAGTACAGTAGCTTGCCCTCGTCTTTGCCTTTGCCGTCGGCCATTCGCGTACCTCTTTACGGCGGCGGCCGGTAACGACCGCCAGGATATGCATGGGTTATGAATTACGCTATCAGGATACCGGACGCTTATCCAGCACGGCATCGATCAAGCCGTACTCCGCGGCCTGGCCGCCTTCCATGAAGTTATCACGGTCGGTGTCCTTGGCGATGGTCTCGATATCCTGCCCGGTATGTTCGGCCAGAATCCTGTTCAGCTTATGGCGGATATTGAGAATTTCCTTGGTATGGATCTCGATATCCGATGCCTGACCTTGGTAGCCGCCCAGCGGCTGATGAATCATCATCCGCGAGTTGGGCAGGCAGAAGCGCTTGCCCTTGGCGCCGCCGGCCAGCAGGAACGCGCCCATGCTGGCCGCCTGACCGATGCACACGGTGGAAACGTCCGGCTTGATGAACTGCATGGTGTCGTAGATCGACATGCCCGCGGTCACCGAGCCGCCCGGTGAATTGATGTACAGGTGAACGTCCTTGTCGGGGTTCTCGGATTCAAGGAACAGTAACTGTGCCACCACCAGATTGGCCATGTAGTCTTCCACCGGCCCCACCAGGAAGATCACACGCTCTTTGAGCAGGCGCGAGTAAATATCATAGGCCCGCTCGCCGCGCGCATTCTGCTCGACCACCATCGGCACCAGGCCGCCGGCGTTTTGAATATCGAACTCGTTGCCCATTGTATGCCTACCTTTAATCCGGTGACTTGGTAACTCGTGCCCGCACAGTCCCACGAAGGGGCAGTGACCAGAGACCCGGCCGTAGCCGGGTCATGTTAAACGACAGCGACGATCAGGTCTTGTCGGAAGCGGTCTCGTCGTCGCTGTCTTCTTCACCGTCCTGCTGCTGTTGCGCGGCTTGCAGCGCCTGCTCGTAGGACATCTCTACATCCTTAACCTGTGCCTGCTCGAGCAGCTTGTCAACCGCCTTCTCTTCGAGAATGGCAGACTTGACCTGGTTCTTCATCTTCTCGTCCTTGAGGTAATACTCGATGACCTCCTCAGGCTGCTGATACTGCTGCGCGAGCTCCTCGACCTTGGCCTTGATCTCATCGTCGCTGGCATCGATCTCATGAACCTTGATCACCTCGGCCAGCAACAGACCGACCTGCACGCGACTCTTGGCCTGCTCGGCAAACAGCTCATTGGGTAGCTGGGAGACGTCGAAATCGTCACCGAGGCCGAACTGCTGTGCCGCCTGGCGCTTGAGCCCATCGGTTTCCTGCTCGATCAGCGAAGTCGGCACCGGAATATCATTGGCGGTCTTCAGAGCTTCGAGCGCCTGCTGCTTGACGCGGTTGTCGACGGCTTGCTGAACTTCGCGTTCCATGTTCTTGCGCACTTCACCATGGAACTTCTCGATGTCGCCATCCTCGACACCGAACTGCTTGATGAATTCGGCATCGACTTCTGGCAGTTTCTGGGCGCTGACCTGATGGACCTTGACCTGGAAGGTGGCCTCCTGACCGGCGAGATGCTCGGCCTGGTAGTCTTCGGGGAAGGTGACCTTGATCTCGGTTTCGTCATTCGCCTTCACGCCGGCAAGCTGTTCCTCGAAGCCGGGAATGAAGCTATTGGAACCCAGCACCAGCTCGTGCCCCTCGGCCTCGCCGCCTTCGAATGGCTCGTCACCGAGGAAGCCCTTGAAATCGACCTTGACCTGGTCGCCCTCGGCGGCCGCACGGTCCACCGCTTCCCAGGCCGCGTTCTGCTTGCGCAGGGTCTCGATCATCTGTTCGATATCGGCGTCGTTGACTGTCGCCACGGGGCGCTCGATTTCACTACCTTCGATGGAAGCCAGCTCGATCTCCGGATAAACCTCGAGCGTGGCAACGAACTCAAGATCCTTGCCCGACTCGTTGACGGTCGGCTCAATGGACGGATAACCGGCCGGGTTGAGGCTTTGCTCGGTGATCGCTGTAACGTAATGCTGACGCATCAGTTCGCCCACCACCTCGTTACGCACGTCACGACCATAGCGCTGCTTCACCACAGCCATCGGCACCCTGCCCTGACGAAAGCCGTTCAGGCGAACGTTCTTGGCGGTATCCTGAAGACGAGCGGCAACGGCCTGATCGACCTCGGCGGCCGGCACCTGCACCGTGACGCGGCGTGCGATCTGTGAAGTCGTTTCGACGGAAGCTTGCATGAATGGTCCTCTACCGACTGGGGGCGTTTGAGAGTGCGTTCAAAAGGAGGGATTTTAAGAACCCCGGCTCGCGCTGGCAAGCGCATCATGCCGCAATGAGTGGGGGCAGGTGACATTGCTTACAAGGGGCAGCGCTGAAAAATGCCATACCCGACGTACAATGTCCGTCAAGCAGGCGACCAAGTGGCAACAATAGCTTTGCAAACGTGAAGAAAAGGAAAGAGGTGTGAAACGCAGATAGGCAGATGGCGATACGGCGAAAACAGAAATGGGGTGGATGATGGGGATCGAACCCACGACCACCGGAGCCACAATCCGGGGCTCTACCACTGAGCTACACCCACCACTTCAACAGCAGCTTGATCGATCATCGCGATATGGGGTGGATGATGGGGATCGAACCCACGACCACCGGAGCCACAATCCGGAGCTCTACCACTGAGCTACACCCACCATATCGAAGCTATCGATCACCACGCTCCAGGCGCACGGGCCTGTCACTGTTGCCAGGCTCGCCCTGTCGGAACTGGCGCGCCCAGCAGGACTCGAACCTGCAACCTACGGCTTAGAAGGCCGTTGCTCTATCCGGTTGAGCTATGAGCGCGTATTCCCAACGAAAGAGACACTCCCCCGATGAAGGAAACCTCTTCGAGCAGAAGAGATATTACGGCCTCAAGGCGCCAACTGACAACCCCGTCGATCGATTTTACTCAACACAATCAACGAGTTGGTCGGGGTAGAGGGATTCGAACCCCCGACATCCTGCTCCCAAAGCAGGCGCGCTACCAGACTGCGCTATACCCCGTCGGACTATTGCCACGACCTCGATGGGCCCCCTCGGGGCCTCGTCAAGCGCTGCGTATTCTACGCAAGATTCCCCGCCGGTCAAGCATTAGCCTTACTCAAGGCTCCTGGAACCCGAACGAGAGACGCAAGAGGAATGGAGCCATGATATTGCTTGACTCGACTAGACATTAGCATGACTGACGCGAAAAACGCTTGCCGCTTGGACCGTGGCCTACTAAGCACAATACACGGGTACGCTCTACGCTCATTCACGCGTGGCACACCGACAGCACATTGCCTCGTACCTATTTTTCCGAGCCGAGCAGCCGCCAAATCCCACCCCTGTGCCTGCCTCGGGAGAGAGCCCATGTCGTTTCTAGATAAGAACAATATTATCGCCAAACCTGGTCACAGCCGCTGGCTGGTACCGCCGGCGGCGCTATGCGTACACCTATGCATCGGTCAAGCCTACGCCTTCAGCGTATTCAATTTGCCATTGACGCGGGTTCTCGGCGTAACAGAGTCGCTACCTGCCGATTGGGAACTTACCACCCTGGGCTGGATATTCAGCCTATCGATGGTTTTTCTCGGTCTATCCGCGGCATTCTGTGGAAGCTGGCTAGAACGAGTCGGGCCGCGCAAGGCCATGTTCACGGCGGCCTGCTGTTTCGGTAGCGGCTTTCTGCTATCGGCGATAGGCGTCTGGACGCACCTCGTCTGGCTAATCTATCTCGGCTACGGGGTGCTTGGCGGCATCGGCCTCGGCATTGGCTATATCTCGCCGGTCAAGACGCTGATCACGTGGTTCCCCGACCGCCCAGGCATGGCGACCGGCATGGCCATCATGGGCTTCGGTGGCGGCGCCATGATCGGCGCCCCCCTTGCCGTTGGCCTGATGAAATATTACTCCTCGCCGGAATCCGTCGGCGTGGCGGCCACGTTCGTCACCATGGGCATCATTTATTTCATCTTCATGTGTATCGGGGCAACCATCGTGCGCATACCGCGCAAGGGCTGGAAGCCCGCCGGTTTCGTCGAGGAAAAACAGCCGCAGAAGCTGGTTACCCGCAACCACGTGGATGTAAACCAGGCGATGAAGACGCCGCAGTTCTATCTACTCTGGTTCGTGCTGTTCCTGAACGTTACCGCCGGCATCGGCGTGCTCGGCCAGGCCTCGGCGATGTCGCAGGAAATGATGCCGGGTGCGATCGAGGCGGCAGCCGCCGCCGGTTTCGTCGGCCTGCTCAGCCTGTTCAACATGGGCGGACGCTTCGCCTGGGCATCGGTGTCCGATTACATCGGGCGCAAGAACACCTACATCATTTTCTTCGTTCTCGGCATGGCGCTGTACGCACTGGTACCGGGCACGGCGGCGATCGGCAGCGTGTTCCTGTACGTGCTGTGCTACTGCGTGATCATCAGCATGTATGGCGGGGGATTTTCGACCATACCGGCGTATCTCAAGGACATTTTCGGCACCATGCACGTGGGCGCCATCCATGGCCGCCTGCTGACCGCCTGGTCGGCCGCCGGCATCATGGGCCCGGTGCTGGTCAATTACATCCGCGCGGCGCAGATCGATGCCGGGGTAGATCCGGCGCAGGCCTATACCGTCACCATGTACATCATGGTGGGACTGCTGCTGATCGGCTTGATCTGCAACCTGTGCGTCAAGGCGGTAGATGCCAAACACCATTACGAGGATGCCTCCGATCGCGACCGGGGCAATACCGAAACCGCCAAACCAATGGAGGGCTGAGTCATGCACGATCAAAGAGATGAGAATGCAGTCGAACACGGCACATCGTCACCGATACTGATCGCGGCGGCTTGGGCGCTGGTCATGATCCCGCTGGCATGGGGCCTGTTATCCACGCTGCAAAAGGCGCTGCTGCTGTTTCCTTAGGCTTTTATCATGCATGCGATGTAATAACGGCGAGGCGCGTCCACGGTGGACGCGCCTCGCCGTTTAGGCCCCACCCTTACTCTCTTTTACCGCTCAACCACCCAAATAGGCGCGCCGGACACGTTCGTCGCGCAGCAGCTCGGCGCTTTCGCCCTGGTATTTGTTGTTGCCCATCTCGAGAACGTAACCACGGTGTGAGTTCTCGAGCGCCACGGCCGCGTTCTGCTCGACCATGAGAATCGCCACGCCGAGCCGGCGATTGACTTCAAGGATCGTCTCGAAAGTCAGATCGACGAGCTTCGGCGACAACCCGAGCGTCGGTTCGTCGAGGATCAACAGCTCCGGCGCGGTCATCAGGGCGCGAGCGATGGAAAGCATCTGCTGCTCGCCGCCACTCATCGTCTTGGCGGCTTGGCGTTTGCGCTCGGCGAGACGCGGAATGAGCTCGTAGGCACGCTCCCGCGCCGTGCGTTTTTTCTGCTCGTCGGTCAGAATCCAGGCGCCCATGTCGAGATGCTCGTCGACCGTCATGTCCGGGAATACCGCGTGCCCTTGCGGGACGAAGGAAATGCCACGGCGCACGGTCTTGTCCGGGCTCAGCGGCGTCAGGTCCGCGCCCTGGAAGCGAATACTGCCCTGCCATGCCGGCAGGAAACGCATGACTGCCTTCAGAAAGGTGGACTTGCCGCAACCGTTCGGGCCGATGATGGCGACGATCTCGCCGGCACGCACCTCCAGTGAAATACCGTGCAGAATTTCCTGGCGGCCATAGCCCGAGACGATATCCTCGACCATGAGGAAGTCGCCGTGAGCGTCGTCACCCGAACGCGGCGCGACGCGATCCGCTTCAAGCGCCATGACCGGCACGCCCCAGCGGGTGGGTGGATTTACCGAAATAGGCTTCGAGCACCTCCTCGTTCGCTTGAATCTCCTCCCCCGAACCCTCGGCGATCACGCTTCCAGCGCTCATGACCACGACCTTGTCGCAGTGGCCCATGACCAGGTTCATGTTGTGCTCGATGATCAGAAACGTCTTGCCCCAGGTGTCGCGAAGTTCATGGATGAACGCCAGCAGGCTCTTGAGCAGGGTCGGGTTGACGCCGGCGGCCGGCTCGTCCAGCAGGATCAACTCGGGATCGAGCATCAGGATGCGCGCGAGTTCCAGAAGTTTCTGCTGGCCATAGGATAGATCGCTCGCGTACTCATGGCGGCGGTCGACGAGATTCACCAGCTCCAGATACTCGCGGGCCCGCTCATGCAGCCGATGATCGCCGGGCGAAGCGACGAACATGTTTTCCATCAGCGTCATCTTGGGAAACACGCGAGTGAGCTGAAAGGTGCGCCCCAGTCCCTTGAGCGCTCGCTGATGCGGCTTCAGGGCGCTGATGTCCTCGCCTCTGAAGACGATCTGCCCCGAGTCCAACCGGGTCGCGCCGCTGGCAATGTCGAACAGCGTCGTCTTGCCGGCCCCATTGGGGCCGATCAGCCCCACGATCGCGCCTTTCTCGACCGCAAATGAGCAGTCATCTACGGCGCGCAGGCTGGCGAACGACTTGGTGACCGCGCGCGCCTCGAAAACCGGCGCTTGCATCATGTCGGCCTCGGGCACGGCTATATCCTCCGTGTCTTGGGCAGGAAACCGCGATCCTTGAGCCATTCGAGAAGCCCCTGCGGCATGAACAGGATCAGCGCCACCAGCACGACGCCGAACGTCGCCAGGTTGAGTCGCAGCACATGCGCCCAGATGTAGTCATTGAATAGCTCCAGCACCGTGCCACCGAGCACCGGACCCAGCACGGTGCCGATGCCGCCGAAGAAGGTCATGATGATCGGTATCACGGTGTACTTGATATGAAACGCATTGAACGGATCGATATAGCTTAGATACATGGCATGCAGCCCACCACCGAGACCGGCGAAGAAGGCACTCAGTACGAAGGCGCCGATCTTGAGGCGTGTGGTGTTGACACCCAGGTTCTCGGCGGCGCGCTCGTCTTCGCGAATCGACAGCAGGCGCAGACCGATTCGCGAATTGGCCAGGACATAGGTCACGACAACCACGGCAACCACCAACGCCAGCATGGCGAAGTACTTGGTCTCGAAGCCGATCTGCACAAACAGTGGAATGCCGGAACCGGCCCGGGTCAGCGGCTCCATGAAGGCGCTACTCATGATCACGCGCGTCCCCTCGGCGACCGCCAGCGTGGTGATGGTGAAATAGGGTCCCTTGATGCGCAGTAGCGGAACGCTAAGCACGGCCGCGTATGCGGCAGCGACGCAGCCACCCAGCGCGACGGCCAGGAACCATGGCGCGCCAAGATCGGCGATGGCGATCGCCGAGGCGTACATCCCGACACCGATAAAGGCCACGTGGGCGAAGTTGATATAGCCGGTAAAGCCGGACATCAAATTCCAACTCGCCGCCAGCAGCACGAAATACAACACCAGATAGAGCAGTGACAGCGTTCCCCGATTCACCAGCCAGGGCGCCGCCAGCATGAACGCGACGTAGACGGCGAAGATCGCCACGCCCAGCCATGAAAGCCACGCGACCCAGCTACTCCCTCCGCCGTGAACACTGCTATCCGCTCGCTCGCGCCGCGTACTCATCGGTCGGCCACGCTGGTGCCGAATAGCCCCGAGGGCCGGAAAATCATGATCGCGATCAGTAGCACGAAAGGCAGCGCCGGCGCGATGCGCGGCGAGAGCATGGCGGTACCGAAGCTCTCCAGAAGGCCGTAGGCAAAGGCGGCGACGAGGGCCCCGGCAACGCTGCCGAGCCCGCCAAGCACGACGATGGTGAAGGTCTTGGCCAGATACTCGAATCCCATGTAGGGATATATGAAGCCGGTCATGCTGATGAGCGTTCCGGCTGCGGCGGCGAGCGCGGCGCCAATGCCAAAAGCCAGGGTGCGCGCACGACGCACATCTATCCCGCAAGCGAGGGCAACGTCCTGATTCTGGGAGGTCGCGCGGATCGCCTTGCCCGGCGCGGTGAACTTGAGGAACGCGAACAGCGCACCGGTAAGAATGAGCGCCAGCACGAAACCGACGATATACGACTGCGACATCGTCACACCCAGGAATGTCACCGGCTCCGTCAGATAGGAAATGCCACGCAGCTTGGTGGTAAAGGCCACTTGGCTCGAATTCCAGATGATCAGCGACAGCCCGAAGGTCAGCATCAACGAGGCCAGCAGCGGCCGACCAACCACTCGTTCGATGACCAGCCTCTGCAGCCCGGCACCGAACAGGAAGAGGATCGCCATCGCCGGCAGCAGCGAGACGAGCGGGCTGAGGCCGAGCCAATCCCAGGCGAAGAAGGCGACATAGGCGCCGAGCATGGCGAAGTCGCCATGCGCGATGTTGATCACCCGCATGACGCCGAATACCAGACTCAGCCCGACCGCAACCAGGCTATAGATGGCACCGACCACCAGGCCGTTTGCCAGCAGTTGAAGAGGATGATCCACCGAGCCTCCTTAGCCGGCCGGCATGCGGAAAGAACCAAGCGAAAGCCCGAAAACCGCTCCCATGCCGACCGCCCTTTGTTATTGCCGGGGATCGATAACGGCCCCGGCTCTGTCGTGGCGCTCACTGGAAGGGATATATCCATTGGGCGTTGGCTGCCTCGTCCGGGTAGACGACCGCGTTTTCGAGCTTGCCGTCCGCCTCCTGTACCTGCAGCATGACGCGGTTCGCGGCTAGCTGTAGCCCGGAGTCCGGGGAGTCGAGTGGAGCAACCTCATAGAGGTTGAAGACGGTCGTGGTCTTCAGCTCGAACATGATGTCGCGGATCTTCTCGAAATCGTCGACGGTTCCGGCACGTCGCACCGCCTCCTCGAGAATTTGCGCGGCGCCATAACCGCCTGCGGAGTGGTACTCGGGCACCCCGCCATATTCGCTGCGGTAGGCCTCGACGTATTTCTGCGCGCCGGGGTAATTGACGTTTGGCGTCCAGTCGGCATCGCCGGTCACGGTCAATGCGGCCTTGCCCAACGTATCGCGATAATCGGGTAATGCCACCCCGACCAGCAGCGACAGAATATTGGGTTGGTAGCCCAGCGAGCGCGTGGCTCGAGTGATGCCGATGGCATCGGGCAGGTAGCCGCCGCCGGCGAGCACCGTGGCGCCCGAGTTCATCACCTGCTGAACGATAGGCGTCCAGTCGGTGATCTTTACCGGGTAAGCGGTGTCGAGAACGATCTGCAGCCCGTCCTCTTTCGCGCGTGCGCGCAGGGCCTTGGCCGCGTTGCGCGGAAACTCGCTGTCTTCGTAGATAATGGCGATCTTTTCGTCGCCGTGCTCCATCGCAACCTGGGTCAGCCCCGGCAGACGCCGACTACCCGGCGGCTGGACCTGAACCTGCCACTGTAGATTGCGGCCTTCCCAGATTGCCGTGCTTGAGGCCATCGGGTTCGGCGTCGGGATCTGCGCGTTCTCGATGATCGGAGCGACCGCATTGGTCACGGCACTCGAGTAGGGACCCAGCAGTAAGTCCACCTGACGGCTATGGATGAGTTCGTTGTAGAGCCGCACGCCCGTGGTCGGATCGCTACGGTCGTCAAGCACGATGAGTTCCACCGGCCGGCCCAACAAGCCGGGTTCGCCGCTGTTGGGCAAGTCCGCCTTGCCATAGCTGTGACCCAGTTCGTTGACGTGTTTGGCCCAGAGCATATAGCCCTTGTGCTGCTCCTCGCCGGAACGCGCGTACTTGCCCGTAAGCGAGATGGAGGCACCGATCCTGAGAGGTTTCTTCTGCTGGGCGAAGATGGTGGGTATATGGCCAGCGATGGCCGTGCCGATTGCGACGACACCAGTGGTCTTGATGAAGTTACGCCGGGTCAATCCGGTATCGTTCGATGGGACGTACTTGCGTGAGCACATGACTTCCCTCCCGAGGCCGGCGTTCGATGCACTGCCGACGCTTTATTGTTGTTACAGCTATGTCGAGCATCACGACAATTCACTCACTGCGTTAAAAAAACGTAGTTTGGCACCCCCGACTTGGTCAAGGTTCGGCCCAGCTTCGCGCCAGTGGGTCCCTAAAGCCGCTTTGACTGTAGCCGCTGCCATGCGAAAATCAGCGCCTCGTTTTCCGCTGCCGCCAAGTACGCAAGGATCTCTCGATGACCGCCCAACTGATCGACGGCAAGGCGATTGCCGCGCATGTACGCCAACAGGTCGCTCGCCAGGTAGCGGCTCGCCGCGAAGCCGGCGCCCGCATTCCCGGTCTTGCCGTGGTGCTGGTCGGCGAGGATCCGGCATCCGAAGTCTATGTGCGCAACAAGCACCGCGCCTGCGAGCAGGCCGGTATCCAATCCTTTCGCCATCAGTTGCCGACCGACACCACCCAGGCGGATCTCGAAGCGCTGGTCGATGAGTTGAATGCCGACCCGGTGATCGACGGCATCCTGGTACAGCTACCGCTGCCCGAGCATCTCGATGCGCGACCGATACTCGAGCGCATCCGTCCGGACAAGGACATCGACGGCTTCCACCCCTACAATCTCGGGCGACTCGCCCAGCGCCTGCCGGTGCTGCGCCCCTGCACGCCCAAGGGCATCATGACCCTGCTTCAGGAGAGCGATCTGGCGGTACGTGGCCTGAACGCCACGGTCGTCGGCGCTTCCAATATCGTCGGTCGTCCCATGGCGCTGGAGCTGATGCTGGCCGGCGCGACGACGACCGTTTGCCACCGTTTTACCCGCGATCTCGAGGCCCAGGTGCGGCGCGCCGAGCTGCTGGTGGTCGCGGTGGGCACGCCGGGCCTGGTCAAGGGAGAATGGGTCAAACAGGGCGCCATCGTCATCGACGTCGGCATCAACCGCCAGGACAGCGGCCAATTGATCGGTGACGTCGAATTCGCCCCCGCCGCCGAGCGCGCCAGCCATA
The DNA here is from genome assembly GCF_900102945.1 of Modicisalibacter muralis. Lineage (GTDB taxonomy): Bacteria > Pseudomonadota > Gammaproteobacteria > Pseudomonadales > Halomonadaceae > Modicisalibacter > Modicisalibacter muralis. Next base: position 500,952 of record NZ_FNGI01000001.1, on the reverse strand, counting down.
TCACCCCGGTACCCGGCGGCGTCGGCCCGATGACCGTGGCCTCGTTACTCGAAAACACCCTGTTCGCCGCCGAACTCCACGACGCCATGCAGGATTGAGTAGCAGAAGGTATAATCCCGCTCCCGATTTCCCATCTCAGCAAACACGGAGCGCCGGATGAGCGAACAGCAACCCATGAACGTCGAGAGCTTCAACCTGGATCATACCCAGGTGAAAGCCCCCTACGTGCGCCTCGCCGGCATCAAGACCGGGGTTCGTGGCGACGCGATTCACAAATACGACATGCGTTTTTGCCAACCCAACCAGGCGCACATGGAAATGCCCGCACTGCACTCCCTTGAGCACCTGATGGCCGAGCTGTCGCGCAACCACAGCGACAAGGTCGTCGATATCAGCCCGATGGGCTGCCAGACCGGTTTCTATGTGGCCATGATCAACCACGACGATTACGACGACGTGTTGAATCTGTTGGCCAAAACGCTGGAAGACGTGCTCGTGGCCGACGCCGTACCCGCCTGCAACGAGATGCAGTGCGGCTGGGCCGCCAGCCACAGCCTGGAAGGCGCTAAGGTTCTCGCTCGCGACTTTCTGGCCAAGCGCAGCGAATGGAATCAGGTGTTCGCCTGATGCAGAAAATCGGAATCATCGGCGCCATGGCCGAAGAGGTTGCCCTGCTCGCCTCGCATCTGGAAGATCGCCAGACTCGCCAGTACGTCGGCTCGACCTTCCATACCGGCCGCCTGCATGGCGTCGAGGTGGTCATTCTGCAATCCGGCATCGGCAAGGTGAACGCCGCCATCGGCACCACCCTGCTGCTCGACATGTACCATCCCGAAGTGATCATCAATACCGGCTCGGCCGGCGGTTTCGGTAGCGAGCTCGAAGTCGGCGACGTGGTGATCTCCAGCGAGGTTCGTCATCACGATGTCGATGCCGTGGTGTTCGGCTACGAGCATGGTCAGGTACCCAAAATGCCGGCCGCCTATCGTCCTGACGAGCGCCTGGTGCGCGTCGCCCGCGAGTGCATCGAAAGCCTTGGGCATCTGCGCGTCTTCGAGGGGCTGATCGCCACCGGCGATGCCTTCATGGCCTGCCCGGATGCCGTGGAGCGCACCCGCGAGCGCTTCCCGACCATGCTCGCCGCCGAGATGGAAGCCGCCGCCATCGCCCAGACCTGCCATCTCTACGGCTGTCCGTTCGTGGTAATTCGCGCGCTGTCGGATATCGCCGGCAAGCAATCCAACCTCTCCTTCACGGCATTCATCGACCAGGCGGCGACCCACTCCGCCGAGATGGTCGAGGCCATGGTCAAGCGCCTGGGCACGCCGCGCTACGCGCCCCAGCAGACCTGAGCCAATCGATCACCATTCCTGCCAACGTCGCCGCGCCTACTGCCACCCTGGCTGAATACGCCGGCGGATCGCGCACCAGCACAGGGCAAAAGCACCATGAGGCGCCTCATCCAGAGGTGTCGTTGTGAAGGGCCTGGCCCGGGAATACACTGCCAGAAACGACAACGACACGATGGCCGCCATGCTCGATACCTTCCCGAACGCTAGCGCGCAGCGTCCGCCGCCCCAGGCGGCTGGACCGGTGCGCACGGCCCATTCCCTACAACGCGATCCAAAGTTGGCCGCTCTGGAGTTGGCCGCCGAACTGTGCCATGCCCACTTGGGCACGGTGCTGTTCTTCTGTAGTGCCGAGTATCCGCTGGATGCGCTGGGGCATGCACTCGATGAGGCATTCCCGAATGTTCCGGTGAGTGGCTGTACCACGGCGGGGGAGATCACTCCGGCCGGGTACGGGCGGGGCTGCGTGGTCGCCATTGGCTTCGACCGTCGCGCCTTCACCGCTGCCCCGGCACTGATCGACAATCTGGAATCCTTCGACCTGTTACGGGCGCAATGCCTGGTGGATACGCTGCTCGGCGAGTGCCGGCGGCAGTCGACGGTATCTGTCTCCGATCACAGCTTCGCACTGACATTGCTCGACGGACTATCGAGCAGCGAGGAGCAGGTACTGGCGACACTGGATGCCGCACTCGGCAGCATTCCCAGTTTCGGCGGGTCGGCGGGCGACGACAATCGCCTCGCCCATACCTACGTCTATCATCAGGGGCGTTTCCACAGTCAGGCGGCGGTCGTGGTGATGATCACCACCCCGCTGCCGTTCGAAGTCTTCAGCACCCACCACCTGCGCCCGCGTGACGAGAAACTGGTGGTAACCGCCGCGGACCGGCACCAACGTACCGTGTTCGAGCTCAATGCCGCACCGGCGGCCAGGGAATACGCCCGGTTGGTCGGGCGCGAGGTAACGGGGCTGGGTGAGGCCGATTTCGCCCGACATCCCCTGGCGGTACGTATCGGGGAGCAGTTCTACGTACGCTCGATCCAGCGGGTCAATACTGACGACAGCCTGACCTTCTACTGCGCGGTGGAGAACGGCATCGTCCTGACCGCCATGCAGCCGGCACCGATCCTGGCCGACCTCGAACAGGTACTCACCGGTCTCGAGTCACGTCTCGGGCCACCGGCGTTGATTGTCGGCTGTGACTGCTTCCTGCGGCGCCTGGCCATCGAAGCGCTCGGCGAAGCGCAATCGGCCTCCCGCCTATTGCGTCGGTGGCGTGCGATCGGCTTCAACACCTACGGGGAACAGCACCATGGCATGCACATCAACCAGACCTTTACCGGGGTCGCTATTGGCCATGCCCGACCCGACGCAGCAGGTGGCACCCACCACGGCGCGTGAGCAGACGCTGATCGACGAGAATCGGCGCCTGCGCAAGGTGTGTGCGGCACTGATCGAACGCGTCGAGTCGAGCGGCCTCGCAGAGGGTGCGCCCTATGCCGCCTTCGAGCACGCCGTGCTACTGGCCGAACAGGTGCGCGAGCGAACCGAGACACTGCATCGCACCCTCGATGAGCTAGGCCAGGTGAATGCCCAGCTGCGCGAGGAGATTCACAGCCGTGCCTCGGCGGAGCAGCGGCTGATCGAAGCCAAGCAGGAAGCCGAGGCGGCCAACCTGTCCAAGACCAAGTTTCTCGCTGCCGTCAGCCATGACCTGCTGCAGCCATTGAACGCCGCCCGGCTGTTCGCCAGTGCCCTGGGCGAACACCACGTACCCAACTCCTCTCGACGCCTGGTCAAACATATCGGCCGCTCGCTCGAGGATGTCGAGACTCTGCTGGGAACATTAGTGGATATCTCGCGGCTGGATGCCGGGGTGCTCAAACCCGATGTGGCGCCCTTCGGCGCCGCCGACCTGCTCGATACGCTGGCCCAGGAATACCATCAGGTCGCCGTCTCGCAGGGGCTGACATTGCACTATGTGCGCAGTGGGGCCGTGATCGACTCCGACCTGCAGCTACTGGCGCGGGTGGTGCGCAATTTTCTCACCAATGCTATCCGCTATACCGCGCGGGGCCATGTCCTGCTGGGGTGTCGCCGTCGGGCCGAGGGCCTGGAGATCTGCGTCGGCGATACCGGCCCGGGCATTCCCGAAGACCAGCGCGAAGCGATCTTCCTGGAGTTTCGACGCGCCGAAAGCCGCCGTGACGACAAAGATCGTGGCTTGGGGCTTGGCTTGGCCATCGTCGACCGAATCACGTCGATGCTCGACCATCCCGTGGGGTTGGCCTCCAGGCACGGACGAGGCTCGCTGTTCTCGGTACTGGTTCCCTACGGTCGACTGCCCGAGGGAAAGCGTGTCCAGGCAGTGACCGAAGCCATGCCGGGTAACGAACCGCTATCCGGCCGGGTGATATGGGTCATCGATAACGACCTGGCCATTCGCGAGGGCATGCAGGCGCTATTGGGAAGCTGGGGGTGTCGGGTCATGGCTGCGGCCGGTCCCGGCGTACTGGACAGCGAGACTACCTCACCGCCGGATGCGCTGGTCGTCGACTATCACCTGGAGGAAGGCGACCCGGATGGACTGGAGGCGGCGAGTCGGCTGCGCGAGCGTTGGCCCGGCCTGCCGGTGCTGGTGATTACGGCCAATCATGATGCCACGCTCAAGCGCCGTGCCCGCATGCTGGGATTTGGATGGCTGCTCAAGCCGGTCAAACCGTTGCGCCTGAAGATGCAGCTACTCAGCCTGCTCGAGAGGACGTGAGTCGAGTCGAACCGGCGATTCGTCCGAAGGGGCAAGATGCTGCTCACGGGCGGCCAGAATCGCCTGGACCCGACTGCTCACGCCAAGCTTGCCGAAGATCGCAGAAACATGAGTCTTGACCGTAGTTTCGGCAATCATCAACTCGCGGGCGATATGCTTGTTGGATTTCCCCTGCGACATCCGCACCAGAACCTCGCGCTGCTTGGCGGTCAATGGCGTCAGGTCGGGCGTTTCCGTCGCCTCTGGCCGGGGAGCCAACGATGGCCGGCGCAGCAGTCCGGCCGGTAGATAAACCCGCCCTTCCAAGACCTGTTGCAGAGCGGCCAGCAATTCCTGACGTGGTGTCGACTTGGGAATATAGCCGACGGCACCGAGATTGAGCGCTTCCAGCACCGTCTCGCGGGCCTGTTCGGCGGAAATAATCGCGACCGGCAACCAAGGCAACTGCTCACGCAGTCGGGCCAGACCATCGAGACCGGCGCTGTCGGGCAAGCTCAGGTCGAGCAGCAGCAGATCGATCTCTTCGTGCGCGGCGGCATCCTGTAATGTCTGGGCCAGGGTCGCGGCCTGGAGAATGGTGGTGCCGGGCAAGGCGGCAGCAATGGCATCGGCCATGGCTTCGCGGAACATGGGATGATCATCGGCGATCAGCAATGTATGCATGGCGCTCGCTCCGTTTCGCCTCCTACCAACGAAGGAGGCGCTCTCCTGCCTCGGAAGGATGTCCTACGTCGGACGCGTGACCAAGACTTAACCAGAGTCACTCATAACGACAACATCCGCAATAGGAGCCATGCCATGATCTACGCCAATCCCGGCAGTACGGACGCCGTCGTCAGCTTCGAGAAACGCTATGGCAACTACATCGGCGGCGAGTTCGTCGCCCCGGTCAAGGGCCAGTACTTCGACAACGTCACACCGATCACCGGCGAGGTGTTCTGCGAGATCCCCCGCTCGGGCACCGAGGACATCGACCTGGCACTGGACGCCGCGCACAAGGCGGCGCCGGCCTGGGGCAAGAGCTCGGCTGCCGAGCGCGGCAACATCCTGTTGAAGATCGCCGATCGCATCGAACAGAACCTGGAGATGCTCGCCGTCGCCGAAAGCTGGGACAACGGCAAGGCGGTGCGCGAGACGCTCAATGCCGACATCCCACTGGCGGTGGATCACTTCCGCTACTTCGCCGGCTGTATTCGCGCCCAGGAAGGAACCGCTGCGGATATCGACGGTAATACCGTAGCCTATCACTTCCATGAGCCGCTGGGCGTGGTGGGCCAGATCATTCCGTGGAACTTCCCGATCCTGATGGCGACCTGGAAGCTGGCGCCGGCGCTGGCGGCAGGCAACTGCGTGGTGTTGAAACCCGCCGAGCAGACCCCAGCCTCGATCCTCAAGCTGATGGAGTTGATCGGCGATCTGCTACCGCCTGGCGTGGTCAACATCGTCAACGGACTTGGCGAGGAAGCCGGCCAGGCACTGGCCACCAACAAGCGCATCGCCAAGATCGCCTTCACCGGCTCGACCCCGGTGGGTTCGCACATTCTCAAGTGCGCCGCCGACAACATCATCCCCTCGACGGTCGAACTGGGCGGCAAGTCGCCCAACATCTACTTCGCCGACATCATGAACGCCGAGCCGGAATTCATCGACAAGGCGGCCGAGGGCCTGGTGCTGGCCTTCTTCAACCAGGGCGAAGTGTGCACCTGCCCGTCGCGGGCACTGATCCAGGAGGAGATGTACGAAAGCTTCATGGCCAAGGTGATGGAGCGCACCCGGGCGATCAAGCGCGGCAACCCGCTGGATACCGAGGTCCAGGTCGGCGCCCAGGCCAGCCAGGAGCAGTTCGACAAGATCATGAGCTACATGGACGTGGCCCGCGAGGAGGGCGCGGAATTTCTCGCCGGCGGCGAGAAGGAAAGCCTCGACCCGGCGCTGTCGCGCGGCTATTACATTCAACCGACCTTGCTCAAGGGCGATAACAGGATGCGTGTGTTCCAGGAGGAAATCTTCGGCCCGGTAGTCGCCGTGACGACGTTCAAGGACGAAGCGGAGGCGCTGGCGATTGCCAACGACACCGAGTTCGGCCTCGGCGCCGGGGTGTGGTCCCGCGACATCAATGTCGCCTTCCGCATGGGGCGGGGCATTCAGGCCGGCCGCGTGTGGACCAACTGTTATCACCAATACCCGGCGCACGCCGCCTTCGGCGGTTACAAGAAGTCCGGCGTGGGCCGCGAAACTCATAAAATGGCGTTAGAACATTACCAGCAGACCAAGAACCTGCTGGTCAGCTATGACATCAACCCGATGGGCTTCTTCTAGGCTGGGCCATTCCCACATAACAACCGTTCGGCCTTCGGGCCGAGCGGGTTGTTCCTTGTCCCTGCCGGCGATAAGAGCCGCCGCCCCTTTTTAGAGTTTGGAGATCCGATAATGGATAAGACAATGGATAAGACGATGCAGGCCGCCGTGGTTCGCCAGTTCGGCCAGCCCCTGGTGATGGAAGAAGTCGAGGTGCCGCGCCCGCAGCGCGGCGAGGTGCTGATGAAAGTGGCCGCGTCGGGGGTGTGCCATACCGATCTCCATGCCGCTCATGGCGACTGGCCGGTCAAGCCGAGCCCACCGTTTATTCCTGGACACGAGGGGGTCGGTCACGTGGTGGCGTTAGGCGAAGGGGTGACCCACCTCAAGGAGGGCGATCGCATCGGCGTGCCCTGGCTCTACTCCGCCTGTGGCCACTGCGAACACTGCCTGGGGGGCTGGGAGACGCTGTGCGAGTCCCAGCAGAATACCGGTTACTCGGTCAATGGCGGCTTTGCCGACTATACCCTGGCGGACGCCGGTTATGTGGGGCGGCTTCCCGACGCCGTCGATTTCGTGGAAATCGCGCCGGTATTGTGCGCGGGAGTCACGGTCTACAAAGGGCTCAAGATGACCGATACCCGCCCCGGCCAGTGGGTGGTGATCTCGGGTGTCGGCGGTTTGGGCCATATGGCTGTGCAGTACGCCAAGACGATGGGGCTGAACGTGGCGGCGGTGGATATCGATGACGGCAAGTTGGCCCTGGCCGAGCAACTGGGTGCCACGGTGACCATCAACGCCATGAAAACCGATCCGGCGGACTACTTGAAGAAAGTCATCGGTGGCGCTCATGGCGTGCTGGTGACGGCGGTGTCTCCCAAGGCCTTCGACCAGGCACAGAACATGCTGCGCCGAGGCGGAACGCTGGTGCTCAACGGGCTGCCGCCGGGTGATATCCCGCTGCCTATCTTCAATACCGTGCTCAACGGCATCACGGTGCGGGGGTCCATCGTGGGCACGCGCATGGACCTGCAGGAAGCGCTGGATTTCGCCGCTGAAGGCAAGGTCAAGGCGACGGTGGCGACCGATAAGCTGGAAAATATCAACGATGTCTTCCAGCGCATGATCGACGGCAAGATAGAGGGGCGGGTCGTCATTGATATGGCCGGCTGACGGCGACCGTTGGGCTGATCCTCGCGGGGCGCGACATCGATCGCGCCCCGTTCATTCCTGTTATCGATGCCGAAGCGGTTATGAATTACAGGCAGACCACGCTTAGCCCTGCTCCAGCACCCAGGTCGTCCCCTCTCGGGAATCCTTGAGCACGATACCCAGCGCCGCCAGTTCGTCGCGAATGCGATCGGCCTCGGCGAAGTCACGCGCCTTCTTGGCCTCGGCCCGCGCGGCGATGCGCGCCTGTATTTCATCCTCGGAGATCGGCAGCGCCTCCGCCCCGGCCTTGAGAAAAGCCGTCGGGTTCTGGGCGAACAAGCCCAGGATCGCCCCCAGCCGCTTGAGCTCGAAGGCCAGTGCCGGCGCCAGTTCAGGCGTTTCCTTCTTGGCCCGATTGAGTTCGCGTGCCAGTTCGAACAGCCCCGCCAGCGCCTCGGCGGTGTTGAAATCGTCATCCATCGCCGCGACGAAACGCTCGTTGAAGCGCGCATCGATCTCGCCCCTGGCGGCATCGACGCCCTCCAGTGCATTGTAGAAGCGCGACAGCGTATGCCGCGCCTCGTCGAGCGCATCCGGCGCATAGTTGATCGGGCTGCGGTAATGGCTGGCCAATAGCAGGTAACGCACCACTTCCGGGTCGTGAACTTCGAGCACATCGCGAATGGTGAAGAAATTGCCCAGCGACTTGGACATCTTCTGCTGGTCGACGCGCACCGCCCCGGCGTGCATCCAGGTATTGACGTAGGGTTTGCCGGTGGCCGCCTCGCTCTGGGCGATCTCGTTTTCGTGATGCGGGAAGGTCAAGTCCGGCCCACCACCATGAATGTCGAAGGTATCGCCCAGGCAGCAGGTCGACATCGCCGAACATTCGATATGCCAGCCGGGACGCCCCGCGCTCCATGGCGATGACCAACTGGCCTCGCCCGGCTTGGCAGCCTTCCACAACACGAAATCCAGCGGGTCCTCTTTATGCTCATCGATCTCGACCCGCGCGCCGGCACGCATGTCGTCGAGATCGCGGTTGTTGAGCTTGCCGTAGCCCTCGAACTTTCGCACCCGGTAGTAGACGTCGCCGTTATCGGCCGCGTAGGCGAAGCCCTTGTCGATCAGGGTCGCGATCATCGCCACGATGTCATCGATATGCGCCGTCGCGCGCGGCTCGCGGTCGGGACGCAGCACGCCGAGGCGGTCCTCGTCCTCGTGCATGGCATCGATCATGCGCTCGGTCAGGCTGGCGATGGTTTCGCCGTTCTCGTCGGCGCGCTTCAATATCTTGTCGTCGATATCGGTGATATTGCGCACGTAGTTGACGTCGAAGCCGCGTGCGCGGAGGTAGCGGGTAATCACGTCGAAGGCGACCATCACCCGGGCATGGCCGATGTGGCAGTAGTCGTAGACGGTAATGCCGCACACGTACATGCGGATCTTGCCCGGTTCGATGGGCGTGAACGTCTCCTTGCGCCGGGTCAGGGTGTTGTAGATCTGCATCCGCTCACCCCTTCTTCTGGATTTTCGCCCAGGTATCCTTGAGCCCGACGGTGCGGTTGAACACGCGCTTGCCCTCGGCCGTGGCGTGGCGGTCGGCGCAGAAATAACCCACCCGCTCGAACTGGAAGCGCGTCTCGGGCGCGACCTCGGCGAGACTCGGTTCGCCAAAGCCCTGAACGATGGTCAGCGAATCGCCGCTGAGGTGATCGAGAAAATCGACGTCGCGATCCTTGTCCGGCGCCTCGACCTGGAACAGGTTGTCATAAAGGCGCACCTCGACCGGCACCGCATGCGCGGCGCTGACCCAATGGATCACGCCCTTGACCTTGCGCCCTTCGGGGTTCTTGCCCAGAGTGTCGAAATCCACCGAGCAGCGCAGTTCATCGATCCCGCCGTCGGCGTTCTTGATCACCTCGTCGCAGCGAATCACGTAGGCGTTGCGCAGGCGCACTTCCTGGCCCGGCGCCAGGCGGAAGAATTTCTTCGGCGGCTCTTCCATGAAGTCGTCGGAGTCGATCCAGATTTCGCGCGTCAACGGCAGCTTACGCATGCCCATGTCATCGCGTGCCGGATGCCCCGGCACCTCGATAACCTCGTCGTGATCCTCCGCCACATTGGTCAGCACCACCTTGAGCGGCTTCAACACGCACATCGCACGCAGCGCCGTGTCTTCCAGCTCCGAGCGAATGGCGTGATAGAGCATGGCGATATCGACCATGCCGCCATCGGCGCGGGTGACGCCGATCATCTCGCAGAACTTGCGAATCGAGCCGGGCGTGTAGCCGCGCCGACGCATGCCCGAGATGGTCGGCATGCGCGGGTCGTCCCAGCCATCGACGATGTCTTGATCCACCAGCAGCTTGAGCTTGCGCTTGGAGGTCACCGTGTAATTGAGATTGAGCCGCGCGAATTCGATCTGGCGCGGCGTCGTCGGCACCGGCAGATTGGCCAGGAACCATTCATAAAGCGGGCGATGGTCTTCGAATTCCAGCGTGCAGATCGAGTGAGTCACGCCCTCAATGGCATCCGACTGGCCGTGAGTGAAATCGTAGGACGGGTAGATCTTCCACTTGTCGCCGGTCTGGTGATGACTGGCGTGACGAATGCGATAGAGAATCGGGTCGCGCAGGTTGATATTCGGCGATGCCATGTCGATCTTCGCGCGCAGCACTTTTTCGCCTTCGGCGAATTCGCCCTTGCGCATGCGTTCGAGCAGGTCAAGATTCTCCTCCACCGAACGGTCGCGATAAGGGCTCGGCCGGCCGGGCTCGGTCAGCGTGCCGCGGTACTCACGAATCTCATCGGGCGAGAGATCGTCGACATACGCCTTGTCCTCATGCACGAGGTGCTGCGCCCAGCTATAAAGCTGGTCGAAATAATCCGAGGCAAAGCGCACCTTGCCCGCCCAATGAAAGCCCAACCACTCGACATCGGCCTTGATGCCGTCGATATACGCCTGCTCTTCCTTGGCCGGATTGGTGTCGTCGAAACGCAAGTGGCAATCGCCATCGAATTGCTCGGCGAGACCGAAGTTCAGGCAGATCGACTTGGCATGACCGATATGCAAAAAACCGTTGGGCTCCGGTGGGAAGCGAGTCACGAGCTTGTCGACGCGACCCGCGTCGGCGTCTTCGCGAATCTGGTTGCGGATGAAGTTCGGGGCGCTGGTACTCTCGGTGCTCATGGGGCGTCAGGAACCTGTTGTAGGCGCGAATGGCGGAACGACGCGACAATGCTTAATTCATGGAGAATTGCTGAATAAATTGCCGAGCGAGATGAAGCGCAAGGCGCACGGAACGCAGAAAACGAGACATAACATGTAGTTAGGTGAGTTTTCGAGTACCGCGTAACACAGCGATTCGCTCGTGCAGGCATTTATACAGTGATTCCCTTGGTTTCGCGCATCGTTCCAAAGCCGCTATTATAGCGTGACGCCGAAGCGCTACGCCAAGGCGTGCCATTCAGATAGCCTGGGAAAACCTCAATGATCGTCCTGCATACCAACTACGGCGAGATTCGTCTCGAGCTCGACCACGACAATGCGCCCAAGACCGCGGCCAACTTCGAACAGTACGTGCGCGACGGGCATTTCAACGACACCCTCTTTCACCGCGTGATCGATGGCTTCATGGTTCAGGGCGGCGGCTTCGGTCTCGACTTCGAGCAGAAACCCACCCGTGCGCCGATCGACAACGAGGCCGACAATGGCTTGAAGAACCGCAAGGGCAGCGTGGCCATGGCGCGCACTCAGGATCCACACTCGGCCACCGCGCAATTCTTCATCAATATCGCCGACAACGACTTTCTCGATCATCGCGGCAAGAACCTGCAGGGTTGGGGGTATTGCGTGTTCGGCAATGTCGTCGAAGGCATGGACGTCGTCGATAAAATCAGGGAAGTGGCGACGACGCGCCGTGGCGGACACGCCGATGTTCCCGTCGAGGACGTGATCATCCAGCGCGCCGAAATCACCGAATGATCCTGAGGAATCGCTGAATAAATCGCCGAGCGGAATGAAGCGGGCGCCGCTGCGTGGCAAGGCGCACGGAACACAGAAGGCGAGACATAACATGGGGTTAGGTGAGCCTTCGCGTACCGCGCAACGCAGTCATTCGTCCGAGCAGGCATTTATGCAGTGGTTCCTATCGGCCCGCCGTCGCGGGTCACGAGCGCCATATACCTTCTCCACCGCTGGCGACGTAGCTATTTCATGACCACATTGCTGATTTCCGACTTGCATCTACACGCGGGCGCGCCCGAAATCGCCGAGGGGTTTCTCGCATATCTGGAGCGCCAGGCGCGCCATGCCGGTGCCCTGTACATTCTCGGCGACTTCTTCGAGGCCTGGATCGGCGACGATTACCAGGGCGCGTTCGAAACGCGAATTCTCGAAGCGCTTGCGCAACTGACCCAGGGCGGAACCCGGCTTTATTTCATGCACGGCAATCGCGACTTCCTCATCGGCGACGGCTTCGCCCAGGCCACCGGCGCCACCCTACTTCCCGATCCCAGCATCGTCGATCTGGACGGCGAGCGCGTGCTACTGATGCATGGCGACAGCCTGTGCACCCGCGACGAGGCCTACATGAAGTTTCGTGCCATGGCCCGCGACCCGCAGTGGCAGGCGCAAATCCTGGCGCTGCCAGTGGAGCAACGCCTCGAACTTGCCAAAAACCTGCGCAGCCAATCCGGCGAGGCCAATTCCAACAAGGCCGAAGACATCATGGACGTGACGCCCGACGAGGTGATCGCCACGATGGCCACGCACGGCGTACGCACACTCATCCATGGCCATACCCACCGCCCCGCCGTGCACGAGCTAGAAGTAGACGGTGAGGTGGCCAGGCGCATGGTGCTGGGCGACTGGCAGCCCAATCAAGGCTGGGAGATTCGCGCCGAGGACGGAGGTGGACTCGAGTTGCGGCGTTTCGCGCTTTGAGTACCAAATAAATTATGAACATCACCAGATAATGCACACGGGGCGCAAATAAGCGCCCCGTGTGCTTCCCAGCGCCTGGCGATTACGACTCGAAGACTGCCGGGCTCGGCAAACGCTGATCGAGCAGCGTGCGCCAGCGCACCAGCACCGGCGCATCGGTCTGGGCGACCTCACCGAGCAGGCGACGCATCGCCTCGCGGGCCTGCGTATCGCCAGGGTCCACTTCCAGCCACAACGCCAAGGCATGCAACTGATAGTGAACGTTTTCATGCTCGCGGGCCTTGTCCAGCGCCTGCTCGGCCAATGAACGCACCGATTCGCTAGCGCGCCCCAGGCGTCGATACACCCGTGCCAGGTGGATCGATAACTCAGGAACGTAAAGCGAGCTACGCTCACGCGCTATCAACAGGCACTGATCCAGATAGTCCTCGGCCAATTCCAACTCACCCAATGCCATGCAGGCATCGATATACCACAACATCGGCCGCTGGTAGCGATCGCGGCCGACCAGCTCGGCAAACTCTTCCAGCCCGGCTTCGATCAACGCCAGGCCGGCGCGATCGCCGGCCAGCGCCTTATGCCAGCCCAGCGCGCACTGCGCGGTTATGTGCCACAGGTGCAGATCGGGCGTGCACGTCATCTCGAAGGCACGCTCGGCGCGCGCGCCCGCCAGGTGCACATGGCCCAACTGGCGATACATGGTCGCCGCGAACACCAGCGCCAGCGCCAGCGATCCGGGGTGATTGAAACTCTCGGCCAGGCGAATCGCCGCCTCGACCTGCTGCTCGGCACGCCGATAATCGCCGCGCAAGCACAGCGCCCAGCCCTGATAACAGGCCGCCGCTACCTGAGGGTGATCGGAGAACGGTAGCCATTCAAGCATCATCGGCTGATGAAGGGGATCGATTTCCTCCAAGTGGTCGTGCGCCTGGCGCACTCGGCCCGCCCAATATTCGCAATGCGCGCGGGCATACTCGGCGAGGCGGCGATAGCGTGGGTCGGGTAGCTGCTGGGCGAGCGATGCCATGCTCGATGCCAGCGAAAAGGCATCGGCGTGCGCATAGCGCTGACTGCAACCGACCCATAGACCCCATTTGACGAGAAACTTCTGCTCCAGCTCGGTTTCTTCGTCGGCGCACGCCGTGCAATCGAGCAGTTCACGGGCGCGCACGAAGCTCTCGTGAGCGATGGGCGAACCGTGCCCCTCCAAGGCAAACGCCGCCTGCCCCTTGACCGTCAGCAAGCTGATCTCGCGCTCGGTCTGCCCTTCCACTTGACGCAAACTGACCAAGCCGAAGTCGGCCATGCGCAACGCGGTGCGATTGGCGCTTACCTTGAGCGCCTCGCGCGCGGCAAGCTCGAAGTAACGAGCACCACGAGCGAAGTGACCACTACGCCGCAGGTGCGTGGCGAAATCGCCAGGATGACGACTGATCCACATCGGGAAACGCTCTTCGATCAACCCTACCACCTGCTGATGAATGCGCGTCCTGACGTCGCGTGGACAGGAAAGATAGGCCGCTTCCTGAAGCAGCGGATGCGTGAACTGGAATTCGAACTCGCTGTCGGCGTCGCAGGCTTCGACGATTTCAAGCCGGCGCATGTGTTCCAATGCGTGCTTGAGATGCGCTTCGTCCATGTCGCTACATTCGTTCAGGAAATCGAGGCGGAACTGGCGCCCCAGCGTAGCGGCGATGTGCGCGACTCGGCGATCGCTATCGAGCTGGTCGATACGGCTGGCCAACAACCCCAACAACCCGCGTGGCAGTTCGTCGATCTGCACACCACGACCCTCGCGGCGATCCATGTCCAGGCGCCGGCAGATTTCTTGCAAATACAGCGGTACACCATCGCAGCGCTCGATCAACTGACTGCGCATGCGCGGACTGAGGTGCAACCGATAGCGTCGCGCCAACTGCGACAGCAGTCGCGACGACTGCATGGCATCGAGCTTGCCGAGTACCAGTTGCTGGTCCCAGTGCAGCTTGACCGGTAGCGGTTCGCGGCCATGGTGGCTGGCCACCAGCAGAAAAGCGCTGTTGATCGGCAATCGCGCCTGGAGCCCCGAGAGCACCTTGAGCGAGAGCTCGTCGATCCATTGCAAGTCGTCGACCATCAGTACCAGCGGCTTGTCGACGGTAACTCGTTCGATCAACCGATGCAGAACCTTCACGACCAGCTCGACCGCTTCGCCGTTCTGGGCGAGCAAGATACCTTCTTCGGGCGCCTCGATCCCCAACGCCTGATGCAACAACCGGCAGCGTGCATCATCAAGCAAGATATTGGCGTCGCCGTGACCGGCCAGCAGTTCCTGCAAAGTCTGGCCGTCGAGATCCTCGCCACAATTCCAGCGCAGCAACATACGCGCCACGCCGTAGGGCTCCTGCATCGACATGCGCGTGGTCGGTTGCCAGCAAAGCGCGGCGTCCTGGCTCTGTTCCAGGTAGCGGAAACCGACCATCAGCGCCGACTTGCCCATGCCCGAGGCGCCTTGCACCAGCACGCTCTGGCGCAGGCCGATACCGGCCCGAGCCAAGGCGTCGCGCAGCTTGCGCAACGCGCTTTCACGGCCGATCAGACTCGGCGGCAGGGCGTTGCGCCCACCTTCGTTGATACCCAACACCAGCGCCCGCAAACGCACCTTGCCGTCGCTGGCCACCAGCCTCGACGATAGCCTCGGCTGCAGATCGAGCGCCGGCGGCATGTGCTGGCTGGCGTCTTGCGAGATCACCAGTTCACTGCCCTCGGCCGCACCCATCAGTTCCAGCGAACGCTGGGTCACCTGCCCCAGCGGGTCGACCAACTGGCGCTCGGGCAGATAGATCACGCAGCCACTGTCCAGTCCGGCAGCGAGTTCGAAGCTCGGGGTCGGCGATGATTGTGACCAATGTCGAGCAATCTCATCGGGCAAGGCACGTCGGCAATGTTCGTAGAGCGCCACCAGTTCGGCCAGTTGATGGGCGGGACCATGAGTACCGAAGCAGGCCAGCCCCATCCCGCCGGTAGCGCCGGGCAGCCAGAAACCGCCCAGGTGGTGGCATTGCTGTTCGAGCCAGCGCATCAATTCGATCTGCAATGTCAGGCAAGCGCGTATCTCACCGCGCTCGTCCCACTCGCCACGCAGGCGTAAGCGAATGGCCATGACAGACAACTGGCGATGCTCGATCTCATCGTCGCGAAGTGGCTGGCTATCGGCAGCCAACGTCCGAGAAAAAGCACCTTGTGGTGACACGCTCGGGGACTCGCTACCCGTATCGGACCAGTAGCGCGCCAACTGCAGAATGCTCGGCTCGGGCTGTTGACCGGACAATGCAAGCATCTGCAGGTAGGCATTGTATTCTTCATGCGCCGCCGCCGACTGGCCGTGGTCGATTAGTTGGCGCACCAGGCGCTCATGAAAGGGGCCATAGCCGGAGAAACGGCTGACCAGGGTTCGCAGCAGGCTATCGGGAACATCATCCTGCGCGCCGAGCACTTCTTCAGCGTAGGCGATGACCCGCTGGCGCCATTCGCCACGGATGCGCACCAGCCAGCGTTGATAATCGGAACATTGCGTTAGTTGCAGCTCTTCGGCCAGTTCGCCACGATAAAGCGCGAGTAGCTGCTCCAGGTGCTCGACATTGGCTGGCTCGGCCAACAGTCGCTCGACATCGTCCAGATCGAACGCCCAGGAGCGCGGCAACTGGAAGGCGATGGTCTGGCGCGACACCACCAGCGCCTGCTCGGCGTCATCGCCCAGGCTCTGGCGCAGGCAATGCAGTGCATGACGCAGATTGGTGCGCCCGGAAGACAGCCCTTGATCGGGCCATAACAGCTCGGCCAGCGCGGCGCGATTGACCGACTGGCCATGTAGCAGCAGGTAAACCAGCAGTGCCTTGACTTTGTCGTAACTGAACTGGGTCAGGACATCGTCGCCCAGTGTCAGCGAGAAATGACCGAACAGTGTTAACTGCGTATTGACGGATGGTTTCCGCATCATTGTTATCGTTCCCTGCGTTGCTCTGTCGGCGATTCAAGGTCATGCCAGGCCAGCCATCTCGGACTCATGCGGCGACAGGCATGCCACTGTGAAAACGAAAGACCGGATCGGGCGCTTCAATCAACTCACGCTCACGATCCGCAAAGAAGGCGATACGCTCTTCGATGGATTGCGTCGCGAAATGTCGTGCCAACATCAGGTAGTCCTCATAGTGCCGCCCTTCCGACTTGACCAGCGTGCGATAGAACTTGGCCAGTTCGTCGTCGAGGCGCGGAATCAACCGGGCGAAGCGTTCACAACTGCGTGCCTCGATGAAAGCGCCAACGATCAGAACATCCACCAGCCGCTGCGGATCGTCTCGACTAACGTGCCCACGCAACCCTTCGGCGTAACGTGAGGCACCAATGTGCCGATAGTCGATACCACGCGCCTCCATCAGCTTTACCACTTGTTCGAAATGCAGCAGTTCCTCACGGGCCAACTGTGACATCTTGGTCAACAATAACGGATGATCGACGTAGCGATACATCAAACTCATGGCGGTAGAGGCCGCTTTTCTCTCGCATTGCGCATGATCGATTAGCAGCAATGACTGGTTTTCCAGCGCTGCCATGATCCATTCATCGGGTGTGGCACAGGGCAGAAAGCCCAACAGATCGGCGGGCAGTAGCGCCTCTACGGAATCATGCATGGCGTTCATCGTGTTGAGTTAATGGGTCTGAAGCGAGACGGCGAGCCTCGCCGCGCTCCAACAGCGTTTTCATGATCGCCTCATGAAGTTCATCGGCAGAAAGTCCGCTTCCTTTACCGTGAGGTTGCAATCCGTAACGCGCGAGATCGCGGATACGCGAACGACCGACACGCAACAGCTCCACCGCGCGTGAAAGCGGCGGCTGATCGGCACGAAAACGAATTCGATGGCGTTCGAGTTGTGCCTGGAGCATTTGGGCATCGCTCACTCGCAGGTACTCAGCCGCCACCTCGGCACGCAGGGCATCCAGTTCATGCATGCGGCTACGCCGTTCGGCATCGCTATAGGCGAACCAGTCGCGAATCTCATCGTCGTTGCGTTGGCAACCCCGGCATACCCGGTCGCCCACCGTCGTGGAACACAGCCCGACGCAGGGCGAGGCGATACGTTGCGTCATGATGCCCCCTTCGTTGAAACACCATGGTAACGCGCTGGGCATCCAACATCGACAGGTCGGGCTGCCGACCAAAGTCCCATGTCGCCAGCCAGCCGCTCGCTTAACATTGTCGACAGTTTCGCGTAGAATGCGCGGCGGCCAAGAAGCAGGCGAAGGATGCAACCAAAGAGCGATTTTCGCCGACGTTCGCGCATCTTTATGGTTTCGATACCTCCACCTGCTCATGGATTCCGAAAATTGATGAGGGTCCCCACCGTGCTTGAAGCCTACCGCCAACATGTCGAGGAACGCGCAGCCGAGGGCGTACCACCGAAGCCGCTGAATAGTGAACAGACCGCCACTCTGGTCGAGCTGCTCAAGAATCCGCCGACCGGTGAAGAACAGGCACTACTCGAACTGATCACCGACCGCGTTCCACCGGGTGTCGACGAGGCCGCTTACGTCAAGGCCGGCTTTCTTACCGCCATCGTCAAGGGCGAAGCCGAGTCACCGCTGATCGATGCGACACATGCGGTCAAGCTGTTGGGCACCATGCAGGGCGGCTACAACATCGCCACCCTGGTCGAGCTGCTCGACGACGCGAACCTGGCCAAGGATGCCGGCGAACAGCTCAAGCACACCCTGCTGATGTTCGATGCTTTCCACGACGTCGCCGAGCGCGCCAAGGCCGGCAACGCCGTGGCCAAGGGCGTCCTGCAATCCTGGGCCGACGCCGAGTGGTTCCTGGCCAAGCCGGCGCTGGCCGAGAAGATCACCCTGACGGTGTTCAAGGTGCCCGGCGAGACCAACACCGACGACCTTTCTCCGGCACCCGATGCCTGGTCACGCCCGGATATTCCGCTGCATGCCAACGCCATGCTCAAGAACGCCCGTGAAGGCATCGAGCCCGAAGCGCCCGGCACCAAGGGGCCGCTAGCCCAGATCGAGGCGGTCAAGGCCAAGGGCTTCCCGGTCGCCTACGTCGGCGACGTGGTCGGCACCGGCTCCTCGCGCAAGTCCGCCACCAACTCGGTGCTGTGGTTCTTCGGTGACGACATCCCCTTCGTGCCCAACAAGCGCGCCGGCGGCTTCTGCTTCGGCAACAAGATCGCGCCGATCTTCTTCAACACCATGGAAGACGCTGGCGCCCTGCCCGTCGAGATGGACGTCTCGAAGATGGCCATGGGCGACGTGATCGACGTCTACCCGTACGAGGGTAAGGTCTGCCGGCATGGCAGCGATGAAGTGGTCAGCACCTTCGAGCTCAAGACTCGGGTGATTCTCGACGAAGTCCGTGCCGGCGGCCGTATTCCGTTAATCGTCGGCCGTGGCCTGACCGACAAGGCGCGTACCGAACTCGGCCTGGGCGCCTCCGACGTGTTCAAGACCCCGGAGCAGCCGAGCGATACCGGCAAGGGCTTCACCCTGGCACAGAAGATGGTCGGCAAGGCCTGCGGCATGGACGGGGTACGCCCTGGCACCTACTGCGAGCCGAAGATGACCACCGTCGGCTCCCAGGACACCACCGGGCCGATGACCCGTGACGAACTCAAGGATCTGGCTTGCCTGGGCTTCCAGGCCGACCTGGTGATGCAGTCGTTCTGCCACACCTCCGCCTATCCCAAGCCGGTCGATGTGGAAACTCATCACACCCTGCCCGACTTCATCATGAATCGCGGCGGCGTCTCGCTACGTCCCGGCGACGGCATCATCCATTCGTGGCTGAACCGCATGCTGCTGCCCGACACCGTGGGCACCGGCGGCGATTCCCATACGCGCTTCCCAATGGGCATCTCCTTTCCCGCGGGCTCCGGCCTGGTGGCTTTCGCCGCCGCGACCGGCGTGATGCCGCTGGATATGCCGGAGTCGGTACTGGTGCGTTTCAAGGGCGAGCGCCAGCCGGGCGTGACGCTGCGCGACCTGGTCCATGCGATCCCGCTCTATGCCATCAAGCAAGGCCTGCTGACCGTCGATAAATCCAACAAGCAGAACGCCTTCTCGGGCCGCGTGCTGGAGATCGAGGGTCTCGAGGATCTCACCGTCGAGCAGGCCTTCGAGCTCTCCGACGCCTCCGCCGAGCGTAGCGCCGCAGGCTGCACCATCACGCTCTCCGAAGAGAGCATGAGCGAGTACCTGAAATCCAACATCACCCTGCTCAAGTGGATGATCGGCAATGGCTATGGCGACGTGCGCACCATCGAGCGACGCATCCAGGGCATGCAGGAGTGGCTGGCCAATCCCAGCCTGATGCGCGCCGATAGCGATGCCGAGTATGCCGAGGTCATCGAGATCGACCTCTCCGAGATTACCGAACCGGTACTCTGCGCGCCCAACGACCCGGACGACGCGCGCCTGCTCTCCGACGTCGCCGGCGAGACCATCGACGAAGTGTTCATCGGCTCGTGCATGACCAACATCGGCCACTTCCGCGCCGCCGGTAAGCTACTCGAGAAACAGCCCGCCGGCAGCCTGAAGACCAAGCTGTGGCTGGCGCCGCCGACCAAGATGGACCAGCACCAGCTCACCGAGGAAGGCTATTACGGCATCTACGGTCGCGCCGGCGCACGCATGGAAATGCCCGGCTGCTCGCTGTGCATGGGCAACCAGGCCCGCGTGGCGCCCAAGGCCACCGTGGTATCGACCTCGACGCGTAACTTCCCCAACCGCCTGGGCGATGGCGCCGACGTCTATCTGGCCTCCGCCGAGCTGGCCGCGGTGGCCGCGGTCGTCGGCCGCCTGCCCAGCGTCGAAGAGTACCAAGCCTATATGGGTGAGTTCGATGCCATGGCCGGTGAAATCTACCGTTACATGAACTTCCATGAAATCGAAGAATTCCAGAAAGTCGCTTCCAACGTGATTCCGGTCGCCCAGGAAGCCTGAACCCTCGATTCCGATGCTCGCAACATTGATGGAGCCATCTAGCAGGCTCCCGAATCGATGACCGAAGCGTCCTGCCTTACCGGGTAGGACGCTTTTTATTGCAACAAATATTTACCCTTCGTAACCGACGATTCCTTGTCGTCGAACAGTGTTTTGCTTACATTTGAAAAGTCTCAATCAAACGACTGACACACTGCGTGAAGCAAGGCAGGATGCCCCCTCACGAACACCACGGCGAACTATCTGAATCGCCCACTTGCAAGTCGTCACAAGGAGAACACACGTGAAACTCAAGACTCTGCTTACCGCCTCATTCGCTTCCACCGCGCTCTGCGCCATGGCACCGAGCGCGCTCGCCGCGCCCAACACCGAAAACCTGTATATCGGTATCGGTACCGGCTTCAGCTCGCTGGAAAACGACAGTGAAGACGTCGACGATTTCGTCTCGGACGGCGCTGACGATTTCGATATCGACGACGATGAAGACAACGTCTTCAAGGGCTTCGTCGGCTACGAATTCAACCCGTACTTCGCCACCGAGCTATTCTATGCCGATCTTGGCCGTACGCGCCTGGAAGGCAACGATGACGCCAACACCGATCTGGAATCCAATGCCTACGGTGTCAGCCTGGTCGGCAAGCTGCCACTCGCCGATTGGTTCGAGTTGTTCGCCAAGGCCGGTATGGCCAAGTGGGAAACCGATGTCGATGGTAACCTCGGTAACGCCAGCGTAGACCTCGAAGACAACGACGGCATCGACCCGGTTTACGGCGTCGGC
This sequence comes from Modicisalibacter muralis, assembly GCF_900102945.1. GTDB lineage: Bacteria > Pseudomonadota > Gammaproteobacteria > Pseudomonadales > Halomonadaceae > Modicisalibacter > Modicisalibacter muralis. The sequence goes on along the minus strand of NZ_FNGI01000001.1, from coordinate 479,673 downwards.
GCCCAGTTCAATTTCGAGCCCGTTCTGGTTCGCGCCGAGTACGAGCGCTACGACTTCGATAGCGATTACAAGATCGACACCTTCACCGCCTCGGTCGGTTTCCTCTTCTAACAGGGCCGAACATCGCGAAATATCAACGCCGGGGCTTGCCCCGGCGTTGCCGTTTTATCGCGTCCAAACCCGCATACGGGCTTTTCTCGCTGCCCGGCTGTGGCATGATCGAAGGCTACCGATTGTCAGGAACCCCATCATGAATCCTATCGTTACCCCCGATATCTGCGATGCCCATCCCGAGGTTCGCGTTCTCGACCCGTTGTTCGTCAACTTCGGCGCCATCGAAGCCTTTTGCGGCCCGGTGCGCACCGTCAAATGTTTCGAGGATAATTCATTGGTCAAGGAAGCCGTATCCGAGCCCGGCGACGGTGCTGTGCTGGTGGTCGATGCCGGCGGTTCGCAGCGCTGCGCCCTGCTCGGCGACATGCTCGCAGAGAAAGCCGCCGACAATGGTTGGGCCGGCGTGGTCATGTACGGCTGCGTAAGGGATGTCGACGCGCTGGCCGACATCGAGCTGGGTGTTCAGGCGCTCGGCGCTCACCCGCGTCGCAGCGAAAAACACGGCGCTGGGCAACGCGACATCAACGTGACCTTCGCCGGCGTCACCATCGAACCCGGCCAATGGCTGTACGCCGATAACAACGGCATCCTGATCGCCGAACGGCAGCTTGCGCTGGATAGTTAGACCGGGGCTGGTAAAGGAGAGCCCATCGCGGCGTCATTGCCTCGCGAAAGCCACAATGCGACGCTCAGCCCATGCCTAACGAGATGTCTCTGTCACCACACTCCCTGCTGGCGGCCGTAGCCAGTTCATTGCGCGAGCACTGGCGGCCCTTGGTCGCCTACCACCTGTTCTTCACGCTACTCGCCGCAACGGTGCTCCTGCCGGCCTCGGCAAACGCGCTGGCAGCGCTTCTCAAGCGCATCGGCCGTCCGGTACTCACCAATAGCCAATTGCTCGACGTGGTGCTATCGCCCTCTGGGTTGCTGTGGCTGCTGGCGGCAACCGGCCTGACCTTCCTGCTGCTGTTCCTGCAGCAGGCCGGCATGATTCTGATGGCGGTAAGACCGGGTGGCCATCGCTATCGCGTCGCCCTGGAAGCGCTATGGGCCGTCGCACGGCGATTCCCCGGAGTGGCTCTGCTGACGCTGTTTCAAGTCGGCGCTCATCTGTTGCTGGCCCTACCGCTGTTGTTAGCGTTGATGGGTCTCTACGAAGCGCTACTCGGTGACCTGCCAAGCTATTACGTCTGGCAAGTACGACCGACCGAACTGTGGCTCTTCTTCGCCAGTGGACTGCTGCCGGTGCTGATATGGCTATGGCTGGCGGCCAGGCTCTATTTGCGCTGGTCGCTGGCACTGCCAGTGCTGATTCTCGAGGACCTGTCGCCACGTCGCTCGTTGGCGCGCAGCCATGCATTGACGCTTGGCGCCAAACGTTATCTGGCACTGCCGATCGCCGTGCCGGTAGGCGTCATCATCGTCCTGCCGATATTGGTCACCGCCCTATTCGATGTCCTGATCACGCCGCTGCTGCTATGGCTACCGGAAAACAGCGCGGTGCTGATTCCCGCCATGCTGGGGTATCTCACCACCTACGGCGTGTTGACGCTGGCCGTCACCTTCATTGGCGTAGCCGCCAATAGCCTGTTGGTCGGTTGCCTCTACCTGCGCCTGGCCCATCGACAGCCCAGGCTGCCCACGCCACCAGCGAACGCCCACCCTGGCTGGGTAGCCTGGGGCGCCGAGCTTCTGGTACTGGCTTTTGCCATCGTTCAAGCCACTCAGGCTCTCAACAGCTTCGAGATCCGCGACCGGGTGGTCATCACCGCGCATCGCGGCAGCTCATGGACGGCGCCTGAAAACACCCTGGCTGCCATCGAACAAGCCATCGATGACGGCGCCGATTACGTCGAGTTCGATGTTCGCCTGACCGGCGACGGTGCCGTCGTCGTCTCGCATGACGATAGCCTGCGCCGGCTGACCGGGCTGGATCGATCGCTGAGCGAGATGACTCTAGTGCAGGCCCGCCGGATCGACGTCGGAAGCTGGTTCGACGATGCCTATGCCGGCCAGCGCATTCCCACCTTCAAGGAAGTGTTGGATATTACTCAGGGCCGTGCCGGCCTGTATATCGAGCTCAAGCCAGGCCCGGATGAAGCGCAGGAACTGGTTACTGCCGTGCTCGAAAAACTGCCCGAGGCACGCCGCGACGAGGCGATCATGGCCTCGCTGTCGCCGGTGGTGATCAACGAAGTGAATCGCCAGGCGCCACAAATGCGTACCACGCTGTTCGCCCAGTTCGTGCTGCGCGGCGGGTTGAACATGACCACCATCGATGCGCTGGGATTACGCCACGACCGGGTCACCGCGGAAGCGGTCAAAGCGGCACATCATTACGGCTACCAGCTACACGCCTGGACGGTAAACGGCCGAGGCCAGATGTCGCGATTGATCGACCTTGGCGTCGACAACATTATTACAGACCGCCCCGCCCTGCTCAGCGAGGTACTCGCCGAGCGCGAGGCGCTCAGCGACGGTGAGTTGTTGCTGGTGAAACTCCGCAACTGGCTGCACTCCTAGCGCTGGAGGCCCTCCCAAACGACGATGCCCGGCACTCACTGAAGAGTGCCGGGCATCGCGTACCGAGAAAAGCGCTCTGTCAGGCCAGGGTTTCGCCGGCCAGCATGAACCAGGTTTCGAGCACCGCATCGGGGTTCAGCGATACCGAATCGATGCCTTGCTCCATCAGCCACTTGGCCAGGTCGGGGTGATCCGAGGGCCCCTGGCCACAGATACCCACGTATTTACCCTGCGCCTTGCAGGCCTGGATGGCCATCGCCAGCAGTTTCTTGACTGCCGGGTCGCGCTCGTCGAACAGGTGGGCGACGATGCCGGAATCGCGGTCCAACCCCAGAGTCAGCTGGGTCAGGTCGTTGGAGCCGATCGAGAAACCATCGAAGTGCTCGAGGAACTCGTCGGCCAGCAGCGCATTGGTCGGCAGCTCGCACATCATGATGACCTTGAGGCCACGCTCGCCACGCTTCAGGCCGTTGGCGTCGAGCAGTTCGACCACCTCACGGCCTTCGTCCGGCGTGCGCACGAAGGGAATCATGATCTCGACGTTATCCAGCCCCATCTCGTCGCGCACCCGCTTGAGCGCCTGGCATTCCAGCTCAAAGCACGGGCGGAACGACTCGGAAACATAGCGCGAGGCACCACGGAAGCCGAGCATCGGGTTTTCTTCGCCCGGCTCGTAGAGCTTGCCACCGATCAGGTTCTCGTACTCGTTGGACTTGAAGTCCGACATCCGCACGATGACCCGCTTGGGATAGAACGCCGCCGCCAGCGTCGAGATGCCTTCCACCAGCTTGTCGACATAGAAGCTCACCGGGTCGGCGTAACCGGCGGTGCGCACGTCGATGACCTGTTGCAGGTCGGCGGGTAGCGTGGCGTACTCGAGCAGCGCCTTGGGATGCACGCCGATCATGCGATTGATGATGAACTCCAGGCGCGCCAGGCCGACACCGGCGTTGGGCAGCCCGGCGAAGCTGAAGGCGCGATCGGGGTTGCCGATGTTCATCATGATCTTGAACGGCAACTCGGGCATGGCATCGACGCTGGAGGTCTTGCAGTCGAAATCGAGCAGCCCCTCGTAGACATGCCCGGTATCGCCCTCGGCGCAGGATACCGTGACCTCATGGCCATCCTTGAGCACCTCGGTGGCATCGCCGCAGCCGACCACGGCGGGGATGCCCAGCTCGCGGGCGATGATCGCCGCGTGACAGGTCCGCCCGCCACGGTTGGTGACGATCGCCGAGGCACGCTTCATCACCGGCTCCCAATCGGGGTCGGTCATGTCGGTGACCAGCACATCGCCGACTTCGACCTTGTCCATCTGCTCCGGTGTCTGGATGACCTTGACCGCGCCCTTGCCGATACGCTGACCGATCGCCCGGCCCGATACCACCAGGCGGCCCTTCTCACGCAGTTGAAAGCGCTCGAGCTTGCCACCCTGCTGATTGGACACCACGGTCTCGGGACGCGCCTGAACGATGTACAACTTGCCGTCGTCGCCATCGCGGGCCCATTCGATGTCCATCGGGCGGCCATAATGCTGCTCGATGGTTACCGCCTGACGGGCCAACGCCATGACATCGTCGTCGCCGAGACAGAAACGCGCGCGATCGGCCAGCGGCACATCGATGGTCTGTACCGAGCGCCCGGCAGAGGCGTCATCGGTGTAGGTCATCTTGATCAGCTTGGAGCCCAGTGTACGGCGCAGAACAGCCGGCTTGCCGGCGGCCAGCGTCGACTTGTGAACATAGAATTCGTCGGGATTGACCGCGCCCTGCACGACCGTCTCGCCCAGACCCCAGGAGCCGGTGACGAACACCGCGTCGCGATAGCCGGATTCGGTGTCGAGGGTGAACATCACCCCAGAGGCGGCGGTTTCCGAGCGGACCATCTTCTGCACCCCGGCGGACAATGCCACCTGGGCATGATCGAAGCCTTGATGCACGCGATAGGAAATCGCCCGGTCATTGAACAGCGAGGCGAATACCTCGTGCACCGCACGCTTGATATTGTCGAAGCCCTCGATATTGAGGAAGGTCTCCTGCTGACCGGCGAAAGACGCGTCGGGCAGGTCCTCGGCGGTCGCCGAGGAGCGCACCGCCACTTTCAGATTGGGGTGGCGCGATTCGAGTTCGCGATAGGCTTCGCCCAACGCGGTTTCGAATTCGGCGGGCAGCGGCGTTTCGATGACCCACTGGCGAATCTCGGCACCGACGCGCACCAACTCGTTGACATCGTCGACATCGAGTCGTGCCAGGGCGTCGTTGATGCGCTCGTTGAGGCCTTCATGAGCGAGGAACTGGCGGTAGGCATGCGCAGTCGTCGCGAAGCCGCCGGGTACGGTGACACCGGCATCGGCCAGGTTGGAGATCATTTCGCCAAGCGAGGCATTCTTGCCGCCAACGCGCTCGACGTCGGCCATGCCGAGACGATCGAACCATTCGATGTACTGTTCCAAGAGACCCCCTAGTTCGTATGCGGCGTTTGACGTCGGACGCGTCACGCTTGGCAGATGAACGTCACCCTACCAAGCGGGGGTCGTATTCGCCATTAGTCTAATAGCGAAGTCACTGGAGTATTTTTACAACAATCCGGCTTTTGGGCCGATTCGTGTAGTCGAGTTGCTGCGCTACCGGCGAATCGGGACAATACTCGCACTACCGTCAAACCATCACAGCGAGAGCCCCGGCATGCCCCGCACCGCCTTCTTCATCTCCGACGGCACCGGCATTACCGCCGAGTCCCTGGGGCGCAGCCTGCTCGCCCAGTTCGCCAGCGTCGATATTCGTATGGTCACCAAGCCCTACATCGATTCCCTCGAAAAGGCTCATGACCTGGCCGCGGTCATCGAAGCCACGGCGGTTCGCGATGGCGAGACACCGATCATCATCGACACCATCGTCGATCAGTCGATTCGCCAGATCATCACCCAGACGCCGGGCTTCAAGGTGGATATCTTCACCACCTTTCTCGCCCCGCTGGAAGAAGAGCTGAAGACGCACTCGTCGTATAGCGTCGGCCATACCCACGCCATCGGTCGCGACGATATCTACATGCAGCGTATCGACTCGGTACACTTCGCTCTCGATAACGACGATGGCGCACGCGTTCATCAGTACGACAAGGCCGATATCATCCTGGTCGGCGTGTCGCGCTGCGGCAAGACACCGACCTCGCTGTACCTGGCCCTGCAGTTCGGGATTCGTGCCGCCAATTATCCGCTCACCGAGGACGATCTCGATGAGGATGGCACGCTCAAGATGCCCAAGGCGCTGGCGCCCCACCGCCACAAGCTGTTCGGGCTGACCATCGATGCGCGCCGCCTGAAGGCGATTCGTAGCGAACGACGCCCCAACAGTCGCTATTGCTCGATCGACCAGTGCCTGATGGAAGTCCAGCAGGCCGAGGCGCTCTATCGCCGTTATCACGTGCCGTTCATCGACACCACGCGTTTCTCGATCGAGGAAATTTCCACGCGGATGATTGCCGAGACGGGGTTACAGCGGCGTTTCAGCCCCCGTTAAATGACGCCCTGGGCACGCAGCGCCGCGAGGCGCTCGTCGTCCAATCCCAGCCGCTCGCCGAGCACCCGCGCGGTATCCTCACCCAGGCGTGGCGGCGGGCGGTCGCTGACCTGCGGCTGGCTGTCGAAGCGTAGCGGATTGGCGACCTGGGGAATGCGCGCGCCTTCGCGTATGAAGTCGAACGCCATGCCGCGATGGCGCACCTGCGGGTCGTCGAATACCTCGCTGACGGTGTTGATCGGCCCAGCGGGAATGCCGTCGGCCTCGAAATCCGCAAGCCATTCGTCGCGAGTACGACGCCGCAATAGCGTGGCGATCATCGGCACCAGTTGCTGGCGATGTGCGACCCGTGCGGCATTGGTAGCGTAGGCCGGATCGCTCGCCCATTCCGGCTGTCCGAGGCGCTTGGCCAACCTGGCGAACTGGCTATCGTTGCCTACCGTCAGCACCAGATGACCATCGGCGCAAGGGAATGCCTCGTAGGGCACGATATTGGGATGGGCGTTGCCGTGGCGACTGGGCGATGCCCCACTCACCAGCGCGTTCAGCGACTGGTTGGCCAGCGTGGCGACCTGGACGTCGAGCAGGCTGACGTCGATCTGCCGGCCGCGCCCGGTGCGTTGGCGTTCGTTCAGTGCCGCCAGGATCCCCACCGTGGCGTACAGGCCGGTCATCACGTCGGTGATCGCCACCCCGGTCTTCATCGGCTGGCCGTCGGGTTCGCCGGTCAGACTCATCAACCCGCCCATGGCCTGGATCATGAAATCGTAGCCGGCGCGATGGGCATAAGGGCCATCCTGGCCGAAGCCGGTGATCGAGCAACCGATCAACCGCGGATTGCTGGCCGTCAGGCTGGCGTAGTCCAGCCCGTAGCGGGCCAGCCCACCGACCTTGAAATTCTCGATCAGGATATCGGCCTGCGCCGCCAACTCGCGAATCAGCGCCTGCCCTTGCGGGTGGCTGATATCCACCGTCACCGATGCCTTGCCGCGATTGGCGCAAAGATAATACGCCGCTTCGCGAGGGCCGCCCTGCTCGAGTGAATCCTCCAGCCAGGGCGGCCCCCAACCGCGCGTATCGTCGCCGCCTTGCGGTCTTTCTATCTTGATCACCTGGGCGCCGAGATCGGCGAGCAACTGGCCGGACCAGGGCCCAGCCAGTACCCGCGACATATCCAGCACCACAACGCCTTGCAGCGGACTCGCCATGCGTGCTCCTTGACTTAAAACCCCTTGGAGAATCACGAAATAAATCGCCGAACGGAATGAAGCGCAAGAAGCCCGGAGCACAGTAAAATTGACATAACTTGTCGTTAGGCAATTTTACGAGCACCGCGTGACACAGCGATTCGTCCGTGCTGGCATTTATTCGGCGCTAAAGGCCTGGATACCGGTCTGCGCGCGGCCGAGAATCAGTGCATGCACGTCGTGGGTACCCTCGTAGGTGTTGACCGCTTCGAGATTCATCACATGACGAATCACGTGATACTCGTCGGAAATACCGTTGCCGCCGTGCATGTCACGCGCCTGGCGGGCAATATCCAGTGCCTTGCCGACGTTGTTGCGCTTGATCAGCGAGATGGTCTCGGGCACCAGTTGCCCGGCGTCGATCATGCGCCCCACCCGCAGGGCGGCCTGCAAGCCCAGCGTGACCTCGGTCTGCATGTCGGCGAGTTTCTTCTGAATCAACTGATTGGCGGCCAATGGACGACCGAACTGCTTGCGATCCAGGGTGTACTGGCGCGCCGCATGCCAGCAGAACTCGGCGGAACCCATGCTGCCCCAGGCGATACCGTAGCGTGCGCGGTTGAGGCAACTGAACGGGCCCTTGAGGCCGGTGACATTGGGCAGGCACTGCTCGTCGCCGACGACCACGTCATCGAGCACGATTTCGCCGGTGGTCGATGCGCGCAGGCTGAACTTGCCCTCGATCTTCGGTGCGCTCAGCCCGGCCATGCCCTTCTCGAGAATGAAGCCGCGCAGCACGCCCTCGTCGTCCTTGGCCCAGACCACGAACACGTCGGCGATCGGCGAGTTGGTGATCCAGGTCTTGGCGCCGTTGAGCTTCCAGCCATCCGCCACGCGAGTCGCACGGGTGCTCATGCCGTTGGGGTCGGAACCATGGTCGGGTTCGGTCAAACCGAAGCAGCCGACCCATTCGCCGCTGGCGAGCTTGGGCAGGTATTTGTCGCGTTGCGCCTCGCTGCCGAAGGCATGGATCGGGTGCATCACCAGGCTCGACTGCACGCTCATCGCGCTGCGGTAGCCGGAATCGATGCACTCGACTTCACGCGCGATCAGGCCATAGCTGACGTAATTGAGCCCGGCGCCACCGTAGCCGTCGAGCGTCGCACCAAGCAGGCCCAGCTCGCCCATCTCGGTCATGATCTCGCGATCGAAGCGCTCGTGCCGGTTGGCTTCGAGTACGCGCGGCATGAGTTTTTCCTGACAATAATCCTGCGCGGTGCGCTGCACCATGCGCTCGTCTTCATCGAGTTGATCGATCAGGCGGAACGGGTCGTCCCAGGTCAACGGGGTAATCTGGCTCATGAGGCGGTCTCCAGGCTGCAAATCGCAGATAGATAGAATAGCGTTGTTTTGCGAATAATTTCTACATTTTCACTGAATGCAGACTATTAAAAATCGCCGCGGCCCGCCAGCCTTTTCTTTCGGCGCTATCGTCAATCTCAATCGTCGATTGGTCCGCCGGCCTCCTTCCAGCCGCTAAAGCCGCCGCCGATATGACAGATCGGGCCGAAGCCCATGCGCTGAAGTTGCTGCGTGGCCAGCGCCGAGCGCTGGCCCTTGGCGCAGAACAACACGTAGCGGTCGTCGCGGGCGAAATCCTCGCGGTGATAGGGCGATTCGGGGTCGATCCAGAACTCGAGCATGCCGCGCGGCGCATGCAGCGCGCCGGGAACGCGCCCCTCGCGCTCGAGTTCGCGCACATCGCGAATATCGACGAAGGTCACGCCGGGCTGGTCGTGCAGCGCCAGCGCCTCGTCGACCGTCAGGGTATCGATTTCCGCCTCGGCCTCTGCGACCAGCTCGGCCACGCTCCTTTGCAGTCGTTGCATGGCCGTCACTCCTTCTCGCCGGCACGATAAAGCCACTGGATGCTCGAAAAATCGAGTCGCCCGTTGCCTTGGGCGGCATGCAGCGCGAACAGGTTGCGCGCTTGAGAACCCATCGGCACCGCGGATTTCGAACCTAGCGCCAACTCCCAGGCCAACCCCAGGTCCTTGGCCATCAGGTCGACCAGAAAGCCGCCCTGATAGTCGTTGGATGCCGGGGCATTTTCCATGACCCCTGGCCATGGATTATAGACGTTGAGCGCCCAGTTGCCGCCGGAGCTCTGCTTCATGATCTCGGACAACACCGCCGGGTCGAGCCCGTTCTTGACGCCCAGCGCCAGCGCTTCGGCGGTGCCGCTCATCAGCACGCCCAACAGCATGTTGTTGCACAGCTTGGCGACCTGCCCGGCGCCGATATCGCCGGCATGAAAGATGTTCTTGCCCATGTCTGCCAATACCGGTTTGGCCTGGGCGAAGCCTTCGCTCGAGCCGCCGACGATGAACGTCAGCGTGCCGGCCTTGGCGCCTCCCACACCGCCCGAGACCGGCGCATCGAGATAGCTCAGGCCGCGCTCGCGGGCCGCTTCGCCGACCACCCGCGCGTCATCGGGGGCGATGGTCGAGGCATCAATGATCAGCGGCTTGCCATCGAGCGCATCGAGCAATCCCGGCTGGTCGTCCTGGCCGAGATAGAGGCTGCGCACATGCGCGCCCGCAGGTAGCATCGAAATCACCACCTCGGCGCCCCGCGTTGCCTCGATGGCGGAGTCGGCGCTTCCAGCGCCGGCGGTTTTCAAGGTCTGAATGGCCGCCTCGACCAGATCGAAGACGACCACATCGTGGCCGGCTTCCAGCAGATTGCTGGCCATGGGCGCGCCCATGTTGCCCAGGCCGATGAATGCGATATGCATGGCATGCTCCTCCGTGACTCGTTGTTGTTCGGTAGTACGACTCGATGCTACGGCTCAAAGATCCTTCAGCGGATGCTCACCAGACGACCACAGCGGCGTCAGAAAATCCTCGACATCGCGCTTCGGCACGCTGGCAACGTCGGCATGCGACCAGCGCGGGGTCTTGTCCTTGTCGATCAGCAAGGCGCGAACGCCCTCGGCGAGTTCACCATGGCGGCAACATTGCACCGACAGGTTGAGTTCGTCGCGAAAGGCATCGGCCAGGCTGGCATGGCGATGTCGCGCGAGCATGCGCCAGACCAGGTGCGCGCTCATCGGGCAGCCCACCTCGAGGCGGGTGCGATTGGCCGCCAGCCAGTCATCGTCGCGCTTATCATTGAGAATCCGCGCCACCGCTCCACTGACATCGGCGGCATCGACCAGTGACTGAATCACATCGAGACGTGGCATGACCTGTGCCGGCGGCGCTTGATCGCGATCCTCGAATTCATGCAGCACATTACGCACCGTGTCATGCGGCGAGGCGAAATCGGCTTCTCGCAGCGCATCGAGCACGACTTGACGCTGGGCATGCGGGATCAAGCGGTCGGCCAGCCCGAGATCGAGCGCATCGCGGGCGTTGAGTTGCGCGCCGGTCAGGCCCAGGTAAGCGCCGACACCGGGTGGCATGCGGTTGAGGAACCAGCTCGCGCCGATATCCGGATACAGGCCGATGGTGATCTCGGGCATGGCGATGCGCGTGGTCTCGGTGGCGACGCGCTGACCGCCGCCGGCCATCAGGCCCAGGCCGCCGCCCATGACGATACCGCTGCCCCACACGATCAACGGCTTGGGAAAGGTATGAATGCGATGATCGAGGCGATATTCACTAGTGAAATAACGCTCGGCAAAATCGCTCGCCTGATGGCCGTGGGTGTCGTCGGTCATCGCGCGGTACAACGCAACGACATCACCACCGGCACACAGCGCTTTATCGCCCGCGCCTTCGAGCCATACCGCGACCACGGCACGATCCGAGGCCCAGGCATCGAGCTTGGCGGTCAACTGGCGAATCATCTCCAGCGACAGCGCATTCAGCGACTTCGGGGCGTTGAGCGTGGCAACACCGATTCGACCGCCGTCGCGGGTCTCTAATTCATCGAACAGCACAGGCAGATCGGACATGCTCAATGGCCTCCCGACTCGGTCGAACCAGTGACCCAGTTGGGCTTGCGCTTTTCGAGGAAGGCACTGACGCCTTCGCGCTGATTGGGGTCGTCGAACAGCTCGATGAACAGCTCGCGCTCGAGCCGGAAGCCATCCGAGATGCCGCGTTCGCGGGCACTCATGATCAAGGTCTTGCAGTGCTTGAGCGCCGTCGGGCTCTGGTTGGCGACGCTCTCGGCCATGGCCAGCGCGCGCTCGAGTGACTCACCGGTCTCGACGACTTCCTCGGCAAGGCCAATGCGTCCGGCGGTCTCGGCGTCGATCTGTTCGCCGCACAGGATGATGCGCTTGGCCCAACCCTCGCCGACCAGCCAGGTCAGATGCTGGGTACCACCGGCGCAGGGCAGCAGGCCGACCTTGGCTTCGGGCAATGCCAGCTTGGCCTGACGCTCGACGATGCGGATATCGCAGGCCAGTGCGCATTCCAGGCCGCCGCCCATGGCGTAGCCATTGACCGCGGCAATACTCACGCCGCGAAAATGCGTCAGCCGCTCGAAGGCACGACCGAAGCGCACCGCCATGGTTGCCGCGGTGGCCTTGTCGCCATCTGCGAAGGTCTTGAGATCGGCCCCCGCCGAGAAGAACTTGTCACCTTCGCCGGTGATCACCAGCGCGGTGATGTCGGCATCCGCCTCCAGATCGTCGACCAGCGCCTCGAGTTCGAGCAACGAGTCGCGTGTCCAGGTATTGGCCGGGGGATTGGCGATCGTCACCCGGGCGATGTGGCGGTCCTTTTCGAGCTTCAAGTATTGATTCATCGATGCCTCTCTTTAAATAAGAATCCTTCGGCGTTGATGGGAGCTATTGCTGCAACGCTTCGACCACGCCGTCCGCGAACAACCGGCGAGCGATGATCACGCGCATGATCTCGTTGGTGCCCTCGAGGATTTGATGCACGCGTGTGTCGCGCACCAGTCGCTCGAGCGGAAACTCTCTGAGATAACCGTAGCCGCCGTGCAGTTGCAGCGCCTCGTTGCAAATATTGAAGCCGATATCGGTCGCCATGCGCTTGGCCATGGCGCAATGCACGGTGGCTTCGGGATCGTTCTGGTCGAGCCGCCAGGCGGCGTGGCGCACCATCAGCCGTGCGCCGACCAATTCAGTCGCCATATCGGCAAGCTTGAACTGCAAGGCCTGGAAAGCTGACAGTTCGCGGCCGAACTGTTTACGCTCGCCCAGGTAGTTTCTCGCCAGCGTCAGGGCATGCTGGGCGGCACCCAGCGAGCAACTGGCGATGTTCAAGCGCCCGCCATCGAGGCCCTTCATGGCCAGCTTGAAGCCCTCGCCTTCCGCGCCGAGACGGTTGCCGACCGGCACGCGCACGCCATCAAAGCTGACCAGGCGGGTCGGCTGACTCTTCCAGCCCATCTTGTCCTCGTTCTTGCCGTACTCGATACCCTCGGCGTCGGCGGGCACGAGAATCGCGGAAATCCCACCGGCGCCGGAATCCGCCGCACCGGTACGCGCCATCACCACTAGCACATCGTTGGCGCCGGCTCCGGAAATGAACATCTTGCTGCCGGTGATCAGGTAATCGTCACCGTCGCGCACCGCCTTGGTGCGCAGGCTGGCAGCATCCGAACCCGAGCCGGGCTCGGTCAGGCAGTAGCAGCCCAGGCGCTCGCCACTCACCAGACTCGCCACCCACTCTTCACGTAACGCTTCGCTGCCCCAGTTGGCGACCATCCAGGCGACCATGTTGTGGATGGTCAGGTAGGCGGTCGTCGAAACGCAGCCCTGGGAAAGTTGCTCGAAGATCAGCGCCGCGTCGAGGCGCGACAAGCCCAGCCCACCGCGTTCCTCGTCGATATAAATGCCCAGAAAACCGGCGTCGCCCGCTCGCTTGATGACATCCACCGGGAAATGCGAGGTGGCGTCCCACTCGGCGGCGTGGGGAGCGAGTTCGATGCGCGAGAAATCGGCTGCGGCCTGTTGTAACGCACGTTGATCGTCGCTTGGGGCGAAATCCATGGCGGCCCTCCTTCAGGCTCTATCTGCCATTGTTAATCTGCATGTCTGGCATGATGTCCGACACTAAACCTAGCATTTGCTAGGGTGCACGCAAGCTATCGCTTGGTCTACTTTACGTAAACGTCAAGCTGATCTAGCCTAGGGCGACACACAGACGATCGATGCGATGACTTGAGGATAGCACCATGCCCGACGCGACCCAGCCCACTGCCGATGTTGCTCATTCGGCTGCCGCGCCAGGCGAAGGCAGACCGCGACGGCGCTATACGATTGGCGAATTGGCCAAGGTTTTCGAAGTCACGCCACGCACCATCCGCTTCTATGAACAGGAAGGCTTGCTGCAGCCGGAACGCCGTGGCCAGACGCGCATCTATCATGAGAAGGATCGCGTCCGACTGAAGCTGACCCTACGCGGCAAGCGCCTGGGATTTTCGCTGGCCGAGATCCGCGAAGTCATCCAACTTTATGACAACGCCCCGGATGGCGATGAACGCCAGTTGCGGCTGATGCTGGATATCCTTGCCGACAAGCGCGCCGCCATGCAGCAGCAACTCGAGGACATTCGCATCCTCCAGAACGAGCTCGACGACGTCGAGGCGCGCTGCCAGGAATCGCTCGCCGCGCTGACGCGGCAACGCAACAAGGACTAGCCGCAGTATCTTTTGACAACAACAAGCAGGAAGCACGATGACAGCCAACCCTTCGACTCCTTCCCAAGCGATGCAAAGCTATGTCAGCGGTGTCAGCGAACTGCCGCTCATGGGCCAGACCATCGGCGACTGCTTCGACGCTACCGTGGCCCGCTACCCGCAGCGCGACGCGCTGATCAGCCGTCATCAGGGGCTGCGCTACACCTGGCGCGAATTGCAGGCGGTGGTCGATCGTACAGCGCGTGCCTTACTTGCCATCGGCGTGACCAAGGGCGAACGGGTCGGCATTTGGGCGCCCAACTGCGCCGAGTGGGCGATTACCCAGTTCGCTACCGCCAAGATCGGCGCCGTGCTGGTCAATATCAACCCGAGCTACCGCACCCACGAGCTCGAATATGCGCTCAATCAATCCGGCGCCTCGACGCTGGTTCTACAGGGCGCTTTCAAGGCGTCGAACTACGTCGATATGCTCAGCGAGCTGGCGCCGGAAATCGCCACCGCCTCGCCCACCAATTTCTCCAGCAAGCGTCTGGCCAACCTCAGCCGGGTGATCTGCCTCGATGCCCAGCGCGCCCAGCCGGGCATGCTGACCTGGGATGCGCTGCTCGAGCGCGCCGGCGAAGTCGATGCCGCAAGCCTTGCCGAGCTACAGGCCACGCTGCAATTCGATGAGCCGATCAACATTCAGTACACCTCGGGCACCACCGGCACGCCCAAGGGCGCCACGCTGTCGCATCACAATATTCTCAATAACGGCCTGTTCGTCGCCGAGCGCATCAACTTGACCTGCGAGGATCGCATGGTGATTCCGGTGCCGCTCTATCACTGCTTCGGCATGGTGATGGGCAACCTGGGCTGCATGACCCACGGCGCGGCGATGATCTATCCCGGCGACGGCTTCGACCCGCTGGCGACATTGCAGGCGGTCAGCGAAGAACGCGCCACCGCACTGTATGGCGTGCCGACGATGTTCATCGCCGAACTCGAACACCCCGAATTCGAGAGCTTCGATCTCGGCTCGCTGCGCACCGGTATCATGGCGGGTTCGATCTGCCCCATCGAGGTGATGCGCCAGGTCATCGACAAGATGCACATGAAGGAAGTCAGCATCTGCTACGGCATGACCGAGACCAGCCCGGTCAGTCTGCAGACCCAGACCGACGCGCCGCTCGACAAGCGCGTAACCACCGTCGGCACCATTCACCCGCATACCGAGGTCAAGCTGATCGACCCCGGTACCGGCGCCGTAGTGCCGCGCGGCGAGAAAGGCGAGCTATGCACGCGCGGCTATAGCGTGATGCTGGGTTACTGGGAGAATCCCGAGGCCACCAACAAGTCCATCGACGACGCGGGCTGGATGCACACCGGCGACCTGGCGGTCATGGATGAAGAAGGCTACGTGGCGATCGTCGGGCGCATCAAGGACATGATCATTCGTGGCGGCGAGAACATCTATCCGCGCGAAATCGAGGACTTCCTGTATACCCATCCGGCGATTTCCGACGTGCAGGTAATCGGCGTACCTGACGAGAAATACGGCGAGGCGGTGATGGCCTGGGTCAAGCTCATCGATGGCGAAACCCTGGACGAAGAAGGCCTGCGCGATTTCTGCCAAGACAAGATCGCGCACTTCAAGGTGCCGCGTTACGTGAAGTTCGTCGATGTCTTCCCGATGACAGTCACCGGCAAGATCCAGAAGTACAAGATGCGCGAGGAAGCGACGCACGAATTGGGCTTATAAAACTAGCTTCGAGCTTCGAAAAGCACAGCCGTTACACGCTATTCGTTGCTTGTTGCCCGTTGCTAGCCGAACATCGCGCCGATCACCCGCTTGACTCGCTCGATGCCATCGCTAAGCGCCGCCTCGATCTCGGCCATGCTGATCTCACGCTCGACCACGCCGGCCGCGGGATTGACCACCAATGCCAGGCAGGCATAGGGGATTTCCAATTCACGCGCCAGTACGGCCTCGGGCATGCCGGTCATGCCCACCAGGCGGCAGCCATCGCGGGCCATGCAGGCTATCTCGGCGGCGGTCTCGAGACGTGGCCCTTGCGTACAACCATAAACGCCGCCTTCATCGATTGCTTCATTAACGCGTTGTCCGGCCACCAGCAGCTCGGCGCGTAGCGCTTCACTGTACGGCCATGAGAAGTCGATGTGTTTGAGTGGCTTGTAGCGGCCATCGAAATAGGTCGCCTCACGCCCGGTGGTGTAATCGATCAGTTGATCGGGCACCACCAGCGCGCCGGGCTCGAGCGATGGATCGATACCGCCGACCGCATTGATACCGACAATACGCGTTGCCCCGGCCTGCTTGAGCGCCCACAGGTTGGCCCGGTAGTTAACGCGATGTGGCGGCAGCTTGTGCGGGTGGCCGTGGCGCGCCAGAAACAGGATGTCATGGCCCTCCAGCGTGCCCTGCACCACACCGGCCGATGCCGCGCCCAGCGGGGTCTCGGCGGAGTGGCGCTTGATCACATCCAGCCTCGCCATCTCGGTCAGGCCGGTCCCACCGATAATCGCCAGCATTGCGCTTCTCTCCTGCCGCTTCTCATTACCAGCCTTGGGTGCGTCTCTGGATTACAGGCCCTTGGGGGCGAAAATTCCCGGCGCATTCCGCCAGTAGCCCTTGTAATCCATGCCGAAGCCGAACACGTAGCGATCCTCGACCTCGAGGCTGCAATAGTCAGCCTTGAGATCGGGCACGGCCTTGCGTTCGTGACGTTTGTCGACCAGCACCGCCGTGGAGATACTCGCGGCTCCAGCCTCGCGGCAATAGCCGAGAATGGCTGCCAGGGTGGTTCCTTCATCGAGGATGTCATCGA
This sequence comes from Modicisalibacter muralis, assembly GCF_900102945.1. GTDB lineage: Bacteria > Pseudomonadota > Gammaproteobacteria > Pseudomonadales > Halomonadaceae > Modicisalibacter > Modicisalibacter muralis. The sequence goes on along the minus strand of NZ_FNGI01000001.1, from coordinate 462,879 downwards.
CGATCACTACGTGGCGGTCGGCCATGGGCACTTCCGGCGAGACCCGCCAGAACAGCTCGCCACCGCGAACGCCGCCGCGATAACGGGTCGCGTGAAGGTAATCGACCTCGAGCGGAAAACCCAGCCGGGTCAGCAAATGGCCGGTGGTGATCAGGCCGCCATTCATCACGCAGTAAAATACCGGCAACTTATCGCCCAGGCTGGCGGTAATCTCCTCGGCCATGCGATCGAGAGCGCGCTCGACTTCATGCTGAGTGATCAGGCAGTCGGCGTTGTCCATCAGATCGCGCATGGTGGCGATGGAAGCGTGGTGATCGGTATCGATTCTAGGCATCGGTTTCCTGCTTGTCTCACTACGGGTGGGCTGAGGGTGTGTTAGGAACTGCTGAATAAATTGACGAACGGAATGATGCGGGCGCCGTTGCGTCGCAAGGAGCCCGGAGCACAGAAGAATTGACATAACATGCAGTTAGGCGATTCTCGACCGGGCTGGCGCACCAGTACCGCGTGACACAGCGATTCGTCCGTGCAGGCATTTATGCAGTAGTTCCTCAGCTTTTGGAAGCCGCGTCATAGGGGGCATCATGCAGCGCCTCGAGACGCGCATGCACGCGTCGCCAGCGGCTCAACGCCGGTAGGGTCTCGAGACTCGGCCGCGCGCGACCGTAGCGCAATTTGGCCGGACGCTTGGAAGCGCGGCCCTGGCAGGCATCCAGTATCGTCAGCGCCGCGTCGCGATCGTTGCATACCAGCAGCATGTCGCACCCGGCATCCAGTGCCGCCCTGGCGCGCTCGGCTGGGCCTCCGGCCACATGCGCGCCAGCCATGGACAGATCGTCGGAGAAGATCGCGCCCTTGAAACCCAACTCCTCGCGCAGCATTCCCAGCCAACTGGGAGAGAAGCCTGCCGGGCGAGTATCGAAGGTACTGTAAACCACGTGTGCCGGCATGACCCCGCCGAGGCGTGGCGCCAGCGCCGTGAAAGGCATCAGGTCATGCTCACGCAATGCCTGGAGGGGGCGGTCGTCCACCGGCAGTTCCAGATGGGAATCGGCGGTGACCCCGCCATGGCCGGGAAAGTGCTTGCCTACCGCCGCCATGCCGGCTTCGCTCAAGCCATCGATGAATGCGCTCGCCATGGCGGTGACCGCTTGCGGGTCGGCGGAAAAGCTGCGGTCGCCGATCACGCTCGAGCGACCGGTATCGACATCGAGTACCGGCGCGAAGGACAAATCCAGCCCGCAGGCGGCCATTTCCATGGCCAGCAGCCATCCCGCGTCCTGGCACAGTTGCAGGCAGCCCTGGGGATCGTCGCCATAGCAGCGGCCCAGCCGCGCCATGGAAGGCAGGCGGGTCACGCCTTCGCGCAGGCGCTGCACGCGACCGCCTTCCTGATCGATACCGAGCAGCAGCTCGGGACGCAGTCGCCGAATCGCCGCGCATAGCTCAATCACCTGACCGGCATCCTCGACGTTACGCCCAAACAGAATCACGCCGCCCACTTCGGGGCGCGCCAGTAACTTGCACTCCGCATTGGTCAGGGCGGTCGCTTCGAGATCCAGCATCACCGGGCCGAGCGGTTGGGTCATGGTCGGATTCCTTGGCTGTGAAGGGTGCCGATTCTAGACCAATGAACGAGGGGACAACAGACGACTCGCCGCGAAGATGCCATCCGACAAGCCCAGCCGACGCCAACGTACGGATGAATAACGAGAAATTATCCTGCCCGCATGGGCGGCGGCTCGGGCAGCGGCGCATTCATGCCCGCGACTACCACCGGGCGCAGACGACGAATCAGATCGCGCACGGAAACATGCTCGCCATAGTCCTGCTCGGCGATGTCACGCAGGGCATCGAGCCCCGAAAGTGTGAAGATCACCGTACCCAACATGAAGTGTAGACGCCAGAAGCGCTCGGAATCCGCTAAATCCGGCGTAGCACGGCGCACCAGTTCGACGAAGCGCGTGAAAACGCTGCCGTAGTGTTCCTGAATGTAACGACGCAAATGCCCCTGAGCCTGGGTGTAGGCCAACCCTAACAGGCGCATGAACACCTTGAGGCTGTTGCGCTCGGCGGGAACCTCCAACACCGTTTGCGCCATGCTCTCGAGCAATACTTCCAGCGGAATCGGCTTATCGCCGTAATGGGCTTCGAGGTCATCCAGCGCGGCATGAAAACGCTCGGTGAATGGATCCAGATAGCGGGCGAAGACCGCCTGAATCAGGGCCTTCTTGGAGCCGAAATGGTAATTCACCGCCGCCAGATTGACCTTGGCCTTGCTGGTGATGTTGCGCAGCGATGTCTCGGCGAAGCCGCGTTCGGCGAATAGCACCTCGGCAGTATCGAGAATGCGCGTCACGGTATCGGTCTGGGCCATGGAGCGGTCTCTTGGCTTATGAACGGGTAAACGAATGTTTTAAACGTCATACAATTCTACGACGACGGCGGAATTTCAACAATTCATGTGTTTTAAACGCAACTCAACATGAGGCGATTTCTCAAACAGCCAGTTACTGGATACAATACCATGCTGTATACTTAATCAAACCCATGACCGAGCGCCAACCGCGGAGGCTCCATGTCCCGAACCCTTACCCCGCGCCAGCAGAACGTCTATGACTTCATCGTCAAGACCATGAGCGAGTTGGGTTATCCGCCAACCCGCGCCGAGATCGCCAGAGCACTGGGCTTTCGCTCGCCGAATGCCGCCGAGGAACACCTGCGCGCCTTGAACAAGAAAGGCGTGATTCGCATGATCCCCGGCACATCGCGGGGTATCCGCCTGCCCGCCCAGGAACATGAAGAAGGCCAGAACCAGGATGGACCCAGCGCCGGCCTGCCGATTATCGGCGAGGTAGCCGCGGGTAGCCCGATTCTCGCTGCCGCGCATATCGATCGCCATTGCCCCCTGCCGCCGGATTACTTCACCCCACGCGCCGATTATCTACTCAGGGTACGCGGACTATCGATGAGCGATATCGGCATTCTCGAAGGCGACCTGCTGGCCGTGCACCGCACCGACCAAGTACGCGACGGCCAGATCGTCGTTGCGCGCCTCGAGGACGACGTCACGGTCAAGCGCTTCAAGCGTGACGGCCACCGGGTCCGGCTACTACCCGAAAACGACGACTTCGCCCCCATCGAAATCGATCTGCGTAACGAGCACCTGGAAATCGAGGGAATCGGTGTCGGTGTGATTCGCGGTGGCAACGGCCAGGCCCTGGGTTAATCAATTCCTAGGCTCGTCCAGACTGCGTTCAGAAAGTGATTTGTCTAGCGATATAGATAATGCGCAAGATCCTGCATGCCGATTGCGACTGTTTCTACGCTGCCGTGGAGATGCGCGACGACCCACGCCTGCGCGATATTCCGTTGGCGATCGGCGGCAGCGCCGAACATCGTGGGGTGATCGCCACCTGCAACTACCCTGCCCGCGCCTATGGCGTGCATTCGGCAATGCCCACCGCACATGCCCTGCGGCTATGCCCCGAGTTGACGCTGCTACCGGCCGATTTCGCCCGTTATCGCGCTGTATCCGAGCGCATCCAGGCGATCTTTCACGAACTGACGCCACTGGTCGAGCCGCTGTCGCTCGACGAAGCCTTCCTCGATGTCAGCGCGGTGACGCGCTTCAAGGGCAGCGCCACCTGGATGGCCAGTTGGCTAAAGGAGGAGGCGCACAAACGCACCGGCATCACGATCTCGGTAGGCGCGGCACCGAGCAAGTTTCTGGCCAAGATCGCCAGCGACTGGGACAAGCCCGATGGACTACAGGTCATCACGCCCGACAACGTCGATGCCTTCATCCTGGCCCTGCCGGTCACCAAGCTACACGGCGTTGGGCCGGCCACGGCGACTAAGCTTGCGGCGATGGGCATCGTCAGTTGCGCCCATCTGCGCCAATGGCCGATGAAAGCCCTGCTCGAGCGCTTTGGCAAGTTCGGCCAACGGCTTTACGAACTGGCAAGAGGTATCGACGAGCGACCGGTGCGCGTCGAGCGCGAACGCAAGTCGGTGAGTGCCGAGAATACCTTTCATCGCGACTTGCCAGGGCTCGCCGCCTGCCACGCCGAGCTGCCGACCTTGATCGAGCGCCTGAGCCAGCGACTCGAACGTCATGGCAATCCACCGATCAAAGGCGTGTTCGTCAAGGTACGCTTCAACGATTTCACGCTAACCACGCTGGAGGGCCCGGGCCACCAGGCCGAACCCAACCGTTTTCATACGTTGCTCGACGAGGCCTGGGCGCGTGGCAGTCGCCCGGTTCGGCTGCTCGGCGTCGGCGTGCGGCTGGTCAGCGTCGATGCCAGTCAGCAACTGACGCTATTCGACGATGCGACATGACGCCAATCACCAGCCGCTCAGCGCGTGCGCCTCGAACAATAACGCCCAAATGCCCAGCATGATGAAGATCAGGCTAGCCAGGCGCTGAATCCAGCGTACCGGCAGTCGCTGGCAAAAACGCTGGCCAAGCCACAGAACCGGCGCATTGGCCGCCAACATGCCCAGGGTGGTGCCTACGGTCACCGCCAATACATCGGCGAACTGGGCGCCGAGCAGTAGCGTGGCGATCTGCGTCTTGTCGCCGATCTCGGCAAGGAAAAACAGCACGAAAGCCGTGAAGAAGACACCTCGCCCTGGCGGGCCGGCTTCCAGCGTCTCTTCGCCATCGGGCTTGAGCAGCCACAGGCCGACCCCCACGAAAGCCGCCCCCAGTAGCAAGCTCATCAACCGCTCATCGATCAGCGTGATCAATTCGGCCCCAAGCCAGGCGGAAACGCCGTGATTGATCAACGTAGCCCCACAAATGGCTGTCAGAATCGGCCAGGGGCGGCGATAGCGCGCGACCAGCAGCAGCGTCAGCAGTTGGGTCTTGTCACCGATCTCGGCCAAACCCACGGCCAGGATGGAAGTCAGCAGGGCGTCCAATGATGGCTCCACGGGCCGGCGACAAAACTTCAGAACATCGCGCGTCGCCGGCCCCCGGAAACACGCCATATTCTGAGTCTCGTCAGGCCGAACACCCAAGGCTCGGCTGCCTACACCATGACCGCATAGCGGCCAACTTTGTTGATACAGGCCTTTCTCTGGACGCCTGGAAGGAAGGCAGCAAACTGCCGAATCAGACGGGTGGAAAGCGACTACTCCCCCAAAACGGTCGTTACTATATCGGGTTGTCCGAATACTGCCAAGCACGCTAATAACCTGGCCAACTGCCGACTACCCGCTTACGCGAAAACCACCGTCTTGTTGCCGTGGATCAACACACGATCCTGCAAATGCCAACGCAGGCCACGCGCCAATACCGCCTTCTCCACATCGCGCCCGAAACGCACCAGGTCGTCGGCATCATGGCAGTGCGAGATGCGATGAATATCCTGCTCGATGATCGGCCCCTCATCGAGCTCATCGGTCACGTAATGGCAGGTCGCCCCGATCAATTTGACCCCACGATCGTAAGCCTGATGATACGGCTTGGCACCGGCGAACGATGGCAGAAAACTGTGATGGATGTTGATTACTCGACCCGCGTAGCGCCGACACAGGCGCGGCGGCAGAATCTGCATGTAGCGCGCCAGCACCACGCAATCGGCGCTAACCGAATCCACCAGTCGCTCGACTTCGTCGAATGCCGCCGCCTTGGTATCAACACTCACCGGCACATGATGAAAGGGAATGTCGTGCCCCTGAACCAGCCTGCGCAAATCGTCGTGATTGGAGATCACCCCCACGATGTCGCAATCGAGCTCGCCGGCCGTCCAGCGATACAACAGGTCGACCAGACAATGAGATGCCCTGGACACCATCAGCACCACCCGCTTGCGCAGCGCCGTATCGTATAGCGCCCAGCGCATCTCGAACTCATCGGCGATCGGCCCGAAGGCTTGGCGCAACCCTTCGGCATCCAGCGAAACGGAGTCGGCCTGGATCTCGTAGCGCATGAAAAAACGCCCGGTGGCAAGATCGGAATGCTGGCTGGCTTCGGTAATCGAGCCGCCCTGGCTGGCAATGAACCCCGACACTCGCGCCACGATACCCACGCGATCGGGGCAGGAAACGACGAGTCGATAGAAACGCGACATGAGATACCCGCACGAACGTAAAAGGCCTGGAGGAGCCAGCTATTGTAGCGAATTCAGCGACTTTCGGTCACCTTCGTTGTGGCCCTGCCCCGCTATCACGTATAGTGAAAAGCCCATGACAACCTCGTGTCGATGATGTTTCAGCCCCGCGTACAGATCCGCGCCCGCCGCCGCCCGCCCTTGCATTTCATGCCCTTGGGGGGATGCGGCGAAATCGGCATGAATCTCAATCTGTACGGTTTCGATGGTCAATGGCTGGCGGTCGATTGCGGCATGATGATTCGTCAGGACCTACCCGACGCGCCGCTGCAAGTTCCCAATATCGACGACCTTCCCGCACTCGGCATCGCGCCACGCGCATTGATCATCACCCATGGTCACGAAGACCATATCGGTGCCGCCGCCTGGCTATGGCCGCATTGGGGCTGTGACATTCATGCCACGCCACTTGCCGCCGGTCTGCTGCGTGCCAAGTTCGTCGAACGCGGCCTGGCCACTGATGCGATTCGCGTCATCGAACCCGGTGAGGCGCTGGAGTGCGGGGCCTTCACGCTGCGTTACCTCCCTCTCACGCATTCGATTCCCGAAAGCTGCGCTTTGCTGCTGGCTACGCCACATCATCGCGTCCTGCACACCGGCGATTGGAAACTCGATCCCGAGCCACTGATCGGCGAACCCGTCGATGCCGAGCTGTACCGTTCGCTGGCGCCAGTCGACCTCGTGGTCGGCGACTCCACCAACGCTCCCCTACCGGGCCACTCGCGCAGCGAAGGCGAGGTGGCCCGCTCGCTGGAGCGCACGCTGGGCGATTGCCAGGGGCGGGTCATCGTCTCGTGCTTCGCCAGCAATCTGGCACGCGTGCTCGCCGTAGGGCGTGCCGCTGCGCGCTGTGGCCGTCGTGTCAGCCTGATGGGACGCTCCATGGAGCGCATGGTGAGAATCGCCCGTGGCCTGGGGTATCTGGAGGACTTTCCAGCGCTGGTACCGGTTCGCGATCTCGGCTACCTGCCTGCCGATGAAGTGCTGGTGATTGCCACCGGCAGCCAGGGCGAACCACGCGCCGCGCTGTCGCGTCTCGCCCAGGGACGCCACCCTCATTTCGAACTTCAGCAAGGCGATACGGTGATTTTCTCGGCCCGCATGATCCCCGGTAATGAGCGTTTGATCGAGCGCCTTCACGCGGGCCTGCAACGCCTCGGCGTCAGCATTCTCGAGGAAACGCACCACCCCGAGTTACACGCCTCGGGGCACCCTGCCCAGGATGAACTGAACACCTTCTACGAGTGGATCAAGCCGCGTCATTTGCTACCGGTACATGGCGAGCATCGCCACCAGAACGCCCACCGGGAACTGGCCGAAGCCCGAGGCATCCATGCGCCGTTGATTCCCGTCAATGGCGATCTGATTCGTTTCGATGCCGACGGCTTGACGCGCGAGGCGCGTCACCCTCAGACCCCGCGAATCGTCAGCCAGGATGAGGTGCTTGCCCTGGAAGGTCTGGCGGCGCCTCAGGGCGATCGCCGTGAGCGTCATGGCCAGCTTTTCCTGATGTTGCCGGTCATGACCGCCCAGCCAACCGGCTGGCTACGTATCGGCCGCCTGCTGATCGATTACAACACCTCGACCGCGCTGGATGAAACCGGCTTCGCCGATTGGCTCGATGACACACTGAGCCGACTCGACGCGGAAAATCTCGTGCAACTGCGCGACCAGCTTCAGCCTCGCCTGATGCAATGGCTCGCCGATCATCTGCGTCACCTGCCGATAGTCCACCTGCAACTGGTGCCGGCGGAAGCCGATATTTCGACATCCAGCGGTTGAGAGTCAACCGGCCAAGGAAGAGCATTTGGCGCAATCACCAACAAGGCAAAAAAGAAGTGGGCCTCAAGGCCCACTTCTTTTTTATGACTTCTGTACTCGGCGACACTAATCGCGACTATATATCAGCACTCAAGCCTTGGCATTCTTCTTGGGTGGACGACCGCGACGACGCTTGGGTTGTTCACCGACCAGATCGTCGAGCGACAAACCGGCTTCATTGATCGCTTCACGAATTTGCTCGAGTTTACGGGCCTTGAGCGCGTCGTCTTCCTTGCGACGGTGCTCTTCTTCCTGTTTCTGTTCGATCACTTCACCAATGACTTCCGCCAATTTGTGCAACTGTTCCATGCTCAATTGACGTGCGGCCGCTCGGGCAACGTTCTTGTTACGGGCGATTCTTTCTAGTGATTCGGTAGACATTGGCCTCCTCCATACTGAGGGTCGAGTGACCGCACCAAGGATTATTATTGTAAAAAGTATATGCCCACACTGGCATTTGGCAAGCAAAGCTTGCAAGAAATTGCTAACGGTGATTTGGCGATTAGCGGATAAAAGACATCGCAGTGACCATTATCATGGCCGGTAATGATCGCTGCTGTCGTAGAAAATCAACCGCCGGTCATGTTCATGAAGCGCACCACCTGAACGTCGCCATCGGTAGTGAAATGATGGCGTTCGGGCTTGAGCGACATGGCCTCGACGATACGCGACTTGAGCGCATCGATGTTGCCGGGGTGGCGACGTAGCACCTCGCGCAGGTCCACGGAGTGTTCGTTACCCAAGCACAACAGCAGGCGACCTTCCACGGTCACCCGTACGCGGTTGCAGGTGGCGCAGAAGTTGTGGCTGTGCGGTGAAATGAAGCCGATTCGCGAAGGGCTATCGGGCATGCGGAAATAACGCGACGGGCCCAACGTAGTTTCGGTGGTGGGCAGCAGTTCATATTGCGTCTCGATGGCCGCTTGAACGTCGTCGCTCGAGCAGTAGGTTTCCCCGCGCGAATGATCCGACACATCGCCCAGCGGCATCTCCTCGATAAAGCTGATGTCCACGCCTTCCCTACGAGCGAAATCGACCAGTTCGAGCACTTCGTCGTCGTTGCGCCCCTTGAGAATCACCGCATTGAGCTTGATACGCTCGAAACCGGCATCCTGAGCGGCGTGCAATCCGTCGATCACCTTGCCTAGATCGCCGGTGCGCGTCAGGTGTTTGAAGCGGCTTTCATCGAGTGAATCGAGACTGATATTGAGACGCTGCAATCCGCCCTGGCGCAATGCCTTGGCATGCTTGACCAGGCCGGCGCCGTTGGTCGTCATGGCAAAGTCCCTGAGCCCGTCGAGCCGGCCGATATTCGTCACCAGTTCCTCGATGCCGCGCCTGACCAGGGGTTCGCCACCGGTCAGGCGAATCTTTTCCACGCCCAGTTCGGTAAAGGCTTTCGCCACCGTGGTCAGTTCTTCCAGAGTGAGCACCTGGGCGCGGGGCAGAAACGTCATCTCCTCGCTCATGCAATAAACACAGCGGAAATCGCAGCGATCGGTAACCGAGATCCTCACGTAGCGGACGACGCGCTCGAAGTCGTCGATCAATTGTGTCATGAGGCCTCCCAACGCTGTGCGGCGTGCTTGTCGGTATCGCGTTCGGCCACCCAGTAATGACCCTGGGCGGTGTGCTCCTTTTTCCAGAAAGGCGCGCGCGTCTTGAGATAATCCATGATGAAATCGCAGGCTTCGAAAGCGGCCCGACGATGCGCGCTGGCAACGGCCACCAGCACGATAGGATCGCCAGGAGCCAGGCGCCCAATGCGATGAATCAACCGCACGCCCTGCAAAGACCAGCGACTGCTGGCCTCGTCGACGATACTCTCGAGCGCCTGCTCGGTCATGCCGGGATAATGTTCCAGCGTCAATGCCGCGACATCCGGGCGCTCGTTGAAATCGCGCACCAACCCGGTAAAACACACCACCGCGCCGATATCGCTACGCCCATCGATCAGGGCATTTTGCTCGTCGCCGGCATCGAAGGTCGCGGTTTGCACACGAATCATGTTCAACCTCCAGTGACCGGGGGGAAGAAAGCCACTTCATCGCCATCGGTCAACGGCGTATTTTCGGCGCTCATCACCTGGTTGACGGCGCACAGCACGCGTCGTTCCCCAAGCAGCGAGAAACGCGCGTCGTGCACCTTCAAGGCCGCCTTGAGACCGGCGACATCCGGTGTATCGAGCGCTTCAAAAGGAATTTCGAGGTCGCTGACGCCGAGCCGTTCGCGCAGCTCGGCCAGGCATTTCACGTAAATACAGGGTTGCTCGGGGCGCGGAGCGACACCGACACGACCGTCCTGACACTCGCCGGTGACGATGGGCATCGCGCTGGCTTGCATGGCGCCCGGCGAGGCGTCCTCCAACACCTTATCATCGGCCGGCTGACGCCGATAATCGCCCGACTTGCCACCGGTCTTGGTATCCAATTGGATATCGCCGATCTGCATGTCCTTGTCGACCGCCTTGCACATGTCATAGAGCGTCAAGCAGGCCACCGAGACCGCCGTCAGCGCTTCCATTTCGACACCCGTTCGGCCATTGAGCCGACAGGTCGCCCGAACATCGACGCAGGCACTGGCCTCGTCGAGCGTGAATTCGATGGCCACCTTGGATAACGCCAGGGCGTGACAAAGCGGGATCAGTTCATGGGTGCGCTTGGCGGCTTGAATACCGGCGATGCGCGCGGTTGCCAGCACATCGCCCTTGGGCAGCCCACCCTCGGCCAACAGCGCCAGGGTTTGTGGCCGCATGCGGATACGCCCGCTGGCTACCGCCTCGCGGCGGGTTTCTGTCTTGTCGCCGACGTCGACCATATGGGCCTCGCCGCGCGCATTGAGATGAGTCAGGCTCATGTCAGCTCCCCGAAGGGTTGTAGGGTCACGGTCTCGCCCGGCGCAACGTCGCCGCGGGCGTTTCCGATCTCGATCAGGCAATTGGCCGTCACCATCGACGACAGGATACCCGAACCCTGGCGCCCGGTGCTGCGTACATGCAATTGCCCCTCGTCGTCGCAGTGATAATTACCCCGATGATAATCGACCCGGCCCACGCGGCTCTTGAGCGGTTCGTCGGCGATGGCCATCAGTCGCTGCGGCTGCCAGTGAATCTCGCCTTGCAAGGTGCGCAGCAAGGGTTGGACGAACTGCAAGAACGTCACCATCACGGCAACCGGGTTACCGGGTAGACCGAAAAAAGGTACCCCGCGTTCGCCCAGCACGCCGAACGCCAACGGCCGCCCGGGCCGCATGGCGATGCGCCAGAAACCCAACCGACCACTTTGAGCCAGCGCGGTCTTTATCCAATCGGCCTGGCCCACCGATACGCCGCCGCTGGTAATCACCATATCGGAGACGCTCGCCGCATCGTCGAGTGTCGCACATATGCGTTGGCGATCGTCGGCGAGGATGCCCAGATCGACGATCTCGCAACCCAATGCGCTGAGCAAGCCGCGCAGCGAGAAGCGGTTGGCATCGAAGATGCCGGCCGAAGGCAACGACTCGCCGGGGGCGGTCACTTCGTCCCCGGTCGAGAATATCGCCACCCGCGGACGACGATGCACCCGCGTTGTGGCGATGCCCAGCGAGGCCAGCAGGCCCAAATGCTGGGCTCGAAGCCGCGTGCCCGCGTTCAGCGCTATCTGGCCACGCTGGATGTCCTCGCCGGCACGCCGTACATTCTGACCGCGGCGCACCGTCTCTGCGTGCCGCACTTCGACCCAGCGTCGCGGCCCTTGCCGTTCATCGAGGAGCGACTCAACGACGAGTTGCTCATGCATGATGACCGTATCGCACCCCTCGGGCAGTGGCGCGCCGGTGGTAATCATGACCGCCTCATCGGCTGCCAGGCGTTTTGCGAAACGCGCACCGGCCAACACCTCGCCGACGACTGCCAAACGCGGCACTTCGGTCCCGGACCAGGCTACTTGAGGCAGTGTCAGGGCAATACCGTCCATGGCGGCATTGGTGTTCTGCGGCACGTCGATCGATGAGGTCACATCCTCGGCCAGCACCCGCTCGGCCAACGAATCCAGCGCCACCGTTTCGGCGGCGAGCGGGCACGGCGTGAGCTCGCGCAAGGCCGCCAGTGCCTCGTCGACACTTAGCATGCGCTCGCCAAGATCGAAACAGGACAGGCTCATACATGGACTCCCGACTCGCGCGCCCGGCGGCGCTCGGGCCATTGACTTGACCAGGCGGCGACATAAGAGGCCAATGCGCCGAGATCGTTGAGATCGAGTAGCTCCACCGCATCTGGCAATGCTAGCGCCTCATCACTGGCCACGGCATGAATCCAGGCATCCTCGAAGGCCAATAGAGGCTTGCCGAGCGCCGGGCGGTGCAATTCCAGCTTGGGGAGCGGCCAGGCCTTGAAGCCCTCTATCAGCACCAGATCCGGCTCGAGCGGCCTGACCTGATCGATCAGCATCGCCAGATCCGCGTCCTCGCGACCCGGTGTTTCCATCATCAGCGCGAAGCGCGCTCGCGATGCGACCAGCATCGGCATCGCTCCGGCCTCGCGTAGACGATGGCTATCCTTGCCCGGCTGATCGACATCGAAGTCGTGATGAGCATGCTTGATCACCGCCACGCGCCGGCCATGCTCGCCCAGGCGCGGCAATAGCGCTTCGAGCAGCGTGGTTTTACCCGTGCCGCTCCAAGCCGCGATACCCAACAACGGCAACGTTTCATTGGCGAGATCGAGAGTCATGTCATCCTGTGTCGAGAGACCGTTTGGCCAGTGCCGCTTTATCTTCAGGGCTATTGAGATTGGCGAATGCCCCAGGCTGGTCGCTGAAATCCACGTGGCACCAGGCATGGCGCGCATACCAGCGGTCGATTTTGCGCTCGCCCCCAACCAGGGCCTCGCCCAGATCGTCGACCAGCGAACGGCGAATCAACGCCACCACCGGGTGAGCACGCTCGCCGTCATGAGCCACAGCGATATCGCCATCGCCCATGTCATCGCGCAGGCGCACCACGAGATCCGTCGGCAGCGCCGGCGTATCGCAGGGCACCACCATTACCCATGGCGTCGAGGCTGCCGACAGACCGCTCCAGATACCCATCAGCGGGCCTTGGAAACCGCCTTCGCGATCCTCGACCACGCGAACCCCGAGCTCACGATAGGCATCCAGCGAGCGGTTGGCATTGATCAGCACCGACCCCGCCTGGCCCTGGACCCGCGACAGCACATGAACAATCAGCGGGCGCCCGACGAAGTCCGTCCAGCCCTTGTCGACACCGCCCATGCGGCGCCCCTGGCCACCGGCCAGAATCAGCACGGTTATGTCATCCACGCTCGTTTCATCCAGGCTGCTTCGTTCAGTGGCGGCTTCACTCAAAGGCATACCGACTCCAGTAAGCCGCGAAATACTCGTCGAAGAAAGTTGTCCATTTGGTCAGATTAGCATCTGTAGCCAGCGTCGCCCAGCGTGCGGGGCGCTAGCCTTTGGTTTCAGACTAACGCAGACGCCAGATTAACGCAGGGCAGGATTAGACTCACGTCGCTGAGCGACATCATCGAACAATACCCCGTCACGCAAATGCCAACGCCGCTGGCAACGCGCGGTCAGCGGGCTGGGATGATGAGCGCTCATCAGAATGGCGCAGCCGGCCAGAGCCAGATCGTCGATCAACGCATCGACATCGGCGATGGCGCGAGCGTCCAGAGTCGCGGTGGGTTCGTCAAGCAGCAGAACACGTGGCTCCAGCAGCCAAGCTCGGGCTAGTGCCAGACGCAAGCGCTCGCCGCCGGATAGCGAGCGCGCCGGTTGACGGGCGCGCTCGCCCAGGCCGCACCAGTTCAGCATGCCCAAGGCTCGCTCACGAGCATGGGCGCGCTCGAGCCCATGCCAGCGCGCCGCGAGAAGCAGATTGTCCAGCACACCGGTATCGAACATATAAGGGTGCTGATGCAGGTAAACGACCCACCCCGGGCATGGCGGAACCAACGACTGTCCATCGAGCGTCCAGCGAACCCGCCCCAGACGCGGTGGTTCGAGGCCCGCCAGCACCCGCAGCAGCGTGGTCTTGCCGCTACCGTTGTCGCCTTGCAGATGGACCATTTCGCGACCCGACCAATGCAAGCGGTCGATGGTCCACAAGGTGTTTCCGGCAAAGCCATGATCGAGCGCTTCGATGTCGAGCATCTCCACCACCTTTCAAGAGCTGAATATCTGGCGGCCACGGCCACGCAGCATACCCAGTAACAGATTCAAGATCAGCGCCAGCAGCAGCATCACCAGCCCCAGAGCGATGCCCTGGGCATATTCGCCCTTAAGGGTCTCCAGGGCGATAGCCGTGGTGATGTTGCGGGTGAAGTGCTCGATGTTGCCGCCAACCATGATCGCGCACCCTACCTCGGCAATCACTCGTCCGAACGATGCCACCACCGCCGCCATCACGCCGAAACGCGCCTCGCCCAGCAGTCGCCACAACGCCGCCATTTTCCCTGCGCCATGCAAGCGCGCGGTTTCCCAGGCGCGCTGATCGATGCCCTGCAAGGCGCTGTGCAGCATCGCCACCAATAGCGGCATGGCCAGCAACCACTGGCCGATGATCATCGCCGGTTGAGTGAACAGCAATTGCCACTCGCCCAACGGGCCACTGCGCGACAACAGCATGAACAGCAGCAACCCGACCACCACGGTCGGCACCGCCATCAGGGTATTGGCCAGCGAGATCAGCAGCCAGCGCCCGGGAAACACCACTCGCGCCAGCACCAATGCGATCAACAGCGCTGGCGGAATGGCAAACAGCATGGCGGCGAGCGAGACACTGAACGAGACACCGATGATCTCCCATAAATCGGGATCGAACGACAGCAGTAGCACTAGCGCATCGCCCGTCGTTTCCAGTAGTTCGTGCATCGCTGCCCTTATGTCATTTACGTCGTTGCCGAGGCGTTATTGGGCCGCCGCCTCGCTGACTGCCTGAGCCGCGGAAACCTCCTCACCGGCGCTGGCGTGGAAGAGCACCTGACCATTGAGGCGAAAATCGTCGATCAACGCCTGCCCTTCATCGGATACCAGCCACTGCGCCAGGGCACGGGCGCCCTCGGCATTCAGGTCATCATAACGCTCGGGATTGACCAGAATCACCTGGTAGGGATTGAACAAGCGCTCGTCGCCCTCGACCAGCAGGGCCAGATCGAGCTTGTCCTGCATCGCCAGCCAGGTACCGCGATCGGTCAGCGTGTAGCCCTGCAACTCATTGGTCATCTGCAGTACCTTACCCATGCCCTGGCCGACGGAGCGGTAACCCTCGAAATCCACGGCGACCCCTGCGGCCTCCCATAGCTTGAGCTCTTTCTTGTGCGTACCCGAGTCGTCCCCGCGCGAGATGAACAGCGCATCGCTATTGGCGATGTCGGCCATCGCCTCGGCGACATCTTCGCTGCCTGCGACATCGGCCAGGTCGCTTTCAGGACCGACGATGACGAAGTCGTTGTACATCACGCTTAGCGGATTCACGCCGTAGCCGGCTTCGACGAATGCACGCTCGGCGTCGGGGGCATGCGTCATCACCAGATCGACATCGCCATCCTGGCCCATGCGCAGAGCCTTGCCAGTGCCTACCGGAATCACCTGGATTTGGTAAGGGTGCTCAGCTTCGAACTTAGGCAAGAGGTAATCGAGCAACCCCGAGTTGTAAGTACTCGTGGTAGTTGCCAAACGCACTATTTCATCGGCGGCGACAACCGGGCCGGCCAATAGCGCGCTCACCGCTAGCGCCCCAGCGGTCCTAGTCAGGGAGCGTACTTTCATGATCATAGGGGATCTCCTCGAACGAAGTGACTTTGCGATGCAACGCAGCGTTTGCAGTTTAATCGTTATTGGTCGATATGCCTTGCCGGACGCGACGGCATCGATTGGCATTAAAGCATTAGGCACCAGGTCGCGTAGCGGCATCATATTCATGACCGCCCATGCCAATCTCGATACCGCTATTCGCGTGTTGCGACCAGCGATGCCCTCACCACGGCACGAAACCAAGTTCTCCAATACTGACTGGCAGGCCGTGAAGGCGGTATCATACTGTCAAGGATGTTCAACAAGGAGTCTCGATGAGCGGATTCGATGTGGGTGCGCGCCTGAAGCAACTTCGCCTCAAGCGCGGCCTCTCACAGCGCGAACTGGCAAAGCGCGCCGGCGTCACCAACAGTACGATTTCATTGGTCGAACAGAACAGCGTCAGCCCTTCGGTCAGCTCGCTGAAGAAGATTCTCGACGCATTGCCGGTATCGATCAGCGAATTTTTCGCCGGTGAAGAGATAGCCCAAGAGCATATTTTCTACCGCGCCAGCGATCTCACCGAGATCGGTGATGGCAAGCTTTCCTGGCGCCTGGTCGGTGCGCGCCGACCCAATCGCAGCATGTCGATCATCCACGAGCACTATCCGCCCGGCGCCGATACCGGCGAGGACATGCTCGAGCACGAGGGCGAGGAAGGCGGCGTGATCGTCTCCGGCACCATCGAGCTCTCGGTCAATGGCGACAGCCAATTGCTGACCGCGGGCGACGCCTACTATTTCGACTCACGACTGCCCCACCGCTTTCGCAACGTCAGCGATGGAGACTGCGTGATCGTCAGCGCCAACAATCCGCCGAGCTTCGCCGACGGCGGCAACCATCAACATCACGGTTAACCACCGAAGCTAGAAGCCAAGAATGATTTCAGCTTCCGGTTTTTCTTCAAGGCGCGCAGCGGCGCTCTTCCAACTCAAGACTTTCTTTTAGTCTTCCTTGGCCGGCGGCAACACCAGATTCAGCACGATACCGGCAACCGTCGCCAGGCTGACACCTTGCAAGGCGAACTGGCCGCCACCGATCTGCATACCACCGATGCCGAACACCAGGATCAGCGACACCACCACCAGATTGCGCGGCGCGGTCAGTGGCTGTCCGGCGCGCACCAGGATGTTCATGCCAACCACGGCGATAGAGCCGAACAGCAGCGTCATGATGCCGCCCATCACAGGCGCGGGAATGGTCTGCAACAACGCGCCGAGCTTGGCGACAAAGGCCAGGGTAATCGCCACCACCGCCGCGACCGTCATTACCTTAGGGTTGAAGTTGCGCGTCAGCATCACCGCGCCGGTCACTTCGGAGTAGGTAGTATTGGGCGGTCCGCCGAACAACGCCGCCACCGAAGTCGCCAGGCCATCGCCCAGCAGGGTGCGATGCAAGCCAGGCTTCTCCAGGTAGTTCTTGTGCGTGACCGAGCCGATGGCGATCATGTCGCCGATGTGTTCCACCGCCGGCGCGATGGCCACCGGAATCATGAACAAGATCGCCGCTAGATGAAAACTCGGCGCCACGAACTGTGGCAACGCCAGCCAGGCAGCCCCGACGACCGGAGTCATGTCGACCACGCCCATGGCCAGCCCCAGCAGGTAACCGACCAGGATGCCGCCCATGATCGGCACCAGACGCAGCAGGCCGCGGCCAAATACCGCCAGTATCAGTGTTACCAGCAGGCTGATCATCGATAGCGCGATCGCCTGGCCATAACCGATCGTTTCGCTGGTTTCGCCCGTGGCCATGTCGACCGCCACTGGCGCCAACGCCAGTCCGATCACCATGATCACCGGCCCCACCACCACCGGCGGCAGCAGCCTATGCAACCAGCCAATGCCCTTCAGGCGCACGAACTGCGAGATCAGCACGTACACCAGGCCGGCCGCAAACAGCCCTCCCAGGGTGGCGGGAATGCCGAAGCTGGCCACCGAGCCCTGGATCGGCGCGATGAAGGCGAATGAAGATGCTAGGAACACCGGGACGCTTTGCCGCGTGGTTACCTGGAACACCAGCGTGCCGATACCGGCGGTGAACAGCGCCACGCTGGGATCGAGCCCGGTCAACAGAGGCACCAGCACCAGCGCGCCGAAGGCCACGAACAGCATCTGCGCGCCGACCAGTAGGGTACGTGGCAGGGAGTCGGCTTGCGGTGTCGAGGTGACAGCGTCCGTCATTATCGTTACTCCAAAAAAATGCCCCTGGCGTCGATAACGCAAGGGGCAGGATTTTTTCATTATCTAGCGATCAGCGAGTACCAAAAATCTTATCCCCGGCATCGCCGAGACCCGGCACGATATAGCCGTTCTCGTCGAGACGCTCGTCGATGGCGGCGGTGTATATCTCCACGTCCGGGTAGGCTTGCTGCACGCGACGAATCCCTTCCGGCGCCGCGACCAATACGATGACTTTCATCAGCGGGCAACCACGGTCCCTGAGCATGTTCAGCGTGGCTAGCATCGACCCGCCGGTGGCCAGCATCGGGTCGATGACGATCGCCAGGCGCTCGTCGAGGTCATTGGTGAACTTCTCGAAATACGGCACCGGCTCGAGGGTTTCTTCGTTGCGATAGAGCCCGACCACACTGATTCGCGCGCTGGGAATCAGGTCGGTCACGCCATCGAGCATGCCAAGGCCGGCGCGCAGGATCGGCACGATAGTGACCTTCTTGCCCTTGAGATGCTCGACCTGGATCGGCTCGCCGCTCCAGCCGAAGATCGTGCCCGACTCGACCTCGAGATCCTGGGTGGCCTCGTAGGTCAACAGCTTGGCGACTTCACCGGCCAGTTCACGAAAGCTCTTGGTGCTGATATCGGCGGCACGCATCAAACCCAGCTTGTGCTTGACCAATGGATGGTCGATAGCGTGGACGCTCATGTCGGGAAAGCCCTCTGCAAGACGATAAATGAATGGAACCTCGGCTTAACCCACGGTGGCCGGCAATTGCCAATCGATCGCTCCCCGGCCGCGCGCTTCGAGAAAGGCATTGGCCTGGGAGAAGTGGCGCTTGCCGAAAAAGCCGCGATGCGCCGACAGCGGCGATGGATGCGGTGCATGCAAAACCAGGTGCTTTTGCCGATCGACGAAATCGGCCTTTTTCTGGGCATAACTACCCCATAGCAGGAAGACCACACCATCGCAGTGTTCGTTGACCGCCTGTATGGCCCGGTCGGTGAACGTCTCCCAGCCCTGGTTACGATGCGCGCCGGCATTGCCCTGTTCCACGGTCAATACGCTGTTGAGCAGTAGCACGCCCTGACTCGCCCAACTTTCGAGAAAGCCGTGATTGACCGGCGTGAAGGGCACGTCCTGGGCCAGTTCCTTATAGATGTTCTGCAGCGACGGCGGCGTGGGCACGCCTGGGCGCACCGAAAAGCACAGGCCATGCGCCTGATGAGGGCCGTGATAGGGGTCCTGGCCGAGGATCACCACACGCACCTGATCGAGCGGGGTTAGCTCGAAGGCGCGAAACCAGTGCGACGAGTGCGGGTAGATTACCTTGCGCGAGCGCTTCTCGCGGGCCAGAAAATCGCGCAGGGCCTGCATGTAGGGCGCCTCGAACTCGGCGCCCAAATAGCGGTTCCAGCTTTGCGGCAGCACGGCGGTCATGACATCTCTCAATCTTCGCGCGAACGAACTTGGTCGACCAGCGGCTCGACATAGGCGATGCCCATGTCCCAGGGGAACTGGATCCAGCAATCCTGAGCCACTTCGGTGAGGCACTGATCGACCAGCGGGCGCCCCTCGGGCTTGGCGTAGACGGTGACGAAGTGCGCCTTGGGCAGCATGTCGCGCACCGCGCGGGCCGTGCGTCCGGTATCGACCAGGTCGTCGACCAGCAACCAGCCCTCGCCGTCATGTTCGACACCCTTGATCACATCGAGTCCGCCCTGCTCTTTATAATCGTAGCTCTTGATGCACACGGTATCGATCAAGCGTACGTTGAGCTCGCGCGCGACCAGTGCCGCCGGTATCAAGCCCCCACGGGTGATGGCGACGATGCCTTTGAAGTCGCGCTCGACGAGTTGATGACACAGGGCACGCACGTCGCGGTGCAGTTGATCCCAGGAAACGGTGAAATGCTGCTGATAACGGTTGGCGGTCATGATCGAGTCACTTTGCAAAATCGGCTTGGCGGCAGTTTTTCAGACGCTTTCGGGTCAGTCGTTCTCAGAGAAGCTACATACCGCGAACACGCCATGCCCCGCGTCACGGATTTTTTGCGAGCCGCCCAGTTCGGGCAGGTCGATGATCGTCGCGGTCTCGACCACCTGTCCGCCACTGCGCTGGATCAGCTTGGCGGCCGCCAGCATGGTGCCGCCGGTGGCGATCAGATCGTCTATCAGCAGAATACGGTCGCCGGTGCGAAAGGCATCGGAATGCAACTCGACGCTGGCCTCACCGTATTCCAGCGTGTAGGTCTCGCTGATCGTCTTGAAGGGCAGCTTGCCCTTCTTGCGCACCGGCACGAAGCTACAACCCAGCTCGTAGGCGACCGGCGCGCCAATGATGAATCCACGCGCATCGACGGCGGCAATCGCGTCCAGATGCATGTCCTGATAACGATGCACGAAGCTATCGATCAGCTTGCGAAACGCCGAACTGTTCTGCAACACCGGGGTGATGTCGCGAAAATTGACGCCCGGTTGGGGCCAGTCAGGCACGGTGCGGATCACGGACTTGATGTAGTCACCGTAGATGCTACTCATCAATGGCCTCCTAATCGAGGAACAGGAACTTGAGGGCGAACAGGATCGACAACACCACGACCGCCGCATTGAGATCCTCGCGACGACCGGACAACAGCTTGATCGCGGTGTAACTGATGAAGCCGAGCGCGATGCCATTGGCGATCGAATAGGTCAGCGGCATCGCCAGCGCGGCGATCAGTACCGGCGCCGCGTCAGAGACGTCGTCCCAGTTGGCATAGGCCAGGCTACCGCACATCAGCACGGCGACATACAGAAGCGCGCCAGACGTAGCATAGACCGGAATCGAGCCGGCCAGCGGCGCGAAGAACAGGCTGATCAGAAACAGGATGCACACGACCACGGCAGTGAGTCCGGTACGCCCACCGGCGGCAATACCTGAAGCGCTCTCGATATAGCTGGTGGTCGATGACGTACCCAGCAACGCGCCACTCATGGTCGCGGTGCTGTCGGCCATCAGCGCTCTGTTGAGTCGCGGCAGCTTGCCGTTCTCATCGAGCAGGCCACCACGCTGGGCCACGCCGACCAGCGTACCGGCGGTATCGAACAGGTCGACGAACAGGAACGCGAAGATCACGCTGATCATGCCGACCTCGAGGGCACCGGCGATATCCAGGTTGAACAGCACCGGCGCCATGGAGGGTGGCATGGAAACGATGCCACCGAACTCACTGTGTCCCAGCGCGATGGCGACGATCGTCACGCCGAGAATGCCGATCATT
Organism: Modicisalibacter muralis; assembly: GCF_900102945.1. Lineage (GTDB taxonomy): Bacteria > Pseudomonadota > Gammaproteobacteria > Pseudomonadales > Halomonadaceae > Modicisalibacter > Modicisalibacter muralis. Next base: position 441,706 of record NZ_FNGI01000001.1, on the reverse strand, counting down.
ACCGCGCCGGTCACGCGCAGATAGGACAACGCGGTGATCGCGAAGAAACCGGCCAGGGTATACAGGGCAGCCGGCTGGGAAAGATCGCCGATGGTCAGCAGCGTCGCCGGATGGCCAACCACGATTCCGGCATTCTGCAGGGCGATGATCGCCAGAAACAGGCCGATGCCGGCAGCGATGCCCAGGCGCAGCGACATGGGAATCGAATTGATGATCCACTCGCGGATGCGAAAGACGCTGAGCAGGAAGAATGCCACGCCCGACAGGAACACCGCCCCCAGCGCGACCTCCCAAGTCTTGCCCATGCCCAACACCACCGTGTAGGTAAAGAAGGCGTTGAGGCCCATGCCCGGCGCCAGCGCGACGGGGTAATTGGCCCAGGCACCCATGATCAGCGTGCCGATGGCCGCCGCCAGACAGGTCGCGACGAACACCGCGCCTTGATCCATGCCCGCCTGCGCCAGCACGTTGGGGTTGACGAAGATGATGTAGGCCATCGTCAGGAAGGTGGTAATCCCGGCGATGATCTCGGTACGAATCGTCGTCTTGTGTTCGTCCAGCTTGAAGTAATTGTTCAGTTGGCGTTTCAGCATGGGATCGGCCTGCGCTAGGAGCAACGTCATGAGTACGAGAAAGCCGCATAGGGTACCCAAAGACATCGCATTAGGCGAGACGCTCGGACCCCGTGCGGCACGGCTTCCGGAAAAACCGGAATCGGGATTGTGGTTCTTCTTTATAAGCAAGGACCGGCGAATACGCCACCGATGCCATCAACGCCCTCTTGACGGAATGGTCAACACGACTCACGCGTCGCCAGTACGCGCTCTACGGTCTCGACGATCGCCTGGGTCTGCGGGTCGATTTCGATATTCACGCGATCGCCCGGCGCCCGCTCGGCGAGCACGGTGCGCGCCAATGTCTCGGGGATCAGGTTGACACTGAAGCGGTTATCGCGCACGTCGCCAATGGTCAGGCTGATGCCGTCGACGCCGATGTAGCCCTTCTCGAATAGAAAGCGTGAATACGCCGTCGGCAGTTCGAACCACAGGCGACGATTGTTGGGCGCCTCATCGATCTCGACGAGTTCGGCCATGCAGATCACATGCCCGGACATGGCATGACCGCCGATCTCGTCTCCAAAGCGCGCCGCCCGCTCGATATTGACGCGATCGCCGACGTCCAGCGCCCCCAGATTGGTCAGCCTGAGCGTTTCGCGCATCAGATCGAAACTGACCCGCTCGCCATCGATGGCCGTGACGCTCAGGCAACAGCCGTTGTGGGCCACCGATGCACCCAATTCCAGGCCCCGACGCAGCGGCTCGGGCAACGCCAGCACATGGCTGCGAAACTCGGTTTTCTCCTCGATGGCCACCAGCTCGGCGGTACCCTGTACGATTCCCGTGAACATCGCGCTCTCCTATAATCGGGCCGCCAGTTTATCAGCACTGCCAGCCAAAACCCGCCTTGACGCTGTCGAGAATCGGGCCGGAAAGTGACGTCGGCGCCTGATCCGATGATTTTCCTGTTAAAATCAACGGCTATCGTCGCCCTGCGACAGATTGGCTTGCTTCTTTTTTCGATGCCGCGACCCGAACAGGACCATGATTACACTAGACAACGTTTCCAAGACCTACGGTAGCGGGTCTCAGGCGATCCATGCGCTAAAACCGACCAACCTTCATGTGCCCCAAGGCGCCATTCATGGCGTTATCGGCTTGTCCGGCGCCGGCAAGTCGACTCTGATTCGCTGCGTCAACCTGCTCGAGCGCCCCACCACCGGCCGTGTCTTCGTCGATGGCCAGGAGTTGACCGCGCTCGATGCCAAGGCACTCAACCAGGCGCGCCACCGGGTCGGCATGATCTTTCAGCATTTCAACCTGCTGTCCTCGCGCACGGTATTCGCCAATGTCGCCCTGCCGCTCGAGCTGATGGGAGTCGCCAAGCGCGAGATTCGCGACCGCGTGCAGCCGCTGCTGGATCTGACCGGGCTCAGCGACAAGGTTGACAAGTACCCGGCCGAGCTTTCCGGCGGCCAGAAGCAGCGCGTCGCCATCGCGCGCGCCCTGGCCAGCCGCCCCAAGGTGCTGTTGTGCGACGAGGCCACCTCGGCGCTCGACCCACAGACCACCGCCTCGATTCTCGAACTGCTGCAGGACATCAATCGCAAGCTGGGGTTGACCATCCTGCTGATCACCCACGAGATGGAAGTGGTCAAGACGATTTGCCACAAGGTCGGGCTGATTTCCGCCGGTGAACTGGTCGAGGAAGCCGACGTCGGCGACTTTTTCACTGCGCCGAGCACACGCCTGGGGCGCGACTTCCTCAATGCCTTCCTGGAGCTCGAACCGCCGCAGGCGCTGGTCGATCGACTGGAAGCCCAGGCAGGCCCGAGCACGCATCCGGTGGTGCGCCTGACATTCGCCGGCGATGCCGTCGCCACGCCGCTGGTTTCGCGCCTGGCCCGCGATTGCGGCGTCGATGTCAGCATTCTTGAGGCCAAGGTCGAGTCGATTCAGGACCGCACCCTGGGCCTGATGATCGCCGAGCTGATCGGTTCGCCCGAGAAGACTCGCGAAGCGCTCGATTATCTCGAATCCCACGACCTGCAAGTGGAGGTGCTAGGCCATGTCCAGCGCGATGCTTGAACTGATACTCGAGGCCACGCTCGATACCCTATACATGGTCGGTATCTCCGGCCTGATCGCGGCGGCCCTCGGGCTGCCACTCGGCGTGCTGCTGTACGTAACCCGCCCCGGCCAGATACTCGCCCAGCCGTCCACTCATCACGTACTGGGCATGATCACCAATATCGGCCGCTCGATTCCCTTCATCATCCTGCTGGTGGCGCTGATTCCCGTCACTCGCATGCTGGTGGGAACGTCGATCGGTACCAGCGCCGCCTCGGTGCCATTGACGATCGCCGCGATCCCGTTCGTCGCGCGACTGGTGGAAGGCGCCCTGAACGAGGTACCGCCCGGCCTGGTCGAAGCCGCCCAATCGATGGGTGCCACGCCTTATCAGATTATTACCAAGGTGCTGTTGCCCGAAGCGCGCGGCGGCATCATCACCGGGTTGACGATTACCGTGGTGACTCTGGTCAGCTATTCGGCGATGGCCGGCGCGGTGGGCGGCGGCGGCCTGGGCGATCTCGGCATTCGCTACGGCTACCATCGCTACAACCCGACCATCATGCTGATCACCGTGGTGATTCTGGTGGTCATGGTGCAAGGGTTCCAGAGCCTGGGGGATACGCTGGTACGCAAAAGCGACCATAAGTGATGCCATCGTATCGATAACGAAAAGGAATTATAAATTTATTATTTATTCCTTTATATTAGGTCACAGCTTTGAAGCGATAGACCAAAGCATGATAGGGCCTGATTTTTGCCGCCATCACAGGAGATATTCATCATGAAAAAGACCCTTGCCACGAGCCTGGGCGCGATTGCCCTGCTGGGCCTCGGCCTGCTGGCCATCACCGCCGGTGCCGACGACGGCAACGCCGATAACCATATCAAGGTCGGTACCGTGGCCGGTCCCGAAACCGACGTGATGCGTGTCGCCAAGCAGGTCGCCATGGACAAGTACGGGCTGGAAGTCGAGATCATCGAGTTCACCGATTACGTCACGCCCAACGCCGCGCTCGCCGACGGTAGCCTGGATGCCAACGCCTACCAGCACGAACCGTACATGCAGAGCATGATCGACGATCGCGGTTACGATTTCGCCATCGCCGGGCGCACCTTCGTTTATCCGATCGGCGCCTACTCCGCGCAGTACGACAGCATCGAGGAATTGCCCGACGGCGCGGTCATCGCCCTGCCCAACGACCCAACCAACGAAGGTCGCTCGTTGATCCTGATGCACAACAAGGGGCTGATCGAACTCGACGACCCGAGCAATCTCGAAGCCACGCCGCTGAACATCGCCGAGAATCCACATGATTTCGAGTTCCGCGAAATCGAGGCGCCCCAGTTGCCGCGCATACTGCCCGATGTCGATATGGCCTTCATCAACAATACCTTCGCTCAACCCGCCGGCCTGTCGCTGGACGATGCACTCATCCGCGAGGGGCCGGAATCGCCCTACGTCAACCTGATCGTGGTGCGCGAAGGCGACCAGGATCGCGAGGCCATCAAGCAATTGGTCAAGTCCTATCAGACCCAGGCCGTCATCGATAAGGCCAATGAGTTGTTCAAGGGCGCCGCCGTGCCCGGCTGGAAATAACATTCTGGCTCAATCAGCCGCTCCCGGGGCCAGCGCATGCGCTGGCCCTTTTGCATGAACGGCAAGGAACGGAAAGACGGAAAATAGCCATGCCCGATTACACCCTGCTCGCGCGCCAACTCGAGGCGCTGCTCGATACACGCGACTGGCTGACCAATACCGCCCAGACCTGCGCTTTCATTGTGCAGGAAGTGGCCGACCTCAATTGGGCCGGTTTCTATCTGCAACGCCAGCCCGAGACGCTGATACTGGGGCCTTTCCAAGGCAAGCCGGCATGCAACCCCATCCCGTTCGACAAGGGAGTCTGCGGCGCGGCGGCGCGCTCGCGGCAAACCCAACGCGTCGACGACGTGCATGGCATCGCCGATCACATCGCCTGCGACGCCGCCTCGCGAGCCGAGTTGGTGGTGCCGATCATCGTCGGTGAACGCATCTGGGGGGTGCTGGATCTCGACAGCCCGAGAGCCGCGCGTTTTAGCGTGGACGACCAAGCTGGCATCGAGCGCCTGGTGGAGGTTTTCATCGACGCCAGCGATTTCGATCGTGAGCGATAAGTGAGAAAGCAAAATGCCCCGAAGGCGAAAACCTTCGGGGCATTTTGGCGAATCTGGTAGGACCAAGCGGATTTGAACCGCTGACCTCCACGATGTCAACGTGGCGCTCTAACCAACTGAGCTATGGTCCTGAAAATGGCCTGACTTGGTAGGACCGAGCGGATTCGAACCGCTGACCTCCACGATGTCAACGTGGCGCTCTAACCAACTGAGCTACGGTCCTGTAGGCGATTTCGCTGCCAACACATTCGGCAACGGATGCGTATTTTACGCATAGCATGGTCGAATGCAAGCCCGACGAAAATTTTCCCAACGATCAAATGCTTGACGCACTCCACCGAAGCGGGTCACTTGCATTTTACGCGCGCCACGGCATCCAGCCAGCCCCGGTATAACCGCTCACGCTCGGCCTCTTGCATTTGCGGCTCGAACGAGCGCTCGCAGTGCCACAGCCGAGCGATGTCATCGAGACTCTCGTACCAGCCGATGCTCAGCCCCGCCAGGTAAGCCGCGCCCAGCGCCGTGGTTTCGAGTACCGACGGCCGATCCACCGGCACGCCGAGCATATCCGACAGGAATTGCATCACCCAGTTGTTGATGACCATGCCGCCGTCGACCCGCAAGGTACCGTTGGAAACGGCGATGTCGTCGTTCATGCACTCCTGGAGATCGCGAGTCTGGTAGCACACCGATTGCAGCCCGGCGGCGACGATCTCGGCGATACCGGTATCGCGGGTCAACCCGAGAATCGCCCCACGCGCCAGCGGGTCCCAGTGCGGCGCGCCCAAGCCGGTGAACGCCGGTACCAGGTAGACGCCATGACCACTGCGGGTACCGCGCGCCAGGCGCTCGGTTTCCGAGGCATCGGCGAACAGCTTCAAACCGTCGCGCAGCCACTGCACGGTCGCCCCGGCAACGAAAATACTGCCCTCCATGGCGTAGGTCGTCTTGCCGTCGAGCCGATAGGCCACTGTGGTCAATAGCCGGTTGCGCGACACCTCGGCCTTGTCGCCGGTATTGAGAATCATGAAACAGCCGGTGCCGTAGGTGCTTTTCGCCATGCCCGGCTCGAAACAGGCCTGGCCGACCAACGCCGCCTGTTGATCCCCCGCGACACCGGCGATAGGCAGCGGCCCACCCAGGAACTCGGCCTCGGTGCTGCCGAAATCGTCGCTGGAGTCGCGCACCTCGGGCAGTAGATTGGCAGGAATGTCGAACAGCGCAAGCAGCTCATCATCCCACTGCTGACTGTGGATATTGAAGAGTGCCGTGCGCGATGCGTTGGTGGCATCGGTGGCATGCACCTTGCCGCCGGTCATTCGCCATATCATAAAAGTGTCGACGGTGCCGAAGGCCAACTCACCGCGCTCGGCACGTTGGCGTGCGCCTTCGACGTTATCAAGCAGCCACTTGAGTTTGGTTGCCGAGAAATACGGGTCGATCAGCAAGCCGGTGCGTTCGCGGATGAAGTCGGTATGCCCGGCATCGGCCAGCTCGCGACACACATCGCTGGTGCGACGGTCCTGCCAGACGATGGCGTTGTAAATCGGCTTGCCACTACGGCGATCCCACACCAGCGTCGTTTCGCGCTGGTTGGTAATGCCGATCGCGGCGACGTCCTGCACCCTCGCCCCGGCATTGTCGAGTGCCTGACGACAGGTGCGCTGTACCGACTGCCAGATATCCTCGGGGTGATGTTCGACCCAGCCATCATGCGGGAAATGCTGGGGAAACTCTTCCTGAGCGATGCCCGCGCTGCGCCCCTCGCGATCGAAGAGAATGGCGCGAGAACTGGTGGTACCCTGATCGATGGAGAGCACATAAGAGGCCATGGAAGGATATCCTTTATTCGAATTGGAATCGGCAGCCACATTCACTATGCAACACGAATGTTCGCTAGTGACAAAAAATGCTACCCGCCTTTTCGCATAACAACAAACGACAAGCGACGCTTACACTTAATACCATCGTCTAGCGTCCGCGTGACCGGGCGTCACGGCATCACGATATACCTGCTAAGATAGCGCTTTCGCGACGCTTTTTCCGAGGCCGACGTTGCACCACGCCACGACCGGCATAACCGATAGACAGACTTGCCCATGACCCAGCAAAAACGCCACGACGCCATCGTCGCCCTGGTCAAGCGCCAGGGCTATGCCTCTATCGAGCAACTCGCCCAGAGCTTCAACGTCACGCCTCAGACCGTGCGTCGTGATCTCAACCAGCTTTCCGAGGAAGGCTATATCAAACGCGTACATGGCGGCGCGGGTATCGAGTCGAGCACCGTCAATACCGCCTATCACACGCGCAAGACGCTGAATCTCGACGCCAAGCGGCGTATCGCCTATCAATTGGCCACGCAGATACCCAACCATGCGTCACTGTTCATCAACATCGGCACCAGCAACGAGATCGTCGCTGAGGCGCTGCGCGACCATCACGGCCTCGAGGTGATTACCAACAACCTCAATGTCGCGGCGATTCTTCAGCATCAGGAAGACTTCAACGTGATCGTCGCCGGGGGCCAGGTACGCTCGCGCGATGGTGGCATCATCGGCGAGGCGGCCATCGACTTCATCAACCAGTTCAAGGTCGATTTCGGCATCATCGGCATCAGCGGCATCGACGAAGACGGCTCATTGCTCGAGTTCGACTATCAGGAAGTCCGCGTCGCCCAGGCGATCATCGGCAACTCGCGCCAAGTGTTTCTGAATGCCGATCACTCCAAGTTCCACCGCAATGCCGTCGTCCGCCAGGGCAATATTTCCCAGATCGATGCGCTATTCACCGACCGACGCCCTCCCGAAAACATCATGCGCCTGATCGAAGCCAACGATGTGGCCCTGCATATCGCCGATACGCTGTTGGCGACGTCGGCCTAGAACGCCCCTTAGCGCCAACTCCGCTTCACGCCCCATACTCTGCCACCGGTTGCGGCATGTCGTGCGCGTATTCGTTCCATCCGACCGCCCCTTGATGTTCGTTTTCGATTAGGCTATTTTCAAAAACGAACATCATTGTCGTCGATTCGTGGCGCGTCACCATCACGCATTCGACGCAGATAATTTCAGCGGAGCGAACCATGGCTACAGCGCAGCAATCCGAGCTTCTCGACCTGTTCGTCGTTGGCGGCGGCATCAATGGCGTCGGGATCGCCGTTGACGCCAGCGGGCGCGGCTTGAAGGTCGGCCTGTGCGAGCAGGCCGACCTGGCTCAGGCGACTTCGTCGGCGAGCAGCAAGCTGGTTCACGGTGGGCTGCGTTATCTGGAGCATTATGAGTTTCGCCTGGTTCGCGAGGCGCTGCGCGAGCGCGAAGTGCTATTGAAGAAGGCCCCGCATATCGTCTGGCCGCTGCGCTTCATTCTGCCGCATCAGGCTCACCTGCGTCCGGCATGGATGATTCGCGCCGGGTTATTTCTGTACGATAACCTCGGCAAGCGCGATAGCCTGGCTGGCTCGCGCGGATTGCGCTTCGACGCCGCAAGCCCGCTCAAGGCCGATTTCAAGCGCGGTTTCGAATATTCGGATTGCTGGGTCGATGATGCCCGATTGGTGGTGCTCAATGCCCTGCAGGCTCGCGACAAGGGCGCCGAAATCCTGGTGCGCACGCGTTGCATCGAGGCCCGCGATGAAGATGGCCATTGGCGACTGACCCTGGAAGACGTCGCCAGTGGCGAGCGATTCGAGCGCCGGGCGCGCGCGCTGGTCAATGCCGCCGGCCCTTGGGTGGAAAGTTTCATCAGCACCCGCACGACGCGCAAATCGCGTTACGGCATCCGCATGATCCAGGGCAGCCATGTCGTCGTGCCGCGCATCAACACCGACGAGCGCGCCTACATCCTGCAAAATCGCGACGGGCGGATCGTCTTCGTGTTGCCCTATGAGCAGGACTTCAGCCTGATCGGCACCACCGATGTGCGCTATCAGGGCGATCCGGCCAAGGTCAGCGCCAACGACAGCGAGATCGACTACCTGCTTGAAGTGACCAACGCGCATTTCAAGGTGCAGCTCGAGCGTGGCGATGTGATTACCACGTTCGCCGGCGTGCGGCCGCTATGTGACGACGAATCGGCCGATCCCTCGGCGATGACCCGCGATTACACGCTGGATCTCGACACGCACGGCGCGCCCCTGCTCTCGGTATTCGGCGGCAAGATCACCACCTATCGCAAACTGGCCGAAACCGCCTTGCGCGAGCTCAAGCCGCTATTGCCGCACATGGGCGAGCCCTGGACCGCCGAGGCACTGCTACCGGGTGGCAACATCGATTCTCAAGCCAGCTTTTGCGCGCGCCTGGTGCGCGATTACCCATTCCTTGGCGAAGCCCGCGCGCGCCGCTACGCAGCCAGCTACGGTAGCCTGTGCCTAGGCTTTCTCGAAGGCTGCCAAGGGGCCGAGGATCTGGGCGAGGACTTCGGCGGCGGCCTGGTTCGCCGCGAGGTCGACTACCTGATCGCCAACGAATGGGCACGCGAGATCGATGACATAACATGGCGACGCACCAAGATTACGCTGCGCCTTGACGCCTCCCAGCGCCAACGCCTGGCCGATTACCTCGAGGGTAGACGCTGCCATCAAGCCGCGTAACCCTGCGGGGGTGAGTAACAAAAGCCAGACGCAGTGATTTCTTTGATACTGTCTCGCGAGTGCCGTTCGTGTTATTCAATAAGATACGAATACCCCCCACCGGGAGACTGGAATGCTCGATATTGGCTTGAGTATCGTGGCTGCGGCTTTGGTGCTCGCCACGCTGATTCCGTTCTTGCGCTTGCGCTATTGGTGGGTACGCGGTTTCGATTTTCCACGCCTGCAATTCACCGCACTGGCCATTGCCGTCGCCCTGATCCAGATATTCCTCGGCGACGCTGCCTGGCGCTGGTGGGACATCGCCGCTTTTTTGCTGGTGGCCATCGTCCAGGGTGCGCATATCCTGCCATGGACACCGCTGTGGCCGAAACCGGTCAGGTCAGCCAACGCTGGCGAAGGCCGACGCAGTCTCACCCTGCTGATCGCCAATGTGCTGACCCCTAACCGCAATGCCCAGGGTCTGCTGCGTCAGATTCACGAACGCCAGCCCGACCTGGTGCTGACGCTGGAATCCGATGACTGGTGGGGCCGGCAGCTCGAATGGTCGCTGGAGTCCGAATGGCCGTACAGCGTCAAGGTGCCGCTGGACAATCTTTACGGCATGCACCTGTTCTCGCGAGTTCCCCTGGAAGAGCCCGAGGTGAAATGGCTGATCCAGAGCGATATTCCCTCGATTCATACCTGGCTGCGCATGGAGTGCGGCGCACGCATTCGCCTGCATGCGATGCACCCTCGCCCTCCAGCGCCCGGCGAAAGCGAAGAGTCGCTATGGCGCGATGCCGAGTTGCTACTGGTTGGCAAGGACATTCATCAGCACGAACAGCCCACCTTGCTGGTCGGCGATCTCAACGACGTGGCCTGGTCACGCACCACCCGGCGCTTCTGTCGTGTCAGCGGCATGCTCGATCCGCGCCGCGGGCGTGGCATGTTCAGCACCTTCCATGCCAGCTATCCGTTCATGCGTTGGCCACTCGACCATATCTTCATCAGCGAGCATTTCACATTGGCCCGGATGCGCCGGCTAAAGCCCTTCGGCTCCGACCACTTCCCGATTCTCGCCACGCTGTGTTATCGCCCGGCGCGCGCCGACGAGAACGACCCTCCCGAGGCCGATGCCGAGGAACGCCGCGACGCCGCCGAAACCATCAAGGAAGCCAAGCAACGTGGCGATGGCGACGCCTGCTAGTCCGGCACCCCGCCACGCGTCAACTGAGCCGGGTCCAGCAGGCGTTCGAGCTCATCGCGACCGAGATCGGTTTCCTCCTCGGCGACGTCCAGAATCGGTCGCCCGTCTTGATAGGCTTTCTTGGCGATGGCCGCCGCGGCGTTGTAGCCGATTACCGAATTGAGCGCCGTGACCAGAATCGGGTTGCGCGATAGCGGGCCCTCGACGTTATCGTGACGCACCTTGAAGGTCGCGATGGCTCGATCGGCGAGCAGCCGACTGACGTTGCTCATCAGCGTGATCGATGTCAGCAGGTTGTTGGCGATCAACGGCAGCATCACATTCAACTGGAAGTTGCCGCTTTGGCCCGCCACGGTAATCGCGCTATCCAGGCCGATGACCTGAGCGGCAGCCTGCGTTGCGGCTTCGGGAATCACCGGATTGACCTTGCCCGGCATGATCGAGCTGCCCGGCTGCAAGGCTTCAAGCTCGATCTCGCCCAGTCCGGCGAGCGGCCCGGAATTCATCCAACGCAAATCGTTGCTGATCTTCATCACCGCGCAGGCATAGGTACGCAGATGGCCAGACAGCTCCACCGCCGCGTCCTGCGAGGCCAGGCTGGCAAAGAAGCTGTCGTTGGGCCGCAGCGCGAGCCCGCTCTGCGTGCTTAATGCCTCGGCCATGCGGCTGGCGAATTCAGGATGGGCATTGATACCCGTGCCCACTGCGGTGCCGCCCTGGGCCAGCCGAGAGAGCCGGGACTGGCCGTTCTCGAAACGCTCGACGGCCGAGGCTATCTGGCTGGCCCAACCGCCCAGTTCCTGACTCATGCGCACCGGCATGGCATCCATCAAGTGGGTGCGGCCGGTCTTGACCACATCGTCGAGCTCGCCGGCTTTCTGCTCGATGGCGGCCTTGAGATGTTCGAGCGCCGGCAGCAGGCGATCCTTGGCCTCCAGCGCGGCGGCCAGGTGGATCGCGGTGGGAATCACATCGTTGCTCGACTGGCCCATGTTGACATGATCGTTGGGCCCCACCGCCAGGTCGTCCTGCGAGGCGAGGTGCGCGATTACCTCGTTGACGTTCATATTGGTCGAGGTGCCAGAGCCGGTCTGGAAAACATCGATGGGAAACTGATCGGCATGTTCGCCGTCGATCAATCGCTGGGCAGCGGCGATGATCGCCTGGGCACGTTGCTCGTCGAGCAGACCGAGATCGCGATTGACCTCCGCCGCTGCCAGCTTGATGCGCGCCACCGCGCGAATGAAGGCCGCCGGCATCGATTGGCCGCTGATCGGGAAGTTGTTGACCGCGCGCTGGGTCTGGGCGCCGTAAAGGGCACTGTTCGGCACCTCCAACTCGCCCATGCTGTCGCGTTCGATGCGAGTATCGTTCATGACGCCCTCCTTGTCACAAGTTGAGGCGGATCAAGCGACGATCACCATCATTGGCATAGCCCGGCACCGCCACCACCCTTTACCATTGCGCTAACATCAAGCACTTTCAAGCCAATCAAGAGTCAAGGGAGCAAGTCATGGGCAAAAGGATAGCCATCGTCGTTCTGGGGTTGATATTGGCCGGTTGCCAGGCCATCGGCCCGGGCCCTTCTGGCCCGCCGGAAGTCGAGGATCTGGGTGAAGGAGTCCCGCAGCGTGTCGAAAGGCAAGTGCCCTTTCCCGCACAGGAATATGCCAAGCTCGACAAGACCGGCACCGCCACGGTCAGCGGGCGGCTGTTCCTCGAAACGAGCAGTGGCGTGGTTCCCGGCGCGGGCGAAACCGTCTCGATCGCGCCGGCAACCGCGTACTCGGCCGAGGCGGCGGAAGTCGCGCTGTCGGGCCGGGCGGTCGAGCCGGCCGACCCTCGCGCCCGTGAGTACACCCACTACGTCACCACCGATGCGCGGGGCTATTTCCAGGCCACCGGCCTGCCAGCCGGGGTCTTCTATATCGCCGGCAGCGTCAAGCCGCCCGGGAGCGAGCGTCGTATCATCATCAACCAGATATCGCTCAGCGAGGGTGAGACCCTGGAGGTCAGCCTGTCCCGTTAGGCTTGTTACCAGCCTAGCGCCTGTTTGACGAACGGAATGGTCAACTTGCGCTGGGCCGAAAGTGAAGCGCGATCGAGGCGCTCGAGAGCATCAAACAACTCGGCGAGCCGACGCGGACCACGATGCAGGATGTAACGCGTGACGTCGTCGGGGAGCTTCATGCCGCGCATGCGAGCGCGCAACTGCAAGGCTTCGAAGCGGCCATCGTCGTCGAGGCGTTCGATGTGAAACGTCATGCCCCAGGTCAGGCGCGAGGCGAGATCGGCCAGTTCGACACCGAGTTGACGCGGCGACGCGCCGGCCGCGATAACCAGGCACTTGCCCGCATCGCGCAGACGATTGAAGGCATGGAAAAGGCCCTCCTCCCAGCGCTTGCGGCCAACCACGGCGTCAAGGTCGTCGATCACCACCAGATCGAGGCGTTCGATATCCTCGAGCACGTGGGGCGGAAAATGCCCAAGCTCGCCCAGTGGCAGGTAGAGCGCGCGCTTATCGCGATCGCTCGCCTCGTGGCAGGCGGCCTGCAACAGATGGCTGCGTCCCGAACCCTCGCCGCCCCACAAGTAGATGAACGCTTCTCCATCGTCGCCGAGCTGGCGTTGCAACGCCGCCACCAAGGTGGCGTTGCCACTCGGCAGAAAATTGCCGAAGGTCGCGTCATCGCGTAACCCGACACCCAGCGGAAGCTGCGCAGGCCCAGTGCTCATCAGCTTTCCTCGTCACCATCACGATGCATGGCGGAATCGTATAACGTGCTGCTCTTGTAGCGATCGTGTAGATAGCGCAATAGCACCATGACGATCGCGGCAACCGGCAAAGCCAGCAGGATACCGACGAAACCGAACAACTGGCCACCGGCCAGTACGGCAAAGATCACCGCCACCGGATGCAGGCCGATCTTGTCGCCCAATAGCAGTGGCTGCAGCACCGTGCCTTCCAGTAACTGACCCACCGCGAAGATCGCGCCGACGCCAACCAGGTGCCATATATCGCCGAACTGGAAGAACGCGACGATGGCGGCAATCGCCAACCCCACGATCACCCCAAGGTAAGGCACGATACTCGCCAGGCCAGCCACCAGGCCGATCAATACGCCGAACTGCACGCCGAGCAGCGTAAGCCCCACCGCATAGACAAGACCCAGGCTCAACATGACCAATAGCTGACCGCGCAGGAACGCCGACAGCACTTCGTCGCACTGAACGGCCAGCTGGGTCACCGTCGGCTCATAGCGTCTCGGCAGTAGATTGCGAATGCGCCGCTTCAGGCGGTCCCAGTCGAGCAGCAGATAGAAGGTCACCACGGGAATCAACGCCAGATTGGCGATCCATAACATGAACGCCAGGCCCGACTTGGAAACCTGCGCCAGCACCAGCGCGGCGTAGGTACCGGTCTCCTTCCAGTTGGCCATCAGCGCGACACGCAACTGATCGAAATCGGTGGAAAAATCGAGCCCCGTCACCGAGCGCACCCAAGGCAGCACCGTGGTCTGCACCCAGTTGAAAATATCCGGCAGCGCGGCAATCAACTGCACCAACTGGCGCCAGAGCAGTGGAATCAGTACCAAAACAGCCATGGTCAGAACCAATGACAGCACCAGAAAGACCACGCTCACCGCCAGGCGCCGCGACAAGCCCCGGGACTCAAGCCAGTCGGTCAGCGGGTCGCCGAGATAGGCGAAGATCATGCTGACGACGAAAGGCATCATGATCGGACCCAGTTGCATCAGCAGCCACACTAGCGCGGCCAGGCACAGCAGGGTCCAGACTTGTACTCGCGTCATGCTCGGTTCCCTAATTGCTTATGATGAAAAGCTCGCGATGAACGAAAAAGAGCCGCGACACTCATCTTGACGGCGAGCTCGCGCCCAGCGGTGCATCCCCAATGGCAGCGATGTTACAATGCGCGCCCTCTTACCTCGGGCTATTCTCGACTTACGACAGCCATTAACAGCTATCTATCACAGGACTTGCCATGACCCGCAGCGCTTCCGACAACCCCGATTCTGCTTCGCCCTCATTGAGCTACAAGGATGCCGGGGTAGACATCGATGCCGGCAATGCCCTGGTGGAGCGCATCAAGGGTGTCGCCAAGCGTACCACCCGCCCCGAGGTAATGGGTGGATTGGGTGGCTTCGGCGCGCTGTGCGAGCTGCCCAGTGGCTACCGCGAACCGGTATTGGTCACCGGTACCGATGGCGTAGGCACCAAGCTGCGTCTGGCCATGGATCTCGATCGCCACGACACCATCGGCATCGACCTGGTGGCGATGTGCGTCAACGATCTGGTGGTCGCCGGCGCCGAGCCGCTGCAATTTCTCGACTACTATGCCACGGGCAAGCTGGATGTGGACATCGCCGCCGACGTCGTGACCGGCATCGGCGAGGGTTGCCTGCAAGCCGGTTGCGCGCTGGTGGGCGGCGAAACCGCCGAAATGCCCGGCATGTACGCAGGCAGCGACTACGACCTGGCCGGCTTCTGTGTCGGCGTGGTCGAAAAATCGAAGATTCTCGATGGCAGCAAGGTCGCCGAGGGCGATGTGCTGCTCGGCCTGGCCTCCTCCGGCCCGCACTCCAACGGCTATTCGCTGATTCGCAAGATTCTCGAAGTCAGCGGCGCCGATCTCGACACCGACCTCGACGGCCAGAAGCTTGGCGACGCCCTGCTCGCGCCCACGCGCATCTACGTCAAGCCGCTGCTGTCGCTGATACGGGATAGCGGCGTCGATGTGCATGCACTGTCGCACATCACCGGTGGCGGTCTGCTCGAGAACGTGCCGCGAGTGCTCCCCAACGAGCTGACCGCATGCATCGACGCCGGCGCCTGGCAGCGCCCGGCGGTGTTCGATTGGCTGCAACGCCAGGGCAACGTCAGCGAGCATGAAATGCACCGCGTGCTCAACTGCGGTATCGGCATGATCGTGGTGGTATCCGCCGCCCAGGCCGAGGCTGCCAAGCGGCACCTAGAGGCCGCCGGCGAACGCGTCGTCCAACTCGGCGAGATCGTCACTCGCCAGGGCGGCGAGGAGCAAGTGCGTCTGGAGAACCTCAAGGGATGAGCGACACGACCCACGACAGCCCGGCCAGCGACACCCTCAACGGCTTCGAGGCCGAACAGGCCGATACGCCGCGCGTGGTGGTGTTGATCTCGGGCAACGGCAGCAACCTGCAAGCGCTGATCGATGCCCAGTCCTACGGCGAGTTGGGCGGCGAGATCGTCGCGGTAATCTCCAACAAGGTCGATGCCTACGGTTTGAAGCGCGCTCGCGACGCCGAGATCGACGCCGTGGCCCTGCCGCATAACGAATATGACAGTCGCGAGGCCTTCGACGGCGCCTTGATCAAGGTCATCGAGCGCCACGAGCCCGACCTGATCGTGCTGGCCGGCTTCATGCGCATTCTCACGCCACTGTTCGTGCATCGTTTTCATGGGCGCCTGCTGAACATCCATCCTTCGCTGCTACCGGCCTACCAAGGGCTCAACACCCACGCCAGGGTACTCGCCGATGGTGGCGAAGAGCATGGTGTCAGCGTGCATTTCGTCACCGAGGAGCTCGATGGTGGCCCGGTGGTGATGCAAGCCGCGCTGAAGATTCATCCCGGCGATAGCCAGGAAGACGTGATCGAGAAGATCCACGCCCGCGAGCATCTCATCTACCCCATCGCCGTGCGCTGGTTCCTTGAAGGCCGCCTGCAACTCGGGCCCAAAGGGGCAACCCTGGATGGCATGGCGCTACCGCCGCAGGGCATGCGTCTTTCTCACGAGGATGCCGCCGAAGACCTTGATGAAGATCGGGATGAAAACCAGGACGAGGACGACTGAAGCCTGTCCTGCACGAACAAACACGGCCCTGCAATTGCAGGGCCGTGTTTGTTTCCGCCAAGCGTTAGGGAATCGCTGAATAAATCGCCGAGCAGGCATTTAGGCAGCGGTTCCTTAGAACGTGAAACCCGCTCCCACCTGAAAGTGCGGCGTCAGTTCATCCCAGCCCTGCACGCCCGCACCGGCGTGCAGCATGGCGTCGCCCAGCTTGACACGCACGCCGGCATCGAAGCGCAGGTAATGGTCGTCTTCGCGCTCAACGGTTTCACCCGACCAGCTATTGGTCGGCAACGATGCCAGCCGCACCTCGGCGCCGTCGCGCTCGTTTTCCAGATACTCGCCCCAGGCGAGTTCACCGAACAGGCCAAAGCCGCCCTCGAGCGAGCGATCCACCATCAGGCCCAGCTCCGCGCTACGCTGCTCGACGTCCTGATCCGAAACGATCAGCGCATTGGCCGCCGAACCCTGCTCGCGATAGCCGTCGATTTCACCGTCGATGTGACGATAGGCAACGAAGGGCGCGGTGTACCAGGGCGAGTCGCTCGCCGTCAGCCGGTAGTCGACACGCAGCTCGGCGGCCCAGCCATCGGCATCGGATTCACCCCGCAATGTGCGCTCGGCCATTCCCAGCGTTACCTGTCGGTCCAGGTCGAGATCGAAGTCGCCCCGGCTGACGATCGCCTGCACGCCGACCCGACCCAGATGCTGCCGGGCGAACAGACTGAACGCCTGGCCCTCGAGTTCGAACTGCGCCGGATCGTCCATATCGGCTTCGCGCTGGGTCACCGCCGCGCCCAGCCAACCCTGCCCGAGCGGCACTACCACGCCGACACCGGCACCGCTTTGCGTCGCCTCCGGCGTGCCATCCTCGCTGAAGCCGCTGGGCTGGTCGCTGCGATGATCGCCATGCACGAACAGGCGCACGCCATCGCTTTGCATACCCGGGCGCAACTCATTGACGATCGACTGCTGCTGGGCATTCAAGGCACCGCTGGTCAGTTCACCGGCCAGCGACAGGGTATAGGGCGCTTCGATGAGGGCGAAGGCGTAGTCGGCGAGAATTTCCTGGCCTGTCGTGGTCGGGTGTACCGCGTCATTAAACAACAGCTTGCTGGGATCGGGGTTGCCCGCGGCCAGGCCAAAAGGTGTGACATCACAGAGTGGATCGCTGAAGCAGACATCGGTGAGCGGCACATTGGTGGCCAGACCGAAATCCGCCGGCGCGGCAAGCACCTCGTCGAACAACGCGGGGACATTCAAGCGGATGATATCCACCTGACCGTCGTAAACCGCCAGGCGCTCGCCGAGCGTCTGGTTGAATACCTGCCCGAGCGCCGAAAATGCCGCGCGATTGCCGCTACCCAAGCCGGCCGGCGTGGCGCCGACATCCGGCAAATTCGAGACCACGATGGTCTGGGCGCCCGCCGCGACCAGCGCATCGATACCGGCGGCCAAGGTACTCGCGCTAGCCGCCGCATCGGCAGGGCTGGTCACATCGCCATCGAGAAAATCGTTACCCCCGCCGTTGATGTAATACAGCGCATCCGGGTCGGCCGCGCCCACGCTGACCAGGTAACCGTCACGGGTGCGCGACGCGACGCCGGCATCGACCACCGATCCATCCGGCTGGGTAATCGACGCCAGAATGTCATCGGTAGTATAGGCACCGGTGGCGTAGTTGGTGCCATCGGGCAGCCCCACCTGTTCGCGCACGATCGACGTGGACGGCAGTAGCGGCCCCAGGCCCAGCGCATCGGCCAAACGCTGAGTGCTGACCTCGCCATAGGGCGATGGCGCCAGATACGTTGGCCCCTCGCGATTGGTGAAGCGCAGGCTGCCGATCTCGCCGGCGGCGATGCGCTGTACATCGGGAAACTGCCCCGAATCGCTCAGGCTGTCGCCGAACACGATCATCTGCGAATAGGCCGATGCCCCGCTGGGGATCATCGCCAGCCCAATCAACACGGTCAGCGACTGGCGACGCAAGCGCAGGGAAAAACCATTGGATTCAATTCGTCGAGTCTTACAGGGTAGCAACATGGCACCATTCCTATGGTTCTATGATCTTCCTTGGATATCGCCCATTGCAGGAAGGGCGAGCCCCGGCGACGCCGCCGATCAAACACTCTTCCAGCGTAGAAGATCAATGTTATTTAGGCATTGGAATGGCTACGACATATGTCATGGAAAGCGAAGAAGAAGGCAAAAAGCAACGGCCGAACCAGGAGGCTCGGCCATTAGGATAGCGATAGAGACAAGGGGGATCAGGTTCGCGGCAGGGTTACGCCACGCTGGCCCATGTACTTGCCGCCACGGTCCTTGTAGGACGTATCGCAGATCTCGTCGGATTCGAGAAACAGCATCTGTGCCACGCCCTCGTTGGCGTAGATGCGCGCCGGCAAATTGGTGGTGTTGGAAAACTCCAGGGTCACGTGCCCTTCCCACTCCGGCTCCAGCGGCGTGACATTGACGATGATGCCGCAACGCGCGTAGGTCGACTTCCCCAGGCAGATGGTCAGCACGCTGCGCGGAATCCGAAAGTACTCCACGGTGCGCGCCAGCGCGAAGGAGTTGGGCGGAATCACGCAGGCATCGCCCTTGATATCCACGAAGCTCTTCTCGTCGAAGCTCTTGGGGTCGACGATCGCCGAGTGGATGTTGGTAAAGACCTTGAATTCGTCGGCGCAGCGTACATCGTAACCGTAGCTGGACGTCCCGTACGAGATCACTCGCTGCCCATCGACGTGGCGAACCTGATCGGCCTCGAAAGGTTCGATCATGCCTTCGCGCTCAGCCATGCGGCGAATCCACTTGTCGGATTTGATGCTCATCGGGCGTCCTTTGAAGGTCATGTAATCATAAAAAAGGGGCCGCTATGATAACGGCCCCGAGGGTGTTTAATAAAGCTGGCATGCACTGCAAGCTTTCGAAGCGAACCTAATCCCCGAAGGAAATGCTCGGCCCCTCATCGCTCTGACTCTCGACACCTTCGACCACCGCGCGCGCCACGTTGCGGAAGGTCGTTGCGATCTCGCCTTGCGGTTCGGCGACGACGCTGGGCTTGCCACCATCGGCCTGCTCGCGAATCGAGAGCTGGAGCGGTAACTGGCCGAGCAACCGGGTGTCGTACTGGCGAGCGATGCGATCGCCGCCACCCTCGCCGAAGATCGGCTCGCTGTGGCCACAGTTGGAGCAGACGTGCAGGCTCATGTTTTCGACGATGCCGAGCACCGGCACGTTGACCTTGCGGAACATCTCGATGCCCTTGCGCGCGTCGAGCAGGGCGATGTCCTGTGGCGTGGTGACGATCACCGCCCCCGAAACCGGCACCTTCTGCGCCAGCGTCAATTGAATGTCGCCGGTGCCCGGCGGCATGTCGATGAACAGATAATCCAGATTGTCCCAGGCGGTCTGGTTCAAGAGCTGCTGAAAGGCCCCGGCGACCATCGGCCCACGCCACACCATCGGCTCGTTGATATCGACCATGAACGCCATCGACATGGCCTGAATGCCATGCGCCTGCAGCGGTTTGAAGCTGTTCTCGCCGGCCATCTGCGGACGCACGCCTTCACCGATGCCCAGCATCCGCGCCTGGCTGGGGCCATAGATATCGGCATCCAGCAGGCCGACGCGATACCCCTCGGCAGCCATCGCCAACGCCAGGTTGGCGGTCACAGTGGATTTCCCCACGCCGCCCTTACCCGACGCCACGGCAACGATATGCTTCACACCCTCGATCACGGCTCACTCCTAATACGCTCAACAGCTAATACGGTCGTCAATGACGCCAGCCGGATCTCGCCGACGCCGTTTCATGCTCGCAGTATAACGCGCATGGGTCGGGCATAACCAAGCGCCATGCTCAACTTTTCATGCGCTCAAGCGTTGGCACAAAGCGTCCACGGGTTAGCCGTAAGCGGCACGCCACCGGATTCACTCACACGCACAGTGTCGCTGCAGCCAATGCCCCATAAGCCGGGAATGCGCAGGCATAGCGGCAGGTGAAAGACCATGTCCGGCTCGAACCGGCGACTCTGACCACGCGCGATGAACCCCGTTCCCTCGATCCAGGACGGCGGAAACTGCGCGCCGACCGCATAGCCGAATACCCCGGAAAAGAACGCATCCGCCGCCATCGGTTCCAACGCGCGTTCGGCGGCACGCGCCGCGTCATCGAAGCTTACCCCTGGGCGCATGTTCTCGAGCAGCGCTTCAAAAATGCGCCGGCAGGTATCGAAGGTCTTGTGCATATGCGCCGTCGGCTGGCCGGCGATCACCGTGCGCATCATGGGCGCGGTATAGCGCTGCCAGGCCGAGCCGAATTCGAGAAACACCGGTTCGCCTGCGGCGATCTCGTGGCGCTGGTGGTTGAGGTGAATCACGCTGCTGCGCGGGCCCGTGGTAACGATCGGCTGCATGCTCATGAATTCACTGCCGGCTTCAAACAGCGCTTGGGCACCAATCGCGGCGATCTCGCTATCCAGCATGCCGGGGCGAACGGCGTTGGCGGCGGCTTCGATACCCAGCCCGGTGATTCGTGCACTCTCTGCCAGGCACTCGAGCTCGGCCGGGGATTTGACGATGCGTGCGCCATGCAAGATATCGGCGGCATCGAGGAAGCGGCATTCCGGCAGGCGCTCTTGCAGGCCCTGCATCACGCCATGACGCAACGAGCCATGCCAGGCATCGACGCCAATGCGCGTGCCGATACCGGTCATCGCCTCTGCCAGCGGGTCGAGAATCTCATCGGCGTTTTCCCAGCGATAACCACGAATGTCATCGACGCGCGTGCAGGCCACCGCCGGGCCGGTCTCTATCGATGGCACCTGCAACATCATGTACTGCGGCGTGAACAGCAGTGCCGTATGCACCGAAACCTCGAAGGTGCTGTACCCGGTGAGATAGAAGATATCGGCGGGCGCGGTGAATAGCAGCGCATCCAGCCCCGCCGCCTGCATGGCTTCGCCCGCGGCTGTGCACCGACGCTGCAACTCGGCTTCGGAAAACGCGCACTCGCTGCCGGCCATGCATTGGCGAAGCTGCTGCCGATAGTCGTTGTAATCCATGCAGATACTGTCCTTGCGATGATAATGGGATGGTTGTCCAGGCGGTATCTACGCTATCGACAACGGGCCTGTCAGCAGCCGGCGGTACATCGACCGTCGGCATCGAAGCTCATCGTTTGGCCGCTTAACGGCAAGTGCATCGGCATCGTTACCGCGCCCTTGAACGCAGCGGTACGGGTGCCGGGCAACAGCTTGCCATCGCGGGTCGCCTCCTCATTGGCGTGCGAGGCAATCACCGCCTTGGGTTTGACCATCTCATTCATCACATAGGCCGCCTCGGTTGGGCCGGTGGTGAAGGTGCCGCCGATATTGATTACCGCAAGCTCGGCGCCGTAGAACTGGCGCACGACCAGGTCCTGTTCGGCGGTGAGGCCGGTATCGCCGGACAGATAAACGACCAGCCCGTTGGAGAAACTCAGCACGTAACCGCCCGGTGGACCGACATAGGCGGTCAAGCCGCTGGCCTTGAGCGCCTCGGCGTGGGCGCCCTCGAGAAAGGCCGGGTTCAAGCCGTTGCTATGTACCGCCGGTACGCTGGCGACACTCACGCCACCCACCTTGGCCTGGGCGCCAAAGCGCACCAGTTGCACCAGCGCCGGGTCGCCTCCCGCGGCTTCGACCTTCTTCGTGAAGAACGCCGGCATCTCGCCACCCAGCAAGAGCCGTGCCTGCTTGGCGACGGCGATGTTGACGGTATTGGAATTGGGCGTGACCGACACCGAGAACGCCGGCAAGGCGCAGGTGCCGGCGTTTGCCTCGGACTGATGCACGTCGCCCAGATGATCGCCGTGAACGTGGCTCAGCAGCACGGCATCGATATTGCCGAGTCGTGGATCATCGGCGCCGCGCACGGTGCGCCCGGCGTCGTAGAGGATTCGCGTGCCATCCGGGTCTTCGAGTATCAGCGCACGATCGTAGGGGCAGAATTCGCCTTCATGGCTACCCAGTGGCGTGATCTTTACCGCTGCCGCAGTGTCGACCGCCGCGGTATCGGTGGTGGCCTGCGCCGTCAGGCTGACAAGCCCCAACGCGGCCACCGCAACCAGCATGGATGACGTTTTCATTGGTGCCTCGCTCGCCGGTGACGAAGCGGCATCCGACCGGCGCTCCGTCAAGATGGACTCACCATGAATCCAGCCGACCAGACGACCGATCGGCTGGCGGAAGCCGTGTCAGTTGGTTTCCTGCGCTTGGGCATTACGCTGCCCGGCCTGTTGCTGACTCGCTTCGCCCTCGCTGGCTCCTTGGCCGGTCGGTTGGTCGCCGCCGCCCTGCTGGCCGGCACCTTGATCTTGACCACCCGCTGCTTGCCGATTGGCCGCTTGGCCACCGGAGCCCTGTTGACCGGCATTCTGACTCTGGCCAGACTCGCCTTGCTGCGCGCTGCTGGCCTGGGTAGTACCGGCTTGCGACTCATCGCCACCCTGGCCTTTGCTGCCTTGTTCACTTGCCGCTTGTTGGCCCGATGCTTGTTTACTCGACGCTTGCTCGCCCGAAGCCTGTTCACCCGATGCTTGCTCGCCGCCAGTAGTATCGATACTCGCGCCGATATCGGATAGCGCCTCGCGCATCTCGGCGATCTTGGTCAGGCCCTGCTGTACGCTGGCAATCTGGGTCTTCAACGCTTGCAGCCGTTCGACACGAGTCTGAACCTGCGACTCGATCTCGCTCAGGCGTTGCTCGGCGGCCTGCACTTGCGATTGAAGCGCCTCTTGGCGCTGCTGAACCTCGCCGAGCGATTGCTCGGTCTGCGCGAGCGTCTCCTCGGCCGTGGCGATTTGCCCCTTGAGCTCGGCGACCCGCGACTCCCGGTCGGCGATCTGGCTATCCAGGGACTCCTGTTGCTCGCTACTCGCCTGGATCTGCTTCTCCAACTCGGCATGGCGGCCTTGTGCGTCGGCGGCCTTGGCCTGGATTTTCTCGAATTCAGCCTGTGCGCTTCTCAACTTTTCCTGCGCGGCAGCGGCTTCGCTGTTTAACGATTCGAGCTGGGTTTCGCTCTGCGCGACCTGGTCCTGCAGTGACTGCAAACGTTCCTTGCTCGCAGCGGCCTGGCTCTGCTGCTCAGCCAGCTGGCCCTCGGCGTCGGCAATGCTCGATTGCAGCTGGCCCAGGGTCTTCTCGGCATCGGCGATGCTGCCCTGGAGCGAATCGTACTTGGCCTGGGCGTCTTCCACGCTGGCGTAGGTGTTCTCCAGCTCGGTGTTTCTCGCGCTCAGGGCCTGGTTCTCGTTTTCCAGACTGGAGATACGCGATTCCAGCTCGGTGCGCGCCTGCGCCCATTGCGCCTGCTCCGAATCGGCATTGGCACTGATGAAAATCGCGATCAGTATCGCGATAACGGCAATCGCGGCGAGCGCGCGTACACGGTTGTCCCTGGATAATTCGTTCAGCGATGTATCCGCCATGAGCCTGCCTCCCTTGCCCCAACACATGAGGCGCTGCGTAGAAAAAGCGCCGGGTATCCCGGCGCTTCGCTTATTGGTTGTTCTTCACAGGTTAGTGGGGTGTGGGGAGGGTTCAAGCCGAACGGCTCAATAGTCGACCTTGCCACGCAGCGTCTTGCGCTGGCCTTTTTTCGTTTTACTCTCCAGACGGCGCTGCTTCGAGCCCTTGGTCGGCTTGGTGGGGATGCGTTTTTTCGGCGCGTAAATCACACTTTTTATTAGTACACGTAATCGGTGTAGTGCATCCGCCCGGTTCTGTTCCTGAGTGCGGTGTTGCTGTGCCTTGATGATGACCACGCCATCCTTGGTGACCCGGCTATCCTTCAGCGCCAGCAGTTTCTCCTTGATGCCCTCGGGCAGCGACGAAGCCTGGATGACGAAGCGTAGATGGATCGCCGAAGAGACCTTGTTGACGTTCTGGCCGCCAGCGCCCTGGGCACGCACGGCCTGCATGTCTATTTCGTCGTCGGGAATGGCGATATGTTGGGATATTTGCAGCATAAGAGTTGCCTAGAAGCGTTTATCGGCGGGCAGATACCGCCATTCGCCGGGCGCCAGCTTGGCCAATGGTACACGCCCGAGACGCAGGCGCTTCATCGCCAGCATCCGTAACCCCACGCTTTGGCACATCAGCGCGATGTGACCGGGGCACAGGCCCTTGAGTGCGAAGCGCAGGTGTGTCTCGTTCTGCCAACTGACCTTGGCCGGCGGCAGGATACGCCCTTCGAAACGCACGCCCCGAGCGAGACGCTCGAGTCCATTTTCGGTGGGCGTGCCGCTGACTTCGACGACGATTTCCTGCTCGATACGCGAGATATCGTCCTTCAGCTTGCGTATCACGCGGTGATCCTGGGTGAAGACGCTCAGGCCGCTGGCGCCGCGCTCGAGTGGTGCCGCCAATGTCAGTCGTGAAAAATGCGCCTTTAGTGGGCGAATGCCCGACACGTCGTTCGTTGCCCGGCTCGCTGGGGTAATCAGCCGTTTGGCAATGCTATCGCCGTCCGCGTTGTCGTGCCCGGGCGGTAAATGCAGCAGAATCGTCGCCGGCACGATGGGCTCCAAGCGCGCACCAGGGGCTAGCGTCACCGCTTGGGTGTCGACCTTGAACTGCGGCTCTTCCACTACCTCGCCGTCGACCAGCACCCAGCCACCGGCGATATACTGCTCCGCCTCGCGGCGGGAGCATGGCAACAACGCAGCGAGATGCTTGGAAAGACGTACGCGATCGGACATTCGAGATTCAACTCTAGGAAGTGACAGGAATGATAACGCTATTGGGCCAGCCAAATGACATGCTTGGCCCCCTTGCCCGGGCGATGAGCGCGCACCGACTTCTCTTCGACCATGAAACCGATCCGACGCAAACGCTCGGTGAAGGCCGGATCGCGCCCCGCCGACCAGATCGCCAGCACGCCATCCGGACGTAGCGCTTCCTGCGCTGCCTGCAATCCTTTCGGCGAATAGATCCAGTCGTTCTCCTTGCGGGTCAAGCCCTCGGGGCCGTTATCGACATCGAGCATGATGGCGTCGAACGCCTGTTTCTCGGTGCGCAGCAACTTGCCCACATCGCCCACGCTGAGCGTGGTGCGCGCATCGTTCAGCGGATAACCGGCAACCATGCCCATCGGCCCGCGATTCCACTCGACGACATCGGGCACCAGCTCCGCCACGACCACTTCGGCATCAGCGCCCAGCGTCTTCAATGCCGCCGCCAGGGTAAAGCCCATGCCCAACCCGCCGATCAGCACCCGCACACTTGGGCGTGTCTTGACCGGCTCGCAGGCCAACTCCGCCAGCGCATCCTCCGAGCCATGCAGGCGGCTATTCATCAACTCGCCGGTCTTGCCGGCAATCTTGATGGAAAATTCACTATTGCGACGCAGCAGGCGAAGCTCACTGCCTTGACCGGGAATGGTCGCAGTGCCGATCAACTCGAATTTCGCCATAAAGCCTCAGCGGTGAATCGGAAAGGGCGTGAAAGAGGCGGCATGTTACGCGTTAGCGGACTCAGCGACCAGCGTTAGGCGCGGCAAGGCATCGTTAGCGTTGAAAGCACGGAGCGCCATAGGTTTTGACCTTGCTCGCGAGTCGGTAGCAATCTATCGCTAATATGATGTCGTCCGCCCTCCCGACAGCTTGCGTGAGGCATATACAAGAAGAAATTACGTGTTCACCGTTTTCCGCGCCCTCTTCATGCCGCTCTGGCGGCCCATGTGTTTCTGGCTGCTGGCGTCGGTCGCCACGTCCATCCAGGCTGCCTCGCCGCAGGTATTTCCACAGTCTGTCGATATTGCACAACTCGAACATCGCCTGCTCAGGGCTCCGGCGACGTTTCTGATCACTGATACCAGGACCGAGTTGGACGAAGTCAAACAACGAGCCTTCATGCCATTGACCGATGAGCATATCAATCATGGCATCAGTGCCAAAACGTACTGGCTTAGGGTACGGCTAGAGAATACCAGTCCGATACATGACCGAGCATGGGTACTACACCATGAAAGCAGTTATCTGGATAATTTCACGATCTATTACGCCGATACCGGCGAGCCAATGCGCAAGGTCGCGCTTACGGATCGCCAGCCCTTCCATAGCCGCCCCGTCGACTATCGCAAGCTTGCTTTCTCTCACGTAACGCCGGCGGGAGAATCGACCGATGTCTATCTCCGGCTCGACTACGATAAAGCCGATTCGGTCAGCCTCAATGTTCATCTCTGGGAGCGCGACGACTTCGAGCGTTATGTTCGCTGGGAAAACCTGCTCCATGGCGGCTACTTCGGCATCATTCTGACACTGGTATGCATCGCCCTGTTGTTCGCGATCGCCATGCGTGAGCTCACCTTCCTGTATTACTGCGCATTCCTGGTTACCAGCGGCCTAACGTGGGCATTGATCAGCGGCCTGGCTTACCAATATTTCTGGCCCGACTCGGTGTTCTGGCACAACGAAGGGTTTCATATCGTCTATTTGTTGTTCGTGATTAGCGCATTCCAGTTCTCACGGGCCTTTTTGCACACCGCCAAATATTTCCCGCGCTGCAACAAGCTCATGAGAACACTCCAATTCATCATGGCATTCGCCATTCTATTGCGCTTTTTCGGTGATTATGAATTGGTTCTGGATATGGCCTTTGCCGCCATGGCCTCGACGCTTATTCTTCTCCCTGCGCTTGGCTGGCGAGCCTATCGTAAAGGTGTGGTCTATGCTCGCTGGTTTGCAGCGGCTTGGCTGATCTACTCGCTGGGACTGGTTATCAGTCTGGCCAGTGCCTACACACGTGTCTTCGATTGGGGCATGGAATCGCTGGTCTACACCCAAATCGGCGGGCTAATCGAGTCGCTGCTGCTGTTAGTTGCACTCGCCGAGCGCTTGATGGCCCGCGAAGCGGACCGCCGCCAAGCGATCCGACTCGCCAACCAGGATCCGTTAACGCAACTCGGCAACCGGCGCCTGATGGCTCAGCAATATGAGGTCGTTAGAGAGCGCTTCGCACGAACGCAGGTGCCGGTCTTCTTGATCATGCTCGACCTGGATCACTTCAAGGCTATCAATGACGCCTACGGACATATCGCGGGGGATAGTATTCTTCAGCATCTGGCAGACGTACTAAGAAGCTATTGCCGTGAAGAAGACGTGTGCATTCGTCTCGGTGGCGAAGAGTTCGCTATGCTCCTGCAGGTACCCAATGAATCGACCGCTCTGAAGACCGCCGAACGCATCCGTCAGGAGTTCTCCAATACACCGACGTTCTACCAAGGCCATGCGATCGCTCACACGTTGAGCATCGGCCTTAGCCCCGCCCTCACCACCAGCGAGCAACTGACGCTACAGGAGGCGATGGTGCGTGCCGATGAAGCGCTCTATCGAGCCAAGACCACCAGCCGTAACTGCACGGCGGTGTATGCAGCCTAGCAGTGGCCGCTCACAGCAACTGATAGCCGACGAAACCGAGCGTGCCCGCCGTCAGCGCGAACGCCAGCAGTGCCAGCAAGCCATCCTGGGCAATCAGCGAAAGACCGAAGGCCGACAGTGCGGCTCCCGCGCCAGTGGCGGAAAACGGCACCACCTCCATCGGCGGCATCGCGGCGGCAATCACGATGCACATCACGGCGATAAAATAGATACCGGCTCGGCGAGTCAGGAAGACCAGACGCGGTCGCAATAGTCGGTCGATGGAATGCGCGGGAGAAAGCGACCACTGCAATGCTTTGACGAACGTTTTGCGCGATATCGACCGATTCAGCAGCCACCCCGGCAACCAGAAGTATTGGCGATGCAGCAGTAGCTGTATCGAAGTCAGCAGTACCACGACCGCCATCACCGTCGGCACGCCGGGAATGTCACCGATGATCGGCATGAGCGTGACCAGCCCCGCTATCAGCAATAGCGGACCGAAGGAACGGCTGCCTACCGTCTCGATGATGGCGCGCAGCGAAACCCGGTCCGCTCCCTGCGCAGCCTCGCGGAGTCGCACGATCAATTGCTCGAGCGTGGTAAATTGCGGATCGTCGTTCATTACAACCAGCCGGCCTTGCGGAAACGCAGATATAGGCCGCCACAGCAAACGCCCATCAGGCCAAGCGCCAGCGGGTAACCCGACCCCCATTCGAGTTCCGGCATGTGCTCGAAGTTCATCCCCCAGATACCCGCGAGTACTGTTGCCACGGCAAAAATGGCTGCCCAGGCAGCCAGGCGCTTATGCACCTCGCCCTCATCGATGGCGACCATTGCCAGATTGACTTGAATGGCGGTGACGATGGTTTCCCGGATGGTATCCACGGCGGTTTCAATGTGGTGCAGGTGGTCGTAAACATCACGAAAATATTCCTGGGTGTTCACGCACAGTGCCGGCACACGGCCGCCGAACAAGTGCACGCTGGCTTCGGCGAGTGGGGTGACGGCGTGTTTCACCGTCATGGCTTTACGCTTCAACTGATACAGCCGCTCGATATTGTTGCGCGCCGAATCCTTGGTGAATATCTGCTCTTCGATGGTTTCAAGCTCGGTCTCGAGCGCCTCGACGACGGGGAAGTAGCGATCGACCACGGCATCCATCAGGGCATAAAGCACAAAGGACACGCCTTGTTTGAGTAGGTGGGGCTCCTGCTCGCAGCGCGAGCGAACATTGAGGAAGCTCTGCTGCGAATGGTTACGTACCGAGAGCACATAGCCCGGCCCGACGAATACCGCGACTTCACCCTCGCCGATTTCGCCACCCTCCATGCTGAACATGCGCATGAACACGAACAGTGCCTCGCCATACTCCTCGATCTTGGATCGCTGCTGCCCATGCAGCGCATCCTCCACGGCCAGTTCATGCAGTGAGAATACCGTCTTGAGACGTTCGAGCTCTTCCGGCTCGGGATCGTGCAACGCCACCCACACGAAGCAATCCGGGCGACCCATGTAATCGGCGATTTCGGTGACCTTGATATCGCTCAGTTTGTGGCCTTCCTGGTAAACCACGCAATTGACGATCATTATCGGACCTCTCCTAACTAGCGGCCATCGGCTTTCCAGATATTAAGAGCTATGCTCTCGCTATTGCGCAGGATTGCATAAGCCGCGCGCTACTGGCATTCATTGAGCCGGCATCCATTGAACCGAAGCCGGTCGAGAAAGGACTCGCATGAGCAAGAGCACAAAGCGCCAGGCCATCCTCGAGATCGCGCCGCATGTGTTTCGATTTTCACTGCGCGTACTCGGCAGTTTTCTCAAGAACCGTGGCATCCTTCTCGCCGGCGGTGTCGGCTACAACGTCCTGCTCTCGGCGATTCCATTGTTCGCCGTGTTATGCGTGCTACTGACGCACATCGTCGACGAACAACGCCTGTTGGGCATCATGGCGTTCCAGGCCCGCCACCTGGCGCCGGGACATGCCAACCTTCTTCTCGATACCGTGCGCACCCTGGTGGATTCTCGCGATGTGGTCGGCGTCGTCGGGGTGTTGGTGTTGCTGTTCTTCAGTTCCTTCGCATTTCGCATGCTCGAGGATTCCATTGCAATAATCTTTCACCAGCCGGACGCCCCTCAGAAGCGCCGCTTCTGGGTATCCGCCCTGCTCCCCTATGGTTTCATGCTGGTGCTCGGCGCCGGGCTGCTCGCCCTGACACTGCTCGTTGCCATCGCCAACGCCTTCCACGAACTCATCATCTTTAGCTTCGGCGTCACCCTGCCATCGGCCAGCGTCGCCAAGGTCGCGCTCAACCTGCTCAGTTTCATCGGCATGTTCGGGCTGTTCAGCGCTATCTATAAGGTGCTGCCGGTCGTGCGCATCGCGCCCCGGCGCGCGCTTGTGGGCGGCTTCGCCGCCGCGCTGATGTGGGAGGCAGTGAGGCTGATATTGGGTTATTACTTCGCCAACATCTCTTTTGTGAATACGATTTACGGCTCGATGGCGACGATTATCGTGCTGCTGCTGAGCCTCGAGATCGGCGCCATCATTCTGCTACTGGGGGCCCAGGTGATCGCCGAGCTGGAGCGCAGCGCACGCGTCGGCCTGCCCTGGTACGGCGTGCCCAGGAAGAACTCGCAGGAAACGTCGGAAAAAGAGCCACCGCCCTGACAGCGGGCCACACCCATGGTCAAACGGCGCGGATACTGGCGACGATCAGTTCCCTGACTCCTCTTGTACTCGCAGCTTGGTGCGGATGAAGTCACTGTGGCGAACGAACAGCAAATCCGCCAGCTTGCGAATGCGGTGCTCCTCGTGAGGGTCAAGCGCGCTATCGACATAAGCCAGCCGCCACATCAGTTCGACCAGTGCGACCTTGTCATCGTAATCGTAATGCTCGTTGACCAGGCGCACGAACTGGAAATGATCCACCGACTGTTCGGCTTCCCGCTCGGCCAAGCGCATTAATTCGTCGACCGCTTCGTGACTCAGCGAAAAGCGCGTTTGCAGCATCACGCCCAGCGCTTCCAACTCGCTCGGTTCGGTCCGGTAATCGGCACGCACGATCTCGCAGAGTAGCGCCGCGGTTGCCAACTCCAGCGTCAGGGAGCGGTCTTGCGCCTTATCGGGTGCGGCCAGGGTACGATTGAAGAATTGCTGTATGGCATCGATCATCGGGATGGCCCTTGCTAGCGGGTATGGAAGAAGGCGGTCACGTTGGGGCCATGCACGGCGAGGTGAATAACATGGGCGAAACGCCGGCTTATTTGCGTGCCTTGGAAAGCGTGGATGAAAACATGCCGCAACCGGTGATGGCCGGCGCGACATGTCCCTTGGGTTAAACCAATCCCAAGAAGCTGAGAATGATCAATACGATGACGATCAAACCGACGAGATAGATGATGTTTCTCATTAGACTCTCCTTGTGCCAGTGAGCAGGCATCACACAACGTCGTGCGCAACCTGTGTTTAGTTATAGACCTTTTTTGCATAAAAGGCTCATCTCCCCTGGCCATGGCTCCCTGGGACGCTACGTTTCAATGCCATAAGAGTTTCGATGACCAAGCGCACGATCGGTTCCAAACAGCGACATTTCTCCGATCAGAATCGCTCGTTGCCAGGTAGCGACAGATTGTTGATTCGGCTTTTACCCAGCAGCTTGAGTAGCATATTGCGACAGGCTCGCAGCAGCGGATACACCACGGCGGCGACTCGCTTCGATCGGAAAATGGCGGCATTCAAGCGATTGAAAACGCCCGAACGACTACCGATCAATGCCAGCGCATGAATGGCGTCGGCGCCATAGTAGAGCTGATCGTCCAGCTTCAGCACCATGCCCTGGTCGATGTCCCACCCCAGCGCGGTAATTTCATCCAACACCGCGCTGGGGTCGCGGGCATTGACGATACGCAAGGTGCCGACCGTTTCGCGGATTCGCACCAGTCGCACGTAATGTTCGCAAACCGGGCACTCCCGGTCGTATACCAACAGAATGTCGCTCATGATTCCCTCAGAACGTCGAAAGCCCACTAGCCTCCATGACACGGTACATCCAGTAGCGTAGCCGAGAGTCATCCCCGAAGGCTGCATAGGGCACGCTGAAATGCTGGCCCGGTCGATTACTCCAGAGTCGCTCGAAATATTGGCCGGCATCACCGATTGCCGGCGCATCGGCATCGGCAAGCAAGCGCACGCTGGTCTCCAGATTGTAATCGTCGAGATTGCGCCGCGTGTAGTTGGCCGAGCCCAGGATCAACTCGGCTTCGCCGCTGGCCTGGGTCTTCAACAGCAGCTTGGCGTGACACTGCTCGCCATGCGTGTCGCACCAGCGCACGGGCACGCCGGCGGCGTGTAGGTCCGCCGCCACCTGTCGATTGGGAATGCCGTTCTTCTCGATGCCGAAGGCATCCTTGTTGGGATCCAGCAAAACCCGCAGCCGGACGCCACGCTCGCGCGCGGCGATTACCGCCTCGACCAATGGGCGATGCGAAAAATAGAACACCGCGATATCGATCCGGTCGCCCGCTTCGGCAGTGGCGATGGCATCGATCAGCGCATCGCGAATCTTGCTCTCGGTCAATACCTGTAGCCGTGCGCCTACATTCGTTGCTGGCTCGTTCGTCACCTTCACTGCGCGAGGCGTGTCGAACGCAATTTCGGCCCCGGACAACCTGGCCACGGCAAGTTCGGTTTCGAGCAGGTCGAGTGCCGTCGGCCCCTGAAAACGCAGCGCCACATTGCCGTGAAAGCTACTGGCATCATGCGGATTGGCCGAGGTGACAAGCCCTACCCAGTCATCGCCATGGTCGACCAACAGTGTCTTGCGATGGTTGGCCTTGAAGTTGAGCAGGCTGAGATAGCTGCGCAGCGTCACCTCGCCAGACCCTAGCGGATTGGGCAACCAACCGCTCCGTGCCGAGTTGCCCAGCCAGCGACAACACCAATGCCATAGCCCGGACCAGAGTGGATTGGAGGCGCGCAGCTCGGTGAGATCGGTGAACACGACCTGTATTCCC
The DNA here is from genome assembly GCF_900102945.1 of Modicisalibacter muralis. Lineage (GTDB taxonomy): Bacteria > Pseudomonadota > Gammaproteobacteria > Pseudomonadales > Halomonadaceae > Modicisalibacter > Modicisalibacter muralis. The sequence continues at coordinate 408,878 of NZ_FNGI01000001.1, read as the reverse complement.
GCCGCGCGCAGCGCCTGAAAGTGGTCGGGCTTCAAGCCACCGTACAAGGTACTGAGCGGGTCGGTGATGATCAGCGCTTCCAGCCCGGGGCGCTGATCCTTGCGACGAACCAGCGCCTGGGTCAACTCGGTGGACAGCGGGCGATAATCGCCTTCGGCCGCGCCGGTAAAGTCGTTGAACAGGAACATGTCCAGCACGACCAACCGCTTGGCCTGGCCGATCAGCCTTAGCACCTCGTCGAAGATCACCTGCTCGGTCTGCCGCTCGCCGCTGGTATCGAGATAGGTGAGATCGGCCAGGAACTCGACATTTTCGACGCCACGCAGCGGCGTTGCCGTGCTCACGCCTTCCGGCAGTGGCTTGAATAACTGATACGCCGCCATGCCCAGGTAAGCGGCCAGCAATATCATCACCAACGGCCGCAACCCGCCTTTGCTGGCATGGCGCTCCAGCGTATTTTCCAATTCCTTCACTGCCGCCCCTCTGCCCGCTCGTGCGCATGCGCCCTGAGCGGGCAGTATAACGCCCAGGCAGCGTATTGGGCCCGCCTACCGCACCGACTGGGTGGAATCACCTTTCATCAGCAAGTAGTAGAACAGCGCCCCCAGGAAGGCACCGAGCAGCCAGGCGTATCCCGACAGAGCGGCCAACGCCGGCACCCAGACTGCGGCGATCGAGAAGATGGCCGCAACGCCAAAGGCGACGACCGCCTTGTGGTTCCAGCCCTTGCGGTAGTAATAGGCGCTGCCCGGAGCGCTGGAAAACAGCGCCTGAATATCGATCCTCTGCTTCTTGATCAGATAGTAGTCGGTCATCATCACGCCGTAGACCGGGGCGAGAATCGCACCCAGCGTATTGACGAATCCGGCGATGCCGATCTGGCTGATGATCGCCACCCACAGGCCACCGATGAAGAACGCGACGATAGCGGTAATCAAGCCACCCATGCGGAAATCGATCTTGCTGGGTATCAGGTTGGCCAGGTCGTAGGCCGGTGGCACGAAATTGGCGACCAGGTTGATGCCGACGGTGGCGGCGAAGAAGGTAATCGCGGCGATAATGGTCAGCGGCAGGTAATCGACGCGCTCGACGATATCGGTGGGATTGACCAATTGCTCGCCGAACAGCACCACCGTGCCGGCCGTCACGATGAGGGCAATCAGTGAAAAGAACGCCACGTTGAGTGGCAAGCCGAGAAAGTTACCCAGCTTCATCTCCTTCTCGCTACGCACGAAGCGCGAGAAATCGCCGTAGTTGATCACCACCGCCGCGAAATAGGCGATCATGGTTCCGGTAATTGCGATGAAAGCCGCGACCGAGCCACCGGCGTAGGAACCGGTGCCACTGAAAATCGTATCGATGGCCGGCAACAGCGCATCGCCGGCCTGTACCCAGATGATGATAGCCAGCACGATCATCACCACATACACGAATGGCCCTGCCCAGTTGAGAAAGCGCCGGATCTGCTCGATACCCCGCCAGAACAGCATGATCTGGAAGATCCAGACGAGCACGAAGGACAGCCAGCCGACGAATGTCAGCCCCAAAAACTGCGCCCCGCCGCTGATGCCGAACAGCGAATTGATCAACAGTGCGAGCGCCGTCGAGGCGAAATAGGTCTGCACCCCATACCAGAAGATGGCCACGATGGCGCGGATCATCGCCGGAAAATTGGCGCCGAACACGCCCATGCTGAGGCGCGCCATGACCGGGAAAGGAATGCCGTATCTGACGCTGGGTGCCCCGGAAAGATTGACCAGCAGCATGACCACGAAACCGGCCAAGATGATCGCCGCCATCACCGCCCAGCCGTTCAGGCCGTAATTGAGAAACAGCGACGCCGCCAGGGTGTAGCCGAACAGGCTCTGGATGTCGTTGGACCAGACATTGAAGATTTCGAACCAGCCCCAGCTTCGCTTGTGTCGCGGGATGGGTGCCAGGTCGGCGTTGTAGAGACTGGAATCGATGCGCTGGATCTCGAGGTTCTGGTCCGTCATGACGCGCCCTCTCCGGGTTGCCCGCGGTCGTGGTTATTGTTGTTACAGACACTTACCTCGTAGTGTAGAACAGGCGTGCATAGGGGCTTCGACAATTTGCAGGAAAACTTATTTGTCCGATGCGCCGCGTTTCAACTCGAACCCCTTGACGATCACATACGCAACCAACGCGAAAACGAACACCAGCAGATACATCCAGGCAATGCTCTGTAGCGTCTCGATGACGGTTCGATAGATTTCCAAGGTCCAGCGCTCGGCATTGAGCACCAACAACTCGGTACCCTTGTGCGGCGCGCTGATATAGCGCTCCAGATCGTAGATTCGCACACCGCCTGAAATGCCGACCACGAAACCGGCGAAGGTAATATAACGGTGCCAGGCGCTACTGATATCGTCCTTGATGATACGCCTGAGTATTTTACCCACCGGTTTATCGAACAGCTTGATCACACCGGCCGACACCACCGCCGCAATCACGAATGTCGCCAACAATAACGTGAAAAACATAAGCAATTCCTATGGAAACGGATTAGCGCATCGATACCACGCTGACGTATATTTCGCGAGCATTACCTACCAGGCCACCCACGGCCAGAAACGCAAGAAGCCACGCCGAAGTAATCCTGACGTGGCTTCTCTGCAAATCACCGCCGTTACGCTCCGATGGGCAAGACGGGGTAATCCCATTGGTGTGGCCATCCTTCCCACCGGATTGAATTTCGTGGCTGGCGCGGTCTCCTACAGTTCCTCGACGTCGGGCGGCTCACCGACGCGGCGCTTTGGGATATTCTCGCTCGTCAGGCCGCGCAGCAACGCAAAGACCATCGCGAACACCATGATGAAGATCGGCAGGCCGAGCACCGTTATCACCTGCTGCAGCGCGTTCAGCCCGGCTTCGCCCGCCAGCACGATGAGCATGGCGGCCACCAGACCTTCGGACACGCCCCAGAACACTCGCTGACGCGCGGGGCCGGGGTCGTGGTCGCCGGTGCACAGCATGTCGACGACGAGCGAAGCGGAGTCCGACGAGGTGGCGAAGAAGATCGCCACGATGAGAACCCCAAAGCCCTGCAGAAAAGTCGTGAAGGGGAAGCTTTCGAAGAACGCGAACATCGCCAGCGGCACGCTTTCCGCCACGGCGGCCGACAGTGCGCCGGCCTGGGCGCCCATGGCCTCGCGCGTGGCGTCACCGATGCCGTCGATCTCCATCGCGGACCAGCCGAAGATCGCGAACCAGACCAGCGTGAACGCCGATGGCGCGCCGAGCACACCGATCACAAACTCCCGGATGGTGCGTCCTTTCGAGATACGCGCAACGAAAATGCCGATGAACGGCGACCAAGTCACGGTCCAGGCCCAGTAGAAGACTGTCCAGTTCCCCTGCCAGCCCCAGCCTCCTTCCTGCTGGGTATATTCGGCGAGCATGTCGTTCCAGAACGCCATCGGCACGATGTTGGAACCGTAAATCGCCACTGTCTCGATGATTCCCCTCAGCAGGAAAACCGTCGAACCGGTCACCAGCACAAAGATCATCAGGCCAACGGCCATGCCGATATTGATGTTGGACAGCAGCTTCACGCCCTTGTCGAGGCCTGCCACGATCGACGAAACGGCGACGGAGGTAAGCAGGATAATGATGACCAGCTTGGTAGTGACCGAATCGGAAACACCGGTCAACTCCGTCAGTCCCGCGTTGATCTGGGACGTGCCCAGCCCAATCGACACCGCCACCCCAAACAACGTGCCAAGCACCGCGAAGATATCGATGGTCTTACCGATCGGGCCGTAGATCCGGTCGTGCAGTAGCGGATAGAACACCGAACTCACGCGCACCGGCAGGTCATAGCGGTAGATGAAATAGGCGAAAGCCAGCCCCGGCAGGGTAAAGATGGTCCATGTGTGCAGCCCCAGATGGTAGATCGCAAAACCCATCGCATCCCGCGAAGCTTCTACCGAGTAGGGCTCGACATCGTCGTAGGGCGGGTTGGAGAAATGGGAGATGGGCTCGGCTACGCCCCAGAACATCAATACGGTGCCGATGCCGCCGGCAAACAGCATGGTGAACCACGAGAGATTGCCGAACTCGGGCCTGGCATCCTGACCGCCCAGGCGAATTCGACCGTACTTACTGAGCGCTATCCATATCAGAAAAAGCAGCCAGACGTTCACCCCCATGATGAAGAACCAGCCAAGGTTGGTGACCACCCACGTCCGGCCAGCGGCGAAGAAATCGCGAATCTGCTCGGGCGCCACGAGCAGCGCTATCAGGAACACGATCATGCATCCAGCCGCCACAAAAAAGATGGTCGGATCCGTGCGTAGCCCAAGGCGTTTCGCTAGTTGTTCCATCTGGCGATCTCCCTCTGATTGTTATAGTGCGCAAGCTTCTGGCTATTTGCCGATACCAACCGTTTGGCTGATTAGCGAACGACTATCAGAAATCAATCAACAACATCACGACCTCAGCATGGTCCTTTTTTCCGATACTGTGCAACTTTCGGGTTGGTGGAGCACCGTCCGTTCGGCATTCTTATTCGGTGCGTCAGAAACGCAAGAAGCCACGGCGGGGCAAGCCCGCCGTGGCTTCTTGGACCAGATCGAAGATTACGAGCGGCTGGTGATTTCCAGCAGGTGATAACCGAACTGCGTCTTCACCGGACCATGCACGGTGTTCAGGTCGCCACTGAATACGACCTTGTCGAACTCCGGCACCATCTGGCCCGGGCCGAACGAACCCAAGTCGCCGCCGTTACGGCCCGACGGGCAGGATGAGTGCTGCTTGGCCACTTCGGCGAAGTCCTTGCCGCCCTCGATCTCGGCCTTGAGTTGCTCACACTTCGCTTCGCTATCCACCAGAATATGGCGCGCAGTTGCCTGGGTCATGGTGCAGTTTCCTGTGTTCGTGAAAGAGACTGCGAATCCTGACGGCGCGGCGGCGTTCTGACAAGTGTTTCCACCCGCTTGCGTCTTTCCCGCGATGTCGGTTGCACGCGCGATCTGACACTATACCGCCATACGCAGCGGAGACCTCGAATGCTCGACCTGACCCAAACGCCGATCACCCTGGCACTGCTCATCGCCAATGTCGTCGTCAGCCTTTATGTACTGTATCGCCGCCCCCGGCTCATCGGCAGCCTGGCCTTTCGGCCCCAGCGTATCCTGCGCCATGGCGAGATCCATCGTCTGATCACCGCCGGGTTCGTGCATGTCGATGGCACGCATTTACTGGTCAACATGCTCACCCTGTACTTCTTCGGGCCGCTAATGGAGTACGTGCTTGGCCCGATCGGCTATTTGATCCTGTATTTCGGCTCCGAACTCGCCGCGCACGGGCTGTCGCTCGTCATTCAGCGCGGCAACGCCCGCTATTCGGCCGTCGGCGCCTCCGGCGCGATCACCGGCGTGCTGTTCGCGTTCTGCCTCTACGCGCCCTTTGAGATGCTTTACCTGTTCTTCGCCATCCCCATCCCAGCCATCGTCTTCGCTGTCGGCTTCGTCGCGATCTCGATGATCGCGATGCGCAATCGAGGCACGAACCAGGTCGGCGGATTGGCGCACGAAGCGCACCTGGGTGGAGCGATTGGTGGGGTGGCGATCACGGTATTGCTCGACCCCACGGCGTTGCCGAGGTTTTTACAGCAGGTGGGGTTCTAGGTTCAAAATAGCCCCAACTGCCGATCGACCAGCGCCTCGAAGTCGTCGCCAACGAACGGCAGGATCGCATCGGCCACCGGCTGTAGCTGACGCGTCAGATAGTGGTCATAATCGATGGCCGAGCGGCGCGTTTCCAGCGGCTCCGGCCCCGCCAGCGTGATCACGTAGCTGATCCAGCCGCCGTTCTGATATTGGCGCGGCCGGCCCAGTTGGGCGTTGTACTCGTCGGCCATGCGTGCCGCGCGCACATGGGGCGGCACGTTGCGCTGATATTCACCGAGCTTGCGGCGCAGCCGCTTGCGATAGATCAGCCGCTCGTCGAATTCGCCGGCGAGCGTGCGCTGCACATAATCGCGCACATAGTCGCGGTGCGGCTCGCCCACGAAGATGCGTCGATAGAGTTCCTGCTGAAACACCTTGGCCAGCGGCGTCCAGTCGGCGCGTACCGTCTCCAACCCCTTGAACACCAGCCGCTCGCCGCCGCCCGCCTCTTTCACGAGACCGGCGTAGCGCTTCTTGCTGCCCGCCTCCGCGCCGCGGATGGTCGGCATCAGAAAGCGTCGAAAATGCGTTTCGAACTGTAGCTCCAGCGCACTCTCCAGGTCGTATTCCTGGCGAAGATGCTCGCGCCACCAGTCGTTGACATGCCGAATCAGGTGCTGGCCGATCCGCGCCGCCTCGTCCTGCTCATGCACCCGCCCCAGCCACACGAAGGTCGAATCGGTATCGCCATAGATAACGGTATAACCCTCTTCCTCGATCAGCTCACGAGTACGGCGCATGATCGCGTGGCCACGCATGGTGATCGACGATGCCAGACGCGGATCGAAGAAACGGCAACCCCTGGAGCCCAGCACGCCGTAGAAGGAGTTCATGATGATCTTCAACGCCTGGGAAAGCGGCGCGTTGCCCTCGCGCTTGGCGGCCTCGCGGCCCTGCCACACTCGCGCCACCATATCGGGTAGCGCATGGCACGTGCGCGAGAAACGCGCGCCGATAAAGCCCGGCACCGAATGGGCGTCGTCGGGCTCGCGCAGTCCTTCGACCAGCCCTACCGGGTCGATCAGGAAGCTGCGTATGATCGAGGGGTACAGGCTCTTGAAATCCAGCACTAGTACCGAGTCGTAGAGGCCGGGGCGCGAGTCCATCACGAAACCGCCAGGGCTATCCTCGCCCTGACGCCCATAGAGGTTGGGCGCGACGAAACCCAGTCGATGCATGCGCGGCAGGTAAAGATGCGAGAACGCCGCCACCGAGCCGCCGCTACGGTCGGCGGGCAGGCCGGTGACGGTGGCACGCTCGAGCAGGAAGTTGATTAGCTCGGTATGCGCGAAGACTCGTGTGACCAGCTCGCAGTCCTTGAGGTTGTAGCGGGCCAGCGCCGGTTTGTCCTCGGCGAACATGCGGTTGATGTCGTCCATGCGCTGGTAGGGGTTGTTGATCGCCTTGCCCTCGCCCAACAGCGTTTGGGCGACGTTTTCCAGGCTGAACGACTCGAAACTCCAGGTCGCCGAACGCAACGCCTCGATGCCGTCGATGATCAGCCGCCCGGGGGCCGAGGCGAAGAAGTGGTTGGGATTGCCGCCATGGGCGCGTAACTCCATCGGCTCGCCGCCCCGCCCCAACAACAGCGCCACGCCAAACTGCTCGGCGTGGCGCTGCAAAATACGCAGGTCGAATTGCACGACGTTCCAGCCGATGATCGCATCCGGGTCATGCCGCGCGATCCAATCGTTCAGACACGCCAGCAACGCCTCGCGGCTGTCGCAATACTCGAGGGAAAAGTCGAGGGGAGGATCGACCTGGCTGCTTTCATCATTGGCCTGCCCCAGCATATACACCTGACGCTCGCCGCAGCCTTCCAGCGCGATGGAATAAAGCTCGCCGCGTTCGCTGGTTTCGATATCCAGCGAGACCAACTTGAGTCGCGGACGATAGGCCGGCGCGGGTTTTAGCTGCGCGTCGATCAGCGTGCCGTCCGGCGTTTCCTGCCCCGTGAACACCACCGGCGCGGTGATAAAGCGCTCCATCAGATAGCGCTCCGGCGGGCGAATGTCGGCCTCGTAAACCTCGACGCCTGCATCATTCAAGCGCCGCTCCAGGTTCATCAACTGGCGATGTTGATGGCAATAGAGACCCAGCACCGAGCGGTGGTGGAAATCGCACAGCTCCAGCGGCCGCAGTTCGACACCCGATTCGCCACGCAATAGCGGCTCGGCGCGTTGGCGCTGCTCGGCGGGGATAAACGCCACCGAAGTCTGAACCGGCAGGCGCACGTAACGCGCGCCGGCATCCGTCGCCAGCCAGAACTCGACTTGCGTGCCGGCGGGCGTGTCCCGCCAATGGCGGGTAAGCACAAAGCCCTGGTTTTGTTCCACCGCTGCCTCTCGAGCACCTGATTCAGCGTGGAATGTTACTGGGTGTGGATGGGGATGTCGCTGGGTGGGGTTACAGGGGTGTTCTCCAGGCAACACCGATGCCTACCTGATTCAGCTCACCACGAGCCCCTCATCGAATTAGTCGTCTTCGTGGTGGTGAAACCAATTGTGTTGTGTCCTTTGGGCTTGATGAGTAGATGAGGCTGCAGCGACGTACTACGAGGAATAGCGTCTGAAGTGATAAAGCAACGCCAGCTTGCTGGCGTTGCTTTGAACCCACCGCTAAATGTAGCCTGTATGCATGAAACTCAGGTTATCTTGAGTGTAGTGCTAGGCTTACATGCTGACACTGAACGTTTAGCCATAGCTCCCATCATGACGAGACTGGTTTCCGCTTTCTGACAGTAGCGCTTATATCCATGCTGTCCTGCTCTTTTTTATTGCGCTTTTCGAGACGTTTTTGCTTCAATGTTTTTTCAGGACTCTTTTTTTCCTTACCCTTACTCATTTCGGTGCTCCTGTGTAAATCAACCTAGCATATGCGAACAATTACAACATTTTGAACTTACATGAAAAGCTCAATATCACCACATCCACCAAATCGCCAGAATTGGCATTCATAAGTGCCGAACCCAAAGGGGTAAGTATGGATACAGAGCCATTTCCAGGGTCTGCATCGTTAGGATGGCAAAGCTTAAGCGATAGCTTGTTCCCGGTACTCAACTCAAGCACTCTAACGCTCATCTCCATGTCTTTAACGACCCCGCCGCCAATCTCCAAACCGCTAGAGAGAGCCTCGCTCCCCCCAAGCCAATTCAGATAGGCCAGCGGGCCGCCGGTAAAGAAGTGACTTGTCATACCTCGCCACAATAAATACTGGCATGTTTTTTTGACAAACAAGGAAAACTTGCGAGCCAATTTATCGCCTCACAACAATAGATCATTGACAAACAGGATATGCTGGGCTGCCGGGGCATTAAATCCCCGGCTTAAACCGGAAAGGTAGTATTCCTCATATTCCTACAGACTAAAAACCACATTGTGCCACCCATAGGATTAACTCTCATGACACCGACCATAGCCCATCTAAAAATTAAAGCAACCCTAGCAAATGGCTTTCTTCTCAAGCATGAAATTCACCCTTTCACCTGCCTCGGTTAAAAATTAAAAACCCCGGACTCATAAAAACTGAAATCATGGAATAATCGCCGCATTTTGTGCCGAAAATAGCGGCAGGTTGGACAGCTCCACACCAGAATCAAGATGGTCACGGTTGCCCTTGGCGAGGTGAAAAACCGCGTTTTCGTTTGCTGGCATCGCGGGAACGTCCCTTCTCACGCAGATGCTCAAACCTTGGAGCGGATGCAGCCAGCCGCCAAGCGGGCTACAATCGCTCTTTCGTCCTAGCTGACGCCCGAATTCCTCGTTTTCGAACAGTCACAGAGCCACCATGCCGACTACCGCCAACGCCCCGCGCAAAATCCTGGTTACCAGTGCCCTGCCCTACGCCAACGGCTCGATCCACCTGGGCCACCTGCTGGAATACATCCAGACCGATATCTGGGTGCGCTTCCAGAAGAGCCGTGGCAACGCGTGCCATTACGTATGTGCCGACGATGCCCATGGCACGGCGATCATGCTGCGCGCCGAGATGGAGGGCATCACCTCCGAGCAGTTGATCGAGCGGGTTTCGAAGGAGCACCAGGCCGATTTTGCGCGCTTCGGGGTGGCGTTCGATAACTACCACTCCACGCATTCCGAAGAGAATCGCATCCACAGCGAGCGCATCTACACCGCGCTGCGCGATGCCGGGCACATCGCGACCCGCGATATCGAGCAGATGTACGATCCGGTGAAGGGGCTGTTCCTGGCCGACCGTTTCATCAAGGGCACCTGCCCGAAATGCAAGACGCCGGATCAGTACGGCGACAACTGCGAGGCGTGCGGCGCGACCTATACCCCGGCGGAGTTGATCGATCCGGTGTCGGCGATTTCCGGCGCCACGCCGGAGGTACGCAGTTCGACCCACTACTTCTTCAAGCTGCCCGATTTCGCCGAGTTCCTGAAAGGCTGGGTCCACCCCGGTCACGTTCAGCCACAGATCGCCAACAAGTTGCAGGAGTGGTTCGAGTCCGGCCTGAACGAGTGGGATATCTCGCGCGATGCGCCCTACTTCGGTTTCGAGATTCCCGATGCGCCGGGCAAGTACTTCTATGTCTGGCTGGACGCGCCGATCGGCTACCTGGCCAGTTTCCAGAACCTGTGCGACCGCGAGGGCATCGACTTCGACAGCTACTGGAAGAAGGATTCCGAGGCCGAGATCTATCACTTCATCGGCAAGGACATCGTCTACTTCCACGCGCTGTTCTGGCCGGCCATGCTCGAAGGCGCCGGGCTGCGCACGCCCAGCGGGGTCAATTGCCACGGCTTCGTCACCGTCAACGGCGCCAAGATGTCCAAGTCGCGCGGCACCTTCATCAAGGCCGAGACCTACGCCGAGTACCTGAACCCCGAGTACCTGCGCTATTACTTCGCCGCCAAGCTGACATCGGGTGTCGACGATCTCGATCTCAACCTCGAGGACTTCGCCTATCGCGTGAACGCCGATCTGGTCGGCAAGGTCGTCAATATCGCCAGCCGCTGCGCCGGTTTCATCAAGAAGCTCGGCGATGGCAAGCTCGCCGATTCATGCGCGGAGCCCGAACTGGTGGCCCGCTTTGTCGCCGCCGGCGAGGCCATCGCCGATGACTATGAGGCACGCGAATTCGGCCGCGCGATGCGCAAGATCATGGAACTCGCCGACGAGGCCAATACCTATATCGCCGACAAGGAGCCCTGGGTGCTGGCCAAGCAGCAAGGCCGCGAGCAGGAGGTGCTGGATATCTGCTCGGTGGGCATCGACCTGTTCCGCCAATTGATGGTCTATCTGGCGCCAGTGGTGCCGAAGATGGCTCGCGATGCCCAGGCCTTCCTCAATCTCGACAGTCTCGATTGGCAGTCTCGCCACGCTGCGCTCAACGGCCACGTCATCAACAAGTTCAAGCCGCTGATGACGCGCATCGAGCGCGACAAGATCGACCAGATGATCGAGGCTTCCAAGGAAGACCTGGCGGAGGAAAAGAAATTGAAGGAAACCGCGAAGGGTCCGTTGGCGGACAACCCCATTGCTGATGAAATCGGCTTCGACGATTTCACCAAGGTCGACCTGCGCATCGTGCGCATCGCCAAGGCGGAGTATGTCGAGGGTGCCGACAAGCTGCTCAAGCTGACGCTCGATTTGGGCGGCGAGACGCGCACGGTATTCTCCGGCATCCGCTCGGCCTACGCGCCGGAAGCGCTGGAAGGCCACCTGACGGTGATGGTCGCCAACCTCGCTCCGCGCAAGATGCGCTTCGGCGTCTCCGAGGGCATGGTGCTCGCCGCCGGTGACGGCAACGGCATCTACCTGCTCGAGCCGCACAGCGGCGCCGAGCCGGGCCAGCGTGTGACGTAACCCGATCGTTGCATCATGAGCGTGTCGGGCAATCCGCCACGCTCATGGGTTCATTGGCAACAGGCTTTTCCTGCCCTTTCCACACCCTCCCTGTGAAAATCCGATTCAACTTTAGCGCACCGCGGCCGATAAACGGGTTATCGACGTGGCGAACCGCTCGCTCCTGCACGCCATTCACCGTGATAACGATTTCAAATGACCCGAATCCTGGCTTCCCTACGTTATCGCTTCTTCCTGGCCCTGGGCATGGTTCTGCTGCTAGCCCTCGTGGCGCTGGGAATCATCGCTCAGCAGTTGGTCATTCCCGCCCTGATCGCCAAGGAGAACGAGTTCGCCGTCGCCGAACTCGATCGCGCACGGCGTGCCATCGACAATGAGCTGCATCATTTGAGCCTGATCAACAAGGATTGGGCGACTTGGGATGACAGCTATATTTTCATGCAAAACGCGCAATCGGGTTATTTGGCGTCCAATCTGGATGATGCGCTGGTCTTCGATGACGCCAATCTGCGCGTGATAATTTTTCTCGAATCCGATGGTACGCCATATTGGATTACCGGGCTCGAGCCCGATGAAGGGGCTTATACTTCTTGCTCCGGACTCAGCGACGATTGCTCATGGGCGGCACCGGCCGTGGCAACGCTGCAAAAACACATCGCCGAGGGAATCGACGAAGACACCCAGGCTTGGTTGCAAGCCTATCCAGAGCGTTCGATGGTGAGCGTTTGGCCTATCGTCAAGAGCGACGGTAGCGGGCCAGCGAGAGGCTGGTTGGCGATGATCCGTATCATCGATGGCGACTGGCTCGCGCGGCTCAAGGAAGGCACCGGAATCGAACTGGCACTGAGTGCCATCGAAACTCCGGGCCGATTGCCGAATCCGACCATCGAACGCGAGAACTCGCAGACCATGATCGCGACCCGCGCCATCGAAGCCGCGCCGCAGGGTTATCATCTCGAAATGCAAGCCACGCTGCCCCGCCAGAGCTTCAAGGCCAGCATCGAGACGTTTCGCTTCGCGCTGTACTGGACTATCGGCCTGCTGGTCGTGGTCGTCGTGGTAGTACTAATCTTGTTGGAGCGCATGGTTCTCGCGCCGCTGCGCCAGTTCGCCACCTTCACCCAACATCTGCAGAAACGCGGCAGCAATGCCAGCGATACACCACCGGCCTTGCTGGCCCGGCGTGACGAGATCGGCATGCTCGCCAGGGAGTTCCAGCATCTCATCGATTACCAGCAGCGCAGGACCTCGACCCTGATCGAGCTATCGCAGCGCGACCCGCTCACTGGCCTGGCCAATCGACGCCTGTTCGACGAACACCTGGGCAATGCGCTCGACGCCGCAAGAAACGGGGGCTGGCCGGTAGCCCTGTTGATGGTCGATATCGACAACTTCAAGACCTACAACGACCACTACGGCCATCCGGCCGGCGACGCTTGCCTATGCAGCATCGCCGAGGCGATGCGCCAGCAGTTCACCCTGCACGATCAACTGGCGGCACGCACCGGTGGTGAGGAGTTCAGCATCATTCTGCCGGCGACCACCCGCGAAGCTGGCATCAAGCAGGCCGAAAGCCTGCGCGGCACCATAGAACGGTTGGCGTTGCCACATGCCGCCTCGCCGTCGGGCTCGGTGGTCACGATCAGCATCGGCCTGGCACTCTCCACGCCGAGCCACCCGCGCGGTGCGGACTCCTTGATCCGCGCCGCCGACAGCGCCCTGTATCGTGCCAAGCAGGCCGGGCGCAATCGTGTCGGCCAGGATGCGCTCAATGCCCTGCCCGAATGACCCCGGTGCGGCTGCGGCGGTATGCTGGTCCGGGTCTAACGGCGTATAATGCCGGCCTGATCCGCACCTGTCGCGGCTCTCGCTAGCAAGCGCAGCGCCGGGCGCCGACTCGACTGGCCGTCATGACCGAATACTTTCTGATTCTGGTGAGCACCGTCCTGGTCAACAACTTCGTGCTGGTGCAGTTCCTTGGGCTGTGCCCGTTCATGGGCGTGTCCAACAAGCTGGAATCGGCGATGGGCATGGCGCTGGCCACCACCTTCGTGCTGACGCTATCGTCGATCGCCAGCTACCTGACGTTTCATTACCTGCTCGCTCCGCTGGGGCTCGAGTACCTGCGCACCATCGCCTTTATCATGGTCATCGCGGTGGTCGTGCAATTCACCGAGATGATGGTCAGAAAGACCAGCCCGCTGCTTTATCAGGTGCTCGGCATCTTCCTGCCGCTGATCACCACCAACTGCGCGGTGCTCGGCGTCGCGCTGCTATCGCTGAACCGCCAGTCGAGCTTCATGGAAGCCACGCTGTTCGGCTTCGGCGCCGCCGTTGGTTTCTCCCTGGTGTTGATACTGTTCGCGGCAATGCGCGAACGCCTGGCCATAGCCGATGTGCCCAAACCGTTTCGCGGCGCGGCGATCGCCATGATCACCGCCAGCTTGATGTCGCTGGCGTTCATGGGCTTTACCGGTCTGGTGCAAATTTGAATTCTTGGAATCCGCATGCTTGACCCGCTTACCGATATTCTCCTGGCCATCGCCGCCCTGCTGGGCATGGCGGCGGTGTTCGGTGCGTTGCTCGGTTTTGCCGGCCGGTACTTCAAGGTCGAGGGCGACCCGGTGGTCGAGCGGATCGACGACCTGCTACCGCAGACGCAGTGCGGCCAGTGCGGCTACCCCGGGTGTAAGCCTTATGCCGAGGCAATCAGCCAGGGCGACGAGATCAACAAGTGTCCGCCGGGCGGCGAGGCGACGATTATCGCGCTGGCCGATCTGCTGGGACGCGATGTCAAACCCTTGGATGGCGACACCCAGGCCGAGCCCCTGGTCGCATACATCCGTGAAGATGAATGCATCGGTTGCACCAAGTGCATCCAGGCCTGCCCGGTGGATGCCATTCTCGGCGCCGCCAAGTTCATGCATACCGTAATCATCGATGAATGCACCGGCTGCGATCTTTGCATCGAGCCCTGCCCGGTGGATTGCATCGATATGCTGCCGCGCCCCAGGCAAGACGCTCTGATCGTTAGCGACCGCCAGCCCATTGGCCATATCAGCGGGGCCAGCGTGTATGGCTAAGGCGAGCTTCCCCGGCGGTATTCATCCGCCCGAGCGCAAGGCGCTTTCCACCCGCGCGCCGCTGGTGCGGGCGCCGTTGCCACGTCGCGTGATGCTACCGCTGACACAGCATATCGGCGCGCCCGCCGAGCCTCTGGTCAACGTCGGCCAGCGGGTGCGTACCGGCGAGGTGATCGCCCGCGCCCAAGGCATGATCTCGGCCAATGTGCATGCCAGCATCACCGGCATCGTCAGCGCCATCGAGGAACACCCCGTGCCGCACCCTTCGGCGGCGGTGGGTGAATGTCGTGCGTTATGTATCGTGATCGATGGCGAATCCGGCAATGCCGACGAGGGCCACGGCGAGTTAAAGCAAAAAGACGAATGGCTTCGTATGCCGCCACTCGACTGGCGCTCCAGCGACGATGCTACCCTGATCGCGCGATTGCGCGAATCCGGCGTGGTCGGCCTGGGCGGCGCGGGATTTCCCAGCGCCGTGAAAGCCCAGGTACGTCAGCGCCACGCGATCGACACGCTGATCGTCAATGCCGCCGAATGCGAGCCGTACATCACCGCCGATGATATGGCGCTGCGCACCTACGCCAATGACATCATCGAAGGCGCCCGGCTGTTCGCCCGGCTCGCCGGTGCCGAGCGCATCCTGGTCGGTATCGAGGACAACAAGCCCGAGGCCATCGGCGCGCTGCGTCAGGTACTGAAGAACCAACCTGATGATGGCATGCTACTCGTTACCCTCAAGGAGGTCGCGACCCGCTACCCCAGTGGCGGCGAAAGGCAACTGGTGCAGTTGCTTACCAACCGCGAAGTACCTTCGCTCGGTCTACCGGCGGATGTCGGCGTGCTCTGTCACAATCCCGGTACCCTGTTGGCGGCACTGCGCGCGGTACGCGACGGCGAGCCGCTGATCTCGCGAATCGTCACCCTGACCGGCGAGGCGCTGGCGCGGCCCGGCAACGTCGAGGCACGCATCGGCACGCCGATGCACGAGCTGCTGGCTTTCGCCGGCTTGCAACCCGAGCGGCTCGCGAAGCTGATCATGGGCGGGCCGATGATGGGCGTTACGCTGGACAGCACCGCCCTGCCCCTGGTCAAGACCGGCAACTGCCTGATTGCGGCGACTTCCGAGGAATTGCCCCCGACGCCCCCGGAGCAGCCCTGCATTCGCTGCGGCGCCTGCGAAACCGCCTGCCCGGCCTCGTTGCTACCCCAACAACTTTACTGGTTCAGCAAGGGCCGCGAGCACGACAAGGCCGAATTGTTCAACCTGTTCGACTGCATCGAATGCGAGGCCTGTGCCTATGTCTGCCCCAGCCATATTCCGCTGGTACAGTATTATCGCGCCAGCAAGAATGAGATTCACGCCCGCGAGCACGAAGCGCACAGAGCCGAGCATGCCCGCCATCGTTTCGAGTTTCGCCAGGCCCGCCTGGCTCGCGAGGAAGCCGAGAAACAGGCCAAGCGCCAGGCGCGCAGTCGGCAGCTTAAAAAACCGCCCCCCGCGACCAGCCAACCAGCCGGCGATGACCTTCAGGCCCAGATCAAGAAACTAAGAATCGCCCAGGCCGCCGCCAGGGCCGCGGTCAAGAAGGCCGAGAAAACCCTGGCCCGCGTCAGCGAGCCCGGCCAGAGCGGAGCGACCGATCTCGACGATTTGGAAACCCAGCTCGCCACCGCGCGCGAGAACCTTCAAGCGACCGATGCGCGGCTAGCGGCGGCCCAGGCCCAAGTTCAAGGCACCGCCACGAACGATCAGGATACACAACCACGATGAGCCTGATGCACGCCAGCTCACCGCAAGCTCGCGCCGCGACCTCCACCGGCCAGGTCATGCGTTGGGTGCTACTCGCCACCCTGCCGGGCATCGCCACGCAGGCCTGGTTTTTCGGTTGGGGCACCCTGATCAACGTGCTGTCTGCCGCTGGGGCCGGCGTGGCGCTGGAGGCACTGGTGCTACGCCTACGCTCGCGCCCGTTGGGATTGACGCTGCGCGACAACAGCGCGCTGGTCAGCGGCGTGTTGCTCGGTGTATCGCTGCCGCCCTTCGCGCCCTGGTGGCTGATCCTGGTCGGCATGGTCGCGGCCATCGTCGTCGCTAAGCAGTTGTTCGGCGGCCTGGGGCATAACCCGTTCAATCCGGCCATGGTCGGCTATGCGTTGCTGCTGATCGCCTTTCCCGTGCCGATGACCCAATGGGCTGCGCCGCATGGCCTGTTCGGTCCCGATGCGAGTTCCCTGGGCGAGTCGCTGGGGTATTTTCTTGGCTTGGCTAGCCCCGCCGACGCCATGACCGGCGCCACGCCGCTGGATGCCTTCAAGCATAAACCCCAAGCGGTTCTCGCCAGCGAGTTCTGGGCCGGCGAACCACTGCCGCCCGGCACATTGAATGCCTGGCATAGTGCCGCGCTGGCCTGGCTGGCCGGTGGTGCGCTGCTGCTGTTCAAGCGCATCATCAGCTGGCATATCCCGCTCAGCATGCTCGGCGCCATGGTGCTGATTGCTACGCTAATGATGGCCAGCGATCCCAGCCATCATGCCGGCCCGCTGTTTCACCTGCTCGGCGGCGCGGCGATCTTCGGCGCTTTTTTCATCGCCACCGATCCGGTCAGCGCCGCCACCAGCCGCAAGGGCAAGCTCTATTACGGTGCCGGCATCGGCGTGCTGGTGATGGTCATTCGCTCGCTGGGCACCTACCCGGACGCCGTGGCCTTCGCCGTGCTGTTGATGAACTTCGCCGTGCCGTTCATCGATTACTACACCCAGCCGCGCACCTACGGCCACAGCCGGCCCAATCGCGGCATCAAGGTAAAACGAATCGACGACGATGAGGGTGCGCAGTGAGCGAGCTGACACGCAGCATGGCGCGCGGCGCCATCGGGCTGGGACTGTTTGCCGTGGTTACCGTCGGTATCGTCGCGGTGACGCACTCCCTGACGGCCGGGCACATCGCCGACAACCGCTTGGCCAGCCAGCACCAGGCGCTGGGCCAGGTGGTGCCCGAGGCGATGCACGACGGTGATCTGCTCGATCACGCCATCACCCTGCCCGCCGCCGAAGCCCTGGGCCAACCCAGCGAGTTCACCGCCTGGCGGGCGCGCAAGAATGGAAGAATCCAGGCAGTCATCCTCCCGGTGATCGCCCATGATGGCTATAGCGGCGATATTTCACTGCTGGTGGGAATCGACGCCGGGGGCGAATTGACCGGCGTGCGCGTGTTGGCGCATAAGGAAACACCGGGGCTGGGCGACAAGATCGAGGTGCGCAAGAGCGACTGGATCACCCAGTTTGCCGGGTTGTCGCTTGACGACCCACCCATCGATCAGTGGGCCGTGAAGAAGGACGGCGGCGCGTTCGATGCCTTCACCGGCGCGACCATCACACCGCGCGCAGTGATCGGCACGATCAGGCGCAGCCTGGAATACTTCGCTGCCAACCGAGCAATATTGCTGGGCGAGCCGGAAGGAGACGACCCATGAGCCAGTTCAATGAACTAACGAAGAATGGCCTATGGTCGAACAACCCGGCATTGGTGCAACTACTGGGGTTGTGTCCGCTATTGGCCGTTACCAGCACGGTGGTCAACGCGCTCGGCCTGGGTCTGGCCACGCTGCTGGTGATGGTCGGCGCCAATGTCTCGGTCTCGTTGATTCGCCATCATGTGCCGGACACGGTCCGCCTGCCGGTCTTCGTGATGATCATCGCCGCCTTCGTGACCTGTGCCGAACTGGTGATGCAAGCCTATGCTTTTCGGCTTTATCAGATCCTGGGTATCTTCATCCCGCTGATCGTCACCAACTGCGCGATTCTCGGCCGTGTCGATGCCTTCGCCGCCAAGAATCCGCTATTGCCCGCTGCCACCGACGGGCTGATGATGGGCCTTGGCTTCGCCGCGGTGCTGGTGGTACTGGGAGCGATTCGCGAACTGTTCGGTCAAGGCACGCTACTGGCCGACATGGAATTGCTACTCGGCCCCATCGCCGCCGACTGGCAAATCACGCTATTCGCCGATTACAGTTTCCTGTTTCTGGTACTGCCGCCCGGCGCCTTCTTCGCCGCCGGACTGTTGATCGCCGCCAAGAACGTCATCGACGATCGCCTGGAGCGGCGCCGTCGAACAAGCCAGACCGGCCAGCCGCAACACAGCCGGCGAGTCAGGGTCACCGGAACGATAAGATAGGACGCGATGAACGCCCAAAAACGTTTTGAGATATTCGCACGACTGCGCGAGCACACGCCCGAGCCGACCACCGAGCTCAACTGGACCAGTCCGTTCGAGCTGCTGACCGCCGTGCTGCTCTCGGCCCAGGCCACCGATGTGGGAGTCAACAAGGCCATGGCGCGGTTGTTTCCGGTCGCCAATACCCCCGAGGCGATCGTCGAGCTGGGTATCGACGGCCTCAAGGAGCACATCAAGACCATCGGCCTTTACAACACCAAGGCCGAGAACCTGATGAAGACCTGCCACCTGCTGATCGAGCGGCACGCTGGCGAGGTTCCACAGACTCGCGCCGAACTGGAAGCCCTGCCCGGCGTGGGCCGCAAGACCGCCAACGTGATTCTCAATACCGCCTTCGGCCACTCGACCATGGCGGTGGATACGCACATCTTTCGCGTCGCCAACCGTACCCGCATCGCGCCGGGCAAGAACGTGCTCGAGGTCGAGAACAAGCTGATGCGTCATGTCCCCAAGGAATTTCTCAAGGACGCCCACCACTGGCTGATCCTGCATGGCCGCTATACCTGCGTGGCGCGCAAGCCGCGCTGCGGTAGCTGCGTGATCGAGGATCTATGCGAGTATCCGGACAAGACCGAACTGTCTTGATAGTTCGGGCCTAGAAGCCCAGCTCCTGCAACCGATTCGCCAACTCCTCGAGAACTTCAATGCCTTGCACATCGGTAGCCAGTAGCGGCAGGCGTGGGCGCGGCAGATGCTCCAGCTCGGCGTCGATACGCGCCAGATAAACCGCCTCCTGCTCGCGACGCCGGCGCAGAAAGTCGCCATCGGCGTCATCCGGGATCACCCGATTGACCAGCGCGCCGGCTATCGGGATATGCGCGGCCTCCAGCGCCGCCACGGCTCGCGCCGTCTCGAGTATCGGCAGTCGTTCGGGAGTCATCACGAACAGGAACACGCTCTCGTCGGGGTTCTCGATGCGCCGTCGCGCCCGGTGAAACAACCGCCGGCGGTCGAGCAGCGTCTGGGCGACGTCGCGGGTGCGCGCATCCAGTTCGTCGAGGCCATCATGCTCGGGATTGTCGAAGGGCGTATCGACATCGCGACCACGCTTGGGCGTCAAGTGCTTGAGCACCTTGCCCAGCTCCTCGGATTTGCGATTGTGTGCCAATAGCCCATCGGTCCAGGCGGCCATGGCTTCGGGCAACGTCAACAGGCGCAGGGTATGGCCGGTGGGCGCGGTATCGAAGACGATCAGCTCGTAGCGGCCGTCGTCCTCGGTCATCAGTCGGGCCAGGCGCTCGAGCAGCGCGGCCTCCTGGGTGCCCGGCGACTGGCGGGTCAGGCGCATCTGTCGCTCAAGCTCAGTCATCATCTCCGGCGCGGCATAGCGGCGCATCTGCTGGATGACACGCTTGAGATGCGCATCGACCTCGGCATCGGGGTCGATTTCCAGCGCATCGAGGCCTGGCAGCAAGCGGCGCGGTGCATCATTGAGTTCCCGCTCGAAGACATCGCCCAGGCTATGCGCCGGGTCGGTGGAAACCACCAGCACACGCCGTCCACGGCGCGCCGCCAGTACGCCGAGCGCCGCCGCCACCGTGGTCTTGCCCACGCCACCCTTGCCGCCTACCCATAGCAGGCGGTGGTCAAGAAGATTCTGCATAGTCCCTCAGCAACAACCGAAATGGTCCAACGGCGAGCGCTCCATGCCCATCCGCAGGTGCCACTCGTGAAAGCGCTCCAGCATCAGCGGCTGCAATTCCAGGGTGTAATAGGCCGCCGGATTGGGCACGCCCATCATTTCCGAGAACACCAGCAGCATGAACAGGTCGTCTTCGTCGCGCCGCGCACGGGCGATGGCACCGCGATAACGCACCGAGTAAGCCTCTTCGGCGAAGTAGCGGGCCTGGCTCAGCCAGGCCCTGATCTCTTCCATTCTGACGTTCATGACGGCTTGCTCGCTTCGCCACGCAGGCGTTTAAGTGCCGAGGCACATTCCAGAGCGACCAGGATCGAGGCAATCAACACCACGATATCGAGCACCAGCAGGAAGTAATTGCCTTGCTCGTAGAAACTGCGCAACTGAGACAACAATGCCCAGAGAGTCATCACCACGACGAAGATCAGCGGCGCCAGGGTGTACCACATAGGACGTCCCAGGCGGACTAGCATCACGGTGACCACCAGCAGGGTCAGGCCGGCCAGCAATTGATTGGTGGTCCCGAACAGCGGCCATATGATCATCCCGCCGGAGCCATCGGCACCCCCAGCGCCGAAGGCCAGAATCAAGCAGGAGCCCACCGCCAGCAAGGTCGCGATGGCCGGTTTCTTCAGCCACTCCTGATGATAGATCTCCCCCCACTCCTGGAAGATATAACGCTGCAGGCGCAGGCCGGTATCCATGGTGGTGCCGGCGAACAGCGCCGCCATTACCGTCAACAAGGTCGCCGCGGTCGTCTCCGGCAAACCGATACCGTTGCTGATGATGTAGGCGCCACCCTCGACGAAGGCATTCACCCCGCCCTGTCCGAAGGCGCTATACATGGCCTGCCAGTCGCCGAAGCTGGCGAACCCCGCGGTCGCCGTAAGAATCGCCGCCAAGGCCAGCATGCCCTCCCCCACGGCACCGAAATAGCCGACGAAACGCACGTCGGTTTCCTTGTCGAGTTGCTTGGATGACGTGCCCGACGACACCAACCCATGGAAACCGGAGATCGCGCCACAGGCGATAGTCACAAACAACAGGGGAATCATCGATGGCGTACCCGCCGGTAGATTGGTGTTGAACATCGGCGCCAATATCGTCGGATTGGAAAACAGCACCGCCGCGTAAAGAATGATCAGACCGATGAACAACTGCAGGCCGTTGATGTAGTCGCGCGGCTGCAGCAACATCCACACCGGCAACAACGAAGCAGCCGCCGCATAGCCGAACAGAATCAGAATCCATAGCGCATTGCCCGGCACCCCCATGACCACATCGGGCATTTGCAAGGGGATCGAGGGGCCAATGCCGATCAAGGCATAAAGTGCGACCACCCCTATCACCGAAACCAGCATCAGGCTGGCCTTGCGCCGGTATATCAACTGACCAATGACCAGAGCAACGGCAATCGCGCCCCACACTGGCACCACGGAACTCGGGAAATCCATCATCAAGCCGGCGATGACCACGGCGAAAACCGCGTTGACCATCAATAACAACAGGAAGATGACGATCATGAAGATGCTACGCGCACGCTTACCGACGACATCCCCGGTCAGCGACCCGACCGAGCGCGCCCGATTGCGCACACTGGCCCAGATCGCTCCGGCATCGTGAATGCCGGCGAAGAACACCGTTCCCAGAATGACCCACAGGAAAGCCGGCAGCCAACCCCAGATCACCGCGATAGCCGGGCCAACGATCGGCGCCGCACCGGCAACTGACGTGAAATGGTGCCCCCACAGCACATAACGGTTGGTTGGCACGAAATCGGTGCCATCTTCGAATTCATGGGCGGGAGTGCGAAACTCGGGGTCGAGACGAAAGATCTTTTCGGCGATGAATTTCGAGTAGAACAGATAGCCCAACGCCAGCCCGGCCAACCCCAGCAACATCACGACAATAGCGTTCATGATAAGCCCTCCTTGTAGTGTCCTTTGCAGCCTCTCCCTGTATGTTATTGTTCTTTTTGAAGGTTCTGTCTGATCACCTGTTTCAAGATAGCCAAGAGTGGCGAATCGCGATAGGTTCGTTGGCTAATCATTGCGTTAAAAAGCCACTATCGATACGCGTACATACCAGGATTGAAAGCGACGAATGTCCATCCATCTACTGAAATACCTGGCGTTGCCGCCACTGGTCAACGTATTGCTGGTCGTGGTCGGGCTGATGCTGTTCAGGCGTTGGCGCTGGTTGGGCGGCGGATTGGTGGCCTTGGGCTTGGTCACGTTACTGGCGCTATCCACGCCACTGGCCAGTTATTGGCTACGCGTGGGCCTGGAACCCCATTCACCGCCTACGCCAGCGGAGTTGTCGCGCGCCGAAGCGATCGTGATCCTGGGCGGCGGACGCGATTACGGCACACCGGAATTCGGCTGGAATGATGCCCCCAACAACGCGACCTGGCGTCGTCTGGCCTATGGTGCCTGGCTCGCGCGACGCACCGAATTGCCGATTCTGGTAACCGGCGGTCGGGGGCATGATGAGGCGCTTGCAGAGGCGACCTTGATGGCTAAGGCGCTGCGTCAGGTGTTTGGACTGGAGGCACGCTGGATTGAAACACGCAGCCGCACCACCGCCGAGAATGCACGATTCAGCGCCCCGCTATTGAAGGCCGACGGCATACAACGCGTATTGCTGGTATCCCAGGCTTGGCATTTGCCCCGCGCAGCGCCCGAGTTCACCCGTGCGGGGCTCAGCGTCATTGCCGCGCCGACCGAGTTCGCCAGCCAGCCATCGCCGGGGCTGACCGCCTGGATACCGCAGGCCTACCACCTCCGCCACAGCGCCCAGGCACTGCACGAATGGCTGGGTCGCGCGTTCTATGCGCTGCGTGCATGGTTTCCCCACGGGTGACGTCACCCGCGCCGATAGATGACCTTGTAGCGACCGGCGTGGCAGCTACCGACGATCTCGGCGTCGTTTTGGCGATCACCGGCCAAGGCGACGAGGCTTTCGGCCTCTAGCGTGGGAACCACTTCCAGGGTGAAACGAGGCACGTCGTTAGCGCGAATCTTGCGCTCGATCTCGGCCCGAAGGTCGGCGCAGGATTGCGGTATCGGCCCCGAATCAGGCTGAGGCTTGCTCGTCTTATCCGGCTGCTGCGCTTGGATTTGCTCGGCTTGCAGTGGCTCGATTTCGCTTGATGGATCGGATGCCGGCAACGCCATAGGCTCTACCGTTGTCGCAGCTTTCAATATCCTCAGCACTCGCTCGTCAATATCTGGAGCC
This sequence comes from Modicisalibacter muralis, assembly GCF_900102945.1. GTDB lineage: Bacteria > Pseudomonadota > Gammaproteobacteria > Pseudomonadales > Halomonadaceae > Modicisalibacter > Modicisalibacter muralis. Next base: position 385,163 of record NZ_FNGI01000001.1, on the reverse strand, counting down.
GATTGCATGGTCTGTGCCATGGCAGGCGATGCCATCACGGCCAGCGACAATATTCCCATGATTCGTTTCATCGATATGCACTCCCTATTGCGGCATGGCTCGAACGGTACAGGCAGATAAGCAGGTTTAACGCCTTACCCCGGCAGACTGAACTCGCCGCCCTTCTCCATCGCGCGCTGGTACGCCGGTCGCTCACGCATACGTGCCAGGCAAGCCTTGACGTGGGGTCGGTCGCCAAAGCCACCACGCGCCTCCAGCGCCAGCAGCGGAAAGCTCATCTGGATGTCGGCGGCGGTGAATTGCTCGCCAGCAAACCAGGCCGACGCCGTGAGTTCACTCTCCCAGAAATCCAGATGCTGGCGAATCTGGGGGTCGAGAAACTTGGTTCTTACGCCTTCGCCGAGCATGCGGCCGATGGGACGAATCAACGCCGGCACCGGCGGTTTGCCGAGCCGCGAGAATATCAGCTTCATGACCAGCGGCGGCATCGCCGAACCTTCAGCATAGTGCAGCCAGTAGCGGTAATGGCGATATTCGGCACTGCCGCGTGGCGGAACCAACTGGTGCTGGGCATCGTAGGCATCGATCAGGTAATCGATGATCGCGCCGGATTCGGCGACGGTGATTTCACCATCGGTGATCACCGGCGATTTGCCTAGCGGATGTATCTTCCTGAGCTCGGGCGGCGCCAGCATGGTCTTGGGATCGCGACGATACTCGACGACCTGATAGTCGATGCCGAGTTCCTCAAGTAGCCACAATACGCGTAGTGAGCGCGAATTTTCTAGATGATGAACGGTGATCACGAACGTCTCCTTGTGTGAACTCAAGCGTGTGAATCGAACGTATGAACTCGACCGATCCGAGCCTAACAGGTTTTTACCCGAGCGCGTTCATCAGACGCATGAACGCAAACGGCACCCCGAAAGGTGCCGTCGCGATGCTTACAATCATTGCTAGCGCTACACTCAGCGTCCAAACATGTCATCGCCGATATCGTCGATAAACTGCTGAGCCTTTTTCACAGTCAACTCGACACAGGCCTCACGGCTACTGACCACATCCGAGCGCTCGAAGCGGTGTTCGAGCGTCTCGCCGCCTTCGACCGGCTTGCGAACCCAGCCGCTGACACGATACTGACCACCGGCATCCTGCGGGTCAGGAGTGATCAAATACCCGCGATAATCCGTCGCAGGCATTTCTTCGGCATTGACGTCGCCGGCCCGAAACAGACCGCCAAACAGCTTCTTGAGCATGAAACCTCCTCTAACCTGCGCTGCGCCCCTTGCCGGCAGCGATACGCAGTCGCAGGGCATTGAGCTTGATAAAGCCTTCGGCGTCCTTCTGATCATAGGCGCCGGCATCATCCTCGAACGTCACGATGGACTCATCGAACAGCGATTGATCGGATTTCCGCCCCACCACGCTGACGCTACCTTTATAGAGCTTCACACGCACCACGCCATTGACGAACGTTTGCGTCTCGTCGATGGCGGCCTGCAGCATCTTGCGCTCGGGGCTCCACCAGTAGCCGTTGTAGATCACCTCGGCATACTTGGGCATCAGTTCGTCTTTCAGGTGTGCCGCCTCGCGATCGAGCGTGATCGACTCGATGGCCCGGTGCGCGCGCAGCATGATGGTGCCGCCCGGCGTTTCGTAACAGCCGCGCGATTTCATGCCCACGTAACGGTTTTCGACGATATCGAGACGCCCGATGCCGTTGTCGCCGCCCAGCTTGTTGAGCTTGGTCAGCACCTCATGCGGCTTGAGCGCCTCGCCGTCGATGGCGACGATATCGCCCTTCTCGAAGGTCAGCTCGATATAGGTCGGCTCATCCGGCGCGGCTTCGGGAGACACACTCCAGCGCCACATGTCGTCTTCGGCTTCGGCCCACGGATCTTCGAGAATGCCGCCTTCATAGGAGATGTGCAGCAGGTTGGCATCCATGGAGTACGGCGACTTCTTCTTGCTCTTCGAGAAATCGACCGGGATGTCATGCTGCTCGCAGTAGTTCATCAGCTTTTCGCGCGAGGTCAGATCCCATTCGCGCCACGGCGCGATGACCTTGACGCCGGGCTTGAGCGCGTAGGCGCCGAGCTCGAAACGCACCTGGTCGTTGCCCTTGCCGGTAGCGCCGTGGGAAATGGCATCGGCGCCGGTCTGGTTGGCGATTTCGATCAGGCGCTTGGCGATCAGCGGGCGCGCGATGGACGTACCGAGCAGATATTCGCCTTCGTAAATGGTGTTGGCCCGGAACATCGGGTAGACATAGTCGCGCACGAACTCCTCGCGCAGGTCCTCGATGTAGATTTCCTTGACGCCCAGTGCCTCGGCCTTGCTACGCGCCGGCTCGACTTCTTCGCCCTGCCCGATGTCAGCAGTGAAGGTCACGACTTCGCAGCGGTAGGTTTCCTGCAACCACTTGACGATCACGGAGGTGTCCAGGCCACCTGAATAGGCGAGGACGACCTTTTTTACATCGGACATGCGGGGCTCCTTAAGTGGGAAAACACAACCGGACGGCTCAATCGAACAATTATAGCGCCCGCTGACAGTGGCGAACACCGCCGGAGCTGTCGGGCTTGCACCAAACTGCTAAACTCTCGGCCTGTGGCGCGGGGCGACCGCGGCCAAATCGATACGGGATGGGAGACATGCATGACCGAGGCGAACGCCCACGAGCTGATGGCTCAGCGCTTTCGTAGTTTCTTGCCGGTGGTAGTCGATCTGGAAACCGGCGGATTCAATGCCGAACGTGACGCCATTCTGGAAATCGCCGCAGTTACGCTGACCATGGACCCGCAGGGCAACTTGATGCCCGATGCCACCTTCGCCTTTCATGTCGAGCCCTTCGAGGGCGCCAACGTCGATCAGGCGGCACTCGATTTCACCGGAATCGACCTCAATAACCCGCTGCGCAAACGCGTGTCGTTATCGGAGGCCGATGCCCTCGGTGAAATCTTTCGCCCGGTACGCAAGGCCACCAAATCCAACAACTGCACGCGAGCCATTCTGGTCGGTCATAATTCGGCGTTCGATCACGGCTTCTTGAACGCGGCGGTGAACCGCTGCGGCATCAAGCGCAACCCCTTTCATCCGTTCTCGAGCTTCGATACCGCTACCCTTTCCGGGCTGGTCTATGGCCAGACGGTATTGGCCAGGGCCTGTCGCGCCGCGGGTATCGAATTCGACAACTCATCCGCGCACTCGGCCCGCTACGACACCGAGCGCACCGCCGAGCTGTTTTGCGCCATCGTCAATCGCTTCAAGGACCTGGGTGGCTGGAACCTGGCGCAACGCGAACAGGGCATGGAGGAAAGCTAGACTGGCGCTACGCGCCTAGCTGAAAGTACGACGCTACGCGTCTTGAAGCTGGAAGAGCGCCGCTTCGCGGCTGGAAGAAAACGATTAGAAGCAGAACCATTTTCGATTCTTCCCTCTTCCAGCCGCGCAGCGGATGTCAACTATCGCTTTGCTCGGTGTTAGCCTTGGCGGCCGTTTCCTTGACCAGCTTTTCCAGCTCGCCATTCTGGTACATCTCGACGACGATATCGCAACCGCCGACCAGCTCGCCGTCGAGCCACAACTGCGGGAATGTCGGCCAGTTAGCGTACTTGGGCAACTCGGCACGAATGTCGGGGTTGTCCAGCACGTTGACGAAGGCGAAGCGTTCGCCACAGGCCATCAGCGCCTGCACGGTCTGCGCGGAGAAACCGCACTGTGGCAGTTGCGGCGTGCCTTTCATGTAGATCAGGATCGGGTTTTCACTGATCTGCTGCTGGATGTTCTCGAGAGTGGTGCTCATTGGAAATTTCCTTGCGGGGCGTCAGGACGAGTCGCCCGGTGCCGCGCTGGCGGTGTGTGATTTCTTGCCCCCATTCTACTGATGCATGGCGCCGAAATCAGCCCCATCGACGACGGATATCGCGAGTGCGTTGCGCCGCCCCCGTGGGATGGCTAGGATGGAGGTTTTCCGCGCGACCGGACGCAGCAGTGGCGTCGTGGTCGGGGCGCCGATGGCGTGGTCTTAACCTCCACCCTTCGGCGCCCTTTTCGTTCGCGGCATGCCGATGACAGGAGCTTGCCATGGCGACACGCCATTTTCTGACCCTGCTGGATCTGACACCCGATGAGCTCGCCTACCTGATACAGCGGGCAATCCGCATAAAAAGCGCGCTCAAGTCTCAGGGGCCGGCCTATACGCCGTTCGCCAACCGCACCCTGGCGATGATCTTCGAGAAGTCGTCGACGCGTACCCGGGTCTCGTTCGAAACCGCGATGGCGCAATTCGGTGGCCATGCGTTGTTCCTGTCGCCGCGCGACACCCAGCTCGGCCGTGGCGAACCGATCGGCGATACCGCTCGGGTGCTGTCACAGATGGTCGACGCGGTGATGGTCCGCACCGCCTCGCATGCCGACATCGAAGCGTTCGCCGCGGCCAGCTCGGTACCGGTGATCAATGCGCTGAGCGACGACTGCCACCCCTGCCAGCTGCTTGCCGATATCATGACTTGGATCGAATGTCGGGGTTCGGTCAAGGGCAAAACGGCGGTGTGGATCGGCGATGGCAACAACATGTGTCACTCGTGGATCAATGCCGCCCGCCAGTTCGATTTCAAGCTGCGCGTCTGCTGCCCCGAAGGCTATGACCCGGACTCGGCGGTTCTCGCCGCCGCCGGCGAGCGGGTCACGCTGATGCGCGACCCGCGTAAGGCGGTGATCGACGCCGACCTGGTCACCACCGATGTGTGGGCCTCGATGGGCCAGGAGCAGGAACAAGCCGAACGCGAACGCGCCTTCAGCGGCTTTCAGGTCGACGAGGCGATGCTCGACGAGGCAGCCGGCGACGTGCTGTTCTTGCATTGCCTGCCCGCGCATCGCGGCGAGGAGATCAGCCAGACCCTGCTCGACGATCCGCGCGCCGTGGTCTGGCAGGAAGCCGGCAACCGGCTGCACGCCCAGAAGGCATTGCTGGAATTTCTATTGCTGGGCCGCGTGGATTGATCGAGATGGCCGAGACACAGCCTGTGAGTCAAGCCTTGCTGCGTGTCGACGACCTCGAATGCCGCTACGACACGACCGTGGTGATACGCCATGCGCATTTTTCGCTGAATCGCGGCGATATCTGCTGCCTGCTGGGGCCGTCGGGCTGTGGCAAGACGACGCTATTGCGTGCGATTGCCGGCTTCGAGCCAGTGGCCAACGGCAGCATAGAGCTGGATGGCGAGCGCCTTTCCGATCCCAATACGCTGGTGGCACCGGAAAAACGCCAGGTCGGCATGGTGTTTCAGGATTATGCGCTGTTTCCCCACCTTAGCGTCGCCGACAATATCGCCTTCGGCCTACGCCGATTGACCGCCGGACAGCGTCGCGTGCGTGTCGACGAACTGCTCGAGCTGGTCGAGCTAGCACACCTGGCCCAGCGTTATCCGCATGAACTCTCCGGCGGCCAACAACAGCGCGTCGCCCTGGCGCGAGCATTGGCGCCCCAGCCGCGGTTGCTACTGCTCGACGAGCCGTTTTCGAATCTTGATGTGGAGCTGCGCCGCCAACTCAGCCAGGAAGTACGCCAAATACTCAAGCAGCTCGGCATCAGCGCCATCATGGTCACCCACGATCAGCAGGAAGCCTTCGCGCTGGCCGATCAGGTCGGCGTGCTCCACGGCGGTCATCTGCATCAATGGGATTCACCCTATAACCTCTACCATGAACCGGCGACCCGCTTCGTCGCCAATTTCGTCGGACAGGGTTTTTTCCTACCGGGCGTGATGAAGAATCGCGAGACGGTGAATACCGAAATCGGCGAAATCACCGGCAACCGGGCCTACTCGTTCGCGCCACGGACTCCGGTGGACGTGCTGCTGCGCCCCGATGACATCGTTCTCGACAAGAGCAGTCCGCTCCACGCAGTGGTCGAACAACGCACCTTCGCCGGCTCGAACACGCTGTATCGCTTACGCCTACCATCGCAGCAGGTCGTCGAGGCCTTCTTCAACAGTCATGACGCCTTCTTGCCCGGCGAGCGGGTGCCGGTGCGTATCCAGGCCGATCACCTGATTCTGTTCGAACGCCGGGACGCCGTCTGAAGCACAGTTCGCACAACCCTTTGGCATTAACCCGCTAGACCCGATATCGGCCACTATGGCCATTATCATCAGCCCGCATCGCAGCAATAAATCCATGCCCGCACATGAGCCAATATCCGACAATACGAAGGCACGCTCGGCTTACCCTTGGCTATATCAGGGAGGCTCTGTATGCACCGGATTGGCTGGCTGGTCGATGTCAGGGAAAACCATGTCGTGACGTGTTCATGTGGTAACGCCGAAATAACCGCCGATACGCCGCGCCACTGGTCGGCTTTCCTCGCCCGCGAACTGGATAGCCGAAGCCAGGCGCATTTCATCACCTGCACGCGCTGCGGTAACGGGCAACGCGCCCAGCCCAGCCGACAGCGACTACTGCGCAGCGTGAGCTAGCCATTCCCCATCGCGCCGCGCATACCCATACCCCACCCTACTTGATGCAATCTGCCCTACCAGCCGCGCATGACACTTGCCCAACGAAAGTAGCCGCCTGAGCATATGCCCAGGCGGCTACTTTGTGAATTCATGTTGGTGGAGCCTAGCGGGATCGAACCGCTGACCTCCTGCGTGCAAGGCAGGCGCTCTCCCAGCTGAGCTAAGGCCCCACTTACCGCGTTCGACGGGAGCAGCCGAACAGCGCCGCTAACGCGGGATGCTACTCAACGGCACAGTCCAATACTTTCGCAGTCCACCTACTGCAGCCGCGAGATTGCCGATTGCCGTTGAGGTGAAAAATGCTACGGATCGGCACAGCCGGCGTCAAGTGGCCTTAATCGATATTGTGCACTAGCATCAGCTAGTTACTTAATATTAAACTGATGTAATGCTTCGGTATGATGCCGGCGCTCAATTCCCTCATGCCGTTCTCCACCAACATCATGCGAGGAGCGAATTTGATCAGAGTTCTCGTCGCAGACGATCACCACCTTGTGCGCACCAGCATCGCTCGAATGCTGAACGCTGAAAGAGGCTTGCGCGTCATCGGTGAAGCTGCCGATGGCGAAGACGCCATTAGTCAGGCGCGACGCAAGCGCCCCGATATCGTGCTGATGGACATCCGCATGCCGGGCATCGGCGGTCATGAGGCCACCCGCAAAATCCTGCGGGGCATGTCGGATATCAAGGTCGTCGTGCTAACGGCCTATCTCGAGGAGAAATTCGCCCAACGGCTACTGGATGCCGGCGCCAGCGGCTTCATCACCAAGGGCAGTGAACTGGAAGAAATGGTCAGGGCGATTCGCACCGTGCATGCGGGGCAGCGCTATATCAGCCCGGACATCGCTCAGCGACTGGTGCTCGCCAAACTCAATGCCGAGGAAAACCCCTTCGATGACCTGTCGAGCCGCGAATTGCAGATCGCAGTGATGCTCATCAACTGTCAGCGGGTCGGCGATATAGCGGACTATCTTTATCTAAGCCCCAAGACCATCAATACCTACCGCTACCGTATCTTCGAGAAACTCGGGGTACTATCCGATGTCGAATTGACTCACCTCGGGCTACGCCATGGCCTGGTCGATGGCTATCGCAACGAGGATTGACACTGGCGACGTCACACCGCCGGTGATCTGATATTCTGTCGCTTCTCCATCCTGCAGATCGATTCGGCATGAGCTTCGACGCCAAGCATTTTCTCAAGACCGTCAGCGAGTCGCCGGGCGTCTATCGCATGCTCGACGACCAGGGCAACGCGCTCTACGTCGGTAAGGCCAAGCGCCTCAAGGCGCGTCTGGCGAGTTATTTTCGCGGTGCGCTGAACACCAAGACACAGGCGTTGGTGGGCCGCATCGCCGACGTGCAGGTAACGATCACCCGCAGCGAAACCGAAGCGCTGCTGCTCGAACAGACGCTGATCAAGGAACTGCGCCCGCCATACAATATTCTGCTGCGCGACGACAAATCCTACCCCTATGTCTTCGCCAGCGACCGCCACCCTTACCCGGCGCTGGAGTTCAAGCGCACTCGCCACAAGCGCAACGACGGCCGCTATCTGGGTCCGTACCCCAGCTCGCATGCGGTGCGCGAGAGCCTGGCACTGGTGCAGAAGATATTTCGCATTCGCAATTGCGAAGACAGCGTGTTCGCTCACCGCGCCCGGCCCTGCCTGCAGTATCAGATCCAACGCTGCAGCGCCCCTTGCGTGGATTACATCAGCGAAGAGGATTACCGTCGCGACCTCGAGCACGCCGTCATGTGCCTGGAGGGCAAGAGCGAGAAGGTCACGCAGCAATTGAGCGAGTCGATGGAGGCCGCCAGCCGGGCGCTGGACTTCGAGGAGGCCGCTCGCCTGCGCGATCAGATTCAACAGTTGCGCCGACTGCAGGAGCGCCAGATCGTCGATACCGAAGCCGGCGACGCCGATATCTTCGCCTTCGCCGAGCGGCCGGGTGGGCTTTGCATCAGCGTACTGACGATACGCCAAGGGCGCATGCTCGGGGCGCGTCACTACTCGCCCGGCAATGGCCTGGACTTGCCCCCCGATGAACTGCTCGGTGAATTCATCAGCCAGTTCTATCTCGGCCAGGGCCGCGAACTGCCCCAGGAAGTGATTACCAGCCACGCCCTGCCGGACAGCGACCTACTGCAAGCGGCACTCGCCGAGCAAGCCGGCAAGCGCATTCGCCTGGCGCATCAGGTGCGGGGCCATCGTGCCCAGTGGCTGCAACTGGCGCGCACCAATGCCGAGCAGCACCTGGCCACACAGATGGCCAACCGCACGCAGCTATCCAAACGCTTCGAGACACTGCGCGATGCGCTCGGCATGCAAACCACCCCGGAGCGCCTGGAGTGCTTCGACATCAGCCATAGCCATGGCGAAGCCACGGTGGCATCGTGCGTGGTGTTCGATCAGGATGGCCCGGTAAAGTCCGATTACCGGCGCTTCAATATCGAAGGCGTGGCGGCCGGCGACGACTATGCCGCCATGCGCCAGGCGCTGATCCGGCGTTTCAAGCGCCTGCAACAAGGCGAAGGCAAGTGCCCGGATATTCTGCTCGTCGATGGCGGCAAGGGTCAGCTCAATATGGCCCGCGAGGTCTTCGCCGAACTCGAGGTGGTCGGCGTGCGCCTGGTCGGCGTGGCCAAGGGCACCACACGCAAGCCGGGGCTCGAGACGCTGTTCATCGAGACCGTCGATAATACGCTGAGCCTGGACGGCGGCTCGCCGGCGCTGCATCTGATTCAGCATATTCGCGACGAAGCGCACCGCTTTGCGATCACCGGGCATCGCCAGCGTCGCGACAAGACACGTCGCACCTCGACGCTACAGGATATTCCCGGCATCGGCCCCAAGCGTCGCCGCGAACTGCTGCGTTTCTTCGGCGGGCTGCAAGGCGTGAATCATGCCACCCGCGATGAGCTCGCCCGGGTGCCCGGCATCAGCGCCAGTCTCGCTGCCTCCATTCACCAGGCATTGCATGGATGAAGCACCCGGCTACGGATAGAATGAACGCTCTCGACCACCGGCAAGGACCGACATGTCCCGATGAACATACCCAATATTCTGACACTCGCACGTATCGTGTTCATCCCGTTGCTGGTGATCCTGTTCTATCTGCCGTATACGTGGAGCATACCGCTGACCGCGGCGCTATTCGGCATGGCCGCCTTGACCGACTGGCTGGACGGCTATCTGGCTCGCCGGTGGGACCAGAGCACGCCGTTCGGTGCCTTCCTCGACCCCGTGGCCGACAAGGTCATGGTCGCCGTGGCTCTGGCGCTGCTCATCGAGCGCTTCGATAGCGCCTGGCTGACCCTGCCGGCGCTGGTCATCATCGGCCGTGAAATCGTCATCTCGGCGCTGCGCGAATGGATGGCCGAGATGGGCAAACGCGGCAATGTCGCCGTGTCCTGGGTCGGTAAGGTCAAGACCACGCTACAGATGATCGCGCTGCTGTTGCTGTTGGGTTCCATGCCGGGTAGCTGGATCGCCCATCTCGGCGTAGTGACGCTATATGTCGCGGCGGTACTCACCCTGTGGTCGATGATGCAGTACCTGCGCATGGCCTGGCCGGAACTCTCCAAATCGATGTGACCGGGTGCGATAAGCATTTGACAGGCGCGCACTTCTCTGTAGAATGCGTCCCCGAGTCGAGCGGGAATAGCTCAGTGGTAGAGCACAACCTTGCCAAGGTTGGGGTCGCGAGTTCGAATCTCGTTTCCCGCTCCAAAACTCCCATTTCGGTGGGGAGCAGGCCAACGAGGGTCGCGATCTGGTGTGCCAGTCCGATCGATCTCGTTTCCCGCTCCAATGTTTTTGTAACATGACTCCTGAGGCTGGATGGCAGAGTGGTTATGCAGCGGACTGCAACTCCGTGTACGCCGGTTCGATTCCGACTCCAGCCTCCATATTCCTCTCTGGCCTGACCGGCTAACCCAATCCCCGCCCGGATGGCGAAATTGGTAGACGCAAGGGACTTAAAATCCCTCGGTGGCAACACCGTGCCGGTTCGATTCCGGCTCCGGGCACCATCGTCGTCTGATGGCGTACTTCAGATCAAGGTTCATCGCCGATGTCACTGTTGCGTCTGCGCGATCCCTACTTCAATTATCATCATCGCCATCGCCTGCATGTGCTGCGTACCAGCCTGGCCTTGACCATCACTTTCGCCGTCATTCACCTTTTCCAGATCCCTCACAGCAGTTGGGCCCTGGTCAGCACGCTGATCGTGATGGGCAATCTGCCGCATATCGGCGGCGTGCTCGATAAAGGTAGCCAGCGCTTGCTGGGCACGTTGCTCGGCGCCACCTGGGGAATCGTGCTGATGTTGATCCCCAGTCCACCGCCGGGAGTGATTCCCGTCTGGATCTTGATCAGTATCGCCATTGCGACCTATGCCACCTTTACTAGCCGGTATGGCTACAGCGCACTGATGTTCGGCATCTCGCTACTATTGGTGGCCGGCAGCGGCAACCACGACCTGTCCATCGCACTGTGGCGCGCCTTCAATGTTCTGCTCGGTACGCTGGTCGGCATGCTGGTAACGATTCTGGTGCTGCCCCAGAAGGCCACCGACGTGCTGCGCTTCCTGCTTGCCGACAATCTCGACAAGCTCGCCCGCCTCTATCACGCTCACACCCGAGCCAGCGCCGCCAGCGATATCGACACTCGGGCGCTGCTCAAGACCACCACCCAGCAGCTCGTCAAGCAGCGCGGTCTGGTCGATGCCATTCACAGCGAGCGGCGCCTACGCCGCAACGAGCTCGACGACCTTATCTCGTTGCAGCGACGCATGCTCTCCACCGTCGAACTGCTGCTGGAAACGCATTGGACGACCCGCGAGGGGCATGATCGCATCGATGCCATGCAGGGGCTGCGTGAAGAGCAGCACCATCTGGCGAAGGTGTTGGGAACGCTGGCCTTCCAAGTACGCACCGGGCAGCCTGTCGATGTGCAGGTGGGCCGCTTCGACCTGCAAAGTTATGCCGAACAGGCCACCACCGCACGCGGCGAGAATGGGCGCACGCTATTCAGTCCCAGCGGTTATCTATGGCTCAATCGCGAACTGGCGCGCCAGACCAGCGAACTCAGCGTGCGCCTGGGCAGTCTGCGGCGCCTGCCCAGCAAGCGCCTGCGGCGTCGCGCCAACCGTCACACGCTGATCAGCGACGCACGCCGGCTGGTTACCGGCAACCCCGAACGGGACAATCAAACGGGAATCGACAAAGATGATTCGCAGCGATCATGACGTTCTAATCATCGGCGGTGGCGTCGCCGGCCTGGCGCTGGCACTGGAACTCGCCGAGCACCGCCCGGTGACGTTGCTGCGCCCGGCACAGGACGATATCGGCGCCAGTCGCTGGGCTCAGGGCGGCATCGCCGCAGTATTGGCGCCACACGACACCACCGAGGATCACGTTCAGGACACACTGATCGCCGGTGATGGCTTGTGCGATGAAGCCGCGGTACGCTTCACCGTCGAAAACGGCCGCGCGGCCATCGACTGGCTGGTCGCGCTCGGCGTGCCTTTCACGCCGGATGTCACTCCCGACGCGCCCTACCCGTTTCACCTGACCCGCGAGGGTGGCCATGGCGCACGGCGCATCATTCATGCGGCGGATGCCACCGGCCTGGCACTGATCGATACGCTGATCGAACATGCAAGACGCCATCCCGCCATTGAGTTGGTAAACGACCTGCAAGCCATCGAGCTACTGCGCGACCACAACGGGAACTGCCGTGGCGCGCTGTGCCTCGACACCGCCGATCGGCCACACATGCTCGCGGCGCGCGACACCATACTGGCTACCGGCGGCGCCAGCGGACTCTACCGGCACACTACCAGCCCAGCCCCAGCCTGCGGCGAAGGCATGGCAATGGCCGCCGCGCTCGGCGCCACGCTCAAGAATTTGGAATTCCAGCAGTTCCACCCCACCTGCCTCTATGATCCCAGCGGCAATCCGTTTCTGATCAGTGAGGCGGTACGCGGCGAAGGTGGCATTCTGCGGGACGCCCAGGGGCGGCGCTTCATGCCCGATTATGATACCCGCGCTGAACTGGCGCCACGCGATATCGTCGCGCGCGCCATCCATGCCGAGATGCTGCGTGCAGGCAGCCCACATGTCTTGCTCGACGTCACCCATCTCGAACCGGCAGCGGTACGCGAGCATTTCCCGACCATTCATGCCCACTGCCTGACACGCGGCCTGGATATCACTCGCCAGCCGATTCCGGTGGTACCCGCCGCCCACTATAGCTGCGGTGGCATTGCGACCGATCATTGCGGCGCCAGCGACGTAGCGCACCTCTACGCGATTGGCGAAGTCGCTTATACCGGCCTGCATGGCGCCAACCGCATGGCCAGCAACTCATTGCTCGAGTGTCTGGTGTATGCGCGCGGCGCCGCTCAGGCACTGCACGCGCCCCTCGATGAAAATCATGCCGAACCGCTCACCCCGGAGTTTGCAACGACGCCGGCGAGCCAGCCGGGCGTAGCGGATGACGAGATCGCCAAGGCACTGGCGGCATTGCGTCGAATCATGAGCGATAGCGTGGGGATCGTGCGCAGCGATGTCGGGCTCGCCGCCGGTAGCGAGGCACTACGCCGCTTGCACATCGAAAGTGCCCCGCTGTGGCTGCACAATGCGCCGACCCTGGCGCTGGCCAGGCTACGCCATGCCCTGCAACTTGCCGAACTGCTGATTGCCGCCGCCCATGCACGCCGTGAATCGCGGGGCCTGCACTTCAACCGGGACTGCCCCGACCATGCGGAGGGCCAGGCCAAACCCTCGGTGTCGCACCTAACGTTGCGACGTTGATTTGTTCCACAACAGCACCCGGCGCAACGCCCGGCGTTCGTCGAAACTGGCGCTGTCCGGCCACAGCCAATGCCGCCGGCCGGCGATGCGCAAACCGATCAGCCAGGGGCCGAGATAATCGCAGCACAGCTCCACGGGGCGCCATTCACCGCTGCGACCGGGCTGTTGCTGCCAGCCGCCCTCGATGCCAGGCACCCAGCGCAACCGCCACAAACCGACCCGGCGGCACTCGCGCCAAACCGCCGCGCATAACGCCAAGACCGCCGTGACGGTTAGCCACGGCGGCCCATACCGCGCCACGACCAGGCAGGTGGCCAACCCGAGCAATGCGGTGACCGTCAGCGCCAGCCTAGAGGGTGCGATACTGATCGTTACCGGTTGTTTCAGCATATTCGACGATCATCTTGACGACGCGACGCAGCGCATCGTCTTGGGGCCACTCACGGCGCATCAGCCATACGAACAGATCCTGGTCTTCCTCTTCGATCAACGCGCGAAACGCCTCCCGATCGCGCTCGTCGAGTTCGCTGTAGCGGTGCTCGAGAAATGGAACCAGCAGCAGATCGAGTTCCCACATGCCACGGCGGGAATGCCAGTACAGGCGCTTGAGAGTGATGTCTTCGCTCACCATGGGCCTCGAAAGTCACGAATTAAGGGTGGCGGCAGTATACCCGAGGCTTTCTCGCCACGACATGCATGCCACGAACCGCAGAAAACCGACTACCTTTTGCTTGTAAGCTAGTGCGTTGTTTTCTCACGGTTTGGGCAGTATGCTGAGCGAAACAACAAGACCTTGGCTCCTGCCGCCTACCGGCAATGCCGCACGGAGATACCCGATGACTAAATCCGAGTTGATCGAGCAGATCGCCATGCGACAGCCAGAGCTGTCGATAAAGGAAGTCGAGGCTGCGGTACGTATCATTCTCGACGACATCACGGAGGCCTTGGCCGACGGCGGTCGCGTCGAGATACGCGGCTTCGGCAGCTTCTCGCTGCATTACCGCGAGCCGCGCCTGGGCCGCAATCCCAAAACCGGCGATCCAGTCGATCTGGATGGCAAGTTCGTGCCACACTTCAAGCCGGGCAAGGAACTGCGCGAGCAGGTGAATGCCAGCCGCGCGCTAGGCTACTGACGCCCGGCCGCTACCGAATTCGAAAAGGAAACCGCTATGCGTTGGCTCAAAGGTCTGCTGCTGGCCATCATCCTGTTGGTGGTACTGTTGCTCGGCATACTTTTCGCCGTCAACAACCAGCAGGCGTTGCCACTGAACCTGATCTGGGTGGAGCTACCGCCGGCTTCGCTGTCGCTTTGGCTACTCATCGCCCTGGCTTGCGGCGTGATACTCGGCATGCTGGCGATGAGCGGCGTCTATCTGCGCCTGCGCGCACTGCTGACCCGAGCACAGCGGCACAACCAGCAACAGCGCAAGGAACTGGATCGCCTACGCATTCAGGAGTTCAAGGAAAGCCCCTAAATGCCCGATCTGCTGCTGCTGGCCCTGCTGTTGGCGGCAATCGCCATTGGCTGGTGGCTGGGCCGTCGCGAGCCGTTACGCTCTCGTGGCCGGACCCGGCAACACGCCACCCTCTCACGCGATTACTTCGTGGGCCTCAATTACCTGCTTAATGAGCAGCCGGACCGCGCCATCGAGACCTTCGTGCAGGCCATCGAGGTCAATAGCGATACCATCGAAACGCATATCGCCCTCGGCAACCTGTTCCGCTCACGCGGCGAAGCCGATCGCGCGGTGAAGATCCATCAAAACCTTCTCGCCCGCCCCACGCTGTCGACCGGACAGAGCGATCAGGTGCAACTCGAACTGTCACGCGACTTCCTGCATCTTGGCTTGCTCGATCGCGCCGAGCGCCTGCTCCAGCAATTGATGCGCGACACCGGCGACGATGGCATGCGCCAATCGGCCAAGCGCTTGCTGGTCGATCTGCTCGAGCGCGAGCGGGAATGGCAATCCGCGCTCGATGTCGCGCTTCCGCAACTTATCCGTCAGGACGAGACCGTGCGCCGTGCCGCGCCCCATTGGCTGTGTGAACTGGCGCAGCAGGAGTTGCGCTCCGCCAGCCCTTCCTTGGCGCGCAAGCGGTTACGCCAGGCCCTGAGCATCGACGAGCACTGCGTGCGCGCCAACTGGCTGTTGGCCGAGATCGAGCGCGACGCCGGCAACTACAAGGCCGAGATTCGCCTGCTGCGGCGCATTCCCGAACAGGATCGCGCTTTCACGCCGATCATCCTCGAGCCGTTGCGTGCGGCTTTTCTCAAACTCGAGGACGAGAATGGCCTGGAGCGTTGTCTCCATCAACTGATCCAAGCCACGCCGCATATCAGCGCCGTGATCATGCTGGCGCAATCGCTGGAGCGCCGCGAAGGCAGCGTATCCGCGGCTGAATTCGTGGGCAAGCAACTGGCGGCGACGCCCAGCCTGCGCGGCATCGATTATCTGATAAACCTGTACCTGCTCGACGCCGAGCCGGCTCAGCATGAACGTATCGCCCTGCTCAAGCAGCACAGCGGCAAACTGCTCGAAGCCCAGCCACGCTTTCGTTGCCAGCGCTGCGGATTCTCTGGCGCGCAATTGCATTGGCAGTGCCCGCGCTGCCGCAGTTGGGGCGCCACCAAGCCGATCATCGGCCTGGAAGGCGAATGAACGACACCATCGGCTAGTCAATCAGTTCGCGCTCGATAGCTTCCAACGCGGCCATCGGGTCGTCGGCCTGGGTCACCGGTCGACCAATCACCAGATGCGTGCTACCAGCAGCCATGGCGTCCGCCGGTGTCAGCACGCGGCGCTGATCGCCAACGCCGGCGAATGACGGCCGGATGCCCGGTGTCACCTTGAGGAAGTCATCGCCGCATAGCTCGCGCACCCGAGCGGATTCCCGCGCCGAACTAACCACACCGGCCATGCCGCTTTGCTGGGCCAGGCGAGCCAATCGCTCGACCTGCTCCAGTGGTTCGATATCCAGCCCGATTTCGGCCAAATCCACTCGCTCCATGCTGGTCAGCACCGTTACCGCGATCAGATGCGTGTGCAGGCCATGCCGCTTCAGGCATTCGCTTGCGGCCTCCATCATCCGCCGCCCACCCCCGGCATGCACATTGACCATCCACACGCCCTGCTCCGCGGCAGCCTGAACGGCGCCCGCCACGGTATTGGGTATGTCATGAAACTTGAGATCGAGAAACACCTCGAAGCCACGTCCATGCAGGGCCTCGAGTACGTCAGGGCCGCTGCGAGTGAAAAGCTCCTTGCCGACCTTGACCCGGCAACGCCGAGGGTCGAGACGATCGGCCATGCACAGCGCAGCATCCAGCGATGGGTAATCGAGAGCAATGATCAGAGGAGATTCGGGAGAAGGCATGAAGGCTCCGGTAGCCGGTTTTTGCGCCAGTATATCAGCCCGAGCCATCACGCTTAATGCACGCGTGTCGTCAGACGAAGTCACCGTGTAAGCAATATCTCCGGCTATAAAGCGGCAATCTCTTACACAAACTATCGGCAATCTCGCTACACAACGTCGTGTTTCCTCTCTAGTGTGGAACAGTCTGTAACAAGGCTCCTCTAAATCGGCAAGGAAACACGATGAGAACAATCTTCAAAGCGCTGACATTCAGCTTGCTGCTCGGTATCGCTCCGCTGGTGCTGGCCCAGGAGGCCGCCACCGTAAACGTCAACACCGCCGAGGTGGAAACGCTGGCCCAGCTCCCTGGCATCGGTAGCACCAAGGCGCAGGCCATCGTTGCCGATCGCGCTGCCAATGGCCCCTACAAGAGCGCCGACGATCTCGATCGCGTCAACGGTATCGGTGCCGCTACCATCGAAGGGTTGCGCGACCGCGTCGCGTTCTGAGCGACGCGTCATGTTATGGAAGAGGCATGCCATGGATGGCATATCGCGTAGCTGAAGCCATCATGTATCGGCCCCCAGCCCCGCTACCCCAAGGATTGCTGAAGAAATAGCCAATACATGGTGATTCCTTAGATACGCAGCCCGCCATCACACTCGATGACCCGTCCACTGAAGTAAGCATTCTCGAAAATGAAACGCACGCTATCAGCGATGTTTTCCGGCTGGCCGAGGCGTCCCAGCGGAATACCCTTGGCAAGCTTTTCGAGAATGTCGGGACGCATCGAAGCGGTCATTTCGGTTTCAATGAAACCCGGCGCCACCGCGCCGACACGGATACCATGTCGCGCCAACTCCTTGGCCCAGGTGACGGTCAAGGCCACGACGCCAGCCTTGGCGGCGGCATAGTTGCTCTGCCCCATGTTGCCGGCGCGTGAAATACTCGAGATATTGACGATCACACCCTTGTGTCTCGCCGCCACCATCTGACTGGCCGCCTCGCGACCACATAGAAATACCCCGGTCAGATTGACATCGACCACCTGCTGCCATTCGGCCAGCGACATGATCTTCTCGACTCGACCGTCCTTGGCCTTGACCAACAGGCCGTCACGCGTGATACCGGCGTTGTTGACCAGCCCGCTGATCGGCCCCATCCACTCGTGAATCGCGGCGAAGACATCGACGACCGATGTCTCGTCGGCCACGTTGGCAACGAACGCCCGAGCATCGAGCCCGGCTTCGCCTAACGCCCCGACGGCCTGATCCAGCGCATCGCTTTCCAGATCGATGAGCGCCAACCGTGCGCCACGCTCGCCGAGACTCTGCGCCATGGCCAGGCCCAAGCCACGAGCGCCGCCCGTAATCGCAATTACCGAGCCCTTCAGTTGCATGCCATACCCTCCAACTCTTCCTAATTGTGCACTGCAATATAACGAACATAGCATCTCATCCGATACTGGACCATCGACGCATGACAGCGGCGTACCAAATGGATACCCAAGCCTTGCATTTCAGCGCACAGCCTCCATTTTTGCAGGTAATAACGCGATCCGGAGTTACCATGCCACTACTCATCGTCTTTACCTTGTTCGCCCTGCTGGATTTTATCGTCCTGTTTGCCATCGGCTCCGAGATCGGCTTGCTGACGACCTTGCTGCTGATTGTCGCTACCGGCTTTGTGGGCCTACATCTGGTGCGCCGCGAGGGCGTCGCGACCTTGCGGCGTGCCCAACAGCGCCTGGAGCAAGGCGAAATTCCCTCGAATGAGCTGATGACCGGCGCCGCGCTGATCTTCGGTGGCGCGCTCCTGATAGCGCCGGGCTTTCTCTCCGACACCCTTGGCCTGATGTGCCTGCTGCCTGTCTCGCGCCGCCTGCTGGGCAGATTGCTCACGCGGCTTCCTTCCAAGGTTCGCGGCTTCGGCGCCTCCTCGCACTACCGACACGGCACCGACGGCTGGAACCCGGACAGCCGAAACGCCAACGAAAACCGACGTGACGAAAGCCCAGGACACGGACCGGAAAATACCTCACCCATCGAGGGCGACTTCATCGCCAAGGATGAGCCTCGTCACTGAAAAAATTTTTCGTGCAAAGCCCTTGAAAGGGCTATACGCGGCCCCATCAAGGGGATCAGTAAACCGGTTTCGGTCGATGGGCATAACGCCATTGGCCATTGACAATGGAGGGTTTCGACCCTCCACCCTGGAGCTCGGCTCAACAGGGATTATGCGCTTAGTCATGTAACCATCAGGAGAACGTGAGCAATGAACATCCGTCCCTTGCACGATCGCGTCGTCGTCCGTCGCGTGGAAGAAGAACAGAAAACTGCTGGCGGCATCGTGCTCCCGGGCAATGCCCAGGAAAAACCGACTCGTGGCGAAATCCTCGCCGTCGGTAACGGCCGGATTCTCGACAACGGCGAAGTGCGTCCGCTGGACGTCAAAGTCGGCGACAGCGTCATTTTCAAGGAAGGCTTTGGCGTCGAGAAGCAGAAGATCGACGGCGAAGAAGTCTTGATCATGAGCGAGTCCGATATTCTTGCCGTGGTGGAAGGCTGATTAGCGGCAGGCATCGCCCCGCTTCTTACTCCGAACCTCGTTTTTAGCACTGATTCAGGAAGCAACGACAATGGCAGCGAAACAAATCAAGTTCTCAGACGACGCTCGTAAGCGCATGGCGCGTGGTGTCAACGTTCTTGCCGACGCGGTCAAAGCGACGCTGGGCCCGAAAGGCCGCAACGTGGTACTGGAAAAATCCTTTGGCGCACCGACCGTGACCAAGGACGGCGTTTCCGTCGCCAAGGAAATCGAACTCAAGGACAAGTTCGAGAACATGGGCGCGCAAATGGTCAAGGAAGTCGCTTCCAAGACCTCCGACGTCGCCGGTGACGGCACCACCACCGCGACCGTACTGGCCCAGTCCATCGTCAACGAAGGCCTCAAGGGCGTCACTGCCGGCATGAACCCGATGGACCTGAAGCGCGGCATCGACCAGGCGGTCATCGCGGCGGTCAAGGAAATCGAGAAGCTGGCCGTGCCCTGCACCGACTCCAAGGCCATCGCCCAGGTCGGCACCATCTCCGCCAACGGCGACGCGCGCATTGGCCAGATCATCGCTGAAGCGATGGAGAAGGTCGGCAAGGAAGGCGTTATCACCGTCGATGAAGGCCGTGGCTTCGAAGACGAGCTGGAAGTCGTCGAAGGCATGCAGTTCGACCGCGGCTATCTGTCACCGTACTTCGTGACCAATCAGGACACCATGGCGGTCGAGCTGGAAGACCCGCTCCTGTTGCTGGTCGACAAGAAGATCTCCAACATCCGTGAACTGCTCCCGGTGCTGGAAAGCGTCGCCAAGGCTGGCAAGCCGCTGGTGATCATTTCCGAAGACATCGAAGGCGAAGCGCTAGCCACGCTGGTGGTCAACAACATGCGCGGCATCGTCAAGGTCGCCGCCGCCAAGGCGCCCGGTTTCGGCGATCGTCGCAAGGCCATGCTGCAGGACATCGCCATCCTCACCGGTGGCACAGTGATCTCCGAGGAAGTCGGCTTGACACTCGAGCAGGCCAACCTGGATCACCTGGGCAATGCCAAGCGCATCACCATGTCCAAGGAAAACACCACCATCATCGATGGCGCTGGCGTCGAAGGCGATATCGAAGCGCGTGTCAGCCAGATCCGCGCCCAGATCGAAGACACCTCTTCCGACTACGATCGCGAGAAGCTTCAGGAGCGTGTCGCCAAGCTGGCTGGCGGCGTTGCCGTCATTCGCGTGGGCGCCGCTACTGAAGTCGAGATGAAAGAGAAGAAGGCCCGCGTCGAAGACGCCCTGCACTCCACTCGTGCAGCCGTCGAAGAAGGTGTCGTGCCTGGCGGCGGTACCGCGCTGATTCGTGTGTTGACCCAGCTCAAGGAGCTCAAGGGCGATAACGAAGATCAGACTCACGGCATCGCCATCGCGCTGCGCGCCATGGAGTCGCCGCTGCGTCAGATCGTCACCAACGCCGGTGAAGAAGCCTCCGTCATCGTCAACCGCATCAAGGACAGCGAAGGCAACCACGGCTACAACGCCCAGACCGGCGAGTACGGCGACCTGTTCGAAATGGGTGTACTCGACCCGGCCAAGGTCACCCGTAGCGCGCTGCAGTCCGCGGGCTCCGTGGCTGGTCTGATGATCACCACCGAAGCCATGATCGCCGAAGATCCGGAAGAGAAGGAAGCCGCTCCGGACATGGGCGGAATGGGTGGCATGGGCGGCATGATGTAAGCCAGCCCTACCTTCCAGGCTCAGCCTGACCCAAGCCCCGCTGGCTCTTCGCCAGCGGGGCTTTCTTCTTTAGGCTTCCAAGGTGGCAATGAACACGCTTAGGAACCGCAGGCCGACCTTCCTTTCCTCTTCTCCCTTCTTTCTTCCAGCCGCGAAGCGGCGATCTTACAGCTTATGGCTTACAGCTCATCTCTGGACTGGGTACACTCTCCATCTCTCGCATCCATCACGGCAACCCTGTTAAACCGCCATGCTCTCCAATATCCGCATCGTGCTCGTTCAGACGTTTCACCCTGGCAATATCGGCGCCAGTGCCCGCGCCATGAAAACCATGGGGCTGACCCGGCTTACGCTGGTCAATCCCCGCCGCTTTCCCGATGACCAAGCCAGCCAACTCGCCGCCGGCGCCGACGATGTGCTTGCCAATGCGCATGTGGTTGGCTCACTGGCCGAGGCGGTCGACGATTGCGTCCAGGTGATCGGTGCCAGCGCCCGCCTGCGCAACCTGCCGCTGCCGCATTTCGATGAGCCGGACGAGATGGCCAACGCCGCCATGGCCAATGCCGAGCAAGGGCCTGTGGCGCTGGTGTTCGGTCGCGAACGCTTCGGATTGACCAACGATGAAATTCGCTGCTGCACGCATCAAGTGAGCATCCCCGCCAATCCCGATTATGGTGTGCTCAATCTTTCCCAGGCAGTACAGGTGCTGTCGCACGAGATCTTCCGCGCCTGGCGCCAACTCCCCGGCAGCGATTTCCAGCAAGCAACGCCTCGCCACGCCTCCCTGCCCACCCAACAGCAGCTAACGCATTTTCACGATCATCTGCATCGCGTCATGCAAGGTATCGGGTTCCTGACTCAGCCACACGCGCGTACCGAAGACCACCTACACGCCCTGTTCGCTCGTGCGCAGCCGACGCGCAAGGAACTATCCTTGTTGCGCGGGCTGCTCAGCGCCATCGAAGAAAAAGGCGAGAAGAGCAGCGAACCGGAAAACCGATCATAAAAAAACCGCGACCTCTAGCGAGGTCGCGGTTTTTGTTTCATTCAGACGCCTCAGGGCGTCTGAAAGGGACTGATCAGTCCTGACCCATCTGCTGCTTGATCAGGTCGCCGATGGTGGTCGGGCCACCGCTCTCGACTTCCTGCTCGCGCGGCTTACTTGCGCTACGGCGGGGCTCGGCTTGATCCTTCGCCTTGATCGACAGGTTGATCGCACGATTCTTGCGATCGACGCCGACGATACGCGCTTCGACGCTGTCGCCTTCGTTCAACACGTTACGCGCGTCTTCGACGCGATCAGCGCTGATCTCGGAAGCCTTGAGCACGGCGATGACATCGGTAGCCAACTCGACGTGGGCTTCCTTGGCATCGACTTCGACCACGCGACCGGTAACGATGGCGCCCTTGTCGTTGACCGCCAGGAACTCGGAAACCGGATCGGTCTCGAGCTGCTTGATGCCCAGCGAAATACGCTCGCGCTCCGGGTCGATCGACAGGATGACCGCTTCGGCCTCGTCGCCCTTCTTGAACTGACGAACGGCTTCTTCGCCGGTCTCGGTCCAGGAGATGTCGGACAAATGCACCAGGCCGTCGATGCCGCCTTCCAGACCGATGAAGATACCGAAATCGGTGATCGACTTGATGGTACCGGCAACGCGGTCGCCCTTGTTGTAGCGGCCGTTGAAGTCTTCCCACGGATTGGTGGCGCACTGCTTGATGCCCAGCGAGATACGACGACGCTCCTCGTCGATATCCAGCACCATGACTTCGACTTCGTCGCCGACCTGGACCACCTTGGACGGGTGGATGTTCTTGTTGGTCCAGTCCATTTCCGAGACGTGAACCAGACCCTCGACACCCTCTTCCAACTCGGCGAAGCAGCCGTAGTCGGTGAGGTTGGTGACGCGGGCATGAACCTTCATGCCTTCCGGGTAACGGTCCTTGATGTTGACCCAAGGATCTTCGCCCAGTTGCTTCAGGCCCAGCGAGACGCGGTTGCGCTCGCGGTCGAACTTGAGCACCTTGACGTTGATCTCGTCGCCCACGGCAACGATTTCGGAAGGATGCTTGATGCGCTTCCAGGCCATGTCGGTGATGTGCAGCAGGCCATCGACGCCGCCCAGATCGACGAACGCGCCGTAGTCGGTCAGGTTCTTGACGATACCGTTGATCTGCTGGCCTTCCTGCAGGGTAGCCAGCAGCGCTTCACGCTCGGCGCTGTTCTCGGCTTCGAGCACGGCACGACGCGAAACGACCACGTTGTTGCGCTTGGGATCGAGCTTGATGACCTTGAAGTCGAGCTCTTTGTTTTCCAGGTGCGCGGTATCGCGCACCGGACGCACATCCACCAGGGAGCCCGGCAGGAAAGCGCGAATGGTCGCCACGTCGACGGTGAAACCGCCCTTGACCTTACCGTTGATCACGCCCTTGACGATCTCGTCCTTCTCGAAGGCCGCTTCCAGTTCCTTCCACGCTTCGGCGCGCTTGGCCTTCTCGCGGGACAGGCGGGTTTCGCCGAAACCGTCTTCCACGGCTTCCAACGCGACCTTGACTTCGTCACCGATACTGATGTTCAACTGGCCGTTGTCGTCCTTGAACTGAGCAGCGGGAATCTGCCCTTCGGACTTCAGGCCGGCGTTGACGGTAATCCAGTCGCCATCGATATCCACCACGGTCGCCATGACGATGGCACCGGGTTCCATATTGATGTCCTGGAGAGACTGTTCAAACAGTTCAGCAAAGCTTTCGCTCATGAGCATCCTACATGATCAACGTTAAATGGCGGTTGTCGCCTTCTCCGCGCCACCAGCGAGCGCGGGCCTAATCCACATGTCCCCGGGGATGTTGGCGCTGGTTCGACCTGGGCCGGCTTTCAGGTGTTTGCCGGGCCACGTCATGACATCTTGCCGGGAGCTCCGGATGTGTCGTCTCACCGAGGCCTCAGACCGAGGGCGCAAGGCCCGAATCAGCGAGAAGCTTCTGGATGCGATCCACTACGTCCGGTATCGCCAACTCGGTGGTGTCCAGCTCGACGGCATCGTCTGCCGGCTTTAGCGGGGCCACCGCACGCTGCATATCGCGCGCATCTCGAGTCTCAATCTCTTTCAAAAGACTCGGTAGACTAGCATCTACACCGGCCCTCTGCAACTGAAGGAAACGCCGCCGGGCACGCTCTTCGGCCGAGGCGGTGAGGAAGATTTTCAGCGCCGCGCCGGGGAAAACCACCGTGCCCATGTCGCGTCCATCGGCGACCAGCCCCGGCGGCTTTTGGAAGTCGCGCTGGCGCGCCAACAGTGCGCCGCGCACCGCGGGTAGCGCCGCGACCTGCGATGCTCGCTCGCCGGCCTGCTCGGTGCGAATCGCCGCGCTGACATCCTCGCCTTCGAGCAGCACCCGCGCCGAACCCTGTTCGGCAAGAAAAGCCACGTCCAGCGTTGCGGCCAATTGCGCCAGCGCCGATTCGTCGTTCAAGGCCACCGCGTGGCGCACCGCCGCCTGGGCGGTCAGACGATAAAGCGCGCCGGAGTCGAGTAGATGCCAGCCCAGTCGCTCGGCGATCAGCCGGCTGACGGTGCCCTTACCGGCACCACCAGGGCCGTCGATGGCCAGTACCGGCGCCTGCGCATGGCTATTCACACTTTCTGTCATGCGCCCTCCTCATTCACGCCCAGGCCGACACGGCACGCCAAGCCGACAAAGTCGGGAAACGACGTCGCCACGTTGGCGCAATCGTCGATGACGATCTCACCACTCGCGCGCAGGCCCGCGACAGTAAACGCCATGGCGATACGGTGATCGCCCAGGCTGTCAATGTGCCCGCCAGCGTAGCTGGGGCCGTCGCTTCCCTCACCTTCAAGACGGCCAACGATGTCGATGCCGTCTGCGTATAGCGTATTGGCGACGCCGAGTACGCCGAGGCCATCGGCCATTGCCTGCAGGCGATCGGATTCCTTGACGCGCAGCTCTTCGGCGCCGCGCAGACGCGTGGTGCCTTCGGCGTTGGCGGCGGCAATGAATAGCGCCGGAAACTCATCGATCGCCAGCGGCACCTGATCGACGGGAATATCGATGCCCCTGAGCGGCGCATAACGGATACGCAGATTGGAGACCGGCTCGCCGCCGACTTCATGCTCGTCGAGCAATTCGATATCCGCGCCCATCGCCTTGAGAATGTTGATCACGCCGATACGCGTCGGATTGATGCCGACATGCTCGAGCACCAGGTCCGAATCCGGGGTGATCGCGGCGGCGACCAGGAAGAACGTCGCCGACGAAATATCCGACGGCACGTCGATCGGCCCAGCGGATAACCGGCCGCCACCGTTGAGCCAGGCCACGTCGCCTTCACGGCCGACCGGATAGCCGAAGCCATTGAGCATGCGCTCGGTGTGATCGCGAGTCGGCGCCGGTTCGCGCACGCGCGTTTCACCCTCGGCGTACAGGCCCGCCAGCAGCAGGCAGGATTTGACCTGAGCGCTGGCCATCGGCATGTCGTAATCGATGCCCTTGAGCGATTGGCCGCCCTGGATCCTGAGTGGCGGCCGGCCGCCTTCGGCGGTATCGATCACCGCGCCCATCTGGCGCAGCGGCTTGGCCACGCGGTCCATGGGGCGCTTGGTCAACGAGGCGTCGCCGGTCAGCTCGGTATCGAAGGCCTGCCCGGCCAACAATCCGGTGAAGAGGCGCATGGCAGTACCGGAGTTGCCAACGTAGAGCGACCCGGCGGGCTTTTTCAAGCCGTGCATGCCGACACCATGAATGGTTACCCGGCCCTGGTGCGGGCCTTCGATGGCCACGCCCATCTCACGAAAGGCCTGCAACGTGGCCAGGCTGTCCTCGCCTTCGAGAAAGCCCTGAACCTGGGTGACACCCTCGGCAAGTGCGCCCAGCATGATCGAGCGGTGCGAAATCGATTTGTCGCCGGGCACGCGGATAGCGCCGCTGACGTTGCCACCCGGGCTGACCCGGTAACGGACATTGCGTTGTTCCATCGCCTGATATCTCGTCTGGTTCAAAAGGGTATCGAAATAGTGCCGGGCGTGACTGGCGCGATCGAACGTCGCCAATAGCCTGTCGCCATCGCCGGCGGCCACTGCGCTTCGCAAGCGGGTGACACCGGCTTCGAAATCGTCCAGCGCCGAGAGCACCGCATCACGGTTGGCGATGAAGATGTCGCGCCACATCACCGGGTCGCTACCGGCGATACGCGTGAAATCGCGAAAGCCGCCCGCCGCGTAGCGAAAAATATCCAGTCGCTCGTCCTGGCGCGCCAGGGTATCGACCAGCGAAAACGCCAACAGATGCGGTAGATGGCTGGTGCGTGCCAGCACCTGATCGTGGCGTTCGACATCCATTTCCAGCACGTCGGCGGCGCAAGCGTTCCAAAGCGCCCGCACCCGGGCCATGGCGTCGCGATCGGTATCCGGTTCGGGAGTGAGAATCACCTTGTGACGACGATAAAGATCGGCGTTGGACGCCGCCACTCCGGTCTTTTCCGAGCCGGCAATCGGGTGACCCAACACGAAACGCGCCGGCAGCGCGCCGAAGACCCGTTCGGCGGCGCGCCGAATCGCCATCTTGGTGCTGCCCACATCGGTCAGCACCTGCTCGTCAAGCAATGGCGCCAGCTCGCGCATCACCGACTCCATCGCCAGCACCGGCACCGCCAGCACGATCAGCGAACTGCCGGGAACCAGCGTGGCAAGCTCGCCGCCGCCGGCGTCGATCACGCCCATGCCGATGCCGCGTTCGATTTCATCGGCGTCGGGATCACAGGCGACGATCTCGCCGCCGAAGCCGGCGGCCTTGAGCGCGGCGGCCAGCGAGCCACCGATCAATCCCAGGCCGACGATCAGAATGCGTGGCTCATCGACACCGCTGGCGTCTCGCAAAGGGTCCACCGGCATACCTAGAGCACACCCTGCGGGTACGAGCCCAATACCTTGATCTCGGCGGCGCGCAGGCGGACTTCCTCGAGCACCGCGTCGACTTCGGGCTGATCGCGATGCCCCTTGAAGTCGATGAAGAACACGTAATTCCAAACCCCGGTGCGCGAGGGTCGCGTCTCCAGGCGGGTCAGATCGATCTGGTGACGATGAAACGGCTCCAATAGATCGTGCAGCGCGCCGGGCTGATTGCGCATCGCCACGACTAGCGAGGTCTTGTCGTCGCCGGACAGCGGTATGTCCTGGTTGCCGATAATCAAGAAGCGCGTCGAGTTGTCGGGGCGATCCTCGATCTTTTCGGCGACTCTCTCCAGCTCATAGAGCTTGGCCGCCATGTCGCCGGCGATGGCGGCGCTATGCCACTCGGTCTTGACCAGTCGCGCAGCCTCGGCGTTGGACGATACCGGCACGCGCTCGGCCTGGGGGTAATGGGAATCCAGCCACTTGCGACACTGGGCGAAGGACTGTGGGTGGGAATAGATGCGTGAAATCTTGTCTTTGCGCGTGGTGCCGGCCACCAGCAGATGATGATGGATGCGCAGCACCACCTCGCCACAGATACGCATCGACGAGTCCATGAAGGAATCGAGGGTATGGTTGATGACCCCCTCGGTGGAGTTTTCCACCGGCACCACGCCATAGTTGGCCGCGCCGGCTTCGACCTCGCGAAACACCTCGTCGATGGCCGCCATCGGCAGGCTCTTGGCACTCTCGCCGAAATGCTTGAGCGCCGCCTGCTGGGTAAAGGTCCCCTCCGGCCCCAGATAGGCGACCTTGACCGGCTGTTCCAGTGCCAGGCAGGCGGACATGATCTCGCGAAACAGCCGAGCCATCTCCTCGGCATCGAGCGGGCCGCTATTCAGTGCCATGATGCGGCGTAGTACCTGCGCCTCGCGCTCGGGGCGATAGAACACCGCCTGAGGATCGACAGCACTCTTGACCCGCGCAACCCGCTGCGCACAATCGGCACGCTCACTGATCAGGCGCAGAATATCGCCGTCGATGCGGTCGATGCGTTCACGCAGCTCATCGAGATCGGTCGAGGTATCGCTCATCGTTTTCTCCTGCGCTCAGCCACGGCGTTTTTCGAAATCGTCCATGAAGTCCACCAGCGCATCCACCGCCGCCTCAGGTACGGCATTGTAGAGACTCGCGCGCATGCCGCCGACGCTGCGGTGCCCCTTCAGATTGAGCAGCCCGGCTTCGTCGGCCTCGCTAAGAAAAGTGGCATTGAGGGATTCGTCGGCCAGCACGAACGGCACGTTCATCCGCGAACGGTTGGCCGGCGCGATGGGGTTGCTGTAGAAATCGCTGGCATCGATGGCCTGATAGAGCTTCGCGGCCTTGCGCTCGTTGATGGCGTCCATCGCCGCAAGTCCGCCAATATCGTTTTTCAGCCACTCGAACACCAACCCCGCCAGATACCAGGCGTAGGTCGGCGGGGTGTTGAACATCGAGCCATTCTCGGCCATCACACGGTAGTTGAACATGGTCGGCGTGTCGGGGCGCGCGCGGTCGAGCAGGTCATCGCGCACGATCACCAGCGTCAGTCCCGCTGGGCCGATGTTCTTCTGCGCGCCGGCGTAGATCACGCCGAAGCGCGACACATCCAACGGCCCGGATAGAACCGACGAAGACATGTCGCAGGCCAGCGGTAGGCCGGTGTCGGGGATGTAGTCGAAGGCCAGCCCGCCGATGGTCTCGTTAGCGGTGTAATGCAGGTACGCCGCGTCGTCGGATAACTCAATATCGCCAGGCCGCGGCACGGCAGTCAGGCCGTTGGCTTCACTGGACGCGGCCACGTGCGCGCCACCTAGGTGCCGGGCCTCGGCGATGGCTTTCTTGCCCCAGATGCCGGTATATAAATAGTTGGGCGTGCCGCCATGGCCCAGCAGGTTGTAGGGCAGCATGGCGAATTGCGTCGAGGCGCCACCCTGCAGGAACAGTACCCGGTAGTCATTCGGCACGTTCAACAGCGAACGCAGGTTGGCTTCGGCAACCTCGGCAATGGCAACGAACTCGCGGCTGCGGTGGCTCATCTCCATGACCGACAGGCCGCGCCCCTGATAATCGAGCAACTCTTCGCGGGCGCGCTCCAGCACCCGAGTAGGCAATGCGGCGGGGCCGGCACAGAAATTATAGTGGCGTGTCATCAGCGTGGTTCTCGTAGTATTACCGAAGCGACCGCCGGCTGAGCGGCGGTCGCGTTACCTCAGTTCTGGTCAGGGGTTTCGGGGTCATCGTCGACAGGCGTTTCACCGTCCCCGTCTTGCGGGCTCATGTCGGAGTCCGTCGCGGCGTTCGCCTCGTCTTGGGCAGCGTCGCCGTCCGACGGTTCGCCGTTCGACTCTTCCTCATCCGGCTCCTCGACACGCACGGTCTTGACCAGCGATTCGTTCTCGCCGAGGCGAATCAGCATGACGCCCTGGGTGTTGCGCGAGGTGGTCGAAATCTCCTCGACCCGCGTGCGCACCAGGGTGCCGCGGTCGGTGATCAGCATCATCTCGTCGCAGGTGGCCACCTGCATGGCCGCCACCATGGCGCCATTGCGCGCGCTGGTCTGCATGGCAATCACGCCCTGGCCGCCACGCCCGCGCAGCGGGAATTCCTCGAGCCGCGTGCGCTTGCCGTAGCCATTCTCGGAGGCCGTGAGGATGTAAATCTGCTCGTCGCCAGCGCTGTCGGTCATCGTGCCGGTGGCTTGTTCATTACCGGTCACGGCGTTCACGTCGGCAGTGGGTTCGTCCGTGTTTTCATTCTCGATATCGCCACTGTCGGTATCGGCTTCGGTATCGATCAGCGTCGACTTGGGAATGATCAGGCTGATCACTTCGGCGTCGCCCTGCAGGCGCATGCCACGCACACCACGCGCGGTACGTCCCATGGCACGCACCTTGGTTTCCTCGAAGCGAATCGCCTTGCCGTTGGACGACAGCAGCATGGCGTGATCGTTGCCCGAAGTAATCGCCGCGCCGACCAGCCGGTCGCCTTCGACCAGGTCGATGGCGATCAGGCCGACGCTACGTGGCCGTGAGAACTGCTCGAGCGAGGTACGCTTGACGGTGCCGCTGGCGGTGGCGAAGAAGATGAAGCTGTCCTCGCGGTACTCGCGCACCGGCAACATGGTGTTGATCGACTCGTCGTCGTCCAGTGGCAGAAGGTTGACCAGCGGCTTGCCGCGCGAGCCACGGCTGGCGGCGGGAATCTCGTAAACCTTGAGCCAGTAGACCTTGCCCTTGTTGGAGAACAGCAGCACGGTATCGTGGGTCGAGGCCACCAGCAGATGCTCGATGACATCCTCGTCTTTCATGCTGGTCGCCGACTTGCCGCGCCCACCGCGATGCTGGGCCTGATAGTCGGTGATCGGCTGGGTCTTGGCATAGCCACTACGCGAGATAGTGACCACCATGTCCTCTTCGTTGATCAGATCCTCGATGGTCAGATCGAGATGGCTGACCTGAATCTCGGTCCTTCGCTTGTCGCCGTACTGATCGCGAATCGCGATCAATTCCTCGCGAATCACTTCGAGCAGGCGGTCGGCGGAAGCCAGAATCTCGGTCAGTTCGGCGATGCGCTCAAGAATGCCCAGGTACTCGTTGAGCAGCTTCTCGGTCTCGAGACCGGTCAGACGATGCAGGCGCAACTCGAGAATCGCCTGAGCCTGAGCCGGCGACAGGCGGTACTCGCGGTGATCGTCGGAGAGCCCGAAGCCTTCTTCGAGTTCCTCCGGCTTGCACGAAGTCGCGCCGGCGCGCTCCAGCATGCCGGTGACCTGGCCGGGTTGCCAGGCGCGTTCGAGCAGCTTGTCCTTGGCTTCGGCGGCGCTCGGCGAGGCCTTGATCAGCTCGATCACCTCGTCGATATTCGAGATCGCCACGGCCAGGCCTTCGAGGATATGGCCGCGCTCGCGCGCCTTGCGCAGTTCATAGAGGGTGCGCCGGGTCACCACCTCGCGACGATGGCGCACGAAAGCCTCGAGGACTTCCTTGAGGTTCAGCGTCTTGGGTTGGCCATTGTCCAGCGCGACCATGTTGATGCCGAATACGGTCTGCAACTGGGTCTGGGCGAACAGGTTGTTGACCACCACTTCGCCGGATTCACCGCGCTTGACCTCGATCACCACGCGCAGGCCGTCCTTGTCGGACTCATCGCGCAACTCGGCGATACCGTCAATACGCTTGTCCTTGACCAGTTCGGCGATTTTCTCGATCAGTCGCGCCTTGTTGACCTGATACGGCAACTCGGAAATGACGATGTGATCGCGACCGGACTTCTCGTGATATTCGACGGTATGCCGCGCTCGCACGTAAATACGCCCACGCCCGGTGCGATAGGCATCGAGAATACCTGCCTTGCCGTTGATGATGCCGCTGGTGGGGAAATCGGGGCCCGGGATGTACTCCATCAGGTCATCGATGGTCAGGGTATAATCATCGATCAGCGCCAGGCAGCCGTTGATGACCTCGACCATATTATGCGGCGGAATGTTCGTCGCCATGCCCACGGCGATGCCCGACGACCCGTTGATCAGCAGATTGGGCAGCTTGGTCGGCATCACGTCGGGGATGCGCTCGGTACCGTCGTAGTTATCGACCCAGTCGACGGTCTCCTTTTCGAGGTCGGCCAGCAGCTCGTGTGACAACCGCGCCATGCGCACCTCGGTATAACGCATGGCCGCGGCGCTATCGCCATCGATGGAACCGAAGTTGCCCTGACCATCGACCAGCACGTAGCGCATCGAGAAGTGCTGGGCCATGCGCACGATGGTGTCGTAGACCGCACTATCGCCATGCGGGTGATATTTACCGATGACGTCGCCGACCACACGGGCGGACTTCTTGTAAGGCTTGTTCCAGTCGTTGCTGAGTTCGTGCATGGCGAACAGCACGCGCCGATGCACCGGCTTGAGGCCATCGCGCACGTCGGGCAGCGCACGGCCGATGATCACGCTCATCGCGTAATCGAGATACGACTGTTTCAGTTCGTCCTCGATGTTGACTGGCAGAATCTCTTTGGCGATGTCACCCATGGGTCGTCGAATCCTTTGCACTGCGACTGGTAAGCACTGGCCTGTGGCAGCCAAGCGATCGACGGATTATATCATCGCGCGACGGATTAAGGCAGCGCGCGTCACGGTGGGTTTAGCCTTGCAGAGCATTACGCGCAAGCACCAGCGGAACGAGTATCTCGCGAAGCTTTTGTTCAATCGCCATGGTGCGGCCACTGCGGGTATCGAGCAGCATGAAGGTGAAGTCGGCATCGGCGATGCGCTTGCCATCGACGACACGATGGATCGCCTGGTGCATGACCGCGCTGCGATGATTGATCGCCGAGAGCGAGGTGAGTATTTCCAGCTCGTCGTTCATCACCGCCGCCCGGCGATAATTGATATTGAGATTGACGGCGACCACTGCCAGGCCCTCATTGAACAGAGCGGCCAAATCGAACTGCTGCTCGAAATAGGCCCAGCGCCCCTCTTCCAGAAACTCCAGATAGCGCGCGTTGTTGACATGAGCGTAGCCATCGAGATGAAAGCCGCGCACGCGCACGGTGGAACGGGCGACACGATGATCCATGCTGTTATTTCCTGTTAAGAAAAGTAAAGGCAACGGTTGAATACTAGCCAGCCCCCGGCCAGGCATCAAACGTCAGTTTGAAAACGCTGTAACAACGGTGATTCGTGTCGCTTGAAAGCAATGGCCTGATATGGGCTTTCCACAATCGATCAACGCTAAGTCGGACGCCCGCCTAGCACCCCAGGCCGTGATTGGCCATAATGTGCCTCCTTTTCAACGGAACGACACCATGTGGTTCAAGCACTTGCATCTATATCGCGTGCATGACACACCAGCACTGGATCGCGACACCCTGAGCGAAGCACTCGACGCGCAGGCCTTTCGTCCGCTGGGCGGCGTCGAAGCCAAGCGGATGGGCTGGAGCGCTCCCGCCGGGCGCGGTAGCGAACAGCGCCTGCACGAAATCCAGGGCCATCGCCTGCTGTCGGCATTGCGCCAGGAGCGTTTGTTGCCGGCTGCGGTGGTACGCGAAGAGGTCGAGGCACGCGCCAGCGACCGTGAAGCCGCCGAGGGCGGCCCATTGAGCCGCCAGCAAAAACAGGCGCTCAAGGAGCAGGTCTACGAGGAATTTCTGCCTCGCGCCTTCGTGCGCACGCAGCGCCTGGACCTATGGTGGGATACAGGACGTGGGCTGATCGGCGTCAATGCCTCGAGCCGCAAACGCGCCGAGGATGTTCTCGACTTGCTGCGCCAGACTCTGGGCAGCCTCAAGGTCACGCCGCTGGCCACCAAGGCCACGCCGACTCGCGCCATGACCGAATGGCTGCGCCAACCGGACGAGCGCCCCGCCGCGCTGGAACTGGGCGACCAGGTCGAACTCAAGTCCAACGGCGATGAAGGCGTGCTGCGGGGCCGCCAGGTGGACCTGGATGGCGAAGAGATTCAGACTGCGCTTAGCGCCGGCCGCCAAGTCACACGCCTGGCCTTTACCATCGACGAAGCCTTGACGCTGGTGCTCCACGACGACTTGGCCATGAAATCGATGCGCTTCGCCGACGCCCTGCTCGATGAAGCCAGCCAGACCGATGACGGCGACGACCCGATACTGCGCTTGGAAACCGATTTCGCGCTGATGACCCAAACACTCTCCAATACACTCGAACAACTTATCGACTGGCTGGGTGGCGAAGCCACGCCCGCCGCGCCGACACCATGACAAAAACGCTCGATCAGGATGCTTTCGAGAGCATTCGCCCATACCACGACAACGAAGTCGCCGAGGTGCTCGCCCGTCTTGCGCATGACAGTGAGTTTCTCGATGCCATCACCCGCTATCGCCTGCCGCGCCTGGCGAATCACGCCCCTTGGCTGGCACGCCGCCTGGCGGGCTTCGCCCTGCAGCGGCAGATGCGCGGCGTAACCAGCGTACGCGACCTGCAGGAGCGCATCTCCGTGTATATGCGGCGCATGCTCGCCACCAGCACGGACGCCTTCGATGTCGAGGGGCTGGACAAGCTGGACCCCGAGCGCGCCTACCTGTTCATAGGCAATCATCGAGATATCGCTCTCGACCCGGCGTTCGTCAATTACGCGCTGTATCAGGCTGGGCGCAATACGGTGCGCATCGCCATCGGCGACAACCTGCTGCAAAAGCCCTATGTCACCGACCTGATGCGCCTCAACAAGAGCTTCATCGTACCGCGCTCGGCCCGCGGCAAGCGTGCCATGCTCGCCGCCTATCAGGCGCTGTCGGGCTACATTCGCCATTCGATCATCGCAGATAACCATTCGATCTGGATGGCGCAGCGCGAGGGGCGCGCCAAGGACGGTATCGATCGCGCCGATCCGGCCATCATCAAGATGCTGACCATGGCCCGTCGCCAGCAGGACAAGAGCGCCAGCCTCGGCGATGCCATCCGTGAATTGCGCATGGTGCCGGTGTCGATCAGTTATGAGTACGATCCCTGCGATTTGCAGAAGGCCCGCGAATTGCATGCCGTGCATAGCGAAGGACGCTACGAAAAAGTCGAATTCGAAGACATTCGCTCCATCGTCGCCGGGATTACCGGCGCCAAGGGGCGCATCCAGCTTACGTTCGGCGAACCGCTGGATGCGGATTTCGAAACCCCCGACCAGGTCGCCGACGAAATCGACCGTCAGGTACTCGATGGCTACCACACCTTTCCCAGCCACCAACTGGCGCTGGAAGCCAGCGGACAGGCACCGGAACTGCTCGATTTAAGCGAGGTCACCGACGCCGACCGCGCGCGCTTCACGGCCCGGCTCAACGAGGTTCCCACGCACCTGCGCGACTGGTGGCTGGCGCAATACGCCAATCCGATACTCAATCGGGCGGGGCGAATTAAAGGCTGAAGATGGAAGAAGGAAGAGCCCTTCGGGCTGAAGAAAGAAGTCGGAAGAGAAAAGCAGCCTTGGGAGAAAGACTGGGTGTTCTCTTCAAAGCGCGCAGCGCCGTTCTTCCCTCTTCAAGACGCGAAGCGTCGTACTTCCGTCTTATTTCTTCAAGGCGCGCAGCGGCGCTCTTCCAGCTTCCAGGCGCATAGCGCCGCTCTTCTAGCTTCAGGCTTACTTCCGCCAGAACATCGGCGTAAACAGCACTAGCACGGTGAGGATCTCCAAGCGCCCCATCAGCATCCCTAGAGACAGCAGCCATTTGGCGGCGTCGGGTAGCGTGGCGAAATTGCCCGCTGGGCCGATGATATTCCCCAACCCCGGCCCGACGTTGGCCACCGCCGTGGTCGCCCCGGTCAGCGCGGTGACCAGATCCAGCCCCATCACTGCCAACCCCGTCGCCAGGCCGGCGATGGTGATGAAATAGAAAAACGAGAACGCCACCACGCCGCGCACGATATCGTCGGTCAGCACGCTGCCATTGTAGCGCTGGGAGAAAACGCCATGAGTGTGTACCAGCGAGCGGAGTTGATTGAGCAGCATCAGCATGGCGATCTGAAAGCGGAATATCTTCAGGCCACCGCTGGTCGAACCACTGCAGCCACCGACGAAGGTCAGATAAAAGAACACGACAACCGCCAGCGGGCTCCACTGGGTATAGTCTTCGGAGGCATAACCGGTGGTGGTGACGATGGAAACCACGTTGAAGCTCACCTGGGTCAACGCCTCGAAGGCCGGCACACCACGCAGGAGTTGATAAGCGGTCAACACAGCAATGACCATCAATAACAGCCACAGCAGGCCGCGCACCTGCTGGTCGCGCCACAACGCTTTGGGCGAGCCACGCAGGGCACGAATGTAAAGCACGAAAGGCAATGTGCCGCAGAGCATGAACAGCGAGGCCAGCCACAGAATCACCGGCTGCTCGGCATAGGCGCCAAACGAGGCATCGGAATTGGCGAAGCCAGCCGTCGCTATTGAGGTCATGCCGTGAACCACCGCATCCAACGGGAGCATGCCAGCCAACCAGTAGCATGCGATAGCCACCATGGAAAGCCCGAAGTAGACCAGTAGGGTCGCCTTGGCGATACCGCCGGTGCGCGGCATGACCTTTTCCGACCAGTCGGACGATTCGGTGTGAAACAGCCGCATGCCGCCAACTTTCAGAAACGGCAAAATGGCGATCGCCATGACGATGATGCCGACCCCGCCGAGCCATTGCATCATGCCGCGCCACAGCTTGAGGCCATCCGAAAGGCGTTCGATGCCGACGAGCACCGTCGAGCCCGTCGTGGTAATCGCCGACACCGACTCGAAAACCGCATCAGTAAATGACAGCTGCGGCGCCCCCAGAGCCAGCGGCAGGCTGGCCAGGCCGCTGATCGTCACCCAACTCAACGTAGTCAGCACGAACATCTGGCGCGGCTTGAGCTCAATCTCCACACGCCGGGTGAGTAACCACACAAGCCCGACGAGGGCCAGTACCGTCAGTATCGACAGACCGAAGGGGCGGCTATCGGGGTCGCTCTCGACGACCAGTACCAGCCAGGGCACCACCATGAACAGGGCTAGAACCAACCACAGCATGGACAGTACCTTGAGCACCGGCGCCCAGTCGTTCGCCAACTGCTCCATGCGTGGCAGCCGAATCGATGGCATTGATGTCCTTCCCTTGCGTCCTTGTGATTGGGCGGCAACTATAGCGCAGAAGTGTCTTATATTCTTCGGGATGGCATTAGATGAACCAACGCAACTCCCACGACACAGCCCCTGATAACACGGCACTCGATAACGCCGCTCTTCACGAAGCCAATACCCGGGCCGCTCACCGGGTTACGCTGATCGGCGCCATTCTCGATACACTGCTGGGGCTGGTCAAGGTAATCGCCGGCATCATCGTGGGTTCCGCGGCGTTAGTCGCCGATGGCATTCACTCCTTTTCCGACCTGGTTACCGATGTCTTCGTGCTTGTTGCCACCCACTACGGTCGGCAGGCGCCGGATCGCAACCACCCCTATGGCCACGGCCGTATCGAAACGATGGGCACCCTCGCGCTGGGTAGCGTACTGATCTTCGTCGCCGGCGGTATCGCCTGGGCCAGCTTGAGCCGTTTGCTGGATGGCGTCCCTATCGCTCCGCCCGGCTACTGGGTGATAGCCCTGGCGGCCGTGTCGCTAATCGTCAAGGAGTGGATATTTCGCTATACCCTGCGCGTCGCCCGGAAAATCGGCTCGCGCCTGATCGAAGCCAACGCCTGGCATTCGCGCAGCGACGCCCTGTCGACGGTGGTAGTGCTGATCGGCTTGATCGGCGCTCAATTCGGTGTCGGTTGGCTGGATGCAGTGGCCGCCATCGGCGTCGGCCTGCTGGTCGGCAAGATCGGCGGTTCATTGTTGTGGGACGCCACTCGCGAGTTGGTCGACACCGCCCTGCCCGACGACGAACAACGCGGCATGCGAAATGTCGCACTGGACGTTCCCGGCGTACGCGACCTTCACCAATTGCGCACGCGCAGTGTCGGTGAACGGGTGCTACTCGACCTGCATCTGGTGGTGGCGCCGCGCGTGACAGTCTCGGAAGCGCATGAAGTCGGCAATCAGGTCTGCCGCGAATTGTGCCGCGCCTTTCCCAAGCTCTCCGAGGTGACCTTTCATATCGACCCCCAGGACGACTCCGAACTCGACGACCCGACCCAGTTGCCCGCCCTACCGCTGCGCAGCGATGTCGAGGCGATGCTGGAACGCGTCTGGGGCAATCTGGAGTGCTGGCGCCAGCGAGTCGCCCTCGATCTGCATTATCTCGACAATCGTATCGATGTCTCGCTGTACATCGGCGACACGTACCGCGACGCCGACTTGAATCGCCTCGCCGCGTCGCTCAGAGACGCCGGTGCATCGCTACCTTGGCTGGGCCGCTTGCGTGTGTGGCAAGGCCCGGGCAAGGCCTGATACACTGAGTTACATTAAGTTTCCCCTGAAAGTGCCGATATACACGGTATCGCCATGAAAACGCATGTCTGGCCTCACCGAGCCGCGCATTACCTATGCCAGGCCGCGTGCGAAACCCAGGGATTCCTAGTGCCTCCACCTTACCTAGGCAACGCCTTCGACCCTTCACGGCGTCGCCTGTTGATCGGCGTCGGAGCCACGCTCTTGCTGTCGGCCAGTGGCATGCTGGGGCTGGCGACCGGGGCAATGGACCCACAGCGCATGCGTACGACGATGACCGAGCGCTACGGTCATCAAGGCGCACAGACACTCGATGCCTGGCTGAACCTGCTGCGCAAACTGGAGGGCCGTGACATTGCCGATCAACTCAAGGGCGTCAATGACTTCTTCAACCGCCGGGTGCGCTGGCTCGACGACAGCCAAATCTGGGACGAAGAGGATTATTGGGCCACGCCACTCGAGACACTCGGACGCGGCGCGGGCGACTGCGAGGACTACTCCATCGCCAAGTATCAAACACTCAAGAAGCTCGGCGTGCCCGGCGAGCGCCTGCGCATGATCTACGTACGTGCGCGGCTCGGTCGTAGCAGCATCACCCAGGCGCACATGGTGCTGGGCTATTACGCCACTCCCGGCGTCGAACCGCTGGTACTCGACAACTTGCTACCGACCATCCTGCCCGCCGGTGAGCGTGACGACCTGAGCCCGGTGTTCAGCTTCAGCAGCGATGGCCTGTGGGCGGGAGGTTCCTCTGAATCACTGGCCATTCCCACCCAGCGGTTATCGCGCTGGCGAAACGTATTGCTACGCATGTCGGCAGAAGGGTTCCTATGAACG
Organism: Modicisalibacter muralis; assembly: GCF_900102945.1. Classification (GTDB taxonomy): domain Bacteria; phylum Pseudomonadota; class Gammaproteobacteria; order Pseudomonadales; family Halomonadaceae; genus Modicisalibacter; species Modicisalibacter muralis. Next base: position 346,532 of record NZ_FNGI01000001.1, on the reverse strand, counting down.
CACAAGATGCTTTCGATAATGAAGTTCACTGGAGCGTGCGCAAATGTCGCTGATCACACGGCTTTGGCTAGCCATTTCGTTGATTCTGGCGCTGGCCTTCGGTGGCAGCCTGTTCATCGGTATCGTCGCCAGCAAGCAATACATCGAGCAGGAACTGCACATAAAGAACGCCGACAATGCCAACGCCCTGGCGCTGTCGTTGAGTCAGCTCGACAAGGAGCCGATCATCGTCGAACTGCTCATCGCCGCGCAGTTCGATACCGGCCACTACCAGCGCATAGAACTTATCGCCCCGGATGGAAGTGTTATCGAGCGCCGAGTCAGCGATACCAATATCGGTGACGTGCCGGACTGGTTCATCGATCTGGTAGCTTTCTCGGTTCCCGCCGGCACCGCGGTCGTTCAGGATGGCTGGCGGCAATACGCCACCGTCAAACTGCAAAGCCACTATGGCTATGCCTATCGTTCACTATGGCAAGGCGTCATCGATCTGATGCTGTGGTTCGGCCTGGCGGCGTTGACCAGCGCCGGGCTGGCCTGGTGGGTGGTGCGCTCCATTCGAAAACCGCTTCGAGCCGTGGTTTCCCAAGCTCAGGATATCGGCCAGCGCCGCTTCACGACGTCTCATGAGCCGCGCACGCGAGAGTTGCGTCAGGTCGTCGTCGCCATGAATCGGTTATCGAATGCCGTGCGCACCATGCTGGCTGAAGAGACCCGCAAGCTCGATCGGTTGCGTTGCAAGCTCCAGCAGGATGAAGTCACCGGTATCGCCAGACGCGATTACCTGCTCAGCCGTCTCGATGCCATGCTGGGCAGCGACGGACAACGCGCGGCCGGCCACGTAGTCATGGTACGCCTGGCCAATCTGAATACACTCAACTCACGGCTGGGCTACGCCGCCACCAACCGCGTGCTGGCCGATATCGCCGCTCAGCTAGAGAGTCTGGCAACAGGCTATGATGAGGGGCAGGCCGGGCGACTAAATGGCAGCGATTTCGCATTACTGCTACCCGGTAGCATCGACGCCCGAAGCCTGATCGAAGAGCTCAAGACACGGCTGCACCCGCTGACACAAGCGTTCGACAGTAATGTCGAACTACCGCTATCACTGGTCGCCTACGCTCGGGGCGATAGCCGCGCAGCGCTACTCAGCGTACTCGATGGCGCACTGGCCAAGGCGGAGACTGGTAGCGGCCGAGCCATCGAGGTCGCTACGACCGACGCCAAACGCCTGCCTTATAAAACCCACGACGAATGGCGTCATGCACTGAAGCGGGCACTCGAAAACGATGAGATCACACTCTCCCACTACCCCGTCGTCGACAGCGAAAATCAATTACTACATTACGAATGCCCGGCACGGCTCAAACTCGAAGGCGAGTGGCAAACGGCCGGCTTGTTCCTGCCTTGGGTGAACCGTACCGATTTGGGTAGCGATTTCGACCTGATGGTCGTCGAGATCGCACTGCGGGAAATCGCCGAGAAACACATCACGCTGGGCATCAACCTGTCGGGCGAGACGATTCGCGATACCGGCTTTATCGCCGCACTTCATCAACGCCTCAGAGACTACCCGGCACAAGCCGCACAGCTCTGGGTCGAACTGCCCGAGTCGGCCGCCGTAAGACACATGGATGCCTTTCGCACGTTATGCCACGAACTCAGGCCGTATGGCTGCAAGGTGGGTCTGGAACATGTCGGCCCGGAGTTCGGCAAACTTCAGGACTTGCACGATCTGGGGCTCGCTTATATCAAGGTCGATGTCTCGTTGGTTCGCAATATACACCTGCAGCCACAGGCACAACCGTTCCTGCGCGGTATCGCCACGGTCAGTCATGCTATCGGCATGCTGGTGATTGGCGAGGGCGTGACGGGCGATGAAGAACGCGAAACGCTCTTCGACCTGGGGCTCGATGGTGTCACTGGGCCGGGCGTGCGTATTCGAGATTGATGCTCGCCATGCTGTCACGGAAAAAATATGGCGCCGGGGCTCGGTGCCATATCAACGGTAAGCTTGGTGTCTAGATCAGCCCCACGTCATCCTGGTCGCCGATAAGATCGACGCTATTGACCTGGCGGCGCAACGACTGACGAGACATTAGCTTCTCGCGCGCGGCATCGGGTAGATCGGTGAAACTGATCACGCCCTTGGCAACCAAGAGTTCGATCACATCCTCGAGCACGCGCACGAATTCAAGATCGGAGCTACGTAACTGACGTAGCTGCTCATCGGCATCACGCTCCAGAAACGCCAACACCTCCGGCGCATCACTCGCAAGAAACTCCGTGCAGTCCGGCGTCGCGTCATAGCTGACCATGATAACCCCACCTTCGATATTGCGTTTAACGTACATGGCTCACCGATGCCCTATGAGAATGCTAACTATTTGATGACCATCATCAACGTGTATTGCACAATCGAACCCCACACTGCCGGGTGTGGAGTTCGAAAATCAACGATTAGATATCGATCTGGCCCTTGGCGATAAGGTCATCGACAAAGACATCGGAACTCTTGCCACCCATATCGACACCCGCCAGGCTGATCGTTTGATCGGCATTTGCATGGTTACTGCCCAGGTTGCCCGTCGTGCTGATATGCAACGTGGTCGAGCCGCCATCCTGGGTTGCCTGTATAAAGCTGGAAATGTCGTCGCCACTCTCATGATCTTGCAGCAGCTCTGACAAATCGAGCTTATCACCTTCGCCGGCATTGAAGTCCATTACCGTATCGCTGGCCGGCGCGGCTACCTCGCCTTCGTCGCCAAACTCCCAGGCGAAGGTATCGGCACCGAAGCCGCCATATAGCGTATCGCTACCGGTTCCGCCGGTCAGGGTATCGTCGCCGCCCTGACCATAGAGGATATCGTTACCCTCGCCACCGTTGAGGGTATCGTTTCCACCGCGGGCATCTCCGCCAACATTCAGCGCCTCATGATTGGCCTCAATATAGTCGTAAAGCTCAGCATCGGTTGGCGAATGGCCATTCTGCAGCTTCAGAAAGGCCTTCAGTGCCTCCAGGCCAGAGCCATCGGGTAGGTCAGACGACAGGTTATCGGTATTGATGGTATCGCCGAAGATGATGTCGTCGCCCTTGCCCCCGTCGATGGTGTCATCACCTACATCAACAGGGTCGATGCTGGTAGAACCACCCTGCAAGGCAGCATCCAGATCGTCAGCGTTGTTAACGATGCTGACCTCGCCGACCGGGCCGGTTACGACGGCTGGCTGGGTTAGGGTTACATTGTCGATGCTGACATTGGCATCTTCTTCAAAAATCCACCCACCTGTCTTATCTTCAACTGTGTAGACCAGTTGATACTGGCCCGGGCCAATATTATCGAATGTGACTCTACCCCAATCATCCGAGCCATGGTGATCAGTGGCTTCCCAATCGCCGCGATTAAATTTCTCTAAACGCCAACTAAAATTATCCTCACCCCACCAACTAAAACCTGATATATCATAATCAAAACTCAAGGACGAATTACTATTAGCGATCATTATCGGTGAACTGATCGCTGTTGTGGCACTATCATCATTTTCATCTGTTATGGATAGGTCGTCACTCACTGTCTCGGTCTTCGTCCCGAAGCTAACCGTCCCGTCGGTGGGAGATACTTTGGTATTATCGAAGAATTTTAGGTACTCTTCGTTGATTCCGTCACCGATACCAATGCCATGAACAGTGCTGATATCGCTGAGTCCCTCGAAAGCATCAACCGAGTTCTTGAACGTATCGTAATCGGTGTTGTTTCCGTCACCCCTGACATCACCATCATCGTCCAGGTAATAGGTAGGTTTGCCATCAGTCAGGAAGAAGCTCAGGTTCTCATAACCGTTGCTCTGATCGCCAAACCAATCAGTAGCATCGTTAAACCCAGCCTCGTAGTTGGTTCCACCATCAGCATCCAGGTCATCAATGGCAGCCAGAATATCCTCAATTCCACTCTCAGTTATATTATCAAATGTTTCATAAACTGAATTTGAGGCAAAAGAAACAAGTTGGATATTGATCGTACCGTCATGGCCTTCCATCTGATCAACCAGATTTCCCATTGCCGCCTTGACGAGCTCCATTCGAGTCAAGCCAGGTGTACCAGAAGCCTCTTCCATGCTTCCCGAAGTGTCGATAATCAATGAGATATTATAATTCTTTCCTGGCTCCACCGTCGTTTGCGTGCCACCGGTATCACCAAGAATAATATCGCCGCCGAAACCACCCGGGACATCATTATCGTCGTTGGGCGTAGTTTGGGGGACGATTAACCTACCTTCCTCGGTGCCGGTGATGGTGACGACGATGTCGTGGGTGGTGCCGTCCACCGTGGTCACGGTGAAGGTTTCGTCCTTGGTCTCGCCATCGGCCAGGTACTGGACATCGGCGTTGGCGACTTCGTAAGTCCAGCCACCGTTGGCGGTGATCGTCAGGCTGCCCAGGGCGCTGGGGCTGGCTTGCACCGAGCTTGGGTCGAACGTGGCTTCGCCATCATCGGTGTCGGCGACGCTCAGCGTGCCGCTGTCGGTGAGATGGGAATCATCGTTAACGTCGATGTCTTCGGTCACCGCGCCTAGATCATCGCCGCTGACTTCGGCGGTGTCATTGACCGGCGTGACCGCGACCGTGACGGTCGTCGTCTCGGTGTTCCCCGCCGCCGTGGTCACCGTGTAGGTGTAGCTGTCCGGCCCGTGGTAGTTCGCCGCCGGCGTGTAGATGATGCCGGCGTCGGTGACCGTCACGCTGCCGTTGGCGCCCTGCGTCACGCCGGTTACCTTGGCACCGGCGCCGAAGGTGTCGTTGGCCAGCACATCGGTGGTGACCGACGCGTCCTCGGCCACGGTAATCGTGTCGGGGTTGGCATCGCTGACCGGCGTGACCTCGATCGCCACGGTGCTGGTGATTTCTCCACCCTGGCCGTCGCTGACCGTCACGCTGAAGCTGTCGTCACCGTGGTAGTCGGTGGTCGGCGTGTAGGTGTACTCGCCGCTTGCGCTATCGAGTTCCACCGTGCCGTGAGCCGGTCCGTCGCCCAGGCTGTAGGTCAGCGTGTCGCCGTCGATATCCTCGGCTGCCACGCTGCCGTGGACCGCGGTATCTTCCTCTGTGGTCACGGCGAAGTTGCCGCTCTGCGGGTCGTAGTCGGGGTTGTCCGGGATGAACTCGGGCACGTCGTTGACCGGCGTGACCTCGACTGTGACGGTGGCGGTGTCTCCCGCCGTGCCGTCGCTGACGGTGTAGTCGAACGTGGCGTCGCCGTTGTAGTTTTCGGCCGGGGTGAAGGTGATGCTGCCGTCGGTGTTGAGGACGACGGTGCCGTTGCTGGCGTTGCTGACGCCGGTGATGGTCAGCGTGTCGCCATCCGCGTCGTCGTCGTTGGCCAGCAGCATGTCCGGCTGGATGACCAGCGCGGTGTCTTCCGCCGTGGTCAGCGCATCGTCGGCGGTATTGGTGGTGGTGTCGTCACCTCCCGTCGGGATGTCGTTGGTGCCGGTGATGGTGACGACCACGTTGTGCTCGGTGCCGTCCACCGTGGTCACGGTGAAGGTTTCGGTCTTCTTCTCGCCTTCGCCCAGGTACTGCACCTCGGCGTTGGCGACTTCGTAGCTCCACTCACCATTGGCATTGATGGTCAGGCTGCCCAGCGCGCCTTCGCTGGCCTGCACCGCAACGCTGGTGTCGATCGTCGACTGGTTGGTGTCGGCGTCGTCGATGACCAGCGTGCCGCTGTCGGTGAGCTGGAAGTCATCGTTAACGTTGGCGTCTTCGGTCACCGCACCCGTGTCATCGCCGCTGACTTCGGCGGCGTCTTCGGTGCCGGTGATGGTGACGCTGACTTCCTGCGTGTCACTGCCATTGTGGCCGTCGTCGACCGTCACGCTGAAGGTCTCGGTGATCCTCTCGCCACTGGTCAGGGCCTGAACCGCCGGACTGGCGTTGTTCAGGGTGTAGGTCCATTGGCCGCTGGCATCTACGGTGAAGCTGCCGTAGTCGGTGGTGCTGTCTCCCGTGACCGACCAGGTGTGGGTGTCGCTGGTGTCGACGTCGGCCACGCTGAGTTGGCCCGTGGCGCTCTGCGTGGCGTCCTCGGTTACCGCGCCGCTGGCCTCGCCGCTGATCACCGGGGCGTCGTTGGTGCCGGTAATGGTGACGACGATCGACTGAGTGTCGATGCCACCATGACCGTCGTCGGCCTGCACCGTGAAGGTGTCGGTAACCTCCTGATCCGCCGCCAGGCTTTGTACGGCATTGCTGGTGTTATCCAGGACATAGGTCCACTGGCCATCGATTCCCACGGTGATCGTGCCGTAGGCGCCGGTGACCTGGCCATCGCCATCGCTGTCGCCGTCCACGCTTCCGGTGTAGCCATCGGTGGTATCGATGTCGCTGAGATCCAGGTCTCCGCTGACGGTCAGCGCCGCGCCGCCGTCCTCGGTGACCGCGCCACTGGCCTGGCCACTGATCACCGGGGTGTCGTTGGTGCCGGTGATGGTGACGACGATGTCGTGGGTGGTGCCGTCCAGCGTGGTCACGGTGAAGGTTTCGTCCTTGGTCTCGTCCTCGGCCAGGTACTGCACCTCGGCGTTGGCGACTTCGTAAGTCCAGCCACCGTTGGCGTTGATCGTCAAGCTGCCCAGGACGCCTTCGCTGGCCTGCACCGGAACGTTGGTGTCGATCGCCGATTGGTCGGCGTCGGTATCGACGATCTCCAGCGTGCCGTTGTCGCTGAGCGTCGGGACGCTGGCGTCTTCGGTGACCGCGCCGCTGTCATCGCCATTGATCACGGGCACATCGTTGGTACCGGTGATGGTGATCGTCACCGTCTGGGTGGCGATGCCACCGTTGCTGTCGTCGACTTGCACGCTATAGGTTTCGGTGACTTGGTCCCCCGCTCCCAGATTTTGGGCGGCGGCGTTGTCCAGCGTGTAGACCCACTGGCCAGTTTGATCGACCGTCAGCGTGCCGTAATCACCCTGGCCATCTCCGCTCAGGCTCCAGGTGTGACTGTCACTCGCGTCCACATCGGTGACGGCCAGCTGCCCAGTGGCGCTCTGCGCCGTACCCTGTTCCTGGTCGGCTTGACCGTCCTCGGTCACCGCGCCACTAGCCGCCCCGCTAATCGTCGGCACATCATTGGTGCCCATGATAGTGATGGTGACGTCGTGAGGGGTACCGTCTACCGTGGTCACGGTGAAGGTTTCAAGCTTGGTCTCACCCTCGGCCAGATACTGGACATCGGCGTTAGCGACTTCGTAAGTCCAAGTACCGTCGGCGGTGATGCTCAGGCTGCCCAGGGCGCCGGTGCTGGCTTGTACCGGGACACCGGTGTCGATCGCCGATTGGTCGGCGTCGGCATCGTCGATCTCCAGCGTGCCGATATCAATGAGTTGCGAATCGTCATTGACGTTGATGTCTTCCGCCACCAACCCATCGTCAAGACCCTTAATCTCCGGTGCATCATTAGTGCCGGTGATGGAGACGACGATGTCATGGGTGGTGCTGTCCACCGTGGTCACGGTGAAGGTTTCGAGCTTGGTCTCACCCTCAGCCAGGTATTGGACATCGGCGTTGGCGACTTCGTAGCTCCACTCACCGTTGGCGGCGATGCTCAGGCTGCCCAGAGCACCGTTGCTGGCGACCGGGGCCACACTGGTGTCGATCGCCGATTGGTTAGCGTCGGGATCGTCGATGACCAGCGTGCCGCTGTAGGTCAGCATCGGATCGCTGGCGTCTTCGATCACCGCGCCAGTGTCATCGCCACTGATCGTCGGCGCATCGTCGGTACCGGTGACAGTTACGGTCAGCGTGGCTTTGTCGGTTCCACCGTCGCCATCGCTGACGGTGTAATTCAGGCTGGTAGTCTTGCTCTGATCGGCAGCTAACAGATCGAACTCCCCATTGGGGTCAAAGCTGTAGCTGCCATCATCGTTGAGTGTAAAAATACCGCCATTGTTACCGGCGATCGCGGTACCTACTTTACCAGTATCTCCATTGATTTCCGTGATGGTGAGGGTATCGCCGTTTTGATCGGTGTCATTGGCCAATACACCATTTTCAGCATCTACGCTTAGCTGCCCGCTCTCATCAATGGCGTCTTTATCACTGTTGGCTTGAGGGGCATAGTTGACGGTATATCCGCGAGTATCGGCAGCGCTGAAAACATTACCGACTGCGTCACTCCCCGTGACACTGGCAGTCACTTGATTGTTGTCGGCTAGCAAACTCCCCGGCACACCGATACTAAAGCTGCCATCCGCTTTGACTTGGCCGGCTATCTCCTCATCACCGATAGTGAGAGTGACGATGTCACCTTCGCGGGCATCGTCACCGACCGTGCCCGTGATGGTGATCGTCTGTGAACTCTCATCGCCGTTGATTTCATCGTCACCGGCGATCTCATCGATGCTGATCGTGGCACTGGCCTGCGTATCGACGGAATAATCACGTGTCGTGCTGGCTTCATAGTCATTGCCTGCGGCGTTCTGGCCGCTAACGCTAGCGCTAATCTGATCGAACTCACCCAGCGTACCGCCGAATACCTGGATGCTGTAGTTGCCCTCGGCATCGACCTGACCTTCAAAGCGGTTTCCGCCCACGTTCAACGTGACTGTATCGCCCTCGCGAGCATCAAATTCTACCGAGCCGGTGATGGTAATCTGCTGCCCATACTCCGCATCATTGATAACGTCATCGCCGGCGATCATATCGATGGTAATACTGGCCTCAGGCTCCGCCGCGCTATCGGGCGGCGTTTGATAGCCGATCAACGACGCCGATGAGTCCACCGTCAAGGTCGCGCTCGCGTCACCGCCCTGGTCATCGACGATGGTGTAGTCGAAGGTGTCCTGCACGGTGATACCGGTAACAAGATAATCGCCGCCGTCATTCTCCGCGTTTTCACTTCCATTCTGGTAATCGAGGCTCTCGAAGGCGATGAACTGAAAATCGCCATCGACATCGTCGGCGCCGATAGTCACGGTGCCAACATGGTTACTGCCGTCTTCGTAATCCACGGATTCGGGACCGAACTGGCCGGAGCCGACGAGATTGCCGCTCGCGTCATAAGCGAACCATTGACCGGATTCGCCACCGCTTTCGTCATTGAACAGGCGTGCCACGCCAAACGTCACGCTGTTTACCGGAGCGCCAAGATCGGCTATTAGCACATCCCCGGTTTCGCTGATTTGCTCCGGCCTGGGGTGATTCGGCGCCCCCTCACTTACGCCAACACCCTCCTCGGTGATCGATACGCGCTGCTGCGCCTCGCTGCTTAGCGCGAAGTTACCCAGCAAGTTGCCGTCAAGCTGCTGCCCATCAGAGCCGTTGAATCCATAAAGCACGGGCGTGCTTAGAGTGGAGGTATAGGTATATGCGCCGGTTGAATCGATCTGTAGCGTGCCATAGAGACCATCGACAGTGAGCGAGCCGCCGTCGGCCAGAGTATTTCCATCAACCTGGCTGACCCGAATGATATCGCCGTCGATATCACTATCGTTACTCAGTACGCCCTGGCCATTCTGGCCACCCGTTGCCGTGACAGAACCACCAACGCCAACACTGTTGGTATCATCTTGGGCCACCGGGGCGTCGTTGACCGGCGTGACATCGACCGTAACGCTGGCAGTGTCGCTGGCCTGGCCATCGCTGACGGTGTAATCGAACGTCGCCTGGCCGTTGTAGTTGGCATTCGGCGTGAATGTGATCTGCGTCACGCGCCCGGCATTGTCGCTGGTCGCGGTAACCGTGCCGACCACATTGCCCTGGGCGTCGCGGGCCTCGCCGTCGACGGCGCCAATGAACAGATCGTCGCCATCCACGTCGCTGTCGTTGGCCAGCAGAGTCTGCGGGTCGATGCTCAGCGCGGTGTCTTCCGGCGTGGTCAACGCATCGTTGGCGGCATCGGCAGTGTTGTCGTCATTGCCCTGCGGGGTATCGTTGACCGGGGTGACGGCGACCGTGACGCTGGCGGTGTCGCTGGCCTGGCCGTCGCTGACGGTGTAGTCGAACGTGGCCTCGCCGTTGTAGTTCTCAGCCGGGGTGAAGGTGATGGTGCCGTCGGCGTTGAGCACGACCGTGCCATTAGTGGCGTTACCGACACCGGTAATGCTCAGCTCGTCGCCATCCACGTCGCCGTCGTTGGCCAGCAGCGTCGCCGGGTCGATGATCAGCGCGGTGTCTTCCGCCGTGGTCAGCGCATCGTCGGCGGCATTGGTGGCGTTGTCGTCACCACCCACTGGGGTATCGTTGACCGGCGTTACGCTCAATTCCAGCGTCGCGGTGTCGCTCAGATCGCCATCGCTGACGGTGTAGCTAACCACCGGCACCTGGCCATTCCAGTTGGCGACGGGGGTGAAGGTGTAACTACCGTCACCATTAACGACCAGCGAGCCGATGCCCTCGAGCATGGCAGTCTCGCCAGCCTGATAACCAACGCCATTGACCTGGAACTGGGTAACCGTCAACGCATCGCCGTCGATATCGCTGTCGTTGGCCAGCACATTGCCATTGAGCGAGGTGCCTTCCAGGCCCGAACCGCTATCGTCAGTTGCCGTGGGCGCACCGTTCTCATCGATCTCGTCAGCCAGCGCCAATGATTCGCCTTGTGCGTCGATCAAGGTGTCGAGCTGTGGGGGCTGGTAATCGAAAGCCAGCGAATCGGTATCCAGATTGATCCGCGCCAGGCGCACGAAGGTATGGCCGCCGCCTTCGCCGCCACCACCCAGACCCGCCGCCGTGGGGTCGAGCACGTCGAGCAAGTCGCCCTCGCCCGCTTCGATGGCTGCGAGCAGCGCTTCGACGCTCTCGTCCGTGGTAGCGGCTTCGTCCTCAGGAACGGGGTTGTCGGCATTTAGCTCGGCAAGCATCGCGATCGACTGACCAGGGCCGATCGCTACCGGCTCGGCATCACCGAAGTCGAGCCGCACCCGGCCATTGTCCGAGGTAATCAGCGTTTCGCCTTCGAGTAAAACATCGCCGGGCTCAAGAACGCGAAGATTGCCGTCGGCATCACGGGCCCAAGCCTGCCCGGTTACAGAGAGAACGGTAGCGATCGGTGTACTCATGAAGGTAACTCCCGGGCGATGAATGATGACTAGTGACTGACAAAGTCACGGGTCGACCTGCGATAGCCTCAGACTAGGCAAGCCGCTTCGCAAAAAGTATTGGACCGAAGGACAGGTAACAAAATGTAATCGAACGCAAGTTATTTGGAACAAACCACCGGTGCATCATTGGTCGTTGAGCGTCAGCTAGTGACGCTCGCCTCCTGACCCGACAGCGTCAGTATCAATTGCATACGATCGCGCACGCGCAGTTTACGAAACACCGCGCCCAGGTGCGCCTTGACGGTACGCTCGGTAATCTCGAGCTTGCGGGCGACTTCCTTGTTGCTATTGCCGGCGGCCACGGCCAACGCCACATCACGTTCGCGCGCGGTCAGGCAAGCCAGGGCTTGCGTGTTCGCCTGGCTGGCGCCGCCCAGGGCACGATAGGTCGAGCCCACCACCTGGCGCAGCAACTCCGGCCACACCCAAAGCCCCTGATTGACAGTGACCAACGCGACCTGGCGTAGCAACGCAGGTGCCGATAGCGCATGCGCATAGCCCCGCGCACCGGCATTCAAGGCCTGAAAAGCCTGGGTGGCATTGGGCTGGTGCGATAGCGCCACGAGAATGGCGCCACGCTGAACCAGGCGCTCAGTTAAGCCCGGCCAGTCTTCGATATCGGTCATGATCCAGACATGATCGCCAGCGCCGGCCTGGGCTCGCACCTGTTGTGGCGAGCACTGACGCGCGCCGGGAAACGCCTCGCTCCAGCGGGGGATGTCGTCACGACCTTTGCTTACGAAGAGGTGTCTGTTCATCGCTCTGTCAGCGCATTGCCCTTGATACGAAGAATCGGCTCGAGCAGATAGTCGAGCACCGTGCGTTTGCCGGTACGAATATCCACCTGCGCCGTCATCCCCGGAATGATTGCCAGATCCTCGCCCAGCGTGCGGTCCTTGGTGCGCACCCTCACCAGATAGAACGTGTTGTCATCGTCATCGGTAATCGTGTCGGCGCTGATATGCTCCACGGTCGCCGGCATACCGCCGTATTTCGTGAAGTCGTAAGCCGAAAACTTGACGAAAGCCGGCTGGCCGGGATGCAGGAAGGCGATATCCTGCGGCGCGATGCGCGTCTCGACCAGTAGCTGCTCATCAGTCGGCACGATCTCCACCACCTCCTGGCCAGGCTGCACCACGCCGCCCAGCGTAGTGACATATAGTCGCTGCACGACGCCATCCACCGGCGAGCGAATCCCGGTCATGCTCACCTTGTCGCGCAGGCCGACGCTGCCTTCCTCGAGCGCGGCCAATTGGCCCAGTGTTTCGGAAAGCTTGGTGCGCCATTCGTTTTGCATCTCCAGCTTGACTTCGCGCAAATGGCCTTGAGCCTCTTCGACTGCCGCCTTCAGGCGCGCCACCTGGGCACTGGCCTGATTGCGCTCACCGCGCGCATTGGATACCTCGCGCCGCAAGCGCAGAATATCGACTTCGGAAACCGCGCCGGAGCTCAATAGCGGCTGGGTCATGTCGAGTTCCTGAGAAGCCAGGCTGAGCGCCCGGGAAGCCTGATCGAAACGCGCTTCGGCGGCGTTGAGCTCTTCACGATTCTGGGTGATCTGCTGCCTGGCAATCGCCTGGGCCTGTTCGAGTTCCTGCTGGCTGGTGTCGAAAAGCTTGCGCTCATGGCTGGCCAACGCCGGCGCTTTCTCCATAACCTCTTCAGATGGCACGAAAGGCGAGTCGGTGGTCAGCGCGCGCAGACGCTCGGCCTTGGCTTTCAATGCCAATGACTGAGCCATCGCCTCGCGATAGGAGGAAACGAAGCGCGTCGGGTCGATCTTCATCAGCAACTGGCCCTGTTCCACCAGCTCACCTTCCTCGGCCAGAATCTCTTGTACGACGCCGCCATCGAAGGATTGGATCACCTTGACCTGGGATGACGGGATCACCCGCCCGGCCCCCCTGGTCACCTGAACGATTTCGGCGACATAGGCCCACGCCAGCAGGCCCACCACCGTCAACACCATCAGATACAGCAACCCCTTGGCACGCATCGGGTCCTGCTGCATGCGCGCCCAGTCGGCATCGCTGGCCCAGTCGCGATCGAGATGCGCCGACGATACCCAGCGCGCGAATAGCCGATCGATCAGCGGGCGAAACGGCCTGCCGCCAACCTTGGAAACACGCCCCATGGCCTCGAAGCCGCGCTGCTCCGCACTGCTTCCCGTGTTTTCGTTCCCCGCGTTACTCGTCCCCGCATTACCGATCATAGCGCCGCCCTGCCGACCTGGCCGTTACGCAGCGCCTCGACCACCTGGTCCTTGGGACCGTCGGCCACCACCTTGCCGGCATCGATGACCACGATGCGATCGACCAACGACAGCAACGAGGTACGGTGCGTCACGATCACCAGCGTCTTGGGTTTTGCATAAATCGCCAGCTCGCGCTTGAAGGCCTCTTCGCTAGCATGGTCCATGGCACTGGACGGCTCATCGAGCAGCAGAATTTGCGGGTCGTGGGCCAATGCACGGGCGATCGCCACGCCCTGGCGCTGTCCGCCGGAAAGCAATTCGCCACGCTCGCCGACCGGCATCTCGATGCCCTGCGGATGGGCATTGACCATGTTTTCGATACCGCTGACCTCGAGGGCATGGAGCAGTGCCTCGTCATCGATGCCATCGCTGCCGCCCGCGGCGACGATATTGTCGCGCAGCGAGCCGAAGAACAGGCTGACATCCTGCGGCACGTAGCCGATATGGCGGCGCAGATCGATGGGGTCGAACTGACGGATATCCACGCCGTCGACCATCACCGCCCCGGCCGTCGGCTGATAAAGGCCCTGCAGCAGCTTGTTGAGTGTCGACTTGCCCGAACCGACCCGACCGAGAATCGCCACTTTCTCGCCGGCATGAATCTTCACCGACAGGTCGCGCAGCGCGTCACGTTCCTCGTTGGGGTAGCGCAGCGTCACGCCACGCAATTCGAGCTGCCCGCGCACCTGGGCACGGCTGACGTATTGGTGTCCTTCGGAGCGCTCCACGGGTTTGTCCATCACTTCGTTGAGCGAATCCAGCGCCGTGGAGGCATTGTGATACTGCGCCATCAGCGCCGCTGCCTGGCTGATCGGCGCCATCGCCCGCGATGAAAGCAGATACGCGGCGATCAGCCCACCCTGAGACAGATCGCCCTCGATGATCATGAACACGCCGATCACGATGATCGCCACCGCCACGCTCTGCTGGGTCCATAGCGCCACGCTGCCCACCGATGACCCCAGCAGGCGCATCTGCGCCGAGGTACGCGACAGATACGCCGTGGTCTTTTCCCATAGCGCCTGAATGCGCCCCTCGGCGCGCAGCGCCTTGAGCATTTCCAGATTGGCCAGGCTTTCGACCAGCGTGGCGTTACGCTGCGCGCCGACTCGCCAGGTCGTCTCCGAAAGCGCATGCATCTTGCTCTGCGCCGCCAGCGCATAGAGCAGCACGAACACCACGCCAACCACGATGGGGATCACCAACGCTGGACCGATCAGCGCGATGATCACCGCGAACAGCACCACGAACGGCAGGTCGACCAGCGCCACCACCGTCGCCGAACCAATGAAGCCACGAACTGATTCGAACGATTGCAACGTCGCTGCGAACGAGCCGGTCGAGGCTGGCCGCGCCTCCATGCGCATGCCCAGCACCCGCTGCATCAATGCCGATGACAGCTTCACATCCGCGCGGCTGGCGGCCAGGTCGACGAAGGCATTGCGCGTCAGGCGCAGCGCCAGATCGAAGCACAGCACCAGGGCGATACCCGCGCTCAGCGCCCATAGCGTGGCGCTGGCGTGATTGGGCACCACCCGGTCATAGACGTTCATCACGTAAAGCGGCATAGCGATGGCAAACAGGTTGATCAACACCGAGCCAATCAGCACGTCGCGATACAGCCGACGATTTTCCAGAATTACGCCCCAGAACCAGTGGTGCTGCTTCTGCTTGGAAACCTGGGGGCCGCGCGCGTCGAAACGGAACTTGGGCCGCGCGTAGATGGCGCGACCGCTATAGCGCGCATGCAGCTCATCGATGGGCACCTCGACGGCGGCATCGTTGAGCTCCGGATAAATCACTCCAGCCAGGCGCTTGTCGACATCTAGCCATAGCAGCACGCAGGCCCGCCCCGGCTCGAGCAGCAAAATGACCGGGAACAACTGAGGATTGAGACGTACCAGCGCGCAGCGCGACTGACGCGCCGTCAACCCGGCTCGCGCCGCCGCGCGCGGAAACACCCCCGGTGTCAGTTCGCCATCTTCCAGCGGCAAGCCGGCGAGCGCCGCCTCGCGGGTCAGCTCACGATCGTGCGCGCGTGCCACCGAGCGCAGGCATTCGAGCAAATCCCCACCACCCAGGCGGCTGTCGTCTAGCTTGATCTGGCTGGTCATGTTATTTCATCACCCTAGCGTTGGCATGCCGCCGGTATGGTACGGCGTTACCTGTTAGCTTGCGTTGGCTCGCTCAACGAAGCCGGCAGCAGGCCAGCAGTCAGTTCATCGAGGGTGTAATGAGTCGGCGCCGGCGCCGGGCAGATGGTTTCGCCATCGATCGTCACTCCGTTGCTGCCCAGCTCCGCCAGTGTCGGCACGCCCTGGCGCGACACCTCCAGCGCCGGCAACAACTGCCCCATCGCCGCCAGTGTGCGGGCATACGCCAGTTCCAGATCGTACTGCGCATTGACGTAGGCGCGGCTGGCCTCGAAGTATTCGTTCTCGGAGTCGAGCACGTCGAGCAAGCTGCGCTCGCCGATATCGAACTGCTGCTGGTAGGCCCCGCGCACGCGACCGATCGACAAGCGGTGCTGATTGAGATACTCCAGTTGCTCGGCGATTCGGCGGGTGTCGTTATAGGCGATCATGGTGGTCTGGCGCAGGCTCACACACTCCTGCTCGCGCTGATCGATGGCCTGGCTGACCCGGTCGCTAGCGCCGCGAAACGAGGCCAGATCCGAGCCGCCACGGTACAGGTTCATGCTCGCCACCAACTCGACGGTGGTTTGATCGTAACGGCCCTGAATACCGCTTTCGTTATTGGTGCCGGTGCTGGCACGAAACTCGAGTTGCGGATGGAAAGCCGACTTGGTGCCATCGGCCTCGGCGCGCGCCGCGTTGATGTTCTCGATGGCCGCATGAAAACCGGGGTTGCCCTCATAGGCGAGATTCACCGCCTCATCGACCGAGGCGGGCAAGCGGGTGTCCAGTTGCGGCACCGGGGTCAGTTCCTCGGCCGGCAATACACCGACCAGGCGCAGATAACGCGCGCTGACATCGTGCAGATTGGCAGCTTCGGTGAGCAGATTGGACTCGGCCAACGCCAGCCGGCCGCTGATCTGTTCCAGATTCACCCGCCGCCCGGCGCCAGACTCCACGCGCTGCTCGATCTGCCGGTAAACCGTAAGGTGCTTGGCGTAGTTGTCGCGCGCCAACAATACCAACTCGCGATAGCGCTTGACGTCCTGATAGGCTTGGGTCACTTCCAGCGCCACGTCGTTGCTGGTTCCCATCACTTCGTAATAACTGACCAGCTTGGCGTGATTTAGCCGCTCCACCTCGTTGGCGATCGCCAGGCCATCCCATAGCATCTGGGTCAGCGTGATCTCGGCGAAGTCGGAATCGTAACTGCCGCGGCCATCGTCCTCGCGCGATTCACGGCCGACACCGGCGGTTACATCGATGCTTGGCAGGTAGCCGCCAAAGGCCACGTCGACGTCATGGCGCGATGCCTGAAAGCCATGCCAGCTGGCCTGCACCGAGGGATTATTGGTCACTGCGCGACTCACCGCCTCGCGCAAGGTATCCACGGCGGCGGTGTCCTGCGCCAGAGCCACGCCGGTCGTTAGCGGTGCCGCCAGCACGGCGGTTAGAATGGAAGTGCGAGCAGAGAAAGGCAGTTGCATGATTGAGTTCCCCATCTGCCCCCAGTCACCTCGTGTGCCGACGGCAAGAGGGCGACGCTGGGGAGTTATCGAACCGGTCTCGGGGCGGGCAAGCCATGGGCGCCATGCCCAGCCGGATATTGTTGTCGTAACCGTTTTATGACCATTTTGTAACTCTACGGTAACTTTATTTTATTGGGTGTGACGAAAAAAACAAGAATTTTTCCAAATCCCTCATGCGCGGGTCGTAAGCCAGGCCGTAAGGCCTTCTCGGTACACGCTGAGCGTTGTTACTGAGCGCGTCATAGATGCCTAAGAGTGGCGAACCTCGGGCTGTTAGCGCTTTATACCGGGATGTGTGGCACGTCGCTCGAGGCTACCCACTGACGAATCGAGCACGAGCATGCTATCTTCGAACGCAGACAACCCCATAGGCAGGAGAGCACGCCATGGCCAGCTCCGAAATCCAGAAGGCCCGCGTAATCAATGAGCTACGCGGCTTCATCAAGAAATTGCTGCAGGACCCACAGATTCTCGAGCTATCGCTGACGATCACGCGGCGCATTTACAAGGAAAACGAACAGACGGGGCAAAGCGAGCAGCAAGTGATGGCGAGAATCGCCAATGAGATCAGCGAGACGACCAGCGTGCATATACCTGAAGACCCAAGCGAGCACTCCGAGGCGGATACGCTGTTTCTGGAGGTATTGAAGGAGGTAGTGGGGGAAGAGCAGGCGCTTTATTGAGGGGGAAAGAAGGAAGTAGGAAGTAGGAAGTTTTAAGAGTGTCTAGCCCTGAAATAGTTTGATACCTATTTTGCCCCAAAGCGGCGAACAGAAGTATAGAAACGCGAAACCCCGCAAAAATGCGGGGTTCGTTAGCAGCCTGAGGCCGACGAGCGCCGGCCTTCAAGTTATGCAGAATCGGTCCCTCCAAGACTAACTTCTACTGTTTCTGTATTGTCAGTAGGAGTAGCTGCAATACTGCCTGCTGTAGTAGTACCAGCGCCATCATCAGTTGGGAACGTAACCGTAACAGTATCACTCTGACAGGCTTGCCACTCTATCGCGGCTTCCGCTTCTGCCTCATCCATGTCCTCAGCAATTATTACAGTTCTTGCTGATGATAGCTCAGCCAAACAAGCAGATGCCCGAGCTTCTTCTTGATATTCCGTGTATCTCGGTATCGCAATCGCTGCGAGAATGCCGATGATCGCCACCACGATCAACAGCTCGATCAGCGTAAAGCCGCTTTGCTGTCGCTTCATTGCCCTGCTTCCCAATGTCTTCATGCTCTCGCCCCCTCAGGTCCCAAGCGGTCAATCTTTTTGATGAGTCGTACGTTTACGTTTTTGCTGCGCATACCAATTTTTTGCGAAGCTATCACACTCGGCCCATGCCTACTGCTCCTGCCCAGCCCTCCATCTTCAACGCTCGCCTAGCCACTCAAGTCGTTACAGATGGTTACGCTTACCCTCTACTATCGACCGCCCTCGACAATTCTTTAGCGATAAAAAGTGAAAATTTGTCTCTCGCCGCTCATCTGTCGCTTTTAAGCGACAGTTAGCCACCTCCCCATCCCTAAATTCCTCTTAGTCATTCCAGTATGGATTTACACTAAATAACAACTTTACGGTGTGCAAGCCACTCATACCAACGCACCCTAGCGTTAACAGTCTTAAGGCTGAGCCGCTGTGTCAATACCGATTCTTGGCGCTAGACTGCTACCATGTCTTTCTAATGTCCATCTCTTGAATAACAGCAAGAGGCACCGAGCCGATTTTATGAGCGCATCGTCATCCTCCTCGTCAAGGCCTCGAGCGTCGTCGCGCTCTGAAGGCTCCTCTCCGGCATCCAGCGGAGAAGGCCTGCGCGGACTGTCGAAACGACTGGTGGACGATGGGTTGCTGAGTGGGCCTGCGGCACTGCGCGCCGAACAGGAGGCGCAGGGCAGCGAACTAACGGTGATGCAGTACGTCATCGACAACGGCATGGTGACCGCTCGCGATGCCACGCTGAGCGCAGCCTGGGAATATGGTCTGCCGCTGATCGATCTCGATGCGTTGCGGCTCGATGCGCTGCCACCGGCGCGTGAAATGCCGGAGAAGGTATTGCGCCGGCACAACATCATGCCGCTGATGCGCAGCGCGCATCGTTTGACGGTCGCAGTACCCTTCCCCTCGACGCTCGCACAACTCGATGAGCTGCAATTCGCCACCGGCTTGAATGTCGAGGGTGTGTTGGCCCCGGTCGATCAACTCGGCCCGGCGCTGGAGAACTATCTGGCTCAGGCCGATACCAACGGCATGATGGAGGAGCTCGCCGCAGGCGATGAAGGTATCGGCGATCTCGAGTTCGAGGAGGATGCCTCTCAATCCGAGGACATGGCGATCACCGCGTCGAGCGACGATGCGCCGATAGTCAAGTTCGTCAACAAGATCCTGCTCGATGCGATCCGTCGCGGTGCCTCGGACATTCACTTCGAGCCCTACGAAATCAGCTTCCGTATCCGTTTTCGTATCGATGGCATTTTGCTCGAGGTGGCGCGCCCGCCCTTCGGCATGCGCAGCCGAATCGCCGCGCGTCTCAAGGTAATGGCGCGCCTGGATATTTCCGAGCGGCGCATGCCGCAAGACGGCGCCATCAAGCTCAAGCTCTCGAAGAGCCGTTCGATCGATTTTCGCGTCAATTCGTTGCCCACCGTATACGGTGAAAAGCTCGTGCTACGCATCCTCGACCCAGCCACGGCACGCCTGGGCATCGATGTACTGGGCTTCACGACCGAACAGCGTCAGATGTACGAGAAAGCGCTGGCCGAGCCGCAGGGCATGATTCTGGTGACCGGCCCCACCGGTAGCGGCAAGACGGTCACGCTGTACACCGGCCTTAATATTCTCAACACCGCCGAGCGCAACATTCTAACCGCCGAGGACCCGGTCGAGATCAGGGTGCCAGGGGTCAACCAGGTCAACGTGCTGCCCAAGATCGGGCTGGATTTCGCCAGCGCCCTGCGCGCCTTTCTACGCCAGGACCCGGATGTCGTGATGGTCGGTGAGATTCGCGACCTGGAAACCGCCGAAATCTCGGTCAAGGCATCGCAGACCGGCCACCTGGTACTGTCCACCGTGCATACCAACTCCGCCGCCGAAACGCTGACACGGCTGCGCAACATGGGCGTGGCGCCGTTCAATATCGCCAGCTCGGTATCGTTGATCATCGCCCAGCGCTTGGCGCGCAAGCTGTGCCCACACTGCAAGCAACCGGCCGAAATACCACACGAGGCACTGCTCAAGGCAGGCTTCACGGAAGAGCAACTGCACGGCGCGACTATCTACCATCCGGTAGGCTGTAAGCAATGCACACTAGGTTATAAAGGCCGCGTGGGCATCTACGAAGTCGTGCCGATCAGCGACGAGATCAGTCAGTTGATCATGCAGGAAGGCAACTCGCTGGAGCTCGATGACGCGGCGCGCCGCGAGGGCTATCCTGACCTGCGTCGCAGTGGACTGCTAAAGGTACTTAATGGCACGACCAGTCTGGAGGAGGTTAACCGCGTCACCAAGGATTGATAAGGAACCACTGCATAAATGCCTGCACGGACTAGGCGTCCCCGACGAATCGCAGGTCACGCGGTGCTGGTGTGTCAGCCCGGTCGAGAAAAGCCTAACTGTAGCGTCAATTTATTCAGCGATTCCACAGGGCACAAATATAAAGCGCCGCCTGCGTAAATAATTTATCCACGCGGCCGATAAAATAGATAACTACAGGGAAACATCATGGCCACCACCGTAAGAAACGCTCGGCGCTATAAACCCCGCGAGCAGAACAAGCTTTATCGCTGGCGCTGGACCGGCAAGAACAGTCACGGCAAGTCGATCAGCGGCGAAGTGGTCGCCACGCACCGTGGCGAGGTAGAGCGCGAGCTTTCGGGCCAGAGCATCATCGTCAAGAACATTCGCCGCAAGAGCAGCCTGTTCGGCGGTTCGGGGCGTATCAACACGCGCGACGTGACGCTGTTCGCCCGACAGATGGCGACCATGATTCGCGCCGGGGTGCCGGTATTGCAGGCGTTCAACATCGTCGCCGAAAGCCTGCGCAATCCGGCCATGCGCAGCCTGGTGCAGAAGCTGTCTCACGATGTCGCGGCCGGTTCGAGTTTTTCCGAGGCGCTGCGCCAGCATCCGCGTTACTTCGACTCGCTGTTTGCCAATATGGTCGAAGCCGGCGAGCAGTCCGGCTCGCTGGATCGCATGCTCGAGCGCGTGGCGGCGTACAAGGAGAAGATCGAGACGCTCAAGGCACGAGTGCGCAAGGCCATGTATTACCCGGCGGCGGTGGTCGGCGTGGGTATCGGCGTTACCGCGCTGCTATTGATCAAGGTGGTGCCGCAGTTCGAGAGCCTGTTTCAGGGCTTCGGCGCCGAGTTGCCGGCGATGACCCGCATGACGATCACGCTTTCCGAAATGGCTCAGCAATATTGGCTATTCGCGCTGGGGCTGATGATCGGCGCGATACTCTTTATTCGTCAGGGCATGAAGCGCTCCGACGCTTTTACCTACCGCATGCACAAGCTGACACTGCGCATCCCGATTCTCGGCGGCATTCTCGATAAGTCCTCGGTAGCGCGCTTCTCGCGTACCCTCGCCACTACGTTCGGTGCCGGGGTGCCATTGGTGGAGTCGTTGAATACCGCCTCCGGCGCGGCCGGCAACAAGGTTTACGAACGTGCCATCGTGCAGATTCGCGAAGATGTTTCCAGCGGCCAACGCTTGAATTTCGCCATGCGCAATACGGATCTGTTTCCCGTGCTGGCGGTACAGATGGTCGGCATCGGCGAGGAAGCCGGCTCGCTGGATGCCATGCTCAATAAGGTCGCCGATTTCTACGAGGAAGAAGTCGATAACAAGGTCGATGCTCTGACTTCATTGCTCGAGCCCTTGATCATCGTCGTGCTCGGGGTGCTGGTCGGCGGTCTCGTCGTGTCCATGTATTTGCCGATCTTCGAGCTGGGCACAGCGATATAAAGAAAGGAATCTCGATTGTTCGTCGATCTACCTCCTGAGCTGCTTTGGCCGCTGACGTTTCTGCTTGGCCTGACCCTGGGTTCTTTCGCCAATGTGGTGATTGCCCGCTTGCCGGCAATGATGATGCTTCAATGGCGCACCGACGCTCGCGAGGAGCTTGGGATTCCCGAAGAATCCACCGGCACGGCACCACCCCGCATCAACCTGGTTACGCCGCGCTCGCATTGTCCGCAATGCGCCACCCCGATTGCCTGGCACGACAACATTCCATTGCTCGGGTATATCAAGCGCCGTGGCCGTTGCGCGCATTGCCATGCGTCCATCAGCGCGCATTACCCGTTGGTGGAGCTTGCCGGTGGCACGCTAACCTTGGCGGTCGTCGTCATTCATGGTGCTAGCCTCGCCAGCCTGGCATTGATTGGCTTATGCCTGACGCTATTGACGCTGGCGGTTATCGATCTGCGCACGCACCTGCTTCCCGATCTGCTGACGCTGCCGCTACTCTGGGCCGGCCTGCTCTATCAGTTGTTGTTCCAACCAGCGTTTTTGCCAAGCGCGGTTATCGGCGCAATGGCCGGTTACTTCGTGCTTTGGACATTCTATTGGCTGTTCAAGCTGATTACCGGCAAGGAGGGCATGGGCTACGGCGACTTCAAGCTGCTGGCGGCACTCGGCGCCTGGACCGGCTGGCAGATGCTGCCACTGCTGCTGGTACTTTCCGCCAGTGTCGGTGCCATCGTCGGCATTCTCGTTCAGCTCTTCGTTCCACGGCTGCGTGGCGCGCCGATGCCTTTCGGCCCTTATCTATCCATGGCCGGCTGGATTGCGGTACTCTTCGGCGTACCCTTGATGGCGATTTACCAAGCCTTTCTTTTAAGCTGATCAGATATGCCCCACCCCTTAACCATCGGCGTTACCGGCGGTATCGCCTCGGGCAAGTCGGCGGTCGCCCAAGCATTCGCCGCCCATGGCACCCCCTGGGTCGACGCCGATGATGTGGCCCGTGAGGTCGTTGAGCCCGGCGAGCCGGCGCTGGCCGAGATTGCCGAGCATTTCGGTAGCGGCGTGCTCGACGGCGAAGGGCGTCTCGACCGCCGCGCGCTGCGCGCCATCGTTTTCGCCGATGAGAGCGAGCGACGCTGGCTCGAGTCGATCACTCACCCGCGCATTCGCCAGCGTCTGATCGATCGTCTCGAGCGGATGCGTGCAAGCGCCGCGCCCTACCATCTGCTGGTGTCGCCGCTGCTGTTCGAATCGGGTCAGTACGAAATGACCGATCGCCGCCTGGTTATCGATGTGCCCGAGAGCCTGCAGATAGCCCGCATCGGCGCACGCGACGGCAGCGATGAACGCCAGGCCCGCGCCATCATAAAAGCACAAATGTCACGCAGCGAAAGGTTGGCAATGGCCGACGATGTCATCGACAATCAGGGCAGTCGCGAGGCGCTGGCCGCACAGGTCGCGAAGCTCGATGCGTACTATCGCGGGCTAGCCGCCTCATCTTGCCATTTCCGAAATGAAAACGATCCGTCATGAACGACACCGACGCTAACCAACGCCCGCTGGAAGTGGCCTGCCCACAATGTCACACCAAGGTCGCCTGGAGCGCTGAGAATCCTTACCGACCTTTCTGCTCCAAGCGTTGCCAACTTCTCGACCTGGGCGCGTGGGCCGATGAGTCGCACCGCATTGCCGGCGAGCCGGCGATGGACGAAGCCGATCTCGACGAACTGATCGATAGGCTGGAGCGTGGAGGCAGTAATACGTGACGCGGCTCTCAGTGCGAGCTTGACAAGGGTTCGCGCCCCAGTATAAATACACGCTCCACTCCTACCCGCGAGGCTCCATGATCCTTCTGGCAGTTTTTGCTCTGCTAGCCATAGCCGTGTCATTTCTCTGTTCCCTACTCGAAGCGGCTCTTCTCTCCCTGACTCCCAGCTATATTGCGCAGCTAAAGGAATCGCAACCCAGGCTGCACGACAAGCTCTATCAACTAAAAAACAATATCGACCAGCCGCTCGCGGGCATTCTGACACTCAATACCGTTGCGCATACCGTCGGCGCTACCGGGGTCGGTGCCCAGGTCGCGGTCGTGTTTGGCGAAGCGTATCTGACCATCGCCTCGGTCATCATGACGTTGGCTATCCTGTTTTTATCCGAGATCATTCCCAAGACACTCGGCGCAACCTATTGGCGGCAATTGGCCCCCGTGCTGGCGCCTTGCCTGCGGATCATGGTGTTGATACTCAAGCCTTTCATCTGGCTATCGGAATTGATCACCAATCGCATCGGCAGCGACGAAAGCAATGTCGACATGCGTGGCGAGATCAAGGCACTGGCACGAATTGGCTTG
This sequence comes from Modicisalibacter muralis, assembly GCF_900102945.1. Classification (GTDB taxonomy): domain Bacteria; phylum Pseudomonadota; class Gammaproteobacteria; order Pseudomonadales; family Halomonadaceae; genus Modicisalibacter; species Modicisalibacter muralis. The sequence goes on along the minus strand of NZ_FNGI01000001.1, from coordinate 322,198 downwards.
GACGAAAAGGCTCTCGACGCCGATGAAACCCGCGCCATCACCAATATTCTCAACCTGCACGACATCCGCGTGGATAGTGTCATGACCCCGCGCACCGTATGTGTCACCGTCAATCCACGGATGACGGTGAGCGAGTTCGACGCCGAACTGAGCAAATCGCCCTTCACGCGGTTCCCGGTCATGGACGGCGGCGAGCAGGCGATAGGCTATGTCCACAAGGCGGATACCTATCACGCCGACGACGATGCCACGCTCAAGTCGCTGATGCACCCGATCAACTCGGTACATGGCGAAGACAATGTCGAACAGGTTTTTGCCACGATGCAGCGCGATCGCCACCACTTGTGCGTGGTTTACGATGAATTGGGCACGTGGCTGGGGGTGATCACCATGGAAGATGTGATCGAGACGATTCTGGGCCAGGATATCGTCGACGAAACCGACAATGTCTCCAACCTACGGAAATATGCCAAGCAGCGCTGGACCAAGCGGTTGAAGAAAACGGCCGAATGAGCCGCGATACGAGGGCACGATAAGCCGTGCCCTTACAACAAGCTGTGTTACCAGGAAGGATGCTTCGTTAACCGAAGTAAACTCAGGAGTAAAGAAAAGCTAATTGTCAGGCCCGGGTAATTAATTACTCGTTCACCTTGCCTCGGGCAATAACATCATTAGAGAACCGAGAGCAAAACCTGCAATAACTAACAAGAACCAACTGGCATACAGCCAGACCAGTAGGCGCTCCAGCCACTTGGGGGGGGTATTGGCCTTGACCAGTTCTAGATCGTCCCCCCAACGTCGTTGTACGTAGCGGGTACGGGCGAACAGGATAATCATGCCGTACTCGGTCATTCGCCATATGCTCCAGGGCGGGAAGGTAAGTTGAGAACGCCCCCAGCCCATGGTCCCAACGCCATAATAGCGATCGGCTTCACCGATCTTGAACAAGGCGACAATGCAAGCAATTGCAAGAAGTGCAAGTCCAAGGACGCCAAAGAAAGTCCCAACAATAGCCAGGGCAAATTTAATCTGTTCCATGGGTTTCTTTCCCGCCGTAGATACCTCTGAACAGCATCGTGCCGAGGCCTTCCCCCACTTTTTCACCTGCCTTCTCGCCGGCTACCGCGCCTGCTACAGCGCCAACGACACCGCAGACTATCCGCCCTTGCGGGGCGAGAGATACCGCTAGGCATATTTCGGCGCCATAAGTCCCCCCGGCACTACTACCTGCGGCCGAGGCAGCCACCCGCCAAATGAGTCCGCTATATTCAACATACTTGACCCGCGTGCATTCCCGCTCCCGACCCTCGCTGCATGCTCGCTCGACTTTTGACTGCGTGGCGGCGATATCCAGACCCAACCCGACGAAAGCGCCAATACTGGTCAGCTTGGCGACCAGCGTGGTCCTGGCGATGGCTTCCGAGATGGTGGGGATTCGGAACTTGCCACCGCTGCGCGCCGTGGCGGTGCTGTGCAGTTGCTGGCGTGCTTCGATATTGATTCGCGCCTTTAATTCAGCGTGGCGGGGTAGGCGCAGCGGAACGCTCACCCAGTTGCCCATCGCCAGCTTCAGGCGCTGAGCATGTTGATCGCGCAGCGCATAAAACTCCTCGCGGGTCATGGGGTGGGTCGGATCCATGGCTTGCTGGTACAGCTTGTCGATGGCTTCAAGCGAGTCACGAACTTCCTTGATGGCACGACCGCCCGCCGTCGAGGTCACGCCGAGCACGCTCGCGGCGTTGGTAAGTGTGGAAGAATCAGCCTCCGCCGCCTCGCCGGCCAAGGCGATATCTTCAAAGACCTGCCAATGATCCATCAGCGATTGGCGTTGGGCTTCTTCAAGCGGCTGCAGGGTGCCTTGAACCTTGCGTGCCTCGGCCATCAGGAAGGCTTCTTCCTGGTGGCACTGTTGGGACCCGGGGTCGGCGAGCACCACCATGTCGCCGGGCAGAATGTAATCGCCCAGGTGCGGGTTCAGCCGCTCGAACATCGCGTCGATGGCCGGCGTCACGGTCGGGAACAGGCGTCGTTTGATCTGCTCGCGGGTGCCCGAGGTACGCACGATATGAAAGCCCGGCTCGATCAGGCTCGGCGGTTCGACGATGGGTTGCGGCGAGCGTTCGGGAATCGCCGGCGCCGAAGTGGCGGCGGGTGCGCCACTGGCTGGCCAGCGGGCATTGGCCACGTTGTTGGGTGTCAGCCCGCGCGCATTGAGTTGGGCGATTTTCCTGGCCCCGGACTCGCCCTGGTCGAATGAGGCGGACGAATTCAAGCGCCACTGGCTACCGGTCCACTCGGCGAGTGGGCTGAACGGTTGATCCATACCCAAGCCGTAAATCAGGCACACCTCGCCACGTTCCACAGCTTTCAGGATATCGCGATGTAAACGCGCCTTGTCGATCGACAGCGAATCACCCAACGCCTGATTGAGCCGGTTAAGCTCGCTGTTCGACATGTGGCCATCGTCGAGCAAACGGGCGACCTTGCTGACGGCGAAAAATGGCGACTCGGTATACGGCAGCTCGACGTCCTTAACGTCGTACCATCGCTTGAGGGGCATAGTGGTTCCTTTCACATATGCTAAATTATTCTTTTGGATGAAAGGACGCTATCCACTCCCTCATGAAATGTCAAAAAATGGATTATGTTTGACTGTGCCTACTTCCAGAAATCGCGAATCGAGGCGATGCCTTGGGCGCCGACGGCGCGTGCATGGTTGGCGTCGTGACGGGTCATGCCGCCGAGAGCGAACACCGGCATGCCCGCCGGTTCGACGAGTTGTTGGAAGTCATGCCAACCCAGCGGCTCTGCATCGGGGTGGGTCGGCGTGGTACGCAGCGGTGATAGCGTCACGAAATCGCAGCCAATGCGCGCGGCCTGCTCCAGTTGTGCGCGGTCGTGGGTCGACCCCGACAGCCACTTGCCTTCGGCGATGGGCCGGCGCTCCAGCGTCATCAGCCGGTCGCTGGTGAGGTGAATCCCATCGGCGTCGACTCGCTCGAGCAGCTCAGGCTCAGCATTGAGCAGCAGTCGCACGTTATACTCCCGACACAATGCCAGGGCCTTTTCGGCGCGCGCGATATAGGCCGCTTCGTCGAGGCGTTTGGCGCGCAGTTGCACCAGACGAACGCCGTCTTCTTTCAATGCGCGCTCGAGCTTGGTCAAAAAGACCGCGTCGTCGTCTTCCTCGGCACTGATCAGGTATTCGGTGGGCAGCATCACCGCGCGCAGGATCGGCAAATTGGCGGCAGGGAACGGATAACTGAACAGCTCGTCGAGCGCTACCCAGCGTACCGCCTGCCCTTCCCGACCGTAGGCTTCACCACTGAAACCATGCACCTGCCAGACATCGAGCAGCACATGCTTGTTAGGGTACTCGTGATGCACGCGAATCAACGGCTGGGCACGTTCGATGGTCAGTCCCAGTTCTTCATGCAGTTCGCGCTTGAGCGCCTCGAAGCCGGTCTCGAATGGCGCCAGCTTGCCACCGGGAAACTCCCACAGCCCGCCCTGATCGACGTTGGAAGGACGCCGGGCAAGCAACACCTGCTGACCGTCACTGCTGAAGATGGCGGCGGCCGCCACATGTACCCTTCGTTTGATCATGTTGCTAAACACCCTTTCAACGGATTCAGCTTCTGTAGTCGGCATTGATAGACACGTAATCGTGCGATAGGTCCGATGTCCACACCGTGGCCCCGCCGTCGCCTCGCCCCAGCGCGATGCGAATCACGATGTCCTCGCGAGCCATGACCGCGCTACCGGCCGCTTCGCTGTAGCCCGCCGCACGTCCGCCATTTTCCACCAGACGCACCTCGCCGAGATCGATAACCACTCGCTCGACGTCGAAATCCTCCACTGGCGCACGACCCACCGCCGCCAGGATGCGTCCCCAATTGGCATCACAGGCGTACAACGCGGTCTTGACCAATGGCGAATGCGCCACGGTAAACGCCACGTCCAGCGCCTCCTGACGCGAGCGTGCTTCGCTCACCTCGAGGGTGACGAATTTGGTCGCCCCCTCGCCATCGCGGATGATGGCCTGGGCCAGTTGCATCAGCACCTCGTCGAGCGCACCGCGCAGCGCCGCTACGTCGGCGTCGCTTACGACCCGCGCGCCACGCCCGGTGGCGATCAGCATGCAGGCATCGTTGGTCGAAGTATCACTGTCGACGGTAATGCAATTGAACGAGCGATTCACCGATTCGCGCAGCAACGCTTCGAGCAGCGGCTGGTCGATACCGGCGTCAGTGGCGACGAAGGCCAGCATGGTGGCCATGTTGGGCTTGATCATGCCCGAGCCCTTACTGATGCCATTCACGCTAACCGTTGCACCGGCGATTTCACAGCTTGCCGTGGCGCCCTTGATACGTGTATCGGTGGTAAGAATGCCTTGTGCCGCATATTGCCAGGCAAGGTGCGAGTCATCGAGGCTAGCCAGCGCCTCGGGCAAGCCGGTGCGGATACGCTCGACCGGCAGCGGCTCGCCGATCACCCCGGTGGAGAACGGCAGAACCGTCTCGGCCGGGGCGCCGGCCAGTTCGCCCAGCGCCTGGCAACAGCTTTCGGCATCGCGCATGCCGCCATCGCCGGTACCGGCATTGGCATTGCCGGTATTGATCAGCAAAAAACGTGTCCGCTCCTGGGCGAGATGGCGTTTGGCGACATGCACCGGCGCGGCACAGAAGGCATTGCGCGTGAAGGTGCCGGCGACACTGGCCCCCTCGACAATCTCGATGACCACAAGATCGCGGCGGTCGGGCTTGCTGATACCCGCCTTGGACGTACCCAGCCGAATGCCATCGATCATTGGCATCTCGGGAAAAATCGCCTCGCCTACCGCCATCGCCCTTCTCCTGATTACTCATTCATCATCTTAGAATCGCTGGATAAATAGCCGAGCGGAATGAAGCGGGCGCCGCTGCGTGGCAAGGCGCACGGAGCGCAGAAGACGAGACATAACATGAGTTAGGCGAGTCTCGACCGGGCTGGCGCTCCAGCACCGCGCAACGCAGCAATTCGTCTGCGTAGGCATTTATACAGTGGTTCCTTAGTTAAGCTTGCCGTGGCACTGCTTGTACTTCTTACCCGACCCACACGGGCAGGGATCGTTGCGCCCGACCTTGGGCCCTTCGCGACGCACGGTCTGGCGAGCCGCCGCTTCGGCCTCACCATCGACTTCACTGGTCGCTTCCTCGCGGGCGGAATCCTCGCGGGTCTGCGTGGCGGCGGCTTTCTCGCGCTCCAGGCTATCGCGACGCTTACGCTCGAGTTCTTCGACTTCTTCCTGACGACGCACCTGAACGTGGCTGAGTATCCGCGTCACGTCGTGCTTGATGTTGCTCAACAGGCCCTGAAACAGCTCGAAGGCTTCGCGCTTGTATTCCTGCTTGGGGTTCTTCTGCGCATAACCGCGCAGGTGGATACCCCGGCGCAGGTGATCCATGGACTGCAGGTGTTCCTTCCAGCGGGTATCGAGCACCTGAAGCATGACCTGCTTCTCGAAACGGCGCATCAGTTCTTCGCCGACCGCCTCGACCTTGGCCGCGTATATCTCGCGATGCTGAGCCTGCAAGCGCTCACGCAGCGCTTCCTCGTGGAAATTGTTGTCCTCTTCGGCCCACTGGGTCAGCGGCGCATCGAGGTTGAACTCGGTCTTGAGATACTGTTGCAAGCCTTCCAGATCCCATTGCTCGGGCAGACTCTGCGGCGGCACGAAATCGTTGATGGCTTCGTCGAGCATCTCATCGCGAATACCGGCGATGTTGGCGGAGATTTCGTCGGCACCCAGGATCTCGTCGCGCTGCTCGTAAATCACCCGGCGTTGATCGTTGGCGACATCGTCGTACTCCAGCAATTGCTTGCGGATATCGAAATTGCGCCCCTCGACCTTCTTCTGCGCCCGCTCGACGGCGTTGGACACCATCTTGTGCTCAATGGCCTCACCACGCTCGAGCCCCAGGGCGCCCATCAGGCGTTGCACGCGATCGGAGCCGAACAGGCGCATCAGGCTGTCTTCCAGCGACAGGAAGAAGCGTGTCGAACCGGGGTCACCCTGACGCCCGGCACGCCCGCGTAGCTGATTGTCGATGCGCCGCGACTCATGACGCTCGGAACCAATCACATGCAGGCCGCCAGCGGCCAGTACCGCGTCGTGGCGGCTTTGCCACTCGGCCTTGGCGGCGTCGATTTGCTCCTGGCTCGGATCGTCGAGCTTGGCGACTTCGGCCTCCCAGTTACCACCGAGCACGATATCGGTGCCGCGACCGGCCATATTGGTGGCAATGGTAATAGCGCCCGGCTGCCCGGCTTGAGCGATGATCTCGGCTTCGCTCTGGTGCTGCTTGGCGTTGAGCACATTATGCGGAATGCTCGCCTGCTTCATCAGCCCCGACAGCAGTTCGGAAGTCTCGATCGACGCGGTACCCACCAGAATCGGTCGACCGGCTTCACGCTGAACCTTGACGTCCTCGATGATCGCCTCGAATTTCTCCTCGGACGAGAGATACACCAGGTCGTTGTAATCGGTACGCGCGATCGGCTTGTTGGTGGGAATGACCGCGACATCGAGGCCGTAAATCTGGCGGAACTCGAAGGCTTCGGTATCGGCGGTGCCGGTCATCCCGGCAAGCTTCTCGTAGAGTCGGAAGTAATTCTGGAAGGTCGTCGAAGCCAGCGTCTGGCTTTCTTTCTGGATCGCCACGCCCTCCTTGGCCTCGACCGCCTGGTGCAGGCCTTCGGACCAGCGACGCCCGGGCATGCTACGCCCGGTATGTTCGTCGACAATGATCACCTCGCCGTTGGCGACGATGTAATCGACGTCGCGATGGAACAGGTGGCGCGCGCGCAGCGCCGAATGCATATGATGCAAGAGCCCCAGATTTTGCGCGGCATATAGCGAGTCGTCCCCCGCCAGCAATTCCTGGCGACGCATCAGTTCCTCGACCGTATGGTGGCCATCCTCGGTCAGTTCGACCTGCTTCTGTTTCTCGTCGAGGATGAAATCACCGCTCGCCGGGTCCTCTTCGTCCTCGCAACGCTTGAGCTCGGTAGCCAGGCGGTCGATGACCTTGTAAAGATCGGTGTTTTCCTCGACCGGGCCGGAGATGATCAACGGCGTGCGCGCTTCATCGATGAGAATCGAATCGACCTCATCGACGATGGCGTAATGCAAATCGCGCTGCACCTTGTCTTGCAGCGCGAAGGCCATGTTGTCGCGCAGGTAATCGAAGCCGTATTCGTTATTGGTGCCATACGTGATATCGCAGGCATAGGCTTCGCGCTTCTGCTGTGTCGTTTGCCCCGAGAAGATCACCCCGACGCTGAGGCCGAGATATTCGTAAAGCGGACGCATCCACTCGGCATCGCGCCTGGCCAGGTAATCGTTGACGGTGACGACATGCACGCCCTTGCCAGGCAACGCATTGAGATAAACCGCCAGCGTCGCGACCAGCGTCTTGCCTTCGCCAGTTTTCATTTCCGAGATGCGCCCGCGATGCAGGGTTATCCCACCGACGAGCTGCACGTCGAAGTGGCGCATGCCCATGACCCGACCGCTCGCTTCGCGCACCGTGGCGAAGGCTTCGGGGAGTAGCTTGTCAAGGGTCTCGCCCCCTCGCAGACGCTCGCGAAACTGTTCGGTACGTGCCTGGAGATCGGCGTCGGAGAGGTCCTTGAGCTCTTCCCCGAACTTATTGATCTCGCCGACCTGCTTGCCCATACGTTTGACTTCGCGATCGTTCTTGGAGCCGACCAGTTTGCGTAACACGGTATTAAGCATGTGATGTCCAAAATCCGAATAGTCCTGCAGACAGGGCAAACCATTGCCACCCCGCCACGATTGGCGTATTGACCGGCACCGACCGGTTCAGGCTAGCCATGGCGGTGGGCCACGCCGATTCAGGACATCATGGTCTGCACAGGGAGCGCCGCTGGCCGGACGACAGTGTGCCCGCGTTCTGGGGCGCAAGCGGGACCGGCGTCGCGGCAGGCAGCGCCAGACCTTGCGCCGTGCCACGCGTCGCGATTCGGCACGAATCGCCTCGGGTGCCATCAGGCAAATTTGCGTCAGGCGCTCGGCCAGGCGCAGCGCCTCGGCTTGAACCAGCGCAGCCGGCAACAGACAACCCACCAGCAGTCCGGCCAGCCACCACGAGCGGGCGCGGCGGCGCGAGGCACGGGCCTCGGCGGGCGGCATGGCGCAGGGGGGCGCTGACGACATCACGCAAGTCATGCTGTAGGAGGGCTCCCGGGCATGGTAGATTGAGCTATTGAAGCCAGTAAGTTTGCAGGCAAGCCCATGAGTATAAAGGCTAAGCGTTTCCGCGCCCAGCCCATGACCGCACTACTGGAAGACGGCTCTCGCGGCTCGGGAGAGCTGGGCAGCTTGATGCGCATGGCGCGCCTGATCGAGCATGCCCAGCGCCACCTTCGCGAGCACCTGCCGGAAGAAGTGCGCGAGCATGTGTTCGTGGGTGGCTATCGCCAGGGCAAACTGACCTTGATCACCGATCGGGCCGTGTGGCTGACCTGGCTGCGCTACGAGCAGCCCCGCTTGCTCGCCTTGCTGAAACAGCTACCCGAGTTCACGGCGGTAATGGGCTTCACCCTCAAGGTGCGCCCGGTCAGCCCGCTCAAGATTCCTCCTCGTCAGACCCGCTCGTTATCGTCGCGAGCCGCCGATGAGATATCGAGCTGCGCGGCCGATACCGACGACCCTGCCCTCAAGCGCTCACTGGAGCGCCTGGCCGCCCACGCCGAGACAGACGCCGAAAAAAACGACCAGACATGAAAAACGCCAACCCAAGGGTTGGCGTCAATAGCTGGCTTGCCCACTGCCTTCATGCCAAAGCAGTCATTCGAAAACGTTACATCGCCATGGCGGGCGCCGCATACGAGATTGGCGCCTTCTGGGACGCTTCCTCGAAGGTGACGACTTCCCAGGCATCACGGTTGGCCAACATCGCGCGACACAATTGATTGTTCAGCGCATGGCCGGACTTCACGCCACGGAACTCGCCAATCAGGCTGAAACCAAGCTGGTAAAGATCGCCAATGGCATCGAGCACCTTGTGCTTGACGAACTCATCCTCGTAACGCAATCCGCCTTCATTCACGATGCGGTAATCGTCGACCACGATGGCGTTGTCGAGACTGCCACCCAGCGCCAGGTTCTGCGAACGCAGAAACTCCAGGTCGCGCATGAAACCGAAGGTACGCGCCCGCGACACTTCCTTGACGAACGATGTCGTCGAGAAATCGACACTGGCGGTCTGTTTCTGCTGATCGAACACCGGGTGATCGAAATCGATCGAGAACGACACCTTGAAGCCATTGTGCGGTAGGAAGACAGCTTCCTTGTCACCTTCACGCACGACGATTTCGCGCTTGATGCGAATGAACTTCTTGGGTGCGTCCTGTTCTTCGATGCCAGCGGACTGAATCAGGAACACGAAGGGGCCGGCGCTGCCATCCATGATCGGCACCTCGGGGGCGCTGACCTCGACGAAGGCGTTGTCGATACCCAGGCCGGCAAAGGCCGACATCAGGTGTTCCACGGTCGCCACCTTGGCACCACCGCTGGACAGGGCAGTACACAGCGTGGTGTCGGTGACGTTCTCGGCGCGGGCGGCAATGCGCACTTCGGGGTCAAGGTCGGTACGCACGAAGATGATGCCGGTATTGACCGGCGCCGGACGCAGCGTCAGATAGACCTTTTCACCGGAGTGCAAACCAACGCCGGTGGCGCGCATGGTGTTCTTGAGAGTACGTTGTTTGATCATGGGCAAAGGGGCCAGACTGTCATATAAGAGTTGTCAAACAGTGTTCACTATAACATCGAACGGCTGTTTAGACAAAAAATGTCATCTGGCAATCCCTATGCCCGCAATAGCCCGACTCAATCGGCTTGGCGACGCAAGAAGGCCGGGATATCCAGATAGTCGTCGAGTTCCTGAGCCTTGCGCTTGTCCTGACGCGCTCGGGCCGCATTTTCCTGCTCGGTTTTGGCCGCCTGCTGTCGCATCACCGTCGGCTGCTGCAGCTTGCGATAATCGGTCGACTCGGGACGCGTGGCGGTTTCGCGTACCGTGGCGGGCTTTTCCGCGCGGCCATCGAGACCGGCGGCCACCACCGTAACGCGCAACTCATCGGTCATTTCCATATCGATGGAGGTACCGACCACGATCGTCGCATCCTGGGAAGCGAACTCCTGCACGGTGGCACCGACATCATTGAACTCGCCAATCGACAGATCGGGGCCGGCCGTGATGTTGACCAGAATGCCGCGCGCGCCATGCAGATCGATATCCTCGAGCAGCGGGCTGCGAATGGCCTTCTCGGCGGCTTCGCGAGCACGGTTCTCGCCGGTAGCGCCACCGGAACCCATCATCGCCATACCCATCTCGGACATCACGGTACGCACGTCGGCAAAGTCGACGTTGATGATACCGGGGCTGGTAATCAGCTCGGCGATACCCTGCACCGCACCCAACAGCACGTCGTTGGCCGCGCTGAAGGCCGTCAACAGGCTGGCGCTCTTGCCCAGCACCGCGAGCAGTTTCTCGTTGGGGATGGTGATCAGCGAGTCGACATGCTCGGAGAGCTCACGCATGCCCTCTTCGGCGGCACGCATGCGCTTGGGACCCTCGAAGGGGAACGGGCGGGTCACTACCGCCACGGTCAGGATACCCAACTCCTTGGCGATCTGAGCCACAACGGGCGCCCCGCCGGTACCGGTGCCACCGCCCATACCGGCGGTGATGAACACCATGTCGGCACCCTGCAGCAGTTCGGCGATGCGCTCGCGATCCTCCATGGCCGCCTGGCGACCGACCTCCGGACTGGCACCCGCGCCGAGCCCCTTGGTGATTTCGCTACCTAGTTGAAGGACGGTCTTGGCGGCCACGCGCTTGAGCGCCTGGGCATCGGTATTGGCGCAGATGAACTCGACGCCTTCGATGTTGCTTTCGACCATGTGATTGACGGCATTGCCGCCGCCGCCGCCAACGCCAATCACCTTGATGACCGCGCTGCTGGAAGGTGCGTTATCTACCAGTTCGAACATTGCCCCGTCTCCTGTGGCCGCGTTTATGCGACCCCTGTCAGAAATTTCCTTTAAACCAGCCTTTGACCCGTTCCAGCGTCGAACTACCGTCCTTGGGGACACGCCGCGAGACCTCTTCTCTTTCTCTACGGGGCTGGGCGGCTACCACACGACCATTGCCATGGCCGTGTTTGGCTTCGCGCATACCATAGAGTAGCAAACCCACCCCCGTAGAATAAATTGGGTTGCGTACCACATCGGCCAGCCCACGGACATTCTGCGGACAGGCGATGCGCACCGGCATGTGGAAGATTTCCTCGGCCAGCTCGACCACGCCTTCCATGCGTGACGTGCCTCCGGTGAGTACCACGCCAGCGGCGACCAGATCCTCGTAACCGCTGCGCCGGAGTTCCTCGCGTACCAGCGTAAACAGCTCCTCGTAGCGTGGCTCGACCACTTCGGCCAGCGCCTGCCGCGACAGATCGCGGGACGGGCGGTCGCCCACACTGGGAACCTTTATCATTTCATCGCTCGAGGCCAATTGAGTCAGTGCGCAAGCGTACTTGACCTTGATGTCCTCGGCATATTGGGTGGGCGTGCGCAACGCCATGGCGATGTCGTTGGTGACCTGATCGCCGGCAATCGGAATCACCGCCGTGTGACGAATGGCGCCTTCGGTAAACACCGCGATATCAGTGGTACCGCCGCCGATATCGACCATGCATACGCCCAGTTCACGCTCGTCTTCGGTCAACACCGCATGACTCGAGGCGATCTGCTCGAGAATAATGGCGTCCACTTCCAGGCCACAGCGACGCACGCATTTTTCAATGTTCTGTACCGCATTGAGCGCGGCGGTAACCAGATGAACCCGCGCTTCGAGTCGCACGCCGGACATACCCAGTGGCTCGCGAATACCCTCCTGGGTATCGATAGCGAACTCCTGCGGCAGAACATGCAAAATGCGTTGCCCTTCCGAAATAGCGCGAGCACGCGCCGAATCGATGACACGATCGATATCCGAAGGAGTGACTTCGCGATCCTTGATCGCCACTACGCCATCGGAGTTCATCGAACTAATATGGCTGCCGGCTACGCCGACATAGACGGAATGAATATCGCAGCCGGCCATCAACTCGGCTTCCTCTACCGCGCGTTGAATCGATTGCACGGTGGACTCGATATTGATGACCACACCTTTCTTCATGCCGCGCGAGGGATGGGAACCAATCCCGGCGATCTCTATGCCACCATCATCGGTGGGTTGGCCGACGATCGCCACGACCTTGGATGTTCCGATATCCAGCCCGACTACCATATTGGAAGCATTGGATTGTCCAGCCATGGGTCGGGATCACTCCTCATTCTTCACTAAGTTAGAATCCATTTATCGAAGTAATAAAGTATTGGGCCAATTATAGGAACAACTGCGGTTGATTCACCAGCCCAATAACAAAACAAACCTCACAATACGGGTATTTTTTAATGAAAGAAACACCCATATCTCTTTACTGGCGGGGGCTAGCGGGAAAAAAACCAGGCAATACACGTTAACTATCGAATATCTGCGCTTCAGTTTCGCCATGCCAGGCAACGGCCACGCCATTGGGATAACGCAAATCTATGTAGCGGATTCGCGACGCGCGGGATCCGAGTTCACGTTTCCATGCCGCCATGAATCGTGCCAAGCGCGGTTCACGCTGGTTGCGACCGAGCATGACCCAAACGCTGTCATTGACCTGAAAACGCCAGGCGCCGCGGTCTTCAAGGCGCAACTGGGTCACTTCGAGCCCCAACTCGGCCAGCCGTGGGCGAAGCCGGTCGAGCAATGCCAATACCTCGGGACCGCTGCCTTCGGGACCGGCCAGGTCGGGCAAATCCCCAGAGACTGTCACTTCACCGCGACGGAAGGGTTTACCGCGAGTATTAAGCAATAAATCATCGTTCCAGCGCGCCACCGGTTGCTGTTCGAAAAGCCGGAATGTCAGGGCATTTGGCCAGCGCCTCGAAACACTCACCTCGGATAACCAATCGATGCCACGCGCCTGCTCGCGCAATTCATCCAGGTCCACCGACAGCCAACGCAAATCGCGCACCATGGGAGCGAGTTTCTCGCGAAGATAGTCGGCGCTGACATACTCCAGATCGCCGCGTATAGAAACGCGCTCGATGGGCCGGTCGAGCCATAGCCACAGCGCGCGCCCACCGGCAACCAGTAGCACCAACAGCAGCACCAGGCCCAGGACCGAGCTGCGTGTTCCGGGCTGCGCCATACGCTCAGGGCTCCAATGACGTATCGAGAATGCGCAGTACCAGGGCATCGAAATCGAGCCCCGCATGCGCCGCTGACTGAGGCACCAGGCTGTGATCGGTCATGCCCGGCACGGTATTGACCTCGAGCAACCAGAATTGCCCGGTCGCGTCGCGCATCACGTCCACGCGGCCCCATCCACGCCCGCCGACAGCAGTGAAAGCATGGCGGCAAAGCGCTCCCAACTCGGCCTCCTGCTCGGCTGCAAGACCGCAAGGAAGATGATAAAGCGTGGTATTGGAATGGTACTTGGCTTCGTAGTCGTAAAAGCCACTGGGCACCTCGACGCGAATCGCCGGCAATACCTCGTCGCCAAGCAGCGACACGGTATATTCATCGCCCTTGATGAAGCGTTCGGCCATCACCGCCGCGTCGAAACGCGCCGCCTCGCGATAGGCGGATTCCAGCGACTCGCGATCGGCAACGATGCTGATACCCAGCGTTGACCCTTCATGAACCGGCTTGACCACCAGCGGCAGACCCAACTGCTCGGTGACCGCCGACCAATCGCTATCCGGCCCCAGCATGATGCTCGCCGGGGTCGGCAACGCCAGGGCCTGCCAGAGCTGCTTGCAACGCTGCTTGTCCATGCCCAGCGCCGAGGCCAGCACGCCACTGCCGGTGTAAGGGATCTTCAACAACTCGAGCGCGCCTTGCAGCGTGCCGTCCTCACCGCCGCGACCATGCAAGGCAATGAAGACACGATCCGGCGCCAGCGCCTCGAGCCCGGTCAGGCCACCGGCGGCCAGATCATAGCCGCGCGCATCGACACCGCTACGCTTGAGCGCCGCCAGTATCGCCGCCCCACTGACCAGCGAGACCTCTCGCTCCGCCGAATCGCCGCCATAAAGCACTACCACCCGGCCATAATCGCTGGGGTCATTCATAACACCACCTCATCGAACTGTAGCCGGCAGGCGGCCAGCGCTAGAGAAATACCACCGACATCACCGGCGCCTTGGGTAATCAGGATATCGCCATCGCGCAGCACATTGGACAGCAAGCGTGGCAACTCGCCCTTGCTCTCTGCAAACAGTGGATCGACCTGGCCGCGCTGACGAATGGAGCCCGCCAGGGTGCGCCCTTCGGCACCGGGGATGGGTGCCTCGCCGGCGCTATAGACATCCAACAGCAACAACAGATCGACCCCCGACAGCACGCGCACGAAGTCCTCGTAAAGATCGTGGGTGCGCGAGTAACGGTGGGGTTGATAGACCATGACCAGTCGTCGCTTCGGCCAACCGGCACGCACCGCGCGAATCACCATTTCGACCTCGCGCGGGTGATGGCCGTAGTCGTCGACCAACATCACCTTGCCCTGCCGGCCATGCGGTAGCGGAAACTCGCCATGCACCTGGAAGCGGCGTCCCACGCCGGCGAAGCCGGCCAGGCCACGCAGGATGGCATCGTCGGCGATGCCCGCATCGGTCGCCACGGCAATCGCCGCCAGGGCGTTCTGGGCGTTGTGCTCACCGGGCATGGCCAGACGTACCGCCAACGGTGCGTGCCCGTCGGGGCGCAAGGCCGTGAAGCGGATCTCGCCGCCCTCCTGAACGAAGTCGCTGATGCGATAATCGGCATCGTCGCTGAAGCCGTAACTGACGAACTGCCGCTGCACTCTTGGCAACAGGCCGCGCACGTTAGCATCGTCCAGGCACAGGATCGCCAGACCATAAAACGGCAGGTTGTGCAAAAACTCGACGAAGGTGTCCTTGAGCCGGACGAAATCGCCGGCGTAGGTCGACATGTGATCGGCATCGATATTGGTGACGATCGATACCATCGGCTGCAAATGCAGGAAGGAGGCATCGGACTCATCGGCCTCGGCGACCAGGTAATCGCCCTCGCCCAGGCGCGCGTTAGTGCCCGCGCTGGTCAGCTTGCCGCCGATCACGAAGGTCGGGTCGAGCCCGCCCTCGGCCAGCAGCGTCGCGGTCAGGCTGGTCGTCGTGGTCTTGCCGTGCGTGCCGGCCACGGCGATACCGTGGCGAAAACGCATCAGCTCGGCGAGCATCTCGGCGCGACGCACCACCGGCACGCGATGCTCACGAGCCCAGGCGATTTCGGGATTGTCATGATCGACCGCCGTGGAAACCACCACCACATCGGCGCCTTCGGCATTGATCGCGTCGTGACCGATGGCGATACGAATGCCGCAATCGCGCAGATGTGCGGTGACCGTGGACTCCTTGAGATCACTGCCGCTGACTCGATAGCCCTGATTGGCCAGCACTTCGGCGATACCGCACATGCCGGCGCCACCAATGCCCACGAAATGAATGTTCAGGATACGGCGCATGCCCAGGCCAGGTACGGGAGGAAGTTTGCTAGTGCTCAAAAGCAGTCTCCATACAGCCCGCCACCAGACACTCGACGGCGTCGAGATGGGCGCAGGCGCGCGCGGCGCTGGCCATGGTGGCAAGACATTCAGGGTCGAGCACGGCGTCCAGCGTCTCGGCCAGAGACGTCGCGTTCAGTGTGTTCTGGGGGATCAATCGCGCCGCGCCGGCATCGACCAGATGACCGGCATTGACCGTCTGATGATCGTCGACGGCATGCGGAAAAGGCACCAACAGCGACGGCTTGGCGGCGGCGGCGAGTTCGGCGACAGTCAAGGCGCCGGCACGGCACACCACCAGATCGGCCCAAGCGTAGGCGGCGGCCATGTCATCGATGAAATCGCTGACCTCGGCCTCGACACCCGCCGCTCGATAGCCTTCGCGAGTGACGTCTTCCTTGTCGCGCCCGGCCTGATGACGAACCTCGGGGCGCGAGGCTTCGGGCAGGCGAGTCAGGGCTTCGGGCAGGCGCTGGTTGAGCGCCACGGCACCCAGCGACCCGCCGACCACCAATAACCGCAAGCGCCGGCCTTGCATCTCGGCCGCCTGGCGCGGGCATTCGCCGAGCGTGGCGATTTCCTCGCGCACCGGGTTGCCGATGACGATCTCGCGATGCGCCTTGCCGGCTTTTCTGAAGGCACCGGGAAAAGCGGCGTACACTCGCTTGGCCAGCCGCGACAGGGCCTGATTGGTCATGCCGGCCACGGCGTTCTGCTCGTGAATGATCAGCGGCCGGCGGGTCAGCCAGGCGGCCAGACCACCGGGACCGCTGGCGAAACCGCCCAGCCCCACCACCAGTTGCGGATCGAAGGTTTCGATCACTTGCCGCGCCCGCAATACGGCACGCGCCAGCCGCCATGGCGCAGCCAGCCAGCCAGCCATGCCATTGCCACGCAACCCGGCGATATCGATGCGATGCAACACGATGCCCGCGGCGGGCACCAAACGGTTCTCGATGCCGCGCGGACTACCCAACCACTCGACGCTGACGCCCCGAGTCGCCAAGCCGCGTGCCAGCGACAGAGCAGGAATCACGTGCCCGCCGGTACCGCCGGCCATGATCAGCACTCTGCGTCCTTGAGAGGATTTCATGGCGTGACTCACTTTCCGGGCGCTCCTTGCGTGGTTTTCCTGGTAGGCGCCTTGACGGGACGCAACCGCCGGGTCTCGATATCGACGCGCAGCAGCAACGCCACCATCACGCAACTGACCACCAGGCTAGAACCACCATAACTCAATAGCGGCAGCGTCAGCCCCTTGGTTGGCAGCAACCCGGTACTCACCGCGATATTGATGAACGCCTGGGCACCCAGCACCAGCGCGATACCGTAGCTGAGATAAGCGGCGAACGGCAATCGCGCCAGCTCCGCGCGGCGGCCGATGACCAGCGCGCGATACACCAGTAGCGCAAACAACCCGATGACCGTCACCGCGCCGACCAGCCCAAGCTCCTCGGCAAGCACCGCGAAGACGAAATCGGTATGCGCCTCGGGCAGGTAAAACAACTTTTGTACGCTATCGCCCAGCCCCAGGCCGAACCAGTGGCCACGGCCAAAGGCGATCAGTGCCTGGGTTAGCTGATAGCCGGAATCGTACATGTCGGCCCAGGGGTTGGCGAAGCTGGTAATGCGTTCGAGACGATAGGGCTCGGCAATTGCCACGTAGCCCCCCAAAGCCACGACGGCGATCATCAACAGGATAAAACGCATCAGCGGCGCGCCCGCCAATAGCAACATACCCATGACACAGGCGGTCATTACCACCAAGGCACCGTAATCGGGCTCGAGTATCAGCAGGCCACCCAGCGGCAGCATGATCGTCAACGGCTTGACGAACTCCCACCAGTGACGGCGCACGCCCGGCAGGAAGCGTTCCAGGTAACCCGCCGTGTAAACGATCAGGAACAGCTTGGCCACTTCGGAGGCCTGAATGTTGATTGGTCCCAGCGGAATCCAGCGCTTGCTGCCATTGACCTCCGTCCCGACCACCAGCACCAGTACCAGCAGCAGGAAACCCAGCAGCAGCAACCAGGGGCCGTTGGCATGCCACCACGACAACGGAAAACGTATCGCCACCGCCGCGATTGCCAGTGCAATACCGATGTAAGCCGCATGACGGACACTGTAATAGAAAGGATTGCCGGTCAGCGCAGCGGCTATTTCGGTCGAGGCCGATGTCACCATCACCCAGCCGATCGCCAGGATCGCCAGGCTCGCCAGTACCAACCAGGCGTCGAACGGCTTGCCCGCGGTCGACACACGCTGCGCCAAAGCCTTCATGGCCTCTCCCCGTTGTTCGCGGCCAGGTAACGCTGCACCCAGTCGCGGAAGTTATCGCCACGCACCTGATAGTTGGGAAACTGATCGAGGCTGGCGCAAGCGGGCGACAACAGCACGCAATCGCCGGGCTCGGCAATCGTCGCAGCGCGCTCGAGCGCGCCTCGCAGGTCATGCGTGCGGGTCACCGGCAACTCGCCATCGAGCAACGCCACCAGGCGCGGAGCATCGCTACCGAAGACGATGGCCTCGCGAGCATGCTCGACCAGCGGTGCCATGAGCGGTGTGAAATCGGCGCCCTTGCCCAATCCGCCACCGAGCCAGATCAGGCGGCCCTCGAGCGTCGCCCCCAATCCGGCAATCGCCGCCAGGGTAGCGCCGACATTGGTGCCCTTGGAATCGTTGACCCAGCGCACGCCATTACGCTCGCCGATCAGTTCACCACGATGTGGCAAACCGCAAAAGCGCGCCAGTACCCGGCGCATCGCCGCGAACTCCAGGCCCAGTTGCGTGCCCATCGCCAGTGCCGCCAAGGCGTTCGCCTGATTATGCCGACCGGGCAGGCGCACCTCGCCAGCCGCCATCAGAGGAGTTTCACCGTGCATCAGCCAGGGTTCGCTGCCATGGCCCACGTCACGATCGGCGATGCCCCATTCACCGGCCCGAGGCGGTTGCGCGGTGAAGTACGCAACGGGTAGCGAGGGATCGTCGGGCCAGGTCAGCGGATCGTCGCGATTGACCACGCCGTGGCGAGCGCCACGAAAAATCCCCAGCTTGGCATTACGGTAGCCGGCCATGTCGCCATGACGGTCGAGATGATCCTCACAAAGATTGAGAAACGCAGCGGTTTCGGCGCCAAGGCACGGCGTCGTTTCGAGCTGGAAGCTGGAAAGCTCGAGCACGAAGAGTTCGGCGTCGGGTTGCTCGGCCAGCAGGTCCAACGCCGGCGTGCCCAGGTTGCCGCCCACTGCGACACTACGCCCCGCTTCGCGGGCCATCTCGCCGAGCAGCGTGGTGACGGTGGATTTGGCATTGGCCCCAGTGATCGCGGCGATCGGCGCACGACACTCGCGGACGAAGAGCGCCATTTCACCCACGATTTTTGGCTCGCCCGAAGCCGCGAGCGTGCGCTTCCACAGACCCTCCAGCCCCGGCGTCTGGGGGTCGATGCCGGGGCTGAGCACCACCTCCTTGGCTTGGCTAATATCGAGCGAGGTAAGCGAACCGCAGTGCACAACGATGCCGGGATGCGCGGCACGAAAATCGTCGAGGCCCGGCGGCGATATCCGGGTATCGGCGACCATGAACGGCACGCCCTGGCGCGTCAGATGGCGCGCGATGGCGCGCCCCGAGATACCCAGACCGACGACCAGCGTCACTCCAGCGGGAACGATCATGCCAGCCCCGCCACGTCAGCGAATCTTCAGCGTGGCAAGGCCCATCAACACCAATACCACGGTGATGATCCAGAAGCGCACGATCACGCGTGGCTCCGGCCAGCCCTTGAGTTCGAAGTGGTGATGCAGCGGCGCCATGCGGAAGATGCGCCGCCCCGTGAGCTTGTAGGAGCCCACCTGCAGGATCACCGAGACCGTCTCCATGACGAACACGCCGCCCATCACGAACAGCACGATTTCCTGGCGTACGATGACCGCGACCACGCCCAGCGCCGCGCCCAACGCCAGGGCGCCGACATCGCCCATGAAGACCTGGGCCGGGTAGGTGTTGAACCATAGAAAGCCCAAACCCGCGCCGGCGATGGTGCCGCAGAAAACCGCCAGCTCCCCTGCGCCCGGAATCATCGGAATATGCAGATATTCGGCGAATACCGCATTGCCGCTGGCATAGGCGAATACCGCCAGCCCCATGGCCACCATCACCGTGGGCATGATCGCCAGGCCATCGAGGCCATCGGTGAGATTGACGGCATTGGAGCTACCGACAATCACCAGATAGGCCAGCACGATATACACAAAGCCGAGCTGTATGACGACTTCCTTGAACAGTGGCACGATCAGACTGGTTTCGACCGGGCTGGCGGCAGTGACATACAGCACGACAGCGGCGCCGATGCCGATCGCCGACTGCCAGAAATACTTCCAGCGCGCCGGCAGCCCGCGTGGGTTCTTCTCGACCACCTTGCGGTAATCGTCGACCCAACCGATGGCGCCGAAGCCCAGCGTGACGATCAACGTAAGCCACACGTAGTAATTGTCCAGATCGCCCCACAGCAAGGTACTGATCGACATGGCGACCAGGATCATCGCCCCGCCCATGGTCGGGGTGCCTGCCTTGGAGAGATGCGATTGGGGGCCGTCGTCACGTACCGCCTGGCCGATCTGACGTTCCACCAGACGGCGGATCATCATCGGCCCCAGCCACAGACACAGCAGCAGCGCCGTGAGTGTGCCCAGGATCACACGCAGGGTCAGGTAGTTGAAGACAGCGAAGGCGCTTTGAAATTGCGCCAGAAATTCGGCCAGATAAAGCAGCATGTGTTGCGTTCACCTTGATACATCCGCGCGCAGCTCAGTAATCAGTCGCTCCATACCGGCGCTGCGCGAGCCCTTGACCAGCACGCTGGCCCCTGACGGCAGATGGTCATGGGCATGGCGCAAAAGCGCCTCCCAGTCCTCGAAATGACAGCCCCGCTCGCCGAAGGCACGAGCCGCCGGCTCTGCCTCGGGTCCCAGGGTGCCGAGAAAGTCGATCCCCAATTCTTGTGCGTACCGCCCAACCTCGGCATGCAATCCAGCGGACGCCTGCCCCAATTCTCCTATGGCGCCGAGAAAGCACCAATGCGGGGCGGGCATCTTCGCCAACGCCTCGAGTGCCGCTTTTACCGCACCCGGGTTGGCATTATAGGTATCGTCGAGCAGACGACTACCACGTGGCCCCTCGATCAGCGTCAGCCGCCCGGGAATCGCCTGGATCGCCGATAGCCCGGCTACCACCTCAGCCGCCGGCAAGCCCAGCGCCAGCGCCGCCGCTGCCGCTGCCAAGGCGTTGCGCACGTTATGCAGGCCCAGCAGCGCCAATTGAACCTGACCCAGTGCCTGGCCATCACGCACAAGCGTGAAAGCATAGCGCCCGAGGCTATCGCAGGCCAGATCGCGAGCGTGGATTCGTGCCTGCTCGGTTAAACCGAAGCTCAGCACATCACGGTTGCCGGCAAGACGTTGCCAGAACGGGTAGAAGGCATCGTCGCGATTGAGCACCGCGACGCCATCCGCCGCCAGCCCGGCGAGGATCTCGCCCTTGGCCTGGGCGATCCGACCCATGCCGCCGAATTCGCCGACATGCGCGCCGGTCACGTTGTTGATGACCGCCACCTGCGGTCGTGCCAATGCCACGGTCCAGGCGATCTCGCCAATATGGTTGGCGCCCAGTTCTACCACCGCATGGCGATGGCGCGACGACAATCCCAACAGCGTCAACGGCGCGCCGATATCGTTATTCAGGTTGCCACGAGTGGCGAGCGTAGCACCGCGACGCTCGAGCAGCGCGGCCAGCATCTCCTTGACCGTGGTCTTGCCGCTGTTGCCGGTAATCGCCGCCAGCGGCCCGCCCCAGGCCAGGCGTCGCGCCTGGCCCAACAAACCCAGCGCCAGGCGGGTGTCGGCGACCTGCAATTGCGGCAACGCATCGTCGACCGGGCGCGAGACGATCGCCGCCGCCGCTCCCGCCTCGCGCGCCTGATCGAGAAAATCGTGAGCATCGAAGCGTTCGCCAACCAGCGCAACGAAGACGTCGCCCGCTCGCAGCGCCCGGGTATCGGTGACGATACCCGCGACCACGCGATCCTCGATCGCCAGCGACACGCCCAGCGCCGCGGCGATAGCGCCCAGGCTATCCAGTCCGCACGTCTTCGCGACCGATTCGCTCATGAGTTCACCTGGCGAGCGTCCAATGCGGATTCGGCGCTACGCACATCCGAGAACGGATGGCGCTGTCCGTCGATTTCCTGATAATCCTCATGGCCCTTGCCGGCAATCAGAATCACGTCATCGGCGCCGGCCTCGGCGACCGTACGGGCAATCGCCTCGCCACGGCCATCGATGCACCAGCTACGCTCGAGCGCCTCTGGCGATAGTCCGGCAAGCACCTGGTCGCGAATCTTCGCGGGCGTTTCGCTGCGCGGGTTATCGTCGGTAATCACCAAGCGGTCGGCCAATGACTCGGCGGCAGCGGCCATCAGCGACCGCTTGCCGGTGTCCCGATCACCACCGCAACCGAACACACACCATAGCTGCCCACGGCGACCATCGGCGTTCGCCAGATGTGCGCGCAGGGCCTGCAGAGCGTTGCCGAGCGCATCCGGCGTGTGCGCGTAATCCACCACCACGCTAGGCGCATTGGGGCGCGTGACGACCTGCATGCGCCCCGGCACCGGCGTCAATTCACCGGCGGCCTGACACAGTGCGTCGATGTTCTCGCCGAGCCCCAACAGCACGGCCATGGCCAGCAGCACATTGTCGAGATTGAAGCGCCCCATCAGCGCAAGCTCGAGTACGCGTTCGCCATCCGGGGTGGCGATCAGTGCACGCTGTCCATCACCATGCGGCTGCCAGTCGATCACGCGCAGCGTCGTCGCCTGCTGCTCGCCGCAAGCCAGCACGCGCACCCCATCGGGCAGGCCGGCGAGCATCAATCGCGCCAGCGGATCGTCGCCGTTGACCACCGCCAGCTTGAGTTCGCGGCGCTTGAAGAGCCGCGCCTTGGACGCTGCATAGGCAGCCATGCTGCCATGATAATCGAGATGGTCACGAGACAGGTTGGTGAACGCCGCCGCGGTGACACGACAACCCGACAGACGCTCCTGCTCGAGCGCGTGCGAAGAGACTTCCATGGCCACGCGCTCGATGCCCTGGGCGGCCATCGCGCCGAGCGCGGCTTGCAGTTCCAGCGGCCCCGGCGTGGTCAGGCCACTCTCGACGAGTCGGCCGGCGCGCCCCCAGCCAAGGGTGCCGATCAGCCCTGCGGGCCGGCCGAGCGCCTCCGAGAGCGCGGCGAAATAATGCGTTACCGAACTCTTGCCGTTGGTGCCGGTAACGCCGACCAGCTCGAGGCTCTTGGGTACCGCGAATAACAGCCGACCCAGTTCGCCCAGCACATGCTCGAGGCCGGCCAGACGCAACACGCGAGGGTCTTCGGGCAGGTCGATGCCTTTCGGCACGCCGCCATCCGATGTCACATCGGTCAATACCAATACCGCGCCGTCATCGAGTGCCTGAGCGATGAAGCGTCGGCCATCGACGTTCACCCCGGGTAAGGCAACGAAAACCGCCGGCGCGGCGCTGTCACCAATGGCCCGGCTATCGCGGCATAGCGCCAGTCGCTCGGCGGGAAGCTCTTCCGGCAGCACGATATCGGGCCACAATGTGGTCAACGCATCGAACAGACCTTCACGACTTATCAGCATCACCCATCGCCTCCTGCTTATCGGGAAGAACGTCGAGCAGGCGCAGTGCCTTGCCCACGACACGCGCGAATACAGGCGCAGAGACCAGCCCACCGTAGTATTCCTGGCCCTTGGGATGGTCGATCATCACCACGGTGACGATGCGCGGATCCGACACCGGCGCGATACCGGCGAACAGCGAACGGTAGGCGGATGTCTGATACCCCTCGCTGGTCACCTTGCGCACCGTGCCGGTCTTGCCGGCAATTCGGTAGCCCGGCACCGCGGCACGCGAACCGCCGGCACCCGGCTGCACGATCTGCTCGAGCATCAGCAACAGATTATCGGCAATACGCTCGGACATCACACGTTTCCCGTCGGCAGGCTCGGAGAGCTCGAGCAGCGATGCCGGTAGGCGCTTGCCATCGTTGGCAATGGCCGTATAAGCGCTGGCTAGCTGCAGTGCGGAAACCGCCAAGCCATAACCGTAAGCCATCGTCGCACGCTTGCTCTCCGACCAGTTATAAGGTACCGGCAAGCTGCCGCTCGCCTCGCCAGGGAAACCGGTACCCGGCACTTGTCCTAACCCCAGTTCATGGTAGCGATTCCATATCGCATCGTTGTCCAGTTGCAACGCCACCCGCGACATGCCGACGTTGGAGGAGTGCAGCAGAATACCGCCCATCGTCAGCTTGCCGTAATTGCGGAAGTCGCTGATGGTGTACTTACCGTCCAGGCGCATATAACCCGGCGAGGTATCGACGATGGTCTCCGGGGCGAACTTGTCGGTAGCCAGCGCCGCCGACATCGCCAACGGTTTCATCACCGAGCCGGGCTCGAAGACATCGGTGACCGCCTGATTGCGTAGCCCCTCGGCGTCGAGTTCAGAACGATTGTTGGGGTTATACGACGGCACATTGGCCATCGCCAGCACCTCGCCATTGCGCGCATCCATCATCACCAGAGTGCCGCCATCGGCGTTATGCTCGTTGACCGCCGCCTTGAGTTCGCGATAGGCCATGTATTGCAGGCGCAGGTCGATCGCCAGGGTCAGATCGCCACCCGGCTTGGCTTCCTCGATCAGGCGCAGATCCTTGACCAGCCGATCCTTGCGATCCTTGAGCACGAGGCGTTTGCCGGGATCGCCGGCGAGATAACTGTTATAAGCGAGCTCGAGCCCTTCCTGGCCCTGGTCATCGATATTGGTGATGCCGACCAATTGCGCGGTGACCTCGCCGGAGGGGTAATAACGCTTGTATTCGTGTTTGCCGTAGACACCGGGCAAGTGCAGATCGAGAACCTGCTGGGCGGCGACAGGCGTCATGCGCCGCTCCAGATACATGAACTCGTGCTCGGCGTAGAGCTCGATCCGCTCATTGAGAGCGTCGAGCTCGACACCCAGCGCCTTGGCCAGCATCAGGCGCTGAATGCGGTCGTCGGGCAATTGCTGGGGGTTGGCCCACAACGTGACCACCGGCGTCGAGATCGCCAAGGGGTCGCCGTTGCGATCGGTGATCATGCCGCGATGCGCGTCGATGGCTTCCACACGCAACGTGCGCGCATCGCCCTGATCCTGCAGAAACAGTCGATTCAGCACATGCAGGTCGACGATTCGCCCTACCAACAGGGCCAGCGCGGCCATGACGATGAAGACCATGAAACGGTAGCGCCCGCTACCCAGCGGAGCCATTTCCGAACGGGTCGGCGAGCCCTTGCGACGCTGACTCATGGACGAATCACTTCGACATCGTTGATATCAGGCACCTGCATTTCCAGACGTTCTCGAGCGAGGCGTTCGATACGCGACGGCGCCGACCAGGTACTCTCCTCGAGCAACAGGCGCCCCCAGATCGTCTGTAGCTGGTCCTGCTCGAGTTCGAGTTGTTGCAAGCGGGCGTATTGCACCCGGGTAAGGTGCGCGCTGGTCGTTACCGCCAGCGCACTGACCAGTACCAGCCCAGTGAGCACTGCCACCCACAGCTGGCGCCACCCCAGGCGCAGCTTCAGCGGCCAGTTTCCTCGGGGCTTGATCTTCGTTCCCTGGGCCATGCCAATCCTCAGACGATCTTGCGCGCGGCGCGCATGACCGCACTGCGTGCTCGGGGGTTGTCGTCGACCTCGGCGGGGCCCGGGCGCCGAGCCTTGCCCAGCGTTTCCAGCCGCCGCGTCAGTTGATCATCGCGAATCGGCATGCCACGCGGCAAATGCGTATCGCCACGCACATGATCGCGAATGAAGCGCTTGACCCGACGATCCTCGAGCGAATGAAAACTGATCACCACCAGATGACCGCCGGGAGCCAGCGCTTCCAATGCGGCAACCAAAGCGGCGTCGAGTTCCTCGAGCTCACGATTGACATGAATACGCAGCGCCTGAAAGGCCCGCGTGGCGGGATGCTTGCCTTTCTCCCAGGCGGGATGCGCCGCCTTCAACAACTCGGCAAGCTCGTGAGTGCGGGTGATCGGCGACTGCTGACGGCGCTCGACGATGGCCCGTGCCATGCGCTTGGCGAAGCGCTCTTCACCGTAGGTCTTGAAGACCCAGGCGATATCGGCTTCCTTGGCGCGCGCCAACCACTCGGCGGCGCTTTCACCGTGCTCGGGGTCCATGCGCATATCCAGTGGCCCATCGCGTAGGAAGCTAAAGCCGCGCTCGGGATCGTCGAGTTGCGGCGACGACACGCCGATATCCAGCAGGATCCCGGCGAGGCGGCCGTGCACGCCCTGGGCGCGGGCGATCTCGCCAAGCTGGCTGAAGGTGTCGGCATGTATCGAAAAACGCGCATCGTCGATGCGCCGCGCCTCGGCCAGCGCATGCGGGTCGCGATCGATGGCCAGCAGGCGAGCGGCGGGACCGAGCCGCTCGAGGATGGCGCGCGAATGCCCACCTCGCCCGAAGGTGCCATCCAGATAGACGCCATCGATTGCATGGATCAACGCATCGACGGCGCCGTCGAGCAGCACGCTGGCATGGCGATAGTCGGCGGACGAAGGCGAAGCGTTGACGCGATGCGGCATGCAATTCTCGGACACGACGATGAAAGAAATGAGGATGGGAGCCGGCCGTTAAGCCGGGTTCTGTCGTGGACAGCCATTCATCTAGGCCCAGCGTCACCACTGGGCTCAAGCAACCTACCCGCCCCCACTGCGGGCCACAGCGTCGGGGGCCTATTCGGTCTTGCTCCGGGTGGGGTTTACCATGCCACGCACTGTTGCCAGGCGTGCGGTGCGCTCTTACCGCACCCTTTCACCCTTGCCGGCAGCTTGCGCTGCTTAGGCGGTCTACTCTCTGCTGCACTTTCCGTCGGCTCGCGCCGCCCAGGCGTTACCTGGCACCCTGCCCTATGGAGCCCGGACTTTCCTCCCCCAGCAAGCTGGCGGCGACTGTCTGGCCGACTCCCAAGCGCGCAAGAATAGCAGTGCCTTAGATGCCCCTCAACCGTCGTCCTTGAGCGACAGTGCCTGTGCGTACCAGGACTTCTTGCGCCCACCGAGCAGTTTCGTCGCCACGCTGGCGGCCTGCTTGACGCCGACCCCCTCGTCCAGCAGCGCGCTCAGCAGCGCCACGCCGTCTACCGTGGTCGTTTCGTCTTCGCGCGGTGGCGCGCCGGCGACCATCAACACGAACTCACCGCGCGTTTGGTCGGGGTCCTCCTCCATGCGCGCGAGCAGGTCGGACGCCGTCCCATCGAGAAAGGTTTCGAAGGTCTTGGTCAGTTCGCGGGCGAGCACCACCCGACGATCAAAGAAGCTGGCGGCGATATCCACCAGGGTATCGCGGATACGATGCGGCGACTCGTAGAACACCAGGGTCTCGTCGCGCTCGCATAGCGCATCCAGGCGGGCGCGACGAGGCCCACTCCTGGCCGGCAGAAAGCCGACGAACAGGAAACGGTCGGTGGGTAGCCCGGCCGCGCACAGCCCCGCCACCAGCGCGCAGGGCCCGGGAATCGGCACGATCCGCGCGCCACGCTCGCGCAGCGCGCGCACCAGCACGAAGCCCGGATCGCAGATCAATGGCGTGCCGGCGTCGCTGACCAGCGCCACGTCGTCGCCGGCGTCGAGCCGCGCACCCAACTGATCCACGCGCCGCTCCTCATTATGCTCGTGCAACGATAGCATGGGCCGCTCGAGCCCCAGGTGACGCAGCAGCCGCGACGTGTGACGGGTATCCTCGGCAGCGATCAGCGCTACCTCGCCGAGCACCTTGGCGGCGCGTGGAGACAGGTCGTCGAGGTTACCAATCGGCGTGGCCACCACGTACAATGTGCCTTTGCTAGACTCGCTCATGGGTCGATCCCGGACGATAGAAGGTTGTGTGACGACGCTCACCGGCCAAGCTGGCCTCTCGTCAATCAGGGCCAGACCAGCACCAGAAAAATACAGGGCCAGACACAAGGAATGAAAACGTATGGATAAATCGCTGCGACGCCTGATCGGTGCCGGCCTGGTGGCACTACTCATGGCTGGCTGTGCCGGCCAGCAAGGCATGGTCGAGACACTGCGCGGTGGCCCCGAGCCCGCCGAACTGCTGGCCCAGGCCCAGAGCCAGAGTGGCCCCGAAGCAGCTCGCACCCGTCTCCAGGCGGCGGATATCCTAGCACGTCGCGGCGATAACGCGCAGGCCCTGAAAGTGGCCTCCGCCATCGATGCCAGCCTGCTCGGCGAGAGCGAACGCGTGCAATGGGCCTTGCTGCTGTCTCGCGTGGGGCTGGAGCAGGAAGATGGCTGGAGCGTCATTCAGGCGACCGCGTTGCTCGAAGACGATATCGCAATGTCGCGCGACGACGCCATGACGCTGCGCTATCGGCGCGGCTTGGCACTCGGCCTGGTCGGCGAAGCCCAGGATGCCGCCCGGACCCTGATCGACCTGCAGCGTGACGACGCGCCCTTCGACCTCAACGATGCCATCTGGCGCCAGCTTTCGCGGCTGCGTGGCCAGACCCTCGATCAACTGGCCAGTCGCGGCGACCCGCTTGCCACTGGTTGGGTCGAGTTGGTGCGACTGCAACGGCGTAACGGCGGCGATATTTCCGGGCTGTTCGCGCGCATCGACGAATGGCGCGCCCGCTACCCCAATCACCCCGCCGCTCGGCGTTTGCCGTCGAATCTACAGGCACTGAGCGAATTGCGCGGCCAGGACGTGCGCCATATCGCGGTATTCCTGCCCGAATCCGGACCGTTGGCCAACGTCGCCCAAGCCATCCGCGAGGGCATGCAGGCACGCCACATGAACGCCCTCGATCAAGGCGAGCAGACGCCACGCCTGAGCTTCTACGATGCCAGTCGCGGCACTCTCAACACGCTCTACGCGCAGGCCACCATGAATGGCGCCCAGGTCGTCATCGGCCCACTCGACAAGGACAAGGTCTCGCAACTGGAGCAACGCGACAGCGTGCCGTTGCCGACCCTGGCGCTCAATTACGGCACCGCGCCCAGCAACAAGGCCGACAATCTTTTCCAGTACGGCCTATCCGCCGAGGACGAGGCCCGCCAGGTTGCCAAGCGCGCCTGGCTCGATGGCCATCGGCGCGCCGGCATGCTGGTCCCCGACAATGCCTGGGGCGACCGGGTCGCCGACGCCTTCCGCGACGCCTGGCTACAACGGGGCGGCAGCCTGGCGGCCGTGACCAGTTACGATCCCGAAGCCTCGGTATCCAGCTCGGTACGTCAACTGCTCAACGTCACCAGCGAGCGTGCCCAGCGCGACATGGACATGCTGTTCCTGCTCGCCTTGCCCAGTTACGCGCGCCAGGTACCACCGACATTGGCGTTTTACTATGCCGACGATCTGCCGATCTATGCCACTTCGCACCTCTACGAAGGTCGCCCGCAACCACGCGCCGACCATGACCTCAACGGCGTTCAGTTCATCGAAATACCCTGGATCGTTCCCGAGGCCGCAGTGGGAGGCGAGAATGCTCTGCCCTTCTTCGAAAGCTACCAGAAGCTTCGCAGTGCCGGTGAACCCGCCCTGTTCAAGCTCAAGGCCATGGGTGTCGATGCCTATGAGCTCGCCCGCCGCTTGCCGCTGTTCGAAGCCGCTCCGGGCACCGAGTTCTACGGCGCCACCGGCGCGTTGAGCGCATCGTCGGATGGGCGCATTCACCGTGACCTGCCCTGGGCGGAATTCACCAACGGCGTGCCGCAACCTCCGCTACGCGATGTACAGAAGATCATGTTCGGCAATGGCTCGCTCTAGCGACGCCCGTGCCCGTGGCGAAGCGATCGAACGCGCCACGGAAGTCTGGTTGCAGGCCCAGGGCCTGCAATCGGTCGATCGCAATCAACATGCCAAGGGTGGCGAACTCGACCTGGTCATGCGCGAGGGCGAGACCCTGGCGTTCATCGAGGTGCGTCATCGCCGCGACTGTCGCCACGGCCATCCGCTGGAAACCGTCAACGTCACCAAGCAGCGTCGCCTGATCCAGGCGGCGCGTTTTTATCTGCTACGCAAAGGGCTATCATGTCCGTGTCGCTTCGACGTGGTCGGTGTCACCGGCACTCCGCCGCAATTGGAGTTCACTTGGGTGCGCGCCGCCTTCGACGCGTTCTGATCGCTAAGGGACCAAGACATCAACATGGATTTTCAATCACGCATTCTCGGCCACTTCAACGACAGCATCGATACCAAGACCTATGCCAGCGAGGTATTGCCACCATTCATCGAAGTCGCCAGCCAGATGATGGTTCAATGTCTGATCAATGAAGGCAAGATTCTATGCTGCGGCAACGGCGGCAGCGCCGGCGATAGTCAGCATTTTTCCTCCGAACTGCTCAACCGCTTCGAGCGCGAACGCCCTAGCCTGCCGGCGCTGGCACTGACCACCGACACCTCGACACTGACTTCGATCGCCAACGATTACAGTTATAACGAGGTTTTTTCCAAGCAGATTCGCGCGCTTGGCCAACCCGGCGATATCCTGCTGGCGATCTCGACCAGTGGCAATTCGGCCAACGTGGTTCAGGCGATTCAGGCCGCTCACGACCGGGACATGGCGGTGGTCGCCCTGACCGGCCGTGACGGTGGCGACATGGTTTCGCTGCTCGGCCAGGACGATTGCGAAATCCGTGTTCCCGCGACGTCGACGGCACGCATTCAGGAAGTTCACCTGTTGGTGATTCACTGCCTGTGTGATCTGGTCGACGAACAACTTTTTGGCAGCAACGAGTGAGAGCAATGAAAAAAGGACTGTTTACCCCGGCCCTGTTGACCCTGGCATTGACCCTCGGTGGGTGTTCGGCCATCAACGAAATGAACACCCCGCCTTCGACCGGTGAAAACTATGGCACCCGCACCGTCGGCATGAAGGTCGAGGATGAAAGCATCGAGTCCAAGATCGAGTCCACCATGCAACGTACCGATGCCCGTCTGGGCGACGCGCGCATCGGCATCAACAGCTATAACGGTGTCGTTTTGCTGTTTGGCCAGGTACCTAGCCAGGAACTCAGGGACAAGGCCGGTGAGATCGCCCAGAATATCCGCCGAGTGCGCCAGGTACACAACGAACTGACGGTCGCGGCCAACCTGCCGATGGGGCAGCGCATGACCGACACCTGGCTGGAAACCCGGGCTCAAACCGAGCTGGCGACCAACAAAAGCATCGATTCGAGCCGTATCGAGGTCATCAGCGAGAACTCGACCGTCTATCTGATGGGCATCGTGACCCGCCAGGAAGCTCAACAGATCGTCAGCGTGGTTTCACAGATCGGCGGCATCCAGCGCATCGTCAAGGTCTTCGAATATCTCGATTGATAACGCCGAAATCGCTTGACGGCTATCGCAAGGAAAAACGGCGCAACAAAAAAGGCGGGTGATTCAGAATCACCCGCCGCCAAGAGGTCAGAGCGCCTGACCGAGAGAGAAGCGAAACGCTAGATTTCAAAACCCAGGCCAAAGTCCTCGGCGGACATGGCCATCAACGAAGCGCCACCGGCGCGAATCATCTGCGCATGACCCCGCGTGCGTGGTAACAAGCGCTGGAAGTAGAAGCGTGCGGTATCCTGTTTGGCGCGGTAGAAGGCGGACTCGCTCTCGCCGCTTGCCAATGCCTGCTGAGCGGTACCCGCTGCACGCGCCCAGAGATAGGCCAGGGTGACGTAGCCTGAATACAGCAGATAATCGACACTCGCCGCGCCGACCTCCTCACGATCCTCCATGGCCTTCATGCCCACGCTCATGGTCAGTTCGCCCCATTCGGCGTTGAGCTTGGCCAACGGCTCGACGAATTCCTTGAGTTCGGCGTTATCGGCCTGGGCCTGACAGAACTTGTGGATCTCCTTGGTGAAGACCTTGAGCGTCTCGCCCTGGCTCATCAGCACCTTGCGCCCCAGCAGATCGAGCGCCTGGATGCCCGTGGTGCCTTCGTAAAGCCGAGTGATGCGGGCATCGCGCACGAACTGCTCCATGCCCCACTCCTGAATGAAGCCATGCCCGCCGAACACCTGCACACCCTCGTTGGTGGCCTCGAACCCCAGTTCGGTGAGAAACGCCTTGACGATGGGTGTCAGCAATCCGAGCAGCGTCTCGGCACGCTCACGCTCGGCAGCGTCCTCGCCATGCTCGGTCACATCGACCAGTTGCGCGGTGTACATCACCAGCATGCGCCCGCCCTCGGCCAGCGCCTTCTGGGTCAGCAGCATGCGTCGCACATCGGGATGCACGATAATCGGGTCGGCCGGCTTGTCGGCAGCCTTGGGGCCGGATAGCGCACGCATCTGCAAGCGGTCGCGAGCATAAGCCAGCGAGTTCTGGAAACTCGCCTCCATCAAGCCCAAACCCTGGATACCCACGCCGATTCGCGCCACATTCATCATCGTGAACATGCACGCCAACCCCTTGTTGGGTGGCCCAATCAGGAAACCCTTGGCACCATCGAAGTTCATCACGCAGGTGGCGTTGCCGTGGATGCCCATCTTGTGTTCCAGCGAGCCGCAGGACACGCCGTTGCGCTCGCCGGGATTGCCATCGACATCGGGTAGGTACTTGGGCACCACGAACAAGGAAATCCCTCGCGAGCCCTCGGGCGCGTCGGGCAGCTTGGCCAATACCAGGTGCACGATGTTTTCGGCCAGGTCATGCTCGCCGGCGGAGATGAATATCTTGGTGCCGCTGATCGTATAGGCGCTGTCGTCGGTTGGCACAGCACGGGTCTTGATCAGGCCGAGATCGGTACCGCAATGCGGTTCGGTCAGGCACATGGTGCCGGTCCATACGCCCTCGACCAGCTTGGTCAGATAGGTGGCACGCTGCTCGTCGCTACCATGATGGCGCAGTGCATCGGCGGCGCCATGCGAAAGGCCCGGATACATGCCCCAGGCCAGATTGCTGGCGCAGATCATTTCGGACAGCGCCATGCCCAGCGACGCCGGCAGCCCCTGGCCGCCATGCTCGGGCTCGGCGGACAGGCTCGGCCAGCCACCCTCGACGTATTGGGCGTAGGCTGCCTTGAAACCCCGCGGCGCCTTGACCTCACCGCCCTCCAGCAAGCAACCCTCGCGATCGCCGCTCTGGTTGAGCGGCAGCAGCACCTCGCGGGCGAAACGACCGCCCTCCTCGAGAATCGCCGCGACCACATCCGGCGATGCGTCGTCGCCATTCGGCAAACGCGCATAATGGCCGGGATAGTCCAGCATTTCGTCCATCACGAAGCGCAGATCGCGCAGCGGGGCCTGGTAGTCGGGCATCTCGAACTCTCCTGAATGAGCCGTATTGAGCGGCGCTCGGCACCACTTCAAACATGTGTTTGAAAATTAGGCCAGAGAAGGAGTCGAGTCAAGCGTTCGTTTTAAATTGATGTGTCGAGAGCCGTTCGAAACGTCGTCGAGCGAAGATCAGAGCTAGGCCCGTTCCCTACGGGCCCACGCATTTCCCACATCCGTGTGGGTCACTAAGCAAAAATCAGCGCAAAGGCGGACTGGGCTCGCACTCGAGTTTACGAATGATAAATGAGCACTTTAAGCCTGACGGATCCCCAGGAAATAGATAAGAAAATCAGAATGATATGATTGAAAAGGCCTGCATGGGCCGGCATGTTGTAAGTCGCCAAACACACAATATGCCGAAGGAGACCCATGCAGGCCCCTCGATTCTTGCATACTCTGCTGACGTCATCACTCCCCCTGGTCCATGCCAAGCGCCTGCAGGCATTGCTCGATACCGTGGGGGCTCTGCTGGGGAAGCGCCGCCTGGGCTTGACCGCCCTGGGCCGTGCCTTGCCGGGTCCGGTGGCGGCCAAGCACACCATCAAGCGGGTCGACCGGCTGCTGGGCAATCATCATTTGCACCGCGAGCGGCCGCTGTTCTATTGGCTCATGGCCACCCTGCTGATCGGCCATACCACGCGGCCGCTGATTCTGGTGGACTGGTCACCGATCGATGACCGGGGACGGCATTTTCTACTGCGCGCCGCAGTGCCGTTCGCCGGGCGGTCGCTGCCGATCTTCGAGAAGGTCCACCACAAGGCCGGCTGTCCTCGCTGCGAAGCGTACCTGCTGGATGCCCTCGCCGAGGTGCTACCCGCCGGGGCCACGCCGATTCTGGTCACCGATGCCGGCTTTCGCAATCGCTGGTTCCGGGCGGTCGAGGCGCGCGGCTGGCACTACGTCGGCCGGGTCCGCTGTCCGACCCGCTACCAGGCACCCGGGCAGGCGTGGCAGCCCGTTGCCGCCCTTTTCCCGCAGGCCACCGCCAGCCCGCAGCCACTCGGCACCGTGCGGATCGCCGAAAGCAACCCCCTCACCACCCGGATGGTGCTCTACCATCGGCCGCCACAGGGGCGCAAGCATCGCAACAAGCGCGGGCAGGTCTCTCAGGACAGCGGCAGCCGGCAGATCGCCCGGCGGCAGAAGGACCCCTGGGTGCTGGTCAGCAACCTGGAGGACCGGGCCACGCTGGCGGACAAGCTGGTGGCCATCTACCGACAGCGCATGCAGATCGAAGAAGGGTTTCGCGACGTCAAGAGCCCCCAGTTCGGGTTGGGGTTCGGCATGCACCGCTCTCGGCAGGGCAAGCGCATCGAGATCCTGCTGCTGATCGCCATGCTGGCGAATGTGGCCGTGATGGGGGCCGGCCTGCATGTCCGAGCCAGCGGGCAACAGCGGCGCTACCAGAGCAACAGTATCCGGCACCGGAATGTGCTCTCCGTGTGGCGGTTGGGCCTGGAATGGCTTCGGCGTCATCGTCTTGGTGCTGCCCCCTGGCCCGCCTGGAAAATGCTTCAAGCGAGCCTTTGCGAGGAGGTCAGGGAGCAGGCCTTATGCGACACGTAGCACAAAATTCGTGGGGATTCGTCAGACTTTAAGCTGATTTTTAACACCGCATGCTCGATTGTAAAAAGACGAGCACAGACAACAGGTGCGAACGGCTCTTATTGCATGCGGATACCGCCATCGAGCCGTATCACCTCGCCATTGAGCATCGCGTTGGTAACGATCTGCTCGGCGAGCGCGGCATACTCCGCGGGGCGCCCCAGGCGCTTGGGAAACGGTACCGCCGCCGACAGAGCGGCCACCGCGTCGTCGGGAATGCCACCCATCATCGGCGTCTCGAAGACACCCGGCGCGATGGTCATCACACGGATGCCGTGACGCGAAAGTTCGCGCGCCAGCGGTAGCGTCATACCGGCGACACCGGCCTTGGAGGCGCTGTAGGCGGCCTGCCCGATTTGACCATCGAAGGCCGCGATCGAGGCGGTATCGACGATCACCCCGCGCTCGCCGTCACTGCCCTGAGGGGTATTCTTGATCATCGCCGCTGCGGCCAAGCGCAGCACGTTGAAGGTGCCGATAAGGTTGATCTCGATGGTACGGCGGAAGGCATCGAGATCGGCGGGATTGCCCTCGCGATCGAGCAACTTGGCGACACTGACCACCCCGGCGCAATGCACCACGCCATGCAATCCGCCGCTATCCACGGCGCGGCTAACCGCCGCCTGGATGTCGTCGGCATCGGTGATATCGCCGCGGCACGCCACGGCGGCATCGCCCAGTCGCGAAGCCTGTGCCTCGATCGCCTCGCTCAAATCGCACAGCACCACGTTGGCGCCACCGGCCACCAGACGCTCGGCGGTCGCCGCCCCCAACCCCGAGGCGGCTCCGGTAATCAGAAAAGTACGGTCCTGCAGTTGCATCAGGGTGTCTCCGTTTCGCCAGCGGCCTGGGCGCGCAACTTGAAGCGCTGAATCTTGCCGCTGGGGGTCTTGGGAAGGGTTTCGACGAATTCGATTTCGCGCGGGTAGGCGTGTGAGGACAAACGTTCGCGCACGCGCTGGCGAATCTCCTCGGCGAGGGTTTCATCCGGTTCGTAGCCATCGCGCAATACCACATACGACTTGATGACCTCGCCACGAATCTCGTCGGGCTTGCCCACCGCCGCCGACTCGGCGACCGCCGGATGCGTCATCACGGTATTCTCGACATCGGTCGGCCCGACGCGATAACCGGCGGTGGTGATGATGTCATCGTTGCGCCCGGCGAAGCAGAAGCTGCCATCGGCCTCGCGGACGACCACATCGCCGGTCAGGTAGTAGCCATTAGCGAAGGGTTCCTTTTCCTGCCAGGTGTAGCCGGTGAAGAAATGTACCGGCGAGGCGGCGATATCCACGCCCAGCACGCCGGGTTCGCCATCGGGAAGTTCGTTGTATTCGGCATCGAGAACGGCGAGGCGGTAGCCCGGCATGGGCACGCCCATGCCACCGGCGGGTTTGACGTGCTCGAGCGCATGATGGTTGCAGCAGGTCATGCCGGTTTCGGTCTGACCGTAATGATCCATTACCGAACAGCCCAGCGCGCGCTCGACCCAACCGACCACTTCGGTATTCAGCGGCTCGCCGGCGGAACTGGCCGCGCGCAGCGACAGTCGTTCGGCGGCAGCGTCGAACAGGCCCGACGCCTTCATTAGCCGATAGGCGGTCGGCGCGGCGGCGAAGTTGGTGATCTGGTGGCGAACCATGAAGTCCAGCGCGCCCTGGGCGGCGAAGGCCGATTCGCAGAAATAGGTCGTCGCGCCCAGCAACAGCGGCCCGGTAATCGCGTAATACAGGCCATACGCCCAACCCGGGTCGGCCATGTTCCAGAACAGATCGTCGCCACGCAGATCGATGGCCAACTCCATGTACAGCGCGAAGGCCGGCAACGCGGCCAACGGTACCGCCACGCCCTTGGGTTTGCCCACGGTGCCCGAGGTAAACATCTGCAGGAATGCCGCCTGCGGATCGAGACGTGGCGCTGGCGTCTCGATCGGCGCATGTCCGGCTGCCGAAGCCCAGTCGGCATCGTCGCGGTGTTCATCGCCGCCACCGCCGACGCAGAGCACCGGCGGGCATTGGCTCAGGCCATCGAACTTGTGCCGGTTGGCACGATCGGTAATCAACAATCGCGCGTCGGCCCGCGCCAGACGAAAATCCACGGCGTCGGGACCGAAGGCGGTGAATAGCGGCTGGTAGACGGCGCCGATGCGCCAGGTCGCCAGCACCGCGATCATCAACTCGGGCGTGCGTGGCAGCATGCAGGCGATGCGGTCGCCCGTGCCCAGCCCCTGTTCCCGGAACCAGCCGGCCAAGCGCGCGCTGGCGGCTTCCAGATCGGCATAACTAAGTCGCGTCACGCGGCCCTCGCCGTCTTCATGCACCAGCGCTATGCGTTCACCGTTGCCGCTGCGCAGATGACGACCGCAGCAGGCCTCGAAGGCATTCAATCGCCCATCTCGATGATCGTCGAGCCGAGCCAGCACCTGTTCCAGCGAGAAATCGGCCAGATACGTCGAGTAATCCTGGGGCATTGTTGTCATTGTCCGCCTCCTTCTTTTCGTTAACGTAAACGTCAAGAGCACTACAAAAAAGTGAGCCGCTCACAGCAGCTCGATTAACCCTAGACATTGACCGCAGCCGATACAAGGCACCCCAACCGAGACAATGGTCGCAACCTGAACCTGGCCCAAGCATGCGACATCAAGCCGTATTCAAGGGCTCTCGGCCGCCTCGGGCGGGGTAATCATGGCAACCAACTCCTTGGCCAGCGCCTCGGGCGAGCGCGGCCCATCGGGGTCGTACCAGCGCACCG
The DNA here is from genome assembly GCF_900102945.1 of Modicisalibacter muralis. GTDB lineage: Bacteria > Pseudomonadota > Gammaproteobacteria > Pseudomonadales > Halomonadaceae > Modicisalibacter > Modicisalibacter muralis. The sequence continues at coordinate 284,767 of NZ_FNGI01000001.1, read as the reverse complement.
TCCAGTTCAGCGCGCCCAACACGAAGCGGCGCACCAGAAACTTATCGCCGCGAATCAACCCGGCTTCCAGTGCCTCGTCAATGACCTGTTGCCACAGTGCCTCGTAGGCATCGCGCAGATGCACCAGATGCGCTCGAGAATCACCATCCAGACGCCGCCATTCATAGAGAGCGACCACATGCGCATTGCGATCGGTGAGCAGCGTTTCGAGGTGAGCCCTGGCCATGGCATCGAGCCGCGCCTGGGGCGAGCAGCCCGCTTCGGCCAGGGCGGTGCGGGCGATCGACAGGGCGTTGTGCATGCCCTCCTCGATCACCGCGCAAAGAATTTCCTGCTTGTCGCGGAAGTGATGGAACAGACTCCCCGACTTGATGTTCATTTCCAGCGCCAACATGCGCACCGTGGTGCGATCGAACCCTTCGTCGACGAACAGACGCGCGGCGACACGGATCAATTCCTTGCGGCGAGGTGACACGTTCACTACAGTCATCGCATTAACACTAGCGCTTGCTTGGTTTTAGTCGAGCAAACCACAGCCCTCATCCGTGGTCAATGAAGTATCTCGACCAAGCGCCCGGTGCAAATTTCAGCCTAGGCTTTCTTACAACAACTTCTCAGGAGTTCGTCATGCCGTCTTCCGATGTTGTCATTCTTTCCGGCGCGCGCACGCCGATGGGCGCCATGCTTGGCAGCCTGTCGAGCCTCACCGCGCCCGAGTTGTGCGCCGTCGCCATTCGCGCCGCGATCGAACGCGCCGGTATCGCCGCCGACGAGCTCGATGAGGGCATCCTCGGCTGCGTGTTGCCCGGCGGCGTGAAACAGGGACCTGGCCGTCAGGCCATGCGCCAGGCCGGCATTCCCGATGGCATCGGCGCCACGACCATCAATAAGCTATGTGGTTCGGGCATGAAGGCGACCATGCTCGCGCATGACCTGATCCGCGCCGGTAGCGGCGAGTTGCTGCTGGCCGGTGGCATGGAATCGATGTCCAACGCCCCGCACATACTGACCAAGGCACGCAGCGGCTATCGCCTCGGTCACGGCGAACTCAAGGATCACATGTTCTACGATGGCCTCGAGGACGCCGAAACCGGCAAGCTAATGGGTGCCTTCGCGCAGCAGATCGCCGGCGAGCGCGGCTATTCCCGCGAGCGCATGGACGATTTCGCCATCGCCTCACTGGAGCGGGCCATGACCGCTCACGAGAAAGGTGATCTGGCTGGCGAAATGGCTCCGGTAAGCGTAAAAACCCACCAGGGCGAGCAACTCGTCGATCGTGATGAGCAGCCGTTTGCGGCGCGGCTCGACAAGATTCGCACGCTACGCCCGGCCTTTTCCAAGGACGGTACCATCACCGCCGCCAATGCCAGCTCGATCTCCGATGGTGCTTCGGCGCTGGTCGTGGCAAGTCGCGCCGCGGCCGATGCGCATGGCATCAAACCGGTGGCACGCATTCTCGGTCACAGCACGCATTCACAGCATCCCAGCGAATTCACCATCGCCCCGGTCGGTGCCATCGGCAAACTGCTGGATCGCCTCGACTGGACGGTCGACGACGTCGACCTGTTCGAGATCAACGAGGCCTTTGCCGTGGTCACCTTGATGGCCATGGACGACCACGCCATTCCCCACGACAAGGTCAACGTGTTCGGCGGCGCCTGCGCCCAGGGGCATCCGGTCGGCTCCACCGGCTCGCGAATCATCGTCACCCTGCTCAATGCGCTGCGCCAGCGCGGCGGCAAACGCGGCATCGCCAGCCTGTGCATCGGTGGCGGCGAGGCCACCGCGATTGCCGTCGAATTGCTGGATTAGGAGGTATTCACAGGGAAGCGACAACGACACTGCCAATCACGGTGGTCACCACCACCAGCCAGGGCGGCAGCTTCCAGACCACAAGCAACGTGAAAGCCACCAGTGCGATGGCGAAATCGACCGGCGCCAGCACGGCGCCGGTCCAGACCGGATCGTAAAGGGCCGCCGCCAGTATACCCACCACGGCGGCATTGGTGCCGGCCATGATCGCCTGCGCCCTTGGGCGCTGGCGTAGCCGATCCCAGAACGGCAGCATACCCATCAGTAGCAGCATGCCCGGCAGGAAGATCGCCACCAGCGCAACGCAAGCGCCAATCAGGCCATTACCTATCGGCGCGGCCACCGCACCCAAGTACGCCGCAAAGGTAAACAACGGCCCGGGCACGGCCTGCGCCGCGCCGTAGCCGGCCAGAAAGGCATTTTGCGAAACCCAGCCGGGATCGACCACGCTGGCTTCCAATAACGGCAGCACGACATGGCCGCCACCGAAGACCAGCGCGCCGGCCTGATAGAATGCCTCGAAAAGCGCCAGTCCTGGCGCCTGCCAAAGCGTTAACGCAAGCGGCAAGCCAAACAGCAGAAAAAGAAACAACCCCAGCGCAACTACTCCGGCACGAGGCGACAATCCAAAGTGAAGACGATTCGCCGAGGGCGCCTGTATCCGCCGGCATCCCACCCACCCAGCGAGCGCCCCCACGACGATGGCGGCAATCTGTCCCAACGACGATGAAATGAAGGTCACGATCAATACCGCGACAATGGCAATCGCCGCGCGCCGGCGATCCGGGCAAAGGTTACGTGCCATGCCCCATACCGCCTGCGCGACAACCGCCACAGCGACCAGCTTCAGGCCATGAATGACGCTCTGGCCCAGCGGCCCGGCGAAGGCATCGGCACCGTAGGCAAAAAGCACCAGCAACAGTGCCGAAGGCAGCGTGAAAGCCAGCCAGGCCAACAGCGCGCCACCCAGCCCGCCACGTAACAGCCCCATCGCGAAGCCCACCTGACTGCTCGCCGGGCCGGGAAGAAACTGACAAAGCGCGACGAGATCGGCATAACCGGCTTCATCGATCCAGCGCCGCCGAGTCACCAGTTCATCGCGAAAGTAGCCCAGGTGCGCAATCGGGCCACCGAATGACGTCACGCCGAGCTTGAGAAACGCCAGGAACACTTCGCCGGGCGTGCCGTCACGATGCGACCTGTTTAGCTTGGGCATGGGCACCACCTTAGTCGGGCGCTAGCCATAACGCCCGGTAATGTAATCTTCGGCCTTCTTGGTGTGCGGGTTGGAAAACATCATGCGTGTGTCGTTGTACTCGATTAGCTCGCCAAGATGGAAAAACGCCGTGTAGTCGGCCACGCGCGCGGCCTGCTGCATATTGTGGGTCACCGTGACGATGGTGAACTGCTGTTTGAGCTTGTCCATCAGGTCTTCGATGGTCGCCGTGGAGATCGGGTCCAGCGCCGAGGTCGGCTCGTCCATCAGGATCACATCGGGCTTGACGGCAATCGCACGGGCGATACACAGGCGTTGTTGCTGACCGCCGGACAGCGAAGTACCGGGCTCCTGCAGCTTGTCCTTGACCTCGTTCCACAGCCCCGCGTCGCGTAGCGCGCGCTCGACCAGTTCGTCCTGATCGGCCCGACGGCTGACCAAGTCGTGCATGCGCGGTGCGTAAGCGATGTTCTCATAGATCGACTTGGGAAACGGGTTGGGCTTCTGGAACACCATGCCAACCCGGCGACGCAGCGCCACCTCGTCCATGCGCGACTCGTTGACGTCGCGGCCATCCATTTCCACCAGCCCTTCGATGCGCACGCTCTTGATCAGATCGTTCATGCGATTGAGGCAGCGCAAGAACGTCGACTTGCCACAGCCGGAAGGCCCAATCAGCGCAGTGACGTTCTTCTGGTAGATATCGATGTTGATGTTCTTCAGGGCCTGGTTGTGTCCGTACCACAAGTTCAGGTCACGCACGCGCACGCTCAAGTCGTGATTGGCGTTCTCGTTGCGGCTTATCGGCCGACCGGGCTCGCGAGCGAGTTGCGGCGAGACATTGATGGCAGGCTGGGATAACTGTTCGTTGACCATGGTCGTGTCCTGTCAGGGTCGCCGGCCTACCAGCGACGTTCGAATTTCTTGCGCAGCCAGACGGCACTGGCATTGAGCGTAATCAACACGGCGAGCAGCACCAGGATGCCGCCGGCAGTCTTCTCGACGAAGGCACGATCCGGCTCGGAGGCCCAAGTGAATATCTGCGCCGGCATGACTGTCGCGGCGTCGGTGAACGATGCCGATATGTCGGGAATGAAGGCCACCATGCCGACGATGATCAGCGGCGCGGTCTCGCCCATGGCCTGAGCCAGGCCAATGATCGAACCGGTCAGAATGCCCGGCAGCGACAGCGGCAAAACGTGATCCTTCACCACCTGCCAGCGCGAGCAACCGACGGCGAAGGCTGCCTGGCGGATGCTGTCGGGCACGCTGCGTAGCGCCGTGCGGGTGGCGATGATGATGACCGGCAAGGTGCCCAATGCCAGGGTCAAGCCACCCACCAGCGGCGACGAACGCGGTACGCCGAAAAAGTTGATGTATATCGCCAGACCCAGCAGACCGAACAGAATCGAAGGCACGGCGGCGAGATTGTTGATGTTGATCTCGATGATCTGGGTGAGGCGATTGTCGGGCGCGAATTCCTCCAGATAGATGGCGGTCATCACGCCGACCGGGAAACTCGCCAGCATGGTCACGATCATCGTCAATACCGTGCCCAACGCCGCGGCGGCGATGCCCGCATACTCCGGGAGCTTGGAGTCACCATTGGTGAAGAAGAACGTGTTGAACATAAGCTCGGCACGCCCCTGCTCCGCCAGACGCTCGACCGTCGCCCGTTCGCTGGCGCCAAGGCTCGAGTGGTGGCCCTTGAGATACTGATCCACCTGAGCGTCGGCCAACACCCACTGCATGGGCGAGGTGCCCAGAAGCTGGGGGTTGTCTTCCATGCGTCCCGGGATCAAGCGCAGGAATCCGCGACTGACCAGGCTGCGAACGTCTTCCTCCAAGGCTGCCAGCGGTATCTCACTGGCCTGCTCGCTATAGCTCACTTCGACCTTGATCTGGGCCTGCTGAAACGCCGGCAGCCCCTTGATCAGCATGTCGGTAATAAACACCACCAGGAAGGCCGCCGCGAGAATCAGCGCCCCCATGGATAGCCACTTCAGGCGCGCCGACTTACGGTGCCGACGCTTCAACTGAGCGGTGATTTCGTCAAAGGATTGGCTCATGGGTGGTTATGACCTCTCCCGTGTCACAGGTTATTGGCGCGATATTTTTCGCGGAAGCGACGGATCATGATCACCGACACCATGTTCAGCGTCAGCGTCACCGCGAACAGCACCAGGCCGAGCGCGAAGGCCGACAGCGTCTCGGCGCTCTCGAACTCCTGGTCGCCGGTCAACGCGGCGACGATGCGCACTGTCACGGTGGTCATGTCTTCCAGCGGATTGGCGGTCAGGTTGGGGCGCATGCCCGCCGCCATGACCACGATCATGGTCTCGCCGAGCGCCCGCGACACCGCCAGCAACGAAGCCGAGATGATCCCCGGCGCCGCCGCCGGCAACACCACGTTCTTGATCGTCTCGCTCTTGGTCATGCCCAGCGCCAGCGAACCTTCGCGCATGCTATCGGGCACCGCATTGATCACGTCATCGGACAACGACGAGATGAACGGGATGATCATGATGCCCATGACGATGCCGGGGGCGAGCGCGTTGTTGAACGACGCATCGAGACCCACCAGCGCGGCCAGATCGACGATGAGCGGCGCCACGGTAATCGCGGCGAAGAAGCCGTAGACCACGGTGGGAATCCCCGCCAACACCTCGAGCACCGGCTTGGCCAGGGTGCGCACATGCGCTGGCGCGAACTCAGCCATGTAGATGGCCGACATCAAACCCACCGGGATCGCCACCAGCATGGCGATCAGCGTAATGATGAAGGTGCCGACGAACAGCGGCACCGAGCCGAACTGGGCGCCACCCTCGCCTGCCTCGGCGCGTCCCGCGGAAACCAGAAAACTGTTGCCCGGCGCCCAGGTCGTGCCGGTAATGAAGTCCCAGAAACTTTGCATCTGGAAGAAGCGGATCGCCTCGAAGAGGATCGAGAACAAGATGCCGAAGGTGGTCAGAATCGACACCATCGCCGCGGCCGCCAACAATAGCCGAATCACCCGCTCGATGGCCTGGCGGGCATGAAACTCGGGGCGTACCTGCATCAACCCGACCACCAGGCCCAGGGCCGCGATCACCAGGCTGGCGGCAAGCAGATAAGCGGTGGGTATCTCGGCGCCCAACAGCAGCATCACAAAGGCGCCCAACGCGCCTACCAGTATCGCCGGGCCTGCCGTGGCCAGCACTGAAAACCATGCGTACTGGTTGGGTTGTGCGTACATGGCCATGCCACCGGCACGCACGCGCGAGGCCTTGGCGCGCGCCATGAAGAAGGCGGCCAACCCCAGCACCAGCAGCACGATGCAGAACAGCAAAAGGATCAGGTTGGTTTGCATAACGTCTCTCGGGATAAGCACCAGCCCAGAGAGGGTGTTTACAAAAATCGCGAGCGACGGTCGAGCAAGGCGAAATCAGCCGAAAAAGCGCAGTTTACTGGAGTAAATGAGCATTTTGAGACTGGTTTCAACACAGCATGGCCGAGCGCAGCAATTTGTAGTCATCCTCTGAACGGGCTGTCATGCAAACGGGCCGATAGCAGGGCTACCGGCCTCGTCAAGGTAATGTCACGCTTACTGAAGATCGGAAAGCTCGAGCTTCTCGTGGTTCTTGACGGCTTCACGCTGTGCCGCGCGCATCTCTTCCGGCAGGGGAATCAGGCCCAGCCCCTTGAGATAGCCCATCGGACCGATCATCTTCTCGCTCATGAACAGGTTGGCATATTCATACATCGGCGGAACTTCTTCGGCGTGCTGATTCTTCACGTAGAAGAACAGCGAACGCGACACCGGGTACTCGCCGGAGCTGATGGCCTCGGGTTCGGGTTCGACGCCGCCGATGCTGGCACCGGACAGGGTGTCGGCATTCTCTTCCAGGAAGGAGTAGCCGAAGATACCGAAGGCATCGGTATTCTCCGACAGGCGCTGAACGATCAGGTTGTCGTTTTCACCCGCTGCAACGAACGCGCCATCGGTACGAATATCGGTGTAGGCTTCGCCGCCATACGCTTCCATCTCCTCTGAAGCGGCTTCCATCACCAACTCCCCGAAGGCATCGCGGGTACCGGAAGTCGTCGGCGGGCCGTAGACGATGATTTCGCGCTCCGGCAGCGACGGATCGATCTCGCTCCACATCGTGTAGGGGTTGGCGACCAATTCGCCATCGACCGGAACCTGGGCGGCCAGCGCCAGGAAGATCTGCTCGAGAGTCAAATCGACCGGCTCGTTGGTGCTGGATTGGGCGAAGGCGATACCGTCATAACCGATCATGGCCTCGGTAATATCGGTCACGCCGTTTTCCATGCAACGCTCGAACTCCGAGACCTTCATGCGACGCGAGGCGTTGGTGATGTCCGGCGTGTCTTCACCAACGCCGTTGCAGAACAGCTTCATGCCGCCACCCGAGCCGGTGGACTCGATGATCGGGGTGGGGAAGTCGGTGGTCGCACCGAACTCCTCGGCAACGTAGCTGGCAAAGGGATACACGGTGCTGGAACCGACGATACGAACCTGCTCACGCGCCTGGGCGACACCAGTCACGCCGATCACAGCGGCAGCGATAGCAGCTGTTTTGAGGATACGGTTCATGCGGTAACTCCTGTTTATGAGAGTGATCAACCTGCGCGAGACACAAGATGCCCAACGAAGATGACAGCTTCATGACAAGAGAAAATCGCTAGAAGGGAACGACCGGCGCAAGGCCATGCTCGACACGAGCGACGCCGAGGCACATGACCGTACGTGCCCGTATCAACCGCGCAGCGCCACCCCCGCGAGCAGGCGCACGCCGATATTACCCAACACCGCGGCACCCAGCATGGTCAGGATTATCGGCCAGGCGCTGGGAATCTCGAAAGCCCCCACCAGTACACCGGCCAGCGCCCCGCAAGTGAACTGTACGCTGCCCATGAAGGCGGTAGCGGTCGCGCTCATGTGCGGAAAATGATCGAGCATCGACGACATCGCGTTGGGGCTGATCAACCCCTGCATGCCGACGAACACCACCATCAATAGCGCCACGACGTAGAGCGATTCCAGGCCGAGCGCGAAAACCGCGACCAATGCCAGCCCGGCGGCCAGTTGGATACCCAATCCCCATAGCAGATTGCGCTGCGGCGCACGAAACCTCAGCAACCGGATATTCAGCCGGTTGGAGCCCGCCATGACGATGATATTGGCGCCGAAGACGAACGGATACGCCGCCGGCGACAGTCCGAAATACTCCATGTACAGAAACGGCGAACCGGTAATAAAGGCGAACATGCCGGCGAACGACATCGCCACCGCGCAGATATAGCCCATCGCCTCGCGGTTTCGCATCACAGCGCGATAGTTACCGAGCACCTGGCGAAAGCTTGGCGCATTGGGGTCGCGACCGTGCGTCTCGGGAAGATAGCGACTGAGTAGCCACAGCAAGAACGCGGCATAGACCGCGAGGAAGGCGAAGATCAACCACCAGCCGGCAAGATACAGCAGCAGGCTACCCAGCGCCGGCGCGACCAACGGCGCCAGCAGCAGGATCATCACCATGGTCGACAGCACCTTGGCCGCTTCACGCCCGCTGAAGCAGTCGCGCACGATCGCCGCCGAATTGACCACCGAGGCCCCGCCACCCAGGGCCTGAATGAAACGCAGCGCCCACAGCGCTTCGAGAGACTCGACCTGGGTGATCGCCAGGCTGGCGAGCAGGAACACGCTGATTCCGGCAAACAGCACCGGGCGACGCCCCAAGCGGTCGGAAAGCGGGCCGAACACCAGTTGGCCGAAGGCGAAGCCGAACAGGAACACGCTGATCGACAGCTCGGTATGATGCACGCTCGCGCCAATCGACTCCGCCAGCGCGGGAATCGCCGGCAGATAGGCATCGATGGCAAACGGCGCCAGGGCGGTATTGGCCGCCACCAGGAGTGCGACACGTCGGGAGTCGAGTTTCAGATCAGCCTCCTTGCAAAACGATCGGCGGGATTGGCAAATAAAGTAGGGTGCTAATGATAGCAAGATTAGCGATAAATGATCCCCTTCGTCACCCCACCATCCAAAACTGCAATAAACCCCCGTCAAAATCATCGTGATCGGTAATCGAGTGCAGCGCCGCTGCCTTGCATGAGTCGCTGCCACGCTGAATGAAAACGCAGGGGGAATAATGAAAACATTCGATAACCTGACCGTCAGAGTCAGCTGGACACTGGTATTGGCAATCTTCAGCTTGCTGGTTCTTGGCGTGGGGACGCTGGGGCTCTACGCCAACCATTACGGCCGACAAGCGTTTGGCTCGCTCAATCAAATCAACGTCGAGCAGAGCGCGGCGCTGAACCGCGCCTATATCGACATGTTGCGCTCGCAAGTGGCGATGGACCGCGCGGCCGAACTGATTCGCGTGCCCTCCTTCGATGCCCCGGGACCGGTCATCGAACGCGCCGAGGCGCTCATGCGCAATGCCGATCTGGCGTTCGCCGACTTTCTCGCCGCGCCGTCGCAACCAACACAGGCCGATGCCATCGAAGCACTGAAGCAACGCTTCCAATCACTGCTGAATACCGGCTTGGCATTGCAACTGATGGTTCTCGAGGAAGGCGACATTGCCGGTTATCGCTCGGGACGGGCACGCGTCAGCGCGATGAGCCAGGCATTCATGGACAGCGCCGACGACTTTTTCACGGCGTCCAGGGCCAGCGGCCTTGATCTCGCGCGCACCTTCGATAGCGTCGGTCACTGGCTAAACCTGACGATTGGCGCCGCGCTAGTGATCTCGCTGGCCATGGTCGGCCTCGTGCTGTGGGGCGTCACCGTCAATGTCATTCGCCCGCTGCGACGCATCGTCGGCCACTTCGAGCGCATGGGAGAGGGGGATCTCTCGGCGCCTATCGAGCAACGCGGGCGCAACGAAATCGGCCAACTATTCGCCGGGTTGGCCAGCATGCAGCAAAGCCTGGCCGCCACCGTGGGTAGCGTGCGCACCAGCAGCCGGACGATTCACGGTGGGGCACAGCAGATCGCTCATGGCAATGGCGAGTTGTCGACTCGCACCGAACAGCAGGCGGCCTCACTCGAACAGACCGCCGCGAGCATGGAGCAACTGACCTCGACGGTGGCCCAGAATGCCGACAGCGCGCGCCAGGCCAGTCAGTTGGCGGCCGGCGCCTCGCGCACCGCACAGCAAGGTGGCGACCTCGTCACCCAGGTCATCGCCACCATGCACGATATCGACAGCAGTTCGCGCCAGGTCGCCGAGATCGTCGGCATGATCGATGCCATCGCTTTTCAGACCAATATTCTCGCGCTCAACGCATCGGTCGAAGCGGCGCGCGCTGGCGAGCAGGGTCGTGGCTTCGCGGTGGTCGCCGGTGAGGTGCGTTCATTGGCCGGGCGCAGCGCCGCGGCGGCACGGCAGATCCGCGAGTTGATCGATGCCTCCGGCCAACGCATCGCAGCGGGCAGCGCCTTGGTCGACAAGACCGGTGACGCCATGACCGGCATCGTCGGCGAAGTACAGCGAGTCACCGCGCTGATGGAAGATATCGCGGCGGCCTCGGGCGAACAGAGCCAGGGCATTCACCAGATCAATCAGGCGATCGCCCAGATGGATCGGATGACCCAGCAGAACACCGTCCTGGTCCAGCAAGCCGCCATCGCCTCGCATGCCCTGGAAGACGCCGCCACGGCCCTGCGTGATGGCGTCGCCCGCTTTCATCTCGCCAGCGAGACATCCACCGAGGAAGAGGCCGTGACTCATGCAGCACTACCGCCAACGGACTCCCAACCACTCTATGAGTGGCAACCGCCGACGCTGACCGATGACACGCGGGTGGCTTGTGCCTGACGCCTTGCCCGGACGCGTCTGACCAACGCAGGCACCCGGCTCATCCGAGCCGGGTGCGATTCATTCGTGGGGGTGCGTATCACGAGACCGATTAACGGTGTTGTTGAGCCTCGAGCAGCTCTACCAGCGGCTGGAATTCCTCGCGATTGTGCTCGTTCATGCGCATCAGGATGCGGTGCGCCTCGAGTATGCGCTCCTCGATACCCTGAACGTCGGTCTCGACCTGCGGCAACTCGGCAAGCTCGTCGGGCTCGGTGAGCGGCGCGCGAACTAGCGTGAAATAGCGTGAAAACCCCATCACGTCGAGCATGCGCCGTACATCGGGATGATCGGCCACGATGGTTGGCGGGTGTTCCAGCCGCCCCTGAACCGCCATGGCCACCTTGGCCAGAAAGCCCAGCGCGGTCGAATCGACGTTGGTCGCCTCGCGCAGATCGACGATCACCGTTTTGAGCCCCGGTGTATCGGCGAGGCGCTGTGCCTCGTTGTCGAGCGTGGCGCACAGGGTGAGACGCACATCACCGCATAATTTGAGCACGAACACGCCGGCATCGTAGGCCGCCTTGAGTCGTCCCTCATGCGTTATCATGGTCGAATCCGCTCAGCATCATGATGGTCAGATCATCCGGAAGCTCTTCCCGCTCCACCGCGTTATCGCTGCCCTCGTCCATGGCCAGACTGACACGCAACGCCGCCACGTCGGGACATGCCCCGACGTGGCGTCTTAATTCCTTGAGCCGAGCATCCAGCGTTTCACCCGGCAAGCACTCCAATACCCCATCGGAACACAGCCACAATCGGAAGTTCTCCGGTAACGCCATAGCGTAGCTCGGGTAGCTCACCTGTGGAAACAGACCGACCGGCATGCCTTCGCCTTCCAGTACCGTGATCCGATCCGCGCAGGCCAGCATCGGCATGGGCAGTTGAGCGCCCAGCGAATAGTGAAGATAGTCGCGCTGATGGTCAATGACACCCACGAACAGGGTGGCATGCTTGCCGATCCCGGTATCGAGCAGCTCGCGATTGAGCTGGACCAGCCAGCGTGCCGCCAACGTCTCGGGCTCCTTGCCGTCCCACTCGTTCAGCCAGCGATTGCACAGATACTTGAGCAGCACGGTAACGAACGCCGACGACGCGCCGTGGCCGGAAACGTCGGCGAAGTAAAATACGCTGTAGCGTTCGTTATAGCGCAGGTAATCGAGGAAATCGCCGGAAAGGTACAGCGACGGCGCCAGCCAATAATCGCAGCCGACGCCGTTGATGGTAAGCGGCTGCGGCGGCAGCATCTTGCGCTGGATATGCCCGCCGGTCTGCTGGTCCAGGCGCAGCATCGCCAGATGCGTCTCGAGATTCTCGTTGAGCTCCGCCAGACGCGCACGATCGCTGGCATGCTCCTCGGCGAGGCGTTGGTGTTCCAACGACCGGCCGATCAGCCGCCGCAGCACGGCGCCATGCGTCAGCGGTTCGACCAGATAATCGACCAGGCCGGCATCGACGGCCTTGAGCAGATCATCGTCGAAACGCGACTCGGTAACGACCACGGTCGGCAGGCGTCTTGACAGCGACGGCCAGTCGCGGCTGGGCACGGCACGGACATGAGCGACGATCAGCGCCGTTTCCGGCGGCAGGTCATCGACATTCTCGACGGCGGAGACGGCGAAATGCCCCCTGGCAATGGTTTTCGCCAGGGCGTCACGCTCGGCTCCGGGCAGGTCGAGCAGACCGATCAGATTTTGCGGGCTAGCCATGATGGCATGGATCTCACTCGGCGAAATCGCCGTCATCAATATCGAAATCGAACTCGCCGCTGGCAAACGGGTCCGCGCCCGTCTCGCCGTCGTTGACCATGAATTGCCGTCGCTGCAAATAGGTATCGCGCAGGAAGATGTAACGATCGCCACGAATCAGCTTTTCCTGGTCGAGGAAACTGGCGCGCAAATCGACCAACTCGAGAAAGCGCAGGCCCCAGCGCGTGGTATCGTCCTCGACGTAAGTCACCGGGTCGGTGTACATGTCGGCCGGTATCGCACCGGCATGGCGCAGCGTACGGCCACCCAGCAGCGGCAACACCACGTAGGGCCCGGAATCGACGCCCCACACCGCCAGGGTCTGACCGAAATCCTCCTTGTTCACGGTCAATCCCATGCGCGTCGCCGGGTCGAGCAGCCCAGCCACCCCGAGGGTGCTGTTGACCAGGAAACGCCCCGTCGAGACGCCGGCATTGTTCCATTTCCACTGAAGTACGCTGTTGATCGTCGTACGGATTTCGCCGAGGTTGGAAAAGAAGTTGCCGACCCCAGTCTGTACCGGCTCGGGCGTGATGAAATCGTAGCCCTGCGCCGCCGGTTTCAGCGCATAGCGATCGATCACGTCGTTGAACGCATACACCCGCCGGTTGAAGCCTTCCCACGGGTCCACGGGATTGGCGGCCTGTTGTGACTGGCTTGCGCAGCCACCCAACATCGCGCCCGCCAATATACCCACCATCCACTTGCCCATCGTTTTCATCAGTTCACCCTGCGCAGAATCACACTGCCGGCACTGTAGCCGGCGCCAAACGAACACACCACCCCCAACGCACCCGTGGTCAAGTCATCGCGATGCAAGTGAAAGGCAATGATCGAGCCCGCCGAGCTGGTGTTGGCATAGCGGTCGAGAATCACCGGCGCCTGCTCCGGGGTCGGGTCGAAACCGAGCACTCGCCGGGCGATCATGTCGTTCATATGACGATTGGCCTGATGCAGCCACAGGCGTGTCAGATCGCCGCCGGCGAGTTCGAGCGAGGCAAGGTGATCGCCTATCAATTGCGCAACCATCGGGCAGACTTCCTTGAAGACGCGTCGACCTTCCTGGATGAACAGCTTGTCAGCGGCCTGCGGGTCGCTGTCGGTGACCCGGTTGAGAAAACCGGCATTGTTGCGAATGGCGTTGGAATAACGCGTCACCAGGCGCGTGCCGAGAATCTCGAAACGCGACTCGGCACTCGCCAGCTTGTCGGCCTCGATGACGATGGCGGTACAGGCATCACCGAAGATGAAGTGACTGTCGCGATCGCGGAAGTTGAGGTGCGCCGAGCAGATTTCCGGACTGACGACCAACACCCGCTGGGCGTTACCCGAGCGGACCGCGTTAGCCGCCGTTTCGATGGCGAACGTCGCCGAGCTACAGGCGACGTTCATGTCGAAGGCGTAACCGCCCGCGCCAAGCAGCGCCTGTAACTCCACTGCCACCGCCGGATAGGGCCGCTCGAGATTGGAACAGGCAACGATCACCAGGTCGATGTCGCTGGCCGCTACCCTTGCCCGTTCGAGCGCTTCGCGCGCGGCGATCATGCCCATTTCGGCTTGAATCGAAGGTTCGTCATTGGCGCGCCGGGGCAAGCGTGGGCGCATGCGCTCGGGGTCGAGAATACCCTCGGCATCGAGGACGTAACGGCTCTCGATGCCCGAGGCCTTGACGATGAACTCGCTGCTCGAATGCGCCAGCGGTTCACGCTCGCCACGCGCAATGGCATCGGCATGGCGGGTATTTTCCGCGTCGACCCAGGCATTGAACGACGCCACCAGTGCGGCGTTGTCGATGGCGTGCTCCGGCGTGTACAGGCCCGTGCCGGTAATCACGGCTTGTGTCATGACGTTCTCCTCACGGTGGCAAAGCGCCACCTGACTGATCCCTTGTCGTCGCTTCAGCGCCCGGTAATCTCCGCCCAGCGCCGCTCCAAGCGCTTGGCGGAAACCGGCATCAGCGTGCCCAACTGCTGGGCGAACAGCGATACCCGAAACTCTTCCAGCCACCAGCCGAACTCGATCAGGCGAGGGTCTTCCCAGCCATTATGTCGTTCGGCCTGGCGACGCTTGGCCAGGCGTGTCTCGAAATCCTGGACCTCCTGCATCAACATCTGGTCGCGCATGCGCTCGCGTGGAGCTTTCTCCAGGCGGATTCTCGCAGCCTCCATATAACGAGGATACTCCGCCAGCCACTCCCCCGCCTCGCTGATGAAGCCAGGGTGAACCAGGCGTTGCATCTGGGCCTTGATATCACTGTATACCAGCGCCAACGCCAGGCTGAGGTTGCCTTTCAACGCCTGGGTCACAGCCAGGTGTCCCTCGAGCGACTTGTGCAACGTAGGCACCAACGATTCGCCGTAGGGCACCAGTTCGCTACGCCGTTCATTCAACCGTTCGTTCAGCGCCTCGCGTGAGCGCGGCAGCGGGTCGACGGCGATCTCGTGCAGGAACGCCGCAGCGATCAGGTCGTCGAGCAACTGCGGCTTGCTGCCCACCTTGGTGAACAGCAGCGCGCAGCGATCCAACCCCTTGAGCTGGCGGAGCGCCTTGACCTGATCCGGCAGGCGCTGCATGGCCAAACGCTTGATGCCATGACGATGCGCCTCGCGGGCCTTGTCCGGATGATCGAACAACTCGACTGCCAGGCCCTGCTCGACGCCCTTTGCCGCGCCTTGCTCGATCAACGCGGGATAGGCCTCGACGCGAATCCCCGCCTGGGTGGTGGTGCGCGACTCGGCCAGCGGCGTTTCGGGTAGATCGTCGAGCTTGCGCGCCACGCCGGCGGATTCGCTCAGCGCCTGGGCACCGGCGCTGGCCGCCGCCGCAAAACGCCGTTCCAGCGCCACCGGGTCGCGGCCCTGCCCCAACACCTCGCCGGCATGATCGACCACCTTCAGATTCATACGCAGGTGCGGCTCGAGCAGATCCTCGCGCCAGTCATCGGGCGACAGCCGCAGGCCGGTCTTGATGCGCAGGAACTCACCCAGCGCCTCGCCGAGCGGCACATCATCGGGCGCCAGCACGTCGAGCGCGGCGTCGACCCAATCGGGTATCGGCACCACCTGACGACGCACCGACTTGGGTAGCGCCTTGAGCAGCGCGATGCACTTCTCGCGCAGCAGCCCCGGCACCAGCCATTCGAGGCGCTGGCGCGGCAGTTGCGAAAGCATCGCCGCCGGCACGGTCAATGTCACCCCATCGTCCTCGGCTCCCGGCGCGAAATGATAGCTCAGCGGATAGCGAACGCCATTCAGGGTCAACGCGTCCGGATATTGCGCCTCGCTGACATCCTCGGCCTCGCGCGCCATTAGCGTGGCCTTGTCGAGTTTCAAGACATCCGGCTCGTCACGTTCGACCCGGCGACGCCAGTGCTCGAACCCCTTGCCATTGACTATGTCGCTCGGCAAGCGCTGATCGTAGAAATCGAACAGTGTTTCTTCATCAACCAGAATATCGCGCTTCCGCGCTCGATCTTCAAGGTTTTCGACCTCATCGATCAGTGCGCGATTGTGCGTGAAGAACGCGGCCTTCGTACGGTATTCGCCCTCGACCAGCGCGCGGCGGATGAATATCTCGCGCGCCTCGGCCGGCGCGATTGGCCCGTAGTGCACCTTGCGCCGCGCGACGATCGGCAATCCAAACAGCGTAACCTGCTCGAAGGCGACCACCTGGGCGCGTTTCATTTCCCAATGCGGCTCGCTGTAGGTGCGCTTGGTGAGATGCGAGGCCAACGGTTCGATCCATTCCGGCTGAATGCGCGCCACCTGGCGGGCAAACAACCGCGAGGTTTCGACCAACTCCCCGGCCATGATCCATTTCGGCGTTTTTTTCGCCATCCCCGAACCAGGATGAATCATGAACTTGCGATTGCGCGCTCCCAGATACTCGCGATTCTCGATGAATTGCCCCAGGTTCGACAGCAGGCCGGTCAGCAGTGCCTGGTGCAGCCGTGCTTGCTGCAAACGCCGCGCCTCGCGCGCCGCTTCGTCGTCGGCTTCGGAGGGCTGACCACTCGACGACGGCGCAACGATTTCCATATCGCGCAGCAACTGGCGAAGCTGGCGGTAGGTATCGTGCCACTCGCGCAGGCGCAGGTAATTGAGATAGTTCTCGCGACACCAGCGCCGTAGCTGGTTGCCCGAGCGTTCGTCGCGCGCCGCCTCGAAGCCCGCCCAAAGATTGAGCCAGGCGACGAAATCGGAATCCGGGTCGTCCCAGCGCTTGTGGGCCTGGTCGGCGGCCTGGCGCTTGTCCGCCGGACGCTCGCGAGGGTCCTGCACCGATAGCGCGCTGACCACGATCAGCACCTCGCGCAGGCACTCCCGCTCGGCGCCGGCCAACACCATGCGCGCCAGGCGCGGGTCGATGGGTAGCTTGGCCAAGCGCCGCCCATTGGTGGTCAGGCGATTGCCCTCGTCCACCGCGCCGAGTTCGAACAGCAGCCGAAAGCCGTCCTTGATGAAGCGTGAATCCGGCGCGTCGACGAACGGGAAGGCCTCGATATTGCCCAGCTTCAGCGACAGCATCGACAGGATCACCGAGGCCAGGTTGGTGCGCTGAATCTCCGGCTCGGTGTACTCGGGGCGGGCGAGAAAATCCTCTTCGCTGTACAAACGCAGGCATACGCCTTCGGCAATACGCCCGCAGCGGCCCTTACGCTGATCGGCACTGGCCTGGCTGACCGGCTCGATGGGCAGGCGCTGGATCTTGGCGCGATAACTGTAGCGGCTGATACGCACCAGCCCCGGGTCGATCACGTAGCGAATGCCGGGCACCGTCAGCGACGTCTCGGCGACATTGGTCGACAGCACGATGCGCCGCCCGGCGTGCGACTGGAACACCCGGTTCTGCTCGGCATTCGACAGCCGCGCGTAGAGCGGCAGAATCTCGGTACTCTTGAGATTGGCGTGGCGCAGGGTATCGGCGGTCTCGCGAATCTCGCGCTCGCCGGGCAGGAACACCAGGATATCGCGCGGTCCGCTGTACCAGCGCTTGTCGCGCTCGATGGCCTCGATCTCTTCCACCGCGTGCAGGATGCCCTCCTGTAGCGTGCGGTCCTCCTCGTCGTCGGCGTCGCGCAGCAGTGGTCGATAACGCACCTCGACCGGAAAGGTTCGCCCCGAGACCTGCACCACTGGCGCGGGCCTATCATCCATCGCGAAATGCGCGGCGAAGCGCTCCACGTCGATGGTCGCCGAGGTAATGATGACCTTGAGATCGCGGCGTCGCCCGACGAGGCGCTTGAGATAGCCGAGCAGGAAATCGATATTGAGGCTACGCTCGTGAGCCTCGTCGATGATGATCGCTTCGTAGCGCTCGAGGTCCGGGTCGTGCTGGGTCTCGGCCAGCAGAATGCCGTCGGTCATCAGCTTGACCAGGGTGCGCTGGTTGGTCTGATCGCTGAAACGCACCTGATAGCCGACCTGCTCGCCCAGCGGCACCTCGAGCTCCTCGGCGAGCCTTGTCGCCACCGAGCGCGCCGCCAGGCGGCGTGGCTGGGTATGGCCGATCAGCCCGCGTCGACCCAGGCCAAGTTCGAGGCACAGCTTGGGTAGTTGAGTGGTCTTGCCCGAGCCGGTCTCGCCGGCGACCACCACCACCTGATGCTCGCGCAGCGCGGCGAGAATGTCCTCGCGTCTCTCGGCGACCGGCAGTTGCTCGGGGTAACGCAGCGTGACCGATAATTGCCGCCGCGCTTCTAGCTGGGCCTGTGAACTTGCCAGACGCGCATCGATATTGCGCAGTGCCCGGTCGATTGGCTGGCCGTCACGCGCGCGTGGTTGCAAACGCTCCAGGCGACGGCGCTGATCGCGAGCATCGCGCAACAGACAATCGTCGAGCCGCGCCAGGCGTGCATCGAGTTCCTTCAAGGCTTGGGTCGGCTGAACGGTGGCGCTCAATGAATCCTCGCTGACTTGCGTAAAAAAACTGCCCGCCGGAATACCGGGACGGGCAGGCAATTGTAACGCCGGGCATGCGGCCACGGCTATTTCATGCCGCGCTCAAGACTCCCTGAGTTCACGGCGCAATACTTTACCGACGTTGGTCTTGGGCAATTCGTCGCGAAATTCGATCAATTTGGGCACCTTGTAGGCGGCGAGCTCCTTCTTGCACCAGCCACGCAGCGTCTCGGCATCCAGCGTGTCGCTACGCGAGACCACGAACAGCTTGATCGCCTCGCCGCTGTTATCATCGGCCACGCCGATCGCGGCGGCCTCGATCACTTCGGGGTGGCCGGCTACCACGTCTTCGATCTCGTTGGGATAGACGTTGAAGCCGGAGACGATGATCATGTCCTTCTTGCGGTCAACGATACGGATGTAGCCATCTTCCTGCAGCACGGCGATATCGCCGGTGCGAATCCAGCCCTCGCCGTCGAGCGTCTTGGCGGTATCCTCGGGGCGATTCCAGTAGCCCTTCATCACCTGTGGCCCCTGGACGCACAACTCGCCCGGCTCGCCCAGCGGCAGTGACTCGCCATCATCATTGATGACCTTCACCGAGGTGCCCGCCACCGGTTTGCCGATGGTGCCGAGTTGAATGGCGCTCGGCGGATTGAAGGAGACGATCGGCGACGTTTCGGTCATGCCATAACCTTCGGCAATCGGACAGCCGGTTATTTCTTCCCAGCGCTTGGCGGCGGCCTTGGTCAACGCCATGCCACCCGAGATGGTCAGCTTGAGCGACGAGAAATCGAGCGCGCGAAAATCTTCGCGATTGGCGAGTGCGTTGAATAACGTATTGAGGCCCACGAAGCCCGAGAATTTGAGCGTCTTGAGCGTCTTGATGAAACCGTCGATATCGCGCGGGTTGGTGATCAGCACGCTGTGGTTGCCGGTTTCCATCATGAACAGGCAATTCACGGTAAAGGTGTAGATGTGGTAGACCGGCAACGGTGCTATCACCGTCTCGCAACCTTCGCCGAGTACGTCCGACATCAGCGACCGGGCCTGCAACATGTTGGCTATCAGGTTGCGGTTGGTGAGCATGGTGCCCTTGGCCGGCCCCGTGGTGCCGCCGGTGTATTGCAGCGCGGCAATATCGCCCGTCTCCCGCGCCACCTCACGATGCTCTAGCCCATGGCCCTTGGCCAACGCCTGGCGAAAGCCGATCGCGCTGGGCAGCGAGTACTTCGGCACCATCTTCTTGACGTGCTTGACCACCGCATTGATCAGCGCGCGCTTGGGGAAACCGTGCAGGTCGCCGAGCTCGGTGACCAACACATGCTTGATCTGGGTCTGCCCGAGCACCCTCTCCAGCTTGTCGGCCATGTTGGCCAGGATCAGGATCGCCTTGGCGCCGGAGTCGTCGAACTGATGACGCATCTCGCGCTCGGTGTACAGCGGGTTGGTATTGACCACCACCAGGCCGGCACGCAGCGCGCCGAATACCGCCACCGGAAATTGCAGGACGTTGGGCAACTGAATGGCGATGCGATCGCCCGGCTCGAGATCGGTTTTATGCTGCAGCCAAGCAGCGAAATCGGCCGATAATAGGTCCAGTTCACCGTAGCTCAGCGTCCGGCCCATGCAACTGAAGGCCGGCTTGTCAGCGAAGCGCTTGACCGAAGCGTGGAAGACATCCATCACCGAGGTATAGTCGTCGAGCCCCTCGAGGGTCGGACCGGAGAGGATGGGAGCGCTAGTGGGCTGACTCATGGGCAGATCTCCGCAGATGCCATCGGCTGAAGCCGATTGTTTTTTGTTGACTCAAGGGCGTTTCAGAAGCTTCTTTGTCATGCCGCTAGGATTACGAACGTCGCGGCCACCTTATAACAGCACCGCCAGGCTGTAAAACAAGCGATTGAAACAGTCGTTCAACCCTAGTCGTCAATCACCATCCATGCAGCTATAGTGCGCCATAATTTCACCATCGCGCCACACCAACAGTTCGCCCGGCAGCATGTGGGTCCAGCGTTCGTTGTCGGTCAGCGGCTCGGTGGCGATCACCGAGACCACATCGGCGGGCGTGGTGTGCTCGACGAAATCGACGGCCATTTCGGCATCGCACAGGCGCGCCTCGCCAAACGGGGCACGTCGGGTGATGTGCACCAGCTTGGTGGCGCAATAGCAATACAGGTGGCGGCCATCGGTCAGCAGCATATTGAACACACCGAGTTCGTGCAGCCGCTCGCAAAGACCATGCAGCGCCTTCCATAACGCTTCGGGATCGCTCGGCGGGGCCGTGAAGCGCTGGCGCAACTCGCCCATCAGCCAACAGAAGACGTGTTCGCTATCGGTGTCGCCCACCGCCTGGTAGAACGCCGGTACCAGCGCCTGCCAGCCGCCGAGCTGGCCATTATGCGCATAGCACCACTGGCGCCCCCACATCTCGCGGGTAAACGGATGGGTATTGGCCAGGCATATGTCACCGACATTGGCCTGGCGGATATGACTGATCACCACATGCGATTTGATCGGGTAATCGCTGATCAGCCGCGCGATTGGCGAATCCGCCGAGGGATGTGGATCGCGAAACTCCCGGTAGCCGCCCTCTTCATAAAAGGCGATACCCCAGCCATCGCGGTGCGGGCCGGTGCCGCCGCCACGGCGCAGAAAGCCGGTAAAGCTGAAACAGATATCCGTAGGCACATTGGCACTCATGCCCAACAGCTCACACATGCGGTTCCTCCCGCCGCCGTCGCCGGCGATGCGCCGCGTGGCGGCGCCATGCGATCAACATCAGCAACCCCACCACCACGGCAGCGATCAGCACCCAGGAAAGCGGGTCGTCGCTATGCTCGCGCAACTCGGGACTCACCTCGGCCCATAGCGCCTTGGCCTGTTCGGGTAACTCGCCCAATACCTGGCCCACGGAGCCACCCAGTTCGCTGAGCAACGAAGGCGACTGTGGCGTTGCTTCGCCGGGCACCTGCTCACTGGCGGCCAGCGCCTGCGTATCGAGCCCTTGGCGATCCAGGCTGGCACTGCCCAAGCCGGTGTCCGCATCGGTATTGAGCTGCAGCGTCGGCAGTTGCAGGGTGCGGGTTTCGCCGTCCAGGGTAATCGTCGCGGTCAGCGCCAGCGGCACCGACAAATCCTCGTCGAGCTCGGGCAGATCGATTTGCCAGTCATGCGCATCGACCGGCACGACGGGTAGCGTTTCGCCCTGCAACGACGCTTCGATACGCGTATTGTCGGCATTCAGCCGAGGATGTTCCGCATGCAGGCTGACGAGGTTCGCGGCTGCGTCGGGCGTGGCGCTGATCGCCGGCAATACGTTGACCGCTTGACGGCGCTGGCGTACGAACTCATCGCTTTCGGCAATCACCGCCAGCCGCGCGTTGCCGGTAGTCTCGGGCGCCGGCAACAGGCCACGGTAGCGCAGGCGCTCGCCGTCGCCATCAGATGCCAGTGTTACCGATTCGCTGATATCGCCATTGTCGATATCGCGCAACTCGGCGCGCACCTGCAAATCCTGTGGTGTCTCGCTTGCCGCCAGCGGCACGCCCCGCTCTTCGAGCCAGGCCTCGATCTGCGTTTCGAATCCGCGATAGAGCGCCGTCGGCAGTTCATCGGTACGCAACGATAGCGGCGAATCGATGTTGACCCGGCTCTCGTCGCCTATCTCGCCTTCGATGCGCCACTCGCCCTCGCTCGGGTTGGGCACGGTAATCAAGTCGAAGAGCGGCTGATGTTCCCAACGGATATCCTCGGGATGATCCTCAGCGGTATAGCGCTCGCCGTCGGGACCAATCAGTACCAGCGGTGGCGCGTCCGGTTCGTGGAACAGCAGCGACGAAAACGCCTCGACGCGATCGTCGACGCGGAACCGGTTGTCTTCCAGCGGAAGCTGGTCGCGGGGAAAAATGCGGTCGAAGACATCGAGAAACGCACGCATCAGCGCTTCGGGCGTCTCGGCCACCGCGGCGAGCCCGCCGGTGGTACGTGCCATGTTCTCGAGCAGCGTGATATCCACCTGGGGCGAAAAGGCGATGGTATGAATCACCACGTTTTCGTCCGCCAGCGCCGGCGCCAGTTCATCCAGTAGCCGCTGGCGCGACGCCGCATCCTGCGCGCTTTTGTTGCCTCCGCCGGCGGGAACGTCGACGACGCCGTCGGTAAGCAATACCAGATGGCGCTCGCTGGAAGCCGGTGGCGCCGATGCCGCCTGACGCACGGCCTGCTCGATATCGGTAAACTGCTGATACTCGAACAGCGCCGGCTTCAATGCCAGCGCGCGACGCCGCCAGGCATCATCGACGGTCGATGTGGGCAACGGGTTGGCAACCTCGCTGCCGAAGGTCCAGAGTCCGCTTCGCGCCCCCGACGGCAACAATGACACCATCAACTCCAGCGCACTCGCACTGAGCCGATTGGGATCGTTGTATTTCATGCTGCCGGAAACATCGATCACCATGCGTACGTCCGGGCGATCTTCCGGCGTCTCCTGGGCCCACCCCTGGGTGGTCCAGGCCAGCAGCGACAGTAACGTCGCGGCAATCAACACGCGCATTGCGATTCCTTAACCAATCACCGGCTCCCGGCGTTTATCGGCGACCGGCGCCCTACCGCCGCCCCCGCTATTGTCGTCATCGGAATTCTGCTCATTGCGGCGGCGCAGCCAGCCCCATAGCAGCACCCCGGCACCGGCACCCAACCCCATGCCCAGCAGCAATAGTGGTAATGCCGCGGAGAAGTCGCCCCGGGCACCCTGCAGCACCGCCACGGCGGCAACCACGATCGACGGCGCCAGGCCTTCATAGACTTCATCCTCGAGCACCGGAATCGTGAAACCGGCCGGCATCCATAGCATGCCGGCCACGATTCCCGTCACTACGAAGCGTGGAAATCTGGGTAGCCAACGAATAGCAAGGTAGCCAGTCACCAGTACCACCAGCGACAATGCCACATAGACCAGCCACAGTAGTGGTATGGAATCGGATATCAGCATCGTCTAGTTTTCTCCTGAAATTGGTTTGATCATCATGGTACACCGCGTTCAATGAAAGCACAGCCGCCCATCGCCGCATCACCCGGCTCTCCCATTCCACGCTTCCGGCGTAACGACGACCCGCATTGGCATTGGTTGGAAGACCGCGACGACCAGGCCGTGACGGCGTTTCTCGATGCCGCCAACGCCGAGTGCGACCACTGGTTCGCACCGCTGGAAGCGTTGGTCGAGTCGCTCTACCGTGGCCACCTGGCGCGTCGCGAACTGGCCATCGTGGGCCTGAAGACGCCACTCGAGCGTTACACCTACTGGAGCGAGACCGCCGCCGAGGCCGATTACCCCACCTGGTGGCGTCATCCGAATGGCGCGCCCGAGCGGCGTGAACGATTACTCGACCTCGAAACCCGCGCCAGCGAGCGGCATTATCTCGAACTCGGCGACCTGGCCATATCCCCCGATGAACAATGGCTGGCCTGGACCGAAGACAGCCGTGGCGATGAATACTTCGACCTGTATCTGTGCCAATTGCCGCATGGCGAACCCCAACTGCTGCTAGAAGGCATCGGCCCGGAACTGACCTGGGCCGAGGACAACCGCACGCTGCTGTTCACGCGCTACGACGCCACCCAGCGCCCGGCTAGCGTATGGCGTTTGACACGCGATAGCGGCGAATCGATCCTCGTTTTTGAGGAAACCGATGCGCAATTCTGGGTCGGCCTGGGTAAGACCCGCTCCAAGGCCTGGCTGGTGCTGGAAACCGCCTCCAAGGACACCTCGGAGTGCTACCTGATTCCCGCTCACGCGCCAAGCACGCCGCCACGCTGCGTCAGACCGCGCGAGAATGGCGTCGAGTACAGCATCGAGCACCGCCCAGGCCATTTCTACGTGCTGCACAATCGCCAGGCGGCGCATTTCTGTCTGGACGTAGCGCCGGAGGCCCAGCCCGATGCCTGGCAATCGCTGATCGCCCACCGTGAGGAGCATACGCTGGAGGGCGTCGATGCCTTTGCCTGGGGGCTGGTGATCACCGAGCGCGATCACCATGAGGCTCAAGTGCATTTGCGGGTACTCGAATTCGATAGCCAGCATGAGCCGATTGGCGAGCAGCGCCTGCCGCTTCCCGAAACACCGTGCAGCCTGGCGCTCGGCGATACGCCGGATTTCGCCACCCGTCGCCTGCGCCTGCACGAGGAGTCCTTCACGCTGCCGCCACGCTGGGTCGAGCATGACCTGGATACCAACGCCCGTCGCCTGCTCAAGAGCCAGCCGATTCATGGCGACCTGCCACCCGAGCAAATTGTCTGTCGGCGATTGTGGGCGACCTCGCACGATGGCGAGCGGATTCCGGTTTCGGTGGTGGCGCGCGCCGACCTACTCGGTCGGCAAGCGTTGCCAACGCTGCTTTACGGCTACGGCGCCTATGGCGAGGTGCTCGACCCGTGGTTCTCGGTGGCACGCCTGGAGCTACTGTCGCGCGGTATGGCCTTCGCGGTGGCGCACGTGCGCGGTGGTGGCGACCGGGGCGAGCCCTGGTATCTGGCCGGCAAGCTCGAGCACAAGGCCAACAGCTTCAGCGACTTCCTCGCCGCCCGCGACGCGCTGGTCGAGGCCGGCCTGAGCGATGGCGAGCACATCGCCGCCTACGGCGCCAGCGCCGGCGGCCTGCTGGTCGGGGCCAGCGTCAATCTCGACCCCGGGGCATTTTGCGCCGCGGTACTCGACGTGCCCTTCGTCGATGTATTGCGCACCATGGAAAATCCCGACCTGCCGCTGACCACCGCCGAGTACACCGAGTGGGGCAACCCGGCCGAGCCCGCGGTACGTCGACGCATCCGTGACTACTCGCCGCTCGACAACCTCGCCGCGCTGCCCTACCCGCCGATGTTCCTGCAAGCCAGCTGGCACGATTCGCGGGTGCCCTATTGGGAGCCGGCCAAGCTCTATGCACGATTGACCGAGCTGGATACAACACACGGCCCGACGCTGCTACGCACCGACATGGCCGCCGGGCACGGCGGCGCCTCGGGGCGCTTCAAGGCGTGGCAAGACAATGCCCGTCAGGATGCCTTCATCCTATGGGCGCTGGGATTAGCTGAACAGAGGTTGGCGGAACACTGAAAGCCGACAACACGGCCATTCGCTACTACGCTTTTTGCATATCCTTAATTTAACAACAAAAAAGTCATTCGGGTCCGTCCAGGGCATACTCTCGGGAAGGCGTCGAGAAAGAGTATCGAGAAACGGCGCCACATGCTCTGTTCGCCCCTGTCATGCAGGGAGTGTCACGTGGAGTCGGAAACCAGAGACAACAGTCTCACGCGGAGCATGGGACCGATAGGGGCCACCGCCACCGTGGTCGCCGGGACGCTCGGCGCGGGGCTGTTCGTGACAATCGGCACCGCCAGCGGCACGACCGGGCCGAGCGTCATCCTAGCAGTGGCACTGACGGGCGTCATCGCGATGGCCGTAGCGATGAACTATAGCTGGATGGCGACCATTTTCCCCGGTGCCGGAGGGGCCTACACCCTCGTCTCGCGAACCTTTCGCAACCGCCTGGCGGGATTCGTCGTCACCTGGACCAAATGGCTAGGTTACATGGCCGCCGACGCGGTTCTGGCCATCGGCTTCGGTAACTACCTCAAGGTGTTCTATCCGAGTATCGATCCCGCACTCTCCGGATTCGCCTTGCTGACGGTACTTTTTCTCATCAACCTCATCGGCACGAAGGGCTATAGCACGACGCAAAACGTCATGTTCTGGCTGCTCATCGCCGCCATACTCGTGCTCGTGGTGCCGGGACTTGTGCATATCGATACCGCAAACTATCGCCCCTTCTTCACCGGTGGCATGAGCGGACTCGTTGCATCCGCCGTCCCGCTGTTCTACGCGTTCATCGGCATCGAAGTCGCCGCGCAATTTAGCGCGGAAGTGAAAAACCCCGGCCGTAATCTGCCGTTGGCAATGCTCGGCGGAACGGGCATCCTGATCCTTCTGTACATGCTGACGGCGGTGGTCATCTACGGCGTCGTCAACGATTACACCGTCTTGGCCGATTCCGCGCGGCCTCTGGCAACTGCCGCCAACGTGTTCCTCGGCGAGTACGCCGTCGCCGTCGTCGCCATCGGCGGCCTGCTCGCCACCGCCACGAGTGTTCATGCCGTCATGGCCGCTGGCATCAAGATCCCCTACGCATGGTCGTGGGATTCACTCTTTCCCCAGTGGTTCTCGACGGTCAGCAAACGCTTCCGGACACCCCACTGGTCGCTGCTCACGCTGTACGCCGCTGCCTGTGCGCTCACCTTCTGGTCGGGAGGGCTCGACCGGGCCATCGCCATCGCCACGTTCAGCTACCTGATCGCGTATCTAGCGGTCTCGCTGGCGGCCGGCTACATCTACCTGAAGCGCGCGGATATGGCCTCGCGGGCCGCTTTCCAGCCGGGCGGCTGGTTCTATGTGCCGATCGTCGTTGCCGTGCTCGGGTCGGGCGCCATTATCTCGCAGGCGGCAAATTGGGTGGCACTTTTCAGTGGCGACTTCGCGGCGCTCTCGACGCTCGCCATCTACATCCCGTGGCTGGCCGTCGGCCTCGTGGTATTCACGCTCTACTGGTATCTCGGCAAACAACGCGGTATCGACGTAGACGCTATTCTCGACACGATTCCCGGCGCTTCCAAGGAGTCGGCCTACCCGGGCGAGCGGTAACCGAGCGCGGCGACGCCGTCATCATGAGTCGATAGGCAGGATCGCGATGATGTGCTCATCGAGCTCGTCTTCGGGCACGTCGCGTTGCGAGACGGCGAAGCTCGCCACGCTGATGCCCTTGCGATGCACACGCTGGGGATCGCCGCAGATCAGCGGATGCCAGCGCGCCAGCTTGCGCCCCTCATGCACTCGCCGGTAGGCGCACGACTTGGGCAGCCAACGAAAATCGTCGACCCGCTCGGGCGTTAGCTGGGTGCAGTCGGGCACCTTCGCGAAGCGATTGGCGTAGTCGCCACAGCGACAGCTACCGATATCCAGCAGCTCGCAGGCCACGTTGAGCACCGCCACGTCGCCGCTGTCTTCGTCCTCGACTTTCAGCAGGCAACACTGGCCACAGCCATCGCACAGCGCCTCCCACTCCTCAACGCTCAGTTCATCGAGGGTGAAGCGCTCCCAGAAGCGTTCGCGCATCTCAATAGCGCGCTTCGGTGGGAGTTCGGTATAGATCGAGCATGTATTCATCCCTAGCCGGCGGCATCTGCAAATAAAAGCCCTTGGCCTCGATAGCCGCGATCACATCATTAACATCGGCACGTGCCAACGGCTTGTTTTCGCTGAGAATCAACGTCATCGCAGAAACCGGTTTGCCGAAACGCTCGAGTAGAACCTCGGGAACATCGACGAGACCACGCGCCTTGTCCACGTAAAGATAAAGCTCGTCCTTACGCGAGCTTTTGAATATCTCACAGAGCAACTTGCCCATCGTCAGTTCCTCTCGGCCTCGGCATCGATTTCGCTTAACGCCCGCTGAAAATTCTCGGCCAGCAGTTCACCACGCCAGCCTTCGGGCAATGGCAGCGGCTGTCGCTCCAGATCGGCAACCACCAGGGCCTCGAGATCGCGACGCCGCGCCAGCAACTCCGGCGCCACTCCCAAACGCTCGGCGGTACTGTTTGCCTGGCTCTTGAGCGCCTTGAACCGGCGCTTGAACGGCCCCGACATCGGCGAGGGCAGTACGTCCGGCAATCGATCGCCATCGAGGTGCGCGGCTTCACGGACGATTGCCAGCAAGGCATCGCCTTCACGCTTGACCAGCGGTGGCTTGACGCCCTCCACCGCCGCCAATTCGTAACGATTGGTCGGCATCGCATCGGCAATTGCGAACAGCACATTGTCACTGACCAACCAGCTACGCGGCATGTCGCGGCTGCGAATCTCGGCTTCGCGCCATATCGTCAAGCGTTGGTATGCGGCTATCGAGCGTGCCGCCAATCGCCATAGCTGACGATGGCGGCGATGCCAGCCGCTGTCACTGTCGACATCACGACCAGCCTGGGCGACCAATGCGGCGCAGTCTTCCTCGAGCCAGGCCAGGCGGTCCAAATCTTCGAGCGCCTGGCGCTGCAACGCCCAGATCCCCGGCAAATAGATGACATCGAGCGCGGCATAGCGTGCCTGTGCCTCGCTGAGCGGCCGTGTCAGCCAGTCGGAGCGCGTTTCGTCCTTGGGCAAGACGTCGCCCGTCCAATGCTCGACCAGACGCTGATAGCCCATCGATGGAACCTCGCCGAGCAGCGCTTGCGCTAGCTGGGTATCGATCAGCGGCTGCATTACCACGCCGGCCCAGTTGCCGATCACTTCGAGGTCTTCACTGCTGGCGTGCAACAGCTTGAGTGGCCCTTGTTCGCCCAGCAATCGCTGCAAGGCGGGGGTTGCCGACAACGCCTGGGGATCGATCAGGTAGACATCCTGGCCCGACGACAACTGAAGTAGCGCCGGCACCGGGTGAAACGTCGACTCGCGAAAGAATTCGGTATCCACGGCGAGTGCCTCGGCGTCGCCCAGCTTGGCGCAGGCGGCGTCCAGGGCGGCGGTGGTATCGATCCAGTGTATCGTGGGGTCAAGGGACATGAAGGCAACTTTGGTTTTTGGAGTCAGTGATTCTTGAGATGGCAGGTCGTGCCTGGCGTTCATTCGCCACGAAACGGTAGCCGACCATTGAAGGCCCGGCTCAAGGTGCCGCCATCGACGTACTCGAGTTCGCCGCCCATCGGCACGCCATAGGCCAGTCGCGACAGACGCATGCCGCGCTCACGCAATTGCTCGGCGATATAGTGCGCGGTAGCTTCGCCCTCGACGGTGGGGTTGGTGGCGAGAATGACCTCCTCGACGCCGCCTTCATCGAGGCGTACATCGAGTTGGTCGAGTCCGATATCCTCCGGGCCAATACCATCGAGCGGCGAAAGGTGACCGTGCAGCACGAAATAGTGGCCGCGATAGCCGCCGGCATCCTCGATGGCCAGCATGTCGGCCGGCGACTCCACCACGCAGAGCACCCCATCGTCACGCCGTGGACTGGTGCATAGCGCGCACATGTCTTCTTCGGTCAATGTGCGGCAGCGCCGACAATAGCCGACCTCTTCCAACGCCTGGGCAAGCACGCCAGCCAGGCGACGACCGCCATCACGATCGCGTTCGAGCAGGTGCAGCGCCATGCGTTGAGCGGTCTTCGGCCCAACGCCCGGCAGCACGCGCAACGCTTCGAGCAGGCGGTCGACAAGCGGCGAGAAGCTCATAGGCAAGGCTCTTAGCGAAAAGTCGGCGAACGATGATCAGACAAGGCAAAAATCAGCGAAAAAACGGAGTTTACATAAAAGTAAATGAGTATTTTAAGCTGATTTTTAACGCCGTATGATCGAGTGCAGGCAGTTTTAGCAAGAGCCTAAAAGGGCATCTTGAAGCCTGCTGGTAGATTCAATCCAGCGGTCGCCTCTTCCATCTTGGCCTTGGAATTGGCCTCGACCTTGCGCACCGCATCGTTGACCGCGGCGGCCAACAGATCCTCGAGCATCTCCTTGTCTTCTTCCAGGATGCTCGGGTCGATGTCGACCTTGCTCACGTCATGACGGCCGTTCATGGTCACCTTGATCATGCCGGCGCCGGCTTCACCGCTGACCTCGGTGCGCGCGATTTCTTCCTGAATTTGCTGCATCTTCTCCTGCATTTCCTGAGCCTGCTGCATCAGGTTGCCCATTCCGCCCTTGAACATGCTGTCACCTCATCAATATGGTCTTGTCAGGATACGATGGCCTACCCGCGCCACCGTGGCAATTTCATTGCGCGCGAGTTTGCGGCGCGACAGTCTGCTCCAGCAGACGCGCATCGAAAGCCTGCTCCAATTGCTGGATATGCGGGTCGCCACGCAGCGCTTCAACCGCCTCGCCGTGGCGCTGGGCCGCTTCGCGGTCGCTGCGCGCCTTGGGCGTCTCGAGCGTATCCGGCAACTCGCCCGCCTCGATCACGATTTTCCGCTCGACGCCCACCTCGGCCAATGCTTTTCGTACTCGCTCGACATGCACCTCGGCATTCATCGCCGCCTGGCTGGGGTCGAGGCGCAGCGACAGTCGCTGGCCGTCGTCTTGCTCGATCACGCAATGCGCCGCCAGGTTGCGGGTCAGCCCCGATAGCGCCAGACGCGGGAATGTTTCCAGCCAGGCGGCATGATCGAAACCGCTCGCCGAATCGATCACCACCGGCTCAAGGTCGGGCTCGGGTTCGGGTTCGGCTTGAGACTCGAGGTCCTGATCGACCACGGCGACTGCTTCGGCAGTGGCTGCTTCGGCGGCCTCCTCAATCGCCGCTTCCCCGGCGAGGGTGTCACCCGTCGCTGCGGGCGGGATTTCGGCAGCCGGCGGCTCGGCAGGCGTCGAAAGCGCCGGGCTGACCGCCGCCTCGGATGGCATGTCGCGTGTCTCGGCCGGTTCCTCTGGCTCTACTTGTGCTTCGGGTTCCTGCTGCTGTTCCGGCTCACTGGCCTCGGGTAACGCTTCCCAAGGCGGCGGAGCGTCATCCTGCGGGGGTATTTCCGACTCCACCGAGGAAGCCAATTCGGGCTTCGCCGCCTCGGCCGCTGGCGGACTCGGCTCAGAGCCACCGGCCTGCTGTTCGCCACGCAGCGGCAGGGGCGTTTGCGGCGGCTTGGGCACGCCCTGCGGGCGAAACGCCAGCATACGCAGTAGCGTCATCTCCAGCGCGGTGCGGGCATCCGGCGCGCTATCCATATCGCTACGGCCCTGCAGGCCGATCTGGTAATAGAGTTGGACGTCTTCGGCGGTGAAACGCGCCGCCAGGGCCAGCAGTGCATCGCGATCGCCATGGCCGTTATCCAGCGCCTCGGGCACCATCTGGGCGATAGCCAGGCGATGAAAGATGCCCGCCAGTTCGTCGAGCATACCCGCGAAATCGGGGCCCTGCTCGGCCAGGCTGGCGACTTCGGCCAACACGCGGGCGGCATCGACCTCGGCCAGTGCCTCGGCCAGCGCCAATAGATGATGCTGATCGAGCGTGCCGAGCATGGCCGCCACGTCGCTGCGATTCACCTGCCCCTGGCCGAAAGCGATGGCCTGGTCAGTCAGGCTCAGCGCGTCGCGCATCGAGCCATCGGCGGCTTTGCCCAGCAACCACAGCGCGGTTTCTTCAAACGTCACCTGCTCGGCCTCGAGCACCTTTGAGAGATGCCCGACGATGCGCTCCGGCGGCATGTTCTTGAGAGTGAACTGCAGGCAGCGCGACAGCACCGTTACCGGCAGTTTCTGCGGGTCGGTGGTGGCAAGCAGGAACTTGACGTGGGGCGGCGGCTCCTCGAGCGTCTTGAGCAGCGCATTGAAACTGTGGGTCGACAGCATGTGCACCTCATCGATGAGATACACCTTGTAGCGGCCCTGGGTCGGCGCGTACTGCACGTTGTCGAGCAGCTCGCGGGTATCCTCTACCTTGGTCCGCGAGGCGGCATCGACCTCGATCAGGTCGACGAAACGGCCCTCGTCGATCTCGCGGCAGGTCGAGCACTGACCACAAGGCGTCGAGGTCACGCCGGTCTCGCAGTTCAGACACTTGGCGAGAATACGCGCCAGCGTCGTCTTGCCGACCCCGCGCGTACCGGTGAACAGGTAAGCGTGATGCAGCCTTCCCTGGTCGAGCGCGTTGACCAGAGCACGCTGAACGTGCTCCTGGCCGACCAGTTCATGGAAGGTGCGCGGACGCCACTTGCGGGCCAACACCTGATAGCTCATGCAGCGCGGAATCCTTGCAAAGGGTGATAGGCGAAGGCCGGCAGCGACCAAGGCCAGAAGTAAACCGACATTCTAGCGGTTGGGGGCAGTAGCGGAAAGCGTGGCGATGTCAGCTTCAGGATTGGTCAGGATTGCCGTTAACTAATATTGCATCTCACTCCGATCCATCATGGCAGGCTATTAGCCCCAGCGTAGCAACGGAGCTTTCTATAAGAACCGATAAAACGCAGGCCATAGGAACCGATCAAACGTAGGGCGAACCACGCATGAGCGAATTAGAAAATTTTCTGAAAGAGCTGGAACTGCTGAAAATAGAGGTACCGGAACCCAATTTTTTCTCCGCTGGTGGGCCTGGCGACAAGGAAAATCCGCTTTCAAAACTGTTGGCATTATTCATGGGAAGCCGCCAGGGGGCGCCCAGGTGGCTGGCAAAGGCCCTGCTGACTTGCCTATCCGACAACGGGCATTTCGATGCTCAGAAATTGGCCGGTATCCATTGGGAAAGCATAGAAACCGAATGTGAAGTCGTTTGCCCGGATGGAGGGCGCATCGACCTGGTGGTCAGCGATGGAAACTTTGTGCTGGGAATCGAGCATAAGGTTAATGCCCTGATCGACAACCCTTTCGCACAATATAACGAATGTCTCGAGAGTTATGATTGTGTAACACGGGTAAAGTGCGTGCTTCGCCCGAGTCATAACAAGCACGAAATCCCTGCAGAGCACAAAGATTGGCATAATATATCCTATGATCAGCTCATCAATAAAGCGCTGTCATTATTCGGACAAGATGTTGCGGAGTCCTCTCATACCAAGTGGCAGGTCTTCTACCAAGAGCTTCTACTACACCTTAGATCGATTGAAAACCGTAAAGAGGAGAAAACCATGGACAACAAAGAACTCCCTATCGTATTAAACAACTATCCACAGCTAATAAAATCCGCCAATCTATTAAAAGAATTCAAAGCCCACCTAAATAATAAAGGTGAGCAATGCCTCCGGGAGTCACTGGCGACAGATGAAATAAAAAGCACCGCACTTCACAGCCTCACTAACAAGGCTGTTGATGACTACAAGGTATTACGATTTTATCCAGAGAAATGGAATAACCAAGCGCATGTCATGTTGGTTTTTTCCGAATCTGGCCTGGCGAAAGAAGGTTTTTATGTGCAAGCCTGCATCAAAGAGTCGGAACGGTGGAATTTAAAACAAATACGGCATAAATTCGAGAAGATCACCGCAAAAAATTGGCCATGGTACCCTCGCGACAATGAGAGCGTCGCTTGGTCCGAAGATAATAACTTGTTATTGATCCTAAGCGCATGGCCAAAGGAAGCCACCCTAGAGAGTGCTATGGTCGCCCTCTCGACCTTGGCCAAGTGGGTTCAAGAGAATGTCTTTGAAGAAACGTCTCATCCTGCCCTAGAGCCATCATAACCTTCTCGACCAAGGGCAGGTTCGCCAATACTCTATTCTCGCCGTGCCGCGTGTCTATCCTTATCAGCCAGCACGGGCATAGGCCGGTGGGAATTGATAAAGCCGATCGGCATACGGTTGCCGTGTCCTTGGCGAGTCTGCTGTTCAAGCTCTAGCGCCTTAAGCAGACTGTTCAGGCGCAGCGGGCAGCCACGCAGGTCGAGTTGATCCAGCGCGGTGTAAATATTACCCGGTGTCAGCGAATAAGCCGCAAGCTGATTATCAGAAAGTGCTGCTAGCGCCTTGCGGTCTCGCTCGGGAATCACCTCCTGCAGCAACTCACGCAACTGGGTTATTTTCAAAAAGTCGAAGCCAACCTTGAGATCGAAGCGACGCATCACCGCATGATCGAGATATTCGAAGCGATTGGTGGTGGCGATAAATACGCCATCGAAATTTTCCAATTGCACCAACAATTCATTGACCTGAGAAACTTCCCAGCTCTGATCAGCCCGCGCCCGGTTCATCAAAAAAGTGTCGGCTTCATCGAGTAGCAGCACGGCCCCTCTATCTCGCGCATTCTCGAACAGCTCGGCAAGTTTTTGTTCTGTGCCACCCACGAACATATCGAGTAATGTGCTGGCATGCGCCTTGACCAGCGGCCTGCCGAGCAAATCCGCCAGATAAGTAGCCAGTGCGGTTTTGCCACTACCAGACGGGCCATGCAGGCAGAGCCGCGCACAGCCACGGCGCTGAACTTGGCGGGTCACGCGGGATAATGCCGGCTGGGTGTTCAGCCAGGTTAGTCGATAGTCTGGCATGAGCCGCTTGACAGTCGATGGCTGCGAAAGAGTCGCGTCAAACACCCTATTCAGCGCCAAGTCATTTTCTCCCAGTGCGCGCAAACGTTCACGCAATACTGCCTTGAGTCGCCGCTGGTTGCGCAGTGGTTCATGCGCGGGTAATAACGCCCCCAGCTCGGCTAATTGATGGGCGATGGCTGGCGTCATCCACGACTGCTTGGCCAAGCGCTTTTTAGCGTCCATCAGAATCGGCAAATTCTGCAATAACGCGCACACTTGCGGATGCCCCCTTTTACTGCTCTGGGGTTTAATTTCGATGATGAGGTCGAAACGACGCAGAAAAGCGGGATCTAGCTTGATCACGCTGTTACTCAACCACAGTCCCGGCACGGTATTGCGCTCCAATACCTGGTTGGTCCATGCCTTGGGTACCTGCTTTTTACCCGCGAAGGCATCCTCGATCTCATCGAACAATAACAACGCATTCGATCTGCCTTCCAGCAGACGCTGCGCCATACGGTAGCGATTCAATCGAGTCGCAGGCTCGTAAGGTTGCTGCTTTTCATCCTCGACGGGAACCTCAAACATTTCGCCACCGAGCACCTGTCCCAAGGCCCGAGCCAGAGCAGTCTTACCGACACCGGGAGCGCCGTATAGCAATACGTTAGCGCCGGAGCGCCGCTCGCTCAGCGCACGTTTCAGGTAATCAACAATCAACTGAAGTTGGGAAACATAGCTAAAGCTATGCAATGGCAATACGGCAACCGGCACGCGTGGGCATAGCTGAATGAGCAACC
Organism: Modicisalibacter muralis; assembly: GCF_900102945.1. GTDB lineage: Bacteria > Pseudomonadota > Gammaproteobacteria > Pseudomonadales > Halomonadaceae > Modicisalibacter > Modicisalibacter muralis. Next base: position 249,441 of record NZ_FNGI01000001.1, on the reverse strand, counting down.
GAGACAAGCACTTATCGATAACCTCGGGATTATCGCAATCTTCTACCAATAAAGGAGCAAGGTTTTCCAGAGTATTACCTGGCCTGGTAGCATCCAACAGATCACGAGTGCTATGAGGTGCTTCCAGAATCTCGAAGCGCATCAAAGGGCCATTGCAATGCAATGCCTGGGAAACCTGTCTCGGAGAGTGCCCAATCAGGCCTGCAATCAAAGCGGCTATCTGAGAAAAATCGTGTATTTCAATAGAGTCACAAAGATCCCTCAACAGGTTGTGGCGGAAGTTGAGCCAGGCCAGTATCGTCAGGTCGCGTTCCGTCTCGTTCAACCCAAAGACCTTCGCGAATTGCTCACAGATGCCAACCAGCGCCGTATCCACTCGTCCCTTTAGAGGTGACAGCTCATGCAAACGCCGCCTAGCCTGAACTTTACGCAAAATAGCGGCAGCTGGCTGGTTGCTCAATAACGTCTCCTCCACATCCATGCCTAACCAGTTGAATAGCTCCTTCCAGTCAGATTCATCGAAATGGCTTGGATTACCATGCAGGCTGACCAGCTTCAATGCGATTAGCTGTGCCAGCGATAACTCCACTTCATCGGCTTCATTAGAAGTCGACATCCAATTGGTATCGAGCAGCGATTCCCAGCGCATGACATTCTCCCGTGCAATGTAATGAACCGAGTATCGTCCCTATAAGCGACATATCACGTCGCATCCAAGAATAATTGCCTCCAGCAAGACCTCGAGACATTCAAGAGTTCGATTTCATTGATGCCTCATTACCGGTTCGCCCTTGTGGGCAAACGTAGGCCGGTGTCAGTGCCGGGCTTTCACCGCCCCAGGAGGCCGTGTGTTACGCGGCATAGCATCGGCAATCGACAAGCACCGCTAGCGGTTGGCGAATCGACGAGAGTTCAATCGGAGATGAGGTTAGGGTACCAGCCCATGCCGAGGGAGTGCGTGGGTCTGAAACCGAACTGGGCATAGAGCCTATGGGCTTCCCCATCGGCCATCAGGCTGACGAAGGCATTGGGCGGGGCTGTCCGCAGAATGTAATCGCGAATCTCGCCCATGATGCGTTTCCCCAGTCCCTGCCCTTGATGGGCGGGCTTCACGGCGATATCCACCACCTGATAGAAGCAGCCATCGTCACCGACCACTCGTCCCATGCCGACGGTCTCGCCCTGATAGGTCACTTGCACGGCAAAGAGGCTATTGGGTAGACCACGCCCGGCACCCGGCGCGCTTCGCTCGTTCATTCCGGCTTCTCGACGAAGCCTCAGATAGACTTCGACCTCAGGGGGTTCGTGGACCAATGCGTAACCGTCGTCCGTCATGTTCATCCCTATTCGAGCTTGGAGAGGGTGTGGCGTATGCGCCGATATCCACGCCGAGGGCTTTCCATCAATTCGAACGTCCGCAGTATCGCTCACATGATAACGGTCGAATGTCTATTAGGATAATCGAAGGGAGAAGTGGCGGCTGGATACGCGCGGCAGGAACCAGTTCGCAAGCGGTTGGCGAATCGATGAGCCGAGAGGAATACCGGGCCCAAAATGGAGGCGGCCCCACCAGCCACATCCCGGCACACGCAGCCACCACTACCGTTGCTCCCTTCCGGGCCTGGCGGGGTTCGCAGTTTAGCGTTGCGGGAGGACCGATAGGGCCACCACAGTCGTCTCGGTGTTCTCGATCGAATCTTTTTACCCATGGATTCTTGGATCGACCGGCAGTTACCGAGAGGCTCAAACAAGCGTGAGTCATCAGTCACTTGGCTTGAGCGCGCCGGCACTATAACAGCGCGCAATGACAGCGGCAAGCCTGCCGGCACCCGGGCCGTCGAGGCTAGCTGTTCGCTGGATGAGCTAAGCTACTGGTAGCATGTGAAACGATGCCGCGCGCTCAACGCTACATACACTTTTCGCGGCATCTTGCTTGTACCCACAAGGAGAAATTGCCATGACCAAGGACAACAGCAAGGGCTACGTTGCCATTCTCGGCTGGAGCCTGAACGCCATCGAAGCCATCGACCGCTTCGACCGGCGCTACATAGTCGTGGCTCCCGAGTGGGCGGAGGATTATTGCAAGGAACACGACATTCCCTATTTACCCTGGAACTTCGAGCGTCTGAACGACCGCTCCATGGAAATAGCGCAGCGCCTCAAGGAAGAAGGTGTGGATGTCGCCATCCCACTGTTCGAGGAAACGGTCGAGTGGGCAGGCGCCATCAACGCGGTGCTGCTCGACAATCCGCGCCTGTTCGGTCAATCGATTCTGTTTCGCGACAAGGCATTGATGAAGCGCCGCGCGCAGCTTGGCGGCATTCGTGTCGGTATCTTCGAGGAAGCCCATGACAAGGGCGATGTCATCCGTTTTCTCAAGCGGGTCAATCAGACCCTGCTCAAGCTGGATGGCGACCCCAACGACCCGATTCACCTCAAGGCCTTCGACAAGGCCGGCTGCCTGGGGCATCGGGTGATCCGCACGCCAGACGAGGTGGATACGATCCCCGACGAGGAATTCCCGGTGCTGATGGAAAGCCACCTGGACGGCTGGGAATTCGCCGTGGAGGCCTGGGTTCACGATGGCAAGATTCGCTTTCTCAATATCTCCGAGTACGTGACCCTAGGCTATTCGGTGTTCGTCCCGGCCACGCCGGAGCTCGAGAGGTATCGCGATGCCATCACCCGGCAGATCGAGAAGCTGATCAAGACCTTCGATATCGAGTTCGGCTTCATTCACCCCGAATACTTCGTCACCAGCGATGGCGAGATGTACTTCGGCGAGGTTGCCTACCGCCCGCCCGGCTTCAAGGTCTTCGAGTTGCTGGAGCGCGCCTATGGCTTCAATGCCTATCAGGGCATGGTACTGGCATTCGATCCCAAGACCACCGAGGAGGAAATCACCGCGTTCTTCCCTCGCGAAGTGGTCGATGCCAAGGGTCATGCCGGCTGTTTCGGGGTCTACCCGCGCCGCCGCGTGGTCAGCAAGCTCGAAATTCCCGAGGAAACCGAGCAGCATGAATACTTCGAGTCCCACGAACTGACTTCACCGCTCGAAGAGACGGTGACCAAGCGTACGGCGTTTGGAACGCACTGGGGGCTGGTATACTTCTTCGGCGACGATCCGCATCGCATGCGTGACCTGCTTAAGCACCAGGAAGATCTGGACTTCTACGTCTGATCCGCCATCTATCTGGATGGCAATAAGGAGTTTGTTTGACTACCAACGATGAGCGTAGCGTCAATGTGTCCGGCAGCTTGGAGAAGCTGCTGGACAACCTGGACGAGGCGGTGGCTATCCTTGCCAGAACCAAGGACTTCGCCAAGCCACTGAAAACCGGTCGCGTGCTGACGGTGGCGCGACGAGTCTTGATGCTGGAAGGCGGCTGTGCTGCGCTCGAGCAACGTGCGCCCGACATTGAGGCTGCCGGCATCTTCAATGGCTCGGACTGGGCTTTTCCGCAGATTCTGATTCCGTCGCTGGCCAGGCATTCATTGCAATCCGGCACGTCGGAAACGGTGGTGATGGAGGCGCTCAGCGAATTGCGCCTGCTGGCGGTGGCACACGGTACGTATCTGCATGCCGGCATTTCCACGGAGCAGGCCCACCATTACCTGACACAAGTGCTGGCGCTGAATCTCGAACTGCTGTTCACGCCACCCAGTGAAACGGAGCGTACCCAACAGGGCGATCTGGCACTACTCACTCGCGCCCTGTATCGGCATCTGGCCGAGGGCATCGGTTACGAGCATGTCATCGACCAACTGGTCGATGAAATCTGGCGGATCCTCCAGCAGCGTCCGATCCAGGTCGACTCGGTCAAACAGATGATTCTGCAGATCGCGACCTGCCGCGCCAATCCGGAGATCGATCTTGGCAATAGCGGCCAGGGCGCCGATCGGCTGATCAGCAGTCTGTTCGGCACCACGCATGGTTGCCGCGAAGACCCGGGGCTGGATGCCTATCTCGAACGCCTGGGCAGCATGGACACCGCCGCGCTGCAATATGAAGCGACCGGCTTTGCCCGCGCCATGCACGATACCGGCCTGGTTTCGCCCTATCACACCGTGCTGCTACGCCACCTGCTGAACCACGGCGAGCACTTGCTGGCCGAAGCCATGGGGCTGTCGAGCACCGGACGCGACTGCCTGCTGTGCTACCGCGAACTGGTTCACGCCATGATCGATCTCGGCGTGCACCCGCAGACCAGCCAAGCCGTGTATGGCCTGGCGCTGCTGCTCGAACGCGGCATCCTTTACCAGCCGCCCGTGGCGCCGGCACTGTGGCGCCAGGTCGCCCTGCCGCTGTCGCCCTACTCCCAGCAACGGCTGATTCTCGCCTTCGGCAACACTCCCGCGCCGAACGCGCGACTGATGGAAGGCGTGCTATGCATGCTCGGCCAGCCGCTGGGTGTCGGTCAGGGCAACAATCCGACCTGCCAGTCGGCGCGCGCGCTGTCGATGTGGGCCTATAACGATCCCGATTACTTGCTGCAGATGGTCGCCTGGGCGACCCGTGATGACGAAATCATCATGCACTTCGAAGGGCAGCCGGTTTCGTCCCGCGAGAACCTGGAAGGCGTCGCCAAGGGATTGCCATTCGATCTCGATCCGGTATCGCTATTGGTGGTTCCGCATCTGGATCGCATCTACGTCGAGATGGGCCGACGCTGCGTGGGTCGCAGCGAAGACCCGCATCGCTGGATCAACCCCGAGTTCCATGGTTGGTGGGCCGGTCGCGGCTTTCGCATCGCGGTCGATGTCGCCACCGGCAAACTGCACCAACTCGACGACTTCCTGCGCTATTTCTATGCCAGCTATCACCCCTACTTCAACGGCAATCAGCCGCTGATCCATCCACAGCCTGCCGGCATCGCGGTCACTGACAGCGCCGCCCGCTTCATCGGCTGGCACGCCATCACATTGCTACGCGTGAGCCTCGACCCACAACAGGTCATGCGCATGTATTTCTACAATCCCAACAACGACAGCGGCCAGGACTGGGGCGACGGCGTGGTAGTCAGCACCGCGGGGAATGGCGAGCGCTTCGGCGAAGCCTCGCTGCCCTTCGAGGACTTCGTGTCGCGCGTCTATATCTTTCATTACGATCCGCTCGAGCCAGGCGATCCCACCCAGGTCGAAACGCAGTACGTGCATACGGTAATCGACAAGATACAGCGCAGTTGGGGTAGGGACCGTTTACCCGAGACGGGCCTGCAAGCGGATGACGGCCAGGAAACGGTGCCCGGCTAATCCTCTGACAAGCTAGTCGTCTCGGTCGCTCTGGGCGTGTCGGCTCAGCCAACGCGCCCACAACGGTGCAACGATCATCAAGGCGACCATGCGCAGCAAGTGGTGGAACGCCACGAACATCGGGTCCAGGCCCAGCGCCACGGCGACGATCGCCATTTCACCGATCCCGCCGGGCGCCAGGGCCAGCAACGCGACGTCGCGAGGCACACCCACCGCGCGATGAATCAGCTCGGCGAATACCGCCAGCACGCAGAGTGCCAACGCGGTCGCCACGCCGGCCTGCCAGACATAACGCCCCAAGCGCCTGCCCGAGAGCCCCTTGAAACGCGAGCCAATCGCGCAGCCCAACACCCAGAGCATCGTATTCATACCCCAACCAGGCAAATGCAAGCTGGCGACGCCACCGATGCCCAGCGCTACCGCCACGAACAACGGCGCCAGCAGCGCAGGTGTCGGCAGGCGCAGCCAGCGCCCCAGTGGAACGATCAGCGGCAATATCAGCAATAGCCAGAGATCCTGGTGCCGATCGACCGAAGCGGTGTCAGCCGGCGCGGCACCCTCGAAGGTCCAGAATAACGGCGGCAAGATCAGAATGACCAGAATGACCCGCAGCGACTGAGCCACCGAGATGCGCTGAGGGTCGCCGCCCACCTTGTCGGCCATCAACACCATTGCGGTCATCGCCCCCGGTGCCGAGGCGAACCATGCGCTCACCCGATCGAACCCGCAATATCGATACCAGGCGGCGGCCAGCGCGGTGGAACAAAACACGCCCAGCAGCAGCAACGCCGCCGATATCGGCCAGTCCAATACGCGGTGCGCCAGCGCCGGCGTCACCTGGCTACCCAGCACCAACCCCAGCACGCCGAGGAACAATTCGCGCATTCGTTCGGGAATGCGCACCTCGACGCCGCGCACCGACACCACCAGATTGGCCACCAGCGGCCCTAGCATCCATGCCAGCGGCATACCCGCAAGCTGAAACACCAGCCCGCCTATGATGCCCACCCCCAGTGAGCGCAGCATTGACGTTAGCGTCGATGAAACCAAGCGCGCCTCCCTGCCATGCTTCCCCTTCAATGAAAGACCCCGGCAGCGCGCACTGCCGGGGTCATCCGATTAGTCGTTCAAGAGGCTCGGCGCCTCAGTCCGACTGGACGCCAGCTTTCATGCGTCGGCGCAGCATCGGGCCGACGAACACCGGCAGCACCAGACCCAGAATTGCCACGGCCCACAGGCCGATCGCCAGACCACTGCCCCACAGGACGGTCCAGTCGCCGTTGGAAAGCTGCATCGCGTGGCGCAGGTTCTTCTCCATTTCCGGACCCAGTAGCAGCCCCAGGATGACCGGAACCAACGGAATTTCCAGCTTGCGCAGCAGGTAGCCACCGATTCCAAAGGCAATCATGAAATACAGATCGAACGTCGAGTGGCTGATCGCGTAGATCCCCACGAAGGCGATCATCGTGACCATCGGCAGCAGATACATCGGCGGCACCGACAACAGCCTGACGAAGATGCCGATCAACGGGATGTTCAACAACAGCAACAGGAAGTTGCCGATCAGCAGCGCCGCAATCACCCCCCAGACGATATCCGCATTCTGGGTAAACATCAGCGGCCCAGGCGTGATATTGAACGAAATCAGCATCGCCAATAGCACTGCGGTAGTGCCGCTGCCCGGCACACCCAGGGTCAGCATCGGTACCAGCGCACCACTGGAGGCGCCGTTATTGCCGGATTCCGGCGCGGCCACGCCACGCGGGTCGCCCTCGCCGAAGCGGCCCTTCTTGCCCAGTACCTTCTTTTCCAGGGTATAGGCGATGAAGCTGCCCAGCGAGGCACCGGCGCCCGGCAACACGCCGGCGACGAAGCCGAGCACGCTGCCACGCAGGGTGGTCGGCAGCACATGCACGATATCCTTCCACGACAGCTTGAGTTTGTTGACCTTGATCGCTTCGCGTCCCGCGCCGGCACGCTCCTCGATAAAGAACAACAATTCGGAGATGGCGAACAGGCCGACGATGGCAATGATGAAGTCGACGCCTTCGTAAAGTTTCAGCACGCCGAACGTAAAGCGCTGGGTGCCGGTGGAAATATCGATGCCCACGGTGGCGATGATCAACCCGATCGACGCGGCGAGAATGGTCTTCACCGGATTCTTGCCAGTGATGCCGCCCAGCGTGGCGAAAGCCAACACGAACAAGGCGAAATATTCCGCCGGACCGAAAGTCAGCGCGAAATCCGCCAGCAACGGCGCCAGCAGTATCAACCCGATGGTGGCGATCAAACTGCCCATGAACGAGGCCACGGCGGAAATCACCAGTGCCTCGGCGGCACGCCCCTGCTTGGCCATCGGGTAACCATCGAGACACGTCATCATCGCCGGCTCGTCACCGGGAATATTCAGCAGAATCGATGAAATGCGTCCGCCGTACATCGCCCCGGCATAAACGGCAGTCAGCATGATCAAAGCGGTTTCGGGACGCAGGCCGAGAGTAAAGGCCAGCGGAATCAGGATTGCCACGCCATTGGCCGGACCCAGCCCTGGCAGCGCACCGATCAGGGTTCCCAAAAAGGCACCGATCAAGGCGAACATCAGGTTATGCGGCGCTAGGGCGACACCGAACCCATCGATGAGATAATTGATGGTTTCCATCAGAGCGCCTCCAGGAATGACAGCAGCCCCAGCGGCAAGGCCAGCTCAAGCACGAAGTTGAACAGCACGAACACCACGACGCCACCGGCCAAGGCGATGGGGTAGGCATGCACCGGCCTGGCGCCCATGCGCCAGCACAGCGTCCCCACCGCCAACGTGGTGGAGGCGATGAAACCCAGTGGCTCGAGCAATAGCGTATAACCGATCAACACCAGCACGGCGATCAGCATCTCCAGCGCCGTACGCCGCATAGGCCATGCGTTATCGGGGTCCGGCTTGACGATCAGGTACAGGCTCGACAAGGCCAGCACGACCGAAAGAATGGTGGGAAAAGTCTCGGGGCCGACCGCCTCGACCCCGCCGAAAGGTTCGGGAAACTGCTGGGCGCCCCAGCCGTACGCGACGGCCAGGACGAGCATCAGCAGACCGAAGATACGGTCGTTGAGGATCATTACTTGATCAACCCGATGTCTTTGGACAGATCTTCAATGGAGCGAATCTGCGATTTGACGAAAGTCTCGAACTTGTCGGCCCCTGGATGGAACGGCATCAGACCATTCTTCTTCATGACGCTCTTCCACTCCTCGCTGGCGTAGAGCTCATCGATGGCGTTGACCCAGTACTGCTTGGCCTCATCGGACATATCGCCCGGCATGTAAAAGCCGCGCCAGTTGGGGCCGACAGAATCGATGCCCTGCTCACGCGCGGTAGGAATGTCGGAGAACTTGCCCGGCAGACGCTCTTCGGACAGCACAGCCAACACGCGCAGGTCGCCGGACTCCATGAAACCCTGAGCCTCGGAAATATCCCCCGTGAACGCATCGACATGACCACCGACCACTTGGGTCATCGCCTCACCGCCGTTGTTATAGGAGAGGTAGCCGATCTTGGGCAGGTCATCGACACCGGCGGCGTTCGCGGTGATCAACACCTTGAGATGATCCCAGCCACCGTTGGCGCTACCGCCGGCGAACTTCACCGACTGCGGATCTTCCTTGAGCGCATTCATCAGGTCTTGCAGGTTTTTGTACTCGGAGTCGGCATTTACGGCGATAACGCCATAATCCGCGCCCACCGCGCCGATCCAGGTGACCTGTTCGGCGGTCATGCCGGGGAACTGGCCCTGCGCTAGGCGCGTGGTGGTCGCCGTCGAGGCTGCAACCAGCAACTGTTCGTCGCCGGAGCGCTTGCTAACGGTATGTGCGTAAGCCACGCCGCCACCGGCGCCCGCCATGTTGATGGTCTGCACGCTGCCCGGGACCATTCCCAGGGTTTCCAGCACATTGCCCACACTACGGCAGGTGAAGTCCCAGCCGCCGCCCGGGTCGGAGGGCGCGATACATTCCACCTTGCCGGTGGGCTCGAAGGCCATGGCCATGCTGGCGCTCAGCGTCAGCGTAGCCGCGGCGAGAAACTTGAGTGGCGTTTTTAGCGACATTGTTGTTGTCCCCTTTTGCATGAAAGACAGTGTGTGAAGCGATCGAGACGTGGGTCTTGCGGGAAGTTGGCAATCACCTTACAATTCTGTAAGGCAGAACTTCGTTCCTCAGAATAGAAAGCTAGGCAACTTACTCATCGACGTCAACGCTTGGGCCGCCAGTTACAACCAAAGTCGTATAGGTGCTGTTTACGTCGGTCAGGCAAGGACGTCCCATCATCGATGACCACACGAAGAGGCATGGACCAGGATGGCACAGGACCGCGTCGAAGCCGTGGAGCGGGCGTTGACGATACTCAGCGCCTTCGATTGCTCCCAGGAGCAATTCACCCTCGCCGAGCTGGCCTCGGCCACCGGGTACTATAAAAGCACCCTGCTACGCCTGCTGGGCTCGTTGGAGCGTTTCGATTATGTACAACGCGGCAGCGATGGGCGTTACCGAATGGGCCGTGCACCGCTACGCCTGGCGCGTCGGCACCTGCCCAGCCGCCAACTGGAAGCCTGGCTGCAGCCGGTGCTGGACGCGCTGGCTGCCGCCAGTGGAGAAACCGCGGCGCTGATCGAAGCCGACGCAGGCAGCGCCGAATGCCGCCTGGTCGCCCTGCCCGATACGACACTGCGACACGACCTGCGCCCCGGCCTGGAATGGCACGTGGCAGCGTCTACCGACCCCGCCATGGAGTTCACCGGCGGCATCATGGTATGCCGCCATCTGACGATCTCACCGGGCAATCTTTGGCTGTCGTTGTCGGGGCCCGGCGGGCGTCTTGCGCGGCACGTTGCCGAAGCGCATCTGGAAGTCGCGCTGAGCGAGCTGACACAACGCCCGGCCGGCGAACGCGGCAATATCGCGGAGGAACCGGCATGAAATTATTACTGGTCGAAGACGATCGCCTGCTCGCCGAAACGCTCGCCGATACCCTGCGGCTCGATGGCTATCAGGTCATGGCGCTCGACGACGGCAAGCTGGCGCTGCAACGTCTTGAAGCGCCGGGCCACGGCCATGACCTGATCCTGCTCGACCTCAACCTGCCGGGGTGTAACGGGCTGGACGTGCTCGCCGCGCTGCGCCGCCATGACCGCCACACACCGGTGCTGATCCTGACCGCGCGCGGCGCCATCGAGGACCGAGTGCGCGGTCTCGACCTGGGAGCCGACGACTACCTGGCCAAACCCTTTGCGCTCGACGAACTCGAAGCCCGCGTACGCGCCCTGCTACGCCGCCAGTCGCGCGATACGACGCTGCGGGTCGGTAGCTTGAGTTTCGATAGCCTGGCCCAGCGCTTTACCCTCGCCGGCGACTCCCTCAACCTGCCGCCGCGTGAGCAACGCCTGCTGGCCTGCCTGATGCGCCACGCTGGCGAACCGGTCGACAAGGCCCGCCTCGCCGAACAGGCCTTCGCCGGCGAAGCGATGGGCGACAATGCCATCGAAGTCTACGTCCATCGCCTGCGTCGGCGGCTCGCCACCAGCGAGGTGGAACTGCGCACGGTGCGCGGCCTGGGTTATCTGCTGGAGGCACTGTGACGGCGGCCCGGACCAGCGCTCCGGCAAGTCTCTATCGGCGCCTGCTGGCCTGGCTGCTGCTGCCGCTGCTGGGGCTGGGAGCGCTAATGCTCGCGCAGGCCTATATCGGCGCCCGCGAGGCCTCGGATCGCGCCTTCGACCGCTTGCTCGAAGCGTCGTCGCTGGCGATTGCCGAGCAGGTCAAATGGCAAGGCGATCGCCTGTGGCTCGACCTGCCCCCGGCGGCGCTGGAAATGCTCACCACCGATGCCGAAGAGCGCGTGTTCTACGCCATCTACAATGCCAGTGGCGACTACATCACCGGCAGTGCCCGGCTACCGTCGGGGCCCGAGAGAAGCAGCGGCAAGCCGCTGCATTATGCGGATATTACCTGGCATGGCCTGCCACTGAGACTCGGCATTCGCGCAGCACAGATCGACGACTGGAGCCAGCGCGAGCGCTTCGAGGTGCGCGTGGCGCATACCCGCGAGGGCCGCGAGCGGCTGACGCTGTCGCTGTTTCAGGGCAGCCTGGCGCGTCTCGCGCTAATGGCCCTGCTGGCGGTCGGCGTGGTAATGCTGGCGATTCGCTCCGCGCTTGCGCCGCTGACCCGTCTGCGCCGCGCGATTCGCGAGCGCGACCCGCGCACCTTGACCCCACTGGAACTGCCGCTGCCTCGCGAGCTCGCCGAACTGCGCGAAAGCCTCAACGAACTGCTCGCCCGCATGCGCCGCGTGCGTGCCAATCAGGAGCGCTTCATCGGCGACGCCTCACATCAATTGCGCACACCGCTGGCCGGGCTCTCGGCACGCGCCGAACTGGCATTGCGCCAGGACGACCCCGACATCTGGCACGCTGCGCTTCAGGCGATGGGAGCGACCAGTACCAGCGCCGCGCGCCTGGCCACGCAATTGTTATCGCTGACTCGCCTGAACAACCCCGAGGCGACCGCCGAACTTCGCCCCCTGGACCTGAGCGAAATTGCCCGTGCGGCGACCCGCAACGCGCTCGGGACCTGTCACCGAGCCGGTATCGACCTGGGTGTCGAGACACCGCAGGCGCCGGTGTCGGTCGCGGGTATCGACTGGCAACTGGAAGAAGCGCTCGGCAACCTGATCGACAATGCGCGGCGTTATGGCGCCACGCGCATCACCGTGCGGGTACTCGACGCACCGGCCACCCTCGAAGTCGAGGACGACGGCCCCGGTATCGCCGCCGACCAGCGCCTGGTCGTGCTACGCCCCTTCCATCGCATCCATCAGGATGGCGCGGGCTCCGGCCTGGGCCTGGCCATCGTCGACGGCATCGCCCGCACCCATCGCGCACGCCTGAGCCTGCATGATGCCCATCAGGGCAGTGGCCTGCGCGTCGCCCTGACGTTTTCCCGGGATCGCTCATGACTATTCGACGACTCATTGGTCGGCCACGGCAGCGTGCAGGACGCCGGTCGTGGCTGGTCCTGATCTGGCTGGCTGCAGTGTGGCTAACCAGTACTCCGGTCGTGGCGCAGAACTCCCCGGATGCTCAGTTGCACTATGCGTCATCGCCCGCCAGCGACACCGCCGCCTCGCGGCTCGTCGTGCATGGCGCGCTGGATGTGCCGCTGATCGAGCCCTTGCTGGATGACTTCCACCGCCGCTATCCGCATATCGAGCTGACCTATCGCAACTTCACCACCCTGGAAATCTATCGGACGTTCATGTCCAACGCCGGCGAGGTCGATGCTAACGAGGCTACTGCCGATGTGGTGATGTCCTCGGCGATGCCCTGGCAATACCGCCTGGCCAACGACGGTTACGCCCAACCCCTGTATAGCGAGTCGGCACGCAACTGGCCCGACTGGGCGCGCTGGCGTCAGGAGCTATTCGGCATCACTTTTGAGCCCATCGTGATCGTCTATCGCCGTGAACTGGCCGAGCGCTTCGGCGCCGTGGAAAGTCACGCCGACCTGCTCGCACTGCTCGAACGCGAGAGCGAGGCGCTACGCGGCCGCGTGGTCACCTACGACCCGGCCAGCAGCGGCGTCGGCTATACCTACGCGATCGAGGAAGCGCGGCTCTCGCCGCGCTACTGGGAACTGGTCGCGGCACTCGGTAGCGTCGATGCCGAACTCGTCGGCACCACCCGCGAGATGCTCGTCGGCCTGGCCGAAGGCCGCTATTCGATCGGTTACAACCTGCTGGGCAGCTACGCGCGCGGTTTCGTGCGCGATCACCCCGAGCTTACCATCGCGGTACCCGACGACTATGCGCTGGTGATGCAGCGGCTGGCCTTCATCGCGCGTTCGGCCAATAATCCGCGCGCGGCAAAGCTGTTTCTCGATTACCTGCTGAGCGAGGCGGGGCAGCGGGTGATCAGCGAGCAAACGCCACTCGGCGCCGTGCATCCGGCACTGAAGGGCGACGGCAGCGCCAGCGCCCTGCGCGCGCGCCTGGGTGGGGCGCTACGCCCGATTCCCCTGAGCCCCGGTCTGCTGGCCACGCTCGACGACCTGAAACGCCAGGCGCTGCTATCGCGTTGGATGCGCGAGTTCCGGCGCGGGGCCGCGACCCAGAACACCCATCCATCACTGCGGAAAACGCCATGATGCGACTCGACCAACTGCTGGTCGCCCAAGGCCTGGCACGCTCGCGCACCCGTGCCCAGCGGTTGATCCGCAATGGCCGGGTCACGCTCGATGCTGCACCGCCACGAACGCTGACCAAACCCGGCGAGAAACTTCCCGACGACAGTCGCCTGATGGTTGCCGACGACGCCGAAGAGCGCTACGTCTCGCGCGCCGGGCTCAAACTCGAGGCGCTGATCGAGTCCGTCGGATTGTGCCTGGATGGCAGGCTGGTGCTCGATATCGGTCAGTCCACCGGTGGCTTCACCGATTGCGCGCTGCGTTTCGGCGCCGCGCATGTGATCGGCGTCGAGGTCGGCCACGACCAGCTCGATGCCGGCTTGCGCGACGACTCGCGCGTCACCTGCATCGAGGGTCTCAACGCCCGCGCCATGGCCGACGACCCGCGCCTGGCCACGGCCATCGCGCGCCACGCGCCCGAGTGCGTGTCGGTCGCGGTCATGGATGTATCGTTCATCTCGCAGACGCTGATCCTGCCCGAACTGGGCCGCGTGCTTGCGCGCGATGCCGAACTGTTGTCATTGGTCAAACCGCAGTTCGAGGTCGGGCCCAACAACGTCGATCAGCGCGGTATCGTCAGCGACCCGGCACGTTACGCCGAGGTCGAGGCGCGCATCCGTGCCTGCTGCGCCGAACATGGCTTCAGGGTGCTGGCATGGCGCGACAGCCCGATCCTCGGCGGCGACGGCAATCGCGAATTTCTGCTGCATGCCAGGCGCTGCTGAGCCTCAGTGTTCGCCACGTCAGTGCTCTCCCAGCGGCTTGTCCTCAGGCTGCGAGACGACCTTCGTCTCGCGCCCCTCGCTATCGTGCAGCCACACGTCCATCTGGTTGAAGGCGACGCGCACGCCGTGCTCGCGAAACAGCACATCGAGGCGCCGGTTGATCTCGTCGGCGGCATATAGCCGGTCGAGCAGGTCATTGACGAAGATACGCAGCTCGAAATTGAACGCCGTGGCGCCGTAACTGGTGCAGAACACCTGCGGCTCGGGGTCCTTGAGCACACGCTTGTTGGCGCTGGCCGCCTCGAGCAGCAGCCGGTGCACGCTATCCAGGTCCGAGCCATGGGCCACGCCGTAATTGAGCACCACGCGGGTGATGTTGTCCGATAGCGACCAGTTGATCAGCTGATCGGTGACGAACGTCTTGTTGGGAATGATGATTTCCTTGCGGTCGAAATCGGTGACCGTGGTCGCGCGGATACGTATGCGGCTGACCGTGCCGTGCAGATTGCCCAGGGTAATGGTGTCGCCGATGCGCATCGGCCGCTCGAAGAGGATGATCAGCCCCGAGATGAAGTTGGCGAAAATCTCCTGCAGACCGAAACCCAGCCCCACGCCAAGCGCCGCCACCAGCCACTGCAACTTGCTCCAGGCCACGCCGAGCGTACTCAGCGCCACGACGATGCCGGTACCGACGATGGCGTAGGACAACAGCGAGGAAATCGCATAGGCGCTGCCCTGCTTCAACGACAAGCGGGAAAGCACCATCACCTCGAGCAGCCCCGGCAGGTTGCGCGCCATGACGAAGGTCAGCACCACGATGACCACCGCGACGAGCAGATTGGCCACGCTGATCGGCGTTTCGCTCAGACTCTCGCCCGAGCCGCTCACGGTCGACCACACTTCGACATTGTCGAGATACGACAGCACCGCCAGCAAATCCGCCCAGACCAGATACAGCACCAGGGTGAAGCCGAGAAACAGGATCAGTTTGGACAGCCGCAGCGATTGCTGATTGACCTGCTCGAGATCCAACGGCGGTTCCTCGACGACTTCCAGCCCGCCTTCTGCGCCCTCCTGCACCTGGGCACGCCGCCGCGCGACCGCGCGCCGATAGGCCAGGCGACGCGCCGCCACGGCGAGCCCGCGAACCACCGCCGCCTCGATGAGAATCCACAGGCCGAAGATATACAGGCTGGCGACGAAACGCCCGATCAGGCGTAGCGCCGTGTATTCGTAGCCGAGTACGATCAGCCCGCCGAGCACCAGCGTCACCGCCGATAGCGCCAGCCCCAGCAACAGGCGAAACAGCTTGACGCCGAAGTGCGGCACGTGAGCCAGGATCAAACGCGCCGTCAGCACGCTCATGGCCACCAGACCCGCCAACAGTAACGCCAGCGCCAGCGGGCTCGCGGCCAATGACGGTCCATCGCCACGCGCCAGGCCGCTGATCAGCAGCACCGGGATCAGCGCCAGACCCAGTAGGCGCAGCAGGTACCGCAACCGCGCGGCATAGGCCGCCGGCCAGTGGAAATGGCGTATTGCCACGCCATCGGCCACCAACAGGCGCCGGGCCAACGCTACCACGCCCCAGGCCAGCGACAGTTGCAGCAACGCCGCTCCCAATCTCATGCCGAAGGCCTCGCCTATCAGTGTCAGCGCCACGCCAATCCCGGCCATGGTCAGCGGCCCCGGCGCGGCCAGCATGGCATTGAGACAAACCGCCCGCGGCGTGTGCATCTGGGTATCGTGCTTGAGACGACCGATCTGCTCGTGCAGCTTCTTTAGGTGGGCCTTGATTCGCCAACGCCGCAGCAACAATCCCGCAGCCAATAGAAACAACGGCAGCGACCACAACGCAGCCAGGCGCGGCGACTGCCAGAGACCGGCCAGCAGTTTGCGCCACTGCCCCTCGGTGGCTTGCGTGACGACCAGGTTCGGCACCTGACGCAACCAGGCCAGGTCCAGCGGGCTGCGACTGGCGACCCAGAACAGTTGCTCCTCGATGGTCGCGCGTAGCGTCTCGCTGATATCCAGCAATTGCTGTTGATTCAGTTGCAGGTCGATGGCGGTGGTCAACAACTCGCCATATTCCAGTTCCAACTGATCGGTAAGTTCGCGGCGCAACTCATAAAGCCGGGTCAGGGAATCGAGTAACGCCGGCGTTGTCTCGATGCCGGCTTCCTGAATACGCTCGACGGCGCGCTGCCGTGCATCGCGCAGCGCCTCGCGCTGACGCCCCAGATCGAACTGCTTGAGACGAATGTCGGCGATATTTTCCTGCAATCCGGGAGTCGCATTCACTCGCGGCAAGGTATTGCGCTGCTCACGCAGAATGCGCGACAGCAGCAGGCTACCGCGAATGGCCTCGATCTGCTCGGTGAGCGTGCGCTGCACCTGACGCACCCGATCGAGCTGGGCGCGCACCTTGACGCCCTCACGCTCGAGATGGTTGTCGCGATCGATGACATCCAGCAGTTCCAGGTTCAATTGCCGATTGACGGCCTGCACCTGGGATGCCAGCGGGTGATTGGCAAGCAATGGATCGCGACCAGCCGACTCGCTGATGGTGGTCTCGAGTGCCTGGCGACGCTTCTGGTCGAGCACCGCTTGCAATAGACTCAGACGATCCTCGAGGTTATCGACCCGGTGCCCCAGTACCTCGCTGCGCAGTTCGGCCAACTCCTGCAGGCGAGCGTTGTTGGCCAGCTCACGGCGCTTGAACGCCAGCTGACTCTCGGCCAGATAGCGCTCGCTGCGCGCCAGCCAAACGCGGGGCTCGTCCGTGGTGGCGCCGTCGAGCGTCAGGCGCAGTTCCTCGATACGTGACAGCGCCTCGGTGATCGCCGTTTGGGCACGCTCGGGCAGCGTTTGAGCGGCGATCAAACGCGCATTGGTCTCGGCCAGGCGATCCCGCAGCGCTTGCAATTCGTCGAGCGTGTCGGCAATACGCGTCTCCAGTTCGCTCTGCGAGACCGCTTCCAGCGACGCGGCACTCGGGGTGGTACTGTCGGCGATTTCACGCAGCGCCCGGTCAAGGCGTCGTATCTCTTCGGGGGCCCGTTTGAGGCGCTGTTCCAGTTCGTCGCGGCTTGCCTCGAGCGCGGCGATTTCATCCAGCGTTTCGAGCGTGGCGCGCAGCGTTTCGATCTCTTCGCTCTGGCTGGCCCCCGGCTGGTCCTGCGCCGTCAGTGATTCCAGCCGCTGAGCGACTGCCTCGCGCGTTGGCAGCGACGCCTGGGATGGCGATTGCTGAGCCCAGCCATTGGCCGATAACAGCAACAGCCAACACAAAAGTCCTACTTTCACAGCGCGTTCGAACGCCTGCATGATATCCCCTCGTCCCGCCTCGATTGACTGCCCGACAATGCCGGCGAATTGTGCGGTCGTCCCGCCGACTTGGCAATTCATTGCCGTGAGCGATTGACTTGCAGCCATGGCATGGTAGAAACAGACGTTTGATGCCTTATACAGGATGTTCCCTTTATGGCACTGCCGACCCGGCTGCAAGCCACTACCCTGCTACTCACGACCTTGACACTGGGGTCTTCCGCCCAGGCGATCGCCCAAAACGACCAGCAGGATGCCACGGACGCCGTCAGCGAAGCGACGCTGGAACAGGCCGAAACCCGCCGTGAGCTGGAACAGGAATCCGAAGACAATCCATTGGCAATCACCGTCTATCGGCGCAATTATCTGCTGCCCTGGACGTACAACACCAACCCCGATCAACAGGCCTTCAACTCGATCAGTAGCGACGGCAACGCCGACAAGGCCGAGGTCAAGTTCCAGATCAGCCTCAAGATCAATGTGCTGGAAGACATGTTCGGCGATAACGGCGACCTTTATTTCGCCTATACCCAGCGCAGTTGGTGGCAGGCCTACAACGCCGATGCCTCATCGCCGTTTCGCGAGACCAATTATGAACCGGAAGCCTTCGTCAGCTTCGATAACGACCTGACGCTGTTCGGCTGGACCAATACCATCAACCGTATCGGCTACGCGCATCAGTCCAACGGTCAATCACAGCCGTTGTCACGCAGTTGGAACCGCATTTACGCCGACATGCTCTTTCAGCGCGGCGATTGGGCGGTAAGCGTGGCGCCCCACTGGCGCATCCCCGAAAGCGACGAAGACGATGACAACCCCGATCTCGACAACTACATCGGCTACGGCGATATCACCGTGGTACGCGCGTTCGGCGATCATGAAGTGTCCCTGCTGGTGCGTGGCAATCCCGGCAAACACCATTACGGCGCCCGGCTCGATTACTCCTTTCCGCTGGTCGGCAAGATTCGTGGTTACATCCAGTATTACGACGGTTACGGCGAAAGCCTGATCGACTATGACCAGGACGTTCAGCGCCTGGGGCTAGGCTTCAGCCTGAACACCTTTCTCGCCGGGATTCCGGGTAGCCGTTGATAAGGCAAGTCACACTGCTATGATGAAATCGTCATTCACCACGTCATAGGAAGACAAATCATGGCCATGTACCCCACAGGACAGCATGACAGCGAAGCCAGTACCGCCCAGTTGAAGGAAGACCTTCGTCACCTGTCTCGCACCGTCGAGGAACTGGTCAGCGCCACGGCCGATGACTCACGAAGCAACGTCAAGGAATTGCGCGAGCGTGCCGAAAAGCGCCTGCACGAAACGCGTGCACGTCTCGAGGCACAGGGTGAGAAGCTGTATCTCGACGCTCGCGACAGCGCCGACCTTTGTGACCGCTATGTTCACGAGAACCCATGGACCAGCATCGGCGTCAGTGCCGCGCTGGGCGTCGTGGTCGGCATGCTGATCGGGCGGCGCTGATGTCGACCAGCCAGGGACCGGCGGAGCGCGTCATTTCCGCGGTACGTCGTCTGATCGGCAGCTTGGTCGCGACCGGCGAGACGCGCTTGCGCCTCGCCGTGCTCGAGTTGGAGCTGGAGCGCGACCGCTTGCTCTCGCTTTTGCTGCTGGCCGGCGCCAGTTTGATCCTGCTGTCGTTCGGGATCGGCATGTTGCTGCTTATGGTGGTGGTGCTTTATTGGGACGACCACCGCCTGCTGGCGATTGCGCTGTGCGCCTTGGTATTGCTGATTCTCTCGGCACTGCTGGCGTTCAAGGCCAAGCGCCTGGCCAGACGGCGCAAGCTGATGGAATCGACACTCAACAACCTGGCGCAGGATCGCCACGCCCTGAGGCCGTCGCATGAGTCATCGTGAACGCCTGCAACGACGCGACGAATTGGAGACGCTGATACTCCAACAGCGCATCGACATGGGCATCGCGCTACGCGACTGGCGCGAGGGAACGGCTCCCATCGATCATGGCTGGCAGAAACTGATGCAATGGCGCGCGCCGCTCTACGCGCTCGGTGGCTTGCTTGCGGTGCGTGGCGTGCGCAAGCCGCGTTCCACCTCGAAAGCTTTCGGCCGCCTGTTGACGGGCATCCTGCTCGTCAACCGCGGGCGCAGCCTGTATCGCATGATTCGCGACCAACGCCACTGATCGACACCACATCACCCGCTACCGACGCCGGCTCTCGCCGGCGTTTTTCATAATGCCAGCCCACAGGCAACGCCCGATGCCCAGGCCCATTGGAAGTTGTAACCGCCGAGTTCACCCGTGACATCCAGCACTTCGCCGATGAAGCGCAGTTGCGCAAGACCGGCCACTTCGAACGTCTTCGACGAAATCGCCTCGGTATCCACGCCGCCCAATGTCACTTCGGCGGTGCGCCAGCCCTCGGTAGCGGCCGGCTTCAACCGCCAAGCGTTGAGCCGCTCTCGCCATGCCTGTAGCTCGGCATTGGACTGCTCAGCCAGCGTGCCATCGCCGCCGTGCCACTCCACCAGCGCCTGGGCCAGCCGCTTGGGCAAGCGCTCGCCAAGCCAGCTCGAAAGCCGACGTTTTGGCGTATGACGGCGCGCCTCGGTCAGTGCTTCAAAGGCATCGATGCCGGGCAACAGATCGATGACCAGTTCATCACCGGGACGCCAGTAGCTGGAAATCTGCAGCATCGCCGGCCCGGACAGGCCGCGATGCGTAAACAGCATCGGTTCGCGGTAGCGCCCGCCCCGACAGGACACTTCGACCTCGCAAGCCACGCCGGCCAGCGCCGCGACGCGCTCCTTGAACTGCGAGGTCAAGGTGAACGGCACCAGCGCGGCGCGCGTCTCGGTGACCGCCAGGCCGAACTGCCGGGCGATGTCATAACCGAAACCCGTCGCCCCCAGCGTGGGGATCGACAAACCACCGGTGGCGATCACCACCGCGCCGCTATCGATGCGCCCCAGCGATGACTCGAGACGCATGCCTTCGCCACAGCGTTCGACACGGGTCACTTCGGTCTTCAGGTGGATCCCCACGCCCGCCCAGTCGCATTCGGTAAGCAGCATGTCGAGAATCGGCCGTGAGGAATCGACGCAGAATAACTGCCCCGGCGCCTTCTCGACATGCTCGATGGCGTGACGCTCGACCAACTCGAGGAAATGCTCGGGGCGGTAACGCTTGAGCGCCGAAATGCAAAAGTGCGGGTTGGCCGAGAAGAAGTTGGCCGGCTGGGTAGCGAGATTGGTGAAGTTGCAGCGCCCGCCCCCGGACATCAGGATCTTCTTGCCGGCCTTGTTGGCATGGTCGAGCACCAGCACCCGCCGCCCGGCATAGCCGGCGGTCAGCGCGCACATCAACCCGGCCGCGCCGGCGCCGATCACGACTACATCGGGTTTGAGGTTCATGCCGCTGACTGCTCCTGGATCGTCTGCTGGGGGCGGGATTCTAACAGAGCCTTGCCCGTCCGTGACTGACTGGAGCCGAGCGGGTCAGCTCGAGATAGTCATGCTACGCTCATGGAAAGGATCGTGAAGGAGGCAGGAACATGCTCGAACTTATCGCCGCGCCCGCGGCACATGTCGTCGCCATGCGTGCCAGCGGTCGTGTTAACGCTACGGAACTGCAGCGGGCCATCGATGCCATCGAACATGCCAAGCAGGCCCATGCCAAGGTCAGCCTGTATGCCGAAGTCGATGCCATGCGCTGGTTGACCGCGACCGCGCTGCTGCGCGACCTGGGCTACGGCCTGACGCAACTCGGCCAACTCAGCCATTTTCACCGCGCCGCAGTGGTTACCGACCGGCACTGGATACGCCCTATTGCGACGCTTGAAAACCAACTGTTCCGCCCGTTCGAGGTGCGTGTCTTCACCAATGCGGAAAAACAATCGGCGATGGAATGGGTCTGCGAGCTACCCAATACCGCACACAGCGAAGCCATGGCCTGAGCCCCCGGCGTGATACGCAGTGGAGCCGGCTTCCGCTCTACACAGCCCTCTTCTGCCCCTCCCGGGCCACGCCATCCCATTGGCGCGGCCCGGGATTTATTCGTCTTGGCTTAAGCAACGAATTATCGTAGAACATAACGGCAACCCAACGCGATTCGCGTTTCGCCGACTCTCGCCATGGAACGACAATGCTCGCGCTACGCCCTTATCTGCTCTTGCTGCTTACGGTCATCATCTTTTCCGGCAATATCCTGATTGGCAAGGCGTTGGCTGAATTACCGGCACTGACCATTTCCTGGGTACGCGTGTTCATCGCCATGCTGGTCATGGTGCCGATCGGCGCCTCTCAGATGTGGCGCGCGATGCCTGTCTTCAAGGCGCATTTACCCTCCCTGCTGGGCCTGGCGCTGACTGGTGTGGCGTTCTTCAATGCGCTGATCTACGCCGCCTTGAAAACGACGTCCTCGACCAACGTGGCGATCCTCGAAAGCACCATCCCGGTGGTTACCATCCTGTTCGGATTCGCCCTGTTCGGCGAGCGCTATCGTGCAATCCAGTGGCTTGGCGTGGCGGCGTCGCTAACCGGCGCGGTGGCGGTCGTCACCCAGGGTGATGCCAATCCGGTGGACGGCGTCGCCATTGGCGACGCCATCATGCTGATCGCGGTATTGACCTGGGTGGGCTATTCGTTGCTGGTCAAGGAGCACATGGCCAAGTTCCCCCGTTATGGCGGGCTACTGGCGATGCTGATCATCGCCAACCTGGCGCTGGCGCCACTGGCCATGCTGGAGTGGCTATGGAGCGGTCGCGTTCCAGACATCGGTACCGAGCAAGCCCTGGGGCTTGCCTACCTGGGCATTTTTCCTTCGGTCATCGCCTTGTTGTTCTATAACAGCGCCATCGGCGATATCGGCCCCACTCAAGCCTCGGTGTTTCTCAACCTGCTGCCGGTATTCACCATGCTGGGGGCCTGGTTGCTGATCGGCGAGACGATCACGCTGGTTCAGGTCGTGGGTAGCCTGGTGGTGGTCGGTGGCGTGCTGCTGACGACACGCGGTCGCCGTGGCGGCTAGCCCTGGCCATGCAATAGAACGGGAATCTTCCTGTCTCACTCTCCAGCATGACCTTGTCGAGCTGGGCAGGCTGCGCAGCACGCGTGCCATCAACGTGCAAACCGGCAATGTGCCGGTGCAGAATCTCGATAAACAGGAGCTCCGTCAGATGAGAGACGAGGCAGGCGCGGACCATCGAAACAGGGGAATAGCCAAATGAGTATCGACCAAGCCAAGGTCGCAGCGTTCGCCGACCAGGTGGTCGGCGACATCGCCGCCGCGATGTCGGGGGTGATGACCAATCTCGGTCATAAACTTGGTCTTTATCGCGCCATGGCCGGAAGCGGCCCGTTGACTTCCGTCGAGCTTGCCCAGCGCACCGGCCTGCATGAGCGCTATGTACGGGAGTGGCTCAACAACCAGATGGCCGGCGGTTATCTCGATTACGATTCAGCCGCCGGTGCCTATACGCTCTCCGACGAGCACGCCCTGGTACTCGCCAACCCGGATAGCCCCGCATTCCTCGCCGGTGGGTTCGACATGATATCGAGCATGTGGATCGATGAAGAGAAAATCGCCCAGGCCTTTCGAACCGGCAACGGCATCGGCTGGCACGAGCACCATCCGCATCTGTTCTGCGGCATGGAAGCGATCTTTCGAACCGGTTATCGGACCGACCTGGCCCAGCGATGGATTCCTGCGCTCGATGGCGTCGCAGCGAAGCTGGAAAACGGCGGCAAAGTCGCCGACATCGGCTGCGGCCATGGCGCCTCGACCATCATCATGGCCAAGGCGTTCCCTCAGTCATCTTTCGTGGGGTTCGACTACCACCCGCAGTCAATCGAGGTCGCTCGCCTGCGCGCCGAAGAAGCCGGGGTCGCCAATCGCACCACCTTCGAAGTGGCAAGCGCGAAAGAATTCGCCGGTGACGGTTACGACCTCATCTGCTTCATGGACTGCCTGCACGATCTCGGCGATCCACTGGGCGCGGCAAGGCATGCTCTCTCCACGCTAACCGATGATGGCACCGTCTTGCTGGTGGAACCCTTCGCCGGCGACCGCGTCGAGGACAATATCGGCCCCGTCGGACGGATGTTCTATGCCGCATCGACTGCGGTCTGCGTTCCGAATTCACTGAGCCAGGAAACCGGGCTGGGCCTTGGTGCGCAAGCTGGCGAAGCTCAACTTTCAGCCGTTCTGAGCGCGGCCGGCTTCAGTCGTGTACGGCGAGTAGCCGAGACGCCATTCAATATCGTCATTGAGGCCCGGCCATAGGTGAATGCCGTGCAAGCCGGATATGCTTGGCCGATTCGGTTCCAATACCGACAGCCCCACGGCCCAAAAACGAAAAAAGGAACCAAGCTGAACGCCTGGTTCCTTTTCAAATCCTGTGGCGGAGAGGGAGGGATTCGAACCCTCGAAGCCTTTCGACTTACACACTTTCCAGGCGTGCTCCTTCGACCACTCGGACACCTCTCCGCATTTCGAACTACTGGATGCGTTTTGGCATCCCTTAGAACGGCGCAGATGGTAGCGAGCTAAGCCCGCGATTGCAAGCCGTTTTTCGGTTTCAGGGCGGCGCCTGAGCGGGTAAAACGGCGTAATCGCTTTCGGCTTCCAGGCATAACGTAGCGCCGGTGTAGAGGCGTTGAATCAGGGCGATACGCCCTTTGCCGTGCGTTTGCAGACGGGTATGCAACCGCTCGGTGCCACCGGCATCGCGAGGCGCGCATTCCAGCCGGTAATCGCCAGTGACCGGGGCAAGAAAACGCTGATTGGCCTTGGCGACCACCACGTCCTGAAGGCGGCCTTGGGTACGTAGCCACAGCGTCGCCCAACACCAACCGATCAATGTGGTCTGAGCGGCCAGCGAGCCGCCGAAGCCGGTCCCCTTGTCGTTGAGATTGGGGCTGAGTCGTAGGTCCCATATCAACGTATCGCCCTGCCAATGCATACCGCTCAAACCGAGGTGATCGACCAGTGGGATCGCTTCACACAGCCACTGCTGGAAGGCGACCAGGTCATCGCCCTGCCCGGCTCGGGGCAACGCCAAGCGCGGGTGCGCTATGCCAACTTCGCGGAGCATTTCAGTCCCAGCGCTCGACGAAATCGGCGGGGTCGTGCTCCGGCAGGCGCTTGAGCCGTCCACCCGGCTGGCCAAGGTAGATGAAGGCGACAATCTCGTCGTTCTCGCAGAGCCCTAGGCCTTGGCGTACCACCTTGTCGAAGGCGAAGCTGCCGGTGCGCCACATGGCGCCCAGACCTTGCGCGTGCGCCGCCAGCAGAATGCCATGCGCGGCGCAGCCGGCGGAGAGAAGTTGCTCGATACGCGGCACCTTGGGCTGATCGGGCACCACCTTGGCGATCACGGCAATGATCATCGGTGCGCGCTTGGGCTTGTTGCGGATCGCATCCAGCTTGGCCTCATCGATATGCGGATTGGCTTGGTACTCGGCTTCGGCGAACAAGTCCCCTAGCCGGTCGATGCCGTCGCCTGAAAATTCGATGAATCGCCAGGGCATGAGTTCCTTATGATCCGGCGCACGCAACGCGGCACGGTAGAGGGCATCGAGCTGTTGGCGCTCGGGGGCCGGCCCCATCAACTTGCCCATCGAGTTGCGCTCGTGCAGCAACGTCATCGCATCCATTGGCTGACTCCATTCAAACGAGAATATTTCTCACCACTCTACCGGAATCGCTCATTGACGTGCCAGTCGCAGCGGCTCGGGTGGCCGTTCGCCAGGCGTGGCGCGCCACGGACTGATATCCAGGCCTCCGCGACGCACGTAACGCGCCATTACCAACAGCCGTTCGGGACGCACGCGCGCCATCAGATCGGTAAAGATATGCTCGACGCAGTGCTCGTGAAAATCCTGATGCTGGCGGTAGGAGACCAGGTATTTAAGCAACCCCTCACGGTCGATTCTGGGCCCGTGATAGCGAATCAGCACGCTGCCCCAATCCGGTTGGCCGGTGACCGGGCAATTGGACTTGAGCAGATGCGAATGCAGACTCTCTTCGATGGTCTCGTCGCCAGCGCTCAGCAGATCGGGATTGGGCGCATAGTCATGAATCTCGACATCCAGCCCGTCGATGCAGTCGCCGGGCAAGCGACGTGGCGTCAACGCCTCATCGTCGACATCCAGCAGGGTGACGCTGACATCGCCGCCGGCAGCCGCGGAAAGGTCGCGCGCCAGCGTTTGCTCGACCTCGGCATGGCCAGCGAAGCGGCTGTGATTGAAGCTGTTGAGGTACAGCTTCCACGATTTGGATTCGATCAGGTTGGGCGACGTCGCCAGTAGGCGAAAACGCGCCACGGCGACGATCGGCTTGCCCTTCGGATCGAGCCAGGACAGCTCGAAGGCGTGCCACTCGTCTTCGCCGACGAATGGCAGCGCCTCGTCAGCGATACCCAGCGGAGCACGATTGGCGGCACGTGCAATAGGGAATAGCAGCGTCGGGTCGTAACGCTCGGGATAGGCGGATTCGCGCCCCAGCGGGGCATTTTTTAAGACATCAGGGCATTGTGTTTTCATAAAACTCCATTTCTGAGGCGAAAAAACACCGAGCGAGGATCAGGCAAGGCAAAGATCGACGAGAGAGCGGAGTTTACTGAAGTAAATGAGCATCTTGAGTGGACCTTTAACGCCGCATGATCAAGCGCAGGAATTTTTCGCACAGAAACTAGCTACGGATGCCTTTCCCGCGCTCCAACATCCACAGCGCCAGGAAGAAAGCGGCGACGATAAAGATGCCGATCGCCACCAGCGCGCCGGCCACCGGGATGTCGGACACCCCGAGAATGCCGTAGCGAAAGGCATTGACCATATACAAAATCGGATTGACCATCGACACGCCCTGCCAGAAATCCGGCAGCAAGTCGATGGAATAGAACACCCCGCCGAGGTAAGTCAGCGGCGTCAGCACGAAGATCGGCACGATGGAGATGTCGTCGAATTTGTTAGCCACCAGCGCGTTGATGAACCCACCGATGGAGAACAGCGTGGCGGTCATGATCACCACGCCGAGGGTGATCAGCGGGTGGCGCAACGACAGATCGGTAAAGAACAGCGACACCACGGTGACGATCAACCCCACGCCCAGGCCACGCGCCATGCCACCAAAGACGAAGCCGGACAGGATCACCCAATTGGGCATCGGCGAAACCATCATCTCTTCCACGCTGCGTTGAAATTTGTTGGAGAAGAACGACGAGGCAACGTTGGAGTAACTATTGGTGATCACTGACATCATGATCAGCCCGGGCACGATGTAGGCCATGTAGCTGAAGCCGTCCATCTCACCAATTCGCGAACCGATCAGGTTGCCGAAGATGATGAAGTACATGGTCATGGTGATCGATGGCGGCAGTAGCGTCTGCGGCCAGATACGCGTGAAGCGACGCACTTCCTTGACCACCAGAGTCCACAACGAGACCAGAATCTGCATGGGGTTCATGAGTGCTCGATCTCCCTGGCGATGCGTTGCTCCTCGGCCTTGGCATTGTCGCCTTCGACCATCGACACGAACAGCTCCTCGAGTCGGTTGGCACGGTTGCGCATCGACACGACGTTAACGCCCTGCGCGGACAGTTGCGTGAAGGCGTCATTGATGTGCTGGCCCTTCTTCACCGACAACGCCAGTTGCGCGCCGTCGACACGCTCGATATCAAAGCCCTCGATACTCGGCAGTACATCCAGCGGTTGGGCCAGGTCGAGCAGGAAGGTCTCGGTATCGAGTTCGGTAAGCAGACCGCGCATCGAGGTGTTCTTGACGATTTCGCCACGGTTGATGATGGCGATATTGCGGCACAGGCTCTCGGCCTCTTCCAGATAATGCGTGGTGAGGATGATGGTGGTGCCTTCCTCGCGATTGATACGCTGCATGTACTCCCACATGCTGCGTCGCAACTCGATATCGACGCCGGCGGTGGGTTCATCGAGAATCAGCAGGCGCGGGCGGTGGATCAAGGCACGCGCGATCATCAGGCGACGCTTCATGCCACCGGAGAGCATACGCGCCGGACCGTTGCGCTTGTCCCATAGCCCCAGATCCTTGAGCAGCTGGTTGCAGCGCGGCCTGGCTTCGCGCATCGGCATGCCGTAGTAGCCCGCCTGGGAGTGGACGATATCCTCGACCTTCTCGAACTGGCTGAAATTGAACTCCTGCGGCACCACGCCCAGATTGTACTTGGCCCTGGCGAAATCCCGGTCGATGTCGATACCGTAGATTTTCACCTTGCCGGCGGTCTTTTGCACCAGCGAGCAGACGATACCCAGCGTAGTGGACTTACCGGCGCCATTCGGGCCAAGCATTGCGAAGAAATCGCCTTCGGGCACATCCAGATCGATGCCCTTCAGGGCGTTGAAGCCATTGCCGTAGACCTTGGTCAGCCCACGGATGGACAGAGCCGGTTCTGCCATCGAACGCACCTGTCGTCAGTCGGTCGCTCACAGCGTCACGAGAACGCCTGAGGAGAAAATAAGGGAAAATGATTACATGCGGCCAGCGCAGAAAAATTCAATGCCTGCTAACGATATACGCCTCAAGGAAGCAGAAAAACCGGCTGGTTGTCATGAAGATAGGAGAGATTTTTCGATTTGGAGCGGGAAACGAGATTCGAACTCGCGACCCCAACCTTGGCAAGGTTGTGCTCTACCACTGAGCTATTCCCGCACTGCTGACTTGCGCTTTTTTACCGCATGGCCGGAGTGGCGTCCCATAGGGGGTTCGAACCCCTGTTACCGCCGTGAAAGGGCGGTGTCCTAGGCCACTAGACGAATGGGACACATCATGGAGCGGGAACTACGAGATTCGTCCGGCTGGCGCCCCAGCTCGAGACCCTCGTCGCAACTGCTTCCCCACCGAAGTGGGAATTTGGAGCGGGAAACGAGATTCGAACTCGCGACCCCAACCTTGGCAAGGTTGTGCTCTACCACTGAGCTATTCCCGCGCTAATCCAATTCCGGCTACCCGAAAAGGAAGTGGCGTCCCATAGGGGGTTCGAACCCCTGTTACCGCCGTGAAAGGGCGGTGTCCTGGACCACTAGACGAATGGGACGCAGACCCTTGCCTCGTCGAGGTGGCGCGTATATTAATTAGCGCGGCGAAGGGTGTCAAGCGCGGGTCGGCCCCTATCCACCCGTCGACGAAACCGCTCGCGAGGCGATCCCAGCGAGCACTAAAATATACTGGAAAATCGCCCTGCTCTCGTTGTTTCATGGCGTTATCTCATGCCGAGAGCCGATGTAGCCGGTTAGCAAAATGGAGGAACGTCATGCGCAAGAAACTCCACAAGAGCGACGCCGAATGGCGCGAGCAGCTCACTCCCGAGCAGTATCACGTAACGCGCGAAAAAGGCACCGAGCCCCCTTTCAGTGGCGACCATGGCGCTAGCGACGAGCACGGCATCTACCACTGCGTATGCTGTGGCGCGGCGCTATTCGAGAACGAGCACAAGTTCGAGGCCGGCTGCGGCTGGCCGAGCTTCGACCGCCCACTGGCCAGTGCCGCCGTGGAGGAGCATGCCGACAATACACACGGCATGCAGCGCACCGAAGTGGTCTGCTCGCGTTGCGATGCCCACCTGGGCCACGTCTTCCCCGACGGCCCACCGGAATCCACCGGTCTGCGCTATTGCATCAACTCGGTAGCGCTCGGTTTCCACGCTGGCGAATAGCCCTTCCCCCCGCAAACCGCGACGGGCGCCGATCTGTTAAGATAGGCGCCCGTTTTCATGCTAGCGCCCAAGGTGACGATAATGCTCGGCTGGTACCCGGGACACATGAACAAGGCACGCCGCCAGATCAAGGAAGCGCTACCGGAGATCGACGTGGTGCTCGAAGTGCTCGACGCTCGCCTGCCCTACTCCAGCGCCAACCCCATGCTGGCCGTGCTGACCGAGCACAAGCCGGTATTGAAGATTCTCTCGCGCGCCGATCTCGCCGACCCTGCGCGCACCGACGAGTGGGTCGCGCATTTCGATGCCCAGCCGGACACCCGCGCCCTGGCGGTAACCACCACCAACGCCCGCGAGTTGAAGCGCATTCCCAGGCTGTGCCATGAGCTGGCCGGCCGGGTACGTGCCGATCGTGACGTCCGCGTCATGGTCATGGGTATTCCCAACGTCGGCAAGTCGACGCTGATCAATGGCCTGGCCGGCCGAAAAATCGCCAAGACCGGCAACGAGCCGGCGGTTACCAAGCGCCAGCAGAAGATACGCATCGACGGGCGCATCGCGCTGATCGACACTCCCGGCGTGCTGTGGCCGAAAATCGAGGATCAGGCCAGCGCTTACCGCCTGGCGGCCAGCGGCGCGATTCGCGACACCGCGATCGACTACCTCGAGGTGGCGATCGTCACCGCCGCCGAACTGGCGCGGCGCTATCCCGACGAGCTCACCGGGCGCTTCAAGCTCAGATCGCTACCGGCCTACACCCCCGACCCGCATGCCGC
This sequence comes from Modicisalibacter muralis, assembly GCF_900102945.1. GTDB lineage: Bacteria > Pseudomonadota > Gammaproteobacteria > Pseudomonadales > Halomonadaceae > Modicisalibacter > Modicisalibacter muralis. Next base: position 219,466 of record NZ_FNGI01000001.1, on the reverse strand, counting down.
CGATGTCCAGGTCGATGGCCCGAAGCGCGTCGACCTGCTGGCCCTGGCCGGTTTCGATGGCCAGGCCATCATCAAGGAGGTCGCCAGCAAGCGTGGTGGCCTGCGCGCCGGCGGCGCGGTCGATCTGCATCGCGGCGCCGAAGTACTGTTGCACGAATTGCGTGACGGCAAATTGGGGCGCCTCACCCTGGAAACGCCAGCCGACATTCCCGCACCAGTCATCGAGATCGATGAATCCGCCAACGACCCGGCCTGACGTGCGCCTGTCGCTTTGGCAGGCCCACCGTGCCGGGGTATGCTGTGCCCTGCTCGCGCCCTAGGAACATCCATGGATACTTCGACCCCGATCAAGAAATCGCACAAGCTCGACAACGTCTGCTACGACATTCGCGGCCCGGTGCTCGAACATGCCCGCCGCCTCGAAGACGAAGGCCAGCGCATCCTGAAGCTCAATATCGGCAACCCCGCGCCGTTCGGCTTCGAAGCGCCCGAGGAGATCCTCCAGGATGTGATGCACAACCTGCCGACCGCGCAGGGTTACTGCGACTCCAAGGGGCTCTACTCGGCACGCAAGGCGATCATGCAGGAGTGTCAACGCAAGGATATTCCGGGCATCGGCATCGAGGACATCTTCATCGGCAACGGGGTTTCCGAGCTGATCGTGATGGCCATGCAGGCGCTGCTCAACGACGGCGACGAAGTGCTGATCCCGGCGCCCGACTACCCGCTATGGACCGCCGCCGCCAACCTTTCCGGCGGTCGCCCGGTGCATTATCTGTGCGATGAACAGGCCGACTGGGCGCCGGACATCGCCGACATTCGCGCCAAGGTCACCAGTCACACGCGCGCCATCGTGTTGATCAACCCCAACAATCCCACCGGCGCGGTCTACCCGCCCGAGGTGATCAAGGAGCTACTGACGATCGCCCGCGAGCACAAGCTGGTGGTGTTCTCCGATGAGATCTACGACAAGATTCTCTACGACGACGTCGAGCACGTCGCCACCGGCGCACTGGCCGATGAAGACCAACTGGTGGTGACGCTCAACGGCTTGTCGAAAAGTTATCGCTGCGCCGGCTTTCGTTCCGGCTGGATGATTCTCTCGGGCAACGTGGCCAAGCAGCATGCCGAAGACTTCATCCAGGGGCTCAATATGCTGGCCTCGATGCGCCTGTGCGCCAACGTACCCGCGCAGCACGCCATCCAGACCGCGCTGGGTGGCTATCAGTCGATCAACGATCTGGTGTTGCCGGGAGGGCGTCTGCGCGCGCAGCGCGATATCACCCACGAGAAACTCAACGCCATCCCCGGCGTTTCGTGCGTCAAGGCCAAGGGCGCGCTCTATGCCTTTCCGCGACTCGACCCCAAAGTGTTCAACATCAAGGACGACGCCAAGCTGGTTCTCGATCTGCTGCTGCAGGAAAAGATACTGCTGGTTCAGGGCACCGCCTTCAACTGGCCGGAGCCCGACCACGTGCGCATCGTCACCCTGCCCTGGGCTGACCAGCTCGACGACGCGCTGGAGCGCTTCGCGCGCTTTCTCGCGCGTTACCGTCAGTGAGTTGCGCCGAAGCGCTATATATTAAACGACACGCTTGAAACCCGGCCGTCGAGAACCTATCTAAATGGCCGACAAGGCTCACCGAGGGTCACTCCCCATGATGCGCATCATCCTGTTCCTGGCCACCAACCTGGCCGTGGTGCTGGTAGCCAGTATTACGCTGCGCCTGCTCGGCGTGGAGCCCTACCTGAATGCCAATGGGCTGAACATGAACGGCCTATTGATCTTCTGTTTCGTGTTCGGCATGGCCGGCTCGCTGATCTCGCTGTTCATCTCCAAATGGATGGCCAGGAAGAGCACCCGCACTCAGGTCATCGATACACCGCGTAACGCCACCGAGCAATGGCTGGTCGATACCGTCGCCGAACTGGCCCGTGAAGCCGGCATCAAAACGCCCGAAGTCGGCATTTTCCCGGCGCAACAGTCCAATGCCTTCGCCACCGGCTGGAACAGGAACGACGCCCTGGTCGCGGTTTCCGCCGGCCTGCTCAGTCGTATGCGTCCGGAAGAGATTCGCGCGGTACTGGCCCACGAAATCGGTCATGTCGCCAATGGCGACATGGTCACCCTGGCGCTGATTCAGGGCGTACTCAACACCTTCGTGATGTTCTTCGCGCGTGTCGTCGCGCAACTGGTCGATGGCTTCCTGCGCCGCGGCGACAACGGCGGTCTGGGCTTCATGGGTTATTTCGCCGTAGTGATCGTCGCCGAGATCGTCTTCGGCCTGGTCGCCTCGGTCATCGTCGCCTGGTTCTCGCGCTTTCGCGAATACCGTGCCGACTCCGCCGGCGCCAAGCTGGCCGGTAGCGGCGCGATGATCAATGCCCTCGCACGCCTGAAATCCGAGACCCATATGCCGGATCAGATGCCCGACACCCTGACCGCCTTCGCGATCACTACCGGCCGGACCCGCAAGATCATGGAGCGGCTGCTCGCCAGCCACCCACCACTCGATGAGCGCATTCGTGCGCTAAAGGAATCGGCCTACCGTCAGTAGATACCCGCCGTGATAGCAGACCTGTCAGGACGACGACTTGCTGGCCAGCTTGACCTTGAACCCATAGCCCTCGATGGCATCGCGCAGGTCGCCGGCGTTTTTCTTCAGATCGACACGCAGCGTCGAGAATTCGCGGCGTACCGGGTATTCGTCGCGGTAGCGATCGAAGGCGTTGGCCATGCCGAAACGCCGCCGGTAGCGCTCGAAGCCGACCATGTCGCGACGTACGTCGTAGCAGGCCCGCACGCACAGCGCCAATGCCTCGAGCGGCGGCGCCCAGCCGGTGAGCACGATCTTGCGCAGCCACGGGTCGGGCTTGATCTGGCCCAGCTTGCGCCGTGCGGGCAGGCCGTAATGGCGCATCAACGCCTGATAGACCAGTTCGGTACCGCGCATCTTGCCATCCAGGCTGTAGCCAGCAATGTGCGGGGTGGCGATATCGACCAGACCATAAAGCGCCTCGTCGATGGCCGGCTCATTCTCCCAGACATCGATCACGCTGCGCAGATCGCCCCGACTCTCGAGGCGTTGACGTAGCGCGGCGTTATCCAGGCAGGCGCCGCGCCCGGCATTGACCAGCCAGGTTCCCGGCTTGAGTGCCGCGATGCGCTGCGCGCTCATCAGGTGATGCGTGGCATGCGGCCCCTCGCGGGTCAGCGGCGTGTGCAGGCAGATGATGTCGGCCCGCTCGATCAGCGTGTCGAGATCGACGAAATCCCCTTGCGTATCATCGGCCGCCTCGGCTTCGGCACGCGGCGGATCGCAGAGCAGGCAATCGACATCGAGCTCTGCCAGGCGGCGGCGCAAGCGCTCGCCAACATTACCGACCCCGACGATACCCACGCTGCGATTGGCCAGTAGGAAATCCTCTTCATCGGCCAGCATCAGCAGGCTTGAAAGCACGTAATCCACCACCGACTCGGCGTTGCAACCCGGCGCGCTGGCGAAGCCGATCCGCCGTTCACGCAGGTAGTCGAGATCGACATGGTCGGTGCCGATGGTGCAGGTGCCGACGAAGCGTACCCGGGAACCTTCCAGTAGCGCGGCATCGACCCGGGTGATGGAGCGTACCATCAGGATATCCTGATCGCGCACTGCCTCGGCGGTGATCTCCCGGCCCGGCAAGCGAGTGATCTCGCCCAATTCACCGAAGAATTCGTCGGCCAGGGGAATGTTCCGATCCACTAGAATGCGCATGAGAGGTTCTCGCTCCTTGTTCACGGCCAGCGGGCGGTTACAATGACGCAACCTCGCGCCGCAGGCCATCTTAGGCCGTGACGCCGAAAGCGACAAGCCGCCGCCAATTCAGGAGCCACCGTGATCGTCCGCTGGGAAAGTGACCATGACTACGTACTGGTGCATGTCCATCGGGACATGTTCGGCGACTGGATATTCGTTCGCGCCTGGGGGCAGATCGGCACCCAGTTCGGCGGGCTGAAACACCAACTGGCCGACAGCTACGAGCAGGCCATGATGTGGCTCGACGACGTCGCGCATATTCAGACCTCGCGGGGTTTTCACAAGGTGCTCGAAACCAGCGAAGATAGCCCCGAGGGGCGCGACGCGGTGCGCCAACTCTCACTGCTCGATGGCTAGGCTCTGTCTGAAAACTGCCTGCGCTCAATTCAAAAAGCGCCGCCCTCTGACCCGCCTCGCACCACGCGGCGGTGAATCCACTTCCTGCACCTCATTCAGCGGCGCTGCCAACAGCCCTCGCGCGTCGAGCCAGGCCGCCAGTCGCTCGACCTCGAAGCCCCGCTCCAGCTCTTGCCCATCGCTATCGGCCAATACCGGGATACGTTCGCCGTAACGGGCGACAAGCGCCTCGTCGTCGGCGATGTCGATGCGTTCGAGTTTGATACCCGCCACGCCCAGGCGCGCCAACTTGGCTTCGAGCCGCTCACACAGATGACACCCCAAGGTGGTGTAAAGCCTCAGTCGATTCACGCATCCTCCCGGTGGCGAATCAGAAAGCAGCGATGCAGATCGGGGCGGCGTTGGCCGGATAAAAAGCGGGTCGAATGGCTCACGCATCCTCCCGGTGACGAATCAGAAAGCAGTGATGCAGATCGGGGCGACGTTGAAAATCGGGATCGAACGTCTTCGCCGAAATATCCTCGACCGCATAGCGACGCGCCACCGCGTCATCCAGGCGAAAACGCTGTTGATTGTTGGAGAACACCAGCGTACCTCCAGGGGCCAATCGCGCCATGGTCAGATCGAGCAGGCGAGCATGGTCACGCTGAATATCCAGGGTGTCGTCCATCTTCTTGGAATTGGAGAAGGTCGGCGGGTCGAGAAAGATCAGATCGAACTCGCTGCCAGCGGTTTGTAGCCAGCGCAGACAATCGTCGCGAACCACCCGGTGCCGGCCCGGGTCGAGCCGGTTGAGCGCCAGGTTGTCGCGCGCCCACTCCAGATAGGTATTCGACAGATCGACGCTAACGCTGTCGCTGGCTCCGCCCTTCTCGCCACCCAACGCGGCCTGAATCGTGGCCGCGCCGGTATAACAGAACAGGTTGAGAAAACGCTTGCCGGCGGCCATGTCAGCCAACATGCGCCGCACCGGCCGATGATCGAGAAACAGCCCGGTATCCAGATAGTCGCGCAGATTGACCCATAACAGCGCCTTGCCCTCTCGCACCTGGAATCGCTCGCCGCTCGCGTCACGCTTCTGGTACTGGGCCTTGCCGGCCTGGCGCTCGCGTTGCTTGAAGTAGACACGCTCGGCACGCACACCGAGCGCCTCGGGAATCACTCCCAGCGCATCGAGTAGGCGGCGTTGCGCCTGATTGGGATTGATCGATTTGGGTGGCGCGTACTCCTGCACATGCACGTGCTCACCGTAAACGTCGATTGCCAGGGCATATTCCGGCATGTCGGCATCGTACAACCGGTAGCAGGTCTCGCCACTGGTCTTGAGCCATTTTTTTAGCCGCTTGCGGTTCTTCTCCAGGCGGTTGGCAAACATCTGCGCACCTTCGGAGCGCGCCGGCTTGCCGTCGAGCGTTGGCGCGCGCGCATCGCCTGGCGCAGCGTCAGGCACCGTCATCAACAACAGTTTGCAGTCGAGTGGCCCGTTCTTGAACGCGTACTGCTTGTCGGCACGCAGCCCGGTGCGATGGCCGAGATCCGGATTGCCGGTGAACAGCGCCAGCCGCCAGCCGGGAAATTCCCGTCGTGCCCGCTCGCCGAGCGCCGCGTATAACGGCACCAACTCAGGCAACTCGCCGAGTCGCTCGCCATAGGGCGGGTTGGTGATGATCAACCCCGGTATTTCGGCATCGGCCGGGCAGGCAAGTTGAGTTACCGCGCCACCCTGAAAATCGATCAGCGCGGGAATGCCGGCGCGCATGGCATTGGTTTTCGCGGCACTCAGTGCCTGCGGACTCTGATCGAAACCGTACAGGCGCGATTTGATGCGTCGGCGTCCCAGGCCGGCACGCGCCTCGGCCTCGCGCTTGAGCTCACACCACAGCGCTTCGTCGTGACCGGCCCAGCCATGCAGGCCGAAGCACTCACGATTGAGCCCCGGTGCGACATCGGCCGCCATCAGCGCGGCTTCGATCAGCAGCGTGCCCGAGCCACACAAGGGGTCGATCAGCGGCTCGCCACGCTTGGCGCGCGCCGGCCAGTCGGCGCGGACCAGCAGCGCCGCGGCAAGGTTCTCCTTGAGCGGCGCATGGCCCTGTTCACGCCGATAACCGCGCTGGTGCAGGCTGACGCCAGCCAGGTCGATGCCCAGCGTCAACCGGCCACGATGCAGATGCGCATAAATGCGTAGATCGGGCTCGCGCAGCTCCACCTGGGGGCGTTCACGGCCAGCCTCGCGTAGCGCATCGACCACGCCGTCCTTGATCGTCTGGGCGCCGAAGCGGGTATGCCGGATCTGCTCGGACTGACCATGGAAATCCACCGCCAGGGTGGCACCCGGCGCCAGGTGTTGCGTCCAATCGATCTGCTGGGTCGTCGCCTTGAGCACCTCGGGTCGTTCGTTACCCTCCTCGCGAGCCAGGCATAACACGACCCGATTGGCGAGGCGCGACCACAGGCAGGCACGGTAAGCTACCGACAACGGCGCGCGAAAATGCACGCCGGCCACAGTGGTCTTGGTGATTTCACCGCCCAGCGTCGTGAGTTCACTGGCCAGCAATTCCTCGATGCCCTTGGGGCAGGTTGCGAAAAAACTCGCGCTTTCAGCGAATTGAGACACAGCCATGATGTGAGGCTCCGTCGTCATGTGCCCTTATGTTCCTTTGGTTTCAATTTGGTAACGTTTGTGTGACAAATTACGACTCGACAGGGTCATGCCTATTGGACTAAAAGTTAATCTTAGTAGCTACTAAAAACGCATGCGTTTCCGTCCGAACCTTCAGATCGCGGCAGCGGTGTTTCGCACCGCTCTCGTGCATATGTCTCGGTACAACTTCGGTTCTTCTCAAGAGGTCATCCGATGAAACGACAGAAACGTGATCGCTTCCAGCGTGCTTATGTTCACGGTTACAAGGCCGGTGTAGGGGGTCGCTCCCGTGATGATTGTCCTAGTCAGGATATCAATCTTCGCGAATACTGGATGAGCGGTTGGCGTGAAGGTCGAGGGGATCAGTGGGACGGAATGACAGGTGTTTCCGGTATTCACAAGAACCCCATGGTGATGTAATTCCAATTGAACGTCGCCGAGCGCTACTCGGTGAAGAACACCACCTTCAAGGCCCGTGCAATGCCACGGGCCTTTCTATTGCCAAGTTGTTTTTCCAACCAAGCTATTTCGCCAGCGCCCGAGCACATTCACCGACCAGGGTCGGCCCCCGATAGATGAACCCCGTATATAGCTGAACCAGGTCGGCACCCGCCTCACGCTTGGCAACGGCCGCTGTGTCGCTGTCGACCCCGCCGACACCAATGATCGGCAATTCGGACAGTTGGCTACGCAACGCCCGAACCACCGAGTTGGCGGCCTCGAACACCGGCACACCGGACAGCCCACCCTGCTCATCGCCGTGCCTCAGGCCGGCAACCGCGTCGCGCGCGACCGTGGTATTGGTGGCGATCACCGCATCGATGCCATTGGCGGCCAATGCCCGCGCCACCAGCGCGATCTCGTCCACGTTCATGTCCGGGGCGATCTTCACCGCCAGCGGCACGCGCTTACCACTGGCCCGGTCGAGCCGCGAGCATTCGTCGCGCAGCGCCCCCAGCAACCCATCGAGATGATCGCCGAATTGCAGGTTGCGCAGTCCCGGTGTGTTCGGTGACGAGATATTCACGGCAATGTAATGTGCGTGCGCATGGGCCTTGGTCAGGCAGATCAGGTAATCGTCCACCGCCTTTTCCACCGGCGTGGTCAGGTTCTTGCCGATATTGATGCCGATCACGCCATCGAAGCGACTCCTGCGCACGTTGTCGATCAGGTGATCGACGCCGGCATTGTTGAACCCCATGCGATTGATGATCGCGCCTTTTTCCGGCAAGCGGAACAGTCGTGGCCGGGGGTTGCCATCCTGTGGCCTGGGGGTCACCGTGCCCACTTCGACGAAACCGAAGCCCAGCGCGGCGAGTGCATCCAGATGATCGGCGTTCTTGTCGAGCCCAGCCGCCAGCCCTACCCGATTGGGAAAGCGCAGCCCCATCACCTCGACCGGGTCGTCGACCCGCCGCCCGCCGCCCAGCATTCCAGGTAGCTTCAGCCGATGCGCGGCATCCAGCGCGGATAGTGAAATGCCGTGGGCGGTTTCAGGATCGAGGCGAAACAGTAACGAGCGGGCAAGGGCGTACATCGGTTTCTCGGCAGCGACGGAAAAATCGCCGAGAGTATAGCGTAGACGCAGCACCCCGGCGACGCGGCAATGCCGCACGCCGGGGAGGAATGGCCTTATCGGCGCTTACTCAAGCGTATCGAGTTGCTGCACGCGCAGCGTGTAGTTATTGGTACCGCTTCTGGCGGGGCCGAACTTCTGCCCATCGACCCAGATGGTGTAACGGCCAGGCTGAAGCACGGTTTCGATGGCGAAGTCGCCTTCGAAACCCTCGCCCGCGTCGCTGGCCACCACATTGCCGCTGGCGTCGAGCACGCGCGCCTCGAGGCGGTAATCGCCCGGGTTGCCAATCATCGTCGAACTGGTAATCGAAACCGTACCGGCCTCGGCCACGTCGAAGCTCAGCACTTCGCCGCTTTGGCGAATCTTGATGTCGGCGACGATCTCGTCGAAAGCGCGCGGGGCGCCTTCCTCGGCTTGCGGCGCGGCATCGGCGACAGCTTCATCGGCAGCCGTCACGGCGGGTTTTGGCGCGGCGATCGTCGCCACGGCATCTTCGTTATTCACGAAGGCCGTGGTCGTGCCATCGTCGTCGCTGGCATCGAACATGATGCCCGAGCCGCCCTCGATCCCGCTCTCGTCGCTGCTGAGACGTTCGCCGCTGGCACTCAAGCCGGCCACCTGAACGGTGTACGAGTTGCCACCGGTGGACTCGCTACCAAACTTGTTGGCCTTGACGCGCAGCACGTAATCGCCCGGCTCGAGGGTCTCGACCAAGTGCAATCCGCCCCTTTCACCCTGCGCTTCGCCGGTGGCGATGACATTGCCCTGGGTATCGAGCAAGGAAGCCTGGATATAGTAGTCGTTCGACTGACCAGGCATGGTCGCGCTGGTGAATACGTAACGACCCGACTTTTCGACGGTGAACGCATGCTCGTGAGTACCGCCGAAGCCGAAGCTCTGGCTGCGCGCATCGGTACGCGACGTGAAGAACTTGCTGATATCGACCTTGGAGGCGGCTTCCATTGAACTCTGCAGTGCAGGGCTCTGAGCCAATGCCAGCGGCGCCGTGGCAGCAAGTCCCAGCGTCACGACGAGGGAAAACACACGATATTTCATGGGGCCTCTCTGAATGGGATTGACCAGTTCGTGGCACAGCATACCAGACCGTGCGATGCCGACACCCCTGTATCGCGCAGCGAATTACGCCGTCATTCCACGCTGGAATCGATTCCGGTCGGGTACCACCCCGCCCGCCGAGGTTCGACGAGCGGGGATGGCGCGGCATGACCGATCAGACTGTGCCGTTACTCTCGGCCAAATCGACCAATTCGCGAATGGCCACCGCGAACAGCGGGAAGCTACCCTGGGTACCCGAGCGTACCTCGCCGAGCAGATCGCTCCAGCGCTCGAGAAGCGTGGCATGGCGCTCCAGCCAGTGATCGACACGCGGCTCCACGTCGCGCGGCGCATCGTCCATCTTCAACACATTCACGGACAACGATAGCTGCTGACGATCAAGGTCGTCACGGAAGGTTTCGCGAGCCTGGGCTTGCCAGGTGTCGCGTACCACCAGTGCGTTGACCTGCTCGCCCATCCACGGCAACTCCAGACGATGGCCGATTTCATAATAAATATCGGCGACGCGCTGGATCTTCTCATCGGTCCGTTTGGCGGCTTCGATGATGCCAAGCCCAGCAAACAGGTTACTGGTTCCGGCGATGACATTGGCCAATGACTTGGGCACGTTGGCGGCGCTGAGTTCATCGCGGCGCTCCTGCCAGGCCTCGAGCTCATCGCCACGCAGACGCTTGCCGATGCTCTCCTGCAACTGCGCCAGGCGCGGCGCGAAATGCTCGACATTATCCTGCGTGGACAAGTCGGTACGATGGCGCAGGAACCAGCGTGTCGCGCGGCGTAGCAGGCGCATCAGATCAAGCATCATGCGGTGCTGCACCTGGCTATCGACCTTGTTGTCCAGCGCCTCGACCTGCTGCCATAGGCTGTCCAGGTTGAAGCTGTCACGGGCGACGATATAAGCGCGGGCGATATCGGCGCGGCTGGCGCCGGTGGTGTCGATCAGTCGCCGCACGAAAACGATGCCCATGTGATCGACTAGGTCGTTGGCGATCTGGGTGGCGACGATCTCGCGCTTGAGGCGGTGCTCGTACATCTCGCTGGGGAATCGCTCGACCAGCACCTTGGGGAAGGCGCGCTCCAGATGCGATTGGATATAAGGATCGTCGGGCACATCGGAAGCGATCAAATCGCCCTTCAGCGTGCTCTTGGCGTAAGAGATCAGCACCGACAGTTCGGGCAGGGTCAACCCTTCGTCGGCATTGGAGCGCTCCAGCAGCGTTTCGTCGTCGGGCAGGAACTCCAGTTCGCGATCGAGAAAACCGCCCGCCTCGAGTTCGTTGATGAAACGCCGGTACGGCCCCATTCCTTCCCGGGAAAGAATCTCGGACAGCGACAATGCCAATGACTGGCGATAGTTACTGGTCAATACCAGCTTGGCGACATCCTCGGTCATCTTGGCCAATAACTGGTTGCGCTGCTTATCGGTCATATCGCCACGCTTGACGATATCGTCGAGCAGGATCTTGATATTGACCTCATGATCGGAGCAGTTGACCCCACCGGCATTATCGATGAAATCGGTATTGACGCGCACGCCGCGCCTTGCGGCCTCCATGCGCCCACGCTGGGTCAGGCCCAGGTTGCCACCTTCACCGACTACCTGGCAGTTGAGTTCGACGCCATCGATACGCAGCCCGTCGTTGGCCTTGTCGCCAACCTCGGCATGCGATTCGCCACTGGCCTTGACGTAGGTGCCGATTCCGCCGTTCCAGATCAGATCGACGGATGCCTTGAGCATGGCGTGAATCAGATCGTTGGGCGAGAGCTTGCTTTCCTTGATGCCGAAGGCATCCTTCATCGGCTTGGTAATGGCGATCGATTTGGCGCTGCGATTGAATACCCCGCCACCTTCGGAGATCAACGAACTGTCGTAATCTTCCCAAGTCGAACGCGGCAGCTCGAACAGGCGTTTGCGTTCCTTGAACGCCTTGGCCACGTCGGGGTTGGGATCGACGAAGATATGCAGATGGTTGAAAGCACCGAGCAGGCGAATCTTGTCGGACAGCAACATGCCGTTGCCGAACACGTCGCCGGCCATGTCGCCGATGCCGACCACGCTGAATTCGTCCTTCTGGGTGTCGACACCCAATTCGCGGAAATGGCGCTTGACCGACTCCCAGGCACCGCGTGCGGTAATGCCCATCTTCTTATGGTCGTAGCCGTTGGCGCCCCCCGAGGCGAAAGCGTCGCCCAGCCAGTGGCCGTACTCGAGCGATATCTCGTTGGCGATGTCGGAGAAAGTCGCAGTGCCCTTGTCGGCGGCAACCACCAGGTAGGGGTCGTCATCGTCGTGACGCACCACGGCTGGCGGCACGACGATGTCGCCGCTCTCGAGGTTGTCGGTGACATCGAGCAGCGCACGAATGAACAGCCGATAGCAGGCAATACCTTCCTGTTGCCGGGTATCGCGGTCGGCGTTTTCCGGTATGCGCTTGCAAACGAAACCGCCCTTGGCGCCGACCGGCACGATGACGGCGTTCTTGACCTGCTGAGCCTTGACCAGACCCAGCACCTCGGTACGGAAATCCTCGTGACGATCCGACCAACGCAACCCGCCACGCGCGACCTTGCCGCCGCGCAGATGCACGCCTTCGAAACGCGGCGAATACACGAAGATTTCGTACTTCGGCCGAGGCTTGGGCATTTCGGGAACCAGGGTCGGGTCGAGCTTGAAGGCAATGTAGTCCTTGAACTCGCCGTCAGCGTCGGTCTGATAGTAATTGGTACGCAGCGTGGCTTGGATCAGGTCGATATAGCGCCGTAGCAGCAGGTCGTCGTTGAGACTGGCCACGTCGTCGAGCTGCTTGTTGATACGCTCGACGCAGGCCTCGACCTCGCTGTCGCGTTGCTGTTGCTCGGGGTCGAAACGCAACTCGAACAGCGCCACCAGCTCACGGGTGATCTCCGCATGGCTGGATAACGTATTGGCTATGTACAACTGCGACAGACCAAAGCGAACCTGCTTCAGGTAACGCGCATAGCCGCGCAACATGGCGACCTCGCGCCAGGTCAGGTTGGCACCGATGACCAGACGGTTGAACGGGTCGTTTTCGGCATCGCCGGCCCAGATACGCTTGAAGGCATCGACGAAGGTCTCGCGCATCTCCTGCAGGTTGACGATCTCGTTGGCGTGATGCTCCAGCGTGAAGTCGTGTATCCAGAATTCGCGATCGTCGCGCAGGATGCCATACGGCCGTTCGGTGAGCACGCGCAGCCCCAGGTTCTCCATGACCGGCAACACATCGGACAGCGGAATCGGCTGATCGCCATGAAACAGCTTGATCTTGATGCCGTCCTCGTCCTCTTCCACCAGTCGGTAGAGGCTCAGCGACAGCGGCGTGCTTTCATCGACCTCGCTAAGGTGATGAATGTCGTAGACCGCCGTGCGTGCCGTGAAATCGTCGCGATAGCTGCCAGGAAAGGCATCATGATAGTGGCTCATCAGGTGATTGGCTTGTTCTTCGCCAAAGCCCTCGATCATCGCGCTGTGCAAATCGTCGCGCCAGCTACGCGACAGGGTAGCGATCTTCTTCTCGATCTTGCGCAGGTCGTATTCGACCGGCGTCTCGCCGTTGAAGCGCAAGATGAACTGGATACGCGCCAGCACCGACTCCGACAGATAGGTATTGAAATCACCGAAGGTCGCATCGAGCTCGTCGCATAACAGATTCTGGATACGCACGCGCAAATCGGTGGAGAACACATCGCGCGGCACGAACACCAGGCAGGAATAGAAGCGCCCGAAACGATCCTCGCGCACGAACAGACGCACCCGGCGGCGCTCGCGAATATTCAGGATGCCCAAGGCAGTGCGCGATAGCTCATCGGTGTCTATCTGAAACAGATCGTCGCGCGGATAGACTTCGAGAATCTGCATCAGCAGCTTGCCGTTATGCCCCTTGGGATTGAAACCCGAGGCATCCATCACCGCTTGGATCTTCTTGCGCAGTACCGGCACATGGCGCGGCGAGTCGTTGTAGACCGTCGAGGCGTACAGCCCCAAAAAGCGGCGCTCGCCGATCACCTTGCCCTTGTCGTCGTAACGATCGATGGAAATGTAATCGGGATAGGCCGGGCGATGCACCCGCGAATGGTAGGCGCTCTTGGCGAACGACAGCAGCTCGGGGATCAGCACGTAATTATCGCCATCGACCCCCTTGTCGTTGCGAATTCGCTCGCGATAACGCGGCTGGCCGAGCCGGAACACTCCCAACTCGCTGCCCTCTACCGGACGCAACTCGTCTTGGCCCTTCTTGGCGATGATGTCGTACTCGTCGTAGCCGAGGAACGTAAAGTTATCGTTGAGCAGCCACTCGAGGAAGGCCACCGCTTCTTCGTGGACAGACGCATCGACTTGCTTGGGGCGTGTGGCCTTGAGCTCCTCGAGTGCAGCACAGACCTTATCGCGCATCGGCTCGAAATCGCTGACCGCCGTTCGCACGTCGACCAGCACCTCGCGCAGGCTGGTTTCAATATCCGCCAGCACGGCGGGGTCGGAGTGACGGTCGATCTCGATGACGATCATCGACTCCCGCGATCGCGGGGCATTCTTGGCCTTGACCGATGTCACGCGCTCGATGCGATGCTCGCTGTCACGTTTCACGGCCAACACGGCGTTATGGATGGCATGCACGGTAATGCCACGCCGATTGAGTTCGATGCGCACCGAATCGACCAGGAACGGCATATCCTCGTGCAATACGCCGATCACCGTGTGCGACGACTGCCAGCCATGCTTTTCGAAATCGGGATTGGTGACCGCGACCTTGGGCTGGCGCGGATCATGCTGTTGCATGAAGTGCCACACGGTCAGCGTCGCGCCATAAATGTCATCGAGGGGACGTTCGGAGAGATCCTCGAAGGGGGCGCTTGCGTAGAAATCCTCGGCGAAGGAGGCAATCGCCTTCACCTTATCCTGTGGAAGGCGCTTCGTGAGTTGCTCGCGAAGCTGGGCAAGAAATTCCTGTTTGCCATCGATTGCGACGTGTTGCATCAATCACCTCGGCTGCGCCCGGTCGCCGACTGCGACCGGAGGGGATGTCCAATGCGCGATGCACTCGATCGCGCTGCCCGTGAGCTTACTCTAGCTCACCCTGGCGACCCTATCGTCATGCCGCTTTCCTCATGGAGCATGTCAGTTGCGCATTGGCTATTGACATTAGCTTACAAGCTACAACCAAGGTCGCATATAGATGCGAGTCAGCGCTTTTCCAGCAGTACCCCGCATTCGCAATGATCGGTCCAGGGGAACTGATCGAATAGCGCAAAGCGCGTAATGGCATGCGTGTCGGCCAACTGCTCGAGGTTGCCAGCCAGCGTTTCGGGGTTGCAGGAGATATAAACGATCCGCGCGTAATCGCGCAGCCGCTCGCAACTGGGCGCGTCGAGCCCGGCGCGCGGCGGGTCGACCAGCACGGTGGTGAGGACGTAATCGTCAAGCGCCATGTCCACGACCCGTCGCCCGCCCTTTTCGCCGACCAGTGCTTCGGCGAACTCCTCGGCCGACATCCTCGCCACCACGGCGTTATCGATGGTGTTGGCCTTTAGATTGACGTTGGCCGAGGCCACCGAGGTGCGCGATATTTCGGTAGCCAGCACGCGGCGGAAGTTCTCGGCCAGTGCCACAGTGAAATTACCGTTACCGCAATACAATTCGACCAGGTCGCCGTTCTGGCTGTCGCGGGTCACCTCTCGCGCCCAGCTCAGCATCGCCCGATTGATCTCGGCATTGGGCTGGGTGAAGCTGCCCTCCACTTGCTGATAGACAAGCTCGCGGCCATCCACCTTGAGGCGCTCACAGACATGATCGCGCTCGAGCAGCCGGCGCTGTTTGCGGGCCCGGCCGATGATCGAGGCGCCGAGGCGTGCCTGCAACGCGCGCGCCTCCGTCTCCCAGGTTTCGTCGAGTTGGCGATGATAGATCAGCGTGATCAACGCCTCGCCGGATAGCGTGGTGAGAAACTCGGCCTGGAACAGCTTGCGACGCAGCACGGTATTGTCGCGAATCGCCTCGATCAAGCGTGGCATCAACTCATTGATGCGTTGGCTCGCCACCGGAAACTGATCGAGGCGCACGATCGTCTTGTTCTTGGGATCACTGGGGTCGACCTCGAACATCGCGTAGAAAAGATCGTCGCCCTCGTGCCAGACACGAAATTCGGCGCGCATCCGGTAATGGCTGGGCGGCGAAGGGTAAACCTCCAGCGCCGGCGGTGCGAGGTGCGCAAAGCGCGCGGTAATGCGCTCGCGCTTGGCCTCCAGTTGGGCCTGATAATGCTGCGGTTCGACGACGGGTACGACCACGAAATTTCGTTTCCTTGCCAAAAGATGATGAGTTCAACCGACCAGAATAACAGTCACGCTCAGCGCGACATCGCACGGGATTTGGCTGACGAATCGACGCCCGCCAACTGCCGGGGCGCGGCAAAGCCATAGCGCGCCAATGCCGTGACCAGCCCCTTATCGGGCGATGTCGCCCAAGCCGGTCCCGCGCCGCTGGCCGGCGCCGGCGAAGCGACGACGCTGGCCACGCGTCGGGCGATGGCCTCGCCCGAATCGATCCAGGTAATCGGCCTTGGCGCACAGGCATTGAGTGATTCGGCGAGCAGCGGGAAATGCGTGCAACCCAATACCACGGTATCGAGCGTCGGCTCTGCCCACAGCGCTGCCAGTTCGGCCGCCAACACTTGCGAATCCAGTGCGCCACCCGCCTGCGCGCGCTCGGCCTGCGCGACCAGTCCATCGGCGGCAACGCGAACCACCCGGCAATGCGCGGCGAACTCGCGAATCAACGCCTCGGTATAGGGGCGGTGCACGGTGGCGGACGTCGCCAACAGTCCGAAGGTGCCCGAGCGCGATGCCGCAACCGCCGGCTTGATGGCGGGCACGGTGCCGATCACCGGGATCGTTAGCCGTTCACGCAGTTCGCGCAGTGCCAAGGTGCTGGCGGTATTGCAAGCGACGACCAATGCACTGGCGCCGCTCGCCTCGACTGCCGCGCAACACACATCGGCAATGCGCATCACCAGCCAGTCATCGGGCTTGGTGCCATAAGGCAACATGGCATTATCGCAAACGTAGGCCAGTGCCGCCCCCGGCAGCCGGGCGCGCAACGCCGCCGCCACCGACAGGCCGCCGACGCCAGAATCGAACAGCAGGATCGGGCCGCTCATCGGTCTCCCTTGTGAAAGTAATCGCGCAACGTCTCGACCAGGGCCCGCAGGCGCGCCGGAATCAATTCACGCTCGGCGTACAGCAAATGCACGCCCACCGGGGGTATCACGAAGGGTTCCAGCACCCGCACCAATCGTCCGTGAGCCACCTCCGGCTCGCCCAGGAACGCCGGCTTGTAAACCAGCCCCATGCCGCGCACGGCCGCCTCGACCAGCGCCCGCCCGTTGTTACAGGTCAGCACCGGGTGAAAGCGAAAGCGCTGCAATTTACCGTCGACCATGAAGCTCCAGCTGGGCCCTTCGCGCTGCAGGCTGTAATGCAGGCAACGGTGGTCGCGCAACGCGTCGGGATGATGCGGTACGCCATGCTGTTCCAGATAGCTCGGCGCGGCATACACATGCATCGACATCGACATCAGCCGTCGCGCGATCAGGCTCGAATCTTCGAGGTTGCCGACCCGCACCACCAGATCGAAATCCTCGGCCAGCGGATCGACACGGCGATCCTCCAGCATCACCTCGAGCTGAACCGCCGGGTGCGCCCGTTCGAAGGCCTGCAGCGCCGGCATCAGTTCGCGCACGCCGAAATCCAACGGCGCCGAGAGCCGCAGCCGGCCGCGAATCTCGCCGCGCTGCTCACCCAGACCGGCCTCGAGCTCGTGTAGTTCGTCGAGCAGTTGCGCCGCGCCCTTGAGATAACGTTCACCCTCGGCGGTGAGTTGCAGGCGCCGCGTGGTGCGGGTCAACAGGCGCACCCCGAGCAGCGCCTCGAGGCGCGCCACCTGCTTGCTGACCATGGCGTTGGACAGCCCCAGCTTGCGCGCACCGCCAGCGAAGCTGCCCGCCTCGACCACGGCACGAAAGATGCGCATCGCCTGTAGCCGATCCATTGCCTCTCCTGCGCTTCACATTGGCTTCACGTTGGAGCGCATTCTACCCTAGCTCGCGGTGACTCGCGCGGTGGGCAAGCCTTATCCAATTGGGCCGGCTGCCACCTACTCCTCAAAGCGACCCGTGGCGTCACGGTCGCGCTCGTATCATCTCGTGAGCGGAAACGGCGGCAACCAGGACTCGCGACGAACGATCCAGCTTTCGTAGGTTGGCATCAGTTGGTCAGGGGCATCCAGGGATCCCAGGTGCACTTCGATTTCGTCTGCGCTGCGTGCGAAAACGGAAGAGCCGCAGCGGGGGCAGAAAAACCGCCCGGCGTAGTCGCGTGTTTCGCCATCGATCGTCACCGCATCCCGAGGGAACACCGCGGCGGCGAAAAAAAGGGCCCCATGATGCTTGCGGCAGTCGAGACAGTGACAAAGGCCGACCCGGTACGGGAGTCCCGAGGCCACAATTCGGACGTTGCCGCACAGGCAACCGCCCGTGAATTGGTCCATGCTGCGTCTCCTCTACAATCGACGGTCGGAATGTTTACAACGAACCCCGTCGGGCGTCCTGGGGACACGACACACGATCAGGCAAAGGGCGAGGGAGCGTCACGAAATTCGGCATAGAGTTCAGGGTACGCTTCCTGTAGGCGATTCAGCTTGGCTTCGGCGCCTTCCGGCAGTTCTTCGGCGAGCCGCTTGAGGTCATCGTCGTCGAAGTGCTCGCTAATCAATGGGAATAACTCTTCACGCTCGGCGCGAAGATAAGCACGGTGGGAATCCAGATAGGCCTTGAGATCGTGGGCGAAGCGATCCATGGGCACCACGGCATCCATCAGGATCATGTCGAGATCCTGCGACAGCCGCTTGAGACGCTCGTTGAGGTCATGATAATCACTGGCCAAGCGGTGACTCAGGCCGCCGGCCTCGGGGGCTTTCGCGGTAAGATGCTCACCGCAGACACGCTCCAGCGGTATGGTGAAACCGCTCATATAGTCGAGAATGTAGTCGACGACTTCCCGGATCAACTGGAAGTCGGGACGCTCGCCAGCATCGAGTGTCTTGTGTTTGAGGGACAGCACGTGCAGCAGCCGCGCCATGTTGGCATGATCCCGACGCAATTGGGTCAGCATGGGCATGGTGAGAGCCTCCTCCGCTTGAGATGGGCCTAACAGGGGCACGCCGTTCTATATTCCCTAGTGTAGGCTGACACTTCGATTCGCTCGCGGCCCAACATGACATGACCCTGGGCCGCCAATGAAGGGTCGACGGTCGGAGCGCCGCTCGCGTGACGCCCCAAATGTTTAACCCTAGTGGTTACCAGGCCATTACGCCCGTTGTATTGACACGTTACATGCATTTTTTCTTTCATACGAGCCGGGACATCATGGATCTATTCAGTCAGCATGCCCAGCAAGACAGCGCTCCCCTGGCCTTTCGCATGCGCCCCCAGCATCTGGACGACTATGTCGGGCAGCAGGCGCTGGTCGGCCCTGGCAAGCCACTACGCCACATGGCCGATAGCGGCACATTACGATCGATGATCCTGTGGGGGCCGCCAGGCGTCGGCAAGACCACCCTGGCGGAGATTCTCGCCGAGGCGTCGAGCGCCCAGTTGGAGCATATGTCGGCGGTGATGGCCGGCGTCAAGGAAATCCGTGCCGCCGTGGAGCGGGCACGCGCGTCGCAGGGTCAGGACCGCCCCACCGTGCTGTTTCTCGACGAAATTCACCGGCTCAACAAGAGTCAGCAGGATGCCTTGCTGCCCCATGTCGAGTCGGGGCTGCTAACGCTGATCGGCGCGACCACCGAGAACCCATCGTTCGAAGTCAATTCGGCGCTGCTCTCGCGAGCCCGCGTTTACGTGCTCAAGAAACTCGATGAGGACGAACTGATCGAGGTCATGCGCCGCGCCCTGGACGACGGCGCGCGTGGCCTGGGCAGCCGTGACATCCAGGTCAACGACGAGGTGCTGGGCATGCTCGCTCGCGCCAGCTCGGGTGATGCCCGGCGCGCCCTGGGTCTGCTGGAAACCGCCTGCGATTTCACCCAGCCCGAGGGTGAAGGCGAGCGACTGGACAAGACGGTGCTGCATGAAGTGATCGGCCACCGGGCCAGCGCCTTCGACAAGCAGGGCGATCATTACTACGACCTGCTCTCGGCCATTCACAAGTCGGTGCGCTCGTCGCGCCCCGATGCGGCGCTGCTGTACATGGCGCAATTCATGCAGGGTGGCGGCGATCCGCTGGACGTGATCCGCCGCCTGGCGGCGATCGCCTCGGAGGACGTCGGCAACGCCGAGCCGCGCGCCCTGCCGCTGGTGATGGCAGCCTGGGACGCCTACCTGCGCCTGGGCGACTACGAAGGCCAGCGCGCCATCGCCCACGCCACGATTCATCTGGCGGTCGCCCCCAAGAGCAATGCCATCGATCAGGCCTGGAAAGGCGCCCAGCGCTTCGTTGCCGAACACCCCGACCTCGAGGTGCCGATTTACTTGCGCAATGCGCCCACCAAATTGATGGCCTCGCTGGGGCATGGCGAAGGCTACCGCTACGCGCACCACGAACCGCACGGCTACCCGGCCGGCAGCGCGCATGACTGCTGGCCCGAGGCCACGGCGCACGCAACCTTCTTCAAGCCCAGCGAATACGGCCAAGAAAAGCGCTTCAAGCAGATGCTCGACTACCGCGCCGAGCTGGACGCCCAGGCGGACAAGGACAAAAGCTAGAAGCTGGAAGCTGGAAGCTGGAAGCTGGAAGCTGGAAGCTGGAAGCTGGAAGCTGGAAGCTGGAAGCTGGAAGCTGGAAGCCAAGAATGCTCTCGCCTCTTGGTTTTTTCTTCAAGCCGCGAAGCGGCGTACTTCCTGCTTCCAGCCGCAAAGCGACGCTCTTCTAGCTTGCGCGTGACTGGCGAATCACATCGGCGCCTTCGGGAACCTCGAAGGTAAAGCGCGAGGCTTCGAGATCGGGATTGATCTCGACATCATCGAAACGAATTGCGGTGCGTTGGCCAATGCTGTCGGCCATCTGCAGCATGCTCAGTCGCTCGCCCTGGAACGTCAACTTGAGTGACTCGAACAGCGTGTCGGGCGTCTGCGGGATCAACGTGAAGGTCTCGGTGACGCCCTGTTGTTGACGAGAGACATTGTAGCTACTGGTCAACTCGTCGGTACTGCCGGACAACAACAGCGCCGGGGTGTGCGTCACCCGGGTGTCCAGCGGCTGTACCCTGACCTGCTCGAGATCGGGGTCATACAGGTAGACGCTCTCGCCATCGGAAACCACTACCTGGCGATACGGTGCCTCGACCTCCCAGCGAAACTTGCCGGGGCGCGATAGCCACATCTGGCCCTGCGCTTCCTGCAAGCGGTTGCCACTGCCATCGAGAATCTGCTGCTCGAAACTGGCCGAGTAGGTCTGCAGCGGCTCGAGTAGATCCGTCAGGCGTGCTGCCGCCGCTTGATCGGCATGCGCCGTCAGCGGCATTAGCAATGCCACGCCCAGCGCTACCAACATCTTGAGTGGTTTCATGCCTTCTCCTTGGTTCGACTCAGCGAGTGGCCACTTACGGCCGGCTCGTTCCATTGACCTCGACGCGCGGCGGCTGGTTGCAACGCCGCCCGCTCTTCCTTATTAGCTGCACGTTATCCACCGACCGGCGGCGGCGCCAGCACCTCCCGGCTGCCGTTGGTGCCCATCGACGACACCACCCCGGCCGCTTCCATGGCCTCGACCAGCCTTGCGGCGCGGTTGTAGCCGATCTTGAAGCGGCGCTGCACGGCCGAGATCGACGCCCGGCGCGTCTCGGTCACGAACATCACCGCTTCGTCGTAGAGCGCATCCTGCTCGGCATCGCCGCCCTCGCTGCCATCGGCCTCGAGGCCGGTCAGCGCTTCGGCGCTCACGCCACCGGTCAGGATCTCGTCGATATATTCCGGCTCGCCGCGACGCTTCCAGTCCTCGACCACCCGGTGCACTTCATCGTCATCGACGAAGGCGCCATGCACGCGGGTCGGCATGCCGGAGCCGGCGGGCAGGTAGAGCATATCGCCATGGCCGAGCAGCGCTTCGGCGCCGCCTTGGTCGAGAATCGTCCGCGAATCGACCTTCGACGACACCTGAAACGCCATACGAGTGGGAATATTGGCCTTGATCAGCCCGGTAACCACATCCACCGACGGCCGCTGGGTGGCCAGAATCAGGTGGATACCCGCAGCGCGCGCCTTCTGTGCCAGACGCGCGATCAGCTCTTCGACCTTCTTGCCGACGATCATGAACATATCGGCGAATTCGTCGATCACCACCACGATATAGGGCAGTTTCTCGAGCACCGGCGGCTGTTCGTGCATCTGCCACGGCTGCGGCTCCCACAGCGGGTCGGCGACCTGGGCACCGGCACGCTCGGCCTCGTCGAGCTTGGCGTTGAAGCCGGCGATGTTACGCACGCCCATCGCCGCCATCAGCTTGTAGCGTCGCTCCATCTCGGCCACGCACCAGCGCAGGCCGTTGGCGGCCTCTTTCATGTCGGTGACCACCGGCGCCAGCAAATGCGGAATGCCATCGTAGACCGACAGTTCGAGCATCTTGGGGTCGACCATGATCATGCGTACGTCGTCGGGTGTGGCCTTGAGCAGCATCGAGATGAGCATGCCGTTGACCCCCACCGACTTGCCCGAACCGGTGGTGCCGGCTACCAGCAGGTGCGGCATCTTGCCGAGGTTGGCGACCACCGGGCCGCCGCCGATATCGTGGCCTAGCGCCAACGTCAGCGGTGAAGCCGCCTGCTGATAGGCGTCGGAGTCGATGACCTCGCGCAGACGAATCATCGCCCGATTGGGGTTGGGAATCTCGATACCCACCGTGGGACGACCGGGAATCACCTCGACCACGCGCACGCTCTTGACCATCAGCGAGCGTGCCAGATCCTTGGCCAGATTGCTGATCTTGGAAACCTTGACCCCGGCCGCCGGTTTGATCTCGAAGCGCGTGATGACCGGTCCCGGCCAGGTTTCGACGACTTCGGCCTTGACGCCATACTCCTGAAGACGCATCTCGAGCAGTTCGGCCATATCGACGAGTTGCTGCGGCGAGTAATTGGGCTTGGCAGGATCGGGTGGCGTCAGCAGACGCAACGACGGCAGCTCGCCACCGGGCTCGGGGAGGTTATCCATCACCGGGCGCTGGCTTTGCAAGTGCTCTACCGTCCACAGGGTCGGCCCTTCGGGATCATCGGCCGCGGCTCGTGCCTGATCGGCACTCGCCATGCACGGCACATCGTCGTCATCCAACTCATCGGGCGTGGCGCTCGCTCCGGCCTCGACGGCAGACAAGGGTATGTCATCGTCCTCCGGCGCATCGTCTCGTCTCTCGGCTGTCGCGTCGCTCCAGCTCAGGCGTGGCTCATTGGCATCCGCCTCATCGTCGCTGTCATCCCACTCGTCCCAATTGATGGCGGGCGGCCCCTGGCGCGCCACGGAATGCGGCGACGAAGCCGAGGATGCCGAAGCGGCATGGTCCTGACGGCTATCGGCCGACTCATCACGTGGCTCTTCTCGCGCTGGCTCATGGCGAGTGGGCGCTGGCGATGAATCGCCAGCGGGTGGGCGCGATACACTAGGCGGGATGATCGGCTCGTCGTCATCGGGAAGAATAGGCTCGGCCGGGCCATGCGTGGCCTGTTTAGACGCTGGCTCGCCAGGCTCGGGCATGCGCCGACGGGTCACGTCGGCGCGCAATGCGACTTCCTTGCTCGCCGTGGGTGACTGCTGAGCGCCATGCGCGGTTGCCGGCTCGGAGCGGGATGCGCCGAAAGCCGCTTTTATCCGCGCTTCCTGGGCGGTATACGCCGCTTCGGGCCGCTTGGCGGAGGGCGTGCGCTCCGGTACGTCCCAGGGAATCGCGATTCCCGCGTCACGCTCGGCGCGCAGCGCCATGCCGGTTCCAGGTGCCGAGTCCGGGTCGTCGAATTCATGCAACTGGGGTTCGCGCCGGCCACCGGCCAGCGCCGGCTCGGCGTCCCAACGATCAAGCTGCGGCCCTTTGTCGCGACCAAACCAGCGCCGCCACCAGGATGGCCTGTCGCTCGCCTGCACGCCAGCGTCTTCCCGCTCAGGCGTCGGTTGCTCGGCGATGGCATCCACGCGCGCCTCGCGACGGTTTGCCAACTGCGTACGCGCACCACCAAACTGGCGGCCCACCCAACGCAGCAGGCGGTGGGCGAGCGATCCCAACTCGTCCATTACCGTCAGCCACGACAGCCCCGAGAACAGCGGAAACGCACACAGAAACGATGCGATCGACAGCAATGTCGCGCCACGCAGCCCCACCAACGGCACCAGTGCCTCGGCCAACCCTTCGCCGAGAATGCCGCCCGCCGAATAAGGCAGTTCGCTCTGCGGGTTGAAGAAGTGCAGCGCGCCCAGACTGGTAGTGGCAAGCAGCAGCAGCACCAGGCCGCCGGCCCTGACCGCCAATGCCGTGGCATCCCACTCCAGACGCACCTCGCGACGGCGCATCAGCCGCCAGGCAGCAAAACCCAGCATGCCCGGCCACCACAGGGCACTGGCCCCGAACAGCGAATACAGCACATCGGACAGCCAGGCGCCGATCGGCCCCATCCAGTTGTCCACGTCCTGCCCCGGCCCACTGTGCGACCAACCCGGGTCCTGCGGTGAATAACTGAACATCGCCAACAGCAGGAACACACAGGCCGCCAGCAATACGATAATGACGCCTTCACGGGACACCCCTTGCAGGCGCAAACCGAAGCGGCGAGCTTGTTCCTTGGCCTGGGTCGTCGTCGTGCGTCGACGTCCGTCGGTCTTTTTCTTGACACTCAAATGGCCTACCCCCTTCCTACCACCCTACCCGCCGACCGAGCTCTACCGGGACGATCTCGCTCGAGTCGCCCCGGGCCAACCAGCGGGCATGGGCATTGTCTTTGCGAGGACGACATCATACCGAGCCTGAGCCATGTGGCACAGGGGGCAGTGCGCCTCATTGCCATCGCTCGGCTCACCAAGCGTTGTGATCGCCGGAGAACGGCGGCAAACTGGCCCATTGCGGCTCTCCCAACGCGATGACTGAACACCATGCTGCCCTGGCTACCCGCCCAATCGATTCATTTTCCGCCTCTCGATACCGCGCTCGACGAACCCGATGGCCTGCTGGCCGCCGGCGGTGCGCTGACACCGGACTGGCTGTTGGCCGCCTATCGGCGCGGCATCTTTCCCTGGTTTGGTGAGGACCAGCCGATTCTGTGGTGGAGCCCCGACCCACGCCTGGTACTGTTTCCCGAGCACATTCGCATCACCCGGAGCCTGGCCAAGCGCCTGCGCAATGGCGGTTTCCATGCCACCTGCGACAGCGCTTTCGCGGCGGTCGTCGAGGCCTGTGCCGCTCCGCGAGCCGACGCCGAAGGCACCTGGATCACTGCGTCGATGCAGGACGCCTATCTTCGCCTGCATCTGCTCGGCCATGCCCACTCCATCGAGATCTGGCGCGATGAGCGTTTGGTCGGCGGCCTGTACGGCGTCGCGCTCGGGCGAATGTTCTTCGGCGAATCGATGTTCTCTGTCGAGCGCGATGCTTCCAAGATCGCACTGGTGCATCTGGCACAGCATCTTCGGGCACAGGGCGGCGGCCTGATCGATTGCCAGATGCCGACCCCGCACCTGGTCAGCCTGGGCGCGCGGAGTATCGCCCGTAGCGAGTTCATCGACTACCTTAATGAGTATGTGGATCAACCGGCAACCCGCTGGGATCCGGCTTCTCCATCATGTGACCCAGGAGGCGAAGTACGTGAGCAGTAGCGCTGTGCAACAGCCGCCGGCGCGGGATCTGCGCTTCTTTCTTACTGTGCCTCATGCGTGCAGTTATTTGCCAGGCCGTGAAGCCACCACCTTGTTTCTCGATCCCCAGGAATCTCCCGGTCAGGGCGTCTACGATGCCTTGGCGCTGTTGGGGTTCCGGCGCAGCGGGCGTCACCTTTACCGACCGCATTGCGAGGGCTGCAGCGCCTGCATCTCGGTGCGCATTCCGGTTGCCGACTTCATTCCCAACCGCACTCAGCGCAGGCTCAAGCGCCGCAACGCGGACCTGACGGTCCATGAACGTCCGGCCGCCTTCGATAGCGAGCATTACGCGCTTTATGCGCGCTATATTCGCGCTCGCCATGCCGATGGCGATATGTATCCACCCAGCCACGAGCAATACCGAACCTTCCTGACACTGGATCATCCTTATGCACGACTGCTCGAATTTCGTCTCGACGACAAACTGCTCGCGGTGGCCGCCATCGACCTGTTGGGTCACGGGCTATCGGCCATCTATACGTTTTTCGACCCCTCCCCCATCTTCGAACGCCGCTCGCTGGGCACGTATGCCGTACTCTGCCAGATCGACAAGGCCCGCGAACACGGCCTGCCCCACGTCTATCTGGGCTACTGGATTCGCGAATCGCCCAAAATGAATTATAAGCGGGCTTTCCAGCCTCTGGAGTTTCTCGACGGTCGTCATTGGCGTCGTTCCATCCCGCTATGAGACGTGATTTTTGCCTTGGCGCGCGGCATGCGGCACAATATCGGGCTATCTTGATTAGCGAAGGCGACGCGATAAGCGATTGCCCTGCTATCATGCGTCGCGACCCACACTCGAGGAACCGCCTATATGGCCCGAGAAGATCATATTGAAATGGAAGGTGTCGTCGTCGACACCCTGCCCAACACCATGTTTCGCGTCGAACTTGAGAACGGCCATGTGGTGACCGCCCATATTTCGGGCAAG
The DNA here is from genome assembly GCF_900102945.1 of Modicisalibacter muralis. Lineage (GTDB taxonomy): Bacteria > Pseudomonadota > Gammaproteobacteria > Pseudomonadales > Halomonadaceae > Modicisalibacter > Modicisalibacter muralis. Next base: position 193,179 of record NZ_FNGI01000001.1, on the reverse strand, counting down.
ATGCGCAAGAACTATATCCGCATACTCACCGGTGACAAGGTCAAGGTCGAGCTCACGCCCTACGACCTGTCCAAGGGGCGCATCGTCTACCGCTCACGCTAGGCTTCGTACGAAAACTGCCTGCGCTCGCAAAATTCGACGACCGGCCCCTGCGCGCTGCATACCATCAGCCTCAATAAAACGCCCCGTCATCGACAGGGCGCAAGCATCGCTAAAGACTCGCTGACCGGGAGACAGGCAAGACGGCCCTCCTCCCGGCCGATGCCTCAATCAGGCCAGTTCCGCTTCCGTGGCCAGATGCAGTTCGCCACCCTCCACCGTGACGTGAACCAGCCCACCATGTTCGGCGAGATCGCCGAACAGGATCATTTCGGCCAACGGCTTCTTGAGCTTCTCCTGAAGCACACGCGCCATGGGTCGCGCGCCCATCTCCGGATCGTAGCCCTGTTCGGCCAACCAGGCCCGGGCCTGTTCGTCGACATCGAGCTGGACACGCTTCTCGTCGAGTTGCGCCTGCAGTTCGACCAGGAACTTGTCGACTACGCTGCGCACCACCGACGGCGCCAGCCCGTGGAACTGGATGATGCCATCCAGACGGTTGCGGAACTCCGGCGAGAAGGTCTTGCGGATGATCTCCATGCCGTCGGTGGAGTGATCCTGCGACTGAAAGCCGATGGAGCGCCGTGAAATCTGCTCGGCGCCGGCATTCGAGGTCATGATCACGATCACGTGACGGAAGTCCGCCTCGCGGCCGTTGTTGTCGGTCAGACGACCATGGTCCATGACCTGCAGCAGCAGGTTGAAGACCTCGGGGTGCGCCTTCTCGATCTCGTCGAGCAACAGCACGCAGTGCGGCTGCTTGGTGATCGCCTCGGTCAGCAACCCGCCCTGATCGTAACCGACATAGCCCGGCGGCGCGCCGATCAGCCGTGACACGGTGTGTCGCTCCATGTACTCCGACATGTCGAAGCGCACCAGTTCGATGCCCATCAACTGGGCGAGCTGGCGCGCCACCTCTGTCTTGCCGACCCCGGTCGGCCCGGAGAACAGGAAGCTGCCGACTGGCTTGTCGGGCGACTTGAGCCCGGCCCGCGACAGCTTGATCGCCGCCGACAGGCTCTGGATGGCTTCATCCTGGCCGAACACCAGCATTTTAAGATCGCGCTCCAGGTTCGACAGCAGCTTGCGATCGGAGCTGGAAACGCTCTTCGGCGGAATCCGCGCGATCGACGCGACTATCGCCTCGACCTGCTCGACGTCGATGGTCGACACCCGTACCTCGGGCGGCAACAGCCGCTGGTGAGCGCCCGCCTCGTCGATCACGTCGATGGCCTTGTCCGGTAGGTGACGATCGTTGATATAGCGATCCGCCAGACGTACCGCGCTATCCAGCGCCGAGTCGGTGTACTTGAGCTGGTGATGCTCCTCGAAGCGCCCGCGCAACCCCTTGAGAATGCGAATGGTGTCCTCGACGGAGGGCTCCATGACGTCGACCTTCTGGAAACGCCGTGCCAGCGCGCGATCCTTCTCGAAGATGCCGCGGAATTCCTGGAAGGTGGTCGAGCCAATGCAGCGCAGATCACCGGACGACAGCAGCGGCTTGAGCAGGTTGGAGGCGTCCATCACGCCACCGGACGCCGCGCCGGCGCCGATCACGGTGTGGATCTCGTCGATGAACAGAATCGAGTTGGGCTGCTTCTTGAGTTCGGCCAGCAGGCTCTTCAGGCGCTTCTCGAAGTCGCCGCGGTATTTGGTGCCGGCGAGCAGCGCGCCCATGTCCAGCGAATAGACCACGGCGTCGCTGATCACGTCGGGGACGTCTTCTTCGACGATCCGCTTGGCCAGGCCCTCGGCGATGGCGGTCTTGCCGACACCGGCCTCACCCACCAGCAACGGGTTGTTCTTGCGTCGCCGGGCGAGAATCTGCACCGTGCGCTCGAGTTCATGATCGCGCCCGATCAGCGGGTCGATCTTGCCGAGTCGCGCCTGCTCGTTGAGATTGGTGGCATAGCCGGTCAACGGATGCGCATTGCCTTCGCTCACGCCTTCCTCGCCCTCTTCGGCGTCCTGGGACGGCGACGGGCTCTGGCCATGGCCGGCAACCTTGGAGATACCGTGGGCGATATAGTTGACCGCATCGACACGCGCCACGTTCTGTTGTTTGAGGAAATAAACCGCCTGGCTTTCCTGTTCGGAGAAAATCGCCACCAGCACGTTGGCGCCCGTCACTTCGGACTTGCCGGAGGATTGAACGTGGAATACCGCGCGCTGCAGCACACGCTGAAAGCCCAGCGTCGGCTGTGTCTCGCGGTCTTCCTGATCCTCGGGGATCAACGGCGTGGTGGAATTGATGAAGTCCTGCAGGTCCGAGCGCAACTTGTCCAGGTTGGCTCCGCAGGCGCGCAGCACATCCGCCGCGGAGGCGTTATCCAGTAGGGCCAGCAGCAGGTGCTCGACGGTCATGAACTCATGACGCTTGGAGCGCGCCACCGTGAAGGCCGTGTTCAGGGTCAGTTCAAGTTCTTTGCTCAGCATGGCAGTCCCCTTCTAGCCGCTTAGGCATCGTCGGCACTTTCACAATCGGGCACATCGGGCAGTTTCGCAAGCCCTAGACTGTCACGTTAGCCAATAACGTCAGTCGGCCCGGTCGATATCGCACAGCAGCGGGTGCTGGCATTCTCGCGCGTAATCGTTGACTAGATGACTCTTGGTTTCCGCGATATCGCGGGTAAAGATGCCGCAAGTCGCCTTGCCTTGGGTGTGCACCGCCAGCATCACCTGAACGGCCTTCTCGCTATCCATGTAAAAGAAGACCTGCAACACCTCGACGACGAATTCCATGGGGGTGAAGTCGTCGTTGTGCAAGATCACCTTGTAGCGTGGCGGTTCTTCAAGCTCGGGGTCGGCCGGCTTGACCGCCAGGTCGTCCTCGCTGTCTTCCTGTGGTTGTGGTGGGCGTGTCATCCCCGCCCAAGAGGGCATCGCCGCGGCAATCATCGTAACGTTCTCGTGTGTCTTGAACATAAGAGGCAAAATCCATCGGCACAAGCCGAATTGCACGCGGGACGTCAACAGTTCTTTGACGCCCGCAGGCCGTCCGGGTTCATTGCAAGATGCGTCCCGCGGGCCAACCTTGCAAGGGTAGCGTACGAAAAAACCCCCGCTGGCAGGGCGAGCGGGGGTCATCTTGTCGCACGCTGAAAATTACATGTTGTCGGCGATGGCCTGGCCGAATTCGGAACACTTCAGCAGCACGGCCTTTTCCATCACGCGGTGGAAGTCATAGGTGACCTCGCCCTTGGCGATGGCTTTCTCGACACCCTTGAGCACCAGGTCGGCGGCCTCGGTCCAACCCATGTGGCGCAGCATCATCTCGGCGGAGAGAATCAGCGAGCCGGGGTTGACCTTGTCCTGGCCGGCATACTTGGGTGCAGTGCCGTGGGTCGCCTCGAACATCGCCACCGAGTCCGACAGGTTGGCACCCGGCGCGATACCGATACCGCCCACTTCAGCCGCCAGCGCATCGGAAAGATAATCGCCGTTCAGGTTCAGCGTCGCGATGACGTCGTAATCGGCCGGGCGCAGCAGGATCTGCTGCAGCATGGCGTCGGCGATGACGTCCTTGACAACGATTTCCTTGCCGGTGTTGGGGTTCTTGAAGGTCATCCACGGGCCGCCATCCAGCAACTCGGCGCCGAACTCATCACGCGCGATCTGGTAGCCCCAATCCTTGAAGGCCCCTTCGGTGAACTTCATGATGTTGCCCTTGTGCACCAGGGTCAGCGACTCACGGTCGTTGTCCACGGTGTACTGCAGGGCCTGGCGCACCAGACGCTTGGTGCCTTCCTCGGAGACCGGCTTGACGCCGATACCGCACATTTCCGGGAAGCGGATGTTGGTAACGCCCATTTCCTCGCGCAGGAACTTGATGACCTTCTCGGCCTCTGGCGAGCCGGCCTTCCATTCGATGCCCGCGTAGATGTCTTCGGAGTTCTCGCGGAAGATGACCATATCCACATCGCCAGGCCCTTTGACCGGGCTCGGCACGCCTTCGAACCAGCGCACCGGACGCTGACAGACATACAGGTCGAGCTTCTGGCGCAGCGCCACGTTCAGCGAGCGGATACCGCCACCGACTGGTGTGGTCAGCGGTCCCTTGATGGAGACCACGTAATCCTTGACGACCTCCAGAGTCTCTTCGGGCAGCCAGGTGTCGGCATCGTAGACTTGGGTCGCCTTTTCACCGGCGTAGACTTCCATCCAGTGAATCTTGCGCTCGCCGTTGTAGGCCTTGTGCACCGCCGCGTCGATGGCGATCTTCATGGCCGGGGTGACATCGGCTCCGATGCCGTCACCCTCGATGAACGGGATGATCGGCTCGTTAGGCACGTTCAGGGTATGGTCGGCGTTGACGGTAATCTTTTCGCCGCCTTCAGGTACGGTAATTTTCTGGAACCCCATTGATGACTCCCCTGTGATGTGTTCAGTGGAGGCCGGAGTATAGCATCGCCCCCCGGCCGCGGAGTAGGCTTGGCGCTTCGATCCGCACGAAAGTCGGTCACGACATAAGTTCTATAGATGAGCACTCTCTACCTGCTGAACAAGCCATACCACATGCTCTCGCAGTTCACCGACCGCGAAGGTCGCGCCACGCTGGCCAGCGTCATCGACGTGCCGGATATCTATCCGGCCGGACGCCTCGATTACGATTCGGAGGGCCTGTTGCTGCTCACCGACGACGGCGCGCTGATCCATCGCATCAGCGATCCGCAGCACAAGCAGCCCAAAACGTACTGGGTACAGGTCGAGGGCCAACCCGGCGAACGCGCGTTGACGGCGCTGCGCCGGGGCGTCACGCTCAACGACGGCCCGACCCGCCCGGCCAAGGTGCGGCGCCTCGACGACCCGGCGGTCGCCGAGCGCAATCCGCCGATCCGCCAGCGCGACGACATACCCAGCGCCTGGCTGGAGCTGACGATCAGCGAGGGCCGCAATCGCCAGGTTCGCCGCATGACCGCGCATGTCGGCCACCCCACGCTGCGTTTGATCCGCGTGGCCATCGGTGCCTGGCGGCTCGACGGCCTGGCACCGGGGCAGTGGCGCAGCGAAACGCTGCATGCGCCCATGTCACCCAGGCGCTATCAGGCACAGCCGGCCCGCCGCAAGAGGAAGCGCCCATGAACCGATGGTCACCGCATGTCACCGTTGCCTCGGTGATCGAACGCGCTGGTCGCTATCTGCTGGTCGAGGAGGACCATGGCGACCCCTTCAGCCTGTTCAACCAGCCCGCCGGCCATCTGGAGCGCGGCGAGCGGCTGACCGAGGCCGCCGCGCGCGAGACCCGCGAGGAAGCCGCCTGGCACGTCGCCATCACCGATTACCTGGGTCTGACCACCTTCACCGCCGCCGATGGGCTGGTCTTTCATAGTCACGCCTTCGTCGGTACGCCACTGGCGCGTCTCGACGAGCCGCTGGATGATGGCATCGTTGCCGCTCATTGGCTGACTTTCGATGAAATCGACGATCTCGATCGCGCTGGGCGGCTGCGCAGCCCGCTGGTCATGCAGCGCCTGCGCGACCTGCGCGGCGGGCGAGTCTATCCACTCAATGTCATTCGCGAGCGCTGACTCGAAGCCCGAAGCCATAGCCTGTATAATCTCGCGCAATCTTTCGGCCTTTCCATACGCGAGCACCCCTGACGTTCGCGGATGAGCATATTGCGAGTATCTATTCCGAGAATGGCTATTTCCGAAGCCCCGGCATCTTCAGCCACCGGGACGCCTTCCACCACAGGCAAGGTCATCGTCGGCATGTCCGGCGGCGTCGATTCTTCCGTTGCCGCGCTGCTGCTGCTCGAGCAGGGCTATCGTGTCGAAGGCCTGTTCATGAAGAACTGGGACGAAGACGACGGCAGCGAATACTGCACCGCCAAGGAGGATCTGGCGGACGCCCAGGCGGTGTGCGAAAAGCTCGGCATCACGCTGCATACCGCCAACTTCGCCGCCGAGTACTGGGATAACGTCTTCGAACACTTCCTGGCCGAGTATCAGGCCGGGCGCACGCCCAATCCCGATATCCTTTGCAACCGTGAAATCAAGTTCAAGGTATTTCTCGACTACGCCGAGATGCTCGGCGCCGAGCACATCGCCACCGGGCATTACGTCCGTAGAGGGCAGGTGCGTGAAGACCAGCGCGAAGGTCAGGCCCTACTGCTCAAGGGGCTGGATAGCAACAAGGATCAGAGCTATTTCCTGCATGCCGTGCCCGAAGCCGCTATCGCCCGCAGCCTGTTTCCGATCGGCGAGCTGGAAAAACCCGCAGTGCGCGAACTGGCCGAGAAACACGGCCTGGCCACCGCGCGCAAGAAGGATTCCACCGGCATCTGCTTCATCGGCGAGCGGCGCTTTCGCGATTTCCTGCAACAGTACCTGCCGGCCCAGCCGGGGCGTATCGAAACCCCCGAGGGCGACGTCATCGGTGAGCACATGGGCCTGATGTACCACACACTGGGCCAGCGCCAGGGCCTGGGCATCGGCGGCTTGGCCGATTATCCCGATGCGCCCTGGTTCGTGGCCAGCAAGGATCTTGAACGCAACGTATTGATCGCCGTACAAGGCCAGCAACACCCGTTACTGTATACCGATGCCCTGATCACCGAAGCGATGGACTGGATCGCTGGCAAGCCACCATCCAGCGAAGCCAGGCTGACCGCCAAGACCCGCTACCGCCAGGCCGACAAGCCTTGCCGCATGCGCGTGCGTGACGATGGCGGCGTGGCAGTGTTTTTCGACGAACCGCAGCGCGCCGTGACACCGGGCCAATCGCTGGTGCTCTACGACGGCAACGTCTGCCTGGGTGGCGGGGTCATCCGCGAAGCCTGGAAGCAAGGGGCACAAGCCGCATGAATGCGACGCCGATTCAGACCGCGCCCGACGACCCCACGACTCGCCAGGCCATTGCCCTGGCCGGCGTATTCCAGGCCGCCGCGGTGGTCGATCAGTTGGCGCGCACCGGGCAGTGCGACGAGCGCGCCTGGCAGACCCTGATTCGCGCCACGCTGGATACCGATCCGACGAGCTTCGAAGCCATTTACGGCGGCCATCACAATAATCTGCGCCTAGGGCTCGGCGTGCTCAATGCCGTGGCAGGTCGCGAGCAAGCCGATCCTGGCGTATTGCGTTACGGCTTCACCCTGCTGATGCTGATGCAGAAGCTGCGCAAGCAGCCAGCGATGATGGATACACTGGGCGAACGGCTGACGCGTGTTCAGGACCAGGCCGAACACTTCGACGACACGCACGAAAACGTCATCGCCAGCCTCGGCGAACTGTACCAGAACACCATCTCGACCTTTCGCCAACGCATTGTGGTGCAGGGTGACCCGGGGCTATTGCAGCAGCGCATGATGCCCGAGCGGGTGCGTGCCGCGCTGCTTGCCGGCATTCGCTTTGCGCTACTCTGGCACCAACAGGGTGGCCGACGCTGGAAACTGATATTCCAGCGCGCGGCGATGAAAAAGACCCTGGACCGGCTTAACTGAACCGACGGCACTGCGCCACACCATCGACACCACTTCGGAAACATGACCTGGAAACATGACCATGCAACTTTCCTCTCTTACCGCCCTGTCCCCCGTCGATGGTCGTTACGGCGCCAAGGCCAAGGCTCTGCGCGAGCACTTCAGTGAATTCGGCCTGATCCGCGCGCGCGTCACCGTCGAGGTACGCTGGCTGGAATGCCTGGCGGCTCATCCGCAAATCGGCGAAGTACCGGCCTTCTCGGCCGAGGCCAAGGCCGTTCTCGACAGCCTGGTCGCCGATTTCTCGGTGGAAGACGCCGCACGCATCAAGGACATCGAGCGAACCACCAATCACGACGTCAAGGCGGTCGAATACTTCCTCAAGGAGAAGGTCGCCGACCAGCCCGAACTCAACGCCGTCACCGAGTTCATTCACTTCGCCTGCACCAGCGAGGATATCAATAACCTGTCGCATGCGCTGATGCTCAAGGGTGGGCTCGGCGTGCTGCTGCCGGTGATGCACGAAGTGACCGCCGCCGTCGAACGCCTGGCCCATGAACACGCCGAACAACCGATGCTCTCGCGCACCCATGGCCAGACCGCCAGCCCCACCACGCTGGGCAAGGAGATGGCCAACGTCGCCTATCGCCTGCGTCGCCAGCTGAAGCAGATCGAAGCCGTTGCACCGATGGGCAAGATCAACGGCGCGGTGGGCAACTACAACGCCCATCTGGCGACCTACCCCGAGATCGACTGGGCGGCCAACGCTCGCGCCTTCGTCGAAAGCCTGGGACTGGCCTTCAACCCCTACACCACGCAGATCGAGCCGCACGACTACATCGCCGAACTGTTCGACGCCTTCTGTCGCTTCCATACCATCTTGATCGACTTTGACCGCGACGTATGGGGCTACATCTCGCTGGGTTACTTCAAGCAGCGCACCGTGGCCGGCGAGATCGGCTCCTCGACCATGCCGCACAAGGTCAACCCCATCGACTTCGAGAACTCCGAAGGCAACCTGGGGCTGGCCAACGCCCTGCTCGGCCATCTGGCGCAGAAGCTGCCCATCTCGCGCTGGCAGCGCGACCTCACCGACTCCACGGTATTGCGCAACCTCGGCGTAGGCCTGGCCTACGGCCTGATCGCCTATCAGGCAACGCTCAAGGGCGTCGGTAAGCTCGAGGCCAACCCGTCACGCCTGGACGACGATCTCGACAACAGTTGGGAAGTGCTCGCCGAACCGATCCAGACGGTCATGCGTCGCTACGGTATCGAAAAGCCCTACGAGAAACTCAAGGAGCTGACTCGTGGCAAGCGCATCGACCAGGCCGGCTTCGCCGCCTTTATCGATACGCTGGAACTGCCGGGCGAGGTAAAAATCCAGCTCAAGGCGCTGACGCCTGCCAACTACATTGGCAACGCCGTCGAGCAGGCCAAGGATCTCTGAGATGTCTCCCGATACGCCCTTGAGCCTGCTCGGCGGCCTGAGCGCCGCCGAGTTTCTCGGCGACTACTGGCAGCAGAAGCCACTGCTGATTCGCGGTGCCCTGCCCGATTTCGTCTCGCCGCTGTCGCCGGATGAATTGGCCGGGCTGGCCTGCGAAGAAGGTATCGAGGCGCGGCTGATCGAGGAGCACGGTGTTGACGAAGCCGACGCCGACAAGCCTTGGAAAGTCAGTCATGGCCCCTTCGATGACGCCACCTTCGCGCGCCTGCCCGAGCACGACTGGACGCTGCTGGTACAAGCCGTCGATCACTACGTGCCCGAGGTCAGCGCCCTGCTCGAGCACTTCCACTTCCTGCCGCGCTGGCGTCTCGATGACATCATGATCAGCTACGCCCCGCCCGGCGGCAGTGTCGGCCCGCACGTCGATCAATACGATGTCTTTCTGCTCCAGGCCAGCGGCACGCGGCGCTGGCAGCTTAGCGGCGCGGTCGCCGACGATGCGCCGATCATCGCCGGCATCGATCTGCGCATGCTCGAACACTTCGAGGTCCAGCCAGACCAGGATTGGCTACTCGAATCGGGCGACATGCTCTACCTGCCACCGGGCATGGCGCATCATGGCGTCAGCCAAAGCGACGATTGCATGACCTTCTCGGTGGGCTTTCGCGCGCCTTCCGTCGATGAATCGATCACCTCGTTCGCCGACTACCTTGGCGAGCAATTGCCCGATTCGCGACGCTACGGCGATGCCGGCCGCACCGTGCCATCGCACCCCGGCGAGATCGACGACGCAGCACTTGCGCGCATGCGCCAGCTGATTCTCGATAGCCTGGATAGCCCCGAGCAGCTGGAGCAGTGGTTCGGACGCGTGATGACGCAGCCCAAGTACGTCGATCAGTTGATCCCCGCCGAATCGCCCACTGACATCGCCGAACTTGTCGCTGAATTACAGGATGGCATGACGCTGGAACGCACCCTGGGGTCACGCTTCGCCTATCGCCAGCATGACGAACATCGCACCACGCTGTTCGTCGATGGCGACGGCCTGGCCTGCGATGCCGAGTTGGCCGCGCTGCTCAGCGGCGATGCCGCGCTGGATGCCCAGGTGCTCGAGTATCCCGGCGGCACCGAGCTACTGGCGACCCTACTCGATCGCGGCAGCCTGAGCTGGCCGCTCGACGACGATCTGGAGGACTGACGATGACTGCCCTCGACATTCGCCAGGGCGATTGGCAGAGCCTCGGCACACTCGCCGGCGACATCCGCCGGATCGTCTTCATCGAAGAACAGGCGGTGCCCGAAAACGAGGAATGGGACGGCCGCGACCCGAATTGCGTGCATTTTCTCGCCTATCGCGGCGGGCGTGCCATCGGCACCGCCCGCTTGCTGCCCGACGGGCATATCGGCCGGGTCGCCGTGCTCAAGGAAGGTCGCGGTTTGGGTATCGGGCTTAAATTGATGCAGGCCGCCATCGATTGCGCCAGGGCAAAAGGTCACCGAGAGGTGCTGCTGGACGCCCAGACTCATGCCCTGGCCTTCTATCGGCGATTGGGCTTCCAGGTGTATGGCGGTGAGTTTCTCGATGCCGGGATTTTGCATCGCAGCATGCGACTGACATTGTCCGAGTAACCTCTTCCCATTCTGCACTAGGTGGAATTTAGCTACAGGGGTGCCCTGAAAAACTCCTTTTTGTAGTCAAACTACAACCCTCCCTGCCCCAAAGTAATAATTGCCAGGCCCCATGTGCTGGGCCATAGTGAAATCACGGAGCAAATTAAAACAAGCGTTTTACCTCTACTACACAGCCAATGGTAAACGCGTGTTTTATGCGGTGCGAACAGCCACCCGTCGGCGACGCACCCGAACAAGGCTTCAATGATTTTGCAGTGCAATACATGGGTATCGTCTTTTTTTACGCACGATATCGTCCACCGGCAGAGAGGCTTGACCATGACTCAGACACGCGAACAGCAGATCGCCGCCCTCGAGAAGGATTGGGCAGAAAACCCACGCTGGAAAGGCGTGACTCGCACCTACTCCGCCGAAGACGTGGTACGCCTGCGGGGCAGCATCCAGGAACAGCGGACCATCGCCCGTCGCGGCGCCGAAAAACTCTGGAAGCTGGTCAACGGCGACGCCCGGAAAGGCTACGTCAATTGCCTCGGCGCGCTGACCGGTGGCCAGGCCATGCAGCAGGTCAAGGCCGGCATCGAAGCGATCTACCTGTCGGGCTGGCAGGTCGCCGCCGACAACAACGCCGGTTTCAACATGTATCCCGATCAGTCGCTCTATCCGGCCAACTCCGTGCCCACCGTGGTCAACCGCATCAACAACACCTTCAAGCGCGCCGACCAGGTTCAATGGCAGAAAGGCGCCAACCCCGGTGATGCCGACTTCGTCGATTACTTCGCGCCGATCGTCGCCGATGCCGAGGCCGGCTTCGGTGGCGTACTCAACGCCTACGAGCTGATGAGCGCGATGATCGAAGCCGGTGCCGCCGGCGTACATTTCGAGGATCAGCTCGCTTCGGTCAAGAAGTGCGGTCACATGGGCGGCAAGGTGCTGGTGCCGACCCAGGAAGCCGTGCAGAAACTAATCGCCGCGCGTCTCGCCGCCGATGTCGCCGATGTGCCGACACTGGTCATCGCGCGCACCGATGCCAACGCCGCCGACCTGTTGACCTCCGACGTCGACGACTACGACAAGCCGTTCGTCACTGGCGAGCGCACCGCCGAAGGCTTCTATCGGGTCAAGGCCGGTCTCGATCAGGCCATCGCCCGTGGCCTGGCCTACGCCCCGTTTGCCGATCTGATCTGGTGCGAGACCGCCACGCCGGATCTGGATGAAGCCCGCCGTTTCGCCGAGGCCATTCACAAGGAGTACCCCGATCAGCTGCTGGCTTACAACTGCTCGCCGTCATTCAACTGGAAGAAAAACCTCGACGACGCGACCATCGCCAGGTTCCAGCAGGAACTAGCCGACATGGGCTACAAGTACCAGTTCATCACCCTCGCCGGCATTCACAACATGTGGTACCACATGTTCGATCTGGCTCATGAGTACGCTCAGGGCGAAGGCATGAAGCACTACGTCGATAAGGTTCAGCAGCCCGAGTTCGAAGCTGCCGAGCGTGGCTACACCTTCGTTGCCCACCAGCAGGAGGTCGGCACCGGCTACTTCGACGACATGACCAACGTCATCCAGGGTGGCGTATCCTCGGTCACCGCACTGACCGGCTCCACCGAAGAAGCCCAGTTCTCATAAGGCATGGAAGTCCCCGGGGAGGCTCCCCACCTCCCCCTCATTTACCGATATTCAGCGTGGCACCGATTCGAAATGTCTTGGTCAAAGCTTTACAATGGCGCTAGACTCATCATTATAGAACAGTGTTTCTTAACAACTCGCCTGGAGATTCGGTATGAAACTGAAGCGCTATCTTTCTATCGCGGCCATAGGCCTGCTATCTCTCGGTGGCTGCGCCAACAGCGATTTGTACTCTGGGGACGTCTACCGGGGTAGTCAGGCCAAGACCGGCCAGAGCGTCAATTACGGCACGATCGTCGCCCTACGTCCCGTGCAGATTCAGGCCGACGCCGACAACAGCAGCCCACTCGGTGGGATCGGCGGCGCCGTTATCGGTGGCTTGCTGGGCAATCAGATCGGTGGTGGCTCGGGGCGGGTGCTCGCTACCGCGGCCGGCGCCATCGGCGGTAGCGTCGCCGGCAGCAAAATCGAAGGCGCCGCCAATAAGGTCGACGCCGTGGAAATGGAAATCCGCCGCGATGCCGGCGACACCGTGATCGTGGTCCAGAAAGCCGACCGCGACTGGCAGATCGGCCAGCGCGTGCGTCTGATCGGCAGCGGCGCCAGCTTGAGCGTGGCGCCTTACTGACCACACGGTACTGCCAAAAGGCACTTGCCAAATAAGCAAAAATCCCCGCGAGCCTGCTCGCGGGGATTTTTTTGGTCATGCTGAAATACTTAACGGCGCGTCTTTGCCTTGCTCATACCCCAGCCCACCACTTTCTTCAACACCCAGACAATCAGCGCGATGATCAGCAACGTCAGCAGCATCGACACCGGGTTGACGATCAGGGTCGCGCCCAGCACCGCCATTGCCAGGCACCATACCCAGCGATCGTCACCTTCACTTCTGAGCGCAGCGGGAACCTTACGATCGAAGAAGCGGCCCAGCGCACCCTCCCAGCTCTTCAGCGAGAAAAACAGGATCACGGCGAAAACAACCAGCCAGATCAGGGTCACGGTCATGTAATTGCTCCTGAAAGATCGGTGATGCTATCGATAACTTCGCTACACACTAGCCATACCCGACGCATGAGCGCCCAAGGCATTCATCCGTTAGAATCGGCATTCGCACCCGCCGATGCACGCGCCATCTTCATCAGGGTAGCGCGCTCTGTCGGCAGAGTACCCCCGCCCCGAAAGACGCGCAACCGCCGCACCAACGAGGACGATCATGATCTGGCTGGACGCCCTTTCCCCGCTTCCCACTGCGGTCAACCTCGGCCTGATCGGCTTGTCGATGCTGACCTCGGGGCTCTCCGCCGCCGCGGGAATCGGCGGCGGTACGTTACTGATTGCGACCATGGCCCAGGTAATGCCAGCCGCCGCGCTGATCCCGGTACATGGCATGGTGCAGCTAGGCTCGAACCTGGGACGCGCCAGCATGACTTGGCGACACATCGATTGGCCGCGCATCGCGGCCTTCGCTCCGGGTGCATTGATCGGCGCGCTGTTCGCCGCCTGGCTGCTGATTCGCCTGCCCTCTGGCATTCTCGAATTGACCATCGCTGCCTTCGTGCTGCTGATGTGCTGGGGGCCGTCACTGCCCAGCCGTTCACTGGGGCGCGTGGGTACGCTACTAGCCGGCGCGATCACTACACTGCTATCGAGCCTGGTCGGTGCCAGCGGCCCGCTGGTGGCGGTATTTCTCAAGCAGATCAGCAATGAACGCCTGGTACGGGTAGCGACCTTTTCCACCGCGATGAGTCTGCAGCATTTAAGCAAGGCCTTCGTATTCGGCATGGCGGGGTTCGTGTTCCGCGACTGGTTGGGCTTGATGGCGATGATGATCACCGCCGGCGTGGTCGGCACCTGGCTGGGATTGCGCTTGCTCAGACGGTTAACCGACACGCGCTTCGATGTGCTGCTCAAGTGGGTATTGACGCTGTTGGCCCTGCGTTTGTTATGGTTGGCTGCTGGAGAATTGATCTGAAACGCCGCAATCTTGAACCACCATCATGCGCACGGCGTGGCGTATGAAAAATTCCCTTGCGCCCCTGACAGTCCCGAAATGACGCGTTACCATGACAGGGACATGCACTCGAAAGGTCCAACTTAACATGCAGATTGCGCAAAATTCCGTTGTCGCGTTCCACTACACCCTGACCAACGATGAAGGTGAGGTGCTGGACAGCTCGGAAGGTCGCGAGCCACTGACCTATCTCCATGGCGCGGGCAATATCATCCCCGGCCTGGAGAAAGAGCTGGAAGGTCGTGAGAATGGCGAAAAGCTGCAGGTCGCCGTCAGCCCCGAGGAAGGCTATGGCGAAACCCAGCCGTCGCTGGTTCAGGAAGTGCCGCGCGAATCGTTCCAGGGCGTCGAGAGCATCGAGCCGGGCATGCAGTTTCAGGCCCAGACTCAGGGTGGCCCTCTGATGGTTACCGTGACCAAGGTCGAGGGTGACACCGTCGTCGTGGATGGCAATCATCCGCTGGCCGGCCAGAAGCTGAACTTCGACGTCGAAATCGCCGAAGTGCGCGAAGCGACCCCGGAAGAAGCCGAGCACGGCCACGTGCATGGCGAAGGCGGTCATCAGCACTGATTCAGCGTAGCCATACGAAACGCTCGAAGCAGCATCGAAAGGAAAAGGGGTGGCTATGCCGCTCCTTTTTTCGTTTCCGGGTCTTCTCTAGATACGTAGCTACTCTCCGGGACAATCCGGCGACTCGGATGATGACGAGAAACGCAACCCGCTGAACCAGGCCGTCGCATCGCCGCCGGCATTATCGCCATCGCTCATTAGCGCCACGCCGGTCAACTCATCGGGTTGGCTACCGAACAGCATGGCGAAGTCCTTGCGCACGTCGCGCACCTCGGCGACCCACTGCCCCGCATAGGCATCACCGCTTTGCAGCGCCAGCAGCTGGGCGCGATCAGTGAAGGCATTCACCCATTGGTTGCCAACCGGTCGGTTGCTCGACCACACATAATTCACGGCCTCGACTTGCCAGGGAAGTATCCCCGTCTTGTCGACCACATAGACTCGCGCCGGGTAGTCGTCGCCAGCTTTGGTCGTCTCATCGAGCCCGGCATAAACGCCCGAAACCTTCCAGCACCAACTCAGATACGGTGTTTCAGCCAAGTCGATTTCGCGCTCCAGATACTTGGCCGAAGCCTGGCCAGCGGCGCGCGCCTGCAAGACCTGCTGCCCCGTCTGAGTGACCAGCGAATAACGCGTCTCGCCTTCGAACGAGCGAGTCGGCCAGGCGGCGATCTGCGTCGCCGTGAAAGTGATCGGTTCAGACATGGCAAACGATGACATGGCCAGTAGAAGCGCAGCCGTCGGCCATCGCAGGCTATTTGATGTCATGTTCGCTCCTGTCGAATCGCTTCGTGGGATTTCAATGTTCGATAGCCGCCCCACAGGCGGGTCGTCGTGGTGATCAGGCAGGCAGCGGCGAAGATCGATGCCAGCGTCGCGAAGTGCTCCGGCCATAGGCAGAACGCCACGAAGGCCAGAATCGTCTCGGTACCTTCGGTCAGCCCATCGAGATAGAAAAACGCCTTGTGGGTGAAATGCGGGCGCTCTAGCCGATGCTTGGCAGCCATGATCGCGAAAGCCAGAAACGAGCTTCCAGTACCCACGAAGGCGAACAGCAATACCGCCGCCGCGAGCGCATTGGCAGCCGGGTCGGCTAGCGCGAAGCCGACCACGACGGCGGCATAGAAGACGAAATCCAGGCCGATGTCGAGAAAACCGCCCGCATCGCTGCTGGTGCCGGTATGCCGCGCCAAGGCACCGTCTACTCCATCAGCCAGGCGATTGAGCGCAATCGTCAGTAACGCGAAAGAGTAAGCTTCGAATGCCAGCAGCATCGGCGCCAGCATGCCAATCGCGAAGCCGACCACGGTGACCTGGCTGGGTGTGATTCGCCGCCGCGCCAAGCCCACCGCCAGGCGTTGAAGCGGTGACTGCACCCATTGCGATGTCCAGCGATCGAGCATGGCGACTTCCTGTTTCAATGACCTTTCGCGTACTCCGTCAGGCTCATGTCTCAGTTGCGCCCACGGCGTCGCCAGGCGAAGTAACGTTCGAGCCAGCCCAGTACACGTTCGGGCTTGTGAGCGTTTTTCCACACGCCGGCGCTGGCCTTTACCGCCTCCGAAAAGGTCGGGTACGGATGAATCGTTCCGAGCAGTTTATTGAGGCCAATGCCACGCGTCATCGCCAGGGTGAATTCGGCGAGCAGTTCGCCGGCATGATGACCGACGATGCTGACACCCAGGATACGATCCTTGCCCGGCACGGTCAGCACCTTGATGAAACCCTCGGTCTCGCCCTCGGCGATCGCACGATCCAGCTCGGCGAAATCGTAGCGGGTCGTCTCGAAAGCGATGCCCTGCGCCTTGGCTTCGCGTTCGTTGAGCCCGACCCGTGCCACCTCCGGCTGGGTGAAAGTTACCGCCGGCAGGTTGCGATAATCGACCGAGAAGCGTTTGATCTCGCCAAACAGGGCATTGACGGTGGCATGCCAGGCCTGGTGCGCGCTGGCATGGGTCAGTTGATAAGGCCCGGCGACATCGCCGCAGGCCCAGATGTTGGGGTGCAGGCTACGCAGCGTGCCATCCACGTCCAGCGTGCCGCGCTCATCGATGCCGATCCCCAGCGCCTCGAGGCCCAGCCCCGTCACGTTGGCCTCGCGCCCCGTGGCCACCAGCAGGCGGTCGAAGGCCACACGCTCGGTACCACCGCCAGGCCGATCGGTCGACTCGATCACCAGCACCTTGGCATTATCGCCATGGCTGGGACCCGACTCGATGCGCAGCGCCGTCGTTGCCAGATGCAGTGCGACACCCTCTTGGCGTAACTGTCGTTCCAGTGCCGCGGCGATATCGGCATCCTCACGAGGCAATAGCTGGGCGCCACGCTGCACCAGCGTTACCCGGCTACCCAGCCGGGCGAACGCCTGGCCCAGCTCGCAGCCGATCGGCCCACCGCCCAGAATCACCAACCGTTCGGGCAGCGATTCGAGACGCCATAGATTCTCCGAGGTCAGCACATCGAGCGTATCGAGACCCGGCAGCTCGGGAATCCTCGGGCGCGCTCCGCTGGCGATGATCACATGGCGCGTATTCAGCACGCGCTCGCCGACCCGCACTTCCCAGGGCGTCTGCAGATAGGCCTCGCCCGCGATCACCTCGACGCCCAGCGAGGCATAGCGCTCGCGGCTGTCATGCGGCGCAACCTCGTCGATCGCTCGCTGTACATGACGCATGACCCGAGTGAAGTCGATGCGTGGTTCGCCGGCATCGATACCGTAACGCGCGCCCTCGCGCACCGTCTGGGCAATCCGCGACGCACGGATCAAGGCCTTGGAAGGCACGCAGCCGGTATTCAGGCAGTCGCCACCCATGCGATCGCGCTCGATCAGAGCCACCCGCGACTTGAGCGCCGCGGCGATATAGCTCGCCACCAAACCCGCCGAGCCGGCGCCAATCACCACGATGTCGTAATCGAAGCCGCGCGGCCTGGCGAAACGCCGTGCCACCCTGCGACGCTTTACGATGTCGATCAGCCAGCGGGCTAGCAATGGGAACAGCCCAATCAGCACGAAAGAAATGATCAATTCCGGTGAAAGGATACCGCCAAGGCTCTGCAATTCGCCCAATTCCTGCCCGGCATTCACGTAGACCAGCGTGGCGGGCAACATGCCCAACTGGCTGACCCAGTAAAAGGTCCGCGCCCGCATGCGGGTCAGCCCCATCACCAGGTTGATGACGAAGAACGGAAAGATCGGCACCAGGCGCAGGGTGAACAGGTAAAAGGCCCCTTCACGCTCGATGCCGCGATTGATGCCCGCCAACTGGCGGGCAAAACGGCGCTCCAACGACTCCTGAGCGAGCAGGCGTGCGATCAGAAAAGCCAGCGTCGCGCCGATGGCGCTGGCGAAAGAGACGATCAGCACCCCCCAGCCCAACCCGAACAACGCCCCGGCAAGCAGCGTCATCAATGCTGCACCGGGTAGCGACAGCGCCGCCATGGCTACGTAGGCGGTGAAAAAACCGCCGGCCACCAGCCAGGGCTCGGCATCGAACCAGGCCTGAAAGCGCGCCTGTTGCATCTTGATATTTTCGAGCGTCAGCGCTTCATAAGCGCCACTGGCGAAGAACACGGCAATCGCGATGGCAACCACCGCTAATAACATCAGGCGCTTGCGACTCACGTATGGCACTCCTTGGCGATTGGGGCGGCGCGGTTTCGCCGTTTGGCATTTCGACCATCATAACGGGTTGCCCCTCGTCCAATGGAACCTGGCAATGCATTGCGCCTCCAACACACAGACCCTCATCGATCCGGGAGATTTACCCATGCGTGCTTGCCTACCATTGCTGGCGCTGTCCTTAGCGACCCTTTCGCCTGCCGTTCTTGCCCAGAACGACGCCCAGCAACCTGCTAAAGCCACGTTCGCCGGCGGCTGTTTCTGGTGCGTTGAACAAGCCTATGACGAGATTGACGGGGTGCTATCCACCACCTCGGGTTATACCGGTGGCGAGCAGGACAACCCAACCTATCAGCAGGTTTCCAGCGGCGATACCCAACACATCGAGTCGGTGCGCGTCGAGTACGATCCCGACAAGGTCGATTACGCCACCCTACTCGAGGCGTTCTGGCACAACATCGACCCCTTCGCCGAGAACCGCCAGTTCTGTGACGCGGGCGCCCAATATCGCAGTGCCATTTTCTATCATAACGAACGGCAAAAGCGCCTGGCCGGAGAAACCAGGGCCGAACTGGAACAGCGCTTCGACCGCGAGATCGCCACACAGATCATCCCCGCCGAGCGCTTCTGGGACGCCGAGGAATACCATCAGAATTACTATGAGAAGAACCCGATACGCTACCGTTTCTACAAGGCCGGCTGTGGTCGCACCGATCGCCTGGAAGAAATCTGGGGTGAACAGGCGGGCTTGCCCGGCAAATAGCCGGTCGCACTAGCGGATCGAGATGAGGTCGACGCGCTCCCGCCACCATAACCAGGCGGCGATCGCCATGGTCATGGCCAGCACCAGCCATGAAGCCGCTATGACTCCGAACCAGCCGGCGGCCTGCCAGAAGGGCTCGAGGTAGAACCCGCCGAGGCTGGCGCCCGAATAATAGAACACCAGGTAGAGTGCCGAGGCGCTGCCGCGAGCGCGCAGCGCCTGACGACCCACCCAACTCGAGGCCGTCGAGTGGGCGAGGAAGAAACCAAAGGCAGCAATCGTCAGCCCGAGCAGGATCATCGCCAATGAAGCGGCCATCGTCACCAGGCTGCCCGCCATCAGAATCGCGATGCCCAGCATCATGCACACCGGCTGGGAAAGACGCTGCGCGACGCGCCCGGACAACGCCGAGCCCAGCGTGCCACCCAGGTAAGTGAAGAAGATCATCCCCAGCCACTGGGTCGACAACGCGTAAGGCGCATCGCTGAGTCGAAACGTGATGTAACTGTACTGGTTGATGAAGATAAAGAAATTGAGCCCGCCGATCAGATAGGCACCCAACAGCAGCGGATTGCGTAGATGCCCGCCCAGCGAGGCCAAGGCCACACCGAGGCGCAGCGGTGATGGCTTGAAACATCGCGCCGGCGGCAGCAGCCGCCAGAATACCGCCAGGCAGATCAGGCTGAGCAGCCCCACGCTCAGGAAACTCGCCTGCCAGCCGCCGTACTCTCCGGCGATGCCGCCGAGTACGCGACCGCCGATGCCGCCCAGCGTGTTGGCACTGATGTAGAATCCTACCGCCAGCATCAATGCCGGCTTGTCGAACTCATCGCCCATCCAGGCAATCGCCACGGCCGGCAACCCACCCAGCACCAGGCCCTGTAGGCTGCGCAGCAGCAATAGGCTGGTGAAATCGGCGACGAATGGCAGTATCAGCGAACACAGCGTGGCGAGTAGCAAGGTTATGCGCATGATCGCACCGCGACCGATGGCATCGGACAGCGGGCCATAGATCAGCAACGAAACCGCCAGGGTCAGCGTCGAGGCACCCATCGCCAACGAGGCCGTCAAGGTCGACACGTCGAAGTCCTGGCGCAGCGCCGGTAACAGCGGCTGCACGGCATACAGGTTGACGAACACGGTAAACGAGCCCAGACACAACGCCAGGGTCGCACGCCACCAGTCACGGCTATAGGCTTCGATCATGAGGCAGTGCCTCTTCAGCCCTCATTGGCCTGTATAACGCGCTGTGCAAGCTCGGTGCGCGCCAGCGGCCGACGGGCCTGCCAGTAATAGCGATTCCAGTAGACGTTATCCAGACGCGAGAGGATCACGCCCTGGGATGATGAGGCATGTAGAAAGCGGCCCTCGCCGACATACACGCCGACATGCCGATAGGGCCCTGGCGGGCGAAAGAACACCAGATCGCCGGGGTTCAGTTCATCGCGCGCGATGCGTTGGCCCTCCAATACCTGGTCACCGGTGGTACGCGGCAGCTCCACCGCGAACGCCTCGTCGAAGACCTGCTGGACCAGTGCCGAACAATCGATGCCACGCTGGCTTTCACCGCCCAGCACGTAGGGCGTGCCCACCCAGCGCTTATGCTCGTCGAGCAGTGCCTGGCGGACCAGTTCCGGCGAGGCTTGCCGGAAACCACGCAACTGCTCGGCCAACTGATTGACCGGTGACAAACGGTACGCACCATGGGCAGACGAACCAAGCGCCCCCTTCATGTGGGCATCGGCGGGTGGTGTTCGGGGCGCCCCCGCACAGCCGCTCAACACGCCGGCCAATAACAGACACACGGCAGTAACACGAAGCATCCAGCGACCTCGTTCGCTCCATCGAACCGACCCCACCGATGCCTGCGCGGTGAAATGTCGCTGTGGGAGTGATGCCCGAAGTACCACTCCCAAAGCGGCCTGTCATCGGCCCATTAACCATGGTAAGCAGGCACGCGAAGCGGTGCCCGCACATATGAAGATTCGATGATAGAGCAAACGCCGTCGCCTGTCATTGCCACACCACTCCAGCGGCCCTGGAATGCCTGGCACATCTATGGCTTAGGAGCGATAGCCGCCGAGCCAAGCCCGCTGTCGTGACCGGAGATGCCTGCCGCCTCCGAGCGGGAAGCCTCCAGCGCAAAAGTCGCCGGCGCGGCAGCACTGGCGTTCAGCCGCTTGCCGGCGGCGACGATCGTCGCGTCACCGGGATATAGATGCTCGGCCCGAGCCAGCATCGCCTCGGCCTGTGCCTTATCGCCCAGGACTCGCCATGCTTCGATCATGTTGGCGTATAACGCCGGTGTCGGATAATGGCGCGCCGTGCGCTCGGCCCACGCCAGGTAATCGCGCACCTGGTCCATCATGCCCAGTCCGGCGCCGGCATCGAGCTGTTGGGTCATCAGCATGAAATCCAGCGTCTCGGGAATCCCCAGCGGATTGATCACCCGCGCCAAGCGCTGAACTTCCTTGCCGCCGCTCTGCAAATAGGCGCTGACCTGCCACAGGCTGTACAGATGCGTGATCATGAACAGCCACACGAGAGGCACGCCCAGTCAGGCACCAACACGAATACCGAAGGTATAGCGGTTGGCGCGCTCGGTCGTCGGCCAGCAACGGCTAGCCAATAGTCCCAGCAGCAGCACGAAGGCCAACCAGTGAGCGAGCGAATGGTAGAACGGGTATTCGGTCATGGCATGCAGCGCCAGTGGCGCCAATAGCGCCATCAGCATCAGCCGCTCGCCATGCGGGCCATGGCGCCACAGCCGCCAGGCGATCCATAGCACCGCGCCGAGCAGCGCCGCCATCGGCAATACCCCACCCTCGACGCCCCACAACAGCAATTCGTTATGCGGATGGTCGAAGCTACCCGAAATCGCCGTGCCGATACCGGGATGAGCCGCGCGCCAATCGGCGAAGCTTTGGATGAAGGCGTACTGGAAATCACCATAGCCCCAGCCGACGAGTGGCGCTTCGAGGATCATGCGCAGCGCATGCATATAGACATGGGTGCGCGCGCCGGTATTACCCAACGCCGCGCTGGAGCGCACCAGCCCCTCGGTAGCGAACCACAGTGCCACGGCGATAACGCAACCAGCCAGTAACGCCAGCAGCCAGGCACGGGCAACGCGCCGGTCGCGCCCCCACAGGTGGGCTACCGACAATACGATGACCACCAGGCTCGCCAGCCACCCGATGCGCGATACCAGTACCAGCAGCATCGCCGGCATGGCCAGTGGCGCCAACAATGCCAGGCTACGCAGCCAATGCTTTTGCGCCTCGCCGAGCAGCCACGCCGAGATCGCAAGCCCGGTGGCTAGAAACGACGCCAGCACGTTGGACTGCTGAAAGATCCCCCAGGGGCGACCGTAATCGGGGCTGAAACCTACCCAATTACCGGGTTCGAGCAGCGTGTACTGGACCCAGGCGAAGGCGGTTTCCAACAAGGTGCCAAGATAGATCGTGCATAACAACGCCACCCAATGGCGACGCTCCAGGGCAAGCTGCTCGAGCCCCAACAGCAATAGCGCCCCGGCGGTCAGCCCGAGCAAGCGCGGCACCGCGCTCATGGCGGTCGCATCCCACGACCAGGCCAGCGGCAACCAGAGCAACGCCACCACCAGCCACAGCCCGCGCTGAAAACCGCTGACGCGGATACGCCCGCGCGTCGCCGGCCACAGCGCCAGCGCAATCATCAGCGCCATACCCATCCACAGCGCCGCATTGAACGGCAGGCGCAAGCCGTGTCCGCCCATGTTGGGGAAACTCACGTGCAGCGCCACGCTGAACGTCGCCAGCGCAGTCAACAGGAACGCTACGGTCAGCCGGCGACCGACAAGGGACTTGCAAGGAGTCATACGGGTTCCTGCGTGGAACTCCGGTCGCCGGCAAGCCAGCGACCATCCAATGAGTTGTTATTAGATTAACGGTTTGCGGCTCAATGCAGCGTCCTGGCGTCACCGGGCAGCGTATCGATGTGCAGCGGCGCCCAGTGCCGCGGGCTCGCTCCGGGAAAATCCAGGCTCGCCCAGGCCCCCGCGAGTGGCGGTGCGCCACTCAGCCAGGCCACCAGTCCTTCGCGAAAGCTCACCAGAAACGCCTCACGCTCCTCGGTTTCGCCCATGAAAAAAGCGTAACCGGCATACAGCCCCCGGGCGTAATCGCGCCAGTTGCCATAGTGGCTCTGAGCCTGGCTTTGCGCGGCATCGAGTATCGCGCCAAATGCCGGGGCTTCTAGCCAGCCCAGGCTGCGCCCGGCAATCGCCAGATCCACCACCTGGGCGAGATCCCAGGCGGTCAAGTCGACGTCGTTGCAGCCGGCATCGTTGTCGCGCACGCGCCGCAAACGCAGCAAATGATTGCGTTCCTCCTCGCCGCAATCGTCGGATTCGAGAATCGCGATCTCCTCCTCCAGCCGGGCTCGGTTGAGGGTATAGGGCGCGTAGTTGATCTGGTATTCCTGACGATCGCCGACCTCGAGCAGAAAATCGAGGAAATCGCGCAGGTCGGCACCGCTGTGCAGCCCATACTGATTGTCGAGCCACTGATGCAGCGCTTCGCGTTCGATACTGCCTTCGCGCTGCGGCTCGCCCCACATGCCGGCATTCAAGGGACCGGTCAGGGCCAGCGCGGTGAAGCGGCTAAGCGTCGGGCGCGGCCCCGGCTCCCGCCACTGGGCCTGATGCCAGTCGAGCCAATGGAAGAGGCTGCCCGGATCATCGCGATGCCAGCGGATCTCATGAACCAAGGTGTCGTCAGGCATCTCGGGCAAAGCGGTTTCCCAGGCCACCCAGGCATCGAGCAGGCGCCGAGGGTCGGAATAGAAACGGCACAGCGCGCCACGCAGCGACTCGCCCAGGCCAGCCAGGCCGGTACCATCGAAGTCGCCGCTATCGCCGGCCATCAGCAGGTAAAAGGCATACTTTTCGGCCATATGAATGGTCGCAGCATGGCGCACGCAGTTCTTCAATCCATCGCGCAGACGCACGGCCTCGGCCGGCGGGCGTCCAAAGGGCGTTTCCAGCGATGGCAACGAGCCGTGCGCGGCATCGGCGGCCAGCTGATTGAGATGATGAGCCAAGGCCGGTAGCCAGTAGCGCGCCAGCCCCTCGACGCCTTCGTCGGAAAACAGCCCCAGGCTCTCGGCCAGATAACGCCGCGCGTCCTGGCGTCGGGTTTCGTCCACGGCCATACCGATGCCCTGCCGATAGAGCAGTTCCGGCTCGCGTATCGATGCCAGTGCCAGCACCCAATGACGAGGATCGTTGCGCCAGGCGCGAATCGCCGCTCGCGAGGTCTCGCGGCGTGCGTCGTCGAGCAATTCATGCAACGGCACTCGCCACGGGCTGATCGGCGAGTGCAACAATAGCGACCAGTCGCTGACCTGATCGCGCGATTGATGGCTACCTTCGAACAGGCTGCAGCCACGCTGGTAGGCCTGGGCCAGCGCCGCCCAATCGCTGTAGCGTCGCGCCAGCAGATCCGCCGCATGCGCCGTGAAGGTCTCGGCCTCGGCCGCCTCCAACCAGCCCAGCGCCAGACCGGCGTAAGCCAGATCGACTAGCCGCAGCCAATCCCAGGCGGCCCATTCCAACGGCTCGCCACGCTCGATGAAAGCCAGCAACACCCGCCCGTAGCGACGTTGCTCACGCTGATCGCCGAGCCCCGTCAGCCATGCCTGACGCGCCGGACCATCCTGATCGAGCAACCGCGAGGCATCCACATCCCAACCGTAGCGATGGCCCTGGCTTGCCAGCCACAGCAGCACCCGTATCAGTTCCTCGCGACCGCGAATCTGCCATACGTCATCCAACCAGGCAGCGGCATCCGGCCAGTCCAGCAAGTGACTGGCCGGTAGCGTCAACACCGGCGCGAAGGCCGCGCGCAGGCGCCACAGCCGGCAATCGTCGCCGGTCGGCCACAATGGCATGTCGCGCCGCGTCGTCAGGTATTCGCCCAACAGCTCCCAGGTCATCCCGTCGCCGTCGTGCTCGAGTTTGGCCAACACCTCGCTGGCAAGGGCGAACGCTTCGTCGCCGTGCGTCCAGCCCTCTTCCCGACGCGCCTCACGCAGCGCCTTCAGCCAGTCGTCGAGCGTGACATGCTGCGCCTGGATGGCGCCAGCCAGACGCTGAACCCAGGCCTGGCCTTGTGTCGGCTCGAGCCAGCCCGCCGCCACGGCCAGCGCCAGCAGCTCCAACGCGGCAAGCCGACGCCCTGGATCCGGCGCTTCAGGCGGGAAGGTTTCGAGCAGCCGCCAACCCAACTCTCCACGATCGGTCACGCCCAGCCGGGCCAGGCTCTCAGCGGCGAGCGCCGGCTCAACGGCGGTTGGATCGGGTTCGAAAGCCCAGCCGCACAGCACCAATTGCTGCGCCCACCAGGCATAAAGCGGATCGACCAAGGCACACCTCTGACTCTTTGCTACCGACATGAACGGAAACGGGCGAGACAGTGTAGCGGAAAGCATCGAGTTCGCCGATGCCTCAATCGTCGCTGACGATCGGCTCCACGGCCGCTTATCGAGACGTACCAATGAAAAGCTTGGCGATTTGTTTTAAATAATGCACACTTCGTTCAACATGATGGCCGCTCAAGATGGAAACTCGCCTCGTGTCGAATGCTATCGCCTTGATGCTGCTCTATTGCGGAGACCACCCATGCCCCAGCGACTGCCCGATCTGTTGATTCCCAAGGCCTATATTGGCGGCGAATGGCGCGACGCCGAGCGTCGTTTCGCCGTCACCAACCCCGCCAACGGCGAGACGCTCGCCGAGGTCCCCGACCTCGATGGTGACGATGCCCGCGACGCCATCGCCGCCGCCGAGGCCGCCTGGCCTGCCTGGCGCAAACGCGCGGCCAAGGATCGCGCCGCCCTGCTGCGCGCCTGGTTCGAGGCCATCGTCGCCCATCGTGACGCCTTGGCGCGGTTGATGACTCTCGAACAGGGCAAGCCACTGGCCGAATCGCTCGGCGAGGTGAACTATGGCGCTTCTTTCGTCGAGTACTACGCCGAAGAGGCCAAGCGCATGGCCGGCGAGACCCTGCCCAGCCATGGCGTCGACAAGCGCATCCTGGTGTTCCGCGAGCCGATCGGCGTGGTCGCGGCCATCACGCCGTGGAACTTCCCGCTGGCGATGATTACCCGCAAGTGCGCGCCGGCGCTGGCCGCTGGCTGCCCGGTGGTGATCAAACCCGCCGAAGCCACGCCATTGACCGCGCTGGCGCTGGCCCGCTTGGCACACGATGCCGGACTGCCCGCCGGCGTGCTCAATGTGGTCACCGCCGCGCAACCGGCGGCCATCGGCGAGGTGCTGACCAGCGACCCGCGCGTGCGCAAGGTGTCGTTTACCGGCTCGACCGCGGTGGGCAAGAAACTGCTGGCGCAGTGCGCCGGCACGGTCAAGAAGGCCGCCATGGAGCTGGGTGGCAACGCGCCGTTCATCGTTTTTGACGATGCCGACCTCGATGCCGCCGTGGAGGGTGCGATCGCATCCAAGTTCCGCAACTCCGGCCAGACCTGCGTATGCACGAATCGCTTGCTAGTTCAGGCCGGAGTGTACGACGCTTTCATAGACAAGCTTGCCAAGCGCGTCAGCGAGTTGAAGGTTGGCGATGGCCTGGAAGAAGGCGTGGTGCAGGGGCCGCTGATCAACGCGGGTGCCGTTGACAAGGTGCAGTCACATATCCGCGATGCGCTCGACAAGGGCGCGCGATTGATCTGCGGTGGCGAGCCGCATGCGCTGGGCGGCACGTTCTTCCAGCCGACGCTGATCGCCGATGTCAGCGACGCTATGCATGTGGCTCGGGAAGAAACCTTCGGCCCATTGGCGCCGGTGTTCCGCTTCGAGCGTGACGAGGACGCCATCGCCATGGCCAACGCCACCGAGTTCGGCCTGGCGGCGTATTTCTACGCCCGGGACTACCGGCGTATATGGCATGTCATGGAGGGTCTCGAGTACGGCATGGTCGCCGTCAATGAAGGCATTCTCTCCACCGAACTGGCGCCGTTCGGGGGCGTCAAGGAATCGGGGTTGGGTCGCGAAGGCTCGCGCCACGGTCTCGACGATTTCACTGAACTAAAGTACGTGTGTGTCGGCGGTCTTTGAAGGAATCGCTGAATAAATCGACGAACGGAATGAAGCGGGCGCCGCTGCGTGGCAAGGCGCACGGAACACAGAAGACGAGACATAACATATGGTTAGGTGAGTCTTCGAGTACCGCGTAACGCAGCAATTCGTCCGTGCAGGCATTTATACAGTGGTTCCTAAAGGACCCCATCAGTCTGACCAAGGAGGCTCTAGCATGAACAACGCACAGCTCAACGAACTCAAGCAACGCTACGTCGCCAATGGCGCCGCCAGCCCCGCCACTCAGTTTGCCGACCGGGCCGAGAACGCCGAGGTCTGGGATGCCGATGGCAAGCGCTTCATCGATTTCGCCGGTGGCATCGGCGTGCTGAATATCGGCCACCGTCATCCCAAGGTGGTCGAGGCGGTCAAGGCCCAGCTCGACAAGGTGATGCATACCTGTCAGACGGTGATGCCCTACGAGGGTTATGTGAGAGTCGCGGAGAAGCTCAGCCAGATCGTCCCCGTGCGCGGCCATGCCAAGGTCATGCTCGCCAACTCCGGGGCCGAGGCGTTGGAAAACGCGGTCAAGGTCGCCCGCGCCGCGACCGGCAAGACCAACGTGATCTGTTTCGATGGCGGCTATCATGGCCGCACCTTCATGACCATGGCCATGAACGGCAAGGTCAATCCGTACCAGACCGATTTCGGCCCCATGCCGGGCACGGTATTCCGCGCGCCCTACCCGGTGCCCTATCACGGCGTCAGCGAGGATGAAGCCCTGCGTGGCCTGAAGATGGCGCTGAGAACCGATGCCAACCCCAAGGACACCGCGGCGATCATTCTCGAGCCGGTACTCGGCGAAGGCGGCTTCTACGCCGCATCGCCGAGCTTCCTGAAGGCCATTCGCGAGATCTGCGATGAGCACGGCATCCTGATGATCGTCGATGAAGTACAAAGCGGCTTCGGACGCACCGGCAAGATGTTCGCCATCGAGCACAGCGGCGTCGAGCCGGATATCATGACCATGGCCAAGAGCATGGCGGACGGCATGCCGATCTCGGCCGTAGTCGGCACCGACAAGACCATGGATGCTTCCGGCGCCAACTCGCTGGGCGGCACCTACACGGGCAGCCCGGTCTCCTGCGCGGCGACACTGGCGGTGCTCGAGGTATTCGAGGAAGAGAAAATCCTCGAGAAGAGTCAGGCGCTGGGCGACAAGCTGGCCAAGCGCTTCGCCACATGGCAGCAGCAGTTCGAGTGCATCGACAACGCCCGCAACATGGGTGCCATGGCCGCTTTCGAGCTGGTTTCCGACAAGGCCAACCACACGCCGAATGCCGACCTCGCCGGCGCCTTGTGCAAAAAGGCCCGCGAAAACGGCCTGATTCTGCTCTCCTGCGGCATGTACGCGAATACCATTCGCTTCTTGATGCCGGTCACCATCGAAGACGACGTGCTGGAAGAAGGCTTGGGCATTATCGAGAACCTGCTAACGGAGCTGGTCGGAAGCAAGAGCACCGCCAGCGCCTGAACGCACCTGTAGCATGAGATGATGCGTCGCTAGAAATTCGGCCCGCTGGCGCTAATGCCAGCGGGCCGAATTGCACCTGCACTTATCGATAACCGGTATCAGGCCGCATCATGCTGGCCCTGCCGTCGAGAAGGACTCAGCCCGTGCGAGCCATCAGGATTTACGCAGCTTGCCGACCCCCCAAAGCAATACCACAGCGCCAATGGTGGCCGTCACCAACGAGCCGATGAATCCGCTCGACGAGAGTCCCAGCAGGCTGAAAAGAAACCCGCCGATCAATGCGCCGACGATACCCACGGCGATATTCCCAAGAATGCCGAAACCGCCGCCACGCATGATGTTGCCGGCGATCCAGCCTGCCAGGCCGCCGATGATCAGCCATAGAATGAATCCCATCGTTACACTCCTTTGCCATGTCGATAGTGACTCGCCCAGCTTGCCATAGTGGTACTCAGAAAGACGAGCCGGGCTCCTTGAGAAAAGCCAGCTCTTCGCTGCTGGAGGTGCGCCCGAGCAGCGTATTGCGATGCGGGTAGCGCCCGAAGCGGGCAATGATCGCGTGATGACGGCGCTCGAACTCGAGGTTGTTCTCTAGCCCCGGCTGGTCGAACAATCTAAGCGCCTCGTCGTGAACCAGTAGCGATTCACTGTGCATATACGGCATGTAAAGAAATGGCTTGTGCTGCACGGCCAAGTGCCCGTCGGCACCCGAGGCTACTGCCTCCTGGGCCAAGGCCAGCGCCTGCGGGTCCTGCGCGAAAGCACCCGTCCGGCCACGATGAATGTTGCGCGAGAACTGGTCGAGCACCAGAATTTCAGCCAAGCGGCCCTGTGGCGAGCGTCGCCAGGCCCATAACTCGCCGGCGATCGCCTGCTCGAGCAACGAGCCAAAGCGCTGTTTGATGAGATCGTCCAGTTCCTCGCTCTTCTCGAACCACTGGCGCGACGCCAGGGTCTCGAACCAGAAGTGAATTACCGCTTGCGCGGGGGTCTCGGTCATCGTCTCTCCTGCCTGGTAATCACAACTACTTTGGTACCCTGAGATTAGCCGATCCCCCGGCGACCACCACTGCCTTTTCCTCGAATCCTGCCTAGGATGACACTGTCATCGCCGGGTCATCGAAGCCTCATCCAATCGTCAGCGAGTTGTCATGTCCGTCGCGCATGCTGATTCGCCAATGATCCGGCTCAGTTGCCGCCCATGGGCATGAGCCACGAACATGACATGCAAGAGGAGAATGGCATGAGCCTGTCCCGCCGTCGTTTCCTGTCGCAAAGTATCCGTGCCGGCTCCCTGCTCGGTGCTGCCGGCCTGGTCGGCGCGCCAGCCATCGTGATGGCCGAGTCGCGTCGCCCGGCCATGCCCTACGGCGTGATGAGCGGCGACATGCTGCCCGGCCGTGCCATGCTGTGGAGCCGCTGCGACCGGCCCGCGCACTTGCTGCTGGAGCTGGCCGACAATGCCGAGTTTCGCAACGCCCGCAAGCTCGAGGGCCCAACCGCCCTGCCGGCAAGCGATTTCACCACCAAACTCGATATCACCGGCCTCGATGGCGTCGATACCTTGCATTACCGCCTGCGTTTCGCCGCGCTGGGCGAGCGTGACGCACTCAGCGAGCCGACGACCGGCCATCTGCGCCTGGCACCCCGGCAGTCGCGCGATGTGCGCTTCGTGTGGTCCGGCGATACCGTGGGCCAGGGCTGGGGCATCAATCCCGATCTTGGTGGCATGCGTCTTTACGAGACCATGCGCCAGGTGCAACCGGACTTCTTTATTCACTCCGGCGACACCATCTACGCCGATGGCCCGCTCGAGGAGCGCGTCGAGCTCGACAACGGCGAGATCTGGCGCAATCTCGTCACCCCTGCCAAGACCAAGGTGGCCGAAACATTGGACGAATATCGCGGCCAGTTCGCCTACAACCTGCTCGATGACAACCTGCGGCGCTTCAATGCCGAAGTACCGATGCTGGCGCAGTGGGACGACCACGAGACACTCAACAACTGGTACCCGGGTGAAATCGTCGACGACCCGCGCTACACCGAAACCAACGCCTCGCTACTCAACGCCCGCGCCCGTCGCGCCTTCATGGAGTACATGCCGGTGCGCCAATGGCCGGATTCACCCGAACGCCTGTATCGGCGTTTCCCCTACGGTCCTGACCTTGAAATCTTCCGCCTCGACATGCGCTCGCACCGTGGCGCCAACTCGGCGAACCGCCAGGCACAGGGCGCGCCCATTCTCGGTGAAGATCAGATCAGTTGGCTGCTTGCCGGTCTGCGTGACTCGACGGCGACCTGGAAGGTCGTCGCCGCCGACATGCCGATCGGCCTGGTAGTCAAGGATGACGAGCGCTTCGAAGCGGTCGCCAACGCCGACCCCGGCAAGCCGCTCGGGCGCGAACAGGAATTCGCCAGGCTGCTCGGCGGGCTACACGATGCCGGAGTAAGCAACGTCGTATGGCTGACCGCCGACGTGCACTACACCGCGGCGCATCACTACGCGCCCGAGCGTGCCACCTTTCAGGATTTCACGGCGTTCTGGGAGTTCGTCAGTGGACCGATCCATGCCGGCACCTTCGGCCCCGGCGAACTCGATGACACCTTCGGCCCCGAGGTGGCATTCCAGAAAGCGCCACCCACCGGACAATCCAACCTGCCGCCGTCACGGGGCTATCAGTTCTTCGGCCAGGTCGATCTCGATGGCGAATCGCGCGAACTGACCGTGACGCTCAAGGACGTTGCCGGCGACGCGCTGTTCAGTCGGACACTGGCTCCTCGGCGCAGCTAATTCATCGGCGGTTCGGCAAGTCCGTCCATCAAACCGACATTGCAAAACCTATGTCCGACAAATGGCTAATGGAAGAATCGATTCAGGCTTCTATACTCTCGACAGCCGTGAGTCGCAGCGGAGCCTGCAAGCACGGGCGCTAACCGGTTGGCGCCCGTGTATGCCCATGCCATAAAAGGACATCGACAACATGCATGCCCTCACCATTGTCTCGTTTTTGTTTTTCACCGGGCTGGTCGCATTGATCACCTGGTGGATCACCCACCGTGACGATCACAGCACCAGTAAAGGCTTCTTCCTCGCCGGTCGCAGCCTGACCTTCCCGGTAATCGCCGGTTCCTTGCTGATGACCAACCTCTCCACCGAGCAGATGGTCGGCCTGAATGGCGCTGCCTTCTCCGAAGGGCTGAGCGTGATGGCCTGGGAGGTAGTCGCGGTGGTCGCCCTGGTGGCACTGGCGCTGTTCTTCCTGCCGCGCTTTTTGCGTAGCGGTATCACCACGATTCCCGAGTTGTTGAGAATCCGTTTCGACGACACCACGCAGCTGATCTGTAACTTTATTTTCCTGGTCGCTTACGCGGTCATTCTGCTACCGATCATTCTTTATTCCGGTGCCGTGGGCCTGAGCGGCATGCTTGATCTGCAAGGGCTGACCGGCGTTCAGTCGGACACGTTCCTGTTGTGGGCCACGGTATGGATCGTGGGTATTATCGGCGCCGTGTATGCGCTGTTCGGCGGCCTGCGCACCGTCGCCGTCTCCGACACCTTGAACGGCGTAGGCCTTTTGATCGGTGGCTTCGTGATCGTCTACTTCGGCTTGCAGGCAGTCAGTGACGGCGGAGGGGTTCTTGCCGGCTGGGAGACGCTCAAGCAGAGCAATCCCGACAAGCTCAATTCGATCGGCGGCCCCGAAGCGCAAGTGCCTTTCGCGACCCTGTTTACCGGCGTTTTCCTGATCAATCTGTTCTACTGGACCACCAACCAGCAAATCATTCAGCGCACGTTCGCCGCCAAGACTCTCGCCGAGGGCCAGAAAGGCGTGCTGTTGACCGGCCTGTTCAAGCTACTCGGGCCGCTGTACCTGGTGCTGCCAGGCATTATCGCCTACCACCTCTACGCCAATGAAGGCATTCGCGCCGACCAGGCCTACGGCCACCTGGTGTTCAACGTGCTGCCGCCTTATCTCACCGGTTTCTTTGCCGCGGTCATGGTCGGCGCCATCCTGTCCTCGTTCAACTCGGCGCTCAACAGCACCACGACGATGTTCAGCCTTGGCATCTACAAGGGATTGATCAACAAGCAGGCCAGCGACCAGCAGGTGGTCAATTCAAGCAAGATATTCGGTTGGATCATGGCTGTCGCCGCAATGACCATTGCCCCACTGCTGGCCGGTCAGGAGAGCCTGTTCGGTTACCTGCAGAAGATGAACGCGATGTATTTCATCCCGATTCTTGCCGTGGTGCTGGTCGGCCTGCTGACCAAGCGGGTACCGGCAGTCGCAGCCAAGATCGCCTTGGTCGGCGGCTGTCTGATCATCGCTGTCGTCTACTTCGTTCCGCCATTCACCGGCCTGCTCAATGTCGTCAACAACTACCACTTCGTGGCCGGCGTATTCGTGCTGCTGATCGCGATGATGCTGCTCTTCGGCAAGCTCAGCCCACGCCCCACCGCCTGGATTCACGAAGACACCGGCCAGGTCGACCTGACCCCTTGGAAGGGCGCGATACCGGCGGGCATCGTGCTGCTGATTCTGGTCGTCGCCATCTACGTGGCCTTCGCCGGCTGATGCTGAATTGACAAAATGGCTGACGAACGTTGCCCCGCTCCGGCGGGGCAACGTCGTTTCGGGCATTCGTATGGCATGTCCGTTTTGGTGGGATAATGGTCGTTGCCGACATCCAGAAATCGCACGACACTAATGGCACTCCCGATCACGGAACCTGTCATGTCCCGTTCTATCGCCCTGCTCGCCTACCCTCGCTGCCAACTGCTCGATGTCAGCGGTCCCTGGCAGGTGTTCGCCAGCGCCAACGAACTGGCTGGCAAACCGCTTTATCGCTTGACGCTGCTCGGCGAGTCACCGGGTCCGCTTGCTACCAATTCGGGCATGGCGTTTCACGCCGACCGTAGCTGGCACTCGCTCGGCGTGGAGGAGACGCTCGATACCCTGCTGGTCGCAGGCGGCAGCGGCGTTACCGAGCAATGCGGCAATGCCGCCCTGATCGACAAACTGCGCGAATTGGCCCCCCACGTCAGGCGCATCGGTTCGGTATGCACCGGGGCCTTCTTGCTGGCCGCCGCCGGCCTGCTCGATGGCCACCGCGCCACCACGCATTGGCGTCACTGCCACCGACTGGCCGAAGCGTACCCGGCGATCAGCGTCGACTCCGATGCACTCTATCTTGAGAGTCAAGGGCGCTACACCAGCGCCGGAGTTACCGCCGGCATCGATCTGGCATTGTCATTGCTCGAAGCCGACCATGGCGCCGAGCTGGCTGGGCGAGTCGCCCGCGAATTGGTGGTATTCCTGCATCGTCCCGGCGGTCAGTCGCAATTCAGTGAAGCGCTGCGCAGCCAGCAGCGCGATGTTGGCCCACTGCGTCGCTTGCTCGACGAACTGCATGCCAATCCCGGCGCCGATCACTGCCTGGAGGCGATGGCGGCACGCATGGCGGTGTCGCCACGCCATCTTTCACGGTTGTTCCACCGCTACCTGGATACCACGCCCGGCGCCTACCTGACCCGCCTTCGTCTCGAACAGGCTCGCCAGACGATGCTGGCAAGCCCAACTCCATTGCCATTGGAGCGCCTCGCCAGGCACTGGCGGCTCGGTGGCGCCGAACAATTGCGCCGATTGTTCCAGCGCCATTACGGTGTTTCACCGAGCGTCTACCGCCAGCGCTTCAGAGCATCGCCGCCCAACGCCAGTGCAGCCTTGTCGTCACCACACCCACAGGAACCCCGTTCATGCCCATAACCGTTACGCTTCTCTCGCTGTGTCAGGCACTGCTGGTCAGCGGCAATATCCTGCTGATTGCCGTCTCGCCGCTGATCGGCGCGAAACTCGCGCCCGGCCCGGCCTGGGCTACCGCGCCGGTGGCCACCCAACTGCTGGGACTGATGTGCGCGACCATTCCCGCCTCGTTGATCATGGCGCGACTGGGTCGCAAGCGCGGTTTCGTACTCGGCAACCTGCTCGGGCTGCTCGGCGTCGGCGTGGCGGCCTGGGCATTGGTCGACGAGCAGTTCGTCATTTTCATGCTCGGCACCTGGCTGATCGGGATCGGGATCGGATTTGGCATGCTGTACCGCTTCGCTGCCGTGGAAGCCGCCCCCGTGGCGCTGCGCGATCGTGCCATCGGCATGGTCATGGGCGGTGGCGTGCTGGCGGCTTTTCTCGGCCCCTGGCTGGCGCGAACCAGTCATAACCTTACCGAGACGCCCTTCCTGGGCAGTTTCCTGGGGCTGGGGCTGCTCTACGTTTTGGCGTTGATCGTGTTGATCTTCACCCGGCTGCCAGCGGCGCAGATTTCTCACGACGACGGCCCGGCACGCCCATTGATGGAAGTCATGCGCCAGCCGGTGTTTATCACCGCCGCCCTGGCCGGCCTGATCGGCTACGGCGTGATGAACCTGGCGATGACCGCCACGCCGCTGGCCATGCAGCGTGCCGGTTTCCACTTCGATCACGTCGCCACCACCATCCAATGGCATGTTCTGGCGATGTTCCTGCCGTCGTTCTTCACCGGCCGGCTGACTGCGCGCTTCGGCGCGCCGGCGATGATCACCCTGGGCTGTTTGCTGCTGGCCGGCTGCGGCCTGCTGGCCCAGTTCGAAGTGGGCCTCTACGGCTACTACGCGGCATTGATACTGCTCGGCCTAGGTTGGAACTTTACCTTCCTGCCCGCAACCGGCCTGCTCACCGAAACCTACCGCCCGGCCGAGAAGGCCCGCACCCAAGCGGCCAATGAGTTTCTGGTGTTCTCGACCGTGAGCCTCACCGCGCTGCTCGCCGGGCCCTTGGAGGCCAGCCTCGGCTGGGCCGGACTGAACGCCGTATTGATGCCGCTGGCATTGCTGCCGCTGGCCGCGCTGATCTGGCAACGACTTGCCTCGCAGGTCACCCGCCCCCACATTAGGAGCTAAATCTTTCGACTCGGATATGAACCCCGATGCGCCAGAGCCTGGCACGCGAACTCAGCAATCTCATCGAACGCGGCCGGGATCGTCAGTTACGCCTGGCGGTCACCGGCCTGTCACGGGCCGGCAAAACGGCCTTTCTCACCTCACTGGTCTATCAGTTGCGCCATGCCGGACTCGAGGCGCGTCTGGATTTGCTACCGGCGGCCCGCGAGGGTCGGCTGCTCGGTGCCCAGCGCGTCGCTCAGCAGGATCTCGGCGTGCCGCGCTTCCCGTTCGATGAAGCGATGCTGGCGCTCGACGACAGCCCACCGCGCTGGCCCGAGCCGACTCGCGGCATCAGCGAGTTGCGTCTGCATATTCGTTATCGCCCGCAACGCGGCGGGCTGCTCGGCGGTCTGGGCCGCGATAGCGCAACGCTGACGCTGGATCTGTTCGATTACCCCGGTGAATGGCTGCTCGATCTGCCGCTACTCGATCACGATTACCTGAGCTGGAGTACTGGCCAGCAGACGAGCTTAAGTCCCGAGCGCCGCACGCTGGCCAGCGGCTGGCTGGATGCCGTGGCCGATCTCGATCCCGCCGCCGCGGCTGACGAGGGGGAACTGGCGCGCATCGCACAGCACTATGCCGAAGCATTGCGTGCCGCTCGCGAGGCCGGTTTCGCCGATCTGCAACCGGGACGATTCTTACTCCCCGGCGACCTCGACGGCGCGCCAGTGCTGCAATTCTTTCCGCTGCCGGGTCTCGATGTGGATGACCGCCAGCGCCTCGAAACGCTACCCGAAGACAGCGTTTATCACACACTGGCGCGGCGCTTCGCCTACTATCAACAGCATATCGTCAGGCCTTTCTACCAGGAGCACTTCAGGCGCTTCGATCGCCAGATCGTGCTGGTCGACGTGCTCGGCGCATTGAATGCCGGGCCCGAGCGTTTCGAGGATCTGTCGCGAGCGCTGGCCACGCTGATGCAGAGTTTCGATTACGGCAAGCGTAGCCTGATCTCGCGGCTGTTTTCGCCGCGCATCGACCGCCTGGCAATTGCCGCCACCAAGGCCGACCACGTGACACCGGAGCAGCACGTCAATCTGGTTTCACTGCTCGAAGCGCTGCTCGGCGAGCCGCTCAAGGACCTGCGTTTCGCCGACATCCCGGTCAAGGCGTTCTCATTGGCCTCGATTCGTGCCACCCGCGCTCATGAGGTAGAGCATCAGGGCAAGCATGCCCCGGCGCTGCGCGGCACCACGCAGGATGGTGAAGAGACACTGGTGTTCCCCGGCGAGGTTCCCGTGCGGCTGCCGCGCAGCGATTTCTGGACTCGCCAGGGGTTCGCGTTTCATGCCTTTCGCCCGCTTTCCCGCGAAGCACGCGGCGATGGCCTGCCGCATATTCGCATGGATGCCGCGCTCGACTGGCTGATTGGAGACAAACTGACATGAGCGACCCGCGACCACGCCAGCGTTTCAGCCTGGATACCACCCACGACGCCCCACGAATAACGCCGGAGTTTGACCCGCGCCCCTTCGAGAGCTATGCGCTCACCCAGAATGCACGACCCTTGGAGGACGAGCGACCGCCCGAGGATGCCGATGCCGCCTTGACCCGCGGCCTGGCCCGGCCGCGCAAGCGCCGCTGGGGGCTGCTGACACTGCTGGGTGGCACACTCACTCTCGGCGCGCTGGAAGCCGGTCAGGCGCTGTATTTTTCGGCACTCGGCGGCAGCCTGCTCGGTGGTGCCTGGAGTCTGCTCGGCCTGCTGGCGCTGGGCCTGGGCGGCGGCGCCCTGGCGCGTGAATTGTGGCGGCTGCGCAAACTGCGCCGCCACGCCGCGCTGCGCCAGAAGCTGCAAACGCTCGAAAACACCACCGGGCGGGATGCCCAACACCTGGCCGAGCGGCTACGCGAGCAGATGGGCCTGGACCGGGACCACCCGCATTGGCAGGCCTACCTCCAGGCTCACCAGCCGCACCACGATGGGGCCGAGACACGTCAACTGCTGGCCCATCATCTGCTTGCGCCACGCGACCGCGAAGCACGCCGCTTGATCTCGCGGATGGCCGGCGATACCGCGATCATGGTTTCGATCAGTTCGCTGACGTTGGTCGACATGATGCTGGTGGCGTGGCGCAACCTGGCGATGCTCGAACGTATCGCCGCGCTCTATGGGCTGGAACTCGGCTATGCCAGTCGCCTGCGGCTGTTTCGCCGCGTGCTTGCCAACATGGCCTTCGCCGGCGCCAGCGAAATGGCTTCCGAGGCGAGCATGGAACTGTTCTCGATGAATCTGGCCAGCAAGCTCTCGGCGCGTGCCGCTCAGGGACTCGGCGTGGGACTGTTGTCGGCGCGGCTGGGCCTGCGCGCATTGCGGCTGACCCGCCCGCTGCCTT
Source organism: Modicisalibacter muralis (assembly GCF_900102945.1). Lineage (GTDB taxonomy): Bacteria > Pseudomonadota > Gammaproteobacteria > Pseudomonadales > Halomonadaceae > Modicisalibacter > Modicisalibacter muralis. The sequence continues at coordinate 155,062 of NZ_FNGI01000001.1, read as the reverse complement.
TCGACAATGGCCATGCCAATGACCAGGCACCGCGCATCGCCGATTTGCGCAGCGAGTTGTGGCAACGGCTCAGGCGCCTGGAGGAGACCAACGACGGCCCAGTGGCGTAGTTCCCATTCAGGCCGACGCCACATCCAGCGCGAAATAATCGCGCAGCCGCTCGGCGACACCATGTTGATGATGATGACCGATGCGCTCGGCCTGGGGCACACGCAACGCCAGGTCCGGATGCGCGCCGGCCATGATGAAGCCGTGCCCGGCGAGGGCCAGCATCTCGGCATCGTTGAGATTGTCGCCGAAGGCCAGGCAACGCGACGCCGGAATGTCGAGCCGCGCCAGCAATCGATCGAGCGCCGCCCCCTTGTTGACGCCTTCGGCCATGATTTCGAGCGAATTGGCCATCGAATAGGTCAAATGCAGCCGGGTGCCAAAGCTATCGCGGATGCTTGCTTCCAACGCCGCCAATGCCTTGGCATCGCCAATGCACAAGACCTTGCCCACCCCGCTGCCGTCGTGCGCCTCGAGATCCGCGACCTGGTAGCCAAAGCCGGTGTGCTGGTGCAATGCCAATAGCCCCGGCGCCGGTGCGTCGATCAACCAGTCGTCACCGGTATAAAGGTTGAGGCGAATCTCGCCGTCGCGCGGCAGGCGTATCAGCTCGCGGACCAGTTCGGCGGGCACCCACTGCTCGGCAATCAGGCTATCGTCGGGGGCGTACAGGTGGGCGCCATTGGTGCTGAGAATATAGGCTTCGACACCCAGCCGACGGCGAAACTCGGCGATATCGCGGAAGTGACGCCCCGACGCCAGGGCCAGATGATGGCCGCGCGTCGCCAGCGCCTGGAATGTCTCGATGGTCAGCGGATCGAGAGCGTGTTCGGCGTTGAGCAGCGTGTTATCGAGGTCGGTGACGATCAGATGGGCAGTCATGACATATCCTGAAGGCGTAAAAGCATCCACAGGCCAGGGTTTGTTCGAAAAGTCGGCGAGTGAAGGCCAGACAAGGCAAAAATCAGCGAAAAAACGGAGTTTACTGAGGTAAATAAGTATTTTGAGCCGATTTTTAACGCCGTATGGTCGAGCACAGACAGTTTTCGTGCAAAGCCTAGCGTAATTCACCTGACATAAGCCACCGGGCCGCCGTTGACGGCGGCCCGGTGGCCCTCAACTCCGGCTGAGCCCGCTGGCCACGCCTTCGGCCCGCTCGCCAAGCAGCACATGCACCAGCCCCGCCTCGATATGCTGGACGCCCCTCGCGCCCAGCGCCAGCAGTGCCGCCTCGTCCAGCGCTGCGGCATCGCCTAGGCGCAAGCGCACCCGCGTCATCGCGACTGCCGTTGCCTCACGCACGTTTTCCGCGCCACCCAGCGCGGCGAGCCAGCGTTCGACCTGCTCGGCAGGCAAACACTGCGTATCGCTGGGAGCCGCAACGCCGGATGCAGCAGCCTGGGGCGGCGTCCGCGGCGCGGCGCCTTCGGCGGCCATGGCGGCGCGAATCTCGTCGGCCACGCCGTCGGCGATCGGGCCGAGAATGACCTGAATGCCGCCATTGCGCAGGCGCATGAGGCCACGCGAGCCGAGCTGCTTGAGCGCCGTTTCATCGATGGCCTGACTGTCTTCGAGTATCAGACGCAGGCGTGTGGTGCAGGCACCGACACTGGTCAGATTGGCGGCGCCACCCAGGGCGCGGACGAACGCCGGGCCACGCTCACCGAGATCGCGAGGCTGGCCTTGCGGCTCGGCGGTCTCGGGTTCGCGCCCCGGCGTCGGCAGGTCGTAGCGCGCGATCGTCCAGCGAAACAAGCCGTAATAGATCGCGAAATACACCAGCCCTACCGGAATCAGCATCCAGCCGTTGGTCGACAGGCCGTAGGACAGCGCATAGTCGAACGCCCCGGCCGAGAAGGTGAAGCCCAGCTTGACGTCGAGCAGGCTCATTACCACCATCGAGGTTCCGGTGAGCAGCGCATGAATCAGATACAGCATCGGCGCCAGGAACATGAAGGTGAACTCGATCGGCTCGGTCACCCCGGTCAGGAAAGCCGTCAACGCCAGCGACAGCAACAGCCCGCCGACCTGCGCGCGGCGCCCTTTCGGCGCGGCGTGATACATCGCCAGCGCCGCCGCCGGCAGGCCGAACATCATCACCGGGAAGAAACCGGCCATGAAACTGCCCGCGCTGGGATCGCCGGCGAAGAAACGATTGAGATCGCCGGTGGCGCCGTCGAAGCTGCCGAAGACGAACCACACGAAGCTGTTGAGCACATGATGCAGGCCGGTGACGATCAACAGCCGATTGAGCACGCCGTAAACGAACAGCCCTAGCTCGCCGGCATCGATCAGCCACTGGCCGAGCAGGTCGATGCCGACCTGCACCGACGGCCAGATCACCCCGAAAACGCCCCCCAATATGACCGCGACGAGCCCGGTGACGATCGGGATGAAACGTCGCCCGCCGAAGAACGCCAGATAATCCGGCAGCTTGATGTCCTTGAAGCGGTTGTACAGTAGTCCCGCCACCGCGCCGATGATGATGCCCGACAACACCCCCATGTTGATGTCTTCGTTGAGAGTGTGCAGCACTGCATCGAGCACCAGATAGCCGACCACGCCGGCCAGTCCGGCGGCGCCGTTGCTGTCGTTGGCGAAGCCCACCGCCAGGCCGATTGCGAAGATCAGCGCCAGATTGGCGAAGATGGCGTTGCCGGCATCGGCAATGAAGGCGATGTCGAGCAGGTCGGGCTGGCCGAGGCGCAGCAAGAGCCCGGCCACCGGCAGCACGGCGATGGGCAGCATGAGCGAGCGGCCCAGCCTCTGCAGGCCAGCCATGATATCGAGTCGCATGATGTCGTTCCTCCAAGCGTTGTTGTTATGGGATCAGGCGGCCAGGCGCTCATCGAGCCAGGCCGTGAGGCGCTCGCGCAGCGCGTTGCCGTCGTCGAGCGCCAGCCAGGCGGGTAGCTCATCGGCCAGCGCGGCACGATCGAGGAGGCGTATCGCCGCCTTGACCGCCGGTACCCGCGCCGGCTCCACCGATAGCTCGTCGACGCCCAGCGCCACCAGCACGGCCAGTGCCAGCGGATCGCCGGCGGCGGCGCCACACACCCCGACCGGGCAACGCCCGGCCGCGCCCTCGACGGTAGCCTGGATCAGTCGCAGCACACCGGGGTGCAGCACATCCATGCGCGCGGCGAGACTCGGGTCCTCGCGGTCCATGGCCAGGGCATACTGGGTCAGATCGTTGGTACCGATCGACAGGAAATCGGCCTCGCTGGCCAGGCTCGCGGCGCACAGCGCCGCCGAAGGCACCTCGATCATCGCGCCGAGCTGAGGTAGCCGGGTCAGACCCATCTCGTGACCCAGCGCCTCGAGGCGCCGGCGCACCGCACGCAGTTCGCCGGCATCGCCGACCATCGGCAGCATGATGCGCAGGGCATCGGCCGGCGTGACCGCCAGCAGCGCGCGAAGCTGGGTGTCGAGCAGTTCGGGGTGGCTCTGCCACAAGCGCACGCCACGCACGCCCAGCGCCGGATTGGCCACCACCGGCAACGGCAGATACGGCAATTGTTTGTCGGCGCCGATATCCAGGGTGCGCACGATCACCGGCTTGCCGCCCAGCGCATCCACGGCGGCCTGATACTCGCCACGCTGGGTGGCTTCATCGGGCGCGCTATCGCGTTCGAGAAACAGGAACTCGCTACGCAGCAGGCCGACGCCGTCGGCGCCTTCGTCGGCGGCCAGTTGGGCCTCCAGGGCACTGGCGACGTTGGCGCAGACTTCGACCCGTTTACCGTCGCGCGTCGCCACCGGCGCCCGGGACGCCTCGCGCTCGGCGGCGCTGGCTCGCTGGCGCTCGTCGATGCGTGCGCGCATCGCCGACAGCCGTGGTGCATCGGGCTGGGGCTCGAGCAGGCCACGCTCGGCATCGAGAATGGCTTCGTCACCGTCGACATCGCTCAACGCCTCGCCCATCGCCACCAGGCACGGTAAGCCGCGCGCGCGAGCCAGAATCGCCACATGCGACGTGGTGCCGCCAGCGGCCAGACATAGCCCGGCCGGCTTGGCGGCAGCCACGGCGATCAATTCGGAAGGCGTTAGATCATCAGCGATCAGGATGGCGCCGGCGGGCACCTCGACGCTGACCGGCGCATCGCTGAATTGCGCCATCACCTGATGCTGCAGATCGTGCAGATCGATGATCCGCGCCGTCATTAACGTGCTGCCGATCGCCTTGAGCCGCTGGGCCTCGTCGTCCAGCGCCTCGCGCCAAGCCTGGCCGGCACTGCGCCCCGCGTCAATGCGCGCTAGCGCGGCCTGGAACAGTGCCGGGTCGTCGAGCCAGGCCAGATGCGCGGCGAGGATATCCGCCTCCGCCGACTGCCCTTCGCGCTCGGCGCGTGTCATGGCTGCCTGGATATGCTCATTGACTCGCGCCAGTGCGTCACGCAATCGCGGCGTTTCCCGCTCACGCCCCTGGCCCTCGAAAGGCACGCGGGGCAAAGGCGGCGCATAACGCACCAGCGGGCCGATCGCCAGGCCCTGGCTGGCCACCAATCCGGCCAATTGCCCGGCTTCGGCGCTGGCGGCGGGGCGAGCGTCACGGTTGCCATGCTCGTCGGCCTCGGGCGTGGTCAGCAGCACCTCGGCGGCGTCCAGTGCCGCTTGCGACCGCTCGCCCCGGGCGATCAAGGTCATACGCTCGCCTTTAACCAGGCCTAGATTCATCAACTCGCTCAGGCTGCGCGCATCGGCGCGCTGAGCGTCGTAGGCCACGCCCAACTCGACGTCATGCGCGCGTGCAATGGCGCGCAGTCGCGCCGCTGGCCTCGCGTGCAAACCGGCGGCCAGCGCCAACGTCACCTCGCGTTCGAGCGCGGGACCGGCGGCCGACTCCGCAGCGGTCCCGTCGACATCGGCTTCCGCCATCAATACCAGCATCGGCTCACCCCGACGGAGCCGCTCACCGCTTCGCTCAATGGCGCGCTCGACGATGCGCCAGCCAGCGGCCTCGCTGACGATCAGCGGTGTAATCAGGCTCATCGCGCCTTGCGCCAGGCGATCGGTATCGAAGCGTATCAGCGTTTCGCCGGCGGCGACCTTCTGGCCGACCGCCACGCACAGCTCGATCCCCACGCCGTCGAGCTCGACGGTATCCAATCCCAGATGGATCAGCACCTCGATACCCTCGGGGGTCTTCAGGGTCACCGCATGCGCGGTGCGCGCGCACTGCACGATCTCGCCATCACAGGGCGCGCTCAGGGCGTTATCCAGCGGGTCGAGCGCCAGCCCATCGCCCAGCGTGCCTTCGGCGAACACCGGATCGGGCACTTCATTCAGGGGCACGATGACGCCATCGGCAGGCGCGCCCAGAATCAATTGTGTGGAAGACATCATTCTCTCCAGCGTTGTTGTTGTGGCACTTCGCCCACGCAGGAACCACTGCATAAATGCCCGCTCGGCCGAATGACTGCGTTGCGCGGTACTCGAAAGCTCGCCTAACCCTGTGTTATGTCTCGCTCTCTGTGTTCCGTGCGCCTTGTCCTTCATGCAGATCGGCGATTTATTCAGCGGCTCCCTTACAGCGTGCAAGTCACCTTTTGCAGGTGGCGCGGTTGATCGGGATCGCTATCGCGCGCGGCGGCCAGGCCGGCGCTCATCACATAGAAACTCTGAATCACCGACAACGGCTGCAACGCGGCATGGCCGGCGTCGGCCAGGGTCAATTCGCGCTTGGCGACAGCCTCGTCGGCAGCCAGCAGCACCCGCGCGCCGACACCGCGCAGCCACTCGGCCAGTTCGATCAACCCGGCCTGCTCCGGCCCCGGCGGGGCGAACACCAGCACCGGATAACCGGGTTCGATCAGCGCCATGGGCCCATGCTTCACCTCGGCGCCGCTGAACGGCTCGGCCTGTATCGCGCAGGTCTCCTTGAACTTGAGCGCCGCTTCCTGGGCCACCGCCAGGCCAGCGCCACGCCCCACCACCATCAGCCGGTCGGCCTCGCGCAACGCCTCGATAGCCGGCGACCAGTCCTGGGCCACGGCGGCCTCTAGTCGCGCCGACAGGCCATCAAGGGCATCGAGCAGCACGCGATCCTCGTTCCAGTGGCCCAGCAGTTGGGCGCAGGCCGAAAGCGTCGCCAGGTAACTCTTGGTCGCGGCCACGCTGCGCTCTTCACCGGCGAACAGCGGAATCTCGATATCGCTGGCCTCGCCCAGCGCCGATTGCGGCGTGTTGACCAACGCCAAGGTGCGCGCGCCGCCGGCGGCCATCGCCTGCTGGGTGGCGATCAGGTCGGGGCTCTGCCCGGATTGCGAAATCGCCAATGCCAACTGGTCTTGTAGCTGCCAGGGCGCACCGGCCAGCGTGGTCAGCGACGGCGGCAGCGAGGCCACCGGGATTCCCCGGCTGCGCATACAGAGATAGGCGAAGTAGCTGGCGGCATGATCGGAACTGCCACGCGCCACGGTCACCACGCCGCGCGGCTGGGCCAGGCGCAGGCGTTCGCCGACCTCCGCCAGCGGCGCGGCATTGCGCGCCAACTGACCGGCAATGCGCGCCGGGGCGTTGCACGCTTCTTCGAGCATCAAGGAACTCATGAGGCACCTCCTTCGACGAGGCCGCTCGTGATCGAAACTTCTGCGACGACGCCCCCCTCGACATACACGGATTGAACGCCAAGCTGGGAATCCATGACCACCAGATCGGCCTGGCAGCCCTCGGCCAGCCGACCGCGATCGACGAGGCCAAGAAAATCGGCGGGATAGCGCGACAGTCGCGCGCTGGCATCGGCCAGCGACAAGCCGACCGAAACCAGGTTGCGCAGCGCCTGATCCATGGTCAGGGTGCTGCCGGCGAGCGTTCCATCGGCCAGGCGCACGCCACCCAGACACTTGGTCACCGCCTGTTCGCCGAGGCGATACTCGCCATCCGGCATGCCGGCGGCGGCGGTGGAATCGGTCACCGCATAGAGCCTTGGGATGCTGCGCAACGCGGCGCGAATCGCACCGGGATGCACATGCAGCAGATCGGGAATCAGTTCGGCGAACTCGGCATGCGCCAGCGCCGCGCCGACCATACCGGGGTGGCGGTGATGCAGGCCGGTCATGGCGTTGAACAGGTGGGTGAAGCCACAGGCGCCGTGCTGCATGGCCGACACGCCCTGTTCATAGCTACCCAGGGTGTGGCCGAGCTGGACGCGGATGCCGCGCTCGCTCAGATGGCGGATCAGTTCATAGTGGCCGGACAGCTCGGGGGCCAGGGTGACCAGTCGAATCGGCGCCAGCGCGCAGAGTTCGTCGACCTCGGCGATCGGCCCGGGCCGGGCATACGCCGGTTGGGCGCCGAGCTTGCCGGAATTGATATAGGGGCCTTCCAGATGCACACCCAAGACGCGCGCGCCGCGTGCCTCGCCAGAGGCGATGAATGCGTCGATTTCACCGAGCACCCGGCGGATCTCGGCATCCGGCGCGGTCATGGTGGTCGCCAGCAGGCTGGTGGTGCCGAAACGCGCGTGAGTGCGCGCCAGGGTGTCGATCGCCGCTGCGCCCTGCATGACATCGGCGCCACCCCCGCCATGCACGTGCAGGTCGATGAAACCGGGCAGGATACGCGGCGCGTCGTTGCTCGCCGGGTCGACCGGCTTGCCGTCGATGCGCTGAATACGGCCGTCTTGCCAGTGCAGTTCGCCCAGCAGCCAGCCGTCGGGGGTCAGGATATTGCCGTGGAGCATCGGCTTACCTATGCAATGGATGTATTTAGCAGCTCGGTTGTTTATCGAGCCCGATGCAGCTCGGCTCTTTATCGAGCCCGGTGCAGCTCGACCATGAAGTCGTAGTAGTCGGTGCGGCAGTAGGTAACGGTCAATTCCGCCGGGGTACCGTCGGCCAGGTACCCCAGCCGGGTGACCTTGAGCAGCGCCTCGCCTCGCGGCACCCGGGCGAGATCCGCCAACTCGGCATCGGCGTTCACGGCGGTGATGTGTTGCAACGCGCGCTCCACCGGCTTGCCCAAGGCCAGCAATGTCTTGTAGAGCGAGGCCTCGACCGCTTCAGGGTCATCGAGCACCGCTTCAGGCAGGCAGCTCTCCTCCACCGCCATGACCACGTCATCGGCCAGGCGCAGGCGCTTCAATCGCGCGACACGCGCATCGCCGCCCAACCCCAAACGCAATGCTTCTTCGATACTTGGCGCTTCGAGACGCCGCGACAGCCAGCGCGAACGCGGCGTGAAACCGCGCTGGGTGAGCATTTCGGTGAAGCTGACCAGGCGCGTCAGCGGCTGGTTGAAACGCGGCGAGATAAAGGTGCCCGAACCGTGAGTGCGACGAATCAAGCCCTGTTCAGCGAGCCGATCCAGCGCCTTGCGGGCGGTGATTCGCGATACCTCGAGCGACTCAGCCAGAGTGCGCTCGGAGGGTAGCGCCTCGCCGGCCTGCCAGGCGCCCGCCTCGATGGCATCGCCCAATTGGCGCGCCAACTGGTGATAGAGCGGCGTGGCCAGGGCGGCATCGAGGGTCAACTGTGCAAAACGTGGGTCCATGAGCGATTCCCTGATAAATCTTAAGAACCACTATAGACCCAGTACAATACCAATCAAATACCAATTGGTCTTACTTTGGTCTTATAGTGATCATGGTGTCCGTTCCAGCGACCTTGATTCAGGTGACCGCCACCCGCATGACCCATCCACACGGATGCCTCGAATAGACAGCGGCAGTCGGGCACGAGTATTCGGTCGACAGCATTTTGTCGACGAGCACGAACAACGGAGGTTGCGATGAAAACCCTGATAATCGGCGCCAATGGCAAGATCGGTCGTCAATTCTGCGAGCTGGCCCGGGCAGCGGGCTTGCCCATCAAGGCGATGATTCGCGATAGCGACCAGCAAGCGTGGTTTCGCGAGCGCGGTATCGAAACGGTGATCGCCGATCTGGAAGGTGAACTACGCCACGCCTTTTCGGGCTGCGATCAGGTGGTGTTCAGCGCCGGTTCCGGCCCGCATACCGGGCCCGACAAGACGCTGATGATCGATTTGCACGGCGCGGTGCGCGCCGCCGATCTGGCCAGCCGCTTGGGGTTGCCACGTTTTATGATGGTCAGCGCGATGCGCGCCGAGCGACCGCTGGAGGCGCCCGAGAAGCTACGCCCTTACATGGCCGCGAAGCATGCCGCCGATGCCCACCTGCGCGCCTCGAAAGTCGCGCAGGTGATTCTCAAGCCAGGCCGGCTGACCGATGAACCGGCGACCCAGCGCGTGGCCACCACGCTGGAAGAAGCCGGCGACAACCGGGTATCGCGCGCCAATGTCGCGCATGCGCTGTTGCATGTGGCGCAAACGCGCAGCCTTCAGGATCGCGAGTTCGTGCTGCTCGATGGGCAGCGGTCCATTGCCGAGGCGCTGACCTGATCCGGCATCGTCGATCCTGTGCCGGACGATGGCATCACGATTGGCGACCGCGGCGCGAATCCGTATAGTGGCCGTTCGTCCCGCCAACCGTACCGACTCCTCATGCTGCAGAATAATTCGCTGCTGGCGCAGCTCAAGCAACAGATTCGTCAACAGACCCCGCGTGTCGAGGGGGTGATCAAGGCCACCGATCGCGGTTTCGGCTTTCTCGAAACCGCCGACGGCGAGTCCTATTTCGTGCCGCCGCCCGCCATGAAGCAGGTCATTCATGGCGATCGCGTCGAGGCCGCTCTCAAGGAAGAAGGCGACAAGAAATCCGTCGAGCCGGAAACCTTGCTCGAAGCCGGCCTGAGTCGTTTCGTTGCCCGGGTGCAGAAACGCGACGGCCGCCTGGCGTTGATTCCCGATCACCCCTCGATCAACAACGTGCTCAAGGCGCGTATCAAGCGCAGTCTCGATGAAGACAGCATCGCCGATGGCGACTGGGTGGTGGCACGCTTGGTGCGTCACCCGCTCAAGCCCGACGACAACAGCTTCTTCAGCCAGATCGACGAGTTGATCGCCAAGGCCGACGACCCGGCGGTACCTTGGCGTGTCACCCTGGCGCGCCATGCGCTGGAACAGGCCTCGCCACAGGCCGGCGACGACTGGCCGCTGGCCGACGAAGGGCTGGAGCGCGAGGATCTGACCGATATGGCATTTTTCACCATCGATGGTGAAAAGACCCGCGACATGGACGATGCGCTGCATATCGAGGCGCGCGCCGAGGGCGGCTGGCGGCTGAGCGTGGCAATCGCCGACCCCACCGCTTATGTCGCCGAGGGTCACGCCGCCGACCTCGAGGCCCAGACCCGCGCCTTCACCGTTTACCTGCCGGGGCAGAACGTCACCATGCTGCCCGAGCTTCTGGCTGACGATCTATGCTCGCTGAAGGAAGGCGAGGAGCGCCCGGCGCTGGCTTGTACGCTGGACATCGGTGCCGATGGCAGCCTCGGCGACTACCGCTTCTTTGCCGCCACGGTTCGCTCGCAGGCCCGCTTGGTCTACGACCGCGTTTCCGACTGGCTGGAGAAGCGTGGCGATTGGGCGCCCGACACGGCGACCGGCGAACAGCTCAAGGCGCTGGCCGACATGACCGAGGCTCGTAGTGGCTGGCGTGCCGAGCATGCGCTGGTATTCAAGGATCGTCCCGATTACGTCTTCGATCTCGATGACGCCGGCAACGTGCTGGATATCCGCACCGAGGAACGGCGCATCGCCAACCGCATGATCGAGGAGGCGATGATCGCCGCCAACGCCTGTTGCGCCGATCTACTCGCAGCCAAGGTCGGCCACGGCATCTTCAACGTGCATCGTGCCTTCGAGCCCGAGAAGGCCGACGCCGCGCTGGAATTCCTGGCCACCCAGCAAATCGAGATCGAGCGAGAGGCCCTGCTCGAACTGCCGCGTTATCGCGAGCTCAAGCGCGCGCTGGAAAGCCGCGACGATGCCTGGCTGGATGCGCGACTGCGCCGTTTCCAGGGCTTTACCAGCATGTCCGCCCTGCCCGGCCCGCACTTTGGCCTGGGGCTGCCCGCTTACGCCACCTGGACCTCGCCGATTCGCAAGTACGGCGACATGGTCAATCACCGCTTGATCAAGCGCGTGCTCAAGGGCGAACAGGCCCCCGCGGAAGCCAGCGCCAAGCTCACCGAGCAGCTTACCGAGCGTCGCAAGCTCAACCGCATGGCCGAGCGCGACGTCAAGGACTGGCTGTATGTGCGCTACCTGACCCCGGCGGCCAAGCAGCAGCAGACCTTCGATGCCGAGATCATCGCCATCAATCGCGGCGGCATGCGTGTGCGCCTGAGCGCCAACGGCGCCACCGCCTTCGTGCCCGCGCCGCTGATGCATAGCGAGCGCGACAAGGTGGCGATCGATGACAAGGAAGGCCGCGTACAGATCGAGGGCGAGGAACGCTTCAAGCTCGGCGATGCCATTCGGGTAACGCTCACCGAAGCGCGCGAGGAAACCCGTTCGCTGGTAGCCAGACCGACCGCCTGAGCCAACGCCTCGCCTACTCGCGAAAACGGCGGGCACCGATAGTCGGTGCCCGCCGTTTTTTTGGCTGTCGTCGAACTGTCGCATTGTGCCGTTAGCCTGAATCGCAACACGCAACGATCTCAGGAGGTGGCTTCTTGCACGTCGCCGATATCACCATGTTTCACGCTCCAGCCAGCGGCGGAGTAAGAACCTATCTGCAAGCCAAGCATCGCCGCCTGGCGCAACTCGCCGATATCGAAGCCAGCTTGTTGACTCCCGGCAACGAGGCCATGCAATTGGGCGGGTTGCACACCTTGCCCGCGCCCTATCTGCCTTTCGGCCAAGGCTATCGTTTCCCGTTGCGTCGGCGGGCCTGGACCGATGCGCTGACCCGCATCGCTCCGGACCTGATCGAGGCCGGCGATCCCTATGTGACCGCCTGGTCCGCACTGGATGCCGGCCAGCGCCTCGGCGTGCCGGTCATCGGCTTCTATCACTCCGATCTCCCCAGACTGATGGGCGACCGCCTCGGCGCCGGCGTGGCACGCCGCCTGGAAGGCTACGTCGCCAATCTCTACGGGCGTTTCGACCGGGTGCTGACGCCGTGCCGCTCGATGGTCGACCGGCTACGCCACTGGGGCGTGCCCAACGTGTACCTTCAACCGCTGGGCGTCGATCTCGATACCTTTCATCCGCGCCGTGGCGACCCACGACTACGCGAGACGCTCGGTCTGGCGCCCGGGACGCGGCTGCTGATCTTCGCCGGGCGCAATTCACGCGAAAAGAACATAACGGAACTGCTGGAGATGGCGCAGTGCCTGGGGCCTGGCTACCACTTGCTGATCATGGGGCCGCGAATGCCCGCTCGCCTGCCGGATAACGTCAGCGTCTTCAATCGCTACTGCGACGTCAACGAGGTGGCGCGCTGGCTGGCCAGCGCCGATGCCCTGGTGCATGCCGGCACCCGCGAAACCTTCGGCCTGATTGCCCTGGAAGCCATGGCCAGTGGCCTGCCGGTGATCGCCGTGCGCGCCGGAGCCTTGCTCGAAAACGTGCCGTTGGGTTGCGGCATGCTCTGCGAGCCGCATTCCCCGCAGGGCATGGCCCAGGCGGTCCGCGAGCTGTTCATGAACGATGCCGAGGCGATGGGCCGCCATGCCCGGCGCCATGTCGAACGCTACTACACCTGGAGCCGCGTCGTCGATCTGTTGCTCGATCACTACCGCGAGGTCATCGGCGCGACCACGACACAACCCAATCAGCGGCTCGGCTGAAGCAAGCCATGCCACGCTCGCTATGGTTGCTACCTGTCGCCCTGGTCATCGCGGCATCGATTCCGTTGCTGCTGGGCGGGCGCGGTGCACTACGAGAGCTGGGCGACTTTCCCACCGGACAGCTAGTGCTGATGCTGGGGCTGATCGTGGTGTGCTGGAATCTCAATGCCCTGCGTCTGCGCCTACTGTTGGCGGGTCGCTCCGAGCGCTTGAGCCAGTCGCGCGCGGTGGGCGTGGTGATGGCCACCGAGTTCGCGATCTGCGCCACGCCCGGCGGCAGTGGCGGCCCGCTTACGCTGCTCGGGCTGTTGACTCGCCACGGCGTACGCCCGACGCGGGGCTCGGCGATCTTCATCGCCGATCAATTGACCGACCTGACGTTCTTTCTCGCCGCGCTGATCGGCGTGGCGCTGTATGCCGTCGTCGAAGCCATCGAACTGAACCTTGGCTGGCTGATTGGACTGCCAATCTTGCTGCTCGGTTGCGGCCTACTGTTGCTGTGGCTGATGTTGCGCCACACCTCTTATCTGCTCCGCTTGAGCGGTGGCTGGCTAACGCGATTGCGGCTAGGGCCGACTCGGCGTCGACGCTTCGCCATCATCCGGCGCCTGTTGTCCTTCCGCCGAGCACTGATCGAAACACTGCGTTTGCCGCGGCACATTCTAGTGCTGGTGTTCGCGCTCTGCTGCGGCCATTGGCTGCTACGCTACAGTGTGTTGTATCTGGCCATCGACGGCCTCGGCGAATCGGTCGACTGGGCGTGGACGTTCGTGATCCAGATGCTGGCGATGGCCGCTGGCCAATTGAGTTTTCTGCCCGGTGGGGCCGGTGGTGTCGAGCTGACCTCTAGCGCACTCCTGATGCCATTGATCGGCAAGCACAGCGCCGCCGCTGCCGTACTGATCTGGCGCTTCGTTACCTACTATTTCTACCTGTTGGTCGGAGCGCCGGTGTTTCTGGCCCTGGTCGGCCGAACCGTAATCCGCCTGCTTCAACGCCGTCACACATAATCCACAACGCATGAGGTCGCTATACCACGCTTCAGCTCGCCGTCTCGCTCACCCTGGCCCTACCCGCGCTCGCCGACTACGCCGAAGGCGTCGGGCCCTGGGCGCCACAGGTCCTGAATCTGGACAAGGCAAGCTGACCCCGACCAAGCTGGTCGCGCGCGCTCACGATGCCGGGCTAGTGGTGCACCCTTTCACCCTGCGCGCCGACCGACTGCCCGATGGCGTAAAGGATTTCACCGCGCTATTCGAGACGGTGCTGTTCGGGGCCGGTGGCGTATTCACCGATCACCTCGGTCAGGTCGTCGCGTTTCTCGCCGAGCACGGCGAGTCGGACAAGTCGGACAAGTCGGACAAGTCGACAGTATCCGAGCAATAATGCTGCCCAGCGACCCGCTTATCCAAGTGTATTCACGCAAAAGGGCACCCTCAGGTGCCCTTTTGGCCATGCAATCCCCAGCCATCGTTTAACCGTTGACGACGTTGCTCAGCTCACCGCCCATGAATCGTGAGAATGGTATTTCGAGACTCGGGCTGCTATCTGGTTTTTCAACAACGCCCAGCAGATCACGTTAAGTCCCAGGTATCCCGCCAAGCCACGTGCATCACGCAGCATGGATTGACTCAAGCCGAAGTCGATGAAAGACACGCAGATTATCACCCCGGAAAGTGCCAGGGAGCGCACTCGAGAACTGCGGGTGCCTCTCAGGTGACGAGTAAACAACAACAGGGGAATACCGTATAGCCCGACCAGAGTCAGCAAGCCCACCAGACCGCGACGCGCGGCCGTATCAATGACCTCGCTATGCAACTGCTCATACCAGCTCACCTCCAGATGTAGCTTACCCTCGGCGACCATTTCATCGCGGGCGGCTTGTAGCCGGCCCTCCCCCCACCCCAGTAGCGGCTTTTCAGCAAACAACACGACACCGGCCTTCCACATTTCCAGACGCAGCCCTTCGGGAGTGCCTTTTACGTCATCGACGAAATAGCGCTGGAGATTTTCAACACCCACCATCACGCGCGCCAGCACACCCGATTGCGGTAGGCTCACCGCGCCTATCATAAGGGCGCCAAGCAGCCCGATCATTATCAGCAGACGTTTGCCGGGCAGCATCACATGAAAGGTGCGAAAAATCAGCCAGCCAAGCAGGGGAAGCGCAATCCAGCCGCCCCGCGTACCGGAAAGCATTGACGTCACGAGCCCCGCCACGGCGGCCAGACCCAGCAAGCCGGTCAGCCAGGCGGTTCTCCGCAATGCACCGCTCATCAGACCCAGCATGGCAACGAGGGCCAGCACACCCAATAATAACCCCAGATTACCGAAGGGTATGGCATTCATGCCGTTATCGGCTCGCGAATCGCCAAGCCATAGCCGCTCATAGCAAGCGATCGCCCCGGCACCCAGAGCGCCGCCAATCAATCCCAGCCACCAGCCCAACAGCGCTGGCGGATGGCGTCGCAGCCAGACCAGCAAGCCGGCGGCCAGTACCGGCCAAAGCGGCAGCAATACCCCATGACCTCCTCGGCCATCCGGCCACACGCCGGTGCGCGCCACATCCGCCAGCCACACCACGGCATAACTCAGCAACGCCAACAACCACAGGGCATCCTCGACATCTAGCCGGACACCTCGGTCCCGTGTCACCATACCGCCAACGAGCGCCACGCCGGCGGCCAGCAACGGTGCGACCGCGTAACCCCAGGGCAGGACGATCAACGACGCCACGAAAGTCGCCGCAAGAACTGTGTTGGCATGTATCCAGGGCGTGCCAAGAGTCCCTGAAAAAGATCGGGGTGCCACCAAGGCACCCCGCTCACGTTTCTTCTTCACAAAACATCCTTATTGCATGAATCCCGAAAGATATAGCGAGAGAATGTCAGGCATGCTCGACCATGCGCTTGAAGATATCGTTACGTCCGAACAGATCCTCATACTTGCCCGAATCGATAACCCTCCCTTTGTGCATCAGGTAAATGCAATCGCATTGCTTGACCGTCGCCAACCGGTGGGCAACGATAATGATGGTTTTATTTCCGGAAAAATCGTGAACGGCATCCATGACCAGTTTTTCGGTGATGCCATCCAGAGCGCTGGTCGCCTCGTCCAGCACCAACACTTCGGCGTCGCTATAAAGCGCTCGGGCAATACCGATGCGTTGCCGCTGCCCCCCGGAAAGTTGTACACCGCGCTCTCCCACACGGGTGTTCAGGCCGTCAGGAAGCTCCGCAAGCAATTCATCCAAATGCGCCATGCTTGCCGATCGCCTGACCGATTCATCATCGATGGACTCTGGCGGCAAGCCGAAGGCAATGTTCTCTCGAATGGATGCATCGGTAAGGAAAATATTCTGGGGCACAAAGCCCAGTGTGTTTTGCCAAGCTCTTATATCACCTTCCGACAATGGCCGGTCATCGATCATCAATTGCCCACTACCAGGTTTGATCAACCCCAGAAGCAGATCAATAGTGGTGGATTTCCCCGAGCCCGAGGCCCCAACCAAACCGATCACTTGGTTGGCGTGAATTTCCATGGATAAGCCATTCAGTGCCGGCTCCTGTTTGCCCGGATAATGAAAAGAAATATCACGCAAGGCGATGGAACGTTTTGGCGTCATGTAGCCGGCCTCGTGTACGTCGATGGGGCCTTTATCGACCTTGCCTATTGCACTTGCGCGCAAATCGTCGCGTACCGCATCGAACGCCGCCAGAGAGCCTCGAATCTGCGAGATGCTGGAGTAAACCTGCTGAAACGCCGGTAGCAATTTGAAGCCTGCCAATGCATATACCGACAGTATGGGGAGGATACTGCCCATGTTTCCGTTGTGCGTTGCCAGCAAATAGAGCACCAAAAAGATCACGCTGCCAAAGGCCACCAACTCCATGGCATAGCGCGGGGCTTGGCTCAATGCCTGGTTGATACCTTGAGCTTTGGCAAAACGCCCACTCGCCGCTTCAAAACGTTCGTTAAAGACGTTCTGGCGCCCTAGTACCAATACATCCTTGATGCCGCCGAAGCCCTCAACCAATAGTTTGAAGCGTTGTGCCTGCGATTTGGAAATGGCTCTACCATTGGAAATCAGGCGTCGACGCACCGTCATGTAGAGCATCAGGTAGGCGACTATGAACAGCGCCAATCCAGCGATTGCCACAACCGGATTATAAATAAAGATGGCCACCAACATGAAAAACGCCATGGTCAGCTTGGCATTCATCAACATCAAGGGGTTGATGATCTTGAGTGTCATGCGCTGGCATTCCTGGGTGATTCGGTTGGTCAATAGGCTACTGTTTCCGCTGGCATGAAATATCCATGGTTGATGCATATAATGATTGTATAAACGACTGCCTAACTCAACGCCTACCCGGGCGCCATATAGTGAAAGTCGCCAAATCGTGACCATCGAAACCAGCGCTGCCAAGGTGAGGACCACCAGAACGCCTACGCCTACCCAGAGCAGGAAATCGGTCGGCGAGGCTGCACCGGACGCACGATAAACCTGCGCGATCGCCCCCTCTCCCTGCAGTTGACTCATATCTCCAACCAGCGCCATGAAAGGGCCGATGGAAACCACCGAGGCAATTTCAGCGAAGGCCATGAGTATAACAAGTACCTGTAAGCGCAATAGTTTATTGCGCTGCTCCGTCGTTAACAGTGAATAAAATTCCGTTAGACTTTTTAACATTTAAAATCACCAAAAGTGGTTTCTGGTAGTACACCGCGCAACTCATGACAGCCACATTGACTATCTAGAGCCGAATCCAGTAACAAGAGTCTTTAAAGTTCGTATTATGATGAGCACATCGAGCCAGAATGAAAAGTTCTTGATATAATAGAAATCATATTCCAGCTTACCGATCATGCCGTCCACGTCGGCGGCATAGCCCTGCATTACTTGGGCCCACCCAGAAATCCCCGGTCGCACGACATGCCGGTAATGAAAGTATGGTACATCCTTGGCATACCAGCCGGTGAGTTCCATGGATTCGGGACGCGGCCCAATCAGGCTCATATCGCCTTTTAATACATTGAACAGTTGCGGCAACTCATCAAGACGATATTTTCGAATCACTCTGCCAACCCGGGTCACCCTCGGGTCTTCACCATCGATGGTAAAGCCTTTGCCTATACACCCCGTATACATGCTACGAAATTTATAAACCGTAAATTGACGACAACAAAAGCCCATGCGACGCTGCTTGAATATGGCCGGGCCTGGACTATCCAGGCGAATGGCAGCCATCGTCATTGCCATCAGTGGAAGTACCAAGGGTATGACCAGTAGCACGGCAAGAATGTCCATGCCTCGCTTGAGTGCTTCATAGCCTTCATGGGGGGAAAGACTTCCATGCTGAACTTCCTCGTGAAGATGATCGAGAGAAAGCTTTCCACAAGTCATTTCCATAGCCTTGCTCGAGCTATATACGGGTATACGGTGAATTGTACAATCCGCTAAAAAGCGCCGCCATATGTCGCTAAGATCGGCTTGCAAATCAGCGACGACACCATTGACTCGAACATGATCGAGGCTGGGAACATCAAGCAAGCACCAACCGGCACCCTGGCTCTCGTATAGTTCCGCTGCCTTTCCAAAGGGTACGATCGCGAGTATCTTCTGGCTGAAAACGGATATGGCCAGACAAATTATAAAACTGGAAGCACATCCCACCAGATAGGTAATCAAAACATACAAGTGGTCATACTCGACCGCAAAGGTCTGCAGTGCCACAAGCAGGAAAAAATAATATAGCGTTACACATGGAGTGACCAAAACATAAGATTTTACATGAGGCAAACCAGCCAACTGTTGTACTGAAACAGTAGCCATCAGGTATGCCGATGAACAACCGATTATTGCCGCCCACTGCTCTGGCCCGATACTATCCCAGAACTCCCATCCCCAAATAACCATGACTGGAAGTATGATCGAAAAAAACCACCCCAAGACAAGGTGGAAGTTGTTATTAATCAATATTCGTTCGAATGGCCGAGAGTGTCGCCGTTGATGCTCGAGCAGTGGGTGATGAACTTCACGGGCGTGAGTCGCTTCTCCAAGTTTGGCTCCACCCATGCCTGCCGAAGTCCCTTCAGTGGTAGGAGAGCTGAGGCGCCTTTTAATTATTGACAGTAACATTTTCAACCTCTAAGCCAAGGATTCTTGATTTCCAAAACCAACTAATTTGGATGAATAATAATTAGTTATTTCTCCAAGCAGGAGCGCAGCAATTCACCGACAATCTATTTAAGCGCTTAGGGGGTTGTCCGAGAGCTTCGTTAGCCTCGTCAATACTGACTTTAAGATAGCTCCAGCAGACCGTGCCGGACCCATTGCCTTAGGTAGCCTTCAACCAAGAGCGGTGGCAGGCCAACCCTACCAGCCAGCAAATTCACACTGGTGGTCCGGGTGAGCGTCGGAATAATATCCATCAAGAGACGCATTCGGCGCCGCTGATCGTCTGGAATGTCACCGAAGGCGACCTGTCCAGGATCGATATAGAGATCATAAGCCGGGTGTGAAAGACAGATATTTCCGGAGAAACGCTTGCGTACGACCGGACTTGCTTCCAGCGTGTCGACCGCCCGCAGCAATACCTGAACGGCTTCTTCGAGACATTCGTCGCTCATCAAGGAAATATTGTCACGGTCGGTGTGATACTCCGGATAGGGATAACGTGACAATGAAGCCATGGGTATACCATAGGCTTCCCAGATATATTCATCGTTAATAAGCGCGCTTTCGAACTCGCCGGTGTGGTACCGAAAACCGCTCTCAGCCAGCGCATCGGCCAGCGTAAGTTCTATATTGGCCTGCCGATGGCGGGAGAACTGCAAGGACAGCTCTGTTGGTGAACCGAGCATTTCAAGCATTACGCCTTCCAGCAGTTGCTCGCGTTCCCCGGCTGGCAAATGACCAAGATAATATTCATTTCCTATAATCCCTGGTGCCAGCACGAGCCTATAGCTGAAGTTCAGTGGGTGCTGGCGTTTACGCAGGGCCTCGAACAGGGCCACGCCTACTGCCACCCCCGAGAGACCGTCATTAGCAACACCTGGGTGGTCCAGGTTAGCACCGAAAACGATGGTCTCTGGCGATCGACCCTCGAGAGTATAATCGAGTACTCGCAATATACCTTGGGCTTCTTCGGTTTCGATGACGACGTCATAATCGCCCGGTTCAAGGCTATCGAAAAAGGTTCGCGTGACACAAAACCCCCAGTCACGCTTCCAACTACGAAACAACTGACGAAAATGAAAAGGGATCGCATCGAGGTATCGGTGATCGTAATGCAAATGCTGACGCAACTGCTCGCGCGTCACAGTTCCCTGGAAAGGTGCCGAAAGGGCCATGACAGCCAGCGGGTGATGACTGCCGTCGTAAATCCGTTGCCCCTTGTAATCTATTCGGGCGGTCCTGACATCCCATTTTGGCGGTATGACCCAACCGTTATAGTCATCCCCCGCTGGGTAGGTATGCTCCCGGAAAGGCAGGATATCTTGCATATAACGAATAGTATCGTCGTAATCGCTTGAACAAACGACCCGGTTTAGTGGTGTCAGGTCCGAAAGCAGTTTCATCATATCGAACATTGGCTTTTCCCTAGCGTTTTATGCATTGTTAGCAGAGATTTCCTGCATCCAGCCATAGTTCTGCAACGTCGCTTCGAGCGAGTGAGGCACATCATTGGTATCCAGTCTGGGTAGAAGCAAAGGATCATTTCGCGAAATATCCGCCACCCCCATGTCGACAGTCAGGCCTAGCGCGCATTGCCTCTCTCGTAGGAGAGTCAGCAAGGAATCGTTGTAGCCGCCATAGGGGTAACACATGACCCAGTCGCGTGTTGAAACACCCAACTCGGCAAGGAAGTCCAGGCTGTCGTCTATCTCTTTTCGCTGGTCATCGGGGGAAAGCGTGTTCAACCAAAGATGTTGATCACCGTGGCTACCGATAAACATACCGGCGCCCTGGAGCTCGCGAAGCTGATCGGTGCTCATGTACAGCTCGGCGGCGAAAGCTTTTTCATCCTCGGTCACGAAGCGGCGAAATAGCCGATCGATCAGAGGCGCACGCAGGGGTTCCGGTAAACCCTTCTGCAGAATGCGCTTGATGAAAGCCACCTCGGGATCGTCGTAACGGCTCTCGGTCGAATAGGTCGCGAAGTAATCCGCATTGTCTTTTAAATCATATTCACGACGATTCTCATCCATGGCAGTAAATATCTCACTGACCAGGCCCGAGGGGTTTGCACCGCTGGCGAGGGTAAAATGTATCTTGTTAACGCCGAGTACTCGCCCCTCGCGCACGGCGCAAGCAGGAGGAAAGAAACTCCCCTGTAGTCCGCGTTCGGCAAGCAGCGGAAAGACATGCTCATGGTGTTCGCGGTATCCGTCATCGAAGGTCAACAGTGCCGCCCGTGGAGGCAGAGAACCCTGGCCCCGGGCGGCAGCGATCACTTCTTCCATACGCACCACCTGGCAATGACGCTGTATAAAATCGAGCTGTCCACGAAAATACTCCAGCTCAAGAGCCTTGAGGTTGGAGTAGTGAGTTCCTTTAAGGGGACGCACATAGTGATACATCACAATCATGAGGCTCTGTGTCACCGCAAACTCTCCTATAGCCGATTTGTCATTACCAGGCACTCAAACCACCATCGACATACAGGTTTTGGCCGGTGACATAACGCGAGGCATCCGAGGCAAGGTAGATGAGCGCGCCAACCAGATCCTCGGGACTACCCATGCGCCCGAGAGGAACGCGCTGCGAGTAGCGGGATGTGAATTCCGCGTTCTGACCGCTCTGCACACCGCCAGGAACCAATGTATTGACGCGGATGCCGTGCTCCGCCCAGGCCGTGGCCAGGTAGCGGGCCAGACCGGCCACACCGGCCTTGGAAGCGGCGTAGACGGGAGGTGTATTTATGGCCACCCCAAGATATTCCGAGCCTGCGTAGATACGTGGATCGCTGCCGAGGTGACCATAGATGGAGCCGGTATGAATGATGCTCCCTCCCTTGCCCTGCGCTATCATTTGCCGCCCCACCGCACGCGATACCAGGAACACGCCGTCGAGGTTCACCGCCATGATCTTTCGCCACTCGGCAAGGGAGTACTGCTCTACGGGAGCGAAAAAAGCCTGAAGATCAGCGGATTTGCTAGCGGCATTGTTATGCAGGATATCGATGCTCCCAAAGCGCTCGATAGCCTTGTCGATGAGCTCTTCAACCGAGGCCTCACTAGCAACATCGCAGGCCCAGCCTGCACAGGCAACGTTGGTGTCGCGCGCAAGCTCGCGGGCATAGCGATCGGCCCCGCTACCATCCAGGTCAGCTACGATGACATGCGCGCCAAATTCAGCCAGTGCCCGACAAAATTGCTGCCCCAATATGCCGAGTCCACCGGTGACGATGGCGACCCGCCCGCTGAGGTCAAATAGTCGGCTGAGGTTAGTAGACATCTATCGCCACCTCATTTCCGCTCTGTAGAGCCTGCTTTCCAGCAATCAATGTGCTAATCACATCGACAGTGCATTTCGGCGAATAAGGCGGACGCTTATGGCGGATCATACTCCAGAATTCCCATAGAAGACGCCGGAACATGGAGAAGTTGTCGGTAATGTCGTGGCTGCTTATCTTTTGAGTTCCGAAAGCCTCGACTCTAAAAATTTTAGGCGCCTCATGTAGAGCATCGATCACCACCGGCGTCCCATCTGACATAGTTATTACAACAGAATCATGGTTAGACGATACAGCTCGCACCGAAACCGGACGAGACTTCATTAATGGAAAAATCGCATCCAGCAAATGGACTCCGTAGCGCTCCCAATCATTGATTATTGTTCCACGCACCAATCGAAGATCGCCATATCCACTGATATTATTTTTCACCGCATCCAATTCTTTGGCATATCGCATACTCGAGCAGGACATCAACATTCCCGCTTCCAAACATGGAATAAAATAATCAAGATCGTCTTTATTCAATGTCAAGGGCTTGTCAATAAGCGCCGGGATGCCTGCCTCGAGAAAGGGCTCGGCGAAATATCGATGAGTGGTGTGGTCGTCACGAGCGATGATCACGGCATCCACTTCTCCAAGCATATCAGCGGGAGACTTCACTGCATGCTCAATATTTGCTGCCAGACACAAGGCTGAAGTTTGTGAAGGTTCCTGCGTCCAGGCATGCGTAACCTTTAAATCTCCAACACCAAAATCCGAAGCATGGCGACAGCGTACGTAATCGTATATGACTGGCCATCCGGCTTCACTCAGGCCCTTATCAGAATACCCGTTGATAATGGAGGAGTAAGAAAATGGGTGGCCATTGCCTGGACTAAGTCCAAGGACGCCTACACGCGTTAGCATATGAAATATTTCCTCAGAACACACGAACCAACTACCATAAAACTACTCAATGGCAATAAATCCATCAACGCAAAGGATTGTTCACAACACCAAGCATGGCATTAATTATAATTAGAATATTCCTGAAGGACTCTTACATTTTCTTTAGAGAGCTCTTTTAGACGCAAGGCCCCTTCTCGAAATTTTTTTCTGAAAACCTCTCCTTCAGCGATATAATTTTCCACTTCATTGACAATTCCCTCAGCTTGGCTCTCAAGAGAAAAAGGGTCAAAGCGGACCGGCTTCATTCCCGCCTGTTTCATAAAAGCATCCATTTTTGGTGTGTGTTTACTAATCGCGATTACAGGTACACCGCCAATGTGGGCAAATATACTGGGATGCCATCTGGCGCCGATATAAGCCTGTGCATTCCCCAATACATCAATGGCTTGCTGCGTAGAAGCCGAGTTTTTTATCAAAGGTAGCTCAAGCTCTTGGGAGACAGACCCCATGAGATGCATATCTTTTCCTGAAGAAGCTGTTAATAATACCTGCCCCACTTTCTGACGTAATTTTTCACAAAGACTAACCAAGCCGGGGATAGGATCAAAACCAGGCCTTAGACCGCGAAAATATACCGAGCCACCTCCAACACAAACATAGGGTTTCATCGGATCAAAACTTTCAGTACTATCCAACAATTTTTTTAAGGATTTCGCATGAACGTCGTGCGTATTATTTTCTGCAGAGAGGGAAGGGGAAAAATAAGCCGCATCCGCTGCGATTCTTCCATGCCCTTCTTGGCAAGCTAACGCGGAGTCAGGTTCACGAAACACAACATCATCAAGCATTGGATTAACATGATGAGCAATCTCGAGCAATATGGAATCATTCAGAACAACGCTATGGTTAACCAGCGCTGTAACTTTACCGAGGTATTTTTTTGCTAGAAAAGCGATAAAATAAATCATTCGGCTTTGTCGGGTTCTGTCGTAAATACAGCCCTCGCCATTAATTAACACAACATCACATTGATTTATAGCAGTTTTTATTTCCTCAAAAATCTCGCCACACATGACTCGCTGGGCACTACATTCGAACTCACTCCAACTCCTTGGCGCAACATCTAGTACATCTCTATCTTCAGAAGTTAATTCAGCACTCTCTAAATCTTCACTAAATTTTTTTATGTCGCTTTTATGAGGAGCAGAGATACGGTGCTGATATATAGTCGAACCAACATACCCCCCTGCTATTCCAATCAACTCGCGAAGTGCAAATGATGTTGCCTTAGCCCCCCAGTTATTATCATCGGATGTATCGTTAACCAAGCAAATTTCCATATTTACCCACCCTACGCCAAAGACAATGTTGAACAAAATTTATTAGTATTTTTATTAAAGTAAATCCAGTCATCTAATGGGTGTCACCAGATTGCCCAGCCACCGTCGACGCATAGATTTTGCCCCGTCATGTACGCGCCGGCATCGCTGGTCAGCAGGGCTATCGCACCTTTCAATTCGTCTGGCTGCCCCAGTCGCCCCAAGGGAGCCTTGTCCCTAAGGCGTTGCATGAATGCTTCGTTTTCCTGAGTTATGGAATGAGGAAACGCTCCAGGGCTCAATGCGTTAACGCGAATTTCGTCGGGCGAAAGAAAACTTGCCAAATAGCGAGTGAATTGCAGCACACCTGCCTTGGCGGCTCCATAGCTAGGGGGATTGGCGTGGTCGGTACCTGCGTAGAGTCGATAGTCCGGTGCTACATGGCCATACATGGAGGCTATGTTTACGATGCAGCCCGACCTTCCCTTTAGCAGCGGGTAGCACTGTTTTACCATGCGAAAAACGGAATTCAGGCTAATGTCGACATCGTAGTACCAATCATCTTCTTGAATGCTTTCCCAACTGTTCTTACGCCCGGACCAGGCATTGTTGACCAGAATATTCAGCCCACCGTAGTTGTCGCGCAACATCTCCACACAGCGTGTCACGGACGCTTTATCGGTGACGTCGAGTTCAATACCTTGATGGTGACCAGGCCCAATGTCACTCAACCGTGCCGCCATGGCCTCACATTGGCTTCCGTCGCGACTGGCCAGAACCACATTGGCGCCCAACTCGGCAAGTGCCTCGCCCATGGCACTGCCAAGATGACCTGCCCCCCCACTAATCAGCGCGGTGCGTCCGGTCAGGTCCATTAACTCATGCAGTGATCTGTTCATGATTCCACTCGCTGGTAATGAATTCCGCCATTAGGAAATCCCGCTCGTTATCGATATCCAGGGAGTGCTCGCCATTCACGACAACAGCCCCCGTACGGCCGAACAGCATTCCCCGGCTGGCAAGCTCGAGTTTGTCGAAACGGAAAGCATAAACTTCACCACTAAGCTGATAAGCTTCAGGCAATTTTTGGCGAGGCAACCAGGGTACACTACCGTCGATGAACGTCTCAGGCGTGCCGCTATCAATTCGCCATGCTCGATGCGGGTTCAACTCGGCGGGTTTGAAGGTGGCTACGGAATCGAGTTCATCGTGATGCAACCGAAACAGGCAGGACCGTGCATCGGCCGCTTGTCTGAACGGACACGTTGGCTCCAACAGGAGCCCGTATGTAGCGCTCTCGCCTTCATTGTGTAAGCGCTGTGCCAGATCGAGCAGTGCATCGAGAACTAGCGAATTGTCCATCGCAAGCTCTGGAGAGCGCGTATAAACCTCGGCACCATAATCTCTTGACACCTTGGCGATATCGGCACTGTCGGTCGAGACGATGACACGATCGACTTCCTTTACCTGCGAAGCGAGCTCCAGAGTCCATGCAATCAGCGGTTTACCATTCAAGGATCGGATATTTTTTCCCGGGACAGTTTTACTACCGCCACGTGCCGGGACTACAGCAATGACTCTTTTTCCGTCGATCATGGACATTACCTGATATTGGGATGAGTATTAAGCCAATCTTAATTGCGCCATGGTGTCGCAATATTGCTGCCATTCTCCAGTATCCGACCATGCCTTGGCACTAATTGGATAAACGCCAACCCGGCCACCACGGCTCTTGACGTCCTCGATTAGCTCGGTAATGTCATAGAATTTATTTTTGGGAATCATCTCGAGAACCGAAGACCGCAGAACATACAACCCAGTATTCACCATAAAATTATAGTGGGGTTTCTCGCGCATAGCACAAAGCTGCCCGTTGTCAACGATATCGCAGATACCATAGGGAATATCGTAAGGACGCATCGATACCACCATGGTAATATCATTGCTTTCCTTTCGATGATGCTCGACCATGGTGTGATAATCTGCTTTGATTATCACATCACAGTTGGTGACCATTAAATCCCCTTTAAATTTACCGGCCAGAGTATGCAGGCCACCGCCCGTCCCTAGTGGCTCGTCTTCGTAGATGTAATTAAGCCGATACGATGGGTCAAGTTCTTCGAAATAGGCCTGAATCAGTTTCGATTTGTAATTGACGGAAAGGTAGAACTCATCGACACCACATTTTACAAAAGAGTCGAGAATTACCTGGATTGCCGTCTTCTCCCCTATAGGGATAAGAGGTTTGGGAAGCACACTGGTAAAGGGAGCAAGCCGAGACCCCTTACCACCGGCCATCACCACCACGGGGAGATCAAGCGCTTCCGGTTGCTTGGCGCTTTGATCCTCCTGAAATAGGGTCTCCCAGAAATACATATCGATAATGTGCCCCTCTTCATCGAGAACGGGCACTGATGTGATCTTAAGAGTGTGCATGGCACTTTTAATAGTGCCGACATCATCGCCGGCCTTGGCCGCATAGGGAGCGCGGTTGCATACATCCCCCACTACGCCATCCAGATCTCCGCCTCTGAGAATCCAGCGGCGAACGTCGCCATCGGTCAGGGTGCCGAACAGGCGATTGTCTTCGCTAACGACATAGAGGATTTTACGACTTATCTCTTCCAACTGATGTAGCGCTTCCAGAACCTGGCGTTGTTCATCAATCAAGAGTGACTCGAACATGTTATGCCTCCTGTCTCAATCGTTTCCTGCGACTACCGATAAGTCGTGAAAGCGTTTCTTTGTCAACGTTTCATTGAGCGGAATAGTCTTTAGGGTTTCCTTGATTCTTCGTGAAGTTTTTCCGTCTCTAAACCGGTCGTACGGGTTGAGTAGATCAACCAATGTGTCGCGAAATTCCGCGCGCAAGGCTCGATCGATTCCCCTGCGAATTTCGGCAACGTTGCAGTCGGTGGAAATGACATTGTCTGCTGTTAGACGCCCTTCCTGTCGAGATCCTATATTGACGACGGGCAGCCGAAACGACGGCGCCTCGACGAGGCCACTCGAAGAATTGCCAATCATCAGATCCAAATGCCGAAGACAACTGTGGTAAAGCCGTTGACCCAAACTATCGAACAGGTGGCCACGTTCGGGGTGGGCTTTACACCACTGCGTCAGGCGAGCATTGATTTCGCGGCCCTGGGTATCTGCATTGGCCTTGGTAAAGACGATCTGGAGATCGCCATAGGGTTCGAGCGCTTCCAGCAAGGCCATGATCTGAGCGTCGGCCGAGGTATCCGACTCGCCGGTGGTAACCGGGTGATAGGTAACGATTGCCGTAGGCCGGTCCAGGGGTATGCCTAGCGCTTTGACCAGTGCCTCCCGACCTATCGACTCGCTACGGTAGAGATGATCCAGCCCCGGAGACCCATAGTTGAAGGTTAATGCCGGGTCTTCACCCATTTGCAGAATGCGTTGACGATAGGCTTCGGCGGCCGGGAAATGCATATTGGCGAGTTTGCTGACGGCATGCCGGAAATACTCATCCAGGGCGCCTCGGCTGGTTTCGCCCCCATGCACATGGGCCACCGGTATGCCCTGCACGACGGCGGCTAGAGCCACCGGCGCGATCTCGAAACGGTCACCCAACAGCACTAAAAGATCGGGGCAATCCTCGGCAAGAGCGTCACCGCAGGACAGCATGGCCAAGCCCATGGCTTTGGTCATGGCGACGCGACTGTCCGATGACAGCAGGATTTCCATGCGTCGATGGATACGAAAGCCATCTCGCTCGATTTCCCTGACGGTCAGCCCGAACTCCATGGAAAGATGCGTGCCGGTTACCGCCAACATCAACTCCAGCTCGGGATCGTCGTCGATCTCGCGAAGCAGCCAGTAGAGCAAGCCATAGTCGGCTCGGGTCGTTGTCAATACCCAGATCCGGCGTGGAGTCATGCTAGGTCTCGCCAGTCAAGCAGTTGATCGGCCCCGATCGTGCGAGCGGCACGACGGCCAATAATCGTCTCCAGCAAGGAAGGGGGCAATCCCGTACCTGGGCGTTTCATGGTCAAATCGCTGCGAGTGATGATCTCGCCTTCGGTAATGTTCTGGCCGGCGGCGATGCTCTTGCGGACGACATCGAGATTGGCACGTTCGCAGGGGGCCGGCTGCTTAAGACCATCACCGCGCGCACTCTCGACATGCCGGATGGCCTGAACCATGCGCTGAAAATCCCCGGGCTCCATGGAAGCGGCGTGGTCTGGCCCTGACATGGCGGCATCCAGGGTAAAGTGCTTCTCTATTACCGTTGCCCCCATGGCCACCGCCGCGATAGGGATCTCGATACCCGCGGTGTGGTCCGAGTAACCCACCTTCACCCCGAAGGCGTTAGACAGTGTGGCCATGGCGGACAGATTGATCTCGTCGTAGGGAGCGGGGTATTCGGTCACACAGTGCAACAGCGTAATCTCGGCGGCGCCCACTTTTTTCAGGGTTCGCAGTGCGGCCTCCACCTCGCCCAACCAGCACATGCCCGTCGAAAGGATCACCGCCTTGCCCAAGCCACCGATAGTTTCCAGCAGCGGTATATTGGTTATTTCTCCCGAGGGGACCTTGAAGGTGCGCATGCCGAGTTCATGAAGAAAGGCGGCACTGATCTCGTCGAAGGGGCTGGAAAGAAACTCGATCCCGCAAGCCCGGCAGTGTTGATGGATCTGTCTGAAGTCCGCCTCGGACAACTCGAGCGACTTAAGCATGGCGTACTGCGACATCGAGTCCGGCATTGCACGTTGCTGGTAAGCGGCCGTAACGGCCTCACGCGTGACCAGGCGCTCTGCTTTGAAGGTCTGAAACTTGACGGCATCGGCGCCGCAACCCTGAGCGCTTTCCACCAGTTCAAGCGCCAGTTTCAGAGAGCCATTGTGATTCACGCCGGCTTCAGCGATCACAAAGGTAGAAGACGCCCCCCTCATGCAATTCTCCTCGCCGGGGTTCCCACATAGGTACCTGGCATAATGATGTCGTGAATTACTGTGGCCCCGGCGCCGATGACGGAATCGGCACATATGCGCACGGCGTGGATGAGATTGGCGCCCGTCCCGATCATGCATCGGTCGCCGACGATCACACCGCCGCTGAGCGTAGCCCCGGATGCCACGTGAACGTCGTCTCCTAGCACGCAGTCGTGATCGACGGTGGCGTGTGTATTGATAATGCAAGCGCGGCCCAAGCGGCTGCCGGTTACCACGACGGCACCATCCAGAACGACACTTCCGGCGCCTGAATCGACTCTGCCGTGGACGATGGCCCCTTGGGCGTAAAGGACGGGGAAGTCGATGCCGCAGGCTTGGTAGCGCTCAAGAAGCGCAAGGCGCTGATGGCCGATCGTCACCTTGCCCAGCCCGAGAACCGCCATCTCGGGAAATAACGCACAGCGATCGAGGAAATCGTCGTCAGTACCCAAAAAGGGGATGGCCATCGATACGCCTTCATCGCGCGGAGCCGTATAACCGCGAACCTGGTGCCCAAGCTGCTGCAATCCATACAGCAAAACCCGAGCATGACCGCCACCGCCCACTATGCAAAACTCACTCATGCGTTTTCCTATCACTGGCAAGAGGAGCATCAAGCCTAGATGTTATAGAGATGGGACTTATAGCGCGCCAGATTATCGGCTTCGCCAAACCAGTTGATGGTTTTCTGAAGCCCCCGCCGCAAACCATCGAGCCCCCCATGATCGGGATGATGACCCAATAGTCGTGAGGCTTTCTCGGTGCTTGCCCAGAGACGCTCGACCTCGCTATCCGTGGGTCGCAGCCGCTGTGGATCGGTATCGATGTCGATCTCTCGCCCCATCAGGTCCGCGATCAACGCGGCCGTGTCACCGATGCTGAT
This sequence comes from Modicisalibacter muralis, assembly GCF_900102945.1. GTDB lineage: Bacteria > Pseudomonadota > Gammaproteobacteria > Pseudomonadales > Halomonadaceae > Modicisalibacter > Modicisalibacter muralis. The sequence continues at coordinate 124,849 of NZ_FNGI01000001.1, read as the reverse complement.
TTCGAAGCCACTGCCGACATTGATGATCTCACCCACCGCGGCGTCACATTCGGCAACGCGAATAAAACCAGCCACGGTATCATCGACAAAACTGAAATCGCGTGTTGGATGTACCGAACCCAGACTAAGCCGCTGCACGCCGGAAGCGATTTGAGAAATGATGGTGGGAATGACGGCGCGAGCGGACTGTCGAGGCCCATAGGTATTGAATGGACGTATCAGCGCCACCGGTGTCGAGAAGGAGCGATGGAAGGACAAGGCGATCTGATCGGCACCAATCTTGGAAGCCGAGTAAGGGGATTGCCCTTGGAGAGGGTGCTCCTCGGTGATGGGCACCTGGCGAGCTGTACCGTAAACTTCGCTAGTTGATGTCTGAACGACCCTGGCCACATTCAAATCACGCGCCGCCTGCACAACATTAAGAGTGCCCTTGATGTTAGTATCAACATAGGTATCGGGAGAGTGATAAGAATAAGGAATAGCGATCAGCGCAGCGAGATGAAAAACGACATCGCAGCCACGCATGGCATGGCGCACGCCATGTGGATCGCGGATATCACCTGCAATGACCTCTAAATTGCTACGTATCTCAAGAGGGGATTCGTCCAACCAGCCCCAACTGTTAAAGGCGTTATACATCACAAAGGCTCTAACGTCGTAACCCAGCCTTACAAGAGTCTCCGTGAGATGCGAGCCAATAAAACCATCCGCCCCGGTAACGAGAATTTTCTTACCCATCAAATCCATAAGTGTCGACTTCCTAGCTGGAAAGTTTCTCTTTGTGGCACTAACAAAACTTAATTACACAAATAAAACTCACAAAATAGCTTTTATAGCTACTGAAAAAACACTCAAACCCTTAAACATCTTTCCACGCTACCGCCCCTGAGCGTTCCCTCGGCTATCTCCAGAACCATGAACACCATTAATTTTAATCTTAGAAATAGCCTCTAAATATTTAATGGGATTTAACAGCAACCGCCCTTCCTTATACACATCGTTACACATAAAGCGCCTGGTCATAGGCTCATTTTTTTAATGATCCACTTCTAATTATATTAATAACCAAACCGTCTGAATAATTAGAAAATTAATTGATGTGGGTTATTGAATGGCGAATCAATGACTTAGCATGGATACATAAACACCTTTGATCGCAAGTCGTCCTTAGGGCGTCAGCCAGCGTTTGCCAGTGCCAACACGACCGCAGAGCCAAAAGCGTCAAGATTGTAACCCGTCTGCTTTTCAAACCCGGTGGACCCGGTGGGGAAGCGTGGCAGCCCACAAGGGAGGGCCATGTGGGCCGGGTGCGTTCTCCTGGGGCCTGCCGATGACCTTAGTCAGGATCTATGTCGTCTACCGATGGAAGGTGGGGTCATTCCAGTTCATCGGGCTTGAAGCTTTCTTGCAATATTTTCCGCCAAGTTCCATTTTCTACAGCGATTTTATGCACCACTCCGACTTGAGCCGGTATTTTCTTGATTCCAAGAGCTTGTGCTATTGCTAGCCGGTGACAACCACCACGACCGAAGATATACTCTCCATTTCTACCAATGTGAATATATACCCCACCACTTTCCCTGAAATTACCACGGCTAATATCCAATCTTTTAAAATAGTCTCCGCCTGATCGCAGAGCCTCTATGATTTTATCAACCCGCTCATATCTGAGATACACATCATCCAGGCTTTTGCAATCATCGTAGAAAGAATGCTTTTCAAGTAATTCCTGCATATGCCTATAAGCCCCGACCTCCTCCCAAGTCAACCCTTTCAAAATTCGCTCTTTAACCATTCTTACTTTTTTAACATCGTTTATATTATTTACACGAAGATCCCAATCGCCATCCTCGATTTTTCCTGTATCATTTCTACGCCAATCCTTGGAATTGACTGTCTGCCTGACTTCCCGAGGGTCCAGGTAAAATAACTGAGAATGCCTTGGCGCACTCAAGCCATATTTAATTATGTTATAAAAATCTCTACCAAAGGTCGCGAACAACATTCGCTTTAGCTTTTTTAGCTCCGACAGCACTTTGAGATCAATTATTTTTTTAATTCCCTGCATCATAATATAACTCTTATTTTGCTATTAAATTCGGCCAGGTATTTTTAGACCAACCCAACAGTTAAAAATACGGCCTATAAGCATTAATATAACAACAAGCCAAGAAGGTGATAGGCCTATTCCTTCCTCATAACCATGAATACAGAGAGAATTTTACTATTGGCACCGAAGGCGCAATTCAATGACTTGGTATGATAATTTAGGTGCCAGGATAATACTTACCGATACCAGTGAGGCCAGAAACTCACTTAAACCGGAGCCCACCACATCAGGCTATATAAGAAAGTTAGAATTCCTCCATGATTCCATACTTACCAGAATATAGATCCGCAAGGAATGCTGGACCGGCTCAATAGTGAATGATCATGGCCAGGTGTCACCCTTGATTTTCGAAGCTGTCGCCTCTTTTTTCCAACTCTCTATATCTTCAGAAGAGAAGAAAGCAGTCAACCAAGAGCTAGAAAACACTTTATTTAACACATTGTCACTAGGAATATATCTCGTCCGAAAGTTTTTATACGCCTCAGAATACCACTTTTTACTACCATCATTTAACCTACGCATGGTTATTTTTTTATTAGTGAATTTTGATATTTCATTTTCGAGACTATCCAACTTATCCATTCTTATAACCAATATTTCAAACTTACCCTTGTTTAGATAACCAATGCCTCTGATTTTATCAAATTCAATATCGGTTACGCTAATTTTACAAAATCTATTTATTTCATTTTCAAACCAATTCTTAGCATAATCAAAATTATATGTGTTTTCGAAACAATCTACCAAGGTATCTATATTTTCGTCTCTTATATCCGCTTTTGCATTTAGATTGTGAAGTGTCAGCCAATATTGTATATCTTGGAAATAGTGGGAAATATCCCTATTCAAAGGCTCCCTCACCAGAGTAATTATTTTTATTGTATTTCGTCTTTTTATAATAATTCTTTTGGCTTGTTGTACAGCACTACATTTCAGCCTAGATATCAGCGTCCTATATCTTAATTTATGGTAAAATTCACACAAATAAGTGCCATATAATGTATGTATGTGTATAGCATTCGGCAGGGATTTTTCAAGCGCTGTAGAGCCAACTTTTCCCATCTGATAAATCAACAATGCATCTTCATCCGAAAACGTTCTATACGTATTAATGATTTTTTTTAGGAACATTAATACATTCCTCCCAAATAAAATTTTCTACATGAATTTTAATGTGATCGTGAGTACAGAAACCTATTGGGATTCTACAAATAAAACGGTTCACCACATTCCTCTTCGTTGCAATCTATCAACGAACTGAATTCATTGCTTAAAATTATTAGGGTTTTCTATCCCGAGCCAAAATTTTAAAATACAGTACAATTTGTAAAATTTAAGATTGTAATAAACCATAAAAGCGATAGCCCTTTCTCTCGCTACCAGGTTATTATCACGAGCAAGTCCTAGCACTTTATTCACCGGCGGAATTGGTGCCCTCAACACAGCAGTCCACCGAATTCCATGGTTACGATATACCCCGCCAGTAATTCTTTTACATCTTACTTTCAGATCGGGAAAATTTGCTCTAGCTGGGTGCAATACAGTACAAGAATCTCCAAAAACCATAGATTTTCCCATTGCTGTGGCCCGCTTATTCCATTCGAAATCACCGCAAGACATTAAACTATCATTGAAATATCCCACCTCATCTAAAACTTTACGCCAAGTGATGAGATTCGCTGTCGCTGAAACACCCTGAGCAGCAAACTCATGTTGTTTAAAGGCGAATGCCTTCTCATAAATTTCAGTCCAAGAGAGACAGTCATTTTTATAAAATAACTCGACCCGTCCGGCAACACGATCAGCACCATCCATTAAATATCTCAAGCCACTTACTAACCAATCGGGTTTAGGAATACAATCAGCATCAGTAAAGGCAATCACTTCCCCCTGAGCAATTTTTAAAGCTGCATTCCTTGCCGCGTATGAACCTGGCTTGCTTTCCTCAATAATTTGAAATCCAGGCGGCAACTCAAACCCAGAAGGCGGTTGATCAATAGGATCATTATTAACAATAATAACTTCAAAGGAACTGCGTTCGATTCTTTGTTTTACCAATGCCTCTATACAAAGTATTAGACGGTTCCAGTCGTGGTAAGTTGGAATAATAACAGAAATCTCAGGCATTCTATTTAACATAAATACTCCTGTGGCGATAAAAGTTCAAGGCCGACCCCGCATATTAGCTTTCACGTTGCTATCTGATACTGCCCCGCAGCCGATGTCTGCTGAAATAAACGTGCTTGGCAATTATGCAGACTTGGGCGTGTTAATCAGCGACTCCATAAAACCTTTACATTACAAATCTCAATTGGGAAAGATCGTATATAAACTTATAAATCACATAAAATTCACTTATACCAAACTTACATGGCTAGTTATTTCATTCATTAAGTGATTCTATTTTCCTTATTACCTCATCCCGAAGTTTTTTAGCTCTGCGGTCTTTACCTATGAAAGCTTCATGTATTCCAGCCACTCTTACATAGACCCTTTCCAAGCCTAAAGATTGTGCGATTAGAATTCTATGCGTTCCACCACAGCCAAGTATCAACCCGCCCCTCCTCCCTATTAACACTTGTATTTCATCAGCTAAGCTTCGTGAATCGTCTGGGTTTTTCAAACTTACTTCTTTTTGCGTTTTGTAACCGTCCTTTTTTATACTTTCATACGCTCTATCAAGTTTTCTAAAATATTCATCTATATCTTCATAACTCCTGCACCAGTAAGCTCCAATTGAAGAAGGCTTTTTATTTTCCCCATCAATATACAAAGAAACGGCTTTTTTCATTTTAGCATACTGCACTGTCCTTTTATAACTCACACCTTTTATAAATATGTCATGCACGGCAGAATATTCCAGCGATCTTACTTCAGATATAGGGGCCACCTCATTAATATCCCAATCCCCACCTGATACAAATAATCTTCTCTTTGCGCCTTTTTTTATGCAACAAGATATAGCGGCAGGGTTTACCCGAAGGAGATCAAGACCGTCTGAAGAAACGAGCATTCTATGCACTTCTGGAAGTGGGAAAAATTCAGCGATGCAAAGAAGTGATCTCCTTACCTTATTTACAGCGGGACCAGCCTTTATCGGCATGAACATACGTTATACTCCTTAAGCAAATAGAATTATTATAGTGCAGGAATATGGTGGCCCCAATCATGGCTTGGAATAATAACAGAAATTCAGGAATTTTATTTATCATACGTCCTCCAATAACGGCCAAAAATCCAAGATCAGAGCGTCGCTTATTAGCTTTTATTTCTTAAAACTTTTTCAACTGCCGTCACTAAATGCAAAAACAAATGCTAATCAGCCGCTATCTGCATCACTTCTTTCAGCACTTGACAGAACTTTTTGATCTCGGCATCTGTTAATGTCGAATGTATCAGAAACTTTTCACTGGTCTCCCTCAACTCCCTAGCTATAGGTAACCGCTGTTCGGTGCGCCAACCAGTATCATCAAAGGCTTTTTCGAAGTATACCTCAGAACATGGCACACCTTGGGAAAGATCAAGGGGCCATTTAACACCGACTAACCTTCATGCACAACATGACTGTTAAGGATCATAGTTAACCGTATCCCAGCTTATTTCTATAACCCACCAGTCGGGAATAACAAAAATGGTTGGATCCATCGGATCAAAGACCCGAATATCGAACCGGCTAATAGTCCCAAAGCCAGTTACTTCACCAAATGAAAAATCGTTTTCAAATGCAACACTATATGACAGGTGAGCATTTCTCTTTATTGGCGTACACTTTATAACTGGAAGTTTTATTACATCATAGCCTTTATCAACTATTACGCGCAGAGTGTTATCGTTAAGAATACTAGCAGTAGCAGGGAATCCGTCCGGCCTAGCCAGCTTTCCATCCCTAAAAATATTTAATACGGCGGACCCCGTTGATGCGCATTCCCTACCCTTGAAGAGCTGTTTTTTTATACTAGTAGTTACAGTCCCACCAACAGCCCGAAAGTATTCACGATTACCGGAAGGGTTAATGATTTCATCATCCCAGCGGCTATTCAGGTCATTCCAGTCTGCCTGTGGTATATTTATGCCATAAAGAGAATTTGATTCTGACCAACAATTTTCGGTAGTCATATACCAAATGCGTTGTGTGATTTCAAGGCCTGTTGTATTTTGCTCAAAGCCACAATTTTTTAACCTCAAGCTTAATAGATCATTATCATTAGCCCCTTCCCCACCTAACCCCCTATTCTCATAAACAAAGCCTTTTTCATTTCCTAGGAATACACACCCTTCGAGGTCAAACATAGTCGACGGATTCCCAGAACATCTTAGCGGTCTTGGGTAAACTCCGATTCGATTTGATGAAAAATATAAGTTTTTCATCCGTACATAAACACCATCCACATCGACCCCTATATCAAAATGGCTAATTCTAGAATTTTCAATTCTCCCGCAATAAAAATTGGCATCGAATAGTTTGTGAATTCTATCTTGTGCGGATGTGAAATTAATATTTATTATATCATGAGAACGCTGAGGATTAGATCCTACGTCACACGATGTCAACCATGTTTTTTTATGTATATTATCAAAAATAAAAGTAACACTGGAGCTTATGTGCTCGTTTTTCACTTCTCCATAATGAGGCACCTTTCGTTGAAGGGGCTGCGTAAACCGATAACGCCCTGGTGGCCAAATAACGCATGCAGCTCCTGCCAAATTAGCAGCTTCGTCTGCAGCAATTTGATAAGATGAGTTGTCCGTGCCGCTATGTAGATCGGTTGAAACAGCGTCGGGTATAGCTCCGAACCAAGTTGCCAGGATTGTGCCAGACCATTCGCGCTTCCACTGCCCTGCGGCCCCATCAACTTTAAAGACCGTTCCACCGTTATTCGCATCATCGCTTGCTGAGTCCCAATAAAAAGTACCACCGCCAACGTTAGTCCCGCCATGATAGCTTCTCACGCTCACCCGTTGTCGATTTAATAGTGTATCCGTATCTAGCGAGAGCATATCAGAAATACTTTCTACATAAATCATTCGGTTATCGAGCGCCATAGCCAGCGTCTGCTTCCCCGTTGAGCTCTTTACTTTAGCTTTAGATATGTTGATAGGAAAAAAAGTATCGCTAAAGCCATGATCCATTGTAAGCGGTATGTGCTTATTGGCAGCATCAGTTGTCAACTCATTTACAGCCGGATCGGAATTGTACGACCACGCATTGTCTGCCACCGTGAAGACAGCGCCAGCCCTGAGGGTCTTTAGGAAAAAATCTCGGCGCGACGGGTTCATACCATCTCCCACTAACTCAGAAAGACAAGCAACATTCTTCGGTAATTAATACTCAGCCAAGCTGTGAGCAGATAATATGGAGGCGGATATAAATCACCTGCAGAGTAAAAGCCAATTAATAAACTTCAAACAAACTAACAGTAAACAACTGTACCTAGATAAAGTATCGTTTAATTTTTGCCGGGCTTCTGTAGTGAATCAGCACGCCCCACCGCGAAGTACAGTAGACCTGCCTGTTTGACATCGTATGGTTCGTATAAATTACGCCCATCAACGACGACTGGTATCGCCAGTTGCTGCTTCAACCAGTAAAAATCAACGCTACGGAATACCTTCCATTCGGTACAGATGACCAGTGCATCGGCTCCTCGTACCGCATCCTCCCGGGATTTGACTAGTATCAGGTCATCCCGATCCCCATAGATCCGACGACATTCGTTCATCGCCTCTGGGTCATAGGCCCGCACCTTGGCGCCAGCAGTCCACAGCGATTCCATAAGGTCTCGGCTGGGTGCGTCACGCATGTCATCAGTGTTGGGCTTGAAGGACAAACCCCACAGAGCGATAGTTTTACCGGTCAGGTCTCTATTCAAGGCTTGGGCAAGCTTATTGAATAAGGTGCCTTTTTGTCGCTGATTGACCGCTTCCACGGAAGCCAATAATTCAGCCTCGTAACCAACCTGTTGAGCGGTTCGCGTTAAAGCCTGAACGTCCTTAGGGAAGCAGGAACCTCCGTAGCCACAGCCAGGGTAGATGAAGTGATAACCAATGCGCGGGTCAGAACCGATACCATGACGCACAGCCTCGATATCCGCCCCCAAGCGCTCGGCCAGGTTGGCGATCTCGTTCATGAAGCTAATCTTGGTCGCCAGCATAGCGTTGGCGGCATATTTGGTCAGCTCGGCACTACGCACATCCATGAACATCAGTTTTTCATGGTGACGGTTATAAGGCGCATAACACTCGCGCATCAACTCCTTGGCTCGCTCGGACTCGGTGCCCACGATGATACGTGCGCCGTAGGTAAAGTCCTCAATGGCTGCACCCTCTTTGAGAAATTCCGGGTTGGAACAAACATTAAAGTCCAGATCGCACCCACGCTTGGCTAACACTTGACGGATTGTCTCGTGAACATTGTTGGCCGTGCCCACCGGAACTGTGGATTTATCAACAATGACCTTATAGTCATTCATGTGTTCTCCAATAGCTCTTGCCACGGCCAGCACATATTGGAGATCAGCGCTGCCATCTTCGTCGGGTGGTGTACCCACTGCGATAAATTGCAAGGTACCAAAAGCGACTGCGCTAGCAGTATCGGTAGTAAAGCGCAGCCGTCCATTAGCAACGTTACGCTTGACCAAGTGTTCCAAGCCCGGTTCGAAAATTGGCATATCACCATCGAGCAAGCGCGCCACTTTGGCTTCATCAACGTCCATGCACAATACATTATGACCCACATCGGAAAGGCAAGCGCCAGTCACCAAGCCTACGTAACCCGTACCAAAAATAGTAATGCGCATAAACTTTCCTTATTGGTTTTTAAAAATAAAACGCATTAAATGCGATAATAATTGCGAAACCAGTTGACAAAGTGATACACACCCTCTTCAACATCATATTTTGGTTGGTATCCTATTACCTGATACAGGTCATCGGTATCCGCCCAAGTACGTTGAACATCTCCCGGCTGCATAGGCAAATAATTACATATTGCCTTTTTCCCAGTAATTTTTTCCAAAGCATGTATAAAATCCATAAGGCACACTGGACTACCATGGCCGATGTTATACAACGCATGTGGAGCTTTGTTGTCATTATGCGTAGACTTGATATAAGCCAGATTCTCGCGGTACTGTGGAATAACTTCCATAATGCGTACTACACTTTCAACGATATCATCAATGTAAGTAAAATCTCGTGACATTTCACCGTGGTTATATACATCAATGGGCTTGCCTTCGAGCACATTTTTAGTGAACTTGAACATGGCCATATCTGGCCGCCCCCAAGGGCCATACACGGTAAAAAAGCGCAATCCTGTAGTAGGAATTTTATATAAGTGTGAATAGCTATGCGACATCAGCTCATTGGCCTTTTTCGTTGCCGCGTAGAGGCTTACAGGATGATCGACATTATCCGTCACAGAGAAAGGAAACTTAGCATTCATGCCATACACCGAACTGGAAGATGCATAAACCAAGTGCCCTATCTGCTGCTGACGACATCCTTCCAAAACATTCAAGTGTCCCACTAAATTTGAGTCGGCATATACATGGGGGTTTTCCAACGAATAACGCACTCCCGCTTGTGCCGCCAAGTGGATCACTCTGTCAAAATCATATTTATTGAATAATTCAGCCATTCCATCTCGATTAGCAAGATCGAGATGGACAAAAACAAAATTCGGATAAGAAGCAAGATTTTCAAGACGGGCCTGCTTGAGCAATACATCATAATAATCGTTAAGGTTATCTATACCGATTATTTGGTGGCCCTGACTAGCTAATTTCCTTGCAACCGCATGACCAATGAAACCAGCCACACCAGTAATTAGAAATTGCATATCACCTTCTTATTTTCGTAGAAAAAGGCTGTGCTATATAGAATTTCGAAACATTTTTTGATAGAGAAATCTGCGAACCGTTGTAGGTGCTAGCCTGACGGGTATGCGAGATACTAGGTTATATATAGCTTGAGGCCAACCAATAAACCCAGAACGCACAAATTCACGCTGCAATTGATACTCGATATTTATAAATCTCCAACCACCACGTCGCGAAAACAAATTTTCACCGGCCCTTGCCAACACAAGATAATCTGGAATATTTGAAATATGATAACCAGCGCCAAGTAGCCTTCCCCATAAATGATAGTCTTGAGAATTCTTGAGTCCAGCATAACCTCCAACCGCCAGAATATGAGATTTTCTAAACATAACTGTCATATGGTTTAGCGGACAACGTCGACGTGCAAAAGTGCGCACTTCTTTAATCGTGCATGGCAAGCGCCTTTCAGCATGAGGGAAATCTTTATCTGTAGAAAATTCTTTGATCCACCCCCCACAGACAGATATATCGGCATGGCTGCTCATAAACTCAACTTGCTGCATAAAACGAGTTGGATAAGCTATATCATCCGCATCCATACGGGCAACAAGTTCATAAGTGCAATGCAACAAACCTTCTTGGAGAGCTTTTCCCAGCCCAACATTCCGCGTCATCTTAATACTTTTAATGTTAAGAAGCGTCCTAAATTTTTCTATCGTTTCATTCAACTGGGAATTAATTTTACCATCTTCTACTAGCACCACCTCATCCGCAGTCGTAGTTTGCCTTGCTAAGCTCAGTAAGCATTCATGCAAATGAATAATATTCTCTTTATTATAAACAGACATAAGCACTGATAGCTTTTCCAAACTATTCCCCTCGAATATTAAGTTTTTCGCCTAGGCTGTAATTGAACTGTTTGGGAGTGAATTGTGCTAAGCCGCTATCAGGAATATTTGTCATTTCTCCAAAATAGACATTCTCTCCAACCAAGTACAAATCCACCCTTATAAAATCGAAGTCCACTGAAAGACCCTCAGCAACATCTATTGCTTTTTCTAGTGAACTAGGTTTTTCGATACATTTATCAGATCTATTATAATTCAAAGTTATGGGCATCAATTCAAAGTCGGCGGTATAAAAATTTCTTTCGTGATTGATAAACCTTTCTATATCGACTTGAATTAAGCAAACCTTCCCATTAATGCAAAAAAATTTGTAGTCAGGAGGCACACACCCATCATCTGTTTCAATAAACTCTTCTACAATTATTTTTTTTTCAATACTAGAGTAGTACCACTCACGACTTTTGTTCGCATAATCAACATACTTCCATGCATTAACCTCCTTCTCTATATCCTCAAAGCAGACTTTTTCCTTATCAACAACCTTAACCATTTTAGAGCCATGCGTAGCTTTTATAACGAATTTCTTAGGAAGCTCTTCCCACGTTTTTTCGTCGAAGGTAATGCCACTCCAAAGGACGCTAATCAAACGGCAATCATTAGTTTTTTTTTCAACGTAACGGCGCACTGATATTCTGTCAGAAACAAGCCTTCTTAAAGCCTCTTGGTGCTTGTTAACTTTAATGTAATTTATTTTCTCGGGAAATGTCCTAGGATTACTTAAATCTAGCCAAGTAAAATTTTTTATAAAGAAAGCAATTTTAACGAATGCCTCGTCGGATAAGAAATCAAAAGATTTTATTATGTAGTCCTTAACCATATTGCTCCCAGCCTCCGGATGCTGTTGAAGATGATAAGATGGCTAGCACACTCATTTACCAACCAATCCGTCACACCTTGCTTTTAAGCTTTTGGCATAAAATCAAGGCTCTTATCCCGAAAAAAGAGAAGAACGATGCTAACAATAGCTCAACATTGAAACGTACTTTAAATGCCGATAGATACAGCCATGAAGCTGACATTTTTTTTCCTGACAAGAGATTCTTGTATGCTTCATGCTTCTTATTTGCTTCTTCCATAGTTTTTTGTTCGCCAAGTGAAAGTGCCGAACATTCCCATCTATATTTTGAATATATAATTTTTTTTGAACTAACAAATTTTTCCATGGATGCCGAAAGATAGTCTTTTCCTGTTGTAACTTGATAGCTTACCAAAGGTTCACTTAGCTTATGAAATGTGGCGCCTGCTTTAGCTAAACGCATCCACATTTCGTAATCTTCGAGCGCAGGCAAACTAGTATCAAACCCACCCAATTTTAATAGCATGTCCCTCTTGGCACTTACCATGGATGCGCCGCCAAGCTGATTACCGATAAGGCAATCTGTAAAAGAGATATTATCTTTTGGATTGGTTATATATCTTAAATTTTCTTTAGTATAATTAACGATGGCTGGATGATATATAACATCAACTCCCGTTTTTTTAAAGGCCCTTAAAACGAGCTCTAACTTTTTGTCTAGAAATTCATCGTCGTCATCTAAAAATGCTATATATTTCCCTACTGCTTCATTTATACCCATGTTTCTTGCGTAAGAGGCTCCTTTTGAGATTTTATTTCTCAGAATCTTTAATTTAATTCTTTCCCCAGGGATGTTAAAGAGATCAGCTTCTACTTCCTGAATTGAACCATCATCAATAATTATGATCTCCTTAGGCAGCAATGTTTGCTTAAGAATACTGCTAATCGATTTCTTCAAATCTTCCAACCTATTATGCGTTGGTATTACTACAGAAATATCAACTTCCATATGGATTACCTGGTTCCTTAACAGTATTATATGCACAAGGGCAATGCGCCCTCGATGTCCAATGGATCATGTCCTATGAAAAAGGGAATCAGCGATAACCTTAGGTAGCCTGGATAGCGATAAATATTTCTAGAATGCTGATCTGAGTATGTATTGATTATCGGGATTCGACGCGTTAATAAGAAACTGAATGCTGTATGGGATCATAAAGACAAGGAAAACAAAGAATTTGTTGGATATTGTTCTATACTCAATCAACAAAAGCCCAGCTATAATAATTTCGACAATTCTAAATGCCATGTTTAGCCTTGAGCTTAGCATAGCCACATCCGCGAAGAGGATATATAAAGAAAAGCCAATAATATAAAAGAATCCCAATGAGGATATAAGCTTATTTTCCTGATGTTTTAATGTAAAGAAAGAAATAGCAATGAGCATTACTATTCTTGAAGCCCACTGGTTAACAGATATTTCTTCTTTCCACTCACTTAGATAGGTTGAAGGCTTTCCTAGCGCGCTAGTGAAAAAGCTAAAAACTTCATAACCTAGGCCGGAAATATATATAAAAAGGGTGATCAAAGGGAGAAATATAGAAAATACAAAGTGTTTTTTACTAATGTCGAAAAACCATATGGCTCCAAAGAATATATATACAATAGAGCTTACATGGAAACACATGGCTAGAATATTCAATAAGAAATACTCTTTCACTTTCCCTTTGATTAAAAAATTAAGCGAATACACAAACATAGCCATAGCCAATGCTTGCCTCATCGCATTAAAGGTAAACGCAAAATAAAACAAACAATAATATAATAACATCACAAATACTAAATTTATCTTAAGTTTTTTAAGGCCAACATAAAGAAACATAATTGTTGCGAAGGCATAAAAAGAGAAATACAAAAAATCCCCTTTATACACTGCCTTTAAAAGGCTATTGACCATCAGGAATCCTGGTTCAACATATTCATATGTCACAAATGAAAAATTTAGCGCCCTAGTGGTGTTCCATATGCTTTGGTATGCATTGAAATCAGTTCCTGTATCATATCTCAACGAGGCCAGTAGAGCTAATAATAGAGCAAATATAGCACCTGCTATTTGTCCATTTCGATTTTTTGAAATAGAGTAAATTGAGTAGCAAAATAATAAAAAATATATTAAATAATATGGCATAAAATATCTTCTGTGAAATTATTTCCCATAGTCACTGACGAGAATTAAAGATACACTCGGACGCAAGAAGCACAATTACTTATCGCCCTTGGATTATCACTAGTTTTCTAGCGAAGACCAATTCCTAGCCATACAACACGCGCATTAAGCGAGCTTTGATAAATATCAGTTAACATTTAACTCGGTCAAATCAATTACATCAATGCCAGACTTTGAATAGTTTGCATATACCTCAATTACTTTTCCTCGGCGCTTTTCAAGTAATATTGAGTGTGGAATTCGAAAGGATAATATTGAAAAGCAGTCGAACATCACTTTTACATTTTGCAAGACGCTAGTGTAAGCCCCACCTATATTCAATGGAACTTTTTCATTTAATACCAAATAAAGCTCAGCCGGCATGTTGAGGTTTTTAACAGAAACGTTCCCCAGCTTTTTTATAGCGGCCACCTTACTGCCTTCCTCATCTCTATGAGGAATATAGATAAATATTTTTCCAAGATTTTCATAATACCTGACCACCTTACCAAGAAAAGCCAATTCATCCTTTCTGCACATTACCCCAACTTCGCTGTATTTTGCGCCAAAGTAGTAAACCTCTTTCTCATCAACAATCTTTTCACTCATTCTTTTTTTCAGCTCTATATATTCGTTCTTTATTACAAACGGACTATAATCGCACAAATGAAAGCTACTAAAAACAATAATTTTCTTTTCGGCGTATTTTTTATTATAAAAATAGGAATATATAAAATCATGAAGGCATTGCCTTATATGGCCTCTGTCCTTTTTTGGCCAATTAATATTCCTGGATATTGAATCGTTATAGGCAGCAATAGTACTATTACCGTCATCCAGCAAGAAAATTTTGTCCGAACGGATCGCGCACTTCAAATAGTGCATCCAGACACTATAAAAATCACCTATAAAAATATTACATATCTTCCCTTTAAATTTTCGAGAAATTTTAGCTATATTTTTAATTATTCTAACATGCATACCGACAGAAAATTTTGAATAAGTGCTGAAAAATATAACTTCTTCCCATTCAGACACCCCTACGACTTTTTTTATTTGCTCATCATTTTCTCTACGCTCCCCCCCCCAAAGCTTTACAAGTATAATATTTTTGTCTTCGGCACATAAACTATCTTTAGCTTCACAAGCGGATAAAGCTTGAAGAGGTGACTCGACTACAAACAAATTTAACCTCATCGAGCATTCCTTTAAAGGTTTGTTGTGTTAATAATAATCGACTTTACAGGAAAGCAGAAGAATGCATTCCGCATAGCCATCTGTTGCGCACCAATTCATTCGTAAGGCTTTAGGGTAAAGACATTTATAAAATCACTTATGACTAATAATGCCAAGATTGCTATCCTATAGTTTAGATAGATATTTTTTGCTATTCGTAGCCAAGGTTAGGCGCGCCAAAAGTATTCGGATGTATTTATTAAATTTTGAAAAGGTTAACTTATTAAAAACCCTTGCAAGCATCACTTCTTTTCTACCATAACTAATATTTTTATTATACTTTTTTAATTCTTCATTACTTTCGATCATGGAAGAGTTAAGCTCACAACCTATTTCCTTAAAAAAACCACCTATCAAGCCATATTCATGCCTAGAGGCATCTTCCATTTTTATTCTAATAACTCTATCTTCCCCAAAACAACTAATAGCATTCGTATATGCTTCATCCCATGAAAAATTATTTATGCCAGTTAGCTCAAAATATTTTTTTTCACTCCAACACCTCCCTTGCTGTACCGATTGAATATATAGCGAAGTGAAAAAATCTGAAATATCCCTTTCCAAGTAAGCAACTCTCAAAGAATACCCAGAAAAAACCTCGCTTAAAATGGAATAAATATATTTTTGATTTTTATAGGCTTGGTAAAAATCACCGAAAAACGACTCGCTGCTGATTATATTTACTTTATCATCTTCATAATTTCTATCGATCTTATCTCTAACAGAATACAACACTCTCATTTTCAGATACAAATCATCCTCTGGTTGTAATTTCGAGACCAACCCAGCCCCAACATCTTTATAGATATCAATATAATTGATCGAGCTATTTTTCAAAATCACGGGCTCTTTCTTCAAAAAATTTTGAATCGTAGTAGTGCCCGTCTTATGGGCACCCACATGAATAATAAGCATTTCTTAACCCCGTATAAATAATAAAATTATATAAGCTGACGCAAATATTTTTTTAAACTACCTAACTGCGTAGAATATAACAGGGCTATATTTGTTATTTTTAGTACTTCCTGAATAAACGAGCTAACCAAACTGAGGCTTCAATTCCTTAATTCTGTCCCATACTCTCAACTGAAGCTAGAATTAGCATCACGCTAAGCAAAGCTTTTTCGCTCCACCTATATCACATCTACTTGTACGAATAGTTGTAGTAACCGTAGCCATATGCTGTGGCGGCCTTGCGCTCCAGTGCGTTAAGAACCGCACCCTTGACCGTCACCCCCCCAGTTTCAAGGCGGCGCATGGCAAGGTCGATCTCCTTGGGTGGATTGTGCTGGAAGCGTGCGACCATCAGTGAAGTACTCACCTGCTTACCGATAATGGCGGCATCTGTTACGGCGAGAACGGGGGGCGTATCGATAATCACCAGGTCATAGTACTGACTTACGGCATCGAGCAGTTCCGTAAACCGTGAGGTTACCAGTAGCTCCGAAGGGTTCGGTGGCGCTACGCCTCGTGAAAGGTAATGCAGGTTATCCATACCTTTGACGTCACGAATCATCTCTTCAAATGTCTGGCGTCCGGCCAGTATTTCACTGAGCCCGCCTTCGGAGGGTTCGCCAAACACTCTATGAATGTTTCCCTTGCGCATATCGCCATCGATAACCAACACCCGCTGACCGGCCTGGGAACACACTGCAGCCAGATTGACCGTGATGAAACTCTTGCCGACCCCGGGGCTCGGGCCGGTGATCATCAGGCGATTGTCATCACCTTCCAGCATGGCGAAATGCAAGCTGGTACGTAGCCCACGCACCGCCTCGATGGAAATATTGGCGGGATTGCGCTTTGCCAGCAGGCCGACGATATGGGGTTGCCCCCGGCTGGCCCCGCTATGCTTCATACGACGATTGAGTTTGTCCTGTTCTTCGGCAAGCGGCACGGTGGCATACACGGGCAATCCAAGTCGCTCGAGTTGATCCGGGGTTTCTACACCCGGATTGAGCATGGCCCGCATCATCACCAACCCCACGGCAACCATTCCGCCTAGCAGAGCGGCCAATACTACAATCAATTTTTTATTGGGTTCCACGGACTGCGGGAAAACCTGGGCCTTGTCCAGCACACGCACATTACCCACCGTACTGGCTTCCGCAATCTGCATTTCTTGTACTTTATTGCGCAACTGTACGTAGATTTCCTGAGTCACCGAAACGTCGCGTTGTAGGCGTAAAATTTCCTGCTGGGTTTCAGGCAGGTTGTTGATTTCTTCTTCCAATTCGGCCCGCTCGTTCTCCAACTGGGCCATCTTTTCCAGCAGTGCCGCATAGGTAGGGTGGCTTGGCGTAAAGCGCCGGGAGATTTCTGCCTCGGCGAACTCCAGCTCGTTGAGCTGGGCTTCCAGGTTAACCAGCCGTTCGAGCACGGACTGGGTTTCCAGGGAGAGATCGACACTATCGCGTTCAGTTCGGTAGGCATTTAACCGGCCTTCTGCCTGTCGCAAGCTTTCACGTATGGAAGGCACCTGTTGGCTGAGAAATTCCAGGCTCTTGCGCGCTTCTTCCGATTGGCGTTGAATATTCTGCGCCACATAAATATCGGTGATGGTTCTCAGCGTGGTTTCGGCAAGCGATGGCTCGGAATGGGTCAGGCCCAGGTTGAGAATGCCGGTTGCCTCGCCCTGCTCCGTGATTATCAAGCTTTTCCTAACGTCAGCGATTGCCACCAAGCGCTGGATATGCGAAAGGGTAAATGTCGCCCCGGGCGATGCGTTGATCGACTCAACCGTCAAGCTGACATCCCCTCCCAGGAACTCTACCGCCGAGCCCACGCTACCCATGCCGAGGGTTTTACCATCGTAACGCAGTGCATAGCGCTGGTCGTCGAGCACCTCAAGCGTAAAGGTTGTCCCCAGATAGGCATCAGCGACCGGCATGGTCGCCACGTCGATCGTCTCGCCGGCCCAGGTGTAGTCCCAGTCTGTCATGAAGGCCGGGCGCTCCATCCCGATACGTTGGAAAAAACTATCGATAGCAGAGTCAGGACGCTCAACGCCACTACGGGTCAGGAATTCACCGATAATAGGCAATCTTACCGGCTCGACTTCCAGGTCGAGATTGAGGATATCCACTGTCCGACCGAGAACCATACGTGAACCGATGATCTCGATTTCCGCTTGAGAGGGCGGTTCCTGCCCTAATAAGCTGTTAACTTCAGCAAGTGGGTTCGATGGTGCGGCATTTTCGACCTGCACCAAGGCATCGGCGCGGTAAATCGGCGTGGCCAGAAAGGCATATATGACCCCGGCGATGATGAACAGCGCGGTAATGCTGGCGATCAGCCATTTATGGTCGATCAGCACCCCGAACAGACGGCCGAAGTCGATTTCTTCGCTATTCTGAGTGGCACGGAATACAAACTGATTCTGGGTCATGGAAATACCTGAAGCAGAAAAAACGAAAGCGGAATAAAGCGAGAAAGGTATTAACCAAGTCTGCTTTGCCAGGCATCAGCGGCACGCACAAGCTGACGATGAACGTGTCCGAAGGCCTCGCGGCTCTTGTGATAAGGATCGGGTATCTCTTCACCCTTTCCTCCATCATCCAGCCAACGCCCGAATAGAAGGGTCTTGCCAATGGCTGCCGGTGCTAACTTGGCCATGGCAAGGCGCTGCCCTTCACTCATAACCAACACTAGATCAGCCTGTTGAATCATTTCCTGGGTGATCTGCCGCGCCCGATGCTGGCTTACATCCAACCCCTCTCCCTCGGCCAACGCTGTGGCCAGGGGTTCGACGCCTTGACCAACGAGCGCGCTCAACCCGGCTGACTCAATGGTGAGATGTGGCAGGCGGGCCCTGAGTAGGGCCCCCGCCACCGGGCTGCGGCAGACATTACCCGTGCAGACGATAAGGAGATGGGAAAACTGCATTATTCAAAGTTTTCTTGAATTTCCGTGGCCTGGTAGATCGTAGTCAGCGACGGTAGCAACTGGTCGAGGACACGGTTCCAGCGGGCCAGCGGTGCGGCAGTCACATAGATGACATCGGTAGGCTCGAGCATGAACTGCGACCCGAGCACGAAGGCGGCTGCATTATCGGCATTCAATTGATAGACCGTGGCGTAGGTATCACTGGGCTCGGGATTACGACGAATCACGAAAATCCCCGATGCATTGGCGCTGCCTTCACGAATACCACCCGCTTGCGCGATAACGTTGGTCAGCGATAGCCGGCTGTTGGCCATGGCAATGGCGGAGGGCGCGTTGACCTCGCCCATCACGTAGACCTGTTCATTGCCGATATCCAGCACATGCAGCACGTCGCCATCCTGCAGCAACACGTTCTGCTCCATGTCTCCGTTAGCGAGCATATCGAAAACCGATAAGTGCGTGTCTTGCCCGTTACGGGTCAATATCACGTTATGCCAGTTTGCCGTTTCACTCAGACCACCGGCAGCGCTGAGCGCATCGAGTACATGCATCGGCACATTGGTTATCGGGAGGGAACCGGGATCGGTAACCTGGCCGGTGACATAAGCCTTCTGAGCATTGAATGCCGCCACTCTAACCTCGACTTGAGGTTCGGCAATAAAATCTGCCAGGCGTCGCTGAATCTCGTCCCTTACATCACGTACCGTTCGTCCGGCAACATCCACCTTGCCAACGTAGGGGTAAAAGATGGTTCCATCCGAGTGAACGACATTGCCAGATTCCGCAGCACTGCGCTCACTACCTGCAGGAATCGTTAGTTCAGGATGGTCGTAGACAATGACACTCAGCACATCACCGCGGCCAATGCGATAATTGTAGTCGGTCGGTGCGTCGTGCATTGTGCTACTGACAGACGCTAATGAAGCGGCTTCGGGGCGCGGAATATCACTCATCGACTTGACCAGATCAATGGTAATAGGCTTTACCGTGACGGCATCGCGAAGAGGGTCCGCACCGGTCTCATAGTCGATATGCCCTCCTGGAACGGCACAGGCGGAGAGTCCCACAACCATTGCCATGCCTATCAGCGGCAGGCTCCAGCGCAGCCGAAGATTAGTGAGTCTTGGAATCATATTATTGTACCCCTGCTTCGATCTATGAGAATTTATCAGAGTCCATTCTTTAGGTTCGCCTAACAGATAGTTCGGACATATAAGGGAATGTTGTCTTTTCATACTTACACTCATGATATTTATTGACGCTTTATTCTATTTTCATGCAGTGAAACACAACGAGACTCGGCTTTATCAAAGCCTGCCTTTATAATGGAATTTTTCCACGCTACCGCCCCGGCGGTTATCAATCGGCATCCCCCGAGGCCATAAAAAACTATTTTTTTCATAGGGTTATCTACAAACACCCTATTGTTACCATGAATTAAAGAAAGTAAACAAAAGTACACGAATGCTATTACTTTAGTCCATGCTAGGATTTTTTAAAGAGGTTTTCATGGTTAATTTATGTAATAGTAAACTTTAATCACTAATCTAATGCCAAGTATTAACAGCTCTAGTAATTAATTATTAACCGGAAATGTCTTCACAACGAATATCAGTATTAGAACGACTAAGTTATTTATTGAGATGGGTGTTTCAAGTACTAATAAAGAGACGGAGCAGTGATTGATTGCTCTTCACGCATGAAGCGTGGTCGGGTCGGTGGCACCCGATAGCGCCAGCAATCAGACGTCATGAGCGCATTACCCGAAGTCACCCGACACCCAGAACGAAAAAAAGGCACCCAAAGGTGCCCTTATGCGCTGGATGAAGGCCTCAGGAGCTGATTACCAGCCTGTGACATCCTTCAGTGCGTCGCCAATCTCGGCGAGAGAGCGTACGGTCCTGACGCCCGCCGCTTCGAGGGCGGCGAATTTCTCATCCGCGGTACCCTTGCCACCGGCGATAATCGCGCCGGCATGGCCCATGCGCTTACCGGCCGGTGCGGTAACACCGGCGATGTAGGAAACCACCGGTTTGGAGACGTGCTGCTTGATGTACTCGGCCGCCTCTTCCTCGGCGGTGCCGCCAATCTCGCCGATCATCACGATGGCTTCGGTCTTCGGATCCTTCTCGAACAGCTCCAGGATGTCGATGAAGGTGGAGCCCGGAATCGGGTCGCCGCCGATACCCACGCAGGTGGATTGGCCGAAGCCGTGATCGGTGGTCTGCTTGACCGCTTCGTAGGTCAGGGTGCCGGAACGTGACACGATGCCGACGCGGCCCGGCTGATGGATATGGCCCGGCATGATGCCGATCTTGCTCTCACCCGGCGTGATCACACCGGGGCAGTTAGGACCAACCAGGCGCACGCCCAGCTCATCGCACTTGACCTTGGCGTCGAGCATGTCCAGCGTCGGAATGCCTTCGGTGATGCACACGATCAACTTGATGCCGGCATTGGCGGCCTCGAGAATCGAGTCCTTGCAGAACGGCGCCGGCACGTAAATGACCGAGGCCTCGGCGCCAGTCTTGTCGATGGCTTCCTTGACGGTATTGAACACCGGCAGGCCGAGATGCTCCTGGCCGCCCTTGCCCGGCGTTACGCCACCGACCATCTGGGTGCCGTAGTCGATCGCCTGTTCGGAATGGAAGGTCCCCTGGCTACCGGTGAAGCCCTGGCAGATGACCTTGGTGTTCTTGTCAATCAGGATACTCATTACTTGCCCTCCGCCGCTTTAACCACCTGCTGTGCCGCGTCGGTCAAGCTGGTAGCCGCGATGATGTTCAGGCCGCTGGACGCCAGTTTTTCGGCGCCCTGCTCGGCGTTGTTGCCTTCCAGACGGACCACGACCGGCACATTGACGCCGACCTGCTCCACCGCGCCGATGATGCCCTCGGCGATCATGTCGCAGCGCACGATACCGCCGAAGATGTTGACCAGCACGGCCTTCACGGAGTCGTCGGAGAGAATGATCTTGAAGGCTTCCGCGACACGCTCCTTGGTGGCGCCGCCGCCGACATCGAGGAAGTTGGCCGGCTGGCCGCCGTTCAACTTGATGATGTCCATGGTGCCCATGGCCAGACCCGCGCCATTGACCATGCAGCCGATGTTGCCTTCCAGCGCGACGTAGTTGAGCTCCCATTTCTGGGCATTGGCTTCGCGCTCGTCTTCCTGGGACGGATCACGCATCGCCTGCAGGTCAGGGTGGCGATACAGTGCGTTGCCGTCGAGGCCGATCTTGGCATCGAGACAGTGCAGGTTACCCTGCTCGGTGATCACCAGCGGATTGACTTCGAGCAGCGCCAGATCCTTGTCGTGGAACAGCTTGGAAAGGCCCAGGAAAATCTTGGTGAACTGCTTGATCTGATCGCCTTTCAGGCCCAGCGCGAAAGCCAGCTCGCGCGCCTGGTATGGCTGCGCGCCGGTCAGCGGATCGATCTCGGCCTTGAGGATCTTCTCGGGGGTTTCCTCGGCGACCTTCTCGATTTCCACGCCGCCTTCGGTGGAGGCCATGAACACCACGCGACGCGTAGCGCGATCGACCACCGCGCCCAGATACAACTCAGTGGCGATGTCGGTGAGATTCTCGACCAGAATCTTGGCGACCGGCTGGCCCTTTTCGTCGGTCTGGTAGGTCACCAGGTTCTTGCCCAGCCACTGTTCGGCGAAGGCCTTGGCCTCGTCGGGGCTCTTGATCAGCTTGACGCCGCCGGCCTTGCCACGGCCACCGGCGTGGACCTGGGCCTTGACGACCCATTTGTCACCGCCGATCTTCTTGCACGCGGTAGCGGCTTCTTCGGGAGTGTCCACGGCGAAGCCCTTGGACACCGGCAGACCATAGTCGGCAAACAGTTGTTTGCCCTGATATTCGTGAAGGTTCATCGTGTCATGCCATTGGTTGCATGTGACTCGAACGATGGCCAGCGGATTCGTCTCGATAGAGTGCGAACCCGGGCCACCCCCGTTCGCCCGCGCAAAACGCGAGCGACGCGTCTCGGGGAATTGGACGCGTGCTTACATCGTGTTGTTATTTGCGCTTCTTGCGGTTGGCCATGTGAATCGCATGGCCGTCTACCGCCAGGGCGGCCTCGTGGATCGCCTCGGAAGTCGTCGGGTGCGCATAGCAGGTCAGTGCCAGATCCTCGGCACTGGAGCCGAACTCCATGGCGATCACGCCCTGGGCGATCAGTTCGCCGGCATGCTGACTGACGATATGCACCCCGAGAATGCGGTCGGTTTCGGCATCGGCAATGACCTTGGCCATGCCCTCGGCAGCGTTGTTGGCCAGCGCACGGCCATTGGCGGAGAACGGGAAGGAACCGGTCTTGACCTCGATACCGGCAGCCTTGGCTTCCTGCTCGTTCATGCCGACCCACGCCACTTCGGGCGCGGTATAGATGACGCAGGGGATCGCATCGTAGTTCATCTCGGCCTTATGGCCGGCGATGATATCGGCGACCATCACGCCCTCTTCCGATGCCTTGTGCGCCAGCATCTGGCCGCGCACGCAGTCGCCGATGGCATAGACGCCCGGCACGCTGGTGCGGCAGTGATCGTCGACGAAGATGAAACCGCGCTCGTCCAACTTGATGCCGGCGTCGTCATCGAGCAGACCCTGCGTATAGGGCCGACGGCCGACGCAGACGATCACCTTGTCGAAGGTCTGCTCCTGCTCGCCCTTGCTGTCGGTGTACTTGACCACCACTTCCTTGCCCTTGACCTCGGAGCCGGTGACGCGCGCGCCCAGCTTGATGTCCAGGCCCTGCTTCTTGAGCAGCTTCTGGGTTTCCTTGGCCACGGCCTGATCGACCATCGGCAGGAAGGTATCCATCGCCTCGAGCATGGTGACTTCGCTGCCCATGCGCTTCCATACACTGCCCAGCTCGAGGCCGATGACACCGGCGCCGATCACGCCCAGGCGCTTGGGCGCCTCGGTGAATTCCAGCGCGCCGGCGGAGTCGACGATCAAGCCTTCGGTCAGCGGGGTCGGCGGAATCTCGACCGGCACGGAGCCGGAAGCGATGATGATGTTCTCGGCCTCATAGGTGGCCTTCTTGCCATCGTTGCCGGTGACCTCGACCTTGCTGTTGGAAAGCACCTTGCCGGTGCCCTCCAGCGCGGCGACGCCATTGGCCTTGAACAGGGCGCTGATACCGCCGACGTTCTTGGCGATGACGCTCTCCTTGAACTCGAGCATCTTGGCGATGTTAGGCGAGACCTCGCCCACTTCGATACCGATCTCGGCGTAATGATCGCGCGCTTCGATGAACTTGTGCGATGTCTCGAGCAGGGCCTTGGAGGGAATGCAGCCCACGTTCAGGCAAGTGCCGCCATGCACGGTCTTGCCCTGCTTGTTGACCCACTTCTCGACACACGCGGTCTTGAGGCCCAGTTGGGCAGCGCGAATAGCGGCGACGTAGCCACCGGGGCCCGCGCCAATGACGATCACATCGTATTTATCGGCCATGAAATCTTCCTGTTCGTCTGTTCGATTCGCGATAGGTTGACGTTAGCGGCGAATCACACGTCCAGCAGCAGGCGTGCTGGATCCTCGAGCAGTTCCTTGATGGTCACCAGGAACTGTACCGCGTCCTTGCCGTCGATCATGCGGTGATCGTAGGACACTGCCAGATACATCATCGGACGGATTTCGACCTTGCCATCGACCGCTACCGGGCGCTCCTGAATCTTGTGCATGCCCAGGATCGCGGTCTGCGGTGGATTGATGATCGGCGTCGACATCAGCGAGCCGAAGATGCCACCGTTGGTGATGGTGAAGGTACCACCCTGCATTTCGTCGATGCCCAGCTTGCCGTCACGCGCGCGTTTACCGAAGTCGACGATGGTCTTCTCGACATCGGCGATCTTCATGCTGTCGGTATCGCGCAGCACCGGCACCACCAGGCCGCGAGGCGTCGAAACCGCCACGCCGATATCCTGATAGCCATGGTAGACGATATCGGTCCCGTCGATTGAGGCGTTGACATCCGGGAAGCGCTTGAGCGCCTCGGAGCAAGCCTTGACGAAGAAACCCATGAAACCGAGTTTGGTGTCGTGCGCCTTCTGGAAGGTTTCCTTGTACTGCGCGCGCAGCGCCATTACTGCCGTCATGTCCACCTCGTTATAGGTGGTCAGCATGGCTGCGGTCTGCTGGGCCTGGACCAGACGCTTGGCGATGGTCTGGCGCAGCCGGCTCATCGGCACGCGCTTCTCGGGGCGTTCGCCCTCGACCACCGGCGCCGCAGCGGCGGCCTTGGTCGCACTGGCGCTATCCGCTGCCTTGGAGGCTGCCGCCTTCTTGGCATTGCCCTCTTTCACGGCCTTCTGCACGTCTTCCTTGAGGATGCGACCGCCCTTGCCGGTGCCTTCGATCTTGCTGACGTCAAGATCGTGCTCGGCGACCATCTTGCGCGCGGCGGGCGCGAGAATCTTGTCGCCGAGCTTTTCATCCGATCCCTGGTCGTCCTTGGCGCCGTCATCGGCTTCAGCAGTCTCGTCGCCACCCGATTCACCGCCAGCCCCTGCGGAGAAGATCGCCAGCACGGCTTCGGATTCGACCTGCTCGCCCTCTTCGACCTTGATTTCAGACAGCGCGCCATCGACGGGCGCAACGACTTCCAGCACCACCTTGTCGGTCTCGATGTCGGCCAGCACCTCGTCGCGCTTGACCGCTTCGCCGACCTGCTTGTGCCAGGTCGCCACGGTGCCTTCCTGCACCGACTCGGGGAAGCTCGGCGCCTTGACGTCGTACGCCTTGCCGGAGGCCGCCGGCTTCTCGGCTTTCTTTTCAGTCTTTTTCTCGGCTTGCTTCTCCGGCTGGGAGTCGCTATCCCCCTCGGCCTTGGCATCGACATCGGCGCCGGAGCTGGGCTCGGCTTTCTCCTGCGCCTCGCCGAGCAGGCCCAGCACCTGCTCGGAGTCGCAGGTGTCGCCTTCCTCGACCTTGATCTCCGACAGCGTGCCCGCTTCCGGCGCCACCACTTCGAGGACGACCTTATCGGTCTCGATTTCGACGATCAGTTCGTCGCGCTCGACGCTGTCCCCGGGTTTCTTGTGCCAGGTAGCAACCGTGCCTTCGGCAACGGATTCCGGAAAGCTTGGCGCTTTGATCTCGGTAGCCATCTCGTTTCCTTAGTGTGTTCTCTCGTCCCGATGAGGCGCTTCAGGCGTTGAAGGCGTCATCCACCAGTTGGCGCTGCTGTTCGACGTGTACGGACATGTAGCCGGCCGCGGGTGCCGCGGAAGCCGGACGACCGGCGAATTTCAATTCGCGACCCAGGCCGTTTTCCAGCATATCGGCGACCACGCGCATGTGATGCTGGCTCTGATACCAGGCGCCCTGATTGAGCGGTTCCTCCTGGCACCACACCAGCTGCTCGAGGTTGGTGTAACCCTTGAGCACCTCATAAAGCTCTTCCTTGGGGAAGGGGTAGAGCTGCTCGATACGCACGATCGCGGTGTCCTCGCGCTCGTTTTCACTACGGTAGGCCGCCAGATCGTAGTAAACCTTGCCCGCGCACAGCACCACCCGCTTGACCTTCTCGGCATCCAGCTTGCCGACGTCGGCCAGCACCATGTTGAAGCGGCCGTGGGCCAACTCTTCCAGGGTGGACGTCGCTTCCTTGTGGCGCAGCAGGCTCTTCGGCGACATCACCACCAGTGGTTTGCGGATCGGCCGGATCACCTGGCGACGCAGCAAATGATAGATCTGCGCCGGCGTGGTCGGCACGCAGACCTGCATGTTGTGCTCCGCGCACAGTTGCAGGAAGCGTTCGAGGCGCGCCGAGGAGTGTTCCGGTCCCTGGCCTTCATAACCGTGAGGCAGCAGCAGGGTCAGGCCGCACAGCCGCCCCCACTTCGACTCGCCGGAAGAGATGAACTGGTCGACGACCATCTGCGCGCCGTTGAAGAAATCACCGAACTGCGCTTCCCAGATCACCAGTGCATTGGGCATGGTGGTGGCGTAGCCGTATTCGAAGGCCAACACGGCTTCTTCCGAAAGGAAGGAGTCGTGAATGGTGAAGCGCGGCTGGCCGTCGCCGATATGCTCCAAGGGCACGTAGGTGGTGCCATCCTTCTGGTTGTGCACCACCGCGTGGCGATGCGAGAAGGTGCCGCGCCCCGAATCCTGTCCAATCAGGCGTATCGGGTGACCCTGTTCGAGCAGGGTGGCGTAGGCCAGGGTTTCGGCGAAGCCCCAATTGAGCGCCATGCCACCGGCGTGCATCTTGCGGCGGTCTTCGTAGATCTTGGCGACCTGACGCTGAACCTGAATCCCATCGGGAATCTCGCACATGCGCGCCGCCAACTGCTGCATGCGCTTCATGTCCATCGTGGTATCGGCATCGCCGGTCCATTCGTGGCCGAGATACGCCGACCAATCGACGAACAACTCCTTGTTGGGCTCCTTGACCAGCGCGTTGGCGACATGGTTGCCGGCCAGCAGATCCTCGCGATACTTCTCGATCAGATCCTTGGCCTGATCGGCGGAGAGCACGCCATCTTCCACCAGGCGCGCCGCGTAGAGTTCGCGCGAACTCTTATGCGCCTTGATCTTCTGATACATCATCGGCTGGGTGCCGGACGGCTCGTCGGCCTCGTTATGGCCGCGACGACGGTAGCAGACCAAGTCGATGACCACGTCCTTATGGAACTGCTGGCGGTAATCGACGGCCACCTGGGTGGCATGCAACACCGCGTCGGCATCGTCGCCGTTAACGTGGAAAATCGGCGCCTGCACCATCTTGGCAATGTCGGTGCAGTATTCGGTGGAGCGCGTGTCCTGGGGATGTGAGGTCGTGAAACCAACCTGGTTGTTGATCACGATATGCAGCGTTCCGCCGGTCTTGAAGCCGCGAGTCTGCGACATCTGGAAGGTTTCCATGACCACGCCCTGGCCGGCAAAGGCGGCGTCGCCGTGGATGTTGATCGGCAGAACCTTGTCGCCTTCCGCGTCGTCGCGGCGATCCTGGCGGGCGCGTACCGAACCCTCGACCACCGGTGAGACGATTTCCAGATGCGAAGGATTGAAGGCCAGCGCCAGGTGAACCTCGCCGCCCGCGGTCATCACGTTGGAGCTGAAACCCTGGTGATATTTGACGTCACCCGAGCCCTTCTCGATGACCTTCTTGCCGTCGAACTCCTCGATCAATTCCGAAGGGCTCTTGCCGAGGATGTTCACCAGCAGGTTGAGACGGCCACGGTGAGCCATGCCGATGACCACTTCCTTGGACCCATAGCCACCGACGCGCTGGATGATCTCGTCCATCATGGGTATGAAGGTCTCGCCACCCTCGAGGCCGAAACGCTTGGTGCCCGGGTACTTGGATGCCAGATAGCTTTCCAGGCCCTCCGCCGCGGTCAGGCGCTCGAGCACGTGCTTGCGCACTTCGTCGCTGAATTTCGGCTTCGAGCGCACCGATTCGAAGCGCTGCTGCAGCCAGCGTTTTTCCTCGGTATCGACGATATGCATGAACTCACAGCCGATACTGCGACAGTAGGTCTGCTCGAGTGCGTCGACGATTTCCTTGAGCGGTGCCTTATCCTTGCCCAGGAAGAAGGAGCCGGTCTGGAACTCGGTATCCATGTCGGCTTTCGACAACTGATGAAAGGATAGATCGAGATCCGGTATCGGTACCGGCTTGCGCAGATCGAGCGGGTCGATATCGGCCTTCTGGTGGCCGCGGAAGCGATAAGCGTTGATCAGCTGGAGAACCTTGACCTGCTTCTTGCTTTCGCTACTATCGCTGGTGGCCACGCCCTGGGCGGAGCGACGGCTCTGGCCCAACTGGTAGAATTGATCGCGAATCGGGCTGAGGGGAATATCGCGGGAGGGACTGCCTTCTGGGCGCGGTAACTTGTCGAAGTAGTTACGCCATTCATCCGGGACCGCATTGGGATCGACGAGGTACTGTTCGTAGAGCGCTTCCACATAGTGAGCGTTGCCGCCGCTCACATGGGAGGTGCGCCACATCAACTCCATTATGCCTTCTTGCATCTCTCGGTCACCCTGCACTGATGGGGTGTTGTCGGCGCCGGCCTGCTAGTCGCTCCGGCGTCACGATTGCCCTGCCGGTGGGACGACGCGTCGTCCACTGAATTCACGGCAATGATCGTCAAGAGCCGGTGCACCAGGCACCGGCTCTTGAAACTTGGCCGGCTCAACTTGCGGCATGCGACCGCAAGAGAACACGGCGACTAATGATAACAAGCCACGCGCCACGATTTAAGTGGCATTCGCCATTAGCAGCTCGCGAATCTTGCCGATCGCGCGGGTCGGGTTGAGCCCCTTGGGGCAAACCGCCACGCAATTCATGATACCGCGACAACGGAACACGCTGAACGGATCCTCGAGATCGGCCAGGCGCTCGCGGGTCGCGGTGTCGCGCGAATCGGCGAGGAAACGATAGGACTGCAGCAGACCGGCCGGCCCGACGAACTTTTCCGGATTCCACCAGAACGACGGACAAGCCGTCGAACAGCAGGCACACAGAATGCATTCGTAGAGGCCATCGAGCTTTTCACGGTCCTCGGGCGACTGCAAACGCTCGATGGCCGGCGGCGGGGTGTCGTTCTGCAGGTAGGGCTGGATGCGCTCGTACTGCTTGTAGAAGATACCCATGTCGACCACCAGGTCGCGCACTACCGGCAGGCCGGGCAGCGGGCGCAACACCAACTTGCCACGCTTGTCGACCACCTCGGATAGCGCGGTGACGCAGGCCAGGCCATTGGAGCCGTTCATGTTCATGCCATCGGAGCCACACACGCCTTCGCGGCAACTACGACGGTAGGCCATGGAGCTGTCTTGCTGCTTGATGATCTCGAGGACATTCAGAACCATCAGATCGCGGCCCTGGGTGTCCACCTGGAACTCCTGCATATAAGGTGCGGAGTCGGTTTCCGGATTGTAGCGGTAAACGGATACCTGAAGCATGGACATATCAGATCCCCTTAATAAGTACGGATTTTCGGCTCGAAGGTGTCGACGGTCTTCGGCGAGAAATTCACATCACGCTTACTCAGCTTCTTGTCGAGCGGCGTGTAGATGGAATGCTTCAGCCAATTGACGTCGTCCCGATCCGGATAATCGTAACGGGAATGGGCACCGCGACTCTCCTTGCGCTCGAGCGCGGAGATAGCGGTCGCTTCCGCCACTTCCAGCAGGTTGTCGAGCTCCAGTGCTTCGACGCGCGCGGTATTGAACGCGTTGGACTTGTCGCCGAGATGGGCCTTGCCGATACGCTCACGCAGTTCGGCCAACTGCTTGACCCCTTCCTGCATCTGGTCTTCCTGGCGGAAGACGCCGAACGACCTCTGCATGGTTTCCTGCAACTCGGCACGCAACTCGGGGATGGATTCGCCACCGCTGGATTCGTTCCAGCGATTCATGCGCGCCAGCGCTGCGTCGATATCGGATTCGACGGCATCCAGGTAATCGATGCCCTCGTTGAGCGCGTTCTCGATGAACATGCCGGCCGCGCGCCCGAACACCACCAGGTCGAGCAATGAATTGCCGCCCAGACGGTTGGCGCCGTGCACCGAGACGCAGGCCGCCTCGCCACAGGCGAACAGGCCGTTGACGATGGTGTCGTTGCCGTCGGCGTCGGGCATGATCGCCTGGCCGTGCACGTTGGTCGGCAGCCCACCCATCATATAATGGCAGGTCGGCACCACCGGGATCGGCTCCTGGGCCGGATCGACATGCGCGAAGGTCTTGGCCAACTCGACGATGCCCGGCAGGCGCTTGTTGAGCACCTCCTCGCCGAGGTGATCGAGCTTGAGCAGCACGTGATCGCCGTTTTCGCCACAACCGCGGCCTTCGAGGATCTCCATCACCATGGAGCGAGCGACCACGTCGCGGCCGGCCAAATCCTTGGCGTTAGGCGCGTAACGCTCCATGAAGCGCTCGCCATCCTTATTGATCAGATAGCCACCCTCGCCACGGCAACCTTCGGTCACCAGCACGCCGGCACCGTAGATACCGGTCGGGTGGAACTGCCACATTTCGATATCCTGAACCGGGAAGCCGGCACGCAACGCCATACCGATACCGTCGCCGGTGTTGATCAGGGCGTTGGTGGTGGACGAGAAGATGCGCCCGGAGCCGCCGGTTGCCAGCACCGTGGCTTTCGATTTGATATGTACGACCTCGCCGGTCTCGATACATAGCGCGATGCAGCCGACCACATCGCCGTTGGCATTCTTGACCAGATCCACCGCGTACCACTCGTTGAGGAACACGGTGTTATTCTTCAGATTGTTCTGATACAGCGTGTGCAGCAGGGCATGACCGGTACGGTCAGCGGCGGCACAGGTCCGCGCGGCCTGACCACCCTTGCCGAAATCCTTTGACTGACCACCGAACGGGCGCTGGTAGATGCGCCCGTTATCGAAACGCGAGAATGGCAAACCCATGTGCTCGAGCTCGAAGACCGCCTTGGGCCCCTCGGAACACATGTATTCCGCGGCGTCCTGATCGGTGATGTAGTCACCACCCTTGACGGTATCGTACATGTGCCAGCGCCAGTCATCTTCGGGATCGGCGGAAGCGATGGCACAGGTGATACCGCCCTGGGCGGAAACGGTATGCGAGCGAGTCGGGAAAACCTTGGAGAGAACGGCCGTCTTTCTGCCGGACTTGGCTAGCTCGAGGGCGGTGCGCAGGCCGGAGCCACCACCACCGATGATGATTGCGTCGAATGTCAGGCTACGCATGTTGGACATGGATCAGGCTCCCCACAGGACTTGAACGCCCCACACCAGAAAAACGAAGATGGCAAGCATCACGACGATTTGCACGGCGAAACGAATGCCAGTCGGCTTGATATAGTCGGTGATTACGGTCCACAGGCCGATCCAGGCATGTGCCGCCAGCGAGAGGAATGCCAGCAGGGAGAAGATGCGCATCCAGGTTTGCGCGAAGAGCCCATTCCAGGTGGGGTAATCGAGCGCCGGATGGAATAGCAGATAACCGACCATGAAGATGGTGTAGAGCGCCAGAATGATCGCCGAGACTCGCTGAATCAACCAATCGGACAGGCCGCTACGACCGAAATTAGTGATATTGGTTACCATACCCAGACTCCTGCCAGCACCACCAGAACGGCACTTGCCACCACGGTGATTTGTGCTTTCCTGTTTGCGCTTTCAAGCTCGAGACCGATGCCGCCATCCATCAACAGATGCTTGATACCAGCCACGAAGTGAAAAGCCAGGGCGGACAACAATCCCCAGGCGATCAACTTGGCTAGAATATTCTCATCGAGTGCATGGCGTACGGCTTCGAACCCCTCGGGAGAAGACAGCGAAGCATCCAGCGCCCAAAAGCCGAAAATCAGGCCAATGAAAAGGATGACACCGGTGATACGGTGAGTGATCGAGGTCAGCGCAGGGAGTGGAAACTTTATTGTGGAAAGGTCGAGATTTACGGGTCTTTTGCTATTCACGGCTCTACACACTCTCTTGGCCCGCTCTTGATTCGGTCGGGCATCGAGCCCGAGCGGGCGGTGGTTTGAGGGAGGGTCCCGGCGGTCGATCAGGCGACTCGACCGAGCCTCTTTCCCGCCAGTCGCGCGAGGTGGGATTATAGGGGCTGCCCACAAGTATGACAAATCGTTACCGCCGAAATCCGACTTTAGTGTTACCCTTGGTAACATCAGCACGGCACCGTTACCCTGCCACGCGGCGCTTTCTGAGCGGAAAATACTCATCGCGACGGCAGGCTTACGGGCCGGCACGGCCACTATCGGTTAATTGACAATCCTTTCGACGATTCTATAGTGGGCAAACCTTTTTCAGCCTGCACCCGCCCGCAAGGCAAGCGAGACAACGACTTACGTTCAGCATTCACTATCAGAGGAGGCCGTCATGGCTGGCAAGAAAGCGCAGTTGACAATAGAGGGGCTGGATAAGGCCATCGAGTTCCCGATCTATTCCGGTACCACTGGGCCCGATGTCATCGACGTACGCGACCTCCTGGCCGAAGGTTTCTTCACCTACGACCCCGGTTTCGTCGCTACCGCTGCCTGTGAGTCCGGCATTACTTATATCGATGGCGGCGAAGGCGTGCTACTGCATCGCGGCTACCCCATCGCTCAGTTGGCGAACAACTCCAACTTCGTCGAGCTGAGCTACCTGCTGCTGTTCGGAGAGCTGCCCTCCAAGGAGGAGTACGTCAACTTCGAGAAGACCATTCGCAATCACACCATGGTCCATGAGCAGTTAGCCAACTTCTTCAAGGGTTTCCGGCGTGACGCCCACCCGATGGCGATCCTGTGCGGCGTGGTCGGTGGCCTGGCGGCCTTCTATCACGACAACCTGGATATCACCAAGGAAGAGGAGCGCCGGGTCAGCGCCATTCGCCTGATCGCCAAGATGCCGACGCTGGCGGCGATGTGCCACAAGTACAACATCGGCCAACCGTTCAATTATCCGCGTAACGATCTCAACTATGCCGAAAACTTCCTCTATATGATGTTCGGCAACCCGTGCGAGGAGTACAAGATCAACCCGGTGTTCGCCAAGGCGATGGATCGCATCTTCATGCTGCATGCCGATCATGAGCAGAATGCCTCCACCTCCACGGTGCGCCTGGCCGGTTCCACCGGCGCCAACCCCTTCGCCTGTATCAGTGCCGGCATCGCCGCGCTGTGGGGCCCGGCTCATGGTGGCGCCAACGAAGCCGTACTCAACATGCTCGACGAGATCGGCGACGACTCCGAGGAGAACATCCAGCGTTTCGTCGATCGCGCCAAGGACAAGGACGATCCCTTCCGCCTGATGGGCTTCGGTCACCGCGTCTATCGCAACTTCGACCCGCGCGCCAAGGTCATGAAGGAAACCTGCGACCAGGTGCTCGGCGAGTTGGGCATGGCCGACGATCCCCAGTTGAAGATCGCCAAGCGCCTGGAGCAGATCGCCCTGGAAGACGACTACTTCATCGAGCGCCAGCTCTATCCCAACGTCGACTTCTACTCGGGCATCATTCTCAAGGCGATCGGCGTTCCAGCCAATATGTTCACCGTGGTCTTCGCCGTCTCGCGGACCATCGGCTGGATCTCGCATTGGAACGAGATGATCAGCACCGGCTATCGTATCGGTCGTCCGCGCCAGCTCTACACCGGGCATACCCAGCGTGACTATCCCGAGAAGAACTAACATGCTCGAGAAAGAAACAAGCTGACGATGCGTGGGCCGCCTAATGGGCGGCCCGCTTCGTTTGGGTCACTCGAACTCGCTGCGCGCGATCGACGGTCATAAGAACAGGACACCGCTACTAACGAGAGGACAATCATCATGAGCGAAACGATACGTACCGCCGCCTTCATAGGCCTTGGGGTCATGGGCTATCCCATGGCGGGCCACCTGGCACGCGCCGGTCTCAGGATGCGCGTCTACAATCGCAATGCCGCCAAGGCCGAAGCCTGGATCGCGGAGCATGGCGGCAGCCACCACGCCACACCCCGTGAAGCTGCCGAGGGCGCCGACCTGGTATTGGTCTGCGTGGGCAACGACGACGATGTACGCCAAGTCGTTATCGGCCAGGATGGCGCCTTGGCCGGCATGCGCGACAACGCCGTGCTGGTCGATCATACGACCGCCTCCGCTGACCTGGCGCGCGAGCTCGACCAGGCCTGCCGGGCTCGCAATTGCCACTTTATCGACGCACCGGTCTCCGGCGGCCAGCAAGGCGCCGTGAACGGCGCACTGACCATCATGTGCGGTGGAGAAGATTCGGCATTCGAGCGCGCCCGCCCGAGACTCGCTCACTATGGCAAGGCCGTCACGCTGCTGGGAGCCTCCGGTGCCGGCCAGATGACCAAGATGGTCAACCAGATATGCATAGCCGGCCTGGTGCAAGGACTTGCCGAAGGCCTGCACTTCGCCGAGCGCGCCGGACTCGATCGCGAGCAAGTCATCGCAGTGATCTCACAGGGCGCGGCGGGCTCCTGGCAAATGGTCAATCGCCATAGCACCATGATCGCCGACGATTACGACCATGGCTTTGCCGTGGACTGGATGCGCAAGGACCTGAATATCTGCCTCGCCGAAGCGCGCCGACTTGACGCCAGACTACCGGTGACCGCGCTGGTGGATCAGTTCTACGGCGATATCCAAGCCATGGGTGGCGGCCGCTGGGATACCTCTTCGCTGCTCAAGCGTTTGCAGCGCGACTGAGTGCTTGACAATGCCCCGGCGAGCCGATTAGCCGGGGCTAATACAGAGCAGGTTTTGCACACCTTAAAACCCCGTTTTTGCCACCCCAGTGCTTTTCCACACTTTCTGTGGATAAGGCTGTTCACAACCACTAGAAAACGTCGTCTAATCGCCATGACAAGCGGCCTGGCTACAAATTGCCTAATTTTTAACCAGAGGTAACTTGCTGTTTTTAAAGAATTTTTTCACGAAACGCACAACCATGGGCCTGAACAACGAACTATGCACAAGACATTGATTCTAGGTGTACGGGTGGGGACAAGTCGGCGTTAAAGTCAACTCGGAATTAGTAGAAAATCACTAAAAATACCTAGCGAAGCCAGTCTTGACTGCCAACGCAGCGAGGAGAAAAGTAAACGGGAATAGCAGGGAAAGAGGTGGCGTCCCATAGGGGGTTCGAACCCCTGTTACCGCCGTGAAAGGGCGGTGTCCTGGACCACTAGACGAATGGGACGTTGTTGCGGCGTTTTGCGAGAAATGGTGGAGCCTATCGGGATCGAACCGATGACCTCGACGCTGCCAGCGTCGCGCTCTCCCAGCTGAGCTAAGGCCCCGAACCGCAAAGATGTCTCGCGAGAACGGGGCGTATATTATCCATACGCCTCTGAGTCGTCAACACTTTTTAGCTTCGAGATCGCAACAGGCGGGCCAACTCGCCGACGATGCCCCTGCGGAATGTCAGCACGCAGACCACGAAAATGCCACCGATGATGACATTGATCCATGAGCCCATGGCACTGAGCTCGTTGTACATGGCGACGATGGCGGTTGCTCCCACGACCGGGCCAAACAGGGTTCCCATGCCGCCCAATAGCGTCATCAGCACGACCTCGCCCGACATCGGCCAGTGCACGTCGGTCAGCGACGCGAACTGGAACACGATGGCCTTGGTGGCCCCGGCCGTACCGGCCAGCGTGGCCGAGAGAATGAAGGCCATGAGCTTGAAGCGATCGACATTGTAGCCCAGCGATATCGCCCGCGGCTCGTTCTCGCGAATAGCCGTGAGCACTTGGCCGAAGGGTGAATGGATGGCGCGGTAAATGATCAGGAAGCCGATCATGAAAATCGCGAAGACCGTGTAGTACATCGCCAATGGTTGGGACAGGTCGATAACGCCAAAGAGCTGACCGCGTGGAATGCCCTGCAAACCGTTTTCGCCACCGGTGAACTCTAGCTGGAGCGAAAGGAAGTAGATGATCTGAGCCAACGCCAGGGTAATCATGGCGAAGTAGATGCCCTGACGGCGGATCGCCAGCTTGCCGAAGATAGCCCCTAGAACCAGCGCGAACAGGGTACCCGTGAGAATCCCGGCCAACGGCGGAAAGCCCCACACCTTGACGACGTGACCGGTGATGTAGGCGGCGCCACCAAAAAACGCGGCATGACCAAAGGAAAGCAGGCCGACATAGCCGAGCAGCAGGTTGAAGGCGCAGGCAAACAACGCAAAGCACAGCAGCTTCATCGCGAACACGGGATAGATGAGGAACGGTGCCGCCAGGCCCAATCCAATCAACAGAACCCAGAAAATACGATTCATTGCGGTAGCGCTTCCTTATTCCTTGCCGAACAGACCGGCCGGTCGAACCAGCAAAACGATCACCATGATGAAAAAGATCACCGTATTGGCTGCCGGCGGATAGATCGCCTTGGTCAGGCCCTGGATCAGACCGAGTGTCAGGCCGGTGACGATGGCGCCCATGATCGAACCCATACCGCCGATGACGACCACGGCGAACACCACGATAATCAGGTTGGCGCCCATCAATGGGCTAACCGAGTAGATAGGTGCCGCCAGCACCCCAGCCAGCGCCGCCAATGCGACGCCAAAGCCGAAGGTCAGCGTCACCATGAGTGGCACGTTGATCCCGAACGCCTGGACCAGCTTGGGGTTCTCCACTCCAGCCCGCAGCACTGCGCCCAGTCGGGTGCGCTCGATCACGAACCAGGTGAGAAAGCACACCACTATCGACATGACGATGGCGAACAATCGGAACTTGGGGAAATACATGAAGCCGAGATTGACAATGCCGTTAAGCGACTCCGGCTGGCCGCCATAGGGAGTGCCGGAAACATTGAAGTAGTTGGTAAAGAAGCCTTGCAGCATCAAGGCGATACCGAAGGTCAGCAGCAGCCCGTAGATATGGTCGAACTGATATAGCCGGCGCAGCATGGTCCGCTCCAGCAGCATGCCGAAGCAACCGACGAGCAGCGGCGCCACGATCAGCGCCGGCCAGAAGCCCAGTTGAAAATCCTCGTAACCGAGCCATGGGCCAATGTATGAATGGCCGATCAATGCCACGAACGCACCCAGCATATAGAGTGCGCCGTGAGCGAAATTGATCACATTGAGCAGACCGAAGATGATGGCCAGGCCCAGGCTCAGCATGGCGTAAAACACGCCGGCACTCAGGCCCAGCATCATCTGCGCCAGGATCAGGTCAAGCGATACATTCACGGCGCAAGGCTCCCCGGTTCGCTTATTTTATTGGTCGATATGCGCACAGGTGCTTTCGGACAGGGGCGGATACGCTTGTTCACCGGGAATGACGCGCGCCACTCCGGCCACGTCCCACTCCCCTTTCGACGCGGACGCTTCCTTGACCTTGAGCAGATACATATCGTGGACCAGCAAGCCATCCGGCCGGATATCGCCACCCTTGGCGAAAAAGTCGTCGATCGTCATCTCGTTGAGCTGGGCGCGCACTGCGTCGGCGTCATCCGTGCCCGCGGCCTTGACCGCGTTCAGATACGCCGTGGTGGCAGAGTACAGCGCCGCATGTGGGAACGTGGGCGCAGCGCCGGTGCGCTCCATGTAACGCTTGGCCCATTCGCGCGACTCATCGTCGTAGTTCCAGTACCAGGCGCTGGTGAACTGCAGGCCCTTGGCGACCTCCTGGCCCAGACTCTTGACGTCGCTGATCAACACCAGCATCCCGGCCAGTTGCTGGCCGCCCTGCACGATGCCGAACGAATCCGCCTGCTTCACCGAGTTCACCGTATCCTGGCCGGCATTGGCCAAGGCAATGACCTCGGCGCCCGAGGCCTTGGCCTGCAACAGATAGGAGGCAAAGTCATTGGTGCCCAACGGCGCAGCGACACTACCGACGACCTCGCCGCCCAGGCTCTCCACGACCTCGGTGGTGTTTTTCTGCAACGAATGTCCGAACGCGTAGTCGGCGGTAATGAAGAACCACTTCTTGCCACCGTTCTTGACGATCGCCGTCGCGGTACCGACCGGCAGCGCATAGGTATCGTAGCCGTAGTGAATGCCGTACTTGGTACAGGCCTCATTGGTCAGCTGCGTGGTCGCCGCGCCGGTGTTCATGGTAATGACGCCTTTATCCGAGGCCAGGCTCTGCACCGCGAGACCCACGGCCGAGTTGGTCAGATCCGTGATCATGTCGACACGCTCCTGGTCGATCCATTCACGGGCGGTGGCCGAGGCAACGTCGGGCTTGTTCTGGTGATCTGCGGAAATCACCCGGATCGGTTGCCCCAATACGCTGCCGCCAAAGTCGTCAACCGCCATCTTGACGGCTCCGACCGCCCCCGGACCGCTGAAGCCGGTGGCATAAACGCCGGACATGTCGCCCAGCACGCCGATTTTGACGTAATCGTTGGACAACGCCTGATCCTGGGCGCTCGCGGCGCCCGCCAGGGTCATGGTGAAGCCACAGGTCGCGGCCAATAGTAGTTTCCTCATTGCCTTCTCCTCCTGAAGCCGGGCCCCCGGCGGTAGTGAGAGCGCGAGTTACACACTCAGGTACTGACCGATACACTCTTTCTCGCTTTCCGTGGGCGGCGGCTCCTCGAGCCTTATCGCCCCACTTGCATACGTTACTTATCGAGTAGCTGGCAGGCGCTTTCGGACAACGGGATGAACGCCTTTTCCCCGGGTATCGTGGCAACCACTTCCAGCAGGTCCCACGGCCCTTCCGATTGCTCGGGCGACTTGGCTTTCACCAGATACATGTCATGCGTCATGAGGCCATTGGGCAGGATATCGCCGCCCTGGACGAACATGTCGTTGATGGTCATGTCGCCCAGCACCTCACGCACGGCATCGGCATCATCGGTACCGGCCTTCTTGACCGCCTCCAGATAAGACAACGTGGCCGAGTACACGCCCGCCTGAACCATCGTCGGCATGGCGCCATGCTTCTCGAAAAAGCGCTGCGACCATTTGCGCGCCTCGTCGCTGCGGTCCCAGTAGAACGCGGTGGTGAACTGCAGGCCCTGGGCGGTTTCCAGACCCAATGCTTTCACGTCGGTGAGGAACACCAGCATGCCGGCCATCTGTTGACCTTGCTCCACGATGCCGAACGAGTTGGCCTGCTTGATGGCGTTGACGGTATCGGAGCCGGCATTGGCCAGCGCGATGACGTCGGCGCCCGATGCCTTGGCCTGGATCAGGTAGGACGCGAAATCGGTAGTTCCGAGCGGCGCCTCGACGCCACCCACGACCTTGCCACCCAGGTTCTCGACGACCATTGAAGTGTTGTCTTCCAGCGAGTGACCGAACGCATAGTCGGCCGTGATGAAAAACCAGGTCTCGCCACCGTTCTTGACGATTGCCGTCGCGGTGCCCACGGGCAATGAATAGGTGTCGTAGACGTAGTGGATGCCGTATTCGGTACATTGGCTCTCGGTCAACTCGGTGGTGCCGGAGCCGGTGTTCATGGTGATGACACCCTTGTCCGACGCCAGGCCCTGCACTGCCAGACCGACCGCCGAATTGTCCAAGCCGGTGATCATGTCGACGTTTTCCCGGTCGATCCATTGACGTGCGGTCGACGATGCCACGGCAGGCTTGTTCTGGTGATCTGAAGAAACCAATTTGATGGGTTTGCCCAGCACGCTACCGCCGAAATCATCGATGGCCATCTGTGCGGCCACGACGGCGCCGGGGCCTTCGAGCGCCTTGTAAACACCGGACATATCGCTGAGCACGCCTACCTTGACGTAGTCGCTGGACAGGCCCTGGCTCTCGTCCTGGGCGGTGCTTGCGCCACTGGCCAGGATCATCGTGAGGCCACAGGTGGCAGCCATTAACATTCGCTTCATTGTTGTTCTCCTCCTGAAGTCGGGCTCCCGGCGGTAGCGAGAGCGCGAGTCACACACTCAGGTATTGGTTGATGCGATCCTTCTTCGTCTCGATTTCCGATGCCTCGATCGTTTCCGCAACCCGACCGTGCTCGATGATGTAGTGACGATCGGCCAATGGCGCCGCGAACCGGAAATTCTGTTCCACCAGCACGATGGTCAGGCCCCGGTCCTTCAAGCTGCGGATGGTTTCACCCAACGCCTGCACGATTACCGGCGCCAGACCCTCGGTGACTTCATCCAGCAACAGCACGCTGGCGCCAGTGCGCAGGATGCGCGCCATGGCCAGCATCTGCTGCTCGCCGCCGGATAGTTGCGTGCCTCGGCTGCTGCGACGCTCCGCCAGATTCGGAAACATCTGGTAGATCTCATCG
Source organism: Modicisalibacter muralis (assembly GCF_900102945.1). Taxonomy (GTDB): domain Bacteria; phylum Pseudomonadota; class Gammaproteobacteria; order Pseudomonadales; family Halomonadaceae; genus Modicisalibacter; species Modicisalibacter muralis. Next base: position 84,193 of record NZ_FNGI01000001.1, on the reverse strand, counting down.
ACACTCATGCCGCCGTCGCCCAGGCGCGGCGGCAGGCTGAGGTTCTCGTCCACGTTGAGGCGCGAGAAGATGCCGCGATCCTCCGGGCAGTAACCCAGCATGCCCATGCGCGCGATGCGGTGCGTGGGCTGTTTGATGATTTCGCTGCCGTTTACTCGAATCGAACCGGTACGCCGATCGACCAGCCCCAGGATCGACTTGAGTGTGGTCGTGCGACCGGCGCCGTTACGTCCCAACAGAGTGACGACCTCGCCCTCGTTCACGGTAAAATCGATGCCGTGCAGGATATGAGATTCGCCGTACCAGGCATTCAAGCCCTCGATACGCAGCAACTCCCGGCCCCGGGCCTGTGTTTGTGCTTGTTCAGGCATCCGCGGTTCCCATGTAAGCCTCCCTCACGGCCTTGTTACGCGAGACTTCTTCGTAAGGCCCTTCGGCAAGAATCTCGCCCTGATTGAGCACGCTGATGGTATCGGCCAGCGAGGCCACGACACCCAGATTATGCTCCACCATGAGAATGGTACGGTCCGCGGCGACCTGTTTTATCAGCGCCGTGATCTTGCCCACGTCCTCGACGCTCATGCCCTGGGTGGGTTCATCGAGCAGCATCAGCGCCGGGTCGAGCGCCAGTGTCGTGGCGATCTCGAGCGCGCGCTTGCGTCCGTAGGCCAGTTCGACGCTGATGTCGTCGGCAAAATCCGCCAGTCCCACGGCGTCGAGCAGTTCCATCGCGCGCTCATCCAGGGAATCCAATACCTTGTCGGAACGCCAGAAATGGTAGGAGTAGCCCAGGCGCCGCTGCAGCGCCACGCGCACGTTGTCGCGCACGCTCAGATGGGGAAACACCGCGGATATTTGAAAGGATCGGACGATACCGTGATCGGCGATGTCCGCCGCCTTGCGGTGGGTGATGTCTTTGCCGTCGTAGATGATGTTGCCCGCCGACGGCGAAAGGAATTTGGTGAGTAGATTGAAAACCGTGGTCTTGCCGGCGCCATTGGGGCCGATCAGCGCATGAATCGTACCGTGCTTGACCCGCAGGTTGACGTCCTTGACCGCGGTAAAACCCTTGAAGACCTTGGTCAGCCCCTGAGTTTCAAGAATATGCGTACTCATTTCGACGCAGTCCGCTGGCTCATTATTGTTTTATTGCCGCTGAGTTTCATGTTCCGCCTATCCACTCATTGGATACCATGTCATGCAGCATGCATGGCGGCCTCATCATGTGCCATACGACTTATGCTTAATATAGAGGACTTTATTTAAACCTCGGCTAGAACGTCACCACCTGGCGAATCGCCTCGCCGCTGGCCAGACGCTCGAAGCCGATATTGATCTCGTCGAGCGACAGTCGATGCGTCAGCAGCTTATCGATCGGGAGGCGGCCCGCCTGATAGAGCGCGATATATTCGGGAATGTCGAGCTTGGGTACGTGCCCGCCCAGATAGGAGCCCTTAAGGCTGCGCTCCTCGGCCACCATTTGCACCGGACTGATCGACACGCGTGTATCCGGATGCGGCAACCCGGCGGTGACCGTAGTGCCGCCTCGGGCCGTGGCGGCGAAGGCGAATTCCAGCGCCGAGGGCACGCCGGCAAATTCCGCGGCAACGTTGACGCCACCGCCGGTCAGATCCCGCACCTGTTGCAACGCCTTCTCGTCTCGTGGATCCACGCTGGCCGTAGCGCCCAGCTCCCTGGCCTTGTCCAGCTTGGCCGGGTCGATATCTGCGGCGATCACCTGCGAAGCGCCGCCGGCGAGCGCGCCCAATACCGCCGACAGCCCCACGCCACCCAGGCCGACCACCAGCACGCTCTGACCCAGACGCAGGTTCGCCGTGTGAATCACGGCACCCACGCCAGTGAGCACGGCGCAGCCGAACAGCGCCGCGATATCGTACGCCAGCGCCGGGTCGATCTTGACCAGCGACTCGCGCGCCACCACGGCGTATTCCGCGAAGCCGGAAATACCCAGGTGGTGGTGGATACCGCTACCGTCTTGCGCCAAACGCCGCTCGCCACCGAGCAATGTACCCTCGTTGTTGGCCTTGGCGCCGTGGGTGCACAGGGCCGCGCGACCGTCGGCGCAATAGCCGCAATGACCGCAACTGGGCACGAATGAGCAAACCACATGGTCGCCCACGGCGAAGTCGTGTACTCCCGCGCCGACTTCGATCACCTCGCCGGCGGCTTCGTGGCCGAGCACCATGGGAACCGGTCGCGACCGATTGCCGTCGATCGTCGACAGGTCGGAATGACACAGACCGGCGGCATGGATCTTCAGCAGCAGCTCACCATGCCCTGGCCCCGACAACTCGAAGGTCTCGATCGCCAACGGTCGGGTCTCGCTGTACGGGCGCTCGACCGGACGGGCGCGTAAAATCGCCGCTCGCGTGTGCATGGTGCTTTCCTCAAAGTCGAAACCGTGGCGATAGTGAAAACCATAGCGGCTTATGCCAGCTTATCAACGTACCACTTCGCACATCGGCACGCGTAGGCGTGCCGTTATCGACTTTCGACTATGCAATCACGAGCTCGGCCCGGAGCCGGCTAGCGAATCACAGTTCGCGAAATTCCTTCTCGAACTTCTTGGCCTGCTTCTTGGAAACGCCACCCAGCACGTCGACGGCGTGGCGTAGTCTCGCCCGGGTCACGTCCGAGCCGAGGATGGCCATGGCATCGATGACCGAGGTCGACGTCGCCGAGCCGGTGATCGCAATGAACACCGGCGCCAGCAGCACCTTCATCTTCAAATCGAAAAACTCACCCAGCCGCTTGATCTCGGCCAGCAGGCTCTCCTTGTCCCAGCGCGACACGGCCTCCAGGCGCCAGATCAGAAATTGCAGCAGCTTGACCAGTTCGCCGCGTTCGAGCTTGATCTCGGCGAAGCTGTGCTCGTCGATACGCGGCAGCCCGGCGAAGAAATGCCCGGCCAGCGGCATGACATCGGACAGCGTCTCGATGCGCGGGCGTACCTGCGGCAGTATCCGGCCGACGTAGGCCTCGTTGAAGGCCCAGTCACGCAGCGCCTCGAGCAGCGCTGCGTCATCGAGGTCCTCGCGAATGTACACGCCGTTCAGCCAGGTCAGCTTCTCCAGGTCGAACACCGGCCCGCCCAGCGATACGCGCTGAATATCGAAGTGCGCCATCATTTCGTCGAGGGTGAATTTCTCGCGCTCATCGGGCATCGACCAGCCCATGCGGCCCAGGTAGTTGATCACCGCCTGCGGCAGAAATCCCATGCGGCGGTAATAATTGATCGAGGTCGGGTTCTTGCGCTTGGAGAGCTTGGATTTATCGGGATTGCGCAGCAGCGGCATGTGGCACAGCACCGGCATGTCCCAACCGAAGTATTCGTACAACAACTGGTGCTTGGGCGCCGAGTTGATCCACTCCTCGCCACGCAATACATGGGTGATCGCCATCAAATGGTCATCGACCACGTTGGCCAAGTGATAGGTCGGCATGCCATCGGACTTGAGCAGGATCTGCGCATCGACCTGCGCCCAGTCGACCTCGATGTCACCGCGCAGCATGTCGTTGACGACACAGGTGCCCTCGCCCGGCACTTGCATACGCACCACATGGGGCCAGCCCTCGGCTTCACGCCGCGCCACCTCATCGGCCGGCAGCGCCAGATCCGCCGGCTTGAGCGCCAGGTGCAATCCTTCAGCCTTGCGTGCCTCGCGCAGTTCGTCGAGCTCCTCGCTGGTGCGGTAGCACTTGAAGGCATGACCGGCCTCGAGCAGTCGGCGCGCGTGCTCAGCGTAGATATCGCCGCGCTCGCTCTGTCGGTACGGGCCATGCGGGCCGCCGACATCGGGGCCTTCGTCCCATTCCAGACCCAGCCAGCGCAGCGAGTCGAAGATCATCTGCTCCGATTCGGCGGTCGAGCGCTGACGATCGGTGTCCTCGATGCGCAGAATGAACTGGCCGCCATGCTGGCGAGCGAAGCATAGATTGAACAGTGCAATGTAGGCGGTGCCGACATGCGGGTCGCCGGTGGGTGACGGGGCGATTCGAGTGCGTACGGTCATCTCATCCGTTCCGTTGGCTCAGTGAATGCCGGGCATTATACGCACTCGCCATCCGCCCAGCAGCCGTGACGACCTAGAGCACCAGGTTTTCGCGAAACCACTCGGTAATGAAATCCAGATAGGCACGCGTCTTGTCGGGGAGGTACTTGCGCGACCGGAACAGCACCAGCATGCTGCCGTGCTCATTCCAATACGGTTGCAGAAGTGGCACCAACTCACCGTTGGCGACCGCGGCGCGCGCGGAAAACGTGGGCAGATAGGCCAGCCCGAAACCGGCCTTGGCGGCTTCGACCACACCCAATAGATTATTGATCACCAGCCGCGAATTGGGCTCGACATCCAGGGGTTGGCCGTTGAGCGAGAAGCGCCAGTGAGCGCCCAAATCGTAATTGCCGTAAAACACGCTATCGTGCTCGGCGATATCGCGAGGATGCTGCGGCCTCTCGGCGCGCGCCAGATACTCCGGCGCGGCATATAAACCGTAGACCACCTTGCACAAGGGGCGGGACACCAGACTCGATGCCGGCAAGGGCCCCATGCGAATGGCTAGGTCGACCGAGTCGTCGATCGGCTCGAAGCGCTGATCCTCGAGCAGTATCTCCACCGCGATATCCGGATAGCGGCGCATGAATGCCGTGGTGGGTATCGCCAGATACATGAAGCCGAAGCTGACCTGGGCGCTGACCTTGAGTTGTCCGCGCGGGCGCGCCGTCACCGATTGCACTTGCGCCTCGGCAGCGGCCAGTTCGTCACGAATGCGCAGGCCGTGCTCGTAGTAGATCTGGCCGGCCTCGGTAATATGCAGCGAGCGAGTGGAGCGGTTGAGCAGGCTCACTCCCAACTCCTCCTCCAGCGCCGCGACCCGCTTGGAGGCCAACGACTTTGAAATACCCAAGCGTCTTGCCGCCGCGGTAAAGCTCTTGGCGCGCACCACTTCAACGAAAACCTTCAAGGCATCCAATGTCGCCAAGCGGAACCTCCGGGTTATTGAATAGCAAAGGTTTCCATTTTGGAAACACTGGTTTTCAATTGTACCCACTTATTCCGCAAAGCACGACTACCTATACTGCGTGCATCTGCCGACGAAACGCCATCGTTTCATCGGCGGAACCATCGCCCGGGCAACCCGCGCCGATGGAGCCTTCAGTGCAACGATACTTAGCGCCAACGGCTGCTCGCCGAGCAGTCGGCGCCTTTTACCCCGGCCACGGGAATCTACGGCTCCAGGCCTGCTGACACCGCGACCCAACCAGCGTATACATTTCACCTGCGCGATAGACTAAGCTAGTTTCCTGCCGGCGCCTCATTCCTAAATTGGAATGAGTATCCTTAACCCGAAACAAACTTCGGCAATGTCTAGTTATGCTAACGCGTTCACGTTATGGCGAGATGCATCGATGGACGCATTGGGATCCCGCATAAAACGGCTACGAGTGCAGGCTCGCTTGAGCAAAGCCGCCCTCGCGCGCCGAGTCGGCGTCTCCGACGTCACCATTTCCTATTGGGAATCGGGCACGATAAAACAGATCGGGCATGAGCGCTTGCTGGCGCTCGCCGAGGCACTCGACTGTACACTCAGTGACCTGCTGGATGGCACACCCGCTCCGCCTGTCCAGGGTGGGGTGTTGTATATGCAAGTACATCAACCCGCTCCCTGGCTACGCCAGGGAAAAACCCTCATGCCGCTTCTCGGCGGGTTGCCAGTGCCGCACCTGACCCGCGACTGTCATCTGGTGACTCCAGGCAACGGCGAGCGTTTCGATTTCCTTGCCGAGGGCGACCTGGCGGCTATCCTGCCACTCAAGAATTTCGATAGAGACGGCCTGTACGTGCTCGAGCGCTTCGATCAACTGGTGATTCGTTACCTTTCGAAAACCCTCGATGGCGACGTCAGCATCAGCGATGAATCGCAGCATCTGGATACCGTTGCCCCGGAAACACTGTCCTTCACGCTGGTCGGCCAGGTGCGCGCCCGCTGGCGGCTGGACAATATCGACGCCCTGGGGTGGGTGAGCGTGCCCCAATAACGCGACTTGCGAGGCTGGCTATCCGGACCTACGTTGCAAAAAGCGCTAGCAGCGAAGGAGCCGGCTCATGCCCATGCTATTCGACAGCTACGAAGATGCCAGCGACTGGTATGCCACCAGCGATTACAAGGAGCTGCAATGGTATGATGGATTCGAGGAAGAACAGCTCATCGAATTCGCCTACCGCAGCGGCTCCGATCACGACGGTGAAGACGATCTAATCGCCGCTTTTCTGCGCGAACAAGGCGAAGACCCCGAGGATTATGGCCTGTAAACCTGGCTTGCAGTTCTCTTTGGCTGATCGTCACCAGCGCTTGAAAACCACCGATAAAAAGACCCCGACCGATGGGCGGTCGGGGGTTCGTCGAGGGGCGACACCGCCGCAGCCGGCAAGCCAGCGCTGCAACGACACCGACATGGCCAATCTGCCAGCTTTCGAGCAGTAGTGAATTAACCCAGGTTAATCATCCCGCAAAAAATTCAGCACGATTGCGTTGTCGTCTGCAGTACCCGACCACTTCGACGCGACATTATCGACGGCTCATTCTCGCTGGCTGAAACACGACTCGCGTGCTGATAGAATACTCGGCCAACTCAGCTTTCTGTCTATGCATACCGCCATGGCCAATCTTGACCGTACCTTCTCTGTCGCGCCGATGATGGATTGAAGAACTCTCCCGCAACCATGCGCCTGGTAGCCTCCGAGTAGCAGATTTGTAGCAACCTCTCCGATATCTATCCCGTTTCTCGTCGATCTCCAATCGAGTGCCGCCCAGCCATTTAAACCGCCTGTGGAAAACCGCATCGATCTGCATGGATCCGAATAATAAATGATCTCCCGAAAACTCCTGCGCAGCCCAGCAACGGCGGCCCTCGGCTCATAGTGCATGAGCGTCTAAAAACTGATCTGTTTAGAGCGCGGGCGGGGCGGGGTGTCGACGGCGCGCGATGGGGCGCCGCTAGGGGCTGGCGGCTGCAGCTGGCGGTGATGGTCTACGCTGCTGATGAAGCCAGCGATCAGGAGCTCACATGGACAACTATCACATCAGCAAAGATGGCGAGACTTGGAAGTTCCAGAAGACAGGCAGTGACCGAGCGATCAAGCGCAGTGGCACCAAGGCGGAAGTGGTGGACTACATGCGCGAGTACATGGACGGGAAGACCGGCTCGGTGAAGATTCACAAGGAAGACGGCACGATCCAGGAAGAGCGTACCTACCCGCGTGGTGCGGATCCAAGACGCACGCCAGGCTGAACCAAGAGGCCGCCCCATCTGGGCGGTCTGACTTTCGAGCTTACCGGTTGCGCGTCCCTCTACCGTGTAGCGAATCTGAGCGGTGTTTATGACGAGCCCGGCGAACGCCGCCGCATCTCGATGCGATCTCATCTTGTCGAGTTCGCTGCGTTCAGCGAGACTGCTTGAGTACGAATAACTACAAAGGATGACCAGGGAAATGATGAGACCAATTTTCACATTGATGCTTGTTTCAGTTCTCACCGCTTGTGCGACGGCCAGCGAAACCTACACACCAAGTGGAGCAAAGGGATACACGATTGATTGCTCGGGCAGTGCGCTCAACTGGGGATACTGTACAAAAAAGGCGGGTAACCTCTGTGGAGCTAAAGGTTATAGCATCCTTCAGCGCACTGGTGACCAGTCCACAATGGTAACTGGTAACCAGTTCGGCTTGTTTAGTTCTCCGATTGTCAATCGATCCATGACCATTCAGTGTGGACCAAATAGCTAAGCCGCCCAGTGGACGGCTTCGTTCCTGCGCGGTCTTGCATCACTTCGTGGGATCCAGCGACGAGCCCCCGTCGCCATCCAGGGAGTACGGCCGAAACCGGACGATCTCCTCGCCCATCCGCTCGTTGATCTCCATCATCGTCGCCTGCAGCGGCTCGAGCTCGTTGGCGACGAACACCTTGGCCGCCTTCTCGACGTCACCGAACCCACCGGTGTTCTGCGGGATGATGCCCATCAGCTGCGGTGGAATCCGATGCCCTGCAAGCTGGTCGTCGCGGGTGATCGACTTGATGTTCCAGAAGTCATCCTTCGCCGCCACCTCGCTGACCGGGATCACTTGCACCCCATCCTTTTTCCCGTTGGGCGAGTAGAGAAACAGGTTGCGGAAGTTGCCCGGCCCCTTGCTCTCCTTGAGGGCCTGGCGCATCGCATCGATGTCTTTCTGGTCATGCGCCGGGTCGTTGACGTACATGATGAACCCGGCATGCGAGCCGTTGAGGTAATAGCGCCTGCGGAACAGCGTCGCGCTCTCGTTGAGCCAGGCGCTCTGCAGGCTGCCGATATAATCCGGCACGCCGTAGATCGACTGATCGATGTCCGGCTCGAGCAGATGCACCACCCGCCCTTTCGGCAGCTCGACCCGGTCCAGGTAGTTGGGCACCCACCAGTAGCGATCAGCCTGCTTGCCGCCGCGGCGCACGTACTTGGCGCGCAGGTGGCGGAACGGCAACGGCTTGCCCAGCCGGCCCCGCACTTCCTCGAGGTAGCCGTTGCCGAACACCAGATAATCCAGGGCGAGTGCCGAGAAAGCCTGGCGGCCCAGCAGCGGGTGCGGCTGGAACGTCCTCAGCAGGATATTGCGCTTCACCTGCAAGGCCGAGCCGTGATGCGCCGTCGCCCGGTAGGACTTCGCCAGAACCGACAACGGCACCGGCGGCTCGTACCACTCGTCGCCCGAAAGCCACACCCCCTCGTAGAACACGTCGCGCATGCTCGTGACCGGCTCCGGATCGCCGAAGCTGAACGCCTCCATCCGCCCCGGGCCGCTGCCGTCGGTCTTATACGCCGGCACTCGGATGCGCGGCTTGTCTGCGGTCGTGCTCATTCGTAGATCTCCATCACGGATTGGCCGGCGCCCTCGGCGGGGCCGTCGATCGGTTCGTGGCTCAGCGCATGCATCGTCGCCCACGCCAGGTCGGCGTGGCCGGTCGCCTTGCTGCGCCCGCTTGTGTAGGTGTACTGACGGCCGGACGGCGTCAGCTCGCGCTTGATCGCCATGAACGATTGCGCCAGGTCGCTCCAACCGGCGTCGAACTCCAGCCGGTTCTTGCGCATGATCTGCTGGGCCTGCATCACCAGGCGGCCCTTCACCGCCGGGTCGTAGCGGTAGCGGGTGACGGTCGGGAACCACTTCGCCACGTGCTCGGCCACCGCCTCGCCCAGCCCGCTGACATCGATGCCGATATGCTCGATGCGATAGGTGTCGCGGAAGCGCTTGATGAACGCCGCCTGAGCCTCGTAGTCCTCGCCTTTCAGCCGATGCCGCTCGAGCACCCGGTGCTTCTCTTCGGCCGAGCGCGCCGGTAACACCACCACCAGGCCCGCGCCGTCGCCATCCTCGCCGGTGCCGGTCGGGTCGTAGCCGATCCACACGCCCCGATCGCCCACCGGGCGCGGTGCGAACGGCCGGTAGTCGTCCCACACCTCCCAGCTGTCGACCATGCAGGGGTGCACCATCGCCAGCGGAAACGCGCTCTGCGAATCGTCGACGAACTGGCACATCAGCAGGTTCGCGAACTCCTCGTCGGAGTACTCGAGGCGCAGTTGCTCCAGATCGAACAGGTCGCAGCCGCCGGCGATCGCATCCTCCACCGTGACGATCTGCCGCCACTGACCATCGGCGCACAGCTGTCCACCGGCGCAGGCCGCGTGGGACACATCGAAATCGGCGCGATCCGCCTTGGCGCGGCGCTTGTTGAACAGCTCGCCGGACCAGAACGGGTAGGCCTCGTGCCCCAGACTCGACGGCGTCGAGAAGTACGTCTGGCGCCACTTCTTGTGCATCGCCATGCCGCTGGTGACTTTCCGAAACTCCTGGAAGCGATGGATCCAGAAGTACTCGTCCAGATAGACGTCGCCGTGGTAGCCCTGCGCGGTCTTGCTGTTGGTGCCGAGGAAGTGCAGCTCCGCGCCGTTGTCCAACACCAGCGGATCGCCCTTGAGCTCCACGTCGCAGGTGTCCTTCACGAACTGGACGATGTAGTTCTTGAAGATATGGGCCTGCGCCTTCGAGGCACTCAAGAAGATCTTGTTGCGGCCCGTCTCGAAGGCATCGACGATCGCCTCCCGGGCGAAGAACCAGGTCGCGCCGATCTGGCGGCTCTTGAGGATATTGCGGATCCGGTGCTTCTGACCGGCGTCGTACCAGGTCGCCTGGTATTCGAACAGCGAGTCGTGAAACGCCGCCTTGAGCAGCTCGAGCTGTTCCTCGTCGAGGTGGTTGCGCCGCTGCTTGCGCTTGCGCGGCGCCTCGTTGCGGGCGTTGATGGCCGGGTTGAGATCGGCCTCCTTGCCGCTTTCCTGGTAGCGGTGCACCCGCGCGATCCGCTCCATCTGCCGGCCCAGCAGATCGAGCTCCTTGTAGTCCCGCCCCTCCTTCGGCTCCTTGGCGATCAGCTGCACCATGCGCGCTTCGAGCGCCCCCTCGACCCGCTCGGTCGGGGTGGCCTCCGCCCAGCGGTCGCGCTGCTTCCAGCTATGCACCGTGGCGGCTTTCTCGCCGATCAGCTCGGCGATACGCGCGACTCGCCAGCCCTGCCAGTACAGGTGTCGGGCCGTCAGGCGTGGGGATTCAAGGGTATCGGGGGGCATCGTCGTCATGCCGCCAGCGTAACCGCGCGCGGCAGCGGGCAATTCGTCATCCCGTTGTGAATCAGGCGTCTACAACGGCAATCAATTGAGCGGGCAAGCCCGGGCGCGGAACCTGACGGCAACATCCGGTTCCGCAACCCCGAGGAAGCCCATGCCCTGGTTCAAAGTCGCCACCGAAGGCGCCACCACCGACGGCCGTTCGATCTCACGCCAGTGGATCGAACAGATGGCCAAGAATTTCGACCGCGCCAAGTACGGCGCCCGCGTCTGGCTGGAACACACCCGGGGCCTGTTCGCCGACGGGCCGTTCCCCGCCCTGGGCGATGTCACCGCGGTCAAGGCCGAGGAGGTCGACGGCAAGCTGACGCTATTCGCCGATATCGACCCCACCGACAAGCTCAAGCAGATCAACGGCGAACGCCAGAAGATCTACACCAGCATCGAAGTCGACCCGGATTTCGCCAGCACAGGCGAGGCCTACCTGGTCGGCCTCGCGGTCACTGACTCCCCGGCCAGCCTGGGCACCGACATGCTGCAGTTCAGCGCCCAGAAAGGCGCCGACTCCCCGCTGGCCCACAAGAAGCAGCGCCCCGAGAACCTGTTCACCGCCGCGCTCGAAACCGACCTGGACTTCACCGCCCCCGCGCCGGAAAACCAGGGCCCCAGCCTGGCCGAGCGGGTCAAGGCGCTGTTCAAGAAGCACGACGCCAAGACCGACCAGGGCTTCGCCGACTTCCGGACCGAGCTCGAGCAGACCCTCGAGCTGTTCGTGCAGCGCCATGCCGCCATGGCCGACGACCTGGCCGCCCGGCCCACGGCCGCCGCTTTCACTGAGCTGAAGGACGCCCACGCCACGACACAGCGCCGCCTCGACGAGCTGTACACCCAGCTCGACAACACCCCCGATACGCCCACCCGCAGCGCCGCCACCGGTGGTGACGGTGGCGTCGTACAAACCGACTGCTGAGCTGAGAGACCATGAAAAAAGACACCCGCATTGCCTACAACCGCCTGCTCGACCGTATTGCCGAGCTCTCCGGCGTGCCCAGCGCCAAGGAGCAGTTCGCGATCGAGCCCACGGTTCAGCAGACCCTCGAATCCAAGATCCAGGAATCGAGCCAGTTCCTGAGCGCGATCAACGTCGTCGGCGTCGACGAGCTCAAGGGCCAGAAGCTGGGCCTCGGCGTCACCGGGCCGATCGCCAGCCGCACCGACGTCACCCAACGCGACCGCACCACCACCGATGTCTCCGCCCTCGAAGCCCACGACTACGAGTGCGCGCCGACCGAGTTCGACACCCACATCACCTGGGCCAAGCTCGACGCCTGGGCCAAGTTCCCGGATTTTCAGACCCGGGTGCGCAACGCCATCGTTCGCCAGCAAGCGCTGGATCGCATCATGATCGGCTTCAACGGCACCTCCGCCGCCGTCGAGACCGACCGCGCGACCAACCCGCTGTTGCAGGACGTCAACATCGGCTGGCTGCAGCAGTACCGCGACCACGCCCCCGCGCGCGTGCTCCGCGAAGGCGCCAATGTCGGCGAGGTGCGCGTCGGGCCCGGCGGCGACTACGAGAACCTCGACGCCCTGGTCTATGACGTCGTCAACGAAATGCTCGATCCCTGGTTCCAGGAATCCACCGACCTTCGCGCGATCTGCGGCCGCAAGATCCTCGCCGACAAGTATTTCCCACTGATAAGCGAGTACCAGCAGCCCACCGAGCAGCGGGCGCTGGACATGATCGTCAGCCAGAAGCGCATGGGCGGCCAGCAGGCCGCGCGGGTCCCGTTCATGCCCGACGGCACCCTGCTGATCACCCCGCCGGAAAACCTCTCGCTGTACTGGCAGAACGGCAGCCGCCGCCGCTACCTCGAGGAGAACCCCAAGCGCAATCGCGTCGAGAACTACGAGAGCTCGAACGACGCCTACGTGGTCGAGGACTACGGCTTCGGCTGCCTCGTCGAGAACATCGTCTTCGGCGACTGGACCACCGCCGCGTAAGGAGATCGCACCGCCATGCTCAGCCCCGCGCGCAAGCGCTTCCAACAGGTCACCGCCGCCCGGGCGGCCGGTGACACCCAGCCCGGCCGGCAACAGGCCGGCGAGCAGTACGAGATCCACGCCGCCGCGCTGTGGGAGGCCCGCCGAACCCTCAAGGGCATCAAGTCCCTCGAGGCCAAGGTCGCCCGAAAGCGCGAGCTGCTGCCGCAGTTCGACGCCTATGTCGCCGGCGTGCTCGAGGGCGGCAACGGCGCCCAGGACGATGTGCTGATGACCGTCATGCTGTGGCGGTTCGACATCGGCGACCTCGCCGGCGGCCTGGCCATCGCCGAATACGCCCTGCGCCACGGCCTGGAAACGCCCGATCGCTACGAGCGCGACACACCCTCACTGGTCACCGAGCAGGCCGCCGAGGAAGCCCTGGCGCTGCTCGAGAAAGCCAGCGCCGACGAGACCGACAAGGGCCACACCGCCGCCGAGCTGGTCATGCACCTGAGTCGCGTCGAGGCGCTCACCCGCGACGCCGATATGCACGACCCCATCCGCGCCAAGCTGCACAAGGCGCTGGGCTATGCCTATCGCGACAAGGGCGGCCACGCCCGGGAAGCCATCGACCATCTCAAGCGCGCCCTGTCGCTGAACGAGCGCGTCGGGGTGAAGAAGGACATCGAAAAGCTCGAGCGCGAGCTCAAACAGCAGAACGTGAACGGCCCGGGCGGCAACGCCCCGGCCTGACGCCACCGAGTCGCACGCCGACGTCACGGGGGCGCATGGCTAGAGCGGAGCTCGCTCACGGCTCGACGCCATGCCCACCCCCGTTCTTGAGGGCCCCGCAATGTCACTCGTCGCCTACGGCACCCACACACCGGCGGAAGCCGCCGAGATCGCCAACAACGCCTTCTGGCCGGCGCTCGATCCCGACGACTTCCGCGTCCAGCATCGCATCGATACCACCATCACCCAGCCGCGCGTGACCACCGCGCTGCGCGTTGCCATGGCCTCGGTCAATCGGCAGCTCGCCGACTGGCAGGCCACCCAGGTCGAGGCCGGGCATGGCGACGTCGACAGCGTGCCGCTCGAAGCCTGGCAGACCGCCGGCCACCATCGCCTGCTCTACGTTCGTGCCGTCCATGCCGAAGCCCACGCCAACCTGCTCGAGCGCTATCGCGACGTCAGCGCCACGGCCGAGGGCGACGAGCGTGGCGAGGCAAAGAACGAAGCCGCCGACGACTACCGCCGCGACGCGCGCTACGCCGTCGCCGAGATCGAGGGCCGCACCCATACAACCGTGGAGCTGATATGAACGACATCCCTGTCGTTCACCCGTCGGGCCAGCGCTGCGCGCTGTTCCAATCCTCTCCCGGAGGATTGGTCTGATGCCCCGCGTCGTGCGCGCCCACCAGAACGACACCGTCGACCGGCTGTGCCATCGCGTGCTGGGCCGCACCGCCGGCGTCACCGAACAGGTGCTCGCCCTAAACCCCGGCCTGGCCGAACTCGGCCCGGTACTGCCCCAGGGCACCGCCGTCACGCTGCCCGAGGTCGATACACGACAACCGCGGCGCGCCAAGACCGTGCAGCTGTGGGACTGACAAGCAGAGGAACCATGGGACCCCAGACCACACGCAACAGGCCAGCGAGCAGCCACCGGGAGGCTGCGTAATGGCCCAGGACGGAACAGTGAAGCCATCGATGTTCGAGCGGCACCTGCAGACCGGCATCCAGCTTCTGCTGGTCGGGCTGCTGGGCTGGGCCGGCCTCAAGCTGGTGTCGCTCGGTGAGGACAACGCCGCGCTCCAGGAACGACTGATCTACCAGGGCGACCAGATTGCGAGTCTGCGTCGCGACCTGCGCGACTGGAGCAACCTCTACTACCGCAAAACCGACGCCACCCGCGAGATCGGCGCGCTGCAGGACGACGTGCGCGACCTCAAGCAACGCATTAGCACCCTGGAGGAACACCACCCATGACACGCATCAGCCCCGATTTTCAACGCCACGAATTCGCCTGCCACTGTGGCTGCGGCTTCGACACCATCGACGCACGAACGCTCGAGATCGTCCAGGCTGTGAGGGACCATTTCGGCGTCCCCGTCACCGTCAACAGCGGCTGCCGCTGCCCCGCACACAACCGAAGGATCGGGGGCGCCACCCACAGCCAACACCTGCTTGGACGTGCCACCGACATCGCCGTCGCCGGCGTCGCCCCCGATACCGTGCACGCCTGGATCGATGCCCATTTCCCCGAGGCCAGCCTCGGACGCTACGCAACCTTCACCCACGTCGACACGCGCACTGATGGCCCCGCGAGGTGGAACGGATGAATCTGATCGGCAACATCCTCGGCACCGTCGCCGGCCCGGTGTTCGACGTAATCGACCAGGCCATCACCGACAAGGACCAGGCCGCTCGGCTCAAGGCCGAGTTGAAGCGTCGCCTGATCGACCAGCAGGATGCCGGCCTGCAGGCACGCATGAAGGTGGTGCTCGCCGAGGCCACCGGCGAGTCCTGGCTACAACGCAACTGGCGGCCGCTGCTGATGATCGTCATCGTCGCGATCGTCGCAAACAACTACCTGCTCGCCCCGTATCTCGGTGCCATGTTCGGCGTCGGCCTGCAGCTGGCCCTGCCCGAGCAGCTATGGGATCTCATGACGATGGGCGTCGGTGGCTACATCGCCGGGCGCTCCGGCGAAAAGATCGTCGACACGCTGCGCGGTAAGCGCGGCCGCCTCATGGACGAGATCGACACGCGATGAAGAAGCTCACCGCCCTGCGTCAGTACCTGATAAATAGCGTCCCCGATCTGCAGCGCAACCCCGACCGGCTGCTGACCTTCATCCAGGACGGCCGCGTCGCCTTCCACCGTGGCCAGCACCTGAGCCACGAGTACCGTGTGCCCGCGCAGATCGTGCTCACCGACTACGCCGGCGAGCTCGACGCGGTGATGATTCCGCTGCTGCAGTGGCTCGCCCACTACCAGCCAGACCTGGTTCCAGAGGAGGCCGTCCAGTTCGGGGCCGAGATCCTCGACAACGACCGCTGGGACCTGGCCCTGACCGTCACGCTCACCGAGCGCGTCGTCGCCCTCGTCGACTGCGCCGCCGGGCGCATCACCGCCGAGCACCGCATGCCCGAATACCCCATCGACGCCTGCCCAGCCACCCACTGGCGGCTCTACGTCAAAGGGCCGAGCCAGGACGACCACCAGCTAACCAGCGAATGGGGCGCGCCCAGCGATGGATGATCTCGACGCGCTCGAGGAGTGGGCCGCTCCGCTGATCGCCCGGCTCGAGCCCCGGCAACGCCGCGCGTTGACCCGGCGCGTCGCCCTCGACTTGCGCCGTGCCCAGCGCGAGCGCATCAAGGCCCAGCAAAACCCCGACGGCACCCCGTTCGAGCCCCGCAAACCACAGCATCGCGCCCAGCAAGGGGCCATCCGCCGCAAGGCCATGTTTTCGAAGATACGAACCGCCAAGTACCTCAAGGCCAAGGGCAACGGCGACACCGCCGAGGTCGGCTTCGTCGGCCGGGTCGCGCGCATTGCCCGCGTCCATCAGAAGGGCCTGCGCGCCCGGGTCGATCGCGACGGCCCCATGTATGACTACCCCGCGCGCCGCCTGGTCGGTTTCAGCGCCGCCGACCGCGAGCTGATCCGCGACAGCCTGATCGATCACCTCGCCACGTTGTAAACGCCCCATCGACAACGCCCACCGCTAGAGCCGAGCGCCCGCGCGGGCAAGCATGGCGGCATGAACGAACGCATGCTCGGCGCCGCCGAACTCCTACGCCTGATTCACAACCTGGTCCGCATCGGCACCATCGCCGAGGTCGACCACGACGCCGCGCGCGTACGCGTGAAATCCGGCGAACTGCTCACCGACTGGCTGCAGTGGCTGACCCTGCGCGCCGGCACTACCCGCGACTGGGACCCGCCGACCGTGGGCGAGCAGGTCATCCTGCTCTCCCCCGGCGGCGATCCCGCCGGCGGCATCGCCATCACCGGCCTGTTCAGCGCCGCCCACCCCGCGCCGGCGGCCAGCGCCGATCTGTGGCGCCGGCTGTTCCCCGATGAAGGCCTGTTCGAATACGACCACGCCGCCAAAGTGCTGCGCATCAAGCTGCCGGGACGCATCGAGATCGAGGCCCCCGGCGGCACATCGTGGCTCGGCGATATCGGCCACCAAGGCGACATGACCCGCCAGGGCAGCTATGCCCAGGACGGCGGAACCCTCACCCACAACGACAAGAACGTCGGCTATGACCACCCGCACAGTGGCGTCGTCCCGGGTGGCGGTAACAGCGGAGGGCCCGTTTGATGCCCGGCATGAACCGCATCACCGGCGGCTCACTCGGCGAGCTCGAGCACATCCGCCAATCCGTCGCCGACATTCTAACCACGCCCCTGGGCAGCCGCGTCATGCGCCGCGACTACGGCTCGCTGCTTCCCGACCTGATCGACCAGCCGCTTCACGACGCCACGCTGCTGCGCGCCTACGCGGCTAGCGTCATGGCCATCATGCGCTGGGAGCCACGCATCCGCGTGACGGCCATTCATAGAAGCGTCAGCGCCAAGCGTCCCGGTACCGCTTCACTCGAGATCCAAGGCCAGACGGCGGATGGCCGAGAGGTCATCCTCGACGTTCCGATCGCGGGAGCCGCCGCATGAGCAGTCCTATCGACCTCTCGCGCCTGCCCGCCCCGGCCATCGTCGAATCCCTCGACTTCGAGACCATCCTCGCCGAGCGCAAGGCCGCGTTGATCGCACTCTACCCAGCCGACGAACAGGCCAGCATAACCGCCACGCTCGAGCTCGAGTCCGAGCCGCTCACTAAACTGTGCCAGGAGAACGCCTACCGCGAACTGCACTGGCGGCAGCGCGTCAACGAAGCGGCCAAAGCCGTGATGATCGCTCACTCAGGAAAGGGTGACCTCGATAACCTGGTCGCCAATTTCAACGTCCAGCGCCTGACCGTGGACCCAGGCGACCCAGGTGCTGTACCACCTGTCCCGCCGACGCTGGAACCGGACGATGATCTCCGTCTGCGAGGGCCCGAGGCCTTCGAGGGGCTCAGCGTGGCTGGGCCGACCGGGGCCTATGAATTCTACGCCCGCAGCGCCGACGGTCGCGTCGCCGATGTCTCCGCGCTTTCGCCGGAACCCTGCGACGCGCTGGTCACGGTGCTTTCACGCCTCGGTAACGGCACGGCCAGCCAAGACCTACTCGATATCGTCTACGACGCGCTCACTCCCGAGGACATTCGTCCGGTTTGCGATCGCGTCACCGTTCAATCCGCAGCGATCACCGAATACGCCATCCAGGCCGTGCTGCACTTGCATGAAGGCTTTGGCCCCGAGCAGGAGCTCATTCTCGAAAGCGCCCTGGCCCGCGCTGAGCAGTACCGCATCGAGCAGCGCAAGCTCGGCCGCAGCATCTACACCGACGCCATCGAAGCCAAGCTGCATGTCGAGGGGGTCAAGCACGTAGAGCTGATCTCACCGGCGGGCCACATCCTGTTCGACCGTACCCAGGCCGGGCATTGCACGGGCATCGACGTCACCCTGGGGTCGAGCAATGGCTGATATCTGGACGCTGCTACCCCCCAATGCGTCGTTCCTCGAACGCGCCGCCGCGACGGCGCTCGCCGAGATCGAGTGCGTCCCGGTACCGCTACGCGATCTCTGGCACCCCGACCGGTGCCCGGCCCATTTGCTGCCCTATCTGGCATGGACCTTCTCGGTCGATCGTTGGGATCCGACCTGGTCGGAAGCCGCCAAGCGCGCGGTGATCCGCAGCTCGTTCTATGTACACCGCAAGAAGGGGACGATCAGCGCTCTGCGACGCGTCGTCGAGCCGCTCGGCTATCTGCTGGAAGTCACCGAATGGTGGCAGACCCAGCCCGAGGGTCAGCGCGGCACCTTCGCACTCAGGATCGGCGTGCTCGACACCGGCATCACCGAAGAGATGTTCGTCGAGCTCGAGCGGCTGATCGCCGACGCCAAACCACTGACTCGCCATATCACCGGCCTCGACATCACGTTGAGCACCTCTCTGATGACCCATGTCGGGGTTTCCGTCTACGACGGGGACGAACTCGACGTGCTGCCCTGGGAGACGCCCGACATCGATGTCATCTGCCACTCGCGGCATGCCGTGGCCACCACCACCACCGACACACTGGAAATCCATCTCTATGGTTGACGAAAACTCCACCTTTGGCGGTTTCCTGACCGACATCGGCGAGGCCAAGCAGGCCAATGCCAACGCGCTGAAGATCCCTTGGAAGCTCACCCATATGTTGCTGGGCGATGCCAATGGCACTGACCCGGTACCGGCTCCCGAGCAGGCAGGATTGATCAATCAGGTTTACCGGGCTGCGATCAACCAGCTATTCGTCGATCCGGCCAACCCCGCGATCCTGATCGCCGAACTGGTGCTGCCACCCAATGTTGGCGGCTGGTGGATCCGCGAGCTCGGCCTCGAGGACGAGGATGGTGACTTCGTCGCCGTCGCCAACTGCGCGCCCAGCTATAAACCGCTGCTCGCACAGGGCTCGGGACGCAACCAGGTGGTGCGCATGCACCTCATCGTCAGCAACACCGCAAACGTCGAGTTGAAGGTCGACCCGAGCGTCGTGCTCGCAACACGCTCTTATATCGATGACTCGGTAGCCGAGCATGAGCAAAGCCGCAACCATCCAGCAGCGACGACGACGGCGTTGGGGTTTGTCGAGAAAGCCACGCCCACAGAGGCTAAGAACGGCACGCCCGATAAGTTCCCCGACTCCGCCGCCTTGAAAGCCACGCTGCTGCATCACAGCGTTGGCGGCGCCATCGACCTGCCCGGTGGCACAGACCTGAACACGGTGACCCGCCCCGGCCTCTATTTGTATGTGGGTGGGGTTGCTTTGGTGAACGGGCCCATCAGCGGCGCCGGATACATAGAGGTAATAAACAGGGAAAGCGCCGACCTGCCAATGCAGAGGTTCAGCCGGACCTATGAGAATCGTCTATGGCTGCGTGCTCGTACCGGCACACTCAGCACGTCAGGCTGGACGCCGTGGGTGGAGATACTACACAGCGGCAACCAGCAGGCAGCGACAACGACCCTAGCCGGAGTCGTTGAAAAAGCTACGACAGACGAGGCCAAGGCCGGCGCCGCCGACAAGTTTCCTGACGCGGCGGGTGTGAAAGCTGCAATTGCCGCTTCACGGTCTGGCGACCAGTTCTCTACCTACGATGCCGCCCGCACGTACACCACCGGCGAGATCACTCGCGGCTCGGATGGCCGGTTCTACGAGTTCTACGACCGCGACCAGGCCGGCACGGTCAAGGGCGTCGACCCGACCAACGTCGCCAACCGTCCGCATGTCTGGATGGAGTGGCATGGCGTGCGCCCTGGGACGGTTATCGAATGGCGTTCGACGACGCTGCCCGAAGGTT
This sequence comes from Modicisalibacter muralis, assembly GCF_900102945.1. GTDB lineage: Bacteria > Pseudomonadota > Gammaproteobacteria > Pseudomonadales > Halomonadaceae > Modicisalibacter > Modicisalibacter muralis. Next base: position 64,072 of record NZ_FNGI01000001.1, on the reverse strand, counting down.
ACGTGGAGAATGATGGTGCAGCGATTGGCCGCTCAGCCTATCGCCGTATCTATGCCGCTTTCGGTACGACGCATGGCGTCGGAAATGGCGCTACGACGTTCAATCTTCCCGATGACCGAGGTGAATTCAAGCGGGGCCTAGATAGGGGGCGCGGGGTCGATGCTGGCCGAGAGATGGGATCTCACCAGGTCGATGCGCTGCAGAACATCACAGGCTCAATCGCCAGAGTTGTGGCGAACCCGTTAGGGCTGAATCCGACTGGAGTGTTTACAGCTGTCCAAGATGGCGGGACAACCGATACTGCCGCAGGGTCTGGTGAAGCCACTTGGAATATCTCGTTTAACGCATCGCGTGTTGCGCGGACAGCGGCCGAAACCCGGTCCCGCAACAATGCCGTCATCTACCTGACCAAGATTTGAGGTCCACCATGACTCGCATTTGGGACATTAATCCAGTCGACCAGACGATCATCGACCCCGCTGGCCGCGAGTGTCCGATCGACCCGATGAGCGGACAGCCAAAAATCCCCGGCAGTGCGATGACCGAAGCCCCACCGCCGACCGGCGAGCACGAAGCCGCACAAGCTATCGGCGGAGCTTGGCAGGTCGTGCCTGACTGGCGCGGCCATGTCTACTGGACAGATGACGGGGAGCGCCACGAGATTGCCGAGCTAGGCATCGAGCCGCCCGGGGGTGCGCTCAATGAGGCGCCGCCCACACCGCTCGACGACCTTGCCACCGCCGCGCTCGCCCGCATCAACGCCGGCTATGCCTCCGCGCTGAAAGCGATCCTCGATCAATACCCGCGCGATGAAACGCTGAGTTTCGACAAGCAAGAAGCCCAGGCGGACGCCTGGTGGGCATGGTACGACCCCGACGGCAACGACCAGGCCGGTACCGAGCCGACGACCCCCTACCTCGATTCGATGCTGATCACCCGCCCGATCGGAAAGCTCGAGCTTGTGAACCGCATCCGCGACAAGGCCGCAAGATTCAGCGATGCTCACGGCCAGGCGACGGGGAAGCGTCAGGCGTTGGAGGACGAGGTGAGAGCCGCACTAGAGGCTGAGGACCGGGATACGCTGGCAGCCCTAACCTGGTAACTCACACCCCCTGCAGATCCAGCGCTCTACCAGCAGCCTTGGGCTCTACGATATGCTCGGTGCTCTGCACTAGCTCGCGGGGCCCAGCCTCTATTGCAACTGATGGATGGGGCGTCGATTGCCAAGCGGTATGGGCTGAAGGCGGCGAGTCAAGGATTGGAACCGTCGAAGATGGGTTTAGTCCAGAAGGTGGCCAAATTTTGACGACAGCTCACGATAGGTACGTGATTTAGGCTTATCCCGAAAAGTGTGCCCCTCAAATTGGTGAGTAACGAAAATCCATTTTCTTTCATAAACATCCGAATATCTAATAACCAAGGAAAAACCCGACATATGACCCGCTAAGGCTTCATTAGAAATCCTGACACGTTCCCAGGCTCCCACAGACTGCCTATTTTCTTCAGGGGGATAAAAGGAGGCCAATTCAATGTGGTCACCGGCACCCATTGCATAGCCAAAGTCCATAGCTGCAACTCTTGAAACACGAATATTCTTATCAAATGCCTTTCGAAGAACATCTCTAACTTTTTCGTGAGAAAATCCTTGACCTTGCTTATTGTTATAAAAAACACGGAAATCCTGAATTACCGCTGGCCCAAATCCTTTGTTGTGTATTTCTACTGTGCAAAGTTCATCCTCATGGCCTGGGTAGCTTGCCCATACGGAAAAAACTGGCTGCACTGAGTTTCGACCGGTTCGCCACTGAGAGTGAGCACTCCAAGCTACGAACCACAGCGTCACAACTGACGCCAAGGCCCCCATCCAATCAATCCAATTACTACCCGCTGCTTCAATAAAGACCTGTATCACTGCCATCCCCTCTAGCCCACATGCTTGTTAGCGTTAATTCTACAACGTTCCCTACTCGTCCTTCGCCACCCTCCCCCGCACGTTGTATTTCCCCAATCCACAACCCCCACCGCTAGAGCCTCGCGCCTGCGCAGGCAAGCATGGCAGCACGCATTGCAATGCCATCGCTCAACCTGCGCAGGAGCCCCTCATGGCCCAGGATTACCACCACGGCGTCCGCGTCGTCGAAATCTCCGGCGGCACCCGGCCGATTCGCACGGTGGCCACCGCCGTCATCGGCCTGGTCGCCACCGCCCCGGATGCCGCGCCCGGCGTCGCCGCGTCCGCCCTCGTCGACTTCGCCGCCGCCAATGCCGACGTCACCTATACCGCCGTCGATACCGGCACAGCCGGTAACCAGATCCGCATTCGCTACGTCGACCCGGGCGCCGCCGATCAGCTGCTCGCCGTCACCGTCAGCGCCAAGAGCATCACCGTCTCGCTGGGTACCGACGTCGACGGCGCCATCGTCACCACTGCCAGCGAGATCGTCGCTGCCATCGCCGCCAGTACCGAGGCCGCCGCCCTGGTCACCGCCGCCCTGCCCGCCGGTAGCACCGGCACCGGCGTGGTCGGCCCGGTGGGCTACACCAACCTCACCGGCGGCGAGAACGAGCCATTTCCGATAGGCACCGAAACCCTGGTCACCGACCTTTACGCCGCCCAGGGCGATGCTGGGGAGGAAGGCACCCTGGCTCGCAGTCTGGATGCCATCGTCGACCAGACCAAGGCCATGGTCGTCGTGGTGCGTGTCGCCGAAGGCCAGACTCCCGAGGAAACCAAGGCCAACATCATTGGCGGCGTGGATCCGCTAACCGGCAAGAAAACCGGCATGCAGGCCCTGCTCGCCGCCGAGCAGGCCTTCGGCGTCAAACCGCGCGTGCTGGGTGTGCCGGAATACGACGACGTCGACGTCGCCAGCGAACTGATCGGCATCGCCCAGAAGCTGCGCGGCTTCGCCTACGTCAGCGCCCATGGCTGCGCGACCAAGGAAGAAGCGGCCATGTACCGCGAGAACTTCGGCGCTCGCGAGGCGATGGTCATCTGGCCGGACTTCACTGGCTTCGACACCGCCACCAGCTCGACGCGCACCTTCCCCGCCGTCGCTCGCGCGCTGGGCCTGCGCGCCAAGCTCGACAATCAGATCGGCTGGCACAAGACGCTTTCGAACGTGGCCGTCAACGGCGTCACCGGCATCAGCGCCGACGTGTTCTGGGATCTTCAGGACCCCAACACCGACGCCGGCTACCTCAACAGCCACGAAGTCACCACGCTCATCAACCGCGGCGGCTATCGCTTCTGGGGCTCGCGCACCTGCTCGATCGACCCGCTGTTCGCCTTCGAGAACTACACCCGCAGCGCCCAGGTGATCGCCGACACGATTGCCGAAGCCCATCTGTGGGCAGTCGACAAGCCCATGCACCCCAGCCTGGTGAAGGACATCGTCGAGGGCATCAACGCAAAGTTCCGCGAGTGGATCCGCCTGGGTTACCTGCTCGGCGGCTCGGCATGGTTCGACGCCGAGATCAACACGCCGGAAGTGCTCAAGGCCGGCAAGTTGTACATCGACTATGACTACACGCCCGTCCCGCCGCTGGAAAACCTCATGCTGCGTCAGCGCATCACCGACCGCTACCTGGTCGACTTCGCCGACCGGGTCGCCGCCGCCTGATAGCCGGTTCGGCATCGGGAACCAGATAGGAGAAGACAATGCTTCCCAAGATCCTCAAGGACTTCAATCTCTTCGGTGACGGCAACAACTGGCAGGGCATGATCCCCAGCCTGACGCCGCCGGAGCTCGGCCGCCGCATGGTCGAGTACGAAGGCGGCGGCATGGACGGCCCCATCGAAGTCGACATGGGTGCCACCCTGCAGGAAATGAGCTGGACCGCCGGCGGGCTGATCGTCGATGGCCTGTTCGACACCTTCGGCTCGCCGATCCACGACGCCGCCCAACTGCGCATGACCGGCAGCTACGAGAGCGACGAGACCGGCGAGGTCGTCTCCGTCGAGATCACCGTGCGCGGCCGCCACAAGACCATCGCCATGGGCGAGGCCGCCAAGGGCGACAACTCCACGACGGAAGTCACCACCACGCTCAGCTACTACAAGCTCGTCGTCGATGGCGAAGAGATCATCGAAATGGACAAGCCCGGCTACGTCTTCAAGGTCCGCGGCGAGGATCGCCTCGCCAAGCGCCGCCAGGCACTCGGCCTGTAAGCGCGCCGTAACGCCCCGAGTCCCAACAGCCAGCGCCGCCCACCCGGGCGGCCCGAACATCGCCCCAGGAGAGTTACCCATGGCCGAACAAGCCACCGACACCCAGCCCGAAGTCCCGGCCGAGCTGCCCAGGCAACAGACCGAAACCGTCGAGCTCGACAGCCCCATTCAGCGCGGCAAGACGCCGATCACCGAGATCCACGTCCGCAAGCCCAAGTCCGGCGCGTTGCGCGGCGTCGCGCTGACCGACGTGCTGCAGATGGACGTCGCGGCGCTCACCAAGGTGCTGCCGCGCATCACCGAGCCGGCGCTCACCGAGGCCGAGATCCGCGACATGGACCCGGCCGATCTCGTCCAGCTCGGCGGCGTGGTGGCCGGTTTTTTGCTGCCCCGGAAGGCCCGCGAGAGCAACGACTGAGCCTGCCGGAGCGCGTCGACGACGCCATGGCGGATCTCGCCATGGTGTTCCACTGGACGCCCGCCGACATGGACGGCATGCCCCTGGACGAACTCATGGCCTGGCGGGAGCGCGCCCGCCTCCGCCACGAACCGCCCACCAAGCCCTAACGATAGGACTCACCGATGGCCCGCGACCTGAAACTCGAAGTCATGCTCCGGGCTATCGACAAGGCCACCGGCCCCCTCAGGAAGATCACCCAGGGCAGTGGCAAGACCGCCGAGGCCCTCAAGGCCAGTAAGGACGAGCTCGACAAGCTCAAGCGCGGCCAGCGCGATCTCGGTTCGTTCCGCAAGCTCAAGGAAGCCACCCGTGAAAACGGCGAGGCCCTCGCCGCCGCCCAGGAACAGTTGCGCGGCATGCGCGAAGGGCTCAAGCGCACCGACGCCCCCAGCCGGCAGTTCCAGGAGAACTTCCTCAAGGCCCGCCAGAAGGTCGAGCGCCTGACCGGCAAGCTCGAGGAGCAACGCCGCGAGCTCGGCGACGTGCGCGGCCGGCTGCGCAATACCGGCATCGAGACCAAGGACCTGGGCAGCGCCGAGAACCGCATGGCCGGGCAGATCCGCGAAGCCAACGAACGCCTCGAGCAGCAGCGCACCCGGCTGCGCGAAGTCACTCGCCAGCAGAAGCGCGCCACCGAGGCCGCCAACCGCTACCACCGTGCCATAGGCCGCGCCAACAATATGACCGGCGCAGGCGTCACAGGCATGGCCGCCGGCGGTGCCGCGCTCTATGGCGGGGCGCGCCTGCTCGCCCCCGGCGTCGACTACGGCGAGCAGATGAGCGCCGTCCAGGCCGTGGGCCGCTTCCAGAAGGACGACCCCCGGTTCCAGGCGCTCAAGGATCAATCCCGCGAGCTAGGCGCCTCGACGGCGTTCAGCGCCACCGAGGTCGGCAGCGGTCAGGAGTTCCTGCTCCGCGCCGGCATGAGCGCCAAGGCGATCAAATCCTCCATGCAGGACGTGCTCAACCTGGCGATCGCCAACAACACCGAGCTCGGCCGCACCGCTGACATCGCCAGTAACATCGCCGGAACCTTCAAGATCGACCTCGAGCAGGAAGGCGCCATGGGCCACGTCGCCGACGTGCTCTCGGCCACCGCCAGCCGCGCCAATGTCGATCTCGAAAAGCTCGGCGAAACCGTCAAGTACCTGGGCGGCGCCGAGGATCTCGACCTGACCCTCGAACAGGCCAGCGCCATGGCCGGCCTGCTGGGCAACATCGGCATCCAGGGCTCGCAGGCCGGTACCACCCTGCGCGGGATGATGAACCGCCTGACCGAACCGACCGCCGAGGCCGCTGGCGTCATCGACAAATTGGGCGTCCAGGTCGCCGACGCCCAGGGCAACATGCGCGACATGCCCGATATCCTCCGCGACATCAACGCCGCCACCCAGGATCTCGGCAGCGTCGCGCGCAAATCCGACCTTCAGAAGATTTTCGGCGCCGAGGCCGGCTCCGGCATGGCCGAGCTGGTCAGCCAGATGAGCACCGGCGCGCTCGATGACCTGATCGCCAAACTCCAGGTCGCCGCCGGCGAGAACGACCGCATGGCCAAGACCATGCAGGACAACATCGGCGGCGATCTCAAGGCCCTCAACAGCGCCTGGGAAGAGGTCGGCATCACCATCACCGACACCAACGAAGGCCCGCTGCGCAACCTCATCCGCAACGTCACCGAGATCACCCGCGCCGTAGGCAACTGGATGAAGGAAAACCCCGAGCTCGCCAGCACCCTGGCAACCATCGCCGCCGTGCTGGCCGCCGTGGTCGCTGCCGGCGGCACGCTCACCGTCATGCTCGCCTCGATCCTCGGTCCGATCGCCGCCGTGCGCTACGCCCTCACCCTGCTCTCGCTCAACCCCGCCGCGCTCACCATCATGGCCATCGTCGCCGCGGTCGCCCTGCTCGCCGCCGGCACCTACCTCATCTACAAGAACTGGGACAAGATCAGCGCCTGGTTCGGCGCGCGCTGGAACGACGTGAAAGCCGCCTTCGATAACGGCATCGGCGGCATCACCCGGCTGCTCGCCGACTGGTCCCCCATCGGCCTGCTCTACAAGGCTATCGTCGCCGGGCTCGAGATGCTCGGCGTCGAGGTGCCAGCCAAGTTCGGCACCCTGGGCGGTGCCGTCATCGATGGCCTGATCGGCGGTATCGGCGCCGGCCTAGGCATGCTCAAGGAGAAGGTCATCGGCCTGGGCAGCAGCGTCATGGGCTGGTTCAAGGAGACCTTGGGCATCAACTCGCCCTCGCGCGTGTTCACCGGCTTCGGCGCCAACCTGCTAGAGGGGCTGATCAACGGCATCGACGAGAAGTGGCAGATGCTCAAGGACAAGATCGGCAGCGTCGCCGGCGGCGTGATGGGCTGGTTCAAGGACAAGCTCGGCATCCACTCTCCCAGCCGCGTGTTCGCTGGCTTCGGCCGCAACACCCTCGAGGGCTACCGGCAGGGCCTGGCCGCCAGCGAATCCGGGCCGCTCAAGCAGGTCGGCGCCTTCGGCCAGCGCATGAAGCGCGCCGGCGCCGGCCTGGCCATCGGCGCCGCCAGCCTGCCGGCTATCGCCGACGTACCCATCGACCACCGTCCGTCGATGGAATCGAACCAAGCCAGCAGTGCACCGCTGATTGGCGAGCTCAACATCAACGTGCATCCCGCCCCGGGCATGGATGAGCAAGCCCTCGCCCGGCTCGTCGTCGGTGAAGTGCAACGCGCACTCGCCCAGGCCGAACGGGCGGCCGGGGCACGGCGGAGATCAGCGCTTTATGACACGGATTGACTCAGTGAAACCGGGGCGGCTTGGTGCGCACGAACTTGGGCGGGGTAGCCTGGCGTATAAGTACGGCCCGCTCTGCTGCAAGCGCCTGCTCTCTTACTTTTTTCTCGACAGTTTCTGCCTGTTGCTGGGCTTGTCTGTGGTGAGTTCGAAGACTCAAAAAAATGAACAGGAAGCAACCGATCAACGCGGTCACGAATGCAGCAGCCAAGAAAGTCAGCAGGAAACGTCTCGGCCATGGCAGGCTGGCGTCCTGCGGTATCGGCAAGCCACTCGAGAGGAAGCCACAAATAACAAGCGCGGTTACGCAGAACACAAGAGAAATGGAATGCTCGTATGCGCCCTCTTTGAGCGTTATTCCGGCCACCACACCTACCAAGATATAAAGTCCGTCCAGGTTCGCCGTCTGCACGATTCGCAGCAGATAGTATTGATCTCCGATCAGATACCCAACGACATAAAGCAAGACAAGAAAGCCCAGGGCCCAGCGCAGGAAAAGCCGCTCACCGTTCATAGGAGGCCTCACGCATGATGATGGTCTACGGCATGTTCGTGTTTTCTCTCACGACCGCCGCCTACCAGGAACTTCAGCGCCAAACTCAATGGCGACACGCGAGCCAGTCGCGCATCGGCCGCCGCCCGGCGCGCCAATTCCTAGGTATCGGCGATGACACCATCCGCTTGAACGGAACGCTGCTGCCGCAGTTCACCGGCGGCCAGTCGAACCTCGATCAGCTGCGCGCCATGGCCGACGAGGGCGCCGCCTGGCCGCTCATCGAAGGTACAGGCACGATGTACGGTATCTACGTCATCGAATCGCTCGATGAGCGCAAGAGCCGCCATTTCAAGGACGGCGCCGCCCAGCAGATCGAGTTCGATATCTCTCTTGCCCGCATCGACGATGAACGCACCGACATGCTCGGCAACGTCACCAGCCAGTCGCTGCGCGCGATCACCGGTGCCCTGGCATGAATTGGCTGACCGATCAGAACGCCCGCCCCGCCCGCACACCGGACTACCGCATCAGCCTACAGGGCCAGATCATCACCCCGCGCTTTCGCGGCCGCGTCGAAAGCCTGCGCCTCACCGATCGCCGTGGCCTCGAGGCCGACCAGCTCGACCTGGTGCTCACCGACGATGACGGCGCGCTGGCCCTGCCCCCGCGCGGCGCCGAGCTCACCCTGGCGATCGGCTGGGGCGGCGAGGCGCTCGTCGAGCGCGGCACCTTCATCGTCGACGAGGTCGAGCACAGCGGCGCACCGGACCGCCTCAGCATCCGCGCCCGCAGCGCCGATATGCGCGGCAGCCTGCCCGGCAAGCGAACACAGTCCTGGCACAAGCTCACCGTAGGCGACATCGTCACCACCATCGCCAAGCGCCACGTGCTCGCGCCCAAGGTCGGACGCAACCTCGCCGGCATTCGCATTCAGCACATCGACCAGACCGACGAGTCTGACCTCAATTTCCTCACCCGCTTGGCCGAGCGTTATGACGCCGTGGCCACCGTGAAAGCCGGCAATTTGCTGTTCATCCCGGCCGGTACCGCCACCACCTCCAGCGGCCTCGAGATTCCCCCGGTGCAGATCCGCCGCGGCGATGGCGACCAGCACCGTTACGTCGTCAGCGACCGCGATAGCTATACTGGTGTCATCGCCTACTGGAACGACGCCTCGGGCGCCAAAAGGCAGGAAGTGATCGCCGGCAGCGGCGACAACGCCAAGCGCCTGCGGCCCACCTACGCCAGCGCCGATGATGCACTGGCCGCCGCCCAGGCCGAATGGCAGCGTATCCAGCGCGGCCACGCCGAATTCAGCCTCACCCTGGCCGAAGGCCAGCCCGGGCTTTACCCGGAAACCCCCGCCTGGCTGATCGGCTGGAAGCGCGAAATCGAGGAGACGCCCTGGATCATCACCGAAGTCACCCACGACCTCAGCGGCAGCGCCTACACCAACGGGCTGCAGTTCGAGATCCGCAATAGCGATGCTCAGGCGCCGTACTGAACCAGTACCAGAAAAATCAGGAAGCGCGGGAGCGCTCTGCTCTGTAGTGGCCACTATCTTTTACAAGAACAACAACAAATACGGTATCCACCCATGATTACTCGGCTCGACGCACCAATGCCACGCCGTCACTTTCTGCTCGGTGTCGGCGCCGGCTCCACGCTGGTCCTCGCCAGCCCTCGACAGGTACTTGCCGCCTGCGAGAGCGAACCTGAAACCTACAATAAAATCCGTCTCATCGTCCGGGACGCGATCATGCAAGGCATCCAAGTCGCCCTCCAGGGCGAAGAAATCTTGGAAGCATCACGCGAAGCTAGACAACAGCTCGAAACGAGACTGCGGAAGCTGGTCGAAACCCAGCTACCCGATGTTCTTGAGGATTACAGAAGCAGTCAGAGCTGGACGCTGACTAACATCCCACTCGAGCCTCTCACCGACTTTCCCGACCACGAACCCATAATGCTGGGACCAAGCCACTTCGAGTATTCGCCGGTCGAGCGCCTTCCGGCACAGGAGCCCGAGCACTGCGGCTACGTCATCATTAGCTTTATAGGTGACCTGATCGGCCTGAGTATTGATGGCATCGATGCATTCAAAAAAGTCTGTAGCGACAGGGGGCTAGGCGACACGCTGGAAATTCTCCTGGTGAGTATTGTTGAGGGAGACTTTCCACGAGCGCGTGCGGCCTTGGAATACTTCCTCGAAGAACTCAACACGAGAGAGAACCTGAAAACTCTCAGGGAGGTGTTATCCCCGCAGAATGCACGTCGAATCTCTGCCTGGTTTGCAGGGCGGTGCGTCCCCATCCTGGGCTGGGCCTTGGTGCTCTGGGATCTCGTCGATGCCTTCATCGAGTATCGCGAGCGCTTTCAGCAGTGCGAGTTTGCCTGACCCCAACGCGTGATCCTGTACACTCCGGCCCTTTTGCCGGAGTGTTCCATGAAGCCCCTCACCATCCTGGCCGCCAGCCTCACGGCCGTCGCACTCATCGCCCAAGCGGCGCCGCCCTCATCCTTCTCAACCGCCAAACGGCTCGCCGAAAACCGCGTCTACCACGATCAATCCGAATCCTTCTATTGCAACTGCGACTTCACCTTCGAAGGTGGGCCAGATCTAGCTAGCTGCGGCTACCAGGTGCGTAAACAGCCCAAACGAGCAGCACGCATCGAGTGGGAGCATGTGATGCCCGCCTACGACATCGGCCGGCAGCGACAGTGCTGGCAAGAAGGCGGGCGCGACCATTGCCGGGCCACCGACCCGACCTTCCGCAGCGCCGAGGCAGATCTGCACAACCTGGTGCCATCGGTCGGCGAAGTGAACGGCGACCGATCGAATTTGCGATACGGCATGGCCACCAGCGCAGGCGCCTACCAGTACGGCCAGTGCAACGCGATGGTCGATTTCGGAGAGGACGTATTCCAGCCGCCCGCGAATCAGCGAGGCAATGTTGCTCGCATCTACTGGTACATGCGCGATGAATACGGCATCCGCATCAGCCGACAACAGGAGCAGCTTTTCCGCGCCTGGGCCAAGCAAGATCCCATCGACGCGTGGGAGCGAGAGCGTAACCGCCGAATCGCTGCGATCCAGGGCCACGGTAACCCCTACGTCAGCAACGAGGCGCTGCGAGCCCAAGCGATTCTACCCGTGGAACCAGCAGCTAACGATCCGATACTCCCGGTGAGCATAGACGGCTTCAACTGCTCGTCCCGCAAGACCTGCGGCGCCATGGCGTCGTGTGCGGAAGCGATCTTTCATCTGAAGCAGTGCGGGAACGGAAGGCTTGATGGTGATGATGACGGCACGCCTTGCGAAGCGATCTGCCGATGAGCGCACCCATGCGAGGTGATGGATGGGGAGGTAAAGCAGGAAACCACGGGGCCATAAACGCAAACGCCCCAGCCATCCGTATTGGCCGAGGACTCGTTATAGGTGTCCCTACCCCGTCCCACAACCTAACCTTAATAAGCTGGCTGCGTGTATGAAATTGCCTTCATACTTTGTAAGAGGTTTCGTACAAAATTCGATGCGCGAGGATAGGGCCCCTACTAGGTGGGGCCCCGTGTGACGTAAACAGCAGACGAACCAGCGGATGGAACGAGAATTCGGGACGTCACAGTTTCAGGCTAGCAGCTATCCCCGTCCCTGACGGCTCGAAATAGGACTGAGATTGAGGCGATATCCAAGCATTCCCTCGATCCTTCGCGTACCTCTCAATATTGACCAAACCTGAGCTGCGTTCACCACCCATACCTCCTCGCCTGGCTTACCACCACGCCCCGCAACATGTTCTGCCGCGCCCGGATCGAGCCGCTCCGGTCGCGCGGCGGAATCAGCAGAAGGCTCCCGCCGAGCCGAAACGCCTGATACAACCGCTGCTCCTCGTCACAATCCACGATCACTAGGTCGTCGTGCTGGGCGGTCCTGGCCTCATCGACCACCAGCACGTCGCCCTCGATCAGCGGCCCATCGACGCCGGCCTCCTCGCCGATCTCCACCAGGTAGCAGCTCGGCGCGAACTGGTTGACGTCGTACCCGCGCAGCGCCGGGTGGTCGATGCCCGCGACCAGCGGACCCAAGTAATTCACAACCATGGTTCTTCCCTGCAACACCCTGTTTATTTTCGGTTATCTGGCCGTACGTTGAATGCCGGCCCGCTCGCCGCGCCACATTAGCATTTGCCTCACGGCGCCGCTTCGTCGAATACTGTATATGCAAACAGTAATCGACGTGAAGGATCGCCATGTCACGGACCCACACAATACCCGCTGCGCTCACGCCGCAGCCGCTCGAGCTGCCCTTCCCCGAGACGCGCATCCGCGCCGGGCTGTCGGGCTTTCCCAGCCCCGCTCAGGACTACGAAGGCCGGCGGCTGGATCTCAACGAGCGGCTCGTCAAGCGCCCCGCCGCCACGTTCTTTCTCACCGTGGCCGGCGATAGCATGGAGCCACTCGGCATCGATGACGGCGACTTGCTCGTCGTTGATCGCTCACTCGACCCGCGCCCCGGCCATATTCTCGCTGCTCTGGTCGATGGCGAGCTGATGGTCAAACGTTACGAATTGCTCGGCAATCGCCCTTACCTCGCCTCCGGCAACCCGCGTTACGCGCCGATCCCGCTCACCGATTGCGACTGCCAGGTGTGGGGCGTGGTCCGCTCAGTGATTCACGAGTACCCGGTATGATTGGCCTGGTCGACTGCAACAACTTCTACGTCAGCTGCGAGCGCGCTTTTCAGCCACATTTGGAGGGCGTCCCGGTCGGCGTGCTCAGCAACAACGATGGCTGCGTCATCGCCCGCTCGGCCGAGATCAAGCAGATCGGCATCGAAATGGGCACCCCGGCTTTCCAGATCCAGCACCTGGTGCGCCAACGTCGGGTGGTGCTGCTCTCGAGCAACTACGAGCTGTACGGCGACATGTCCGCCCGGGTGCAGTCCGTGCTCGAGGAATTCGCGCCCGAGGTGGAGCCCTACTCGGTCGACGAGATGTTCGTGCGCTTCCACGGCTTCGAGCACGCCGCACTCGTCGATCACTGCCGGCGGCTGCGCCACCAGGTGCGCCAGTACACCGGCATCCCGGTCTCGATCGGCGTCGCCCCCACCCGCACCCTCAGCAAGCTCGCCAATCACGCAGCGAAGAAGGTCCCCGGCTACGGCGGAGTGTGCGTGCTCAACGGCGATGGGCCGGACACCAAGGGACTGCTGCAGCGAGTCAAGCTGGATGGCATCTGGGGCGTCGGCCGGCGCCTCGTCGAGCGCCTCCACGTCATGGGCCTCAAGACCGCCTGGGACCTGCGCTGCGAAGACCCTAAACGCATCCGCCGGCGCTTCTCGGTCACGCTCGAGCGCACCGTGCTCGAGCTCAAGGGCATCCCCGCGATCGAGATGGACGACTTCGCCGAGCCCAAGCAGCGCATCATGACGTCGCGCAGCTTCGGCAAGCTGACAGGCGACCTGGGCGAGATCCGCGAGGCGATCCGCCAGCACGGTCAGCGCGGCGCCGAGAAGTTGCGCGAACAGCGCAGCCTATGCCGCGCTGTGCTCGTCTTCCTGAAGACCAACCCCCACCGGCAGGACCTACGGCAGCACTCGCCGAGCATCATCGTCGAGCTGGACCGGCCCACCGACGACAGCCGGCCGATTCTTCAGGCTGCCCAGCACGCCCTGAACCGCATTTACCTGAAGGGCCACCTCTACATGAAAGCCGGCGTGATGCTGATCGACCTGGTCGACGCCGATCGTCAGCAGCTCTCGCTGCTGGATACGCCCCAGAGCGAGGCCGACCGTGAGCGCAGTCAAAAGCTGATGGCTACGATGGATAAACTCAACAAGGCCATGGGGCGTGGTACAGTTCGGCTCGGCATGCCGACTGATGGTGCCGCTTGGCATCTGCGATGTGCGAACCGCACGCCGAGATGGACGACGCGCTGGGAGGAACTCCCTATTGTCCGAGCAAAGTAGCTAAGAGATGAACTTAATGGGGACAAAAATTTTACATATGAGTGATGTTCGCCCTTTTATCACATTGGCACAGGCTTCAAAAATTTCACGCTCTTCAAGAAGACTATTCTTCACGCATTGCAACGAGACAATCGAGCAGAGGGGTCACTGGCATGCGGATTACATTTATGGCGCCGGCAGCTCGACTTTAATAAGATATAATAACCGCTTTTTTTTGCTTACAGCCAACCATGTGCTAAAAGCAAACAAAGTCGTCAAAGCAGATGGATCATCAAACTATCAGAACGAGTCCCCATTCATTGTAATAAGCGAGTCCAGTGGAGGATTTGAAGAGCTATTGAGCTTTTTGTTTCCTTTGAAGAAATGGAACATCGGGGAACTAATCGACAATGACGGCTTAGTTATAGATACAAAAGACATAGTGCTTATTGAGTTAGCAATACCCGCGTACAAATATTTTCCCGACGCCTTCATAAACCTAGACTCAACGCCACCTAAAGACATCTATAACACTGCGTACTTTAACGGTCAACTATTGATAGCCTCTGGCTATCCTATAAAAGACAATCTTTTCACTCATGACGATTTTGGTGAGTACACGCACCACACGAATATACAGAGAAAAATCATCACTGGTCTATGCCAAAACGCTGATGAAGAACCCTATATCAACTTAGACTTAACTGAAGGGGGGGAGTATTCTCACCAGGAGCTAAACGGCATGAGTGGTGGGCTTATACTCAATGTACATTCTGAGGAATCGAGCCTATCCTGGCTTGGAATGATCTTGACTGGAGGAAACAATATAATTCGCTTTTGTCCTGCGAAGATAATATACCCTGCAATACAAAGGTACCTAGATGCACCTTTTGAAATCATAGATCCTTCAGTTACAAACCCAAGTCTTAATGATTCAGAAGAAGCTACAAAAATCTTGGGGGAGCTATTGGATGAGCTCGAGGCTATGAAGCAAACTAAGACCTAACCATTTGAAGCTATAACTTTATGTTACTCATATAATCAAGCCATACACCTCAATAACCACTAGTCAACAATGCATGAAACCTTTTCACTATCATCAACATGGTAAGCACAACATTTATAAAAAGAAATACGACAACTGCCGCAAAAAATAGCAACACGTATTCCATATAGCCGCCCACACCTAAACCCTTTAAAAACATTTCCAAAAATGAAGCAACGACTACACACAAAGAAGTTACTATAGCGAAACAAATGTTTTGATATAACTGCCTAAGCAGCGACAACTTGATTTTTTTATTTGCCTTAACAGAGGGGTCGTCAGAAGACGATAGCAATTTAGATTCTTGGTCATACACCAGCACCAGAACACTCATCAATAGCGCAGTAGTTATAGCACCAAAATTTACAGCCAAGGACAACAATTCATTGCTCAAAACATTTCCCAAAAAAGCAATAGAAATAGCTATAGCCAAGGGAACAAAAAGAAAAACCAAGGCGTCAACAAAAGATAAACTACCCGTCCTGTTATCTCGAAGGGTAGCAATATGCTTTAAAACGATACCTCCAAAATTCAGCTTTCTTGACATATATAAACCTCCTGTGACCTATAGACAGATTGGCAAAGCTCATTGACGACTTCTACCAGCCAATCCTCCATTTTAGCAAAGTCAGGCATCCCATCCATTTTAATCATCTCATCCTCAACTTCAAGCTTAACTATTGGCATGCCAGGGGTGCCAGAAACCTGAAACGTTCTTCTATTACCATCCACTTCTACTACAGCCTTAACTTTGTCACTATGTTGCTCGAGGGTCGTTATGGCTCTTGGCTTATTTTCTTTAAGAGCACGAAACTTCCCAAAAGTACCATTCCTTTTAGGCTTCAATATCAATTCAGAATGCTCATGGCCCAATCCATTCAAATCATCTGTTATATCAGAAGAAGTTTTAAATTCCGTGGCCTTTATTTCTTTGACCTGAGCATCGAGCCATTTTTGAGCTGCTTTGTCATAGCTAAGGCCTTCAAAACGAAGAGTAAGGCCGGTTTTGTGTCGAAACAGATCTTTTAAACCTGAGGTTAAGACGCCTTTAACACCATGGTTCCTAATATTATGTAACGCAAGTATAGCCTCATCCTTTCCCTTAGGAGAATAGAAAAGGAAAATCCTATCCGTCACATCAGCGTCAGAGGCATTTTTATCAAACCTATGGCTACCTGTCTTGGCATCTCTTATTTTTCCTGGAACTCCATACTGCCCAGCGTTCACTATACCAACCAGACAGCGACCTGAACTAATACTCCAATAATCATCAACCGCAAATACAGTCTTATCTTCTTCATCTCTAACCAAATCATCACGCTTATTTAGATCTAAAAAATCTTTAAAAACACTAATGACATCTATACCATGTACATCGTCTAACACAGCAAGTCTATTTTCCGAACGCTCGGATTTATAATTAAAAGCGGAGACGCAATAAAGGCTAATTGTATGAGTTGCCATTCACCATCCTTAACCAAATAAATACAGAAATTTATAAAATTATAGGGATAAGTTGCTTCATTAAATAAAGCCCCCAACCCTAACCCCACACCGTCCTAACACTTCGACATCCCACATATCCCGCAGCTTGATTACTTCGGGGTGGTAACGCGTGTTATCGCTGATCAACATTAGCGAGCCATCGGTGAGCCGCTGCATGCGCCACAAGTTCAGCCCGTCACCGATGCGCATCTGGAAGATCCCAACGGGCCGGGTCTGTGACGCGGCGACAAGAACTACTCACCAACAGTCTCAATAACAAAATTTATGAACGCACTACAAACTATAAGCATAAATCTGGCGTCCTTGTAAGTAACCTCCTCTTTCTCCGTCATCGCGTGCCGTATGCCACCACTATCGCTAGTAAAACCATACAGCTTGCTATAGGCACCTTTCATGGCTGGATGAATTACGTCCTCTTCCTCCATGCGTTTAAGCAACCCGCCAAGACTTCCCGCCTCTGCATTGGTTGCGACCTTACATATACTTTCTACGGCTGAGATAGATTCTTTAATAGAATTTCTGAAATCTGGACTTTCCCGGTCTGTTAGATGCGCAAGTGCTTGCGACAAATGATCATGTGCCCCACCAATAGGAGTCGTGGCCTTAAGTGCACTTTCTATTTCGTCAATTTCCTGTTCGCTAGTTATCTGAGCCAGCTCGCTCCCAACCAAGCGAAATACCGAGCCCTCTCGCTCCAGCATGGAATTCAATTCATTTTTGGCAAGGTCGGCATTGGTTTTTAGGGCTTTTGTTCTATTTCCATCAGAATATGATATACGTCTATTCCCAACTGAATTCTCGAACCAGTTATAGACGAACTCAACAACATCGTATACAAGATACCAAGCATCGACCCTAAATATTTTTGCGATGCCATTAACTTCGTCCTGCTTACGGCCAATTTCGTAAATTGGTTTTTTCAAAAAATTTAAATAATATTTTTTAAAAAAATCATCCAAACAAAAAGAGTAATGCGAGGGGACAGATTTCAAAGGATCAAAGATCCTCATCTGCAGAACATTCCACAGTGAATTTCTTAGAGATTCATTCATTGATTCTCTTTGAAGTGGAACTTCCACTGGAGAATCAAAAAACCTGTCTGAAAACCGTCGATTCACATTACATCCATTACGTCAGTTTGATTACAAACGATATCAAAAAACCCGCCCCACCTTCCGCCAACATTGCCCGATGATCTCCACGTTTCCGAGATCCTCGGGCTTGATCATCTCCCGCTCGTAAGCCGGGTTATCGCTGATCAATATCCAAGCCCCGCCTGCCACACGCTGCACCCGCTTTAGTCGCAATTCGCCATCCATCCGCAGCAGGAACACACCATCCGGAGAACGCCGCGCGCGGTTAACCAGCACCTGCTCCTGGTCGCGGATCGTGTCGCCCATCGAGTCGCCGCGCGCGGTCACGCCCACCACCTGTGCCGGGTCCACGCCCTCGGCCTCGAAAAGCTCGGCGGGCAGGTAGAACGTCGACTGAATCAGTTCCACGTCGAACAGGCGCCCCGCCCCCGCTGCCGCCTCTATGTCATACATCGGCACCGGCTCTGTGCCCTGAAGTGCATCCAAAGTCTCAGATGATGTAGGGATATCCAAACGCGACCCATAGAGAACGAAATGCACATCCACCCCTATCTGCATTATCCGTTCGAGATACGCAGTGTCGGGATGCCGCTTGCCGGTTTCGTAGTTGGATTGCGCGACCTTTTTAACGCCACCGTGGGCGCCGAAGTCCTCTTGAGACATACCCAATCGGGTACGTTCTTGCCGTAGCCGTTCGCCAATGTTAGTCAAAAAGGAATTCTCACTCTTGACAGATATCCATATGGATATCATTCTGAGTTCACACGATGTCTTAGCGTCACACTAACCCGGAGCTTACCCCATGGACCTCAAGCCGTCGAAGCCTACCCGCAGTCCGCGTGGCGTCGAAAAGCCTGTCGCGATGCGCCTGTTGCCCGAGGAGCGCGAGGAGCTGGAGCGAATCGCGGCCGATGAAGTGCGCTCCGCCGCGTCCATGGCCCGGATCATCTACCTGCGCGGTGTCAGCCATTACCGCGCCGAGGCCAGCGCCTAGCGTTCCCACTCAGGGCCATACACGTCCATGAAGCCGCGCAACTTCTCCCACATCACCTCGGAGCCGCAGGTATGACAGCGCAACATGACACATCCCTCGCGGGTCGGCATTGGCTGCAACACCGCTTTCTTGTCGTTCAGGAAGCAGGTGGCGCAAAGGTAATGGCGGCTCTGCTCCCCTGGGCCGTCGGGCTTGAGGCGGTACGCCGCACCGCCAGCGGGCGTGGTGCATTCCTCGTAGCGACCCTTCTCCTGGTGCCACTGCTTAAGCTGCTGGAGTTCATGAGCCGCCGCCTCCTTGTCCTTTTCCAGCGTCATGGCGCGCAGCTCGGCTTCCTGGACGTCAACCGCAATGCCCTCGAGTTCCTGCTGAAGTCGCTGAGCGGCCTCTTTGCGCTTCTTGCCAGACAGGCTCGGGCCGAGGCCCTGCAGGTGCTTCGCGATTTGCAGCACTTCCAGCGTTCGCGTGCTGATTTCGCCAAGTACCACGGAGAAGTCCTCCATATCACCGACTCCTTTTCGGGGGTCATCCATCAGTTCGATTGGTTTCTGTACCACCGGCGCGCCCGCGCCTGATCCCGTGCGCTAGCAAAAGGAAACAAGCCATGTACCAGGACCCCCAGCGAGTTCGCACCCGTTACGGCTCCATCAATCTCGACGAACGCGAGGCCAAGTTGATCGATGCGCTGGTGGAGTACACCGGCGAATCGAAAGCCTCGCTACTGCGCCAACTGGTTCTCAAGGAAGCCCTGGAATCCATCGGCGCCGGCGACCTTTACGGCACCAGTATCGACCAGCACGCGTCCTGAACGAAGGCCCTTAAAAGGTCCTTTTAAGGTCCCCGAAAAGGAGTCCCGATGCCTGAACTGACACTGAGCTACGACGAGAAGATGGAGCGAATGCTCGAACAGGTGCGTCGTGAGCAGAACCTGGCATCGCTCGATCAGGCGGCCGAATGGTTGATCCGTCGCCGCTTGCGCAAAGGCACCGCCGGGCTCACGGGGCGCGGTCGCACGCTTCACCCCATCACCCAACAGGGAGACCGCCGGTGAGAATCACCTGCCCCCACTGTGGCGACCGCGCCATGACCCGTACCAGCAAGCGCCCGGCGCCGGTCTTCTACGAGGTCTACGCGCAGTGCATCAACCCCCACTGCGGCTGGGGCGGGAAATTGCTGGTCGAGTTCGTCCTGACGACCTCGCCGAGCCGCCTGCCGCACCCCGAGGTGCGCATCCCGGTCGAGCCGGCCAGCCGTCAGGTGCTGCTGGCCCAACTGAACGAATGACAAGCAAGCCATACGCAACGCAGGAGAACGCCATGAACGCCGTCACCCCGCTCAGCGCCGCCCGCGCGCCCCAGCTGGACCCACGCAACGTCGCCGTCGGCTGGATGTTCCGCGCCGGCATGACGCTGCAGCGCGTCGATGCCCTGGAGGGCTGCATCACCTACCTGATGGCCGAGCACGACATGAGCGAGCAGGCCGCCGAGATCGCCGCCATCCAGGCCTATGCCGAGGTGGCCACCGTCAATCAGCCGGCCCGCATCGATGTGGATGCCACCACCAGCCACGTGGTCGTGCTGCGTACCGCCGGCAACCGCGCGGTGATGCTCACCATCGACGATCTGGTCGCCACCCTCGAGCAGGCCCGGCGCGAGGGACGCGCCCAGGTCGTCAATTCCGACACCCGCACGCCGGTCGTCATCCAGCGGTAATCGTCACCAGCAAGACCCAACCGTCACGCATCCGTCAGCGAGGTAGCCTTATGCCCAGCGCCGTTACCCATCTGCCCGTCAAGCCCCGCGAACCGGTCGTCGCCGACGACCGGGCCGGCTTCGGCGCGCTGCGCGCCGAGCTGCACGAGCGTTGCGCCGACCAGGACCTCGCCGAGCTGTGGGCGGGCATGGCCACCGGCGAGCGCCGCGCCGTGCTCGCCAGCGCCCAGCTGGATGGCAGGGACGCCCTGCGCGGCATCAGCGACATGCCCAAGGCCAACCGCGACGCGATCCGCGCCGCCATCTACCGCATGAGCCAGTACGGCCGCCGCCTTCGCGACCGGCTCGAGGGCGAACGCCCCCACCCCAGCCGCGAGCTCGCCGGCCACGCCCGCCAGGCGTTGGCGGAAGGCAACCTCAAGGCCGCCCGGCACTGGCTCAAACTGATCGAGCAGGGGGCGGTGTGATGAGCCTGTCTATCCAAACGACAACCACAGTCGCCATCGCACAGCTGCGCACCCTCGCCACCGATTTCGCGATGGCCGCGAGCCGCTACACCCTTACCGGCGACCATGTAACCGCTTGCTGGGCCCGCGATCTCGAAATGCGCCTGATCAACCTCGCCGACCGGATCGAGGCCGAGGCCATCGGTAACGGCATTCTGCCGCGGGGTGATGCATGACCACGGCGCTGGAGCAGTCGCGCACCTTCGGCGCGCCGGGCTCAGGCAATCGGCCGGGCTGTGCCGAGTGGCGCGAAGCGCAGTTCTGGAGCCAACTGCCCAGTCTGGCCGAGGATCTCGCCGGCGGCTTCGTGCATGTCGCCAAGCGCCACGGCAACGCCGACGGCAACCGCTGGCTGGTTCGCAACACCGAGGGCCTGCTCGAGCCGACGCGGGTCTACAGGCGCTTCGCACCCATTGCCGACGACCTGCGCCGGGCATTCATCGCCAAGCGCAACGCCCAGCCGACCACCATCGAGGGCATCAAGGCCGCCTGCCAGTGGCTGGCCGATGTCGAGCGGCGCCTGACCATCGGCTCGCTCAACGCGACCCACGACGACGACGCCCTGGTCGATTACGCCAACATCCAGGCGCGGGCGGTCGAGGACGAGCGCAGCAGGATCATCGGCGGTATCGCCGAGCACAACCGACGCCTGCGCCTGGGCCTGCTGCCCCCGCCGCTCGAGCTGCCCAAGCTGCGGGGCCAAAGTCTGTCGGCCCAGTCGCGGCACATGGCCCGGCTGATCGCCGAGGCCCGCAACCCGCTGACGCCGCCGCCCGGCGGCATACCGCTCATGGCGGTGTTCAAGTGGCACCGCGCCCCGGTGATGAGCCTCGCCGTTGCCAACGAAATGGCACTCGGCAAGGCCCGCATCCGCGCCCGCCTGCATGGCATCACCCCGCCCAGCGTCAAAAGCAAGCGCGCCGTGCAGCTGGCCCGCCTGGGCTGCTCGCTCTGGTGGCGTCGCAAGCTGCGCCGGATCGCCGGCCGGCAACTCGAGCAGGTCCAACGCGAGGCGCACCGCGTGCATGCCCAGGCCGGCATCTACTGCAGCGACATGACCATCGAACGCCGCCGCTCGCAGCGCGTCCGCAACCGCGCCCTGCTCGAGACTCTCGAGGCGATCAACCAGGAGGGCCAGACATACACCCTGGCCGAGCTAGCCGAATTGGGGCTGGCGAATCCCGATCACCGTCGCGCCGAGCTGATGCTGCGGATCCGCGACACGGAAGTGGAAGCGCGCCGCCTCGGCCATCGCGGCATGTTCTACACGCTCACCACGCCGAGCCGGTTCCACCCGGTCGTCAAGAACCCCAAGACCGGCAAGGTACGCCGCAACCCGAAGTACGACGGCAGCACACCGCGCGAGGCCCAGCAGCACCTCCAGCAGCTGTGGGCGAAGGCGCGCGCCAAATTGGCCCGCGATGGCCTGGCGATCTATGGCATTCGCGTCGTCGAGCCCCATCACGACGGCACGCCCCACTGGCACCTGCTCGTCTGGATGAAGCCCGAGGACGAGGCCGAGGTCACCCGCACGCTGCAGGAATACGCCGAGGCCGAGTCCCCGCAGGAACTGTTCGACCGCCAGGGCAACAAGACCACCGCCCGCTTCAAGCCGGTGGTCATCGACCCGTCGCGCGGTACCGCCGCCGGCTACGTGGCGAAATACATCAGCAAAAACATCAACGGCCAGCAGTTCGCCCGCGCCGGCGTCGAGGGCGACCACCTGGACCGCTACGACCACGACCTGAACGACAGCGCGCCGCGCATCGAGGCCTGGGCGGCGTGCTGGGGCATTCGCCAGTTCCAGTTCATGGGGCTCCCCTCGGTGACGGTCTGGCGCGAGGTCCGCCGCCTGACAGAAAAACAGGAAGAGCAGCTACGCGCCTGGGAAGAAGCCACCCAGCCGATCCCCCGGGCCGCCGCTACCTTCCACCGCATCCGCGAGGCCGCCAACGCCGGCCAGTGGGATCTGTTCGTGCGGCTGATGGGCGGGCCCAACACGCCGCGCAAGCAGCAGCCGATCAAGCCCTGGTCCATCCCCCGCATGGACGCCTCTCGCGAGGACTTCAGCCACGCCACCGGCGTGGTCAACGAAAGCCTCCTCGAGCTAGGCCGCTACGGCGAGGAAGTCTCCACGCCCAAGGGGCTGGTCGTCAGCGACGGCCGGGGCAACGAATCCGAATACCTCACCCGCCTGTACCGCTGGGAAGTCCGCTCCCGCCGCAGCCCTTCGGGGTTGGGCAGTTCCGGAGGCGGCGAAGCCGGCTCCGCTAGGACTTGTGTCACTAACTGTACGGAGCCCGGCACGGGCGACGGGCAGCCCCTCATTCCCCGCGGTCTTTTGACCCCGCGGCAGGTGTCCCCCCAGGAGCTCGAAGCCCAGGTCCAGCGCTATCAGGAATGGCGGACCAGCGAAGAGTTCCGCGCCGAGCTCGAGTCGGTCGAGCTCGAGGACCGAATGATTCGGGCTGCCGCGCAGCGCACCTTCAAACCCGCGCCCCTGCCCGCGTGGCAAGGCGTCGACGAATTCTTCCCCGACGGGATCTGACAAGGAGAAAGCCATGCGCAACCAGCACCACGTCACCCACGCCGTGCCCTACGGCACGATTCAGGACGCCGGCGAACTCGCCGTGCTGAGCGAATCGAGCGAGCCGACCCGCCACCGCTACGCCATGGTCGTCGCGTTTTCCAGCGAGGAAGACTTGCGGCAGGCGATCGCTGAGCACCGCTGCGCCTACCGCGCCGGCGGCCGCGCCCAGGAGCTGGCCCATGAATGAACGGATCTATCTGGTGCGCGACCCGGCCGGGCGCGTCCACCAACACATCGACCGCAGCCAGGGCGGCGCCGTCCAGCACTTCGTCGCCGCCCGCGCCGGACAGGACGTTCGCCGCGCGGTCGCCTGGCTCGTCTGGCTCAACTACTGGCGGCGCGGCTTCCGCGTCGTCTATGCCCCCGCCATGCCACAGGAGGATACCGCCCATGGCTGACAACGCCGACCGCGCGGGCGAGATCATCGAGAACCGCCTCGAGGGCATGCTCGGCGCCATCGCCCTGCCGCCGCGCACCTTCGCCGAACCGATATGCGTGGACTGCGACGGTGAGATTCCGGCCGCACGCCGCCAGGCAGCGCCCTGGTGCGTGACATGCGCGCCCTGCCAGTCCATCCGCGAGCGAGGAAGCCGTCGATGAACAAGACCTACCAGGAACTCTGCGACGAGGTGCTGATGCTGCGCGAGCAGCTCGAGGACGAGCGCCGAGCGGCCGACCTCCGCTGCGCGAAGCTCGCGAAGGATCTCGAAGACGCCAAGGCCCTGGCGCACCAAGCGCTCAATGCGAACCTGCTGCTGCGCCTCGAGCGTAGAGCTGACCAGGGTAAACAAGGGCCGGCCATCACGGAGGGCGCCGCGTGAACGACCAGCAAACCAAGGGCGGCCCAGTGGCCAGGGCCGCCGCCATGCTTTGCCAGGACCCGGCGTTTCGGCTGTACCTCGACCGGCGCCGCCGCTACAAGCACGCCATGCGCGAAGCCGACCTGCCGGACGGCACCCACAACGCCCAGGACGCCCGCGACTGGCTCTGCGCCGCCTGCCAGGTACAAAGCCGCGCCGAGCTCGACCACAACCCAGCCGCCGCCGCGGCGTTTCGCCAGATCCGCAATCGCTTCAACAGCTGGCGGGCCAAGAACAAGGAGCAAGCATGAACACCTACTTTGGACTCCTGGCCGAATTCAACGGCCGCGCCGAGTTGCCCCTCGATGAAGTCGCGCCCCGCTATTTCGGCGTGAGCCCCCGCACCGCCAGCACGCGCGCCGGCGCCCAAGCGCTGCCTGTGCCGGTCTACCGCGCCGGGGACTCGCAGAAATCGCCCTGGCTGGTCAGCGCGGTGGATCTTGCGGCATTTCTCGATGAGCGACGGGAGGAAGCTAGAACGATGTGGAAGCGGGTGAACGAGTGAGCGATTGGATGGCGAATCCTGCAGTGGTATAAGCTCGTGCTGATAAACAATGGCTGGGAGCGCACGTGAAGAATGTCGCAGCGGCACTGATCATCAACGGGGGGCACATACTGCTCACCCGTCGGGCTCCCGGTGAGAACCTTGCTGGCTACTGGGAATTCCCCGGTGGCAAACAAGAGCTCGGCGAGACGATCCAGCAGTGCGCGCAGCGCGAACTCGAAGAAGAGCTTTCACTGCCCAGCATCGCCGGCGAAGTCTTCATGGAGAGCATCTACCGGTATGAAGGCGGCGCGATCAACTTGGTTGGTGTGCTGGTAGAAGCACAGCGGGGCCCACTAACGCTGACGGTCCACGATCGGGCTGAATGGATCCCGATTTCCCAGTTGATGCAGTACGAGCTTGCCCCCGCGGACATCCCTATCGCAGAAAAATTGGCCAAGATCTATGGATAGCATCGAGACGCTGCAACCAGGCACCATCCTATCGAACGATGAGCTCCGCGAGATCTTCAAGTGCAGCCCCCAAGGGGGGATGCGCCGCTCTCACGAGACCAACACTCTGGTGATCGTCACGAATCACATCGAGTCCATCTATGAGGACCGTTGGGAGGGAGACGTCATTCATTACACCGGCATGGGCCAGAAAGGACCGATGCAGCTGAGCTTTGCTCAAAACAAGACGCTCAGCGAGAGCCCAGCCAATGGAGTGGCCGTTCATCTATTCGAGGTATTCAGGAAAGGCGAATACACCTATGTCGGGGAAGTCGAGCGCTCAGGTGAGCCTTATCAGGCGACCCAGCCCGACGTTGATGGAAATGAGCGGCTCGCCTGGCTGTTCCCGCTGCAGCTGAAATCGCACGAGACGCCGGCTATCGATGGAGAGAAAGCTCGAGAAGCCTATCAGCGGCGTGAAAAGCGAGCTGCTCGGCTGGCCGATGATGAACTCAAAAAGCGAGCCATGAACGCGCCGACCATACCTGGCTCACGGCCGGCAGTTGCCATGCAATATGCTCGTTCACCGGAAGTATCGGAGTACGCGAAGCGGCGAGCGAATGGTTACTGCGAGCTCTGCGAGCAGCCCGCGCCCTTTCAGTCTAAGAGCGGCGAACCCTACCTGGAATGCCATCACATCGAATGGCTTGCCCGCGGCGGCGAAGACACGATCGAGAATACCGTGGCCCTGTGTCCGAACTGCCATCGGAAGATGCATGTAATCGGTAGTCATGCAGATCAGGAAAAGCTCAAAGCAACAGCTGCCCAAGGCTGATACTAACGAAGTGCGAGCTCCTCAGGCCTCAAATGCGTGTAGCGCTTCAGTACGTCCCAGCTCTCGTGGAGCGTAAACTGCTGTACCTCCACGATTTCATAGCCCGCCTCGAACAGCCGCGACGTAGCCTCATGACGCAGATCGTGAAAGCGTAGATCTTCAATCCCGCACGCGGCGCACGCTGTCCGCCATCGAGTGCCTACCGAGGCCGGCTGGAAAGGAAAGATGCGATCCTCACCTTCGACTTTCGGCTGCCGCCGAATTATAGCCATGGCTTCATGGCCCAGCTTGAAGCGCTTATGGTTACCCACCTTCTTCCGCGGATGCTTCGCATCACGCACCCAGCAAGTGTTGTGCTCCACATCCAGGTCCGACCAGAGTAGCCGAGTGATCTCTTCCCGCCGCCGAGCAGAAGCGATAGCAAAGTCCATGATGTCTTCCATGGGGAGGATGGCCGTCGGCCGGATCTGCTGAGAGCGACGAAAGTAGGCCCTGAGCTTCTCAATTTCCGAGCCACTGGGGCGGCGGGTACGTGACTCCGGCCGACCTATCAGCCCCTTGCTACGCAGTAGCAACTTGGCCCCCTCGAAGTCATCGATCTGAGCCGGCATCTTCCAGGCCGCCCTGGCCGTGCGCAGAATGATTCCGATCCAGATAATGTCCTGATTGATGGTCGAAGGCCGGATGCCCATGTTCCGACGCATCACTGCGTGCTCGATCACACTCTCGCTGTTCAGGTGGGTCACCTCGACCTCCGCGATGGGGAAGCGCAGCAGCTGTTCGATGGTGGCCCGCTTGCTACGCCCGGCATCCTGCGCAAACTCGTGGATGTAGCGCTCGATTGCTTCGCGGAACGTAACCTGCTTCCACTTCGCGGTCAGCAAGGCACCAGGAGCGGAGAGCTCCAGTTCGCGCCGCTTTGCCCACTCCTCGGCCATCGCTTTGCGAGGAAACGTCCTCGATTCAGAATGGGCTTTCTTGCCCTCCCGCATGATGCGGATCTGGGCCGTATATGCGACACTCCCGTCCCTTCTCTTCCGCTTGCTGATCGTCGCCACAGCACACGCCCCGCGTAGCAAATTGAACGCAGCCAGTGTAGCAAATCCGTAGCAACCAATAGCGGAAAACGTCGAAAAACCACTGTTAATATTTACAGATATGGATATGTCCGAAGACGCTCAACCCCGCATGATTACTGAAAACCCGCGGCCCAAGCTGGACAGGACGTTTTCCGTCGCGCCGATGATGGATTGGTCGACCCGCGACTTTCGCGTCTTCGCGCGGGCCTTGACGCGCCATGCATTGCTTTATACCGAGATGGTCACTACCGGCGCGATCCTGCATGGCAGCCCGCGTGAGCGCTTTTTAGGCTACGACGACATCGAGCATCCCCTAGCGTTGCAACTGGGTGGCAGCGACCCTGGCGAATTGGCCGAGTGCGCGGCGATCGCCGAAGCGTGGGGGTATGATGAAGTCAATCTCAATGTCGGCTGCCCAAGCGACCGGGTACAAAACAATCTGATTGGCGCCTGCCTGATGGGCCATCCCGATAAGGTCGCCGCCGCCGTACGCGCGATGAAGGATGCGGTATCGATTCCGGTTACGGTGAAATGCCGCATCGGTATCGACGATCAGGACGAAGACGCCGATCTCGAGCGGTTTATCGCCCAGGTCGCCGGCGCCGGCTGCGATACCTTCATCGTGCACGCGCGCAAGGCCTGGCTGCAGGGGCTCTCGCCCAAGCAAAACCGCGACGTGCCGCCGCTCAACTATCCACGCGTGCAGCGTTTGAAGGCCGCCCACCCCGAGCTGCATATCGGTATCAATGGCGGGCTGGAAACACTGCAGGATTGTCAGACTCAATTGGGCCGAGTCGATAGCGTAATGGTGGGGCGCGAGGCGTACCAGAACCCATGGTTGCTTGCCGAGGTGGATGCCACTTTCTACGGCAAGTCTGACCCTGCGATGAGTCGCCATGCAGCGGCGCGCGCGCTGCGCCCCTATATCGTCCGGCGGCTAGCCGAAGGCGCCCGGCTCAATCACGTGACGCGCCACCTGCTGGGGTTATTTCAGGGCTGTCCGGGTGGGCGCCGCTTTCGTCGCCACCTTTCCGAGAACGCTCACCGCGATGGCGCGGGTTTGCAGGTTTTCGACGATGCCCTCGGCCTGGTCGGCGAGACCCATCGCGAACCGGCGATCGCCTGACAAGCTTGCGTCACATGTTTTCCAATGTCGGCTCGAAAATCGACTGGAACGATTCCACCGCATTCTCGGCTTCCTCGATGGCATCGAAGCGCGCCACGTGGAAGAGCGCCTCGCCCTCGTTGGCCAGTGGCAGATTGCTCATGCCGATGACGATGCCATCGGCGTTAGCGATCACCTCGCCTTCCGCATTGCCGAACGGATCGGCCACCACGCCCAGCACCTGCCCCTTGGCGACCCGCGAGCCGAGCCGCGAACGCGGCCGCAGAATACCGTCGATCGGCGCGCGCGCCCAGCTCGAGCCATTGGCGATCTCGGCGGCCGGTGGCGGCGAACGGCGCCGGCTCGGCGCCAGCATCCCCAGGCTACGCATCACCCGCAGTACACCGCGCACGCCCGGAGCGATCGCCCACTCATCGAAACGCAGCGCCTCGCCCGCCTCGTAGGTCAGCACCGGCACGCCGCGGCTCTGCGCGTAAGCGCGCAGGCTGCCTTCGCGCAATTCGGCATTGAGGATCACCGGAGCACCGAAGGCCTCGGCCATCGCCGACGTATCGCTGCCTGGGGATAACTGCGCTCGGACCTGCGGAAGGTTGGTGCGATGGATGGCGCCGGTGTGCAGGTCGATGATATGCGTGGCCTGCTCGACGATCTGCTCGCGGAACAAGGCCGCCACTCGCGAGCCCAGCGAGCCCTCTTCACTGCCGGGAAAGCAGCGGTTGAGGTCGCGCCGGTCGGGCAAATAGCGGGTATGCTGAACGAAGCCGAAGATATTCACGATGGGCACCCCAATCAGCGTGCCGCGCAGGCGTTTGATCGTTGAAGACCGCAACAGCCGGCGCACGATCTCGACACCGTTGATCTCATCGCCATGAATGGCTCCGCATACCAGCATGACCGGGCCGGGTTGGCGGCCATGCACGACCTCGGCGGCGATATACAGCGGGGCGTGGGTGTAAAGCTTGGCGACGGGCACGTCGATCTGGGCGCGGGCACCCGGCGCCACGCGGACACCGGCGAGTTCGAAGGGGGCGCGTGCCATAATGGCATCCTTGGTAAAACGGTGTTTCCCTTATACCTTGGCGCGAGGCCAATAACGACCCCCAGGACTGACTACGCCCATACGTTTTCGCTAACGATCATCGACATTTCACGCAACGGTCGTTACTGGCGAATCGCCTCGAACTCGAGAATCAGCGTTACCTCGTCGCCGACCATGCCATTGTCGACGCCATAGCTCATGCCCCAATCGCTACGCGACAGCGTGGTACGCGCCGACAGCCCCAAGGTGTACTCCTTGTGACCGAAGGGATATTCGGCAGCCTTGTTAAGCGTTACATCGAGCGTCACCGGATGCGTTTCACCGAGCATGGTGAGATCGCCGGTCAGGGTGCCATGACGATCGTCCTCGGCGGTGAATTCGGTGGCCTCGAAGACGATGCTCGGATATTCGTCGACAGCGAGAAAGTCCGCGCTCTCGACATGCTTGTCGCGCTCCTCATGGTTGGTGAACAAGCTTTCCGAGGCGATCTCCACGCGCCCCGAAGACAACTCCTGCGTCTGCGCGTCGTAGACGAACTTGCCCTTGCCTTCGAGGAACATGCCCAGCAACTTCTCATAGCCGACATGCTCGATCAGAAAGCCGATCGAGAAGTGCTCGGGATCGATGCGATACGTCGCCGGTTCGGCCAGCGCCGGGGCGCTACCCAGCGCCATCCCCGCCACCAGGGCAACGCCAAACAACGGTTTGCGAAGAGAGAACATGGAGACCTCCTGATGTTTGCATCGACCCTCGATGCAAGGCTCATGATGCGGCTGGCAGCGAGTTTCGTCGGGCCAGCCAGCGTACATCGAGGCCGAACGACAGCGTCAGCAACCCCAGCGCCAATATCGCCAACAGCGACGCCAGCCCTTCCGCCACCATCGGCAGTAACCCCAATAACAGCGAGACGATCTGCCACACACAAATCGCCTTGCGCCGTCGGCTTTCCGGCAGCGGTCGGGCCAACCATGGCCAGATATACCCCGCCAATACGAAAGCGTAGCGCATCAACCCTATGGCCAGCACCCAGGCACCGGCCTTGTCGACCGCCACCAGCGCGGCACACAGCACCAGTATGAAGAAGGCATCGAGTTCCATATCGAAGCGCGCGCCGAATGCGCTCGCCGAGCGAGTCACGCGCGCCACCCAACCATCGAGACCGTCGAGCCCCAACGCCAGCACCGCTAATATCGCCATGTCGGTTGCATGATGCGCCATGAAATCGGGAAAGATCACCGCGCCAGCGAGAATCGCGATCAGCATGCCGCGCAGCAGCGTGATGCGATTGGCCCAGCCTAGCCAGCGCCGCGCCGGAGGCCAGGCCCATAGCACCAGCGCCGCCATGGTGAGATAGACCCCAGCGGCGCTCAATCGCAATCCCTGCGGGGCAGCCAGCCACAGCAGCAACCCCTCTACCAGCAGCGCCAGCAACAGCAGCCCGGCAGCCAATTCGACCAGTGTCGAAGGCTGCGCTTTACGCAGTCCAGTGGCTAGCGTTGTCTGATTGTCGCTCATGCGCCATTCCACCTCTACTTGACGTAGCAGCGCCCACCCCCAACCTTAACTATGGCAGAGACGGCTCGCATGCATAGGGACTTGCTTAACCCATTGTGGTGGGCCAGCGTATGGTTGCAAAGCTTTTCATATACAATTTTTATACAAGGGTTGAACCAAGCGACTTCTCTACGAATCGAAAGTTCAATGACCATGGATAAGGAAAGCATCATGGCCACCCCGATCGCCAAGGCTAAGGCATTCTGGACGCTCTCGCCGGGCAGCGGTGCACTGCGCGAGGAACCCTTGCCAGAGCCTGGCCCCGACGAGGTGCTGGTACACGCACGCTACAGCGCCATCAGTCGCGGTACCGAGGCGCTGGTGTTCAACGGCCGCGTACCGCCCAGCGAATATGAGCGCATGCGCGCGCCCTTCCAGGCCGGCGATTTCCCCGGCCCGGTAAAGTATGGCTACGCCAGCGTTGGTACGGTCGAACAAGGCCCGTCCCGGCTGCAAGGTCGTGACGTATTTTGCCTGTACCCGCACCAGGACCGCTACGTGGTACCCGCCGATGCGGTGCTCGCGCTGCCGACCGAGGTGCCGGCAGAACGCGCCGTGCTGGCCGCCAATATGGAAACCGCGATCAATGGTCTATGGGACGCCGGCCCGCGCATGGGCGATCGCATCGCGGTGATCGGCGCTGGCGTCGTCGGTGCGCTGGTCGCCTATCTGTGCGCCCGGATACCGGGAACCCATGTGCAATTGATCGATGTCGAACCCGGGCGCGCCCAGCTCGCTCAGGCGCTGGGCGTGCCCTTCTGCGCACCGGACGGCGCATACGGCGATAACGACCTGGTCATTCATGCCAGTGGCACGCCCCAGGGCTTGCGCGCCGGGCTCGCGCTGACCGGCCAGGAAGCCACCTTGATCGAGATGAGCTGGTTCGGCCAGCAAGAAGTCAGCCTACCGCTCGGTGAAGCATTTCATGCCCGTCGCCTGACGCTACGTTCGAGCCAGGTCGGCAGCGTATCGCCGGCGCGCAGCGTACGCTGGGATCACCGCCGCCGGTTGACGCTGGCTCTTGAACTGCTTGCCGATGCCCGCCTCGATGCCCTGATCAGCGCCGATAGCGACTTCACCGATTTACCGGCGCTGATGCCAAAACTCGCCGCCAAGGCCGGCGGCGCACTCTGCCATCGGTTGCGTTACTGATACAGCGTAAATTCATCACAAGGGAATCACTGAATAAATTGGCGAATGGAATGAAGCGCAAGGAGCCCGGAGCACAGAAGAATAGACATAACATCCAGTTAGGCTATTTTTTGAGCACCGCGTGACACAGCGATTCGTCCATGCAGGCATTTATGCAGTGGTTCCCAAGGAGACGTGCATGTTCAGTCTAACCGTTCGCGATCACTTCATGATCGCGCATAGCTTCAAGGGCGAGATATTCGGCCCCGCCCAACGCCAGCACGGCGCCACCTACGTGGTCGACGTCACCTTCAAGCGCCCCGAGCTCGACGCCAACGACTTGATCGTCGACATCGGCCTGGCCAGCAAGGCGCTGAGCGACGTATTGGCGGATCTCAATTTTCGCAATCTCGACGACGCCCCGGAATTTCACGGACGCAACACCACCACCGAATTCATGGCCAGCGTGGTTTTCGAACGTCTCGCCGCAGCCGTGCGTGCCGGTGGCCTGGGCGAACAGGCCCGCGGCCTGACCGCCCTGTGCGTGACGCTGCACGAGTCGCATGTTGCCTGGGCCAGCTACGAGGGAGCGCTGTGAGCCATTCGCTGACTTTCATCGTCGCCGGTGACCCCGCGCAGCTCACCGGCGGCTACGTATACGATGCACGCATCGCCGCCGCCTTGCGCAGCCAGGGCTGGCGCATCGAGGTCATCGGCCTGGGCGGTAGCTTTCCGGAGCCCGATTCAGCTTCAGCGCGCGCCCTGAACGACGCCCTCGCCAGGCAGCCCAATGGCACCCGCGTGGTAATCGATGGCCTGGCCATGGGCGGATTGCCCGAGATCGTCGCCAGGCATGGCAAGCGTCTCGACCTGACCGCGCTGGTGCATCATCCCCTGGCCGATGAAACCGGCCTCGATGACGCCCAGCGCACGCGGTTCATCATCAGCGAAACCCGCGCCCTGGCCGCGGTTCATCGGATCATCGCCACCAGCGCCTTTACCGCGCGCCGGCTAGCCGATTTCGATGTCGCGGCCGAACGCGTCGCGGTGGTCGAACCCGGCGTCGACGCAGCGCCGTTGGCACAAGGCACGCATGGCGATAGCAACACCACGCAGCGGCTGCTATGCGTGGCGACGCTCATCCCACGCAAGGGCCATGACGTACTGATCGACGCACTGGCCCGGCTCGGCAGGCATGACTGGCAGTGCGACTGTATCGGCGCGCTCGACCGTGACCTGGCCCATGCCAGGGCCGTGACCGCGAGGATACTCCAGCACGGCCTGGGCAGCCGCGTGCACCTGCTTGGCGAGCGTGAGCCCGAGGCGCTGGACGCCGCCTATCAGAGCGCCGATGTTTTCGTGCTGCCTTCCCATTACGAGGGTTACGGCATGGTGGTTAGCGAGGCGTTGGCGCGCGGCCTGCCGGTGATCACGACCACTGGAGGTGCATTGGCCCATACCCTGCCGCGCGAAGCCGGGCTGGCGGTACCGCCGGGCGACGTTGCGGCATTTGCCGAGGCGCTGCGCCGCTGGTTCGACGACCCCGAACTCAGACAGCGTCTGCGCGCCGGCGCTCGCCAGGCCCGCGCAACCCTCAAGGACTGGAACGCCGCCGGCGCCGCCTTTGCCGACGCCCTGCTGGCACATGGCGAGCCCGCGTCCGGGCGCAACGCCAAGGGAGTCTCGCCATGAACCAGCCCGCGCCCGGCAGCACCTTCGACAGCCACTGGCTGCGGCTGCGCGAAGCGGCCGATCGCGCCGCGCGAAGCACAACACTGACGCGACGCGCCGGGGCGTGGCTGGAAAAGCGCCACGCCAGCGAGGGTGTCTTTTCGCTGATGGATCTGGGCAGCGGCAACGGCAGTAACCTGGAATTTCTGGCGCCGCGCCTGCCCGGCCATCAGCGCTGGCGGCTGATCGATCATGACTCCCATTTACTCGCCCAGGCCACGGGGCGCTTTCACCAGTTGCACGACGCTGACGGCAATGCCATCGAGTTGATCGGTGACTGCCGCGATCTGGCCGACCTGAATACCCTGTCTCTCGAGGACTACGACCTGATCTGCGCCTCGGCGCTATTCGACCTGGTGTCGCGCGACTGGCTCGCGCGCTTGGCCGACGCCTGCGTCGCCTGCAACGCCGCCGTGCTGTTTACCCTGAGCGTGAATGGCGAATGGCATTTCATCGATCGCCAGGACCAGCCATGCGATAACGCCGAGGATCGCTGGGTCCGTCAACTGATCGATGCCCATCAGCAGCGCGACAAAGGCTTCGGCCCAGCGTTGGGTGGCAGCGCCCCCACCGCGCTGAGCGAGGCATTTACGCAGCGCGGTTATCGCGTCGCCAACGCTCCAAGCCCGTGGCGACTGCTGGCTGGCCACACTGAGAGCGTGACGCTCGGCCAGGCACTGCTCGAAGGCTGGGACCAGGCCGCCCGCGAGCAAGCTCCGCAATGCGCAGAGCGGATAACGGCCTGGTTCCAAAGCCGGAGCACGGCACTCGAAAGCGGCGCGCTGGGCTTGTGGGTCGGCCACGATGACGTTTTCGCCTACCCGCCCGACACCCCTGACGAGGCGGCCTGACATGACCGCGCCACGCCAGCCACGCTGGCCAGGCATCGGTGCCTGGCGACGTCCGCGCGTCTGGATACGTCCCTTCGCCAGCCTGATATTGCTCGGCTGCCTGGTGGCGTGGCTGGACATAGCGGCGATCGTTGCCGAGTTCGAACGACTGTCGACGGCTTGGGTGGCACTGGCCCTAGTGTTGACTCTACCGCAGGTGGCGATATCGGCGTGGCGCTGGAAGCTCACCGCGCGCCTGCTGAACGTCCGGCTGCGCTGGGGGGCCGCGCTGGGTGACTATTACCTGGCCACCTTTCTCAACCAGGTGTTGCCGGGCGGGGTAATCGGCGACGCCACTCGCGCCTGGCGCCATGCCCGCGAGAGCGGCGCGCGCGGCCCGGCAGTGCGCGCGGTCATCATCGAGCGCATTTCCGGTCAGATGGTACTCGCCGCCATGGCGTTACTGACGTTGCTGTCGCCAATATGGCGTGAGCCACTGACCACGGCGCTTTCACAGGGCTCTATACAAGGGCCCGCCGCGATAACCATCAGCGCGGCGGGCGCCTGGCTGATCGCTTGCGCGGCGCTGATCGCGGTGGGGTGGCTAATCCGTCGCCTGTCCCTCAAGCCACCGCCTGCGCTGCGCGGCCTGGGTAGCGATGTGTATCGTAGTCTGCTCAGCGCGAGCGCCTGGCCACGCCAGATGCTCGGCTCACTGCTGGTGGTCGCCAGCTACGTCGCGGTATTCGTCTGCGCGGCACGCGCCATCGGTGTCGAGCTGCCCATCGCCACGCTGTTGGCGCTGATTCCAGCGATCCTGATGGCCATGGCCATTCCGCTTTCCATCGCCGGTTGGGGCCTGCGCGAAGGGGCCGCGGCGCTGGTCTGGGTCGCTGCCGGTCTATCGCCCGCCCAGGGCGTAGCGGTCTCGATGGCCTACGGCCTGCTGGTGCTGGCGTCCAGCCTGCCCGGCGCGCTATTCCTGGTGCGTCGCCGGGCCGCCAACGCCAGTCGTCACGGGGGCGGCGGCAAGGGTCAGATCGAACAGCGTGTCGTCGCCACAGGTAAAGGTTCGCGACACGGGACGCAGCGCGCGATCGAGGGTGTCGATCGGCGTCAGCGAGAGCCCCGGCCGACCGGAACCGATCAGCAGCGGCGCCACCAGCAAATGCAAGCGGTGCAACACGCCGGCTTCGAGAAACCGCGATACCGTCAGCCCGCCGCCCTCGATCAACACCCGCCCAAGCCCGCGCGCGGCAAGCATGTCGAGCACCGCACGCGGCTCGACGATAGCGCCCTCGCCCAGCGGCAACACGACACGTTCGACATGCCCGCCCACCGGGCCGATAGTCGGCGCGCCCGCGCCGACCAGGTGCAGCGTCGGCGCCTCGCCGGACTGAAAGACGTGCCGCTCGGCAGGCAGTCGGCCACGCGGGTCGAGCACCACGCGCAGCGGATTATGACCATCGACCAGCCTCACGCTGAGGCGTGGATCGTCGGCATCGACGGTGCCCGCGCCGACCAGCACGGCATCGACCAGCGCCCGCAGCCGATGCAGATGCCGTCGGCTCTCGACGCCGTTCACGTAATGCGACGCCCCGGTCACGGTCGCGATGCGCCCATCGAGGCTTTGCCCAAGCTGGGCGATCGCCAGCGGCTCGGCGCGGGCCACCAGCGGCAGCAGGCAGTCGAGCAGGTCGCGCACGTCGTCGTCGACCGATCCATCGCAATGCCAGGCGCCGCCACGCCGAACATCCAGACGCCAGTCGCCCAAGGCCAGGGACAACGCCATGACTGACGACCAATCGCCATTCATGGCGTCGCGCACGCAGGACCAGGCGGCAGCCAGAGAAGATTCGCTCATGCATCCTCATCCTGGAAACAGGGACAGGAACCCCATCATGCGCAGCGCCCAGCGAGAGAACAACCTTAGTCACGCCAAGGAGACGTCCATGCATCAGGTCGAACGCGCCATCTTCGATATTCGCCGTGGACTGCCGGTACTGCTGCGCGACGGCGATCAGGATGTCTTGGTGCACCCCATCGAGAACGTCGACGATGGCGCGCTCGACCGATTGATCGCCACCGCCGGCGATGCCCCAGGGCTGGTATTGAGCCGCCACCGGCTGGCCTTGTTGGGCAAGACGCTCGATACCAGCGCCGCGCGCCTGCCGCTCTCTTCATTGGCAATACTCGATGTACGGCGGCTCAACGAATTGGCCTTCGGCGCCGATGCCGGCGAGCATTTTCAACCGCCGGTGGCCGCCAGCCGCGCCGATCATGCCGCGCTGACCCTGATGCGTCGCGCGCTGTTGATTCCCGCCGCCCTCACGGCACGCGTGGCCAGAAAATCCCGCGACCGCGTCGAGTCGCTGATCGAGAGCGGCGCATTGCTGGCGGTTGAGGCCAGCGATGCCGAGCACTGCTTCGAAGCCGCCTCGGGTCTGCTGAAAAAAGTCAGCGAAGCGCGTATTCCACTCGCTGACGCCGTCGACAGTCGCTTCATGCTGTTTCGTGAACCGGATGGCCTGCGCGAGCACATCGCCGTGGTCATCGGCGATCCCGAGGCCTGGCTCGACGCAGTGCCATTGCGCCTGCATTCGGCGTGCCTGACCGGCGATTTGTTCGGCAGCCTGCGCTGCGATTGCGGCGAGCAGTTGCGCAATGCCGTCGCCGATATCGACGCCATGGGGGGTGGCGTGCTGCTCTACCTGGCCCAGGAGGGACGCGGTATCGGCCTGGCTAACAAGTTGCGCGCCTATGCCCTGCAGGATGAGGGCCTGGACACCCTGGATGCCGATCAGGTGCTGGGGTTTGGCGAGGACGAACGCCGCTACGGCGTGGCGGTGGACATGCTCGCCGCGCTCGACATTCGCCGCGTGCAGCTCCTGACCAACAACCCGGTGAAGATCGCCGCGCTGATCGAAGGCGGCATCGACGTCGCCGACCGCCAGGCGCTATATGGCCGCTTGACCGAGCAGAACTATCGCTACCTGACTGCCAAGTCCAAGCGTGCCGGGCATATGCTCGACGCCGTGCTGAATGGACATTCCAAGGGTTCCCCCGACGGCTTTTAAAGGGGCAATCTCTACCGGCGGCTGGTGAATGTAAGATATTTCCTACAAAAACTGTCGTCTATGGCTTACAAGCCCGGCGCCGTTTGGCAGGTACAATTGCCGTTCATCGGTATCGCTCTCGTTCGGACATCAAGGAGCCAGCGGTGGATCTGGCAAAAATCGGCGACAAGGTCGTCTGCAAGTGTAACGGCGGCCCGCACAAGATCGTCAGTGGCGCGAGCACGGTCTTCGTCGACGATATCCCGGCGGCACGCATCGGCGACATGAGCTCCTGCGGGGCGACGATTACCACCGGCGCCGACTGGTTCGAGATCGAAGACAGCCCCGCCGCGATCAACGGCAGCCAGACTTCGTGCGGTGGCAAAGTCATTACCGGTTCGAGCGTGACCACCGGCTCGCCGACGAGTATCGAGATCGGCGGGTTTCGGTTTCAGCAATCCGCTCCCGCTGACAGCGCCATGACCACTGACGCCATCGATGACGCGATTGCGGCTTCGGGTGCGCCAGCCTCGCAAGCCAGTGCTCAACCGACCACTGCTTTCTCGGCAACGGCGGCAACCGCACCAATCGACGATGATGACACTAGCGGCGTCGCACCGGGCTTTCATATCGTCGAACGGCCGATGTCAGGCCGAGAACTCGAAGCCGAGCTACTCGGCCGGGCGAAGCCCGAGGCAATCGATAAATTTCGCGCGCTGAATCCACATCTCGCCGAGCGGGCCAAGCCCGGACAAATGGCCGTGCTCAGCGATCCCGACAACCTGCAATGCACGGCCGAAGACGCCCGGCTTCGCGACGCGGCGAACCGGGTCGATGCCGCGCTGGCCTCGTTGAGTGATGAAGACGCTCGATTCATGGTCGAGAACTACGACGCCATCGGGGCGTTTCTCGACTACTCCTCGGCCGGCGTGGGCGCGGCCACCGCCATGGTCGGCAAGCACCTGACAACGGTCGAACGCACGCTACGCAGCATCGAGCAACTCCATCAGCGTAGCTTTGCCGAGCATGGCAACCTCAACAACCCGGATTTCTTCGCCAAGCGCCGCCGGCTCTTCACCCAGTTGAACGGCTCGTTGGGGCCGCTGGTGCGTCGGGGCATCGGCTTTCCCGACCATCCCTCGCTGCGCCACGCGCTCGGCATCTCGACCCGCAGCCTGACGCATCACTGGCGCGAAGGCGGCGTGAGCGACATCCCGGGTTACGCAACGCATATCGACGGTGTCGCCAGGGCCGCCAAGTACATCAAGGCCGGTGGCTGGATCGGCGTGGGGCTGGGAGGTGTGGCATCCTATGCCAGGGTTCAGGAAGCCTGCACCACTGGCCGCGAAGATCAATGTGGCCGGGTCAAATACACCGAGGCCGGGAAGTTTATTGGTGGGGTGGGTGGAGGCGCTCTTGCGACAGCCGGTGCTACATATTTTGCGGGAACAGTTTGTACGGCTATAGGTTTCGCAACTGCCGGAGTTGGCGGCATCATCTGTGGACTTGTTGTTGTAGGTGGAGCTGGTGTCGTAGGGGGTATCGTAGGTAGTTCACGTGGAGAGGATGCTGGCGAGCTTATTTACAAGGGCCTAACTCCATGAGCGAGGATACTTATGCATACATCTGGACTGGTTTTTTCATTTTATGTTTTTTAGATATTTTCTTTATATTATATGTATCTTATTCAAAGCTTGAAGAAGCTGAAGAATACCTAAAAAATTCATCTGAAGTGATCACTCAGCGTTACATATGGAAGAGTGGGCCAATAGGAAAAACAATGAGATTAATGCGTCTCGGAGGTGTATTAGCGCGACCAAACTTTTATCATCGACATAAATTAGCCAGCATGGAAGATATTGAAAAAATACCTAGGTCTTTAAAGGCCTGGATTTTAACCCCTTGCCATATCACTGTATGCCTGTGCGTTTTTATGTTCGGTTTTTGGGCTTGGGAGGAGCTAATAAAAAGACTTTAGATATCTGCGCCATCGGACGTGAAACCAATGTAACCGGGTCAAACACACCGAAGCCGGGAAGTTTATTGGTGGGGGTTATGGGAGGAATGCTGTGGTGAACAAATGAAACTCTTGACTATTTTTGGCGTACTTATAATGTCGCTTGCTCTATTGGCCTGCCAGCCTCAAACCAGTGAGCGAGCAGTAAAATTACAGAAAGAAGCTGCTTCGACATTGGCACAAGGTGTTGCGAATAGCAGCGACAAGAAAGTTTCAACAGCACTTGACCTAGTCAACGAGTCATTGGGAATTGCTCCAAACCATGTACCTTCACTCGTCACACGCGCCAACATAAACATATACGAACGCCGTTATGAAAAAGCATTGAAGGATATAATTAGCGCCCAGGAGATAAAGCCGAAGGATCGTTCTCTAAATATGCTTGAGTGCCTGCTAAAAGAACGTAGCCAAGGAAAAAAAGCCGCTATCCCTTGTTATGCAGCATTAGAGAAAGAATGGGCGAAACAGCACCAAGAAGGTGAGCCTATCGATATCAACTGGGTTGCGGCGGCCTACCTCGCAAACAGTGGTAACCGGCAGGATTTAAAAACTCGCTATTTGCAACAGAAAAAATCTCAAGGAAGCCCTGATTATCTGCTGGCAAAAAAGACCATCCAGAGTTTGGAGCAAGGTCGCTATCTTCAGCTTATCATGCCTGGATATTAAATCAGGAAATCTCCCGCGGGCAGCTTCGTCGGCCTGGATATCTCCGCTCCGCAGTCAAAATTAATCAGGCATGCAGCGATGGGCGGCCTGCGCTTGAGTTTTATACCAATCTGCAGTGGCCCTTACTTCTGAAAACGTGCCTCGAAATCGTCGATATCCATGGCGCGGGTCTCGCTGATGACGGTCGCCAGCGTCGCGCCGTAATGGCTGACCAGGCGCTCGCCGAGTTCCGCATTGGCCAGCCGCGCGTCGCCGACCACACCGCCGGGGTGAAGGTCTTCGGCCAGCCAGGCGAAGGCCGCCTCGCCTTCCGGCCCCAGCGTCAAGCCTTGCCGGGCCATCGCCTCGCCTCGCGATGGCGGGTGGTCGAGATGCTCGCGACGTACCTTGTGGGGTGCCAGGTGCAACATCATCGCCGTTTCCAGCGCGCCGCCATGCAGGCCATGGCGCAACTCATCCACCGGTAACGCTTGCGCCGGCGCGGCGAAGCGAAAGTAGTTGGCCTTGACCACCAGCATGCCCCAGCGTTCGCGCAGCTTGAGCGCGGCGATATCGGCCACCGCCTTGTTGCCGCCATGGCTGTTGAGCAGCACCAGCCGACGCACGCCGGCACGCGACAGTGAGTCGCCATAGGCTTCGATCACCGCGATAGCGACTCCAGGTGGCAGGCTCAACGTACCGGGAAAACCGGCGTGTTCATGGCTTGCCCCCACCGACATCGGTGGCAACACAAGCAGCGGGAAGTCCTCGGGTAATGCCGCGACTGCCGAGGCGAGCAGCCCTTCAGCGATATCCAGATCGGTCGATAGGGGTAAATGCGCGCCATGCTGTTCGATGGCCGCCAGCGGCAACACCGCAACACTATCTGCATGGATCGCCTTGCTCAGTTCGACACTGGTCAGGTCCTGCCAACGCTCGCTCATGTCGGCTCCTCGCCGTGCGCACCCGGTGTCGCGTCACGGCCATAACGATCGGCGAGACGCTCGATGTCATCCTCGCCCAGATAATCCCCGGACTGAATCTCGATCAACTCCAATGGCACTCGCCCGGGGTTTTCCAGCGAATGCGCCTGGCCGATGGGAACATAGGTGGATTGATTCTCGCTGACCAGATAGCTTCGCTCGCCGTTGATTACCCTGGCGGTACCGGCGACCACGACCCAGTGTTCGGCGCGGTGATGGTGACGTTGCAGCGACAACCCCTCGCCAGGTTTGACGGTAATATGCTTGACCTGAAAACGCCGGCCGCGATCGATCCGCCGAAAATCACCCCACGGGCGCAGCACTTGCGGGTGCTGCTCGACTTCTTCCCGCCCATCGAGCCGTTCGACCAGCGCCCGGAGCTGCTGTATGCGGTCGCGAGCGGCCACCAGCACGGCGTCGGCGGTCTCGACGATCACCAGGTTGTCGACGCCCAACGCCGCCACCAAACGGCTATCGGCATGCACCAGGCAGCCATGCGACTTTTCCAGCATGACATCGCCATGGGCGCTGTTATCGTCGGCGTCACGGGGCAGCGAGCGCCACAGCGCCTGCCAGTCGCCGAGATCGTTCCAGCCGGCGTCCAGCGTCACCACGACGATGTCGTCGGCACGCTCCATCACCGCGTAGTCGATGGAGTCCGCCGGACACGCCAGGAAGGCCTCGCGCTCGGGGCGCAGAAAATCCAGGTCGCCGTGCCGCCCCGCCCAGGCCTCGCGGCAGGCAGCGAGGATCGCTGGCGCGAAGCGCTCGATGGCGGCCAGCCAAACGCTGGCCCGCAACAGGAAAACACCGCTGTTCCACAAATGATCGCCACTGGCGAGATAATCCTTGGCACGCGCCGTGTCGGGTTTCTCGACGAAGGCGGCGACACGATGAGCACCCACGCCGAGCGGCTCGCCACGGCGAAGATAGCCATAACCGGTCTCGGCGCGCGTCGGTGCAATGCCCAACGTCACCAGCCAACCGGCCTCGGCCAGTTCCAGTCCCTGACTCAACGCTGTACGAAACGCCACTTCATCGGCAATCGCATGATCGGCGGGCAATACCAGCAACAGCGGATCGTCGCCCCGGCTAATCGCTTCGAGAGACGCCAACGTCAAGCTCGGCGCGGTGTTACGCCCCTCGGGTTCGATCAGCAGCGTGACGTCATTCAATCCCGACTGGCGTAGCTGTTCGGCAGCAAGGAAGCGATGGTCCTCGCCGCACACCACGATCGGTGCAGCGCTGGTCAAACCCGTGAGTCGCGTCAGGGTCCGTTGCAGCAAGCTGGCTCCGTCGACCTCGCCAAGAGCGAGAAACTGCTTTGGCCGCAGCCGCCTCGACAACGGCCACAACCGAGTGCCGCTGCCACCGGCAAGAATCACGGGAACGCAGTGGTCCGTCATCGCAACTCCTCGAGACTCGATCACCATGAACTCTCAGCTTGCCACCAAAGGCGGCCAGCCCGCTAGCTTGCAAACAGAGGCGGCAACCGCTGCAATGGGATGGTCCACTCGCAGGAGAGTCGCGTGAATCCCAATGCTCCCCCGCAACCTCGCACCGGCGAGGGTCATTTGCGCCGTGTCGGCGTGGAGATCGAGTTCGCCGCCATTGCACCGGCCAAGGCGGCCGAGTTGGTGATCGATCACTTCGGCGGTCGCTGCATTACGCTGAGCCCGCATCGCTTCAAGGTGATCGAGACCCGCTGGGGCGAATTCACTATCGAGCTGGATACCACCTACGCGCACCCGGACGCCAAGGTCGTGGAAAAAGCCGAGGCCAAGGGTGACGAATGGAACCATTGGCGCCTCGATCTACACAATCGCACCCGCCAACTGATCGGCGACGCCGTGGCCGGCGTGGTACCCACCGAAATCGTCTGCCCACCGCTGCCCTGGCTGGCACTCAATGAACTCGATGCCTTATTCGGCGCGCTACGCCTGCAAGGCGCTCGCGACACCCATGACAGCCTGTTTTACGCCTTCGGCCTACATCTCAATCCCGAGGTGCCGGGCACCGATGCCGCCACCTTGCTGGCATACCTGCGCGCCTATCTGATTCTCGCCGAATGGCTGCGCGAGGAAATTGATATCGACTTCACGCGCGGGATATTGCCGCACGCCAACCCCTTCCCCAAGGAGTATGCATTCAAGGTTCTCGATCCCGATTACACGCCCAATCTCGACACGCTGATCGCCGATTACCTGATCGACAACTCGACCCGCAATCGCGAGTTGGATCTGCTGCCGCTGTTCGCGTATCTGCGCCCTGATTTTCCCAGCGGGTTACTAGCCGACCCGCTGGTCAAGCCACGACCGACCTTTCACTATCGCCTGCCGAACGCCCAGTTGTCGCGACCCGACTGGAACGCAGTGTGTGAATGGAATCGCTGGATCGAGGTCGAACGCCTGGCCACCGACCCCGAACGGCTGGCCGAGCGTAGCGAGGCCTATATCGATCATCATCGCCGATCACCGGTCACACGCTGGCTGGACCAGCTCAAAGAATGGATGCACGACGCATGACACGACCACGGATCGGCATCACCACCTCGGATCACAAGAGCCTGCTTGCCTGGTGGTGCGACTGGTTGGCGGTATGGCGTGCCGGTGGCCAGCCGGTGCGGCTGTCACCCGCGAAGCCCGATCCGGATGGCCTGGATGGCTTGGTGGTCGGTGGCGGCGACGATATCGGCGCGCACCTTTACGGCGGCGAGGTGCAACTCGACGTGCGCGTCGATCCGCAACGCGACACCCTGGAGCTCGAGCTGCTCGAGCGCTTCGTGCCCGACGGCTGCCCGGTATTGGGTATCTGTCGCGGAGCGCAGATCATCAATGTGTATCTCGGCGGTTCGCTGATCAGCGAT
Organism: Modicisalibacter muralis; assembly: GCF_900102945.1. Classification (GTDB taxonomy): domain Bacteria; phylum Pseudomonadota; class Gammaproteobacteria; order Pseudomonadales; family Halomonadaceae; genus Modicisalibacter; species Modicisalibacter muralis. The sequence goes on along the minus strand of NZ_FNGI01000001.1, from coordinate 20,092 downwards.
ATCCATACCGCCTTCGAGCATGTCAGGAAACGTCGCACCGTATTGCCGAGCAAGACCGTCGACGTCGTCGCAGGCAGTCAGTTGCACGACATCGTGAAAGTCAGTTGGTGTCAGGTAAACAGCCTGCATCATCAGGCCATCGACAATCCCGGCGAAGGGATCGACATCGTCGCCCGCGACCGCGACGGGCTGGTCCAGGCCATCGAGAGCCACCGCCATGGTTTTCTCATCGGCGTGCAGTGGCACCCCGAGTTTCTGATCTTCAATCGTCCACAGCAGCGCCTGATTCGCGCGCTGGTCGATGCCGCCACCGAGCACGCCAGTCAGGCCTCGACGGCCCACTGAGTCGAACACGACGAAGCCGGCCACCAGGACCGGCTTCATGGGTCGAATGGCGATATCAACTCTCGAGTTTGGCGTCCAGGGTAATCTCGGCCTTGAATAGCTTGGAGACCGGACAGCCCTCCTTCGCCTTATTGGCCGCTTCGTCGAACTTGGCCTGATCGGCGCCGGGAATTCTGGCGGTAGTGTCAAGATGAATGGCGGAAATCGTGAATCCGCCATCGTCCTCTTTCAGCGTCACCGTGGCTTCGGTCTTGATGCTCTCCGCTTCGAGATCCGCCTCGCCCAGAATCATCGACAGCGCCATCGAATAGCAACTGGCATGCGCCGCGCCGATCAATTCCTCGGGGTTGGTGCCGGCCTGCCCCTCGAAACGCGTATTGAAGCCATAGGGAATTTGCTTGAGCGCGCCACTCTCGGTGGAAACCGTTCCCTTGCCCTGCTTCAGGCTACCCTGCCATTCGGCGGATCCTTTCTTCTCGATGCTCATAACGTCTCCTTTACGTCGGCTTGCCAAGGCGGCCCGGCGGGCCACCCATCCCACAATTGACTATAGTCGCTGGCCGCCACTTCCCGCTGAGAGGGTGCTTACAAATTACTGCGCTCGCCCATTCTGCGTTGAAATCGTGCTCAAAAATGCTCATTTACCGTTTGTAAACTCCGCTTCTTCGCCCGATTTCGCCTTGTCTGGCCGTCGCTCGTGACTTTTGTAAACACCCTCTGAGACATCGCCTATCGAAGCGAGAAGCGATGTCGGCGTCGTGAACAATCCGTCTCACCTCCTTGATTGATGCGGCATGCGGCGCGGTGTTTCAAGGCATGGATGGTCACCGCCCGCCAGTCGACCGACAACAGGCGAGCAGTCGTTCGGCCAGCGCCCGATTTCCCAGGCGCCTCAGCGTCTCGACGTTGCGTTCGGGAATCCGCTCGGGGTGGGCGAAGCGAGACAACGCCTGCTCCACGCCCGCCTCGCGCAATAAATGCAGCATCGGGTGCGGCGAACGGTTGGTGTAATTGGCGGGGTCGTCCTCGGCGACACCATCGAAGCAGTAATCGGGATGAAAACTGGCCAGTTGATAGACCCCCTCATAGCCCTGATCGTCGAGCAATGCCTCGGCCAGCCCCAGCAGATCGAGATAGTCGTCGAAAACCTCCGCGCCGTCGGTCAGCACGACCAGCGTAGTTTCTATACTGGCGTCGCTATCGAGTCGCTGGCATTCGTCGATCAGTGCCAGCAATGCCTGCTCGGGCGAAGCCGCCGATACCGGGACGTAGCGAATACTGTCGCGTTCGAGTTCGCGCCGGGCGAAGGGGCAGATATCCAGGCCGACCACGAAATTCTCGACCCAGGCACGGGTCCGATGGAGGCTGTCGACGGCATCGGTCATGGCAATCTGCCAGTGGAAACTACCTGCGTGAATGGGCTGAAGCACGGTATTGAAAATTCGCGGCATACCGCCCAGAGTCAAATGGAATACATTTCCATATAAGCGAGCCTAGCATGTTCCGAGATGACATTCCTCGCGTCACCCTCGCCGCCGACGGCGATGAGCCCGCCATCGCACTGCCGGCCATCGGCCAGGGCACCTGGTACATGGGCGAGGGTCTGACACCTCGCCATGAGGAAGTCCGCGCCTTGCAACAAGGCCTGGAACTGGGCCTGACGCTGATCGACACCGCCGAGATGTACGGCGACGGTGGCGCCGAGGAGGTCGTCGGCGAAGCGCTTCACGGGCGCCGTGACCGCGCCTTCCTGGTTTCCAAGGTCTACCCTTGGAACGCCGGGCGCGACAGCGCCATCGACGCCTGCGAGCGCAGCCTGAAACGGCTCGGCACCGATTACCTGGACCTTTACCTGTTGCATTGGCCTGGCGGCATTCCTCTCGCGGAAACCCTCGAAGCCTTCGAGCGCCTGCGCGAGCAAGGCAAGATTCGCCGCTTCGGCGTGTCCAACTTCGATATCGATGACATGCAGGCGCTGACCGGCCTCCCCGGCGGCGCGCGCTGCGCCGTCAATCAGGTGCTCTATCATCTGGGCTCGCGCGGCATCGAACACAGCTTGCTACCCTGGCAGCGCGAGCGGGGCCTGCCGACCATGGCCTACTGTCCTCTCGCCCAGGGCGGAAAGCTGCGTCGCGAGCTGCTCGGCCACCCAGACGTCGCTGCCGTCGCCGAAGCGCTAAATGCCACTCCGGCGCAGGTGCTGCTGGCCTGGGCCACCCGTCCGGCGGAAGGCCAGCGTAACGTTATCGCCATTCCCAAAGCCGTACAGCCAAGCCACGTCGAGCAGAACGCCGCCGCGCTGGAACTCGACCTCGATGACGCGGCCCTGGCGCGCCTCGATGCGGCGTTTCCGTCGCCGGGCCGCAAGGTGTCGCTGGATATCGTCTGAGCGCCGCATTCTACTCGCCGATTCCCAGCTCGCCTTGCATGCGCTCATGCTTGAAGCGCTGGCCGCGCCGCGAAGCCAGCCGATCCGCCAGACGGGTCGGCTCAGGCAGCTTGGTGCGACCCAGGCAGGCGATCACCCATTCCAGGGCGGTCGTCTGACTGATCCGATGCCCGGGCGAAACGACGATCGGCTTGACGCCCTCGCGGCTGCGCAGCATGGCGCCGATAGTGACACGGCCTTCGGCGTCCAGCGCCACATCGGCAGGGTCCTCCTTGCGGCGCCGATCGGTCAGCGGCGTCCACTCTCCGCGCGGCTCGGGTACCTCGCCATGGCCACCGCACAGGCGCTTTTTCGCCACCCCCACGGTCGGCAGATCCAGCCACAACCCCAGATGCGAAGCCACGCCCAAGCGTCGCGGGTGGGCGATCCCCTGGCCATCGACCATCACCAGATCAGGGCTCTGCGACAAGCGCTCGAAGGCGCGCAAGGCGGCAGGAATCTCGCGAAACGACAACAACCCGGGAATATACGCCATGCGGGTCGGCTCGCGGTGCACGACCTCCTCGATCGGCACGAGTTCAGGCCAGCTCAACAGCACCACGGCGGCGCGCGTGGTCGTGCCGTCGTCTTCGAAGCCGATATCGACACCGGCGATGATGTGCACCTCGCCGAGACGGTCGCTGCGCTCGGCGCGTGGCGCCAGGTGGCGTTGCAGGTCGATGGCTTGCTGCGGGGTCAGTGTCCAGTCGTGCAGCGGTTGGCGCATGGTCGACATTACCGATCGTAAATTTGTTGTTTCAGCATAGAAGGGCTTGGACGATACACTGGTGGCCTATCCTAGGAGCAAGACGTGAAGCTGATCCACACCGCCGACTGGCATCTCGGCCAGACCTTTCATGGCCAGGAGCGCCATGTCGAACATCAGGCCTTTCTGACCTGGTTGCTCGACACCCTCGATTCACGGCGCCCCGACGCGCTGCTGATCGCCGGCGACATTTTCGATGTGGTCAATCCCTCGCTGCGCGCCCAGCAATTGCTCTACGATTTCATCGTCACCGCCCACGAGCGCCTGCCACGGCTCGAAATCGTGATGATCGCCGGCAATCACGACAGCGGCTCGCGTATCGAGCTGCCGGCACCGCTGATGCAGCGCCTGCACACCCATGCCCGTGGCCGGGTGAGCTGGCAGGACGATGGCCGGCTGGATGCCGAGCACTTGTTGATCCCGCTGCATGATGCCAAAGGCGACGTCGGCGCCTGGTGCCTGGCGCTGCCGTTCCTGCGCCCCGCCGAAGTCACCGGCGGCGGCATCGACGATTATGTCGCTGGCATCGCTCGCGTGCATCGCGAGCTGATCGACGCGGCGCGCGCCGAGCGCCGGGCCGGCCAGGCGTTGATCGCCATGAGCCATGCCCACCTGCAGGGCGCAAGCGTCTCGGAGAACAGCGAGCGGCCCATCGTCATCGGCGGCGAGGAGTCGCTACCGGCGAGCCTGTTTCCCGAGGATATCGCCTATGTCGCACTCGGTCACCTGCACCGCCCGCAACAGGTCGGCGAGGCGCGGATTCGTTACAGCGGCACGCCGCTGCCGATGGATTTCTCCGAGAGCAACTACCCGCATCAAGTCGTCGAAGTGACGCTCGATGGCGAACGCCTGGCCGGTATCGAATCGCTGCCGATTCCGCGCGCGGTGGAACTGCGCCGGGTGGGTCCGTTGCCACTCGACGGCGCACTCAGTGAGCTCGAGCGTCTCGACGAAGACGCCACGCTCGAGCGCGAACGCTGGCCGTGGCTCGAGGTCAGGGTCGATCTCGACGCGCCCTGCCCCGATCTGCGCGCACGCATCGAAGCCGCTCTCGACGGCAAACCGCTACGCCTGCTGCGCATTCATACCCGCTTTCCCGATGCCCAGCGCAGCGATGGCGCAAAGCGCGTGACGCTCGATAGCCTCGGCCCCCGCGCGCTGTTCAAACGCGCCTGGCAAGAACGTTACGGCAGCCCGCCGACAGCCGCGATACTCAGCGATTTCGATGATTTGCTACAGACGCTTCACGATGCCGAGGACCTCGAACCATGAAGATCCTCGCCATTCGTCTGGAAAACCTCGCCTCGCTGGCCGGTTTCCACGAGATCGATTTCACCGCCGCGCCGCTTGCCGATCAAGGATTGTTCGCGATTACCGGCCCCACCGGCGCCGGCAAGAGCACACTGCTCGACGCCCTGTGCCTGGCGTTGTACGGCAATACCCCACGGCTGCGCCACGCGCCGAATCGCGATTCGCAGTTGTCCGATGTCGGCGATGCCACGCTGGCTACCGCCGATGCCCGCACCTTGCTGCGTCGGGGTTGCGCCAGCGGCTTCGCCGAGGTCGATTTCGTCGGTCGCGACCAGCATCGTTATCGCGCCCGCTGGGCCGTGCGGCGCGCCCGCGACCGCCACGATGGCCGACTTCAGGCCGCCGAGCAGTCGTTGACCGACCTCGACGACCAACGCCTGTTGACCGCCCAGAAGCGTGAATTCGAGCGCCTGCTGCCCGAGCGCCTGGGGCTGAATTTCGACCAGTTCACCCGCGCGGTGCTGCTTGCGCAAAGTGAATTCGCGGCCTTTCTCACCGCCGACGACAACGCCCGCAGCGAACTGCTGGAAAAGCTCACCGCGACCGGTGAATACTCGCAAATCTCGATCGCCGCTTATCGCCGCGCCCGCGATGCGAAACAGATTGTCGAGCAATGGGAAGCCAGGCTCGCCGACGACTTGCCCGCCGAGCCCGAAGCCCGTGCCGAGCTCGAGCGACATGCCCAGCTCGCCCAGGGTGAGCTGGAAGACGTGCTGCGGCACGCCAAGCGCCTGGACACCCGAGCGCAGTGGCACGCCACGGATACCAAGCTGCGCGAAGCCCACGCTGAGGGGGGCGACCGGCAGCGAGACGCCGAGGATCGATGGCAGGACCTGGCCCCCGCCCGCGCCGACCACGAGTGGCGCCGTCTGCTCGCGCCCCAGCGCCACCGCCTGACTCGCCAGGCCGAGCTGCCTGGCGAGATCGCCCGTCTCGAGGTGACACACACCCAAACGCGTGAGGCCCTGGAACACGCTAAGGTCACGCACCGAACCGCTGCGCATGAACGCGATCAGGCGGAACAAGCCCTCTCTCAGGCCGAAACGGCTCGCCAACAGGCCGAGCCCATGTTGCGCCAGGCCCGCGACCAGGCCCAACGGCTTGCCACCCGGGAACACCAACTGGCGGAGCTCGAAAACACCCACACCGAGCGCCGCAGGCAGGCGGATGAGCTGGCCACGCAGCGCCGACAAGCGGGCGAGGAACAGCAACGACAGCGCCAACAGCACGACCGCTGGCAGGCCACCTTGCGCCAGTTGATGGGCGATCACGAGCGGCTGGAAGACACCCGTCGGGAAGCCCAAAGAGCCCATGATCGTGCCGCCCAACGCCGCCTGGCACTGGGCGAGCTGGAAAGCCGCTGGCAGGAGGCCCACCGCGCCGACCAGGCGCTGCGCACGCTAAAGGAACGCCTGACGGAGGACGAGCGGCGACTCGAAGAGCTGGTCTCGCAAGGTCAGGCCGCGCGCCGGCGCCTCGATGACACGGACGGCCGCCACCGGACGATCCTCGAACTGGTCGAGCGCAGCCGCGCGGTGCGCAGCGAAAGCGTCGCGAAGCTGCGCGAGGGCCTGCAGAGCGGCGAGCCCTGCCCGGTGTGCGGCGGCCTCGACCACCCCTGGCGCCATCACCCGCCGACCACACCGGAATCCGCGCAACTCGCCGCCCAACAGGCGGAAGAGGAGCGCCAACTCACCCAGGCGCAGCAAGAGCGGGACCAGGCCCAACAGCAACGCGACGACCTCCTGGGCCAGTACCGCGCCCTGGAAGCATCGCTGCGTCAGCGACGCCAGGACCTCGAGGATGCCGAGCATCGCGGGACCAAGACCCGTCGGGCACTCGACGACCATCCGCTGCACGACGAGCTGAACGCCATCGATGCCGCCGAACGAAACGCCTGGCTGGCGCACCAGCGCCAGGAAGCCGAAGCCACGCGGGCGCAACAGGAACGGACCCTCAACGAACTGACCCGTGCCGAGACCGAACTGGCACCGCTGGAGGAGGCACTACGCCAGATCGAGCTGACGCTCACCCAACTCGACACCCAGCAATCCGGCCTCGACCAGGAATTGGCTAGCCTGGCCGAGCGGCTCCCGCCGCTGCGCGGCGAGCGCGACGCGATCGCCGCGCGCCTCGAGGACCTGCTCGGCGACCACGCCTCGCCAGACGTCTGGCAGCGGCACCTCGACGCCCGCCAGGACAGTGCCCGCCAGGTGCGGGATGCGGCGCTGGCCAGGCTCCATGAGGCCCAGCAGAATCAGCAACGCCTCGCCCAGCAGGCGCGCTACGAGGATGACCGCCTCACCGGGCTACGCGAGGAGCGCAGCACCCTGGATCGCGAACTGACCGAGTGGCGCGGGGCGCATCCTGAACTGAGCGATGCCGCCCTGGCGAGGTTGCTGGCCCAGTCCGACGACGAGGCCAGCCGCCAGGAACGGGCGCTGATTGACGCTGAGCAGGCCCGCCAGCAAGCCAGCGCCACCCTGGCCGAGCGCCGCCAGGCGCTGATCGCCCATCGCCGCGACCAGGAGCTGGCCGAGCGCGGGGAAGACGACGAGGCGCTGCTGGGGGGCGAAGCGGAAGCCAAGATCCAGCGACTACGGGACGCGCTGGCCGGCGAGCGCGAAGCACTCGCGCCACGTCTCGACACGGCCCAGGCGCATCGCGACGAAGCCGCCCACGTCCTGCGCGACGACGACGGCAGGCGCGAACGCCAACGAGAAAGCCAGGCCAAGCTGGAGGCGGCCCGAGCCGAGCACCGCCGCTGGGGCAGTATCAGCGAGTTGATCGGCTCGGCGGATGGCAAGGCCTTCCGACGCATCGCCCAGGCCTACAACCTGGAGCAGTTGCTGGAGCACGCCAACGCCCATCTGGCCACGCTGTCGCGCCGCTACCGGCTGGTACGTGGTGGCAGCGAGTTGGGCATGTTGGTCATCGATGGCGACATGGGCGACGAACGGCGCTCGGTGCACTCGCTATCCGGCGGCGAAACCTTCCTGGTCTCGCTAGCGTTGGCGCTGGGCCTGGCGTCAATGGCCTCGGGGCAACTGCGCATCGAATCGCTGTTCATCGACGAAGGTTTTGGCAGCCTCGACCCGCAATCGCTGGCGCTGGCGATGGACGCCCTCGACGGCCTGCAGGCCCAGGGGCGGCGCGTCGGGGTGATCTCGCACGTGCAGGAGATGCACGAACGCATCGCGCTGCAGATTCGCGTCGAACCCGCCGGCAACGGCGCCAGCCGAGTCAGCGTGGCGATGCGCTAGAAGTGCTTCTCGAACACCTCCATCAACTCGCGCTTGTCCTCGAAGCCGATACCCGGCACGCGCGGCAAGCGCACGCGGCCATTTTCGATCGGCGTGGAATCGGCGAAGCCACCGAAGGGCGCGAAAACGTGCGGATAGGATTCGTTGCCGCCCAGCCCCAGCCCCGCAGCGATATTCAGCGCGAACTGGTGCCCGCCATGCGGAATGCAGCGGCGCGGCGACCAGCCGCGAATGCGCAGCTCATCGAGCATGCGCAGGTACTCGACCAGCCCGTAGGAAAGCACCGGGTCCATCTGCAGGATATCGCGGTCGGCACGCATGCCGGCGTGGCGCAACAGATTGCGCACGTCCTGATGCGAGAACAGGTTCTCACCGGTCGCCGTAGGGCCCGCATAAGACTCGCAGAGCCGACGTTGCAGCGCGTAGTCGAGCGGGTCGCCGGCCTCCTCGAACCAGCGCAATCCATAGGGCGCCAACCCCTCGGCGAACTCCAGCGTCGTCGCGGTATCGAAGCGGCCATTGGCATCCACCGCCAGGCGCGAAGGATCGCCAACCACCTCGAGCGCCGCCTCGACACGCCGTAGATCCTCGTTCAGCGGTACGCCGCCGATCTTCATTTTGGTTTCGATGTAGCCCTGATCGAGATAGCCGCGCATCTCGTCGCGCAAACGGTGGTGCTCGTCGTCCGGGTAGTAGTAACCGCCGGCGGCGTAGACCGAGACATCCGCATCGGGCGTGCCGTCGCCGTGGCGCTCGGCCAGCACCTCGGCCAGTGGCCGATTCTCGACCTTGGCGACGATGTCCCATATCGCCATGTCGATGATGCCCACCGCCACCGAACGCTCGCCGTGACCACCCGGTTTTTCATTGGCCATCACGATGCTCCAGACCCGGAACGGGTCCAGATTGTTGCCGCTGTCATCCAGCAACGAGGCCGCCGGCGCCTCGCGCAAGCGCGGAAGAAAACGCTCGCGCAGCAGGCCACTCTGCGCATAACGCCCGTTCGAGTTGAAGCCATAGCCTACGACCTGGCGGCCATCGATAGTGACGTCCGTATAGATCGCCAGTATCGACACATCCATCTTGGCGAAGGAAATATAGGCATTGGCGATCTCGGAGGCGATGGACACTCGCGCCTCCCTGATATCGGTAATTTTCATGCGGCTTCTCTTATGGCAGAACACATCAGGACCAGAGGCTTCCGGTCGGTAGCCTGACACTCAATATTTCGGTAAAGGCCAGATAGAACACGCCGATCAGCAGCGCCATGATCGGCACCCACATTGCCAGGCGGCGTGCCGATACCGGCGTCTCTATTCGGGCCAGAAACCAGGTGAAGCCGAAGAAGGCGATGGCCGTTGCCAATAAAAAGCCCAAGATGCCGATCGCATACCACCAGGCGAACAACACCGCGATAGCGATGATCAAGCGTAATGGGCTGCCTTCGATCTCGACTTGGCGCTCGGCGGGTTTGACGAAGGCCTTGATCACCAGCGTGAGCGCCAGCAGCACGGTAATGATGATCATGGCTCGCGGAAAGATGATGCTGAGCCGCCCCAGTTCCTCGCGGGGTAGCCAAAGTATCGCGGCGAACGCCAGGCCCAGGATGCCCGCGGCCAGATCGGTATTGAGGCGCACGATCATGGCTTGCTCTCCTCTTCACGGCTGCCCTTGTCGGAGCCTGTCTTATCCGGATTCGCCTTGGCCATACGGCCACTACGCTCCAGCCAGGCGGGCAGCAATGATGTCGCGGCACTGAGCACGACCAGAACGACCAGGACCTTGGATAGGGGGTTCTCGACCAGGCCCAGCCACGGAATGGGATCGGCTATGGAGATCAGCATGGTCTGCACATAACCTTTTTCGGCGATGATACCGAGAATCATGCCCAGCACGATGGGCGCGGCGTAAAGGCCGATCAAGCGCAGGAAATACCCGAGCGTGCCCAACAGCAGCATGAGGCCGACATCCAGAAAGCTGTTACGCAAGGCATAGGTGCCGAGAATCGTGACCATGGTGATACTTGGCAACAGGAAGTAGTACGGGGTCTTGACGACCACTCGGTGAATCAACCGTCCACCAAGTAGCCCGACCGGCAACAGGAACAACGCCGCGAAACCCATCGAGAGAATGAAGCCATTGGTCAGCACGCCGGTCTCGGTGAATAGATCGAGACCCGGGCGCAGGCCATGCATGAGCAACACCCCGAGAATGATCGCATCCGGCGGCGCGCCGGGAATGCCCAGCGTCAGCAACGGCACCATGCTACCCGCCACCATCACGTTGTTGCTCGATTCGGAGGCGACCACGCCATCGACATTGCCCTTGCCGAAGGACTCCGGCTTGCCGGAAAACCGCTTCGCTTCGTTGTAGGCCACCAGACTGGTGACATTACCGCCGGCCCCGGGAATGATCGCGATGATCTGGCCAATGATGCAGGATCGGATCAAATTGACCGGCTTGAGGAAAATATGCCTGCCCATTTTGCGGATGGCACCCCCAACGCCACCTTCGAGCTTGCCGCTCTCTGGCAGGGCGCCACGCCCCTGGGCCGCCATCGAGAGAACCTCCGGCACCACGAACAGCCCAATCAATGCCACGATCAAGGTGATCCCACCCTGCAATGCGGGAATGCCGTAGATGAAGCGGGTCTCGCCACCGATCGGCGAAACGCCGATCGTGCTCAACAGAATGCCGATACAGCCGCCCATCAGCCCCTTGAGCAGCGAGCCGCTCGACAGGCTGGCAACCAGCGTCAGGCCCAGCATCGCCACCCAGAACATCTCCGCCGGGCCGAATACCACGGCCAGCCGGGCAAGCGGCGGCGCCAGCAAGAGCAGGAAGCTCACCCCGACGATGCCCCCGACGACCGAAGCGATGGTCGCGGCGGCCAATGCCTCGTAGGCACGCCCCTGACGCGCCATCGGATAACCATCGAAACACGTGGCAATCGATGAAGGAGTACCTGGTGTATTAATCAGAATGGCAGTGAAGGCACCGCCATAGATCGCGCCCATGTAGACGGCGCCCAATGCCATCAGGCCCTGCAAGGCGTCCATCGTGAAGGTGAAAGGCAGCAGCACCGCCAAGGCCATCGTGGCGGTCAACCCTGGCAAGGCGCCGATGAACAACCCCGCGGTCACGCCGACCAGAATCGTAATCAATCCCTTGAATGTCAGAATCGACATCAAGGCTTCTACCAGCATCTCCATGAACCGACCTCGCTTATGCCTTCGTTCATGCGCGACGTACCAACGTCAGTCCCGCCCCGCCCCTGACGGGACACATGACCGATAGGGGCGGGATGTCTCGCATCAGTTCACTGAGCCTCGGCGTCCTCTAGAATCGGCTGGTAGGCGGTCTTCAGTTGCTGAATCACCTTGTCGACTTCTTCATCGGTGATATAGGTCATGACGAAACCGAGCGGCTCCTGCTTCTCGGTGATACGTTTGTTGGCCTCGGTGAAGGCCTTTTCGAGTTTGGTGACGACCTCTTCGGGCGTACCCTTGGGAACGGCCACGCCACGATAGGCGCCACCGACCAGGTCATAGCCAAGCTCCTTGAAGGTCGGCACGTCCGGCATTGCCGGCACTCGCTCCTCGGATGCCACCGCCAGCACGCGAGCGGTGTCCTCCATCTGTACGCCGAGCATCGAATAATTGAAGATCCCCGAGACATGGCCGCCCTGCACCGCGGCGGGCAGTGGCCCGGTCCCGGTGAAGGGAATGTAGGTCACGTCGATACCCGCCTCGCGCTCCAGGCGCAGCACGCCCAGGTGGTTGGCGCTGTAGGTGCCGCTACCGCCCAGCGTGACCGCCTCGGGGTTCTCCTTGGCATAGGCGACGAGATCATCGAGGGTCTTGAAGGGACTGTCCTGGGGCACGATCAAGGCATTGGGCGTGAAGTGATAGAACATCACGATTTTCCAGTTATCGGTTTCGTAACCGGCATTCGTGCGCATGATCGGCTGGGCGATGATGTGCGGGATGTTCACGCCGATCAACTCGTAGCCGGTCGGTTCGGCGCTATTCTGGAATTCGCTCCACCCGACCGCGCCACCGCCACCGGGGCGATGCGTGACATTGACGTTCACGCCGAGAATTTCCTCGAGATGCGGTTCCTGGAAACGCGCGGTGATATCCGATTCGCCACCGGGATCGAAGGGTATCGTGTAGGTAATGGGCTGCTCGGGATATTCGGCGAATGCCACGCCGGGCATTCCCAGGGCCACTAACAGAGACAATGAACCCACCCACTGAGTCGCTGCGATCTTCATGTCGTTCTCCTATGTTCTTGTACTTGAGCCGCGGCTCTGGACCTCTCGTGTCGTTGTTATCCGCTTGGCTTCGAGCTACCGACCCTCTCAATCGAAGCTAGCAGAGTTGTAAAATCTGTCAATTTGCCAGGCGAAGGACACCGTCAGGCAGCGACAAAGATCGTATGAAAAGCGATTTTCCCATCAAAAAGACGTAGAAAGTCTCATGAAATGAGTATAAAAACTCTAATTAATCTATTGATATAAATATAAAAAACCACGGATAACTAACCGACTACAGAAAATCCTTATCGGCTTGAGTAACGAGTTGTCAAAGTAATAGTGTTTTTTGACATTCGCCGTCAGCGACTCATCCTTCGAAGACGCGCCGCCGGGAATTACCGATATGCTCACGCATGCGCTGGCTCGCCCGTTCCGAGTCGCCCTGGCGAATGGCATGGAAGATGCCGGCGTGTTCTTCCTGCACTTCGGGCAAGTGGTGACCGGGGCGACGCAGGCCCAGGTTGCGTGCCAGGTTCTGGCCGAAATTGATTTGCGCTTTCAGCGACAGCAGGGTGTCGCTGAAGAAGCGGTTGTTGCTCGCTCGGGCCACGGCCAGATGAAAGCCGAAGTCGGCATCCACCCCGAGTTCGCCGGCATGAATGCACGCTTCCAGGCGCTGCAGGGCACGCTCGATATCCTGGATCGCCGACGAATCGGCATTCTGTGCCGCCAGGCGTGCCGACTCCCCTTCCAGCGCTGCTCGAAACTCGAAACAGCGCTGCATATCCGCCAGGCTTTCCAGCGGCGCGAAATCCAGCATGGCGCGATCCGGCCGACGCTTGACGAAACTGCCCGCGCCGCGATGCGAGCGCACCAGGCCGTCGTCTCTCAGTCGGGCGAGCGCCTCGCGCACGATCGGCCTCGACACCTGATTCATGCGCGCCAGTTCGGCTTCCGAGGGTAGCTTTTCGCCTTCGCTGTAATCGCCCTTGAGGATGTGTTCGACGATATCGGCATAGACGCGATCGCTCAGCTTGGCCGACCGCTCGAGTACCTCGGCCGCTGGCATGGAAATGGAGTCGCTATGCTTACCCGTCATCGTTTGGCGTTCCACTGTAGACCCAAGGGACAGGATCAACATACCGCAGACCTTGGCGGCGGTCAGGTCTGCGTGGCATCGGCGTCGCCTCAGGACGCCAGCTTGCTCGTCAACTCGGCAACGTGCTGGCCCTGGAAGCGCGCGATGGTCAACTCGTTGTCACTGGGCTGACGACTGGCGTCGCCACCGGCGATGGTCGTGGCACCATAGGGCGTGCCGCCGGACACTTCATTCAGCTCGCTCAATGCTTGGCAGGAGTACGGCACGCCGACCACCACCATGCCCAAATGAAACAGCATGGTATGAATGGACGTCAGCGTGGTTTCCTGGCCACCGTGCTGGCTGGCGGTCGAGGTAAAGGCGCTGCCGACCTTGCCGACCAGCTTGCCCTGGGCCCATATGCCGCCGGTCTTGTCCCAGAAATTGCGCATCTGCGAAGCCATGTTGCCATAGCGGGTTGGCGTGCCGATGATGATCGCGTCGTAGTCCACCAGCGCGTTGGGGTCGTCGAGCTGCGGCGCATCCTGGTCGCGTTTGTAGCCCGAGCGCTCGGCGATGTCATCGGGCACCAGTTCGGCCACGCGGCACACGTCGACCTGGGTGCCACTCACGCCGCGCGCGCCTTCGGCCACGGCCTTGGCCATGGTTTCGATGTGTCCAAAACTCGAGTAATAGATCACCAGCACCTTGCTCATGGATCGCTCCTTCGCAAATCAAAACGTCACTACAAGATGGTGCAGCGACGCTTCTCGGTCAAAAGCCCTGCTTACGCTCAAGCCGGCATGCTAGGCTGACGAAAAGACGACGACTCTGGAGAATTCAGCCGTGCGATCCGCTCAACAATTTCTCGAGACATTGGTCGGTTTCGCCACCGTTTCGCGCGATTCCAACCTCGAGTTGATCCGTTTCATCGAAGACACCCTGGCCGAGTACGACATCCCCTGCCAGCGCGTCGAGAACGATGACGGCAGCAAGGCCAACCTGCTGGCGCGTATCGGCCCGGCGGTGGCCGGCGGCGTGGTGCTGTCGGGGCATACCGATGTGGTACCGGTCGACGGCCAGCCATGGTCCAGCGACCCGTTCAGCCTGATCGACAAGGGCGATGGGCGCCTCTATGGGCGTGGCAGCTGCGACATGAAGGGCTTCATCGCCTGTGCCCTGGCGCAGGTACCGAGCTGGGTCGAGCAGGACCTGAAACGGCCGATCTATCTGGCCTTCTCCTACGACGAAGAAGTGGGCTGTCTTGGCGCGCCGCGACTGATCGAGCGCTTGATGGCCGACCACCCACGCCCCGACGCGGTGATCGTCGGCGAACCCACCATGATGGCGCCGGTGGTGGCGCAGAAAGGCGTCACCAACCTGCGCACCACGGTCACCGGTCGCGAGGCGCATTCGAGCCAGGTCAATCAGGGTGTCAGCGCGGTGCATGTCGCCGCCCGGCTGGTCACCAAGATCGAGGACATCATGGCCGAACTGCGCGCCGAGGGCCGTATCGACGACGCCTTCAACGTCGCGCATTCCAGCCTGCATGTCGGCAAGATCCAGGGCGGCACGGCGATCAACATCATGGCCCGGGAGTGTCACTTCGATTGGGAGATCCGCCACCTGCCGCAGGATAGCTTCGAGACGGTTTTCGAGCGCTTCGGTGAGTACTGCGAACGCCTCGAAGGCGAACTCAAGGCACGCGCGCCGCAGGTTGCCATCCACACCCAGAAGCTGATCGAGACCGTGCCGGCGCTGGCCGACCGCGACAACGCCGCTGCCTTGGATCTGTGCCGCGAACTGCTCGGCGAGCGCGCCAGCGAAGCAGTGGCCTACGCCACCGAGGGCGGCCAGTTTCAGCGCGCCGGCCTGCCTACGGTGATCTGCGGGCCGGGCAGCATCGCCCAGGCCCACCAGCCCGATGAATATCTCGAGGTAACGCAGCTGGAGGCCGGCGTGGCGTTCATGCAGGCACTGGGCGAACGCCTGTCGCGCAACTGATCCCTGGCGGCATGCGCCGGCAACCAGGGATCGGCGCATGCCGCATTGCCGAAATGTCCGACATATGGCAGCTTGATAGCAAAACTTTCAGGACATTTCTTTAGTGACGGCAAGAACACCCAAGCCCGCGCGACGCCCGAACGTCGCCGAAGCCCTCGCCGAAGCCATCTTCTCCGGCGATTATCAACCGGGCGATTTCGTGCCCAAGGAACTGGCCCTGTGCGAGCAGTTCGCCATCAACCGCTCCGCCGTGCGCAGCGATCTACGCCAGTTGGTCGACGTGGGCATCATCGAGCGCATCTCGGGGCACGGCTCCAAGGTACGCGAATATGCCGAGTGGAACATTCTCGACCCACTGGTCACCGAGTGGCTGACCCGCTACGCCGCGCCCAACCCCAAGATTCAACGAGAGATCCTGGCCTTTCGCCTGGATGTCGAGCCCTATGTCGCCATGACCGCCGCCAAGCGCGCCACGGCACGCGACCTGGTCGCCATCGAGGAAGCCTTCGAGGGCATGGGCCAGAACCTGCATAATGCCAGTTGCCCCGAGGAGCGGCGCCTGCATAGCGACTACGATGTCGCCTTCCATGCCGCGATCTTCAAGGCCACGCATAACATCGTCTGGTCACAGCTCTCGCATATCCTGCGTCCATCCATCTATCTATTGGTGTCGATGTCCAACGTCAGCGCCACCGACCCCGAGGATAGTCTCGAACGTCATCGCCAATTGATGGAAAGCATTCGTGCGCGTCGCCCACGCGATGCCTTTTTGGCTGCCCAGGCCGTGCTTGCCGGCACCGCCCAGGCGCTGGGCCTGGACGCTCCGGAATCCTCGCTGGGTCACGATCTCGATATCGCTTAGCGACTGCCCTCCGTAAACCGAGCATGAAGCCGAGTCCCGGCTTCATCTCGATCTCCTGTAATTCCACCCGCTACCAGGCACGACAGTTCTCACTGCCCTGCTGCCCTATTCAATCGATGCCAAAGCCCCGAGCGTGCTTTCGAAGCTGAATGCGACGAAAGTATATGTTGAACATAACTATTATATGTTCAACATTTAAAGGCATTCCTGCAACATACACGAGGCACTCGCCTCGATGACAGACGACAAGGACACCTTACATGGGCAAACGCATCCCTCTTCGTTCGCAATCCTGGTTCGGCGGCACCGACCGCGACGGCTTCCTGCACCGTAGCTGGATGAAGAACAGCGGACTGCCCGACGATGCCTTCGATGGACGCCCGATCATCGGCATCTGCAACACCTTCTCCGAGCTGACCCCGTGCAATGCGCATTTCCGCGAACTGGCCGAGGACATCAAGCGTGGCGTCATCGAGGCCGGTGGCCAGCCGTTCGAATTCCCGGTGTTCTCCTGCGGCGAGACCAACCTGCGCCCCACCGCCATGTTGTTTCGCAACCTCGCCTCGATGGATGTCGAGGAGGCGATTCGCGCCAATCCCATCGATGGCGTGGTGTTGATGGCCGGCTGTGACAAGACCACCCCATCGCTGCTGATGGGCGCGGCCAGTTGCGACCTGCCCACCGCGCTGATTTCCGGTGGGCCGATGCTCAACGGGCGCTTTCGCGGTCGCACCCTGGGTTCGGGCACCGATGTGTGGAAGTTCTCCGAGGACGTACGCGGCGGCCAGATGAGCGAAGAAGAGTTCTTCGCCGCCGAGAGTGGCATGCACCGCTCGCCTGGCCACTGCATGACCATGGGCACCGCCTCGACCATGGCCTCGATGGCCGAATCGCTAGGCGTCGCCCTGCCCGGCAACGCCACCTGGCCAGCGGTCGACGCGCATCGCCGGCGCCTGGCGCGAATGACCGGCCGGCGCATCGTCGAGATGGTCCGCGAGGACATGAAGCTCTCGCAGATTCTGACCCGCCAGGCCTTCGAGAATGCGATTCGCGTCAATGGCGCCATCGGCGGCTCGACCAATGCCGTGATTCACCTACTGGCGATCGCCGGGCGCGTGGGCGTCGAGCTGTCACTCGACGACTGGGATACCTACGGTCGCGACGTACCCTGCCTGCTCGACCTGATGCCCTCGGGACGCTTCCTGATGGAAGACTTCTGCTACGCCGGCGGCCTGCCCGCGCTGATGAAGCAGATCGAGGACCTGCTCCACGGCGATGCCCTGACCGTCAACGGCAAGACCGTCAGCGAGAACCTGGCCAAGGCGGAATGTTTCAATCATGAGGTGATTCGCCGTCGCGACAATCCGCTCACCCCGCAGGGCGGCATCGCCGTGCTGCGTGGCAACCTGGCGCCGCAAGGCGCGGTGCTCAAACCTTCCGCCGCCACCGAGGCACTCATGCAGCATCGCGGTCGCGCGGTGGTCTTCGAGACCATCGAGGACTACAAGGCGCGCGTCGACGACCCCGATCTCGAGATCGACGCCGACAGCATCATGGTACTCAAGGGCGCCGGGCCCAAGGGTTATCCGGGCATGGCCGAGGTTGGCAACATGCCGCTGCCCAGCAAGCTGCTCGAACAGGGCGTGCGCGACATGGTGCGGATTTCCGATGCACGCATGTCGGGCACCGCGTTCGGCACGGTGGTGCTGCACGTGGCCCCGGAAGCCTCGGTGGGCGGCCCGTTGGCACTGGTGCAAAACGGCGACGAGATCGAGCTCGACGTCACCGGACGCAGCCTGCACCTGCTGGTCGACGACGCCGAGCTCGAACGCCGCCGCCAGATCTGGCAGGCACCGCCGCCGGCCATGAATGGTGGCTACCAGAAACTCTATATCGATCATGTCCAGCAGGCCGATACCGGCGCCGACCTGGATTTCCTGATTGGCTGCCGGGGCGCGGCAGTGCCTCGCGAAAGCCATTGACGCCCTAAGGGCGACGTTCCCAAGCTCGCAGCACAACAACAAACGCTATATGGAGCCTCAATCATGATCAGACTCAAACAGCTCGTCATCGCCACCAGTTCGGTACTGCTGCTCGGCGCGTCCAGCGCCTGGGCAGCCGAATACGAATGGAAGTTCCAGGCCTCGGAAACCGCCGGCGAGCCCAGCTTCAAGATCAAGCAGGAGTGGGCCGAGAAAATTGGCGTCATGACCGACGGCCGGGTGGAAATCGAGGTGATGCCGATCAACTCGGTGGTCGGCCCCACCGAAACCCTGCAAGCGGTCAGTACCGGCATTCTCCAGGGCCACATGACCGATCCCAGCTACTTTTCGGGCCAGAACCCGGCCTTCGGTATGCTCGGCAATCTGGTCGGTGCCTGGAGCGACCCCTACGATTTCCTCGAGTACATGAAGCAAGGCGGCGGCGAAGAACTCTACAACGAACTGTCCGAGCCGTACGGAACGCATCTGATCTCGGCGGCCACCTTCCCGCTGGAATCGATCCCTTCCACGGTGCCGATCGAGTCCATCGAGGATTTCCAGGGGCTCAAGATCCGCGCCCCACAAGGCATGGTCTACAACATTTTCGAGCGCATCGGCGCCACGCCGGTCAACCTGCCCGGCTCCGAGGTCTATACCGCGCTCGAAAAAGGCGTGATCGATGCCGCCGATTCCACGGTGCTGTCCAACAACGATGCCATGGGCATACATGACTTCGCCCCCTACCCGCTGTATCCGGGCTTTCACTCCATGCCGATGATTGCCGTTTCCATCAACAAGGAGATCTGGGACGGCTTGCCGGAGGGCCTGCAACTCACCCTGGAAACCGCTTTCGACGCCATGGCTTATGATTTGATCGCAAGCCTGCAGGAGCAGGACATCGAGACGCTGCGGGAACTCAAGGCGGACCCCGACGTGCATCCCTTCGACCTGCCCGCCGAGGAACGCAAGCAGTTCCGTCAAGCGGCCGAGAAGGAGTGGAAGGAGTGGGCCGGCAGGAACGAAATGACCCAGAAAGTCTACGAATCCGCGACTTCCTTCCTGAAATCGCGCGACCTGCTCTGATGCTTTGATCTGAATGGTTGGGGCCGAGTTATCGGCCCCGCCTCTTTACCCTTTTCTTCTGACCATCGCGGCGTGATTCAACGCCGCGTGGAGGAATCATGTCCAAGCTTTACAAGGACGATCAGGTAGCGCCCGGTGACGATGAAATCGTCCTCGGGACGGCCGGCGAACCACCCGGCGAGGAAACCGACCCGGCGCGCAACGCCTTCGACGCCCTGGTGGTGCGCGGCGGTCGCATCGCCGCCTGGCTGGTGTTCATCGCCATGGCGATCAGCGTCTTCGAGGTGATCATGCGCTACGCCTTCGATTCGCCCACCTCGTGGGTGCACGAGTCGGTGGTCATGCTGGTCGCGGCGACCTTCGCCCTCGGTGGGCCGGTGGCGCTGGCCGCCAACAAGCACATCCGCGTGCGGGTGCTCTACGACAGCGCCGGGCCGTCGCTCAAGCGCTGGCTCGACCGCTTCAACGACCTGGTGACCTTCGTTTTCTGCGTGGCGATGAGTTACGCCGCCTTCGTGATGTTCTGGGACTCCGCCCACAATCCCTTCGGCGAGTGGTCGCTGGAGCGCTCGGGGACCTCCTGGAACCCGCCGTTTCCGTCGCTGGCCAAGGGCATGATCATGCTCGCGCTGATGATCATGACGTTGCAGGCGCTGCTGCACCTGATCCAGTCGCTGCGCGCACGGGCCACGCCCCCGTCCCACGATCGCGG
>NZ_FNGI01000005.1 GCF_900102945.1 Modicisalibacter muralis | reverse complement strand
GGCAGCGGGGCGCCGATCATCGATTCCATCATCTGGGTGGCGGTGATCACCGCGCGGTTGAGGGTCCTGGCGCGCTGGATGATGCGCTTCTGCACGCCGATCAGCTGGGCATCGCCGATCTCCACGCCGAGATCGCCGCGCGCGACCATCACCGCCTCGGAGGCGCGGATGATGTCGTCCAGCGTCTCGGGGTCGGCGACCGCCTCGGCGCGCTCGATCTTGGCGACCAGGCCGATGTCCTGGCCGGCCTCGCCGAGCAGCTCGCGGGCGAGTTGCATGTCGGCGGCGCTACGCGGGAAGGAGATCGCCAGGTAGTCGACGCCGATGTCGATGGCGGTCTTCAGATCCGCGCGGTCCTTGTCGGTCAGCGCGGCGGCGGACAGCCCGCCGCCCTGCTTGTTGATGCCCTTGTTGTTGGACAGCTTGCCGCCGACGCGCACCGTGGTGTGCACGCGCGGCGCCTCGACCCGCTCGACCACCAGCTCGAGGCGGCCGTCGTCGAGCAGCAGCACGTCGCCGGCGGCGACGTCCTCGGCCAGCGTCGGGTAATCGCAGCCGACCCGGTGGGCGTCGCCGGCATCGCGCTCAAGCGACATGTCGAGGACGAACGCCTGGCCCTCGTCGAGATGCACCGCGCCCTCGGCGAAGCGCGCGATGCGGATCTTCGGCCCCTGCAGGTCACCCAGCGCGGCGACGGTACGCCCGTGGCGCTCGGCGGCCTCGCGCACCGCGACGAGGCGCCGGCGGTGATCCTCGGGCGCGCCGTGGGAGAAGTTCAGGCGCACCACGTCGACCCCGGCGGCGATCAGCGCATCGAGCACGCCGTCACGGTCGCTGGCGGGGCCCAGGGTGGCGACGATCTTGGTGCGGCGGATGGGGGCGTGTACAGGGCCGTGCATGAAAATCTCCTCTTTGTCCTTATAAGCGACTGTGCTGATCGGACCACATTGGCAGTGTCATGGTCGGGACACATAGAAGTGTCGTACAGAATCAATGTAGTCATTTTACTACATCATGGTACAGCATGCTTCGACCGGACTCGATGCGGCTTGAAAGGGATTGGTAAAGGAACCATCTACTCACGCCGTTACGACATTATTGCTGCGCATAATAAAGTGCCGGCTTGCGCATACGGATGAGTCGCGGCTAATGTCGTTGTGGCTGATGGGTATCGTTCTATCGTCGGCTTTTCAAAGCTGTGGCGCTCAGCGATCACTGGCGCGAAACCAACCGCTGGGGTAGGGTAGGCGCATTTTTCCGGTCGGAAACCTATTCCGGCACGATGGACAAGCCGCCGATGGCAGCGGGCTCTCCCGCGTATCGGCTCGAGCAAAGTGGAGCACTATGGGCAAGTCACTGGTCATCGTCGAGTCGCCGGCCAAGGCCAAGACGATCAACAAGTACCTTGGCAACGATTTCATCGTGAAATCGAGCGTGGGCCATATTCGCGACCTGCCGACCAGCGGCTCGGGCAAGTCCGCCAGCGATCCCAAGGAGCGTGCTCGCCAGGCGGCGGCCACGCGTAAGATGTCGCCCGACGAAAAGGCCCGCTATAAAAAGCACAAGGCTTGGGATCAGTTGGTTCGGCGCATGGGCATCGACCCCGCGAATGGCTGGAAGGCCAACTACGAGGTTTTGCCGGGCAAGGAAAAGGTCGTCAGCGAACTGGCCAAGCTCGCCGCGAAGGCCGATGCCATCTATCTCGCCACCGACTTGGACCGCGAGGGAGAGGCGATCGCCTGGCACCTCAAGGAAACCATCGGCGGCGACGAGCAGCGTTACCGCCGGGTGGTGTTCAACGAGATCACCAAGAACGCCATCCAGGAGGCGTTCAAGGCGCCGGGCAGCCTCAACGTGCCGCGTGTCGAGGCCCAGCAGACCCGGCGCTTCCTCGACCGCGTGGTCGGCTTCATGCTTTCTCCGTTGCTGTGGAGCAAGGTGGCGCGTGGGCTGTCCGCCGGGCGCGTGCAATCGGTGGCGGTGCGTTTGATCGTCGAGCGCGAACGCGAGATTCGCGCCTTCATTCCCGAGGAATTCTGGGACGTGCACGCCGACCTGATCAGTTCCGAGGGCGAACCGCTGCGCTTCGAACTGGTGCGCCAGCATGGCAAGCCGTTTCGACCGACCTCCGAGGCCGAGACGCTGGAGCGCATCGAGGCGCTCAAGAAGGCCAGCCTGGCAATCACCGCGCGCGAAGAGAAACCGACTCGCTCCAAGCCCAGCGCACCGTTCATCACCTCGACATTGCAACAAGCCGCCAGTGGCCGGCTGGGCTTCTCGGTGAAGAAGACCATGACCCTGGCCCAGCGGCTTTACGAGGCTGGTTATATTACCTACATGCGTACCGACTCCACCAATCTGTCCCAGGATGCGGTGGCCGGTGTGCGTAATTACATTGAAGACCAGTTCGGCAAGCACTACCTGCCCGAAGCGCCCAACCGCTATTCCAGCAAGGAAGGCGCACAGGAAGCGCACGAGGCGATTCGCCCTTCGGATGTGACCCGCACCGCTAGCGACCTGGCCGGCATGGAGCGCGATGCCGAACGCCTCTATGAGCTGATCTGGCGCCAGTTCGTGGCCTGCCAGATGCCTCCGGCGGAATACCTGTCGACCACGCTGACCATCGAGGTCGAAGGCTATGAGTTGCGTGCCAAGGGCCGTGTGCTCAAGTTCGATGGCTACACCCGCGTAATGAAGCCGACCGGCAAGAAGGACGAAGACCAGACCCTGCCCGACCTGGCCGAGGGCGCACCACTGACCCTGGAAAAGCTTGACCCTCAGCAACACTTCACCAAGCCGTCGCCGCGTTACACCGAGGCCAGCCTGGTCAAGGAGCTCGAGAAGCGCGGCATCGGCCGGCCTTCGACCTACGCCTCGATCATCTCGACCATTCAGGATCGCGGTTACGTCAAGCTCGAGAGTCGGCGCTTCTATGCCGAGAAACTCGGCGATATCGTCACCGCCCGGCTTGCTGAATCGTTCAGTGACCTGATGGATTACAGCTTCACCGCGCGCATGGAAGACAGCCTCGACGAAGTCGCCGAAGGCGAGCGCGACTGGCGTGCGCTGCTCGACGACTTCTATGCCGAGTTTCGCGGCAAGCTCGAGCACGCCGAGGGCGAGGAGGGCATGCGCCCCAACCAGCCGGTGCCCACCGATATCGATTGCCCTAAATGCGGGCGCAAGATGCAGATTCGTACCGCCTCGACCGGGGTGTTCCTGGGTTGCTCGGGCTACAACCTGCCGCCCAAGGAACGCTGCAAGACCACCATCGACCTGATTCCTGGCGATGAAGCGGTCGCCGCCGATGCTGGCGACGACGCCGAGACCGATGCGCTGCGCGCCAAGCATCGCTGCCCCAAGTGCGGCACGGCGATGGACAGCTACCTGATCGACGAGACACGCAAGCTGCATATCTGCGGCAACAGCCCGGACTGCGAGGGCTACGAGGTCGAACAGGGCCGCTTCAAGCTCAAGGGTTATGAAGGGCCGACCATCGAATGCGACAAGTGCGGCAGCGACATGCAGCTCAAATCGGGACGCTTCGGCAAGTATTTCGGCTGCACCAATGAGAACTGCAAGAACACCCGCAAGTTGCTGAGAAGCGGCGAAGCGGCGCCGCCCAAGATGGACCCGATCCCAATGCCGGAGCTGCGCTGCCAGAAAGTCGACGATCACTACGTGCTGCGCGATGGCGCCAGCGGTCTGTTCCTGGCCGCCAGTCAGTTTCCCAAGAACCGCGAGACGCGCGCGCCATTGGTCGAGGAAATCAAGTCGCACGCCGACGCCTTGCCGGAGAAATACCACTTTCTGCTCGAGGCGCCCGCGAAGGACCCGGATAATCGACCGGCGCAGATCCGCTTCTCGCGCAAGACCAAGAGCCAGTTCGTGATGACCGACGAAGACGGCAAGGCCACCGGTTGGAAAGCCACGTTCGACAATGGCAAGTGGCAGGTCGAGGACAAGCGTAAATGACCCCGAGGGGCCGCACCAACCAGCTGATCTATCAGGCCGAGCTGCTGCTTGACGTGGCGAGCGGCGACGACGAGCATGCCAGCTCGCGGCGCATGGCGACCGAGGAGGGCGCGCTGGCGCTGCTCGAACTGGCGCTCAACGTGGCGCTGCGTGAACTCACTGAACACGCCCGCTTGGCTCATCACGACTGGCGCGAACTGCTCGACGAGAGCGGCGAGCGCGTTGCGGAACTCGAACGGCTGCGTGAGCTGGCCGGCCGCCCGGAGAGCTGGCTTGCGACATTGATCGCGCGCATCACGGCGCTGCATGACGTCGAAGGTGCGGCGCGGCGCGAGGCCGGCGACGCACTAATCGCCAGCGCCGACCGCGTGGCGCTGGCTGACGAGCTGCGCTGGTGTGCCGGCGAGTTCAAGAAGCAACTCGCGGAGCTTCGCGAAACCAGTGCCGAGTGGTGAACTGAAACCGCCCAAAGTGATAACCTAAGTTCATTGAGACAGCGGCCATGGCGATTCGCCTTGGTCGCTTTTTGTTGCCCTGGTTTAACGATTGCTTATCGATCGCTTGCCGATGGCCTATCGAGCCGGCGTTCATAAAAGAACAGAGGTGAATGTGTCCGAGACTGCCGTACTTGAAATCATCGAACTCGACGATGGCGAAATCATCCTGCGTCCCGCCGAGAGCGAAGGCGAACCGCTGCTGCGCATACGCTTCTCCGAAGAAGCCGCCGGCCTGTTGCGCCAGAGTCGCTTCGAGGTAGCGCGCGAAATGATCGATCATGCGATCACCCGCACCAAGCTATGGGATGGCGAACACGACAACGTGGCGGTGCCCGGCACCCTGCATTGAGCGGCCTGGCATTCCACGCGAGGCGGGGTTATTAATAGTCCCCTCGTCACGCGTGAGAGTGCGCCCTATGCAAGCGTTCGCCAATACTCCCGAGCCGCCGTATTACGCGGTGATCTTCACTTCCGAGCTTACCCCACAACACGCGGGCTATGCCGAGATGGCTACGCGCATGGTCGAGTTGGCCGCGCAACAGCCGGGGTTTCTGGGTGTCGAGTCGGCCCGCGATGAATTGGGCATCACCGTTTCGTATTGGCGCGACGAGGCCTCGATTCGCGCCTGGAAGGCCGAGCTGGAACATCGCGAGGCCCAGCGGCTGGGGCGTGAACGCTGGTACAGCGGTTATCGCGTGCGGGTGGCGCGTATCGAGCGGGATTATGGCTTTTCCCTATCCGACGCAGTGTGCGCGGTTACCGCCGAGGCTGGCGAAAAGCCGCGTGGCGAGATTCAGCGAGTGAGCTGGGACTGCAATGCCCAGGCCTGGACGCAGGCGATACGCGAAGGGCTTGTCGCCAGTCGCCGAGTGACCGATGCCGCCATCGTCGCGGCGATGTTGGAGCATGCGCCGCGACGCGTGCTGGATTTGGGTTGCGGCGAGGGCTGGCTGAGCCGTGAACTAACGACGCGCAACGTTGCCGCCGTGGGCGTCGATGCCTGCGAGGCGCTGGTCGAATCGGCTCGAGAGCAAGGCGGCGACTGCCATGCCCTGGATTACGCCACCCTGGCAAGCGCGCAACGTGTCGATCTACCCACTGCATTGCATAGCGACTTCGATATCATCGTGGCTAATTTCTCGCTGCTCGACGAGGATGTCGGCGCATTGTTGCGCCGTGTCACCGAGTGGTTGGCGCCGGGCGGTCGCTTGCTGATTCAGACCCTGCATCCCTGGGCGGCGTTGGGTGACGAGGAATACCGGAGTGGCTGGCGCCGCGAGGACTTTCAGGCTTTTGGCAGCGATTTTTCGGCTTCGATGCCATGGTATTACCGCCCGCTCGGCGATTGGCTGACATTGTTGGCTAGCGCCGGCCTGTCGCTAGAGCGTCTCGAGGAGCCATTGCATCCCGAGACCCACCGGCCGCTGTCGATATTGATGCATTGCCGGTCGGCTGACTGATCGTATGTGAACCGGCTTCAGCGCAGCAACCGCGCGCGAAAGCGCCGGCCCTTGATGCGGCCTTCCTGAATCTGGCCGAGCGCCCGCTTGGCGGCCTTGTTATGCACGGCGACGTAGGTGGCGGTATCGAATACGTCGATCTTGCCGATCTGCGCCTGCGTCAGCGCACCGTCACGGGTCAGCGCGCCGACCACGTCGCCGGGGCGCAGCTTGTGCTTGCGGCCACCGTCGATATCCAGGGTGACCATCGGCGCGTAGCGTTTGGCGTCATTCGCCGAGGCGTTGGCGTCGAGGGCCGTGTCGGGCCCGTCATCGATCGGGCTGCCCTGGTACGCTTCGATGCGCTCGCGGCGGTGCATTTCACCAGGCGTGAATAGCGAAAGCGCCAAGCCGCTTTCGCCGGCACGCCCGGTGCGCCCGATGCGGTGCAGGTGAACCTCCACGTCCGGTGTCGGGTCGACGCTGATCACCATGTCCAGGCTGGCCACATCGAGACCCCGCGCGGCGACGTCGGTGGCCACCAGCAGGTTGACGCTGTGATTGGCGAAGCGCACCAGCACCTGATCGCGCTCGCGCTGCTCGAGATCGCCATGCAGGGCCAGCGCGCTGAAACCACGCGCAGTGAGATGCGCCGCCAGTGCATCGCAATCGCGTTTGGTATTGCAGAACAGCAGCGCCGATTCGGGCTGGTAGTGATGCAGCAAGGCGATCACGGCATCGGGTTTGGCGCTCTTCTCGACCGTGAAGGCCCATTGTTCGATCGATGCCTGGGCGGCCGGGGCATCGACGGTAACGCGCCGTGGTTGACGCTGAATCGTCGCGCTCAGCGTCTCGACATCGTCGGGAAAGGTCGCCGAGAACAGCAGCGTCTGGCGCTTTTCGGGTAGTTCAGCGACGATGCGCTCCAGGGTGTCGCGAAAGCCCATGTCGAGCATGCGGTCGGCTTCGTCGAGCACCAGTTGGCGTACTGCGCCGAGCGTGAGCGAGCCCTTGCGCAGATGGTCGTCGATGCGCCCCGGCGTGCCGACCACGATATGTGCGCCGTGTGCCAGAGAAGCGAGCTGTGGGCCGATCGGCACGCCGCCGCACAGCGTCAGCATCTTGACGTTGGGCAGCGCCCGTGCCAGCCCGCGCAGCGCCTTGGTGACCTGATCGGCGAGTTCGCGGGTCGGGCACAGCACCAGTGCCTGCACATCGTTGCGTGTAACGTCGAGTGCCTGCAACAGACCCAGGCCGAAGGCCGCCGTCTTGCCGCTGCCGGTGCGTGCCTGAACGATCAAATCGTCACCGGCCAGCAGCGGCGGCAAGCTGTCCGCCTGGACCGGCGTCATTCGGGCGTAGCCCAGTGCTTTGAGCGCGGTGAGCAGCGCCGGACGCAGGGCGAGTTGGGAAAAAGCGGTATCGGTCATCGCGGGCACGCTCGAAAGCTGGGTCGGAAAGCAGGATGTGGAAACACGAACCGGCCATCATACCAGTAACGTCATCGTGACTGGTGTTCCCGAAGAGGTGTCGTTTTGAAAAATCCCCCGGAAAGCGTGGCGATCCTGGCCGACGTGCAGAATATCTATTACACGACGAAGCAGGTATATGGGCAGCACTTCGATTACAACGCCTTCTGGACCGAAGTGACCGCCAATCGCCAAGTGACAGCGGCGATTGCCTACGCGGTGGATCGCGGCGACGAGAAACAGCGCCAGTT
Organism: Modicisalibacter muralis; assembly: GCF_900102945.1. Lineage (GTDB taxonomy): Bacteria > Pseudomonadota > Gammaproteobacteria > Pseudomonadales > Halomonadaceae > Modicisalibacter > Modicisalibacter muralis. The sequence goes on along the minus strand of NZ_FNGI01000005.1, from coordinate 238,631 downwards.
CCAGAATATCCTGCGTGCGATCGGCTTTCAGGTGAAACTCAAACCCTTCATCCAACGCAGCGATGGCTCCGCCAAGGGCGATTGGGACGTCGGCATCGCCCTCGATGGCATCGAACTCGCCGCCCGGGTCGATCGCGTAATACTGGCCTCCGGCGACGGCGATTTCGATCTGCTGGTGCAGCGCATCGGCGAGCGCTTCGGCATCCCGGTAACGGTGTATGGCGTCGAACGCCTGACCGCCGAATCGCTGATACGCGTGGCTTCGCCCTTCGTGCCGATCGAGGGGGCTTTACTGTTGACCCCCAAAGCGCGTTGAACTTTACCCCTCTAGACTCAGTGCTTGTTTCCTGTATCGCCGTGTTGCCTCATCCAGTTGATCAAGCCGCCTTCACGCAACACCTCTAGCTGACGCGGACTCAGCCCATGGCGCAGCGTGATATCGCCTTTCGGGGCGCGCGCGGTCAGCGTCTCGCCCTTGTCCAGCGCGTCATGCAAACCCTCGAAACTCAGGGTCTGCCCAGTCTCCAGGTTGTCGTAATCGCTTGCATCGTCGAAGGTCAGCGGCAGCACGCCGAAATTGACCAGGTTCTGCCAATGGATGCGCGCGAAGCTCCTGGCGACGACCACCCGCATACCCAGATAGCGAGGCGCGATGGCGGCGTGCTCGCGACTCGACCCTTGCCCATAGTTGTTGCCGGCAATCACGCAGTGGTCGCCGCTATCCTTGGCGTTGGCGACGTAATCCTCGTCGATACCGCGAAAGCTGAATTCGGCGATGCGCGGAATATTGCTGCGGTAGGGCAATACCTCGGCGCCGGCCGGCATGATCTCGTCGGTGGAAACGTTGTCCTCCATCTTGAGCAGAATCTTGAGTTCCAGGTCGTTCTCGATGGGGTCGAACGTCGGTAGCGAGGCGATATTGGGCCCCTTGATCAGCTTGACCTGGCTGGCTTGAGCACTCTCCAGCGGGGCGAACAGGTGCTGGTTATTGACGACGGGGTCGTCGGGATTCTTGACGCGAGGGTAGGCGAAATCGAGATCGCGCGGGTCGGTGATCTTGCCGCACAACGCAGAGGCGGTGGCGGTTTCCGGGCTGCACAGGAAGACCCGGTCCTCGCGGGTACCCGAGCGGCCGGGAAAGTTGCGCGGCGTGGTGCGCAGGCTGTTGCTGTCGTTGGCCGGCGCCTGGCCCATGCCGATACAGCCGTTGCAGCCGGCCTGATGCAACCGTGCGCCGGCGGCGATGAGACTCATGATATGGCCGTCACGAATCAGCGTTTCGAGAATCGAACGCGACGTCGGGTTGATATCGAACGACACCCAGGGGTCGATCTGGCGGTTCTTGACCATCTCGGCGGCGATCGCGAAGTCGCGATACCCCGGGTTGGCGGATGAACCGATATAGGCCTGCGAGAGCGGTTCGCCGGCGATCTCGCGTACCGGCACCACGTTGCCGGGGCTCGATGGCTTGGCGATCAGCGGCTCCAGACTGGCAAGATCGATCTCGTCTTCGACGTCGTAGGTGCAGTCGTCGTCCGCCGCGAGCGCCTGCCAATCGTCGCCGCGCCCTTCGGCCTCGAGAAAGCGCTTCACCGCGTCGTCCGAGGGAAACACGCTGCTGGTCGCGCCCAACTCTGCGCCCATGTTGGCGATCACATGGCGATCCATCGCCGACAGCTTGGCTAGCCCCGGCCCGTGGTATTCGATGATTCGCCCGATGCCACCATCGACGTCATGGCGGCGCAGCATCTCGAGAATCACATCCTTGGCGCTGACCCAATCGGGCAGTTCGCCGGTCAGCCGCACGCCCCAGATTTCCGGCATCTTGGTGTGAAAGGGTTCGCCGGCCATCGCCATGGCCACGTCGATGCCGCCGGCGCCAATGGCCAGCATGCCCATGGCGCCGGCGGCGGGGGTGTGACTGTCCGAGCCTAGCAGCGTCTTGCCCGGTATGCCGAAGCGTTGCTGATGGGTAGGGTGACTGACGCCGTTGCCGGCGCGCGAAAACCACACGCCAAGGCGCGCCGCCGCGCTTTGTAGAAAGCGATGATCGTCGGGATTCTTGTTGTCTTCCTGGATCAGATTGTGATCGACGTACTGGGCGGAAACCTCGGTCTTGACGCGATCGAGCTCCATGGCTTCCAGTTCGAGCATGACCAGCGTACCGGTCGCATCCTGCGTCAGCGTCTGATCGATGCGCAGGGCGATTTCCTCGCCAGGCGTCATTTTTCCCTGGATGAGATGGGCATCGATCAGTTTTTGTGCCACGTTCATGGCCATGATGTCGTCTCCTTTCGACGGCGATGAGTGGGGTTTTCCCGTTGCTTCTTACAGTGTAGGAAAGTCATCGCTATAGACTAACGTTGCAGGAGGCGGTGGCTGACGATGGGTGCGCTATCCTCTATCTTACGTTAACGTAAACTCGTGGCGGTGCCATGTACAGGCACCGACGCCAGGCTTGACCTGGCCAGCGTGTTATCAAGGTAGAAAATGGCCGCCCACAAGGCGCCGATATCCGTATCTCCACCCACTACCCTTGGGAAGAGAGACAAGGAAAAGAGACACCATGAGCACAACGACAAAAGCAGCGCCCATCGTTCATACGCCGGATTTCATGAACGGCGACGAGTTTCGCATTCCCGTCTTCAAGCTGCTCAAGCAGGACGGCTCGCCCTACAAGAACGCCAAGCTACCCGACCTCGACAAGGACAAGGCGCTGCGCATCTATCGCGCCATGCTGTTCACCCGCGTGCTCGACGAGCGCATGCTGGCCGCCCAGCGTCAGGGTCGGCTGAGCTTCTACATGCAGTGTATCGGCGAGGAGGCTTCGGTGATCGGCAGCACTGCGGCCCTCGACGATGAAGACATGATCATGGCGCAGTACCGCGAGCAGGGGGCGCTTGCCTATCGCGGTTTCGACGTCGACGAATTCATGAACCAGCTATTCGGCAACGAGCACGACTACGGCAAGGGCCGTCAGATGCCGGTGCATTACGGTTCGAGCAAGCTTCACTACATGACGATTTCATCGCCGTTGGCCACGCAGATTCCCCAGGCCACCGGCTACGCCTACGGCCAGAAGATGGCGGGGCAGGGCCACTGCACGATCACCATCTTCGGCGAGGGCGCGGCCTCGGAGGGCGACTTTCACGCCGCGCTGAACATGGCCTCGGTACACCGGGTACCGGTGATCTTCCTGTGCCGCAACAACGGCTATGCGATCTCGACCCCGGCACACGAGCAGTTTTCCGCCGACGGTATCGCCCCACGCGCCTTCGGCTATCGCATGAAGGTGATTCGCGTCGATGGCAACGACATCCTCGCCGTCTACCAGGCGACCGTCGAGGCGCGCAAGCTGGCGGTGGAGCATAACCAGCCGGTGCTGATCGAGGCCATGACCTACCGCCTGGCGGCGCATTCCTCTTCGGACGATCCCTCCGGCTATCGCAGCAAGAAGGAAGAAGAAGCCTGGCGCGACAAGGACCCGGTGCTGCGCATGAAACTGTGGTTGCAGGAAAAGGGTTGGTGGAGCGATGACGACGAGAAGCGCGAGCAGGAAAGCCTGCGTCGCGACGTGCTCGAGGCCATGAAGCGCGCCGAGAAACGCGAGCCACCAGAGCTCGACACGCTGGTCAGCGATGTGTTCGACGAGGTCACGCCGATCCTGGCCGGCCAGCTAGACGACCTCAAGGCGCATATTCGCAAGTATCCGGAGGCGTATCCCAAGGGTGCCAAGAGCCTCAACGGCAAGGATGCGGGAGGTGCCAAGCATGCCTAAGATGAACATGCTTCAGGCGATCAACGACGCGCTCGACATCGCCATGGCCGCCAACGACAAGGTGATCTGCTTCGGCGAGGACGTGGGCATCTTCGGCGGCGTGTTCCGCGCCACCAGCCACCTGCAGGAAAAATACGGCCGCGATCGCTGCTTCAATACGCCGCTGGTCGAGCAGGGCATCGTCGGTTTCGCCAACGGCCTAGCCGCCCAGGGCTCGACGCCGGTGGCCGAAATCCAGTTCGCCGACTACATCTTTCCGGCGTTCGATCAGATCGTCAACGAGACCGCCAAGTTTCGCTACCGTTCCGGCGATCTGTTCAATGTCGGCGGCCTGACCATTCGCGCGCCCTACGGCGGCGGCATCTCCGGCGGGCTTTATCACTCGCAATCGCCCGAGGCCTACTTCGCCCACACGCCGGGATTGAAGGTCGTCGTGCCACGCAACCCGCATCAGGCCAAGGGATTGCTGCTGGGGGCCATTCGCGATGCCAACCCGGTGCTGTTCTTCGAACCCAAGCGGCTCTATCGCGCCTCCACCGGCGAGGTGCCGGAAGAAGATTATGAATTGCCGCTGGGCCAGGCCGAAGTGACCAAGGAAGGCGACGACATCACCCTGCTGGCCTGGGGCGCGCAGATGGAAATCGTCGAGAAGGCCTCGGAGCTTGCCGAGAAGGAAGGCATCTCCTGCGAGATCATCGATCTGCGCACCATCGTGCCCTGGGACGTGGAAACGGTCGTCGAGTCGGTGCTCAAGACCGGGCGGCTGGTGGTGACTCACGAAGCGCCGCTGACCGGTGGCTTCGCCGGCGAGATCGCCGCGACCATCCAGCAGCGCTGCTTTCTCTATCTGGAATCGCCCATCGCCCGGGTGACCGGCCTGGATACGCCTTTCCCGCTGACGCTGGAGAAGGAGTATATGCCGGATCATCTGAAGGTCTTTGAGGCGATCAAATACAGCATCAATTATTAGGCAGCACTGAATAAATGGCTGCTCGGACGAATCGTTTTGTTGCGCGGTGCTGGTGCGCCAGCCCGGTCGAAACTCGCCTAACCCCATGTTATGTCTTGTTTCCTGTGCGCCGTGCGCCTCACGCTTCATTCCGCTCGCCTATTTATGCAGCGCTTCCTCGAGCGATTTCAGGTTCAGGAGAGAGAACCCCATGAGCGATTTCATTCTGCCCGACATCGGCGAAGGCATCGTCGAGTGCGAAGTGGTCAAGTGGCTGATCGCCGAAGGCGACGAGATCGAGGAAGACCAGCCGGTGGTCGAGGTCATGACCGACAAGGCGCTGGTCGAGATTACCGCCCCCGAGGCCGGCCGCGTGACCCGGCTATATTGCAAGCAGCAGGAAAATGCCCAGGTACATGCGCCGCTATTCGCCTATACGCCGCTGGGCCAGGGCGGTGACGCGGAAGAGCCAGCGCACGAGGCGATAGACGACACCTCGGCTAGCCAAGCCAATGATCGCGAGAGCGCTGACGCGGCGAACGACAGCGCCCCGCAACCGGCTGCAGTTCCGGCAGAACCTGCGACTGGTTCCGGCGCGCATGGGCGCATTCCCGCGAGTCCCGCGGTGCGCCGGCTGGTGCGCGAGTTGGGTGTCACGCTCGCCGATGTGCCCGGCTCGGGCAAGGATGGCCGCGTGCTCAAGGAGGATATTCTCGCCTTCGAGAAGAGCGGCGAGAAGCGTGCGAAGCCCGCTAAAGCCGAGGCCACGCCGACAGCGTTGCATGAAGGGTCGGCCGGCGAGGCGCGCGTCGAGCCAATTAAAGGCGTGCAGGCGGTCATGGCCAAGCGCATGGTGGAATCCGCCACGACCATTCCACACTTCAGCTACGGCGACGAAATCGACGTTACCGAGCTGCTGGTGCTGCGCGAGCGCTTGAAACCCCAGGCCGAGGCGCAGGGCACCCGGCTGACATTGATGGCGCTGATCATGAAGGCCATGGCGTTGGCGGTGCAGGCGCACCCGATTCTCAACAGCCGGGTCAGCGAAGATGGCAGCGAAATCCATTACCAGCCGCATTGCAACATCGGCATGGCGGTGGATAGCCAGGCCGGGCTGATCGTGCCCAACGTCAAGCGCGTCGAGCAGTTGAGCGTACTGGAGATCGCCGCCGAGGTGGCGCGCCTGACCCAGGCCGCGCGCGATGGTCGCGTCAGCCAGGCTGATCTCAAGGATGGCACCATCAGTATTTCCAACATCGGCGCGCTGGGCGGCACCTACGCCGCGCCGATCATCAACCTGCCCGAGGTGGCGATCGTCGCACTGGGGCGCACCCAGCACCTGCCGCGCTTCGATGAATCCGGCGATGTCGTATCGCGGGCGATCATGACGATTACCTGGTCGGGCGATCACCGCATCATCGATGGCGGCACTATCGCGCGCTTCTGTAACCTGTGGAAGGGATATCTGCAGGAGCCGCAAAGCATGTTGCTAAACATGACGTAGGCTGGAGCATTCCATGACCCAGGATACGCTGCAGCAGTTCTATATCCCCGAAGAGCAGTCGGTCTACCTGCTCAGCCACGACGATGCCAAGAAGCTCAAGGACTGGGTCGAGCTGTGCCAGACCCAGCTCGAACAGCTTGGCTACCGGGATATCGAGCTGGTCGGCAAGGGCGCCTATGGTTTCGTGTTCGCCGGGGTAACCGCCCTGAACGATGAGTACGTGTTCAAGTTCACGCGGATTACCCTGGCGCAGCAGTTTCAGGACCGCCTCGAGGAAGAGGCGTTCATGCTGGAACAGGTCGACCATCCGCGCGTGCCGCGCCTGATCGCCTTTCAGCGGGTGCGCAAGCAGTCGATCCTGGTCATGCAGCGCGCACCGGGCATCAATCTCGAGGAGTATTCGCTGCGTCACGGGCGGCTACCGCCACGCCTTGTGGTCAATATCGCCGCGCAACTGGCGGATATCCTGCGCAGCCTGCGCCGCGAGGCCGGTCCATCCGGCAAGCCGATCGTGCATGGCGATATCAAACCCTCCAACCTGGTCTTCGATGTTGCCAGCGAACGCGTGGCGCTGATCGACTGGGGCTCGTCGGTATTCGCCCAGCTCGATGCCAATCAGCAGTTCGTCAACGCCAATGTCATGGAGTTGATGTCCGACAACCTGCAACAGACCAATGCGCGGTTGGGTGATGTCTATTTCATCGGCGAAGAGCAGTTGAACGGTGGGCTGTCGTCGCCGCGCTTCGATGAGCAGGGCGCCGCCGCGACGCTCTATGCATTGGCTTCGGCACAGTCGTGTCGTTTCGGTCATCGTGGCATTCCGGCCACATCGCTGGGGCTACCGATGGAGTTCGCCCGGGTGCTCGATGCGATGCTCGATCCCGACCCACGAATACGCATGCGCGCCGGCGATTACTTTATCGAGCATATGCCACGCCTGGCGCGCACGGTGATGATCGATCTACCCACCAAGCCCGAAGTGGCTACGGTGCCGGTATGGATACGCCCCAGCCAGCGCGAGATCGACACCGTGGTCTACAGCTCGCGCAAGTCGTTTCTGCGCGAGGAAGATGGCCGCGACGCGCTGAACGCGGTCAACGACGTGCAGCTCGACCGCTACTACAAGAACTTTATGCAGGGCATGGGCGAAACCGAGAAGGCGTTTCTCGCCGCGGTCAGCCGGCTGGGCAAGTATCCGGTGGTCGGTGGGCTGGCGGTGCGCTGGGAAACCGATGGCGTGTATATCGACACGGTACTCAACCTGCACGATGGCGAACTCAAGGCGGCTTTCATCGCGGCGGTTAATAACATGGTCAACCTGGCGCGCGCCATCTATCGCCGTGGGGTGTTCAAGAGCTGCCTGTTCAATGCCCGCGATACCCTGCACATCGACCGTGGAGGGCCCGAAGAGGTGTTCGTTCCCGAGCCGGACATGACGCTGCCCTATGAGGTGAGCGCCGCGCCGGATCTCGACGACAAGACCCGCGTGCATTCCTACTTCGAGGATGGCCCCGACCCCGAGGAGTTTCTACAGCTGCCCGGCGAGATCATGCAGTGCCTGGAAGGGCTCAACGCCATTCATCACACCGGGCTGATCATCTTCGAGGCGTTGCCGACGCACCTCAAGATTCACAGCTACTACCGGTTGCTCGATCCGGCCCGCGAGGCCGAGTTTCGCGACTGCCTGAGCGCAATGCTCAGCGCGGTATCGCTGATTCGCGGGCTTGGCGTATCGGGCTATATGAAAATGCCCTACAAGGACACCAAGGCGTTCTCGCATATCGAGCGGCTGCCCGAGCGCTATTACCCCAAGGACCCGCGCGCGGAAAGCGCTCCCGCCTCTTGACGATTACCTGCCGACAGAAAGCTTGACCCTTGATAAGGCCATCGATAGGCACAAGGCATACCTTTGTCGTCCCCTTCACAATCGGACAACGAGCCGTCACAGGACGGCATTGTTGGCGTTTGGCTTGCGGGCTACCTTGGGATGACACACATAGCGATAGTGGTGAAAAGTAGCAACCAAGGAGGATCTCGCCATGGAGGCGATGCAAGAGACCCAGGATCTTTTTCCGACCCGGCTGGAACGTAAACTGGGGATGTTCGAACGCATCGACCCGGTCGTGCACAGCCAGGGCGCGCAGCGTAGCGATGGGCCGCTAAGCGAAGCGCAGGTCGATGAGTTCGAGGCCAAGGGATTTCTCTCCTTCGAGTCGTTCTTCGACAAGGAGGAAATGGACGCCTTCATTCAGGAGTTGCGCGATTACGAGGAGGACGACGATCTCAAGTCGTCCGAAGGCACCGTGCTGGAGCCGGGCAAGCAGGAAATTCGCTCCATCTTTGGCATCCACGAGGTCTCCGAGCGTTTCAGGCGCCTGACTCGTGATCCGCGGTTGCTCGAGATGGTCCGGCAACTGCTCGGTAGCGACGTCTACATGCATCAGTCGCGTATCAACTACAAGCCGGGCTTCAAGGGCAAGGGCTTCGACTGGCACTCCGACTTCGAAACCTGGCACAGCGAGGATGGCATGCCGCGCATGCGCTCGCTGAGCTGTTCGATCATTCTCACCGAGAACGGCGAGTTCAATGGCCCGTTGATGCTGATCCCCGGCTCGCACAACGTTTTCATTCCCTGCGTGGGGCGCACGCCCGAAAATAATTACAAGGAGTCCCTGAAAAGTCAGGAAATCGGCGTGCCGGATGTCAGAAGCCTGACCGAGTTGATGACCGAGTACGGCATCGAGGCACCCAAGGGGCCATCCGGCTCGCTGATCATGTTCGAGTGCAATACGCTGCACGGTTCCAATACCAATATGTCCTGCTGGCCACGTAGCAACCTGTTCTTCGTCTACAACAGCGTGGAAAACACCCTGCACAATCCGTATTGCGGCAATCGCCCACGGCCGGAGTTTCTAGCCAATCGCAAGGACTGGAGCCCGCTCAAGCCCATTGAATGAGCGAGGCGCTAAAGGGGGCTAAGCGTCCACCAGGGTTTCGTGTGCGGCGATACCCAGCGTTCGAGGACAAAGCAGCATGTCCAGGAGGGACGACAATGACAGACGATCGGATAACGTTACTGCGCGAGCAGGCGTATGTAGGCGGGCGCTGGGTCGATACGGCCAATGCGCGCCGGGCGGTCGACGATCCAGCGACTGGCGACGTGATCGGCCATGTGCCGGAACTGGAAGCCTTACAGATCGACGACGCGATCGAGGCCGCTCACCAGGCGTTCTCCGCATGGCGACGGACTTCCGCCGTCGAGCGTGCCGACAAGCTGCTCGCCTGGTATCGGGGCATGCAGTCGCGGCGTGAAGATCTGGCGCGGCTGATGACCCTCGAGCAGGGCAAACCCATTGCCGAAGCGCGCGACGAGGTCGACTACGCGGCCAGCTTCCTGCGCTGGTTCGCCGAAGAAGGCCGGCGCTCACAAGGCGCTAACCTTCCCGCCGAAAATCCGCAGGTCGCTCTCGGCACGCTCAAGGAGCCGGTTGGCGTAGCGGCCATCATCACGCCCTGGAATTTCCCACTGGCGATGATCACGCGCAAGGTAGCGGCCGCGCTTGCCGCCGGTTGCACGACGCTGGTCAAGCCGGCCAGCGAAACGCCCTTCTGCGCGATCGCGCTGGCGGTGCTCGCCGAACAGGCGGGGCTGAATAACGGCGAGTTCAATGTCATTACCGGTCAGGGCAAACTGTTTGCCGAACGCGTCTGTGCCGATACACGAGTGCGTGCGCTGTCGTTTACCGGTTCCACCTCGGTTGGCAAGCAGCTATTGCGCCAGAGCGCGGACACGGTCAAATGCACGGCGATGGAACTCGGCGGCAACGCGCCGTTCATCGTCTGCGACGATGTCGATCTCGATACTGCGGTCGAAGGTGCGCTTGCGGCCAAGTTCCAGACCAGCGGCCAGGACTGCATTGCCGCCAACCGACTATTCGTGCATCGCTCGATCTACGAGGAGTTCATACAGCGATTCGCCGAGCGCATGAATGCGATGGGCGTGGGCAACGGCTTCGACGAAGCCAACGCCATCGGCCCACTGATTCACGAAGACGCGGTGCAAAAGGCCCAGTCGTTGGTCGATGATGCCAGGCAGCAGGGCGCACGCATCATGGGGCGTGAACAGAGTGAAGCGCCCGGGCCGCGTTTTTTCATGCCCACGATCGTGGCTGATTTCACCCCTGCCATGCGGGTTTCGTCCGAGGAGTCGTTCGCGCCCGTCGTGCCCATTCGTGCCTTCGATGACGACGATGAAGTCATCGACGCGGCCAACGATACGATCCATGGGTTGGCGTCCTACGTCTACACCCATCGCGATGCGCGCATCCGTAAGTTTCTGCGCGGTCTCGAATACGGCATGGTTGGAATCAATACGATGGACATTACCGGCCCGCACGTACCCTTTGGCGGCGTGAAGCAATCTGGGCTGGGCCGCGAGGGCGGGCATCTCGGCATCGAAGAATACCTCGAGACGAAGTACTACTGCGTTGGCGAGATGCCCATCGGCTGAGCCAAATCATACCGTCGACACTCAGTCGCAGGTACTCGCGCAAGATCGTCATGATCCCCTCCTGAAGCAGTGGCACGGTACGTGATTCACTTTTGGCTGCGTGGGGCCTTCGTGCATCGGGGGGCTGCGTTCGCTCGCCAGGAGGCTTACAATCGCCTCCCTTTTCATGCGCTTCGACTGGACCCGATTTTGATCTCCACCGCGAATATCACCATGCAGTTTGGGGCCAAGCCCTTGTTCGAGAATGTCTCGGTCAAATTCAACAACGGTAACCGCTATGGGTTGATCGGCGCCAACGGCTGCGGTAAGTCGACCTTAATGAAGATCCTCGGTGGCGATCTCGAACCCTCGGGCGGACAAGTGATGCTGGAACCCGGCACTCGCCTGGGCAAGTTGCGCCAGGACCAGTTCGCCTTCGAAAGCGAACGGGTGATCGATACCGTGATCATGGGTCACAGCGAATTATGGCGGGTCGCCGAGGAGCGCGAGCGTATCTATTCGCAGCCGGAAATGAGCGAAGAAGACGGCATGCGCGTCGCCGACCTGGAAACCCAGTTCGCCGAACACGACGGCTATACCGCCGAGGCCCGCGCCGGCGAGTTGCTGTTGGGTCTGGGGATCCCCGAGTCGCAGCATTTCGGCCCCATGAGCGCGGTGTCGCCGGGCTGGAAATTGCGCGTGCTGCTGGCCCAGGCATTGTTTGCCGACCCCGATGTGCTGCTGCTCGACGAACCGACCAACCATCTGGATATCAACACCATCCGCTGGCTGGAAAGCATATTGACGGCGCGCAACAGCACCATGGTGATCATTTCCCACGATCGCCATTTTCTCAATAGCGTGTGCACGCACATGGCGGACCTGGATTACGGCGAATTGCGGCTGTTTCCCGGTAATTACGACGAGTACATGACCGCCGCCACCCAGGCACGTGAGCGTCTGCATGCCGATAATGCCAAGAAGAAAGCCCAGATCGCCGATCTCCAGGCGTTCGTCAGCCGCTTCTCGGCCAATGCCTCGAAGGCCAAGCAGGCCACCTCTCGCGCGCGCCAGATCGACAAGATCAAGCTCGACGAGGTCAAGCCATCGAGCCGGGTCAGCCCGTTCATTCGCTTCGAGCAGGGCAAGAAGATCCACCGTGGCGCGGTCAATGTCGAAGCGCTGAGCAAGGATTATGGCGACACCCCGCTGTTCGAGCGCCTCGGCCTGCAGATCGAAGCCGGCGAGCGCCTGGCGATCATCGGCCCCAACGGCATCGGCAAGACCACGCTGCTGCGTTGCCTGGTCGGCGAGTTGGGAGCCGATGCCGGTGCGGTAAAATGGACCGATAGCGCCGAGCTTGGCTACTTCGCCCAGGAACACGGCGATGACTTCGCCAACGATGCCACGCTCTACGAATGGATGGCACAGTGGACCGACGGCGGCGAGCAGGTGATTCGCGGCGCGCTGGGCCGCATGCTGTTTTCCAATGACGATATCGGCAAGTCGGTCAAGGTGATTTCCGGCGGCGAGCAGGGGCGCATGCTGTTCGGCAAGCTGGCGCTGCAAAAACCCAACGTGCTGGTGATGGACGAACCCACCAACCACCTCGACATGGAATCCATCGAGGCGCTCAATCTGGCGCTGGAGCATTACCCCGGCACGCTGATCTTCGTCAGTCACGATCGCGAGTTCGTTTCGTCGCTGGCGACGCGTATTCTCGACATGAGCGGCGAGGGTATCGTCGACTTCAGCGGCAGTTACGATGAGTATCTACGTAGCCAGGGAGTTTTTGGCTAAGGCCACCAATGAGGAAATCGAATCATGACCGAGCCTAGCGCGCGCTTTGCTGCCGCCATCGAACGCCTTGATGCCTTGCATGCGGAGGACCCTCGGCAGGAAAGCGCCGATGGTGCCGAGTTGCCTTACGAATTGCTCTACGCTCGGCGCATGAGCGAGTGGCTGGCTCGTGTCGCGCCGGATGCCAGCGAGGCGCTGCGACTGGCGGTGCGCGCCCAGCATCTGCAACGCTGGCGTATCCCGCGCGACGACTACCCACGAGACCGCCCCGGCTACCTGGCCTGGCGGCGCGAACTGGGTCGCCGCCAGGCCGCGCAGGCGAGTACCGTGCTGCGTGAGGCGGGCTATGACGATGATGTTTGTGAGCATGTCGCGCGCATGATCCGCAAGGAGCAGTTGCGCCGTGACCCCGAAGCGCAGGCATTGGAAGATACCGCCTGCCTGGTCTTTCTCGAGCACTATTTCGCCGACTTCGCCAGCGAGCACGATGAAGACAAGCTGATGCGCATCGTGCGCAAGACCTGGAACAAGATGTCGCCGCGCGGGCACGAACTCGCCGCGACGATCCCTCTCTCGGTCGACGAGCAGGCGCTGGTAAAGAAGGCGTTGAGCTGATCGGACGACCGCGCACGTTTGTATACAGTTTCTGTCGCGGTATGATTGTCCCCTTCGTTAATCGCAGTCCTGTCGACTGCGCGACTCTGGAGCGATCATGAGCTTTACCGTTTATCTTTCCGGCGAGATTCATACCGACTGGCGCGATGAAATCAAGCGCGGCGCGCAGGCCAACGGCCTGGATGTCGTCTTCACCTCGGCGGTGACCGACCACGACGCCAGCGATGCCGCCGGCGACCACCTCGGCGAGGAAAGCAGTTCTTTCTGGCGTGACCACAAATCCTCCAAGGTCAATGCCATCCGCACCAAGACCCTGATCGAAGCGAGCGATCTGGTCGTGGTTCGCTTCGGCGATAAGTACAAGCAGTGGAACGCCGCCTTCGATGCCGGCTATTGCGCTGCGCTGGGCAAGCCCTACGTGACCCTGCATAGCGAAGACATCATTCACCCGCTCAAGGAAGTCGACGCCGCGGCCATGGCCTGGGCGACGTCCAACGAGCAGGTGGTCGAGATTCTCAAGTACGTCACGCGTGACTGATTCTCTCCCGTGCTTCGGCGCGGGTGCCTACCTTGGAGCGACCCATTGCTCCGCGTGTTTTGCCCCGAAACAGTGTAAGTCTTGCCCCGGTCGCCACGGGCGCCGGGGATTCTGTATCCTATAGTTCTACTGGCTTATTCCTAAACGCGAGCGACGTTCATGTTTGGCTCTCCGCGTAGCATCTATTTCTGTTATCTCGCCGTGACTCTGCTTGTCGGTGCCGTGCTGGCGGTTTGGGCGCCCGCTTGGCTGCTATTGTGGGCGGTCCTCGCTGTGCTGGCCGTGATTGGCGCACAGGACCTGCGCTCGCACCATAACGTCCTGCGCAACTATCCGATTCTCGGGCATATGCGCTATATGCTGGAATTCGTTCGCCCCGAACTACGCCAGTATTTCTTCGAATCCGAACAGAGCGGCCGACCGTTCAACCGCGAGCAGCGACAGATCGTTCATGCCCGGGCCAACGGTCAGCCGGATACCTCGCCGTTCGGCACCAGAAGGGACGTCGAAGACGCCGGCTTCAATTTCGTCCAGCATTCCATTGCGCCGAAGAAGGTCGACCCACGCCATGCCCGCATCATGGTCGGCGGGCCGCAATGCAGTGCACCCTATGATTCGTCTCGCCTGAATATCTCGGCGATGAGCTTCGGCGCACTTTCGGGAAATGCGGTGCTGGCGATGAACAAGGGTGCGAAACTCGGTAACTTCGCCCAGGATACCGGCGAGGGTGCGATCAGCCCTTACCACCGCGAGCACGGTGGCGACATCATCTGGGAGATCGCCAGTGCCTATTTCGGCTGTCGCTTCAACGGCGGCACTTTCGACCCCGACGAATTCGCCGAAAAAGCCTGTACTGACCAGGTCAAGATGATCGAAATCAAGCTTTCGCAGGGCGCCAAACCCGGCCATGGCGGACTATTGCCAGGTTCGAAGGTCAATGCGGAAATTGCCGAGACCCGTGAAATCGAGCAGGGCAAGGATTGCCTGTCGCCCGCCATGCATCCCGAGTTCGATACTCCCATCGGGCTGCTGCGGTTCATGCAGCGGCTACGCGAGTTGTGCGGTGGAAAACCGGTCGGCTTCAAGCTGTGTTTGGGCAAGCGCGACGAATTCATGGGGATTTGCAAGGCCATGCTCGAAACCGGTATCCAGCCGGACTTCATCACCGTGGACGGCGCCGAAGGCGGTACCGGCGCCGCACCCGCGGAATTCTCCGACTTTGTCGGTACCTATATCAATGAGGCGTTGCCGTTCGTGCACAATTGCCTGGTCGGCATCGGCAAGCGTGACGAAATACGCATCATCGCCAGTGGCAAGGTCGCCATGGGCTTCGATATCGTCACCAAGATTTCGCTAGGCGCCGATATGTGCAATGCGGCGCGTGCCTTCATGTTTTCGGTGGGCTGCATTCAGGCACAGCGCTGCCACACCAATACCTGCCCGACCGGGGTCACGACCCAGGACCCGGCTCGCACCAAGGCGCTGGATGTGGAATCCAAGGCCCTGTGGGTGCGTAATTTTCACGACGCCACTATCAATTCATTCCTGGATATCATGGGTGCGCTGGGCGTCGACAGCCCCGACGAGCTGGGCCCGGAGCGTATCTATCACCGGCCCGGTCACGGCCCGGCATGCACCTATCGCGATTTGCACCCGCAGGTTGGCACCGGCGACTTTCTGGATGACAAAATCCCCGAGGATTACGCTGGAGACTGGGCGCGCGCGAGCGCGCAGCGCTTTTAGTGCCTCGACGAACCGCAGAAAAAATGGAGAAAATTTAGCAGCCTACTCGGTAGATGGCTCGGTTACAGGCGTGGCTTGTCGCGTGCGACGCTCGAGATCGGGCAGCCACAGCGCGACGATGCCCAGCAGTGGCAGGAACGCACATAGTTGGTAGACGAAAACGATGCTGGTGGTATCCGCCAGATAGCCGAGCACCGCGGCACCGATACCGCCCATGCCGAAGGCGAAACCGAAGAACAACCCGGCGATCAAGCCAACTCTGCCTGGCACCAGTTCCTGCGCGTAGACCACGATGGCCGAAAACGCCGAAGCCAGCACCAGCCCGATGATCACTACCAGCACGCCGGTCCAGAACAGGTCGGCATGTGGCAATAGCAGCGTGAAAGGCGCCACGCCGAGAATCGAACCCCAGATCACTACCTTGCGGCCGATGCGATCGCCGATCGGACCGCCGGCCACGGTGCCCACGGCGACCGAGGCCAGAAACAGGAACAAGTAGAGTTGCGCACTTTGTACCGACAGCGCGAAACGCTCGATGAGATAGAACGTGAAGTAGCTGCTCAGGCTGGCCAGGTAGAAATACTTGGAAAAGATCAGCATGCCGAGCAGCCCTAGCGTGATGAGTACTCGGCGGCGGCTCAACACGGCAAGATCGACGCCCTTGCGCGGCTTGCGCGTCAGCAACGCCTGATTGCCGGCATACCAGCGGCCAATCTGAAACAGCACCACCATGCCGATCAGCGCCGCCAGCGAGAACCAGGCCACGCTACCCTGGCCATGGGGAATGATCAGCAGCGCCGCCAGCAAGGGGCCGAGTGCCGAGCCGACATTGCCGCCGACCTGAAACAGCGACTGCGCGAGCCCGTGGCGATTGCCTGATGCCATGCGCGCCACTCGCGACGCCTCGGGATGGAAGATCGATGAGCCGGTGCCAACCAGCACGGCGGCGAGCAACAGGTACAAATACGATGGCGCTACCGACAATAGCAACAGACCGGTGAGCGTGAATCCCATGCCGATGGCTAGCGAGAACGGCAGGGGGCGCTTGTCGGTATACAGGCCGACCCAGGGTTGCAGCAATGACGCGGCGAGCTGGTAGGTCAGGGTGATCAGACCGATCTGCGCGAAGCTCAGATCGAAGGTTCCCTTGAGCATCGGGTAGATGGCCAACAGGACCGACTGGATCATGTCGTTCATCATGTGCGCGACACTGATGCCGCCCAGCACCTTGAACGATGTCGTGGTGCCGGCGGTGTTGGCGGCAACGGCTTGCTGCGGTTGAACGGTCTTCATGCGATGTTTCGCCAGGCGGTGATGATGGACCCCTAGAGAATAGCGCGATTGGGTCGTAAAGAAATCATTTCAGTGCTAAGGAATCACTGCCTAAATGCCTGCTCGGACGAATGACTGCGTTGCGCGGTACTCGAAGTCTCGCCTAACCTCATGTTATGTCTCACCTTCTGTGTTCCGTGCGCCTTGCCCTTCATTCCGCTCGTCGATTTATTCAGCGATTCCCTAAGCAATTCGAACCACTTTAGAGCAACTTGCTGGTTCTAAGCGCCGCCACCGACGCCGGCGCATGAAAGGAATCGGCTCGAGAGGCATGCCAATAATCACGGAATACCGTATGTTGCGGGGCGCCATCGAGCAACTCGCCCCGCGTCAGGTAAGGAAACAGCGCGGCGAAGGGTTGAATCTCAGTGCGTGAGACGCGACGAAGAATGTGCTCAGGACCCAATTCGGAGGTGTCTCGAAGTCCCGCGGCGGCCAGCATTTCGGCCAATGCCTTGAGCGTATTGTCGTGAAAATGATAGACACGTTGGCTTTTGTCGGTGACATCGAGCTTGTTGCCGCGCCGTGTGTCCTGGGTCGCAACGCCACTAGGGCAGCGGTCGGTATGGCAGGTTCGAGCCTGAATGCAGCCCAGCGAAAACATATAACCGCGTGCGGCGTTGCACCAGTCGGCGCCCAAGGCGATGGTCCGTGCGATATCGAATGCCGAGACGATCTTGCCGGCGGCGCCGATATGGATCTTATCGCGTAGATCGGTGCCCGCCAGCGTGTTGTGAACCAGCAGCAGCGCCTCGGTCAGCGGCATGCCTAGCCGGTTGATGAACTCCAGCGGCGCGGCCCCTGTGCCGCCTTCGCCACCATCGACGACGATGAAATCCGGATGCTCGCCGCTCTTGAGCATCGCCTTGACCAGACCGAACCACTCCCAGGGATGACCGATGGTCAGCTTGATACCCACCGGCTTGCCACCCGATAGCTCACGCAACCGGGCGATGAATGCCATCATCTCGAGCGGCGTGGTAAAAGCCGAATGCGTGCTGGGCGAAATCACATCCATGCCAACCGGCACGCCGCGCGTCGAGGCGATCTCCTGGGTAACCTTGGCACCCGGCAGGATGCCGCCATGACCGGGCTTGGCGCCCTGCGACAGCTTGATCTCGATCATCCGAACCTGCTCGAGCGTCGCCCCGGCGACAAAACGCTCCTCGCTGAAGGTGCCATCCTCGTTGCGGCAGCCGAAATAACCCGAACCGATTTCCCAGACCAGGTCGCCGCCCTGGCGATGGTAAGGAGAGATCGAGCCTTCCCCAGTGTCGTGATAGAAATTGCCGAGCCTGGCGCCGCCGTTGAGTGCGCTGATGGCGTTGGCAGAGAGCGAGCCAAAGCTCATCGCCGAAATATTGAACACGCTGGCCGAATAGGGCTTGGTGCGGTCCCTGCCGATGGTGATGCGAAAGTCATGCGAGTCGATGCGCTCCGGCATCAGCGATGGACTCAGCCACTCATAGCCCTCGGCATACATGTCATGAACCGAGCCGAAAGGCTTCTTGTCGAGCGTATTCTTGGCGCGCTGATAGACCACCGAGCGTTGCTCGCGGGAAAACGGCCATCCTTCGGTGTCGGTCTGAATGAAGTACTGGCGAATCTCGGGGCCGATCGACTCCAATCCATAGCGAAAGTGCGCGAGGATCGGATAGTTGCGACTCACTGTGCGTCGGCTCTGCAGTAGATCGTAAGTACCCAATGCCGCTAACAGCCCGAACCCCGCTACTGCCCAGCCCCAGTCGCTATCTAAAGCCAGGCCAAGCAGCGACACGACCAGGCCGCACAGGCTGAAGAGGTAAACCCCATAGCGCAACGGCAGCCTGGCGGAACGAAGCGATAAGAGTGACGAGAACCTGGAAAAAACGGCTGGATCGATCATGGGACATCCCTGCAGTGGTGGTAACCAGTCAAAAAGACTATCACGACCATTGCAAGTGGCGGCGGGTCGGCGGTCAGCGTTGTTTACCGTTGGGTTCGAATATTAGTCGATAGCACCGCAAGGCATGGCGAACGTAGCGTCATCGCTATGCAAGGAGTTGGTATCCATAACGTCATACAGACTGTGTTTACTCGTTGGCAGCGCAAAACCGGCCAAACCATGACGCACGTTAAGGTGTCCTTTGCCATGATCAACGTAGATTGTGCGTTACGGGCTCAGTGGTCGGGCTTTGTCACCGGATGGGTCATTTCTGGTTCCGGTACGTCAATGTCACAAGGAGACGACGATGCAGCGTGCACGAAACACAACGATAAATACTATCTTGCCCCAGGAGCTACTGGTATTGGCGAGTTCGCACGAACACTACGAAATGAATCGTTATCGACGCCTGGCGTTACGCTTTCTGCCGTTCAATGCCGGCATCAGCCGGCTGCTGGAGGCGCTCGCCACGGAATGCGAACAACGGCTGCACGAAATGAGAGTGGCCTGCGAGCGTTCGGGGACGCCAGAACCCACGCTGACGGTATCGCCGCTGCGCGAGCGATATACCGATGGCTCCGAGAAACACTTTTTTGTCATCAACGTCGCAATGGCCGCCACGGTACTGGCCGAGGCGCTG
Organism: Modicisalibacter muralis; assembly: GCF_900102945.1. Lineage (GTDB taxonomy): Bacteria > Pseudomonadota > Gammaproteobacteria > Pseudomonadales > Halomonadaceae > Modicisalibacter > Modicisalibacter muralis. The sequence goes on along the minus strand of NZ_FNGI01000005.1, from coordinate 219,319 downwards.
AACGGCGAGCACCAGTCGCTGCGTTTTTATCGCCAGCTGCTGGCGTCGAACGCTACGCCGGAATTGCACCCGCTGATCGCTACCTTTATCAAGCAATCGCAGGTGCAGTGTCGCATTCTGGAAGAAAGCCAGGGCCAGTGGTTGATGAGCGCACCGGGATTTTCACGTAGCGCATGAAGCGATAGGCCACTTGAAAGGCGGCAGGACTCGCCTCGGCTTGGTCTCGCTTGTAGGCAATCTCTTACACGAAAATCAGCGATTGCCTACATTTCTTTTTAGCTCCGTCTTATACACTGGAAAGCTTGGTCATTAGACGGAGACGCAGCGTGGATTTGGCAAAAATCGGCGACAAGGTCGTCTGCAAGTGTAGCGGCGGCCCGCACAGCATCGTCAGCGGCGCGAGCACGGTCTTCGTCGACGATATCCCGGCCGCGCGCATCGGTGACAGGAGCTCCTGCGGGGCCACGATCGTCACCGGCGCCAACTGGTTCGAGATCGAAGACAGCCCCGCCGCGATCCACGGCAGTAAGACCTCCTGCGGTGGCCAGGTGATCACCGGCGCGAGCGTGACCACCGGTTCGCCGACCAGCATCGAGATCGGCGGGTTTCGCTTTCAGCAATCGTCTCCCGCCGATGTCGGCATGGCCGATGCCGCCGCTTCCGGCGCGTCGGCCTCGCCAGCCGGTGCCCCGCCGACCACGACGCCTTCGACAGCAGCCGAGCAGTTCGAGAGTGACGCAACCTCCGACGGCGTGGCGCCGGGCTTTCATATCGTCGAACGAGCGATGTCGGGCCGACAGCTCGAAGCCGAATTGCTGGGTCAGGCGACGCCCCAGGCACGCGATAAGTTTCGCGCGCTGAATCCGCACCTCGCCGAGTGGGCCAAGCCCGGCCAGATGGCCGTGCTCAGCGACCCCGACAACCGGCAATGCACGGCCGAAGACGCCCGGCTGCGCGACGCGGCGGCCCGGGTCGATGCCGCGCTGGCCGCGTTGAGCGACGAAGACGCCGCCTTCCTGGTCGACCGTCATGCCGCCCTCACGGCGTTTCTCGAGTACTCCTCGACCGGCGTGGGCGTGGCCACCGCCATGGTCGGCAAGCACCTGACGACGGTCGAGCGTACGCTACGCAGCATCGAGCGCCTGCATCAGCGCAGCTTCGCCGAGCACGGCAACCTCAACAACCCGGATTTCCTCGCCCAGCGGCGTCGGCTGTTCGGTCAACTCAACAGCGCGATGGGTCCGTTGGTGCGCCGGGGCATCGGCTTTCCCGATCATCCCTCGCTGCGTCATGCACTGGGCATCTCGACCCGCAGCCTGACGCATCACTGGCGCGAAGGCGGCGTGGCTGACATTCCCGGCTACGCGACGCACATCGAAGGCGTCGCCAGGGCGGCCAAGTACATCAAGGCAGGTGGCTGGATCGGCGTGGGGCTGGGTGGCGTGGCATCCTATACCAGGGTTCAGGAAGTCTGCACCACCGGGCGAGAGGATCAATGCGAGCGGGTGACATATACCAAGGCCGGGAAGTTTGTTGGTGGGGTTGGTGGGGGCGCTATCGCCGCTAAACTTGCTGCTCTTGCAGGTGTCTCGCTATGCGTAGCCATAGGCTTACCGACAGGTGGTGTAGGTACACTAGCATGCGGGCTGGTTGCTGCTGGCTTAGGAGGAATTGCTGGAGGAAACATCGGAGGCGAAACTGGCGAGTGGGTTGGAGACAATTTGTACGAGGTGATAAATGGCGATTGAAGAGATAGCAGCTCTACTAGCCGGAGTAGTTATCTTTTTAATGCTCTTAGTTATCTCAACTTGGCTATATGTGGCCTATAGAAAGCTGGAGGAAATCGAGGCCCATTTGAGGGAAGAAGACCATGCACATGGCAATCGTCGCGCTTGGAGCGGCGGCCCTGTCGACAGAATGATTCGTCTCACTTATTTAGGTTGTGCAGTCGCTTTCCCTAGATTTTATTGCAAGCAATCAGACATAGATGAGAAGACGATTGAAAACCTGCCTAGAAGACTAAAGCTCTGGATTATTATTCCTGACATTTTTGCGGCCACCCTACTAGTAATGCTGACCGCTCTGTGGGGGTTTGGTAAGTATAAAGGCTGGATTGATTGAGTTATCACCGCAGTAATAACGATGCGAGCGACATTCCCGGCTACGCGACGCACATCGAACGTGGCCAGGGCCGCCATGAAGTGACTCCCTAGGGCTGCGCAGGCTATATCGACCTGGATCGAGAAGTGTTCAGCGCTTGCGGCGGAGCGACCTTGCCGAATCCCTGGCCGCCGTTTTAGACGCAACCCGGCCGGCGGGGGCATCTCGGTGCTCGAGAATGGGCTTTGGCTTACGCATCCTATCGTCAATTTCCTACAGAAGTTGTCAGGAATCGCTGACATTATTTTTCCATCTCATCCTATAGAGTGAGATGAACTACAATTCAGGTATTGGTGATTTAGCACTCGCTAAGCAGCTGCTACGTCACGATAGCCTGGGAGAAAAATAATAATGCCCTCGATACCGGATCATCCCACCTGGAATGACGAAATCGCGGCGCTGTTCGCATCGCCGGATTGGCTGCCCGAGCCGAAGCGTGCCGCCATCGCCGCCCAATGGCAAGGCTGCATGAGCGGCTACGGCGTGCAGTTGAACGACTACGCTAGCGTCAAGGCGTGGAGCGTGACCATCTTCAACCATCTGGCTTCCCGTAACATGCCGTTGACGACGGACTCGCGCCAGTATTGGCCGGAGCCGGCACTGCGTTCGTTGGCGGCTTGGATCAATGACGGTTGGCGTCATTCGTCCAGCGATCCCATCGATTATCAGGAGCGCATTCCCCTCTGGGATGCACAGCCGATAACGATCGCCAGGCGCCGGGATATCGAGACGCTGTCCCAGGATGAATTGGATCACTACCGCATGTTGCTGGATGACGTTTTGCGGGTGAGGGACCCGGCAGCGGACGCGCCGTGGCAGAAACTCGCCTATTTGCATACCAACTGGTGCCTGCATTATCAGGAGGCGTTCGCCTTCTGGCATCGCGCCTATCTAATGTGGTTCGAGCACTTGATCGGCATGCCGGTGCCGTACTGGAACTTCATGGCGGCCGGCACCAGCATCGACGGCGATTCCGCCGCGGGGATTCCCCAAGCCTTCAAGGATGAGACATACGTGCATCCTCGCAGCGGGGAAAGGCGACCCAATCCGCTGCGCTATGCTGCCGCGAAAGATGGCTGTAGCAAGATCTGCCAAGGTGCGATGCCGGTCGATGAAAAAACGCCGAATAGCTGCACCTGGGTGCACCGTGACCCCTTGTTGTATACCACTGGCGACGACCAGCGGCAGGCGCGGATCAAGAAGTTCAAGATGGTGCGCCTCTATCAGCAGCAGATTCTGGATGCCCTGAAGTTCGATACCTTCAGTCATCCTCAAGGTTGGCCCGGTTACCCCTGGGCGAACATTCCCTCCTTCGATCCACCACCGCCCGATTCCGACTATCCGTATCGCAACTGCAATTTCGATGGGCTCTACGAGCAGCCGCACGACAACTTCCATGGCTGGTTGGGGGCGGATATGGCGGATAACGCCTATACCGCCTTTGACCCCATTTTCTGGTCCTATCACGCCAATATCGACCGCATGCTCGAAGTCTGGCTGCGTGCGCATCCCGGTGCCATATACACCGCGGGTTATCCCTTGCAACCGTTCATCGGCGCCGGGGTCAAGGAGATCTCGCTGACGGACCCACGTCATTGGCGCTATACCGCCATCGGCGATCTCGCCAGGGATTCGCACCGGCTGGGATATGACTATGACCCACCACGTTACCCGGAGTACCAGGGTGAAACGGCACATGGCGTCACCGTTCAGGGCGCTAACGAGACGCTGGCGCTGTACCTCCTGTTCGAGGGCGTGCGTTGCACCCACGATGGCTATCTGATCGATGTCTTCATCGATCAGGCCGACCCTCCCCTGGACGCAGTGGATCCAGACAACCCCCATTATGTCGGCCGGTTGACCCGTATCGGCATGGGTATCCGCGACGACAAGGGGCGATGTGTCAGCCAGGGTGTGACTCGCGTGCTCAATGCCACCCGCAATGCCCAGCGGCTTGGGCTGGAGGCGCAGGCCGAGGTATCTGTCAGTTTGATCGTCACCGACCTGGCCAGCGGCGCGCTGGTATCCGTCGATGAGTATCGAGCGCTGCCGGGGTTCGTTCCCGAAGCGCGTTGGGGAGCGCCCTGGCCGTCGCCGGGCGGCTCTCGCCAAACCGGGCAAGAATGCCCGGCGTGCCATTGAGCCGCCGGGTAGTTGCTGTCGAGCCGCGTGAGGGATTGATCGCGGTTCACCCTCAATCGCATCGCAACCCGCGAGGATCGTCGGTATGAGCCGTTATACTTTCAACACTCCCGCCCTGCAGGGGCCCAAGGATCTCACTGCCATAGGACGTGAAGATGCGCTGCCCGAGTTGCTCGCCACCTGGGATGAACATCTGACCGGCTGGACGCGCATGGGCATTATCGGCAACCCTTGGTCCAACCAGTATGACGCCCCGCGTGACTGGTATTTCGATCCCACCGAGACCGGTTGGCCCAAGGGCGATTCGCTGCCCATCGATTGGCAGCCGTTCCCGAATCGCCTGACGACCTTCTTTCAAAACGATCAGGTAAGCAATGGCGGTCAGTTGAGCCAGGCGCTCAGCGACTCGCAGCTTCTCGAGCTGGCGGATCATGGCCAGATCACCCTGGGCGACACGACGTGGAAGCTGTGGGATGCCGATCCCAAGGCGCCGAATATTCTCAAGACCCCGGCGACCAAGTGCCCCGAGATCGATTGGCAGGGGAAATGGGTGGCATTCTCCCCACCGGGGCCACGCGGCTGGCTGGATGAGTATTGTGAATGGTCGATCACCTACGGCGACTCGCAGGCATCCAGCATTCAATCGGTGATGTTCACCTGCGAGAATCCGGCCTACTGGCTGAGCCTGTGGCGCATCGATCCCAACATCGTATTGGCCTTGTATCGGCGCTACATCGACTCGGCGGCCGTGCTGGAGGATCTGTATCTGCGCTATAGCGCAGATACGCCCACCGGCAAGAAGGGCGAGGCCGTCGTCGATCCCACCACCGGGTATCCGGCCTACGATCCGACCAACAAGTGGAATCGCGGCACCCGGCGAGTGCCCGGCAAGCAGGGCGGAGCCATGCACTTGACCAGTCCTCCCAACACCCTGAGCGCGGAGATATACCTGGCGGCGGCATCTAGCATACTGCGCAAGGCGGCGAACCCGTCGAACCCTCAAGCCCTGATCTGCTGCAGTCGCTATGGGCAGAATTTTCGCAACAGCGATCCGCATATCGGCGCTCAGGGCAATGCGGTGGTGGGTGGCCAGAAGCAGCGCATCTCGCTGGCCGATCCGGTCGGGCTATACATTCAAACTCCCAACTGGGATCTTTTCGAAACGCCCGATGGAACCAGCGCCTCGGCTTTCTGGAAAGTGACTCGGGGCAGTACGGGGCAAGGCAGCAGCGCGAGCGACAAGGATTCCATCCTGCAGGCTGTCTTCGAAGTGCCGGCGGACCGGGGCTACGGTATCGGCGACATCAAGATCAACGGCCAGCCGATCCGTCATGCCGGGCAGATTGCCAAGACCTTCAAGATCGCTTTACGCGTCAGCGCCATGAAGCCCGATCAGCACACGCCGCCCAACCAGCCCCAGTCCTGCGTCACGTCTCAAATCGAGGCGCGCATGCAGCCCTGGCCGGTGCAGATGGTGCCCGAGGCGCTGTTCTACGGCTTGAGTGCCTCCGATCTGCCGGCGCTACTGCAACCCGGCGCCTCGAACCTGTTCATGCTGGTGGTACAAGGGGCCAGCCGGGACACTACGGCGGATAACGCGCGAATTCAGTTCGATCGTGCCGGTGTCAACGCCCAGGTCGTGGAGTATCTACCGGATGCCAGCGCCATTCCCGGCCAGACCGACGGCGGCGGTACCCAGGGTTATCTGCTGAAAATCAGCGTCGATGCTTCCGCTCAGCCCGGTGCCATTGGCATACGAGCCTTGAACCCATGGGAGGCTGGGAATACTTCGGTCGCAGAGCACCCCTTTGAGACCGGTCTGGGGATGGTTGCCGCGCCGAGCGGAAAGTAAGGAGCGGATCATGAGGGTATTCACATATGCCTGGCGTGGCTTGTCGATCATGGCGGCCTTGAGTGCGCCAGTACAGGCAGGGGAGGCGGTAACGCCTCCTGTTGACGCGGCGACGGTAACGCCGGCCTGGGGCTGTACGGCTGACATGGTGCCGGTGCTGGACCCTACTAGCCCGCAATTTCTGGCCGGCGATCTGGGCGCTTACACCTCAAGCAGCCAGCCGGTAGTGGATTGTTTCGCCTGGCAGGCCTTCGCTGCCCTGCAATGGCCGGTCGATAGCCGCTGGCCCGATGACCCCGACAAGGCCGGAGAACCCGACCGCCAGTTCCAGGCAGCCGATTGGGGCATACCCGCCGATCCTCTCGGTAGAGAAAGCCGCCCGCGTGTATGGGAAACCTTCAAGCCGGTGCAGGACATCTTTCTCGCCGACGAGGCTAAACCCACCGCCTGGGGAGTCCCGTCGCCTGCCCCGGGAACCTGCAGCAAGGCCACTGGTGCTGGCATGGGGCGGCAATTGAACAGTCTCTCCAAGGTGCCGGGTGGCGGCATTCAGGCGCGGCTTGCAGCCAGCGTGATCAATCCCGACGAGACGAGCGAGGCGGTGGGTGGTTGGCTAACCGACCAGGCCGGCGAACTGGTATGGTTCGAGCGCCTGGTCAGCCGTGCCGAGTTCGAGTATATCGTCGACAACCAGCTTTACCTGGCGTCTCGGCAGCAGGCGGTCGCGACCAATCAGGATGGCCAGCATACACAGGGTTTGTCCCTGCCTACGGGGCAGCCGCCTCAAGGGGAAGTGCAATCCTGGCAGGATCGCGGAGCCATGGAGATCAAGGTCGCCTGGCGTAACCTCAGCGATCGTCAAAAGCTCTGGCCGCGCTATCACACCGCCAAGGCCTGGCTCACGAACCCCAAGACCGGCGACTGCCAACAGGCGGTCATGGGGATGGTTGGTTTTCACTTCATACTCAAAAGCGAACATTTTCCGAACTTCATATGGGCAACCTTCGAACATATCGATAACGTCCCCACCCCGGGTGCCGGCTACACTCACCCCAACGGGTTTTCGTTTTATGACCCGCACTGCGCATCCGCTACCCCCAAGCGTGACTGCGCCCCCAATCAGCCGCGGGTGAAGTGCGACACCAAGGGAAACTGCAAGCCGCTTTATCCCATGTCGGAACCCGTCCAAGTCGAACGCCGATACCCAATCCCTAGCGAGACGATGCAACTGAACCTCGCGATGCAGGATAAGATCGCCAAGGTGACCGGGGGCAAGTCGGTATTCCAGTACTATCAACTGATCAATACCCAATGGGCGCAAAGCCCGGTGGGGCCTTATACCGCTCCCGGTAAAACCGTTCCGCTCAAGGTTTCCAGCATGACCAGTAGTGGCAATCAGCCGGTCGCGAACGTGACCATGGAAACCTATGTGCAGGACAAGGCTTGTACCGACTGCCATAAGAACGCCACCATCGCCACGAGTCGCGACCTGGCATCCGACTTCAGTTTCATCTTCTTCCGGGCCGAAAGCAGCGCTGAGCCCGGCGACGAATGATGCGATGGCCGCATTGGCGCCACGCGCCTGCTTGACTAGGCTGATCCATAGAACTCTCGCTCAAGGAAGAGGGGACCCATGGAGAAGCTCAAGGAATACCGTCGCAAACGCGACTTCAAGCGCACCGCCGAGCCAGCGGGCGATGAGCGTGGCGATTCGCCTTCCGGCAGCCTGTTCGTGATACACAAGCACGCCGCCAGCCACGATCATTTCGATCTGCGCCTCGAGCAGGACGGCGTGCTCAAGAGTTGGGCGCTGCCCAAGGGGCCAAGCCTCGAGCCCGGCGAAAAGCGCCTGGCCGTTCAGGTCGAGGATCATCCCCTCGAGTACGCCGACTTCGAAGGGGTGATCCCCGAGAAAGCCTATGGCGGCGGCACGGTGATGCTATGGGATCGGGGGCGCTGGTCGTCGACCGGCAAGCCCGGTAAGGACCGATTCGATATTGTCTTCGAGGGCGAGAAGCTCAACGGCGCCTGGACGCTGACGCGCATGAGCGGGCGCCGTCAGCAAGACAAGAGCGGCAAGAACTGGCTATTGATCAAGCGCCACGATGACGGCAAGCACAAAGGATCCACGGTCAGCGTGGATGACGATCGCAGCGTGGTCAGTGGGCGCAGCATGGCGCAAATTGCCGAAGATCGCGACAATACCTGGACGAAACACGGTGCGGCGGAATCGCCCGAGTCGCCCGATCCCTCGCTGCTCAAGGGCGCCCGCAAGCAGCCGCTTGCCAAAAGCGCCGCCATTCACCCGCAACTCGCCACCCTGGTTCGTGAAGTACCGAAGGGCAAGGACTGGCTGCATGAAATCAAGTTCGATGGCTATCGGATCATGGCGCGGCTGGAGCGGGGTGAGGTTCGGCTCATCACCCGCAACGCCAAGGACTGGACGCATCGCTTCCCCGAGCTCGCCGATACGCTATCGCAGCTACCGGTCGAACACGCTCTGATCGACGGCGAAGTGGTAGCGCTCGCCCGCGACGGCACTAGCAGCTTTCGCCGCCTTCAGGAGGCACTGAGCCGTGGCAAGACCGCCGGGCTCGTCTATCAGGCGTTCGATCTGCTTCACCTCGAAGGCTATGACCTGACGCAGGTCGCGCTTATCGAACGCAAGCAAGTGCTTTCACAACTGCTCGACGCGTCGGGGGTCGTCGGCGCCACTGGGCATGGCGATAAGAAAGGCGGCAAGAATAGCAGTGTGCGTTATTCCGATCATATCGATACCCAGGGTCAGGCGTTCTTCGAGCAATCCTGCCGCCTGAGCCTCGAAGGTATCGTCTGTAAGCGCGGCAGTAGCCTCTACCACCCGGGCCGCAGCAAGCAGTGGGTGAAGGTGAAATGTGCCAATTACGAAGAATTCGTGGTCGGCGGCTACACTGATCCCGGCGGTTCGCGCAGCGGCTTCGGGTCATTGCTGATGGGGGCTTTCGAGGCTAACGGTGGCTTCAACTATGCCGGCCGGGTGGGCACCGGGTTCAGCGCTCGCCAGCTCGATGAATTGCACGCCACGTTGCGTGAGCTCGACGTGGAGAAATCACCGTTCAATGGCCCGGTGCCGGATGCTCGCTCGGTGCATTGGGTACGCCCCGAACTGGTGATCGAGGTGGAGTTTACCGAGCGTACGCGAGACGGTCGGCTGCGCCACCCGGCGTTTCGTGGCCTGCGTGAAGACCGTGAGCCAGAGGAGATTCGCATGAGTCGCGATCAGGGTAAGCCCGCTTCTCGATCTACCGAGTCCGACAAGAAGACGAGTCAGACACCTTCGTCCGGCACGGCATCGAACGCCGAGTTACTGGGAGTTCGCCTCACCCACGCCGATCGCGTCCTGTACCCCGAGCAGGGTCTGACCAAGCTCGATCTGGCCCGCTATTACGACGATATACAGGACTGGATATTGCCGCACCTTAGAGAGCGCCCGCTCTCGCTGGTGCGCTGCCCGGAGGGGCGAACCAAGGAGTGTTTTTTTCAGAAACATCCGCGGGTGGCGATTCCCGCCAGCGTGCCGCGTGTCGAGATTACCGAGAAAGAAGGCTCGGCGGAATACGTTTACGTGAAGACCGCCGCCGACCTGGTGGCGCTGGTTCAGGCCGGGGCGCTGGAAATCCACCCTTGGGGCAGCCGAATCGGCGATATCGAACGCCCCGACAATATGGTGTTCGATCTCGATCCCGCGCCGGAAGTGAAATGGCAGGAGATTCTGCGCGTCGCCGGCACGTTGCGCGAGCGATTGGAGGCGCTGGGTTTGCAAAGCTTCGTGCGCACCACCGGTGGCAAGGGGTTGCATCTGGTTGTGCCGCTCGAACCCAAGGCCGGTTGGGACGAGGTCAGGGATTTTGCCAAGGCCGTCGCTCAACGCCATGCCGAGCAAGAGCCCCAACGGCTGACCGCCAATATGTCCAAAGCCAAACGTGAGGGGCGGATTTTCATCGACTACCTGCGTAACGGGCGTGGCGCCACGGCGATCGCTTCCTATGGCGTTCGCGCCAGGGAAGGCGCACCGGTCGCGGTGCCGGTGCGCTGGGACGAACTGAACGCCGCGCTGCGCTCCGATCGTTACACCATCGAAAACCTGCGTCGCCGGCTGTCGTCGCTGCGCGAAGACCCCTGGCAGGGTTTTGCCGAGGCCAGCCGACCGATCACCGCCGAGATGAAACGCAGCGTGGAGGGAAAAACGTGAGCGACGATCCAGTGCAATCGACACCCTGGTGGCTGGAGCTCGGCGCGCAAGCCTGTGATTTCTGCCAACGTACCTTTCATTACGAAGCGATCTACCACTGCGTGCATTGCGACCGACCGATCTGCCCTTTTTGCATGATGGAGATACGCGAGAGTCGCGAGGTGACGTGCAGCGAGTGCCATGAGGAGGATACGTGAATGGCGGCGAGAGCGATGTGGAAGGGCATAATCCGCTTCGGCGACGCCCAGGTACCGGTAAAACTCTACTCCGCGGTGCGCGATCGCAATATCCACTTTCGCTTGTTGCATGGCAAGGACCGATCCCCGGTCAGGCAGGCCATGGTCAACCCTGAAACGGACCAGGTGGTTGCCTACCAGGACACGCGCCGGGCCTATGTTACCGATGAAGGCAGCATGGTCGTGCTCGACAAGGGCGAACTCGACGCGCTGGAGCCGGAATCGTCGCGGGATATCGAGGTGGTCGGCTTTCTGCCACCCACCCAAATCGATCACCGTTGGTACGACCGGCCCTATTATCTTGGCCCGGATGGCCTGGAGGAAGACTACTTCGCGCTGATCGAAGCGCTCGAAACGTCCGGCAAGGAGGGCTTGGCGCGCTGGGTCATGCGTAAGAAAGGCTACGTGGGCGCGCTACGCCTGCATGAAGGCTATCCGATGCTGATGTCGCTGCGTCATGCCGAGGAGTTGGTATCCGTCGATGCGCTCGAAGCGCCGCAAGGCGCCAAGCTCGACGCCAAGGAACTGGCCATGGCCGGCCAGCTCATTTCGATGCTCGAGGCACCCTTCGAGCCCGGGGAATATCGAGACGAGTACCGCGAGCGGGTGATGGAATTGATCGAGGCCAAGCAGCGCGGTGGCAGAGTCAAAGTCACGCCGATTCGTCGCCGCAAACCTTCGGACGACCTTTCAAAGGCGCTGCAGGCGAGTCTGAAAGAGGAGCGCGAGCGTGCCTAGCAAAAAGACGCAAGGCAAGGAGCGAACCTGCAAGCGCAAGCCAGCCGGTGGAAAAAAGGCCGAGAGTGGCAAAGCCAGCGGCAAGAAGGGTCGCCAGGATAGGCACGAAACCCGCGTTAGCGGCCCGCGACCGTTCTGGTCGGGTACCATCGCCTTCGGCCTGGTCAGCTTGCCGGTAGGCCTATTTCCCGCCAACCGCTCCAAACCGGTAGCGCTGCGCATGATCGACGAGAATGGCATGCCGCTGGCCCGGCGCTACTTCTGTGAAAAGGAGCAGCGCGCACTGACGCAGGACGAACTGGTGCGCGGTTATGAGGTCGAGAAGAACGAATTCGTGGTGATCAAGGACCGAGAGCTCGACAAGCTGGCGCCGGAGAAGTCTCAGGAGATCGACCTGAAACGCTTCGTCGCGCGCGATGAAATCGATCCCATGTTCTTCGAGCGCGCTTATTTCCTGACCCCCGAAAAAGGCGCCACCAAAGCCTACCGCTTGCTCGCCAGCAGCATGCAAGACGCTGGACGCGCCGGCATCGCCACTTTCGTGATGCGCGGCAAGGAATATCTGATCGCCATCGTCGCCGAGAAAGGCATTCTGCGGGCCGAGGCGCTGCGCTTCTGCGACGAGCTGCGAACGCCGTCGGATATCGGATTGCCCGAGACCGAGAAAGCCGATGGCAGGCGGGTGCGCACGTTCGAAAAGAACATCAAGGCACTGACGAAAAGCAAGCTTGACCGCGAAGTCCTGAAGGATCGTCACAGCCAGCGGGTGCTCGAGCGCGTGCACAAGAAACTCGACAAGGGCGAGGACGTGATCGATGCGCCCGAGGAGCCGGAAGACGAGGCCGAGCAGGGCGGCGAAGTCGTCGATTTGATGCAGGTTCTCAAGCAGAGCCTGGCGCAGGGCTATTCTCCGGTAACCGGCGGCCCAACCGGGGGTAAAGCCGAATCGAAAGGCAAGGCGGCCAGAGGCACCAGGAGCGAGTTTTATAAGCGTGCCCAGCAGCTTGGCATCGCTGGGCGCAGCAACATGAGCAAAGAGCAGCTCAGCAAGGCCATTGGCGACGCTGAATGAGCCGTCGCGCTAGCCCTCGATATCATCACCCGGATAGGTCAGCACACCGCCTTGAACGCTGGCGAAATCGGTCAGCGTATGCAATGTCGCCTTGTTCCTGGCCATGATATCGAACACTTTCCAGCCTCTTACCGTGAGCGCATCGGCAACCAGCCGGCGATGGCAGCGCCAAGGCACTGCTTCGGAGCACATCATGGCGCTGCGACGTGTATCGGCGATGAGCATCAACGCCTCCAGGCCTTGGGCGAACTCCTCGGTTTGCATATGATCGGCATAGGCGGCGAACTGGGCCACGCGCCAGCCGGTGTTGGGCGAATCACTGGCCGGACGCCCGCGTCGCCCACCCAACTCGGGCAAATGCCGATAGGCGATGCGATGTTTCGCGAGGCCATGAGCGAGGGCCTCGCCAGCGAACTGCGGCTGACGGCGCGAGCCGGGGAAGCGCCGAATATCGACGATCTGTTCGATACGCAAGCTATCGAGTAGCGCCAGGAATTCCTCCTGGCTGCGATTGGAATGACCGATCGTCCAGATCGTTGCCGGTTGGTGAGCCTTTTGCATATCGACGCTCCTTGCCGAGGGCTCGGCGTTTCGTCATGCCTCCAGCCAAGGGTCTCATATTGATGGTTCCCGTTTCGCCGCCGGTAGTCATTATCGTCCATGGTATGTTTGGGCTTCGTTCATGGCCTTTGTGCTGTTAACGTCACGGAATCGGCGAGCCTGCAGTCGGCTAAAAGCGTTATAAAGAGTGCGCGTGGGGATGTGAATAGATGAAACGAATCAAGCGAGGGCTACTACTCGGCCTATGGTTGTTATTGCCCCTGCTCGCCCTGAAGGCGAGTGGCGGTCAGGAGGATGTCTGGCTGCTGGTCGATGCCGCGAGTTCTACCCTGCATGTCTATCGCGGCGAGCGGGAGATCGAGCGTTTCCATCCGATTGCCTTGGGGCGGGCGGGAACTAGCCGGCTGCACATGCGTGGCGACAGCAAGACGCCGACCGGGGAGTTTCGTATCAACTGGATCAATCACGACAGCGATTTCAATATTTTTCTGGGTCTGAACTACCCGACACTCGAACATGCGCGTGAGGCCGAGCGATTGGGTGTGTTGAGCACCGAGGCGTTTAACGATTATTTGACCTACTACAGCAGCCATGGCAATCCACCGCAGAATACCGTGCTGGGGGGCAACATCGGCATTCATGGCCTTGGCAAGGGCGACCCGCAGGTTCATGCCCAATTCAACTGGACCGAGGGCTGCATTGCGGTGACTAACCGACAGATCGAGAAGCTGGCGAATTGGGTTGGACTTGGCACGAAAGTCATCATCCGCTAGTTTCTAATTAGAGGAGGTAGCGCTTGCCCGCATGTTTTTCATGGAAAATGTCGTGGAAGTGACGTCGCGGGAAGTGATATTGAAAGAAAAATTTGTTTTGATGTAGCACACCTGCTCTGCAGGAAACCAAAAACCAAGGAATGTCCCTCAAGGAGAATATCAATGACGAATGCACTCAAGCTGACGGCTCTCGGTCTGTCCGTGATGTTGATGGCAGGCTGCGCCGCGAACGGCGGCGAAATGGAAGGTGACATGCACCACGACATGGAGGCACGCAGCACGGCTCAGCAAGCGATGTCTGCTGCCGAGCAGGCACAGATGACTGCTGATCAGGCTCTGCAAATGGCCCAGGAAAATCGCCAGGCCATGGATCGGATGTTCCAGAGCTCCATGCAGAAGTGATCGACCGTCGCGATACTCCGCCTCCGCTTGCATAGCGGCATGCGAGTATCGCGAGGCTAGTTCAGGAGGGCCCTGTCATCGACAGGGCCTTCTTGGTTTCGTACCACCAGGCCGGGTCGGTCACCAGTTCCAGCTGCTCGTATAGTGGCTTGGGCGGTGGCTCGACCACGTGCTGTTGGGCGAACAGGCGCAGTGGTTGCGGTTGGCCGGTGGGATTCTCGACAAGATGACGCAGACGCGCATAGTTGACCGGATACCGGTGGCCCTCGATGGCAGCGGAAACGGCGGTTACCGCATCGCCGACACGGTCGGCCGGCTTATCGTCCTGCTTGGCCTGCAGAGTAGGATAGGCCTGCACATACAAGATGTTCTCCGCTGACCAGCCGAGTTTGAGCGGCTCGTTGATCAAGCGCACCGGGGTGCCCACCGGCAAGCGAGGAAACAGGCGCTCGATATCCTCGGGCAGCATGCGAATGCAGCCATGGGTGACGCGCATGCCGACACCTTGCGGACGATTGGTGCCATGAATCAGGTAGCCGGGGATATCCAACAACATGGCGTATTCGCCCAGCGGATTGTCGGGCCCGGGTGGCACCACTTGGGGTAGTTTGTCGCCACGCGCGGCGTGCTCCTCGATGATCGACTGAGGCGGATACCAGGCAGGCTCGATCACCTTGGTCTTGATGTGTGTCGTACCGAGCGGCGTGGACCAGTCCATGCGCCCCACGCTGATCGGGTAGGTTTCCACGCCTGGGGTTTCACCCTCGGCGGTCGGCGGGTAGTAGTACAGACGCATCTCCGCGACATTGATCACCACGCCTTCACGCGGCCCCGGCGGTAAGATGAAGCGCGTGGGTATCGTGACCTCGGTACCCTCTCCGGGAGCCCACATCGAGACACCGGGATTGGCGCGCTGCATTTCTTCGTAGCCGACACCATAACGGTGGCCGATTTCCAGCAGGGTGTCTTCATGCTCGGCGGTAACCGTCTGGATTTCGCCGACGATATCGCCTTCTTCGGGTAAGGGGTAATGACCCACCGGCGAGTTCTTGCCGGCCGCTTGGAGCGTCAGCGGCAACAGCAGCAGGGCGGAAAAGGTCAGCAACAGGGTGCGTTTGATGATCGCTGGCATGCAGTAGTGGCCTATCGGTAATTCGGCGTCGAACGCCTGATCACGCCATTTTGACGTATTTGGCAGTCAGGGCAACAGCCTTTGAGCCTGGCTGTTTCACAAATTGTTTTTCAAGCGAGAGGCGCTTGTCGCTAGGCGGCCTGAACCTTGCGGTTCAACGTCTCGAGCAATTGCTCCACGCCCGCGAAACGGGCTTCCTCGTTGGCCATGTCGGCCTCGAAGCGCAGGATGTCGGCGCCATCGAGTCGATAGCTCTCGGGGTTGCGCTGAATCAGCGACACCAGGGTCATCGGGTCGACCGCCGGGTTGGCGCCGAAGATAATCCGGCCACGCTCGGCGCCGGCCTCCAGCCGGACGATGCCCAGGCGTTCGGCGCGCTGGCGTAGCCGGGTCTGGCGGAAAAGCGTCTTGACCGGCGCGGGCAGCAGGCCGAAACGGTCGATCATCTCGACCTGAAGTTCCTTGAGATCGGCCTCGTGCTCGGCATTGCTGATGCGCTTGTACATGATCAACCGTTGCTGCACGTCGTGCAGGTAATCGTCGGGAATCAGCGCCGGCAGATTGAGACTGACTTCCACGCCTTCGCCCAGTGGCGCCTCGATATTGGGTGTCTTCCCGGCCTTTATCGCCTTCACCGCACGGTCGAGCATCTGCATGTACAGGCTGTAGCCGATGGTTTCCATCTGCCCGCTCTGCTCGTCGCCGAGCAGTTCGCCAGCGCCGCGAATTTCCATGTCGTGGCTGGCTAGCGTGAAACCCGCGCCCAGGTCCTCGGCCTGGCCGATCGCTTCGAGGCGCTTCAGGGCGTCCTTGGTGATCGCCTTGGGCGGCGGGGTGAGCAGGTAGGCATAAGCCTGGTGGTGGCTGCGCCCGACGCGCCCGCGCAACTGGTGAAGCTGGGCCAGGCCGAATTTGTCGGCGCGCTCGATGAGAATGGTGTTGGCGCTGGGCACATCGATGCCGGTCTCGATGATCGTCGAGCACACCAGCACATTGAAGCGCTTGTGGTAGAAGTCCGACATGATGCGTTCCAGCGAGCGCTCGGGAAGCTGGCCATGGGCCACGCCGACACGTGCCTCGGGAACCAGATCGCGGACCTTCTGCGCGCTGAGTTCGATGCTCTTGACCTCGTTATGCAGAAAGTAGACCTGCCCGCCGCGCAGAATCTCGCGCAGGATGGCCTCCTTGATGATCGGCTCGTTGCGTTGCTGAATGAAGGTTTTCACCGACAGGCGGCGTGCCGGCGGGGTGGCGATGATCGACAGGTCGCGCATGCCGCTCATCGCCATGTTCAGGGTGCGCGGAATCGGCGTGGCGGTCAGGGTGAGGATGTCGACCTCGGAGCGCAGGCCCTTCAGGCGCTCCTTTTGCGCCACGCCGAAGCGATGCTCCTCGTCGATGACCAGCAGCCCCATATTGGGAAATTTCATCGATTTCGACAGCAGCTTGTGAGTGCCGATGACGATATCGGCGCGGCCTTCCTCGATGCGCTTGAGCGTGTCGGCCTGGCCCTTGCCGGCGGTGAAGCGCGAGATCAGTTCGACCTGCACGGCGGTGTCGGCGAAGCGGTCGCGGAAATTGTCGTAATGCTGCTGCGCGAGCAGGGTGGTGGGTACCAGCACGATCACCTGGCGGCCGGAATGCACGGCGAGGAAGGCGGCACGCATGGCGACCTCGGTCTTGCCGAAGCCGACGTCGCCGCATACCACGCGGTCCATCGGCTGGGATGCGGTCATGTCGCCGATCACCGCATGAATGGCGGCGCGCTGATCGGGAGTCTCCTCGAACGGGAAACTGGCGGCGAAACGCTGGTATTCCTCGCCCGGCGCATCGCAGGCGAAGCCTTCGCGGGCCTCGCGGCGGGCATAGACGTCGAGCAACTCGGCGGCGGTATCGCGAATCTTCTCGGCGGCTTTTTTCTTGGCCTTGTCCCAGGTGTCCGAGCCGAGCTTGTGTAGCGGAGCGAGCTCGTCAGAGGCACCGGCGTAGCGCGAGATCAGTTGCAGGCTGTCCACCGGCACGTAGAGCTTGGCACCATCGGCATATTCGAGTGCCACGAACTCGGCAGCCTGGCCGCCGGCCTCGAGGGTTTCAAGCCCCTGATAACGGCCCACGCCGTGCAACTGGTGAACCACTGGCGAGCCGGGTTTGAGTTCCGAAAGGTGGCGAACGGCGAGTTCGTTGTCGTCGGTGGCTTTTTCGCGACGCCGGGTCTGGCGCACGATCTCGCCGAAAAGCTCGGTCTCGGTGATCACCGCAATGGCGTGACCTGTTGGCCCCGATTCGCTCAGCCCTGGCTCGTTTAACCAAAGCCCCTCGTCGAGCTCGCCCTCGGTGATCGCAAGCTGGCTGTCGGCATCCAGAAACGCTTGCCAGCCATCGACATGTGGCAATTCCAGATGCAGCACCCCCAGTGTTTCTTCCAGCGCCTCGCGGCGGCCGCGCGATTCGGCGACGAACAGCAGGCGCAGATCGCGATGCGCGTCGAGAAACTCCTCGAGACGCGCCAGCGGTTTCTGGGCGCGGGCGTTGATGGCGACTTGCGGTGGTGCTTGGGTCGAGGGCTGGTGCGCGTGCGGGTGGTCGGCATCGGCGACCATCTCGATTCTTGGCTTGGCCTTGATCGCGGCGAACACGTCGGGCACCGGAATGAAGGCCTGTGCCGGTGGCAGCAGTGGGCGCGTCGGGTCGACGCCGAGGTTCTCATAGCGGCTTTGAATGGCTGCCCAGTGGTGCTCCGCGGCGGCATACACGCCGGGCAGCAGGGCGATCTGCGTGCCTTCGGCCAGGTGGTCGAACAGCGTCGCGGTCTGCTCGAAGAACAACGGCAGGTATTGCTCGAGCCCCGGCGAAGGGATGCCCTTGAGCGCATCGTTGTACAGCGGGCACTGGCGCGGGTCGACGTCGAACAGCGTCTCGAAGCCGTCGCGAAAGCAGGCGATGGCTGAGCGCGACAACGAGTATTCGTGCGCCGGCAGCAGTTCGACGTGCTCGATCTTATCGGCGCTGCGCTGGGTATCGGGGTCGAAGTGGCGCAGGGTGTCGATCTCGTCATCGAACAGGTCGATGCGCAGGGGCGATTCGCTGCCCATCGGGAACAGATCGATCAGCGCGCCGCGCAGGGCGTATTCGCCCGGCTCGTAGACGGTTTCCACGGCGCGGTAGCCGGCTCGCGAGAGCTGCTCGCGAAAACCCTCGCGATCGAGCGTCATACCCACGTTCAGGGTCAGCACGCGCCCGGCGATATAATCGCTGGGCGGCAGGCGTTGCATCAGCGTATTGATCGGCACCAACACGATGCCGTTCCTGGCGCTTTGCAGGCGGCGCAGGGTGCGCAGGCGCTCGGAGACGATATCCTGATGCGGTGAAAAGCTGTCGTAAGGCAGCGTTTCCCAGTCGGGGAAGGGCAGCACCGGCACCTGGGCGAAGAATCGCAGTGTGTTCTCCAGGCGCTGGGCGCTGGCGGTATCCGGAGTGATGACCAACAGCGGCGCCTGGTCGGCCAGGCGCGCCAGGGCCAAGGCGCTGGCGGCACCCTGCGGGGCCTGCCAGAAGCGCGTATCGCGAACGCCCGATGGGCCTGGCGGAGCTAGCGGCGAAAAATTCGGCATGGAAAATGTGAACGCAGCGATATGAAAGGGTGCGGCAAATCATAACAGGCCAGCGATATCGAACCAGTGTCTAAGCCAGTGCTTGTCGATAAAATGCCTGCGCCTGCCCGTTGCCGAGCGTGTAGTCAACCCCGTATTCGTGTAGTGCTCCTACAGCGCCTGCGACCATACAGCAATTGCGGTAAGCGACGATTGGCAAGGATAATGACCACATTCCAACCACCATTCGCGATTGTGTAAAGGGGCCCTACGTGAGTCAAGACAAGCTCGAAACCACCTTCCAGGAATGGCAGAACAACGAGGCGACCGCCGAGGAAATGATTCCGCTGCTCGGCGTGCTGTACCGCAAGTATAACGTGGTGCCCTCGCTGTACGGTCGTTCGCTGATCAACCGCTCGGTGATTCGGATCATCAAGAACCATCGCTATGTAAAGAAGGTCGAGGGTACCGAGCTGTCGGTCTGCGATACCTTCCCGCTGGTCAAGGCGATGACCGAACTGGAGCTGGGTCCGGCACACATTGACCTGGGCAAGCTGGCGGTAGCCTTCAAGCGCAGCGGGCGTGACGATGTCGAAGCCTTCCTGCGCGAGGAACTGGCCGAGATCGTCGGCGGCCACGCCGAAAACGGCATGGGCGGCGAACCCAAGGATGTGGTGCTCTACGGCTTCGGGCGTATCGGCCGCATCCTGGCACGTATCCTGGTCGAGAAGGCCGGTGGTGGCAATCTGCTGCGCCTGCGGGCCATCGTCGTGCGCGGTACCGGTGACGATCTCGAGAAGCGCGCCAGCCTGCTGCGTCGCGACTCCGTGCATGGCCCGTTCGCCGGCTCGATCAGCGTCGACCATGAAAACAACGCGCTGATCGCCAATGGCAATTACATCAAGGTCATTTACGCCGATTCGCCCAGCCAGGTCGACTACACCGAGTACGGCATCGACAACGCCATCGTCGTCGACAACACCGGCAAGTGGCGCGACGAGGAAGGGCTCTCTCAGCATCTGGCTTGCAAGGGGGTCTCCAAGGCGTTGCTCACCGCACCGGGCAAGGGCAACGTCAAGAATATCGTCTATGGCGTCAACCATGGCGAGATCGGCGACGACGATCGCATCGTCTCGGCCGCGTCATGTACCACCAACGCCATCGTGCCGGTGCTCAAGGCGGTCAACGACGAATACGGCATCTCCCATGGCCACGTCGAGACGGTGCACGCCTACACCAACGACCAGAACCTGATCGACAATTACCATAAGGGCGATCGCCGCGGGCGCAGCGCACCCCTGAACATGGTGCTGACCGAGACCGGCGCCGCCAAGGCCGTGGCCAAGGCATTGCCCGAGTTGTCCGGTAAGTTGACGGGTAACGCGATTCGCGTGCCGACACCCAACGTGTCGATGGCGATTCTCAACCTGAACCTGGAAAAGGGCGCGGATACCGATAGCGTCAACGAGTATCTGCGGCAGGTGGCGCTTAGCTCGCCGATGCAAAAGCAGATCGACTATGTCGATTCGCCGGAAATCGTCTCTTCCGATTTCGTCGGCAACCGCCATGCCGGCATCGTCGACGCCAAGGCGACCATCGTCGACGATACCAACGCCGTGCTCTATGTGTGGTACGACAACGAATTCGGCTATAGCTGCCAGGTGGTGCGCATTCTGCAGTACATGTCCAACGTGCGTTTCCTGTACTTGCCTAAGTAGCTGCCAAAACAATAACTGCCTCGCAATCGCTGATTCGCCGACCGTCCCCACGGCCCCCGCCATGGGGGCGGTTCGCGTTTTGCAACCCTTCTTTCACATGATAAACCGCATTG
Organism: Modicisalibacter muralis; assembly: GCF_900102945.1. GTDB lineage: Bacteria > Pseudomonadota > Gammaproteobacteria > Pseudomonadales > Halomonadaceae > Modicisalibacter > Modicisalibacter muralis. The sequence continues at coordinate 198,599 of NZ_FNGI01000005.1, read as the reverse complement.
GCGACGCCGCCGCGACCCAAGGTCGTGTGGCCATTCGTTACTCTTCTATTTATAATGCTCGGGATTTTTTCGGACGGTTTGGACGACATTTCCATAACTACCAGACCGACAGTCAATCTTCTGATAGCAAAGAATTCGAAAACCGTGACGTCGACGGGCCGCATAGGTCGGGCCGCGCTGGGCCAAGCCCATATTTTTTGACGTCCATCGAACTCCTTACCTGGCAACATCAGATTCGATAACTGGGCGAGACTATGATCGAAGTCAAACGAGGCCTGGATCTCCCCATCGTCGGCGCGCCCGAGCAGCGTATCGACGATGCGCGGCCGGTACGCCACGTGGCTGTCCTGGGCACCGATTATGTCGGCATGAAGCCGACCATGGAGGTCCGGGAAGGGGAGAGGGTGAAGCTGGGCCAGCTCCTGTTCACCGACAAGAAAACCCCTGGGGTGCGCTTCACCGCGCCAGCGGCCGGCGAGATAGTAGCCATCAATCGTGGTGAGAAGCGCCGGCTGTTGTCGGTGGTCATCAAGGTCGATGACGAGGAAGACGCGGTCGAGCTGGCCGCCCATGGCGTTGACGCGCTGGAGAGTCTGGAGCGCCAGGTGGTGGTCGATCAACTGGTCGAATCCGGCTTGTGGACCGCGCTGCGCATGCGTCCCTACTCGCGCTCTCCGGCGCTCGATGCGATTCCCGCCAGCATCTTCGTCACCGCCATCGATACTCACCCGCTATCCGCGGACCCGGCGTTGATCGTCAACGAGCAGCCGGAGGCCTTCGCCAATGGCCTCAAGGTCTTGAAGCGTTTGACCGAAGGCAAGGTATTCGTCTGCCAGGCGCCGGAGGCCAATCTGCCCGGTGCCGATATCGCTGGGGTACAGGCCGAAAGCTTCAAGGGGCCGCATCCGGCGGGCCTGGTCGGTACGCATATCCATTTTCTGTCGCCGGTCAGCCTGCGCCGCCAGGTCTGGCACATCGGCTATCAGGATGTCATCGCTGTCGGCAAGCTGTTCGTCGAAGGCCGGCTCGATACCCGCCGGGTGATTGCCGTGGGCGGGCCGCGCGCCAGCCAGCCGCGTCTGCTGCGTACCCGGCTGGGCGCCAGCGCCAGCGAATTGCTTGAAGGCGAAATCATCGACAACGCCAACGACGATGTCCGCATCATCTCCGGCTCGGTTTTCGGTGGTAACACCGCCGAAGGGGCGTTGAGCTACCTGGGTCGCTTCGATAACCAGTTCAGCCTGCTCGAGGAAGGTCATCAGCGCATCTTCATGGGTTGGCTGTCACCGGGTCGCCAACGCCACTCGGTGTTGGGTATCTATCTATCGCGCCTGACCGGTCTGTCCAGTTTCGCGCCGACCACCACCACCAATGGATCGGAGCGCGCCATGGTCCCGGTGGGCAGCTACGAAACCGTGATGCCGCTGGATATTCTGCCCACCCAGTTGCTGCGTTCGTTGATCGTCGGCGATATCGAAATGGCGATGCAACTCGGCTGTCTCGAGCTGGATGAGGAGGACCTTGCGCTGTGTACGTATGTTTGCCCCGGCAAGTACGAGTACGGTCCCATCCTGCGTGACAATCTCACCATGATCGAGAAAGAGGTTTGATGATGGGTATTCGACAGACGCTCGACAGTCTCGAACCGCATTTCCACAAGGGCGGCAAGTACGAGAAGTACTACGCGCTTTATGAAGCCGTCGATACCATCTTCTATTCACCGCCCGACGTGACCCGCACCACGGCGCACGTGCGTGACGGCATCGACCTGAAACGCATCATGATCACCGTGTGGGCGTGTACCTTCCCGGCGATGTTCTTCGGCATGTACAACGTCGGATTGCAGGCCAATCTGGCGATCGCCGACGGCTTTAATGCCATGAGTGGCTGGCGCGAAGCGGTCACCATGATGTTGGCGGGCGGCCACGATCCCGACAGCATCTGGGCCAACTTCGTGCTGGGCGCGACCTACTTCCTGCCGATCTATCTGGTGACCTTCGTCGTCGGTGGTTTCTGGGAAGTGCTGTTTGCCATGAAGCGCGGCCATGAGGTCAACGAGGGCTTCTTCGTGACCTCGGTACTCTATGCGCTGATTCTGCCGGCGACCATTCCACTATGGCAGGTGGCGTTGGGCATCACCTTCGGCGTGGTGATTGGCAAGGAGATATTCGGCGGTACCGGCAAGAACTTCCTTAATCCGGCGCTGACCGGCCGCGCCTTTTTGTATTTCGCCTATCCGGCGCAGATCTCGGGCGATGCGGTGTGGGTCGCAGCCGATGGCTATACCGGGGCAACGGCCCTATCCACCGCGTTCTCCAGTGGCATGCAGACGCTGACCGATCAGTTGACCTGGCTCGAAGCGTTCTTCGGTTTCATGCCCGGCTCGGTAGGCGAGGTCTCGACTCTGGCGATCCTGATCGGCGCGGCGGTGCTGCTGTGGACCGGCATCGCCTCGTGGCGAATCATGCTCGGCACGTTCCTTGGCATGGTGGCGACCAGCGCGCTGTTCAATGCAATAGGCTCCGACAGCAACCCGATGTTCGCCATGCCCTGGTATTGGCATCTGGTGGTCGGCGGCTTCGCCTTCGGCCTGGTGTTCATGGCCACCGACCCGGTCTCGGCCTCGATGACCGACAAGGGCAAGCTGATCTTCGGGGCGTTGATCGGCGTGATGACGGTGTTGATTCGTGTGGCCAACCCGGCCTTCCCGGAAGGCATCATGCTGGCGATCCTGTTTGCCAACCTGTTCGCGCCACTGATCGATCATTTCGTCATACAGGCTAATATCAAGCGGCGCCAGAAGCGTGAAGTGGCCGGCACGATGAACGAGGAGACCACCTGATGGCCAAGAACGATTCCGTCAAGAAGACGCTGGTGGTTGCGTTCGTGCTGTGCATCGTCTGCTCGGTGGTAGTCTCGACTGCCGCCGTGGTGCTGCGCCCGATGCAGGAGGCGAATGCGGAACGTGACCGCAAGTTCAACGTATTGCAGGTTTCCGAGCTTTATGAGCCGGGCGTTAGCGTCAGTCAGCAGTTCAGCGAGCAGATCGTGGCGCGCGTGGTCAATCTCGAGACTGGTGAATACGCGGAGAACAAGGATCCCGAGACCTACAATCAGTTCGAGGCGGCCAAGGACCCGGCGCAGTCGCGCACGCTGTCGGGCGCCCAGGATCTGGCGGGTATCGGTCGTCAGGAGAATTACGCTACGGTGTACCTGGTTGGCGACCCTGAAAATCCCGAGCAGATCATCCTGCCGGTGCGCGGTCAGGGGCTGTGGTCGTTGATGTCTGGCTACCTGGCATTGCGTGGCGATGGCAACACCGTGGTGGGACTATCGTTCTACGATCAGGGCGAGACCCCGGGGCTGGGCGGCGAGGTCGACAATCCCGATTGGAAGGCGCTGTGGGATGGCAAGAAAATCTACCCGGAAGACAGCATGGATCCGGCGATCCATCTGGTGAAAGGTGGGGTAGGTCCGCAGACGTCGAATGCCGAGTACAAGGTGGATGCCTTGTCCGGGGCGACGCTGACCAGCAATGGTGTGACTAATCTGCTTCAATTCTGGCTGAGCGATAGCGGTTTCGCTGAATACTTGGCCCGTTTCCGCGACACGACGCAAGGAGCGTAAGCATGACTGCCTATACGCCCAAAGGCGTGCTGACCACGCCGATCTTCAAGAACAACCCGATCGCACTGCAGATACTGGGTATCTGTTCCGCGCTGGCGGTCACCAACTCCATGAGCACGTCGCTGGTCATGGGGCTGGCGGTCATTGCGGTCACCGCATTCTCGAGCTTCTTCGTTTCTCTGGTGCGCAGTCAGATCCCTTCGTCGATCCGCATCATCGTGCAGATGACCATCATCGCCTCGTTGGTCATCGTGGTCGATCAGGTGCTCAAGGCCTATGCCTACGAGATATCCAAGTCGCTTTCGGTGTTCGTCGGTTTGATCATCACCAATTGCATCGTCATGGGCCGTGCCGAGGCCTTCGCCATGCAAAATGGGCCGGCGATCAGCTTTCTCGATGGTGTCGGCAACGGTCTGGGTTATGCCGTCATGCTGTTGGTGGTGGGCTTCTTTCGCGAGCTGTTCGGTTCCGGCTCGGTGTTCGGTTTCCCCGTGTTGTTACCGGTCAACGAGGGAGGCTGGTATGTGACCAACGGTTTGATGCTGTTGCCGCCGTCGGCGTTCTTCGTCATCGGTCTGATCATTTGGGGGTTGCGTAGCTTCAATCCGGAGCAGGTCGAGGACAATGAGTTTCGGATTACCGCCAACACCAAATCCAGGGAGGCCGTGTAATGCTCGAACAGTACCTGAGTCTTTTCATCAAGGCGGTGTTCGTCGAGAACATGGCGTTAGCCTTCTTCCTCGGCATGTGTACCTTCATGGCGGTTTCCAAGAAGGTTTCATCGGCCATCGGGCTGGGTGTGGCGGTGGTCGTGGTGCTGGCGATCACCGTGCCGGTCAACAACCTGATACTCAACTACTTGCTGCAGGAGGGCGCGCTGACCTGGACCGGCATCGAGGGTGCCGAGAATATCGATCTGACGTTCCTGGGCTTGCTCAGCTATATCGGCGTCATCGCGGCGATCGTGCAGATTCTCGAGATGTTTCTCGATAAGTTCGTGCCGTCGCTCTACAACACCTTGGGTGTATTCCTGCCGTTGATTACGGTGAACTGCGCGATTCTCGGCGCGGCACTGTTCATGGTGCAACGCGATTACACCTTCGGTGAGTCGGTAGTCTACGGCTTCGGCGCAGGTGTTGGCTGGGCGCTGGCGATCGCTGCGCTGGCAGGCATTCGCGAGAAGCTCAAGTACAGTGATGTGCCCGCCGGTTTGCAGGGGCTGGGCATCACCTTCATTACCGTCGGACTGATGTCATTGGGCTTCATGTCCTTTTCCGGCATCCAGTTGTAAGCCAAAGAGAACAGGAACTCGACATGGTCGATACATCCATCATCGTGCTCGGCGTGGTCATGTTCACCGTGGTCGTCATTGGCCTGGTGGGGATCATTCTCGCCGCGCGTAGCCGCCTGGTCAGCAGTGGCGATGTTACCATCCAGATCAACGACGATCCCAGCAACGTGCTGACCACCCAGGCCGGTGGGAAATTGCTCCAAACGCTGGCTTCCAATGGCATCTTTCTTTCATCGGCGTGTGGCGGCGGCGGCTCCTGCGCTCAGTGCAAGTGCCGTATCTCGGAGGGTGGCGGCTCGATCCTGCCCACCGAGGAGTCCCACTTCACCATGCGCGAAAAGAAGGAAGGCTGGCGGCTTTCCTGCCAGGTGCCGGTGAAGCAGGACATGAAAATCGAAGTGCCCGAGGAAGTCTTCGGCGTCCGCAAGTGGGAGTGCGAAGTCATCGGCAACCCCAACGTCGCGACATTCATCAAGGAGCTCAATATCAAGTTGCCGGAAGGCGAGAATGTCGACTTCCGGGCCGGTGGCTACGTGCAGCTCGAGGCGCCGGCCTACGACATCAAGTTCTCCGATTTCGATATCGAGGAGGAATATCGCGGCGACTGGGAAAAGTTCGGCCTTTTCAATATTTCCCACAAGAATAGCGAAGAGGTGATTCGCGCCTATTCGATGGCCAACTACCCCGAAGAGAAGGGCATTCTCAAGTTCAACATTCGTATCGCCACACCGCCGCCCAACACCGATCACGCGCCGGGCCTGATGTCGACCTACGTATTTTCGCTCAAGCCGGGCGACAAGGTCACGGTAATGGGGCCGTTCGGTGAATTCTTCGCCAAGGACACCGATGCCGAAATGGTCTTCGTGGGTGGCGGTGCTGGCATGGCACCGATGCGCAGCCATATCTTCGACCAGCTCAAGCGCTTGAAGTCCTCGCGTAAGATGACCTTCTGGTATGGCGCGCGTTCATGGCGCGAGACTTTTTACAACGAAGAGTACGACCAGTTGGCCGAGGAGTTCGATAACTTCGACTGGCACCTGGCGCTTTCGGACCCGCAGCCCGAGGACAATTGGGAGGGGCCCACCGGGTTCATTCACAACGTGCTTTATGAGAACTATCTCAAGGATCATCCGGCGCCCGAGGATTGCGAGTACTACATGTGCGGGCCGCCGATGATGAACGCCTCGGTCATCAAGATGCTCACCGACATGGGTGTCGAGCCCGAGAACATCATGCTGGATGATTTTGGCGGATGACCGGAAGACTGAAAACCGGGCCGGTATCTAGAGTGCTGGCCCCGTTCTTGTTGTTGACGGTGTTGCTGGTATCGCTGGCGGGCTGTGAAAAGCAGCCCGAGGCGCATCGCTTCCGCGGTCCTATCTTCGGCACCGGTTATCATGTCACCTTATATACCGATTCGAGCGATTTTGATCGTGAGGCGATTGATGCCGGCATCCTAGCTGAACTCGAGCGCGTCGATGCCTTGATGTCGACCTACCGTGATGATTCCGAATTATCGCGCCTCAATCGAGCGCCGGTGGGTGTGCCGATGTTCGTATCGCCGGCGACTGCAGAGGTGCTGCGCGAGTCGCTGCGTATCGCACGGTTATCCGAAGGCGCCTTCGATGTTACCGTGGGGCCTGCGGTCAACCTATGGGGCTTCGGACCACAAGATCGACTGGACAAGGTGCCTGACGACGATGCGCTGGCTGCGGCGCTGGCGCGTATCGATTTTCGAGCGTTGCACTTGGATGACGGCCAACTGACCAAGAGCAAGCCGGTCTATATCGATCTGTCGGGTATCGCCAAGGGGTACGCGACCGATCAGGTCGCCGAGTATCTGGAAGCCCAGGGCATCGAGGACTACCTGGTGGAAATCGGCGGCGAGATTCGCACGCACGGCGAAAAGCCAGACGGCTCGCCGTGGCGTGTGGCCGTGGAAAAGCCGGTATCCACCGAGCGCAGCGTGCAGCGGGTCGTCGAGTTGGGTAATGCCGCCGTGGCGACATCGGGCGATTATCGCAACTATTTTGAAAGCAATGGCATACGCTACTCGCATACCATCGACCCGCGTACCGGACGACCGATCGACAATCGCGTCGCTTCGGTGTCGGTGATTGCCGAACGCTGTGCGACGGCCGATGCATTGGCAACGGCATTCACCGTGATGGGCGCGAAAGCCGGTCTTGAATTGGCCGAGCGAGAAAACATCGCGGTGTATTTCATTGTCAGAACCGATGACGATTTTGAAACACTGATGAGTCCGGCCTTCGAGCCTTACCTGGCGAACTCGGCCGAGGAGGAGAACCAATGACGATCTGGTTTCTGGTGCTGGGCTTCATGCTACTGATGGTGACGGCCATGTCGATCGGCGTGATTCTGGGGCGTAAGCCGATTGCCGGTTCCTGTGGCGGCCTCAATAACCTGGGACTCAAGGAAGGCTGCGAGATTTGCGGTGGCAAGGACGAAGTCTGCGAAGAGCAAAGCCGCAAGCGTGGCGGCTCGGCGCGTCGCCGCGACGACGAAAATCGCGGAGCGGGCCTGGGCTATAACGCCATCAAACGCTGAGGGTGCTTATCCAACCGGGCGTACGTCAGGAAAAAGAGGAGTCAAGAGTACCCAATGGCAGTTCATAACTACGATGTGGTGGTGATTGGCACCGGGCCTGCCGGGGAGAGTGCCGCCATCAACGCGGCCAAGCACGGCAAGCGCGTGGCCGTCATCGAGAAACAGCCGTCGGTGGGTGGCAACTGCACCCACTGGGGTACGATTCCCTCCAAGGCGCTGCGTCATCAGGTCAAGCAGATCATGCAGTTCAACACCAACCGCATGTTCCGCGATATTGGCGAGCCGCGCTGGTTTTCCTTCCCCAAGGTGCTCGAGCGCTCGCGAGTGACGATCGAGCAGCAGGTCGAGATGCGCACAACCTTCTACGCGCGCAACCGCATCGACCTGTTCTTCGGCGTGGCGCGCTTCAAGGACGAACACACGCTGCTGGTGCGCGACAATCATGAGGGCGCGGAAGAGCTGTGCGCACGCAAGATCGTCATTGCTACCGGCTCGCGCCCCTATCGGCCCGCCGACGTCAACTTTCGTCACCCGCGTATTTATTGCTCCGACACCGTACTCGGCCTTTCGCATACGCCGCGCACCCTGATCATCTACGGCGCCGGGGTCATCGGTTCAGAGTATGCATCGATCTTCTCGGGGCTGGGCGTCAAGGTCGACCTGATCGACACTCGCGACCGTCTGCTGTCGTTCCTCGACGATGAGATCAGCGATGCGCTGTCCTATCACCTGCGCCACCACGGCGTGCTGGTGCGCCACAACGAGGAATACGACAAGGTCGAGGGTGACGAGTCCGGCGTGGTCGTCCATCTGAAATCCGGCAAGAAACTCCGCGCCGATGCCTTTTTGTGGGCCAACGGGCGTACCGGCAATACCGATCAACTGGGGCTGGAGAACATTGGCCTGGAGGCCAACAGCCGGGGCCAGCTTCCGGTCGATGAACACTACCGGACGGGTGTTGCGCATATCTATGCCGTGGGCGATGTGATCGGTTGGCCGAGTCTGGCCAGCGCCGCCTACGACCAGGGGCGCAACGCCAGCGCCGATCTGCTCGACGAGCCGTTTCGTCTGGTCGAAGACGTGCCGACCGGGATCTATACGATTCCGGAGATCAGTTCGGTAGGCAGGACCGAGCGCGAGCTGACCGAGGCAAAAGTGCCTTATGAGGTGGCGCAGGCCTTCTTCAAGGATACCGCCCGCGCCCAGATCACCGGCGATACCGTGGGTATGCTCAAGATTCTGTTTCATCGCGAGACGCTGGAAATTCTTGGCCTGCACTGCTTCGGCGATCAGGCATCGGAGATCGTGCATATCGGCCAGGCGATCATGCAGCAGGCCGGCGAGGCCAATAACCTCAGGTATTTCATCAATACCACCTTCAATTACCCGACCATGGCCGAAGCCTATCGGGTGGCGGCGCAGAATGGCTTGAATCGACTCTTTTAAGCCTTCATGTATTTCCTTCCGGCCCACCACTATCGGTGGGCTTTTTGTTACTTCTCATCGTATGGGCAGGAGGTCGAGCATGCGTAGAGAGCATCATCAGGAAACCGATGACTGGACCTTCACCCTGGGCCATGAAGAGCTGATAGTGCATCAGCGCTACGAGGTGTTGAGCATCATCAACGATATCCTGATCGGGGTCTGGTTTACGGTCGGCAGCTTTTGTTTTTTCTATGAGGGCGCCGTCTTGACGCTCGGCGTGTGGTTGTTCGTGATCGGTAGCGTGCAATTGCTGATGCGTCCGCTGATTCGCCTGCATCGCTACGTGCGCTTCAAGCGGCTGCCCGACGCATCGCAGGATTATTGACGCCGCGGATCTCGATAACGATAGACCCGCAAGCTGGGCAGGAATGCCTCGTCTTCCAGGCGCTCATCGCTACGCCGCGCGCGTTTGCGCCCCTTGGGCGGTTCGGGAGTCGGTTGATTGTGGCTGGGCAATTTGCCATCGAGTGTGGGAATGAATAGCGGCAACGGCAGGTTCATGGCGCGGCGCTGGCGGCCATCGGCGAGCGCCTGCTCGAAGAACAGATTGGCACGCATCAGCGGCGCCTGGCGTTGGACCTGAGCCAGCGGCTCGCCATCGGGAATGCCGGCAAGGCGTTTTAGCTGGAGTCGCACATGGGGCGCCTCGTTATCCAGCGCCAGTAGTTTCTGCTCGGCCTCGCGCACGCTAAGACGCTTGATCGAACGTCCACTGGAGTACCACGCCAGGCGCACACGCGATAACGGCGCATCGGCGACTGGCAGGTGCCGCCAGCACTGCTTGAGATGCAGCCGTGCCAGCCCCTGACCACGCAGATGGTCGTGCAGCACGGGGTGGCGAAAGGGCAGTACCGCCTTGATCTCGGGAATCAGCTTGGCCGCTTGCTGGCGAATCTGCGCCAGCACATCGGCGAAAGCGGCCTTGGCGGCATTGACCCTGGCGACTTCATCGAGCAGCTTTTGATCCGCCGCGATCAGCCCAATATAGCTGTGCGTGGCGCGCCCGTCCTGACCGTCTTGATACCAGAAGTCGCACAACGCGCGACGCAGCCAGTCGCCGTCGGCGCGAGGGCGGTTCAGCGCCCAGGCAGCGCCGGGGTTGGCCGCGTAAACGTCGAGCAGCGCCTCGATGCGCTCGATCATATGATCGAAGGCGGCTTCCAGTTCGGCGAGCAGGCGGTATTGGGCTTCCATCGAGAGTCCTGATGTTCTGTTCTTATACCGTTACCGTAGCGATTGGCGCGCGACTTGTCATCGGCGGATCCGCTTTTCAGGTATCGTTCAGGCGTTGGTTAGCCGGGGATCGCGACCCAAAGGGTGAGGCTCATTGCGCGCGCGAGCCAGTTCGATCTGTTTCTGGCGCTCACGGGCACCGGCGCGGGTTTTCTCGGACAACGAATCCCAGCAGTGCGGACAACTGACGCCCGGCGCATAGTGTGGCGATTCACGATCCTCGACGGATATCGCTCGGCGGCACGCGTGGCACTGGTCGAAATCGCCTTCGCTGAGATCGTGGCGCACGGTCACGCGGTTATCGAACACGAAACAATCGCCGCGCCACAGCGATTGTTCCTCGGGCACCTGTTCGAGATAGCTGAGAATGCCGCCCTTGAGGTGGTAGACCGCCTCGAAGCCCTCGCCGAGCATGTAGCTCGAGGCTTTTTCGCAGCGAATGCCGCCAGTGCAGAACATCGCGACTTTCTTGTGGCGCGCCGGGTCGTAATGCGCCCTGACATGATCCGGAAATTCGCGAAACGATTTGGTGCGTGGGTCCACCGCGCCTTCGAACGAGCCGATGGCGACTTCGTAATCGTTGCGGGTGTCGATCACCAATACCTCGGGGTCGGCGATCAAGGCGTTCCAGTCCTGCGGCTCGACATAGTGGCCGACCTGGCGATTGGGATCGGCCGCCGGCACGCCCAGCGTAACGATCTCCTTCTTGAGCTTGACCTTGGTGCGATAGAAGGGGGGCTCGTCGCAGTAGGCTTCCTTGTGTCCGATATCCGCAAAGCGCGGATCGGCCTTCAACCACTCCAGTAGTGCATCGATACTCTCGCGGCTGCCCGCGACGGTGCCGTTGATGCCTTCTTCGGCCAACAGCAAGGTGCCCTTGATGCCATGGGTCTTGAGGGTTTCGAGCAGCGGCTCGCGCAGCGCTTCGAAGTCGTTCAGCGTGACGAACTTGTACAGCGCCGCCACGACGATGGGATGCGTCATGTAAGTCTCTCCAGTGGTCGTCTTCGTAAGAGACGGACCGGAACCTAGGGATCAAATGTCAGGCGCGCATTTTACGCGAAATATCTTCGTGGTCGAAATAGTTAGCGATCGCGGTAACGTCGGGTCAAGTCGCCGTAAGCATCGATACGCCGGTCGCGCGGGGTTGTGAGAGCGGCCGCATGCGTCTCAGTGATCACGGTAACGTTTGGTCAGGTCACCGTAGGCGTCAATACGCCGATCACGTAGATACGGCCACATCCTCCGCACATTCTCGCTGCGGCGCATGTCGAGTTCGACCAGCAGGCGCTCGGACTCGTCGCCGGCGTGAGCGAGAAGTTCGCCCTGTGGGCCGCAGATGAAGCTGCCTCCCCAGAAGTCGATGCCCGGGGTCACGCCGCTATGATCGGGCTCGTGACCGACCCGGTTGGCGACCAGCACCGGCAGACCATTGGCCACGCCATGCGCGCGCTGGACGAGCGTCCAGGCATCCTTCTGGCGGCCTTTTTCAGGCAGGTCGTCGGGCGGATGCCAGCCGATGGCGGTCGGGTAGAGCAGCAGCTCGGCACCGGCCAAGGCCATCAGGCGCGCGGCTTCGGGGTACCACTGATCCCAACATACCAATAGGCCCAGGCGGCCAACCGAGGTGTCGATGGGCTCGAAGCCCTGCTCGGCATCGGCGTCGCCCGGCGTGAAGTAGAATTTCTCGTAGAAGCCGGGGTCGTCGGGGATATGCATCTTGCGATAGTGCCCGACCCGGCCACAGCCGCGATCCATCACCACGGCAGTATTGTGGTACACGCCGGCGGCGCGACGCTCGAAGATCGAGCCGACCAGCACGATATCGAGCTCCCGGGCCAGCTCGGCCAGGCGCGTGGCGGTGGGGCCATCGAGCGGTTCGGCAAGGTCGAACAGCTCGGCGTCCTCGCTCTGGCAGAAATAATGCGTGGCATGCAATTCCTGTAGCAGCACCAGTTCGGCGCCGCGCTCGGCCAATTCGCGAATGCCGGCTTCGCTCTCGTCCAGGCTGCGCTGCTTGTCCGGCCAGGCAGGCTGCTGTACCAGGCCTACCTTGAGTGTTTGGTTCATTTTAACGCTCCTCGCGGTAGCTGCATGGTCAGGCAGTGTAGGCTGCCGTGCTGACGAATCACAGTGCGGCAATCGATGGGGATGATATCGCGATCCGGGAAGGCCGTGGCCAGGGCGGCGAGGGCCTGGGCATCGGCAGGGTCGGCATAGGTCGGTACCAGCACCGCGCCGTTGATGATCAGGAAGTTGGCGTAGGTCGCCGGCAGGCGATGACCGTCATCCGCTGCGAAACACGGGCCAGGCCAGGGCAGGGCGATCAGCCGATAGGGCATGCCGTCGGCCTGGCGCAGCGCCTGGATTTCTTCCTGCATGGCGCTCAGCGCCGGGTAGTGCGGGTCGTTGCGGTCGTCGCAGCGCACATAGGCGATGGTACGCTCGTCACAAAAGCGTGCCAGGGTATCGATGTGGCTGTCGGTGTCGTCACCTTCCAGATGACCGTGGCTGAGCCAAAGAACCCGCTCGACGCCGAAATCCGCGCGTAATTGGGCTTCGATGGCCGCCTTGTCGAGCCGCGGATTGCGGTTGCGATTGAGCAGGCAGGCTTCGGTGGTCAGCAGGGTGCCCTGGCCGTCGGTTTCGATGGCGCCGCCTTCGAGCACCAACTCGCGCGTCTCGATGGGTGCCGCGAAGACGCCGGCGTCACCGAGTTTGCGCGTCAGCGCATTATCGCGCTCGGCGGGAAATTTGCCGCCCCAGCCGGTGAAGGTGTAATCGAGCAGCACCACCTGGCCGTCGCGCTCCACGCCTAGGGGGCCATGATCGCGAGCCCAGGTGTCGTCTGTCGGTGCCTCGATCAGTCGCAGGCGCCGAGCGTCGACGCCGAGGCGACTAAAGGTCGCAGCCAGGCGCTCGCGGGTCGCGGCATCGGGTACGCTGATCAACACGCTTTGGTAGCGCGCGATCGCCACCACCATGGCCTCGAGTGTGGCTTCGATGCGATCGAGCAGTAGTACCCAGTCGCTGTCGAATCTTGGCCAGGTGAGTTGTATGGCATCTTGCGGGTGCCATTCGGGGAACAGACGCTGGGTCATGATGGTCTCCATGAGGCCTGCTTTTTAGTGGCGACGACTTTTTAGCAGTAATGACCGCTTTATAGTAGTGACGACAGCTTCTTAATAGTGGCGATAACTTTTAATAGCGACGACAAATTGGCCGGTACAGCGTGCGGTGCGTCGTCCGACGAAAAAACGTACCATGGGCGCCTGTCACAAGGAATCGATCTTAATGCTGGACCGTATACCCTTTCTTATCGGGCTGCGCTATGTGCGCGCCAAACGACGCAATCACTTCATCTCGTTCATTTCACTGACTTCCATGCTGGGGCTGATGCTCGGCGTGGCGGTGCTGATTCTGGTGCTGTCGGTGATGAACGGTTTCGACCACGAGCTGCGTTCGCGCGTGCTGGGCATGGTGCCGCATACCCGTATCGAGGCCCAGGGCGGCATGACCGACTGGAAGGCCCTCGCCGAGCGGCTGACCCAACGCAAACACGTCATCGGCGCCGCGCCCTATGTGCAGCAGCAGGGCATGTTCGTGGCGGCGGGCCGTAACGAGGGGGCGCTGGTCTATGGCATCCAGCCCGAATACGAACGTGACGTGTCGATCATCGATCGGCACATGCAGCAGGGTAGCCTCGATACGCTGAAGCCCGGCGAGTGGAACCTCGTGCTCGGCGGATTGCTTGCCCAGCATCTGGGCGTGGGTGTCGGCGATCGTGTCACGCTGATGATTCCCGAGGCATCGATCACGCCCGGTGGCGTTTTTCCGCGACTCAAGCGCTTCACCGTGAGTGGTATCTTCCGGGTCGGCGCCAGCCTCGATGCCAGTCTGGCCTATGCCAATATCGAGGACATGCAGACGCTGACGCGAATGGGCGATACGGTGGGCGGTCTGCGACTCGAGCTCGACGATCTGTTCATCGCCAGCGAAGAAACCCAGGCCATCGTCCAGGATCTGGGTTACGGCTATCGCGGCATCGATTGGACCTATACCCACGGCAACCTGTTTCAGGCGATCCAGATGGAGAAGCGCATGATCGGCTTGCTGTTGATGGTGATCGTCGCCGTGGCGGCGTTCAACATCGTCTCGACACTGGTCATGGTGGTCACCGACAAGCATGCCGACATCGCCATTTTGCGCACGATTGGCGCCACGCCGAAATCGATTATGGGCATCTTCATCGTTCAGGGGCTGGCGATCGGCGTGATCGGCATCGTCATCGGGGTGATATTGGGTATTGTCCTGGCGTTGACGATCTCCGACATCATCGCCTGGTTCGAGTCGGTTTCGGGTATCCAGTTTCTCGACCCCGGCGTCTATTTCATCAGTTACCTGCCGTCGCAGCTCAACTGGAGCGATGTCGGCCTTATCGTAACGGCGGCGTTCGGCCTGAGCTTCCTGTCGACGCTCTATCCGGCCTGGCGCGCGGCGCGTGTACAGCCGGCCGAGGTGCTGCGCTATGAGTGAGACGATCAACGAGAACGTGAAGGGAGAGCCTGCGATGCGCGCCGAAAACGGCCAGGTAATGCTCGAATGTCGTGGGCTGACGCGGGTCTATCATGAAGGTCCGCAGGACGTGACGGTGCTCGACGGTCTCGATCTCGAGGTGCGTGCCGGCGAGCGCGTCGCGGTGGTCGGCAGTTCGGGGTCGGGCAAGACCACGCTGCTCAATCTGTTGGGAGGGCTGGACCGCCCGAGTGGCGGCTCGGTGCGTATCGCCGGTCAGTTGCTGGCCGACCTGGGCGAGGCCCAACTGGGGCGCTTTCGTAATCGGCAGATCGGCTTCGTTTATCAGTTCCACCACCTGCTGGCCGAATTTACCGCGCGTGAAAATGCTGCCTTGCCGTTAATCATCCGTGGCCATGCGCGCCGCGATGCCGAGCGCCGCGCCGGGGAGATTCTCGATCAAGTCGGCATGGCGGCGCGCGGCGAGCACAAACCCGGCGAGCTGTCGGGCGGCGAGCGCCAGCGTGTCGCCATTGCCCGGGCACTGATCACCGATCCCAGCCTGATGCTGATGGACGAACCCACCGGCAACCTCGATCAATCGACGGCCGCCAATATCCTGGCGCTGATGGATGAACTGGCCTCGAACAGCGCCTGCGCCTTCGTGGTGGTGACTCACGATACCAGCCTGGCGGCCCATCAGGATCGTGTGCTGAGACTGGGTAACGGTCGGCTGTCGGCGGGCTGAGGTAGTCGCGCTTGGCGAGTCTCGAGGCGGCTCGGCATCCCGCTGCATGATCGAGCGGCTAGGGGTGAGGCCCTTCGTGGTGGGAAGGAGGGGGGGCGGAGTCATCATGGCGAAGCTCCGTCCGGAGCGCACGCCGCCGGCGACGCCGCGCACGGCGCTTCCAACTGCGCGACACCTGCCAGCGCCAGATCAGGCGAATGAGTACGTTGCCGGTGACCCCAGCCACGATCGCCGCGACCAGTGAGCCGATGAGCAGCGCCGGCAGGATATCGACCATCTGATTGGCGATCCAGTACGTGCTCAGGTGGTTGGGCATGTGCCGGGCCGGCGTATCCAACAGCCAGGCGCCGATCCGATAGTTACCGTAGAAGATGATCGGCATGGTCAGCGGATTGGTCAACCACACCAGACCGACCGAGAGTGGCAGATTGCAGCGCAACAGGCGTGAACCACAGGCGGCAACCACCATCTGGAAGGGAATCGGCAGCAGCGCGCAGAACAGTCCCACCATGAAGGCATTGCCCACCGAACGGCGGGTCAGCACCCACAGTGAAGCATCACCGATCAGATGCCCCATGAAGCGCAGCGAACGGTTGCGCTTCAGGGTTTCGGGATGGGGCATGTAGCGCTGAAGCAGTCGGCGCGGCATGGGATCGCTCGCTGGCTCGGATACCGGGCCATTATCCATGGATGCCCGATGTCCTGCCATGGTCCATCGCTGCGAACACAAAAAGGCGTTTGCGCCCTATAACAAGGAATGCCCATGGGGCTTGCTTTACCCCTGGCTATCGCCGTATTGCTGGGTGGCGTGTTGGGGGCGCTGTCGCCGCCCGGCATGTTCGCCGTTATCGCCCTGGCGCTACTGATCAGTCTGGCCGGGTCACGGTTCGTCGCCGCGTTGCTTGTTGTGACGCTATCGCTGAGCGTGGCTCAGGTACTGTTGGCGCGAGGCGCGGTGTTGCCGAGCGGGTTGTCGGGCGCAGACCTGACGGTCAGCGGGAAAATTACCGAACTTAGCGACGAGGGTCGTTTCACGCGGCTGCGTTTGGCGGTAGAGACGTGTCAGCCGCTCGAATCCTGGCAGTTGGGTTGCGATCGACTGGGACTGGTGCGGGTCAACTGGTACCGCGCTCCATCCCTGGCGGTGGGTGAGCGCTGGTCATTGACGCTGCGTTTGCGAGTGCCGCATGGCTTCGCCAATCCCGATACCTTCGACTACGGCGCCTGGCTATGGCGCGAGGGAATCGACGCCACCGGCTATGTGCGCGAGTCGCCAGCGCCACACAGGCTTGTGCCTTCTCCCGGTAGCCTTCGCCAACGGGCGCTGGCGTTTCTCGATAGTCACGTCGAGGACGACCTGACACGCCGCTGGCTAGCGGCACTTACGCTGGGCGCGGGTCAACGCCTGACCGATGACGACTGGGACCTGCTCAATGCCACGGGCACCACGCATTTGATGGTGGTCTCCGGTCTGCATATCGGCTTGGCGGCGGCCTTCGTGCTGTGGCTGTCGCGCGGCCTTGCGCGCTGTCGTTTGCAGCATAAGGCTGCATAAACTGCCAATAAGCCTGCATAATTTGCAGCATATGCCTGCATGGCCTACATTGCGTAGTATTATTACATATACTGGACTGCAGGCTATGTATAGGCGCCGTCTAAGGCACTCCCGTGTCAAGAATCTCTTCAAGTTCGCCAGCCCTAAAATGAATAGGGTGCTAACTGTTGAGTCTTCGCTAGAATTCGATGTGTGTTTTCATTTCGAGTATACATCCTCTATCAGTTCGTATGAAGCTCAGCCTGAAGGCTTTTATTATTCTTTCCAAGGAAAGCAACGACCCTATACCCCAGACTTCCTAGTTATCGATAAAGTTTATGGTTCCAAATTTATCGAGATTAAATTTTATTCTGAGCTTGAAGATGAAGAGTTCAGAGAAAAATTTCGCTGCCGCCAAAAAAGTGCTTTGGATCATGGGCTACCACTGTTGCTTGTGACAGACGAAAAAATCAGGATCACCCCAGTCCTGAGTAATCTCAAGCTCCTCCATCGATATTCCGGATTGAAATCATTGACACCCCTTCATCTAACGATGTTGGACATCGTCAGAAAAAGTGGGAAAGTTCGTGTTCGAGATTTGGCGCAAGAAACAGGCCAACCAAGTAGTCTCGTTCTTTCCTCTGTTATTTCTTGGTTGGCTGTTGGTGAGATTAATAGTGATCTCTCAGCGGCTAAACTAGGGGTCGACTCAATCGTGTGGTGCTAATGTGACTAATGATGATCAAGATCTCGGCCTGAGTCTATTTGAAGATGAATTCGTAAGGCCTCATAATCTTGAAGACCATGCGACTATAGCCAATTTCTTTGACGATGATGCCGATGCTTTTAAAGCTTCTCTCATTGAATCCGATGAGACGGATGTCAGGCCACTTGATACGTATTCTGATGAGCTTCGATATGAAGCGTTAAGACGTTTGACATACATTCAGTGGTTCAGAAAAAGAATTAGTGGCGGCTGGACCAAAAAGAACATAAAACCATTGCTAGACGAAGCCGAATTTTCGAGGAATCTAGATAGGCCAGCTCCAAGCTGGAGAACGTTAGCTGGTTGGTACAGTGCTTACAAAAATAACGGTTTTGCTGTTGAGGCTTTGATTCCGCAGCATCATAAGAAAGGTAATAGGAAAAATAAAGTTGAAGATGATGTTCATTATTTTTGGCGCGCAATGCATGAAAAATATTTGCGCAAGGAAAGGCCGCCAATTCTATCTTCTTATGCGTATTATTGTGATCTCATAACTCTAGCGAATAGAAGAGTGGTGGTTGGTAAGCTAAAGGCGCTGAGTCAGAGTTCTTTCTACTATAGAGTGTCGAAGCTGCCACCTTATGAAGTCGATGTGGCGAGATATGGTAAGCAGTATGCTGATCGGAAATATAAGCCTGTCGGTGCTCATGTTCGGCCCACCAGGGTGCTAGAAAGAGTTGAGGTCGATCATACGGCACTAGACTTGTTGCTGTTAGATGATAATTTACTAGTTTTGTTAGGTAGGCCTTATATAACGGCATTGATTGATTCGTTTAGTAAATGTCTCGTGGGCTTTTATATTGGATATAAAGAGCCTTGTTATGAATCAGTCCGTAAGGCCTTGCTTCATGCTATGCTGAACAAAGATTATGTAAGGCAGAAGTATCCAAATGTCAGTTGCGAGTGGCCATGTGAAGGTAAAGTTGAGACGCTGGTGGTGGATAATGGCGCTGAATTTTGGAGTAAAAATCTTGAACAAGCCTGCCGATCAATTGTAAGCGATATTCAGTATAACCCTGTTGCTCGTCCTTGGTTAAAACCTTTGATTGAAAGGTTTTTTGGACAGCTTAATCAGAAGTTTTTAGCTTCAATTCCAGGTAAAACATTTTCCGGCACAGCAGAGCTAGAGGACTATGATCCGGAAAAAGATGCTGTGATGCGGTTTTCAACTTTTATGGAGCTTTTCCACAAATGGGTCGTTGATGTGTATCATCAAGGTCCAAATAGCCGAGGTGATCATGTTCCTATTCTTATGTGGAAGCAAGGGGTTAGGGAATTTCCGCCTTTAGTATATCGTGGTGATGATGAAAGTCGGGTAATGATCGATTTGGCGCCTACAACTGAGCGTGTGCTGGGTAAGGAGGGGGTAAGATTCGCTGGGCTGAGTTACACAAGCGGAGTCCTTGATGAGTTCAGAAAGTATAACCCTCCCTCTGGAAAGAGTCAGGGTGTTAAAGTTCAGGTAAAAATTGATCCCAATGATCTTTCCAAGGTGTATGTATACCTTCCTGGTCGAAACAATTACGTCATAGCCAATGCAGTAGATCCTGATGGTTACACTTTAGGTTTGTCGTTGTTTCAGCATCAGACAAATCGAAGGTTTCAACGTAGATTCAATCTTTCTCAGATTGATGATTTTGCATTGGCCGAAGCTAGAATGTATATCGAAAGTCGGATAAATGATGAGGTTGAGTTTATTAAGAATAGTCCAAAGAGTAAGAAAAAAATCAGTGGAATGAAAAAATTGGCCAGATACAAAAATCTTGGCAGTGATGGGTGTTCGTCTGTTTCGGCAGAGGCTGAGGTTCATAAAACTTGTCAAGTGGAAGGTAAATTGGAAAGTGGTGTGGAGGCGCAGCAGCTTTTTTCTATACTGGATGACTGGGATTCACATGTGGCTGATTGGGATCCTTACTGATGGAAGAACTGACTCCAGCTGACAAGCAAAGACTGGGGAGCTTCATCAACTGCTTTGTGGAGCGCCCCATTCTTACAACAATCCTTCGAGATTTTGATCGTCTTAGATTTAATCGTGAGCTAGGTGGCGAACCGCAGTGCATGCTCCTTACTGGTGATACTGGGTCGGGAAAAACTCATTTAATTAATTATTACAAAGAAAAATTTCCCTCCTTACGTAAGGGTGACACTCTGATTAAGCCATTATTGGTGAGTCGTATTCCCAGCAAGCTGAACCTTGAGCAGATGATGATTCAGATGCTCAGTGATCTTGGGCAATTTGGTAGTGAGTATCGCCGTGGGAGAAGCCGTGATATTGGTTTGACGGAGGCATTGGTCAAGACGCTCAAGCGCTGTAAGACAGAGCTTATCATAATAAACGAGTTCCAAGAGATTTTGGAGTTCAAGTCCATCCGTGATAGGCAAATCATTGCTAACCGATTGAAAATGATAAGCGAGGAGGCCGAGATACCCATTGTGCTTGTGGGGATGCCATGGGCTGAGCAGATCGCTGAAGAACCTCAGTGGGCGTCGCGATTAATCTGTCGAAGAATGATTCCTTACTTCAAACTATCTGATGGTCCGGAAGAGTTTATAAGGTTCCTTAAGGGGTTGGCGGTGAGAATGCCTTTTGAAAAATTGCCTAGATTAGAAGAAAAACAGATTGCCTTGGCACTGTTTGCTTATAGCCGAGGTGAGGTAAGGCGGTTAAAGAAATTGCTTGATGAAGCAGTTAAGATTGCAGTGGTCGAAAGCGCTGACACACTTAGGTCAGACCATCTCATCCGTGCATATGAATGTACTTTCCCAGGGGCAGCTAATCCTTTCAAGGAAAAAGTCGAGTATTTGAAGTTTAGCGAAGTTTCTAGTTACTCCAAGTACCAGATTAATGCTGCCTCTGATGAGGAGGCATTGGTGGCTACTCAGTTCTTGGATTCTCTTAGCCTCAGTGAAATTCTAAAAAAATCCTGACACGGCGGCGGTAATTTCAATTCAGTTGCCGGAAGGCTTGAAGTGACGCGTTTGAGTTCACAACTAGTCGGCCTCTAGCATGGCGATTAGTAGCGGCTGACCAATGTCCTTCATTTGCACCATCAATTTAGTCACCAGTGGGCTCTCTTGGGTGAATTCGATGTGTCGTAGGGATGCGATAGATGCCCTTGCGACCCATGGTCATTACCGTCAGACGATCGATCGGGATCTGCGAGGTGGCGCTGGCGCTGCACTCCGAGAGGGCTGATTCAAGGCTTGCCTATTTATACCCGTTGTGGCGCATGGCCTTGGCAATGCTTCTAGAACCGATTTTTTGGCTCACATCTATAAAGAGTTTAGCTAGTTTATCTAAAATCGTTAAACTCAGATGTCGTTGCCATGCGCTGGTTTGATGCTTCGACGTAGCGCAGGGTCTCATCTATGGCGCGATTCGCATTTTGTGTCGACTTGAACATTCGGTCAATCAGCATGTCCATAACAATGGGATCCTGCCCAGGCTGAAAGGATTGGGCAGCGCGACGGAGGAGCTCGCTCATCGATACATTAGCGAGCTGAGCCATCGATGCGATCCGAGATTTTTCCTCGGGAGAGACAAAGACCGTGATTCGCTCTGTTGTGGTTGTCATAAGCCTCTTCTTTTAAAATACATGCACACCCTGTGTAGTGTACCTCAGCGGGTGGTATTGGAGCGCGCCGCATGAATGGACGCTAAGTCAATTGGTTGTGTCACACTTAACGAGGGTTTAATTCCCTTTCGAATGGTCATTGTAGCCTTCCCTGACCGGCGTTGCGTACATTCACCAATCAAAGACGCCGCTCGCAACGGGTCATCGCCGCTTCGACTGCCTTGGCATTCTCCTTCTTCATGATTGTCGGCGCAGTTCTTATGCTCATCCAACATCGCTTCGAGGGGCTCTGCGATGTGCCTAACGGAGGCGGCCGGACCGGCTTCCAAGGTGTCTAACAGGCCTTTCACTATGCTGCGACCATGGCGTGACATGCACTTCTCCTCAGATGGGTAGCAGCTCAGCACCAGCGCCGAGCTATGATCAGTAGTGAATCACGACATCTTTTTATCAATCGCTGACCAAGCGTCGTTCACTAAACGCGGTTACTTCAACAGATAGATTAGCTCGGTACCGTTGCCTGGGGGGAGCGTTATGTTTGATATCTACAAGAATGAGGCAAACTTAGCCATCGTATGCTCGTGCTGCGGTGCGAAGGAAATCGCCACCAACGAGGCGCACCTGAAGGCATTCCAGCAATCGCGACAGTGCACCGACGGCGCGCGAGTAGGCGTTTTTCAC
The DNA here is from genome assembly GCF_900102945.1 of Modicisalibacter muralis. GTDB lineage: Bacteria > Pseudomonadota > Gammaproteobacteria > Pseudomonadales > Halomonadaceae > Modicisalibacter > Modicisalibacter muralis. The sequence goes on along the minus strand of NZ_FNGI01000005.1, from coordinate 176,576 downwards.
TGTCCAGCCTGCAACCATATTGGGAAGGTCTCACGGCAGAAAGGGGACAGTTGATGAGATCCAGCACAGGTGAACCGTGGCCCTTCGCGACTCACGCTGGAGCTGCCGGGTAGCAGCCTCGATAGCGCGGCTTCGAGGGCTGCGGCGATCGCACCTGGCGGTCCCAAGAGCGCCGGTAGAGATCCTCGACGTGAGCCAGTGCGGCGATGTCATACGGCATGCCTGCAGCGAACGTGGCATCTCGCGCTGCGTCGATAGCATTACGCTGGCGCTCGACGAGATCCTCGATCAGATCAGGAGGTTTCCATCTAGCGCATCGACCGGCGGCTCGGCACCCAGGTCGGTGATCTCATGATGGATCCCGGCCCAGTTTGGATAAATCACCCGCCAGGTTGGGATCGATGACGTGTATCAGCCAACTCCTTGCGTAGCTCCCACAGCTCATGGGCAATGACTTCGGTGCTGTGCGCAGCTTGCTGATCAATTGTGCTGATTCGCTGGCTCAAGGCCCGCAGCGTAGCAGCGTGCTCCTCAAGCGCTTCGATAGTATCGTCAATGACTTCCCTGCGGATTGAGACAGTTTCCATATTCATGACTCCAATGTATTTGAATAGAAGTCCCCATTAGGAGATGTAGGGGTGGTTGGTGCTGGCCAGCCGTGGCATGGTCCGTATGGTATGCTCGTTCATTTAGGCTAGAGAGCTTCCATCAACGACAGAGCGATGAGTATGCAATGAGTGAGCTAGAACACTTCGAAAGAAGCATTAAAAAAGACATCGACGCCTTCCTGAATCCCCAAGACAAGCGATCGAAGCCGAAGCCGGCTGTTAGCATCAAGACTGGATTTCTCGTCAAGCTCGCGGTTCGCCGGAAGCGGCTCGAGGCAGATATCCTGCTCGAGCATGAGTCCTCCAGCATCTCGAAAGTCGAAGCCCAATTGGAAGCGGAGCGAGCCGCTCGCGATGCGGGTTATCCTGTCCTTGGTTACCTTGTCTCCATTGAGCCGTTGTAGCCCTTTCACAGCCTCCGGGAGCTGTTGGCGAGCGATTCCGCGCGTTCAGCCGCAAATCTGCTATCCGATGCCAATTCAGCAGGAGATCTGACGCGAAGACTCCCTATGGCTTCGGGATGACCGCCTGTGCATATTGGCCAGATCACCCAAGCAGAGCGGGGTAGGCGTTGCGGATGCGTGTGCCTGAGTTGACCTTTCCCCCTTGGTCTAGGTCCGCCACCAATGTGAGAAGCCGCTCCTTCATGCGCACTGCTGGGCATATGCTTCGGGTGGCAAATAGCCCAACGAGCTGTGTGGTCTGACATGGTTGTAGTGGGTTCTCCATTGACCTGTTTCCTGCCGTGCATCAGCAAGGCTCTGGAACCAGTGCTGATTGAGGCAGCTGTCCCGAAACTTGCCATTGAAGCTCTCGATGAACGCATTTCGGCTTGCCCGGCTGAATTAAGGCCAGGACCACCTTCCGTTCACGTGCCCAGAAGAACATCACCTTGCTGGTCAGCTCCGGGCCGTTGTCACAGACGATCGAGGCCGGCAGCGAGCGCTGCTGCGCGATCTCGTCCAGGAACCTGGCCAAGCGACGCCCGGAAATTGACGTGTCCACCAACTGGCCGACACACTCGCGGCTGAAGTCATCCACGATGTTCAGGACTCGGAATCGGCGCCCCGAGGCCAACTGATCCGACACGAAGTCCAGCGACCAGCGCTGGTTCACCCTGTCTGGCAACGCCATCAGCGCCCGTGGCCGCACCAGTCGCTTGCGCCGACGGGTTCGGATCTGAAGGCCATCTTCACGGTATAGCCGGTAGGTACGCTTGTGATTGATCACCAGCCCCTCCTGACGCAACAGCGCATGCAGCAGCAAATAGCCGTAGCGAGGGTAGCAGGTCGCCAGAGCTTTCAGCTGTGCCCGAAGCGGCTCATCGTCACGCGGTATTGCCTGGTACCGAGCCACCGACCTTGTCAGGCCCAGCAATCGGCAGGCGCCTCGCTGGCTGAGCCAACCACCCGTCACCAGATGCTTCACAGCACGCCGCTTCGCTTCGGGCGTTACCACTTTCCCGAGACGATCTCCTTGAGTGCGGTATTGTCGAGGGCGCTTTCCGCCAACAACTTCTTCAGCCGGGCGTTCTCGGTCTCCAGCTCGCGGAGGCGCTTGTCTTCCGATACCTCCATGCCGCTGTATTTGGCCTTCCAGCAGTAGAGGGTTTGCTCGGTCACACCGTTTTGCCGGGCCAGTTCGGCGATCGATACGCCGCGCTCTTTGGCCTTGAGGATGCTGATGATCTGCTCTTCGGTATGGCGGTTACGCTCCATCGCGAGATCTTCTGCTACAGGGTAAACGTGCTGAAATGATGGACGGACTTACATGTCATCGCCAATGTAAAACTGACCCCCTGACGCCGAGGTAAATTTAACCCCCTGGGCAAAGATGGCGGCTTTAGGCCGCCAAATGTTGACCCAGGAGCAAGCAGTGGAAATCAACGTATTGGCCCGCCAGGGACCATGGCATCAAGCACGTCGCGGGTATGGTCTAGAAGGTACTTGCTGCACAGCCCGTGTAACCCCTCCAGCGTGCTCCGCTGTTCCTGACCCGGCGCGGGACATCACTGAATCCGGACCATTTTCGCCGCGACCACTGGACGCCGGCCCTGAGGCGGCGGAACTGCAGTTGCGTTGCCATCAAATCCGCCACTGGTTCGTGACACAGGCGCTCAATGACATTCATCAGCATGCCCGCTCCGAGGAGGATCTGCAGAATCTGCGCAGTTCTCTGCGTGAACTCATGGCCTGGAAAAGCGACATGCTGCCGGTCTATGACCAGGCCATCCGCCGGCATGACCTGACGGAGCTGGCCCATCGAATCCATGCTCGCATCGAGCGTGAGCACCAGGACGACTGCGCTCGCTGTTCTCAGCCGGTGTCCCGCCACGAACTGCTTTCCGAGAGTCATCGGACGCTGGAAGAGATGTTGGGATCGTGCCCCCGTGACCTTGCCATGCCGAGCTGCTCCAGAGCAGCAGCGACTCACCATACGTGCCGAACTCGATCGTCGACATGACCTGGGTGTGGCCTTCGTGAACCGAGAGGTGATGGCGGTTATCCTCGAATGGGTAGATTGGTTCAACCACCAGCGATTGCTAGAGCCGATAGGTAACATGCCACCTGCGAAACGAGAAGTGGAGTATTGCGAGCAGCAAGGTCAGGCCAGGAAGGCGGCCTGACTCAAACCAACGGATCTCCGAGAAAGCCGGTGCGGCTCACCAGTTAGCAGCAAGTTCCTAAATATCCTGCATCGCCATATAAACAATGAAGCCACCCATAACCACCAGCATTAGCGCGGCGCCGCGGCGGACGGTATGCTCCGAGAGCTTCGGCGGAAAGCGTGTGTATGCCCAACTGGCAATCGCTACAACTGGCACCGCCAGAAAGCCGATCTGCACGCTGACCACCGTCAGCCCCGATTGCGATGCGACTGCGAGCAGACGTCCAGCGGAAATCAGGGCAAAAGTTGTCAACAGGGTCGCCCTGACCATGGTAAGGGTGATCGGCTGGCGATAATAATGGTAGATGACTGGCGGCCCAGGGAGGCTGAACAGGCCTCCTAGTACGCCGGATGCAACGCCCGATGCACCGAAGCTGAAGGCTCCCGAAGGCTCGCTTAGTGAGCGCGGTCGCAGCAGCAAAAAGGCTCCACTAGAAATTACCAGCAGACCTACTAGAAGGCGCAGTAAAACGGAACTACTGGAACTTAGGTGCTCAAGAAGTAATACTCCGCCGATCAGGCCCGGCAGTAAGCCGAAGGACATCAAAAGGATACCTCGCCAGTAGATGTGGCGCCATATCTGGGGCAGCACGACACTGACGTTGCAGAAAGTCAAGATAGAAAGCGCATTGGCCGTATCCGCGACCGTGACTGCCCCGGTCAGGATCATGATAGCTAGCACGATGATGCCCAGGGCGAAGCCAGTGATCGCCTGAAAGTAACTACCGAGTGCGGCGCTGCCGAGAAAAATCAACAGAAGCGGTAGACTGTAATTGTCCATCAATCTGAAGCCTCGTATGGTGCTCTTGTCAAGGTAAGGTGTAAGAGGTTGATCTCAAGAGAATTGGTTCATACCCTGCCGAGCCTGCTCACGAGCGAGTGGCAGCCGCTCAACGGCGTGAAGCTAGGTATTAATCTTGGATTCGTGAGTCTCGTTCGCCAGAGCCTGCAGTCGGCGCGAACGGTTAGCGAGCCACCAGCCTATCTGTTCTGGCCAGTTTGAGAATCCGGCGTTGTCGTCCAGTGCCTGTTCTGCATGCAGCGCCCAATTAGGATTGTTCAAGGCCTCTCGCGCGATAGCAATCAGGTCGGCCCGATTCTCTTGCAGCACCGATTCGGCGTGTTCGGGATCGAGAATCAACCCGACTGCCATGGTGGGCAGCCGACAAGCGTTGCGGATGGCGGCAGCAAAGGGCACTTGGAAACCATACTCTTGGCGTACCGTCGGCGCCGCCACCGCTGGTCGGGCAAGCCCGCCCGAAGAGCAATCAACCACATCCACGCCACGCGTCTTGAGTTCGTCGCAGAGGGCGAGGCTGTCTTCCAATTGCCAACCGTCCTCGGCCCCGTCCACTGCTGAGATTCGCATGAATAACGGCTTGTCCTCTGGCCACTCTGCACGTACGGCCTCTACGATCTCCAGAGGATACCTGCAGCGGCCTTCTCGACTGCCGCCATAGCGATCGTTACGGGTATTGCTCAGCGGTGAGAGAAATTGGTGGAGGAGATATCCATGGGCAGCGTGTATTTCGAGCACCTCAAAACCGGCTTCTCGTGAACGACGAGCGGCGCTCCGCCACGCCTGCTTCAGCTCTACCAACTCATCCTGCTCTAGCGCGTGGGGTGGAATCCACTCATGGGTGGGAGGAACGGCGCTAGGAGCCACTGTATCCCAGCGCGCCTCGTCGCGCTCTGCGAGATCCGCTGCCGAGAGCTGTGACGCCCCGTGCCAGGGGCGCTGAGCACTCCCCTTGCGGCCGGCATGGGAGAGCTGGATAGCTGGAGCGGCTCCCTGAGTCCTGAGAAAGTCGGTGATGCGGCGTAACCCCGGGATCTGCTCATCCGTCCACAGACCCAGGTCCCCGTGGGTTATCCGCCCCCGCTCCTCAACCGCAGTGGCCTCCGTGAAGATGAGTCCGGCGCCACCGAGAGCGTAGCGGCCGAGTTGCACCAGATGCCAATCGTTGGCGTAACCATTCTGTGCCGAGTACTGGCACATAGGGGAGATGACAACGCGGTTCCTTAGGGTTACGGAGCGAAGCTGCAGCGGGCTGTGGAGTAGAGGGCTCATTAGTAACTCCTGTACTGATTTTTGTCCATTTGTTCCTGTATCCAGCAATGTCATCATGGAGATTATTGCTATTGCATATGAAATGAATACTTAGAATGCAAGTATCGAATACCAGCCGTTATACAAATCATTGTTACAGCAAAGTAGCTACTAAAAAAGCTATAAGGCAGGCTGATTAAGTAATGTTATTTTGACATTTGACCGTATTGCTTTGGCTGCCTAACACTTAGTCTTCATTTGGAGATGACGGCGCCTTCACGAGGGGCGCAGGCTGTTTCGGCCGCACCCGCAAATTGGGTGTCATTCTGGTTGGGAGGAAAAACAAAATGACGACGATGATGATGCCGCCGATCTTGGATATGCGCCTACGACCGCCGATTCCCGCCTGGACTCAGGGCTCGGCGTTCCGCACCGCGATGCATTACCCGCGGCACTGCTTTCGTTTCATGGGTGCGCGTTCGGCATGGCTGGAATCCTTGGATCTGCTTTTCGAGGAGATGGAGTCGGCTAACATCCGTTACGGCGTCCTCATGGGGCGTGCCTCGGCCGGCGCTGGCAACCTGGGGAGTGTGAAGAACAAAGACATTGTTGACGCTATCAACGATTATCCCGATCACTTCTTAGGCTTTCTAGGCGTCGATCTGGAGAACATCCCCAGCAGCCTGAGCGAGATACGCGAGTACGCCTCTACAGCGAATATTAAGGGTATCTCCATTGAGCCGGGCTCTGGTCAAAAGCCCCGGTGGTCGGATGATGAGTCCCTCCATCCTGTCTACGAGCTAGCGCTCGAGTTGGGGCTGCCGGTGTCGATTTCCCTATCGGGCCTGCTGTCGGTCCTTGGCGGGCATGACATTACATGGTCGAGTCCCGTCTCCATTCAGCACGTTGCCCAGCGTTATCCGGAGCTCAAGATCATCGTCTCCCATGCAGCGTGGCCATACGACCGGGAGATGATAGTAGTGGCGTTGGCCTGCCCAAATATTTACGTCTCGCCTGATCTCTATGCGGCGACCAAGGACATCATCTGCGCGGATACCTACGTTAAAGGCGCCAATATGTTCCTTGAGGACCGCACTCTCTTTGGCAGCGCATATCCGGTCAAGGACATCCACGAGGCCGTCAGCGATTTCCTACAGATGGGGTGGCGCGAGGACATCGTGCACAAAATTCTCTGGAAGAATGCGGCGAAGCTCCTTCAGGTCGAGCTTTAGAAGATCGGCCGACTCACATACTGTTTCATACACTACTACGGTCGCCGTTACTAGGAGGAATTATGCCAATCAAAAAAGTACTCATCGCCAACCGCGGGGAAATTGCCTTGCGTGTCATCCGCGCCTGCAGGGAGCTGGGGATCGGCTCGGTGCAGGCCTACTCTTCGGCTGATAAGGACTCTTTGCCGGTGCGCCTTGCCGACGAGAGCGTGGAGATCGGTGGGCCGCAGGCCACCGAGAGCTACCTGAAAGGTAGTACTATCATCGCTGCCGCCAAGGAGTTCGGTGCCGATGCCATTCATCCCGGCTACGGCTTTCTCTCCGAGAACCCTGATTTCGCCGAGGAATGTGCTGGTGCTGGTCTAGCCTACATCGGCCCACAGGCCTCGATCATCCGGGTGATGGGCGACAAGGCGGCGGCCCGTCGGCTGGCCGTAGAGGCGGGGGTGCCGGTGACGCCGGGCTCCGACGGGCCGGCGGCCGATTCCGAAGCGGCGGTCGAGGTGGCGCGCTCTATCGGCTTCCCGGTACTTATCAAGGCCTCCGCGGGTGGTGGTGGCCGTGGTATGCGGGTGGTGAAGAATGAGGACGAACTGCGCGAGGTGTTCGAGCGTGCCTCGCATGAGGCGGCCGTAGCCTTTGGTAGCGGTGCGGTGTATGTAGAGAAGTACCTCGACAAGGTGCGTCACATCGAAGTGCAGGTGTTCGGCGACGGCGAGCGTGTGGTGCATGTGGGCGAACGTGATTGTAGTATCCAGCGTCGGCACCAGAAGCTGGTCGAGGAAAGCCCGTCGCCAGCCGTTGACGAGGCGATGCGGGAGCGTATTACTACTGCTGCCCGCCGTCTCGCAGAGCGGGTCAACTACCGCAGTGCCGGTACCGTGGAGTTTATCGTCGATACCGCCACCAATGACTTCTATTTCATCGAGATGAATACCCGCATTCAGGTCGAGCACCCGGTGACGGAGGAGGTTACCGGGCTGGACCTTATTAAAGAGCAAATCCGGGTAGCCAGCGGTGAGTCAATGTCGCTGTACCAGGAAGATATCAAATTCTTCGGTCACGCCATCGAGTGCCGGATCAATGCAGAGGACCCCGACAAGGGCTTCATGCCGCGCCCGGGCAAGCTCGAAGAGTTCACGGTGCCTTTGGGGCCCGGGGTGCGCGTAGACAGTCATGCCTATCCGGGCTATGTCCTGCCGCCGTACTACGACTCGCTGCTGGCGAAGGTGGTGACTCGCGGCCAGACTCGGGAGGAGGCCTTGGCGCGAATGCGGTGTGCGCTCGCAGAGTTTCAGATCACGGGCGTGCCGACCACCATCGGTTTTCATCAGCGCCTGCTGAATGAACCGGCCTTCCTAGAGGGTAGAGTCCACACTCGCTACCTCAAGGAGGAAATGTGGGCCGGGCATCCTATGCAAGAGATGTTGTAAGAGCATTTTATGCTGCGCGCAACGGTTCCGCCCCGCCGCGCGCAGCATGGGCTACAGAGTCTCATGGCTCTCCTCGAAGGCCCGTGCCTGTTCCCGCACCACCTCGATGAACTCGTCCACCAGCTGCGAACGCGGCCGCTGTATCGGTAGCAAAACCCCGAAATCGAATCCGATTATCGGCCGGAACGGTTTCATTACCAGACCTTTGCCATCCAGCGCACTAGCGGTGAACGGATCGACGATGGATACGCCCAAGCCGGCGGCGACGAGATTGCAAATAGAGGCGCCGGACTGGGTCTCAATCCTCATCTGTTTGCGCTGTACCCCCAACCCCGCGAAGGCCTGATCCACCTTCATGCGCAGGATCGTGTCTGAGATGATGGAGATGAAGTGCTCTTCGGCGAGATCCTCCGCACGGACCATGGGCTTATCGCAAAGGCGGTGGCCCGGTGGCAGGACGCAGACGCCGTTGACGCTGGCCAGGTGGAGTAGGTGGGCAGAAGGGTAGTCCACCGGGAAAGTCACTAATGCGACGTCAAACTGCTGCGCGTCCAGCCATTTGGGCATCTCGCGCTTGACGACTATACGGATTGATACCCGAATATCTGGACGTTGCTCTTGGAATTGCGCCAAGACTTCCGGTAGGAGTCGTTGTGCCATCGGCGTGGAGACGACAATGCGTAGGTGGCCACCCTCAAGCAGCTTGATGTTCTTCATGACGCTACTGAGGTGATCCAAGCCGCTGTAGACCTGTTCGACCTCATGCAGCAAGGCCTCGGCCTCAGGGGTGGGGTAGAGCCGGCCATTCTGACGAATGAAAAGGCGAAAATCGATGTACGATTCCAGGTTCTGAAGCAGGCGGCTGACTGCCGGCTGGGATACATTCAGCAGGCCTGCGGCTTCACTGGTCGATCCGGCAATCATCACCGCGCGGAAGGCGTCGATCTGCTTGAGATTTACCCGTACCGCCATAATAGGTTCCTAATCTGTATCTATGCGGTTAGCTTTCGGTCGCTTTCTATAACCAGCGACGCCCTGTTGTATAACAAAATCAAATAGAAAAATAATTAGCATGCAATTTATGCATGCTAAGCTCAGTTGAAACTGGACACAAGCCGCTTGCGCTGTGCGATCGACCCCTCAGTCAGGATGGTTGTCGCTCCCTCTGATACCCTCTCGTAAGAACCCAAGGGGCGATAGGAGTAGTCGTTCATGCCTCGCTACTCCGAGGAACGGGGATAAGCCGTGGTGGTCAAGCTGCTGCCATCCATAACCTCAGCGCCAGTGAGGTCTCCGAGCAGGAAGGTATCTTGGTGGCAACTATCTACAATTAGCGCAAGGAAGACAGCTACATCGCCTCGGTATCAACGGCTCGCCGAGGCAACCCGGCTCGCTGGAGCGGCAAGACCCATAACTGAGAGCCGATCAAGATAGTCTCGCTCAATCCCGAGCGGGAGCGGTAATGACGCTGGCCAAGAAGGCGGCGTAAAAACATGATCGGGCACGACAACTACTTGATCCAGCATCTTTTTGCTGACTCAGCCATCGATCCCATTCTCAAACGGTCTCTAAGGAATTGCCTAGTCCGCCGCCCATCTTGGGCTCGACGACAACGCTCTGTCTGACGATTACCGACAGCAGTGCCGCCTCATCTCCTCCTTGACGATGTGCGACCAAAGCCTCCTCTACACTTGGATATGGTGTTTGCCTGATGACCGAGGGCTGGACGCCGTGCCAACCGGAAACGTTTACGACGATATCTTCCCAGTATGCCGTCGGAGCATCCCCAGCCTCTGTCATGGCTGGACGGTGATTGGAAAGGAACTGCACCAGCTTGGTCGCGCCGCTCGGCAAGCCTGTCGACCCAGTTCCCCTCCGCGCGACCAAGATGAAAGCTCTTCTTGAAGCATCAAGCAGGCAGCGTTCGTCCGCGAGAATGACGTCTTGATAGTACTTGCTCGTTGTCGCGGCCGACATTGCCATCTGCGATGCGAATTCCACTTCGGAGAAGATGTCAAAACCCGTTTCGCCCAGAATCGGCTGCTCGTTAGCTTCCAAGACAGCGTGATTTTGCACATAGGATGAGAGGTCGGGGACACGTGAAAACAGGTCAGCGTGCCGTCCGGCCCAATATGTCTGCGCCGCCAACGGTGAAAGCCGGGATATACGCGGCGAAAGTCCAAACCGGATTAATCGTGGGCTGCCTTGCAAATCGTTCATATCCTCATTCTCCTTGAACGAAACCGCATCCCATATCGGTGTGGCAACCAGCCAAAAATTACCAGACACCGAATTTCGTTAATGTACCAAACTAGCAAAAAATTGTTGCAATGAATCGGCAACAAAGCGTTCCCACCCTATGTCACCTTCAATGCGGACGGATACCCAGCGTCAGGAGAGGTAGGCAGGGTGGCTTATTCTGTTGATTGATCACGACCAATATCTCAATCGTCACGAGTGGATGCGTCATGATCGATCCTACCTAGGAGCTTTTTTCACAACCAGAACCTGACGTCACCGACCCTATAAAGAAAATGCATAAAAGGATGATTACTTTATATTTGATCGTATAACAAGGCAGGTAAACAATGAATCCTACTCTTCTGCTCTTCGGGTATTGCCCGAACCAGCACCGGCGAAAGCCACCGAATAAGATTTCGCGAAGGGTTTGCAGCCGAAGCAGATGCTAGGCGTCCGCCATCACGAGAATGGCGTCGGTAGGTCGAAGCGGCGCAGCCGTCGCCTTCGGCTCCCATGGCTGCTTCGCATGTATGGCACCTCAACGCACTATTGGAGCAGATCTGTGAAATTCAAAGCACAACTGGAAGAGCTAGAGCAGCAAACTGCTGCTGCCTTGGCCATGGGGGGCGAGGCCAAGCTGGCGGCGCGGCGCGAAAAGGGCGTGCTGAACGCCCGTGAGCGGCTAGACGTGCTGCTCGACAGCGACAGCTTCTTTGAGTCTGGCATGTTCGCCAAGGGAATCCGACCGCAAGTGCGTCATAAGACTCCGGCCGACGGTAAGATCGCCGGCTACGGCCGGATCGAGGGCCGCGAGGTTTCCGTGGTCTCCAATGACTTCACCACGATCGGCGCTTCCAGCAGCGCCATCAACGGTAAAAAGATTCGGCACATCCGCGAGGTTGCTACCGAACGTGGTATGCCCATGATTTTTCTCGGCGAATCCGCCGGCGCCCGAATGCCGGATCGTATGGGCGCGCCCGGTCGCGCCATGCTGGGCCAGGATCCGGCCGAGTATCAGCGTCGTCGCCAGACTCCCTGGGTGTCGGCGCTGCTCGGGGACTGTTACGGCTCGTCGACCTGGTACTCCTGCATGTCAGACTTCGTGGTCATGCGTAAGGGCGCCACCATGGCCGTGGCGAGCAGCCGGGTCACCTCCATAGCTATCAATCAGGAAGTCGACCCCGAGGAACTCGGTGGTTGGCGTCTCCATACTGGCACCACCGGAATGGTAGATATTGCAGTCGACAGCGATGAGGAGGCTTTGAAGGCGATCCGCACCTTCCTCAGCTATCTGCCCTCAAGCGCCAAGGAGGCGCCCCCGCGTGTAGAAGTTCCCGAGGGATCCGATGCCGCGGCCGAGCGCATTCTCGAGGTGCTCCCGGAGGAGCGCAACTCCGTCTATGACGTACGCGAGGTCATCCGAAGCATCGTCGATCGCGACAGCTTCTTCGAGCTCAAGGCTCGCTTCGGCAAGTCGGTGAGCACTGGCTTGGCGCGAATCGACGGTCGCTCTGTCGGCGTAATCGCCAACAACACAAAGTTCAAGGGCGGTGCCATCGACGTCGATGCCATGCGCAAGACCACCAGCTTCATGGTGATGTGCGACTCCTTCAACATTCCTATCGTGTTCCTAGTGGACCAACCCGGCTTTCTGATCGGTGTGGATGGTGAGAAGCGTGGCGCCCCGGGTCGCATCATCAACTGGATGAACGCTATCAGTCTGGTCAGCGTGCCGAGGATCTCGGTGATTATGCGCAAGAGCTACGGCCAGGCCTATCTGAACATGGGCGGCGGACGTAACTCCGACGAGGTGCTGACTTGGCCCACAGCCGACCTGGGCTTCGTCGACCCGCACCTGGGGGTGCACATGCTCTACGGTGTCAAGAAGGAAGATGATCCGGAGCGCTTTGAGGAATGCCTGAAAGAGCTCCAGCAGGACTCTTCTGCCTGGGCCCTGGCCGAGCTCTACGAAACACACGCCGTTATCGATCCGCGCGAGACACGCAGTTCGCTCAAACGCCTACTCGATGTTCACGCCGGCGACGGGATCGTTGGCCGCCACGACCTTTCGGTCTGGCCGACCAGCTACTGATTCAAGCGATTTCAAGGTCCAACGGCCCGCTCCGCACCAGCGGCTGCGGCAGTACCGGCAGATGCAGATAAGGAAACGAGCATGGCAGAACTAGAAGTCAAGAGCGACATCACCGGCACCGTCTGGAAAATCCTCTCCAAAGAAGGAGATGAGATCCAGGAGGACGACACAATGATAATACTGGAGTCCATGAAGATGGAGATTCCCCTGAGTTCGACAGAGGACGGTGTTATCAAGCGGATCGTGGTCGCCGAGGGAGACGCGGTGGCCGAGGGCGACCTAATCCTCGTGCTCGAGGTTTGAAGATAGACGGGAAGAGGTGATGCAGATGGCGAGCCAAAGGGCCCGAATCGAACAGAGTGTGGAGACGGACTTGGCCGCGCTGCTGCAGCAACAGCGCGAGGCCGGCAACTTGGCGCTGGACGAAAAGGCCGGCAAGGCGGCACTGGCCGCATTCGGCATCAACGTGCCGTATTCTGCTGTGGCGGGGGCCGACCCCGCAGCTGCGGCCGATGCCGCCTGCGGCTTTGCTGGGCCTTATGTGGTCAAGGTGCTTTCCTCTCGCCCTCTGCATAAGAGCGATCTGGGTGGGGTGCGTCTGGGTCTGCGGGATCCAGAAGCCGTAGCCGAGGCGGCTGAGGAGATTCTCGCCGACTGGACCGGCGACCGGTCCTGGATCGAGGGTTTCCTAGTCGAGCAAATGGCGTCAGCCGGACAGGAGTTAGTGATCGGCGGCTTCGTCGATCCTCAGTTCGGGCCCATGATCATGGTCGGTCTCGGTGGCGTCTTCGTTGAGATCTTCGCCGACGTGGCCTTCCGAGTCTGCCCCATCCAAGAGCCGGATGCCCGTGAGATGCTGGAGGAGTTGCGCGCGCTGCCTATCCTCCGTGGCGCGCGAGGACGTACGCCAATCAGCGAAGAAGCGCTCCTCGATGTGCTTATGAAGGTTGGTGGCGAGGGCGGCCTGCTCATGCAACTCGGTAACGACCTGCAGGAGTTCGACATTAACCCGCTCATCGTCGGCCCCGACTCGGCGGTTGCGGTGGATGCTCGCCTAGTCCTGGCCTCGAGTCGGCGCCCTTCCGACGGCCCGCGGCCGACCCTGCCGTCCAGCTTCGAGCCGCTGTTCGCGCCCAAAACCATCGCCGTCGCCGGCGTTTCCAGTTCGGGCAAGGGCGCAGGTAACCGCTTCATCAACAATCTGCGCCGGCTCGACTTCCAGGGCGATGTCTACGTGATCCACCCTAGCGCCGACAGCGTGGCGGGGCTACCGGCCTACCGCAGCCTGGCGGAGACGCCCAAGCTGGTGGATTATGCATATGTCGCGGTGCCGCGCCAGGCGGCTCCCGAGCTGCTAGCCGGGGCTCAAGGGCGGGTCGCCTTCGCCCAGGTAATGACCAGTGGCTTCGACGAGCATGGCGAGGGGCCGGGGTCGCAGGCCGAGCTTCTCCAAGCCGCGCGGCGTGGATCGGTACGGGTGCTCGGCCCGAACTGCTTGGGCACTTACAGTCCCCGGGGGCGGATTACTTTCGCTGAAACCGAGTTCGGTGCCGACGCCGCCGGCTGCGTTGGGGTAGTGTCCCAGAGCGGTGGTTTCGGCGTCGATCTGGTTCGGCGTGGTCAGATGCGCGGCCTGCGCTTCCGCGGTCTGGTCACCGTCGGCAACAGTATCGATTTGGGCCCGAACGACCTGCTGGAGCACTTCATCAACGACAAGCAGACGCGAGTCATCGGGATGTACCTGGAAGATATCAGCGACGGTCGCCGCTTCGTGGAGCTGCTACAGGCTAGCCAGGGTCGCAAGCCCGTGGTGCTGCTCAAGGGTGGGCGTACCGAGCAGGGGCAGCAGGCGGCCGCGTCGCATACCGGCTCGCTCGCCGGAAACGCGGCAGTGTGGAAGGCGGTGGCCGGACAGACCGGCTGCGTGCTGGTGGATACGGTGGAAGAGTTGATCGAGACCTTGATGCTATTCCAAACCCTGGAAGCCAACCTGGCACGGCCGACTCGGCGACTGGTGCTGTTCGGTAACGGCGGTGGTGCCAGCGTCGTCGCCAGTGATGGCTTCGCCGAGCGTGGCTTCGAGCTTGCCCGGTTCGCGGACGATACCCGAAAACGCCTGATAGCCCTGGAACTACCCGACGGTGCCAGCGGCAGCAATCCCATCGATCTGCCTGCGAACGCGTTTAACCGCACTGACGGTCGAGTGGCGAACGACATCCTCGCCGCGTTGAAAGGCGACTCGGGCGTCGACGCCATCATCGCTCACTTCAACCTGCCGGTGCTGCTGAGCTACCGTGAAAGCGACATGGTGAAAAACATGATCGACGCCTGCATTGCCCATCGAAGTGCGAACGATGGAGATCAGGCCCACCTCATCCTAGTGCTGCGATCCGACGGCTCTGCCGAGGTGGATCAGGCGCAGCGGGAGCATCGGCATCGGGCAATCGCCGCCGGCATCCCGGTCTTCGACGACTTCACCACAGCCGGCCGGGCGCTGGCGGGGCTGGCACGCTACGAGGACCGATCGGCACGCCGTAACGACCCGATCGAGCCCGAACGGGCACCTTCGCATACAGCTAGCGACGGGGGGAAGTTGCCATGAGTGACTCTCGTAAGGTTGCCCTGGTCGTCGGCGCCAGCGGCATTGTCGGCCGCGCGGCATTGGCGCACTTTGCCGCCGCGCAGGACTGGCAGGTGCTGGCTGCTGCTCGGAGACCGCCTGCGGACAGCGCAAATGTCCGTGCCTTGTCGCTGGACCTGCTCGACGCGGAGGATTGTCGATGCAGGCTCGCCGAGCATCCCGAGATTACGCACGTCTTCTTCACTGCTCACCTCAAGGCTGCCTCTGCGGCGGAGGAGGTAGGGCCGAACCTGGAGATGCTGCGTAACCTGGTCGATGCCCTGGAGGCTGAGGTTCCGGGTTTCCAGCATATCAATCTCATGCATGGCCAGAAGTGGTACGGCAACCACCTGGGGACGTACCGCACACCGGCGAAGGAAGACGATTCGCGGCACATGCCGCCTAACTTCTACTACGACCAACAGGATTTCATCGTCGCGCGCCAGCGTGGCGCAAATTGGACCTGGTCCAGTCTGCGTCCACAGGCGCCACTGGTGTTCTCGCTCGGCAGTCCAATGAACCAGCTTCTGGTCCTCGCCATCTATGGCTCGATCTGCAAGGAGCTGGGTCTGCCGCTGCACTTCCCGGGCTCGCGCGGCTGTTACGAGGCCCTTTATCAGATAACCGATCCGCAGCTGCTGGCTCGTTCCATGGAATGGGTGGCCACTCAGCCGCAGTGCGCCAATCAAGCCTACAACATCACCAACGGCGACCTGTTTCGCTGGAAGAACCTATGGCCGCGGCTGGCTCAATTCTTCGGCGTCGAGCCGGGTGAGGTACAGACCCTCTCGTTGGAGCGACAGATGGCGGACAAGGGCCCGCTGTGGGAGCGGATCGTCCATCGCCATGGCCTGGCTGAGCATCCGATAGATAAGTTGGTCGACTGGCGCTGGGGAGACTTCATCTTCAACAGCGCCTACGACAACGTTTCCTCCACCGTGAAGCTGCGCCGCTCCGGCTTCCACGACTGCCGCGACAGCGAAGAGTGTTATTTGGAGGCCTTAGAACAACTGCGTCGGGAGCGAATCATCCCCTGAATAGTGAGCGATCGAGGTAGTCCATGCGGGAACGACAAGACATCAAGGTGGAAGGGCCGGAGGTGGGGGTCCTTTGCCTGCGGCTGAACCGTCCGGAGGTGCGCAACGCTCTGCGCACCCAGACTCTCAGGGAGTTGGCGGACTTATTGGAGGCCGCAGCGGCCGATAACGCCGTGCGCGCCGTGCTGTTGCTCGGCGACAAGCGTGCCTTCGCCGCTGGCGCCGATGTGCGTGAGATGGCCGAACTCGACCCTGTGGGGGTTTGGCAACATGAGCGTCCGCGCCAATGGGAGCGGATTGCTCGTTTCCCAAAGCCGTTACTGGCGGCCGTCAACGGCTACTGCCTGGGTGGGGGGTGCGAGCTGGCCATGCATGCTGACATCATCCTTGCCGGCGAGGGCGCATGTTTCGGCCAGCCGGAGATCCGGCTCGGCATGATCCCGGGCGCTGGCGGCACTCAGCGCCTGATTCGCATCGTGGGTAAGGCGTTGGCCTCGCAGATGGTGCTCAGCGGTGAGCCAATCGATGCCGCCACCGCGCGTGAGCGAGGGCTGGTGGCCGAGGTCGTCGAGGCGGAGCAGGTCGAGCCTCGAGCACTGGAGCTTGCGCGCAGCATCGCCGAACGACCACTGTTGGCGGTGCTGGCGGCCAAGGAGTTGCTGCAGCAAAGCTTCGAGACCAGCCTCAGCGTTGGCCTCGAGGCGGAGCGGCGCAGTTTCGCGCTGCTCGCCGCCAGCGACGACCGTAACGAGGGCATCGCCGCTTTTCTCGAGAAACGACGCCCAAACTTCCATGGCCGATGAGCTAACGCCGCTGCTGGAGAATGCAAACATGCAGGCATTGGATAGTAAGCAGGTCATCGCCGTAATCGGCGCTGGAACCATGGGTGCCGGTATTGCTCAGGTGGCTGCCCAGCGAGGGCACCCAGTGCGCATCTTCGATCTTGCCGAAGGGGCGGCAGCCAAAGCCATCGACAGCATAGGTGAGCAGCTCGCACACCGGGTAAGTCGCGGCAAGATCAGCACTGAGGAGTGCGCTGCTGTGTTGGCGAGACTGAGCCCGGCCGCCGAGCTCGATGCGGTGGCCGGCAGCGCGCTGGTGATTGAGGCCATCGCCGAGCGCCTCGACGTCAAGCAGTCTGTATTTCAGCGCCTGGAGATTATCTGTGGCCCCGACTGCATCCTCGCGACCAATACCTCCTCATTGTCAGTCACCGCCATTGCCGCCGCACTGGGGCATCCCGAGCAAATGGTAGGTATGCACTTCTTCAATCCGGCACCGGTGATGCAACTGGTCGAGGTGGTCAGTGGTCTCGCCACCTCAAAGGATGTGGCGCAGCGGACCTACGAGACCGCCGCTGCCTGGGGGAAAAAACCGGTGTTGGCACGCTCCACCCCCGGCTTCATCGTCAACCGCGTCGCCAGACCCTTCTATGCTGAGGCTCTGCGCCTGCTTCAAGAGCAGGTTGCCGAGCCGGCCACCGTCGACGCGGTAATGCGTGAGGCCGGCGGTTTCCGCATGGGACCGTTAGAGCTCACTGACCTGATTGGCCAAGACGTCAATGCGGCAGTGACCCGTTCGATGTTCGAGGCCTACCACTACGATCCTCGCTACAAGCCCTCCCTGATTCAGGAAGAACTGGTATCGGCGCAGCGGCTTGGACGCAAGAACGGTCGAGGCTTCTACGACTATGGCGAAGACGCAACCCGCCCAGAGCCAGAAACCGCCGCCAGCGCGCCGAAGCCGGGGCAGGTCTTGGTGCGCGGTGCTCTCGGTCCCGCCGCCGCGCTGCTCGAGCGGCTGCAAGGCTGCGTCGAGATGGAGCGCACCGAGGGCACTGGCTATATCGAGGTCGACGGCGTGCGGATCGCCCTGAGCGATGGTCGCACAGCAACCGCGCGGGCGACGGCCGAAGGTGTCGACGATCTCGTGCTGTTCGATCTGACGCTGGATTATGCTGCGGCCACTCGTATTGCACTGAGCGCCGCCGATCAGGCCAGCGATACGGCCTGCCGGGCAGCCACCGGTCTGTTTCAGGCTGCCGGCTTCGCTGTAAGTTGGGTCGACGACGCCCCCGCTCTGGTTCTCTTGCGTACCGTGGCGATGCTTGCCAATGAAGGCTTTGAAGCCACCCACCACGGCGTTTGCTCGGCCGCGGCAGTGGACGAGGCGATGTGCTACGGCACCAACTATCCGCGCGGACCGATTGCCTGGGCCCAGCAGCTCGGTTTGGCTTACATACTGCGGGTACTGGAGAACTTACAGGCCGCCTACGGCGAAGACCGTTATCGTCCAGTGTTGAAACTTCGCCGTCTTTCGGCCAGCACGTTGCGTGACACTCAGAGTGAAGCAGCCAGAGTCTAGTTTATTGATGGAGGAACCATGAATATTACGAGAGAGATTGCGAAGCGGACCGTGGAAACGAGCTTCCAAGACCTGCAGGGTGGGGACGTCGAATACAGCAAGACGCTGGCTATGAGCGCCTTGGGTGCCATGATCGCCGGGCCATACTGCCCAGGAGGCGATATCATTACGCGTTACGTAAAACGCGCGGGAGGAACGAAGGAAGCCACCGTCCCCGGTGCCGGCTTCAAGGCTCCGGTAGAAATGGCTGCGCTCGCCAGCGGTACCTATGCCCACGCCACAGAATATGAGGACGATAGCTTCCCCGAGGCGGTATCGAGCTACACCCTTTTCCCTGCGATCCTGGCCTTGGCCGAGCATCTCGGCTCCAGCGGCAAAGAGGTCATCGAGTCCTTCGTTCTCGGCTATGAAGCCCAGGCCCGCATTGGCCTCGCCTGCCGTCCAGCGCGTAAGCAGGGCTATATGGTCCTGAGCTTGGCCGGCTCGATCGGCTGCGCAGTCTCCGCGGCCAAACTTCTCGGCTTGAATGCATCGCAGACAGCTAACGCGATCAGTATCGCTGCTTCCCAGGCCAGCGGGATCGGCTATCAGACCGGCACTATGGCGCATATCATCGAAATGGGTTTTTCGCCTCGCAACGGTCTGACCGCGGCGCTGCTGGCTAACGACGGCTTCACCGGTAAGCAGGACGTGTTGGAGGCGCCGCGCGGGTTATTCAATATGATCACCTGCGGCCAGGTAAGCGAGCCGGAACGGATCCTGCTCGATTGGGGCAAGCCATACCGGATCAATGAGGTGGGGATCAAGTTTTATCCCTGCTGCTATCACCTGCAGCGTCTAATCGAGACCACTCTGGAAGTGAAGCAGGAGATGGGGCTGGCGGCCGACGATATCGAGGAGATCGTGGTCCACGTCAACGCCTTCTTCCCGACGGTGGTCCAGCACCCGGAACCTGCCAACGAGATCGAGGCCCAATTCAGCCTGCCGCATGTGCTTGCCATCGCCATGCTGGAGGAGCGGGTGATTCCGGCCGGTTTCGCAATGGATAAGATAAAGGATCCGGCCTTCGCCGACTTCCGCACCCGTGTCAAGACAATAGTGCACGAGGAATGGGGCTGGAACCCGCATGGCTGGGTGCCGGAGATTATCTATCGTCTGCGCGACGAGCACGAAGTCGTGCGGCGGCCGGAGCGAGTGAGGGGGCAGCCGCCGGAGCTGCTGGGTTTCGACGAATGCATCCCTAAATACCGCGGCTGCGTCGAAGGAGTGCTTGCGGAGGCGGATATCGCCCGCTCCATCGATCTGCTGAAGGACTTGGAGCAGTGCGAGGATATGGGGGAGCTAATGCGCACGGTCGCAGAAGCGAGCGCGAAGGGCGTCAGCGCGGGTTGAGCCGTTGCCGCTTACGCTACCGAGAACGATTAACTATGCCCATCTGGGCTGCAACGCAAGGTACATGGTTATGTCGACTAGAACTGGATTGGATCTAACGCAAGACGACGTGATGCGCATCTTGCAAATTATAGACGAGACCTCCGACGTTGAAGTGCGGCTCGAGATCGGCGATTTGAAGCTGCACGTGCAGAAAGGTGGTGCGAGAAATGCACGGCGGGACGAACTTCCCGAGTCGGCGACGGCCGAGCCCTCGGTCGCCGTTCCATCCCCGCAGGGAGGTACTGTGGCACCCAAACGGCCGGAACCTATTGCCGGGCCGGAGCTTGTCGCCGAACCGGAACCTGAGACAGAAGAGTTGGCGCTAGAAGAGGGAACCGAGCTAGTGCGCGCACCGATGTTTGGTTGCTTTTTCCGGGCGCCCACGCCGCTGGAACCCCCCTACATAGAGCTCGGCGCCGAAGTCGGACAGGATGACCCGGTATGCTTGCTCGAGGTGATGAAGGTGTATAACACCGTCCGCGCTGGAGTAAGCGGGACCATCATCAAGGTATTGGTCGAGGACCAGCAAATGGTGGAGCAGGATCAGCCCTTATTTGTCATTAAGACGAGCTAGTACTGCAGTTGTAGATAGAAGCTATACTTCGTTGACCATGGCCCGTGAGTCAGCGAAGGTGCACGATGCTGAACGACCTGACCCTTGAGAACCTGCGTAAGCAACCCATGATTGGGAGTCGGCGTTATCTTCATGGCTGACAGAGCTGGGCGGTTACGTCAAGCGTGCCGAGGCCTGAGAGCGCCTCGGCGCCTATCTGCGGGGCCTGCTGGGTGAAATCTAGCGACGCAACAGCTGGCAGCTGGCCGAACATCAGAGCGACGCTCACCCCTACGGCTTCCAGCACCTGATCAACCGGGCCCGCTGGGATGGGGATGGCGTGCGATAGCGCGTCTACGAGGCCCTGCGCGACGACGATGGAGGCGCTGGTGGTAGATGAAACAGGCCTTTTCAAGAAGGGCAGGCATTCGGGCGTCAAGCGCCAGTACTGCGGGACCGCCGACCGGATAGAGAACTGCCAGATCGGCGTGTTCCTCGGCTATGCCAGTTGCTGGGGGCAAGGATGGATGGATCGTGCCCTATTCATGCCCCGCCATCAAGTTCAGGATGCATTGCGCGAGGAGATCATCTCAGGCCGATTGAAGCCAGGAGAGCGCCGCGTGGAGCAGCAACTACGTAATGCGCTGGATGACAGCCGAATATCATTGCGGGAATCCTTACGAGGGCTCGAGAAGGGTTGGTGGAGCTCACTATTTTTACATTATTTGCTACCAGAGCTGGTGCGTATCACTAGCATTAAACACTTGGACTTCAACAGAGAAAATGGTAATTACGGATGAGTAAGGTAGAAAGCTTCGAAGTTTATGCGATACGCTATGCTACGGTTTCCCGTCATGCTGGCGAGAATTTTATTGGTGGCGACCCGCATGAGGCGGGTACTACAATGGACTATTATGTGTGGATCGCACGCTCCTCTCAGCATATCTTCCTTATCGATACAGGGTTTGATAGGAAAAGAGCAAGAGCAAGGGGTAGAAACTTCCTGCGCTGTCCAACTGAGGGGTTGGAGCTCTTAGGTATTGCACCAGAGGAAATAAACTCAGTGGTTTTAACACATCTGCACTATGACCATGGCGGAAATCTAGCTCTTTTCCCGAATGCCAAATTTTATATTCAGGATAGCGAAGTTGCATTCGCGACCGGGCGGTACATGCGGCATGGTTTCTTGCGTCAGGCCTATGAAGTAGAGGATATTGTTGAACTCGTCCGCTCTGTTTATGCTAATCGAGTGCACTTTATTGACGGTAGTTCAGAGATAGCCCCTGGTTTGCATGTACATCATGTGGGGGGACACTGTGCTGGGCTGCAGGCTGTGCAGATATGGACAGGCCAAGGCTGGCTAGTGTTGGCCTCTGATGCGACACATTATTACGCTAATTTAGAAACAAACACTCCTTTTCCAATTGTCTTCGATGTTGGCCAGATGTTGGAGGGATATAACAGGCTACGTGAACTGGCTTCTTCGCCCTCTTTAATCGTGCCTGGCCATGACCCAGAAGTTATGAATCGCTTCGAAGCGCCTAGCAAGGAAATGGAAGGAGCCATAGTTAGGCTAGCATGAAATGGTCAATTATTTATTCGAGTTACCAGATAAGAGAGCGGTAATGGAGAAGGATAAAGTTACGGTTATTCGAGCCGAATCGGTTCCCTACGATGCCATCGCAACAGTGGAAAGACCATTGACTAATCGGCGAATGTACAAGTAATGGCACAAAAGCTAGCTATGCTTCCTGAGGTTTTTGGTCAATTACCAAAGGACTAACTTTTGATGCGCCCATTGGCACGCGCCTAGCGCCTAGGCATGCAGATTTCTTGCTATATCTTATGGTGAAATCGTTCTACAAGAGAAGAAATTAGAGCAACTAGTCCAGCGTCGGCGACAATGATATATACATCGCAGTGGGCATAAAGCTTATTCCTTGTGCTACACTAGTATTAATATTGACCCTAATGAGGGCTTGCTTCAGCGCCATCGGGAGTTCATGCATAAGTGTTCGAACATAAGCTTTCCACTATACTTGTAACTAACCTGATCCGTTGAATCAGGACGATGAGCATGAAGTTCCGTTCTGTACAGATCCTATCCGATGCTGGCCTCCAGGCTTTGATGGCGACCTACACGTATGGCGAGCAACCGGCCTTGCGTCGTCGTGCCCATGCCATCGTACACGGCACGGGCGGCGTTCTCGGTGTCGGTGGGGTCATTTTCACCCCGGCGGCGCCGGCGAGCACGATCCGGCCGATTGTCTTCGAGCACCTCGATGCCCGCCTCCTGAAAATGACGAGCAAGTCCTGCGCCATATGTTCCGGTGCCCTCAATCCCGGCGCGCAAGAGAGAGCCGAATGAGCATGCCCACTCAAGGAGATCCTGATAGCCGTCGGTACAGGTTGCGATTGAGCGGGTGCCGAGCACACATCCACTGGATCGACGACGACACCGATGTGCACGTCCAGGTGCACGTCCAAGTGCGTGTCGACCCCCAATACCCCTCGATCAGCTCCTCTACCTGCGCCATTGCCACTTCCTCCGCATGCTCAGCCAACATTTGCTGGCAAACATGCCGAAGGACAGGACACTCACGGTGCAGGACAAGGCTCAGAAGCTTTCGGCACAGGCATTATCGTAACAGTTGCCTTTGGCGCCCATGCCGCATCGGAGATCATGCCGGGCCAGCCGCGATTGATACAGGGTCGAACAGTACTGGCTACCCCTGACGCCCTTCTAAGTGTCAAGTGGCAATTTGTGCTCGATTGATTTCCTTGTGACGGTTGCGCAGGACGTAGTACTACTCGCGGGCAATATAGCGTTTCAGGCATCGGAGGGCTTCCAGCTTGGAGTGACCCTCGGTCAATCGCCGCTGGACATAGTCTTGCGTTATGGCATCCAACCTCAGTCGCCCGATCGCGATGATGTGCAGGGCACTATTGGCCGCTCTGTCGCCACCCCGGTTGAGTCGGTGTCGCTGCGTCTTGCCTGACGATGCTGGAATAGGGCTAACGCCGCACAGCGCGGCAAAGCTGGCTTCTGAGCGTAGCCGCTCAGGGTTGTCCCCAGCGGTAATCAGCAGCTGGGCCGCCGATTCATAACCGACGGCGCACCGCGCAATGAGATCGGGCGCGAGCTCGTCGACGATGGCGGCGATCATGACATCCAGGTCGGCGATCTCGTCATGCAGTTCCAGATAGCGACGAGCCAACGACTTCAGTGCGATGCGATAGGCGGTCGTGACATCGCGGAAGCCGGTGAGGTCCGGTCGCCAGGCAGCCAGCGTCCGGATGAGCTGCATTCGCGTCATGTTCCGCAACAGATCGCGCAGTGCCTCTGGGGCAGACACAACCTGCATCTGGATCATCTGCAACGCCACCCGACGTGCCGCCACTGCCGACTTCCGGCAGACCTTGAGCACGCGCAAGGATTCCGTCATGCCATCACGGGTCTTGGGCGTGACGGTTCGAATCCCGGCGAAGGCGGCATGAGCCGCATTTTCCGCATCGATCGTATCGTCTTTACCCCGCTTTCGCCGCGCGGTTTTATCGGGCGCAGTGACTTCCAGGGTGGTGATGTTGGCGTGCTGCAAATAACGCAGCAGACCCGCGCCATAAGTGCCGGTACATTCCACACCGATCCGATCGACAGTGCCGAAGACGCGCATCCAACCCAGCATGGACTTGTAACCATGCCGTGTCGTCGGGAAGCTGGCACTACCGAGAATACGATCATGCTCGTCGACGACAGCGGCCACGTGCAGCTCCTTGTGCGTGTCGACACCGCCGACGATAGTACGCTTCATGCTGGTCTGTTGTTGGCTCATGGTCTGCCCCTCAGTTAATCGATGACGGTGCTGATAGGGCTTCACCGAGTTCGATAACTTGGACAAGACAGTAATGAGACAGGTTGTCAGGCCCTTCTTGGGTCACAGGCATCGACGAGGCGAAACCTCGCCGTCAGATGTTCCCGAGTAGCCGACAGGTCCGAGGAAAGACACAATCTCGCGGTCGATCAGAGTGGGGGTCAGGAAACCCGGGAACCCTCACGGCACCAGAACTCCTACGATCGGTCGATCGCTGTGTGAGTCAAGCTCACCCGGGAACATCTGGCACTCACATTCTTACTATCGCTGTGCACAGTCACGCCTGGGCTGCTTGCGCCGCCACCAGGCCATCTGGAGCGCATCGCAGACCAGGCCAGCCTTCATACGCTCGCTCATCGCCCAGCCGACCACCTTGCGTGAATACAGGCCGACCAGCACCGCCAGGTAGAGCCAGCCCTCGCCGGTCGCGAGATAGGTAATGTCGCCGGCCCATTTCTGGTTCGGCGTCGTGGCGGTGAAATTCTGCGCCAGTAGGTTGGGTGCCATCGGCAGCGAGTGACGTGAGTTCGTCGTCGCCTTGGACTTACATGCTGCCTTGGCACGCAACCCTTGCCGCTGGAGACTGGCGGCGATCATCTTACGATTCACCGGCAGGCCCCCGTCACGCAGGTCGAGCGCCAATCTTGGGGCGCCAGAGCGCCCCTTCCGATGGTGGTAAGCCTGACTACATGCTGGTCAATGATCGCCTGCCGCTGCCTTCTCGGCAATGGCGAGCGGCAGCACTGACGCCAATACGATCAGCGAGTGCCAAGGTCTCATCTCGATAGGCCTGGGTATAACGGGCGCGAGTCTTCTTCATTGGAGTTGCTTGCCTTGCCATGGGTCACCTCATCGCAGTGTACTGCGTTAACAAGGTGTCCACTGCTGCTGGGCAAGATCACCTATTATCCTGCCTTATTCACCGGGCACTGACTGACGCCATGTCGTGGAGGCCGCGGGGATCGGAACACGCGTCCCTGAAAGATTGCTATCACTCGGCAGCCGCATTAATTCTCTAAACGGCATTTTTGCTGCGTCCTTATAACGATGAGTGATTGATGACAGGCATGGGGACACGCCACGGCGTCGACCTGCGGGATGGCACGTCGATCCTATCGGGTTCGCGGCTCGATTGAGCGTCGCTGGCGTTACGGCAAGGGCGAGAGACGGGGGAGCCCCTTGAGCAATGCCGGCCACCATTTGTCGGCCACGGCCCCAAGTGAAGCGTGATCCGCCGGGCATGCACGGTAACCGTGGCGGCCACCTTGAGCACCTGCTCGCGCAGGCGGGCCAGGCTCCAGCCGTGCCGGGTCTCCTTTTCCATCAGGCCGCACAGCGCATGCATCAGCTCGTAGGCGTAGAGGCTCAGCAACAGACTGGCCTGGTTGCGTGCCATCACGTCCTGCACCGTGGAGGCGCCGCGATCCATCGAGGACAGTTGAATATCGAGCACCGACTTCAGCTCACCCATGTGGGCCTCGGCCTTGCCGCGCCGACGGTAGCAGGCCAGCACCTCTTGCGGCGAGTGATCGAACCGATTGAGGTTGGTGACCAGGAAGAAGGTGTGGAACCACAGGTCGTCGGGCCGCTCCTGCAGCACCACGCGGCGTGGCGCCGGCCAGGCCCCCGCCTCGTACGTGAGGTTGTAGCACCAGTCGCGCGGGATCTCGGGGCGGCGGCGCGAACCGGACAAAGTAATTGACGTTAAACAGCCAGGATCAGGTAGGCGTCGATAGGAGAAGATCAGCTGCGCAGGTATGTGCCCGAAAAGCAGGGCGCCGAGCAGGATGCCGGGGATTGTCATCGACAGCACAAATGCGCCTCTGTGCCAAGGAATGTAGCGTCGGTAGGCATTGGCCATGATCATCGTCGCTGCGGTCATCGGCACTGCGTTCCGGATGACGATCAGCGGGGTCAGCATGATGCCAAGAACAACACATCACCGAATCCGGTGACGCTATGTAGTATCGCTGCCAAGAAGAATCCTGCCGCTGCCATGAGCAGCAGGATCTTGGCAGAGATATTCAGCCATTCCGTCTAGGACCGGCCCCACGGCTTCCGTCGCCTGTCTCCATCCGCCGGCATATAAAGTCGATGACCGCGTCATCGGGGGCTGTCCGGGAAAGCACCCGCAGCCCCAGCCCCAGAATCTGCGGTACCAGGCCCGTAACGAAGCTGGAATTGCCCTGTTCCATAGCGATCAGCGCCGCCTCTCTGGCATTCGCATAGAGCGGTTCCAGGTTCACGCTGCCGCCGTGCTCTCCTCTGCTGACAGCACTGCCACCACTGCTGGCGTTGAGTACGGCGAGCAGGCGTTCAGGCTCAAGCCCAGCGGCCCGGGCAACCGCCAAGGCTTCTAAAGTGCCGAGGTAGACCGCCGCGAACAGTGCTTTTTCGAGGCATTCCAGAAGGCTCTCCGCCTCTATGCTACGGTGCTGCCCGGAGGGCCGGGGTGTCCGAATTTCATCGGTGAATTTCACCAACTGGGTATTGTCTGACTCCGCCATCCCAGCAGTGGCCGCCCAGCGGTAGAGAGAAGTCACCCGTTCGCCTAGCAGGGGAGCCTGACCGCTGCCAACGGCGATTTCGCTGGCGATCCGCAGATCCTTCCACATGAGACCCAAGGTGAACCCTGAATCGTAGGTGGCCGGCAGGATGTAACGCGGCCAATGATGATCCAATACGAAACTCCTGGCTGGCCCCGACGCAAAACGGGCGATTGACTTCTCTCGAGAGATGCCGTGGGAATCTGCCACGTGCATGAGTTCCATGGTGGCGGTGAAGTTGACCGCCATAACCATCATGTTCATAGCCTTGGCGATGTGCCCGGTACCTACTTCACCAGTGGCGATGATTTCGGTACCCAGTTGCTGGAGTACCGGCTGCGCCCGCTCACGGGGGGCCTCGTCCCCCCCCAGCATGATCGACAGCGTGCCCTTTTCCGCGGCCGGAACGCCGCGACTCACTGGGGCGTCCACCAGGTCAGCGCCATGGCCCCGCAAGGCGGCAGTGACTTCCCGGGTGGTAGCCGGAGTGGAGGTGGTCGTCTCAATCACCAGATGCTCTGGCCGGACTGCTTCCAAGATACCACCCCGGCCGATCACCACGTCCCGCACGGAGTGGTGATCGGTGACACAGGTGATCACCAGGTCACAATCACGAGCAACCGCTGCCGCTGAGTCCACCGGCAGGGCGCCGGGGATACCCTCCATGGCCGCCGGATCGATATCATGGATGACCACCCGGTAGCCGGCCCGCAGAAGCCGTTTCGCTATCCGTGAGCCGATCTGGCCGGTACCGATGACACCGACGCTGGTTGGTTCAGCCATGCTCTTGCACCCCCTTGATGCCCCGCACCAAGTCGGCGCCCTTTTCTCCGATCATAATGGCTGGGGCATTGGTGTTGGACGACGCCATGGTGGGCATGATGGAGGCATCCACCACCCGCAAGCCCTCGACACTATGCACCCGCAGCTCACTATCGACCACAGACTGGTCGTCGCTGCCCATGCGACAACTGCCGATGGGGTGCCATGAGGTCTGCCCGGTCTTTCGCATGTACTCCATGAGATCCTTGTCGTCGGTGATCTCGGGTCCGGGTCGGGTCTCTCGCCTCAGCAGCTGCCGGAACGCCGGCTGCGCGGCAATCTCACGGATGCGCTTGAGGGAATCCAGGTAGGTCCGTCGCTCCTCCTCACGAGAGAGGTAGTTGGCAAACATGCTGGGCGGTTGCGAGGGATCAGTGCTGGTGGCATGCACCGCCCCACGAGATAGAGGCCGGAGCATGAAGGTGCCCAAAGAGAATCCTGGAAATGTGTCGATGCCCATCCCCTTGCTGCGGGAGTAGCGGTCTTGGCCGCTGATAAGCGCTATCTGTATCTTAACGTCAGGGCGCTCCAATTCGGGGCGGGTTTTGGCAATGGCGTGCACGGTCGACGAGGTGGTGCTAAGCAGCCCTCGCCGCCGCAGAATGTAGTTCAATCCGTGCTGCATACCGCGCAGCTTACTGCCAATGATGTCGTTGATAGTCAGCGGCCGGGTGCACTCGTAAGTTAACCGCACCTGGAGATGATCCTGCAGGTTCTCGCCGACCCCAGGGAGGTGGGCCACCACCGGCACTCCCAACTTCCCGAGGCGTTCCCCGTCGCCCACCCCAGAGCGCTCCAATATCTGGGGGGACTGCAGCGCTCCCGCGCAGAGCAGCACTTCTGCCCGGGTGTGGACTCGGTACCGCTTATCATCTTGAAGGTACTCCACCCCCACCGCTCGCTTGCCGTCGAAGAGCACCTTCGCCGTCAGGGCATTGGTCCGAACAGTAAGGTTGGGTCGCTCCCGAGCACTTATGATATAACCATCCGCTGTACTCCAGCGTCGACCACGATAGCCCGTCTGCTGGAGGTAGCTCACTCCCTCGAAGGTACCATCGTTGTAGTCTTCCACCAGCGGCACGCCGGCCTCAGCGCAGGCTTCCCGATAGGCGGTGGATAGTGGGTCGGGATCCCAGCTCCCGCGGTTCATGATATGCATCGGCCCGTGGTGGCCGCGTACCGCAGGGTCGCCCTCCGGATAACACTCCATGCGCTTGTAGTAGGCGGCAACATCACGGTAGCTCCAGCCCTCGTTGCCCTGGCGCTGCCATTCGTCATACTCGAATGGATCCCCCCTGACATAGACCATTCCATTGATGGCGCTGGAGCCGCCCACCACCTTGCCCCGGGGCCAGTAGATGGACTTGTTGTGCAGGGCGGGTTCAGGTTCTGTGTGGAACGGCCAGGCGTATTTCGGGTTCTGCAAAAGTTTCCCGACACCCAGGGGCACCCGGATCCAGGGATTGGATGGCCAGCCTCCAGCCTCCAGCAGGAGCACTGAATGCTTGCCGTCCTCCGACAGCCGCCCCGCCAGTGCGCAGCCGGCCGAACCGGCGCCAATAACGATGTAGTCGAACTCCTCTCCGCTACTCTGGGCACCGCTCATGCCTTGCCTCCCGCTCGATGCTGGAAAGAGTCACGACGAAAGCTGTAAAGGGCGGACGGATCTACCTGCACATCGACTACCGCAGGTTTGCCACAGGCAATGGCTGCCTCCAGAGTGGCCTTCAGATCACCAGGCTGCTCGACTCGGAATCCACGTGCACCATAGAGTTCCGCGAGCTTATCGTATGGGGGGTTCTGCAGGTTCGCTCCAATATAGCGTTCACCGAAGAAGTCGCGCTGGTAGGCCTTCTCCGCGCCCCAGCATTGGTTGTTCATTACCACCGTCACGGTGTTGATACCATACTCCACTGCCGTCGCAAGTTCAGAGACAGTCATTCCGAAGCCGCCATCGCCCATCAGGCTGATGACCGTGCGCTCGGGGCAGGCGAGCTTAACCCCAAGCCCGCAAGCGAAGGAAAAACCCACCAATCCGAAATCGAGAGGCGTGAACAATGCCGGGGGCTGCCAGTAGGCCATCTTATCGGTGGCCTGCAGACACAAAGTCCCTGCGTCCATCGTGTACATGGCATCCCGTGGGGCTGCAGCACGCAAGTCCTTGAACAGCTTTTCTGGCTGGATCGGTGCCTGCTCGTCGTCAGTCTCGTCCAGGGCCTCCAGGTGACGCTTGCGCTGTTTCTTGAAATCGGCAAGCCAAGCACCCCCATCGCGTTCACTCCCCCGGGTCGCCTCGTGGAGATCCTGTACCACCGAGGGCGCATCTCCCCAGATGGCCACCTCCACCGGGAAGAAGCGCCCTAAGGCGGTAGGCTCGATCTCCACCTGAATGATGGCCGCATCGCGATTGATGTTGTCATAGGTGTAAAAGGTGGTGTTAAAACCGAGCCGTGTACCTAGTGCGAGGATGACGTCTGCCTCGCGGGCGAGCCGCGAGGCCACGCTGTTGCCCCTTGGCCCTACCTGCCCTGCGTTGAGGGGGTGGTCGAACGGCATCCCATCGCCATGGCCAGGAGAGGTGGCTACCGGCACACCCAGAGACTCAGCAAGTTCGATTACCGCCTTGTGAGCCCGGGTGTTCTTGATGCCGCCGCCAGCGATGATGAGTGGGCGACTAGCTCCGGCCAAGAGTTTCGCCGCCTTCACGATCTGCTCAGCATTCGCCCGCACAGCGGTGTGAGTACCATCCTCCATCGCCCCTCGGATGGTGTCGAACTCCGCCTCAGAGGCTAGCACGTCTCGCGGCAGATTGAGGAGCACCGGGCCCTGACGCGGCGAGAGGGCGTTGCGGAAGCCTTCGTTGATAATCTCCGGCACGCGGGCGGCACTGTTGACCATGTAGGTCTTCTTGGTGATGGGAGTGAAGAGTTGCTGTTGATCCACCTCCTGGAAGGCGTCTCTGTGAACGTGTCCAGTGGCCAGTGAGCCCGCCAGGGCAATCACGGGGGAGTAAGCAGCCCGAGCCTGGGCGATAGCCGTCACGAGGTTGGTGACGCCGGGGCCATTCTGTCCGGCGAGGAAGACCCCGGCCTTGCCGCTGGCACGAGCGTAACCATCCGCCATGTGGGTACCGGAGCGTTCATCCCGCACCCCGATAAAGCGTATGTCCCGTGCGTCATACAGGGCATCGAACATTTCCATGGTGGCCGAACCAATCAGCCCAAATACTATGTCAACCCCGTTCGCCTGCAGCGCCTCGACCGCTGCTCGCCCACCGCTCAATTTCGCCATTCTATAGCTCCTTCTTCATCAGGATTGGCGACTTATTGGGAGCCCGCGCCCGTGACGCCAATATAGTCATTGTCATTGAAGAGGTGACCCTAGCGGGCCTGCTCAGGCTAACCAAAAAAATACTACCAAATAAACATTATTGTCAACAAAAATGTTTGTTCTTCGGTCAGTATACGCTGTCTCCGGTCCGTGCCGCCGGAGATCACCGATCTCAGCCAGCCACTTCTCTGGAATCGAAGGCCCAAGATGTAGAAGTCATGCTGCGTAGTAGACAGGATT
Organism: Modicisalibacter muralis; assembly: GCF_900102945.1. Lineage (GTDB taxonomy): Bacteria > Pseudomonadota > Gammaproteobacteria > Pseudomonadales > Halomonadaceae > Modicisalibacter > Modicisalibacter muralis. Next base: position 145,435 of record NZ_FNGI01000005.1, on the reverse strand, counting down.
GTCTGCAAATATGTATGATCTTACTAAGAAATCGAATCGACTCCCGCGCTCGGGCACTGTCACTCCCATCAAGCGCGCCCTGGCGGAGTCAGCAAGAAGCCTCGAACCGGACTTGCGTTGCCGTATTCCGTGATAATGTATTTCGACTCTCTCAGGCCATGTCCGTTTACATCCGGCGCGGCATCATTAATACGGGTTGGTCAGATCACGCCGGTAGATACTGCAAGCGCCTCTCCCGATTTTCGGGCTAGTCAGTAGAATGTGGAGCATATGACAGCGTATGAGCATCGATGCAGCAGAAAGGAAGACCGGGAAAGGTAGGCGTGGTCAGAAGAGCCGTACCGAAGAAGTCCTCTTGGAGATGCGCACACGAATCGCCGAACATGACCTTCCACCCGGCACTCGCCTCCAGGAGCTCGACCTTGCTCACCAGTTCAATACCTCCAGGACGGTGATTCGGGAGGTGCTCGGGACTCTCGAACAGCGCGGGCTGATCAACCGCATTCCCAACCGCGGCGCAGTGGTCGCGCGGCTCGATCCCAAGGAAATCTATGAGATCTTCGATATCCGCGAGGCGCTTGAGGGCCTGTGCACCCGCCAGGCGACGATGAACGCACCGCCGGAGACGTGGGATCCTTACATCGAGCTCTTCGGGCCAGCGATGGAAAAGGCGATTGTCGAAGGCGAGGTGGAGCAATACATCGCTGCTCTAGAGGAGCTTCGCAGTGAGACCATTCGCTGGGCAGATAATACCCATGCCGCCAACTTTCTGGATTTGGTGCTGGACAAAGCGCGGCTGATCAAGCGCCGGGTCACGCTACTGCACGGGCGCGCAGAGATCGGCCGCGAAATGCATCTGGAAATGCTCAAGCACATGCGCGCCGGCGACGCCGCCGGAGCCGAGGAGATAAAAAAACGCATCATCAGCAGTGCCAAGGAGTGGCTGGAACGCTACCGCAGCTTCATCATGTAGACAACAGCCTGTCCCCCCGCCACTGGTTACTGGCCCTGCAGATGTGGCGCTTCTCGACGAAGGCGCGGATCCCTCTTCTCGGTCCTCGCTGGTCATCCGCCGCTGATGCAAGGCGAGTTCATAGGCGAGCCCACTGCTGAGATCGAGTTCGTCCCTGATCAGCACGGCCTGCCACATCGCACGAACCGTCAACTACGGCATCTCAGCGATCTGCTCGGCTCGCTCCACGGCGCCGGTAACCAACTCGCCCCAGGGAAAGTTCCGGAGACGATCCCGCATTGCCGGGCTTCCTCGACGCTGATCTGCTTGCCACTCAGAAGCATCTCCATAGCTTTGCCACGCCCGGCTATCCGTGGTAGGAGCTGGATTCCCCCGGCCCCGGCATAATTCCGATACGGCTCTCCAGCAGTCTGAACTCCACCTCCTCGGCCTCATAGATGATATCCGAGGCAAGAACGAGCCAGCAGATGACTCCCGAGCCACAGCCCATCTCCTGGGGCAGCACCTTCCAACGCTAAAGTGTAAGCAACTTTGTCGCCAATGTGCTTGTCAATGATGGCGCGAGAGGCCATTTTGAGCATGTAACAATGCTCTATGATGCTCCATGTAGCTGTGCCGTTTCTTTACATCTATACAGTATCCTTATCGCCAAATGTTTTTTCACTATTTGACCTCATTGCTAGGCCGCCTGAGACTTAAACAAGTAGAAGAGATGCTTGACGAGTGCATGTCGGTGGCATGCATAGGTGACCACTCGGGATGAAGGAGAACTATGCATGCGGGGAAAAGATTCGGGCACCACAATGGAGAATGCAGACGCGGGAGAGCGTCTGAGACACCTGGGTTCGAGGCGGATCAACGATGGCAGCATCGGCATCATTGATACTACTCTGCGTGACGGCCAGCAGTGTCTTTGGGCGACCCGGATGACCACCGGCATGATGACGCCCATCGTCGACGCGATGGCGCGGTCTGGCTACGACATGATCGACTTCATGGCACCGGTGCAGTTCGATGTCTGTGTACGCTACCTCAAGGAAAATCCCTGGGAGAAGGCTCGGCTTTTCCACCAACACTTCCCCAACACTCCATTGCGTGGCTATTGTCGCAGCAAGAGTCTGATCGGGTTCAACCTGGTACCCGACGACATCGTCGAGACGTGGATCGAACAACTGCACGCCAACGGTTTCGGCGTGGTGGGTACCCTCGATGCCCTGTTTGATATTGACAACATGACACTGAGCCTCAAACATGCGAAGAAGCTCGGCATGTACTCTGTCGCCGCGCTGGTATTCTGCGAAAGTCCGGTGCACACAGACGAGCTGTACGCACACACCGCGCGCGAACTAATCAAGCGTGCCGATATTGATGCGGTGATGATCAAAGATTCCGGTGCGTTGCTCACGCCGGACCGCATCCGTACTCTGGTGCCGGCGCTGAAGGCAGTTATCGGCGATCGGCCGCTGGAGTTGCACAGTCACTGCAACACGGGCTTAGCGCCGCTCGTATATTTGGAGGCAGCTAAGCTCGGGGTGACCCAACTGCATGCCTCTGTCGCCCCGCTGGCAAGCGGACCCGCCCAGCCCTCCGTGCAGAACACGCTGCGCAACCTGGATCTCGCGGGAGTCGCCACGGAGATAGATTCGGCGCAGATTGAGCAGATCAGCGACTACCTCCACGACCTGGCCAAGCGCGAGGGCTTCCCGCTGGGGCAGCCGATGGAGTATGACCTGTTCCATTACAAGCATCAGATGCCGGGTGGGATGCTGAGTAATTGGCGCTTCCAACTCCAGCAGTCGGGGCTGGCGGATTGCTTCGACGAGATCCTTGAGGAAATTGTGCGAATTCGCGCAGAGCTCGGTTGGCCAATCATGGTGACACCCTTCTCCCAAATCATCGCAGTTCAGGCGATGATGAACGTCGTCGGTGGCGAGCGCTATGGCTCGGTAGCTGACGAGATCAAGATGTATGCCTTAGGCCACTTCGGCAAGCTACTGGCTCCGGTGGAACCGGACGTGCTGGATCGGGTAGTGGAGAACGGCTCGAAGAAAATTCCCATTGAGTGTAAGCCACTTCAGCCGGCTATGCCCGAGTTGAGGCGCAAGTACCCGCATCTCGGTGATGACGAACGTTTGCTGCGATATATGTTCGCCGGCGATGAGGTGGATGAGATGGCGGCAGCTGGCCCGCTGAAAACTACTATGAACGGCGGGGCGCCACTGGAGAATCTTCTTAAGGCGCTTAACGATCGCAGTTCTGTCACGCGGTTTGAGCTTGAACGTGGCAATACCCGGGTCGCCTACTTGCGTACGAATAAATGACAAGGCGCGCTAAAGAAGCAAATGGAGCATGGAGGCGCCGCGAACCTGCTGAGTATTTTCGGCTCTGGTTCCTCGAACGGATAGATACAAAACTACGTCTACTACAAAAATGTAAAGGAGGCCGCCATCATGGCTAATAATCAGCATGGCATCACCCGCCGCGAGATGGTCAAGCTGTTTGGCCGTTTCGGCGTTACGTCCACTTTGCTTGCAGCCGCTGGCATGAGCGGGGTGGTCACCCCGTCGCGCTTGGCTCAAGCCGCAGAGGAGACGAATAAGGCCCGTGCGGCTAAAAAACCCAAATACCAGTTTCGCATGGGTGGCGCCGGTTACAATGAGCGCAGTCTCAAGTTTGTCCAGGTGGGTGCGATTGATTTTATCCGCGATCTGGAGGCGCGCACTGACGGCGCTATCCAGATTGAGTTCATCGGCAACAACGAGATCTGCAAAGAGAGCACCTGCCTCAAGAAGATGCAGGCTGAGATTATCGATTTCTTCGTCTCATCAACGCAGAATGCGGCGGGTCAGGCGCCTTACTATAACGTGCTTGATTTCCCTTTTCTATTCCCGACTCGGGCGTCCTTCTACCACTTTATTTATCACACCGACAGCGAGAAGCTATTCCGAGAGCCGCTGCGGCGCATGCATGACACGATGTTCCTATTCAGTATGTTTGAGCATCGTGGATTAATGATGGGCAGCAGTTATAAGAATAGGCCTCTAGTCAGTAGTCTCGGCGACCTGCAAGGCACCAAGAACCGGGTAACCGGTTCCCAACTAATCCGCATCAGCATGGATCTTATGGGTCTGAACCCGGTGCCGCTAGCCTGGGAGGAGACCATGGATGGTATGAAGCAGGGGCTGATTGATGGCATGGAGACCTGGTCTACGGCTGTCGCCGCTTTCAATATGACGCCAGTGGTCTCCCAAGCGGTGGAGTTGCGCTTTACCGCCGGGCTAGAGCAGGTGGCCATGCGCGCGAGTCTATTCGAGAAACTCGAACCTGAGTTTCAAGACGCCATTCTCGAGTCTGCTTACCTGACCCAAATTCACATTCAGTCGGCCCATGAGGCAACCATCTACAACACTGTCGGCGTCACAAATCCGCCGCTGCCGGGTAGCGTGTTCGACGAGAGTGGCGTGCGGGTAGCTTTGCTTCCGGACGCTGAGATCGAGAAGGCTGAGCAGATGACTGCGCCGAACCATGTGCCCGAGCCTTGGGCGCCATGGCGCGAGCGGCTCAACAATTGGTCCGGTGGCCATGACGTTTACACCGAGATCCATCGCATCGCTCGCGAAATTCCGCAGGATGTTGCGGCGCAGAATGTGCCTGGCCGTAGGTGGGGTGGCTATAATGAATGATAATCAAGAAGCACAGGGCACCTATGCCGCCCCCTCCCCGGAAGAGCAGCGTGGCAGGCGGCATGGATTGGCGCTGTTCGCCAAGCCACTGATCTGGCTCGATCGATACCTTGAGCCGGTCATCATGAACATAGCTTACGCCGCAATGGTGATACTGGTCTTGGCGCAGGTCATTCTGCGTTTCGGCTTTAGCTCACAGATCCCTTGGGGCACAAGTGTCGCTATCTACATGTTCATTTGGATGGCCTGGGTGGGTGCATCTTATAATGTGCGCCAGCGAACTCACTTATCTTTCAGCATGGTTCGAGAGAAACTCCCCTACGCCGCTCAATTCACGTGCCTCATCCTGGACGCTTTTCTGTGGGTATCCATGGCTGGTGTTGCAGTATACTACTCCATAGGGCAGGTCAAAGCACTGCAGATGAACTTTGCCTTCGTACCGGGCAGCTTCGACATGATGCAATGGTGGTTCTATATAATCATGCCAGTATCTTGGGGGCTTGTCATCTTTCGGGCACTACAGAATCTATGGAGAGACGTAAATAAATACCGCCATCGTGAGCCGTTTGAAGTAATCGGCTCGCCCTTGGCAGAGTGAGGAATCGATATGGATGGAATGCTCATTGCTTTATTGTCTGTCAGCGCGGCCATTATGTTCACGCTGGGTGTGCCGGTGCTGCTGGTGATTGGGCATTGGGTGCTGTGGGTTAGCATCATTATAGACTTTTCGCTCAATAATCTCAGCATGACCTTGTTCGAGGGGATTAACTTCTTTGGCCTCCTGGCTTTACCCTTATTCATTCTTACTGGCGACATCATCAACGGTGCGGGCATAGCTAAACGGATGACCGATTTTGCCTACAGTCTCTTTGGGTGGCTACGTGGCGGTCTTGGCTTGGCAGTGCTGGGGGCCTGCGGGATGTTCTCCGCCATCTCGGGATCCAATGCCGCTACCACGGCGACCATCGGCTCGATCATGCATAAGGAGATGAAGGAAGGGAATTATGATGCTCGTTTTTCAGCTGCCACTATGGCGTCGGGAGGTATCGTTGGCGTGATTATCCCACCGTCCATATTGCTGATCATTTATGGTTTTCTAATGGGGCTACCCGTCGGTGAGCTATTCTTGGCGGGGTTACTGCCGGGGATACTGTTAGTCCTGGGAATGCAGGCCATCTGCCTGGTTAGATCACGTCGGAATAATTGGGGTCAGATAATTCCGTTCAGTATAATCGGTAGCTTCCGCTCGGGGGCGCGCGCCTATCTCGGCTTCATCGCCATTGCAATCGTGCTGTTCGGTATTTATGGCGGAGCCTTTTCGCCGAGTGAAGCGGGGGCGATAACGGTGGCATTCGGTCTCATTGCAGGCACTATGGTCACGCGCGAACTTAGCCTGAGGAAATTGCCCACCATCTTTCTCCGGTCGGGGCAAATTGCAGGCATGATCGTGCCGCTAGTGGCGGTATCTGTGGTCCTTCAACAATTACTCTCGATCCTTGGGGTACCTGAGCAGCTCAAGGGGCTGGTGACGTCCCTAGCCGCTGGTTACTGGTTGACATTAGCAATGTGTATGGCAATGATCTTGATCGCGGGCTCTTTTCTGGAGAGTGTCCCGGTCACGATTATTCTAGCGCCTATTCTGGCACCGATCATGCAAGGCCTAGGGATTGACCCAATCCACTTTGCCGTGATCTTCGTGATTGGCACCGCCATCGGTTTCATTACGCCACCGTTCGGATTGAATCTGTTCGTGGCCAGCAGTGTCACCGGTGTGCCATTAATTACGATGCTATCGAACTTATTGCCGTATTTCGTTACCCTCATGGTCATCTGGATCTTGATTGTGATTTTCCCCAGTCTGACAACGGTGATCCCAGCACTATCAGCCGCCTTCTGAGTCTGCACTGTAATAGGGGAGTTTTATGCTTGGCTGTGAGAATATTTTTGATATATCAGGAAGAACGATTTTAGTAGTGGGGGCCGGCGGAGGGATTGGCACGGCTGTTACTAAGGGTCTTGTGGCTCATGGCGCCAGAGTTATAGCTGCCGATAATGACGAGCAATCACTTGCCAAGCTTGGTAAAGAAATAGATACTTGCGAAGTAAATATTACCACTCGCTTTGTGGATGCTACAGATTTAGCTAGCATCCAGATGCTGGCAGATGAATTCAAAGACATCGATGTTTTGGTAATTCTACCAGCTATCCTTGTTAGAAAAGCTCTTGTTGATCAAACTGAAGAGGACTTTAATAAACAAGTTAATATCAACATAAAAAGCCATTTTTATGTTGCCAAAGTATTTTCCACATTAATGGCTCAGAAGGGGGGAGGCAGCATTATAGCCTTTTCAAGCATCCGCTCTATTACAGTTGAGCCGATGGCAAGTGTTTATTCTGCAACTAAAGCAGCTGTTCGACAGCTTATGCGGTCCTTGGCCTCTGAGGTTGGGTCAAGAGGTGTCAGAGTGAACTTGATTGCCCCTAGTTCAGTGGAGACACGAATGACAGCTGATTTACAAGATGATGGTCTTAGATATAAAGAAACGGCTAACAGGGCTATGCTAAAGAGATGGGCGAGGCCTGCCGATATTGTTGGCCCTGTTATTTTCCTGGCTTCAGAAGCTAGTGGTTTCATCACAGGCGCAGAAATTTTTGTAGATGGAGGTTGGACAGCCTCGGATGGAATGAAGCGAGTTTAGATCTTGTTTTCAATCAATAAGCGCAACACCGCGGTTTTCAGTGCACCTGAGTACTCACCCCAAGAACACTTGGGCTGTTATCCGATAACCCAAGCGCTTCCTGGTGCGGTTATTGAACTTCTCAACCACTCGCTGAGTCCGTTGGAGTGATTTTGTGATCACAGCGTAAGTCACTTCCTTCATGGCGCGCTGTCATAGTTCGACCTCTTAATGACAAAGTGAATAAAATTACTGGAAATGGCTATGTTATTGTCTAAACTGATATTCCATTTAAGAAATAATTTCGAAGCTTGTGACTACCCTGACAAACCAGCTATTACATGGGGGGCGGAGGCTGGTATTCTAACATTCTAGGCATCAAGTTCCGATGAATTGACCCGAATTTTTCTAGACTCTGGGCATAGCACCATTCGCATTCGGTAGGGGGACAGTGCATCATTTTCCCCATGTCGGCGCCGTGGGTTATAAAACATCCAATGTGATCGAGCACATCGTTCTTGGCGGCATCCAGGGTCGGATAGATCTGCTGCTTGATCCGCTCCGTTCCAGCAACTGGAAAAAGCTCTCGGCCACGGCGTTAGCGGAGGGGCTCGACACGGGTGATCACCGATCTGTGCGTGATGAGACCCGATCTCGAGACTAAGGAACTGGTGGTGGTTTCGCTGCATCCAAGCGTGAGCCAAGATTATACGACCGAAACCACCGGTTGGAAGATCCGCTTCGCCGAGGCTATCGAGGCGACCCCCGAGCCCTCCGATAAGGAACTCGACGTGCTGCGTGGTTTAAAAGCGCGAACCGAGCGTCACCATGCTGGCGAATAAATTCGTCTGAGACGGCCTGCGCTTGACCATACGGCGTTAGAAAGCAGCTCAGAATGTTCATTTACCCATACGTAAACTCGAGTGCGAGTCCAAAACCCTTCTTCGCTGCTTTCTGCCTTGTAATCCTCGCTCGACACGTTTCAAGCGCGAATTTAACAGGAGAGTTAATCATGAATGACGTATATCTGTGTCATCCGGTCCGCTCGGCGGTGGGCAAGTTCGGCGGTGCGCTGTCGAGCGTGCGCCCCGACGATCTCGCTGCACGTATCTTCGAGGCCCTGCTGGCCCAAGCGCCGGGCCTTGATCCGGCCGCCATCGAGGACGTGATCATGGGCCGCGCCAATCAGGCCGGCGAGGACAATCGCAACGTGGCGCGCATGTCGGCGCTGCTGGCGGGCCTGCCGACCAGCGTGCCCGGCACCACCCTCAACCGCCTGTGCGGGTCGAGCATGGATGCCATCGGCACCGCGGCGCGAGCGATTCGCTCCGGCGAGGCCGAGCTGATGATCGCCGGCGGTGTCGAGTCGATGACGCGTGCGCCCTATGTTCTCGGCAAGGCTGGCTCCGCATTCGCTCGCAACCAGACCATGGAAGACACCACCATCGGCTGGCGCTTCATCAATCCGCTGCTGCGGGAGCGCTACGGCGTCGACTCGATGCCCGAGACCGCCGAGAACGTCGCCGAGCATTTCGCTATCTCGCGCGAGGATCAGGACCAGCTCGCCTATAGCTCACAGATCAAGACCAAGCGCGCTCAGGACAGCGGGCGCCTGGCGCGTGAGATCGTGCCCATCGAGATTCCGCGGCGCAAGCAGGAGCCGCTGATCTTCGATCGTGATGAGCACCCACGCGACACCACCCTGGAAAAACTCGCCACGCTGCCGACCCCATTCCGCGCCGCCGGTTCCAGCGTGATGGGCTCAGTGACCGCGGGCAACGCCTCGGGCGTCAACGACGGCGCGGCGGCGCTGATCGTCGCCAGCGAGGACGCGGTCAAGCGTCACGGCCTCACACCGATGGCACGCATTCACGGCATGGCCACCGCCGGCGTCGAGCCGCGCATCATGGGTATCGGCCCGGTGCCGGCGTCGCAGAAGCTGCTCAAGCGCCTCGGCATGACCCTCGATCAGCTCGATCACGTCGAACTCAACGAGGCGTTCGCCGCCCAGGCGCTGGCCTGTCTACGCGAGCTGGGCATCACCGACGATGACCCGCGCGTCAACCCCAACGGCGGCGCCATCGCGCTGGGTCATCCGCTGGGCATGTCGGGCGCACGGATCATCACCAGCGCCATGCACGAGCTTGAGATCAAGGGCGGCCGTTACGCGCTATGCACCATGTGTATCGGCGTCGGACAGGGGATTGCGACAGTCATCGAGCGGATATAGAAAGGGAAGAAAGAAGAGACGAATCGTCGGGCCTTCGCGGCACGACGTGTTGTTCTTCCTTCTTTAAGGGCGCAGCCCGTTCTTCCATCTTTCGGAATATCGCGCCGAGGCATCTGCCAAGGCGCTCACGATTGGAGAAGCCTTATGGCATTTTTGGATATCGACGGGCGTAGCGTCGCTTATCGCGACACGGGCCTGGGGATTCTTTTCGGCCAGGTAGAGTTGGATCACGGCCGATTCGGTTACCACGAGGCTTCCGTCGCGGGACCTGGGCGGCGGGGTTAAGCGTGAGAAAGTCTTGTTGTTGGTTCTCACCTTGCGAGATATCCACCGGGAGCATCTCGTACTCCAGACCTAGTTCGTTGAGCAACCAGATAACGCGCAGGGCGCGGGTCGGGGGTGTTCCGTATAGCTTCATCATTTCCAACTCCGTCGATTTGCAGATACCGCTATTTATCTTGGCTCCTGATCTAATCGAACGGGAGCGTGCGGAATCGACACCACAATGGCGACTACCTAACCGATGAAGTCACGCTCGAGCGTGTACTGAACGCCCTGGAGACTTCTCACAACCAACGGGTGCGCATTCTTGATCCTTGTGCCGGCGAAGGCATGGCGACCCTGGAAAGTGCTCACCGGCTGGGGCGGGAGCAAACCGATGCCTATGGCATCGAGTTTGATGTCAAGAGAGCTCGGCACATGCAGCGCGTGGTGGATGTGAGTATCCAGTCGGATCTGATGGATAGAGCAATCGCCCGGTCTATCCGACTTCTATGAACCCAGGGGTTATCGGGTCAGTCCAGCCGGAAAGCTTGCCTGCTTGTTTGCCATGACTGTCTTGTTCCTCAACATGGCGTCCACCTTTATCGATTGTGGCCCTTATCAATATCCAGATAATCCGGTTTTCTACTGGCTTTCTCGATCATATGAGGTCCGGGGGACGAGACTCTGTGCCTTGTGGCATCCCCCTTTGATGGCTGCACCGTTCCCTTTTCCGGCCGGCCGAGAGAGTCGTTCAGTCTTCCCGGTCGACCGAGCCCCGCAGAAAGAACGGTTGAGTAAAGTCAGCCGCCCCCGCCAGGCGCTGGGCGAGGGTCTCTATCAGTTTCAGCCGTGAGCTGTCACGAAACACCGCGTAATAACCGATCCTCGGCAGTGGTGGCGTTGTGTCGATGACTTCCAGCACGTCGCCGCCAGCCAGGTTGGCCACGCAGTAATATGACAGCACGCTGATGCCCTGCTCGGCGGTCACCAGGCCCACCAATGCCAGCAGGTTGTGCTTGGGTGATCTCCAGCCGTTGGCCAGTGTGGTTACCGAACCCGCGTGTTGGTGGTGGAGACGTCGAGCACGAGGCCGCCGGCGCTTTTCAGCGTGGCGGCGAGTGGCATCACAAAGTTGCCCTTGAGGTAGCCGTTGAAGCGCTCGACTTTACCCTTAGTCTTGGCCCGGTAGGGTTGGCAGAAGCGGGGGCGAAAGCCGTACTTGTCGGCCAGGGCGGCGAGCCGGGGATGCCAGCGGTGCATACGCATCGCGCTCGGTGATGATGGCGCCGACGTTGTCGAACAGCGTCTCCTGCGGCACGCCACCAAAGTAGGCGAAGGCCGCCTCCAAGCCCGCGAGCCATGCCTCGCCGTCTCTCGGGACGGAGAAGCGCACTAAGGTCGCACGGCTGTAACCAAGCGTGGCGGCGAACGGCCCCGGCGAATGGTAGTGAAGCCGACCTGCAACTGCTTGTCCGGCGGCGTCTCAAAACGAATCAACAGCTCCTCCGGCTGGCATTTATACGGTGCCAGGTAGCTTTCAGCTGGCTGACACCGCCCGGATAGCCCTGCGCCTGGATTTCGCGCAGCAGCACCGTCGCCGGAACCCAGCGCGGCCGGGCCGCCTCGATATGCTCCTGTAGATACGCCTTGTACGGGTCGGTCGTGGCTGCGCGGCGTATACTGCGGTTGCTCGCCGCTTCTGAAGGGCTTACGTACCGTATTGCGCGACTGTCAGCTCCCGCGCGATCGCCTTGATGCCATGGCCCTGACGGGCCAACCCTTTGATTTCTACTGACTGCTCCTGGGGCAACATTCGGTGGCTCAAAAGCCGCCATCTTCGCCCAGCGGGGTCAAATTTACTTCGGCGTTAAGGGGGCCGTCTTACATTGGCGGTGACACGATCTGGCCTTGCTGAAGGGAAGTGGCTGGGTCGGAAACGAGCAACTAGGCCTGGTCCATCGTAGCCTCGCCCTCGAGGCAGAGCAACAGTGGCGGCTGTTGCTGTCCATGGATTCGACATGATCGTAGCGTCTTAAACTTTAGGCGAATCAGTCCGCTTGACGGGTTATTGATAATGCGCGCAGATAGCTGATTCTGCGGCGGTTTTGGACTCGATAATTCCATCGATTCGAGTAGTGATAACGCGCTCCTTGCCGTAATTGGCTCCCTCGCTAGAGTAGGAGCTCTCGGTTACGGAGAGAGCACGAATGCCCATGCAGTTCACTGATAACGTACTGGTGAGTTATAACCCGGCCAACGGCGAAGAAGTTGGACGTGTCCGCATGACGAGTCGCCAGGAGCTCGACCGGATTGTCGCTGATGCGCAGTCAGCTTTTCACAATTCCGGCTGGAAGTCGCTGCTTCCTCATAAGCGGGCGGCCGTTCTGCATGCCATTGCCGATGGACTAATGGCTGAGAAAGAGTCACTGGCCGATTTGCAGATGCGTGACAATGGCAAGTCAATAGGCGAATGCCGTGGCATGGTGGACTCTGCGGTCGGTACCTTTCGCTACTATGCCGGCGTGTGTGAAACCCTCGAAACCGACGTCACGCCATCGCGTGGCGACTACGTGTCGTTCACCGTGCTCGAACCCTACGGCGTCGTCGCCGCTATCACTCCCTGGAACTCACCGCTGATGAACGACGCCACTAAAGTGGCGCCGGCGCTGGCGGCGGGCAATGCGGTGATTCTGAAACCCTCGGAAGACTCACCGCTCCTGGCCCCGGAGCTGGTACGCATCGCACTGGCGGCGGGCCTTCCCCACGGCCAGCTACAGGTAGTTCAGGGGCGTGGTGCAAACATCGGAGCCGCGCTGGTCGAGCATCCTGATGTCCGCATGGTGTCCTTCACCGGCGGCACCGTCGCCGGTCGCACCATTGGCCACACAGCGGGGGAACGCCTGATCCCGGTGGCGCTGGAACTGGGTGGAAAGTCGCCGCACGTGGTGTTCGCCGATGCCGACCGTGAGCATGCTATCGCTGCCGTGGTAGCGGGGATCTTCGGCTCCGCTGGCCAATCCTGTGTGGCTGGGTCTCGAGTCTTCATCGAGCGCGAGGTCTACGACGAGGTGCTCGAACGCATCGTAGAGCGCGCCAGCACGCTGTGCGTGGACTTCCCTGATGCCGACGGCGTTGAGATGGGCCCACTCTCGTCGCTGCACCACCGCCGTCGTGTGATCGACTTCGTAGAGCGCGCTCAGGCCGAGGGGGGCCGAGTGCTTTGCGGCGGTCGGATACCGGACGATTCCAGGCTCGCCGCCGGGGCCTTCTATCTGCCAACCGTGATCGACGGGCTGCCACCACGGTCGCGCACCTGTCAGGAGGAGGCCTTCGGGCCGGTGCTCGTCGCGCTACCTTTCGACGATGAGTCAGACCTGATCGAAAAGGCCAACGACACTGACTTCGGTCTGGCGTGCGGCATCTGGACGGAAAACTTCAAGAAAGCCTGGCGTATCGGGCGCGCGCTGGACGCCGGCTCTGTGTGGATCAACACCTACAAGCAATCCGTCACCAGCACACCCTTCGGCGGTTTCAAGGACAGCGGTATAGGCCGGGAGAAAGGCATCGACGGCCTGCGGCTCTATGCACAGGTCAAGAGCATGTACTTCGGGTTGCATGAACAGCCCCTTAAAGTCGCCAAGTAAGCCTTGCCAATTCTGAAAAGTCGGTCGGTCATGAGCCGCCGCCACCGGCATTGGGGTCGGTGACTGTCATGGAGCGAATCATGCAAGCTATAGACAACATCGTCGTTTACGGCCTCGGAAATATGGGGTACCTCGTTGCCGAGAGAATAGCCAGGCGCTTTGCCGTCACGGTCTTTGATGTCGACGAGGAAAAAGTGAAGAAAGCGGAGGCATCGTTCGGGGCGAAGGCCCTCGCTTCGCAGAAGGCATTGCCGGGGAAGAGTGTTGTCGTGCTGTCCCTGCCGCGCCCCGACATCTCTCAGGCCGTTCTGGAAACGCTGGCCAGCAATCTCGAAAGTGGCAGCATCGTCGTGGAAACGAGCACGGTCAATCCGGAGCACATACACAAAAGCCAGGAGATACTCGAGCCGTACGGCATCTCCATCGTCGATGCGTCGGTGCTGGCTGGAGTCAGCCAGATGGAAGCCGGCAGCGCCACCCTGCTGCTGGGGGGGATCGGCAGGCCATTGCCGACAGCCAGTCGGTACTGGATGCGATTGCGGAAAAGCAGATCTATTTCCCGGACACGCCTCGGGCGTCGGTGCGTTCGCGCAGGCGCTGCTGATCCTCCATCTAGCGGCCGTGGCTTACTGGATCGGCTCGTTGCCCCCGTTGCTCCATCTCGCATGGTCCGCGCACCCCGGTGAAGCCGTGCCGATACTCGAGCGATTCGGCGATTACGCGCGCTTTATCGTGGCCGGCCTGGTCATCGCCGGCACGACACTGGCGTGGCTGCTTCTGGGCTCGGTCACGAATCTGGTGACGACCCCGTACGGGCGTTTGTTCTCGCTCAAACTGATCGCGGTGGCGGGACTGTTGTCGCTGGCGGCTGTCAACCGGCGGCGCCTGGTGCCACGGCTTAGGGCTCAGGAGGCCGGGGCAATTTCCGCGTTGAAACGCTCCATCGGCAGCGAACTCGTCGTGGTGATCGTCATCCTGATGGTAACGGCATCGTTTACCACGTTTACCGGGCCACCGTCCGGTTGATTTCGCCATGAGCTGAATTCCCTCAGCCGCGTTACCCATTGCTGGTGGGGGCCGACGCCCCGAGGGCGATTTATGCGTTGTGGTGACGATAATGCGATGTCGCTGATGCGTGTAACCTGATCCCATCGTTCACAGGAGGTTCGTGTCATGGTCCGCCCCTTTCTGATAGCTCTCCTGCTCGTCACGCCGCTGACGGCCGTTGCCGCCAGCGAATCCGTGCGACTGTACAAAAGCCCGAGCGGTGGCTGCTGCTCGGCGTACGTCGATTACCTGCGCGAGAATGGTTTCGATGTCGTGGTCATTCCGATGCCTGACATGGCCCAGATCAAGGCGGAGCAGGGCGTGCCCAGGCCGCTGGCCAGCTGCCACACCTCAATCATCGAGGGTTATGTCTTCGAGGGCCACATCCCGGTCAGAAGCGTGCATCGGGTGCTCGACCAGCGTCCCACCATCGCCGGCATCAGCGTGCCGGGCATGCTGATGGGGTCGCCGGGAATTGGCATCGAACGTGGCCTCGCCGAACCACTTCGGGTCTACGACTTGGGTGGCGTCGCCTACGCGACCTATCGCCGTATTCCGAGATGACGGCCAGCCGCAGGAGCCGGTCAGGCGCAGCTTTATGCCGTTGACGTGCCGTGGGCGGCCGTCGGGATAAACCGTCGGATTGTCTTGGCGCACTTGCGGCGCTGCGGCCGCAGCCGACGATCTCGGTTGAAAAGGGCGCTGGCGTGGTCTGGGCTCGAGACTCTGTTCACGGGTATCCACTAACGCCTACATGTACGCGCCTGGGTGCTCACTCGTGACTGTCGACGACCACCAACAACTCGGCCCGGGAGTCGCCCAGTGAGCGAATGCGGTGGGGTTGTTTCGCATCGAAATGCAGCGCATCCCCAGCGTTGAGTGTGACGCGTTCGGTCATAAAATCGATTTCGACTTGTCCGCGGTGCACAAACAAAAACTCCTCCCCGAGGTGCTCTTTGAAGGCGGAGTGGTTGAAGTCAGGCTTTGGGTAGAGCATGAACGGGAGCAACTGACGTTTGCCGACCATTTTGGCCAGCGATGCGTAGGACAAGCTCTCATCACCGTTAGTTAAAGTACCACGCTGCTCGGCGCGTACGATGCTATAGCCCTGCTGAGCATCGAGTTCATCGGAAAACAGTTCCTCGACCTGGACGTTCATGGCCTTCGCCAGTTTGAGCGCCGCCGCGATCGACGGCGTATTCAGTCCGCGTTCAATCTTGGACAGATAGCTTTTGCTCATCCCGGTTTGTCCCGCTAGCCCCTCCAAGGTAACACCAAGTTTTTTTCTCAAGAGTTTCAAACGCATAGACATTGCAGCACAGATTCCATCAAATTGATGTTTGCAGATGACACATTGTGTCATATATAGTCATTTGTGTCATCGCCACTCACCTCTCGATGTGGCCGTAAGAACACCAGCCTCGCCGCAAGCGGCGATAAGGACATGTTATGACGACCATGCAGACTTCCAAAGACGACCTGGTTCGCCATGCTGAACAGCAAATGAAGACCGGCCTCAGTGATAATACCTGGACCGATCTCCAAAAACTGGCACTAACCTGCCGGATTCTTTTTGAAGGCGGCCACGACTCGGGCCTTGCCGGTCAGATTACAGCGCGTGGGCCTCAGTCCGGCACCTACTATACCCAGCGCCTGGGACTGGGGTTCGACGAGATCAGCGCCGGCAACCTGCTACTCGTGGACGAGGATCTCAACGTTCTCGAGGGAAGCGGCATGCCCAACCCGGCAAACCGCTTCCATAGCTGGGTCTACCGAGCTCGTGAAGATGTGAATTGCATCATTCATACCCACCCCTTGCACATCGCCGCCTTGTCGATGCTCGAGGTGCCGCTGGCGGTATCGCACATGGATATCTGTCCGCTCTTTGAAGACTGTGCCTTTCTCGAAAGCTGGCCGGGTGTGCCGGTGGGCAACGAGGAGGGCGAGATCATCTCTGAGGCCTTGGGCGACAAGCGGGCCATCCTGCTGGCCCACCACGGTCAGTTGTCCACCGGCCAATCGATCGAGGAAGCCTGCGTTATCGCCATGTTGATTGAACGCGCCGCCAGGCTACAGCTTTTGGCCATGTCCGCCGGCGATATCCGCCCCATCCCGCCGGAACTCGGCCGCGAGGCTCACGATTGGATCTCGAAGCCCAAGCGTCATGGCGCGGCCTTCAACTACTACGCACGTCGCACCCTGCGTCAGCACAGTGACTGCTTGAGTTGAGCAGCCACGACATGCCTGTCTTTAACTTCCGGTGAACGTAAGGGGTATACGATGTCCACGCAGTCCATTCACGGCATTATCGGTTACACCATCACTCCTTTCGACAGCGAAGGGCAACTCGATCTGCCGGCTCTCGGTCATTCCATCGAACGGCTGATTGACGGTGGCGTTCACGCGATCGCGCCTCTCGGCAGCACGGGTGAGGGCGCCTATCTCAGTGAACAGGAGTGGGAAGCGGTGGCCGAGTTCACGCTGACTCAGGTCGATCGGCGTATCCCGACCATTGTCAGCGTCTCCGATCTCACCACGGCGGGCACGCTTCGGCGTGCCCAGTTCGCCGAAGCGCACGGTGCCGACGCGGTCATGATACTGCCGATCTCTTACTGGAAGCTCAGCGATGAGGAGATCTTCGAGCATTACCGTGCCGTGGGCGACAACCTGGGCATCCCGATCATGCTCTATAACAATCCCGGCACCAGCGGTATCGACATGTCCGTGGACTTGATCATGCGCATCGTTAACGCGGTGGACAACGTGACCATGGTCAAAGAGAGCACGGGGGATATCCAGCGCATGCATCAGCTGAACCTGCGTTCGCAAGGGCAGCTGCCTTTCTACAACGGCTGTAACCCAATGGCTCTGGAAGCGTTTGTCGCTGGGGCAAAAGGGTGGTGCACCGCAGCGCCCAATCTCATCCCCGATCTGAACGGTCAGCTCTATACGGCCGTGAACGCGGGTCAATGGGACGAAGCGAAAAGCCTGTTCTATCGTCAGCTCCCTCTGCTGGATTTCATTCTTCGCGGTGGCCTGCCAAGCACGGTAAAAGCCGGCCTACGCTTGACTGGGCTTGAAACCGGCGCCCCACGCCCACCGCTGAGTGCGCTCAACGCCGAGGGGTGTCATCGGCTGCAGAGAATACTCGACGACCTTCGCTGAAAAGCTACCTGCGTCAAGCACGTCCCACGTGGGTTTCGACATAGCACAAGCCCACCTTGGCGTTCCCTGTAGCACGTGAGCCCCTAAGGCCCTGATAACGGTTTTCGGATATCGACGTCGAGGTCATGCCCATGAATGCGTCACGAACCGCGTATCCCGACGAGCAAGATGCCGACGACTATCCATCAGTGGCATCGCCGCTCGATCTGCAGCATAACCTGGCCGCTGTTCAACGCCGTATAGCAGCCGCTTGCGAGCGTAGCGGCCGTTCTCCGACTGATATCCGGCTGTTGCCGGTGAGCAAGACCGTCGAGGCTGCCCGGCTGCGCTGGGCTCATGCGGCGGGGTGTCGTGAATTCGGGGAAAACCGCGTTCAGGAAGCCGATCGTAAGTCGCAAGCGCTTGCCGACCTTGAGGGGGTGCGGTGGTCGATGATTGGCCACCTTCAAACCAATAAAGCGAAAACCGTTGCGCAATTCGCATCGGAGTTTCAGGCACTGGATAGCTTGAAAGTGGCCGAGGCATTGGATCGACGCTTGCAGGCAATGGGGCGATCCTTGGACGTGCTGATCCAGGTCAATACCTCGGGTGAAACCAGTAAATACGGTCTTCCTCCACAGGAAGTCACCGGCTTTCTTCATGCTCTGCCCGTGTTTTCCAGCCTGAGGGTCCGGGGACTAATGACCTTGGCGGCCCTATCGTCCGACCCAGCGCGCGCTCGGACCTGTTTCGTGCGTCTGCGTACCCTGCGCGACCGGCTCCGTCAGGAGGCGCCCGAGGGTATCGACATGGCGACACTCTCCATGGGGATGTCGGGTGATTACGAGATCGCCATCGAAGAGGGCGCCACGGTCGTTCGTATCGGACAGGCAATCTTTGGTCCTCGACATCTTTCCGATCGTCATTTTTGGCCTGACCAGGGAAGCACGGAGGGGATTTCGCAATGAAGACCGCCTTCGCCATTCGCCATGTTTCCTTCGAGGACTTGGGGGTATGGGAACCGTTACTGCGTGAGCGCGGTTATGACGTGCGTTATCACGACATCGGGCTGGATAGCCGCTGGGTCGAGGAGGCGCTGCAAGCCGATCTCCTGGTGGTGTTGGGTGGGCCGATCAGCGCCCTGGATGAGGCGCGTTACCCCTTTCTTTTAGCCGAGCTTGAGGTCATTCAGCAGCGGATCACCGCGGGTTACCCCACCCTGGGAATCTGCCTGGGAGCTCAGTTGATTGCCCGGGCCATGGGCGCCTTCATCACGGCCATGACAGCCCGCGAGATCGGTTTTGACACCTTGACGCTGACGGCAGCGGGGCGCGCTTCGTTCATGGCTCCGCTCGACAACATGCCCGTGCTGCATTGGCATGGTGACGAATTCGAGATTCCCGCTCAGGCCGCTGCACTCGCCGTTTCGCCCCGGTGTTATCGCCAGGCTTTTTGCCCTGGAGAACCACACGCTTGCCTTGCAATTCCACTTGGAAACCGATGGCACGCGTATCGAGCAATGGCTGATCGGCCATGCCTTTGAACTGTCATTGGCCGGCATCGACCCCCAGGCCATTCGTAATCAGGCGCTTCGCTACGGCCCGAAACTGTCAGCCGTCGCTCGGCAGGTTTTCACAGCCTGGCTCGAGCGTTGCGAGATGCCATTAAACGTGCCCGGACAGTGATCGCTGTCTGGGCATCCCCTCGGTGCGATGGCCTGGCCATAACGCACCGAGATCATCCGAAAGAGTGCTTCGAGAGGAACAAATCATGTTAACAAGATACCTATCGGCAATCTGTTTTGGCGCGGTTCTCACCGCCGTCTCTACGCTGGCCGCGGCACAAGGACAATATATCCTGACCACCGCGACGACAGGCGGGACGTTCTATCCGGTCGGGGTTGCGCTATCGACATTGACCAAAGTGAAACTGGAACCTACATCCGGCATTTCACTATCGGCCATCAGTTCGGGCGGGTCGGCAGAGAATCTAAAGCTCATGGACGAGAACCAGGCTCAGTTTGGGATGTTGCAAGGCCTTTATGGAAGCTTCGCCTGGAACGGCACCGGTCCCGTGCCCAAGGCCTACAAGGATTTACGCAGCGTATCGATGCTGTGGCAGGACGTGCAACATTTCCTGCTGGATAAAGAGTACATCGAAAGCGGGAACGTCCAGGACTTAACAAATTTATACGAAAAAGGCGCGTTTTCTATCGGGGCGCGCAACTCGGGCACCGAGGGCTCGGGTCGCTACATATTGGGCCAGCTCGGGATCGATGTTAATCGGCTCAACCTGGCGTACCTGGGGTTTGGACCCACGACCGATGCGATGCTCAATGGTCGGGTTAGCGGTGCCAATATCATTGGCGGTGCCCCCGTCTCCGCGGTGACGCGCTTGTTGGCGCAAGCCGGTGAAAATGTCGACATCCTGGAGATTACCCCAGCGCAGCTTGAGCGTATCAATGCTGAGTTCGAGCTCTGGAGTCCCCACGAACTGCCGGCCAATACCTACCCCAACCAGAATGAGCCTGTAACCACTATCGCCAGTCCCGTCGTGCTGACGGTGCGCAGTGATGTTCCTGAGGAGCATGTCTACGCCATTACCAAGACGATGTACGAAAATCTGCCCTTTTTGAACAACATCCACCCGGCGACCAAGGCGATGGCACTGGAGAAAGCGATCGCTGGCTTGCCGATGCCACTGCATGCGGGCGCCGCGCGCTACTTCCAAGAACAGGGGCTGGAGATTCCCGAGCATTTGATGCCCATCACCGAATAAACCGCCTCGTCCCGGGTCGCCGTACGGCCCGGTGACGTTGGTTGATGACCGCGTCCGACCGCCGTGGTGGGTGATCCCCCCGAGCTGCCGCAGCAGCTCCCTGTCTCTTTTCCGGAGTGATCCATGAGCGATCCCACGATCGATCAGGTCCGTGACAACGAGGGTACCAGCGAAGACAAGGGGCGCCTGCAACACCCCTGGCTTGGCCGCTTCCTGTTCGTTTTCGCGGTTATCGTGGCCTTGGGCCATCTGTATTTCAACACGCTGTCGACGATGTCGACGCTATGGACCAGTGCCCTGCATTTCGGGGCTTTTGGCGTGCTGTGCGCGCTGTCGATCCCCATGATCAGTACGGCGCGGCGAGTCCCGCGACACCTGGTCTTCGTCATCGATGTCATCCTGGCGCTGGCCGCGACGAGCTGCGCGCTGTATTTGATCGCCTTCGAAGATGCGCTCTACGCGCGTGGCGTGAACTTCAACACGGCGGATTGGATGGTTTCGATCACCGCCGTGGCGCTGACCCTTGAGTTTGCGCGGCGCACCACCGGCTGGTTCATTCCGGCGCTGTGCATTATCGCCTTGACCTACGTGTCCTGGTGGGGCCAGTACATCGACGGTATCTTCCAATTCCCCGGCTTGACCTGGGAGACGCTGCTGTTTCGCAGCTACCTGGGCGGCGAGGGCATGCTGGGCATGATCGCGCGTATCTCCTGGTCCTACGTATTCATGTTCATCCTCTTCGGCGCCTTCCTGGTCCGCTCCGGCGCCGGGGACTTCATCATCGAACTGGCGCGCTGTGCGGCTGGGCGCTTGACCGGCGGCCCGGGCTTCGTCGCCGTGTTCTCGTCGGGGCTGATGGGCTCGGTGTCCGGCTCGGCGGTGGCCAATACCGTCTCCACCGGCGTCATTACCATTCCGCTGATGCGCAAGGCCGGCTATCCGCCGCGCTTCGCCGCCGGCGTCGAGGCGGCGGCCTCGACCGGTGGCCAGCTGATGCCCCCGGTGATGGGCGCTGGCGCGTTCATCATGGCGTCCTATACGCAGGTGTCGTACTTGACCATCATCGGCGTGGCGGCGCTGCCGGCGCTGTTGTATTTTCTGTCGGTGGCGTTGTTTGTGCGCGTCGAGGCCAAACGCAGCAATGCTCAGCCACTGGCTGACCCCGATGCGCCGACGTTCGGCGAGGTGCTCAAAGGTGGCTGGCACTTCCTGCTGCCGTTGTTGGTGCTGATTGGCACGATGATCCAGGGCTTCACGCCAACCTATGCCGCCGGCGTTGCGATCCTCTCGGTGATCGTGGCCTCATGGCTGTCGAAGCAGCCGATGGGTCCGAAAGCCATCCTCGACGCCCTGGCATTAGGCAGCCGCAACATGATCACCACGGCAATCCTGCTGATCACCGTGGGGCTGATCGTCAATGTGGTCTCGACTACCGGCATCGGCAATACCTTCTCGCTGATGATCACCGACTGGGCCGGCGGCAGCCTGCTGATCACTATCGTGCTGATCGCCATCGCCTCGCTGATCCTGGGTATGGGGCTACCGGTGACGGCGTCCTACATCGTGCTCGCCACGTTGTCGGCCCCGGCGCTTTACGATCTGATCGCCCACGCGCAACTGCTCGAGCTGATTGCCGACGGCAACCTGCCGCAGCAGGCCAGGGCGATCTTCATGATCGCCGCGCCAGAGCAGGTCCAGGCACTAACGGCACCGATGGACATGGCCAGCGCCGAGGCGTTGTTGACGAAGGTGCCCGATACTTTCCAGAGTCAGCTCTACGAGCAGGCGCTGTCGCCGCACTTCCTGACCATGGCGCTGGTCGCCGCGCATATGGTGATCTTCTGGCTGTCGCAGGATTCCAACGTCACGCCGCCGGTGTGCCTGACCGCCTTTGCTGCCGCGGCCATCGCCGGCACGCCACAGATGCGTACCGGCTTCACGGCGTGGAAGCTCGCCAAGGGGCTGTACATCGTGCCGCTGTTGTTCGTGTGGTCGCCGTTGCTCAGCGGCACGCTGCTCGAGAAGCTGACGGTATTCGTCTTCGCGCTGTTCGGCATCTACGCCATCATCGCCGGGCTGGAAGGCTATCTCGAGCATGAGTTGCCGTGGTGGGTTCGCCTTCTGATGTTCCCCATCGGCGCGCTGATGCTATGGCCACATGGGTTGCTCGTTGTCGATCTAGCTGGCCTGGTGATCTTCGTTGCGGTGCTGCTGTGGAGTGCGGGGCAGGGGCGAGGCCGGACCAGCTTGGCAGGGGACTAAAATGCCTACGGTGTCGATGAAGGCGCGTGCAGCATCACGATGTCGTGGTGAGACTGCGAAGCCGAATGGATTTTAGGTGATGTTCGGGCGGGGTAAGGGGACAAGCTACGCCCTGGTTATGCTGAGGAGGATCGATTGCCCCCTGCAATCGTTCCGTTTCTGACTATTTCAAAGTGAGTGGTCTGGGTAATGGAGGTCATCGGCTTTGGGGTCATCAGCGCCCAACAGGTGGCGCCCGGCTGTCTAATGGAATGATATCGGAGCCTAGGCGCACCCTGCTCCTTCAGGGCGTGGCCCAGAACCCGTGAGGCAGAGTAATCCTCGGATGCGTAGATAGGGTCCCGTCGTCGGGTCTCCAAGCCATCAGCAATCTCCGCTTCGTCGAACTGACACACCAGGCTGCGGAACACGAAACGCTCATAGCTGAGGTCTGGTACATTTCGCCAGTAGCATTCCTGGTGATAGCGAACCTCCGATAGCGCCTATCCATGGTGTCCCGCAACATAGAGCACCCCATACTGTCCATTGCTGAAGCGGGATCCATCAGAATTGAGGTGGGTGAAGCGCGCTGTGGCATACGAGCAGCCTGGTATACCGAAGGGAATCTCTGCTCGCGGAAGCGGCCCCAGATTTCCCACCGCCGTCTGCAAGCGCGGATTGGTCAGCTACTGAAGCTCGTAGAGCGCATCGAATTCGTCAAGACTGGCGACATCATCGAACATAGGAATCGGGGGCAGCTTTGAATTTACCAGGCGATGCCCCCGGCAATCACCGGCCGGCAGAATCGGTAGCACTTCCAGACTTACCATTGCGCTCCTCGCAGACTATCAATGCGCCGGTATACCTCGTAGAGCGAGAGGATACCGCCCTGTGCGATGATCTCCAGAGGGGAGCGCCCATCAAAGTATCCATTGTGGTTGGCCATGGCCATGAAGCCGTAGTGATTCTCAGGGTTGTCGAAAATCACACGCAGCGCGGCGTGCATATTGAGAACCAGGCTTATGCGCGTGAGTTGGTCACCATCGAGGTTGACTTCCCAGCCTGGATCGCGGCGTTTGGCCCTGGCATAGGTGCTGCGAGAAACACGCAGAATGGCGGTACCCTGCTCGCCGGTGGCTCCCCACTTTTGCAGGATGGCGACGGCGGCCGTCAGCCCAGAGGCTGCCGTCGTCTTGCTGATGACTGGCGCTTCCACCGTGGTCATGGATAACCTTCCAAGCAATACTTGTGTCTATGGGCGCAATTGTAGAAAAGAAGTGTCTGGGAATACATTTCTCGTACCCTCGCCATACAAACCCCGTTCACTCCGATCTTGTCTCGGCCCCTAGTTGACGAGTTGGCGCCGGCCTCTCACCGATCGACAGGGGAGTGCTTTTCTTCGTAGGCCTCAATCCTCGGGGCAAACTATTGCGCCTATGCTCGCGGACACTTGCACCCCCCCACGCTGATTGCGGCCACCGCCGTGAGTACTTTCGCGCCGATCCCCGCCACGGCGTCGCGCGTTGGCATTTCGGCCAGCGCAATCACGAGCTCGTTGCCACCGACCCGGGCGACGGTATCGGTATCGCGTGCCGAGCCGCACATAGCGTTGGCGACGTTGCACAGCAGCTCGTCGCCGACCTGATGGCCAAGGTCGTCGTTCAGCGTCTTGAGTCCGTCCACAAGCCCACGTTGGTCACGACGAAGCGATCATGCTCGCACCGCCACCGCTCCACGCATTGGTCTATACAATCATGTAATAGTGCGAGGTTGGTCAGTGGGTCGTGAAGCGTCAGATGCAGTAGTTCGGCATTTGCCTTGCCCAACGACTTGACGAGTTGCGCGGTTTCGGACCGCCGGTCCAGCATGGACGCCATCACCTCAGGACTCAACAACAGCATTGTGGGCAAGCCGACGAACAGCGCGAGCCAGGCTGAGTCGAGTTGCGTTGCCGCGCCGCAGATGTTGCCCAGCGGAAACTGCGCCGCCGCCATACCGGTGTAGTGCATGCAACGGTTGCCGCACCCATGACCAGTGCCGCGCCAACCTGCGGACGAAGCCACGTAGTAAATAGGCGCCGCGCAGGTTGAAACTGATCCACAACGCCGCCGCCGATGCCACAAACGCCACCACCAGCGAGGCCGCCACCAAAGCCGAGTCGTAGACGATCCCCGACTGCATGCGAATGGCATGCATGCCGGTGCACGCAAGCGCCAGAACCGCCATGCCCGTGACGGCCCACGTCGGAGGCCGGGCATAGATGCATTATCCTGGCAGTTACTCCTTCAGCTCATGCTCCGCTCGGCCTGTTATTGCCAGAGCAACTGACGGAACGAGAGACTGGCACGGTGACAGTCCTGTCCGAATGGAACAAGAGCCAAGGTGGCCGTCTTTAAGACTCATAAGCGATCGCCAGGGCCTGTCGGGTTAGCTTAGAGTCGGGGGCCGTGGCATAGACCAGCCGATCACCGGCGGGCATACAGATCCAGACAACGGCCAAGTAGACCTTCGCATCACCTGAACGCCTGAACTGGGCGATGCTGCGGAGATTTTTCTCCCGATTGTGGGGCCTCTCAGACTAGGAAGCCATGGTGGCTCCCGTCAGACAGCTCGACGTCCAGACGGGCCCGGCCGCCCACTGACTCTACGTAGCGTTTAATCGAGCTCAGTCGAAGATCCTGGCCGCCCTTCTCCATGCCGGCGACGGTCGGTTGCTTGACGCCTAAGGCGTCGGCCATCTGAGCCTGAGTCATCCCCACCAGACGGCGAATCTCCTTGAGTCGCAGTTCGAGCAGCATTTCGTCGGCCTTCGCTTTCGCAGCCGCAACAATCTCTGGTTTCTCGTTATCCAGAAGCTGTTCCAGTTTGCGTACCATCGTTTTCACCTCACTTCAGTGATTCCAGTTACACGGCGTATACCCGGCCAACTATTGGAATCATCTCATTGTAAAAGCGTTTGTCGTTGCCGCCCCTGTCTCTGGCGTAGAGCAGGACGCCAGTTCGCTGCGGGTCAAACATAAAGAAGGTTCTGAGAGGGTTGCCCTGGCTCTGGGTGCACAACTCTTTCCTATTAGGAGATCGAGAGCCGTTTACGATGTCGGCATGCGGGCATGGCAACATCGACCTTTTTTCCCAGAACATCAACATCGCCGCCAGGACGTTCCCGCGATCAGCGCCATCCAGCGAGTAATACCAGTCCTCAAATATCTCGGTTTGTTCTATCGACCACATCAGCTACCTCTTTTTTGTATATAGGTTATAGCCTATATAGGCCTTGCCCTATCGTAAAGCCCTGGCTGCTTTCTTCGGGCCATCCGTTGCTAATGAGCACCCGCGCTCAGTAGTAAAGGGAGCTGTCATCGTCATGGGCGGTATCCGATGCTGACTGGCAAGCAGTCAAGCCAGCTGTGAGTCCCTGTTTGGAAAGAAGCACACGCAATACCGCAGCAGTTTGCGGCTACAGCGGGCAAAAGCGTTCCTTGCGTCCCTCTTGCCATAGAGCCGAAGTTGCAAGGGGCGCTCGAGCTGGAGGTCCATCGGTCGCAGATCGATAAGTTCCCACACCCGCGCCTCGGTGTTGAGCAGAGTGAGTAGCAGGGCGTAGCCACGACAACCGGCTCGCGTCTGTCGATCGATAGCATCCAGCAAGGCACGTAATTCCTCGCTCTACGGCGCGATGGTTTGCTCGCTTGAGGGCACGTCGAGGAGGCGCTGGCAAGGCCAGATGGCGACGCATGGTGTGTTCGCAGCAACCGACCTGATGAGCGATGTCCACGAGATGAACGCCTCGCTGAAGTTGTTTTATCATGAGAAAGTCCTCTCGGTTTAGCATGGCGCGATCTCTTGAAGGCTTGGTCACCAACAAGGGAAGGCCATGCGGGTCGGGGGACAATCTGTTTCGATGATTGTCGGATTTATATCGCCGTTGCCGATACTGGGAAAGGTCGATCGTTTCGCAATTAAGGAGGAAGATGCCCCGGAGGTTCAGGCCTTGAGAGGCTTGCCTTGGTCCATTGGTGCTACCGTCGAATTCCTGGGGGCTGGCCAGCTATGGAATGATTGAGCTATGTGCGATCACTCAATCGAGCCTCTCCTTCAAGCCCTATGAACGCAACCGTTAGTGTTGCATTTGGAGCTTGAGACCGCCCAGCATGCGTGCGATCCAACGCTTAGCCCGGGCCTCTGAGGCTAAGCGCGCCACGATCTCATATGATTAAGGTAAGCAGGCTTAAGCGTGCTAACGCCATGTGCCATCGGCAGGAACGTCGATTACCAAGTCCGGCGTAAACAATGGTAGGTCAAACTCGTCTGGGTAACCGCCGGGGTTGGCGAGAACATGGGTCCCCATCACTTCCCGATCAACTGGCTCATGTACATGACCGTGAATCCAAAGATCCATGCGTCCCATCAGATGAGGGAGATGTGATGCGAAGGCCGGAGAAAGAATATCGCCTTGATAGCGTGACGGTATGCACTCTGCCAGCGGGGCGTGGTGGCTAATCACTACCCGTGGCCCATCAAAGGGGTGGGCAAGCTCCGCATCGAGCCAGGTCAAGGCCTCAGCGTGTAAGCGGCGGCTTTCCGCCGTAGTGAACACCTGTCCTTCTCGTTGCTCTATGACACGAAAATCGGTCATCAGTCGTAGCGCCATCTCCTCAGAAAGCGCTGGGTCGTGACCGCGCTGATCGGCGTAAAGAAGGAAATCAGTCCACAGAGTGGTGCCGTGAAAACGCGCGCCTCCTAGGGTCAGACTTCTGTTATCCAATAGATGGATGCCCAAGCGCTCAGCCTCGGCGGCCAGCTCCATGCGAAGCGTCGGCACACACTTACCATAGAACTCATGGTTGCCGGGTACATAGAGGATCGGTATTCCATCGAAGCGACTAGCGGCCCAGGCTAGGCCCTGAGTTCCACTATGGATATCTCCCGCGAGGATTACCGCATCTGCAGCCACGTCCGGCAGCACTCGTTCCTCGTCGAAATGCTCTAGGTGCAAGTCGGAGAGCACTCTTAAGCGCATATTTCCTTCTCCTGGGGATCACCAGCGACGGCAGGCGAATAACCGTCGGGCCTGGGGGCAATATTACTTCGGCGAATCAAGGCTGAAAGGAGCCCCTTTTTAGTCGGCGTTGATAGCTGCGACAAAATAGGTGAACCATAACAAAGTCAAAAAGTTACTCGCACGCCAGACCGCTTTCCAGAATACCCTGCAACCGCCTGCTACTGGCGCCCGGAGTGCTTTGCAGTTGCTAGATTATCCTGCGGTCGGCTGTCGATAAGTGGCGTCAGCCCAGACATCTTCGAGCAGGCCTCATTTTGAGGCTTGGTATCGGAGCATTCCAGACAACTTGAACGTCTTCTTCCGATGCGGCTTGAGACCAGAGGCTCACCAGATCCGGTGCACTCGGCCGGGGGAATCCCTGTCACCACACTGATGCTTTGTGAGTCTGAAGCTCAAAACAAGGCTAAAACTTGGTGGCGGAAATGCTGGGAAAGCTCTAAACGCAACGCAGGCGGTGGCTCGGATAACTGACGGGGCTGCCCCTTGGAGGGCTTCTCAGCAAGGCCGCTATCGCTCAACTTCTCCATGATCTTTCCTTCGCCGGGAAGCTCTTGGCTTGATGACTTCCCATTAACCGCTCGAGTGCTGCCCGAAACTTCGCTGACCACGGCCAGATCGTCCGGTAGGTCGTCGCCGATACGCCGGGAAAATCGTTCAAGAGCCGGTTCGGCTAACACATACAGCCACGCCTGGTCATCGCTTGTACTCCTTCTGCGAAGTATTCTTCCCAACACCTGTCTGAAATGCAGCTCTGTTCTGACTCGGCTCAGGTGACAGCATACCTGTAGTCTCGGTATGTCTGTTCCTTCACTGATCATGCCGACCGTGACAATCCAGCGACATGTAGTACTTGTTCTGAATCCTTCGATTACCTGTTGGGCGTTCGGTGCCTTGTAGGTAGCAACCTGAAACGTTTCGCCCATCGAGGCCAGCATAGCTGCCACCTGCTGGGCATGCGCGACACTAGAAGTAACGACGAGACCGGCTGCATCGGAAATCGTTGTACGTATACGGTCTAGCCTCTCAGTGCCTAGCGATAATATTTGCTGGATGGCGTCATTGTGCTGCAGCACATCATCGTAGCTGATCGCCGATTCACGTAGCAGCCCGCCGATGCTGGGAAAAAATCGAGGCTGCCGAGGTTCGGCTTCTTCAGTGAGTATCACGTGACCGTTATCGACCAGGACTATGCGTGGAGAGCGGCAGACAAGATCACTGACAGCCTCTCTAAGCCCGTACGAGTAGTCACAGATCAACTGCCCTTCTGGGTTCGAGTATCGAGCCAGCACTATGCTCTGTTCGTCAGAGCGCCAAGGGGTGCCCGATAAAGCCAACGTTACCGTTGCGTGCTGCTGGATACGTAACAGTATCTGCTGTCCCCACGCATTGCTGAGAAGCGGGTCACTGCCAGCACAGTGGTGAATTTCATCGAAGACCACCATGACCCGGTAATCCTCAAACAACTCCCAGAACGAATCATGTAGGTGGGCCATGGATTGATAAGTAAAAGCTCCGCCAGCGGATCCCATCCTGCCATCAAAACGTCTGCCTAAGGTTTGTGAAAATGCCTCGCGAAGGCTATCAACGACACTAACGGATGGTGCAAAGCAAACCACCAGATCTATCTTGCCATCCTTTAATAACTGGTGGGCTACCTCAGCCGCCATACGGCTTTTTCCTGCACCGGGAGTCGCCTGGCAGAAAAAGTGTGGATATGAGCGATAGTGATCCAATGCACGATCGATACATTGCCTTTGCCATCGGCGAAGGGGCTTCATCTCGAATGCTCTGTCAATGCCTGCATTGTCGTCTCCAGAGCCTTAATCTGACCTAGCAGCTTTGAACTGCGGTCGCGCGACTCGAGATAAGAAGGGTTAAGACGCGCTTCTAGGTTAGGAAATTCCTGAAATAGCATCTTGAATTGCTCAGCCTCGCCAATGCTTGCCAATAATTCCAGACGCATTTCCTTCCAGCGATAGTTCAGCTGTTCGGCTACCTTCGAGCAGGCAGCCGGTGTCTCTAACGGTCCGCTAGCAGGCTGGCTGTTTTCCGCATTCTCTGGCTTCGATTCGAAAGGCCGGTCGATCAGCTTTAGCCGAAGGCGTTCCGGCTTTTCGCGCACATGGAAGCACTGGTCACGTTTTACACGCTCTTCCCCGACTACAATCCAGCCCGCTTTTTTCAGGCGCAGTACCTGCTGATAGAGGTAGCGTCGAAGTTCGCTGCGACTGCAGGACGGGGTGCTCAACCCCTCGTAATAAGCATCACGCAGCTGCCTGACGGTAAAGATAGAGAGGCATTCCTGCATTAACAGCTCATGGAGCCGGCGATCCAAGCGGAAGGATTGGGGTTCCATACAGCTCCTTTGAAGGGTAGGAGAAGGGGTGGGCATAAAAAAATGCGGATTATAGTCCGTGGCCGCTGCGCCCGCAACGAAGGATAGTTCTGCCTCGTGTAAGCGAGGCGTCAATGAGTGAGCTAGCAAAGGTCATCGGAGAAAGGATCAGGGTAGCCCGAAAGGAAAAAGGGCTATCCCAGGATGCGCTGGCCTTAGCGTGCGGCATTGATCGTAGCTATATGGGGAGAATCGAACGGGGAGAGGTCAACATCACTGTGGACAAGCTGTACCTCATAGCCAAGACCCTGGATTGCTCGCATGCTCAGCTGCTGCCCTAGCTACCTATTCCATATCTTGAAAGCGATCGATGCATCTTGGCACGGTAGGCATGAATATGAAGTTGCAAAGACTGACTATCTAACATGAACTAGGTATTTTTAGAGGGGGCTGGGCCGGACAAGCGTTGTCAGTTTCCACAACTATAAGGCGAGTTAGGAAGTTTTTCTGGGCGGTTTCAATATCCGCTTCAAAATAAGAGGCTATTGGAGGCCAAATGCCCTGAACCAAGAGAAGAAGAGTGAAGGAAAGAAATGTTCGCAGCAAGAAGGCATGTGTCATCTTGATGCATGACACTTTCTGGTTAACACCCGCGCGATTCAGCCTAACGGCGGATAAGTGATCTTTAATTAAGTAGGCCTTCGGCTCATCACTTGTCCAAGCTTTCACTAGCTCGGTTACATCGACACGGTTTGAAGCGGCTACTTTCAAGGTCTGAAATGCCCACAAACCACTACTCAGCAAATAGGCTACAGCTGGTAGCAGAAGACCAAGTGTGATCCAGCGGAGGGATAAACTGGGCACTTCATCCCATGAGGTCATAATTAAGGAAGTAAGAATTGGAGCAAGCGCACCTACGGCAGCCAAGTAGACCCCGGCCTTTGTATCAGCCCCCTTACGGCGGTCATTCTCTATGTCATTTAGCCGTCGGGCCTCTTCAAGTGCCGCATCAATGTCTCGCTCCCAAGGCTGATCCTGAATTTCCTTGATATGCTGCTTGCATAGTATTAAATCGTTCTTTTCTTGCTCCGAGGTAGGTTTATCAAGTCGGGGCCATAAAATTTCGAGCCACTCCTTCACTGGTAAACTCCTTGAAGTCCGTCTACGATGGCACTAGCGATCGGTAACCCAGTGCGATTTTCAATCCAGGCCCATTGGCCATTCGGATTTATCTCAAGAAACCAGTAGTGGTTATCGAGATCTTGGATGAGATCGATTGCACCATAGTTAAGCCCCAGCAATTCTACTAGCCGGATGCAGCGCTCTTCCAGCTGACCAGGAAGGGAGATAACTTCATGCTTTAGATCCGGCTGCGCGCCACTGCGCCAGTCAACTTTGGTTTCTTGCTGCTCTTGAGAGTGAATAGCGACCGCAAATACCTTTTGGCCTACCACAGTGACACGAACATCGGTCTGCTTCTGAATCTCTTGCTGGACAATAATAGGAGCCATGGCTAAGGCTTTCTCGTCCACGGCTGTTAGCGTAGGTAGCCGCGTCGTAAATATCACTCGCTCTTGATCGCCCTCGAGCAGGGCTTGGCGCAATGGCTTACCAATTGCCGTGTGATGGGCGGCTATTCTCTGGGCGACCGTAAGGTCGTTGGTAACTGCTGATTGGGGTATGTCAAAGCCGAGATCGGCTGCTATAAGCAGCTGGCGAGGCTTATCCTCAGCAAGCACAATCTTGGTTGGCGAATTAAGCCAGCGGCCCTCAAGGCGCATGTAAAGGCTCTTCAATAAAGCATTCCATTCAGACTCGATATAGTTTCGTGAGCCCTGATCCTCAATGCTTTCTGCCACCAACGGCTTGCCTGGCCGTCGAAAGTAGGCAGCTTCAACGTCATGCCCTGTCAAGCATTTGCCACCAAAAGAAATCGACCAATCTTCGCTCGATAACGCACCCAGCGTGATCCGAGACTCTGGCAGCAACTCGGTATTGAGCCGGAAATACTCTAGGCGGCGACGTTGCAGCTCGAGAACGATGTAATCGGTGGTGAGATCCCGCTGGTTCGTAACGAGTAGGATCACATCGTGCCTCTGGCTTGCGAAGGCGTGTGGTGCTCAGTGGTCTCATAATCGAAAAAGGGACCGTCATCATCATCTCTCTCGGTTCGCGCGTCTGTCTTCGTAGTCAGCTCAAGCAGGTGATTCATGCTCAAATCGGCGTCGTCCCTTTCTACCTGAACATGCGTTTTTGTCGCTAAATCAAGGAGCAGAAAGGGCGCCTCATCGTCTTCTTCGTTGGTGGTTTTCGTCTTCGTGGTGAGTTCTGCCAGCGTTCCATTCATTTCAATGATGGGCTTCTTTCCGCCTGGGCCATCGACAACCCAAACGTCTCTCTCGGAAGAATACTTACCAGGAATGAATGAGTCGCCGCTGCGCATAACGGCATACCTAGCCAGTAAAGGCAATTGCTGGCTAGGTGAAATAGAAGGTTTTTTCATCGTGATAATAGCCTTGTGCAAAAATTTGGCAGAGTATCGATTTGGCCTGTGAGAGAGCAAGCGCAGTACCAGCTAAGGTCATGAAGCTCAGTAAGGCGATAGAGCTAGCAGGCTAGAGATAATCGCGATCTTAGCGTGACGAAATTCAGTCGCCTTCGTCCGTCACAGCTTAACTCGAAAGTAGGCGCCCGGTCCTGTCCCTGACGCTGGGTCGGAACTTATGAACGGCTACTTAGAGCACGGGGGATCGCCAGAGTATATCTTGACCCAGCTTAGCTACTCATCCGCCTGTACGAGTACATTCACTACAAGCTACGCTTCTGCAAATTAGTTACTGCCATCCTGCGGCCGTGTAATGTTCATATCTCGTATAGACCTTGCGATCATGGAAGACCCATGGCTCGGAGCAGGCGATTCGAGTTCTGCTCAAGCAATGTTACCGCTTCGCGGGGAGAAACAGCCCAGGCGACAGCAAGAAGCTGAGCGGTCGACGCTAGACTCCAGGGCATCACAGGCTTGCCATCTACTTGGGCGAAGGGTCCGTCGCTTTCTGGAACCACCCGATCCTTGGGGAGGCTCTTCGCCAGTGACTTGCCACTGGCTGAGTTGAACGCTGCGGGACCGATACTGAACCAGCATCCAAGATCTTTTGCAGCTTTCAATTCCGCAGAGCTACCGGTGAACCAGTGAAGTACCGCAGTACCAAAGCCGGGATTCCGCCTCAATTCAATCAGCACATCTTTGACTGCGCGTCGCGAATGGATGCTCAGCGTGCGGCCGCCAAGTTCGCGGCATCTCTTCACAACCGCACCGAAGATACGATGCTGGACTGCATACGAATGCCGATAACGAGGAGAGCCATCAAGTCCTACCTCGCCCACCGCCGGCATTGTTTCGATTTGACTCAGCAGTAGGCCCAGTTCGTCTGCCCTCTCATGAGCGATTTCAGGATGCAATCCAGGAGTGATCAGCACTGTAGGTGTATTGCCCAATACTCTTGAGGTGGCCATGAATGCTTTAGGGCTGGTAGTCACCAGCCATGTAAATGCATTCCGGCGCGCCGCCTCCGCGTGGACGGCGCGTGCGTTGGGGTATAGATCTAGATGACAGTGAAAGTCCATCACAGGACCCCGTCTGCTCTAAGCAGTGCCTCGAGTTCGTTGATGCCAGCGCTGAGTACACGGCGGTACTCGGCCCTTTCAGCTCGTGGAGCGAACGCCAGAGAAGCGCCCAGGAATGCATCTAGGCCCTTCTCTCGTACGGTGAGCACTGCCAACGCGACCGCCATTGGGTCGTCTGGACCACTGGTCTTTTCGCAATTCGCCAGCGTTGGGAACTTGTACTCTGTCGTGTCTTGCCCTGAGCCCCAAGCGTTGAATGCGCTACGCCGAATCATGCAGGGAACACATCGTCCACAGTGGGTACGGTTGTATGTGCGGAATCGCCCACAGCTCGTCGAGTCCGATGCCCAACTCTGCAGAAACTCTTGGTTACGACATTCCTGCATCATTTCGCCCTTGGTCTTGAAGCGGTACGGGAGCTCCAGTCGAACGGTTACGCCAAGCCCATCTAATAGCTCCTGGAGCATTCCGATGAAGAGAGGATGAGTCGTGCGGGTACTTAGGCTCGACACCCGGCCCGGAACAAGAGGGGGGTTAATGCAAATAAATCCGTTCTCTGGGATGAATATCTGAGGCTGAGCGTTAGATATCCTTGTCGCCGCCAGCACAGCAAACCCGTAGAAAGCGAGCGAGCGTGCCCGGGTCGAGGGC
The DNA here is from genome assembly GCF_900102945.1 of Modicisalibacter muralis. GTDB lineage: Bacteria > Pseudomonadota > Gammaproteobacteria > Pseudomonadales > Halomonadaceae > Modicisalibacter > Modicisalibacter muralis. The sequence goes on along the minus strand of NZ_FNGI01000005.1, from coordinate 111,081 downwards.
TCTCGCGAACCGCGAAAGCTGATGCCATGACTCCACTGCAGATGCGAACCGCTTCCACCGAGTAGCCCTGCGTAGTTGCGCTGCCTATCGGAATCCTCGTGCGCCAGTTGGGATACGAAGAGCGGACGGCGTCCTTCGGTAACTAGGTCTATACCACCGATAAGGCTATCGAGCCCGCCGGAGAGCAATGACACGCTGTCCCGATCTAACGGTAGCCCACGACCATCGGGTGGTGGTGCGCCTCCTTCCACGAAATGCAGCGTCCAATAGTCGCCGGTGAGAACCTTGAGTAGCTTTTCAGCGTGCTGCTTGCAAGCCTGCCATCGAAGCGGCTCATGTAAACCGATGGTCAGCTCTATCGTCCGAGTCCACCCATCAGCACTGTTGCTACGCAAGGAGCAGAGGTCTGCTGTACATATTGCGAGACAAAACTGTACAAAATCCCAAACTGGCGGGCTTGGAGCAAACCCCTTTCGTTTGAGTGAGCCTCGCCAGCCCTTGGCGATAGTTCCAACGCCGTTCTGCTTTGCGCTTTTGAAGAACGTGAATGCACGCTCGCCATCGGCCAATCGTGCGGGTAGACGAGCTACAGTAGTACAGATAACCTTTGTCATTCGGCGAAGACCCTCAAGGCAGATGCGAGTACCTCTCTTGCGAGGCGTTGGGGGTTGAGCTGGACAGTGCGGTATTGCTCCATAACCGTACGCACCTCTTCGTGCACCCATTCCTTGACATCATTGCGGTAGCGCTGAACCTCCTGAGGTTGATGCTTGAGCCGCTCGTACGTCTGCCCTAGCTGCAAGTCCATGCGATTGCAGACATCGTTAGCAATTGTGTACCCGATGGCGTCGGAAATCTGTTGGTCCGTGAGGTCAAAAATGTCAATGTCCGGATCGCTCTCGTAAAGCTTGCCCAATGCCTCGGCCGCGGCATTCCGGAGAGACTCGTCATCGATGCTTCCGGTATCTGGTATTACCTCCTTGACTAGCTCGAGGACTAGGTCGTTCGCGGACAAGTCGGCTGCGCGAACCCGCTCAACCCAATCCCTAACACGTGTATCGGTGCCATCCCGGGCCTCAGCCAAGAACTGGCCTAGCTGTCCTGCGCCCTGGGCTGTTCTGCGCATCGTGGACGCGGCACGACGGGGGCCGCCCATGCCCTTATTAATCATGCTTTTCGCTGCGCTACGCAGAGGATCGCGGCCGCCGCTAGCAAGATATGCGGACATCTTCGTACGGGCTGAAGCGAAACGCCGATCTGGCGCAACTTCCGGCATGCCGGTTACTTCGTCGCTCCCAGCGGGCTCCCCGGCAGCATCCTCTGTATCATCGTAGCCATGTTCGCCACCTGCCTCTCCAGCCTGCATTTCATCGCCAGCGTCGCCTTCTCCCGCCGCTATATCCTCATTTGCATCACCAGCGAGCCATTCAGGATCGAAGGGTGAACCAGCCTTTCCGCCTGCGCAGGATGTCGAAGTACCCATCAGCGTGCCTTCTTATTATCAGCTTGTTGAATTGCTCTCTTTACTCGGCCATCCACATTAGAGGATTCGGCCCATTGGTTGAGAACTGAGCGAGCCCAGCCTTGGGCGAACAGTGATGGAATGATTCCTGGGCCGATTTTGCTAAGCGGTGCTTGATTGAGCAACGATCCTGCTTTTTCGCCCAATTCGGGGAAGACCTTGCATGGCTCTACTAGAGGAATGATATCTTCTCCTTGACGCCAGGTTCGCTTCGGTGCTTTTAACTGCCATGCTCGTGCCATTGCCATCTCTGCCTGGATGGGCCCGGCTGCACGAATGGCTTGAGTGAGAGGCTCATTGGCACCCGTGGCAACCATAAGCGCATCACGGAGTGCTCGGCCTTCCGTGGTCATATTATCCGCCCCGAAGTCGCGAGTCGCTGTGTCGCGGCTTAAGTGCAGCAATGGTCGCAGGTCTGCCTCTCCCAGTGATGGCTGGAGCTGGAGCCACTCCCTTGTGAAGGCATCGTCCTTGAAGGGATCGGGAAGACTGTCTCCCGTGCGTACTGCCTCTTCTGCTTCGCGAAGTGCATCAACGCGACCATCTGATGCAGAGGTCACCATTGCAGCTAGTGCATTCGCAAGCATCTCGTCACAGCGCTCGGCAAGATGCCACTTCGCCAAGGCGGGAATATCCAGAGCAATCCCTTGCGGCTCCGCGAGAGCAGAACGGAGAAATACCGTATTAAGGAAGCGCTTCATCAGGCGCGGGTTTGCATTAACTGCACTCGATTGCGTCAGCAAGGGGGCGAGGCCTTCGGCCAGATCCATCAATGCCACCATCTGGGGGTCGTCGACGCCAACAAGGCCGTGAAGAAAATCAGTTGTCACTGCGTCGCCTCGCCAACTCCTTTGTAGGCGTTCAGGGACAGCCTTCAGGGCCTGCTCAAACTTGTCGTCGTCGAAGTCGCTGTCAGTGTTCGCGCGCTCCAATAGCAGCAGCGCCAGGTAGGCCTTTGCTTCATTGACGCCGAGCCGTGGCACGTGTAAGGGAACCTGGATGAGTTTATCAAAATAATTGGTGGCTACGTCGCTGGTGATGCCAGTCCCCTCGAAATGGACACGCACTGCGCCGCGGATGAATTCGTTATCAGCCGCGATAACGAAAGCGCTTCGCTTGAGGAATAGGAGTAGTCGGATGGATTCGAGAGTCGAAATGGCCGTCTTCGGCAAGCATCGGTCGAGGTCATCGACGAAGACCACTAACGTGATTTTGAGTTCCTCCAAGAGTTCTTCAAGCGCATCGCGGAAGGATTGAATCTCACTTGGGAGAGAGACCGGTTCAGCAGCCCTGAGCAGCGGGTCTACCTGGTCCGATTTATCGCCCCCTTTGTCAGGTTCGACTCCAGGCGCTTCAGCGCCATCCGAGCTAAACAGCCCGCCAACCTTGCCGATGGCGCGACCCACGATGCCGACTGGGACGCCAGTGATAATGGTTGCAGCTGCTTCTCCGCCCATCTGGACGAGGCGAAGAAGGTTGATTCTTTGCAGCAGCCGCTTTGCCTTCCTGAGGAGCTCCTCATCGGCGGCTGCTCGGCGCAAAACCTCATCGCCTACCAATTGAAGCAACGCGCTGCGTGCCCCCTCGAAGTCTTGGTAGAGCCAAGGGTTGAAGGTGACGATCACGTACGTATTCTTGCCAGGCTCAGCAGCATCGTTTAACCGCGCTGCAATCATTTTCACGAGAGAGGACTTACCTGCACCCCAACCACCGGAGACGCCGATTGAAATTGGCTCGCCGTTTGCTCGCTTAAGTAGACTCGTGCATGCATCTGCGACAACACCAAAGTTGAGATAATCGACGGTCGTTTCATTATCATGCCACATGGGCATTAGCTCCCTTTCTTAAATTGTTGGGGCAGGGCTTAGCGAGGCAGTCTGACTTGTTTTCTCAGCCCTGGACTACTGCTGGCTTCGAGGATACGAGTGCCTGTTTCAATCACAGAGTCAAGCGCAACCGACTTCCGCTCATGGCCGGCAGCAGCAGTCTAATGCTTTTGAGTTCTTGAGCTTCCTTCTGTCAGGTTAACGATTAGTGAAGCGAATTTACATTGCTTGCTAAACACGTCTGGCGTAGGCCGGACATAAGCAGGCCACCGATTAGGTGATTCGAAACGGGTTCTAACGATCACTCCGCATGGACAAATGGGATTCGGTGAATAAATTACCGCCCACTTGGCGCCCCGAGTCAGTGCAGAGAACCTTGGGCCCGGCGGGCTGCCGACTTTTCTAGGCCGCCGTACTTCTTCAGCCGGTTATAATGGTAACATCGAAATGTTGTTATTGCGGGGCCGGCTGCACTCGACGCTAACGCGCTGCCCAGTTTATCGATCAGCTTGCCCTTACCCCAGAGTCCGCCGGTCTGGCCCAGCAACCGCAATGAAGCGACTCGGTCACTCGCCGATCAGGCATCGTCTGTCTGAGGCGGATGCGCACAGCGTCGATAAAGGTAGGGGGTAAACATGCAGCTGCTAGTCAGGCCAAAACCATTTTTTGACGAGTCGTTGGAAAGCTACCTGCTGCGTTTGGCTGAAGCCAATTTTATCGAGTCTTACCGATTGCTGAGTGGTGCCGTCAAGGATTGGTTGCTAGAGCAGGACCATGAGGCAAGCGGGGCCTTTCCACTGGAGCTGGATACCGTCAATATCTGGCATGCGCGCCAGAATAGCAGCCTTCGGGTTCGTGCATTTTCACTCCTTGAGAAGCTGACAGATAACGAGGACCTGCCTCTCCTGGCGCTTTCGCTAAGTCATTCAGGCGCGGATTTTTGTGGAGGTTACCGTGCTCTGGCACGAGGCAGCACCCATATTCCTCGCTGCTTTATTCGGAAATCGGTTATTCCTGTTTGCCCGCTTTGTCTTGCAGAGAATCCATATATACCGCAGGCTTGGCATTATCTTACCTATTCGGGATGCATAAAACATGGTGTTTACCTAATATACGAATGTCCAAGCTGTGGGGGATCATTATCATATATTGAGAACGAAATGATAAGGAATTGCCGGTGCGGTTACGATTTGAGTATGGCAGACACCACCCAGGCAGATCAAAAAACTTTACTACTTAGCCAATTAGCTTCTTGCGAAGAAGTAGAATCTCCTAATTCGTTAGGAGGCATATCATCTATTTCTATAAGAAACGCTGCGTTGCTTTACTTCTGCATTACAAATTCAGTTGATTTAAATAGCGAAGCGGAGGTTGAAGAGTCGCTTCGGCTTGCCATAGAATTTTATGAGAGTTGGCCTTCCCTGTACGTTGAAAACTTTTGGGAAAAATTTAATAAAGCTAATCGGAAGCTAATCAAAACCTACAACAAGACGCCTGTTGCATTTGCCGCAGGGCCGTATATTTCTGCAGCGTCACTGATAAAAGGGATGAGAATAAAAGAAAATTTTATATTAATTGAGTTGCAGGACTTGCTGCGTGATCTCGTGGCGAAGAACCCTAAGTCGAGAATCCCTAATCCTGGCGATATGCTGCTAACGATCATAGAAGCTGCCGTGTTATTGCAAACAACTCATGAACAGATATATCTTCTTCATGAAAAGGGATATCTGAAATCCGCATACCGCATCCAAATGCGCCAAAAGGTTTCGCCATATGAGTCTATTTTCTATCTTCGTCAAGTCATTGAGCTAGCAAAGACACGAATGCCGCCTGATTTTGGTGCTGTTATCACCTATCTCCCTCACTGGTGAAAATATGCATATCAATGACATTCTCACTATCCAAGATGAGAGAAAGCGGTCAGATTCACTAAGAAAGCATTTTGCTCCTTATAGTGAGGTAATAGACGTAACGGGAAGCGAAGCTGTTACTATGGTTGTATTGGTAAATCTATCGGTGAAGAGAGGAGCCATTAAGGATCTTAGCAATAGAGAATCAGCGCGAAATATAATGGCAGACAAAAAGCATATTCTATCCTGTATTCAAGAAATAGCTTGGCAGCATAGCCATAATCTCAAGCATCCAGATGCAAGAGTTTCCGGTGGGCGGATAATGGTGAGTTCGCCGCTTCACTATGCGGGCTATATCTCATCTCACGGTTTGGAAAGAGAGCTTGGGTGGTCACATAATTCTGCAGCCTATAACAACGCAAAAATGTTCTGCGCTACCTTTTTATGGAATGGCCACGTAAGAAATCTCTCAACTATTCTTGATGAAGGGCGCCAGGTATGGCGAGACTCTATACAGTCACTTGGATTGAAAGATAAAAATTTTGATGAATTGGTGAGTTTTATTAAGGAGTATGATAGCCGCCCTGACTTTCCTCCTGAGGTAAGCTTGTTCTCACCCCAAGTGCGCTTCTTCTATCATGGGAATTATGTTGCGATAACGCCTGTAGTTTCACATACCATGATGGCTCATATACAAAGGCTGGCAAGGAGAAAAGTAGGTTTTTTTGCTAGGTTGGCCTTTCCCCGTTCGGCCGCTATTGGCGATCTAGCAGGATCTATGGGAGGGAATATCAATATACTTCATTACCCCCCTAGCCTCAGAAGTTCAGCTAGTGGTGGCCTATCAGGATCAAGAATCAACGCCATAATGGAAGGAGAGTACTTTTTCGATACAGGCTGCCTCTTCGATAAGAATTTTTTGGCTGCATGTGAAGTGCTGAGAAATGCAAAGCGCTTTTCAACTGATCGAGGGAGGAGACAAGAGAAGCGATATGCAATTTCTAAGATGAAAAGCGCTTTGGTAGAGTGGTTGGATCCAGTTTACGAATGGCGCGAAGCTATTGAAGAAGAAATGGGCGAGCCCATCTCCGGTTTGGCGGATAGCCTTGAGTGGCGAATCTCTTCATTACGAGGAAAGCCATCGTCAGCTCTTGTGCGTGAGCTGAGTAGAGTGCTCAATGGCCAATTGGGAAGTCATCGTAAAACAAGACACCTTGCGTATCATTATGAGTTAATGACACCGCTAAAAACAATCCTAAGAAAAGTTTTAAGCGAGGGAAGCCCTAGAGAGAACCCGATGCCACAGCTGAGCCGGAGTGAAGAAAGCCATGGTTCTTACCTCTATTTAAAAGGGATGAGAGTTTACGATGCTTCGGCAATGGCCAATCCCTACCTCTGCGGAATCCCTTCGTTAACTGCTTTGTGGGGGTTGATAAAAGAATACGAGATTAAGTTAAAAGCATTGTCGCATACAGACGTGGAATTTGATGGGGTGGCATGGTTTCTGCGTGAATACCAAGAACGGGGGGATACTAAGATTCCTGCTCCGAAACTATCAGAAGAGCCTGGTAGGCTGATGCGGTCGGGACTGCTGCCTTCGCGCTACTGCGATATGACGATGGATGTGGTAGTTCGAGTACATGATCCCGACCTGGAGTTAGCGGCGATTGATCATCAGCTATTACAGGCAGCATGTCCGGGGCGATTTGCCGGAGGCGCCCTGCACCCACCTAGTCTGCAGGACGAACATTACTGGTGCCAGGTAGACGATGGCGATAACTTATTTAAGAAGCTACGGCGATTGCCGCACAGTGGACGCTGGGTTACTCCTAGCACAATTCAGTCTGATAGCTTGCTTGAAACTCTGGATTTGTGCAATAAATTCAGTGATCTAAGGCCTGTCTCGGCGGGTTATGCATTATTGGAGGACCCCGTTGAGCGGGTGGGGAGCCTTATGGTACTGCATGCTTACGCAGAGTCGCTGATCAGCATGGCACGATTGGTCTCGCCGATTGAGTATCGCTGGAAGGGATGGGAGGTGTTCGCACAGCAGGCATTTTGGGGGATGCAGCCAGAAAAGTGCGCTATGCTGATGGCAAGAGCCTAGGGGCATGCCGCATGATTGAACTCGCTAGAAACCTAAGTTATCAGAGATCATTATCACCTGGTAAGGCAGTTTTCTTTTATAAAACAAAGGACAGCGAATTTGAGCCTCTAGAGGCTGAAAGCAACCGGTTACGTGGCGTCAAATGCTCGTTTTCTGAAGCTTATAGTGGAAAAGGAGAAGTCAAAAACGGCGATGCAGTAAGAAAGCTGCCCTTTGGAAATCCGATCTTTATAGAGTCCTGCTTTGCTCCCCCTCTGGTTGAACACATTTATTGTCGCTTCTCTCTCCGTGCTGAGTCAAATGTAATGCAGCCACTAGTATGTAGTGATTTAAATTTAGCTGAACACCTTAAGGACTTAGCGATACGATATCGCGATGCGGGTGGGTTCGATGAGCTGGCTAGACGCTATTGTATCAATCTTATGAGTGGGGCCTGGCTGTGGAATAATCAACGCTCCAGAGATATAGAGGTTTCAATAAAAGTGCCTGAGTCTGAAGACGATCTGGCCGTCAGTAATCTTCATCGACAAGGCGGCGATCCTTTGCATTGGGATGATAATTCGCGGGAAGTACTTGAAATACTCTCTTCTGGAATGAGTCGTTCTTTCCATGATTCCCAAGTATATTGGTTTGCTGATATTACGGCTAAAATTCGTGTTGAATTTTGCCAAGAAATTTTTCCTAGCCAAGTTTTTATGGACAGAAGTGATGTAAGGGGTATGCCAACTAAACAGCTGGCTAAGGTGGCAATGAGCGATGGGCGTTCAGCAGTATGTTTTACTTCGACAAAAGTTGGCGCTGCTTTGCAAATGGTGGATAATTGGTGGGAAAAAGATGCGGAAAATTCACTTCGGGTAGGTGAGTATGGTGCCGATAGTGAATTTTTAATTGCCAGAAGAAGCCCTGCCACTGGTAGAGATTTTTACTCTATTCTTATGACTTCCGATGGGCTTTTGGAGAATTTTAATAGAGAGAGAAATGTCAGCCCTGACTATCATTATCTGATGGCTGTGCTTGCCAAAGGTGGCATGTTTCAGAGGGGCAAGAGTGGCTAAGGTGACTTTAATGCCAAGATACTACTTTTCTGTTCGTTACCTCTCTTCCAATGCTGATATGCGCCTCCTGTCAGGGCGATGTATTACGGCGCTTCACTATTACCTTATAAACAACAAGCCCTATGACATAGGGGTTTCTTTTCCGCTATGGACAGATAAAACCCTTGGTAGAGAAATTGACTTTGTGTGCGAGGGGCTGGATAAGCTGCAGAAATTGAGGAATTGTGATTACTTTTCCATGATGATTCGGGAAGGGTTGTTTGCGGTTTCCGATGTTGATGTAGTTAACGAGAAGGGCATCGTTGAGGTTAGATTTGTACGCAATCAGGGGATCAAAAAAATTTTTCCTGGCGAAATGCGTAGACGCCTAACAAGGGCAAGAAAAAGAGCGGAAACGCGGGGGGAGGCATTTGCCCCCAGCAAACTGGCTAGCCCAAAAGAGTTTGGCGTTTTTCATTCATCGTTCTTGGGGAGTAGCAGTACAGGGCAGTCCTTTATGCTGCATATTCAAAGAGAGATAGATCGTTCCTGCCAACGAGAGGGGGTTGGCAGTAGAATATTTAATTCATATGGTTTAGCCACCATGCAGTCCCATCGTGGCTCTGTGCCCCAAAGGTTGAATCAGCAAGAGTGATAGGCGGATGGATGGCGGTGCCCCCTTTTTTTCCGCTCTCTCTTCCCCTATGTTTTCAACCGGTTATTATAGGGTGGAGAAAATGGCTGGAAGGCTGATTGAAAGGAAATAGGTTGATAGCTATTCTTTCTTTCGGGCCCTTACTCTAGTGTACTGCCGGATAGGCAGTCAAAAATAAGTTTGACGGCATAGCGGGCAACGACGATGGGTGAACTGCCGAATAGGCAGTCAAAAATACTCACTTGATAGTGATATCTGGATTTCACATATGGACTGCCGTAAGGCAGCTTTAAAAACCCTACGAAGTTAGGGTTTTTTGTAAACTTACTAAACGAATTTCGGTTCACGCTTGGTAGCTGTGATTTATGCAATTTTATGGTGCATTTTTATGCAGCTTTATTGTTGATTGTTATTCATAAGTGTTTAATTTAATAAGCATGGCTATGCAGTTTTGTGCTGCAAACGACACGCGCCTCGCGACGCCTCGACAGTGGCGCATGGTGACATGGCCCTGGTGGTGTGCTGCGGCAGCCGCGGCAGGCTATGCCTGGCTATCGGGTCTCGAGCCGCCGGCCATGCGCGCGATGATCATGACGCTGATGGCGATGTGGGTCGCCAGTGGCCGTCATGCGCCGGGCCCCTGGCAGGGCTGGTGGCTGGCACTGGCGATCGTGGTGCTAATCGACCCCCTGGCCCTGTGGCAGCCGGGGCTGTGGTTGTCGTTCGTCGCCGTGGCGTTGTTGATCCTGATCTGGCAAGGGCGTATGCGACCGCGCGGCGTGCGTGGTTGGCTGATCGCGCTACTACGTACGCAGTGCCTGTTGGCGCCGCTGATGGCCGGGGCGGTGCTGCTGACGTTCGAACGGGTGGCGCCGGTATCGCCGCTGGTCAACCTGTTGGCGGTGCCGGTGGTGGGCAGCGTGATGGTGCCGTTGGGGCTGGTGGGTTGGCTGTTGGCCTGGGTGCCGCCATTGATGGAGCCGTGCTGGATGCTGTTCGGTTGGCTGGCGCATTGGGTTCATGCAGGTCTGGTCGCTGCGGCCAACTGGCTGCCGGTCTGGCAGCCGCAGCCCTGGCGGCTAATGCCGTTGGTGTTGATTCTGGGACTACTCAGCGCACTCTGGGCGCTACCGGGGCTCGCCAGGGCGCCGCGCTGGGCCGGCAGTATCGCGCTCATCGTATTGGCCATGACCTTGACGCCCCCGATGATGACCGAGGGGCAATTGCGGGTGCGCGTGTATGACATTGGCCAGGGGCAGTTGATCGAGTTGCGCACCGCCAATCATCGCCTGCTCTATGACAGCGGCCCACGCTTCGGCTCCGGGTTCATGCCATTGGCGACGCTATGGCCCGCAGGGCAATATTTCGACGCCGTCGTCATCAGCCACAGCGACAACGATCATGCCGGCGGTATCCAGGCGCTGCGCGACGACCATGAGGTGGTGCGCTGGTGGACGCCCGGTGTCGATGCGTTGGGTGTCGATGCCGTTGCCTGCCGAGCCGGGCGGCACTGGCAGTGGGACGGTGTCGCGTTTCGCTTCTTGTGGCCGACCGACGACCCCTCGGCACTGGCCAGCAATGACCGTTCCTGCGTGCTGCTGGTCGAAGTCGATGGCCAGCGACTGCTGATCAGCGGTGATATCGGGGCGGATATCGAAGCGCAACTGCTGGCCTCGCTGCCCGATGACGTTACCCTGCTGGTAGCCGGGCATCACGGTAGCCGTACCAGTTCATCGCCGGCCTGGGTGGCGGCAACCGGTCCTGAGCATGTGATGTTCAGCGCCGGGCGCGATAATTCGCATGGCCACCCGCACGACGAGGTGGTACGGCGCTTTCGCGAAGCGGGGAGCTGTTTGTGGAATACCGCCGTCGATGGGGCGCTGACGCTGTGGCTGGGTGCGGCGCAGGCCCACGGGGTGACGACGCAGCGGCCCTTGCCGGGTCGGGACGTTGGTGTCGGAGTAGGCTGCCTTGCGGTAGAATCGCCGCATCAAAAGAGTCAGTAACCCTTGACTTACTATGCATACTGGCACGCTTGACCAGGAGACAGACGCATGGATGTACTCGACGCCCTGATAGCCGGTGGGTGGCTGATGCTGCCGATCCTCGGTTGTTCGCTGGTCGCCACGGTAATCATCATCGAGCGGCTGTGGAGCCTCAGGGCCTCGCGCATCGCACCGACGGGCCTGGGTCAGGAGGTGTGCGAACTGATTCATCAGGGCCAGGTCAATCTCTATTGGCTGGAAAGCCATTCGCCGCTTGGCGCGGTACTCGCTGCCGGGCTGCGCAACGCTCGGCTTGGCCACGATCAGGTGCGTTCGCGCCTGCAGGAAGCGGCGACTGCGGTGATTCACGACATGCAGCGCTTTCTGAGCCCGCTGGGCACGATCGCCTCGATCACCCCGCTGATCGGCCTGTTGGGCACCGTGGTCGGCATGATCGAGGTATTCTCGGTGATCGTCAGCGCCAACGGCGCCGAGCGCACCGCGGATCTGGCCGGTGGCATTTCACAGGCCCTGGTGACCACCGCGGCGGGCTTGACCGTGGCCATCCCGGCGCTGATGTTTCATCGCTATTTCCAGCGTCGTATCGAAGACATCACCGTGCGCATGGAGGAACAGGCCGGCCAGGTGGTCGAGTATCTCGCTCACCATGGCGGTGAACTGACGCTGGCCGAACGGCGCGAGCCACGTGAGCGCCCGGGTGCCCGGGAAAGCCGCGATGCTCTTGGGAGCGGGGAGAACCGCGCGTGAAATTCCCGCGCACGCACCGCGAGCCGGTCGAGGTCAACCTGACGCCACTGATCGACGTGGTGTTCCTGTTGTTGATCTTCTTCATGGTCTCGACCACCTTCGAGACCCGTCAGGCGCTGGAATTGAGCCTGCCGACGAGCGAGAGCGGTGCGCCCCTGGAGCAGTCGCCCGTCACGCTCTCGGTAACGCAGGCGGGCGACTATCGCCTTGGCGAGCAGACGTTCACCACGACCCGCACGCTACGCGAGGCGCTGGCCGAGCGCGCCGATAGCGCCCGTGAGCATGGCCTGGTGATCGAAGCGGATGCGCAGGCCACCCATGCGGCGGTGGTCTCCGCGCTGGACCAGGCAGCGGCATTGGGCATCGTGCGTGTGCGTATCGCGACTCGCGCCATTCCCGCGAGCGATATATCGAAACAAGCGGAGACGCCGTGATCCAAGCGACCAGTTTGACCCTGTATCGACGCCTGCTTGGCTACGTCAAACCCCATTGGAAATGGTTCGCCGCGGCAGTGCTTGGCTATGCCATCTACGCGGCATCGAGCACTGCGCTAGCCGAGCTGATGAAGCGCTTGATCAACGGTATCGAGAACCCCGATGCGGGCTTTCGGCTGTTCCTGCCGTTGTTCGTTATCGGCATGTTCGCGGCGCGTGGCGTGGGCACGTTCCTGGGCACCTATTGCATGAGCAACGTCGCGCGTAACGTGGTGCATGCGCTGCGCTGTCATGTTTTCAACCACATGTTGCATCTGCCGGGGAGCTTCTTCGATTCTCACTCCAGCGGCCATCTGATCTCGCGAGTCACCTATCATGTCGAGCAGGTCACCGGCGCGGCGACCAAGGCGATTACCATTGCCCTGCGCGAGGGGCTGTTCGTTATCGGCCTTATCGGTTATCTACTATGGACCAATTGGTTACTGACCCTGGCTTTTCTCGCCGTCACACCGCTGATTGGTGGCGTGGTCAGCATCGCCAGCAAGCGCTTTCGGCGTATCTCGCGGCGTATCCAGAACTCCATGGGTGAAGTCACGCACGTCGCCTCGGAAGCCCTGACCGGCTATCGGGTAGTGCGCACGCACGGCGCCGAGGAGTTCGAGAAGCGCCGCTTCGCCGCGGCCAGTGAATACAATCGCGAACAGAGCATGAAGGAGGCGCTGACCAAGGCCACCAGCACGCCGATCATCCAGTTGCTGATCGCCGTCGCCCTGGCCGGCCTGGTATGGCTGGCGATGGCGCCGGAGCTGATGGCCAGCATGAACGCCGGCGAGTTCGTGGCGTTCATTACCGCCGCCGCACTGATGGCCAAGCCGGTCAAGCAGCTCACCGAAATCAATAGCCAGATTCAACGAGGCCTGGCGGCGTCCCAGGAGTTGTTCGGATTGCTCGAAGTCCCCGGAGAAAGCGACGAAGGTGAGCGAACGCCCGACAACATCGAAGGGCGTGTGCGTTTCGAGTCGGTGCGCTTTCGTTATGGCGAGGGCCTGCCCGACGTGCTCAAGGGTATCGATCTCGAGGTGGCGCCCGGTGAAATGATCGCCATCGTCGGGCGTTCGGGTAGCGGCAAATCGACCCTGATGGGTTTGTTGCCGCGCTTTTATCAGCCGAGTGCCGGGCGGATCACCCTCGATGGTGTGGCACTGGAGGAGTATCGTCTATCGCCGTTGCGCCAACAGATCGCCCTGGTCACCCAGCAGGTCACGCTATTCAACGCCAGCATCGCCGACAACATCGCCTATGGCGTGCCCAATGCCGATCGCGAGGCGATCGAGGCGGCCGCCAAGGCGGCCTATGCCGACGAGTTCATCGTACGCATGCCGCAGGGTTACGATACCGAAGTCGGCGACAACGGCGTGATGCTCTCGGGCGGCCAGCGCCAGCGCCTGGCCATCGCCCGGGCGATCTTCAAGAACGCGCCGCTGCTGATTCTGGACGAGGCGACCTCGGCATTGGACACCGAATCCGAGCGCTACATCCAACGTGCCCTCGAGGAAGTCTGTCGCGGACGGACCACGTTCGTCATCGCGCATCGCCTGTCGACCGTCGAACGCGCCGATCGCATCCTGGTCATGGAGCAGGGCGAGATCGTCGAGAGTGGCACCCACGATGAATTGATCGCATGCGATGGCGCCTATGCCGCGCTGCATCAGTTGCAGTTCCAGGAGGCGTCGTGAGTCGTTGGCTCGACGCCGGCTATCGCGATGCAGGTTGGCTCAAGGCGTTGCGCCCGCTCGAGTGGCTGTACCGCGCGGCGGTAGCCAAGCGCCGGGATGCTTACCTCAATGGGCGCAAGCCGGTATGGCGCGCGCCGGTACCGGTGATCGTGGTCGGCAATATTACCCTTGGCGGTACCGGTAAATCGCCACTGGTCGCCTGGCTGGGGCGCTGGCTCGCCGAGCAGGGCTGGCGACCGGGCATCGTGTCGCGCGGCTATGGCGGAAAGGCACCGCGCTATCCGCTTTACGTCGGCGTCGATAGCCTGGTGACTCACTCGGGCGACGAGCCGCTGATGCTGGCTCAGCAGACCGGCTTGCCGGTGGTGGTTGACCCCGACCGGCCCCGCGGCGCACGCCAGCTGATCGCCGCCGGCTGCGATATCGTCATCAGTGACGATGGCTTGCAGCACCTGGCGCTGGGGCGTGATATCGAGTTGCTGGTGGTCGACGGCGAACGCGGTTTTGGCAATGCGTGTTGTCTGCCGGCGGGGCCACTGCGTGAGCCATTGTCGCGTCTCGCTGAGGTCGATGCGGTGATCGTCAATGGCCAGCCTAGGCAGCCGCTTGCGCTGTCCAGCCAGCGCATGCAACTCATGCAGCTTATGCAACTACAGCCGGCGCGCTGGCGTCGCCTTGTCGATGGCGTTTGTCATCCAGCGCATGAACTGCCGTTCGAGGGTCGCGTGCATGCGCTGGCCGGCATCGGCAATCCACAGCGTTTTTTCACGACGCTGGAGTCGTTGGGCGTGGCGTTCGAGGCGCATCCCTTGCCCGACCATCATCGCTACGGCGCCAAGGATCTGCAGTTCGGCGATGACCGGCCGGTGGTGATGACCGCCAAGGACGCGGTGAAATGCCGGCCCTTCGCCGATGAGCGTTGCTGGGCGCTGGACGTCGAGGCCTGCCCCGAGCCGGCCTTTGCCGACTGGCTGCGTGGTCGGCTTGCCAGGCTGCAAGCGTCGGGCTTTAATCACCACAACCACGCCGCTTCTTCCGCGATACGAGGTAAGTAATGGATAAGGAATTATTGGCCATGCTGGTCTGCCCGCTGTGCCAGGGCAAGCTCAAATACGATCGTGAGCGCGGCGAGCTCAAGTGCCATTACGATGGCCTGGCCTATCCCATTCGCGATGACATTCCGGTCATGCTCGAAGAAGAGGCCCGGCTGATGGATGCCGACGAGAAGCTGGGTAAGGCGGCGGGGCCGGAGCCTGGCAAGACTTCGGGGCCGGAAACCGATAGCCGAGACATGGCGAACGGCAAGGGAAAGCCATCGGCATGAGCGATTTCGTGGTGGTCATCCCGGCGCGTTATGGCTCCAGCCGCTTGCCGGGTAAGCCATTGCTGGATATCGGCGGGGTGCCGATGGTGGTGCGGGTCTGGCAACGCGCTTGCGAAAGTCGCGCGGCGCGGGTGGTGGTGGCCACCGATGATTCCCGCGTCAAGACGGCGGTCGAGTCGGCCGGTGGCGAAGCGCTGCTGACCGCGGCCGATCACCCATCGGGCACCGATCGCCTGGCCGAGGTCGCCAGGCGGCTGGGTTTGGCCGACGACGCCATTGTCGTCAATGTGCAGGGCGACGAGCCGCTGCTGCCGGCGGCACTGATCGATCAGGTCGCGGCGCGTCTGGTCGCCGACTCCGAGGCTTCGATAGCGACCCTGGCCGAACCGATCGACGATAGCGAGACGTTGTTCAATCCCAATGCGGTCAAGGTGGTCTGCAACCGGCTCGGCCGGGCGCTGTACTTCTCGCGGGCGCCTGTGCCTTGGAATCGAGAGGCATGGGATCGCGAAGCCTGGCACCAAGGGCCCGTGGCGCGGCCCGGCGCAGGACTCGGCACCGATACCTGGCTGCGCCATATCGGCCTATACGCCTATCGCGCCGGTTTTCTCGCCGAATACGTCACCTGGCAACCCAGCCCTCTGGAACGCCTCGAACAGCTCGAACAGTTGCGGGCGCTGCATCATGGCCATCATATTCAGGTGGCGCTGAGTGCCGAACCGCATCCGGCGGGTGTCGATACCGCCGAAGACCTGGAGCGCGTGCGGCGCTGGGTCGACCTTCAAGAAACGCAGCGAAAGCCTTGATGGAGTCTGCATGATCCAGCGTGACGTTGATCTTACCGGCGCCAATACGTTGGGCATGCCGAGCCGGGCCGAGCGCTTTGTCGCCGCCGACAGCATCGCCGCGCTGCGCGATGCGCTGCGTCAGGCGGCCGAACAGGGCTGGCCGCTGAGCATGTTGGGTGGCGGCAGCAACCTGGTGCTGCGCCCGTATCTGCCGGGGCTGACGCTGCAGCCGACCTTTGCCGATTGGCGGCTCGAAGACGTCGGGCAGGGCAAGGTGCGCGTGCATGTCGGCGCCGGCATGAACTGGCACGGTCTGGTCGAGGAATTGGCTGCTTTCGAGCTGTGGGGTACCGAGAATCTCGCCTTGATTCCCGGCAATGTTGGCGCTGCGCCGATCCAGAACATCGGTGCCTACGGTGTCGAACTGGCCGACGTGCTGGAACAAGTGCATCTGCTGCATCTCGACGATTGGCGAGAAGAAATCCTCGGCCGAGACGACTGCGCCTTCGGCTATCGCGACAGCATCTTCAAGCATGCGCTGGACGGCCGCGTGGTCATCACCCAGTTGGTGCTACGGGTTTCCAAACGAGCGCGGCCACGGCTCGACTATGGTGATCTGGCCACGCGCCTATGCAATACACCCACCGCCAGCGAGGTGGTTGCCGCGGTCAGCGCGGTGCGCCGCGAAAAGCTGCCCGACCCGACAAGGCTTGGCAATGCCGGCAGCTTCTTCAAGAACCCGGTGACGAGTGCCGAGCAGGCTCAGGCGCTGCTCGCCAGTCATCCGGATTTGCCACATTTCCCGCTCGCCGATGGCCGCGTCAAGCTGGCCGCCGGCTGGCTGATCGATCAATGCGGTCTCAAGGGCTTGCGCGACGGTCATGTCGGCATTCACGAGCGCCAGGCGCTGGTGCTGGTGCATTATGGCGGCGGTAGCGCCGAGGAGCTGCTGGCACTCGCCCAGCGCGTGGTCGACGAGGTGGAGCGTCGCTTTGGTGTGGTGCTGGAGCGCGAACCGCGTTTGATGGGCCAGCCGGCGTAAAACCGAAAATCCCGGCAGGTATGCCCGCCGGGATTCGTGTGTTCCGTGGTGGCTACGCCCTGATTCGAACAGGGGACCCCATCATTATGAGTGATGTGCTCTAACCAGCTGAGCTACGTAGCCATTCAACGCGGCGATACCATACTGGTAAGTCCATGATAAGTCAATCAAATGCGCGTCGGTGAAAGTGGCGGCCCAACGATATTGGTCGTTGCGCGCAGAGTTGGTTAGCATCGACAGACTAACCAAAACAAGGTCTCACGCCATGAAGCCCGAAACGATTGCACTGCACCATGCCTATGAGCCTGATAACCAGCATGCCGTGGCGGTGCCTATCCACCAAACCACGTCGTTCTCCTTCGACGACGCTCAGCATGCCGCCGATCTGTTCGATCTCAAGGTCGAAGGTAATATCTATTCGAGGATCATGAATCCGACCTGCGCCGTGCTAGAGCAGCGCATTGCCGCGCTGGAAGGGGGAATAGCCGGGCTCGCAGTGGCCTCGGGGATGGCGGCAATTACCTATGCCATTCAAACCATCGCCGAAGCCGGCGACAACATCGTCTCGATCAGTGAGTTGTATGGTGGAACCTATAACTTGTTCGCTCATACCCTGCCGCGGCAGGGTATCGAAGCGCGCTTTGCCGACAAGGATGATCTCCGGGGCATCGAGGCACTGATCGATGCGCGTACCAAGGCGGTATTCTGTGAAAGTATCGGTAACCCATCGGGCAGTGTCGTTGATATGCGGGCATTGGTCGACGTTGCTCACCGCCACGGCGTACCAGTGATCGTCGACAATACCGTGGCGACGCCTTTCCTCTGGCGCCCCATCGAAGATGGCGCCGATATCGTCATTCATTCCGCCACCAAATACATTGGCGGGCACGGCACGACGGTAGGTGGGGTGATCGTCGATTCCGGCAAGTTTCCTTGGGCCGACCATCCCCAGCGCTTTGCGCTGCTCAACGAACCGGACGTTTCCTATCACGGCATCAGCTATACCCGTGATGTCGGGGAAGCCGCCTTTATCGCCCGTGCCCGAGTGGTGCCGCTGCGCAATATGGGCGCGGCGCTCTCCGCCCAGGCGGCGTGGAATTTGTTGCAGGGGCTGGAGACGCTCGCGTTACGTATCGAGCGCATCAGCGATAATACCCGGCGGGTGGCTAAATACCTGGAAGGCCATCCCAAGGTCTCCTGGGTGCAATACGCCGGTCTGGAAAGCCATAAGGATCATGCACTGGCCAAGCGCTACATGAAGGGCCAGGCATCGGGAATTCTCAGTTTCGGTATCCAGGGCGGCCGCGAGGCGGGGGTGAAATTCTATGATGCGCTGCAGTTGATCCTGCGGCTGGTCAATATCGGGGACGCCAAGACCTGCTCATCGATCCCGGCGGCGACCACCCATCGCCAACTCAACGATGACGAACTCAAGGCGGCTGGGGTCACGGCCGATATGGTGCGGCTATCCATTGGCATCGAGCATGTCGATGATCTTATCGCCGATATCGACCAGGCATTGGCTAAATCACAGATCTGAAAGCGGTGCTTTACGAAGACACCGCTGCATGGGCAATGCAGCGGTGTAACTATCCTTGCGGATGCATGCTCCGCTAGACATTAAAGCGGAAATGCACCACGTCGCCGTCCTTGACTACGTACTCCTTGCCTTCCAGGCGCCACTTGCCGGCGTCCTTGGCGGCTTGTTCGCCACCCAGGGTGACGAAGTCGTCGTAGCCGATCACTTCGGCGCGGATAAACCCCTTCTCGAAGTCGGTGTGAATGACGCCGGCGGCCTGCGGTGCGGTGGCGCCGACCTTGACCGTCCAGGCACGCACTTCCTTGACCCCGGCGGTGAAGTAGGTCTGTAGGCCGAGCAGCTGGTAACCGGCGCGGATCACTCGGTCGAGACCGGGCTCCTGCATGCCGAGATCGGCGAGGAACATGTCGCGCTCCTCATCGTCGAGCTCGGCGATCTCGGATTCCAGTTGGTTGCACACCGGAACCACCACGGCATCTTCCTCGGCGGCGATCTCGCGCACGACATCCAGGTAGGGATTGTCTTCGAAGCCGTCGTCATTGACGTTGGCGATGTACATGGTCGGTTTCAGGGTCAGAAAGCCGAAGCTGCGCAGCTGGCGGATTTCATCGGCATCGAGGCCGAAGCTACGCAGCGGCAGGCCCTCGGCGAGATGCGGCTGGATGCGCTCGAGGATCGCCTTGGTGGCGATGGCGTCCTTGTCGCCGCCCTTGGCGATACGTACCAGGCGTTGGATGGCGCGCTCGACGGTATCGAGATCGGCCAACGCCAGTTCCATGTTGATGATTTCGATATCGGCGCGCGGGTCGACCTGGTTGGCGACATGAATGACATTGTCGTTGTCGAAGCAGCGCACCACGTGGGCGATGGCATCGGTTTCGCGGATATTGGCCAGAAACTGGTTGCCCAGCCCTTCGCCCTTGGAGGCGCCCGCCACCAGCCCGGCGATATCCACGAACTCCATGGTGGTCGGTATGATCTTCTGCGGTTTGACGATCTCGGCCAATTTGTCGAGGCGCGGATCGGGCATCGGCACGATGCCGGTATTGGGCTCGATGGTGCAGAACGGGAAGTTCTCGGCGTCGATGCCGGATTTGGTCAGCGCGTTGAATAGGGTGGACTTGCCGACGTTGGGCAAGCCGACGATGCCGCAGTTGAAACCCATGGGTTCTTCCTGGAGAGCGTGTTTGAAGTTGGTGATTGGCCGGTATTCTACGGGAAAGAGCGATAAGCTGTAAGCTGTAAGAAACCCCCAACCCACATTGCCTATAATGGCGGTTTAGCCCACCTTGATTGCGCTGGTTTTTCTTCTGGCTTAAAGCTTCAGGCTTATAGCTACGTTTTTCAGCCTCCGGCTGAAAAACTGTGCAGCCGATTCATCGCCTTGGCCCAATCGCCGCGTAGTGCCTCGGGCAGGGTGGCCAGACATTCGTCGATGGCGGCATCGATGGCGCTGCGCTCCATCTTGCCGGGACGCCCGAGTACATAATTGGTGACTTGCCTGGCATCGCCAGGATGGCCGATGCCGATACGCAGACGATGAAAGGTATTGTCGTTGCCCAGCGCGCTGATGGTGTCGCGTAGGCCATTGTGGCCGCCGTGACCGCCACCTTGCTTGTAACGGGCGGTGCCTGGCGCGATGTCTAGTTCGTCGTGGGCTAGGAGCAGTTCCTCGGGGGAGATCTTGAAGAACTGACAGAGCGCGGCGACAGCCGCTCCGCTGCGATTCATGAAGGTAGTCGGGTTGAGCAGATGCAACTCCCGACCGGCGAAGTCGACCTTGGCGTAGTGGCCGAGGAACTTCTTCTCCATGCGCAGGGGAGTGAGGCTGTCGCGCGCAATGGCCTGCACCAGCCAGGCGCCCGCGTTATGCCGGGTGTCGGCGTAGTCAGCGCCCGGATTGCCCAGGCCGATGATCGCTTTCACTTGGCTCATGCGAGCGCCTTGCCGGTGTCGGTCATGAAGAAGCCTGAATCACTCGGGCTTCTCTTCGCCTTCCTCACCGCCTTCGGCTTCGCTCTCGCCTTCATCTTCGGCGCTAACGACGGTCGGGCGGGTGATGCTGACGACGCCGGCATCGTGCTCTTCACCGTGCGACAGGGCGACCAGGGTCACGCCCTTGGGCAGATTGAGATCGGACAGGTGCAGCGTGTCGCCGATTTCGAGTTCGCTGATGTCGACTTCCAGATATTCCGGAAGGTTCTTCGGCAGACAGCTGATCTCGACTTCGTTGGCGAGTACGTGCAGCACGCCGACTTTTTCCTTGATGCTCTTGTTGGCGTCTTCGCCAACCACGTGCAACGGCACGTTGATGGTCATCTCGTGAGTGGCGTCGACGCGCAGGAAGTCGGCGTGAGTGACCAGCGCCTTGAACGGGTGACGCTGCAGATCGCGGATGATGACCTGCTCCTTGCTGCCATCGACGTCGATGTCGATCAGCGACGAGAAGAAGGCTTCGTCTTCGATGGCCTTGTAGAAGGCGGCCTTGTCGATGACGATCGGCTGGGGCGCCTTTTTACCGCCATAGATGATGGCGGCGACCTGTTGGTTCACACGACGCAGGCGGCGGCTCGCACCTTTCCCCAGGTCGTGACGAACATTGGCAGTCAGTTTGTAATCGGACATTGGTTAACCTCGCGGGTTTTCGAATAAGGAAAGCGGCATCCCCGCGACCAGGCGATGCCGTTTCCGGGTGCCCCTTGGGGCTTCTTATCCCAGCGCCCGTTCCTAGTGGAACATCGCGCTGACGGATTCTTCATTGCTGACGCGGCGGATCGCTTCAGCGATCAGCCCCGCCACGCTGAGCTGGCGAATCTTGCCACTGCGGCGCGCCAGCTCGGAAAGCGGAATGGTATCGGCGACGACCAGTTCGTCAAGCACCGAATTGGCAATATTGTCCACCGCCGGGCCGGAAAGGATCGGGTGAGTGGCGTAGGCCACCACGCGGCGCGCGCCATGATCCTTGAGTGCCTCGGCAGCCTTGCACAACGTGCCGGCGGTATCGACCATGTCGTCGACCACCACGCAGGTGCGATCCTCGATTTCGCCGATGATGTGCATCACCTGGGCCTGATTGGCCTGCGGACGGCGCTTGTCGATGATTGCGAGATCCGCGTTGAGCTGCTTGGCGATGGCGCGGGCGCGCACCACGCCGCCGACGTCGGGCGAGACCACCACCAGGTCGTCGTAGTTCTGGCGCTCGATGTCGTCGAGCAGGATCGGCGAGCCGTAGACGTTGTCCACCGGCACGTCGAAGAAGCCCTGGATCTGGTCGGCGTGCAGATCCATGGTCATCACCCGGTCGACGCCGGCCTTGACCATCATGTCGGCGACGACCTTGGCCGAGATCGGCACGCGGGCGGAGCGCACCCGGCGATCCTGGCGGGCGTAACCGAAATAGGGCACCACGGCGGTGATTCGCGTGGCGGAGGCGCGTCGCAGGGCGTCGACCATCAGGATCAGTTCGAGCAGGTTGTCGTTGGTCGGGGAGCAGGTCGACTGCAGAATGAAGACGTCCTTGCCGCGAACGTTCTCGTTGATTTCTACCGCGATTTCACCATCGCTGAACTGGCCGACCGTGGCATGGCCCAACCGGTTGTCGAGGCCCTCGGCCACCTTGCGGGCGAGTTCGGGATTGGCGTTCCCGGTGAAAACCATCAATTTAGACACGCGCAGCCACCTTTGGGATCTGGGAATCTCGAGAGGGATTCTTGCAATCGTGCGACGCCAGGCTCTTCGCGCCGTCGAACCGACTGCCATTGGGTCGCTGTACCCGATCAGGCTAGCTGATCATACGGCCCCAGCGCCTGATGGAGGGGAGAGACGTTGCAACCGCGCGCCTTGAAGGCCTGCCAGCCCTCGCCGACACGCTGCAATATCCTGCTGGCCTCATGCTCGTGCGCCACCTGACAGAACACGCAGGCACCGGTACCGGTCAGTCGGGCCGGGGCGAATTCGGATAACCAGTCAAGCGCCTCGGCCACGGCCGGATAAAGCCGGCGCACCGTCGGTTCGCAGTCGTTGCGCCAGGCATCGAACCCCTCTTGCAGTGCGCGCGCCATACTAATGGGGGGGGTGTCGCGTGTCAATTGCGCGGCCCCGAATACGCTGGCTGTGGCGACCGTCACATTGGGGTGCACTACCACGAACCAGGGGCTGTCCAGCGCGACCGGCGTGAGGCGCTCGCCGATGCCTTCGGCCCAGGCCGCGTGGCCCTGCACGAACACCGGCACATCGGCGCCCAGGCGCAAGCCCAGCGCGGCCAGGTGATCGAGACTCAAGCCGAGTTGCCACAGGCAATTGAGCGCCAGCAACGTCGTCGCGGCATTCGAACTGCCACCGCCCAGGCCGCCGCCCAGCGGCAGGCGTTTGTCGAGCGTGATATCGATACCGCGGCGGTCGCCACCGTGCCGGCAGCCGGTTTCGTCCTGCAATAGCCGGGCGGCGCGCACGATGAGGTTGTCGCGCTCGGCGACGCCATCGAGCGCTGGCGTCAGGCGTATCCGATCATCGTCACGCCGCTGAAAATGCAGGATGTCGCCATGCTCGAGAAACTGAAACAGCGTCTGCAGTTCATGATAGCCGTCCGCTCGGCGGCCCGTGATATGCAGCAGGCGATTGAGCTTGGCCGGCGCCGGTAGCGTCAACTCGCTCATGTGGATTCGCTGGCGCCGCTGCTGGCGTTGGGGCGCCATTGATTGACGATCAGGGTGGCGCGCAAGTCGCCGTAGCTCATGACCAGGCGGCGTGGCAGCCACAGGCCATCGGCCAGGTTGGGCGCCCAGTTCCAGGCGCGGTATTCGATGGTCCAGCCCGACTGGCTCAGACGGGTGGGAAAGCCGCGGGCATCGGTCTGCATCGCATGGTGGCTGCCGGGGGCAGGCAGGCCGCGCACCCAATAATCGAGCGCCGAGATCGGCAACGACCAGCCAAGTTGCTCCTGCATCAGTTGCTCGGGCGTGGCGGCCTGGAAGCGGCCGTCGCCAGTGGTCAGGGTGACCCCGTTGGGGGTGCCTTCGAGCACGCTGCGACCGGCGCCAAACGGGCCGCTGATCAGCATGCGATAGTGGCGCGGCGCCTGAATCCAGTCGAGGTTGGCGCTGGTTGCGTCGTCGGGCGTGCGCAGGCCGACCTTGCCGGCCAGGCGCCAGCGCTCCAGCGTTTGCAGGCGCTCGGCCTGGGCCGACCAGTCGCCGCGTTCGCGCGGTGGAGCATCGACACTGGGCGCACGGCTGGCGCAACCGGCCAGCAGTGCCAGGCACAGGGAGAGGGCAAGCAAGCGCATCATGGCGAAATCGTCTCGTCGGTGCGGGGGGCGAGCGCGGGGATGCGCTCGAGTAAATCGTCGATCAGCGGACGTTCGTCGAAGCGCGCAATGGCTTCGGCGATCAGCGCCCGTGCTTCATCGCGGCGTTCCAAGCGCCACAGCACCTCGGCGAGGTGGGCGGCGATTTCCTGGTCCTGCTGGCTGGCATAGGCCTTGCGCAGGTAGGGCAGGGCGCGCCGGTCATCGCCCAACTTGTGATAGACCCAGCCGAGGCTATCGAGAATCGCCGGGCTCTCGGGCTCCAGTCGGTGGGCGCGCTGAATCAGCTCGAGCGCTTCCTGGTAACGCTCGGTCCGGTCGGCCAGGGTGTAGCCCAGCGCGTTGAGGGCCATGGCATTGTCGGGCTCCCGCTCGATGATATGGCGCAGGTCGCGCTCCATGCCGGCCAGGTTGCCCATGTCGTATAGCCGCATGGCACGCATGAAGCGCAGTTGCGTATCGTCGGGATTCTGCCGTATCTGGCGATTGAGTAGCGCCATGGCGGCACTCTCGAGGTCCTGTTCGTCGAGCAGGCCGATTTCCATGGCGATCAGTTCGCTGGCCATTTCCGGATGGCGCAAGCGCTCGATGTGCAGGAAGTCGCGGGCATCGAGCAGGCGGTCGGCCTCGACAAGGGCGCGTGCGGCGCGCAGGCGCGATTCGATGAAGCCATCGCCCGGTGGAACCTGGCGATAATAGAGCAGCGCGTTGTCGACGTTGCCCTGGTCGGCGGCGATCGTGCCGAGCAGTAGATAGGCCAGCGTGGGTGCCGGTTCGCTGTCGATCAGCGGTAGCAGCAGGCGGCGGGCGGGGGCATTGTAACCTTCTTCCAGATACAGCCGGGCGAGTGCCAGGCGCAGCGACGGCGCCTCGGGATGGCGCTCGATCAGCGTGTCGAGATGCGCCTCGGCGGATTCGATATCGCCCGATCTGAGTTGTGCCTGAGCCAACAGCAAAATGAAACGACTGTCGTTGGGTGCGAGTGTCAGGCCGCGTTGCGCGGCGTTGCGGGCGTCATTGAGGCGCTCGTCCTGTAGGGCGATGCGCGCGCGCGCCAGCCACAGCGCCGGCAGTTCTGGATGAGTTTCGGCGAGTGCCGCGAGACGGGCTTCGGCCCGCCGGGACTCGTCGTTGGCGGCTTCGAGAAGCGCCAGGGCGAGAATCGCCTCGGCCGGTTCGCCCGGTCCTGTATCGTCATCGAGATATTGACGAAGTCGGGCGATTAGCGGTGGCAAGGGCGCGCCTTGTTCGATAGCCGTTTCGGCGAAAGCGACCAAATCGCCTTGGCCGTTACGTGCGGCCAGTGCCAGGCGTTGCTCGAGACTGGCCTGCCAGTCGCCGCGTTGCAGCGCCAACCCCGCCAACAGGCGTGCCGGCGCCTCGGCATCCGGCGCCAATTGCCGCCAGCGCTCGGCGGCGCGCAACAGCAGTGCGGGGTCGTCGGCGTAGCGGGCGGCCAGCGTCGCGCGTTCTGCGAGCGCTGGTGATTCGTAGCGCTCGGCGGCGCGTAGATAGCCGTTGGCGGCGCGCTCGAAATCGCCACGCTGACCGGCCAGTTCGGCGATCAGCAACGTCGATAGGCCTTGCGCGTCCAGTCCTTGGGTGATCGGCGGAGCCGAGGCCATGGGGTCGTCGAGTATTTCCGGCGTCGAGCCGGAGGGCAGACCCTGGCATCCCGCCAGCAGGGCGGCTGCCAGTGCGGTCGTAACCAAGCGTGCGCGCATGCCTTCCTCGTTCTTGAGCCTGAGAACACCCCGCCATTCATCCCTGCGAGGGCGGTAGTGGCATGTCGCTCAGCATACCGGCTTGACCCGCGCGGGCAAAGCGATGCCGAGTGCATCACAGCGTTTGGGTGCTGTGGTAAACTTGTCCGCCCAACTGATTAGCCGCGCAAGCACCGACGACCCCCTGAATGTTAATGACGCTGCAATGACGCTTCTCGCACTCGGAATCAATCATAAGACCGCCGCCATCGATGTGCGCGAGCAGGTCGCCTTTACCCCGAGCCAACTCGAGACAGCACTGGTCGAACTCAAGCGTCTGCCCGAAGTGCTCGAGGCCGCGGTGCTGTCGACCTGCAATCGCACCGAACTCTACTGTATTACCGGCGCGGCGGGTGAGCGGGCGATTCTCGACTGGTTGGGGCGCTTTCACGATCTGCCCATCGAGCAATTGACCCAGTGCGCCTACCACTACCTTGACGAGGCGGCGGCGCGCCACCTGATGCGCGTGGCGTCGGGACTCGATTCCATGGTGCTCGGCGAGCCGCAGATCCTCGGCCAGATCAAGGACGCCTACCAGCAGGCGCGCACGCATCAGGGCCTGGGCGGCGAGTTGGAGCGTTTGTTCCAGCATACCTTCGCGGTGGCCAAGCAGGTGCGCACCGAGACCGGCATCGGTGAGAACCCGGTGTCGGTGGCGTATGCCGCGGTCAGCCTGGCGAGTCGCATCTTCGATGATTTCTCGCGCTCGCGGGCGCTGTTGATCGGCGCCGGTGAGACCGTCGAACTGGTCGCCCGGCATCTGCGTGAATCCGGCATTCGCGAACTGATCGTCGCCAACCGTACCCGTGAGCGCGCCGAACGCCTCGCCGGTGAGTTCGCTGGCGAGGCGATCACCCTGAGCGAGATTCCCGAGGCTCTGGCGCGCGCCGATATCGTGATTGCCTCCACGGCGTCACCGCTGCCGATCCTCGGTAAGGGCATGGTCGAGGGGGCGCTGAAGGTGCGCCGTCACCGGCCCATCTTCATGGTCGACATCGCCGTGCCGCGCGATATCGAGCCGCAGGTCGGCGAACTCGCCGATGTCTTCCTTTATACCGTCGACGACCTGCAGGAAGTCATCGAGGAGAATCGTCGCCATCGGCAGGTAGCGGCCAATCAGGCCGAGGCGCTGATCGCTCAGGGCGTGGGGCACTGGCAACACGAACGCCGGGTGCGTGGGGCCGGTGATCTGATTCGTCGCTATCGCGAACAGGGCGAGGCGCTGCGCGATGCCGCCGAGGCCCAGGCCATGGCCCAGTTGGCGCGTGGCGAAGACCCCGAGAAAGTCATTCGCCGCTTGACCCAGCAGCTCACCAACAAGCTGTTGCATGGTCCGACGCTGCGCCTGCGCGAGGCCTCCGGCCTGGAGCGCCACGACATCATCGAGGCGGGCGAGACGCTATTGCTGGATTCGACCATGCCCCAGGACAACAACCGGGAACAGGAAGCTTAATGAAAGCGTCATTGCGCCAGCGTCTGGAAAGCCTGCAGGAGCGTTTCGAGGAACTCGCCGCCTTGCTCGCCGAGCCCGAAGTGATCGCCGATCAGCCGCGTTTTCGCGATTATTCGCGTGAATATGCCGAACTCGACGCGCTGATCGAGGCCTGGCGGGAGTTTCGTGCGACCGAAGGCGATGTCGAGGCCGCCGAGCAGCTATGCGACGACAGCGATGCCGAGATGCGCGAGCTGGCCGAGGAGGAGCTTTACGCCGGTCGCGCTCGACTGGAAACGCTCGATGAGCGTCTCAAGCGGTTATTGGTGCCCAAGGACCCTGACGATCATCGCAACGTCTTTCTCGAGGTGCGCGCCGGCACCGGTGGCGACGAAGCGGCGCTGTTCGCCGGCGACTTGTTTCGCATGTATTCGCGCTATGCCGAAAAGCTGGGCTGGAAGGTCGAGGTGGTCAGCGCCAGCCACGGCGAGCAGGGCGGCTACAAGGAGATCATCGCCCGGGTGCGTGGCGAGGGTGTTTACGCTCGGCTCAAGTTCGAATCCGGCGCGCATCGCGTGCAGCGCGTGCCGGCTACCGAGTCGCAGGGGCGCATTCATACCTCGGCGTGTACCGTGGCGGTGATGCCCGAGGCCGACGAGGTCGGCGCCATCGACATCAACCCGAACGATCTGCGCGTCGATACCTTTCGCTCCAGCGGCGCCGGCGGCCAGCACGTCAATACCACCGACTCGGCGATTCGTATCACCCACCTGCCCAGCGGCGTGGTGGTCGAGTGTCAGGAAGAGCGCAGCCAGCACAAGAACCGCGCCAAGGCGATGTCGTTGCTCGCCGCGCGACTCAAGCAGAGCGCCGTGGATAGCCAGCGCCAGCAGCAGGCCGACACGCGGCGTTCGTTGGTCGGCTCGGGTGATCGCAGCGAGCGCATCCGCACCTATAACTTTCCCCAGGGCCGCATCACCGACCATCGCATCAACCTGACGCTCTACAAGCTCGGCGAGGTGATGACCGGCGAACTCGATGAAGTCGTCGCGCCGCTGATCAACGAATACCAGGCCGAACGGCTCGCCGCGCTACAGGAAGCCTGATGCGCATCGACCAGTTGCTGGCTAGCGCTCGCGAGCGTCTGGCCGTCGCCGGCTCGCCGAGCGTGCGTCTCGATGCCGAGGTACTGCTCGGCCATGTGCTGGAGCGCGACCGTACCTGGCTATACACCTGGGGCGATCGCGAGATTGGCGGCGACGCGTTGTCGCGCTACGAGCGATTGATCGGCAGACGCATCGCGGGAGAACCGGTGGCTTATCTGACGGGCGAACGCGAATTCTGGGGGCTGCGCCTGCGCACCGTTGATGCGACGCTGATACCCCGCCCGGATACCGAAACCCTGGTCGAAGCGGCGCTGGCGTGCGCGACGCAAACGTCTGGCCGGGCGCTGGATCTGGGCACCGGCAGCGGCGCGATTGCGCTGGCCTTTGCCAGCGAGCGCCCTGACTGGCAGGTGATCGGCGTCGATCGGGTAGCGGCGGCGGTGACGCTCGCCCGGGACAACGCCGCGCGGCTGGGCATCGCCAACGCGACCTTCCTCGAGAGCGACTGGTTCGCGGCGCTCGCCGACCAACGCTTCGATCTGATTCTCTCCAACCCCCCTTATCTGGCCGATGACGACCCGCACCTGGCGCTTGGCGACGTGCGCTTCGAGCCCCGCTCGGCGTTGGTGGCCGCCGACGATGGGCTTGCCGACCTGCGGCATCTAGTCGCGGCGGCGCGAGCGCATTTGTCGCCGGGTGGCTGGCTGCTGCTCGAACACGGCATGACTCAAGGCGCGGCGGTACGTGGCGCGTTGAATCGTGCCGGTTATGGCGAGGTGACGACGCTGGATGATCTGCAAGGTCGGCCGCGTGTCTCGTCGGGACGTTTCGGTACATCGTCTTAACGTGGAAACTTCAGTTGGAGGCGGGCTGGGCGAGTGTGGTAATAGTGGTGTCTTAAAGGTTGTTTTTGCTGTCTATTTGGGGTGATTTACCGCTGACGCATCGCTTGCTGCTGTTTCAAATGGCATTGGCAGGCGATCATGCTGCCGTCACTCGGCTGGGAACAAGATTACAATGAAAGCCAAGACCCGATCGCTGGACCGTATTGATCTTAAAATCCTGCGCTGCCTGCAGGACAACGCACGTATCTCCTATGTCGATTTGGCCTCGCAAGTCGGGCTATCGACCACGCCATGCCTCGAGCGTGTCAAACGCTTGGAACGCTCGGGCATCATTCGTGGCTACAAGGCTCTGCTCGATCCCAAGGCGCTCAAGGCCAATCTGCTGGTGTTCGTCGAGATCAGTCTCGAGACCCAATCGCCGGCGGTATTCGATGAGTTTCGTCGTGCCGTCGCCAAACTGCCACAGATCCAGGAGTGTCATCTGGTATCGGGACAATTCGATTACATTCTCAAATGCCGCATTCCCGAGATGTCCGCCTATCGCCAGTTGCTCGGCGACGTCGTGCTGACGCTGCCCGGGGTCAAAGAGTCGAAGAGCTACGTGGTGATGGAAGAGGTCAAGGAAGAGTTTTCGCTGCATGTACCGGACATCGACCACTTCGACGATAAGTGAGCCGATGACAAGTGAGCCAATGAATGACGAAGCCCTGCTGCGCTATAGCCGACAGATCATGCTGGAACAGATCGACATTGCCGGCCAGGAGCGCCTGCTCGCCAGCCATGCGCTGATCGTCGGCGCCGGCGGGCTGGGCTCGCCGGTGGCGTTGTATCTGGCGGCTGCCGGCGTGGGGCGTTTGACGCTGGCCGATGACGACGTGGTCGAGCTTTCCAACCTGCAACGCCAGATCGCCCACGGCGAGGCCGATATCGGTCGCCACAAGACCGAGTCCGCCGCCGAGGCGGCACGTGCCCTGAATCCCGGTTGTCGTATCGAGGCGCTTACCCGGCGCCTTGACGGTGCGGCGTTGCTCGAGGCGGCGAACGCGGCCGATGTGGTCATCGATTGCACCGACCGTTTCTCGAGTCGCTATGCCATCAACCGTGCCTGCCTTGAGGCGCACAAGCCCTTGATTTCGGGAGCGGCGATCCGCTTCTCCGGCCAGTTGGTGATGTTCGATCCACGCGACGCCGCGAGCCCTTGTTACGCTTGCCTGTATCCGCCACCCGCGGATGGCGAGCAGGCCGACGACGAACTGCGCTGTGCCGAGAATGGCGTGGTCGCGCCGCTGGTCGGCCTGATCGGCACCTTCCAGGCGCTCGAGGCGCTCAAGCTGTTGAGTGGCGCCGGCACGCCGCATCGTGGGCTTTCCACCTTCGACGGCCTGAGCGGTGAGTGGCGTCGCTTCAACGTGCCGCGCGATCCGGCCTGCCCGGTTTGCGCCGTGCCGACGCGCCGATAGCCATGGTCGATCGCCAGTCGGCGCCGCTCGGTCAGGTCAGCGATTTCGATATTCGCCTGTTGCGGATTTTCAAGACGGTCGCCGAATGTGGCGGCTTCACCGCCGCCGAGGTATCGCTGGGCATCGGTCGCTCGGCGATCAGCCTGCACATGAGCGACCTGGAGAAACGCCTGGGATTGCGCCTGTGCCAGCGCGGTCGCAGCGGCTTCGCGCTGACCGAGGAGGGGCGCGAGGTCTATCAGGCGTCGTTGACCCTGCTCGCCTCGCTGGAGACCTTTCGTACCGAGGTCAATGCCCTGCACCAGACCCTGCGCGGCGAGCTCAATATCGGCATTACCGACAACCTGGTCAGCCTGCCGCAGATGCGCATCACTCACGCCCTGGCCGAACTCAAGGCGCGTGGCCCCGAGGTGCGTATCAATATCCACATGACGCCCCCCAACGAGATCGCCCTGGCGGTGCTCGATGGCGGCCTCCACCTGGGCGTGGTGCCGGAAATCAACCGGCTGGCGAGCCTCGAGGCGATGCCGCTCTACAGCGAGCGTTCGTTGCTGTACTGCGCCGACAGTCATCCGCTGTTCGATGTCGATTCGGCGGCGCTGGATAGTGCTTGCCTGGCACGCCAGGAAGCCGTGGTGCCCAGTTATCCGTTGCCTCCCGAGGCCCGGGCCTGCCATCAGCGACTCAATGGCTGCGCGACGGCTTCGGATCGCGAGGGAACCGCCTTTTTGATTCTCACCGGCTGTTATATCGGCTACCTGCCCGATCACCTGGCGCGCCCGCTGGTCGAAGCGGGGCGCCTGAGAGTGCTAAGCCCGGAGCGCGAACGGTTCACGACGGCGTTCGTTACCGTGACGCGTCGCGGGCGCCGCCCACATCGCGTTCTGGAGGCTTTCCTGGAAGCGCTGGCCGCCCAGCCGTGAGTTTTTCAGGTGATCATAGAAGACTGTTTCCATGGGAAAGCGTCAAAAAATCCTTCACGCCTGTTATTGAATACTTGACATCCGGTGGCGCCCTGGTGTCAGACTAAGGGCATGAGCTGCGATCAACGCCGCTTCAATGGTGAAAGAATTCAACAATAATTTTTGGCCGCCAGAGCGGTTCACCAAACCCCGGGAAACAGTCATGAACGTTGCCGCCGATCTGCGCCGTCCTGCCTCCTACTACAGTGCCAGTATCGCTGTCAGCCTGGCGCCGACCCCACCATTGGTCGGCGAGGAGCGGGCCGACGTGTGCGTCGTTGGCGGCGGCGTGACCGGCTGCTCGGCGGCGCTGCATTTGGCCGAGCGCGGTTATCGCGTGGTGCTGCTCGAGGCCGGCGAGATCGGTCATGGCGCCTCGGGACGTAGCGGTGGCCAGATTCTGCCTGGCCTGGGTACCGGCCAGGATGTGATCGAGAAGGCCCTGGGCCTGGAACGCGCCCGCGATATCTGGGAAATGAGCCGCGAATCGGTGCGCCTGACCGAGCGTCTCATCGAGCGTCACACCATCCCCTGCGATCTGGCTCACGGTTCTCTGCATGCCGCCGTCAAGCCGCGTCAGGTTCGCGAGTTACGCGCCTTTCAGGACAGTATGGCCAACCGCTACGGCTATCAGGCGTTGAGTTTTCTCGACGGCGATGCTCTTCGCGAACGCGTCGTGAGCGATGCCTATCCCGCCGCCTTGCATGAATCCGAAGGCGGCCACCTGCACCCCCTCAACTACACCCTGGGCCTCGCGCGGGCGGCGCAGCAGGCTGGAGCCGTCGTTCACGAGCACAGCGCGGTGGTGGATATCAAACGCGGCCAACCGGCGCGTGTCAGTACCGCACATGGCAGCGTAAGCGCCGACTTCGTGGTGCTGGCGACCAATGCCTATATCGGCGGTCTGATGCCCGAGATGGGTGGGCGCATCATGCGCGCGGCCAATTATATCGTCGCCACCGAGCGCTTGTCCGAAGCTCAGGTGGCGCAGGTATTGCCGCACAACGATGCGCTGTCCGATGCCAACTTCGTGCTCGACTATTACCGCTTGTCCGGTGATCGGCGCCTGATCTATGGCGGCGAGGTCAGTTACGACGGGCGCGAGCCGCGTGGCCTCAAATCGCGCATGGATGCCAAGATCGCGCGACTGTTTCCGGTGCTCAAGGGTATCGGGATCGAGTATCGCTGGGGCGGAGATGTGGCGATCACGCTCAACCGGGCGCCGGATTTCGGTCGCCTGGACGGCAATCTTTTCTACGCTCAAGGATATTCGGGACATGGCATGTCGCTGGCGGGGCTGGCCGGCGAGTTGCTGGCGGAGGCTATCGCCGGACAGGCCGAGCGCTTCGACGTATTCGCCGCCATGCCTCACCGCGAGTTTCCGGGCGGGCGCTGGCTGCGCACGCCGCTACTGGTGCTGGCCACCAACTTCTACAAGTTGCGTGACCGGCTGTAACTTCACGAAATACGCCACGACAACGATACGCCACGACAACAACAGGAGTGTGGTGCGATGAACAATCCCACGGCGGTCCCTGCGGCCGCAGCACGCGAATCGGCGGGTAGCCACGACGAGGTTCGAGAGAAAGCGCCGCGCAAGGCCTCGTCGATCGAACTCAAGGGCATGCGCAAGCGTTTCGGCAAGGACACGGTGGCGCTCGATGGCGTCGACCTGACCATCGAAGCGGGTGAATTCTTCACCCTGCTGGGGCCTTCCGGCTGCGGCAAGACCACCTTACTACGGATTCTCGCCGGTCTCGAGGAACCCGACGACGGCAGCCTGCTGATCGGCGGAACGGATATTACCGATATTCCGCCGCATCGTCGCAGCGTCAATACCGTTTTTCAGTCCTACGCGCTGTTTCCGCATCTTTCGGTGCGCGACAACCTGGCCTTCGGACTGCGCATGCGCGGCGAATCGGTCGCCGAGCGCGAGCGCAAGGTCGCCGAGGTCGCCGAGTTCATCCATCTCGGTCCGCTGGTCGAGCGGCGTGTCGACCAACTCTCCGGTGGCCAGCGCCAGCGTATCGCCTTGGCGCGCGCGCTGATCTGCGAGCCCGATGTGCTGCTGCTCGACGAGCCGTTGTCGGCGCTCGATGCCGGCCTGCGTGGCCAGCTTCAGGTCGAGTTGCAGCGCATCCAGAAGCGCCTGAGCATGACCTTCGTGTTCGTCACCCATGACCAGGACGAGGCCATGGTGATGTCGGATCGCATTGCGGTGCTCGATGGCGGCATCATCCAGCAGGTCGGCACGCCCAGCGAGGTTTACGAACACCCCACCAATGCCTTCGTGGCGCGCTTCATGGGGCATGACAACCTGTTCGCCATTCATGGCAGCCAAGACGATTGGGTGGATACCGAGTTGGGACGCTTGCGCCTGGATATGTCCGAGCAACGCCCGGATCAGGATGGCTGGTTATTGATTCGTCCCGAGACGCTGGAGCTGGACGTGGAGATCCCCGCAGATTCCAACCGCCTGGAAGGGGTGGTCAAGGAGCGCCTTTACCGGGGCAGTCGTGTCGAGTACCGGCTGGATGTCAACGGCCAGACGCTGATGGCAGTCGCCAGTAACTTGGGGCAACGCCTGCACGGCGTGGGTGATCGGGTGACGATCGGCGTGTGCCCGGAAGACCTGGTGCGGGTCGCGAACTGAGGAGACGACAATGGCTGAATCTTCACGGCTTGCCGCGCGCAACCGCGGCGTGGTCAGCGAGACCCGTCATCTGCTGTTCAGCGTGGCCCCTGGCGCTGCCTGGATATTTGCCTTCCTGGTCTTGCCCAGCCTGTATCTGATGTCGGTGGCGTTCATGTCCAATGGCCCCTACGGCCTGCCGCAAATGCCGCTCTCGCTGGATGCCTTCAAGCAACTGGCCGGTTTCGGTTTTCTCGGCTGGAGTCCGGGCAATCTCTACACGCTGGTGCGCTCGCTATGGCAGACCATCGTGTCGACGCTGCTGGTGGTCGTCATCGCCTACCCGGTCGCTTACTACATCACGACCTGCCGCGAAAGGTGGCGGCCGTTGCTGTTGCTGCTGGTGGTGGTGCCGTCGTGGACCAATCAGGTGATTCGCGCCTTCGGCTGGATGAACCTGCTGGCGCCGGGTACGCCGTTGTCCGATCTGGCCGACGCGCTGGGCCTGATCGGCCCGCATATGGGCCTGTATCCGTCGAATTTTGCCGTGACGCTGGGGCTGGTCTACAACTTCCTGCCGTTCATGGTGTTGCCGCTGTACGCGGCGTTCGAGAAACTCGACAAGGCCTTGGTGCAAGCCGCCCAGGATCTGTACGCCTCGCCGACGCGCGCCTTCTGGCATGCGGTGTTCCCGCAGACCCTGCCGGGGCTGCTGGCCGGTACGGTACTGGTGGCGATACCCGCCTTCGGCATGTACGTGATACCCGAGCTGCTCGGTGGCGGCAAGGGCATGATGTTGGGCAACCTGGTCGCCAACCAGTTTGCCGCCAGTTCGAACTGGCCGTTGGGCGCGGCGGGGGCGATTCTGATGTTGATCGCGACCTTCGTTGGGCTATTTGCCATGCGGCGTGTCGGCAGGCGCCTGGGTGGCGGCGAGGAGGTGGTGATATGAGAAAGCGTACCCTGCAACGCGGCCTCACCGGCATCTGGTGGGCAACGCTCTTTTTCCTCTATCTGCCGTTGGCGGTGATCGTGCTGTTTTCCTTCAACTCGGCCAACAGCACCGCGGTATTTTCCAGTTTCTCGCTGGTCTGGTATCAGCGTTTGCTGGGCAACGAGCAGATCATCAACGCCTTCGGCAATAGCCTGATACTGGCGGTCAGTTCCTCGATCGTCGCGCTGGTGGTCGGTTGCCTGATCGGTTATGGGATGTATCGCCATCGGCATCGCAAGCTGGGCTGGCTGATCATTCTGATCTATCTGCCGATCGTGCTGCCGGATATCGTCTTCGGTATCTCGGAAATGGCGTTCTTCGTCGAGTTCTATCGGCTTACCGGGTTCCTGCAACCGGGGCTGGGGACGATGATCATCGCCCACGTGACGTTCCAGATTCCGTTCGTCGCGCTGATCGTCTATTCACGCTTCGTGGGGCTCGACCCGACGCTGTTCGAGGCGGCCAAGGACTTGTATGCCACGCCCTTCAAGCGCGCCTTGCATTTCCTGCTGCCGACCATCAAGCCGGCGCTGATCTCGGCCTTCTTCCTGTCATTCACGCTATCGATCGACGACTTCGTGATCAGCTTCTTCACCTCGGGGCCGGAGAGCACGACGCTGCCGATCTATATCTGGAGTGCGATCAAGAAGGGCATCACTCCCGAGATCAACGCGATTGCCACCTTGATGATCGGTGCCGTGGCGGTGGCCGCCATACTCAGTTTGCTGTTCAACCGGCAGGGGCGCCGTTAGGCGTGCGCTGTCACTACGACGTGGGACCGAAGGAGAGCGAAACAATGAAAACAACGACTACACGACTCGCCGCCGCGCTCGGTGGCCTGTTATTGGCCACCGGAGTCCAGGCCCAGGAGAACAAGCTGTACCTGTTCAACTGGACCCAGTACATGGACCCCGCGATCATCGAGGCCTTCGAGGCCAAGTACGATGCCGAGGTGGTGCAGAGCTACTACAACTCGCTGCCGGAGATGTTCGCCAAGCTGAATACCGGCGGCGTGGCGCAGTACGACATCATCGTACCCTCCAACTATTACGTGCCACGCTTGATCGAAACCGGCATGGTGCAGAAGCTCGACAAGTCCAAGATTCCCAATCTGGACAACATCATGGAGCAGTTCAGCAATCCCAGCTACGACCCGCAGAGTGCCTACACGGCACCTTATCAGTGGGGCGTGACCGGCCTGGTGTACAACACCGAGACGTTCCCCGATGCGCCCAAGAGCTGGTCGCTGATGTTCGATCCGGAGGTCAACGAGAGCTATCCCTTCGCGCTGATGGGCGATGGCCAGGTGACCATGGGCGCCGGTTGCGCGTATCTCGGCCATGGTTATGACTGCACCGATCTGGATGCCTGGAAGGAAACTGCGCGGATGCTGCTCGAGACCAAGAACCGCAACAATTTCAGCGGCTTCATCGAGGGTACGCCGGCGCTTCAGCAATTGGCCCGGGGCGTGAGTCATGTGGCGATGAGCTACAACGGCGATTACCTGTTCTACCGCGAGGAGAACCCGAAAGCCTTCGAGAACATCGAGTTCATGATTCCCGACGAAGGCACCGAGAAATGGGTGGATGTCATGATGATTCCATCCCAGGCGCCCAACCCTGAGCTTGCCCACAAGTTCATCAACTTCATCCTCGACGCCAAGATCGGCGCGCAGTTGTCCAACTACAACTACTACGCCAGTCCCAATGCGGCGGCCGTGCCCTATCTCGACGAGGTGTTGACCAAGCCGCCGGTGTTGCCCACCGAGGAAGACCTGGCTCGGCTGAGTTTCACGCCCACGCTGAAGGGCAAGGACTTGCAGGTATTCACCCAGATATGGACCGAAGTGAAGTCGCGTTAGTCCTGCGAGAGCAAGGGGCTGCAATCGCCGCGCGCGTTATCCCCTTACGCGTTTCCTGTGCCTGCGGGCACAGGGAGCGGCGAGCGCACAATGCGTTTTAAGGAAACTTGTATGAGTGACAGTCGACGCCATGAGCTTGAAGACTGGTTCAGTGCCCGCGGCATCACCGAGGTGGAGTGCCTGGTTTCGGACCTGACCGGTATTCTCAAGGGCAAGATCATGCCCGCCAAGAAGTATCTCAACGCCGGGCGACCGCGCCTGCCCGACTCGATCTTTATCCAGACGGTCACCGGCGGTTATCCCGATGACGAGGATATCCGCTTTTGGAATCCCTCGGAACTGGACATGCAGCTGGTTCCCGACCCCAACGCCGTGTATCTGGTGCCCTGGGCGGAAGACCCCACCGCGCAGATCATCCACGACTGCTATTACCTGACCGGCGAACCGGTTGAACTATCGCCACGCAGCGTGCTGAAGCGGGTGTTGGAGCTGTACAAGGCGCGCGGTTGGAAGCCGGTGGTGGCGCCCGAGGTCGAGTTCTACCTGGTCAAGACCAATACCGATTCGGATTACCCGCTCGAACCGCCGATCGGCCGTACCGGGCGCCAGGAAAGCAGCCGGCAGTCGTTCTCCATCGATGCGGTCAACGAATTCGATCCGCTGTTCGAGGAAATGTACGACTACTGCGATGCCATGGATCTGGATATCGATACCCTAAACCATGAAGAGGGCGCCGGGCAGATGGAGGTCAACTTCCAGCATGGCGACCCGTTGATGCTGGCCGACCAGGTGGTGATGTTCAAGCGCACCCTGCGCGAAACGGCGCTGCGCCACAACATGTACGCCACCTTCATGGCCAAGCCGATGGCCAACGAGCCAGGCAGTTCCCTGCATATTCACCAGAGCCTGGTGGACATCGCCAGCGGCAACAATCAGTTCGTCGGCGACGATGGCCAGCCGAGCCGGCTGTTCCATCACTTCATCGGCGGCCTGCAGCAGTACCTGCCGTCGGCGATGCCGTTCTTCGCCCCCAATGTGAACTCCTTTCGCCGCCTGATGCGCAGCGAAACCAGCGGGTCGGCGCCGGTGAATACCGAGTGGGGCTTCGATAACCGCACCGTGGGCCTGCGCGTTCCGGTCGGCGAGCCAGAGGCCACGCGGGTCGAGAATCGCCTTGCCGGCGCCGATGCCAACCCCTATTTAGCGATGGCGGCGTCGCTGGCCTGCGGTTACCTGGGCATGATCAGTCAGATCGATCCGCGCCCGCCGATGGTCGGCTCGGCCTGGTCGGCGGGTAACAAGCTGCCCGATGATGTCGGCCCGGCGCTGGACGCGCTCAGGGAATGCAAGCCGCTGGCCGACCTGCTGGGCGAACGCTTCACCAACAGCTACCTGGCGGTCAAGCGTGCCGAGCACACGGCTTACTACCGGGTCATCAGCTCGTGGGAACGCGAACACCTGCTGCTGCGTGTTTAACCACTCAACATTATTCGAAACCTGGAGGCCAGGCATGCCATCGTCCGATACTGCGTCCCACGTGGCGTCCTACTATGCCGCCACGGCCAACGATAAGCTGGAGCGCCCTGAACTCGAGGGCGAGGTGCATTGTGACGTCTGTGTCGTCGGTGCCGGTTTTACCGGCATCTCCGCCGCCCTGCATCTGGCTGAGAAAGGCTACAGGGTCGTGGTGCTCGAAGCCGCGCGCATCGGCTTTGGCGCCTCGGGGCGCAACGGTGGCCAGATCGTCAACAGCTACAGTCGCGACATGGATGTCATCGAATCGCGCTACGGCAGCGAGACCGCTCGCGCGCTGGGCGACATGGCCTTCGAGGGCAATCGCATCATTCGTGAGCGCATCGCGCGTTACGACATTGCTTGCGATCTCAAGGACGGCAACCTGTTCGCCGCCTGCAGCACCAAGCAGATGCAGGGTCTGATCGAACACAAGGCCCTGTGGGAGCGTTACGGCAACCATGAGCTGGAGTTGCTGAGCAGCGATAGCTATCGACGTGAAGTCGGTAGCGATCGTTATGTCGGTGCGCTGCTCGATCATTCCGGTGGCCATTTGCACCCGCTCAATCTGGTGCTGGGCCAGGCCGCGGCGCTGGAGTCGTTGGGTGGGGCGATTTACGAGCAGTCGCCGGTCACCGAGCTGACCCACGGCGAGCCGGTGCGATTGCGCACGCCTCGCGGTGAGGTCGTCGCCGAGCGCGTGGTGTTGGCCGGCAATGCCTACATGCAGGGGCTGATGCCGCAACTCGAAGCCAAATCGATGCCTGCCAGCACCCAGGTGATCGCCACCACACCGCTGGACGACGTGCAGGCGCGCGACATTCTGCCCACCGACCGTGCCGTCGAGGACTGCAATTATCTGCTCGATTATTATCGCCTGTCGGCCGATCGCCGGCTGATCTACGGTGGCGGCGTCAGCTACGGTGGCCAGGACCCGGACAGCATCGAAGACGCCATTCGCCCCAAGCTGGAAACCACCTTTCCACAGCTCAAGGGCATCGCGTTCGACTACACTTGGGGCGGCACCTTCTTGTTGACGCTGAACCGCCTGCCGCAGTTCGGGCGACTCAACGCCAACGTCTATTACGCGCAGGGTTATTCGGGTCACGGCGTGACCTGTACCCACCTGGCCGGGCGCTTGATCGCCGAGGTGATCGATGGCGAGAGCGAGCGCTTCGACGCCTTCGCCGGCTTGCCGCATCTGCCATTTCCCGGCGGGCGGCTGTTGCGCGTCCCCCTGACCACGCTGGGCGCCTGGTATTACCGCACGCGTGATGCGCTGGGCATCTAGGTTTCAGGACTCGCCACTGGCCAACTGCCGTACGGCGAGTCTGGCGACCGGAGTGAGACGGTTACCATCGTCATCGTGGTAGCCGATGATCTGCTGCTTCATGCTGCGCGCCCAGAACTTGTGCAAATGTGTTGCCACGTAGTGGGCCGCCGCCGCATCGCTGCCATGGTGGGTGTTGTTATCGGCGATCTGGTTGGCCATTTGAATCAGCATGTCGAGTTGGCTGTGACTCATTGCAGGTAGCCTCGGTAGGCGTGGTCGGGCAGGGTGTCGAGTCTTTGGCGGCCGGCTGGATTGGCTTGGGCCAGCGGCAATACCGGCGGGCTTGCCTTGTTTGAGGGCGTGGAGGCGGTATAGACCACATGGCGTCCGGGGCGGGCGAAGCCGACCAGCGTCAATCCGGCTTGCCGGGCCTGCTCGACCGCCAGCGAAGTTGGCGCGGAGACCGCGACAAGACAGCCGATCCCGGCGCTGCAGCTTTTCTGCACCATCTCGTAGCTGGCGCGACTCGAGACCAGCGCAAAGCCCTCGCCGCGTGGCTGGTCGCTACGCATCAACGCGCCAATCAGCTTGTCCAGTGCGTTGTGACGGCCGACGTCCTCGCGCGCCAGCACGATGGCGCCAGCGGCATCGCACCAGGCGGCGGCGTGGCTGGCGCCGGTTTCGCCCTGTAATGGCTGGTGGCGGGAAAGCTCGCCCAGGGCGCGCTGAATGGCACTGTCGGCGATTGTCGGTGCCTTAACCGGCGGCACCTCACGAATCGCCTGCTGCAGCGATTCGGTGCCACACAGTCCGCAGCCGGTGCGACCGACCAGGCTGCGGCGGCGCAGCTTGAGTTCGGCGAAACGCTGGGCACTGATTTGCACATGTACCGCAATGCCTTCCTCTTGCTTTTCGAGCTCGATGTCGTAAAGCTCATCGCGGCAACGCAGGATGCCTTCGCTGAGGCTGAAACCGAGTGCGAAGTCGTCGAGATCGGCCGGCGTGGCCATCATCACGGCATGCGAAATCCCGTTGTAGACCAGCGCCACCGGCACTTCCAGCGCGATGCGGTCGATCGCCCCAAGCGGCTCGCCGTCTCGGCCTCGGCGAATATCCACCGCGGCCCGATAGCTGGCATG
Organism: Modicisalibacter muralis; assembly: GCF_900102945.1. Taxonomy (GTDB): domain Bacteria; phylum Pseudomonadota; class Gammaproteobacteria; order Pseudomonadales; family Halomonadaceae; genus Modicisalibacter; species Modicisalibacter muralis. Next base: position 70,186 of record NZ_FNGI01000005.1, on the reverse strand, counting down.
GCTCGCGCCCGGCGTCTTCATCGCTGCGCTCCGGCTTCGGGCGCGGGCTGCTGAATGTGGCCCTCGAGCAACCGCTGTTGCAATTCATCGAACGCGTGGAAATGGCGTTGCCACGCGGATGGCTGACTGACCTTCTCGACCTGTACGGCAGTCACCTTGTACTCGGGGCAATTGGTGGCCCAGTCGGAACTATCGGTGGTAATCACGTTGGCGCCGCTACCCGGGTGGTGAAAGGTGGTGTACACCACGCCCGCCAGCATGCGCTCGCTGATGCGAGCGCGCAGCACCGTCTGGCCGGATCGGCTGGAAATGCCCAGCCAGTCGCCATCGCTGATACCGCGCACCTCGGCGTCGTGGGGATGCACTTCCAGTACATCCTCGTCATGCCAGACCTGGTTGTGGGTACGCCGGGTCTGGGCGCCCACGTTGTATTGCGAGAGGATGCGCCCGGTGGTCAGCAGCAGTGGGAAACGGCCATTGGTGCGTTCCTCGGTCGCCAGGTACTCGGTGATCGCGAAGTGGCCGCGGCCGATCGGGAAGTCTTCGACGTGCATGGTCGGAGTGCCGTCTGGGTGCCGCTCGTCGCAAGGCCACTGAATGCTGCCGAGGCGTTCCAGCTTGTCATAGTCGACGCCGCTGAACGTCGGGGTCAGGCGGGCGATCTCGTCCATGATCTCGGAAGGGTGGCGGTAGTCCATTGGATAACCCAGCGCATTGGACAGCGCCACGGTAACCTCCCAATCCTCCTTGCCGGCAAGCGGCGCCATGACCTTGCGTACCCGGTTGATGCGGCGCTCGGCATTGGTGAAGGTGCCGTTCTTCTCGAGGAAGGTGGAGCCCGGCAGCAGCACATGGGCGAACTTGGCCGTCTCGTTGAGAAAGATATCCTGTACGATCAGGCACTCCAGCGACCGCAATGCCGCTTCGACATGCTGGGTATTGGGGTCGGACTGAGCGATATCCTCGCCCTGAACGTAGAGCGCCTTGAAGGTGCCGGCGATCGCCGCATCGAACATGTTGGGAATACGCAGGCCCGGCTCGTCGTCGAGCGCAACGCCCCAGGCCCGTTCGAAGCGACCGCGCACGGCCGCGTCGGCCACGTGCTGATAGCCCGGCAGTTCATGCGGAAAGGAGCCCATGTCGCAGGAGCCTTGCACATTGTTCTGGCCGCGCAGCGGATTGACGCCGACACCCTCGCGACCGAGGTTGCCGGTGGCCATGGCCAGGTTGGCGATGCCGATGACCATGGTCGAGCCCTGGCTGTGCTCGGTGACGCCCAGGCCATAGTAGATGGCGCCGTTGGCTGCCTTGGCATAGCTACGCGCGGCGCGGCGCACGGCTTCGGCCGGCACGCCGGTGATCGACTCGACCCGCTCCGGGGCATGGCGTTGATCGCTGATGAAATCGCGCCAGGCTTGGTAGGCCTGGGTATCGCAGCGCTCGGCAATGAACTGCGTATCCTCGAGCCCTTCGTCGATGACCACATGCGCCAGGGCATTGACCAACGCCACGTTGGTGCCCGGGCGTAGCGCCAGGTGCTGGGCATCCTTCAGGTGCGGCGTTTTCAGCAGATCGATGCGCCGTGGATCGATGACGATCAATTGCGCGCCTTCACGCAGGCGGCGGCGCATCTGCGAGCCGAAGACCGGGTGGGCGTCGGTCGGGTTGGCGCCGATCACGATGATCGTGTCGGCCTGCATGACCGAATCGAATGTCTGGGTGCCGGCGGATTCGCCGAGGGTGAGCTTCAGGCCATAGCCGGTAGGCGAGTGGCAGACCCGCGCGCAGGTATCGGTATTGTTGTTGCCGAACGCCGCGCGCACCAGCTTCTGCACCAGATAAGTTTCCTCGTTGGTGCAGCGCGACGAGGTGATGCCGCCGATGCTCTCGCGGCCATGCTCCGCTTGTACCGCTTTCAGCCGCTGGGCGGCGAAGGCGATCGCCTCTTCCCAGCCGACTTCGCGCCAGGGCTGGTCGATCGAATCGCGGATCATCGGCTGCTTGATACGGTCCTTGTGCGTCGCGTAACCGAAGGCGAAACGCCCCTTGACGCAGGAGTGGCCATGGTTCGCGTCGCCACCCTTGTAGGGCACCATGCGGATGACCTCGTCGCCCTTCATTTCGGCCTTGAACGAACAACCCACGCCGCAGTAAGCGCAGGTGGTAATCACGCTGTGTTCCGGCTGGCCCTTGTCGATGACGCTCTTTTCCATCAGCGTCGCGGTCGGGCAGGCTTGCACGCAGGCGCCGCAGGACACGCATTCGGAGTCCATGAACGCGGCGTTCTGCCCCGGCGATACCTGGGAATCGAAACCGCGGCCGTCGATGGTCAGCGCGAAGGTGCCCTGGACCTCGTCGCAAGCGCGCACGCAACGCGAACAGAGGATGCACTTGCTGGGATCGAAGCTGAAGTAGGGGTTGGAGTGATCCTGCTCGGCTTCCAGGTGATTTTCACCGTCGAAGCCGTAGCGCACCTCACGCAGGCCGACCGCGCCGGCCATGTCCTGCAATTCGCAATCGCCATTGGCGGGGCAGGTCAGGCAATCCAGCGGATGGTCGGAAATGTACAACTCCATGATATTGCGGCGCAGCTTGGCCAGCTTGCTATCCTGGGTGGTGACCCGCATGCCCTCCGCGACGGGCGTGGTACACGAAGCCGGGTAGCCGCGCCGGCCATCGATGCGTACCGCGCACAATCGGCAGGAGCCGAAGGCGTCGAGATTGTCCGAGGCGCACAGCTTGGGAATATTGATATCGGCGAGTGCCGCGGCACGCAGTACTGACGTTCCCTCGGGCACGCTGATTTCGCTGCCGTCGATTTCCAGGGTGACCAGGGTCTCGGACAGCCGGGCCGGGGTGCCGTAATCCTTGTTGGGGTCAAAGTGCTGCAGCATGATGCCGTCCTCCAGCCGTGGTGCCTTGCAGGTCGTCCGGGAAGTGTTCGAGTACGCTTTGTACCGGGAACGGCGTCATGCCGCCCATCGCGCACAGCGAACCGTCCACCATGGTCTCGCAGAGTTCGCCGAGCAGCGCGAGGTTGGCGTCACGCCTGTCGTCGGCGCGGATGCGGTCGATGGTTTCTAAGCCGCGGGTCGCGCCGATGCGACAAGGGGTACACTTTCCACACGACTCGATGGCGCAGAACTCCATGGCGAAGCGCGCCTGTTCACCCATGTCGACCGTGTCGTCGAACATCACCACACCGCCGTGGCCGAGCACGGCGCCGATGGCGGCGAAGGCTTCATAGTCCATCGGAGTGTCCCACTGGCTTTTCGGCAGGTAGGCGCCGAGGGGCCCGCCCACCTGAACCGCGCGCAATGGGCGACCCGAAAACGTGCCGTCACCGAAGTCTTCCATCAGTTCGCGCAGCGTTGCGCCGAAAGCCAGCTCGACCAGGCCGCCGCGCTGGACGTTGCCGGCCAGTTGCAGCGCCAGGGTGCCGCGCGAGCGTCCCATGCCATAATCGGCGTAGGCTTGGCCACCCTTGTCGAGTATGTAAGGCACGGCGGCCAGCGACAGCACGTTGTTGACCACCGTGGGCTGGCCAAACAGGCCCTCGATCGCCGGCAGCGGTGGCTTGGCGCGCACCAGGCCGCGCTTGCCTTCGAGGCTCTCGAGCAGCGAGGTTTCCTCGCCGCAGATATAGGCGCCGGCGCCGAGGCGCACTTCGAGGTTGAAGCGCCGACCACTGTCCAGCAGGTTTTCGCCCAGATAGCCAGCGGCTTCGGCCCTTGCGATGGCCTCGTTCATTAGTTGGTGGGCCAGCGGGTATTCACTGCGCAGGTAGATATAGCCCTGGGTGGCGCCGACCGCGAGACCGGCGATGGTCATGCCCTCGATCAGCAGGTAGGGGTCGCACTCCATGACCAGGCGGTCGGCGAAGGTACCGGAATCGCCTTCATCGGCGTTGCAGACGATGTATTTCCGATCGGCCGGGGCATCCAGCACGGTTTGCCACTTGATGCCGGTGGGGAAGGCGGCGCCGCCTCGCCCGCGCAGGCCTGAGGCGGTGACCTCATCGACAATCGCCTGCGGTGCGAGTCGCAGCGCCTTCTCCAGGCCACGAAAACCGTCATGGGTCTTGTAATCCTCGATCGACAGCGGATCGGTGATGCCGATGCGAGCGAAGGTCAGGCGTTGCTGTTTTTTCAGGTAGGGGATTTCCTCGGTCGCCCCCCGTGACAGTGCATGTTGGGTGCGGCTCTCGAGAAAACCGCTGTCGAACAGGGCGGCGACGTCGTCGGGTTCGACCGGGCCATAGGCGACACGCCCGGCCGGCGTTTCGACCTCGACCAATGGCTCGAGCCAGGCGAGGCCGCGCGATCCGTTGCGCACCAGTTCGATGCTTGCACCACGTACCTTCGCCTCGCGGACGATCCGGGTGGCAACCTCATCGGCACCCATCGCCAGGGCAGTCGTTTCATAGGGAACGTAGAGCCGGGTCGCCATCATTTCACCTCCACTACGTGAGTCTTCAACTCATCGACCAGGCGATCGAACTTGTCCGCCGTGACTCGGCCGAGCACGCGATCGCCAACCTGGATGGATGGACCGCAGGCGCAATTCCCCAGGCAGTAGACCGGCTCCAGGCTGAGCTCACGATCTGCGGTGGTGCGGTGATAGTCGATGCCCAGGCGTGCCTTGGCATGAGCCTCCAGCGCGCGCGACCCTCTCGCCTGGCAGGCCTCGGCCCGGCAGATCCGCAGCGTGTGGTTGCCGGGTGGGGTGCTGCGAAAATGATGGTAGAAGCTGATCACGCCGTGGACTTCGGCGCGCGATTGCCGCAACGATTCGGCGATGAGCGGCACGGCTTCGGTGGGAACATGACCAAAACGGTTCTGGATCGCATGCAGGATCGGCAGCAGCGCGCCGGGCAGCGACCTCAACGCGTCGATCTCTTGTTGCAAAAGCTGGGGAGTCCACTCGGAAGAGCCACTCATGGGATCACCTGGTTGCTAGTTTTGCGCTTCACGGTTAAATATGTAAAACAATTCATATTTGTTTTTGTGGTTGTTACTCTATCGCGGCAAAGCTAGCATCGGATCATGAATCACAAAATATGAAATTTAATTCATATGAAAAAAATTCGAATCATCCCCGAGTGGAGCTTCACGGACGAGGCCGGCAAGCGCCTCGATCCCCAGCTTTTTGGATTGCTACAGGCGATTCACCAGAGTGGCAAGCTGACCGTGGCGGCCAAGGGGTGTGGCATTTCCTATCGCCATGCCTGGAACCTGCTCAACAAGTGGACCGATTTCTTCGGACTGGCACTCGTCGAGATGCAGCGGGGGCGGGGGGCTCGGCTATCGCCGCTGGGTGAAAAATTGTTGTGGGCCGAGCAGCGCGTCATCGCGCGATTGGGTCCTCAGCTCGAAAGTCTGGGTTCGGAATTGAATCTCGAGATTCAGCAATTGCTGGAAGGCGTCAAGCCGGTGCTGCGCCTGCATGCCAGTCATGGCTATGCGGTGGCCCTGTTGCCGAAATTCGCCACCGACCTGCAACTCGATCTGCAGTACTGCAGCCCCCGGGAGGCGTTGGCGGCGCTCAATCGCGGTGCCTGTGACCTGGCTGGCTTTCACCTGCCGACGAGCGCGACCAGCGGCCCGTTGATACAGGCCCACCGTCGCCTGCTGAAACCCCGCAGCCACCGCGTCATTCGCTTTATTACGCGTTGCCAGGGCTTGATGGTCAAGCCGGATAATCCCAAGCGGATCAAGGGATTGCCGGATCTGTTGCAAGCCGATGTGCGTTTCATCAATCGCCAGAAGGACTCCGGCACCCGGGCGCTACTCGATGGCTTGCTTCGCGAGGCCGGGCTGTCGATGCGCGGGATCAGGGGCTACGAGCTCGAGGAATACACCCACTCGGCGGTGGCGGCCTATATCGCCGCCGGCATGGCGGACGTCGGCTTTGGCGTGGAGGCCGCAGCGCGCCAGTTCGGTCTGGGATTCATACCGCTGGCCAGTGAGCACTACCTGATGGTCTGCCATGGGAAATCCCTCAGCGATCCGAAATTTCAGCGGCTGTTCGAACTGATCGAAAGCGAGGCTTTCAAGACCGCGGTTGCCGAACTACCGGGCTATTCGCCGGATCGCTGCGGTGAAGTCTGCGACGTCGATGAGCTTTTCGCGAACTGAAGGAATGGATGCTCAAGGGTTCTTCGGAGAAATGACAAACAATATGAAAACACTGTTCAAAAACTAACGGCAACGCATTCGATGCAGTAAGCTTAGCCTGTCTCTCGTGGTCAGCGATGCGCTCGAGCCGGCGTATCGTCCACACATCGCTCGTTATGCGGACCTCTATCAGCGAAACGGATCAGCAGCTTGAACGACAGTGACGTCAAGAAGAATACAGGAGTCGACATATGAGCAAATCAATCGTCATTGGTGGCACCCTAGCGGTGCTGGGCCTGGGTGGCCTGGCCTTCGGTGCTTATCAGATGCAAACGGCCCAGCAGCCACAGTTCGCCGAGGTGATCAGTGTCGACCGCGTCACCGAAACCGTCGAGACGCCGCGCGAAGTCTGCGAGAACGTTGCCGTGACACACCGGCGCCCGGTGAAGGACCCCAACCGCATCGCCGGCACCGCGATCGGCGCGATCGTCGGTGGCGTGCTGGGCAATCAGATCGGCGATGGCAGCGGTCAGAAGATCGCTACCGCGGCGGGCGCCGTGGCTGGCGGTTTTGCCGGTCGCGAGGTGCAGCAGCGCATGCAGCAGGGCGATACCTACACCACCAGCGAGCGGCGTTGCCGCACCGTGACCGATTCCCAGGAACAACTGATCGGCTATGACGTCGAGTACCGGGTCGATGGCCAAGCCTACGAAACCCAACTCGACCAGGCACCCGAAGGCGATCGCGTGCCGCTGGAGAATGGCGAGCCGCAGTGGCAGGCCGCCGCCGGGGGTGGCAACGCCAGTTCCTGATTGGAGATTTTAGCGAGTTCACGACGCCAGGCGCCCCATCCGTCGATGGGGCGCCTGGCGTTTGGCTATCTCAAGCCATGATCAGACGTGGCGCAGATACCAGTCATACTCCAGCGAACTGACGGTGCGCATGGCATAAGCGCGTTCGGCGAGCCGGTTGGCGTGGTAGACATGGATGAAATCGCGACCCAGCGCCTCGGCCAGCACCTCGTTGGTCGCGAACAGGTCGAGTGCGTGCTGCCAGCTATTGGTCAGCGTCGGCTCGAGTTGCTCGTAGGCGTTGCCGCTGATCGCCTCGGGTGGCGTCAATTCGTTTTTCAAGCCGTGCATGACCGATGCCAGCAACGTCGCCAACATCAAATACGGGTTGGCGTCGGCGCCGGCGACGCGATGCTCGATGCGCCGCGCGGCATTGGGGCCCGATGGAATGCGCACCGCCACCGAGCGGTTGTCGTAGCCCCAGGAAGGCGCCATGGGCACGTAAAGCCCGGGCTGGAAACGCCGGAACGAATTGAGGTTGGGCGAGAAGATGGCCATCGAAGCCGACATCAACTCCAGCAGGCCGGCGATCGCCTGCTTCAATGCCGGGGTGCCTAACGGGTCCTCGTCGTCGCTGGAGAAGATGTTGCGCCCTTCGCCGTCGATCAGGCTGATATGCACATGCGCGCCGCTACCGGCCTCGTCGCCGTAAGGCTTGGCCATGAACGTGGCCTCGAAGCCGTGATTGAGCGCCACGCCCTTGATCAGGCGCTTGAGCAGCACGGCGCTATCGCAGGCCTTGATCGCATCGTCACAGTGAATCAGGTTGATCTCGAACTGACCCGGCGCGCACTCCTTGAGTGCGGTGTCCAGCGGCAGTTGCTGGGCGATGGCGGCCTGCTGTATTTCCTCGAGGAAATCGGCGTATTCGTCGAGCTCGTTGATCGAGTAGAGCTGGCTCTGGGTGGCGCGTTCGCCGGTCCCGGGCGAGCAGGGCGGTTGGGCCAGGCCAAGATCGTCGCGGCGCCGGTCGACCAGATAGAATTCCAGTTCCAGCGCAACCACCGGGGTCAGACCGCGCGCGGTGAACCCGGCCAGCACCCGGCTCAGCACCTGACGCGGGTCGGCGAAAAACGGCCGGCCGTCGGTTTCCTGCATGGTCATCAGCAGCTGGGCCTGGCGCCCCTCGCGCAGCCAGGGTGTCGGCATCAGCGTGCCGGGTATCGGGCGGCACACCCGGTCGCTATCGCCGGTGGCCAGACCCAGGCCGGTTTCCTCGATGGTGTTGCCATTGATATCGAGCGCGAACACCGACGCCGGTAAATTGATGCCGCTGCGGTACGCGCCGATCAGGTTGTCGCGGGGGATGCGCTTGCCGCGCAGCACGCCGTTCAAGTCACTGATCAACAGATCGAAGCTTTCGATGTCCGGATGGCGTTCGAGAAACTCCCGGGCCTCGGCTTGGGCAGGTGAGGACGTCATGAGGTGAACCCTTTGTGCCAATTTTGTGATGCATGGCCGTCATCTTTCCGCTGGCCAAGAGTGTTGTCAAATTTTTTACGCTAATTCTGATCGACAGAATTTGTCGTTTCTCGATTTAATTTCTTTAATGCAATGTTTTAAAAGAATTTATATGAAGTTTATGGAAAAAATCCTCAAGGTGCCTTGGCAAGCGTAATTAATGGCGTTATGTTGAGAAAAATATAACACTGCCTAATCGTTTTCGAAGGAGCGCGTTATGGAGCTACGTCCTCTGGTGGGAGTGATCGCCTGCCGTCGGCAGGTCGAAGGCCATCCGGCGCACATGGTCACCGATAAATATCTGCGAGCGCTGCACGACTACGGTCTTGCGCCGGTAATGCTGCCGGTTTGGGAAGACGGCGTGGATACGGCGCTGCTGACGAAGTTGGATGGCCTGCTGTTGACCGGCAGCTACACCAATGTCGAGCCGTGGCGCTATGGCGAGGAACCCGCTCCGCAGAACACCCGCGACGACCGCGATCGCGACGCCGTGTCGATGGCGCTGATTCCCGCCGCTATCGAGCGGGGTTTGCCGTTGTTCGGCGTCTGTCGTGGCTTTCAGGAATTCAACGTCGCCTTCGGCGGCAGCCTGCATCAGGCCGTGCAGACGGTATCCGGATTGCTCGATCATCGCGAACCCGAGGGCGACAAGGCGGCACAGTACGCGCCCGTTCACGACCTGGCCATCGAGCCGGGCGGCGTATTGGCGGGGCTGTTCGATCGATCTTGCGCGCAGGTCAATTCGTTGCACCAGCAGGGCATCGCGCGTCTCGGCGACGGGCTGCGCGTGGAAGGCCGCGCACCGGATGGGCTCGTCGAGGCGGTGTCGGTCGAAGGTGCTGCGAGTTTTGCCCTGGCGGTGCAGTGGCATCCCGAGTGGCAGCCCGCCGAACATCCGCTATACGACGCGCTGTTTCGCGGCTTCGCCGAGGCCTGCCGCCATCATGCGACGCGCTAAGTCACCCGATGCCACACTTGGCTCACTCTGTGGAGAACGACCATGAACAGGCCTATTACCGGGGAACTCCAGGCGTTGGACCGCGCGCATCACTTGCACCCCTTTACCGATTTCAAGGCGCTGGGCGAAGAGGGCAGCCGCATCGTCACGCATGCCGAAGGCGTGTACATCCATGATAGCGAGGGCAATCGCATTCTCGATGGCATGGCCGGGCTGTGGTGCGTCAACCTCGGCTATGGACGCGAGGAGCTGGTCGAGGCGGCGACCGCCCAACTACGCGAGCTGCCGTACTACAACAATTTCTTCAAGACTACGCACCCGCCGGCGGTGCGTTTGGCCGAGAAGCTCTGCCAACTGGCGCCAGAGCACGTCAACCGGGTGTTCTTTACCGGTTCGGGCAGCGAGGCCAACGACACCGTGCTGCGCATGGTGCGACGCTACTGGGCGCTCAAGGGCAGGCCGGACAAGCACATCGTCATCGCCCGCGAGAACGCCTATCACGGCTCCACCGTGGCCGGCATGAGCCTGGGCGGCATGGCGCCGATGCACGGCCAGGGCGGGCCCTGCGTGCCGGGGATCGAACACGTGCGCCAGCCCTATTGGTTTGGCGAAGGGCGCGATCAGTCGCCCGAGGCGTTCGGACGCGCCTGCGCCCAGGCCATCGAAGACAAGATTTTGACGCTCGGCGAAGACAACGTCGCGGCGTTCATCGCCGAGCCGGTGCAGGGCGCCGGTGGCGCGATCATCCCGCCCGAGAGCTACTGGCCGGCGGTCAAGGCGGTGCTGGCCAAATATGACATCCTGCTGGTCATCGATGAAGTGATCTGCGGCTTCGGTCGACTGGGCGAGTGGTTCGGCAGCCAGCATTACGGCCTCGAGCCCGACCTGATGCCGATCGCCAAGGGCCTGTCGTCGGGTTACCTGCCGATCGGCGGCGTGCTGGTCGGCGACCGGGTTGCCACAACGCTGATCGACGATGGCGGCGAGTTCTTCCATGGCTTCACCTATTCCGGGCATCCGGCCTGCGCCGCCGTGGCGCTGAAGAATCTCGAGCTGATGGAGGCGGAGAATATCGTCGAACGCGTACGCGACGACCTCGGCCCTTATCTGGCCAGCCGCTGGTCAGAGCTGGCCGAGCATCCCATCGTTGGCGAGGCGCGCAGCCTGGGCCTGGTCGGCGCACTGGAACTGGTCGCCGACCAGGCCAGCGGGGCACGCTTCGACAAGTCGTTGGGTGCCGGTAGCCTGTGCCGCGATCTATGCTTTGCCAATGGCCTGGTGATGCGCTCGGTGGGCGACACCATGATTATCTCGCCGCCGCTGGTCATCACCCGTGAGCAGATCGATGAATTGGTTCGGCTTGCACGCCAGGCCCTGGACGAGACCGCGCGGCGGCTGAAAAATCGTACGTTTGAGAGGACTCCCGCATGAGCACGCAATTGAGCCACGCCGACTGGCAAAAACTCGCCGGCGATTTGCGCTACGAGACGCGCGCCTTCATCGGCAACCGCTTCGTCGATGCCGCGAGTGGCGAGCGCTTCGCCACCATCAACCCGGCCACCGGCGAAGTGCTTGCCGAGATCGCCAGTTGCGATGCGCCGGATGTCGAGCTTGCCGTGCGCCATGCCCGCGATGCCTACAATCGCGGCGACTGGTCGCGCCTGGCACCGGGCAAGCGCAAGCAGGCCATGCTGCGCCTGGCCGAACTGATGGAGCGGCACAAGAACGAACTGGCACTGCTCGACACGCTCGACATGGGCAAGCCGGTGGGAAGCTCGCTGGGCGATATGAGCGGCGCCATCGGCTGCATTCGTTACAACGCCGAGACCATCGACAAGGTCTACGGTGAGGTCGCGCCCACCGGCGAGGAGAGCCTCGGCCTGGTGCTGCGCGAACCGCTGGGCGTGGTGGCCTCGATCGTGCCGTGGAACTTCCCGCTGATGATGACCGCCTGGAAGATCGGCCCGGCGCTGGCGGCGGGCAATAGCGTGATCCTCAAGCCCTCGGAGAAGTCGCCGCTTTCGGCGCTGCGCCTGGCGCAACTCGCGCAGGAGGCCGGGCTACCCGATGGCGTGTTCCAGGTGCTGTCGGGGTTCGGCCACACCGCCGGCAAGGCGCTGGCGCTGTCGATGGACGTCGACTGCCTGTCGTTCACCGGCTCCACCGGGGTCGGCAAGCAGTTGATGCAATACGCCGGTCAGTCGAACCTGAAGCGTATCTACCTGGAGTGCGGCGGCAAGAGTCCCAACCTGGTGTTCGCCGACTGCAAGGATATCGATTCCGTGGCCGAGAATGCCGCCGCGGCGATCTTCCACAATCAGGGCGAGGTGTGCATCGCCGGCTCGCGCCTGCTGGTCGAGAATCCGATCCGTGAGGCGTTCATCGAACGGGTGCTGGCGCATGCCGAGAACATGCAGCCCGGCGACCCGCTCGACCCGGCGAGCTTCATGGGCGCGATCGTCGACGAGGTGCAGCACAAGCGCATCCTCGATTACATTCGCCAGGGCGTGGAAGAGGGCGCCCACCTGCGCACCGGCGGCGCGGCGGTGAGTCCGGTCGAGGGTGGGCTGTTCGTCGCACCCACGATCTTCGATGGCGTCACGCCGCAGATGGCCATCGGTCGCGAGGAGGTCTTCGGCCCGGTGCTGTCGGTGTTCGGCTTCGACAGCGAGGAAGAAGCCGTGGCCATGGCCAACGACAGCGAATACGGCCTGGCCGCCGGGCTGTGGAGCCAGGATATCGACCGCATCATGCGGGTTTCGCGGCGGCTGCATTCGGGTCAGGTGTTCGTCAACAACTGGGCCGGCGGCGATATGACGGTGCCTTTCGGTGGCGTCAAGCAGTCGGGCAATGGTCGCGACAAGTCGCACCACTCGCTGGAGGAATACTCCGAACTCAAGACGGTATGGATGTCGCTGGCGCCCTGAGGCGCAAGAAGTTTCCGTTTATCCGCTTCTAAAGGACCACGGGCCGCCCAGAATGGGCGGCCCGTGGTATTTCGTCGTTTGGCCGGCTCACTTATGTGCGCGACGTGTCCTGACCGATTCCCCGGCGACGCCGAAATGCTGCTCGGAGATGTCGCTCAGCAGAATGCGTACGCTCTCCGGGGTGCAATCGATGGATTCGACGCAGGCCTCGGTGACCTTCTGGATCAGCTTCTCCTTCTGCTCGTCGTTGCGGCCTTCGATGAGCTGGATCTGGACGATGGGCATCGGTTTCTCCATTCTGTGGAAACGGTTTTTGAAAAAGGTGCGCCATGGTTCCAGTTGCGCCGTCGACTGTCAAAGATCGCCGCGATCAGAACGTCTTGGCCGGGGTGCAGCAACTCACCAGCCGGCAAGCGACCTTGCCGGGGTTGCGGAAGCGGTGGGGGATGTTGGTGTTGAAGTAATAGGCTTCGCCGGGGCCCAGTGTGCGGGTCTCGGCGTTGATGGTGATCTCGATCTCGCCCTCGATGATCACTCCGGCCTCTTCGCCCTGGTGGGCGATCATCTCGCGCCCGGTATCGGCACCGGCGGCATAGGTCTCGATGATGAACGACAGTGCGCGTGTCTCGCGGTTGGCGCCGACCAGCCGGTAAACCACGTCGCCGCTACCGATGTCGGGCAATTCGTCGGCGCAATAAAACACCTGATTGCGGCTCTCCAGGTCCATGGTGAAGAAATCGCCCACGCTGATCGGGATGGCGTCGAGAATCTTCTTCAGCGAGCTGACCGAAGGGCTGACCTTGTTCTGTTCGATCAGCGACAGGCTGGAGTGGGTGACACCGCAGCGCTTGGCCAGCTCGCGCTGGGAAATACCCCGCAAGGTGCGCAGGGCACGCAAGCGTGGGCCGACATCGTCTGACATTCCTGACTCCCTATGCCTGATCCAGCTTTTCCTTGAGCAGCGCGTTGACCTGCTGCGGGTTGGCGGTGCCACGCGAGGCCTTCATCACCTGGCCGACGAAATAGCCGATCATCTTGCCGCGCTTATCGTCCTCGGCTTCGCGATACTGGGCGACCTGTACCGGGCTGTCCGCTATCACGCTATCGATCATTGCCTCGATGGCGCCGCTGTCGGTGACCTGCTTGAGGCCCTTGGCGTCGATCAACTCATCGGCCGTCTGGCCTTCGTCGTTCCATAGCGCGATGAACACTTGCTTGGCGGCCTTGCCGTTGATGGTCCCATCGATCACCCGTTTGACCAGGCCGCCGAGCTGTTCGGCCGTGACCGGGCTCTCGGCGATATCGATGCCTTCCCGGTTGAGTTGGCCGGAAAGCTCGCCCTGCACCCAGTTGGCGGCCTGCTTGGCATCGCCGCACACCTGCTTGACCGCCTCGAAGTACTCGGCCATGGGGCGGCTGGATGACAGCACGCCGGCGTCGTAGGACGACAGCCCCAGCTCGCTTTCGAAGCGTGCACGCTTCTCGGCGGGCAGCTCCGGCAGGCTTGAGCGCAGGTGGTCGACGTAGGCCCGGTCGAGTACCACCGGCAGCAGGTCGGGGCAGGGGAAGTAACGGTAGTCGTTGGCTTCCTCCTTGGTGCGCATGCTGCGCGTCTCGTCCGCTTCCGGGTCGTAGAGGCGGGTCTCCTGGATCACCGTGCCGCCATCCTCTATCAGTTCGATCTGGCGCTGGGTCTCGCAGGCGATGGCCTTCTCGACGAAGCGGAACGAGTTGACGTTCTTGATCTCGGCGCGGGTGCCGAACGCCTCCTGGCCCTTGGGGCGCACCGAAACGTTGACGTCGCAGCGCATCGAACCCTCGGCCATGTTGCCATCCGAGATGCCCAGGTAGGTGACGATGGCATGGATGGCCCTGATATAACCGACGGCCTCCTTGGCCGAGCGCATGTCCGGCTCGGAAACGATCTCCAGCAGCGGTGTGCCGGCACGGTTCAAGTCGATGCCGGTCATGCCGTGATAGTCCTCGTGCAACGACTTGCCGGCGTCTTCCTCGAGGTGGGCGTGATGCACGCGGACACGCTTGGTGCTGCCATCGTCGAGAGCGACCTCGACCTCGCCCGGCCCGACGATCGGGTGATACATCTGGCTGGTCTGATAGCCCTTGGGCAGGTCGGGGTAGAAGTAATTCTTGCGATCGAACACCGAGGTTTCGGGAATCTCGGCGTCGATGGCCAGCCCGAACTGCACGGCCATGGCCACGGCGGCCTCGTTAAGCACCGGCAGAACACCGGGCAGGCCCAGGTCGACGGCGCAGGCCTGACTATTCGGTTGGCTACCGAAGGCGGTAGACGCGCCGGAAAAGATCTTCGATTGGGTGGCGAGTTGAACGTGGACTTCCAGCCCGATCACGGTTTCCCATTGCATCATGCGTTCTCCCCGGCGAAGGCAGGCCGACAGCGATGCCAGTCGGTAACCTGCTGGAACTGGTGGGCAACGTTGAGCAGGTGTTGCTCGGCGAAGTGCGGGCCGAGAACCTGTAGCCCGATGGGGCGATCGTTGGCGAAGCCGGCGGGTACGCTGATACCGGGAATGCCGGCCAGGTTGATGGCGATGGTGTAGATATCCTGCAGATACATCGAGACCGGATCCTTGTTGGCGCCCAGATCGAAGGCCGGGGTCGGTGCCGCCGGGCCCATCAGTACATCGACCTCCTCGAAGGCATCGAGGAAGTCCTGGCGAATCAGGCGGCGTACCTGTTGGGCCTTCTTGTAATAGGCATCGAAGAAGCCTTCCGAGAGGGTGTGCGTACCGATCAGGATGCGCCGTTTGACCTCTTCGCCGAAGCCTTCCGCTCGCGAACGCTTGTAGAGATCGATGAGGTCGGTGGGGTTCTCGCAGCGATGGCCGAAGCGCACGCCATCGAAACGCGACAGGTTCGAGGATGCCTCGGCTGGGGCAATGACGTAATAAGCGGGAATCGCCAGTTCGGTATGCGGCAGGCTGACCTCGCGCACGCTAGCGCCCAGCGATTCGTAGACCGCGATCGCCTCGCGCACTGCGGTCGCCACGGCGGGGTCGAGGCCGTCGCCGAAATATTCCTTGGGCAGGCCGATCTTGAGCCCCGACAGCGAGGCATCGAGTTCGGCGCGATAATTCGGCACGCCACGCGCCACGCTGGTCGAGTCGCGTGGATCGTGACCGGCAATGGCGCCGAGCAGCAGCGCGCAATCCTCGGCGGTGCGTGCCATGGGGCCGGCCTGATCGAGGCTCGAGGCATAGGCCACCATGCCATAACGCGAAACGCGCCCGTAGGTCGGCTTCAAACCGGTAATGCCGCAGAACGCCGCTGGCTGGCGAACCGAACCGCCGGTATCGGTACCCAGTGCCGCGGGAACCAGGCTGGCGGCGACCGCCGCGGCACTGCCGCCTGAACTGCCGCCAGGCACGGCGGACAGATCCCAGGGGTTTTTCACCGGGCCGTAATAGCTGTTTTCGTTGGACGAGCCCATCGCGAACTCATCCATGTTGGTCTTGCCCAGGCACACCGTGCCGGCGGTGGCGAGCTTCTCGACGAGCGTGGCGTTATACGGCGAAACGAAGTTGTCGAGCATCCGCGAACCGCAGCTGGTGCGCACGCCCTGGGTGCAAAAGATGTCCTTGAGGGCCAGCGGCAGGCCGTTCAAGGGCCCGGCTTCGCCCCTGGCGCGAGTGCTGTCGGCGGCGTCGGCGGCGGCCAGCGCCTCATCGCCGGTTACGGTAATGAAGCTGTTGAGCTCGCCATCGAAGCGTTGAATGCGCGCGAGCAACGATTCGGTCAGCTCGCGACTGGAGAACTCGCCGGCGGCCAGCGCTGTGGCAAGCTCGGTCAATGTCTTGTCATGCATGAAGAGAAGGGCTCCCTGAATGGCTTGTCCGACGGCGCGTCATTCGACGACCCGGGGCACCAGATACAATCCGTCTTCCACCGCAGGGGCACAGCGCTGGAAGCGCTCGCGCTCATCGCCCTCGGTGACTTCGTCGGCACGCAGGCGCTGGGTGCTGTCCAGCGGGTGGGCGAGCGGCGCCACGCCCTGCGTATCGACGGCTTGAAGGCGATCGACCATCTCGAGAATACGCCGAATATCGTCGGCGTAATGGGCGGCTTCGTCGTCGTTCAGGCTTAGGCGGGCGAGGTGGGCGGCCCGCCGCACGTCTTCGTGTTCAAGCGCCATGGCGTCGGCTTTCCTTTAAAGCGTCAGGCAATCGTGAAGGTCGTCCGCCAGGCATTCTGGCCATGCGGACGACACGCTAAATAGGCGCAAAAGGTACCACATCTCGGCGCCGCTGGCAGGCATCTCGCTTGCCGCCTTCCCGCCGCGATGGTACCGTTTGCATCCGCACAGGGTTCCGGTCTGCACTAGGTGAAAGACTTCCATGTTTAAACGCTTAAGGGGGCTGTTTTCCAGCGATCTATCGATCGACCTGGGAACCGCCAACACACTGATTTACGTACGCGGTCGCGGCATCGTCCTGGACGAGCCCTCGGTGGTGGCCATTCGCCAGTCAGGCAACATGCGCAGTGTCGCGGCGGTCGGCGTGGATGCCAAGCGCATGCTGGGCCGCACACCGGGCAATATCAACGCGATTCGTCCGATGAAGGACGGCGTGATTGCCGACTTCACCGTCACCGAGCAGATGCTCCAGCACTTCATACGCAAGGTTCATCAGAGTACGTTTCTGACCCCTAGCCCGCGTGTGCTGGTATGCGTGCCCTGCATGTCGACCCAGGTCGAACGCCGCGCGATCAAGGAATCCGCCGAGGGTGCCGGTGCCCGCGAGGTGTTCCTGATCGAGGAGCCGATGGCCGCCGCCATCGGCGCCGGCCTGCCGGTCGAGGAAGCCCAGGGTTCGATGGTCGTGGATGTCGGCGGTGGCACCTCGGAAATCGCCATCATCTCGCTTAACGGCGTGGTCTACTCCGAGTCGATTCGCGTCGGCGGCGACCGTTTCGACGAAGCCATCACCGCTTATGTGCGTCGTCACTACGGTAGTCTGATCGGTGAAGCGACCGCCGAGCGCATCAAGGAAGAGATCGGTTGTGCCTACCCGGGCGGCGAACTGCGCGAGATCGACGTGCGCGGCCGCAACCTGGCGGAAGGCATTCCACGCAGCTTTACGCTCAATTCCCACGAGATTCTCGATGCGTTGCAGGACCCCCTGGCCTCGATTATCGCCGCGGTCAAGAGTGCGCTCGAACAGTCGCCCCCCGAGCTTGCATCGGACATCGCCGAGCGTGGCCTGGTGCTGACCGGTGGTGGCGCGTTGCTGCGCGATATCGACAAGCTGATCGCCGAGGAAACCGGCCTGCCGGTGATCATCGCCGAGGATCCGCTGACCTGCGTGGCGCGCGGGGGTGGTAAGGCGCTCGAGATGATCGACCAGCATACCTTCGAGCTGCTTTCCAGCGACTAGCGTTTTCCAGGCGCCGAGGCTCCGTCATCTGGCTTGAAGACTGCCAAAAGCGGCTATTTGCCTTGTGCGGATAGTCGTGCCGGCGGCCTAAAATTGTCACGATCGATCCGCGTACGCCGTGCGAGCCTGGCATGCCTGCAAATGGATGCTTGCAAGTAGACAGTGTGTAGCCCTCGGGGGGAGGCCTATCAAACCGCTATTCTCGCATGGCCCCGTGCCCGGCTATCGCATGTTGTTTTGTGCCGTCGTCGCCTTCGCGCTGATGTTCGCCGAACAGCGCATGCCCCGCATGGCGGAATTGCGTGCCCACCTGTCGACGGTCGTCGCGCCGGTACAATGGCTGGTCAGTCAGCCCAGCGACGCCCTGTCGTGGGGGGCGCTGGTGCTTGCCGATCAGCGCGAACTGATCGAAGAGAACCGCCTGCTGCACGAACAGTTGCTGATGCTTTCCCAACGCGTACAACGCATGGCCAGCCTGACCGCCGAGAACGTGCGCTTGCGTGAGCTGCTCAATGCGGCCCAGCGCGGCGACATCCTCTATATCACCGCCGAGTTGTTGTCGCTGGATTCCGACCCTTTCACCCACCAGATGGTCATCGACCGCGGGCGCAGCGATGGCGTCTATGTTGGCCAGCCGGTGATGGACGCGTCGGGCTTGATCGGCCAGGTCATCTCGGTTTCCGCCTACAACAGCCGGGTGCTGATGGTCGCCGATGCCAGTTTTGCGGTTCCCGTGCAGGTTAATCGCAACGGTTTGCGTTTTATCGTTCAGGGCACTGGCCGCTACGATGAACTCGATGTGTTGCATGTTCCCGACACTGCCGATATTCGCGTCGGCGATCTGTTGGTGACGTCCGGTCTGGCCGGGCGCTTCCCGGAAGGCTATCCGGTCGCCAGAGTAGCGGAAGTCATCCACGATCCCGGCGAGCCGTTTGCCGAAGTCGTCGCCGAGCCGATCGCCCAGACGGAGCGCTCGCGACAATTCCTATTGCTGTTCCCACCGCCGCCACCGAACGTCTCGCAGCAGGCACTCGATGCCGCTATCGAGGTGGGCAATAGCGTCGCGCCGAACGGCGAAGAGACCGAAGCCAGCCAGGAGGAGGGAACCTGATGGCGGTAACGACCACGCGGGGTCTGGCGATGATCTGGTTGAGCCTGCTGCTGGCACTGTGCCTGCAGGTCATGCCGCTGCCCGATGCGTGGTTGGTATGGCGACCGGACTGGCTGGGTCTGATGCTGATCTACTGGTGCGTGAGTACCCCGCAACGCGTCGGCGTTTTCCATGGCTTCGTGCTGGGGTTGCTGCTGGATCTGATCGAGGGCTCGCCGCTCGGCCAGAATGCGCTGATGCTGTCGTTATTGGCTTACCTGTCACTGCTCGTTTATCAGCGCATGCGTGCCTATGCGCTAGTGCAACAGGCGGTGCTGGTCTTCGTGTTGTTGGGCATCGCGCAACTGACGGAACAATGGCTGCGCACCATCTTCGGTCCGTTTTCCATCAACCTGGCCTTTTTGTTGCCGGCCTTGATCGGCGGCATACTCTGGCCATGGTTCTTCACTCTGCTGCAGGCGGTGCGTCGACGACTGAATATCGCCTGAATACTCAGCACGCGTTACCGACTAACTAAGGAAGGTGCATGTCCGCCACGCTGCGCCTCGCTTCGGCTTCACCCCGCCGTCGCGAACTGCTGGCCTCGATCGGACTCGAGGTCGAAATCGCCCCCGCCGATATCGATGAAACGCCGCGTAGCGGCGAGTCTGCCATGGCTTATGTCACGCGCTTGGCTCGCGCCAAGGCCGAGGCGGGCGCCGTGGATAGTTCCCTGCCAACGCTTGGCTCGGATACCGCGGTGGTGCTCGATGGTCGAATTCTCGGCAAGCCGGGAGATCGCGATCACGCACGCGAGATGCTGACGGCGCTGTCAGGCAGGGCGCATGAGGTGCTGACCGCCGTCGCCGTCAGTGGGCCGCGTGGCATGCTCGATGTGTGCGTCTCGACACGCGTCGTCATGCGCGCGATCGACACGGCCGAGATCGAGGCCTACTGGGCTACCGGCGAGCCCGCCGACAAGGCCGGCGGCTATGCCATTCAAGGGCGAGCCGCGATATTCGTCGAGCGCATCGAAGGCAGCCATTCGGCGGTGGTTGGCTTGCCACTCTTTGAAACCGCCGAACTGTTGCGGCGCCAAGGCGTCACGCTATGGCCGGCCGCGGCTGTGTCATAATCGTCTCATGACTCTTACAAGGATTCCCGCATGAGCGGTGAAGTACTGATCAACCTGACCCCGATGGAAACCCGTGTCGCGGTGGTCGAAAACGGCGTGCTGCAGGAGGCCTTCATCGAGCGTAGCCGGCGCCGGGGCATCGTTGGCAATATCTACAAGGGCCGAGTGGCACGGGTGTTGCCGGGCATGCAGGCCGCCTTTATCGATATTGGCCTCGAGCGGGCCGCCTTCATTCATGCTCATGAGGTGATGCCGCCCAACACGCCCAGCGACGAGCAGGTATCGATCAGCCAGCTATTGCATGAGGGTCAGCCGCTGGTGGTGCAGGTCACCAAGGACCCGATCGGCTCCAAGGGCGCACGGCTGACGACTCACCTGTCGGTTCCTTCGCGTTATCTGGTCTATATGCCCGACTCGCCGCATACCGGCGTTTCGCAGCGCATCGAAGACGAGAGCGAACGCGAGCGGCTGCGCGTGCTGGTCGAAGAATGCCTCGCCGAGAGCGGGCAGGACATTCCCGGTGGCTTTATCATTCGTACCGCCGCCGAAGGCGTGGGTAGGGAGGAATTGACCACCGACATTCAATTTCTGCTGAGGCTGTGGCGCAAGGTCGGTGAGCGCAAACTCAATGCGCCGGCGCCGAGTCGCATCTACGATGACCTGCCGCTGTTCATTCGTACCCTACGCGACATCATGCGTGATGACATCGAGAAGGTGCGCATCGATTCGCGCGAGAACTACCTCAAGCTGGTGGAGTTCGCCGAGGAGTTCATGCCCGGCGTGGTCGAGCGCATCGAATACTATCCTGGCGAGCGGCCGATTTTCGACATATTCAGCGTCGAGGACGAAATCCACAAGGCGCTGGGGCGCAAGGTACAGCTCAAGTCCGGCGGCTATCTGGTCATCGACCAGACCGAGGCGATGACCACCATCGACGTCAATACCGGCGGTTACGTGGGCCATCGCAATCTCGAGGAAACCATCTTCAAGACCAACCTCGAGGCCGCCACCGCGATTGCCCGCCAGCTACGTCTGCGCAATCTGGGCGGCATCATCATCATCGATTTCATCGATATGGAAGACCCCGAGCATCAACGCCAGGTATTGCGGGTATTGGAGAAATCGCTGGAACGCGATCACGCCAAGAACAAGCTGACCGGGGTCACCGAGTTGGGGTTGGTGCAACTGACTCGCAAGCGCACCCGCGAGAGCCTCGAGCAGACGCTTTGCGACGCCTGTCCGACCTGCCTCGGGCGCGGCACGCTGAAAACGCCGGAAACCATATGCTACGAGATATTCCGCGAGATCCTGCGCGAGGAACGCGCCTACAGTCCAGATACCTATATGGTGCTGGCGTCGCAGGCGGTGGTCGACCGGCTGCTCGATGAGGAGTCGGCGGCGGTGGCAGACCTGGAAGTCTTTATCGACAAGACCATCCGTTTTCAGGTCGAGGCACATTACTCCCAAGAGCAGTACGACATCGTCTTGATGTAACCCCCTCTTCTGCAAAAGTGGTTCTATGAAAAGGCGGTGAACGATGACCGGACCAAGCAAAAAACGGGTAAATAGCGGAGTTTGCGCTTGTAAATGCGTATGCTTAGCCGATTTTAGACGCCGTATGGGCGAGCGCAGGCCGTTTTCGTAAGGACTTGAATTATGAGCCCGTTTCGTATCGTACTGCGCTGGGCGCTGACGCTGCTTGCCATAGGGTTGACCTTGTTGGCGCTGCTGCTTGGTGGCCTGCGCCTGGCGGCCAGCCAGGCCGATATACTGCGTGACGATCTCAGCGCCATGCTGGCCCGCCAATTCAATGCGACGCTGCGCGTCGAGGCGATCGAGAGCGGCATCCGTGGGCTCGATCCGGTGCTGGCCATCGACGGTCTGCACTTGACGGGGCAGGCGGGTATCGACTCCGTTCCGCTGCTGGACGTCGAACAGGTCGATCTGCGCCTCGATGCCAGCGCCTCGTTGCGGGCCTGGTTTCCCATCTTCAGTCGCGCGCGGGTGAGCCATGCCACCCTGCACCTCTATCAGAAGAGCGACGGCGGTTGGCACTGGCCACAGCCCGCCGAACTCCCGCCCGAACTGGTTCCCGAGTCGCGGTTCAACCTCAAGCGCCTCGATTTCTGGATCGGCGTTCTGCTGCGCCAGCGTGCCGTGGTCGACGACCTGCGTCTGGTGCTGCATGGCGTCGACGGCAGTGTCACGCTGGTCGCGCCACGGCTATTGATGGTTGGCGCGCCCGAGCGTGCGCGCATCGAAGGCCAGGTATTCGTCGAAGGCGTCGACGAACGTGCGCTGCAGGCCGTGCTGGAGGTCGTGCCCGGCTCAGGGGGGGCGGACGACTTCAATGCCCGGCTGCAAGCGAGCATCAACCTGGACAGCCTTGCACGGCTGAGCCGGTTGTTGACCGAACAGTCGCCGGTGCGTGTTACCGGGTTGTCCGGTGAAGCCGAAGTCTGGGGGAACTGGCAGGCTGGCCAACTGGCGGATGCCCGGGCGCGCCTGGCCATTGGGGAAATGACGCTGACCAGCGACGCTGGTCCACTCGTTTTGAACGATATCGGCGCCAAGGGGCAATGGTTGCGGGATGAGCAGGGCGCCTGGCGGGCCTGGGTGAACGAGCTTGCATTGCATAGCGAAGCCATCCCGACCTCGCCGTTGCCGCAGCGGCTGTATCTCGAGGGAGACGCGCAAGGCTGGCAAGCACGCAGTACATCCATCGAGCTTGGCGTCGTAACGGCGTGGGCCCAGCAACTGCCACTGCCTGAATCGCTGAGCCGAACGCTCGGCACCCTGGCGCCCCAAGGGCTGATCTCAGGGCTGGCGGTTGGCAGGCAACATGGCCAATGGCTGGCCAAGGCGGCTCTGCAAGACGTTGCGGTTTCGCCCTGGCAGGGTATTCCCGGCGGTGGACCGCTGGACGGCTGGGTTGAAGCGCAAGGTCGTGAGGGTCATGTGCGTTTCGTCGGTCGGCCGGGCATGCAACTGGCATTCCCCGAACTATACGCCGCACCCATGGCACTGGATTGGGCGTCCGGCAAGGTGAGTTGGGCGCTTGACGGCGGCAGCGACGCATTCAGTGTGACCGGCGAGCGCCTGAAGGCCGTCTGGCGTGGCGCCAGGGTGGATGGCGACTTTCATTATGCCTCGACCAATAGCCACTCAAGCGACGTTGCTTCGACTGGTGACAGCGCGAGCGGCGATAGCGGCAAACTAGAATTGAACCTGGATATGCGCGACGTCGATGCAATCGACACACCACTGATGGAGTGGCTTCCGGTCGATATTCTCGACGCGGAGCTGCGCGAGTGGCTGGCGGGCGGCATCGCCGGTCGCGTGCCGCATGGCACCCTGCATCTCGAACAGACGCTGGATGATGACGACGATACCGACGAGTCAGACAACACTGGCCAGCCAGCCAGCAAAACCGACACCGATGAATTCGATGGCGAACTGCGTCTGGCTCTGGACGTCGAGGACGGGAAGCTGACTTACGACCCCGAATGGCCGGCGCTGGAAAACGTCAGCGGTCGGCTGGAATTGGTCAACGAGACGCTGCACGCCACGGTAGACCATGCCGAAACGCTGGGATTGGTCAGTGAAGGAACCCGGGTCGCGCTGGAAGATGAAAGGCTTAGCGTGACAGGCCCGGTGCAGGGGCCGACCCAAGGGTTGTTTCGCTTTCTCGCCGAGG
Source organism: Modicisalibacter muralis (assembly GCF_900102945.1). GTDB lineage: Bacteria > Pseudomonadota > Gammaproteobacteria > Pseudomonadales > Halomonadaceae > Modicisalibacter > Modicisalibacter muralis. Next base: position 46,540 of record NZ_FNGI01000005.1, on the reverse strand, counting down.
CACCTATCGAGGGCATGGACGCTTTTGCACGCTGGCGTAGCGAGGGCCGGGTCATCGGCGAGTTGGCGCTGGACGTACCGATGGAGAATCCCGAGGCGCTCGAGGTGGATGTCCAGGCTAGCGTCGATGCGCCGAGCCTGACCTTTTCAGAGATCGATCTGACGCTGGGCAACGTCAACGGCGCGCTGCATTACCGGCACGCCAAGAACACTGATTTCCTGACCGGTGAATTGGGCGCGCGTGCCTTCGAGGGGCCGTTATTGGCACGCTTCGACGTAGGTGGCGAGGGCATCGCTTTCGAAGGCCGCGCCCTGGCACGCGGCCTGTTGCAGTGGGCCGGCATGGCGCAGCTCGACGGGTTACTGAGTGGCTACTTTCCGTATTCGGCGCAACTCGACCTAAAAGGCGAGGAACCGCACCTTAGCGTTGAGAGCGATCTACAGGGCCTGGCTATCCTGCTACCGCCACCGTTCGGCAAGCGTCTCGACGAGGGGGTTGCGCTGCACGTCGAGGCGACGCCGGGGCAGCGGCTGACCGTCGATCTGGCCGATCGGCTGCGTCTGCGCTGGCGCTCGCTGGGGCCGGCACCGGGGCAGGGTCAGGGCCAGATATGGCTGGAACGTTGGCCGGCCTCGGCGCAATGGCCAGGCGATCAGGGGTGGAATGTCATATGGCGCACGCCGCGGCTGTATCTGGGCCGTTGGCAGAGTGCCTTGGCGGCGCTGGGCGAGACGCCATCCGACGATGCGCCGGCGTCGGTCGCTTCCGGGCCGGTTGCGCAGCCGGGTACGGCATTGCCGTCGCTACGGCGGATCGTGATCGATACTGGCTGCCTGCACTTCGACGAGCGCTGCCTGGGTTCGCTCGAGGCGAGCGCCAGCCCGTTGGCCGATGGCTGGCGGCTCGATCTCGCCGGCACCCTGATGCAGGGTCAGGCAAGCTACCGGCCGAATCAGACGACGCCGCTGAGCATCGATCTGACCCGCTTGAACCTGGACACGCTGATGCCGCAACCGACGCAGATGCCGGAGCTTTCCGAGGCGATCGCTACCGCGCCGGAGCCCAAGCCATTGCCCGGGTGGCTGGACAAGGTGCCCAGTGGCGATATCACGATCGATACGATACTGCGCCAGGGGCGCCGCCTGGGACCGCTTTCCGCAAGCTGGCAGGCATCACCACAGCGTTTGCGCGTGGCGCCGCTTTCACTGACATTGGGCGAGGTCACGGCGGCGGGCGAACTGGTTTGGGAGGCGTCGGGCCCCGAGGCCAGCCTGACGCGCTCGCGCCTGGCACTGACCGGAGGCGATCTGGGGTCGGCGCTCAAGGCGCTCGGGCAGCCGGTAGCGATCCGCAGCGCCAGAACCCAGGTCGAGTCGCAGTTGGCCTGGCCCGGCGCGCCATGGCAGTTCGCCCTGGAGCGTTCGCGAGGCAGTATCGAGGTGGCTCTGGAAGATGGACGCTTCGTGACGCTCGATTCACCCTCGGCGCGCCTGATCGGGCTGCTCAATGTGGATAACCTGCTGCGTCGCCTGCGCCTCGATTTCTCCGACGTGACCGGCGAGGGGACCGCCTTCGACAGTGTCAGGGGCAGTGCGACGTTGTATGGTGGACGTCTACAAACCCGTGGGCCGGTTGAAATCGACGGACCGTCCACCCAATTTACCTTAGAGGGTGGCGTCGATCTCGCTGCCCGGCGTTTGGATATGCTGCTGGGAATCACCGTGCCGGTTAGCCAGAATCTGCCGTTGGCTGCGGTTCTCGTGGGTGCGCCTTATGTGGGGGGCGCCTTGTTTCTTGCCGATAAGATATTCGGCGGCTGGCTCGATAAGGTGACGCGAATTCACTACCGCGTGCAAGGTCCATGGACCTCGCCGCAAATCACTCTGGAAAATGCCGAATGACGCTATTGTCCCAATCGCCTCTCGACGAGGCCATCGCCACTCTGCTGGCGCCTGGAGGGCTGGATGCCGAGGCGCTGGAACCCGGCCTGGGTCATGCGCTGGGCGCGGGTATCGATTATGCCGATCTGTATTTCCAGCGTAGCTGGCACGAGAGCTGGGTGCTGGAGGACGGCGAGGTCAAAGACGCCAGCTACAGCATCGACGGCGGCGTCGGCGTGCGTGCGCTGGCTGGCGAGAAAACCGGCTTCGCCTATTCCAATCAGATTACCGCCGAGGCACTGGCCGAAACCGGCAGTACCGCGGCGAACATCGCGCGCAGTGGGGCGCGATTGGCGTTGGCAACACCCAATCCCGCATCGGCGGCGCTGCGCTATGCCGGCGTCGACCCGCTTTCCGGGCTGTCCGCCGAGGACAAGATTGCCATGCTCAAGCAGGCCGATCGTGTGGCGCGCGCTGCCGATCCGGCGGTGGCTCAGGTCAGTGCGTCGCTCACCGGGGTTCACGAAGTCGTGCTGGTGCGTGCCAGCGATGGCACTCTGGCGGCGGATATTCGCCCCCTGGTGCGCTTCAACGTCAGCGTGATCGTGACCAAGGGCGGGCGTCGCGAGCGTGGCAGCGCCGGTGGAGGCGGTCGCTACGCCATGTCCCGCCTGCGCGATGAGAACGTCGCCGAGCGCTTCGCCAGCGAGGCGGTACGTCAGGCGTTGGTCAATCTTGAGGCGCTGGATGCCCCGGCCGGCCAGATGCCGGTGGTGCTGGGGCCGGGCTGGCCGGGCATCCTGCTGCACGAGGCGGTCGGTCACGGCCTGGAGGGCGATTTCAATCGCAAGGGCAGTTCGGCGTTTGCCGGACGCATGGGCCAGCGCGTCGCATCGCCGGGCGTCACCGTGGTCGACGATGCCACCCTGGCCGACCGGCGCGGTTCGTTGAGCGTCGATGACGAGGGTACGCCGGGCGCCTATACACCGTTGATCGAGGACGGCGTCCTCACCGGCTACATGCAGGACAAGTTGAACGCGCGCCTGATGGGCATGGCGCCCACCGGCAATGCGCGGCGCGAGTCCTACGCGCACCTGCCGATGCCGCGCATGACCAATACCTACATGCTGGCCGGCCAGGATGCGCCGGAAGATATCATCAAGAGCGTCAAGCGTGGCATCTACGCGGTCAGCTTCGGTGGCGGCCAGGTCGATATCACCTCGGGCAAGTTCGTGTTCTCGGCCAGCGAAGCCTACCTGATCGAAGACGGGCGCATCACCTCGCCGGTCAAGAGCGCGACGCTGATCGGCAACGGCCCCGAAGCGATGTCTCGGGTGTCGATGATCGGCCACGACATGGCGCTGGATACCGGCATCGGTGTCTGCGGCAAGGAAGGCCAGGGCGTACCGGTGGGTGTGGGCCAGCCGACGTTGAAACTCGATGAGCTTACCGTCGGCGGAACGCAATCCTAGCTAGAAGCTAGAAGCCGGGAATAATTATTGTTTCCTGTTTTTCTTCGAGGCGCGCAGCGCCGGTCTTCCAGCTTCCAGCCGCATAGCGGCGCTCTTATAGCTTACAGTCCGGCGGTGTCGCGGATCAGCTTGAACAGCTTGCGGGCACTGGCCGGTGGCTTACCGCGCTCGCGCTCGGTACGGGCATTGCGGATCAACTGGCGCAGTGCCTGGCGGTCGACGTCAGGGTACTCGGCGATAAAGGCTTCCAGCGCTTCGTTGTCGTCGTCGATCAGCCGGTCACGCCATTTCTCCAGACGGTGGAAGACGTGATCGCGACGCGCGCTTTCCTGCTCGAACTCGTCGAAAGCGGCCTGAATAGCGGCGAGGTCCTCGCGCCGCATGACCTTGCCGACGTACTGCATGTGGCGGCGGCGACCTTCGTGAGAGCGGATGCGCGAGGTTTCCTCGACCGCCGCGAGCATATCGGTGGATAGCGGTAGCCGCGCGCGCTGGGCATTGGATAGCGCGATGATCTTTTCGCCCAGCGCCTGCAGTGCCTGCATTTCCTGCTTGAGCTGGGTCTTGCTCGGCCGACCCTGTTGGTCGGCGGGTGACTCGAATGACATGCCATTACCATCATTGGGAGGTGGGCGTAGTATACCAGCCTGCCTCGTGACAAGGAGATCAACATGACTCAGGCTTTCGATGCCGCCGCTCAACAAACGTTATTGGAGGCACGCGTCGCGGATGCTCTGGAGCAGGCGCGACGCCTGGGCGCCGATGCCTGTGAAGTCGGCGCCAGCGTCGATCAGGGCGCCGAAATCAGCGTGCGCATGGGCGAGGTGGAAACCGTCGAACTGGCGCGCGATCAGGGCATCGCCGTGACCGTTTATGTCGGTAAACGCAAGGGCAGCGCCTCGTCATCGGATGCCGGCGAGGCGTCGATTCGCGCGGTGGTGGAAAAGGCTATCGCGATTGCCCGTCATACCGGCGAAGACCCGGCCTCGGGGCTGGCCGATGCCGAATTGATGGCCACCGAGTTCCCCGATCTCGAGGTGCATCACCCCTGGCAATTGACCACTGACGAGGCGATCGAACTGGCACTGGCGTGCGAGAATGCCGGTCGCGCCGTCGAAGGTATCGCCAATTCCGATGGCGCGGGGGTGTCCAGCGGTGAGGGCGTACGCGTGTATGGCAACAGTCATGGCTTTCTCGCCGGCCAGCGTGGCAGCCGTCATTCGCTGTCGTGCATGCTGATCGCGCGTGACGAGCAGGGCATGCAGCGTGACTATGACTACAGTAGCGTTCGCGACCCGGCGCTATTGGCCTCGCCGGAGGCCATCGGCCGTAGTGCCGCCGAGCGCACACTGCGCCGCCTGGGATCGAAGCGACCGGCGACCGGGCGTTTGCCGGTCATGTTCGCACCCGAGATGGCGGGCGGCTTGATCAATCATTTGCTCGGTGCGATCGCCGGCGGAGCGCTGTACCGCGAGGCCTCCTTTCTGTGCGATAGCCTGGGCAAGCCGCTGTTTCCCGAATGGTTCAGTCTCGGCGAGAAGCCCCGGGAAATCGGCGCCATGGCCAGCGCAGCGTTCGATAACGACGGCGTTTATACCCGCGACAATCTGTTTGTCGACGGCGGGCGCGTGGCTAGCTATATGCTGTCGGCTTACAGCGCCCGGCGCTTGGGCATGACCTCGACCGGTAACGCCGGTGGAGCGCGCAACCTGCGCATTCAGGCACCGCTCGACAGTCAGCGCGAATTGCTGGAACGCATGGGGCGTGGCGTGCTGGTCACCGAGCTGATGGGTCAGGGCGTTAACGGCGTGACCGGCGACTACTCACGCGGCGCGGCCGGCTTCTGGGTCGAGAATGGTGAGATTCAATACCCGGTCGAGGAGTTCACCATTGCCGGCAATCTCAACGACATGTTCGCCAATCTACTCGGCGTGGGCGACGACATCGATACTCGCGGCAGCGTGCATTCGGGCAGTTGGCTGATCGATAACATGACCGTCGCCGGGGGCTAAAGAAACGAGCTGGAAGAGCGTCGCTTCGCGGCTGGAAGCTGGAAGACCGGCACTACGTGCCTTGAAGAAAAAGCCAAGAGCCGAGGCCATTCTTGGCTTCTAGCTTCTAGCTTCTAGCTTCTAGCTTTAGAGATAGAAAACCGTCGCCAACCCAAGAAAGGCCAAAAAACCGATCACGTCGGTGACGGTGGTCAGGATCACGCTGCCCGACAGCGCTGCATCGATATTGAGCCGCCTGAGGATCACCGGCAGCAGCGTGCCGCACAGGGCGGCGAACAGCAGATTGATGACGATGGCGGCGGCGATGATGCCGCCCAGGGCGAGATCACCGAACCAGGCCACGGCGATGGCGGCTATCACCAGCGCCCAGAGTAGCCCGTTCAAGGCGCCGACGATCAGTTCGCGATTGAGTAGCCAGCGGACGTTGGAGCCTGAAACATGGCCGAGTGCGATGCCGCGAATCAGCACGGTCAGTGCTTGCGAGCCGGCGATGCCGCCCATGCTGGCGACGATTGGCATCAATACCGCAAGCGCGGTGACCTGCGCGATGGTGGCTTCGAACATGCCGATCACTGCGGCGGCCATGAACGCGGTGATCAGATTGATGCCCAGCCACACGGCGCGCCGGCGGCTGGTACGCCAGGCCGGCGCGAAGGTGTCCTCGTCTTCGTCGAGACCGGCCATGCTCATCATCTGGTGCTCGGCATCGCCACGAATCACATCGACCACGTCGTCGATGGTGATCCGGCCCAGCAGGTGGCCGTCACTGCCGATGACCGGGGCCGAGACCAGATCGAACTTCTCGAATAGATTGGCGACGTCGGTATCCTCGGCGGTGGCCTGAATACTCAGCATGTCGGTATCCATGACTTCGCGCACCAGCATCGATGGCTCGGAAACCAGCAGGCGGTTGATCGGCAGGCTACCGATCAGTTTATCGCTGCGCGTCACCACCAGCAGGCTGTCGGTGGTATCCGGCAGGCGCTCGTGGCGGCGCAGGTAGCGCAGCACCACATCGAGGGTAATGTCGGGACGGATCGTCAGGGTATCCGTATTCATCAACCCGCCAGCGGTGTCCTCCGGGTAGGACAGCACGGTTTCCAGACGCTGGCGTTCCTGGGCCTCCATCGAGGCGAGCACTTCGAGCGTGACGGTGTTGGGCAGGCGCTGGAGCAGGTCGGCGAGGTCGTCGACATCGAGCCCTTCGGTCGCCGAAACCAGTTGCTGGGCATCCATGCGGTTGAGGAACTCGACCTGGATGTCCTCGCCGAGGTATTGAAGCACGTCGCCCTGCAGCTCGGGTTCGATCAGTTCCCAGAGAACATCGCGCTCCTTGGGCGGCGTGGATTCGAGCAGGTGCGCGACATCGACCGGTGCCAATCCCCGGTTGAGCATGCGCCGTGCCTGATCCAGCGCGCCGCTTTCCAACGCTTCACTGAGCCTGGCCAGTTTGGGCCGGAGCTTCTCCGGATTCTTGCTCATGGGCGTCGGCATCCTCTGTCGACCGGCGATCGAACCGACATTCTATCATTGCGCTCAGCATCGGCGAGTAAAAGAAACGCCGTTCGCTAAACGTTCGCGACCTGCAGGGAGGCTCCGGGAGGTGGGAGGTGCCGAGTCAGGCGTCTTCGTCGAAACGTGCGTCGAACAAGGCCTGTAACGCATCGAGCGCCTGACCGGCCTGGCGACCTTCGGCGACGATGTCGAGCCGGCTGCCGCAAGGGGCGGCCAGCATCAGCAAGGACATGATATTGGCCGCATCGGCCGCGCGACCCTTGTGACTGACGGTGACGCTGGCATCGAAGCGCTGGCAGCATTGCACCAGCTTGGTGGCGGCGCGAGCGTGCAGGCCGCGCTTGTTGGTCAAGGTCAGCTCACGCTGAGGCATCCATGCTCTCTCCAACGGCGGTGTGAATTCCCAGTTCGCGATGGCGCAGGCGCACGCGGTAACGGGTCGAGAAGTGGCGCGCCAACTGCTCGGTCAGGTAGACCGAGCGGTGCTGTCCACCGGTGCAGCCGATGGCAACGGTCAGATAGCTGCGGCTGCTGGCCAGATAGGCGGGTAGCCAGCGCTCGAGCCAGTCGCGAATGTCGTCGCCCATGGCGATGACATCCGGGTAATCCTCGAGGAATTCGATGATCTCGCTGTCGCGCCCGTTGAAGGGGCGCAAGCGAGGGTCCCAGTAAGGATTGGGCAGGCAGCGGGCATCGAATACGGTATCGGCGTCCAGCGGTACGCCACGTTTGAAGCCGAAGGATTCGAAGGTCAGGGTCAATTGCTCGCTGGAATGCTGGGCGACTTGCTCGGCGATGCGCCCGCGCAGGTCATGCACCGATAGCTGGGAGGTATCGATGACCAGATCGGCCAGGTCGCGGATGCCGGAAAGGGCCTCCACCTCGGACTCGATCGCCTCGGCCAGGGTCATCTCGCTGTCGCGGGTCAGCGGATGACGTCGACGCGTCGCCGAGTAGCGCTCGAGCAGTATCTTGTCCTCGGCGGTGAAATACACCACTTGGCAATCGATGCCGCGTGAACGTATCTCCTCGAGCAGGGCGGGAAAGCGCTTGAGTGCCCCCGGCAGGTTGCGCGCATCGATACTCACCGCAATGCTCGAGCGGCGCGCCTCGTCCTGTTGCAACTCATCGATCAACTCGTCGAGTAGCATGGCTGGCAGATTGTCGATCGCATAGAAGCCCAGATCCTCGAGCGCCTGCAAGGCAATCGATTTCCCGGAGCCGGATCGGCCGCTGATGATCACGAGCTGCATGGGTGCGGCTCCCGCTGTCGCTGGTTAGCTATGGGGTGAAAGTGGTCGCATGGGATGCGTCGTATGCCGCCCGCCGGTCGCCGTTACTGGCTGCTCCCGTCGCTGAGGCGGTGGATCGCCTGAGTCAGCGTTTCGTAGAGTTCATGCTGACTTTCGCTCTTGCGTAGCTGGGTCCGGGTGCCGGCATCGTTCATGACATTGGCGACTTCGGCCAACAGCGACAAATGCGTTTCGTCGGCCTCCTCGGGCACTAGCAGCACGAACAGCAAGTCTACCGGTTCGCCATCGATGGCATCGAAATCGACGGGTTCCTGCAGCTTGAGAAAGCCGGCGATCGGCGCCTTGCAATGCGGGCTGCGGGCATGGGGAATGGCGACACCATTACCGATGCCGGTGCTACCCAGCCGCTCGCGGCCGATCAGCCGGCTGAAGACTTCCTGGCTATCGAGGCTAGGTGTGTTCTGAGCGATGAAGGTGCTGAAAAATTCCAGCACACGCTTTTTGCTTCCCCCGGGCACCGCGGTCAGCGTGCGCTCGGGGGGCAGTATGGTTTGCAGAGTCATGTGGGGAAGTTTACCGGGCACCAGCGCCTTGCGCGCGAGCCTGGGCCTTTTCCTTGTGTTTGACGAGTTGACGATCGAGCTTGTCGGCCAGGGCGTCGATGGCGGCGTACATGTCGCCATTCTCGGCATCGGCGTGCAAGTCGGCTCCGGCAGCGTGCAACGTACAGGCGGCCTGGTGGCGCTCCTTTTCGATGGAGAGGGTTACCTGCACGGTAGTGATGTTGTCGTAGTGGCGCTCCAGTCGTGCGAGCTTCTCATTCACATAGTCACGCAATGCATCGGTCAGTTCGACGTGATGGCCGGTGATGTTGACTTGCATGGCATGCTCCTGTTGCTGCGGATGGCCTTTCGATTGTAACCCTTTTTAGACCTTAGCAAACCCCTGAAGAAACACCCAGCGCCCAACGCTGAAAAGCGCCGTTCAGGCCAGGCGCTTGCGTTCGCTGGATGGCGGTATTCCCAGCGCCTCGCGATACTTGGCTACGGTGCGCCGGGCGACCTTGATGCCATCCTCGGCGAGCAGGTCGACCAGCTTGCTGTCGGATAGCGGCTTGCGCGCGGGCTCCTCGCCGATCAGTTTCTTCAGCCGCGCGCGAATCGCCGTGCTGGAATGGGCGTCGCCTTCACCGCTAGCGCCGCCGACATGGCTGGAGAAGAAGTACTTGAGCTCGAAGACCCCGCGCGGGGTGTGAATGAACTTCTGGGTGGTGACCCGTGAGATGGTCGATTCGTGCATTTCCACCTTCTGGGCGATGTCGGCCAGGATCAGCGGTTTCATCGCTTGCTCGCCGCGCTCGAGAAAGTCGAGCTGGCGCGCCATGATCTCGCGACCGACCTTGAGCAGGGTGTCGTTGCGGCTGGACAGGCTCTTGATCAGCCAGCGCGCCTCCTGCAAATGGTTCTTCATGAAGGTGTTGTCGTCGCTCTTGTCGGCACGCTTGATCAGCGCGGCGTAGTCCGGCTGGATACGCAGGCGCGGCATGGCTTCGGGGTTGAGCTCGATACGCCAGCCGTCGCGGGTGTGGCGGGCCAGTAGATCGGGAATCACGTAATCGTTGCCGCTGTCGTCGTATATCTGGCCCGGGCGCGGGTCGAGGGCGCGGATCAGCGCGATGACGGCGTCGAGTTGACCGTCGTCGAGACTTAAGCGGCGCCTGAGCAGTTTGCGGTCGTCACCGGCCAGCGCTTCGAGGAACTGGCGCACCAGGCGCTTGGCCTGTGGTAGCAGCGGTGTGCTTTCAGGCAGGGTGCCGAGTTGCAGAAGCAGGCATTCGCGCAGGTCGCGTGCGCAGACGCCGGTGGGGTCGAAACGCTGCAGGCACGCTAGCACCCGCTCGACGTCGCTGGCCTTGAGCCCGCTCAACCCCTGGCCACGCAGTCCATCGGTCAACTCGTCGATACTGGAAACAAGATAGCCATCGGCGTTGATCGCATCGATCAGGCTCTCGGCGATCAGGCTTTCGCGCTCGGCCAGATCGGTCATGTTCAGTTGCCATTGCAGGTATTCCTGCAGGCTCTGGCCGGCGGCATTGCGCTCGAAGTCGGGGCCGTCGTCGCTGCCGCTACCGCTGGGGGTGAAGTCCTGGTAGGTGTCCGACCACTCGCTATCGAGCGTCAGCTCTTCAGGGATCTCGCTGGCCCAGTCGTCCTCGACGGGATCGCTGACGGCCTGCTCACCGTAGAGCTCGTCGAGTTCCAGCATGGGGTTGGTTTCCAACGCCTGCTGGATCTCCTGGCGCAAGTCCAGTGTCGACAGTTGCAGTAGCTGTATGGCCTGCTGCAGCTGAGGCGTCATGGTCAGTTGAGTGCTGACGCGTAGCTGAAGCGTGGGTTTCATTGCCATAAAGAGAGCGCGTTCGCTGACGGATTTAGCGACACGTTATCCCCACGCGAAGCCGCTTGCAAGGATAAAAGCAATATTCATGCCATTAATTAATGCTTTGGTTATTGACGACAGGTTGCAAGGTCCCGGTTGTGCGCGACCGGTCAATATCCTAGAGACGAAATTCGTTGCCCAGGTAGACATCACGAACTTTCTGGCTGGCGAGAATGGCCTCGGCGTTGCCTTCGGCGATGATCTTGCCGTCGCCGACGATGTAGGCGTTGTCGCAGATATCCAGCGTCTCGCGCACGTTGTGGTCGGTGATCAGGATGCCGATGCCGCGATCGCGTAGCTGGCGAATGATGCTCTTGATTTCGCCCACCGAGATCGGGTCGACCCCGGCGAAGGGCTCATCGAGCAGGATGAAGGCCGGCTCGGTGGCCAGCGAGCGGGCGATTTCCACGCGGCGTCGCTCGCCACCGGACAGGCTCATGCCGAGATTGTCGCGGATATGATCGACGTGGAATTCCTCGAGCAGATGCTCGAGATGCGCATGACGGGCCGCCTTGTCGAGGTCCTTGCGGGTCTCGAGAATCGCCAGGATGTTATCGGCCACCGATAGCTTGCGAAAGATCGAGGCTTCCTGTGGCAGATAGCCGATTCCGGACCGCGCGCGATGATGCATGGCGGCGTGGGTCAGGTTCTGGTCGTCGATATACACCTCGCCGGCATCGGCGCGAATCAGGCCGACGATCATGTAGAAGGAGGTGGTCTTGCCGGCGCCATTGGGGCCCAGCAGCCCGACGATACTACCCTGGGCGATGGACAGGCTGATATCCTGCACCACCCGGCGGTTCTTGTAACTCTTGGCGAGATGTGTCGCACTCAGCGTTTTCATCGCGGCACGAATCCTTGTGCGGTCATTGCTGTGATTGCTCGGGGGTCAGGGTCATGCGCACGCGTTCGCTCTCGCCGCTTTGTGTCTCGGAGCGTGCCTGTACCACCCGGCGATCGAGAAAGTATTCGACATAGGCGCCGTTGAAGGTGTCGCCAGCCTGGTGCAGTTCTGCGTTCTCGATGAGTTCCACGCGGCGCTCAGCGGCATGATAAACGATGGTATTGCCCCAGCCCTTGACCACAGGATCTTCCGGCGCGGGTTTTTGCTCGATATAGGCGCGCTCGCCTTCGCCGATGGCGGTGACCAGGGTCACTTCGCCCTGGGCGTTGCGCTCGATCTCGACGCGCTCGGCAGTGAGCCGCATGCTGCCTTGCTGCATCTCGACATCGCCGGTGTACACCGCGGTGCCGGCGCGATCGTCCAGGTCGAGGCGGTCCGCGGCGACCTTGATCGGCGCGTTGGCGTCGCTTTCCAGGGCAGTGGCGGGCAGGCTGAGCAGGCCGAGAAGAGCCAGACTTGCCCCGGCAAGCGTGTGTCGCATCATGATTCTTGTTCCTCGTCGATCGGCGGGTGGAAGCCGCGCACGTTGTCGGTCAGGCGCATGCGGCCTTCGTTGATCCAGGCGTCGAAACGCTCGCCGCGCACGCGCTGTTCATACTGGCGCAGCAGGGCCTCGCTCTCGCTCCAGGCGTGGCCGGTGTCGGCGTCGTAGACCAACGTGTGGGTATCCAGACGCCAGCCTTCCTCGGGTGCCTTGAGCATGGCGTTGCCGCGCAGCGTCAACGGATTGCCGCCGGGGCCCAGCGTGCCCTTGTCGCCCGAGGCGAACCAGATGCGGCCTTCGTCGTCGAGTAGGCGCGCATCCGGCGTTTCGGCGCGAGTCACGTCGTCTTCGGGCGTGTGCACCAGACGTGGCGTTTCGAGGCGCTGATGGGGCCGGCCCTGGGTGTCGAAGCGGGTCAGTTGCACGCCTTCCAGATAATAGTCCGGCTCGCCAGCCGCATCACTGGGAATCGGCCCCGGCAACGAGACATCGCGCTGATCGATGAATGTCAGTATCCCGCCGAGCGCCAGCACGATCAGTGCCAGCCAGAACTTGGGCGAGGGGCGCAGAATAGAAGGTAGGGCCATGGGTCAGTGCTTGCCGTGTAGGTGGCTTGCGAGTATGGCGTCCCAGTGCCCTTGCATGTCGAGCAGGCCATCGCAGATTTCGCGTACCGCGCCATGGCCGCCACGGCGCTCGGTGATCCAGTCGGCATGCTCACGGATGTAGCTCGGGGCATTGGGAACGCTGATACCCAGCCCGGCGCGGCTGATCGGTGCCAGGTCGGGGAGGTCGTCGCCGCAGTAGGCGACCTGATCCAATGTCATGTGCAAACGCTGAATCAGTGTCTGGAGTACGTCAAGCTTGTCGTCGCGGCCTTGGAAGACGTGTTGGATACCCAGCGCGGCGGCGCGCCTGGCGACCATTGGCGATTCGCGCCCGGTGATCAGTGCCACCTCCACGCCGGCCCGGCGCAGCAGTTTCAGGCCCTGGCCATCTTGTGTGCTGAACGCCTTGATCTCCTGGCCGTCGGCCTGGAAATACAGTTGGCCGTCGGTCATCACACCATCCACGTCCAGAACCAGCAGGCGTATGGCGCGGGCTCGGTCGCTGAGGCTGGGGTCGCGTAACCACGAGTGCATGAACGCCTCCTTCATATGACGCCGCTGATCAGCAGGTCATGCATGTGCAGGGCGCCGATCGGATGCCCGTCGTCGTCGACCACGGCCAGGGCGGTGATGCGATTGTCTTCCATGACCTTGACGGCTTCGGCGGCCAGTACCTCGGCGCGGATGCGTTTGCCGCCGTGGCTCATCACGTCATCGACGCGCAACGTGCGCAAGTCAGTGTGTTGATCCAGTGTACGGCGCAGGTCGCCGTCGGTGTAGACCCCGGCCAAGCGCCCGTCGTTGTCGACCACGCAGGTAAAGCCGAGGCCCTTATGGGTGATCTCGAGCAAGGCGTCACGCAGCGGGCTGCCCAGTATCACGCTGGGCAGGCGCTCGCCCGTGTGCATCAGATCCTCGACCTTGAGCAGCAGTCGTCGGCCGAGACTGCCGCCAGGGTGCGACAGGGCGAAGTCCTCGGCGGTGAAGCCGCGCGCTTCGAGCAGCGCCACGGCCAGCGCATCGCCGAGCGCCAGCGAGGCGGTGGTCGAAGAGGTCGGCGCCAGATCCAGCGGGCAGGCCTCGCGCTCGACGCCGGCATCGAGATGCGCCTCGGCGTGGAGGGCCAGGGTCGAATCGGGACGACCGGTCATGCTGATCAGCGGCGCGCCCATGCGCTTGAGCAGCGGCAGCAGGGCGGTGACCTCGTCGGTTTCGCCGGAATTGGACAGCGCGAGCACCACGTCGCGCGGCGTGATCATGCCCAGATCGCCATGGCTGGCTTCGCCGGGATGCACGAAGAAGGCAGGCGTACCGGTACTTGCCAGAGTGGCGGCGATCTTGCGCGCGATATGCCCGGATTTGCCCATGCCGGTGACGACCACTCGGCCCTGGCAGGCCAGAATCAACCGGCAGGCGCGGTCGAAGTCCTCGGACAGCTTGACGATCAGCGCGCCAATGGCCTGCTGTTCGAGCTTGAGGGTGCGTCGCGCGCTGGCGCGAAAGGCAAAATCGTCGTTGGTGGTCATGGTGAACAATGCTGCCCGATGTCTTGAGCGATGGGGCGCCCATTAAACGCATTGGCCTGGCGGCTTGCAAGTTCGCGCGTCGTAAGCCGGGCTAGCGAGGCCGGGGCGGGTTAGGATACGATGTTCGATAATTTTTCGGGATTGGACTGCATCGATGGATGACTCATCGCTCGTCGAGGTCGAGGGGTTGCATTTTTCCCGTGGCGAGAAGGAAATTTTCCGTGGTGTCGATCTACGCGTGCCGCGAGGCAAGATCACCGCCATCATGGGCCCCAGTGGCACTGGCAAGACGACATTGCTCAAGCTGATCGGGGGGCAACTGGTGCCCGATAGCGGCCGCGTGAGAATCGATGGGCAGGACGTCCATCGGCTGTCGCGTCGCGATCTGTTCCGGTTGCGCCGGCGCATGGGCATGCTGTTTCAAAGCGGTGCGCTGTTTTCCGATCTCAGTGTTTTCGAAAATGTCGCTTTCCCACTACGCGTGCATACCGATTTGCCCGAGGCGATGATCCGCGACACGGTGTTGATGAAGCTCGAATCGGTAGGTCTGCGCGGCGCCCATCGACTGATGCCCTCGGAGCTTTCCGGTGGCATGTCGCGTCGCGTGGCGCTGGCGCGCGCCGTGGCGCTGGATCCCGAACTGATTCTCTACGACGAGCCGTTCGTCGGCCAGGATCCGATCTCGAAGGGCGTGCTGGTGGAGTTGATCAGCAAGGTCAATCAGGCGCTGGGGCTGACGTCCATCGTGGTATCGCACGATATCAAGGAAGCGCTGTCGATCGCCGACTATGTCTACGTCATCGCCGATGGCCAGGTCATGGCCCAGGGCACGCCGACTTCGCTGGATGTGGATCGCGATGCGCGGGTCAGTCAGTTCATCCACGGCGAGCCCGATGGGCCGGTACCGTTTCATTACCCGGCAGCGGATTACTTCAGCGACATCATGGCCGGGGGCGCGCGGCGATGAAACACCGAATCACCGCCCTGGGGCGCGGCACGCTCGATGCGGTCGATGCGCTCGGCCGCGCGGGGATGTTCCTGTTTCAGTCCAGCGTGGGCGTTCCGTCTCGCGAGGGTTGGCATCTATGGTTGCGCCAGATGCATTTCGTGGGCGTCCTGTCGCTGGCGATCATACTGGTTTCCGGTACGTTCATTGGCATGGTGCTGGGCCTGCAGGGCTACACCATTCTGGTCGATTTCGGCGCCGAGGATGCCTTGGGTCAGATGGTCGCGCTGTCGTTGCTGCGTGAATTGGCGCCGGTAGTCGCGGCGCTGTTGTTCGCCGGGCGCGCCGGTTCGGCGCTGACCGCCGAGATCGGCTTGATGAAGGCCACCGAGCAGCTCACCAGCATGGAGATGATCGGCGTCGATCCACTGCGCCGAGTCGTGGCGCCGCGCTTGTGGGCCGGCTTCGTATCGCTGCCGCTGCTCACCGTGGGGTTCAGCGTCGTCGGCATCTGGGGCGGGTATCTGGTTGGCGTGCAGTGGCTGGGCGTGTTCGAGGGCTCCTACTGGAGCAACATGCAGGGTAGCGTCGATTTCATTGCCGATATCGGTAACGGCATGGTCAAGAGTGTGTTTTTTGCGCTGGTGGTGACCTGGATCGCGGTCTTCCAGGGTTACGACCTGATCCCTACCTCGGAAGGCATTTCTCGTGCCACCACCCGCACGGTGGTGTATTCCTCGTTGGCAGTGCTCGGGCTGGATTTCGTGCTGACCGCGCTGATGTTTGGAGAATTCGGATGAAGCGCAGCAAGATGATGGAGTTTGGTGTCGGCCTGTTCATGCTGGCGGGCATCGTGGGGCTGGTATTTCTGGGATTGAGGGTCAGTGGGTTGGGTACCGGCGTTTCCGGTGAAACGTTCACGCTGCACGCCAACTTCGCCAACATCGGCGGGCTCAAGCCGCGCTCCAAGGTCACCCTGGCGGGCGTCCGGGTCGGTCAGGTCAGCGACATTTCACTCGACCCCGAATGGTTCGATGCGCGGGTGACGATGACTCTCGATGCCAGCCTCGAAGGCAAGCTGCCGAGCGATACGGCGGCGGCGATCCTTACCGCCGGGCTACTGGGCGAACAGTATGTCGGCCTGTCGGTGGGCGGCGCCCCCGAGATGCTGGCGGACGGCGACGTCATTCGCAATACCCAGCAGGCGCTGGTATTGGAAGAACTCATTCAGCAGTTCGTGTCGAATATGGCTAGGGAATGAACGTTTCAGGAGATTTCGTTATGACAGCTTTCTTCTCGTGGGTATCGCGTAAGCGCGCCGTGGCAATGGCGCTGTGTTTGCTAGTGCTGAGTGGCCCGGTATTGGCTCAGCAGGCACCGGAACAGTTGATTCGCAATAGTGTCGACGAATTGGTCGGCGAGATCGAAGGCCGCAAGGACTATTTCGCCCAGCATCCCGATGAGCTCGAGGCGCTGGTCGACGAGAGTCTCGCCGAGATCGCCGATTTTCGCTATATCGGCGCCAGCGTGATGGGACGTTATTTCCGCAATGCTACGCCGGAGCAGCGCACGCGCTTCGCCGAGGTGTTCCGCCAGACGCTGGTCGATACCTATGCCAAGGGGCTGGTGAGCTTCGACTATCGTGAGCTGCGCGTGCTGGGCGGCAACGCGGGGCGCTACGAGGACCAGGCCAGCGTCGATATGGAAGTGGTGGCCAGCGACGGCCAGGTCTATCCGGTCAGCTACACGCTGCGCCAGGACGAAGGCCAGTGGAAGGTGGTCAACGTGATCGTCAATGGCATCAACCTGGGTTTGACCTTCCGCAACCAGTTCGACCAGGCGATGCGCGATCACAATCGCGATTACGATGCCGTTATCGCCAACTGGTCGCCCAAAGTGGGCAGTGAAGAGCTCCAGCAAGGCGGCAATGCATGAAAGTGCTGCTCGACCTGGACGGTGTCCATCTCGAGGTCGATGGCAGCGTGTTGGCGGCCAGTGGCGAGGCCGATTTCGATGCGGCCGCCGCACTCGCCGCCAGTGGTTGCGAGTGGCTACGCGAGCAGCCCGTGGGTAGTGCCGTGTGCTTCGACCTGTGCGGCGTAAACCGGGCCAGCAGCGCCGCACTGAGCGTGATGCTCGAATGGCTGCGCTGCGTGCGAGATCAGCGCCTCGAGGTCGAAGCGGTGCGTCTGTCTCCGCCGTTGGCTCGCCTGACTGCGATGGCCGGCCTCGATCGATTGCTGTCGCTGGAAACTCCCACCCCGGCTCTTTGAGCCTCGCCGGCATCGCCATTGCCGGCGCTTTTCATTACCATGGGCGACATTTCGTGAATCCACGCTTTCGCCATGGCTCACGGCCATGGCGATGGTCCAGTCATTAGCAGGAGTTACCGCGACCCATGCAACCCAGCGACGTCAAGACTCTGCTCGAGTCCCGTATCGATGACTGCGAGTTCTTCATTCAGGGCGAGGGCTGCAATTTCCAGGTGATTGCCGTAGGTGAAGCGTTCGACGGCCTGAATCCGGTCAAGCGCCAGCAATTGATCTATGGTGCGCTGTCCGAGGAAATCGCCAGCGGTGCGCTGCATGCGGTCAGCATCAAGACTTATACCCCGGCGCAATGGGAACAGGCGCCGGAGAATGCCCAGCGCTGAGCGAACGAGCCTACATGGACAAGTTGATTATTACCGGTAACGGCCCCCTCGATGGCGAGGTATGGGCCAGCGGGGCGAAGAATTCCGCATTGCCGATTCTGGCCGCCACGCTACTCGCCGACGAGCCCGTGACCATCGGCAATTTGCCGCATCTGCAAGACATCACCACCACGCTGGAATTGTTGGGGTGCATGGGCGTCGAGCCGGTGATGGGCGAGAAAATGACCATTCAGCTCGATGGCTCGCAAGTGCGGCATTGCCATGCGCCCTATGAACTGGTCAAGAAAATGCGTGCCTCGATCCTGGTGTTGGGGCCGCTGCTGGCGCATTTCGGTAGCGCCGACGTGTCGCTGCCTGGCGGTTGTGCGATCGGCACGCGCCCGGTCGACTTGCATATTCGCGGCCTCGAGGCGATGGGGGCGGAAATCCGCGTCGAAGGCGGCTATATTCGTGCGCGGGTCGATGGTCGGCTCAAGGGCGCGACCGTCTTCTTCGATACGATCACCGTCACCGGCACCGAAAACCTGTTGATGGCGGCGACCCTAGCCGATGGCACCACTGTGCTGGAGAATGCCGCGCGCGAGCCGGAAGTGATCGATCTGGCCGAGTGCCTGATCGCCATGGGCGCGAAAATTCGCGGGCACGGCAGCGATACCATTACCATCGAGGGCGTCGAGCGTCTGCACGGCTGCTATCACGATGTGATGCCCGATCGTATCGAGACCGGAACCTTCCTGGTCGCGGGAGCGGCGACCGGTGGGCGGGTTCGGGTGCGCAATACCCGCGCCGACATTCTCGAGGCGGTACTCGCCAAGCTGGAAGAGGCGGGCGCCGATATCACCACGGGCGATGGCTGGATCGAGCTCGACATGCACGGCCGGCGCCCCAAGGCCGTCAACGTGCGTACCGCGCCATACCCGGCCTTTCCTACCGATATGCAGGCACAGTTCGTGGCGCTCAATGCGATCGCCGAAGGTACCGGGCGAGTCGTAGAGACGATCTTCGAGAATCGCTTCATGCATGTTCAGGAATTGATGCGTATGGGCGCGAAGATTGCTCTTGAAGGCAATACCGCAGTGGTTACCGGTGTCGAGCGGCTTTCCGGTGCGCCGGTGATGGCGACCGACCTGCGCGCCTCGGCGAGCCTGGTGGTGGCGGCGATGCTGGCCGATGGCGAGACGCTGGTCGATCGCATCTATCATATCGACCGTGGCTACGAGTGCATTGAAGAGAAACTGCAGTTGTTGGGGGCGAAGATTCGTCGCGTTCCCGGCTAGCCGAACCTATCGTTAAGTAGCGAGCTATGAGCAAGCAACTGATTGTCGCGCTCTCCAAGGGGCGCATTTTGCAGGAAACCCTGCCGCTGCTGGCCGATGCCGGCATCGCGCCGCTCGAGGACCTGGGCAAGAGCCGCAAGCTGCTGTTCGACACCAATCTGGCGGACGTCAAGCTGGTGGTGATTCGCGCGGTCGATGTACCCACCTATGTACAGTTGGGGGCCGCCGATCTCGGTGTGGCCGGCAAGGACGTGCTGCTCGAACATGGCGCCGAAGGGCTTTACGAGCCGCTGGACCTGGAAATCGCACGCTGCCGACTGATGACCGCTGGCGTCACCGGTGCCGAACCGGCGCGCGCGCGGCGCCGGGTGGCGACCAAGTTCGTCAACGTGGCACGAGGCTATTATGCTGAACTGGGCATCCAGGCCGAGGTGATCAAACTTTATGGCGCCATGGAATTGGCGCCGCTGATGAACCTGGCCGATGAGATCGTCGATATCGTCGATACCGGCAACACGTTGCGTGCCAATGGCATGGAGCCGCGCGAGTTGATCGCGCATATCAGCACTCGACTGGTGGTCAACAAGGCGGCCATGACCATGAAGCACGAGCGCTTGAAGCCGTTGATCGAACGCCTGCGCTCAGCGGTCGTGGCACGTCGTGGCGAGACGACCACCAGCTGATCCCGCCGATGACTAACGAGGTTTGCATGTCCGATACCGTTGCCGATTTCAAGATGGCCAGGCTGTCGACCCGTGACGCCGATTTCGACGCGCTGATCGAGGCGCTGCTCGACTGGGAGGGCGTGTCCGATGCCGAGGTGCAGCGGCGTGTCGAGGAAATCATCAGCGAGGTGCGAACGCATGGCGATGCCGCGCTGATCGAGCTCTCCAACCGTTTCGATCGACTCATGGTTGGCTCGATGGCCGAGTTGACATTGAGTGCCGATCGTTTGCGTCAGGCCTATGACGGCCTACCCACCGAGCAGCGCGACGCCCTGGCTCACGCCGCCGAGCGTATCCGCCTCTATCATGAGCACCAGAAGCCCGAATCCTGGCGCTACACCGACGCCGATGGCACGCTGCTCGGCCAGCAGGTCACCGCGCTCGATCGCGCCGGCATCTACGTGCCCGGCGGCAAGGCGGCTTACCCCTCTTCAGTACTGATGAACGCGATTCCTGCGCATGTTGCAGGGGTGCGCGAGATCGTCATGGTGGTGCCGACCCCCGACGGCATTCTCAACGAGCTGGTACTGGCTGCCGCGCACCTGGCCGGGGTCGATCATGTATTTACCATCGGCGGCGCCCAAGCCGTCGCCGCCCTGGCCTACGGTACCGAGACGGTGCCGCGCGTCGACAAGATCGTCGGCCCTGGCAATATTTACGTGGCCACCGCCAAGCGTGCGGTATTCGGCCAGGTCGGCATCGACATGATCGCCGGCCCGTCGGAAATCCTCGTAGTCTCGGATGGCGCTACCGATCCCGAGTGGCTGGCCATGGACCTGTTCTCCCAGGCCGAGCACGACGAGGATGCCCAGGCCATTCTGGTTAGCTGGGACGCCGAGCACATACGGGCGGTCGAGGCCGCCATCCAGCGTCTGCTGCCAGGCATGGAGCGCGCGCCGATCATCCGTGCCTCGTTGGCCGCGCGTGGTGCGCTGATCGCGTGTCGGGATCGTGCCGAAGCGGTCGACTTGATCAATCGCATCGCACCCGAGCATCTCGAGCTGTCGATGGCCGATCCCGAGTCGCTGCTACCCGAGATTCGCCATGCCGGAGCGATCTTCATGGGCCGCTATACCGCCGAGGCCTTGGGCGATTATTGCGCCGGCCCCAACCATGTGTTGCCGACCTCGGGTACCGCGCGTTTCTCCTCGCCGCTGGGCGTCTACGATTTCCAGAAGCGCTCGTCGTTGATCCAATGCTCGGCCGAAGGCGCTTCGAGGTTGGGTCGCACCGCGTCAATACTGGCCCGCGGCGAGTCGCTGACCGCCCATGCACGCTCGGCGGAGAACCGCATTCTTGGCAAGTGAACCGAATAGCGTTTATGGCGCTTTTCGGGTTTATGGAATCATGAGTCTTCCGAAGGAGTCGGGATCGGACGTTCACCGACCGTAATCTCGACGGTCAATGCTTCGCCGTCGCGCACGATCTTGACCGGTAGGGTGCTGCCGGGTTGGATGTCGGCGATATCGGCCATGGCCACGCGCGGGTCGAGGATCGGCTTGCCGTCGATGGACAGCAACACGTCGCCGGGACGCAGACCCGCCTGATCGCCAGGACCGCCCCGCGCGACACTGGCGATGACCACGCCTTGGGCCGCGTTGAGCCCGAACGACGCCGCCAGGTTCGATGTGATCTCTTGAACCTCGACACCCAGCCAGCCACGAATGACCCGGCCATGCACGATGATCTCATTGAGTATCTCCCGGGCCAGATTGGTGGGTATCGCGAAGCCGATGCCATTGGACCCCCCCGAGCGCGAGAAGATCGCGGTGTTGATGCCGAGCAACGCGCCCTTGGCGTTAACCAGCGCTCCCCCGGAATTGCCGGGGTTGATGGCGGCATCGGTCTGGATGAAATCCTCGTAGGGCGACAGTCCCAGATGATTGCGCCCCTTGGCGCTGATGATGCCCATGGTCACCGTCTGGCCGACGCCGAAAGGGTTGCCGATGGCCAGCGCGATATCGCCCACCTTGGCGTCCTGTGATTGGGCAAAGCTGATTACCGGCAGGTTGTCGAGATCGATCTTGAGCACTGCCAGATCGCTCTCGGGGTCGGTGCCGACGACCTCGGCCAGCGCTTCGCGACCATCGCGCAGTGCCACCTGAATCTGGTCGGCGCCGCGAATCACGTGGTGGTTGGTCAATACATAGCCTTCGGCACTGACGATGACCCCCGAGCCCAGGCTTGAAAGCATGCGTTGTCGACGCGGTGTCTCATCGCCGAAGAATTGGCGAAAGAAGGGGTCGGACATCAGCGGGTGTTGCTCGCGTTCGACCTCGCGCGATGAATAGACATTGATGACCGCCGGCGCGGCGCGCTCCACAGCCTCGGCATAGCTGGCCGGACCGCCCGAGCGCGGCATCGGGGCCGCCTCGCGTAGCTCAGGCGCTGGGCGCACGATGCTTTCGCTATCGGCTCCAGTGGTGTTTTGCGCACTGTTGCTGGCGTGTTGCGAGGAGGCCTCGGGAGCCACCGATTGTGGCGTGCCGAGTAATTGCGGAAACTGGTTGAGCAGCACGATGGCCAGCAGCACACCGCAGATGACGGGCCAGACTAGCGGCATCAAAAAGCGTCGCATGAGGCGATCCTTGTCGGGGTCTGTCGAAGCCACGCTCCTCGAAGCGCATGAGGGCAGTCGTTACAATGGCCGGCAATTGTAGCATTGCCAAATGTCGACTGCCCGGAGGAAACCATGATAACCCGTGACCAGCTGGTGCATGCCTGCGACGCTCGCTTGCGCCCCGAGCGCTTCAAGGATTACACCGTCAATGGCTTGCAGGTGGCCGGGCGTGACCAGGTCGGCAAGGTGATGAGCGGCGTCACCGCCTGCCAGGCGTTGCTCGATGAAGCCGTCGCCTGGGGCGCCGATCTGATATTGGTTCACCATGGCTATTTCTGGAAGAACGAGCCGGTGGAGATCACTGGCATGAAGCGCCGGCGCCTGGCGACATTGTTGGCTAACGATATCAGTCTGCTGGCCTATCACTTGCCGTTGGATGCGCATCCCGAACTGGGTAACAACGCGCGCTTGGCCGCCGAGCTGGACTTTCGCGTCCAGCGCTGCATCGATGGTGAACTGGGCGATGGGCTGGTGTGGCTGGGCACACCGCCGATGGGCCTGGATAGTGCCGGGCTGGGGCGACACCTGGCGCAGCGCCTGGGGCGCGAGCCATTGGTCATCCTCGGCCACGAGCGCGAAATCAAGCAGGTCGCCTGGTGTACCGGCGGTGCTCAGGACATGATCGGCCTGGCGGCCGATGCCGGCGCGGATGCCTTCGTTTCGGGCGAGATTTCCGAGCGAACCACACACCTGGCGCGCGAGTTGGGCATCAGTTATTTCGCTGCGGGACACCATGCCACCGAGCGCTATGGCGCCAAGGCGTTGGGTGAGTGGCTGGCCGATGAATTTGCTGTCGAGCACCGTTTCGTGGATATAGACAATCCGGCCTAGACGTTGATTCCAGCAAGCCGCCACAGGATGAAGCCGGGGCGGCTTGCCAAGGCTGAATCCGCATCAATAACGCAGCGGATGTGTCTGCTGTTTTTCGCTCTGGTTCCTGTTCCCGCTCGTACTGTCGGGGCGCAGTCCGAAATCCTCGGACAGGGTGCCACGGTTGCCGTCGGCGTAGTCGCGTGGCATCTGCGGGGTCTCGGCAGGGGGCGTGTCGTCTTCGCTATTGCCGGCCAGCTTGCGTTTGAGCTGCAGGTCGTCGCATAACTTCTCGGCCCCCTGAGCGAGCTGCTGTTCCAGCTCCAGGCTCTGGCGTTGAATTCCGGTTATCAGGTCGGCGGCCCTGGCGAAGTGATCGTTGAGCGCATCCTTGATCTGGTTGAGCTCGAGCTCGGTTTCCGCCAGGCGCTGGCGAACCTTCTGGTTGCGCGCCACGTTGGTGTTGAGCAGGTGATAGCCCAGGGCGCCGATACCGATGCCCGCCAGAAAGCTGGCGATAGCCAGAATCCAATCGATGTTGCTTTCGTACACGTCGTTCCCCTTTATTACTCTCATCCGGTTCGCAGCCCTTGGCCAAGGACATGCGCCGGCACTGTGCGCGCGGTTGAGTGGCCTTGGTTGGCGTCGCAGGCAATTTCATTATACGGGGCAGGGCGCGACCCAGGTCAACGCGGGCTTTGGTGTAACCGTGTGCCGGCCCATGCGCGAAAAGGCTTGCCGGCGTATAATGACTGGCTAAATGATCGCAATCCGAGGTATGCCAGACGTCCATGTGCGCAACAACGACATCTTCCCTGCAGTCCTCGGACGCCCACCGGTCGGGTACGCCCATGGCCCGCTATCGCGCCGATCTGGCGCGTGAAGGTTTCCAGTACGACAGTGCACAGGAGCGAGCCGTCGAGCATCTGCAACGACTCTATGACGAACTGCTGGACACATCACGCAAGTCACTTGCCACGACGTTCGCGGATAAAGGCTTGAAATACCGAGTGGCGAGTCTTTTCAACAGGAAAGCGGCCGGCATGCCGGAGCCTGTCGAGCCCACGGTGATGGGGCTGTATTTCTGGGGTGGCGTAGGGCGCGGCAAGACCTATCTGGTCGATACCTTCTATGAGTCGCTGCCGTTTCCCGACAAGATGCGCACTCACTTCCACCGCTTCATGCAGCGGGTGCATACCGAGCTTGGACATTACAAGGGCGAGAAGAATCCGCTGACATTGATTGCCGGCAAGTTCGCCAGCGAAGCGCGGGTCATCTGCTTCGACGAATTCTTCGTCAAGGACATTACCGATGCGATGATCCTCGCCAACTTGCTCGAAGCGCTGTTCGCCAAGGGCGTGGTGCTGGTCACGACATCCAACATCGTGCCCGACGATCTCTACAAGGATGGCCTGCAGCGCGCGCGCTTTTTGCCAGCGATCGACCTGCTCAAGCGCCATTGCGACGTCGTCAATGTCGATTCGGGCATCGATTACCGGCTGCGTGCGCTGGAGCGGGCCGAGATATTTCACTCGCCACTGGACGACCGGGCCGCCACCGAGCTGGCGCGCAGTTTTCGCGAAATCGCCGGCGCCGAGGGCGAGGACGACGCACCGATCGAAATCAACCATCGCGTGCTGACGTCGCGTCGCCTGCATGAGGACGTCGTATGGTTCGATTTCGCGGTGTTGTGCGATGGTCCGCGTAGCCAGAACGATTACATCGAACTGGCCCGCGAGTTTCATACCGTGCTGGTTTCCGACGTGCCGCGAATGGGGCGTGGCAGCGAGGACCAGGCACGCCGTTTCATCAATATGGTCGATGAGTTCTACGATCGTGGCGTCAAGCTGTTGATGTCGGCCGAGGCGCCCGCCGAGCAATTATATAGCGAAGGCTCGCTGACGTTCGAGTTCGCCCGTACGCTATCGAGGTTGCAGGAGATGCAATCGCGCGAGTACCTGGCGCTGGCGCACAAGCCCTAGTCGAGCGAATTTACCCTTAACCTTGGCTCTGGGGTCATGTACAATGCGCGCTCGCTCGACCGTTGTCACCGCGTGGTTCCAGGTGGCAACCAAGAAAAATAGGGATGGTCGGTGCCTCCCATGGCATCAGGCCCAATATACCGATTGGTGATTCAACCCATGAAGACGTTCAGTGCTAAGCCGCAGTCCGTCCAGCGCGACTGGTATGTCGTCGACGCCACGGACAAGACGCTCGGCCGTCTGGCCACCGAAATCGCTCGCCGCCTGCGCGGCAAGCACAAGCCTGAGTACACGCCGCACGTCGATACCGGCGACTACATCGTCGTCGTCAACGCCGAGAAAGTGCGCGTGACCGGCAACAAGGCTCAGGCCAAGAATTATTACCGTCATACCGGCTACCCGGGTGGCCTGCGTTCGATGTCCTTCGAGAAGATGATCGATCACGCCCCGCAGCGTGTCATTGAGTCTGCCGT
The DNA here is from genome assembly GCF_900102945.1 of Modicisalibacter muralis. Taxonomy (GTDB): domain Bacteria; phylum Pseudomonadota; class Gammaproteobacteria; order Pseudomonadales; family Halomonadaceae; genus Modicisalibacter; species Modicisalibacter muralis. The sequence goes on along the minus strand of NZ_FNGI01000005.1, from coordinate 20,961 downwards.
CAAGGGCATGTTGCCGAAGGGACCGCTGGGTCGTGCCATGTACACCAAACTCAAGGTCTACGCTGGCACCGAGCACCCGCACGCGGCACAGCAGCCACAAGAACTGAACCTCTAAGGGGATATAACGCCATGTCACAGCAGTATTATGGTACCGGGCGCCGCAAGACCTCCACGGCCCGCGTGTTCCTGAGGCCGGGCACCGGCAAGATTACCGTCAACAGCCGCGAGCTGGGCGAATACTTCGGTCGCGTTACCGCTCAGATGGTGGTGCGCCAGCCGTTCGAGCTGACCCAGACCGGTGAACAGTTCGATGCCTACATCACCGTCAAGGGTGGTGGTGGTTCCGCTCAGGCGGGCGCTATTCGCCACGGCATCACTCGTGCGCTGATCGGCTACAACGAAGATTTCCGTAGGCCGTTGCGCGAAGCCGGCTACGTGACCCGTGACGCTCGTGAAGTCGAGCGTAAGAAAGTGGGTCTGCGCAAGGCGCGTCGTCGCCCGCAGTTCTCCAAGCGCTGATTTTTCCGCGCAAGGTGCAAAAGCGTTCAGGCCTTCTGGTCTGAGCGCTTTTTTTTGAATTTCAATAACATTAAAACTTCGTGATGAAGCGCTAGCTTGTGTTGAATGGCGCCTTTTCTTAACATGGCTGGCATTTGTATCCGTGAGTTGCGAGTTCTTGCTGGTGATGGGTCGGCTCGTGGCGGAACTGCGGGTAAGTCGATGGGAGAAACCTGAAGATGGCAGATAACGGCGTAAACAAAGGGCGGCGCCGTTTCCTCGTTGGTGCCACCACCGTCGTGGGTGCGGTGGGTGCCGTCGGGGTAGCGGTCCCCTTTGTAGCTTCCTGGCAGCCGAGCGCGAAGGCGCTGGCGGCCGGTGCCCCGGTAAGTGCGGACGTCTCCAAGCTGGAGGTCGGTCAGCAGATGACGGCTGAATGGCGGGGGCGCCCGGTATGGATATTGCGCCGCTCCGAAGCGATGATCGAACAGACCAAGAGTATCGATCCCAGCCAGCTTCGCGACCCACGCTCCGAAGCGCCTCAGCAACCTGCCTACATCGAAGGCCCGCTGCGTTCCATCAAGCCCGAGGTTGGTGTGCTCATCGGTATTTGCACCCACTTGGGCTGCTCACCGGCCTTCCGACCCGAGCCGGGTGCCGCCGATATCGGCGGGGACTGGCCGGGCGGTTATCTGTGTGCTTGCCATGGTTCGCGTTTCGATCTGGCCGGGCGCGTGTTTACGGGGGTGCCGGCACCATTGAATCTGGAGGTGCCACCGCATCGTTACGATAGCGATACCGTTATCGTGGTCGGCGAAGACGTGGAGACAGCCTGATGGGTAATCCGAATCGTGCCAAGGCGGAAAAGGGGTTCATGCGCTGGGTCGACGACCGCTTTCCCGCCACTCAGATGTGGCAGGACCATCTGTCCCAGTACTACGCGCCCAAGAACTTCAACTTCTGGTATTTCTTCGGCTCGCTGGCCATGCTGATGTTGGTCAATCAGATCCTCACAGGGGTTTGGTTGACCATGAGCTACAATCCGACGGCCGAAGGTGCCTTCGCTTCCATCCAGTACATCATGCGTGACGTCAACTACGGTTGGCTGATCCGCTATATGCACTCCACCGGGGCCTCGGCCTTTTTCGTGGTGATTTATCTGCACATGTTTCGTGGTCTGCTCTACGGCTCCTACAAGGCGCCGCGCGAACTGATCTGGATTTTCGGCATGTGCATCTATCTGGCGTTGATGGCCGAGGCCTTCATGGGCTATCTACTGCCCTGGGGGCAGATGTCCTACTGGGGCGCCCAGGTGATCATCTCGCTGTTCTCGGCGATCCCCGTAATCGGCCCTGACCTGTCGCAGTGGATTCGCGGCGACTTCCTGATTTCCGGTATCACTCTGAATCGCTTCTTTGCCTTGCATGTAGTGGCTCTGCCAATCGTGATTCTTGGGCTGGTGGTGCTGCACCTGGTGGCCCTGCACGAGGTCGGCTCCAACAATCCCGATGGCATCGATATCAAGGACAACACGGATGAAACCGGCAAGCCGCTGGACGGTATTCCGTTCCATCCTTACTACACGGTCAAGGATATCTTTGGTGTCGCGGTGTTCCTGTTCGTTTTCTGCGGGGTGATTTTCTACTTCCCCGAGGGCGGTGGCTATTTCATCGAAAAGCCCAACTTCGAGCCATCCGATCCGCTGAAGACGCCTTCGCATATCGCTCCGGTATGGTACTTCACGCCGTTCTACGCGATTCTGCGTGCAATTACCTTCGATCTGTTCGCTCTGCCCGCCAAGTTCTGGGGCGTGGTGACGATGGGCTTATCCATTGCGTTGCTTTTCGTCATGCCCTGGTTGGATCGCAGTCCGGTGCGCTCGATGCGCTACAAGGGTTGGATCTCCAAGGTGATGCTCGCGCTGTTCGCAGTGGCTTTCGTCACCCTGGGCGTACTCGGTGTGCTACCCACGACCGACACGCGCACGGTAATTGCGCAAGTCGCCACCGGGATTTATTTCGCCTACTTCCTGCTGATGCCGCTGTATACCCGGCTCGAGAAGACCAAACCCGTTCCGGAAAGGGTGACTGGCTAATGAAAAAGCAACTGTTCGCACTGCTCTTCGCGCTGGTGCCCTTCAATGCCTTGGCGGCGGAAGGCAATGTTCATCTCGACGAGATGACCCCCGACCTGCACGACAAGGCGTCGTTGCAGAACGGCATGAAGCTTTACGTCAACTACTGCATGGGTTGTCACTCACTCGAGTATCAGCGTTTCAGCCGTGCCGCCGAGGATCTCGGCATATCTCAAGACCTGGTCGAAGAAAACCTGATCTTCGCCGAGGACCTCACCTTCAACGATCAGATGCGTATCGCCATGGAGGAAGAGGACGCGGCTGGTTGGTTCGGCGCTGCGCCGCCGGATCTGACGCTGGAAGCGCGTCTGCGCGGTACCGATTGGATTTACACCTACCTGCGCAGCTTCTACAAGGATCCCGAGCGGCCGTGGGGCGTCAATAACACGGTGTTCCCCGATGTCGGCATGCCCAACGTGCTGGAGCCGCTACAAGGCGTGCAGGAGATGGTCTGCGCGCGCACATCCGAGGCCGGGGTGCCGGACGCCAAGCTGGATCCGCTTTCGGGGCTCTACGAATCCTGCCATGTGCTGCAGATCACTGAGCCTGGCTCGATGAGTCCGGAGGAGTTCGATCAGGCGATGTGGGACCTGACAAACTTCCTCGCCTATGTTGGCGAGCCGGCCAGGCTGCAGGCGCAATCTCTTGGGCCGAAAGTGCTGATTTTCCTGGTTATCTTCGGCTTGATCGCTTACCTGCTCAAGCGTGAGTACTGGCGCGACATTCACTGACGGCGCCTTCTCTGAGTGGGGGCGTGCGGCTTGCTGGCCGTGCGCCCCCGCTGCGTATGGGTCGGGCCGCGCTCGGGCGAGTGGCGATCAATCAGAGTCGCGAGCGGCTCTCGTCCTACGTATGTCGTGTTATCATCCCCACTCGAACTGATGCGAGGAAGTGTTACATGGGTGTAGTGGCCAAGCGGTCGTCGATGACCTTCTACTCCGGCAGTGATGATCATTACAGCCATCGCGTGCGTATCGTGCTGGCCGAGAAGGGCGTCGCCGTGGATATTGTCGATGTCACCGAGGATAGCCGTCCCGCCGAGCTGGCGGATCTCAATCCGTACAACAGCGTTCCCACGCTGTTGGACCGCGACCTGGTGCTCTATGAATCCAAGGTGATGATGGAGTATCTCGATGAGCGCTTCCCGCATCCGCCATTGCTGCCGGTATATCCGGTGGCAAGGGCACAGAGCCGGTTGTGGATGCATCGCATCGAGCGTGAATGGTGCCCGCTGGCCGAGGTGGTGCTCGCTGGCAACAAGAAGGATGCCGAAAAGGCGCGCAAGGAATTGCGCGAAAGCCTGGTGGGCATCAGCCCGATCTTCGAGGACATGCCGTTCTTCATGAGCGAGGAATTCTCGCTGGTGGACTGCTGCATAGCGCCGATTCTATGGCGCTTGCCGGCACTGGGCATCGAACTGCCTGAAAAGCAGGTCAAGCCGCTGGTCTCATATATGGAGCGCCTGTTCGCGCGGGATGCCTTCAAGGCTTCATTGTCTGAACACGAGCGCGAAATGCGCGCCTGAATCCATCGTCGTGACTCGCCGGCCGAACCCGTCATGCTCGGCCGGCACCCGTCGCGATCAGCCGAAACAAGGGGGCAAACTTATGCTGTCCAGCCGTCCCTACCTCGCCAGGGCCCTGTACGAGTGGTTACTGGATAATGACCAAACGCCGTATATCGTCGTCGATGCCGAACGCGATGGCGTTCAGGTGCCTGGCCAGTTCATTCAAAACGGCCAGATCGTTTTGAATATCGCGCCAACGGCGGTTCGCGATTTGTTGTTAGCCAATGATGTGGTCACCTTCAGCGCGCGCTTCGGCGGGCAACCGATGCAGGTCATCGTGCCCTGCGAGGCGTTGATTGCCCTCTATGCTCGCGAGAATGGCGTGGGCATGGTATTTGGGCACGAGCCGGTGATGCCGGGTTATCAAGAGGCTGCGCCAGAGGATGCAGTGCAAGACGATGACGAGCGTCCGACCCTGGCAAGCGTCGAAGGCAACGTCGAGTCCAGCGCGGAAGAAGAGAGTCATGACGAAACGCCACGCAAGGGTCGGGCATCATTGCGCGTGATTAAATAAGCCATTCGCTGATGTCTAGGTGAGCCAAAAAACGGGTGATTCTGAATCACCCGTTTTTTTGTCATCATGGGGACAGCATCTGCCAGGAAAGGCTGTCATGGATATCGACGTCGACAAGAAAAAGCGCCACATCCCCCTCAACCTGACCATGTCGCTAGCGGCACTGGTGATAATCATCGGTGGCATGAAACTGGGTGCTAGCCTGCTGGTGCCATTGATTCTCTCGCTGTTCATTGCCGTGCTCTGCACTGCGCCCGTGCATTGGCTGCATCGCCACGGCGTGGGGCGCAGCCTGGCGGTAATGATCACGTTGCTGATTCTTGGCGTGTTGGTCATTCTGCTGGGGTCGCTGCTGGCCGGCAGTATCGCGGCTTTCATGAAGGTGCTGCCGGATCTGGAAGATCAACTGCTGGCACAGTATTACGCACTGTTGAGCTGGGCACCGCAACTCGGTGGCTATCTGCAGCCGGCCAGTATCTCCGGCTGGCTGGATATGTCGACGTTCTCGCAGTTCATGCCGATGCTACTGGAAAGCATTGGCAATTTGTTGTCGCAGAGTCTGCTGATTCTCCTGCTCGTCAGCTTCATGCTGTTCGAGACGCTCAGCTTTCGCGACAAGGTATCGGAAGCGTTGCTCGACCCGGCGCCTAGCCTGCGGCGCTTCACGGAGTTCAGTTACAATCTCAAGCGCTATCTGGCCGTCAAGACCCTGATCAGCCTGGTCTCGGGTGTGTTGGTTTACCTGTCGTGCTGGCTGATAGGGATTGATTTTCCGCTGCTGTGGGCGACATTAGCATTTTGCTTGAACTACATTCCCAACATTGGCTCGGTGCTGGCGGCGATACCCGCAGTGCTGATGGCACTGGTGATGCCGGAAGGCGGGTTATGGGAAGCGGGTTTACTGACGGTGGCTTATCTGATCATCAATTTCGCCATGGGCAACGTGATCGAACCGCGTGTGATGGGCCAAACGTTGGGCCTGTCGACGTTAGCGGCGTTCTTATCGTTGGTGATATGGGGTTGGATTCTGGGCCCGGTGGGCATGCTGCTTTCGGTGCCGTTGACCATGACACTGAAAATCGCCCTCAACAGTCATCCGGAGACGCGCTGGCTGGCGCGTATGATGGGTGGTCGTAGCGAGTCGAGAGGGCGAGGCAGAGAGTTCGCAGCACCAAAACGCCCCGTCGAATGACGAGGCGTCGATCCAGCGAGCAGGGGCGGGGTTTTAGCCGTTCTGTTCGATAAACTGGGTCAGTTGCGATTTGGACTGCGCACCGACCAGCGAGGCGACCTTGGCGCCAGACTTGAATAGCATGACGGTGGGCACGCCACGTACGCCATGCTCGGCGGCAATTTCCGGCGCGTCGTCGACATTGACGCTGACGACCTTGATGTTATCGGCTTTTTCGTCGGCGACTTCATCGACCACCGGCGCCATCATCTTGCAGGGGCCGCACCAGGGTGCCCAGAACTTCAGCAGAACCGGCTTGTCGGCCTTGAGGACTTCCTGTTCGAAGTTGGCCGTGGTGACATCGACATTGTTAGCCATGTGAATCTCCAAAATTGCTGAGCGCTTGTCTTTAGCGTGCTTGTCTCTAGCATGCTTGTCTATAACGTAGTCGGCTGATGGTAGCGTCCGCCTGTCCGGCTGGCAAATGACGTTGCTCGAATGCGGCGATAGCAGTCGACTATCGAAAGCCGTTGCGTCATCGCCTTGCTGCCATCGATTCAGCCGTCTATGATGCCTTTATATTCGATTAAGTAATCACTTTAAAGAATTTTATTTCCCAATGGCATTAACCATGGGTGGTGGCTGATCTGCTATTGCCCTCCTGGCAGGAGTCACGTCTGGCATGAAGCTCCAACAGTTACGATATATCTGGGAAGTCACTCGCCACAACCTGAATGTCTCGGCTACGGCACAGAGCCTGTTTACCTCTCAGCCTGGAATCTCCAAGCAAATTCGCCTTCTCGAGGACGAGCTAGGGGTCGAGATATTCGCACGCAGCGGCAAGCATCTGACTCGAGTCACCCCGGCGGGACAATCGATCGTCGAGCTGGCTGGTCAGGTGCTGCGCACCGTCGATAACATCAAGCAGGTCGCACAGGAGCACAGTGACGATCGGCGCGGCAGCTTGTCCATCGCCACCACACATACCCAGGCACGCTATGCGTTGCCGCCGCTGATCAGCGAGTTCACGCGCAAGTACCCCGATGTGGCGCTGCACATGCAGCAGGGCACTCCTAAGCAGATAGCCCAGATGGTCAGCGAGGGCCAGGCCGATTTCGCTATCTGCACCGAGGCGCTGGAGCTATTCAACGACCTGGTGTTATTGCCATGCTATCGTTGGAATCGCTGCGTGCTGGTCCCCGAGGATCACCCGCTGGCCAAGCTCGGCGATTTAACCCTGGAGCGCCTGGCGCAATATCCGCTGGTGACTTACGTATTCGGCTTCACCGGTCGTTCGCAGCTCGACGATGCGTTTCGCAACAAGGGCCTGACGCCCAACGTGGTGCTGACCGCTGCCGATGCCGACGTCATCAAGACGTATGTGCGCCTGGGAATGGGCGTTGGCATCGTCGCGCACATGGCGATAGACCCACAGGCCGACACCGATCTCGTCCCGCTCGATGCCAGTCACCTGTTCGAAAGCTCGACCACCAAGATCGGTATTCGTCGCGGTACCTTCATGCGCAATTACATGTACGACTTCGTGCAGCGCTTTGCGCCCCATCTCGAGCGCGATATCGTCGATGCGGCGCTGGCGGCGGGACCGCGCCATGAGCATGGGTTATTCGAGGGCATCGATCTGCCGGTGCGTTAAAACGACTTACCGCTCGCCGATGAAAAACGCCCGTCGAAATTTTTTCGACGGGCGCCTTGGTTGCGTCTGATGGTCAGTGCTGTAGATGCAGCCCGCATTCGCGCTTGTCCTCGACCTTGGTCGGGTCGAAGTAATCGAAGTTGTTGGGAAGGTCATGCCTGAGCAGATATTGATACATATCCTTGGCCGTCCAATGCAGCACGGGGGCAACCTTGATCAAGCCGTTGGCATTGACCGAAACCGGCTGCATCTGGGCACGCTGCGCGGTGTCCTCGGCGCGTAACGCGGTAAACCAGATATCGGGCGCCGTTTCACGCAGGGCGCGCTGGAAAGGCTCGAGCTTGACCTCGTCGGTAAAGGCCGCGTGGCGCGGGTCGTCGATCGATGGCGTGGGGCCCTCCAGCGCTTCGCGATGGGCCCGCGAGCGCTGCGGATGATAGACGGTCAGGTTGAGCGACAGGCGCTTGGCGATGTCGTCGGCAAAGCGGTAGGTCGCATCGGTGTTGTAGCCGGAATCCATCCAGACAATGGGAATATCCGGCTGTACCTGGGTGATCATGTGCAGGATCACCGCCTCGAATGGACGGAAATTGGTCGTGCAGATCGCGCGTTGATTGAGCCCTAGGCCCCAACGTATCAGCGCCTGTGGGTCGTTGCCGAGCTCCCGATTGATAGTGTCTATGTTCAGGTTCATGTAGCCCTCCCGGGATCGAATGAGAGGCAACGCCTCCGATAATGTCGATACCCTAGCAAAGCGCGGGGCCTTCGCCCCAATACTGTTTGGTTCGATCCTTATATAACTCGAATATCAATACGCATCGATGCCTTAGTAATTTCGGTGCTATATGCCCAGACGCCGAGTGGCTGCCAGCGGAGTAATGCGAGGTGGCTGGTCAGCAGGCCATTCGATGTGCGTTTCAATCGCGTAGACTTCGCGCAGCCGGGCTCTGGTGAGAACGTCGCCGGGGGTGCCGTGGGCCACGCTGCGCCCTTGGTGCAGCATCCAGACATGCGCCGCGAAACGCGCGGCGAGGCTAAGGTCGTGAATCGCCATGATCACGACGATACCGCGCTCGCGCGCCAGGCGCGACAGCCATTCGAGCACCTGCAACTGATGATGCAGGTCGAGCGCGCTGGTCGGTTCATCGAGCAGCAGCAGTCGCGGTTCGCGAACCACTGCCTGGGCGATCGCCACGCGCTGGCGCTGGCCACCGGAAAGCGTGGCCAATGCGCGCTCGGCCAGGTCCTCCAACTCCAGCGCACGCAGGGTATCGCGCACTTTGTACAGGGCTTCGTGACCATGCTCGCTGGTCCGCGTGCGGCGTGCCAGTAGCACCGCTTCGAACACCGTAAGCACGCTGTTCGAGCCGATGTCCTGAGGCAGGTAATAGAGCTTCTGGGCGCGCGCCGTGAAGGAGGTATTCGAGAGCGAGGCGCCATCGAGCACGATGCCGCCGGCGGCGGTCACCAGGCCGGCAATGTTCTTGAGCAGGGTCGATTTGCCGGCGCCGTTAGGGCCGACCAGGGCGGTGATCTCGCCGGGCCACGCTTCGAGATCGTCGACCCGATGCAGAATCGGCTGGCCACCCATGCGGCAACTGAGACACTCGATACGCAGGCTCATCCCCATATCTCCCGGCGGCCGCGTAGAATCAGCGAGGCGAAGAACGGCAGGCCGATCAACGCGGTGATGATACCCACGGGAAACAGAATGCCGGGAATCAACGTCTTCGACACGATCGACGTCAACGACATGATCAGGGCGCCGCAGAGTCCCGCCATGGGCATGAAAATGCGTTGGTCCTCGCCGACCAGCAGCCGGGCGATATGCGGCCCGACCAGGCCGACGAAACCGATGGTGCCGACAAAGGCCACCGCGGTGGCGGCCAGCAGCGAACAGCACAGCAGCACCGTCAGGCGCAGGCGGCCGACATTGACGCCCAACGCCTTGGCGTGGATGTCGCCCAGGCGCAGCGCGGTCAAACGCCAGCCGGCATGCGCGAACACGGGTACGCAGAGCGCCAGTGTCAAGGCGATGAGTCCGACCTTGCTCCAACTGGCCTTGGCCAGGCTGCCCAGCGACCAGAACATGAGTTGCTGCAAAGCCTGTGGCGAGGCCAGATATTGCATCAGCCCGAGCAATGCATTGAAAAAGAACATGATGGCGATGCCCAGCAGCACCATGCTCTGTACGCTCACGCCGCGTAGTCGGCTGACGCCCCAGATCGTCAGTGAGGCCAGCATCGCCAACACGAAGGCATTGCCGGTCACCAGCAGGCTGCCGGCGATGGGTATGACGCCGAGGCCGAGAACGATAGCCAGCGCCGCGCCGAAACTCGCCGCCGAGGACACGCCGAGCGTGAAAGGGTCGGCGAGGGGATTGTCGAGGATGGTCTGCATCTCGGCACCGGCCAGCGCCAGAGCGGTGCCGACCAGCAAGGCCATCGTTGCCACGGGCAAGCGAATCTCCCAGACCACCACGCCGAGCAGCGATGATGTGTCGCCGGGGTTCAGGAGAGCGGCGACGATATCGCTAAACGGATAATCGCTCGGGCCAATGGCGACATCGCTAACGAAAGAGGCCAGTGTCAGCGCGGCCACCACGACGAGCAGCATCAGTTGCCGGCGACGACGCGCCAGATAGCGCGTGACGCTATCGCTAGCCGGGGCGGACGCAGTGTGGCTTTCGATCACATCATGTCCCCTGTGAATGTGAATCCTGAGCCAGGGCTTCCATCAGTCGGCCGATTTTGTCCAGGGTTTCACGATACTCGGCTTGTTCCTCGGAATCGGCGACCAGGCCGCCGCCGCCCCATAAATGCAACAGGCCCGCATCGGCCACGGCGCTGCGAATGGCGATCGAGGTGTCCATGTGGCCACGACTATCGACGTAACCCAGGCTACCGCAATAGACGCTGCGCCGGCTGGGCTCCAGTTCGTCGATGATCTGCATGGCGCGAACCTTGGGCGCACCGGTGATCGAGCCACCGGGAAAGGCAGCGGCCAGCAGGTCCAGTGGCGAGCGGCCGGCGCTTAATTCGCCGGTGACCACACTGACCAGATGATGCACGTTGGCGTAGCTTTCCAGGCCGCATAATTGCGGCACGCGTACGCTGCCCGGCGTGCACACCCGGCCCAGGTCGTTACGCAGCAGGTCGACGATCATCACGTTCTCGGCGCGGTCCTTGCTGCTTTCGGTCAATGCCTGGGCCAGTGCCCGATCCTCCCATGGTGTGTCGCCACGTGCGCGGGTGCCCTTGATCGGGCGCGTTTCCACCCGGCCTTCGCGAACGTCGAGAAAGCGCTCCGGTGACAATGACAATACCGCCTTGTCGTCCCATGCCATATAGCCGGCGAACGGCGTGGGCGTTGCCTGGCGCAGGCGCCGGTAGGCTTGCCAGAGATCGCCCCGGTAAGGCGCACTGAAGCGCTGGGCAAGGTTGATCTGGTAGCAGTCCCCGGCATGGATATAACGCTGCACGGCGCGAAAGCGCTCGCCATAGCCGGCGCGATCGATCTCGGCGCTGAAGTCGGCGGTGATCGCAAAAGAGCTTTCGGGCGCCGGCTCGGCATTCAACCACTCCAATACCTGCGCGCGACGCTGCGCGGTCGCGACCAGCCAGGCCTTGCAGTGTTGGTGATCGTGAATCAACGCCCAGTCGTACAGACCCAGGCGGCACCATGGCAGGGATGTGGCATTACGCGAGCGATCCGGTAGCTTTTCCAGGCGGCGGCCAAGGTCGTAGCCCCAATACCCGATCAGCCCGCCGAGAAAGGGCAGCTCGCTTTCGGGACCATCGAGTTCGAGGCTGTCGAGTAGTACCTGCTGCGCGGCGAAGGGGTCCTCGGGTAGCGCCAGGGGCGCATCGCAATGCAGGTTGCCGTCCAGTCCGACCTCGAAAATGGCCAATGGATCGCTGGACAGGATGTCGTAACGCCCCCCTGGCCCCTCGGGTCGACCGCTATCGAGCAGCACGGCACCACGCCGCTGGCGCAGGCGCGCGAAGCGTTCGAGCGGATCGCCATGGTAGGGCAGTGGGGTGATGTCGAGTCTTGGTTTCATGCGGTGCATCCCTTGGCAAGCGGACCATTCTAGGCATCGCATAGAGGTTTGTCCGCCGACGCCTCGCTTTTTTGCTGCCCGGGGCCTGCCAATGCCTGTCTATGGCCTTTCAATTCAGGATCGGTTGATGCAAGGTTTGCGCACTGATTGTCGACAACTGGCAAGGGCTTCTGTGTCGTTTCTACGCCAAAAGATGTAGATGATGCGTATCCATCCACTATTGACCGATGGAGACGGGCTGGCTAAAGTTCATGCACCTTTTGATTGTCGACAATTGCCATGAATTCGAAGATGCAGGAGAGCGCTTTCCCCGAGGTTCGCACGCTGGCCGAGCGGGTCTTCAATCAGCTTCAGGATGCCATCGTGCGTGGTGAGCTGGCGCCCGGCACCAAGATCACCGAGCCCGGGTTATCGCAGACCTATGGAATTTCGCGTGGCCCGTTGCGTGAAGCCATGCGGCGTCTCGAGACTCATCGATTGATCGAGCGTGTGCCGCATGTCGGCGCGCGGGTGGTCAAGCTATCGATGCAGGAGCTGCTCGAGCTATTCGATGTGCGCGAAGCGATGGAGAGCATGGCGGCGCGTCTGGCCGCTCGCAATATGAGCAGTGAAGAGATAGCGGGCATTCGCGAAGTGCTGGCATTGCATGAACGCCAGGCCGACCTGCAAAGCGGCGAAGCCTATTACCAGCGTGAAGGCGATCTCGATTTTCATTATCGCATCGTTCTCGGCAGTCACAACCGCATGCTGATGACGATTCTTTGCGACGATCTCTATTACCTGGTGCGTTTGTATCGAACCCAGTTCAGCGCCAATGGCACGCGCCCGCAACGCGCCTTCGTCGAGCACCACCGAATCGTCGATGCCATCGAGGCTGGCGATGAGGAGCTCGCTGAATTGCTGATGCGTCGTCACGTCAGCGCCTCGCGTGAGAACGTGGCCGAGCGTTATACCGCCGTGCTCGAAGCAGAGCAGGTCCCCATGCCCCCTATTCAAAGGACGTCCTCATGAACCGATTGACCCCCGGCGCGCGTTTTCGTGCCGCGCTCGACGCCCACCGACCGCTGCCCCTCGTCGGCACCATCAATGCCTATAGCGCGCTGATGGCGCAGAAGGTCGGCCACCAGGCGATCTACCTGTCCGGCGGCGGCGTGGCCAATGCCTCGTTCGGCTTGCCCGATCTGGGCATGACCACCATGAACGATGTGGTCGAGGATGCCCGGCGGATTACCGCCGCTACCGATTTGCCACTGCTGGTGGATATCGACACCGGTTGGGGCGGTGCTTTCAATATCGCCCGAGCCATCAAGGAAATGGGGCGCGCTGGCGTGGCGGCCGTGCATCTCGAGGATCAGGTGGCGCAAAAACGCTGCGGTCACCGGCCCAACAAATCGATCGTCTCCAAGCAGGAGATGGTCGATCGCATCAAGGCTGCCGTGGATGCCAAGCTCGATCCGGACTTCTACCTGATTGCGCGTACCGACGCCTTCCAGAAAGAAGGGCTCGAGGCCGCCATCGACAGGGCCAACGCCTGCGTCGAGGCGGGTGCCGATGCCATCTTCGCCGAAGCGGTACACACGCTGGATGACTACCGGGCGTTCTGCGAGGGCGTGGATGCGCCGATTCTCGCCAATATCACCGAGTTTGGCGCCACGCCGCTGTTCACCCAGCAAGAGTTGAAGGAAGTCGGCTGTCGCATGGTGCTGTATCCGCTGTCCGCTTTCCGCGCGATGAACGCGGCGGCGCTAACGGTCTATCGCAACATTCTCGAAAAGGGCGACCAGAAGGCTGTCGTCGAAATGATGCAGACGCGCGACGAACTCTACGATTTCCTCGACTACCACGATTTCGAACGCAAGCTGGACACGCTTTTTGCCGCGCAGAGCGACGACTGAGCGACCCAGTCGCACGGCAATACAGCGGCAAGTTACATCAGAACTCATATATCAGGAGACATGTCATGGCAGAGCAACCGACCAACGGCGCTGGCCTGCGCGGCCAGAGCGCCGGCAGCACGGCCTTATGTACTGTCGGCAAGAGCGGTTCAGGCCTGACCTATCGTGGCTACGACATTCACGACCTGGCCGAGTATGCGCGATTCGAGGAAGTGGCTCATCTGCTGCTCAAGGGTAAATTGCCGACCCAGGCCGAACTCGATGCTTATATCGACAAGCTGAAATCGCTGCGGGGCCTGCCCGAGCCGCTGAAGAAGGCCCTCGAGCTGATTCCGGCCGATGCGCATCCGATGGACGTGATGCGTACCGGGGCCTCGGTGCTCGGCAATCTCGAGACCGAGCAGAGTTTCGACGAGCAGCAGGAACAAAGCGATCGCATGCTGGCGGCATTCCCGTCAATCATCAATTACTGGTACCGCTACTCCCACGATGGCGTGCGCATCGATACCGAAACCGATGACGTCTCCATCGGCGGCCATTTCCTGCACTTACTGCATGGCGAGCCGGCGAGCGAGCTGCACGCCAGGGTGATGAACGTCTCGCTGATCCTGTATGCCGAGCACGAATTCAATGCCTCGACCTTCACCGCGCGGGTTTGTGCGTCGACGTTGTCGGATATTCATAGCTGCGTGACCGGCGCGATCGGCTCATTGCGTGGTCCGCTGCATGGTGGCGCCAACGAGGCGGCGATGGACATGATCGAAGACTGGCAGACGCCCGATGAAGCCGAACGCAAGATTCTCGGCATGCTCGAGCGCAAGGAAAAGATCATGGGTTTCGGGCACGCCATCTACCGCGAGTCCGATCCGCGTAACGCCATCATCAAGCAATGGTCAAAGAAGCTCTCCGAGGATGTCGGCGACGATCGACTGTATCCCGTCTCGGAGCGTGTCGAGGCGGTCATGTGGCGCGAGAAGAAACTGTTCTGCAATGCCGACTTCTTCCATGCCAGCGCCTACCATTTCATGGGTATTCCGACCAAGCTGTTTACCCCGATCTTCGTTTGCTCACGGCTGACCGGCTGGTGCGCGCATGTCTTCGAGCAGCGTGAGAACAATCGCATCATCCGCCCCAACGCCGATTATATCGGGCCGGAGAAGCAGGCATGGGTGCCGATCGAGCAGCGCCGCTGAAGTGTCTCTGGGCCGGTGAACGCGCGTCTTTGGGCGCGATAAAAAGCCGGTCCGGAGAAGCAGGCATGGGTGCCGATCGAGCAGCGCGACTGAGCTCTCTGCCTGGCTGAACGGGCGATCATGGCGTGGCCATGATCGCCCGCTGTCACCCTGTCTCCCGATCCTTTCGATACCGCGATGGACCCCGCCGCCATGAATACCCAATACCGCAAGACGCTGCCTGGCAGCGAGCTTGACTACTTCGACGCCCGCGAGGCCGTCGATGCCATCCAACCCAACGCCTACGCCAAACTGCCCTATACCTCCCGCGTGCTGGCCGAGCAGCTGGTGCGCCGCTGCGCCCCGGCGATGCTGAGCGATTCCTTGAAGCAGCTCATCGAACGCCGGAGCGACCTGGATTTTCCCTGGTACCCGGCACGTGTCGTCTGTCACGACATTCTCGGCCAGACGGCGCTGGTCGATCTCGCCGGGCTGCGCGACGTCATCTCTGAAAAGGGTGGCGACCCGGCCAAGGTCAATCCAGTGGTGCCGACCCAGTTGATCGTCGATCACTCGCTGGCCGTGGAGCATGCCGGCTTCGAGCAGGATGCCTTCGCGCAGAACCGTGCGATTGAGGATCGCCGCAACGAGGATCGCTTCCATTTCATCGACTGGACCAAGACCGCATTCGAGAACGTCGACGTGATCCCGGCCGGCAATGGCATCATGCACCAGATCAACCTGGAGAAGATGTCGCCGGTGATCCAGGTCCGTGCCGACGAAAATGGCAAGCGCGTGGCCTTTCCGGATACCTGCGTGGGCACCGACAGCCACACCCCGCACATCGACTGCCTGGGCGTGATCGCGATTGGCGTGGGCGGTCTGGAGGCGGAAACCGTGATGCTGGGCCAGCCATCGATGATGCGCCTGCCGGATATCATCGGCGTCAAGCTCACCGGCAAGCGTCAGCCGGGCATCACCGCCACCGATATCGTGCTGGCCATCACCGAGTTCCTGCGCAAGGAGAAGGTGGTCTCGGCGTATCTGGAATTCTTCGGCGAGGGCGCGGCCGACCTGACCATCGGCGATCGCGCCACCATCTCCAACATGACCCCGGAGTTCGGCGCTTCCGCCGGCATGTTCTACATCGACGACCAGACGCTGGATTACCTGAAACTGACCGGACGCGAGCCGCAGCAGGTGGCGCTGGTTGAGCAATATGCCAAGCACACCGGCCTGTGGGCGGATGATCTGGTCGAGGCCGAGTACGAGCGGGTGCTGGAGTTCGATCTGTCCAGCGTGGTGCGCAATATGGCCGGCCCCTCCAACCCGCATCGACGGCTGGCGACCAGCGAGCTTGCCGAACGTGGTATCGCCGTACGCTCTTATAAGGACAGCGCCAAGGCCCAGGCCGAGGAGCGGGAAGGCAAGATGCCGGACGGCGCGGTGATCATCGCCGCTATCACCTCCTGCACCAATACCTCCAATCCACACAATGTGGTCGCCGCCGGTCTGCTGGCCAAGAAGGCCAACGAGTTGGGCCTGATCCGCAAACCCTGGGTGAAGTCGTCCTTTGCGCCGGGCTCCAAGGTTGCTCGCCTGTATCTGGAAGAGGCCGGCCTGCTGGCGGAACTCGAAAAGCTCGGCTTCGGCATCGTGGCCTACGCCTGCACCACCTGTAATGGCATGTCAGGCGCGCTGGACGCGAAGATTCAGCAGGAGATCATCGATCGCGACCTATACGCCACGGCGGTGCTGTCCGGTAACCGTAACTTCGATGGGCGTATCCATCCCTACGCCAAGCAGGCGTTTCTGGCTTCGCCGCCGCTGGTGGTAGCCTACGCCATCGCCGGCACCATGCGCTTCGATATCGAGCAGGATGTGCTGGGTCTCGACGAGAGGGGCAATCCGATCACGCTGAAAGACATTTGGCCGTCCGACGACGAGATCGACGCCATCGTCAAGGCAAGCGTCAAGCCGGAGCAATTCAATCGCATCTACATTCCCATGTTCGATCTGGATAAAGGCGAGGCAGCCAAGAGCCCGCTGTACGACTGGCGCGAGATGAGTACCTACATCCGTCGCCCACCGTACTGGGAAGGCGCGCTGGCCAACGAGCGCACGCTGAGAGGCATGCGAGCGCTGGCGGTGCTGGGCGACAACATCACTACCGATCACCTGTCGCCGTCCAACGCCATTCTGCCGGACAGCGCGGCAGGAGAGTATCTGGCGAAGATGGGCCTGCCGAAGGAAGACTTCAATTCCTATGCCACCCACCGCGGCGATCACCTGACTGCCCAGCGCGCCACCTTTGCCAACCCGAAGCTGCTCAACGAGATGGTCCGCGACGAGAAGGGTGAGGTGATCCAGGGCTCGCTGGCGCGCCTCGAGCCGCAGGGCGAGGTGGTGCGCATGTGGGAAGCGATCGAAACCTACATGGAACGCAAGCAGCCGCTGATCATCGTCGCCGGTGCCGATTATGGCCAGGGCTCATCGCGTGACTGGGCGGCCAAGGGCGTGCGTCTGGCCGGGGTCGAGGCGATCGTCGCCGAGGGCTTCGAGCGTATCCACCGCACCAATCTGGTGGGCATGGGCGTGCTGCCGCTGGAGTTCAAGCCGGGTACCACGCGCCTCACCTTGGGCATCGATGGCAGCGAGACCTACGATGTGGTGGGTGAGTTCACGCCCCGTGCGGAGTTGACCCTGGTGATCCATCGCCAGAATGGTCAGCGCGAGGAAGTGCCGGTCACCTGTCGCCTCGATACTCAGGAAGAGGCATCGATCTACGCGGCGGGTGGCGTGTTGCAGCGTTTTGCCCAGGACTTCCTGGAAGCCGAGGAGGTGGCCTGAGATGAGCCAGATTCCCCAGATTCGTATTCCCGCTACCTATATGCGCGGCGGCACCAGCAAGGGCGTGTTTTTTCATCTCGACGACCTGCCTGAAGCGGCACGGGTGCCGGGCGAGGCGCGCGACAGATTGCTGCTGCGGGTGATCGGCAGCCCCGACCCTTACCAGAAGCAGATCGACGGCATGGGCGGGGCGACCTCGAGCACCAGCAAGACGGTCATTCTGTCGAAGAGTGAGTCGCCCGACCATGACGTCGACTATCTGTTCGGACAGGTCGCTATCGACAAGCCCTTCGTCGACTGGAGCGGCAACTGTGGCAACCTGTCTGCCGCGGTGGGTCCCTTCGCCATCACCAATGGTTTGGTGGCTGCCGAGCGCATTCCACACAACGGCGTGGCCACGGTGCGTATCTGGCAGGCCAACATCGACAAGACCATCGTGGCGCGAGTGCCGATCACCGACGGTGAGGTGCAGGAAACCGGCGACTTCGAACTCGACGGCGTGACGTTTCCTGCCGCCGAGGTGGCGGTGGAGTTCATGAGTCCGGCCGACGGCGAGGGGGCGATGTTTCCTACCGGCAATGTCGTCGACAATCTCGAGGTGCCGGAAAGTGTCGCCAAGGGTGGCGTGCTCGAGGCGACCCTGATCAACGCCGGCATTCCGACCATCTTCGTCAACGCCGCCGATATCGGCTACACCGGCAGCGAGCTTCAAGAGGCGATCAATGGCGACCTGCAGGCGCTGGCGCGCTTTGAGCTGTTGCGCGCCCATGGGGCGGTGCGCATGGGGCTGATCGATCACATCGATCAAGCCGCTGGCCGCCAGCATACGCCCAAGGTGGCTTTCGTGGCGCCGCCAGCCGGTTATGTGACGTCCAGCGGCAAGACGGTTACCGCCGATGACGTGGATCTGCTGGTGCGCGCCCTTTCCATGGGCAAATTGCATCACGCCATGATGGGCACCGCTGCGGTTGCCATCGGTGTCGCGGCAGCGGTGCCGGGCACTCTGGTCAGTCGGGCCGCGGGCGGTGGCGAGCGCATCTCGGTGTGCTTCGGCCATCCTTCCGGCACCTTGCGCGTGGGTGCCGAGGCATGCCAGATCAATGGAGACTGGACGGCGACCAAGGCGATCATGAGTCGCAGCGCCAGGGTGCTGATGGAAGGCTGGGTGCGCGTGCCGGGTGACGCCCTCTAGTCGGTGACGTTGGCTGATGGGGCGTCTCGCAACGATACTCCTGGCAGTAAGGGATGTGCCTGGACGCCTATTCAGCGAAGCAGAGGAGGCAGCAATATGAGTGCAACCGTCGAAAGCAATGTCCGCCCGGATTACGACGCCGAGCTGCAGAACATCGCCGATTACGTGCTCGGCTACCGCATCGACAGCCAGGAAGCCCTGGATACCGCGCGCAACTGCCTGATGGATACCCTGGGTTGTGGGCTTTTAGCGCTGCGTTTTCCTGAATGCACCAAGCATCTCGGCCCGTTGGTCGAGGGCACCATGGTGCCGCATGGCGCACGCGTGCCGGGTACATCGTTTCGACTCGACCCTGTCAAGGCTGCCTGGGATATCGGCTGTATCATTCGTTGGCTGGATTACAACGACACCTGGCTGGCCGCCGAATGGGGTCATCCTTCCGATAACCTGGGCGGCATTCTGGCGGTTGCCGATCACCTGTCGCAAAAGCGCATCGCCGAAGGCAAGACGCCACTAACCATGCGCGACGTGCTCGAAGCCATGATCATGGCGCATGAGATCCAGGGCGTGATCGCGTTGGAAAACTCCTTCAACCGCGTCGGCCTCGATCATGTGGTGCTGGTCAAGGTCGCGACCACGGCGGTCGTCACCAAGATGATGGGGGCCGATCGTGAGCAACTGCTCGCCGCGCTGTCGCACGCTTGGGTCGATGGGCAGAGCCTGCGCACCTATCGCCATGCGCCCAACGCTGGTTCGCGCAAATCCTGGGCGGCGGGTGATGCCACCTCGCGCGGCGTGCGTCTGGCGGATATCGCTCTGCGTGGCGAGATGGGTATTCCCGGCGTGCTGTCGGCTCCGCAGTGGGGTTTCTACGATGTGCTGTTCTCCAAAACCAACAAGGACCAGAAGCTCAAGGATGAGAGCCAGCGCAAGTTCAGCTTCTCCCAGGGCTACGGCACCTACGTGATGGAGAATATCCTGTTCAAGATATCATTCCCCGCCGAGTTCCACTCCCAGACCGCCTGCGAGGCCGCCGTCTTACTGCATCCGCAGGCCAAGGATCGAATCGACGAGATCGACAGGATCGTCATCACCACCCATGAATCGGCGATTCGCATCATCTCCAAGGTCGGCGACCTGGCCAATCCGGCCGACCGCGACCACTGCCTGCAATACATGACTGCCGTGCCACTGGCCTTCGGCAATCTGGTCGCCGAGCACTACGAGGATGATTTCCATAAAAACAACCCGATCATCGATGACTTGCGCGGGAAAATGGAGATTGTCGAGGACGAGCGTTACACCCGCGAGTACCTCGAAGCCGACAAACGCTCGATCGCCAATGCCGTTCAGGTGTTCTTCAACGATGGCAGCAAGACCGAACAGGTCGCCATCGAATATCCGGTCGGCCATCGTCGGCGCCGGGCGGATGGTATTCCGTTGCTGGAAGCCAAGTTCAAGACCAACCTGGCCACGCGCTTCCCGACGGGGCGCAGCCAGAAGATCTTCGCTCTGTGCAAGGATCAGCAGGGCCTGGAGGCGACACCGGTCCATGAGTTCATGGATTTATTCGTAATCTGACACCCGCCAAGCGCTGCGATGTTTGAGCGGCCGGGTGGGCGCTTGCTCCGCTATTCTGGGGCTGGGTTCGCTAATTACAGAAGCAATCGTGGCGAGCACGAGATTACTGAACTAGACTTTTTTGTCGGCAGGGCTTGTCAGGGCGCCCTCCAGGCCGTAGAGTACGCATCCGCTGCCGGCAACGAGCAACCGTTGTCAGCGGTGAAAGATGATGCAATGGCTTGATTGCGTTGGGATTTTTGGTTCGGCAGGCGATGCCGGGCTTGAGTTATCCACAAGGGTTTCGCCAGCACATCACCGCCGATTCGATCTTGACAGAATGGCCCGGATCGGTAGAATACGCCTCTCTCGCAGCGAGGCAGTCAGGGTTTTAGTCCTGGCGCAGACGCAAGTTGCGACGCTCTTTAACAATCGATCAGGTAATTCATGTGGGCGCTTGTCGACGATGCGGTGATCAGTCACCGACGATCGAGACAAGCGACTCGTCAAGTTTGAGACGTTTGAGCTCGAGCCAAGCTTGATCCGCTTTCTTCTTCGGAAGGGCAAGGATCACAATGATTGCAACTGAAGAGTTTGATCATGGCTCAGATTGAACGCTGGCGGCAGGCCTAACACATGCAAGTCGAGCGGCAGCACGGGAAGCTTGCTTCCTGGTGGCGAGCGGCGGACG
>NZ_FNGI01000014.1 GCF_900102945.1 Modicisalibacter muralis | reverse complement strand
AGCAACAGCGAGTCACCCCTGCGATGACCGATAAGCGGATACGTCGAGTCGTATCGAGTCAGCTTGATTCATTTGTTAAGACAGTCCCGTGGCGGGCAGCGTCGAGCGTCGGGTCGCGATCGAAAGCACGATCACGATCAGCCCTCAAGCCACCACGCGACACCAGTTTACGCCTGACGACCATAGCGAGCGGGTCCCACCTGACCCCATGCCGAACTCAGCAGTGAAACCGCTCAGCGCCGATGGTAGTGTGGGGCCTCCCCATGCGAGAGTAGGTCATCGTCAGGCACTTCTTCAGAAACCCCGGCCCCTGGTCGGGGTTTCGTCGTTTAGGGGCCTCCCCCTGCGCGAGTCCCGGCGCGCCGGCCGCCGGATGGTCGGCCCTCGGGGCGTCGACCGAATCATCGTCAGGCACTTATTGCAAAGCCCCGAGTTCATCACGAGTTCGGGGCTTTTTGCATGGTTGCAAAAATTATCGACCAGGCGTGAACCGGCGAGATCCGTGGAGCCCGATAACTGTCGATTCGAGTGGCTCATAGGCGTTATGCTTCGAACTAACATTAGGAGTCTATCGTGACGCTCACGACACCTGCACTACTGTTTCCAGCAATTTCGCTATTGCTGCTTGCCTACACCAATCGTTTTCTTACGCTCGCACAGCTGATACGCAAGCTAGCCAGTGAGGAGCGTGGTCAAGACCATGAACTTGCGGCTCGTCAGATACTTTTGCTGCGCCAGCGTATCAGCCTGACCAAGCGCATGCAGGTCGCCGGCGTGCTGAGTTTCTTGCTCTGTACATTGTCGATGTTCGCGCTCTTTTTGTCTTTGGAACTCCTGGGCATGGTGCTGTTTGGCGCCAGCCTGATTAGCTTGTCGACATCGCTGGTGTTCTCGCTATGGGAAGTCATGATTTCGACCAATGCGTTGAACGTCCAGCTTCAGGATATCGAGATGCTGAATCGCCAGAGTAAATCCGAGCGCCAATAGCGCTGTTTTCGATGGGCTCTTGACTAGGTCAGCGGCACTGGAGGCTTGTGGTCCTAGCCAGGCTGACGCTAGACTTCTCGGCCTTCACCAGGAGGCCTCATGCCCAGCGCTACTGCCAACGAACTGCTACTTTACTGCCGCCCTGGCTTCGAGAATGACTTGAGCGCGGAGGTGATGGAGAAGGCCGCCTACTTCGAGTATGCGGGTTATCCCATCGCCAAGGCAGGTAGCGGTCATGTCCGCTTCGTGCTGCCAGGCGACACGCCGGTCAATGCGTTGCATCGATTGCTTGTACTGGACGACCTGGTATTTGCGCGTCAGTCATTGGTGGCGCTACCGCCGCTGGAATCTCTCTCGCGTGACGATCGACTGACGCCGATAATAGAGCAGGTCGTGGCAAGCGGCTGGAGCTTCGAAACGCTGTGGCAGGAAACGCCCGATACCAATGAGGCGAAAGCGCTGGCCGGACTGATGAAGGCGCTAAAGAGACCGCTGGAAAGCACGTTGCACAAGCGTGGAGCGCTTCGTGGCAAGGCGGGCGGGCGTCGCCTTCATCTATTCTGGAGTGAAGGAGATCGTGTTCAGATTGCTATCAGCTTCCCGGGAAACCGCAGCGAGCACCCGGGTGGGATACAGCGCTTGCGCTTTCCTCGTGAGGCGCCCAGTCGATCCACGCTCAAGCTCGATGAGGCCTGGCATGCTTTCGTGCCTCGCGATGAGCGAGCCGAGCGGCTGCACGAGGGCATGCAGGCGGCGGACCTAGGTGCGGCGCCTGGCGGCTGGACCTATCAATTGGTGCGCCAGGGCATGTACGTCTATGCCATCGATAACGGCCCCATGGACAAGACGTTGATGGCCACCGAACAGGTCGAGCACCTGCGCGAGGATGGCTTCGTCTGGGAGCCGCCGCGTCGGCTGGATTGGCTGGTCTGCGATATCGTCGACAAACCGATGCGTGTTATCGATATGATCGAACGCTGGCTGGTGCGGCGCTGGTGTCGCGAGGCGGTTTTCAATCTCAAGCTGCCAATGAAGCAGCGCTGGCAAGAGGTCGAGCGCTGCCTGTCACGCCTCGAGCAGAGTCTTGTACGAGCCGGCGTTAGTGCTGAGTTGCGTTGCAAGCAGCTATACCATGACCGCGAAGAAGTGACCGTGCACGTTCGGCTGGTCGACTGATCGGAATGCGCTCAATGCTTCCGTCACAAGTTTTCCATTTGCGAGGTGATGATGGCCGATTTGCCTGAATTCGATGTCGAGTTGGATACGACCGGCTTGTACTGTCCGGAGCCAGTCATGCTGATGCATAACCGGGTGCGAGACATGCGCGCCGGCGAGGTATTGAAGGTGGTCGCCAGCGATCCGGCAACCACCCGCGACATACCGAAGTTTTGCAGCTTTCTGGGGCACGATCTGCTGACCCAGAGCGCCGATGGCGATATTTACCTATATTTCATCCGTTTGGGTTAATCGTCGCTGGCCACCATGCAGGCCAGCGCTTCCAGCGTAGCGGGGTCTTCCTGCTTGATGCGATTGGCGATAGCGCGCTGAAAGAAATAAACGACCTGGTGTCGACTGTGCCCGGGATAGAGGCAGTCGTCTCCCGCCACGACAGGGGTGGATTCCACTTGTGTCTCATCGACCAGCAGTGCCTCGACCTCTCCGTTACTGTACAGCCGCCAGCCGAATACCTGCTTGAGTTGCCAGGAGCAGCCATCGTCGCTCAGACACAAGGCATGTGTGCCGAGCGTTTCGGGTAACTGCTGTAGTAGGGTGGGAGCGCTGGTATCTTCGTAATCGAAATAGGCCGCCGCGTGTTCGAGCTCCAGAATCTTATGCTCGGGCGCGCTGTGAAATATTTCCTCGGTTTCCGGGTCACGGTAGCCGACGAAATGGCCGTGCTCAGGGTCTTCCAGGTCATGGCAGGGGGTCAGGGCTTCCATCCACGGCACCAGGCCGACGACTTCGCCATCTTCACGCAGGCCCCAGGCCAGCAATGGCATGCCGTATAACGTGTCTGGATCGGAGGCCAGGTGATACAGCATTTCCAGGCCGTCCAGTTCCGGCGCCAGCCTGACCAGGCGGCGCTTGGCCCTCAGCCGGTGGCGCATGGCGTCCAGGTCGATGACCTGGGCAGAGCGGGGGGACAGTGGGATACCCATGGTTACCCTCCTCAACGGCAATGATTCGGCCTAGGCCTCGCCTCACTATTAGCATAGCTAGGCGCGCAAAGTTAAGCCCTGATAGCACTTCGCCGGGTAAATAGCGCACGCCAACCTCGCCCTGCGCCTCTTTGGTCGGCACATGCCATTGAGTCGTAAGGAATTTATCAGCTTTGTGGAATTTCCATCAGACCATCGCTAACCGCCTTGCTGATACGCCACAGACGCCACCCCAGCAACGCCGCCGCCACCGTCAAGCCGGCGATCAAGCCCAGCCAATAGCCATGTACACCCAGTGGCGGCGTCAGGCCGGGTATGCCGAGTGCTCCCAACAGGTATCCACCGCCGAGTCCTACCAACCAGTAGGACACCAGAGTAATCGCCATGATGATTCGGGTGTCCTTATAGCCGCGCAGTGCGCCGGCCATGTTGACCTGCAACGAATCGGATATCTGGTAAAGCATCGCCAGGAAGATCAACGACATCGCCAGATCCTGAACGGCTTCGTTGTGAGTATAAAGCGCAACCACAGGCGCGGCGGTGAGCCAGAGGATCGCATCGTTGAGCAGGGCCACGACCAGACAGACCAGCATCCCGTTCCAGGCCACGAAGCTGGCCTCGCTGCCACGGCTCGCACCGAGGGTATTGCCGACTCGCACGGTCAGTGCCATGCCCAATGACAACGGCAGCATGAACAGGATCGAAGTATAGTTAAGCGCAACCTGATGCGCGGCGACGGTTATCTCGCCCAGGCTGGCGACGAACAAGGCAATCAGTGTGAAGAGCGTGACCTCGACGAAGATCGCCACGCCGATCGGCGCACCGATATACAGCAGCTCACGAATCATCGCGCGGTGTGGCCAGGTCAGCGTTTTCCACAGGGCAATGGGCGCGAAGGTCAGGCTGCGGCGGGTATACAGCAGCATGCTCAGACACATCACCCACATCGATAGCGCGGTGGCTATCCCGCATCCCACGGCACCCAGGGCAGGAAGCTCCCGCAGCCACAGCGGCAAACCACTACCGAAGAGGTCGACCAGGCCGTCGCCGCCGTAGATCAGCAGGTAGTTGCAAGGGATGTTGACGCCGAGGCCGATCAGGCTGATCCACAAGGAAGGGCGAGTGTGATTCATGCCGTCGGAGAAGGCGCGCAGGGCCTGAAACAGCGCGACGCCGGGCATGCCGAAGGCAACTGCGGCCAGATAGCCGGTCGATAATCTGGCGACGGGGCCGGGAACATCCATGAGCCGAAAAATTGGTGTTACCGCGAACCACAGCAGCAGCGATGCGGCCATGCCGAGTGCCAGGCCCAACCAGAGGGCCTGGTGAACGTAGGGGCGAATGCGCGGCATGCGCGCGCCGCCGCGCAGCTGGGCGACGATCGGCGTCAGGCCCATTAATGTGCCCGTCATGAACAGCATCAACGGCAGCCAGATGCTGGAGCCGACCGAAACGGCGGCCAAGTCGGTGGCACTGGCGCGACCAGACATGATCACATCCGTGGCCCCCATTCCCGCCTGCGCCAGTTGTGCGCCGCACATTGGCAGGGCAAGACGCATCAGTAGAGCCGTCTCGCGCCGACAGCGAGTGAATAGCGGAAAAGTGAAGCGGGCCACGCCGACGCTCCTTTAATCATCGACCGTAGGGACAGGAGCGCGATTCTAGCAACTGGCGAGCATTTCCGCTTGGGTTGTGACGCCGTATAATCCGCGCCATGTCTGAAATACCTATCCCGCATCGCATCGAAGACGCAATCGCCCTGTTCGATGGCTTATTTGCCGATACGTTTCGCACCCGATTGCTCCCCGGTGACGACGAACCATTGTATCTACCGGCCAATGACGACTACGCATGCCATCGGGTGATTTTTGCACACGGCTTTTTCGCCAGCGCGCTGCATGAGCTTAGCCACTGGTGTATCGCCGGGCCCCGGCGGCGCGCGCTGGAAGATTACGGCTACTGGTATTTGCCGGACGGCCGCGATGCCCAGCAACAGCATGCTTTCGAGAGTGTCGAAATTCCCCCGCAGGCGTTGGAGCTACTGTTCTCGCGCGCCTGCGGGCTGCGCTTTCATGTCAGCGTCGACAACCTTGGCGAAGTGACTGTCGACCGTGACGCCTTCCGGACAATGGTCGAGACGCGCGCCGAGCGCTATGAGCGCGAGGGCTTGCCGCAACGTGCCGAAGCCTTTCGTACGGCGCTGAGCGCGTTCTACCACCAGCACTGTCCGCTGAGCCAGGCCGTTGCCCTGGGGCGCGCGAGCCTGTCCAACACAGTGCCAAAGGCATCGGTTGTGGAATAACTCGAGTGGACTGTTGTTGCCAGCGCCGAGTCGAAATAGAATGATTCTCATTATTTGGCCGTTGGTCACAGGGCCCTCATCGATGCGGAGATACGGCATGTCAGTTCTGAACAAGGCGCTCGCTGCTTCTCTGGCCGCTGCCACGGCCTTTACCAGCGTTGCGGCGCTGGCCGAGGAGGAGGTCAACGTCTATTCGTATCGGCAGCCATTCCTGATCGACCCCTTTCTCAATGAATTTAGCGCCGAGACCGGTATCGAGGTTAACGTCATCTTCGGCAACCAAGGGCTGACCGAGCGCCTCAAGCGCGAAGGGCGCAACTCGCCCGCAGACGTGATGCTGACCGTGGATGTCGGCCGCTTGCAGGACCTTGTCGATGCCGGTGTCACTCAGTCCATCGAGGATGAGGTCATCGAAAGCAACATCCCCGAGCAGTACTTCGGCGAAAACAACCAATGGGTCGGACTGACCAGTCGCGCGCGTGTCTTCTATACCAGTGTCGAGCGCATGGAGCCTGGTGAGATAGAAAGCTACGAGGATCTCGCCGATCCTCGCTTCGAGGGCCGCATCTGCAGCCGTCAGGGCGATCATCCCTATAACATCGCCTTGATCGCTTCGATGATCGCCGAACATGGCGACGAGTTCACCAAGCAATGGCTCGAAGGCTTCAAGGCCAATCTGGCGCGCAAGCCTCAGGGTGGCGATCGCGCTCAGATCAAGGCGATACGCGATGGGCTCTGCGACATCGCCCTGGGTAACAGCTACTACTACGGCAAGATGCTCGCCAATGAAGAGCAGCGCGCCTGGGCGCAGGCCTCGCGCATCGAGTTCCCCAATCAGGAAGGTCGTGGTACCCACGTCAATATTTCGGGGATGGCGCTGGCCAAGCACTCGCCCAATGAGGAAAACGCCTACAAGCTGATGCGCTTTCTTACCGAAGAAACCGCGCAGTCGATGTATGCCGAGATCAATTTCGAGTACCCCCTCAACCCCGAGGTCGAGCCCTCCGAAACGGTCGCATCCTGGGGTGAATTCAAGGCCGACGACGTCCCTCTGGCCGAGATCGCTGCGTTGCGTCGGCGCGCCACCGAACTGGTGCATGAGGTTGCCTTCAACGAATAAGTGGAAGGCCTCGTGAGAGGCCAATCGAACCCCATGCAGGCTGCCGGCCACCACCGGCGGCCGCTTGTCATTGGTGAAATACTGATATGAAGGTGGAAGTAGCCGGCGTTGCCGAGGCTGACGCGCCATTAGCGCGCCATGGCCGGCGTATAGGCACGCATACTGGCTGGTTTCTGGCAGCCTGGTGCGTGGCGGCGGGGGTGTGTCTGCCGGTTCTCGCGGTGATTTACCTAGCCTTCACTGGTGACGATGGCGGCGGTGAGATATGGTCGCACCTGGCCAGTACGGTATTGCCCCACTATGTGCTGACCAGCCTGCAGTTGATGGTCGGCGTGGCGCTGATGGCCGGGAGTATCGGCGTGGTCGCCGCCTGGCTGACGACCATGTATCAGTTCCCGCTACGGCGCTTTTACGAATGGTCGTTACTGCTGCCCTTTGCCATGCCGGCCAATGTCATCGCCTATGTGTATACCGACGTGCTCGAGTACGCCGGCCCTTTCCAGAACTGGTTGCGTGGCCTGTTCGGCTGGGAAACCCCGCGCGATTACTGGTTTCCCGAGATTCGCAGTCTCGGCGGGGCGATCGTCATGCTCTCGCTGGTGCTCTATCCCTACGTATTCATGCTCGCGCGCGCCGCCTTTCTCGAGCAGTCGGCGTCGCTGCGCGACGTCAGCCGCACCCTGGGTTGCAATGGCTTTCAGAGCTTCTGGCGCGTGGCGCTGCCCGGTGCGCGGCCGGCCATCGCCGTGGGTCTGGCGCTGACGTTGATGGAGGCGCTGAATGACTTCGGCACCGTCGATTACTTCGCCGTGCGCACCCTGACCGCCGGTATTTTCAATGTATGGCTGAACATGGGCAGTGTACGCGGCGCGGCGCAAATCGCGCTGTGTCTGATGTCGTTCATCATTCTGCTGGTCTGGCTCGAACGCCATGCTCGACGACGCCAGCGTCAATTTGGCAAGGGCGAGCGGTTTCGCTGTTACCGTCGGCCACGCCTGGCTGGCGCACGCGGCTGGCTGGCGTCCTTGGCCTGCTTTGTGCCGCTGGGTCTGGGCTTCATCTTGCCGGTGGGCATTCTGACGCGCCACGCCATCGTCTACTTCGAAGAGTCCTGGACCGACAGCTTCGTCGATTACGCCATCAACAGTCTGACCCTATCGACCTTGGCGGCACTACTGACACTGCTGCTGGGTGTGCTGTTGGCGTATGCCAAGCGCCTCGATCGCACTCACTCGGTACAGCAGGCGCTCAAGCTCTCCAGCCTGGGTTACGCGATGCCGGGCGCGGTGATCGGGCTTGGTGTGTTGATCCCGCTGGCGGCGTTCGACAACGCACTCGACGCCTTCATGCGCGATACCTTCGGCGTTAGCACCGGGCTGCTGCTTACCGGCTCGGCGACCGCTATTGTCATCGCCTATGTAGTGCGTTTTCTGGCGGTGTCCGCCGGTGCCATCGAGTCGAGCCTGGACAAGATAACCCCGTCGATGGACATGGCTGCCCGCTCGCTGGGCGAGAGTTCGCTGCGAACGCTGTGGCGGGTACATCTGCCGCTGATACGGCCAGGCCTTCTGACCGCGGCGTTGGTCGTCTTTGTCGATGCGATGAAGGAGTTGCCGGCGACACTGTTGTTGCGACCGTTCGATTTCGACACGCTGGCCACCAATGTCTATCAGTATGCCTCTGGAGAACTGCTGGAAATGGCGGCCTTGCCGGCACTGGTCATCGTCGTGGCCGGTGTATTGCCGGTGATCGTGATCTCACGAACCATCGTCGCCAGTCGCCGCGAGGCATGATTGGGTTAGTCGGCCGTTTCCGATAGCCGCTGATGCAAATAGAGCATCACCTGAACTTCGTGTTCGGGACGTAACGGTTCCAGGCCTAGCTCGCCGAACAGGTCGCCACGCGCCCGCGCCCACTCGCCACCATTCAGATCGGGATAGAGGCTTTCAGCGGGCGCCAGTTCGACGAATGGGTCCACGCCGAAGTCGTCGAACAGGCGCGATAGGGCGGCCTCGTCATCGCTCACGCCAGCGGTGTAGAGGGTGGCATTGTTATAGTCCTCCCCAAGCTCACGCAATACATCCAGCGGACTCACCCCGAACGTGCGTAATTCATCCAGGCTATAGTCGCCCAGTTGCAGCAACTCTTCATCGAGCCAGTCGTCGTCGGGCTGAATCAGCGTGTGTTTGACCTGCCCGTTGGGCAGCGCCCAGGCAATGGCCAGCGGTAGGGCATTCTCTTCGCCGGTTTCGACGGCGATGAAGCCGGGGAATTCGTCCATGTCAACGATCCTCCAGGCGAAAGAAGCGTCGCGCGGTGTCAGAGGTGGCACGCGCGACAGCGGCCTCGTCGTTACCGCGCCAATAGGCGATCTCGCGCACGATCCATGGCAACAGCGCCGGTTCATGGCGCCGACCCTTGAGCTTAGTCGGTAAATTGCGCGGCAGCAGGTAGGGGCAGTCGGTTTCGACCATCAAGCGTTCGAGGGCGATATCGCCGACCAGCTCGCGCAGGTGATGGCCACGGCGTTCATCGCATAGCCAGCCGGTCAGGCCGATATGCAGGTCGAGATCCAGATAGCCATGCAGGGTGTCACGCTCACCAGTAAAGCAATGGATCACCGCATCGCAAATGTCATCACGCCAGTTATGCAGGATGTCGAGCATGCGCCGCCCGGCGTCGCGTTCATGAATGAACAACGGCAAGCCCGATTCGACGGCCAGGCCCAATTGGGCCTCGAAGGCTCGCTCCTGTTCGCTGGGCGTGGAGAAGTTGCGATTGAAATCGAGTCCGCATTCACCGACGGCCACCACCTCGGGTTGGAGATGCAGCGCGCGCATGGCGGTTTGTAGCTCACTGGTCCAGTCGCTGGCATCGTGGGGGTGGACGCCGGCCGTGGCATGAATCCCGGCGTATTGGCGGGCCAGTTCGACCGCCTGCTCGGCGTGCTCCCGATCGGTGCCGGTGAGCACCAGCGTGGTCACGTTGGCGGTGCGTGCACGCTCGATCACCGCCTCGCGATCGTGAGCAAAGCTCTCATGAGTCAGGTTGGCGCCGATGTCCACCAGTTCGGCAGGCGCGGTGAAGCGCAGCGCCTCGGGCAGAAAGTCGTTGAGGGTGTCGGTGGTTGCGGCCAAGAGGGCGCTCCTTGCTCGTTTAGTCGGGCATTGTAACTCGCCAAGCGGTAAGGCCACAGCGCTGCGGCCATGCGTTACACTAGGCGCCTTTGAAAATTCGCGAATGAGGTAGGTGCGTGACCCTGCTACGTCTGGAACAGCTACAATTGGCCTATGGCCCGCAGGTACTGCTCGAGGGCGCCGACCTGGTGCTGGAGAAGGGCGAGCGTCTGGCGCTGGTGGGTCGCAACGGCACCGGCAAATCGACCCTGCTGGGGTTGGTCGCCGGTGATAATTTGCCCGATGGCGGCACGATCTGGCGCGCTCCGGGGTTGCGTATCGGCGTGCTCGAGCAGGATTTGCCCGCCGCCAGCGGTATGACCATTTTCGATGTGGTCGCCGAGGGCTTGCCCCAGGCGGGGGCGCTACTCGCCGAGTATCACCACCTGGTGCAGGCCGATGATCCCGATATGAACCGCATGGCGACGTTGCAGACCCGCATCGAGGCCATCGACGGCTGGTCGTTCCATCAGCGCATCGACACCGTGCTGACCAAGCTCGGCCTGCCCGCCGACAGCGCGATGAGCGATCTGTCCGGTGGCTGGCGCCGGCGTGTGGCGCTGGCCCGAGCTCTGGTCGCAGAGCCCGATCTGCTGCTGCTCGATGAGCCGACTAACCATCTCGATCTGGATACTATCGCTTGGCTGGAAGAGCAACTCGCCGCCTTCACCGGCGCAGTGCTGTTCATCACTCACGATCGCGCCTTTCTATCGCGTCTCGCCACCGGCATTCTCGAGCTCGATCGCGGCCGGCTGGGGCGCTATCCCGGTAATTACGCCACCTATCAGGAACAAAAAGCTCACGAACTCGAAATCGAGGCGCGCGAGAACGCCGAGTTCGACAAGAAACTGGCGCAGGAAGAGGCCTGGATTCGCCAGGGCATCAAGGCGCGCCGCACCCGTAACGAAGGGCGTGTGCGCGCCTTGCAGAAGATGCGCAACGAGCGTGCCGAGCGCCGCGAACGCCAGGGGCGGGCGACGATCAGCGTCGACAGAGGCTCGCGCAGCGGCAAGCGGGTGGTCGAGCTGAGCGGCGTCAGCCAGCGTTTCGGCGACGCTTGGGTGATTCGCGATCTCGATCTGGAAATCCAGCGCGGCGATCGGGTCGGTCTGATCGGTCGCAACGGTGCCGGCAAGACGACCCTGCTCAAGATCCTGCTCGGCGAATTGACGCCCAGTGAAGGGCAGGTGCGTTTGGGCACCAACCTTCAAGTGGCCTATTTCGATCAACTGCGCGCCGGGCTCGAGCCCGAGAAGACCGTCTACGATAACGTCGCCCAGGGTAGCGACCGCGTGACGGTGGGTGGCAAGGACAAGCACGTCATCAGTTACCTGCAGGACTTCCTGTTCACGCCCGAACGGGCGCGACAGCCGGTCAAGGCGCTCTCGGGCGGTGAGTCGAATCGCCTGTTGCTGGCCAAGCTGTTTACCCAACCGGCCAATGTGCTGGTACTCGACGAGCCGACCAATGATCTCGATGTCGAGACATTGGAGCTGCTCGAGGAGCTGCTGCTCGATTTCCAGGGCACCCTGTTGCTGGTTTCACACGACCGGGAGTTCATGGACAACGTCGTCACCGAAGTGCTGGCCTTCGAGGGTGAAGGGCAGGTGCGCGAGTATGTCGGTGGCTACAGCGACTGGGTTCGCCAGGGCGGCAAGCTGCCACCGGCGCCTTGGGATTTCGATGCCAGTACGGTTTCCAAGCAGGCTAAGAGCGCGGCGCATCACGAGTCGCCGGTTGACGATGCCACGCTAACCTCGCACGACACCGGGGCAGAGCTCGCGAGCAAGAAACCGGTCAAGCTATCTTATAAATTGCAGCGCGAACTGGATGGCTTGCCGGCGGCCATCGAGGTCTTGGAGCGTTCGGTCGCCGAGTTCGAAGCTCGAGTCGGTGATCCGGGTTTCTACCAGCAGGACAGCGACAAGGTGACGCGCACGCTGGAAGCGATGTCGAACAAACAGGCTGAGTTGGATGCAGCCATGGAGCGCTGGATGGAACTCGAAGCGATGGCCGCAGGGGAGTAGCCCGCCGAGAACAGTTGGGCCTCCGGTACGGAGGCCCTGAATAAGCTATTCGTCGGTTTCGCCATCCTTGCCGACACGCACCGCCAGCACGTCGCACTGCGCACCGTGCAGCACCCCGGTGGAGGTCGAGCCGAGCAGTAGCGCGAATCCGTGGCGCCCATGCGAGCCGACTACGATCAGGTCGACATCGTGTTCCTTGGAAAAGCGGTGGATTTCGGTATCGGGCATACCCACCACCACATGCTGATCTTCCTTGGCCACCTCGTGAGGGTCGGCGATTTCGGCCAGACGCTGTTTGGCGTGATCATCGAGCTGATCCTGAATGCTGGTCAGATCCATGGGAATATCGCCGCCATAGGCGAAACCCAGCGGTTCGAGGGTGTGCATGACCGACAGCTTGGCGTTGTTGCGCCGTGCAATGGGAATGGCACGCTCCAGAACCTTGTGAGAGTCCTTGGTCAAATCCACGGCGACCAGCACGTGACGATATTCATTGCTCATGGCAAATCTCCCTTCGCTGCGGGGTCGATGTTTTCACTTTAGGTCGTGTTACCGCGCGGCACAACGATTCATATCAACGTTTTAGGATACCCTGTATGACGTTCTGGCTGGTCATGCTGTTCGTTTTTCTGGCGATGCTCTCGCCGATAATGTGGCTCAGGCCGTCGCGTCGCGACCGGCGTTTGGGGCTGCTGCGCCAGCATGCCCGCCAGACGGGGGTTGCGGTCAGGTTTGCCAAGCCACCGCTGCATGCGCCGCCAGGCGGACTGGTCAGCTACCGCTGGCGTTATCCGCAGGCACAGCCCGGGCCGTTGTTTCTGCTGGTTCGCGACGACTATGCCAGTGAGGCGTTGAAGCCATTTGTGAAAGGCTGGCGTTGGCGCATCGAACCGCTGCGCCCGCTTTCGAGCGAGGCGCAACAATGCCTGGAGCAGGCGCTGGCAGCGCTGCCCGAGGACGCACTGGTGCTGGAATCGGAGCGAATCCATCTGACGCTATGGTGGGGCGAGTCGCTGGACGTAGCGGGGTTCGGCGATTGTCAGGCGTCACTGGCGACAGCGCGCGATGCGCTGTCTGGCCCCTCGCCTTCAGGCGATACACCAAAAGCACCGCGCTAAGTGGCATTAACAGCTATCGCCATCCGGGGTTCGGGTCTGCAGGCGCAGCCCGTTTTTCTCGATACGGGTCAGCAACTCGTCGAGCTGCTTGAGCTCCGCGTCGCTGATGCCGCTGAGCATTTCCGCGCGCGCCTGGTCGACGATGGCGTCGATGCGTTCGAGTAGCGGGGTGGCTTCGGCAGTGAGGAATATTCGCTTGGTGCGGCGATCGTCCTGGCACGGGCGGCGCTCGATCAACCCCTGGTCGGTGAGCTGGTCGAGGGTACGCACCAACGAAGGCGCCTCGACGCCGATCGCGCGAGCCAGGTCGCACTGGGGCTGCCCGTCGCCCAAGCGCCATAGGTGATAAAGCGTGACCCAGCGCGTTTGCGTTAGATCAAGCGGCGCCAGGCGCTCATCGAGAAGGGCGCGCCACAAGCGTGGCAGGCGTGACAGTTTGAATCCGATATTGTCGGGCATTGGCGTTATCGTTTCGCAGGCTAATTGGATAATTGTCGGAATCTTGGTTGAGCAATGCAAGTCCTGTCGGTGACGCCTGACCAACGCTATCAGCTATCGCCGGCGATCAATTGGCGCACATCGAGCCCGGGTATGCCGGCGGGGACATGAATTTTGCCATTGGCCTTGGCCGCCTGTGCGGCGTTATCTTCTATGGTGAAATGCATCACCCCAATGCGCTGGTCGGTGCTGGTCATCACATCGATGCGCCAGTCGCCCTGGGAGTCGGCGGGAAACTGCTGCTTGTGAGTCCAGGCGCGATAACCTTCGCTACGCCCACCGTTGATGATCAACGGAATGCGGTCGACGAGTTCTCCTTCATGGCGCCACACATGGTAAATCTTCTCGCGTAGCCCACGCGGCGCGCGTATCGCCGTATAGGCATATAATCCGTTCTCGTGCAGGGCGTTCCCGGTCAGCGGCATGCTGCCGCGCGGTTCGCGGGCCGCAGTATCGAAGCTGGGGGATAGTGCCGTGCCGGTCAGCCATAGCGTGGCCGGCGGCACCCAGGCGCGACCGACCCAGGCTGCACCGCCCAGCAGCATGGCCAAGCCGATCATCGCCAGCCAGCCGGTCAACCCCCGCGGTTGCAGTAGATGGGCGAGACTGGGCAAGCCGAACACGATGGTCGCCAATACCGCCAGCAGCAGGGCTTCGCCGGTAGTCAGTTGCAACATGATCGGCAAGGTGACCAGCATCACCAGAAACACGCACTGCGCATGGAACGCGAAATACAACCAGCGATGGCGTTCGGCCAGACGGAAGTAAAGTGGGTCGAGAATCGACAGCAGGGCGCAACCGATCATCAACAGCGTGAACAACGCCTGCCCGCTGGCCCAGACCGTGGTTGCGAGTATGAACGGTAGCGTGAAGAACAGGGTTTCCTGATGAATCATCTGCGCGATGAATGCCGTTACGCCGCGCTGGAGTGTCGGGTAGCCCCGGTTGGCCAGGAAACGCCCGATCAGGCTTTCCGATAACAGCAGAATCCATGCCAGCAGCAGGGCCAGAGCGAGTGCCGCTCCCAGCCACTGCTGGCGATCGACCATGAAAAAGCTCAAGGCACCGGCAATAAAGGCCAGTGGTGGCCATAACCAGGCATAGGGACGGAGTCGTATGACCCAGCGTTCGGTCAGGCGATGCAGCGTTAGCAGGCGCGAAGCGGTGGCGGTGGTCATGCAGCGATTTTATCCCCACGAGGCCCGATAATGGTGAAAGGGCGCATCCTAGCAGGTGTGATGTCGCCTAGGGAGTCGTGTTTCCGCGACATAGGGTCGCCAGCGGTATTACGCGATTGCCGGTTTACACGCTTGACGAATGCGCGAAGCTGGCCCAAGCTAAGCAGTATTCAAACGCTTGTATGAAAACACACCCTCGCTCCCAACCCCCGTGGAGATGCGTAGATGATCTATCAAGGCAACGCCCTGTCCGTGGCGAGCAATGGCGATAACCTCGCCACGTTGACCTTCGATCTGAAGGATGAGTCCATCAACAAGCTCTCCAGCGCCGTTATCAAAGAGTTGCAAGAGGCCGTCAAGGCTATCCAGGCCGAGAGCGATCTCAAGGGCCTGATGATCGCCAGTGCCAAGGACGCCTTTATCGTCGGCGCCGATATCACCGAGTTTCACGGCATGTTCGCCAAGGACGAAGACTTTTTGGTCAACATGAACCAGGAAGTTCATGCCCTGTTCAATGCCATCGAAGACTTGCCGTTTCCCACCGTCACCGCCATCAACGGCCTGGCGTTGGGTGGTGGTTGCGAGGTGACGCTGACCACCGATTTCCGCGTAATGGCCGAGAAGGCTCAGATCGGCCTGCCCGAGACCAAGCTGGGGATTCTTCCCGGGTGGGGTGGCTGCGTGCGTTTGCCACGCATCGCGGGGGCCGACAACGCCATCGAGTGGATCGCCGGCGGCACCCAGAACAAGGCCGACGCGGCACTCAAGATGGGGGTCGTCGACGCAGTCGTGCCGGCCGAGCGTCTGCAGGCAGCGGCGCTGGATATTCTTGGGCGCGCCAACGCTGGCGAGCTGGATTATCTGGCGCGTCGCGAAGAGAAGAAAAGCCCGCTCAAGCTCAACGCCATCGAGCAGATGATGGTATTCGAGACCGCCAAGGGCTATGTGGCCGGCAAGGCCGGGCCGCACTACCCGGCACCGGTCGAGGCGATCAAGGTCATCCAGAAGGGCGCCGGTGAAGGCCGCGAGCGCGCTCAGGCGATCGAGGCCAAGGGCTTCGCCAAACTCGCCAAGACCGAAGTCTGCTTCAATCTGGTCGGGTTGTTCCTCAACGATCAGGTGGTCAAGAAGAAAGGTAGCAAGTACGAGAAGCAAGCCGCGCCTGTCGAACAGACGGCTGTGCTGGGTGCCGGCATCATGGGTGGCGGCATCGCCTACCAGAGCGCCTACAAGGGTACGCCGATCCTGATGAAGGACATCAAGGAAGAAGCGATCCAGCTCGGCTTGAAGGAAGCGCGCAAGCTGCTTTCCAAGCAGACCGAGCGTGGCAAGTTGAGCACCGAGAAGATGGCCGAGGCGCTGGCCAATATTCGCCCGACACTCTCCTACGGCGATTTCGGCGAGGTCGATCTGGTGGTCGAGGCGGTGGTCGAGAACCCCAAGATCAAGGATGCGGTGCTCACCGAAGTCGAAGGTTACGTCGGCGACAACACCATCCTGACCTCCAACACCTCGACTATTTCGATCAGTCGCCTGGCGCAAAATCTCAAGCGCCCTGAAAACTTCTGCGGCATGCACTTCTTCAACCCGGTACATCGCATGCCGCTGGTCGAGGTCATCCGTGGCGAGAAGACCGGCGATGCCGCCGTCGCGGCCACCGTGGCCTATGCCCGCAAGATGGGCAAGACGCCGATCGTGGTCAACGATTGCCCGGGTTTCCTGGTCAATCGCGTGCTGTTTCCGTATTTCGGCGGCTTCAGCCTGCTGGTCGAACAGGGCGCCGACTTCGAGCACGTCGACAAGGTCATGGAAAAGTTCGGTTGGCCGATGGGCCCGGCCTACCTGCTCGACGTGGTCGGCATGGATACCGCCGTGCACGCCAACGAGGTGATGGCCGAAGGCTTCCCCGATCGTATGGCGCATGGGAGTAAAGAGGGCGACAAGACCGCCATCCAGGTGATGTACGAGAACGAACGCCTGGGCCAGAAGAACGGCAAGGGCTTCTATGTCTACGAAGAGGACAAGAAGGGCAAGCCGAAGAAGGTCTCCGATGAACGGGCGCATGAACTGGTCAAGCAGGTCGCGAGTGGCGAGCGCGAGCTCAGCGACGACGAGATCATCGCGCGGATGATGGTACCGCTGTGCATGGAAACCGTGCGCTGCCTGGAAGACGGCATTGTCGGTACCCCGGCCGAGGCCGACATGGCGTTGATCTACGGCATCGGCTTCCCGCCGTTCCGGGGTGGCGCGCTGCGCTATATCGACGCCATGGGCGTGGCCGAATTCGTCAAGCTGGCCGACGAGCTTGCGGCCGAGCTCGGGCCGCTTTACGCACCGACCGACAAGCTGCGCGCGATGGCCGATAACGCCGAGCGCTTTTATCCGCAGCCTACACAAGCCCAGGCATAAGCCGACCACGCATTAGGAGATTGGGAATGAGTCTGAATCCAAGAGATATCGTGGTGGTCGACGGGGTACGTACCGCCATGGCCAAGGCCAAAAACGGTGCCTTTCGCAATGTGCGCGCCGAGAACCTGTCCGCCGCGGTGATGCAGGCGCTGTTCGAGCGTAACGCCAACCTCGCCCCGGCGGAAGTCGACGACGTGATCTGGGGCTGCGTCAACCAGACCCTCGAGCAGGCCATGAACATTGCCCGCAACGCGGCGATCATGACCGGCATCCCGCGCTCGGTGCCCGCGCAGACCGTCAATCGTCTGTGTGGATCGTCGATGAGTGCGCTGCATATCGCCAGCGCCAACATCAAGGCTGGCATGGGCGACTTCTATGTGATCGGCGGTGTCGAGCACATGGAGCACGTGCCCATGGAGCACGGTGTCGACGTCAACCCGGCGATCAGCAAGCATGCCGCCAAAGCATCGATGATGATGGGCCTGACCGCCGAGTTGCTAGGCAAGATGAATGGCATATCGCGCGAGGCGCAGGATAAGTTCGGTGTGCGTTCACACCAGCGTGCGCTGGCGGCCAATGAGAAAGGCTACTTCGACAACGAGATCGTCGGTGTCGAAGGCCATGACGCCGAAGGCCTGCGCCAGTTGTTCAGGCATGACGAAGTGGTGCGCGCCGATGTCAACCTGGAAGACATGGCCAAGCTCAAGCCGATCTTCGATCCTAGAAATGGCACGGTTTCGGCCGGTACCTCCTCGGCGCTTTCGGTCGGTGCCTCGGCGATGGCGGTGATGAGTTACGAGCGCGCCCAGGCGCTGGGTCTGACGCCGATCGCTCGGGTCCTCTCCACCGGCGTGGCCGGTTGTGATGCCTCGATCATGGGCTATGGTCCGGTGCCGGCGACCAAGAAGGCGCTAAAGGCTGCCGGCTTGACCATCGACGATATCCAGACCGTCGAGCTCAACGAGGCCTTCGCTGCGCAGTCTTTGCCGGTGCTCAAGGACCTGGGGCTGCTCGAGCGCATGGACGATGCGGTCAACCTCAACGGCGGCGCCATTGCCCTCGGCCACCCGCTGGGCTGCTCGGGCGCGCGGATTTGCACCACGCTGCTCAACGTCATGCAGCAGCAGGACACCACGCTGGGGCTGGCGACCATGTGCATCGGCATGGGTCAGGGCGTGGCGACGGTGTTTGAACGCCTGAAATAAGCGTTTTCCGTTTTTCCATTCCGCCTGTTGTTGGAAGCGGCTCCTCTTAGGGGCCGCTTTTTTCATGGCATGCCTCTTGTATTTATATGGTAATGATTTCCGTCAAATGGAATGACAACGATTCAGGCTTTTCACAAAGGGCTTGACAGCTACCATCAGTTCAAGGAAATTGTTCCATGTAGTTTAGCTTCACTACGTAATATAAACTTGCTAACTAAATATATAAACCCAACGACAATCCAGCGATTCCGTTAGGAGGACACATGAAATTCATTCGACTGATGCTGATTGCTACCGCCGCGCTGGTCGCTTCTCCGACCTGGGCTGCCGGGGATGAGTGCAAGCTGACGATCGAGGCCAACGACCAACTGCAGTTCAACAAGAAGGAAATGAGCGTTCCGGCCAGTTGCGAGAGTGTCACCGTGACCCTCAAGCACGTGGGCAAGATGGCCAAGAAGGTCATGGGCCACAACTGGGTCCTGACGGCCAGCGACGACTTCAAGGCCGTTGCCGAGGCGGGGACGAAATCGTCATTGGAGAATGACTATCTTCCGCAGGATGATGAGCGGGTCATTGCCAACACTGAGGTCATCGGCGGGGGAGAAAGCACCACGGTTGAATTTTCCACCGAGGGGTTGGCCGGCAAGGAGCTGACCTTCTTTTGTTCTTTCCCGGGGCACTCATCGATCATGAACGGCACCTTCCGCGTCGAGGAGTGATGTCGTGCTTGTGACGCTAAGTCAGTCAACGCGGCGAACGTGACGGCGGTGTTCGAGCGCTTGAAGTAACGTACACTGCCAGGCAGCCCGGAACGCGGCCCACATCGATCTTGATGTGGGCCGCGTTCTTGTCACGCCCTACAAGGAGAGTATCGATATGTTCGACTGGATCACTCAGGTGATCGCCAGTACCGGCTATCTGGGCATTGCTGCGCTGATGTTTCTGGAAAACCTGTTTCCGCCGATTCCTTCGGAAGTGATCATGCCGTTGGCCGGCTTCGTCGCGGCACGCGGTGAGCTCAGTCTCTGGGGTGTCATCGTGGCCGGCACGCTGGGGTCGCTGATTGGCGCGGCGCCCTGGTATCTGCTGGGGCGCTGGTTCGGTGAGCAGGGGTTGCACAACGTGGCGGTCCGTCATGGTCGCTGGTTGACGCTATCGAGTCGGGATGTCACCAGGGCCATTCTCACCTTCAGGCGTTATGGCGCCATTGCGGTGTTCTTCGGGCGCTTGGTCCCCGCCATTCGTACGCTGATTTCGGCACCGGCGGGCATTGCCGTAATGCCAATCCCCAAATTCATCTTCTGGACATCGCTGGGTAGCGGCCTGTGGACGATGTTGCTGGCGCTTGCCGGTTTCTTGCTCGAGAGCCAATACGAGCGTGTCGCACAATACGTCGATCCGGTATCGAAGGGGGTGATCATCACGGTAGTGGCGATTTACGTCTATCGTCTGGTGACTTATCGCAAGCATCACCGGTAATTCGATTGGCAAGGAGCGAATCCGGCAATTCCTTCAGTCGTCGCGTCGTTCGAATCGCGCACCGTAGCAGGGCGGTGAACTGGCCTCCAGGCCGTCGGCCTGGCGGTCTTCCACATCCAGCGCCTCGGCGATGGCCTCGCGCAGGGTCGGCAGATGCGAGTGCTGCAGATCACGGGCGGCGCTCAGCAGTGTGAGCCGGCCTTGGCGGCACCAGCGCATCAGCGGTATCAGGCAGTCCTGGGCATCGCCTATCTCCCAGCGATAACGGCGTACGAAGACCGCATCGCTGATTTCGCCCTGATGCCATTGTCTGCGCAGTACGTTCGATGGCGAGGCGTCGCGGTACCAGTCGGTCAATGCCAGCGATTCGCGGGGTTTACCGCGTGGCCACAGCCGATCGACCAGCACCCGGGCGCCGTCCTCGGGTTCGGCTTCGCTGTAGATGCGCTTGAGCTGAATGTCGTATGTCATGCTGTTCTCCGTAACTTGCCGGGACGTTCCTAACTGTCATGCAGAGACGATGGCTATCGTATCGAAAATGAC
This sequence comes from Modicisalibacter muralis, assembly GCF_900102945.1. GTDB lineage: Bacteria > Pseudomonadota > Gammaproteobacteria > Pseudomonadales > Halomonadaceae > Modicisalibacter > Modicisalibacter muralis. Next base: position 86,773 of record NZ_FNGI01000014.1, on the reverse strand, counting down.
ATCGCGCTTCACAAGCACTGTTCCCAATGGCGAAGATATCGCTACAGTGAATAAAGTGCGACCCGTTATCGACGGGATCGCCGTTCGACTTTCGTGCCGTCCACCCCTTTTTCGTGAGTATCCCATGAGCCGAGCTTTCGTTAAGGAAGACAGCGATGCCCCCGAATCGCTGCCCGAGCGTACCATCAGCGATCTACCCAATTACATGACGCCATCGGGGCATGACGCCATTCAACAGCGGCTCGCCGAGCTGATCGCCGAGCGCGATGCACTCGTCACCGGCGACCTCCAGGATCGGTCACAGCTGCCGATGCTTGAGCGCGATATTCGCTATTTCCAGGCGCGTCTGCAATCGGCGCAGGTGATCGAACCCCGCGACGCGTTGCCGGGCAAGGTGATCTTCGGCTGCTGGGTCAGCTTCGTCGACAGCAACGGGGAGCACCACCGTTATCGGATCGTCGGTGAAGACGAAGCGCTGGAGCATGGCAGCGGCCATCATCACCTGATCAGTTGGGCATCGCCGCTGGGCCGGGCATTGCTCGGCGCGGCGATCGGGGATACGGTGACGTGGCCTAAGCCCAGCGGCGATCTCGAGATCGAGATCACGGATATCGAATGTTGATCGCTGAACCGCCCGCGCCGATGCACTGACGAACGTCACCGCCATGGCCGCTAGACGGCCGCCTTCTCGACATGGATGCAAGCCACCTTCACTTGCGGGTTCACCGACTCCAGGGGCGGGTCGCCTTGAATGCATTCCTCGGTCGCCTTGAAGCAGCGCGGCGCGAAAGGGCACCCGGGCGGCGGACTCAACGGCGAAGGCGGTTCGCCCTTGAGGCGTACGCGCTCCTTGCGCCGGGTCGGGTCGGCAACCGGCGTGGCGGAGAACAGCGCCTGGGTATAGGGGTGGCGCGGCTGGGTGAATACCTCCGAGGCGGGCCCGGTCTCCACCGGCTGGCCGAAATACATCACGATGACGTCGTCGGCGATACGCCGTACCACCGAGAGATCGTGCGAGATGAAGACGTAAGCCAGGCCGAACTCGTCCTGCAGGTCGGCCAGCAGATTCAGAATCTGCGCCTGAATCGACAGATCCAGCGCCGAGACCGGTTCGTCGAGCACCAGAATCTTGGGATTGAGCATCAGCGCGCGGGCAATCGCGATGCGCTGGCGCTGGCCGCCCGAAAACATATGCGGGTAGCGGTCGGCGTGCTCGGGGCGCAGGCCTACTCGCTCGATCATATCCAGCGCGGCCTGGCGGCGCTGCTCGGCACTCAGTTCGGGACGATTGAGTTTGAGCGGCTCCTCGAGCATGGCCGTGACGGTCTTGCGCGGGTTCAGCGAGCCGTACGGATTCTGGAAGATGATCTGTACCTCACGGCGCAGATCCTTGGGCGGCGGCTCGCCTTCCTTCAATTCGACGCGCTGGCCGTTGATGGTTAGCTGGCCGCTGGTCGGCGGCTCGATCATGGTCAGCACCCGCGCCAGGGTGGACTTGCCACAGCCCGATTCGCCGACCACGGCCAGCGTTTGACCGGGATAGAGATCGAAACTGGCTTCGTTGAGTGCCTTGACGATTGCGGGAGCCGCTAACGGACGCGTCTTGATCCGATAGTGGCGGGTCAGGTTGACGGCATGAATCACGGCGTCGCCGGTCATGGTGGATTCCTCACGGCGGTTTCTCATGTTTTATAAGGGCCAAGACTTTATAAAGGCTAAGGGTTTACAAAGGATAGTGGCAAAGCGTTCGCGCGGGATCGTCGGCGAGTGCCTTGGGCTCTACCTGCCGACAGTGCTCGGTGGCATAGCGGCAGCGCGGGTTGAACAGGCACCCGCTGGGTCGATTCAACTGACCCGGAACCACGCCGGGGATGGTTGGTAAACGCGCCTGATCACCGGCGCGCTCGGGCAGCGCCGAGAGCAGCGCTTCGGTATACGGATGGCGCGGATGGGCGAACAGGGCCTTTACTTCCTGACGCTCGACCTGACGCCCGGCGTATTGCACGATCACCTGCTGCGCGGTCTCGGCGACCACCCCCATGTCGTGGGTAATCAGGATCAACGCCATGCCGGTGTCCTGCTGCAACTCCAGCAGCAGGTCGAGAATCTGTGCCTGAATGGTCACATCCAGCGCGGTCGTGGGCTCGTCGGCGATTAGCAGGCGAGGGTTGCAGGAGATCGCCATGGCGATCATCACGCGCTGGCTCATGCCACCCGAGAGCTGGTGCGGATAGGCGCCGATGCGTTTTTTCGGGTCGGGAATGCCGACCTGTGCCAGCAGGTCCAGCGCACGTTCCTTGCGCTCCTTGCGTGACCCGCCAAGATGCTGGCGCAGCATTTCATCGATCTGGGTGCCGACGGTGAAGCAGGGGTTGAGGCTGCTCATCGGCTCCTGAAAGATCATCGACATCTCGCCGCCGACGATCTTGCGTCGTTGGCGCGAGGTCAGTTGGCGCAGGTCCTGGCCGTCGAAGGCCATCTTGTCGGCGCTGACTTCGGCGGTCCAGGGAAGTAGGCCCATGGTGGCCAGCATCGATACCGATTTTCCCGAGCCGGATTCCCCGACGATAGCCAGCACCTCGCCCTTGTCGACCGACAGGTTAGCGTCCTCGACGGCGGGGAACAGACCGTTGGTGGTACGAAATCGTACGTCCAACCCTTCGATTTCCAGTAATGCCATGGGATATCTCGTTTATCTTGTAAAATCAGGAGCGCTTCATCTTCGGGTCCAGCGCGTCACGCAGGCCATCGCCCATCAGATTGATCATCAGTACCGTGCTCAGGATCACCAGGCCGGGAAAGGTCACTACCCAGTAAGCGCTGCCCATGAATTCGCGGGCATTGGCGAGCATTGCGCCCCACTCAGGTGTCGGCGGCTGTACACCCATGCCGAGAAAGCCCAGTGCGGCGATATCCAGAATCGCGGTGGAAAATGACAGCGTGGCCTGGACGATCAACGGCGCCATGCAGTTGGGCAACAGCGTGTTGAACATCAACCGGCCATGCCCGGCGCCGGCCAGGCGGCTGGCGGTGACGTATTCACGATCCTTCTCGCTGATCACCGCGGCGCGCGTGAGCCGCACGAAATAGGGCAACTGGACCACCGCAATGGCGATCATCGCGCTGGTCAGACCCGGGCTCAGCACGGTTACCAGGCCCAATGCCAGCAGCAGGCTGGGGAAGGACAGCACCACATCCATGACCCGGGTGATCAAGGTTTCGATCCAGCCGCGAAAGTAGCCGGCCAGCAGGCCGAGAAAGATGCCGACCGTCATCGACAACAGCACCACCAGAGCGCCGACCGACAGTGAATAACGCGCGCCGTAGATCAATCGCGACAGAATATCGCGGCCCACGGCATCGGTGCCGAGGATGTAATTCCAGGTGCCCTCGGCGTGCCATACCGGTGGTATCAGGAAAGCCGCGCGATTTTGTATGGCTGGGTCGTGAGGTGCGAACAGCGGCGCCAGCACGGCGATGATCAGCATCGCGCTGACGAACAGCAGTCCCGTCAGAGCGCCGCGATTGGCGCTGAAATAAGCCCAGAACTCGGCGAGTTGAAAGCGCAGGGTGCCGGGGGCCGCATGAGATGACGTTATGGACATGTCGAGCCCCTTAATGACGAATGCGCGGGTTGATGACGCCATAGGCGATATCGACCAGCAGGTTGATGAGCATGATGATCAGCGCGATGAGTACCAGCGCACCCTGTACTGCGGCGTAGTCGCGACGCGTTATGGCGTCGACCATCCACTTGCCGATGCCCGGCCAGGAGAAAATCGTCTCGGTGAGAATCGCTCCCGACAGCAGCAGGCCGACCTGCAAACCGATCACCGTGACCACGGTGATCAACGCATTGCGCAGGGTATGCACCATGACCACGCGGAAGTTGGAAAGACCCTTGGCGCGGGCGGTACGTACGTAGTCCTCGCCCTGTACCTCGAGCATCGACGAGCGGGTCTGGCGGGCGATGACCGCCATGGGGATGGTGCCGAGTACGATCGCCGGCAGGATCAGGTGGTGCAGCGCGGACCAGAAGGCATCCCAGTTGCCGGCCAGCAGGGTGTCGATGGTCAAAAAGCCGGTGACCGAGTCGACGAAATACAAATAGGAAATACGCCCCGAGACCGGTGTCCAGCCCAGCGTGCTCGAGAACAGCATGATCGCCAGCAGGCCCCACCAGAAGATCGGCATCGAATAACCGGTCAGGCTGACGCCCATCACGCCGTGATCGATCCACGAGCCACGACGGGTGGCGGCAATCACCCCGGCGGGCAGGCCGATAATCACGGCAATCAGCAACGCGACCAGCGAGAGTTCCACGGTGGCCGGAAAACGGCTGAAGAATTCATCGACGACGCGGGTATGGGTGACCAGCGAGGTACCCAGGTCGCCTTGCAGCAGACCGCTCAGGAAATCCCAGTATTGAACGACCAGCGGGCGGTCGAAGCCAAGCTCCGCGCTGAGTTGGGCATAACGTTCGGGGGAGATGCCACGCTCACCGGCCAACAGGATGATAGGGTCGCCAGGCAACAGGCGAATGAACGAGAACGCAACGATGGTGACGCCGATGAACGTCGGTATCAGTTGCGCCAGTTTGACGAGAATGAACTTTAGCATGATGCGGAATTAACCAGGTCGAACGGCGAAAAGGGCGGCCATGACGGCCGCCCTGGAAGGGTTTATTTCAGCGTGACGCCCTCGAAGTTGTGGCTGCCGAGCGGGTCGACCGTGTAGCCGACGACCTCGTTACGGATCGGCATGTGTGTCACCGAGTGGGCCAGCGTGTTCCACGGCGCCTGTTCCTTGAAGATCACCTGCGCCTTTTTGTACAGCTCGGCACGCTTGGATTGGTCGGTCAGCGTCTTGGCTTCCATGATCAATTCGTTGAACGGCTCGTAGCACCACTGGGCACGGTTCGAGCCACCCACGGCGTCGCAGCCGAGCAGCACGGCGAGGAAGTTGTCGGGGTCGCCGTTGTCGCCGGTCCAGCCGAGAATGACTGCACCCTCGCGATCCAGGTTCGATGAGCGCTTGAGGTATTCGCCCCACTCATAGGTGACGATATTCACGTCGACGCCGATCTCGGCCAAATCGGCCTGCATCAGCGTGGCGGTACGTCGCGCATCAGGCATGTAGGGGCGCTGTACCGGCATGGCCCAGATGTTCATGCTCAAGTTTTCCACGCCGGCTTCTTCGAGCATCTGACGCGCCTTGTCGGGGGCGTAAGGGTCATCCTTGATATCGTGGTTATAGCCCCACATGGTCGGCGGAATCGGGTTCTTGGCCACTTGGCCGGCGCCTCGGAACACCGCGTCGATGATCGCTTCCTTGTCGATGGCCATGTTCAGCGCCTTGCGCACATTGGGGTCATCGAACGGTTCCATCTGGGTGTTGTAGGCCAGATAGGCAACGTTGAGGCCGGGCTCCGAGATCACCTCGATCTCGTCGCTTTTCTTCATCTCGTCGATGTCGGCCGGGTTGGGATAGGCCATCACGTGACACTCGCCGGCCAGCAGCTTCTGGTAGCGCACCTGCGGGTTGGGCGTAATCGCGAACACCAGGTTGTCCAGTTCTTCCTTGCCGCGGAAGAACGTCGGGTTGGCCGTGTAACGGATGACCGAGTCTTCTCTATAGCCGGCGAACTGATAGGGGCCGGTGCCGATCGGTTGCTGGTTGACCTTCTCGGGCGTGTCCGCCTCGAGCATCGCCTTGCCGTACTCCTTGGACTGGATCGAGGCGAAATCCATCGCCAGGTCGGCCAAAAACGGCGCTTCCGGGCGGGTGAGAATGAATTTCACGGTGTGATCGTCGACCTTGACGATGTCCTTGATCAGATCCGGCATCGACATGGCATTGAAGTACTCGTAGCTGCCATTGTTGAGCTGGTAGTAGGCGTTGTCCTTGTCCATCTGCCGAGCGAAGGTGTACAGGACGTCATCGGCGTTGAACGGGCGGCTGGGCGTGAAGTAGTCGGTGGTATGGAATTGCACGTCCTTGCGCAGGTGGAACGTGTATTCCAGGCCGTCGTCGGAGACTTCCCAGCTCTCGGCGAGCCCAGGGCGGAGTTCGGTAGTGCCGATCTTGAACTCGACCAGACGGTTGAACACCGGTTTGCTCGAGGCGTCGAAGGTCGTGCCCGCCGTATACAGCGAGGGGTCGAAACCTTCCGGAGATCCTTCAGAGCAGTACACCAAAGTCTCGGCCATGACCGGGGTGGCCCCAAGCATCATGGCCGCAACGCTGGCCGCTAGCAGTGTCTTTTTCATTATTGCTCTCCTGCAATAGGCGCTAATAGCTGACACCGGGCCGATTGGGTTAACGACCCGGCGAGGATGGTCGCGCAGCGCTGAAAAGCAGTTGAATGGCTTAGTCGCACCGCGCTATGTGCGATAGTCTGAGCGTCTAACAAGCGTTTAATCAACTACCCCTTTAGTTTAAGACGGCCCTTGTCAATGCATCCCGTGGCACCATAACGCCAAGGCCGGTTGTGTAGCCCATGGCCGACCGGGAGCCCGCTATACAGCGCCACGCCAAGCGGGCGCAGCAATTCGGCGAAGATGGTTTCGAGCGATGCCTCGTCATAGGGAGTGCAGCCTTCGAACGTACCCAGACAAACCGCCGAGGCCTGATCGAAAGCGCCGGAATGCACCAATTGCCATAGCGCGCGCTCCAGCCGGTAATAGGGCTCGCCGACATCCTCGAGGATGACCAGCGCACCGGGTGGGGCCATGAAGCCCGCCGCTGTGCCGGCGACGCAGGCCAATGTCATCAGGTTGCCACCGACCACCGGTCCCTCGCCGAGCGGCTCACCAGCGACTGGCCCGTCGCCGAAGCGCGTCAATGGAAGAAACGCCGATTCGCTGCCTGACAATAGCTCGCGGAGCTCCTCGATCTGGCATTTGGCGGCGCTACGCTGCTCGGGTGCCTCATGGCTCAGCAGGGCGGCTTCTTTCATGACCGGGCCATGTATCGCCGGCAATCCGTGGCGATAGCACTGGTCGAGCAGCACGCTGATGTCGGAATAGCCGATCAACGGCTTGGGCGACAGTCGCGCCCAGTCGATATGTTCGATCAACTGAGCGCAACCGTAACCCCCGCGTACCGCCCACACCGCCTGGGTGTCGGGGTCGTCATAGGCGTCGTAAAGCCCTGCCAGGCGATGTGCCACGCTACCGGCCAGGTAGCGTCTGGGCACCTGCAGCGAAGCCGGCACCCGGGCTTGAATGCCCAGCGTTTCGAGCGCCTCGGCGGCGACACTAATGGTCTTTGGATCAGTATAGGACGCCGGTGCCACGACGCTGATGGAAAGAGACATGCAACCTCACTCGCTAAATCGGAATAAAAGCCTGTGTCGCCCAGCCTTGGTCAGGCCGAATACGTCGATGTGACCAGCTCGACGCTTTGCATCGAGCCGGCATGGGTGACGATTTGCGCCAGTGCATCGCAGAAAGTCTCGAAGGCCTCGCTCATCTGCCCCGGCGCACGATGCAATTCGATATCCACGTGACCGATTTCGGGCAGACCCTGCGCCGCGCCGACGATATGACAGCCTGGCGGCACGCTACGTGGCGTCTTGACCGTCATCGCAAGGCCGGCCTGCACGGCGACATTGACGCCGGTGGGCGAGGGGCTGGTGTAACGCACCTCCCATTGGCGATCGTCGCGGCCCAAGGCGGCGAAGGCATGGGCGCGAAAGATGCAGCCCTCGGGGTTCAACGCCAGTGGCAGGCTGTCCCAGGCATTCAGGTCGACGCTCTCGGCGACCACCCAGACCATCGGCTCGCGCCCCAACAGCCGGCCGGAATGGGTCGGCGTATGGCGCACCGCCAGCACGGCATCGAGCAGGCCTTCCTGAAAGCGATGCACCAATGTGCTACTGATATCGCACAGCACTTCCAGGCGTACTTCGGGATGCGTCGCCGAAAACTGTGGCAACAGGGCGGGCAGGTAGGCACTGGCCTGTTCTTCCGAGATACCCAGGCGAATCAGTTCACCCTGGCGGTCGGCGCCCATCACCCGCTTGGCCTCGTCCTGTAGCTTGAGCATTTGTCGTGCATAGGGCAGCAGGCGGCCGCCGGCTGGGGTCAGCAGCACGCTGCGGCTGGTGCGCTCGAACAGCGTCTCGCCCATGCGATCTTCCAGGCGTTTGATCTGCAGGCTGACCGCCGATTGCGTGCGGCAGAGGATCTTGCCGGCGGCGCTGAAGCCTTCGCACTCGGCAACGGTCACGAAGGCGCGCAGCAGATCGGTGTCCATAATCTATGAACCTCTATAATTGATCTTATCTTAACCATTCATTTCTATTATTGAATTACGCTCTCTACGCTGTCCAGGTGTCATGTCAACGGCTCGATCAGGAGACAACACCATGCAGACCCCCACCGAAAGCTTGAACGACGCCGCCTCGCTTCAGGGGCTCGTGGACCTGGAACGCTACCCGATCTTCGATCTGAAGGGCGAGGGCGGCCAGCAACTCATCGACGAATGTCGTCGGCAACTGGCCAAGGATGGTTGCGTGGTGCTCAAGCGCTTCGTGCCTCAGGCGGCACTCGAGCGTCTCGAACGTGAAACCGAGCGGCTATCTCCCCAGGCGCATTACAACCAGACCGAAACAAATCCTTATAACTCCGATGGCGACCCCAGCCTGCCAGCGTCACATCCCAGGAACCGCTTCGGCGATCGCACCAATGGCTTCGTCGCCGGTGATCGTATCGACGATAGCACCATCATTCGCCAGGTCTATCAGAACCTCGATTTTCAGCGTTTCATCGCCGAGGTGGTGGGTATGGACGAAATCCACGAATACGCCGACCCGCTGGCCGGGCTGGTGATCAACGTGTTGCGCGAAGGCTGCCAACACCCCTGGCACTACGATACCAACGAATTCATCGTCACCATGATGACTCGCCAGGCGCATGGTGGAGGGCGTTTCGAGTACGCACCGGGCATTCGCAGCCCCGAGGGCGAGAATTTCGACGCCGTGCAGCGTGTGATCGACGGCGACCGCTCGCCGCTCAAGTCGCTGGACCTGCAACCCGGCGATCTGCAGGTCTTCTTCGGCCGTTACTCGTTGCATCGGGTGACGCCGGTGGAGGGCGACCGGGAGCGCCATACGGTGATCTTCGCCTACGCCAAGGAGCCCGGATTCATCGGTCGCCCGGAACGCGCCCTGCGCATCTTCGGGCGCATGGCGCCGATTCACGAGAAGCTGTTAAGCGAAGGCATGCAGCGCAGCGACAACCTTCAGGATTAAGGCAACCGCGTAATGAATACCATGGAATTCGAGCCTCTTTTCGATCGCGAGCCCGATAGCATTCCGGTCATCCCTTCGGCACCGATGGCCAACGGCGACAGTATTTCCACCGCCTTCGATCCCTTGCAGTTGCGAGCCGGGCGCTTGCACCGGCTGCGCGCGATGATGGTCGAGCAGGGCTACGCCGCGCTGGTGCTGTTCGACCCCAATAATCAGCGCTATGCAACCGGTTCGCGCAATATGTTCGGCTACTTTTTGCGTAACTCCACGCGCTACATCTATGTGCCGCTGCAAGGGCCGGTCATCCTCTTCGAATACCCGGGCAGCGCGCATGTCTCGACCTGGCTCGAGACCATCGACGAAGCACGCACCTCCAAGGTGGTGTGGTCGGCGGTCAACCAGCGCGACAATCTCTCATCCGATCCCTTCGGCATCGAGATCGCCGAACTGGTCAACGCGCATGGTCAAGGCAATCGTAAGGTCGGGCTGGATCGCTGCACGCTCAACCTGGCGCGCTCGCTCGAAGCTCAGGGTCTCGACGTGTTCGATTGCATGCAGGACACCTTGCATTGCCGGCGCATCAAGACACCGCAGGAAATCGCCTGTCTCGCACAATCGATGGCCGGTAGCGAAGCCGCAGTGGCCGAGGTCGAGGCGGCAATCAAGCCGGGCCTGACCGAAAACGAGCTGTTCGCGATCATGTACGGCAACGTCATCAAGCAGGGTGGCGAGTTCATCGAGACTCGGCTGCTGTCATCCGGCCCGCGCACCAATCCCTGGTTCAACGAGGCCAGCGACCGCGTCATTCGACCGGGCGAGTTGGTCGCGCTGGATACCGACACCATCGGCTGTCATGGCTACTACTCTGATTTCTCGCGAACCTTCCATGTCGGGCCGAGCAAACCCAGCGGTTACCAGCAAAGCCTCTATCAAATGGCCCACGAGCAGGTGCAGCACAATATCTCGGTACTCAAACCCGGTATCAGTTACCGCGAGATCGCCGAGCGTGCCTGGAAGATTCCCGAGCGCTTTCTCGATCGCCGTTATCCATCGATCATCCACGGTGTCGGCATGCACGGCGAGACGCCACTGGTCGCGCATCATATGGATTTTGACCGCTTCTCCAAGGATGGCGTGCTCGAACCGGGCATGGTCGTCTCGGTGGAAAGCTACATTGGCGAGGTCGGCGCCGCCGATGGCGTCAAGCTGGAAGAGGAAGTGCTGATCACCGACAGCGGCATCGCCATGCTCTCGCGCTATCCGTTCGATGAGGCGCTGCTGGGGCGGTAGTTTTGAATCCAAATTACAGTTTAATACTTTAGTTGTAAGCCATTGACGACAGCCAAGCCTTCGCCCAATCGCTACAATCCGTTATTCCAAAAAGCGTCAATTAGGAATAACACGCGATGGATCTGGCAAAAATCGGCGACAAGGTCGTCTGCAAGTGTAAGGGCGGCCCGCACAAGATAGTCAGCGGCGCGGGTACGGTCTTCGTCGATGACATTCCGGCGGCGCGCATTGGCGACATGACCTCCTGCGGGGCGACGATTACCACCGGTGCCGACTGGTTCGAGATCGAAGACAGCCCCGCCGCGATCAACGGCAGCAAGACCTCCTGTGGTGGCCAGGTGATCACCGGTTCGAGCGTAACCACCGGCTCGCCGACCAGCATCGAGATCGGCGGGTTCCGCTTTCAGCAATCGTCTCCTGCCGATACCGGCATGACCGATGATGCCACGGCGGCAGCTAGCGGCGTGGCATCGCCAGCCAATGCTCAGCCGGCGGCAACTCCTGCCACAATAGGCTCGGCGACACACGCTAACGATAACCTGGCCACCAGCACCGTGGCGCCGGGCTTTCATATCGTTCGTCAGCCGGGTACCCGCGAGCAAATCAAGCGACGTCTGCTGGCAAGCCCCACCCCGCAAGTCGATGCCATGTTCGAGCGGCTCAACGCCCATCTCGGCGCCTACGTGCTGCCAGGTTCGATGGTGGTGTTGAGCGACCCCGAGAACCTGACCTGCTCGGTCGAGGAAGAGGAACTCAAGCTTCAGGCGCGCCAGGTGCAGCAAAGCGTGCAAGCGCTTGAACTGCCCGAAGCGCAGCGCATGGTCGATCATTTCGATACCTATCAGGAACTCGTCAGCTACGGCTCAACCATGGTGGGTGCCGCCGCATCGTCGGTTGGGCGCGCCACCGCAATCGTCGAGCGTGAGTTGAAAAACCTGGCGGTTTCTTACAAAGACGCCATGGACCCCCTGGTAAAAGTCACGAAAGAAAGCTTCATCGCCACGCGAGATGCCACCTTCCAGCGCCTCGATAATGTCTTGAACACGGTGCTGCGCAAAGGACTTAATTTGCCCGAGTTCGATGTTCTGAAAGCCAAAGTCGGCATCGAAGCCCAACAAGCCGTGCATCATGGCCGCACCGCCCTGGAAGGATTCCGAAATTTCGAAATTCCAACCATATCCGAAGCGATCGCCAAGGTTAGTGTGGCCTCCAAGCTCACCAGCATTGGCAGTGCCGTCGGCGTCGCACTCGACTACACCGCCACGCGTATGGAGATTGAAAAAGCCTGCACGCTGGATCGTGAGGAGCAATGCACGCGGACCAAATTCATTGAATATGGGAAGCTGGGCGGGCGGACATTTGGTGGAGCGGCGGGTGCTTTTGGAGGGGCGAAAATTTGCGTGGCACTATCGTTAACTCCCCAAGGGCTGATGGCGTGTAGTGTCGTTCTTGTTGGGGCCGGAGCCGTTGGTGGTATGTATGCGCTGGAGCCCGCTGGCGAAGGTTTTGGTGTGTTCCTTTATGAATCGATTTATGACGATGGGGCGCCGAATGGGGCCAATTGAGCTTTTCGTTGGGTTTGCCGGCGTATTCTTCGGCCTGCTTGGGCTTGCTTTGCTATTCGTGGCCTCTGTCGTGGCGTTATTCAAGATAGACGAAGCCGATCATTACTACGGAAAGGTCGGTAAGCTGGGCTTTGATATGTCTCTCAAGGGATTGCCGTTCTCGCTGAATAGGATGACTCGTTACGGCATGATGCTTCTGTTCTCGGAGACGCTGAATATCCAGAAACGCTACGCCAAACAGTTGGAGGAGGTGGAAGCCAATACACCTCCCAAGTACCTAAAAAGGCTCCTAGTGTGGCTCTATGCCAGTTGGTTAATATGTGGTCTCATTGCAGCCATCCTAGGTGGAATCCTCATAGCTTTTTTTCAATGAAATTAAGGAGTGCGCTCAATTTGAATGCTGTTGACGTGGCACTGAGTCAATTGACGTTGCCTGAAATGGCGGGCCGGTTTCGATAGCATCGATAAATCCTACCCGACCCACCGCTGCATCATTCATGAAAGTTATTGCCCGCCGTAGTCGCTTTAATGACACCGGCACGAATCACGAAATCGCCGAAGTGCTCGCCGTCTTCACGCTCTTTGGCGTAACGCTGGATCAGCGCGGTGAGTTCCTGCATGACCGTTGCTTCATCGATATTCTCGCGATACAGCTTGTTCAGTCGCTCGCCGGTGAAGTTGCCACCGAGATACAGGTTGTAGCGCCCCAGCGCCTTGCCGACGAAGCCGATCTCGGCCAGATAGGGACGGGCGCAGCCATTGGGGCAGCCAGTCATACGCACGACGATGGCATCGTCGGCCAGGCCGGCCTCATCCATCACGTTGTCCAGTTTATCGATCAGCGAGGGCAGGTAGCGCTCGCTTTCCGCCATGGCAAGCCCGCAGGTAGGAAAAGCCACACAGGCCATCGACTCTCGGCGCAGTGGCGTGGTGTCCTTGACCATGTGGTACTTGTCGATCAGTGCATCGATCTCGGCGCGCTTGGCATCGGTCACATTGGCGACGATCAGATTCTGATTGGTGGTCAGCGCGATGTCGCCTTCATGCACCTTGGCGATTTCGCGCATACCGGTCATCAACTGCATGCCGTCATCGAAGTCGGCGATACGCCCGTTCTGTACGAACAGCCCGTAATGCCAGGCGCCGTCATCGCCCTGATACCAACCGTAGCGGTCGCCGTTGCTGTCGAAGCGGTAATCGCGAGACTCATTAAGCGCATGACCCAGCCGGCGTTCGACTTCTTCGCGGAACCACTGGGCGCCATGATCCTCGACAGTATATTTCATCCGCGCGTGCTTGCGGTCGTGACGGTCGCCATGATCGCGTTGCACCAGCATGACCGCTTCGGCAACGTCCAATACCTGCTCCGGCGTGCAGAAACCGATCACATCGCTCAAGCGCGGGAAGGTGGCCGGTTCGCCGTGGGTCATGCCCATGCCACCGCCGATGCTGACGTTGAAACCCAGCAATTCACCATCCTCGACATGCGCGATGAAGCCGAGATCGTGGGCGAACAGATCGACGTCGTTCTCGGGCGGGATGGCCAGTGCGATCTTGAACTTGCGCGGCAGATAATGCTGGGTATAGAGCGGCTCCTGGGTTTCCTCGCCGCCGGCTATGCGCTCCTCGCCGAGAAATATCTCATGATAGGCGCGGGTTCTCGGCATCAGACGAGCGCTGAGATCGTGCGCGAAGTCGAAAATGCGGCGATGAAGTGTCGAACGATGCGGATTGGCGGTGCAAATGACGTTGCGGTTGACGTCGCCACAGGCGGCGATGGTGTCGAGCATCGCTTCGTTGATGGTTTTCAGGTGCGCGCGCAGATTCTCTTTCAGTACGCCATGGTACTGAAAGGTCTGGCGCGTGGTGATGCGCAACGTGCCGTTGGCGTAACGGGTCGCAACGTCGTCCAGGGTCAGCCACTGGCGTGATGACATCAACCCACCCGGCATGCGCAGGCGCACCATGAACGAGTAGAGCGGTTCGAGCTTCTGATGGCGACGTTCGCTGCGCAGATCGCGATCGTCCTGCTGATAGAAGCCGTGGAACTTGGTCAGCTGGGTATCGTCTTCGCTGACCGCCCCGGTGGCGCGGTCGGCCATGCCCTCCATGAGCGAGCCGCGCAGGTAATCGCTTTCGGCCTTCAGGCGCTCGTTGGGATGCAGATCGTCGAACGAGATATCGCGCAGCTTTTCGATGATATCGCTCATAAAGACACCTTCCGGTTGAGTTACGTGGCGCTCAATACACGTCGCGTTGATAACGCTTGGCCTGTTGCAGTTCGCGCAGGTATTCCTGCGCGGCGTCCTCATCGAGTCCGCCCTGGTCGCGAACGATATCGAGCAGGGCGCGGTGCACATCCGCCGCCATGCGCTCGCCGTCGCCGCACACGTAAAAGTGTGCGCCTTCCTGCAGCCAGGTATAGATGTCCACGGTGTTTTCACGCATGCGTTGTTGAACGTAGACCTTTTCCTGCTGATCGCGCGAGAACGCCACGTCCAACCGATTGAGAATCCCTTTCTTGCGCCAGTTGAGCAGTTCCGTCTGATAGAGAAAGTCGCTGCGAAAACGTCGATCGCCGAAGAATAGCCAATTGCGGCCCTTGGCACCGCGCTCTTCGCGTTCCTGCAAAAAGGCGCGAAACGGTGCGATACCGGTGCCGGGGCCGACCATGACGATCGGCGTGTCGTCGTCGTGGGGCAGCTTGAAGTTCTTGTTGCGATCGATATAGATGGGCACCGTGTCGCCGGCTTGCACGCGATCGGCGAGGTAGGTCGTCGTCACGCCGCCACGCGCGCGACCGTGAGTCTCGTAACGCACGATACCGACCGTCAGGTGCACCTCGTCGGGGGCCGCCTCAAAGCTCGAGGCGATGGAATAAAGACGCGGCGGCAGCTTGCGCAGCGCCTGGGTGAAGGTGTGTGCATCGATACCTTCGACCGGGAAATGTTCGATGACATCGACGATGTGACGCCCATCGATCCAGTCGCGTAGCTCGTCGCGGGATTCCTGGTCCATCAGTCGACGCAGTTCGGCGGCGTCGGAAAGCTCGCTCCAGTGTTCGAGAAACGGCCGGGTCAGGGTGGTGATCTCGAATTCCGAGAGCAGGGCGTCACGCAGCCGGCGACCTTCGCCAAGCTCGGAATCGGCATCCATGCGCAGCATGTCGATCAACTCGTCGACATGGGCGGGATCGTTCTGAGGCACGATGCCCACGGCGTCGCCCGGCTCAAAGGTCAGTCCCGAGCCTTCCAGCGACAGCTCGATATGATGGGTTTCCTTGTCGGAGCCGCGACCACTGAGCACGATCGACTCGAGCACCTCGGCCTGAAAGGGGTTCTTCTTCCAATAGATCGAATTGGCGGATTCGAGATCGGTCGCCGGTATCGCCTGACCGGCGCCGGCGCTGCTACCGCCACTTTCGGCGCCAGTGAGCGTGATATAGCGTTCGAGCACGGCATCGATCCACCGCTCGGCGGCGTCTTCGTAATCGACGTCGCAGTCGGCGCGATCGTGAATGCGCCGCGCGCCCAGCGCTTCGAGGCGAGCATCGAAATCCTTGCCGATCTTGCAATATTGATCGTAACTGGAGTCGCCCAGTGCCAGCACCGAAAAGTGCGTGTCGTCGGTGAGCTTCGGTGCCTTGCGGCCGTGCATCAGCTCATAGAAACCCTCGGCGGTATCCGGTGGGTCGCCATCGCCCTGGGTACTGACCACCACCATCAGATTGAGCGGCGCCTTGAATTCCTTCTTGCCAAAATCCGCCATGTCGGCCATGCGCACGTTGAAACCGCGCGCCTTGGCGCTATCGCGGGCCTGCTCGGCGACACCCTCGGCATTGCCGGTCTGGCTGCCGTAGAGCACGACGATTTCAGGCTGTGCGGATGATGCTGCCGCGTCCTGGGCGGATAGCGACGCACTGTGCATGCCACCCTGGTTACTCAAGCCGGCGAGGTAGCCGCTCAGCCAAGTCATCTGATCGACACTCAACTCGGCCAAGGCTTCGTTCAGCCGCTGGGCCTGTGCGGCGCTCAATGGGCTATTGGTGTCGAGCAAGGGGCCTTGTGGCATGGGTTAGCCTCGTCGCATTGCAGTTAGGCGCAAGGCTAGCGGCTCTTGGAAAGCATTAAAAATTATATATAAAGCTTAATGTATTCGATAAAGAAATTAATGGCCGTCAGCGTAGGCCAGGGATGCCTCACGGCACCAGTGACATCCTAACGGTTAGGCATTGGATATATCGCTCGTATCGCCGCCACTGATGCGCTGCAGTACGCTCATGACGTTCACCAGGTCATCGGTACCCAGACCACCCACGGCGGCTTCCAGACTGGTCTTGTCGAGCAGGTACTGGCAGACGACCTCGACGAACTGGATACGCAAATCGTAGAGATCAGCGCGCGCATCGAGCACATCCACCAGATCGCGCAGGCCCAGCGCTTCTCCCTTGGTCGCGGCTTCGAGGAACAGTTCGCTGGATTCGATCGAGCGCGATAGCGCCTCCAACTGGCGGGTATCGCCTTGCAGGCTGCGCAGGCGCTGGCGCACTTCCTGGCGTGCCAGTCGCAGTTCGTTGGTCATGGCCGCTCTACCGGCCAGCGCGCTCAATTCCCCCTGACGGATGCTGGCGGAGGTGTAACCGCCCTGGTAGATAGGCACGTTCAACTCGATGCTGGCGCTGATATCCTCGCTGGTGCGCAACTCGTCGCTGCTGCTGCGATCGCTGTAGCCGAGGGTGAGGTTGACCTCGGGGTAACGTCCGGCGCGACGCACGTCGGTGTCCAACTGGGCGACCTGGTACAGTTGCTCGGCGAGGCGCACCTGGATGTTGTCGGGGGTGCGAGTCAACCAGTCTTCCGCGTTGCCCCAGCCGCCTTCGATGGCGATCCGTTCGAGGTTGCCCAAGGTGGAGCCACGGAAATCGGGTAGCAACCCGGTCAGGCGCTCCAGGTCGCTCAGGGCATTGGCAAGCTGGTTCTCGGCCTGGACCTGATCGGCCACCGCCTGGTCGAGGCGAGACTTCGACTCCAGCAGGTTGATACGGTCGCCGATGCCCAAATCGTAGGCACGCTGCGCCTGGCGAAGCTGCAGGGCCAGCGCTTCACGCTTGGAGTCGAGCAGCCCCAGCTTGCGTGAGGCGAGGTAGGCGTTGAGATAGGCTTCCACCACTTGTAGCGCCAGATCCCTTTCCGCCACGGCGACACGCAGATCCGCGGCGTCGGCCTGGGCCAGCGCCTTGTCGACCTGACGCCAGCGCTCCAGGCTGAACAGGGGCTGGACGAGTTGGACCTGCCAGACCGTGTCGTTGGCGACCCCGGACACCCGGTCTTCATAGACTTCGTCAGGATAGCGCTCTGGATTGTCGGTATAGATGTTGTCCGCGCGCTGGTAATAATACGAAGTGCTGGCGCTGATATGCGGCTTGAGAGCGGAGCGCGCCAAGGGCACTTCCTGCTGGGTGGCCTGGCTCTCGTAACGCTGACGCGACAGATCGCTGTCGTTGCTCAGCGCGAGCGAAAACAGTCGCGGCAGGGAAGGCAGGGCATTGGGCGCGCCGTATCCCGAGTCCAGCGTGTCGCTGGGCGGGGCGTTGTTCAGGTTCAACGGGTCGGGGCCCGGTAACTGTGCCTGGGCCAGTTCGCCGATCAACAGCAGTCCGGCCAGGCTCGCCAATAAGGTCCGGCGGTGGTGTCTTGGTAGCATCATTCCTCCCGCATCGCTCGGGCCAGCATGTCGCTGAACGGTTTGGCCACGTAGCTGGCGAAGGTGCGTTCGCCGGTACGAATCATCACTTCGGCGGGCATGCCGGCCAGTAGCTGCATGCTCTCGGTCATGTCGCCCTGGCCCTGTTCGGTGACCTTGATGCGCGTTTTGTAGTAGTGGACCCCAGTGGCTTCGTCCTTGAAGCTATCGGCGGAGACATGCACAACTTCGCCGTCGATGATATTGGTCAGGCGCTGATTGAAGGCGCTGAAGCGAATCTCGGCCGGCTGGCCGACATAGATGTTGTCGATATCGCGATCCGGCACGCGGGCCTCGACGACGAAGCCTTCGCCCGCCGGGACGATATCCATCAGTGGATCGCCCGAGCGGATCACCGCGCCGAGGGTATGGATCTGCATGCCCACCACCGTGCCCGAGACCGGCGCCAGCACGCGGGTGCGCCTGACCTTGTCGCTCAAGGCGACGATACGTTCCTCGGCATCGGCGATCGTGGCCTGCACTTCACGCAGTTGCTTGCCGACTTCCTGCTGGAATTCCTGGATGCGGATCTCCTTTTGCAGCGCGTTCTCGCTGATCTGCGACTTCAGTCCGGCCACCTCCGCGCCGTGCTGTGCGTTCTCGCCCTTGTACTGCATGACCTGACGCTCGAGTTCGCGCAGGCGCTGGTTGTTGCCCAACCCCTCCTTGAACAGGGCGCGGTAGTCGGCCGCCTCACCGGCGAGGGAGCCAATCAGGGTCCGATTGGCGCGCTGAGTCGCTTCCAGCCCGGCGATCTGTTCCTGCATCTGCACGGCCTGCTCATCGAGCGCGGCCAGGGTGCCCTGCAACGACTTGCGGCGCGCCTCGAACAGCCGACGCTGCACCTTGAGCACGGCCTTGACGCGCGGCGAGTTCGCGTCGAGCAGCTTGTCGGGAAAGGCCAAGGTGTCGTCACCGGCCAGCTCCGCCAGCAGGCGTACCTCCCTGGCTCGAGCGATGCGGTATTCCGACTCGGCGATCTGTAGCTGAGCGCGCGATTGCGTGTCATCGAGAACCAGCAGCAGGTTGCCGGCATCGACATGATCGCCATCCTCCACGCGGATTTCCTCGACGATGCCGCCTTCGAGGTGTTGTACGGTTTTCTTGAAGGTTTCGACGGAGACCGAGCCCGGTGCCACCACGGCAACCGCCAGGTTGGCGGTAAGCGCCCAGCCGCCGAAGCCGCCGAAGGCCACCAGCAGTATCAGCATGCCCAGACGTCGATAGCTCTTGTCTTGGACCGGGAGTGGGGCGTTATCGGCGGCAGCGTGGCGTGTCGTTGCCTCGCCCGGTATGAAATCGAAATTTTCGCTGGCCATCAGTTTGGCTCCTGACTACCGGTGGTTGGGGCATCCTCGGTCTTGGCTCTTGGCGGAACCGGCGCCAAGCGGCCCCCGGCGGCTCGTGGCCTGGCGGAAATGCCACGAATGGGGCTAGCCTGTTGCGCGGCGATCTGATCCGGTGGGGCGAACAGGCTGATCTGGCCGTCCTTGAGAACCAGCAGCCGGTCGACGCCCTTGAGGATCGCGGTACGGTGACTGATCACGAACAGGGTGGTGCCATCGCGCTTGAGCTGTTGCAGGCAATCGGACAGCGCGCGTTCACCGGCCTCGTCGAGGTTGGCATTGGGTTCGTCTAGCACCACCAGAATGGGATTTCCGTACAGTGCGCGGGCCAGGCCGATGCGCTGGCGTTGACCGCAGGACAGCGCGCCGCCGCCACCGCCGAGGTAGGTGTCATAGCCGCTCGGCTGGTGCAGGATCATGTCGTGAACGCCGGCTTTTCTGGCTGCCTCGACGACCTTCGTTGCATCCACCTCGCCGAAACGTGCGATGTTCTCGCTGATGGTGCCGTCGAACAGCTCGATGTCCTGCGGCAGATAGCCCAGATGCGGCCCCAGCGCTTCGCGGCTCCATTGACCGATATCCGCGCCGTCCAGGCGCATGCAGCCAACTTGCGTGGGCCAGACTCCCAGAATCACCCTCGCCAGCGTGGACTTGCCGGCGGCGCTGTGGCCGATGATGCCGATATGCTCACCCTTGGCAACGCTGATATCGATACCGCGCAAGGTGACGAAGCGCTGCCCGGGAGGCGCCGCCGACACGTTCTCGAGCGTGACCTGGCCGCGCGGTGCAGGCAGCGGCATGCGCTGAGGGTCGGTCGGCACGATAGCTAGCAGTTCGTTGAGACGGGCATAGGACGTGCGCGCCCCAACGAAGCCCTTCCAACCGCCGATGATTTGATCGATGGGCGCCAGCGCTCGACCCATGATGATCGAGCCTGCGATCATCATGCCCGGCGTCAGGTTGCCTGCGAGCACCAGATAGGCGCCAAGCCCCAGAATCAACGACTGGAACAGCACCCGCAGCACCTTGGAGACATTGGTCAGCGCGCCTGCCCGGTCGCTGGCATTGGATTGATGAACCAGGTACTCGTGATGCTTGGCCGACCAGCGGCCCATGATGCCTGGCAGCATGCCCATGGCATGCAGAACCTCGGCATTGCGCAGGTTGCTGTTGGCCAGTTCCTGGGACTGGACGTGCTCGCTGTTGGCCTCGGCGAGCAGGTCCTTGGTGATCTTCTCGTTGACCAAGGCCAGCACGAACAGGATCGCTCCCGCGCCAAGGGCGAAGTAGCCGAACCAGGGATGAAAGAGGAACAGCACGCCGATATACACCGGAATCCAGGGCGTATCGAAGAAAGCAAACAGGCCATTGCCGGTCAGGAACTGACGAATGCTGGTCAGGTCGTTGAGCGGTTGCGCCGACGGCTTGTCCGGTATGGCCACCGTCTTCTTGAACATCGCGCTGTAAAGGCGCTGGTTGATCAACATGTCGAGCCGGTTGCCGACACGCACCAGAATCCGCGATCGGACCAGTTCGAGACCGCCCATCACGACAAAAAGAAAGATCACCACCAGCGTCAGCATCAGCAGTGTTTCCTGGCTGCGTGTGGTGATGACTCGGTCGTAGACCTGCAGCATGTAAAGCGGTGGAACCAGCATCAAGACGTTGATGAACATGCTGAAAAAGGCCACCGATACGAAGGATCCCTGACAGGCCTTGAGAGCGCGCTGCAGATCCGTGGCGTCAGTTTGCTTCGCCATTAATCATCTCTCTTCATTATTGTGTTCAGTTGCATGCTTGGTGTCTTATGAAACAATGCGTAAAGAATAGTAACATGGCGTGGAAAATTCATAGGCTTATTTATTATGGGGCTGTAAACGCGCGTCAGTATGATTCTTGTCATTAAATTTTTTAAAAACAGTACATTAGATGATTGTTTGAGCGTTAAATGGTTTTGATGACCTCCGTTAATGGTTAAGTTGTCATTTTATTATTTAATGTTTTTGGATTATTTGACTCATGCTTTGGGCAGTTATTTTGATGGTTTATTTAATCTTCATTAAAGCGCGTTAATCGGCAGGGGGAGAGGGAGGTTACGATAAGAATATTCTTCTGATTCATTTAATGCATTGAAAAAAATGAATTAATGGCAATGCATCAGCTTATTCGATGCGCCATGAGTAGCGCTATTTGGATTGGGGGAGTTGAGAATATTCAGCCTTGTTAATGCGCACCTGAAAGTTAATGTATATCAGAGTAACGCTGGGTGAATTTTGGTGCGCAAATGTGGTCTGGTGCCGTTGCGGTCGACGACAGAGCACGTTGGGTAAGAAAAAACAAGATCCTGAGGTGGTGTCCTATGTTTTCTATTTCCTTGATCGATGCATTGACTGGCGAGCTACTGGGTGGCCTGAAGAATGGCAGGCATATCGACACGAGCGCACTGGGCGACTTTGCCATTCGTGTCATTCCGGCAGGTGGAGAGGGGCTGGATCCCCAGAATGTAAAAGGCGTTCGTCTCACCCTGAGCGATGCGGAAAACGCGCCGACCATACTGACCATCGCTTCCGCCCCCTTCCTCTTCGAGGCATTGCCGGTGCTGGCCAACGGGGCGGCCAGCCTGACCGTCGAGGCGCTCGATGGTAATGGCGAGGCGATTGCCGGCGCTTCGCAGCAGGTCGATTTCACGGTTGCCGCTGGGCCGGAGCCCGGCATCGCGGCGTTCGAAGCGCTGCGCGTGCAGGCGGAAGACACTGCGGACAGCGACGCGGACGGTAATTTCACCACCCTCGAAGGCGGCACTCTGAAGATCGTGGGAGGCGCAGATCCCAACGCGGTCAACGCCGATGGCAATGCCTATGCCGATTACGGTACCCCCAGCGGTGAGACGCTCACTTTCAATGTCACGGTCGCCGAGGCCGGCGAGTACGAACTGGCGCTGCGTTATGCGTTGAGCCAGAACGACAACGGCAGTGAGCGCAACCGCCCCTTGCGTCTCGAGGTCAACGAGCAGCTCGTCGATCGCGTCTTCGACCTGACCAGCACCACCGAGACCGCCGACGCCGGCGATTTCACGATCTTCGACGAGCGCACGGTCCACGTCGATCTCGTGGCGGGCGTGAATACCATCAGTTTTACCTCGAATGGCGCCAGTGGCCCGAATATCGATTATCTCGAGGTGCGCAAGCCCGCCGCTGGCAGTGTGGTCATTCAGGGCGAGGACCTCACTGTCTCTCCGGCGGAGGACCTCACCAGCGCGACCACCAACCGTGTGGTCACCGTCGACACCATCAACACCATCGACGATACCTTCCGCGTCGGCGCGGAGGACGCCAGCTATATGGACTGGGCCAAGGGCAATGCCGCGGCCTATGGCGAGTTCACCTTCCAGGCGCCGGTGGCCGGCACCTACTCGATCACCGTGACCTATGCCGGCTCGACGGCGCGGCCGCTCGATCTGTCGCTGGTTGCCGGGGGCGTGGCCACTTCTATCGGCGGCTTCGCCTTTGCCGCGACGACACCGCCCGCCGCGCTGCCCGACGATCTCGACGACCTGCCTGATGACGTGACGGTGTCCACCGAGCCATCCGAATGGGAGGGCTGGACCACCGAAACCATCGAAGTCTCGCTGGGCGCCGGCGAGAATCTGCTGCGCCTCGGCGGTGGCGCCGATGGTCCCAACATCGACAAGATCGAAATGGCCCTGGTGGCCGCCGACCCGGTAGCACCGAGCGCGATCGCACTCGATAACGCCAGCGTGTTGGAGAACGATGACGGCGCGGCAATCGGCCAGTTGAATGTCGAGGATACCGACGACAGCGCGCATGTCTTCATCGTCAGCGATGCTCGCTTCGAGGTCGACGCCAGCGGCATGCTGCGACTGAAGAGTGGCGAGAGCCTGGATTTCGAGACCGAACAGTCCATCGAACTGACGGTGACCGCCAGCGAGGCCGGCGATTCCACGGCCAGCGTGTCGCAGACTTTCACCATCGTCGTCGGCGATGTCGACGAATCGGTGACCGAGCCCGAGCCCTTTGCGCCGATTTTCCTACAGGCCGAAGAGGGCGTAATGGGCGTGACCAACGATGACGGCACCGTGGTGCGCGACGCCGATAACCCGGAGTCGGGTACGGGTTTCAGTGGCCTGCGTCCGGATTTCTCGGGCAGCGGTTATCTCGATTTCGGCAGTGCCCCGGGCGACAGTATTTCCTACACCATCAATGTCGCCGAGGCGGGTAGTTACGACATAAGCGTGCGCTATGCTTCCAACGGCGTGCGCCCGCTCGACCTGATCGTCAATGGCTCGGCGCCGGGCACGATCGAGTTCGGCGACACCGATCCGGATGGCCCTGGTGCGGGTACCCTCGAAGGCTTCGACAACTGGCAGTATGAAACCGTCACGGTCGCGCTGAATGCCGGCGACAACACCTTCTCGTTCGCCATTCCCGCAGGGGCTACCCGAGGGCCCAATCTCGACCGCATCGAAATTACCGCTGGCGGCAGTGGCCCGGTCGGCGATGTTTCGGCGGATGCCGATGCCAATCTCACTCTGACCGGCCCGGACGATTCGGTTACGGTCGGCTCCGAGCAGGTCAACTTCGATGTTACTGGCATGGATGCGGATGTCGTCAGCATCGAAGTCAGCCTCGATGGCGGTGAAACCCGCACTGCGGCGAGTATCGTCGATGGCACGGTCACGGTGGATCTGTCAGGCCTGCCCGCTGGCGATGCCACGCTGACGCTGTTCGCGACCGATGCGGCAGGCAATCATGTACAGACCAGCACCAACGTCAGCTTGGTGGAGTCAACGGTGGGGCCGCTCGATGTCGTCTTCAACGGCGGCAGCGAAGGCAATATCACCAGCTACACCGCTAACCAGGACAACCCAAGCGGCCCTGGCTATGAGGTCAGCGACGAGGGTGCGACGCTGGCGCTCAACGACAACCTATGGAAGCGCGTCGGGCTGTCGCGCGATTATGTCGTCACCGAGCAGACCCGGCTCGTGCTCGATCTGGCGATTGGCGAAAATTCACCGGAAATCATCGCCATCGGTTTCGATCTTGACGAAAACGCCTTCGATGGCGACAGCTCGATCTATCAGCTCGGCGGCTTCCAGGGCCAGGGTGCGTTCATCGATCTGCGCGGCTCCGGTGTCGACAACGGCGATGGGACGACCCGCTTTACCATCGAGCTCGGCGATCACGCCGGCATTACGCTCGACTCGTTGGTGTTCATCAGCGACGACGACGCTACTTCGACCCTGGGGTCGTCGATCTTCTCCAACGTCCAGCTCGCGGAAATGGACCCGGGCAGCGAAGAAAACAGCGCGCCGCGCGTGATCGGCGGTGGTATCGCCGATCTGTCTATCGACGAGGGCGGCATGCTGGAACTCGATCTGCCCTTCGTCGACGACGACAACGACCCGCTGAGCTATAGCGTCGAGGTATCGCAGGGTGGTGTGCCCGTCGAGGACTTCAGTGGCTTGACCGTCACTGGCAACGTGCTCAGCGGTAGCCTGGATGGGCTGAGCGCCGGCACCTTCACGATCACGGTTACCGCCGATGACGGCATGGCCACAACCGCTACGTCGTTCGAACTGACCGTCGACAACGTCAACGACGCGCCGATGGTGGACGATGTCGCCCTCGAGCCTTACTTCGGAGAGCAGGGCAGCTTCTTCGATGGCATCGAACTTGCAAATTTCACCGGCTACTTCAGCGATCCCGATGGCGATGCGCTGACGCTCAGCGTCGAGGGCTTGCCCGAGGGGCTCAGCGTCGATGCCGAAGGGGTGATTAGCGGCACGCCGAGCGAGGCGGGCTCGTTCGAGGTGATCGTGCGTGCCACCGACGGTGGTGGCCTTTCCAATACGCTGACCCTGCAATTCGAGATCGAAGGGCTGGAGGTGGGCGACGTACTGAGCGTCGAAGCCGAGGATTTCACCGGGCTGGGCGATGCCGATAACTTCTTCGTCGCCGGTAACGCCAATGCCTCGGGCAATCAGATCATCCAGCTCGCCAATAACCAGTCGACGCAGGTATCGACTGCGCTGGGCGACAGCGGAATCGTCGAGGGCTGGTACACGGTCAGCGTGGTGGTCTTCGACGAGACCGATGGCGCGGGGTCGCTATCGCTGCTGATCGGCGACACTCTAGTGCAGGCGCGTAACACCGCTACCGGAGAGCTGGTCGATAGCGCGATTCTCAACGATGACTTCGGGGTCTTCCTCAACGCCGGCTCGCGCGGCAGCTCGGGCCAGGCCGGTAACCTCAAGGAAATCGCCTTCGAGACGCCGGTATACATCGACGCGGCGACCATCGCCACGCTGACCGCGCAAGGCGAGTCCGGCGAGCAGATGCGCATCGACCGCCTGCTCTTCACGCGTACCGAAGAACCCGTCAACGAGGCGCCGACGATCGGCGGCCTGGCCGGCACGATCGCCATCGACGAAAACACCGGCGACGTTGCCACCCTGACCCTCGCCGATACCGAGAACGATGCACTGACCGTCACCCTCGAAGGCGCCGACGCGGCGTTGTTCAGCTTCGATCAGGCCACCGGCGTGCTGACCTTCGCCACGGCGCCCGACGCCGAGAGTCCGTTGGATGCCGATAGCGACGGCATCTACGAACTCACCGTCTCGGTCAGTGATGGCGAAAACATCACCTCTCAGGACGTCATCGTCAGCGTCGCCGACGCCAACGAATCCCTGGCCATCGACCAGTCCAGCTTCTCCCTCGTCGAGGGAATGACGGTGGTCGGTGCCGTACCGCTGGTCGACGAAGACGGCGGCATGACGGGGCTGGTGGCACCGGCGTTCGCGATCACCGGCGGCGCCGATGCCGCGCTGTTCACCATCGACCCAGAAACCGGTGCGCTGGCGTTCATCAACGCGCCGGACTTCGAGACCGCGGCCGATGCCGATGAGGATAACCTCTACGAAGTGGAGGTAACGGCTACCGATGGGGCGCTGAGCGACGTTGAAACCCTCTCCATCGAGGTCACCGATAGCGACGAGGCGGCATTCACGCCGATCACCGTTCAGGCCGAGGACGGCAGCCTGACCCTGGCCGACGATGGCAGCAACGCCACCGTTACCACTGTGCGCGATGCCAGCAACCCCGAAACAGGGTCCGGGTTCAGTGGACTGCGCCCGGACTTCACCGGCAGCGGTTATCTCGATTTCGGCGATACCGCCGGAGACACGGTGACTTTCACCGTCAATGTTGCCCAGGCCGGCAGCTATGATCTCAACGTTCGCTACGCCTCCAACAGCGACCGACCGCTGGACCTGAGCATCAATGGCGGCATGGCTGGTCAACTTGCTTTCCTGGCTACCGACCCGGACGGCAATGGCGTGGAAGAAGGCTTCGATCACTGGCTGTTCGAAACCGTCACGGTCACCCTGGAAGCGGGTGAGAACTCGCTCTCGCTGGCGATCCCGCCCGGCTTTACCAGCGGCCCGAATCTCGATCGCATCGAGATTACCGAAGCCGGTTCTGGCCCGATCGCCGTCGACGTGTCGGCCGACGAGGATGGCAACCTTGAACTGATCGCGGCCGATAGTACGCTGGACGTCGACGAGGCGGCGACGGCAGGCTTTACTCTCTCGGGTGTCGATGCCGATATCCAGACCATCGAGATCAGCTTCGATGGTGGTGCCACACGCAGCCTGGTCACGCCGGACGTCAATGGCGACTTCAGCGTCGACATGAGTGGTCTGGAAGGCGATGTTACCGCCACCGTATACGTGACGGATGCCGCCGGTAACGAGGCCAGTGTCGCCACCGAGGTCACCGTCGGTGACGAGGTCGGCCCCGAGCCTTTCCTGTTCGAGATCCAGGGCGAGGCGCTGACCCTCGATGACGACGAGCCGACGCCGGATACCGTGGTGCGCGATGCCAGCAATCCGGAAACCAACGTGGCAACCGGTCCAGACGGGTTGTGGGATGGCTTCACCGGCACCGGTTATCTGGACATGGGGGGCGAGGCCGGCGACGCGGCGTTCTTCAACGTCAGCGTGGAAGAGGCGGGCACTTACACCCTGAGCGTGCGTTACACCAATGCCGGTACCAATCTGGCCGACCGTCCGATGAGTATCCTGGTCGGTGGCACCGCTCAGGGCGAAATCGCTTTCGCCAGTACCGGGACCGGCGATGCCGGTTGGATGAACTGGAGCGAGGCGACCATCGAGCTTGAGCTCACCGCTGGCGACAACGTCATTCGTCTGGAGAACGTCGGTACCGCCGGGCCCAATATCGACAGTCTGTCGGTCAGTCGCGAGGGCGAAGCGTCGGACCCGATCGTCGAGCCGATCGATCGCTTCCAGGTCAAGATCAACTTCCAACCCGATGGCTTCGCCACGCCAGATGGCTACGTCGCGGATACCGGCCTGGCGTTCGGCGAGCAGTCTATCGAGGTCGATGGCCAGACTTACCAGTACGGCTGGGTCAGCGAGGCCTCGATCGCCGATGGCACCGAGAACGGCACCACGCCGATGGCGATCGCCGACCAGACCAGCGTGGCGGTCAATGACCGCACCGACGATATAGGCGGTCTCGATCCGCTGCAGGGCACCTACGCGCACTTCGATCAGCCGGCGACCGGCTACGAACGTGCCGGTTGGGAGATCGAACTCGAGGATGGTTTCTACGAGGTGACCATTTCGATCGGCGATACTTCCGGTCCCTACGACAGCCATAACGTCATCAACGCCGAGGGCGAGCTGTTCAACGACCCGTTCACGCCGTTCCGCCCAAGCGACTTCCCGGAAGACGGCAATCCGGCCAACGACACCGAGGGTTTCCGTTCGGATCTGGTGACGCGCATCGTCGAGGTCACCGATGGCCGCCTGACGCTGGATTCGATGGGGTTGGATAACGAAAACACCGAGATCCAGTACATCGAAATCCAGGAACTGCCCGATCTGACGCCAGGTGACGGTCGCGATGCACCGGAGGACTATGCGTTCTTCACCGATCCGCGTGCGATTGCCGGTGTCGGCGAGGACGAGGTCGAGATCGATCTCGACCCCGCCGATGGCAGTGCGCCCATCGGTGTCGATCCTACCTCGGATATCTTCCTGGGTATCTCGGTGGTCGACGGTCGCGGCGGGGCGTTGCTGGAGAGCCTTCAGGATGGTTCGGTACGCTTGTTCGAGACTGTCAGCGGCGAAGAGGTCGAGTTCAGCATCAACACCACCGGCGGTTTCGATTCGCTGACCATCTCGCCGCTCGGCGGCTTGCAGGAATACACCAGCTACACGCTGAAGATCGAAGGCTTCCGCGATCGTGGCGACAACCTCGACCTGGACGCGCCGACGCGCGAGTTCCAGAAATTCACCACCACCTTCGTCACCGGCGAAGCGCCGGAAGTAGTGGCGCGTGAAGTGGCGTTCAACGACACCATAGAGCTCAACGGCGCGGCCGACGGCGCCTTTGCCTTCACCTCGCTGGAGCTGTCCCCGGACGGCACCAAGATGTATGTGTCGACCATGAGCGGTCAGATCAAGCGCTACGACGTGGACCCGCAAACGGGTGCGCTGTCCGGCGAGCAGACCCTGACGCTGGATTACTTCCAGGGCGATGCCGGGCCGCGCGGGATCATAGGTATCACTTTCGACCCGACGGACCCCAACACCCTGTGGGTCACCGACAACTACCCGATTCCGCTATCGGGACGCGATAACGGCGTGCCGGACTTCAGCGGGCGGGTCACCAAGATCACCCTCGGCGAGGGCGAGGCCTTTACCGGCTCCGCCGAGGCGTATATCACCGGCCTGCCACGTTCCAATGGCGACCACGTCACCAACAGTCTCGAGTTCCGGGTCAATCCGGAGTACGACGCCGAGACCAACCCCGATGTACCGAGCCACCTGCTGTATCTGGTGCAGGGCTCCAACTCGGCGATGGGTGAGCCCGACAGCGCCTGGGGCTTCCGCCCAGAGCGCTTGCTGAACGCCTCGGTGATCGAAATCGATCCGACCCGCGACGCGCCGGAAGGTGGCTTCGACGTTTCCACCGAACCGCTGCCGGATGACGGCAACAACCGCCGTTTCACGGATGACGATGGCAACGTCAAGGACGACCCCATTCCGATGGGCAACGGTGAGTTCCTGGTATTCGCCGACAACGGCACGGCCACCGTGCAGGACGCCGACGGCAATATCCTCGAGAGCTTCTACGACCCGTTTACCGAGGACGCGGTACTCAAGATATTCGCCACCGGCACGCGCAATGCCTACGACCTGGTATGGCATTCCAACGGCTTCCTCTACGTGCCGACCAACGGCTCGGCGGCCGGTGGCAACGTGCCCGACGACCCCTCGACACCACAGGACGAAAACCAGAACAGTGTCGAGAAGCAGGACGACTACCTGTTCGCGATCGAGGAAGGCGGTTACTACGGCCATCCCAACCCGCTACGCGATGAGTACATTCTCAATGGCGGCAACCCGACCTCGGGCAACGACACCAATCAGGTCGGCGATTATCCGGCGGGCCAGCAGCCCGATCCCAACTACGATATCGACGGGGCCTACTCGCTGGGCGAGAACCGCTCGCCCAACGGTGTGACCGAATACACCAGCGACGTATTCGGAGGCAACCTGCAGGGCAACGTGCTGTTCACCGAGTACTCGGGCGGCAACGACATTCGTTCGATTACCCTCGATGCCAACGGTAACGTGATCGGCGACGAGGTGCTGCGCGACGTCAACGGCAACGTGATTACCTACGTCGATCCGCTCGACATCATCGAAAACCCGGCGACCGGCCAGCTCTACCTGCTGACGCTCAATCGCAGCAACGGAGAGAGCCAGTTGATACGTCTCGACCCGGCGCCCGGTGGCGTGATTACTGATCCGGGCGATCCCGGTGACCCGGGTGATCCGGGCGATGATGACCTGATCTCGGTCCTGACCATCCAGGCCGAGGACAACACGCCTGATGACGGAACCACGGTAACGGTAGCCGAAGGCGGTGGTGCCGAGATCGCGATCCGTACCCAGGACGCTCCCGAGCCCAATTCGGATCAACCCAATGGCCTGCGCCCCGGGGCCTTTGGCCTCGATGGCAACACCGATGACACCGACGGCGTGCTTGGCGGCTACGCGGACTACGGCGCGAGCAATGCCGACTTCATTACCTTCAGCTTCGAGCTGACCGCGGCCCAGGCCGGCGACTCGGTATTGCGCGTGCGCTACGCCAACGGCGATACCGTGAATCGCCCGCTCGAGGTGTTCGTCAATAACGTCAGTATCGGCACCTTCGCCTTCAGCCCACCTCCCGGTGGCCTCGGCGATGATGCCTGGAACGAATGGCTGACGCTGGATATCCCCACCGACCTGGTTTCGGGGCTGAACACGGTGCGCTTCCAGGCGACCGCCGCCACCGGTCCCAACATCGATCAGTTGGAGGTTCTGCAAGCACCCGAAGACACCACGCCGGGCTACGCCGAATACGAGGCCGAAACGGCCGAGCTGGATGGTGGTGCCGTCGTGGTGCCCGAAAGCGCGGACGATCGCAACGCCTCGGGCGATGGCTTCGTCGACTTCGACGGCACCGGCGATCAGACCATCACCTGGACCATCGACGTCGCCGAGGCGGGCACTTATGAGATCGGCTTCCGTTACGCGCTGGCGGTGACCAAGGGTAGCCGGCCAATGGATCTGATGATCAACGGCGCCGCGCTTGGCATGCTGGCCTTCGTCGGCCAGAGCAACGCCGCCGAGGACAACTGGTTCTTCGAGACTGTCGAGGTATCGCTGGAGGCGGGCTCGAACGTCATTAGCGTTACCGCGCCGGATGCGGTCGGCCCCAACATCGACCTGCTGCGGGTGGCGGACGAGCCGTTGGATACCTTCGAGCCGACTTATGCCGAGGTCGACGGCGAGACACGCATCGAGCTGGAAAACGGTGACACCGCGCGTGCGGTCAATGAAAAAACGGCGGATTTCTACTTCACCGTCAACGAGGATGGCGCCTACAAGCTCGATTTGGCCGCCAATGCTGGCGCGCCGGATGGCGGTGAGCTGACGCTACTGCTCAACGGCCAGCCGCTCAATGAGTTGCTTTTCCCCGGGCAGGGCGACGCCGGTGAGGAGTCGGCCTATGTCGAGCTTGAGGCTGGCGTCTCCTATAACCTGCGGGTTATCTCCGAAGCCGATGGCGCCAACGAGATCGACTATCTCGACGTCTCGCCGGCCCCGGGTGATCCCGATGCGGATATCGCCATTCAGAGCAACGATGCGGCGTACTATTCCGACCGCCTGCACTTCAACTACCTGGAGAACAACGACGCCTCGAATCCCGATCGGGATTACAAGGAGAGCGGTAGCGTCGAGATCAGCAACACCGGCACCTCTGAGCTAACGATCATCGATGCCAATCTCAGCGGCCCCTTCGTGCTGGCCGATCCGGGGGTTTTCGATGGCCTGACGTTGGCCGCCGGCGAGTCGATCACGGTCGAGGTGCTGTTCGATCGCTCGGCCTACACCGCACCGACCACCGATGCGGCGGATGGGGTGTTCGAGGGCGTGCTGCAACTGGTGACCAACGACGCCGACACACCGATCGCCGAGGTGCATCTGGCCGGTTTCTGGCAGCAGCGCGACGAGGGCGGCTGGGAGCCCAATGTCAACGAGGTGTGGGAGATCTTCGGCTTCGGCAACCGGATCGAGGGGCTGACCACGGTGGGTGGCGGCGAGAACTCGGTGCTCAACGATTTCGACCTCTACCGCCCGGCGGACGAGACCGAGGTGCTGTCGGGGTACTGGAAGATCGCCGATGGCTTCGAGTCGGCCAAGATCACCCAACTGGCGGCATTCCATGGCAACGGTGGCGCGACACTGGGTATCCATAACCCCGGCAACAAGGGGCAGGACGTCACGCTGTCGAACCACGCCGGCGACAATAACCAGTCGATCCTGCCGATCAAGAGCAATGGCCAGTTCGCCACGGCAACGATCACGCCGGACACGATTCCCGGTGGCTGGCTGGGCAACGGAATCTTCGGTATCGAGGTCGCGGGGCTGTCGACCGACCCGACCCTCAACCCGACCGGTGGCGGCGAGGTGCCGCCGGGTACCGAAGACATCCAGCGCGGCTACACCGTGCGCATCTTCCAGGCGGTCGATGCCGATGGCAACGTGATTCCCGATACCTATCTGGGCATCATGGATTACACCGGCATCAACTACGACTACAACGACAACATGTTCGTCATCGAAGGCATCTCGCCGGTCTCCGGCGGTGAAATCTCGATCACCAACCTGGATGGCGTACCGTCGGATAATCGCCTGGTGATGAGCCGGATCGAGGACCCGGCCAACGATAGCCAGGTGGTGCATGACGAAGTCACCATTACGATCGATAACAACGGCTTCGCCGACCTGGAAATCGCCAGCCTGGATATCGGCGATCCCACGCTGTTCGAGATCGTCGGCGACAGCACCGACCTGGTGATTGCGCCGGGCAACTCGCTGAACGTCACGGTGCGCTTCATCGGGCAGGACGGCAACGACGGCTCGCTCTACGAATCGACGCTGACGATCAATTCCAATGACAGCGACGAAGGCCAGACGGTGATTCAGCTCGCCGGCATCGCCCAGGGCCAATCGGAGAATGGCCAGGAGCCGACGGTACAGGAGATCGTCAACGCCTTCGGCTACACCACCGACGTCGGCCAGGCGCAGATGAACCAGGGCGGCCTGGTGGAAGCCAACGGCGATGAGATTCTCGCGCCTTACTTCCAGCGTGCCGATGGCGGCTCGCCGATCAAGATCACCCAACTGGCGGCTTACCACACCCAGGGGGACGTCGCCCGGCTGTTCATCCACGACGTCGACAGCCGTAACCTCGACGAGGTGATCGCCCACGACGACCAGGATGGCCAGACGCTGTTGCCACGTGCGCTCAATAGCGGCGACCAGCTGGCCAGCGTCTCGCTGGACCGCGACGATCCGTTCGGCTTCTTCGCCGAGATCAGCGACCGCCAGGGTTACATCTCCTGGTCCGATCCGGACGCCAACCTCTATGAGGACACCATCAACGAAATCGGCAATCCCGGCACCGATCTCAACTGGGACCAGAACGACGGCCATCTGATTCGCGTCTACGTGGCCAAGGACGCCGATGGCAACGTGATTCCCGATACCTACATCGTCATCCAGGATTACGCGGGGGTTAACTACGATTACAACGACAACATCTTCCTGGTCGAAAATGTCCAGACCTACGACCCAACCGGGGCGGAAGACGCCGATGGCAACGGCCGGGTCGATATCTACGACGATAGCGACGGTGACGGTACGCCGAACTTCCTCGACGATCAGGCGCCACAGGAGCAGAGCGCCTTCAACGACAGCGAGACGCCATGGGTCATCGGTGCCGATGGTCTGACCCTGGAAGCCAACCTGTTCGACAACGGCGGGCAGGGCGTCGCCTACAACGACACCACGGCCTCGCATCAGGGCGCGTCGTTCCGCGACGACGAAGCGGTGGATATCTCCAACGGCACGTTGGCGCTGGGTTACATCGCCGATGGCGAATGGGTCGAATACACCATCAATGTCGAGACTGCCGGCACCTACTCGCTGAGTTTCCTGACCTCGGCGGTCGCGGGTGGCAGGAGCATTACCGCGGCGTTCGAGCAGGGGGGCGGCTTCTACACCAGCGGCTCTATCGGCTTACCCAACACCGGCAGCTTCACCACCTACGAAAACGTCGGGCCACTGGAGTTCGACCTTCAGGCCGGAGAACAGACGCTGCGCCTGACCTTCAATGGCGGGCAACTGGATCTGGCTTCGTTCGACTTCGAGGTCATCGCACTCGAAGGCGAGGGTCAGCAGCCCTTCAACGATACCCAGACGCCCTGGCTGGTCGGCGATGACCTGACGTTGGACGCGGTGTTGTATGACGAAGGCGGGCAGGACGTCGCCTACAACGATAGCAGCGAAACGCAGATCGGCAGCGACTTCCGTGGCGACGGGGTGGATATCGTTGGCGACGGCGAGGCGATCGGTTGGGTCGAGGATGACGAGTGGGTCGAGTACACCATCAATGTACAGCAGGCGGGGACGTACGACCTCTCGTTCCTGTCCGCGCTGGGCTCGCAGAACGGCTCTGCCAGGTCGATCACCGCCTCGTTCGCCCAGGGTAATGGCGTCTATCTCACGGCCGGCGCCGTCGCGGTCGACTACAGCGGTGGCTGGACGACCTTCGAGCAAACCGACAGCGTCCAGGTCGAGCTCGAAGCCGGGGTACAGACGCTGCGCCTGACCTTCAATGGCGGCTCGCAGGACTTGGCCTCGTTCACCTTGACCCAGGCGGATGAACCGACCAACAGTGCGCCGGTGGTTGAGGATGGCATCGCCGATCTCAATGCGACCGAGGACGAGGACTTCTCGTTCAGCATTCCAACGAGTGCCTTCGAAGACGCCGATGGCGATGTGCTGAGCTACACGGCCAGCGGTTTGCCCGAGGGCTTGTCGATCTCGAACGATGGAGTCATCAGCGGTACGCCAGCCACGGCAGGCAGCTTCGAGGTTCTCGTCAGCGCCTCGGATGGCAATGCCAGCATCGACACCGGCTTCACGCTGAACGTCGCCGCCGCGCCAGTCGACGATGGTCAATCGGCTTTCAACGCTGGTCAGACGCCGTGGCTGGTTGGCGACAGCCTGACGTTGGACGCGGCACTGTTCGATGAAGGCGGGCAGGGCATCGCCTACAACGATGGCAGCGAAACGCAGCTTGGCAGCGACTTCCGCGACACAGGGGTGGATATCGTCAACGATGGCGAGGCGATCGGCTGGGTCGAGGATGGTGAGTGGGTCGAGTACACCATCAACGTCGAAGAGGCCGGAACCTACGACCTGTCGTTCGTGACGGCGACGCCTCAAGACGGGCGTTCCATCACGGCCTCGGTCGAGCAGAATGGCACGTTCTACGCAACGTCCGGGCCGCTCGCGGTGCCCGACTCCGGCGATTGGGGCAATTACATTGCCACCGAGTCGCTCACGCTCGACCTGCAGGCCGGCGAGCAGGTGCTGAGGCTGACCTTCAATGGCGGGCCGATGGACCTGCAATCGCTGACCCTCGAGCAGCAGCCCGGCGTCATGGCACTGCAATCGTTTGCGGCCAGCGGGGTGTTCCTCGAAGAGACGCCGCCGACGGCAACCGACGACGATGTGCCGCCGATGAGCGACGACGTCAGCATCGTTGGACTCAACGACCCGGCAGCGGCGGGAGGCGACACGCTCTTGTAGACCGGTCCTGGCGAGGGGGAAGGGGAACGAAACTGGTTTTCGTCCCCTTTCCCCGAACCGCACAATCCGATTGTTGGAGCAGCCTCGATTCATGCAAGATCAAGGCGAAAGACAATGCATAACAATCTCTCGTTATCTCATCGCGCCGCTTCTTTCACCGCTCCGTCAGCGGGTTCGGCGCTCGCACCTGGGGCAGCCCATACACAAAGCGGGACCGGGTGTGCCAGCAAGCCGCAAACGGCGATCCGTTGGCAGCGATTCTCGGTGCCTTACGAGTACCCCGTGGCCTTCACGCGCGATCTCTTTTCAGCGGACAATCCGCTGCTCATCGAGATGCTGGCGCTGCGCGAAAAAGGCAAACGACACAAATGCCTGATCTATATCGACGACGGTGTCGCCACAGCCCGGAAGGACCTGGTGCCCCGCATCCTCGACTATTTCACGGCTCACTCGGCGCGCGCCGAACTGCTGGAGATGCCGATCATGGTGCCCGGCGGAGAGCGGATCAAGGCCAGGCTTGCGTACACCATGGCGGTGCAAGAGACCATCCAGCGCCTGGGTGTCGACCGCCATTCCTACATAATCACCATCGGAGGCGGGGCAGTACTCGATGCGATCGGGCTTGCCGCCTCGACAGCGCATCGCGGCGTGCGGCATATCCGTATACCGACCACGCTACTGTCACAGAACGGCAGCGGCGTGGAGGTGAAAAATGCCGTCGATCTCAACGGCATGAAGAACGCCATCGGCACTTTCGCGCCACCCTGGGCGGTGCTCAACGACTTCGATTTTCTCGCGACTCTGCCGCGACGCGAGCGCATCGCCGGTATTTCGGAAGCCATCAGGATCGCCTTGCTCCGCGACGGCGATTTCTACGCATGGATGGAAGCGAATGCCGACAAGCTGGCGAGCCTCGATCGCTCGGTCGAGGAAACCATGGTGCGTCGCAGCGCCGAACTGCATATGCACCAGATCGCTTATGGCGGCGATCCGTTCGAGCTTGGCTCCGCGCGGCCGCTGGATTTCGGTCACTGGCCGGCTCACGAGTTAGCGGAGCTGACCCGCCATGAGCTTCACCATGGCGAAGCGCTGGCCATCGGCATCGCGCTTGGTGCGCGCTACTCGGTATTGGCCGGGCTGCTGCTGCCAGGCGAAGAGCTGCGCATCGTCAAGCTGCTCGAGTCGCTTGGCCTGCGCATCTTCCATCCACGACTGATCGAGCCGGGAGACAACGGCGAAGCGGCGATACTGTCCAGACTGGGTGAGTGCCGCGAATATTCGGGTGACGGGCTCGCGGTCACGCTGCTCTCCGCGATTGGCCAGGGCATCGAGGTGCATGCCACCGATGCCGATCTGATCATGCAATCCATCGCCTGGCTCAAGGCGCGCGAGGAAAGCCAGGCGCTGGTCCGTTGACTGCTCCCGCCCTGAAGGGCCGAGGTCCGTGCCACGATGTGCAAGCCGACCCTACTGCGTACGCCGCATGGCTGCGCATCCTTATCGAATACGCTCGGAACGCCGCTATCGAGCGGTTGTTGAACGATAGAAAGCACAATGGATGTCGGGTGACGAAGTCGGCGAGTCAATTTATCCGCCAGGTCTAGCCTGTATCCAAGCTATTCCTGGCGGCGCAGAGATAGTCGTGTCGTTACTCTATCAATTCTTCTTCAAGCGTATTATTGAAAAACTCCGAGTTAGAAGTCGTCGTTCCACCCTCGGAGCTTTGGCTTGAGTCGGTGACCATCGAGGCTTCGGAGCCATCACCTAATGTCATTTCGATCTGTTGCCAGTTGGTCGCCGAGATAGTGGTGCTGCTGTATAGAGTAGTATCACCCCCCGAGCCGCTTGCTGAAGCCGTCTTATTGCTTTCATAAAGGATCAGTGCTGCCTGCCCACTTCGGGCGGGGAAATCATAGGGGTAGGGGCCCATCAGCGATTGGGCGCTTACGGTAGTCGGTATCAAAAACCCACCACACACTATTATCGCGCCGAGTAGACCGCTGCGCCGGGTCGTCTTGTTGCTATGTGAGGTCACGTCACGCCTCCTGGTTCCGGAGGGCACGAAGCCCTCCGGGTTTGTATTGCCTTCAGGTTAGTTGAGACCATTCACGCTGACACTGACGTTGTTGCCAACGGCGGTAGCGACGGAGCTGATTTCCGGTCCCTCGAAGCCTCTGGGCACGTCTACCCCCAGATCGACGTTGGTGATCGTCGAGTTAGCGGAAATACTGCCGGTTCCGACCTGAACGATATTCGCCAGCAGGATGGAGTCGCTTGCACTCTTGGTTTTCAGATCCAACGACAGGTTGTTGCCAACCGCAGTTGCCGCGCTGTCAACGGTCATGTTATCGATATTGGCCACATAAGAGTTGGCGTCGATGCTGCCCGAGCCATCCCAGAACTGATCGGCATCCAGGTTGGTCTGAACGTCGGTCTCGATGCTGGCGTTGTTGGCCACGGCGGTTGCCGCGCTCTCAATCTTGCCAAGCTCGCCTAGCCCCATGTCGGAATTATCGACATGAATGTCGACGGAGCCTTCGGCAACGGGATGGCCAAGAAACGACTTTTCCCATTCGAAGTTGATGTGTTTGTCCGCTTTGGCCACATTGTCGATATCCGTCACGGTGCTATCGGCGGAAAGGCTTCCATCGAAATCCTGCTCGACTTCCACCAGGGCCAACCCCTTGGGATCCTTGAGATCGACATTAATATCGATGTTTTGATCGACCGTGGTGTCGACATCGAGATCCCAATCCCAGTGGGAAGTATCGAAGGCCTGCGCCTGAGAGACACCCAACATCAAAGCACTTGCTGTGCTTACCGCAACGGCCAGCTTATTGAGTTTTTTCATTGTTGCTTTCCTTTTGGTTTACGGCGAGGTAATGCCCGGCTTGCGGCTGACAAGCTTCATTGTCGGGGACCGGCAAGCCCAGGCCTTCGGTCAGGATCTGGTATGCGCCCATTTCCACGACCGATCGAACACCGTGCTGCAGGGGCTCATTCCTGACAGCGCCGGCATCGAATTCGATGAGTTGATTGCCGAAGAAGCGAAATATCCCTGATTCCACTTCGTAGCCAACGATTTGTTTTTGCAGGCTGGAGACATACAGGGTGCGAAAGCTGCGAACATCGACCAGTCGTAGGTCTAGCCCGACGTTGATGACGGCGGTACGCACCTCCGCGCCGATGCCGCTGACATAAAGTCGCGAACCGCCGCTTGAGATGTTGTAGTTGAGTTCGGTAAGCGCTCCTAGGATCGTAAAATTGGCGGGCAAAACTGCAATCGGTTTAGGCGCATAGGCCATGGCTTCACGCTCGACCAGCTGTTGTTCCGCGAGGGGAACTCGTACATCGAGCCGCTCGGTCAGCACGACCTTGCCGGTCTTGAATAACGCACTGATCAGCATTTCTGAAACACCCTGCGTCAGCGCCGTGCTTTCGGTCAGGGTCGAATAGGTACGTTGTCCCGTCTTGTCGGCGATCTGTCCCACGGCGATGACCGGTAGATGACTGATCCCCTCTACGGCATCAAGTGCCATCAGACATTCCGAATAGGGCGTATGATTCGAAGTGACCGGTGGGCCCATGAGCGGCGTTACGCCATTGATCTCGGGTTCGACGGTTGCGCATCCACTTGCAAGCACTGCAAGACAGGCCGCAAGGCAATGATTCAGCTTGTTCATTGTTTTTTATGCCCGTTTGACTGTTGTGATCCCTTTGTTGGTTTAATTGCACAACCCATGCCAAGTTTTATTTTATTTACAAAACAGAAGGTTGTTAATTTTTTGTGGTTTCCGTTTTGCAAGGTGCACTGGAGGGTTTGCAAAGTGCATTGCAAGTTGGGGTTTCTAATAGGTGATTTGTTATGCTTTCTATTTTTTTTTATTTTTTAGGCGTTTTTTTACTAATGAAAATTTATTGCACAAATAATAAGCGTGAGTATTCTGTTTTTTGCAATTGCTATTATCATGATTTTTAGGAGGAGGGTAATGAATTTTGCCAGTCTAAAGGCTGGCGTATGTTGCACGCTGAAATAATATTTTAACTATATTTATCCAATTTTCGGGTATTAATATTGCCTGATAAAATATGCTATGGATGAGCCGGATCAAATGGTGCGTGGGAAAATATGAGATATAACAAATACTCGCATGTTGTCTTGTGATGGCTTGTTGAGTGGAGTTTTATTTATGGCTCTTTAATTCATAAAGAAGTCGGTTGTAAAAAGGCGACACTGGTTTAACATCTCGTAACAATTATTCTAATTATCCTGATTTTTTAGCCCGCTTCGCGAGGGATTTCATATGCAGCCAATGTACCTGTCGAGTGCTATCAGTCAGTTTGAGAACGAGCAGCCACCCGGAAAGTTCATTGGCACCTCCGCATCAATGAAAAGGCTTTATCAGTCGCTTCGCCTGATAGCAGGTTCCGATGCACCGGTATTCATCATGGGAGAAAGTGGCACGGGCAAGGAGCTTTGTGCCGAGGCATTGCATAAGTGCAGCGCGCGTCGTCAGGCCCCTTTCGTTGCGGTCAATTGCGCGGCCATACCCGCGGATCTTCTCGAGACCCAGCTATTCGGCCATCTTAAAGGAGCCTTTACGGGTGCTTTGTGCGATCAGCAGGGCTATGCGGTCGCTGCCCATGGTGGCACCTTGTTCCTGGATGAAATTGGCGAGCTCGGTTGGGAAATGCAAAGCAAGCTACTGCGATTCTTGCAGACCGGCGCGGTCGTTCCGGTAGGCGCCACGTCGGCCCGTTCCATCGATTGCCGTATCATCTGTGCGACCAATGCCAATCCCGCCGAGTTGATCGAGCAAGGGCGTTTTCGTGAAGATCTGTACTACCGCCTGCATGTGATACCCGTCACGTTGCCGCCGCTGCGCGATCGTGACAGGGACGTTATCGATATTGCTCATGCGCTGCTGGTTCGCTTCGCAGAGGAAGAAAGAAAAGCATTCCAGCGGTTGTCGCCTACTGCGGAACAAGCGTTACTGCGTTACTCATGGCCTGGCAATGTTCGCGAGTTGGAGAATGTGCTGCGGCGAGCCATCGTCATGCACGATGGAGATACTCTGACCGAAGCGATGCTTCACCTGCCTGTGGCTATGCTGAAAATCCAGGCGGTATCGCGCCGCAATTCAACCACATCATGCCCACTATGGATGGTCGAACGCGATGCGATCGAACAGGCCATCAGCGAATGCGGCGGCAATGTGCCGCGTGCCGCCGCGCTGCTGGAAGTGGCGCCATCTACGCTCTATCGCAAGCGACTCGGCTGGAAATAGGACGGCCTGAGGGGCAGCAATTGTACGGGGAGCGTGCTTCATGGCTGGGAATGCTGCCGATGAGCGTCGCCCAGCAATTCGCGAATCAGCGGGTTATCGGCGTCGCGATGCGTGGGTAGCTCGAAGCGCGCACGGGCGATGGCGCTGCGTGATAGCGTCGCGGTGATCAGCATTTCGCGGTCGTCGGCTTCGGCCAGCGTCTCGCCGCGCGGGCCGAGAATGCACGAACCGCCCCAGAACCAGGCGTCTCCTTCGGCGCCGTGGCGGTTGGCCATGATCACCGGCGTGCCGTAGGTCATGGCATAGAAGCGGAGGTTGAGCGGCCAGTTGGTTTCGTTGGAAAACCGCTCGCTGACGATGCCCGTCGCGGAGTTGATCGGCGCGCACAGCACGCTGGGTCGCGCGAGCATGGCGGTATGCACCAGCGCCGGGTTCCACAAGTCGGCGCAAATCAAGTGGCTGGCTGACCAGCCGGGCACCAGTTCGGTGTGGGTCAGGCGCTTGCCGGGGCAGAACCACTTGCCTTCCTCGAGTCCGCCGTAGGTGGGCAAATTGAGCTTGCGATGCACGGCGACGACCGCGCCGTGCTGAACGATCGCCAAGGCGTTGTAATACTCGCCGGGGCTGGCTTCCTCGACGAAGCCGATGATCGTTTGCATGGGGCCGGCGGCCCTGGCGAGTTGCGCGAGACGTGGGTCTTCGCGTGGGCAGGCCGCGTCCATCACGCCGGGGCCGAGGCTGTAACCGGTCAACGACAATTCGGGAAAGACCAGCAAGTCCAGTTGCTGCTCGCGTGCCTCGCGGATCGGTTCGAGATGACGTTCGAGATTGGCGTCGACCTCGCCGAGCTCGGGGTTGAGCTGTGCCGCGCCGACGCGCAGCGAATCCTGATAATGCATGGCGGCTCCCAGGCGGGTTTCGGCTATAGGTTTCAACTACAGATTTCAACTACACGAAGGCCGCCTGTTGGCGGCCTCGTGGTTGCGTAATGCTCGTCGATTAGAGTGGTTTTACAGCAAGTCGTGCTGCTTGAGAAAATCCGTGGCGACATGCTCGATGGTTTCCTGGTCGACATCGACTCGTGCGTTGAGCTTGGCCATGGTCTCGTCGTCGATCAGCGCGGACAGCTTGTTCAACTGCTCGGCGAGCTTCGGGTTGGCCTCGAGAACTTCCTCACGCACTACTGGGGTCAGGGCATAGGCCGGGAAAAAGCCTTTGTCATCTTCGAGAATCACCAGGTCGAAGGCAGGGATGCGACCGTCGGTGGCCGTCGCCATGGCGACGTCGACGTTCTTGTCGGCAAGGGTCGGCAATGTCAGGCCGAAATCCATCTGCTTGACGTTGGCGCGGCCGAACTCGAAGCCGTAGGTTTCCTGCAGCGGGCGCAGGCCGTCATCGCGAGAATAGAACTCGGCGTTGGACGCCAGGGTCAGCGTTTCGCCGCTGTTGATGGCCGCGGCCAGGTCGGAGATGGTCTCGATGCCGCGCTGCTCGGCGTCGGCCTCGCGCATCGCCAGTGCATAGGTATTGTTGGCGTCGGAGGGCTCCAGCCACACCAGCCCCTTCTCGGCATCGAGCTTCTTGACGCGTTGATAGGTCTCTTCCCGGGACAGGTCCTCGGTGACCTTGTTGAAGGTAATCAGCGAGGTGCCCGTATATCCCCAATACAGGTCGACCTGGCCGTTGAGCTGCGCTCGGCGCAGGATGGTGGTACCCATGCCGTCGCGCTTTTCGACATCGTAACCGAGGTTTTCGAGGTACGTGGTGGTCATGTCGGCGAGGATCAATTGTTCGGTGAAGTTCTTGCCACCGACGACGATTTCCTCGGCCTGCGCAGTCGAGACCGTAGCGGCGAGGGCGACACCGGCCAGGGTGGTCAGTAGTTGTTTTTTCATGATGCTCTCCTTGGGTTGAGCGTTGCTCGGTTAAACGTTTCTCGATCAAGCGTTGCTGCATCGATCATGCGCGCGAAGGGTTGACCCCACGCGGCACGACAAGAAAGGCCACGATGGCAATCAGTGTATCGACGACGACCGCCAGCAATGAGGTGGTGATGGCGCCGGCCAGCATCATCATCGGATCGTAGAGCACGATGCCGGTGAATATCAGCGCGCCGAGACCGCCGGCGCCGATTAGAAAGGCCAGCGGCACGGTGCCGACGTTGAGCGCCATGGCGGTGCGCACGCCGGCGAAGATCACGTACAACGCATTCGGAAATTCGACACGCAGCAGGCGCTGGGTCGGCGACATGCCGATGCCGGCGGCGGCTTCCATCAGCGCTGGCGAGACGCCCTTGAGCCCGACATAGGTATTGCGTGTGATCGGCAATAGCGTGGCGACGAACAGTCCAAACACCGCCGGCAGGGTGCCGATGCCGAGAAAGCTCATCGACAGCGCGAGGATCGCCAGGGTGGGAATGGTGGTGCCGATATTCAGCACCTGCATCAGCGTTTCGGCGACCCGCGCCATGCTCGGCCGTGATAGCAGCACGCCGAGCGGAATGGCGACGACGATCGCCAGCCCCCCGGACATGACCACCAGCCAGATATGCTGAACCAGTTGATATTGAATGTCGGGCAGATAGTAGAGAAACTCCTCGACCAGGCCACCGCGCTGAGCCCACACCCCGGCGACGAAGATCAGCACCGCCAGCAATATTCGCCAGACTAACAGCAACGAACGAAAGGGCATGGGCTTACTCCTCCCTACCGGCGTGGATGCGCTCCTCGCTGCGCGAGCGATAGCGCGAGCCCAGGTGGCGAGTCATGGCGCGCTGGGTGATCTGCCCGCTGACTCGGCCTTGCTCGTCGACGCAGGGCAGCCAGGTCGTGTCGTGAGCGAACATCAGCGAGGCGACCTTGCGCAGGTCATCATCCAGGCTGGCTAGCGGCGGCGCGGCCTGAAAATGATCGCGGCAGTAGCCCTTGGTGGTGCGCGCGACCGAGCGGGTAATCATGCCGACGGGCTGGTGGCGATCGTTGACCATCAGAATCGAATTCTGGTAGCCGAAGTCGTCGATGCGGGCCAGGGCGGTTTCCAGGGTCTCGTCGGGGCGCACGGTGCCGATCTCGTTGGAGACCACATCGCGCACCTTGACCAGATTGAGCCGCTTGAGGGCGCGATCCTCGCCGAGAAACGACTCGACGAAGGCATTCTCGGGTGCTGCCAGCAGATCGTCGGGGCTCGAGTACTGCACCAGCTTGCCCTCGCGGAACACCGCGATGCGATTGCCCATCTTGATCGCTTCGTCGATATCGTGACTGACGAACAGGATGGTCTTGTTGAGTTCCTGCTGCATCTTGAGGAACTCGTCCTGAATCACCGCGCGGTTGATCGGGTCGATGGCGCCGAAGGGTTCGTCCATCAGCATCACAGGCGGATCGGCGGCCAGCGCCCTGGCTACGCCGATACGCTGTTGCTGTCCGCCGGAAAGCTCGCTCGGGTAACGCTTCAGGAACACCTCGGCATCCATGGCGATCATGTCCATCATCTCGCGGGCGCGCTTCTTGAAGCGCGGCGCGTCCCAGCCCAGCAGCCGTGGCACGACGGTGATGTTTTCCTCGATGGTCATGTTGGGGAACAGGCCGATCTGCTGGATCACATAGCCGATGCTGCGACGCAGATCCTGGGTGTTCATGTCGGTGGTATCTTTGCCGTCGATGAACACCTTGCCCGAGGAGGGGCGCACGATGCGGTTGATCATCTTCAGCGTGGTGGTCTTGCCGCAGCCCGATGGGCCGATCAGGATACAGATCTCGCCTGCGGGCACTTCCATGTCGATATGGTCGGCGGCGACCACTGCACCCTTGGGGGTATCGAAGACCTTGGTCAGGCTGTCGAGTTGAATCATGCGTGGTCCTTGTCTGGTTGGCCGAAAAGCGCACTCAAGCGGCGGTAGCGTCGCGCTCCATACCTTTGGGCGTCAGGCGCTTCTGTAGCGCCAGCAGGGAATAATCGACGAAGATCGCCAGCAGGCTCACGGCAACGGCGCCGACGATCAATTGGCGTGGATCGGATTGGGAAATGCCGCGGCTGATGAACGTGCCCAGCCCACCGGCGCCGATGTAGGTGGCGATGGCCATCACACCGATGTTGAGCACCACG
The DNA here is from genome assembly GCF_900102945.1 of Modicisalibacter muralis. Classification (GTDB taxonomy): domain Bacteria; phylum Pseudomonadota; class Gammaproteobacteria; order Pseudomonadales; family Halomonadaceae; genus Modicisalibacter; species Modicisalibacter muralis. The sequence continues at coordinate 41,918 of NZ_FNGI01000014.1, read as the reverse complement.
GCGGTACGCACGCCGGCCATGATCACCGGGACCGCCAGGGGAATCTCGACCATTCGCAGGCGTTGGCCGGAGCCCATGCCGACCCCGCGCGCGGCTTCGCGCAACGCCGGATTGACGTTGTTGATCGCGGTATAGGTATTGCGAATGATCGGCAATTGCGAATACAGCAGCACGGCGATCACCGCCGGCACATAGCCGATACCATGACCGAATACCGAGAGTAGCGGAATCATGATTCCGAACAGGGCAACCGAGGGAATCGTGACGATGATCGAAGCGATATACAGCACGGTCTTGGCCGCGCGCTCGTTCTGGGTGATGGCAATGCCGATGGGAACCCCGGTCAGCGTGGCGATGCCGACCGCTACGCCCACCAGGGCGATGTGTTCCACGGTTCGGTTGACCAGCAATTGCCAATTATCGAAAACGTACTGCAGCAGTTCCAATCGGCGTCTCCTTTTATTATGTGGTGGCGCCTGGCGCGAGGCTCGCTTTGTTCGGCGAGTGCCGAAGCACTGCCTACGATAAAGCGGGCGAAGCGTGAGGGTCACTCGTTGGGTGCGTCGCGTCAGAACAACGTTAGCTTAGCAGAGCTCCATATCTATTTGTTTTGGAAATGGATGACGATTTAAAATTGTGATTATTAATAACGCTGATGCGTGGCGTCGTTACCGCTCCGACGCCCTCGTTCGCGATGACGACAAGCGGCTGGAGCCTGAAACCCCACGCCGGTTGTGGTCATGCCGATAGCGTTCAAAGCGTCATTGCGGTGATCCAGCCGAAGGCGATCAGCGGAATATTGTAATGCAGGAACGTCGGAACGCAGGTCTCCCAGATATGATCGTGCTGGCCATCGGCATTCAGGCCCGCGGTCGGGCCAAGCGTCGAGTCGGAGGCTGGCGAGCCGGCGTCGCCCAGCGCGGCGGCGGTGCCGACCAGGGCGATGGTGGCCATCGGCGAGAAGCCGAAGTTGATCGCCAGCGGCACGTACAGCGAGGCGATGATCGGGATGGTCGAGAACGACGAACCGATGCCCATGGTGATGAACAGGCCCACCAGCAGCATGATCAGCGCAGCCAGGCCCCGGTTGTCGCCGATCACCTCGACCGAGCTTTGTACCAAGGTCTCGACCTCGCCGCTGGCCTGCATCACACCGGCGAAGCCCGAGGCGGCGATCATGATGAAGCCCACCAGCGCCAGCATGCGCATGCCTTCGGTGAAGATATCGTCCTGTTCGCGCCAGCGAAACACGCCGCTCACCGAGAGAATGGCGAAGCCGAGAATGCCGCCCAGTACCATGGAATCGAACGTCAACTGAGTGACCAGCGCCCCCAGAATGGCAATCACCAGTACGGCTTTCTGCCAGGGTGCTAGCCGGCTGGCGGTTTCGATCCTTGCCGCAACCTGAGCCTGGCGTTGGTCGCCGTGGGCCAGGTCGCGGTCCTGGTAGTCGCGGCGGCGGCGGTAGCTGAAAAGCACCGCAACGAGTAGGCCGATGGCCATTCCTGCGATGGGAACGATCATCGCCATCGGCACCATCGACGCTGTCACGTGCAGCCCCAGCGAGGCGCCGGCCTCGTTGAGGTTGGCCAGCAGGATCTCGTTGAGAAAGATCGCGCCGAAGCCGACCGGTAGCAGCATATAGGGCGCGGTGATACCGAAGGTGATGACGCAGGCCGCGGCGCGGCGGTCCATGCGCAGGTGATTCATCAGCTTGAGCAGCGGCGGTACCAGAATGGGAATGAAGGCGATATGCACGGGAATGATGTTCTGCGAACTCACCGCTGCGACGAGCAATATCCCCAATAAGGCGAAGTAGATGCCATTGCGGCGTGGATGGGCGCTATCCAGCCCCAGCCTGTCGATGGCCTTGGCGGAAAGCGACTCGGTGATCCCGGAGCGTGACAAGGCCACGGCAAAGGCGCCCAGCGTGGCATAGGCCAAGGCGATGGTGGCGCCGTTGCCGAGCCCGGCATTGAAGGCATCCATGATGGCGGAAACGCTCATGCCGCTGTACAGACCGCCCACCAGCGCGGCGACGATCAGCGCGAAGACCACGGAAACGCGGGCAAGACTCAAGGTGACCATCACGATAATGGCCAGGACGATAGCATTCATCGCTGTCCTTCGGTTTTACGGTTGACGATGGAACGGGACGACACTGTCCCGTGGCGCATGCACCACGGGACAAGAGGCTAGTTGCTGGGCAACAGTCCGGTGGGCAGTAGCTCGACCAGCGCGTGATGATGCAGCAATTCGCTCGCTGCATCGAGATCCGGGGCGAAAAAACGGTCCTTGTCGTAGTAGGGCACCTTGTCGCGCAAGGCCTGGCGGGCCTGTTCCAGCGCGTCGGTGGTGGTGAGTCCAGCCCGGAAGTCCAGCCCCTGGCAGGCGGCCAGCCATTCGATGGCGATGGTGCTGCGCACGTTGTCGGCCATTTCCCATAACCGTTTGCCGGCTGCCGGGGCCATCGAGACGTGGTCCTCCTGGTTGGCCGACGTCGGCAAGCTGTCGACGCTATGCGGATGCGCCAGCGCTTTGTTCTCGCTGGCCAGCGCCGCGGCGGTGACCTGGGCGATCATGAAGCCGGAATTGACGCCGCCTTTTTCGACCAGAAATGGCGGCAACTGCGACATGTTTTTGTCCATCATCAGCGAGATGCGCCGTTCGGTAAGCGAGCCGATCTCGGCGATGGCCAGGGCCAGGTTGTCGGCGGCCATGGCCACCGGTTCAGCGTGAAAATTGCCGCCCGAGAGAATGTCGCCATTGTCGGTGAACACCAGCGGGTTGTCGGAGACCGCGTTGGCCTCGACGGCCAGCACCTCGGCGGCCTGGCGGATCTGTGTCAGGCAGGCGCCCATTACCTGCGGTTGGCAGCGCAGCGAGTAGGGGTCCTGGACCTTGCCGCAATCCACATGCGAGTCACTCACCTCGCTACGCTCACCGAGCAGGTGGCGATAAGCTGCGGCGGCATCGATCTGGCCGCGCTGGCCGCGCACCTCATGAATGCGCGAGTCGAAGGGCGCGCGCGAACTCAGCGTCGCCTCGACGGTCAGCGCGCCGCACACGGTGGCGGCGGCGTACAGATCCTCGGCTTCGAACAACCCTTTCAGCGCATAAGCGGTGGAAACCTGGGTGCCGTTGAGCAGCGCCAGGCCCTCCTTGGGCGCCAACGCCAGTGGCTCGAGTCCGGCGATGGCCAGCGCCTCGCGAGCCGGCAACCACTCGCCGCGATAACGCGCCTGGCCTTCGCCGAGCAATATCACGCTCATGTGTGCCAACGGCGCCAGGTCGCCGGATGCGCCCACCGAGCCCTTGAGCGGGATGCGCGGGTAGACCTCGGCATTGACCAGCGCGATCAGCGCGTCGATGACCTCACGGCGAATGCCCGAGAAGCCGCGCGCCAGGCTGTTGATCTTGAGCACCATGATCAGCCGCACCAGGGCGTCGTCGATGGGCTTGCCGACGCCGGTGGCGTGCGACAGCACCAGCGAGCGTTGCAGGTCCTCGAGCTGGTCCTTCTCGATGCGGGTCTGGGCGAGCAGGCCGAAGCCTGTATTGATGCCGTAGACGGTGCGGTCTTCCGCGAGCACCTGATTGACGCAATCGACGGCGGCCCCGATGCCGGCGTTGGCGCTCTCGGGCAGTGTCACGTTCACGGGGGCCTCGAAAACCTGGCGACACTGCGCCAGGGTCATCTTTCCCGGTTGAATCTCGAGATGGGTCATACGGGGATTCCTTACGTCGCTGGGTCGGAGTTGCCGGGGCAAGGCTTCGCGAAGGCGCTGTGAACCCATCCCTGGGCGCTACCTTTGCTATCTGACCGCCATGGATGGCGGGAATGCCAGAATTGTATGGAGCTTTTTCTGGCCCTGGAAAAGGACCTTCGCTTCGACCTGCCTCGGCACTCCCTGTCTATGAAAGAGCTTTTATCGATCGAGCATCGGCAGATCGAGGCCATTCTCGCGGGCGCTTTGCTTGGCGATATCGTAACCGGCATCGGCGTGGCGCATCACCCCGCTGGCGGGGTCGTTGCGCAGCACGCGACCCAGTCGCGCATGGGCATCGTCCGTGCCGTCGGCGACGATCACCACGCCGGCATGCTGCGAGTAGCCCATGCCCACGCCGCCGCCGTGGTGCAGCGAGACCCAGGTCGCGCCGCCGGCGGTGTTGAGCAGGGCATTGAGCAGCGGCCAGTCGGAGACCGCATCGGAGCCGTCGAGCATCGACTCGGTCTCGCGGTTGGGGCTGGCCACCGAGCCGGAATCCAGATGATCGCGGCCGATTACTACCGGCGCCTTGAGCTCGCCGTTTCTGACCATCTCGTTGAACGCCTGGCCGAGGCGCGCGCGGTCCTTGAGACCGACCCAGCAGATCCGGGCGGGAAGCCCTTGGAAAGAGATTCTCTCCCGGGCCATGTCGAGCCAGTTGTGCAGGTGCGGGTCGTCGGGAATCAGTTCCTTGACCTTGGCGTCGGTCTTGTAGATGTCCTCTGGGTCGCCGGACAGCGCCGCCCAGCGGAACGGGCCGATGCCCTGGCAGAACAGCGGACGGATGTAGGCCGGCACGAAGCCGGGGAAGTCGAAGGCGTTGTCGATGCCTTCTTCCTGGGCCATCTGACGGATGTTGTTGCCGTAGTCGAAGGTCGGGACGCCCATCTTCTGGAAGTCGAGCATGGCCTGCACGTGCACCGCCATGGACTGCTTGGCGGCCTTGACCACCGCCTCAGGCTCGGACTTGCCGCGCGCGACGTAGTCGTCCCAGCCCCAGCCGGCGGGCAGGTAGCCGTGCAGCGGGTCGTGGGCGCTGGTCTGGTCGGTGACCATGTCCGGGCGCACACCGCGCTTGACCAGCTCGGGCAGTACGTCGGCGGCATTAGCGCACAGGCCGATGGAAACCGCCTGGCCCGCCTTGGTGTACTTCTCGATACGTGCCAGGGCGTCGTCGAGATCGTCGGCCTGCTCGTCGAGGTAGCGGGTGCGCAGGCGGAAGTCGATGCGCGATTGCTGGCACTCGATGTTCAGCGAGCAGGCGCCGGCGAGTGTAGCCGCCAGCGGCTGGGCGCCGCCCATGCCGCCGAGCCCGGCGGTGAGGATCCAGCGCCCTTTGAGCTTGCCGTCGTAGTGCTGGCGACCCGCCTCGACGAAGGTTTCGTAGGTGCCCTGGACGATGCCCTGGGAGCCGATGTAGATCCACGAGCCGGCGGTCATCTGGCCGTACATCATCAGGCCCTTGCGATCGAGCTCGTTGAAGTGCTCCCAGTTGGCCCAGGCCGGCACCAGGTTGGAGTTGGCGATCAGCACGCGCGGCGCGTCCTTGTGAGTCGGAAAAACCCCGACCGGCTTGCCGGATTGAATCAACAGCGATTCGTCGTCTTCGAGGCGCTTGAGGACCTCGACGATCTTGTCGAAGCATTCCCAGTCGCGCGCGGCGCGGCCGATGCCGCCGTAGACGACGAGTTCCTCGGGGCGCTCGGCGACATCCGGGTGCAGATTGTTCATCAGCATGCGCAGCGGCGCCTCGGTCAGCCAACTCTTGCAACTGAGCTGGGTGCCGGTGGGGGCGGCGATATTGCGAGACGGATCGTGACGCTTGTCATGAGTCATGGAACTGCTCTCTTTGTTAGCGATTCAGGGTTAGCAGGTGCACCAGTCGCGCGGCTACGCGGGCGGTGCGGCTGTCGATATCGTGTTGTGGGTTGAGCTCGGCGAGGTCGGCCAGCCTGAGCTTGCCGCTGTCGCGGATGGTTTCGATCAAGGGTTCGAGCAGCGCCAGCGGTACGCCGCGCGCGGCTGGCGCGCTGACGCCGGGGGCCTCATGCGCGGGCAGCACATCGAGGTCGACGGTCAGGTAAAGATGGTCGCAGCGGACGATAAAGCGCTCGACATCGCGGACGATGGCGTCGAGTTTGCGCACATCGAACTCCCGATCCTCTCGCACCAGCACACCGAGTGATTCGGCGCGCTGGAATAGGGCGCGGGTATTGCTCGCCCGACTCACGCCCAGGCAGGCGTAGCGAAACGGCCAGTCGCGTGCCTGGCACTCGTCGGCGATCTGCGCGAAGGGCGTGCCTGATGAGCGCACCCGAGCCGGATCGCGCAAGTCGAAATGCGCATCGAGATTGATGATGCCCAGGCGCGGCCGTTGCTCCTGGCGTTCGAGATGCCGCGCGATGCCCTGCCAGCTACCGAAAGCCACTTCGTGACCGCCACCCAGGACGATGGGAAAGTGGCCGGCGTCGAGCAGCGTGGCGACGCGTTCGGCGAGACGGCCTTGTGCGTCCTCCAGCGCATCGCCTTGGCAGGCGACGTCGCCGGCATCGAACGCCGCGCCGTCACGGTGCCAGGCCAGGCTGGCCAGTGCGCGACGAATCGCCAGCGGTCCGTCGGCGGCGCCTGGGCGGCCGTGGTTGCGCCTGATGCCGGCGTCCGAGGCGAAGCCGAGCAGGGCGGCTCCCGGCGGGCTGGTGTCGGTAAGCGGCTGGATACATTGATGCCAGCGCAGGCTATCCGGCTCGGGGTCGGTGCGCCCGGCCCAGACGCGCATATCGATACGCTCAGCCATGGGTGGGCTCTCCCTGAAAAACACGCTGACGCAGGCGTCCGGACTGCACGGCGTAGGCCAGTTCGGCGGGGCGCTGAATGTCCCACACGCACAGGTCGGCGTTGGCGCCTTCTTCGATGCACCCGAACCCGGTCTGGCCCAGGGCGCGGGCGGCGTTGGCGGTCATGCCGGCCAGCGCCTCGCGCGGTGTCAGGCGAAACAGCGTGCAAGCCAGATTGAGCATCAGTGTCGGCTGGAACAGCGGCGAGCTGCCGGGGTTGGCGTCGGTGGCCACTGCCATGGGCACGCCATGACGACGCAACGCCTCGATGGGTGGTCGTTGCGTTTCACGCAGGGTATGAAAGGCGCCGGGCAGGATCACCGCGACGCTGCCGGCATCGCGCAGGGCGATCACGCCTTGCTCGTCGAGATACTCGATATGATCCGCCGACAAGGCTCCGTGGCGTGCCGCCATGGCGCTGCCGCCGAGGTTGGAAAGCTGCTCGGCGTGGGCCTTGATCGGCAGGCCGTGTTTCTCGGCGGCCTGGAAGACGCGCTCGCACTGATCGACGGAGAAGGCGATGGTTTCGCAGAACACATCGACGGCATCGGCGAGCCCTTCGCTGGCCGCGGCGGGAATCATCTCGTCGCAGACCAGGGCGATATAGGCGTCGCTGTCGCCCTCGTACTCCGGCGGCAGGGCGTGCGCGCCGAGCAGGGTGGTGACTATTCGCACCGACAGCCGCTCGCCCAGACGTCGGGCGACGCGCAGCATTTTCAGTTCATCCTCGACGGTGAGACCGTAGCCGGACTTGATTTCCACCGTGGTCGCGCCGTCGTCGACCAGCGCTTGCAAACGCGGCAGGGCAGCGGCGAGTAGTTCGTCCTCGCTGGCGGCGCGCGTCGCGTGCACGGTACTCAGGATGCCGCCGCCGGCCTTGGCGATCTCGGCATAGCTGGCACCTTCGAGGCGCTTTTCGAACTCATCGGCGCGGTTGCCGCCGAACACCAGATGGGTGTGGCAATCGATCAGCCCGGGTGTCATTACTCCGCCGCGCCCCGCATCGCGTATGCCCTGGCCGAGCGATTCGTCGAATTCGCGCATCGGGCATAGCGTGTCGATGCGCGAGCCTCGGGTGATCACCGCCATCGGTTCGGGCAGCTCATGCAGGCCATCGAACACGGTCATGTCGCGCCATAGCAGACGCTTCGTATCTGACATGAGGTTCTCCTGAGTCGGGTATCGATGTGTATTGTATATACAAATAGGAAAGCTCACTATCGACGTCAAGTCAATGTCTGTCGAGTCTCAGAAATGAATGCATGTAGAAGTCTGTTAGCCTCTCATCACGGTGGTTTCAGCGAATTTGCCTAATCGGCTTTCTCGTCTTAGACATTGGTCGTATATGGTCGTCGACAGGATGGACGTGGCAGGATGTTGAATTATATTGTATATACAAATCGTACAACGACAATCACGAGGTTTTCTGCATGCCACACCACGACGAGACGCTTGACAGGTCCCACGATTCGCAGCGTCGCCACTCTCTGCGAACCGTATTGCGGCTGTTCGTGCCCAGCCTGCTGGGTATCCTGATCTTCTTTGTGCCGCTGACTCTGGCCGGACGCACTACCATACCGCTCGATCACATGGTCAGCGGGGCGCGCGTCCTGTTGGGGGCGGCGGATGGCTGGTACGCGTTGCTATTGATCGTTGCCGGCGCGCTATATCCGCTGCTGACCGGGCGCTGGAAACGCAGCGTGACCGAAAAGGTCTTCACCGTGCTCAAGCTACTGGGGGTCATTGCGGCGGTGATGGCGCTGACCGGTTGGGGGCCGGCGGTATTGCATACACCGGACATGCTGCCGTTCCTGTTCGAGAAGCTGGTGATTCCGGTGGGGCTGATCGTGCCGATCGGCGCGGTATTTCTGGCGCTGCTGATCGGCTATGGCCTGCTGGAGGTGTGCGGCGTGCTGCTGCAGCCGGTCATGCGGCCGATCTGGCGCACACCGGGCAAATCGGCGATCGATGCCGTGGCCTCGTTCGTCGGCAGTTACTCGATTGGCCTGCTGATCACCAACCGCGTCTATCAGGCCGGGCAATATTCGGCGCGCGAGGCGGCGATCATCGCCACCGGCTTCTCCACGGTGTCGGCGACCTTCATGATCATCGTCGCCAAGACGCTGGACCTGATGGCGGTGTGGAATCTGTATTTCTGGCTGACATTGCTGATTACCTTCGTGGTGACCGCGATCACCGTGCGTCTGCCGCCGCTGACCCGGCTGGATAACGAAAAGCATTACGACGAACCCGAGGTGCCTCGTGGGCAACGCCTGGTCAGCGCCTGGCGGACCGGGCTCGATGCGGCCGAGCAGGCGCCAAGTCTTGCGCGCAACGTGGCGCTGAACGTCAAGGAAGGGCTGCTGATGGCGATCAGCATTCTGCCGTCGATCATGTCGGTGGGGTTGATCGGCCTGCTGCTAGCCAAGTACACGCCGCTGTTCGAGTGGCTGGGGCTGGTGTTCTACCCGATCACCGCGCTATGGGGGGTGGACGATGCCATGGCGTTGGCTCAGGCGGCGTCGGCCGGGCTCGCCGAGATGTTCCTGCCGGCACTGCTGATGACCGAGGCCGATTTCGTGGCGCGCTTCGCGGCGGCTGTCGTTTCGGTCTCATCAATACTGTTCTTCTCGGCGTCGATTCCGTGCATCCTATCGACCACGATTCCGCTGTCGGTGGGGCGCATCGTGGTGGTGTGGTTTTTGCGCACGGCGCTGAGTCTGCTGCTGGCGGTGCCGGCGGGCTATCTGGTGCAGGCGCTGGTCGGCGCTTGAACGGGCTGCGATTGAAAGAGGTGGCTAGCCGCGCCGATGCATGGCGGAGCGTAGCTTGTAGCGATCGCCGGGGTGGGTCAGGCGGGCGTAGCTGATCAGATGCTCGCCCGACCAGGTGCGGCGAATCATGCTCAGGCAGGGCGTTGCGGTGGTGATTTCCAGCCAATCGGCGGTCTGGTCGTCGACCAGTACCGCCTCTACCACATGCTCCATGTCGGAAATCGGGCAGGCGGCGACCAGCACCTCGTTGGGGGTATGGCGCGAGAAGTCGTTGTCCAGGTAATCGGGCACCCAGCGTGGATTGACGAAGCGGTTCTCGAGCTGGATCGGTATCCCGTCTTCCCGGTGAATCATCAGGGTATGGAACACCGCCGTGCCGAGGCGCACGCCCAGGCGCAGGGCGACCTCGTCGTCGGCCTCGATCGATTCGCAGCGCAGTATGTCGTTGCGATAACCATGCCCGCGGCTGCGGACTTCCTCGGCGATGTTGTGAATCTCAAGCAGCGACGACTCGGCTTTCAGGTCGGTGACGAAGGTACCCAGCCCCGGCTGGCGAGTCAGATAGCCTTCGTGGACCAGGTCGCGAATCGCCTTGTTGGCGGTCATGCGGCTGACATCGAACTGGCGGGCGAGTTGTTCTTCCGGCGGAATCTGGTGGTGCGTCGGGTACTCGCCGGAGCGGATTCGCTCGAGCAGGTACTGCTTGATCTGCAGATAGCGCGGGGCTCGGGTCACTGGCACGTCCTTAGACCTGATCAGGCGATGCGATAGGCATGGGGTAACTCGGCCAGCAACCCGCGACCACCGGCCAGCGTCAGCGCCAAGTCGTTCAGGGCGTCCCATACCGGCAGGTCGATGGCGCCCTTGATGGCGAGGTCGATGCGCTGCGAGAACAGCAACAACTTATGCAGACGCCGATGCGGCAGCCGGCTAAGTGCTTGCTGGTAATCGGGGCGGCGTTTGTCGAAGATCATCGGCCGTTGGGCCTTGCAGGCATGCTCGAGGCTCTGGCCCTGATCGAGATGCTGGCGCAGCGAAAGCAGGGTGCGTAGCTCGCGGGTCAATGCCCAGAGTATCACCGGTGCTTCCACGCCCTCGCCGTGCAATCCGTCAACGATACGCACGCTGCGTTCGCGCTCGCCGCGCAGGCAGGCATCGGTGAGCGTGAAGACGTCGTAACGGGCGCTATTCTCGACGCCGCTGGCGATGGCATCGGTGTTGAGCCGGGTACCGGACGGCAGGATCAGCGCGAGCTTCTGCAACTCCTGATCGGCGGCAAGCAGGTTGCCCTCGGTGCGCTCGCCGAGCAGTCGCGCGGCGTCCATGTCGAGTTGCAGGCCGTGGCGGGTGGCGCGATCACGCATCCAGAATCCCAGGCGCTGGTGATCGACCGGCCACACCGGCACGAACAGGCCGAGCTTGTCGAGCGCCTTGAACCATTTGCTCTGTTGCTGTTTGCGATCCAGGCGAGAGGCCGAGATCAGCAGCACGTCGTCGCTACTCTTGGCCTGCTCGGCGTAGGCATCGAGCGCCTTGCCGCCTTCCTGGCCGGGTGACTGATCGTTCAGGCGCAATTCAATCAACTTACGCGTGGCGAACAGCGACAGGCTGGCGGCGGACTCGGTGAGCCGCCCCCATTGGAAATTACCCTCGACGTGCAGGATTTCACGCTCCTCGATACCTTGAGCGCGTGCCGCGCCGCGCACGGCGTCGCAAGCCTCCATATGGATCAACGGTTCGTCACCGGCGACGATGATCACCGGCGGCAAACGTTTGCCGATGGCATCGGCGAGTTTGTCAGGAAAGACCTTCATGGCGTATCGAGCGAGCGCAGCCGACTCAATAGCTGGCGGGCGGCCTCGCGGCGCAGATCCTCGAGCGCCTGCTCGCGCAAGTCGCCAAGCACCAGCAGGTCATCGTCATTGGCCAGGTAGGTGGTGACCACTTCGATGCGCTGCTGGTCGAGGAGATATGCGCCATCGCGGGTGCGTTGCACCGAGAAGGGCGCGGTCAGGCGCAGCTCGATCTCCTGGGTGCCAGTGTCGCCAGCGGTCAGGGTGTATTCCTGAATGTTCTCGGGGCCGAGGTTCACGCGCAGTGGCGCATCGTCGACCAGCATGACATCGGCGTTGGCCAACTCACGACGTACGCTATCGGTCAGCTCGCCAATCGGCGCCGTAAGCGTCAGCCTGTCGAAGCCGAGTGGCTCACCCTGGCCGCGCAGATGAAAACCACAACCGGCCAGGCCGCCCATGGCGACACCGGTGGCTATCACGCCCAGCGATTTGAGGAAAGTGCGACGCTTCACGGGCAACTCCTTGTGTCTCAATTGGCGACGATATTGACCAACTTCCCTGGCACCACGATGACCTTGCGCAAGGTCTTGCCGTCGATATGCCGCTGCACGTTCTCGTTGGCCAGCGCCTGGGCCTCGAGGGTGTCCTTGGCGGCGTCGGTTGCCGCTGCGATGCGCGCACGCAACTTGCCGTTGACCTGCACTACCAATTCGACCGTTTCCTTGAACATGGCGGCTTCGTCGACCTGGGGCCAGGGTGCGTCGATGGCCGGTTCGGTATGGCCGAGTTCCGCCCACAACGCATGGCAGGCGTGGGGAGTGATCGGTGCCAACAGCAGCACGCAGGCTTCCAATGCCTCGCGCACCACGGCCAGATCTTGTGGTGTGGCCTCGTCGCTGGCGTTATGAAAGCGCGTGATGGCGTTGGTCAGCTCCATGACCGCGGCGATGGCGGTATTGAAGGTGGTGCGCCGACCGATATCGTCGCTGGCCTTGCCGACCGTTTCGTGGGTCTTGCGACGCAGCGCCTTGTGCTCGGCGTTCAATGCGCTGACGTCCAGTGCGCTCGGCGTGCCGGTGGCGCTTTCGCTAGCGAGGTGATCGGCGACGAGTTTCCATAGCCGCTTCATGAAGCGATGCGCGCCTTCGACGCCGCTATCCGACCACTCCAGCGATTGCTCGGGCGGTGCGGCGAACATCATGAACAGGCGCACGGTGTCGGCGCCGAAGCGGTCGATCATCGCCTGCGGATCGACACCGTTGTTCTTCGACTTGGACATCTTCTCGATGCCGCCCATCGCAACCGGTTGGCCGTCGCTGGCGAGAACGGCACTCAGCGGCCGGCCCTTTTCGTCGCGCTTGACCTCGACATCGGCGGGGTTGAACCAGTCCTTGGCACCGTTTTCGGCCTCGCGATAAAACGTTTCGGCGATGACCATGCCCTGAGTCAGCAGGCGCTTGAAGGGCTCGTCGCTGTCGATCAGGCCGAAATCGCGCATCAACTTGTGGAAGAAGCGCGCATAGAGCAGGTGCAGGATGGCATGTTCGATGCCGCCGATATACAGATCCACCGGCAGCCAGTAGTCGGCGCGTTCATCGAGCATCGCCGCATGGTTGTCGGCGCAGGCGAAGCGCGCGTAATACCACGACGACTCCATGAAGGTGTCGAAGGTGTCGGTCTCGCGGGTCCAGCCGTCGCCGAGGTCGAAGAACGACGGCATCTTCTTGAGCGGCGAACCGCTGGCATCGACCTCGACTTCCATCGGCAGGGCGACCGGCAGTTCGTCGTCGGAGAGCGGCACGGTCTGGCCCTCGGGGCCGTACTTGACCGGGATCGGCGCGCCCCAGTAGCGCTGGCGTGCCACGCCCCAGTCGCGCAGGCGGAAGTGTGTCTTGATCTCGCCGTGGCCCTGGGCCTCGAGCTTGTCGGCAATCGCCTGGAAGGCGGCGTCGAAGTCGAGCCCGTCGAACTCGCCGGAATTGATAAGCCGGCCGTATTCGGCATAGGCCCCGCTCGACAGATCGGGCGCTTCGCCGGCTTCGTTGGCGATCACCGGCTCGATCGGCAGGTCGTATTTGCTGGCGAACTCCCAGTCGCGCTGATCGTGCGCGGGCACCGCCATGACCGCGCCGGTGCCGTACTCCATCAGCACGAAGTTGGCGACGAAGATTGGTATCTTACGCCCGGACAGCGGATGCACGGCCTTGAAGCCGGTATCCATGCCGCGCTTCTCCATGGTCGCGAGATCGGCCTCGGAGGTGCCGCCCCTGGCGCATTCCTGAATGAATTCGGCGAGCTCGGGGTTGTCGGTCGCGGCCGCCTTGGCCAGCGGATGGCCAGCGGCCACGGCGACGTAAGTCACGCCCATCAAGGTGTCGGGGCGGGTGGTGTAGACACGCAGCGCCTGGTTTTCAGTGGCGCCATCACGGGCAGCGGCGTTATCGAAAGTGACGTCGAAAGCCAGTTCGACGCCCCTGGACTTGCCGATCCAGTTGCGCTGCATGGTCTTGACCTGCTCCGGCCACTCGACCTTGTCGAGATCGGCCAGCAACTCATCGGCGTAGTCGGTGATCTTGAGGAACCACAGCGGGATTTCCTTGCGCTCGACCAGCGCGCCGGAGCGCCAGCCGCGACCGTCGATGACCTGCTCGTTGGCCAGCACGGTATTGTCCACCGGGTCCCAGTTGACGGTGGACATCTTCTTGTAGACCAGCCCCTTGTCGACCAGCTTGGCGAAGAACCATTGCTCCCAGCGGTAATACTCCACGTCGCAGGTGGCGAATTCACGGTTCCAGTCGTAGGCGAAGCCCAGCGCCTTCAACTGTTGGCGCATGTAGTCGATGTTCTGGTAGGTCCAGGCGCCCGGCGGCACGCGATTCTTGATCGCGGCGTTCTCGGCGGGCATGCCGAAGGCGTCCCAACCCATCGGTTGCAGTACGTTCTTGCCCTGCATGCGCTGAAAGCGGCTGATCACGTCACCGATGGTGTAATTGCGCACATGCCCCATGTGCAGTTTGCCGCTGGGGTAGGGAAACATCGACAGGCAATAGAATTTCTCGCGACTGGCGTCTTCCATGGCCTTGAAGCACTGGTTCTCGTTCCAGAACCGTTGGGCGGCCTGTTCGGTGGCGTGGGGCTTGTACTGTGTGTCCATCGTTGCGTGGGGCACCTTGCGTTGGGCTATATTTCCGTCGACCCCAAGGATACCCTAGACGGGTTCCAGCAGGTAGGGGCACCCGGCGTAGGGCGCCCGCAGGGCCGGCCGGGCTAGGTATGGGCTAACATCGCTGGGATCATCAAAAGGAGAGCGCCATGAGTGAACGCCAGCAGCAGGAACATCGGTTGCGCGCGGCCTACGAGCGGGTGTTGTCGCGGATGAAGGATGGCGCCGAGGAGTTGTCGTGGGAGAACCTGCAGAAGGATCTCGACGAGGCGGTGGAGTTCGAGGCTGAATTCGAGGAATTTACCCGCGACGAAATGGCGCTGTTGCGGGCCTGGGTCGAGCGCGACCTGAAGGATTTGCGGCGTTATCTGGCCGCCGGAGGCAATGGCGTCGCCAGTTGGCTGGGCATCGATCTTGACGTGTTGTCACGCAAGGTCACCGATGCGCTGTTTTCGATCGCCGATCGCAGCGTGATCGAGCGCGAGCAGTTCGAAGACGACCTAGAAGCGGCGCGTGCCGACTATGTCGAGGGCGAGATCGCCGCCCCGGGGCGCATGGCTTGCGTGCATTGCGCCGCCGAGGTGGTGCTCGAGAGCGTGACGCGCATCGAACCTTGTCATCAATGCGGCCATCGCTACTTTGAACGTACCCGAGCTAGATGACGCGACGCTGTCGACGGTTGAACGATAGCCCCGGCAGCAACAGCACAGTGGCGAGCAGCCAGGTCGGCCAACTGCCGGTTTGGGTAAACGGCGTGAGGCCCTGCATGGCGTGAATGTCGCCAGTGATGCTGGCGGTCTCGAAGCGTGGCGCACGCGCGACGACCTCGCCATGGGGGTCGATGATCGCGGTGACGCCATTGCTGGTCGCGCGCAGCACGTAACGGCCGTTTTCCAGCGCGCGCAGGCGCGCCATCTGCAAGTGTTGCAGCGGACCGATGGAGTCGCCGAACCAGGTGTCGTTGGAGACGGTGAGCAACACATCCGAGTTCTCGGCGCGTTCTGCCACCAGGTCGGCATAAATGATTTCGTAGCAGATCGCGCTGCCGATGCGCAGCCCGGCGGCACGAATCGGCGCCTGGTCGGCGTCGCCCGCCGAGAAGTCCGACATCGGCAGGTCGAAGAAGGCGATGATGCCGCGCAGCAGGCTCTCCAGCGGCATGTACTCGCCGAACGGAACCAGATGTTCCTTGCGGTATTCGCCACTTATCCCGCCGACACCGATGATCGCGTTGTAATAGCGTCCGGCAGCGTCACGCTGGACGATACCGGTAAGCAGGGCGGTGTCCGGCGCCAGTGTCGCCTGGATGCGTTCGAGCAGCGGCTCGGCCTGGCGCTGAAACATCGGCAGCGCGGTTTCCGGCCAGACGATCAGGTCGACGTCGTCGCCCTGATCGCGTGTCAAGCGGGCGTAGGTGTTGGCGGCGTTACGCTGCCCTTGGGCGGTCCACTTGGTCAATTGTGGCAGGTTGCCCTGTAACAGGGCGACGCGGGTCGTCGTCTCGCTGGGTGTCGTCCACTGGGTGGGCAGTGCCAATGGTGCCAGCCATAACACGGCGATAACGGCAGCGGCCCACCAGCGGCGGCGCAGAAACTCCACGCCCAGCGTGCCGGTCAGCGCGGTTACCAGAGTGAGAAGATAAACGCCGCCGACGGGGGCCAGCGGCGCCAGTGGCGAGTCGACGTGCGCGCTGCCCAGCAGCAACCAGGGAAAGCCGGTAAACAGGTAGGTACGCAGTACCTCGATGAGTACCCAGGCGCCAGCGAACGTCAGGAAAGCCAGTCGCGGCCCCGTGAAGCGGCGGTAGAGCCAGAAGGGCACGGCGTAGAACAACGCCAGGGTGACCGCGAACAGCGCGGTGAGAAATACCGCCAGTGGCACGCCGGTATAGCCGTAATCGTGGATCGATACGTAGATCCACGAGGTGCCGGTGGCGAACAGCGCAACGCCATAACACCAGCCACGCATCGCCGCCTGGCCGGGCGTCAGATCGTGCAAACTGATATACATCAGCCCGACCGCGACCGGCCCCAGCCACCATAGCTCGAAGGGAGAAAAGGTCAGGGTGGTCAAAGCGCCGGCGATCAGCGCGGCCAGATAACCCATCCAGGGGCGGTAGGAAGTCGGCATGTCGGGGCACTCCTTGTCGAGACGTGCCCCTTATACCAGAGCCCTCACACGAAAACGAATGAAGCTCAGTCGCTTTCCTTGTCGGTGGCGACTTCGCTCAGGCGCTCCGCCTGCAGCAGACGGATGCGACGATTGTCGGCACCCAACACGGTGAAACGCCAGCCGCCCAGGTCGGCGTGTTCGCCGCGCCGTGGCAGGTGGCCGAAACGCTGCATCACCAATCCGCCGACGGTATCGAACTCCTCGTCGGAGAAGCGGGTATCAAACGCCTCGTTGAAATCGTCGATCGGCGTCAGGGCACGAATGGCGAAGGTGCCGTCGCCCTGATCGCGAATATCGTCGTCCTCATCGGTATCGTGCTCATCCTCGATGTCGCCGACGATCTGCTCGAGAATGTCCTCGATGGTGACGATCCCCGCAGTGCCGCCATACTCATCGACGACCACCGCCATGTGATTGTGAGTCTCGCGAAACTCCTTGAGCAGACTGTTGAGGCGCTTGGATTCGGGAATGAACATTGCCGGACGAATGACATCGCGCAGATCGACGGTGCGGCGCTCGCCTTCGTTGGCCTGGAGCAGCGGAAGCAGGTCCTTGACCAGCAGCAGGCCCTGAACTTCATCGAGGTTTTCGCCGACCACCGGGTAACGCGAGTGGCCGGTTTCGAAGATCACCGGCAGGTAATCCTCGGGGCGCTGATCGATGGAGATGGCGGTGACCTGGGAGCGCGGAATCATCACCTCGCGGGTCTGTTGATCACTGATCTGGAAGGCGCCCTCGATGATGGCTAACGCATCGGGGTCGAGATGTAGCCGGCCGGCTTCTTCGCGCAGAAAGACCAACAGCTCGTCACGTGAGTTGAATTCATCGGAATCGCTGGAAAAGGCGTTGAAAAACTTATCGAGCCAGGACTTGTTGCCCTGGCTGCTCGATCGGTCTTCGCTCATGCGTCTGGTCTCGTTTCCTCGTTGTCAAGCGCGCTCTGGGAAGGCGCGTAGGGGTCTGAAATACCGGTAGCGGCAAGAATCTCGCGCTCGAGTCGCTCCATTTCTTCGGCTTCGCCGTCTTCTATATGATCGTAGCCCAGTAAATGCAATGTGCCATGTACGATCATGTGGGCATAGTGATCGGCTACGGATTTGCCTTGCTCGGCGGCTTCGCGCACGACGACGCCGTGACAAATCACCAGATCGCCGAGCAACGCCAAGTCCACGCCGGGTGGGGGCTCGAAAGGGAAGGACAGCACATTGGTTGGCGCGTCCTTGCCGCGATAGTCGCGATTCAGCGCGCGGCTCTCGTCGTCGTCGACCAGTCGGATGGTCAACTCGTCGCGTGACTCGTCGGCGTGGCGAGCGAGCGTTTCGGCGACCCAATGGGTCAACTCGGCTGCTGTGGGTAACGCGTCTTGATGGTTGTCCTGGCTGTTGTTCTGATAAGAGCCGAGCGCGATTTGCAGATCGACCACCGGTTGCATGTCGCGGGTCATGCCGGTGGAGCCTGCTCGCCATTGCCACCCTGCGCGCGCTGGGCACTGTCGGCGCGGTCCTGACGCTCGTCGCGCCGGGCCTGCTCGCGGGCCTCCTTGCGCGCCCGGTCCTGGGCCTCCTGCTCAGCCTCGAACAGGTCGTAGGCTTCGATGATGCGTTGCACCAGCGGGTGGCGGACCACATCCTTGGCAGCGAAGTGCGTCACGCCAATGCCCGAGGTATCCCTGAGCACGTCGAGCACCTGAATCAGGCCCGAACTCTGGCCGCGCGGCAGATCGACCTGGGTGACATCGCCGGTGATGATCGCGGTGGAGCCAAAGCCGATGCGCGTCAGAAACATCTTCATCTGCTCGCGGGTGGTGTTCTGGCTCTCGTCGAGAATGATGAAGGCGTTGTTCAGCGTACGCCCGCGCATGTAGGCCAGCGGGGCGATTTCGATCACCTGGCGTTCGATCAGCTTGCCGACCTGTTCGAAGCCGATCATTTCGTAAAGCGCGTCGTAGAGTGGACGCAGGTAGGGGTCGATCTTCTGTGCCAGATCGCCGGGCAGGAAACCGAGCTTTTCGCCGGCCTCGACCGCCGGACGCACCAGCAGAATACGCCGCACCTCCTGTTGGTTGAGCGCTTCCACTGCGGCGGCGACGGCCAGGTAGGTCTTGCCGGTGCCGGCCGGGCCGATACCGAAGTTGATATCGTGCTTGCGGATGCTTGCAACATAGCCCTGCTGATTGAGGCCGCGCGGCTTGATCAGCGTGCGTGGCGTGCGAATCAGTATTTCGCCGTCGTCGTGGCCTTCATCTTCTTCGAGCGCTTCGGTGCCGGATTCCTGCAGGAACAGATGCACGGTATCGGGCTCCAGGTCACTGCTCTCGGTCTCACGATAAAGGTGCTCGATGATGTTGGCCGCCACCTTGACGCGCGTGCTGGGGCCGGCGAGCTGAAAGGTATTGCCGCGATTGCGCAACGTGACGCCGAGGCGTGATTCGACCAGCTTGAGATGCTCGTCCTGCTGGCCACACAGATTGGCCAGGCGCATGGGGTCGTTGGGTTCGAGGGTCAAGGTGAGGATGCGGTGTGCCTGAGAACTGTTTTGGCTCAAGACAAGGGGCCCGTCGTTGCGATGAGAATGGAGTCAGCTTACTGCCCCGGTACGGGCCGGGGCAATGACTGAAAATCTAATGCAGCTCGGCTGGGAGCAACTCGCCGCGTAGCGAGTTCGGTAGCGCTTCGCTGATTTCGACGTCGATGAATTGGCCGATCAGCTCGGTGGGGTTGGGCGCACGGAAGTTGACCACACGGTTATTTTCGGTGCGTCCCGAGAGCTGCCCTGGGTCCTTGGGCGCGAAGCCGGTCACCAGAATGCGCTGGGTAGTGCCGACCATGCGCCGGCTGATCCGGGCGGTATTCTGGATGATGCGCTCCTGCAGAATCGCCAGGCGCTGCTTCTTGACCGCTTCCGGCGTTTCGTCGTCAAGTTGCGCGGCCGGGGTGCCGGGGCGCGACGAGTAGACGAAGCTGAACGAATGATCGAAGCCGATGCGGTGAATGAGGTCCATGGTCGCCTCGAAATCGGCCTCGGTCTCACCGGGGAAGCCGATGATGAAATCCGACGAGAAGCTGATGTCCGGACGCAGGGCGCGAATGCGCTCGAGTTTAGCAACGTATTCCTCGACGCCGTGGCCGCGCTTCATCGCCGACAATATGCGATCGGAGCCGGACTGCACCGGCAAGTGCAGGTGGCTGACCAGCTCGGGAATCTCGCCGTAGGCTTCGATCAGGCTGTCGGAAAACTCCACCGGATGCGAGGTGGTGAAACGGATGCGGTCGATGCCGTCGATGGCCGCCACGCAAGCGATCAGCTCGGCCAGGTCGATCTCGTCGCCCAGTTCGTTCTCGCCACGATAGGCATTGACGTTCTGGCCCAGCAGATTGACCTCGCGCACGCCCTGATCGGCAAGGTGAATGACTTCGTCCATGACCGACTCGAAGGGCCGCGAGACTTCCTCGCCGCGGGTATATGGCACCACGCAGAAGGTGCAGTACTTGGAGCAGCCTTCCATGATCGAGACGAAGGCAGTGGCGCCGTCGGAGCTTGGCTTGGGCAGATGATCGAACTTCTCGATCTCGGGGAAGGTGACATCGACGACTGAAATCTGGCCGGCGCGGCGCGAGTCGAGCATCGAGGGGACGCGGTGTAGCGTCTGCGGGCCGAAGACCATGTCGACGTAGGGCGCGCGCTTGCGCAGATTTTCACCTTCCTGGCTGGCCACGCAGCCACCGACGCCGATCACCAGATCGGGATTGTTCGCCTTGAGTTTCTTCCAGCGTCCCAATTGGTGAAAGACCTTCTCTTGGGCCTTCTCACGAATCGAGCAGGTGTTGAGCAGCACGACATCGGCTTCCCGCTCGTCGTCGGTCAGCTCCATTGCATGCGTCTCGCCGAGCATGTCCGCCATGCGCGCGGAGTCATACTCGTTCATCTGGCAGCCGTGGGTCTTGATGAAGAGCTTCTTCGCCATAGAGTGCCGTCGCTGCGTCAGGCGCGCGACTTTTCCATTGTTGGTGAGTCAGGGGATGAATGCGTGGCCGAAGCGGCCAATATGAAATCCGATGACGAATTATACGTATCCGACGGGCAGCTTGGCCAGTCCGTGATCCAGCTCATGACATAGCGGCCTTCGAAGCCGGGGCGTCTGTGATATTCTTGGCGCCTCGATCGGCGCCCCGCGCCTGAAGTCTCATTTTGTCCGATGGGAGCAGTATGGCATCCAAGCCTATCTACCGGGTGGTGTTCCACAATCAGGGTGAAATCTGGGAACTCTACGCCCGTGACATATTTCAAAGCGATCTGTGGGGATTCATCGAAGTCGAAACCTTCGTCTTCGAGGATGCCTCGAAACTGGTCGTCGACCCATCCAGCGAGAAGCTCCGGCGAACCTTCGACGGCGTCAATCGCAGCTATATACCCTTGAATGCCATCGTGCGCATCGACGAGGTCGAACGCGAGGGTACGCCGCGTGCCACCAAGGCCGAGGGCAAGGTAACGGCGTTTCCGCGGCCGATGAGCCTGCCGCCCAGAGACGACGGCTGAATGGTCAAAAATTAATCGAATCGACGCCTCGCCAGGCCGCTCGCCGTCTCCGATGACCTGGCAGGGTTTTTCCCAAGGTTTATCCACAGAAAGTGTGGATGAGTGCCGGCATGTGACAACTATTCCGATAATCGCCGGTCGTGGACGCAGGGAACATTGCGTGGAGGAGTACCTCCTTGGAGCCACCCGACAGACACAAAGACGACAGAAAAATGCGTAAGATCAAAAAATTGACATTGGGGCTCGCGCTGAGCCTCGGGTTGGGCAGCGGCGCTATCGTCGCTCACGCCCAACAGGGCGACTCTCATTGGGTGTCCGACGACCTGTCCACCTTCGTCCGCAGCGGTCCGACCGATGGTTATCGAATCGTCGGTACGCTGAATGCCGGCGAGCCGGTCACGGTGCTCGAAACCAGTGGCGACTATACCCAGATCAGGGCCGAAAGCGGCGATGTGGTATGGATTCAAAGCGACAAGCTGCAAACCGAGCCCAGCCTCGATGAGCGCTTCCCCGAGCTCAAGAACAAGGTAGGCGCCCTGAGCAATGAGCTCAGCGACATCAATGAGTCATGGGAGGCGCGTGTCGCGGCGATGACCGAGACGCTGAGCGTGCGTCAGGCGCGCATCGCCGAGTTGGAGCAGCGCAACGCCCAACTCGATAGCCAGTTCACGCAGACCCAACAGGCCGTTCGTGAACTCCAGGCGCGCCTGAGCACCCAGGAGCAGGATCTGTTGATGCGTTATTTCATGTACGGCGGTGGCGTGGCTGGCGCGGGTCTGGTCATCGGCTTGCTGGTGCCGCATCTGCCCAAGCGTCGCAAGCGCGACCGCTGGTTCTAGGAAAAGCCGCTGCGCTCGCTGGCCTTTCTTTGGTTGGGAGAATATTTCGTTCGCGGGAGAAGTCGATGGCTAATGAGTGGTTGGAGCGTTGGCGTGAAGGGCGCATCGGTTTTCATCGCGAAACCGTGCATCCGGCGCTGCTGCGCCATTGGCCGGCGTTGGACGTGGCGGCGGGCGGCAAGGTGCTGGTGCCGTTGTGCGGCAAGAGTCTCGACATGCGCTGGCTGGTCGAGCAGGGCCATCCGGTGTTGGGCATCGAGCTGTCGAGCGAGGCCATCGAGCAGTTCGTCAGTGAGGGCGCGGGTGAGGTTTCGCGCTATCGCCAGGGGCATTTCGATGTCTGTCGCCAGGCCAGCATCGAGCTGTGGTGTGGCGACTTCTTCCATTTTCATATCGATCAGGCGCATGAGATTGGGGTGTTCTACGATCGCGCGGCGCTGATCGCCTTGCCGCCTGCCGCGCGCCAACGCTATGCCTTTCACATGGCGCAGTTGTTGCTCCCGGGGGCGCGTGGTCTATTGATCAGCCTGACCCATGGCAGCGGCCCCGATAAAGGCCCGCCGTATTCGGTGGACCATGCCGAGGTTCAGCGGCTGCTGTCGCCCAATTTCGAGCTGACGCTGCTCGAGGAGCGCCCGCCTGATGAGCGTCGCTGGCGTGAAAGCGTCTGGTCGTTGGTGCGCCGGGGGCCGGGGCGCGAATAGAACTGCGCCGAGGGCCGGGGCGGGCATGAGGCGTCGTGGGAAATGGTAGGCTCGATCCGCCACGAACCCCGCGATGGGGCCATGGCGGATAGCGCTGTTGTCAGCGTGCGAGTAGATTGCCGATTTGTGGATCGCTGAAGGTGCGATTCAGAACGTCGCTGAGCAACTCGGAAACCATCTTGGTGTTCTTCTCGGCATCGGGTGTGAGCGCGTAGCTCTGTGTGCGCTTGGAGGTATATTTGCCGGTGTAGATCGTATTCTGGTTTTCGACCACGGCGCGCATGCGGGCGATCAAGAACGCCTCGTCGAGTATCAACTGGGCGTCGGATTCCTGGTAGTCGAGCTGGGTCAGCGTCAGCGTCAGGCTGGGCCGACCTTGGGCGGATTGCGTGGTCGGCGAGAAGCCCATCCGCGTGAGCGCCGCTTCGGCCTGGGCCTGCAACTGTGGAATCAGCGTGTGGGCCTCGACGGTAATGGTCGAGGTCGACATCTCCACGCCATCGCGCGTACCCAGCACATCCGACTCGCGACCATCGACGACATTGACCGTCACGCTCTGGCCATTGCCGACCCGTGGCACGTTCTGGGTGAGCTCGGGCGAAACCTGAAGATATTGCGGGTTCTGACAGCCGGCGAGTATCAGTAGCGCGCCCATCAGCCAGCCAACGCGTGCCGCCACCCTCGAAATACGCATGCCCTTCTCCTTGTTCGCAAAAATGAAACTGCGGCTCGATAGGCCATCGAGCCGCAGTATAGCGTCATGTGCATGCCAAACGAGAGGGTCGGTCATCGACTAGCGCAGAAAAATCACAGCCCGATCGCCGACGAGGTCGAACGGCGCGGGTCGGCGCCACCATAGAACATGCCGTCGCGGATCAGGATCGACTGGGCGGCGCCCATCGCCTCCTGCTGGCTGACGGTGTGGCCCATGGCCTCGAGTAGCGCGATGGTATCGGGGCTGATGCCTTGCTCGATGCGAATCTCGTCGGGCAGCCACTGGTGATGAATGCGCGGCACACTGACCGCAGTCTGAATGTTCATGTCGTGATCGATGACATTCAGCAGGATCTGTAGCGTGGTGGTGATGATCCGCGAGCCGCCGGGGCTGCCGGTGATCAGGAAGTTCTCGCCATCCTTCTTGACGATGGTCGGGGTCATCGACGACAGCATGCGCTTGTTGGGCTCGACCTTGTTGGCTTCGCCGCCGATCAGGCCGTAGGCGTTGGGCACGCCGGGCTTGGCCGAGAAATCGTCCATCTCGTTGTTGAGCAGAAAACCCGCGCCCTCGACGACGATACCCGAGCCATAGCTGAAGTTGATGGTATAGGTGTTGGAAACCGCCAGGCCATTGCCGTCGGCAATCGAAAAGTGAGTGGTCTCGTTGGACTCATAGGGCAGAGGTTTGCCCGGTTCGATTTGCTCGCTGGGCGTGGCCTCGCCCATGACGATCTGGCTGCGCAGCTCGTCGGCGTACGCCTTGGAGGTCAGGCCTTCGAGCGGTACTTCGACGAAATCGGTATCGCCCAGGTATTTCGAACGATCGGCGTAGGCGCGTTTCATGGCCTCGGCCATGACATGAATGGTGCGTGCCGAATTGAAGCCCATCGCGCCGATATCGTAGCCCTCGAGGATGTTCAGCATCTGCACGATGTGTACGCCGCCGGAGGAGGGCGGGCTCATCGCATAAACGTCATAGCCGCGATAGGTACCGTGGCTGGGTTCGCGGATCGCCGGCTGGTAATTGGTCAGATCCTCGTACGTCATCAGGCCGCCATGCTTCTCCATCTCGGCGGCGATCAAGCGGGCCGTCTTGCCTTCATAGAACTCGCGTGGTCCCTGTTCGGCGATGCGCTTGAGGGTCGCGGCCAGGTCGGGTTGACGGAAGATCTCGCCAACCTCGTACAGGCTGCCGTCATCCTTGAAGAACTTCTCGCGCGAGGCATCCCACTGTTCGAGGCGCTCGCGAGTATCGCGGATGCCCGCGACGAAACGCGACGGTACCGGGAAGCCTTCTTCCGCCAGGCGAATGGCCGGCGCCAGCGCTTCGGCCAGGCTCAAGGTGCCGTACTTCTCGAGTGCCAGCGCCAGGCCGGCCACGGTGCCGGGCACGCCGGAGGCATTATGCGTGAAGCGCGACAGGCGTGGCACCGCTTCGCCCTGTTCGTTCTGGAACATTGTCTCGTAGGCCGCCGAGGGGGCCTTCTCACGATAGTCGATGGCGATCACTTCGCCGCTCTTCTCATCGGAAATCAGCATGAAGCCGCCGCCGCCGATATTGCCCGAGCGCGGCTGGGTTACCGCCAGCGCGAAACCCGCGACCACGGCGGCATCGACGGCATTACCGCCTTCGGCGAGAACGTCGTGAGCGACTTCGGAAGCCAGGAAGTGGCTGGTCGCGACCATACCGTTGGTACCCTGTTCCGGGTTGAAGCGCTCACCCTCGAGAATCGCCTGCTGTGCCGATGCCGAGGTGGAAACCGCCAGGCAGCAGAGCGCCCCGGTCAGCGCGAGAATGCCAAGAGGTCGTGAAATCGAGTGTGGACGAAAAACCGCCATGGTCGTCTCCCTGAGTCATGGTTGCGTGAGCTTTAGCATGTCTTAATATCGGCACGAAATACGCCTCGCGCAACTATCCGCCCTCATGGCGGTTGCGCACAGCGCTGGCCAGTGCTGATAGAATGGCGCTTTCCATGCCCCCGACGACGAGCCATGCCCGACGTGAAACCCGACTTCAAGATCGCGCCCTCGATTCTTTCCGCCGACTTCGCACGCCTGGGCCAGGAGGTCGAGGATGTCCTCGCTTCCGGCGCGGACATCGTGCATTTCGACGTGATGGACAATCACTACGTGCCCAATCTGACCATCGGCCCGATGGTCTGCGCGGCGCTGCGCAAGCACGGCATCAGCGCGCCCATTGACGCGCATCTGATGGTCAAGCCGGTGGACCGCCTGATCGGTGATTTCATCGAGGCCGGCGCCAGTTACATCACCTTTCATCCCGAAGCCTCGGAACACATCGACCGCTCGCTGCAGCTGATTCGCGATGGTGGCGTCAAGTCGGGACTGGTATTCAATCCCGCCACGCCGCTGAGCTATCTCGATTACGTCATGGACAAGGTCGATATGATCCTGCTGATGAGCGTCAATCCGGGTTTCGGCGGTCAGTCGTTCATTCCCGGCACCCTCGACAAGTTGCGCGAGGCACGCGCACGCATCGATGCCAGCGGTCGCGCAATTCGCCTGGAGATCGACGGTGGGGTCAAGATCGACAACATCGCCGAGATCGCACGTGCCGGGGCCGATACCTTCGTCGCCGGCTCGGCGGTCTTCAAGGGCCGCCGTGAAGATGATCCAAACCGCTACGACAGCGTGATCCAGGCGTTTCGCGACGAACTGGCGCGCGTCTGAACGATGAATGAGCTGGCGCCGGACGACGAGGGCGGAAATACCGCGAATGGCTGGTTCGTCTACGTAATCGAGACCGCAGCCGGCGCGCTGTATACGGGGATTACCACAGATGTCGGGCGACGCTTTCGCGAGCATGACGGCGGCAAGCGCGGCGCGCGGGCGCTGCGTGGCAAGGGCCCGCTGAGGTTGGTTCATCGCCAGGCGGTGGGCAGTCGCAGCGAGGCGCTGAAGTTGGAAGCGTGGCTGAAAAAACAGCCGGCCGGGGCCAAACGCGCCTGGCTCGATGCCAGGCGCGAAGCGCCCTGATAGGGTTTCTCGAATAAGCTCAGTGCAGCTTCATTCTAGGTTTCAAAAAGCGATTCAAACCGTCGACGACGATGGTCATGGCGGTTTTCAGCGCGCCATGAATGGCGAACTGGTGCATGCGATACAGCGAGGTGTAGAACAGCTTGGCCAGGCGCCCCTCGATGAACAGGCTGCGTGCCGAGGCGCCGCGCATCAGGCTGCCCACGGCGTCGAAATGGGCCAACGATATCAACGAGCCGCGATCGCGAAACACGAACGCCTTGAGCGGTTGGTCGTTGAGCGCCGCGCGCAGATTGCGATAAAGCAGGTTGGCCTGCTGATGCGCTGCCTGGGCGCGTGGCGGTACATTCTTGCCACTAGGCTGCGGGCAGGCGGCACAATCGCCGAGTGCGAAGATTCGCTCGTCGTCGAGGCTCTGTAGTGTCGGCTGCACCTTGATTTGATGGTTGCGCTCGGTGGCCAGGCCCAACTCGGAAAGAAACGCCGGCGCGCGAATGCCGGCGGCCCAGACATTGAGATCGGTCGCGATGCGCTGATCGTCGGCGGTCATGAAGCCTTTCTCGTCGGCAAGGGTGACGCGGGTATCGACGTGGATATTGACGCCGAGTTTCTCGAGTTCACGCTGCACCGTCTTACCGAAGCGTTCCGGCAGGGCGGGCAGCACGCGAGGCGCGGCCTCTATCAAATGCACGTCCAGCTTGCCGCTTTCCAGCGCGGTGAAGCCGTAGTTGTGCAGCATCTCGGAGGCGTCGAACAACTCCGCGGCAAGCTCCACTCCGGTCGCGCCGGCGCCGACGATGCCCACCGACAATCTGGAATCCGCATGGCGTTGCGGATCACTGTAGCGCAGAAAGGTGTTGAGCATGGCCTGGCGGAAGGCTTCGGCCTGCTGCTGGCTGTCGAGGAAGTGGCAGTGATCGGCGACGCCGGGTGTGCCGAAGTCGTTGGAGACGCTACCCACGGCCAGCACCAGGTAGTCGTAACTCAGGCTGCGCGCCGGCAGCACCACGTTACCGTCGTCATCGAAAATCGCTGCCATAGTCAGGGTGCGGGCATCGCGGTCCAAGGCGCTCAAGGTGCCGCTCTGGTAACGGTAGCCGTGCGCCCTGGAATGGCCCTGGTAGGAAACTTCGTCGAGGCCGGAATCGAGAACGCCGGTGGCGACTTCGTGTAGCAGCGGTTTCCAGATGTGGGTGCGATTGCGATCGACGAGCACGATCTCGGCCTGCTTGCGCTTGCCGAGCTTGCGTCCGAGCCGGGTTGCCAGCTCGAGTCCGCCCGCGCCTCCGCCGACCACCACGATGCGTGGGGTAGCCATGGGGGCTCCTTCGAGGTGTGAAAAGAAAAACGTCGTAAAATGCGGCGCCAGGGTCAGACGATTAGCGTCAAGGGTGCCGTGCTGGTAGCGGCGCCAGTTGTCTTTAGCATATTCTCTATGGCTGTCGATTCCTACATTGTTATACCAAAAAGTCCTATTGCTTTTGTGATTTGGAGGTCGTATGCCGCATCTCGCTGGAATTCGCCTGGTGGCCTTCGATCTGGATGGCACGCTGATCGATTCGCTGCCGGATCTGGCCGTCGCGGTGGATGCCATGTTGCTCGAGCTCGATATGCCGGCCGCCGGCGAGGCCAAGGTGGGCGGTTGGGTGGGCAACGGCTCGCACAAGCTGATCGAGCGTGCGTTACACGATGCGCTGGGGGAAATGCCCGATGATGCTCGCCTGACGGCAGCCCATGAGCGATTTCTGGACTATTACGCCGAGGCGCCCAGCGCACGCACTCGCGTCTACCCTGGCGTGCATGAAGCGCTTGCGGCGTTGCGCGAGCGTGGCGTCATCGTGACGCTGATTACCAACAAACCGCAGGCCTTTATTGCGCCGATTCTCGAGTCGCTGGCACTGGCCGGCTATTTCGACTTGACCCTGGGTGGTGACTCGCTGCCGCGCAAGAAACCCGACCCGGCGCCACTGTTGCATGTGGCCGAGCATTTTGGGGTCGCGCCGCAGCATTGTTTGATGGTTGGCGACTCGCGCCACGACATCGATGCCGGCAAGCGCGCGGGGTTCCATACCCTGGCGGTGCCTTATGGCTATAATCACGGTGAACCGGTATCCACGAGTCGCCCGGGCGCGATGGTTGAATCGCTGGCACAACTCGTTTAGGGTTTGAATTGAAGTTGCTGGAAACGTCTTAAAATCAATAAGATTCGGTAATCTGGCAATAACGAACCCATCCGGAAGCCTGCATGACGTTCACTGCCCGCCATTTCCCCCAGGTAACCAGCACGCTGATACGTGAAGTCAAACGTTGGCGATGGTGACGCTACCCTTGTCGCTGCGATAACCCAGCGTTTTTTCAACGTATTCCCCTCACGTTTCCTGAAGGATTAGTCGGTCATGATGACTTCCGAGCGCTTCGCCGAACTGGCGCAAGCCGGTTATAACCGCATTCCGGTCACCCGCGAGGTGCTGGCCGATCTCGATACGCCGCTTTCCACCTATCTCAAGCTGGCCGATGCGCCCTGGACCTTCCTGCTCGAGTCGGTGCAGGGCGGTGAAAAATGGGGCCGCTATTCGATCATCGGCCTGCCGTGCCACGAGCGCATCGAAGTGCGCGGCTATCAGGTTCGTCATGTCATCGATGGCGAGCAGGCCGGCATCACCGAGGTCGACGACCCGCTGGCCTGGATCGAGCAGTTCCAGGCGCGTTTCAAGGTGCCGCGTCTCGACGATCAACCGCGTTTCGACGGTGGCCTGGTCGGCTACTTCGGTTACGACACCATTCGCTACATCGAGCCACGCTTGCGTGGCCCCCATGTGGAGGCCAAGCCCGACCCCATCGGTGTGCCGGATATCCTGCTGATGGTGTGCAACGAACTGGTGGTGTTCGATAACCTTTCCGGTCGCCTGACCTTGTGGACGCATGCTGATCCGAGCGAGGTCGATGCCTTCGAGCATGCCGTCCAGCGCCTCGAGTCGTTGGAGGCTGACTTGCGCGGCGCCCGATTGAATTCTGCCAGCCCAGGGACCGGTAGCGCGGCGGTGGAAGAGGGGCACTTCACCTCGGGTTTCACCGAGGAAGGCTTCAAGGCGGCGGTGGAGAAGATCAAGGGCTATGTGTTGGCCGGCGACGTCATGCAGTGCGTGCCGTCGCAGCGTATGTCGATTCCATTTCGTGCGCCGCCACTGGATCTATACCGTGCGCTGCGCAGCCTCAATCCGTCGCCATACATGTTTTTCTTCAACCTCGCCGACCACCAAGTAGTCGGCTCGTCGCCGGAGATACTCACCCGACTCGAGGACGGCGAGGTGACCGTGCGGCCAATCGCCGGCACGCGTAAGCGCGGGCGCAACGAGGAGGAGGACCGGGCGCTCGAGGCCGATCTGCTGGCCGATCCCAAAGAAATCGCCGAGCACGTCATGTTGATCGACCTGGGGCGCAACGATGTCGGTCGAATCAGCGAAACCGGCTCGGTGACGGTCACCGATAAAATGGCCGTCGAGCGCTACTCGCATGTCATGCATATCGTTTCCAACGTGACCGGGCGCCTGAAGCCGGGCTTCACGGCGATGGACGTGCTGCGCGCGACCTTTCCCGCCGGGACGCTGTCCGGTGCGCCGAAGATCCGCGCCATGCAGATCATCGATGAACTGGAGCCGGTCAAGCGGGGCGTCTATTCGGGCGCCGTGGGGTATCTATCCTGGCACGGCAACATGGATACCGCGATCGCCATTCGCACCGCGGTGATCAAGGACGGCGAGTTGCATATTCAGGCCGGGGCCGGGATCGTCGCCGATTCGGTGCCAGAGCTCGAATGGCAGGAGACCCTCAATAAAGGCCGGGCACTGTTTCGCGCCGTAGCCATGGCCGAGCGCGGCCTGGACAATCTCGACTGATTTTCGCGTATCAGCGCTTATCGCTTAATAAGGACTTTGGCGCCAGGCTATCTATACTCTTCTTAGATAACGGCCCGTATGGGAGGG
The DNA here is from genome assembly GCF_900102945.1 of Modicisalibacter muralis. Taxonomy (GTDB): domain Bacteria; phylum Pseudomonadota; class Gammaproteobacteria; order Pseudomonadales; family Halomonadaceae; genus Modicisalibacter; species Modicisalibacter muralis. The sequence continues at coordinate 11,633 of NZ_FNGI01000014.1, read as the reverse complement.
CATGACGGTGCGGGCGGTTGGCTGGTTTTCAACCAGACTCCAGGGAGAGGATCAATGGCCAAACCGGAATCGGTGACAGGCGAAGGTGCGCAAACCGGCGAATCCTCGGGCAAGCTGAGCCGCTCGGTCAGCACGCCGCTACTGCTGGCCTTCGTGACCGGCAATATCGTCGGCGCGGGTATTTATGTGGCGCCGGGCGAAGTCGCCGCGCAAGTCGGCGGTGGCATCTGGCTGCCGTTTCTGATCGCCTTCGTGGTGGCGCTGCTGACCGCCTTCTCCTACGCGGAACTGGTCTCGAAATACCCGCGTGCCGGTGGCGCGGCGCTGTTCGTTCACCGCGGGTATCGGATTCCCATCTTCTCGTTTCTGGCCGCTTTCGCCGTCATGTGCAGTGCACTGGCGTCGGCCAGCGGCATCGCGCACGCCTTCGGCGGCGACTACCTGGAAACCTTCATCGACTTGCCGGAGATCGCGGTGGCGGTCGTGTTCATCCTGATACTGGCGTTGATCAATTATCTGGGCATCCTGGGCTCGGCACGCTTGAACATGGTGCTCACCATTATTTCGGTCATTGGTTTGCTGGTGGTCATCGTGGTCGGTATCGCGGCCATCGCCCAGGGCCAGGCGGACTTCAGTCAGCTGCTTTCCTTCGATGCACCAGGTGGCGAAGAGGTCGGTGGGCTGGTGATCATCGGCGCCGCGACGGTCGCCTTCTACGCGCTAATCGGTTTCGAGGACTCGGCGAACATGGCCGAGGAGGCGAAAGATGCCAGCCGTGCTTACCCGCGCGCGCTCTTCGGCGGTCTGCTGTTGGCGGGCGGGCTCTATATAGCGGTGTGCCTGGTCGCGGCGATCGTCGTGCCGGCGGGTACCCTGGCCGGCTCCAGCGGGCCGCTTCTCGAGGTCGTCAACGCCGGGCCGATCCCCATTCCTCCGGCGCTCTTTTCCATCGCTGCGCTGGTCGGGATTACCAATACCGCGCTCATCAACCTGATTATCGCCTCGCGGGTATTGTATGGCATGGGCTGCGAAGGGGTCCTGCCTTCGGCGTTCGGTAAGGTCGATCCCAGGCGTCGCACGCCGGTCGTGGCGATCGTGTTTACCACCGCGCTGGCATTGGTCCTGGCGCTGACCGGCGATTTCGGCGATCTGTCGAAAACGACCGTATTGTTGCTGCTGGCGATCTTTGCGATCGTCAATGTGACCACGCTGGTCCTGCGTCGGGATCGGGTGAGTCATGAGCACTTTACGGCCCCCTTCGTTATCCCGATCCTCGGCGCGCTCACCTGTGTGATTCTGCTGACCCAGCAACAACCGGGCATCTGGCTGAGGGCGGTGATCCTGGTGGCGATCGGACTCGTGCTGTATTTGGGCAATCTCGCTTTCAAGAGGCGTGCTGGCGAGGTGTCCGTTTAAATTACCCAGTGCTGGACGGTTTTTGCGCATCCGGGGGCAGTCAGCGGCCCTGGTGCCTTGACAGGCCGTGCGGCCGGCCGCAGTATTAGGCGCATGAAACTATCAGTACAGTCACATTCAAGCCTGCAGTGGTGGCGCGCTTAACACAGCGCGGCGCTATCCTCGTAGGAATGAAAAGGCCGCCGCGAGGGCGGTTTTTTTGTGTCTGTGATATTGATTATATGTTTTATTTCAAAGGGTTATCGTTATGCCTGTGTTGATGATCGACAATTACGATAGTTTTACCTTCAATATCGTACAGTACCTGGCCGAACTGGGTGCCGAGGTCGAGACTCATCGCAACGATGCGCTTTCGCTGGACGATATCGAACGCCTGGCGCCGAGCCATATCGTCATTTCCCCGGGGCCTTGTACGCCCAACGAAGCGGGCATTTCGCTCGAGGTGATTCGCCATTTCGCCGGCAAACTGCCGATACTCGGGGTGTGCTTGGGCCATCAGGCGATTGGCCAGGTGTTCGGTGGCGAGGTGGTGCGTGCACCACAGGTTATGCATGGCAAGACGTCGAAGATTCGCCATCGCGGCGAGGGTGTGTTCAGCGGTCTCGACGATCCGCTGGAAGTGACCCGCTACCATTCACTGGTAGTGGCCGCCGAGAGTTTTCCGGATGAACTCGAAGTCACCGCCTGGGTCGATGACGGCGACGTGACTCCGGGGCTGATCATGGGGTTGCGCCATCGAACCCTGGATATCGAGGGCGTGCAGTTTCATCCCGAGTCGATCCTGACCCGTCAGGGACACCAGTTATTGGCCAATTTTCTCGAGCGCTCGCGTTCCTGATACGATTTTCAGCGCCGCTACCCAAGGAGACCCAAGATGCAGATGCGAGAGGCAATCGACGCGGTGATGCGCGGTCGAAACCTGAGCTACGCCGACACCCACGCGGTGATGCACGACATCATGACCGGCGAAGCCAGTGACGCGCAGATCGGCGGTTTTCTGATTGGCCTGTCGATGAAGGGCGAAACGGTCGATGAAGTGGCGGCGGCGGCTCAGGTCATGCGCGAGTTGATGACCCCGGTCAACGTCGAACTCGATGACCTGGTGGACATCGTCGGCACCGGCGGCGACGGCGCCAACCTGTTCAATGTCTCCACCGCGTCGAGCTTCGTGGTCGCCGCCGCTGGCGGGCATGTCGCCAAGCATGGCAATCGCAGCGTGTCGTCGTCGTCGGGTAGCGCCGATCTGTTCGATGTCGCCGGTATCAAGCTGGATCTCGATCCCGAGCAGGTGGCGCGTTGCATCGAGCAGATCGGTGTCGGTTTCATGTTCGCGCCCATGCATCATCAGGCGATGCGTCATGCCATCGGACCACGCCGTGAAATGGGCGTGCGCACCATCTTCAACATTCTTGGCCCATTGACCAATCCGGCCAGTGCACAGCATCAGTTGCTGGGCGTCTATCAGCCGAGCCTGGTGCCGCTGATGGCCGAGGTGTTGGGGCGGCTGGGTAGCCGGCATGTATTGGTGGTTCACTCCGAGGATGGCCTGGATGAAATATCGCTGGCGGCGCCGACCCGAGTCGCCGAACTCAAGGGCGGCGAAATCAGCGAATACGTGATCACGCCCGAGGAACTCGGCATTGCGCGCCAGTCGCTGGATGCGCTCAAGGTGGTGACCGCCGAAGACAGCCTGCGGCTGGTCAAGGAAGCGCTGGCAGGCGAGGGCGCGGCGGCGGATATCGTCGCGCTGAATGCCGGTGCGGCACTGTATGCGGCCGGCATCGCCGACAACCTCAAGGAGGGCGTGGCATTGGCGCAGGATGCTCAGGATTCGGGAATGGCGCTTGAAAAAATGCGCGAACTGGCCAATTTCAGCCGCGTTTTCATCGATCATCAGTAGGCCTGGCGCCAGGCCCTCTCAGGAAGATTGCCATGAGTTCACACGACAAGATACCCACCATTCTGGCCAGGATTCTGGCGCGCAAGGAACAGGAAGTCGCCGAGCGCCGCGCGCGGGTGAGCGAGGCAGCGTTGCTTGAGCGCGCTCGCGAACAGAGCGCGCCGCGCGGCTTTATCGAGGCGCTGAACCGGACCATTGCCGATGGTGACCCGGCGGTGATCGCCGAAATCAAGAAAGCCTCGCCGTCGTGCGGGGTGATCCGCGAGGACTTCCAGCCGGCGGAGATCGCCCGCGCCTATGCCGAGGCCGGTGCCAGTTGTTTATCCGTACTCACCGATGCCGATTTCTTCCAGGGTCACGAGGATTACCTGATCGCCGCGCGTGACGCCTGCGGGCTTCCGGCGATCCGCAAGGATTTCATCGTCGACGGCTATCAGCTCAGCGAGGCGCGGGCCATCGGCGCCGACTGCGTGCTGCTGATCGTCGCCGCCCTCGACGATGCACGCATGCAGGACCTGCACCGCCAGGCGAACGAGTTGGACATGGACGTACTGGTGGAGGTCCACGATGCCCATGAACTGGAGCGCGCCCTGGCGCTCGATCTGTCGTTGGTGGGTATCAACAATCGCGATTTGCACAGCTTCGAGACCAGCCTCGAGACGACATTCCAGTTGCTGTCACGCGTCCCGCAAGACGTTACCGTGGTCACCGAATCGGGCATCAATACGCGCGGCGATGTCGAGCATATGCGCGAATACAACGTGAATGGCTTTCTGGTTGGCGAGGCGTTCATGCGCGAGGAAGATCCGGGCGCCGCGTTGAGGCGGTTGTTCTTCTAGTCTCTATCTGAAAACTGCCTGCGCTTGGCCATACGGCGTAAAAAATCGGCTCAAAGTACTCATTTACTTTATGTAAACTCCGCCTTTTCTCCGATTTTTGCCTTTTCTGGCCTTCGCTCGTCGACTTTTCAGACAGAGCCTAGCGGCTGGCTGCTCTGGGTCGTCCCGCTGTCAGAGACCACGCGATTGCGTCCCTCGCTCTTGGCTTTCAGCAACGCGGCATCCGCCCGGCCAAGCAGTTCGTCGATGCCGATGCCACTCGCCGAGGAACTGGCGCAGCCGATACTCACCGATAGCTTGGCCGGGTCGCGATTTTCCAGACGCAGCGCCGTATTGGCGATCGTCAGCCTCAGCCGCTCGGCGATTGTGACTGCTTCGTCGAGCAGGGTATTAGGCAGCAGGATAACGATCTCGTCGCCGCCGAATCGGGCGACCATGTCGGTGGGGCGCAGCAGTCCCTGACACAGCGTGGCGATCTGGCACAGGGCGCTGTCACCCGCGCTATGGCCATAGCGGTCGTTGATTTCCTTGAAACGGTCGACATCGAGCAGCAGCGTGGAAACCGTATTGCCGCGCGTACCGGCTTGGTCGAGGGCGCGATTGGCGCAAGCGTAGAAATGTCGCCGGTTGGCAATGCCGGTGAGCACGTCGGTGGTGGCCAGGCGCTCCATCTCGTTGAGTGACGCCTGTAAGCGGTCGTGCATTTCCACCAATCGCCGACCGACGGCAAGGCGGGCTTGCAGCTCACCGGGGCTGATCGGTTTGCTCTGGAAGTCGTGGGCGCCATTGTCCAGTGCATGCACCAGGTCGCTCTCATCGCGCTTGCTGGTGGACAGGATGGTGTAGACCAACGGCGCGTCGACGCGTTGATCGAGGCGCCGACACAGCTCGATGCCATCGATGCCCGGCATCATCCAGTCGAGAATCGCGATATGCGGCGGGCTCTCGACATTGAGCGCCTGCCACGCCTGGAGTCCATTCTCGACTTCGATGACCCGATGCCCCCAGCGCTCGAGCATGCGCCGCAGTAACCGGCGAGGCACGCGATCGTCGTCGGCAATGAGGATTTCCAGCGAGGCATCGGTGGTCATGTCGGTACTTGTCCTGTTCGATACTGTTTATTGTCTTTCTTGACGTGGGGCGCTTAGCGCGGCGCGTTGGTCATGCAAGGCGTCGCAAAGTGCCGCCACTGCCTTAACCAGCATCGGCTGGCGCTCGCGGCAGTCGTCGAGTTCGCCATGTCGGGCCAAGGCTTCCAGTTCCCGGGCGAGTTTTTCGAGTTGCTGGCCACCGACACTACCGGCGATTCCGGCGAGCGAATGCAGGCTCAGGATAGCCGCTTGTCCATCCTGATGCTCGAGCGCGCTGGTGGCCTCGCGCAGTCTTTCCGGCATATCGTTCAATGTCATATCGATGATTTCCTCGATGACCTCGAGCTGGCCTTGAGCGACGCTGGACAAATGGCGTTCGTCGAGTACCTGAGGAGCGGCGGGCTCATCGGCAGGCGGCGAGGGCGGTGCGTCGATCGGCGTGCCGGTTGTCGCCAGATAACGAGTCAGTAGCGTATGCAGCGCATGGCGAGTGATCGGCTTGGCGAGATAGTCGTCCATGCCGGCATCCAGGCAGCGCTGGCGATCCTCGCGCATCGCCAGGGCGGTCATCGCGATGATCGGTACATGCGCGCCGCTGTCGGCCTCCAGCAGGCGTAGCCGACGGGTGGCCTCCAGGCCATCCATCACCGGCATATTGGCGTCCATGAGAATGGTGTCGTGAACGCCGGGGCGGTAATCGTCGAGCGCGCGTTGGCCGTTATCCGCGGTATCGACGCGACAGCCGAGGCTTTGCAGCAGCTCCCGCGCGACGCGCTGATTGGTGCGGTTATCCTCGACCAGCAGTACATGCGCAGCGAAGCTGGCCAGGGGCGCCGCCGTTTGGGCGGGGGCCGAGTCATCTTGCTTGACGGTGTCGGCAAGACACGCCAAGTGCAGTGTAAAGAAGAAAACCGATCCCTTGCCCGGCTGACTGGCTACCCCGAGATGCCCGCCCATGAGTTCGACCAGTTCGCGGCTGATCGCCAAGCCCAGGCCGGTCCCGCCGTAGTGGCGGGTCACGGAACCGTCGGCCTGGGTGAATTTATCGAAGATCGCCTCGCGCGCGCGGTCATCGATACCGATACCGGTGTCCTCTACCTCGAAACGCAGCGTCGCCTGCCGTTCGTCGCGCCGCTTGACGATCAGGCGAATGCATACACGCCCTTGATGGGTGAACTTGACGGCGTTGCCGGCCAGGTTGGTCAGTACCTGGCGCAAGCGAACCGGATCACCCATCACCTGGCGTGGTGCATTGGTGTCGTAATCGAGTGCGATATCGAGTGGCTTGTCGACGGCCTGGCCTTCGGCCAGATGGCGAACCTGCTCCATCCTGTCGTGCAGATCGAAGGCGATGTTTTCGAGCTGCAGATGGCCGGCCTCGATCTTGGAAATATCCAGCACATCGTTGAGCAGGGCCAACAGCCCTTCCGCGGAACTCGAAAGCGTGGCCAGGTAATCCCGCTGATGTTCGCTCAGTGGCGTTTGCTTGAGCAGTTCCACCATGCCGACCACGCCATTCATCGGTGTGCGGATCTCGTGCGACATATTGGCCAGAAATTTACTCTTGGCCTGGGTGGCGGCCTCGGCCTGCTCCTTGGCCAGGCGCAACTCGTGGGTGCGTGCGGCGATGCGCTCTTCCTGATAGGTGGTCAGCGTCTCGAGCCGTTGGGTCTTTTCGACCAGTTCCGACTGCTTGCCCCCGAGCTCGGAGGCCATGCGATTGAAGGTATCGGCAATCGCGCCCACCTCGTCGCGCGAATCAACCTGCGCGCGAGCGTTCAGGTCGCCGGCCCGCAATTCGTCCATGGTATGACGCAGCCGCCCCAGCGGCGTGAGCAGAACGCGACGAATGACCAGCGTCAGTAGCAGGATCAGTACGATATCGAGCACAACGATCTGTATCAGCAGATCGTGCAACGATGCACGCAAGGCTGCCTGCAGCGGTCGCGTGGTGACATACACATCGATTTTGCCGATACGCTTGCTCTTGTTGCCAAACCCCGATTTGTAGATACCGCTGCTGGCGACGATTCGCTCGCCGGGGAGCGTCTCCGGTATCGCCGGCACCGGGGACATGATGCCTTTTTCATGCCACATGGCTAGCCAGGTGGCCCCGGGTCGATCATCGTCGGCGCTCAGCGGCTCGGTGATTTCGACACCCAGTAGCGAGCGCTCGCTCATGAAGGCGTGTGCAATGGTCCTCGCCGCGCCCTTGTCGAGATCCCACAGGGGGACGCTCATGGCGGCGGCGAGCACCTGTGCGCTGCGTTCGGCATCGCGTGCGAGTTGTTGGGTCAATTCTTCCTGCGTCTCGTGGAATTTGACCCAGGTGAACAGCGCCAGGGTCGCCGTGGTGCCGAGCACGACGATGAGTACCAGCTTGGCGGCCAGGGTGTGGTGCGGCCGCCGCCTGGCCAGTGCCCGCATGGCGCTCAATGCAGCGAGACGGCTCATGGCGAGGCGTTCCGATAGGGTGCGTTTTGCCAGCGCTGCTGAATCCGCGCCAGGGTGCCGTCCTTGCGCATGGCATCCAGCGTTTGTTGCCATAGCGCAACGACTTTTTTGGGCGTATCGAGAGAGAAGGCGATGTAGTGAGCGACTTCATAAAGGGTGTAAACGGGCTCGAAGCCGTTCGCGTCATGCCCACTCAGGGCGATGATGACGCGTGCATTCTCCTCCGCCGAGGCCCAGAGCTGAATGCGGCCGGCCTTCAGGTTGCGCAGTGCGGCGGTCGGCGAGCGGTGGCCATAGAGATTGGTGAAGCCGTGATCGCTGAGGAACTGCTCGCCGGCATCGTCCTCGTAGGTGCCGATGCTGCCTAGTTGGCGGGCATCCTCGAGACTGGTCACGGTCAGATTGGCGTCGCTGCGCGCGTAGAGGTGGACCCTCGAATGCCCGATGGGCCCGACCCACTGGAAAAGGCCTTCACGTTCGGTCGTGCGCGCCGTGGTGAACAGGCCGACATTGGCCGACTCGAGTGCCGTCTGGTAGCCACGCGTCCAGGGGACGAACTGGATAGGCGCGTCATGCGAGAGGCGGCGCTGGATTTCATGCACGATATCCACCGACTTGCCGGTAGGTTTGCCATGCTGCGTGAAGTTGAAGGGAGGAAGCTCCTCGGTATAGAGCTGCAAGGGGTGATTGGTCAGTTCCGGGGAGGGGATCAGCGCGGCCATGCGTGTCGGCAATGGCTCGTTCGGTAGCCATTGGCGATGTAGCCGAGCGAAGGTGCCATCGCGGGCCATGGCATCCAGCGCGTGCTGCCAGCGCGAGACGATAGCCGGCGAGGTCTGTTTCGAGAAGGCGATATAAATGGGCTCGCTGTGAATAACCAGCGCGCGCTCGATGGCATCGGGTGAGCGGCCGAGCTGACGCATGACGCTGGGCGCCGAGAGGTTGGAATCCAGCCAGACATCGACCCGCCCCTCCAGCAGCTTGCGGGCCCCGCTGATCAACTTGGTGGAGCTGTCGAGATTGGTGAAGCCGCGCTCGATGAGAAACTGCTCGCGGACATCGTCACGGTAGGTGGCGATGGCATCGAGTTGGCGGGCCTCGTCCAAGTCTTCCAGCTCGAGTGGCGAGTCCGCTCGCTTGTAGAAGACGAAAGCGAGATTGGTGAGCGGGCCGACCCATTGGAAAAGAGCCTCGCGCTCGCTACTGCGCGCGGTAGAGAATAACGCCACATTGGGGCGTTCCTGCAACGTATGGTAACCACGCGCCCAGGGCACCATCTGTATCGGGTACTCGATGCCGAGACGCCGCTGGATTTCCCGGATCATATCGACGGAAAGTCCGCGAATCTCGCCGTTTTCGGTAAAGTTGAGGGGTGGCAGTTCTTCCGTGAGTAAATGTAGCGCAGGGGCCTCGCTATTTTGCGCCACTGGCTGCTCAGGCGCGGCATTCACGAACCCTGCGACAAGGACGATGACCAGCAAAAGGCATTGCCACAGCCGCCGATAGCGGTTTTGAAATAGCGGATATGTTTCCAAGGCGAGCCCTCCGCACAGATGTGCCGTTTCCGGTGCGGCGAATTGCCCGCGAGGATGATGCGCTGTGTCATGGCTGAGTCAAGAAAGCCTTTCGCAGACGAATACCTGACACCGGTCATGCTTTTTATTGAATATCGGCCTCAAACGCCAAAGATTAAGCCTAGTGAGAGGTAGGCGCACTTCCATGTGACGCATATCAGTCAACGCTTACGCTCGGGGTGGGGTGTAATGATGCGCGCGGGGCACCCAGGCGGGTGCCCCGGTCGGTGGGTCAGGCCCGTTTGATCGCTGTCAGCAGGCCTTGCAGCGGATGCGCCAGAGGTGTGTCGGACAGGCGTTTGGCCTGGCTGCGACAGGAGTAACCGGTGGCCAGCAGCTTCCCGGCATTGGTTTCGTCTTCGACCAGCGCCTGCCATGAGAGGCCGTAGATGGTCTTCGACGTTTCGACGTTGCGCGCTTCGTGGCCATAAGTGCCGGACATGCCGCAGCAGCCGGTATCGACGAGTTCGAGTTCCAGGCCGAAGGCGGCGAACACTTGCTGCCAGGCCTTGGGCGAGCCGGGCGCATTGGTTTTCTCGGTACAGTGCGAGAGCAGGCGGAAACCCGGGTCGTCGATCGCGACGTCGCTGGGTACGAGCCGCTGGCCCAGCGTCACCAGCCATTCCTGCAACAGCAGGACATCCGGTGTGGCCTCCGGCCCCAGCGCCTTGGCGTATTCCTGGCGATAGGTCAGCGTCATCGCCGGGTCGATGCCGACCAGCGGCACACCGAATTCGGTCAGGCTGCGCAGGCGCCGCGCCTGTTTTTCGGCGGTACGCTCGAACGCGCCGAGAAAGCCCTGCACGTTGAGCGGCTTGCCGTTGGCGCTGAATGGGGCGACGAACACGCGGATATCCAGGCGCGACAGCAGCTCGACGATGTCCATCACCAGCCGGGACTCGAAGTAGCTGGTGAAGGCGTCCTGGACCAGGACCACACTGCGTGCCTTCTGCTGCTCGGTAAGCAGGCCCAGGCTGGTCGGTGTGGCTTCGCTGATGCCCCAGGCGGCGAGCTGTTTCTTGAGGCTGGCCCGCGAGATCAGCGGGCTATCGACCATGCCGATGTGCCTGGCCATCAGCCGCTCGATCAGGCGGTTTTGCAGCGCGGCGTTATACAGCGGGGCGATCGACGCCAGATGCGGAATCATGAACTCGAGCCCGCCGATCAGGTAATCGCGTAGCGGGCGCTGGTAGCGGCCGTGGTAGACCTCGAGGAACTGCGAGCGGAATTCCGGCACGTTGACCTTGACCGGGCACTGCCCGGCACACGACTTGCAGGCCAGGCAGCCGGCCATGGCGTCGTAGACCTGATGCGAGAAATCCGCTTCGCCGCGCCGCTGCTGGATCGAGTTTTTCACCCGCAGCGGAAAGTCGCGAATAAAGCCCCAGGCGCCTTCGGCTTTCTTCTTGCGCGATTCCTCGACCACGTCGATACCCGTGTTGCCTTGCAGGCGCAGCCATTCGCGCATCAGGCTGGCGCGTCCCTTGGGCGAATGGATGCGTTCCCGCGTGGCCTTCCACGACGGGCACATGGCGTCATCGGGGTCGTAGTTGTAGCAGGCGCCGTTGCCATTGCAGTAGACCGCGCTGGCATGCGCCTGCCAGACACGTTCGTCGATCTGGCGGTCGAGCTGGCCGCGCGTGGGTACGCCATCGATGGTTAGCAGGCCCGGATCGACGAGTCGGATCGCTTCTTCAGTGGCCGTGGTACCGGTCGTGGGTGCTCTACCCGTGGCTTCGGACGGGATAGAAGGCCCCGCGGTCTCGGGCGGGTTAGAGGGCTCCACGTCTTCGGGTGGAGTGGAAAGAGACGACGGTGTGGCGATCTTGCCCGGGTTCAATTGATTGCGCGGATCGAAGGCCGTCTTCAAGCGCTGCAGCGTGGGGTAGAGCTCGCCGAAGAACGTCGGTGCGTATTCCGAGCGCACGCCCTTGCCGTGCTCGCCCCATAGCAGGCCGTGGTACTTGTGGGTCAGTTCGGCGACCTCGTCGGAGATTTCACGCACCAGGCTTTCCTGCTCGGGGTCCTTCATGTCGATGGCCGGGCGCACATGCAATACGCCGGCATCGACGTGGCCGAACATGCCGTAATCGAGGCCCCGCGCATCCAGCGCGGCGCGGAACTCGGCGATGTAGTCGGCGAGATGCTCGGGCGGCACGGCGGTGTCTTCGACGAACGGGATCGGGCGCTTCTCGCCCTGGACGTTACCCAGCAGGCCCACGGCGCGCTTGCGCATGGCATAAACCTTGCCGACCTGCTCGCGGCCGCAGGCCAACGTATAGCCGAGGCGTTCGACCTGGGTATCCGCTGACAGGTGCCGGGTGAAGGCGTCGATTCGGGCGCTGAGCTCGTCCGGGTC
>NZ_FNGI01000017.1 GCF_900102945.1 Modicisalibacter muralis | reverse complement strand
CGGCCACTGCTGCATTCTGATCAGGGATGGCATTACCAGCATCCCGCCTATCGTGCCCTGTTGGCAGGACAGGCGCTGACCCAGAGCATGTCACGCAAGGGCAACTGCCTGGACAATGCCGCGATGGAGAGTTTCTTCGGCACCCTGAAGGCCGAGTACTTCCATTTGCACCGATTCGACACCATTGGGCAGTTGCAGCAGGGCCTCGACCAGTACATCCATTACTACAACCACGAACGCATCAAGGTGAAGCTAAAAGGCCTGAGCCCCGTACAGTACAGGACTCAGGCCTTGAGCGCCGGCTAAATGAACCGTCCAACTATTGGGGGTCAGTTCATGGCATGGCCATGGGGGCGGTTCTAGTTATGCTCCGTCGAGCTTCGAGCTTCGAGCTTCGAGCTTCGAGCTTCGAGCTTCGAGCTCGGTCAAGGCAGCTCATCTTCCTCGGCATTTTCCTTGGGTGCCGGAATCATGTCCTCGCGCCTGAAACCGATCACCAGCAACAGCGCCGAGGCGACATAGATCGACGAGAAGGTACCAATGCCGACACCGATGATCAGCGCCAGGGCGAAATTGTGAATGGTGTCGCCGCCAAGCAGCAATAGCGCCAGCAACACCAGCAAGGTGGTGCCCGATGTCGCCAGGGTGCGGGCCAGGGTCTGGTTGATGGCTTCGTTGAAGATCATCGGCATGTCTTCGCTACGCGACTTGCGAATGTTCTCGCGGATGCGGTCGAAGATGATGATGGTATCGTTCAATGAGTAGCCGATCACCGCGAGTACCGCCGCCAGCGCGGTCAAATCGAAATCGAGCTGGAATATCGAAAACACGCCGAGCACGATGATGACGTCGTGAACCAGCGCCACCAGCGCGCCGATGGCAAACTTGTATTGAAAGCGAATCGCTACGTAGAGCGCCACCCCGGCCATTGCCACCAGCATGCCCAGGCCGCTCTGGTCGCGTAGCTGGTCGCCGACCTGCGAACCGACGAACTCGGCGCGTATCAGGTCGACGCTCTCACCACCCTGGCGCAGGGCCTGTATCACCTGCTCACCGACGGCGGGGTCGAACGCTTGCTGCAGGCGCACCAGCACATCGGTGGTGGCGCCAAAGGTCTGCACCGAGACGTTCTGATAGCCGGCGCTTTCCAGCAATTGGCGTATCGTATCCAGCGCAACGGGCGCAGCGTAGCGCACCTCCACCAAGGTGCCGCCGGTGAAGTCCAGGCCCAGGTTGAGCTGCTGGAACAGCAGCGCCGCCACGGAGATCAGTATCAGCGCCCCGGAGACGAAGAAGGCCAGGCGGCGCTTGCCCATGAAATCGAACTGTCGCATCGCGTTAGCCTCTTAAATCCAGAGTTTCTTCAACGGCTTGCCGCCGATGCTCAGGTTGACCATTGCCCGCGACACCATGATGCCGGTGAACAACGAGGTCAGGATGCCCAGGGACAGGGTCACGGCGAAGCCCTTGACCGGCCCGGTGCCGATCGAGAACAGAATCACCGCGACCAGCAGCGTGGTCAGGTTGCCATCGAGAATCGACGTGAAGGCTCGCTCGTAACCGGCATGAATGGCCTGCTGTATCGGCAACTTGGCGCGTATCTCCTCGCGTATTCGCTCGAAGATCAGCACGTTGGCATCCACCGCCATGCCCAGGGTGAGTACGATACCGGCGATGCCCGGCATGGTCAGCGTGGCGCCGAGCATCGACATCGCCGCGACCAGCAGAATCAGGTTGGTCATCAGTGCCAGGTTGGCAACCACGCCAAAGGCGCGATAGCGCACCAGCATGAATAGCACCACCAGCAGCATGCCGATCTGTACCGAGAGAACGCCTTGCTCGATATTGGCCTGTCCCAGGCTGGGTCCGATAGTGCGTTCGGCGACGAAGTAGATCGGCGCCGCCAGCGACCCGGAGCGCAGCAGCAGAGCCAGTTCGTCGGCCTCGGTGGGCGAGTCCAGCCCCGTGATACGGAAGCGATTGCTCAAGGCGCTCTGAATGGTTGCCAGGCTGATGATGCCGCGCTCGACGTAGGGAATACGCTTTTCGACCCGCTTGCCGTCCTCCATCACCATGCGCGTGCGGGTCTTGTTATCGATATAGATGACCGCCATGCCGCGTCCGATATTCGAGCGGGTGGCATTGTTCATCAGCGTGCCGCCGGTACCGTCCAGGTTGATGTTGACCTGCGGTCGGCCGTTCTCGTCGAAGCTGGTGCTGGCGCTGGAAACGCTGTCGCCGGTGATGATGACGTCGCGCATTACCTCGGCGGTACGCGATTCGTCGTTGCGAAAGGCGATGGTCTCGGTTTCGGAATCCGGTGTATCCGGGCGTGCCGCGAGGCGGAACTCCAGATTGGCGGTGGCGCCGACCACGCGCTTGGCGGCGGCGGTATCCTGAACCCCGGGGAGTTCGACGACGATGCGATCGGGGCCCTGGCGCTGGACCAGCGCCTCGGCGACACCCAGCTCATTGACACGATTGCGCAGGGTGGTGATGTTCTGGCTGATCGCGTAATCCTGAATTTCGTCGATTTGCTGCTGAGTCAGGCTCATTGCCAGCACGGCGGTCTGTCCGCCATCGCGATTCTCGTACTGGAAATCGGGGAACTGATTGCCGATCAGCTCGCGCGCTTCGCTGCGATCCTCTGCGTTGGCGAAGGCCAGCGTCAGGGAGTTGCCCTCGACCTGGGTATCGCGATAACGGATGTTTTCGCTGCGCAGGAGCTGGCGAATGGCGCTGGCGTTGACCTCGAGACGCTGGGTGAGCGCAGCCTGCATGTCGACTTGCAGCGCGAAATGCACGCCACCGCGTAGGTCGAGACCCAGGTTCATGGGCGCCGCACCCAGGCTTTCGAGCCAGGCGGGTGTCGACTCGGCCAGATTCAGTGCCACGGTGTAGTCGTCGTCGAGCATCTCGGCGACAATATCGCGTGCCTCGAGTTGATCGTCGTCGCTCTTCAGGCGAAACAGCGCACTGTTGTCATCGCTCTCGACGCGCTTGACGGCGATATCCGCCTCGCTGAGGGCATCTCGCAGGCGTTCGACCTGGCTTTCTTCCAGAGTGGCGCCGCCGGAACTGCTGACCTGAATGGCCGGATCCTCGGGGTAGAGGTTGGGAAGCGCGTAGATCAGGCCGGCGACGAGCACGCAAAGTATCAGCAGATACTTCCACAGGGGGTAACGGTTGAGCATGGAAGCCCTGTCCTTGTTGCTGACGCGGAAAATCGTTGCCGATCGAGCGACCGGCAACGAAAAAGGGAAATCAGAGAGACTTCAGCGTGCCCTTGGGCAGAACCGCGGCCACGGCGCTCTTCTGCACGTTGACCTCGGTGCCTTCGGCGATTTCCATGGAAATGAAGTCGTCGGTTACCTTGGTAATGCGTCCGATCAAGCCACCGCCGATGACGATTTCGTCACCCTTGGCGAGCCCGCCGATCAACTGCTTGTGTTGCTTGGCGCGCTTGGATTGCGGACGCCACAGCAGGAAGTAGAAGATCAGCACGAAGCCGACCAGCATGACGATCTGAGCGATACCGCCGCCCGCGGCCGCACCGCCTTCGGCGTGCGCCTCGGAAATGAAGAAATCCAGCATGGGTTGTCGTCTCCCGGACAGGTTACAGAGGTTGCGAAGCAGAACCGAACGCCAGGCGTCCGGTCGATAAACGGGTCTTGCTAACGGTTAGCTCGGCGCGTCGGGTACCGGCATGTCACGGCGCGCATAGAACGTTTCCACGAAGTTCGCCAATGTACCCGCTTCGATAGCACCGCGCAAACCGCTCATCACACGCTGGTAATGGCGCAGATTGTGGATGGTGTTGAGCATCGAGCCGAGCATTTCGCCGCAGCGATCCAGATGGTGAAGATAGCCGCGCGAGAAGTGCTGGCAGGTATAGCAATCGCAGCCTTCCTCGATGGGGCGCGTGTCATGACGATGCTTGGCGTTGCGAATCTTGACCGTGCCTTCGGCGCTGAACAGGTGGCCATTGCGGGCGTTGCGGGTCGGCATCACGCAGTCGAACATGTCGATGCCACGCCGCACACCCTCGACCAGGTCCTCGGGCTTGCCCACGCCCATCAGGTAGCGCGGCATCTCATCCGGCATCCAGGTCGGCAAATAGTCGAGCACCTCGATCATCGCTTCCTTGGGTTCGCCTACCGACAGCCCGCCGATCGCCAGGCCGTCGAAGCCGGTCTCCAGCAAGCCCTTGAGCGAGCGCTCACGCAGTTCAGGATACATGCCGCCCTGGATGATGCCGAACAGTGCCGAAGGCGAGTCGCCATGCGCGATACGCGAACGTTCGGCCCAGCGCAGCGAACGCTCCATCGAATGCTTCGCTTCTTCCTCGGTGGCCGGGTAGGGCGTGCACTCATCGAAGATCATCACCACGTCCGAGCCCAGCGAGCGCTGCACGGCCATCGATTCCTCGGGGCCCATGAACACCTTGGCGCCATCCACCGGCGAGCGGAAATGCACGCCCTGCTCGGTGATCTTGCGCATCGCGCCCAGCGAGAACACCTGGAAGCCGCCGGAGTCGGTGAGAATCGGTCTGTCCCACTGGGCGAAATCGTGTAGATCGCCATGCGCTTCGATCACCTCGACGCCGGGACGCAGCCACAGGTGGAACGTATTGCCGAGGATGATCTCGGCGCCGATGTCCTTGACGCTTTGCGGCGTCATGCCCTTGACGGTGCCGTAAGTGCCCACCGGCATGAACGCGGGGGTTTCAACCGTACCGCGAGGAAAGCTCAGCCGGCCTCGGCGGGCGCGCCCGTCGTTGGCCAGACGCTCGAAACTCATGAAGCATTCGTTGCGCATGGGGTTCTCGAAAAGTCAGGAATCTTGTGGGGTGCGAGTCAGGAACATGGCATCGCCGTAACTGAAGAAACTGTACCGCTCGTCGACGGCTGCGCGGTAGGCGTGCATCGTGTTGTCGTAGCCGGCGAAGGATGACACCAGCATCAACAGCGTCGATTCCGGCAGATGGAAGTTGGTCACCAGCGCGTCGACACAGCGCCATTGATAGCCCGGATAGATGAAAATATCGGTTTCGCCGCTGTAGGGGGCGATCTCGCCATCGGGGTCGTGCAGGCAGGCACTCTCGAGGCAGCGCACGCTGGTGGTGCCCACCGCGACTATTCTGTTGCCACGTGCCCTGGCGGCGCGTACCTGCTCGCTCACCGCTTCATCGACCTCGATCCATTCACTGTGCATGTGATGCTCGCGAATGTTATCGACACGTACCGGCTGAAAGGTACCGGCGCCGACATGCAGGGTGACGAAGGCGGTCTCGATGCCACGCTCGCGCATCGCCGCCATCAGCGGCTCGTCGAAATGCAGTCCGGCGGTGGGCGCGGCCACCGCGCCATCGCGACGCGCGTAAACGGTCTGGTAGCGCTCGCGGTCGGCGAGTTCGTCCTCGCGGGTGATATAAGGCGGCAATGGCATATGGCCGTGGCGTTCGAGCAACTCGATCAACGGTGTATCGCCGAGAAAGCGCAACTCGAACAGCGCATCGACTCGGCCCTCGACCACGGCGTTGATGCCGCCTTCGAAGATAAGCTCGGTGCCTGGCTTGGGCGACTTGCTGGCGCGGATATGCGCCAAGCCTCTATGTGCGTCCAGCGGACGCTCGAGCAGCATTTCCACACGCCCGCCGCTGGCCTTGTGGCCATGCAGCCGCGCGGGGATCACCCGGGTATCGTTGAATACCACCAGATCGCCGGGATCGAGCAACTCGAGCAGATCGGCGAAACGCCGGTGCGCCAATGCGCCGCTCTCGCCATCCACGCACAGCAGGCGGCAATCGCTACGCTGCTCGGAGGGGTAACGGGCGATCAACTCGTCGGGTAGATCGAAATGGAAATCGGCGCGCTGCATTCGGGTATCGGCTCGCTACGATAACGACAGGAAACGGGCAGCCCGAAGCTTAACCATTCGGGCAGGCGGCATAGGATACCCGTTCCATGGCGCTGCGTCAGGCGTATAACGCCATGTCATGATTGACCTCTGACCCGGTCTACGTATAATGCATCGCGCTGCCGGTGTGGCGGAATTGGTAGACGCAGCGGATTCAAAATCCGCCGCTGTAACAGGCGTGGGAGTTCGAGTCTCCCCACCGGCACCACAAATCAAGCGCTTAGCGGTTCCTTTCTTGCTTGATTCTTTTAGCAAAACCTCAAGTGTCAACATTGTGTCTACGCACCTTCGGAGCGTATGCATAGGGAATATGCTGTATGCCAGCAGCATACCCGCATATGGTTGACACGCGTCGCGTACCGAAGGCTCCGACGACGGCATCAAGCACCGCCGCCCTGGCCTCCGCCAATCTCGATCACGGCGCTGTCGATGGATTCGCCGACATATCTGACCTGCCTCAGTAGAGATTGACGGTTTCGCCGTTTGCGTCGATATCTATCCGGGTGGCGGCCGGTGACGTACTGAATCCGGGCAGAGTGCGTATATCCCCGGCCAGTGCGTAGACGAACCCGGCCCCGGCGGAGAGACGCACCTCGCGTACCGGCAGGCGCCACCCACCAGGCGCACCGAGCCGTGTCGGATCGGAGGACAGTGATAGGTGGGTCTTGGCGATGCATACCGGTAGGCTGCCGTGTCCCTGGCGCTGCCAAGTGTTCAGCCGCTCTCGAGCCTGGGGAGCGAAGTCGACGCCGTCGGCACCGTAGATGCGGGTCGCGACGCGCTCGATCTTGGCCGCCAAGGGCAATTCGTCAGGGTAGAGAAAGTCGAAATTCCTGTCGGCTTCGGTGGCTTCTGCCACCGCCTCGGCCAACGCCAGGGCCCCGTTACCACCGTCACTTACATGGGTGGAGACCTCGGCACGTACGCCCACTGAAGCCGCCAGATCACGGATCGCTGCGTACTCGCTGGGATGGTCGCCGGGGAAGGCATTGATTGCCACCACCGGAGTGAGTCCATGAGCGCGCACATTATCGATCTGCTTGAGGAGATTGGCCCCGCCTTCGTGGACCTCTTCCGGATGCTCCGCCAGCAGCGAGGCGGGGAGGGACTGGCCAGCGACCACCGGATGACGGCCGCTGTGGTACTTCAGGGCACGTACCGTGACCACTATCACGGCGGCGTCTGGTGTCAGGCCGGAAGCGCGGCACTTGATGTTGAAGAAGCGCTCGGCGCCCATGTCGGCACCGAATCCCGCCTCGGTGACCAGGAAGTCACTGGCGCACAGTCCGATGTGGTCGGCGATGATCGAGGAGTTGCCATGGGCGATATTGCCGAAGGGCCCGGCATGGATCAGTGCCGGAGCATGCTCCAGGGTCTGTAGCAGGTTGGGTTTGAGCGCTTCCTTGAGCAGCACGGTCATGGCGCCGGCAGCACCGACCTGTTCGGCGGTGACGGCCTCTCCCTCGCGATCCAGACCCACCACCAGACGCCCCAGTCGTTGGCGCAGGTCGGCGAGTGAGTCTGCCAGCGCCAGTACCGCCATGACCTCCGAAGCGGCGGTGATCTCGAAGCTCGCCTGGCGGGGCATGCCATCACCGGGTCCGCCAAGGCCCAGCACGATGTGTCTCAGGGCTCGATCGTTGAGATCGATGACCCTTTGCCAGTGGATCTCGCGAGGATCCAGCTCCGGTGTCAGGCGATGGTGCAGATGATTATCCACCATGGCGGCCAGCAGGTTGTGGGCTGCGCCCACTGCATGGAGATCGCCGGTCAGGTGCAGGTTGATGCGTTCCATGGGCAGCACCTGACTGTAGCCGCCGCCGGTGGCTCCGCCCTTGAGTCCCAGAGTGGGCCCCATGGAAGGCTGGCGTAGGGCCACGGTGGCGGTGTGTCCGAGACGCTGCAGGCCCTGCACCAGGCCGATGGCGGTGGTGGTCTTGCCTTCCCCGGGTGGGGTCGGGGTCATCGAGGTTACCACCACGTAGCGTCCACGCGGGTGACCGTTGCGGGCCGCCATCGCCGACAGGTCGAGTTTGGCGATTCCCCGGCCGTAGGGTTCCACTGCCTCGCCGGGTAGGCCCAGCTGGTGCGCGATCTCCTCGATGGGCCAGAGTCTTGCTGCCCGAGCAATACTCAGATTGTCGGTTGCCCCGATTGGGGCCGGTTCGGTCGCCTGGGGTGCCATCGGCGTGCCTCCTCGGGACGGAGTGGGTCTTCAGGCTCAGTATTGCGCGTCACCAGATAGGGGTTTGCCTGGTGGCGTCAGGGGCCTTGGGCACAGCGACATGACGGAACCGTGGCAGTGGCCGAAGGGATGGTCTATGCCTGTGGAGACGCTGATGCAGCCGTCGGCACCCATAAGAGGAAGGAGGTATGATGACACCCCCCATACCGGCCAAGGGGCACTACGATATCGGTTTCCTGCTGCTGCCGGGATTCTCCCAGCTCGCCTTCTCCTCGGCGCTGGAACCGCTGCGCATGGCTAACCATCTGGCCGATCGTACGCTCTATACCTGGCATCTCGTGAGTCGCGATGGTGCGGCTGTGGAGGCCAGCAGTGGTCTGGCCACCGCGGTGGATCAGGCGCTGGAGCCGATGCCGGCCCTGGACCTGTTGCTGGTATGCGGAGGCGTCGAGGTACAGCGATACGATGATCGTGCGACCCTGGCGTGGCTCAAGCGCCTGGCCGAGCGGCGCATTCCTCTGGGGGCGGTGTGCACCGGTGGCTATGTACTGGCTCGAGCGGGGCTGCTCGACGGTTATCGTTGTACCCTGCACTGGGAACACATTTCTAGCCTCCATGAAGCTCAGCGCTTCCCCGGTGTGGCCTTCACCTCGCAACTGTTTGTCATGGATCGCGACCGCTATACCTGTTCGGGAGGCATCGCGCCGCTGGACATGATGCTCAACCTGATTGGCCGCCAGCAGGGGCTGGCGCTGGCCGAGTCGATCGCTGAAGAGTTCATCCACGAGCGCATTCGTGGCGTGGGGGATCGTCAGCGTACTCCGTTGCGGGTGCGATTGGGCCACAGTCATCCCAAGCTGGAGGAGGTGGCCAATCTGATGGAAGCCAATCTGCAGGAGCTGCTGGAACTGGATGAACTGGCCAGTTACGCTGGGTTATCGCGGCGTCAACTGGAGCGGCTGTTCCAGCGCTATGTCGGCTGTCCACCGCTCAGGTTCTATCTGGAGCTACGCCTGGCCCGAGCACGGCTGCTGTTGTCACAGACCCATATGCCGATTACCGAGGTGGCCATGGCCTGCGGTTTCGTTTCGCCCCCGCACTTCACCAAGTGTTATCACGATTATTTCGGCCATTCGCCGAGTAGTGAGCGCAAGCGGCGTCATGATCGCCAGGCAGATCTCGTCGAGCCGCCAGAGGCAAGCGAGCCACCGCTCGACGGGACGGGGGAGAGTGAATCACTTCCCTGCGGTGACTAGCTGCGTGGTCGGGAATTTTCCTCGTCGTAGAGCGCTCGATAGCCCACCGCCGCGACACTGAGTGGATAGTGCTTGCCGAAATATTCCAGCAGCAGAGTGCGCCCTTGCTCGGCATGGTCGGCTGGCAGATAGCCCAGCGCGATGTTGCGGCCTAGCGAGGGCCCATAGGCGATGCTGGTGGTATAGGACCTCCGCCCAAGGCTATCCACCGGAACCTCGCCACTTTCGGGGTCAAGCAGGGGCGATTGGCCGACGGGATAGCGAGCCTGGCCGGAGGCGTCGAGATGTTGCTCCATCACCAGCGTACACAGATAAGCCGGCTGGCGGTCACGGGCACGCTGCTCCAGATAGGCGGTCTTGCCATGGAAATCGACGGCCTTGACCCTGGGTCTGGCGAGGCCCGCTTCAACCAGGTTGTAGTCGGTGAGCAGGTCGACATTCTGTAGCCGCAAGCTCTTCTCCAGGCGGCGGCTGTTGGCATAGGTCTCGATGCCTACCGGCGGAACTCCGGCCTCGAACAGCATGTCCCAGAGTGTCAGGCCGTAGCTGAAGGGCACGTAAAGCTCCCAGCCTTGTTCCCCCACATAGGAGATGCGAAAGGCCCACACCGGTAGACCTCGTACACGGATTTCCCGGGCAGTGGCGAAGGGAAAGTGCTCGTCGCTCAGCCCCTCGGGATCGTCGGCTAGTGCCTGCAATGTACGCCGGGCATTGGGGCCCCACAGGCCCAGCGTGGCCAGGCTATCGGTGCGGTCTTCCAGGTGCCAACGGGTCAGCCCGAAGGCCTCGGCCTGACGAGTGATCCACATCAGGTCACGGTGTCCGGTGTCTCCACCGCAGATGACCCGGTAGGTGTCTGCGGCCAGACGGACGATGGTCAGGTCCGAGTGGACACCGCCGAAGGCATCGAGAAAGTGGGTATATACCCCCTTGCCGAGAGGAGTGTCACCGCCCACCCTCGCCACCGACAAGCGTTCCAGCAGTGCTTCGGTGTCGTGGCCGGAGATATCGAAAATGGCGAAATGGGACAGATTGATCATTCCCACGTCATCGCTGAGCGCCAGTTGCTCGGCATTCGAGACTCGCCAGAAGTGACGGCTATCCCACTCCACCGGACGTTCGGGAACCTGCTCGAGATAGTGTGCCAGCCGGGTTTCGTTGCTGGCGTAACCGTGGGCTCGTTCCCAGCCCGCGGCCTCCATGAAATAGCCCCCGAGTTCGTTCTCCCGAGGCCAGAAGGGGCTACGTCTCAGGTTGCGCCCGCTCTCGAAAGGCTCGCGAGGATGCACCGGTGGATCGTAGATCTTGCGGGCGATCTCCAGGCAGCGGCCATACACGTGATGCGGCGTTTTCTGCACGGGATAGAAACGGGCAATGTCGATACCGCAGGGATCCATGGCCGGACGCCCGTCGGTGATCCAGTCAGCGAGTATCTTGCCCATGCCCGGGCCGTCCTTGACCCACACCGCTTCGCAGCACCACAGGCCACGGGTTTCCGATGCCTCGCCTATCAGCGAGCCACCGTCCGAGGTGACCGAGAGCAGGCCGTTGAAGGAGTGCTTCTCATCCCAGCCCAGTTCGCCGAGCAGTGGCGTGAGTTCCACGCCTCGCTCGAAGGGCTCGGCGATCTGATCGACCTCCAGATCGCGCATCGAAGGAGAGAGCCGAGCCTGATCCCGTGGAAGGATGTCGTGAGGGTGAACCAGGCGAGGCTGGGTGGTCTCGTAGTAGCCCCATTCCAGCATCCCCCCTTCGGTGGAGGTGGGGTCGCCGGTGTCGCGCATATAGGCGGAATTTCCCTGGTCACGCATCAACGGGTAACCGATCTCCTTGCCGGTACCGGCGAAAGTGTCGAAGGGGCCGAAGAACATCAGCGGGTGTTCCACCGGCATCAGTGGCAGCGCCACCCCGGCCATGGCCGCTGGTAGGGGACCCCAGATGCCGCAGGCGAGGATCACCACCGGCGTGGCGATATATCCCCTGGCAGTGTGGACACCGCATACCCGACCGGCCTGGACGTCGATGTCCTGCACGGGCGTATCGGCGAAGGCACGCAGATGACCGCTTTCCAGCGCACGTTCGATCAGTGTGCCGGCCACTCGCTGCGAACGGGGTACCACCAGACCGGCGTCGGGGTCCCACATACCCCCCAGCACCAGTTCACGTTCGAGGAGCGGGAAACATTCCACCACTTCGTCAGCATCGATCATGCTGACATTGGTGCCGAAGGCCCTGCCCGAGGCGACCTTGCGCTGGAGTTCGGCGAAACGCGCCTCGTCACCGACTCGCGCGATCTCTACGCCTCCGACCCGGTGATAGTGCCCCATCGACTCGTAGAATTGGCGACTGTAGGTGGTGGTGTAGCACGCCATGCGGTCGTGCGAAGTCATGAAGCAGAAATCGGAGGCGTGGGCAGTGGAGCCGACGTCGGTGGGAATCGCGGAAGCGTCGAGGCCCACCAGGTTGGTCCAGCCTCGCTCGATCAGGTGGTGAGCCACCGAGGCGCCGACAATGCCGCCCAGGCCAATGATCACCGCGTCCGCTTGCGAGGGTTGGGTCGCCATGGCCGTCCTCCCGGGAGCCGATCGCACTTCCGCAGGATAGGGCAGGGGTAGTGGGGCACGCTATCCCGCGGCGACGTCCCCTTGCCTCGCGACGACAGGGAGGCGGAAAGCTGTCGCCCACACCAAAAAGCTCGACGTCCACAGCGAGATGCACTGTGGCAGGCCGGTCTAGTGTCGAACTCAAGAGTGGCCGATGGAGGCCGCTCACCGGCATCGAGATAGTGGAGGAGGCGGTCATGAACCCTGCCATCGAAGACATCCAGCACCCCCCGGCGGCGCCGGAAATCCTGCTGTATCCACGCATCCGCAAGTCGCCGTTCTTTCATGCGTCACGCCGTCATGGGGTACGCAAGTACAGCGTCTACAACCATCACTACCATCCGCGTCTCTACACCGATCCGGTGGATGAATACTGGGCTCTGGTGCAGGGGGTGACGCTGTGGGACGTGGGAGTGGAGCGCCAGATCGAGATCAGTGGCCCCGATGCCTTCACCTTCATCCAGCGGCTGGTACCCCGCGATATGCGCCAGTGCCAGGTGGGGCAGTGCAAGTACGTGTTCGTGACCGGCCCTGACGGCGGCATTCTCAATGACCCAGTGTTGTTGCGTATCGAGGAGAACCGCTTCTGGTTGTCGCTGGCCGACAGCGACATCCTGCTGTGGTGCCGTGGCCTGGCCTGGCAGTCCGGTCTTGATGTCACCATCCAGGAAGTGGATGTGGCGCCGGTTCAGGTACAGGGGCCCGCAGCCAAGGCGGTGATGGTCGATCTGTTCGGCGAGGCAGTGCTGGCGATGCCCTACTATCACCTGATGGAGGCCGAGCTCGATAGCATGTCGGTTGTGGTCTCGCGTACAGGTTACTCCGGCGAGATCGGCTATGAGATCTACCTGCGCGACGCCAGCCTCCACGGCGAGGCGCTCTGGCAGCGGGTCTTCGAGGCCGGGCGTCCTCACGGCATGCAGGTGATCGGCCCCTGCCATATTCGCCGCATCGAAGGCGGTATCCTCGCCTTCGGTTGTGACATCTGGTACGACACCAATCCCTTCGAGGTCGGTATGGGCTATGACTGGATGGTCGACCTGCGCGGCGATGATGATTTCATCGGTCGGAGCGCCCTCGAGCGGATCAAAGCTGAGGGGGTATCGCGCAAACTGGTCGGGGTGGAGATCGATGGTCCCAGTGTCGGCTACTTCACCGACGGCTCGATGATCGATGTCTTTGCGGTATTGACCCCCGATGGTAAACGCATCGGTCAGGTCACCTCGGCGACCCGCTCACCACGTCAGGAGCGCAACATCGGCTATGCCATGGTGCCGGTGGAATATGCCGAGCTGGGTACGCCGTTACGCATCGAGGCCAATACCGGCCCACAGGATGCGCTGGTGGTAGCCAAGCCCTTCCACGATCCCAGTAAGGAAATCCCCAAGGCCTGAGCCGGTGGAGACGCCATGAATGACATCAATCGTGCTGCTTTGACAGCAGCCCTTGAGTCTTCCGCTCGGTTGGCGATCCGCTTCGAGTTGTTGCCGATCTCCGGCCTGCGGAAAGCCGCCCGTGAACTGCCCGAGGGAGCCGTGGTGACGGTGACCTGCTCGCCGCGCCACGGTCTTGAACGGACCCTTGAGGCTACCGAGTGGCTTGTCGGGGAGGGCTTCCGGGTGGTGCCACATCTCGCCGCGCGTCTGGTGCGCAACCATGGCCATCTGAAGCGTCTGCTCCAGCGTGTGGAGGCGCTGGGTATCGAGGATGTTTTCGTGGTGGGCGGTGATGTACCGCGAGCGGTAGGGGATTATCCCCATGGGCTGGCGCTGTTGGAGGCCATGGCCGGACTGGCCTTGCGCCCTGTGCGCATTGGGGTGCCCGCGTACCCCGAAGGCCATCATCGTATCGAGGCGCCCTGTCTGCAGCAGGACCTGGAGGCCAAGGCAGCGCTCGCCGACTATGCCGTCACTCAACTGTGCTTCGAGGCGCGACCACTGCTGGACTGGCGCGATTGGCAGGCGCGCCTCGGTCTGCGGTTGCCGGTGCATGCCGGCGTACCCGGAGTGATCGAGCGCAAGCGCCTGCTGGGCATTGCCCTACGCCTGGGGATTGGGTCTTCGGTGCAGGCGTTGCGACGCCAATCGGGGCGAATGAGCCGCTTGTTGGGACCCCTCGCCTATCGCCCCGACGCCCTGGTTGACGAGTTGGGGGCGAGATTGGGCGATTCTGTCAGCGGCTTTGCCGGGCTGCATGTCTATACCTTCAATCAGGTCGCCGCCACCCGCAACTGGCTGGAAGAGTTGGGCGATCGGCAGCTTACATCGTCCCCAGAGGCGAAGAGAGTGCCCTGCAAGTAGGGCCATGTTGTGGTGAGCGGACCTTTGTAGTGGCATAGTGAATCTGGCCACTGATTTTGAGTGTATGACTCGCATGCATAACCCTGCACATCCCGGTGCCGTGCTGCGTGAGTACCTCAGCGATATTACGGTTACCGAGGCGGCCTTGCGCCTTGGCGTCACGCGCGCCGCGCTTTTGCGGATTCTCAACGGCAGCGCCGGTATGGCGCTACGCTTGGAGCAGGCACTGGGCACCAGCGCCGAGATGTGGCTTGAAATGCAGCTAAAGCATGAGCTGTGGCAAGCCTCGTTGCGCCCGCGCGCACCGGTTGTCCCGCTGGGGTGAGGGTAAAGAGCCGGACAGCCCCGGCAAACCCGGAGCGGTCCATCCATGGTCAAGACCTACGCTGAGAACAGGAGTGGTAGCGATTACGTCGTCGGCGATATTCATGGTTGCTATGACCAGCTCATGCAGGCCATGCGCAGCGTTGGCTTCGATCAAGCACGTGACCGGCTGTTCAGCGTCGGCGACCTGATCGACCGGGGGCCGCGCTCCCTCGACTGCCTGAATTTGGTTCATGAGCCCTGGTTCCACGCCGTGCGTGGCAACCATGAAGAGTTGGCGCGCAAGGCGCTGCTCCATCCTTCTCCGCGAGGCATGGATTCATGGCTGATGAATGGCGGCAGCTGGTTCCTGGGCGAGCAGGCCGGCGACGTTCGTGTGGTTCTTGCGGATGCCCTGGAGCGGATGCCCTATGTGATGGAAGTCGAGGTCGCCGGCAGTCGGGTGGGTATCGTTCACGCCCAGCCGCCGGCCGCTTGGCGCGATGTGTATACGGCTGATGAAGCCGGGGTGCAGGATATGCTGTGGTCGCGCAGCCGTATCGCCAACGCGGACGAGACACCCGTTTCCGGTATTGATGCCGTGGTGGTCGGACACACGATTCTCGAGGCGCACAAGGTACTCGGCAACGTGGTATTCATCGACACCGGTGCCTTTGCCTCCAAAAGCGGCGGGTATCTCACCCTGGTTTCGCTTGAAGAGGTACTCGCGATGGTCAAGTAGGGCCGGGCATGAACTGGCGCGTACTCGGCCCTCCCGCGCGGGAGGGCTGGGCGTCGTTCAGTAAACTCCCTGCTCGATCATGGTATCGGCAACCTTGCGGAAGCCGGCGATATTGGCTCCCAATACCAGATTATGCGGCTGCTCGAACTCAGTGGCCGCCTCGGCACAGTGTCGGTGGATATTAGCCATGATGACCTGGAGTTTGGTGTCGACCTCTTCCAGGGACCATTGCTGCATGCTGCTGTTTTGGGCCATTTCCAGCTGGCTCGTGGCGACGCCGCCGGCATTGGCGGCCTTGCCGGGACCATAGGCTATTTTGGCTTCAAGCAGGCGATTTACGGCGTCGGCGGTAGATGGCATGTTGGCCCCCTCGCTGACACAATAAATGCCATTGTCGAGCATGGCCGCAGCATCCAGTTCAGTCAGCTCATTTTGAGTCGCGCAGGGGAAGGCAAGCTGTGCTTTGAAACGCCACACGGCATGGCCATTCTGTGGGTAACTCGGAGCTTCGATGTAGGTTGCCTCTGGATGGTGCTCGACATACTCGCGAAGCGAGCAGCGTTTGACTTCCTTGAGCAGCTTGAGAGTGCCGAGGTTAATGCCTTGCGAGTGATGGATCGTGCCTTGGGAATCCGAGCATGTAATCGGTAGGGCGCCTAGCTGGTATAGTTTCTCGATGGTGTAGATGGCGACGTTTCCAGCACCGGAAACCAGGCAGGTCTTGCCGACGATATCGTCGCCACGTGCCTTGAGCATATTCCGTGCGAAGTAAACGGCACCATAGCCGGTGGCTTCCTTGCGCCCCAGGGAGCCGCCCCAGTTCAACCCTTTGCCGGTGAGAATCCCTTCGTAGCGGCCGGTAAGGCGCTTGTACTGGCCATATAGATAGCCAATTTCGCGTGCGCCGACCCCGATATCGCCCGCCGGTACGTCGGTCGTCGGACCGATATGCCGATAGAGCTCGGACATGAACGCCTGACAGAAGCGCATGATCTCGCCATCCGACTTGCCCTTGGGGTCGAAGTTCGAGCCGCCCTTGCCGCCGCCAATGGGCAAGCCGGTTAGTGCATTCTTGAATATCTGCTCGAAACCCAGGAACTTGATAATGCTGGCGTTGACGCTGGGGTGGAAACGTAGCCCACCCTTATAGGGGCCGAGTGCCGAGTTGAACTGGATGCGGTAACCCTTGTTGACCCGGACCTTGCCCTGGTCGTCGACCCAACTGACACGAAACATGATTTGACGCTCTGGCTCGACGATACGCTCGATGATGCTGTGATCATGGTAGTGCGGATTAAGCTCAAGCAAGGGGCTTAGACAATCGAGCACCTCTTCGGCGGCCTGATAGAATTCGACTTGTGCCGGACTGCTCTGCTGTAGCTGTACAAGCGTATTGTGAACGTAGGACATAAGTGAGGTCGCCTTTGCCAAAGCCAGTGTGAAGCGATGCCCAGAAATGGTGCACCCACAGAAGTTAGTGCCACATTATGCAGCAAAGGCATGGCGCATGCGAAATGGTAATGACGTAGTCATTTCCGGGGATCGTTGTTGCCCGGCTTGTTCCCTGGGGTATTCTTGCGGTTCTGGTATTTGCTCCAAAACTGCTTGGCCGTGCGCTTGGCCTTCTCGCGGTTCTCCGGCTTTCTTAGCCAGTTGGCGACTGCCGCGCCGATAATTCGTTTCATCGTATTCTCCTGGCCTGTTCGGTCCGCTGCTTTCATCTAATCATATGGAGGCAATCGGTCGCGGGGTCAAGTTGTGCGGCTTCGCTCGTTATTCACCAGGCACGCTAAAATAGCCTTTGCTATACAAGTAACTACCTTAACAGGCCCTTTTCGCGGTTTTGCAGGGTGCGGCGATCGGTAAAATAGATGAGGCTAAGTCAGAGTTTCCTTTTACCCGGCTGCCTAACGGCGCCGGGATTTTTTTGCCCGATTGGTCGCTCCAACCCCATATGACCCTTGCTTCGCCATGGTCGGTTCGTGCGCTATTTGGCGAAACTTGACGTTTTGCGATTTCTAATATAGGCCGATAGTAAGGGAGGGGAACCGTACCCGTTACGGATAGAAGGATCGTTCGCTTCGCTTCCCATCTTTTGAATGCTGGCCTAAGGGAGAAGTCCCATGAAAAAGTCCCAAGTCCTACTGTTCTGCGTTCTGCTGATTCCGGTCATGGCCTTGGCGCAGGAATCCAATTCCCAGCCTGCAACCGACGATTCGCAGCAGCAGGCCAAAGCGGATCAAGCAAAGTCGGGTAAGTCCCAGGCTGCCCCCGAGGAGGTAGTGGAAGAGCAGTCCGGCGAGCAGGTGCGCTCCGCCCAACTCGTCGGTAGCGCCGTCGTCAATGCGTCGGATGAAGAGATCGGCACGATCGATGGCCTTTTACTGAGCAAACAGGGGCAAGTCGAAGGCATCATCGTCGGTGTCGGCGGTTTTCTTGGCATCGGCGAGAAGCACGTCGCGCTCGATTGGGGGGCCGTCGAAATTACCAGTGCCGAGGGCGAGGCCAATTATCAGGTAAGAACGACCCTCGACAGAGCCGCGCTTGAGAAGGCCCCGGAATTCAAGACGGAGGAGAAGCAGCAAGCCGAGCAGCGCAGGAAGGAGCAACTCGAAAAGCAAAAGCAGCAAGTTGGGCAATCGCCCGAGCAGGCTAATCAATAACGCGAATCGTCAAATTAATGAAAGCTCTTGTGCCGATGGCGTATTGATCGTTTTGAGTGGCAGTGAGATGTACTACTTTAGTCGTATATTTTGTGTCTTACCGTCGCTCTCATAAGCGCTTATCATCGAGCATGACCGCAGTCCTTCGCCTCTCGCAGGCGAAGGACTGTTTTTTTCTGGTTAATTCTGATGAATACAGAATTTTCCTGGGTACTACAGAGAGGGAGACTCTATGCAACGTCCCGTGATTATCCTTAGTCGGCTGGATGCCGAACGTTTACAGCGGCTGATCGACGGCGCCACGGAAAAGGACTACGCCGTAGCCGAAGCACTCGAAATCGAGCTGGAACGCGCCGAGGTGGTCGAACCCGAGGAAATGCCTGTCGATGTCGTCAGCATGAATAGCCAGGTGCGCTTCACCGAGTTGACGCGTAACAGCGAGTTGACGCGTACGCTGGTCTATCCACATGCGCTGGCCGATACCGAGGATGGCTTGTCGGTGATGGCGCCGGTCGGTGCGGCGCTACTCGGTTTGCGCGCCGGCGATACGATCGACTGGACGCTGCCGGATGGGCGCACCACGCACCTGCGCGTCGATGCGATTCTCTGGCAGCCCGAAGCCGCCCAGCAATATCATCGCTGAGGTGGGCCGCGATTGGACGCCGGAAGCGGGGCCGAACTAACTTATCCTGGCACCCACGTCGTAAGGAGACGATCAATGAACATCCGTCATTCAGCCATGCTGGCCATGTTGTTTGCCATGACGACCACGGCCTCGGCGCAGAGCCTGGATAGCCTCAAGGAGAGCGCCGGCGATCTCTTCTCCGGTGGCTCCGAAAGTGCATCGGGCGCTTCGTTTCTCGGTTCGCTTGGGTCCGGCTCGTTTTCTCTCGGCAGCATGGAAAACGTGGCTGGCGTACTCGGTTACTGCCAGGAGCAGGGCTATACCTCGAGTGCCACCGAGATGGCCAAGGATAGGCTAATGGAACAGATAGGCGGGCAGCAGGAAGCTTCCCAGGATAGCGCTTATCAGCAAGGGCTAAGCGGTATTCTGCAAGGCGAGGGGGATAAGAGCTTCAGTCTGGGCGGCGTCAAGGATCAGGTCGGCGAGAAGGTCTGCAATACCGTGGCCGATCAGGCCATATCATCGTTTCTCGGGGGTTGACCGACTGATGCCGCTGTCACTGTGGTTGTCGTTGGCGGCGGTCTGCGCCATGGGGGCGATGTCGCCGGGGCCGAGCCTGGCCATGGTGCTGCGTCACACGCTGGGTGGCGGGCGCACGCCGGGGGTTATCGCGAGCGTCAGTCACGCACTCGGGGTAGGGCTCTATGCGCTGCTGACGGTGTGGGGGCTAGGCGCGGTGATCACTCACCAGCCATTACTGTTCACGTTGATTACCTGGGGCGGCGCGGCCTACCTGGCGTGGCTGGGTGTCAAGGCATTACGCGCGGGGCGCGGTGGCGCGCTGGAGGCTCGGGCGGTGGTGACCAATCATGCCCAGGCCGCGCGTGACGGTGTGCTGGTGGCGCTGGCCAATCCCAAGCTGATTCTGTTTTTCGTTGCTTTGCTCAGCCAATTCGTGAGCGCCGACATGGGTTGGAATGCCAAGGCGCTGATCGTCGCCACCGCCACGCTGATCGATGGCGCCTGGTACGTGCTGGTGGCGGTGGCGCTTTCCCATTCGGCGGTGCTGCCCTGGCTTCAGGCTCGCGCCCACTGGATCAACCGCGTTACCGGGGTGTTGTTGATCGGCGTGGCGTTACAGGTTGTGCTGGGCTAACTCGCTTGCGGTCAATGATGATGACCGTCGGCGGCGGAGACGCCTGCACCGGCTCGCTGTACTCGGACTTCGACTTCCAGGCTGCCACGATTGGCGAATTCCAGCGTCAGCGGGAATTTGTCGCCGACTTTCAGCGCGTCTTTCAGCCCGATCAGCATGAAGTGCGCGCCACCACCGGGACGCATCTTCACGGTCACACCCGGTGACACGTCCAGGCTTTCTAGCCGACGCATGCGCATGATGCCGTTGTCCATCGACATGGCGTGAATCTCTACCGCTTCGCTGATCGGTGAACTGGCACCCACCAGGCTGACCGAATCGCCCTCGGCGCTGATATCCAGATAGGCGGCTCCGCTGGGTGCCCCCGGCGGGGTCGGCGTGGCGAACGGGTGGGCGATGCGCACTCCGTTATCGTTGACCTCGTGGGCCTGGGCGGCGGGCGCTAGAAGAAGCGCTGCGAGTAGCGATAGGGCAAGCAGACGCGGCATATCTTTCATCCTGAATTAAGCGATTCTGGCAAGAATGGCCTCCAGCGGCGCATCGGGAGGCAGCACACCGTAGACCGGGCTGGCGCCATCGCCCAGCCGACTGCGGCAGAACGTTTCGGCGATGGCGTGGGGCGCATGCCTGAGCAGCAACGAGGCTTGCAGGCATTGCGCCATGCGTTGGGTCAGCCAGCGGGCGTTGGCCTGTAGGGTCTCGGTGGGCTGGCCGAGTGCCTGTTCCAGCCGCTCGACGGCGGTGTCGTAGTCGGGCGAGCCGCCGCGCGCGGCATTCAATTCGTCGCGCAGCGCGACGACGCTCTCCGGGTGACGCTCCAACACGCGCAGCACGTCCAGACACATCACGTTGCCCGAGCCTTCCCAGATCGAATTCACCGGTGCCTCGCGATACAGTCGCGCCAGCGGGGTTTCCTCAACGTAGCCGATGCCGCCCAGACACTCCATGGCTTCGGCCATGAAGCCCGGGCCGCGCTTGTTGTGCCAGTATTTGCCGAGCGCGGGGGCGAGGCGTGCCAGGGCGCGTTCGCGTTCGTCATCGGCTGCATCGAAGGTGCGCGCGGTACGCATCACCAGAGCCAGGCTGGCCTCGGTTTCCAGGGCCAGATCGGCGATCACCCGGCGCATCAAGGGTTGATCGCTGAGCCGCCGACCGAACGCCTGACGCTCGCTGACATGACTCCAGGCCTCGAGCAGTGCCTGGCGCATCATGCCGGCCGGGGCCGTGGCGGCATCCAGGCGGGTCTGCTGGACCATTTCCAATATGGTCGCGATGCCGCGTCCGGGCTCGCCGACGGCTTCGGCGAAGGCGCCACGATACTCGATTTCGGCCGAAGCATTGGCACGATTGCCGCACTTGTCCTTGAGACGCTGCAACTCGATGGCATTGCGCTCGCCGTCGGGCGTGAAACGCGGTACCAGAAAGCAGCCCAGGCCATCGTCGGTCTGCGCCAGGGTCAGGAAGGCGTCCGACATCGGCGCGCTGCAAAACCACTTGTGGCCGGTAAGCAGGAAGCCTTCCCCCACGGCAACGGCCTGGGTGGCATTGGCACGTACATCGCTGCCGCCCTGCTTTTCGGTCATCGCCATGCCGAAGGTAACGGCGGGTTTCTCCCAGGCCGGTACCGCGCGCTCGTCGTAATCCCAGGCCAGCAGCCGTGCGCTCCATTCATCGTAGATGCGCGGTTCGCGACGCAACGCCGGTAGCGCGGCGTGGGTCATGGTCAGCGGGCAGCAAAAGCCCGGCTCGGCCTGGGTGAGCAGATACATCGCGGCGATATGCGCCTGGTGGCCGCCGCGATGCTCTTCCTCCCAGGCCACGCCATGCCAGCCATGATCGAAGGCCAGATGCATCAATTGATGATAGGCGGGGTGATAGCGAACCTCATCGAGGCGGCGGCCATGGCGGTCGAACAGGCGTAGCTGGGGTGGGTAGCGATTGGCGTCTTCGCCGAGTGCCTGTACTTCGGCACTACCCACCGCGGCGCCGAGCGGCGCGAGCCGGCGCGCGACCCAGTCTGGCGCTTCGCGAGCCAGCGCTTCGCGCAGGGGGGTGTCGAGTGCCAGAAAATCACGATCGTCGGCGGGCAACGGCTGGTTTTCGACGTTATGGGTCGCCAGGCGGTGGCGTGGCGCGCGATCGGCCATAAGCAGTAACTCCTGAGAGTATCGCCTTGAGCATGGCGCCGCGCCGCACGCCGGTCAATCCCGACGTGGGCGAGATGACGCTGCGACGCATACGGGCCGGCTTGGCGCGTCGCGGCTATCCTGTAAAAAACGCTGAATCGCCGGCGGCGCATCCGCGGTGGCTGGCATGATATTGATAGACATGGCATCTTTTCGCTCGAACACTGCGAATCGGCTCGTTATGCATATCTACGATCAGGACTGTCGCACGCAAAGCGGCGAACCTTTCAATTTGCGTGCCTTGCGCGGCCAGGTGTTGTTGGTCGTCAATGTCGCCAGCCGTTGTGGCTATACGCCACAACTGGCCGAGTTGGAGCGCCTGTATCGTCGCTATCGGGATCAGGGCTTCACCGTGCTGGCTTTTCCCTGCAATCAGTTCGCGCGGCAATCGCCGGAATCCTCGACGGCCTTCGCCCGGTTCTGCGAGCGCGATTACGGTGTGACGTTTCCGCTGATGGAGAAAGTGCGCGTCAATGGTCGTGGCGCGCATCCGTTGTTCGTGTTGTTGCGTCGCCAGGCGCCCGGCGTGCTGGGCAGTACGACGATCAAATGGAATTTCACCAAGTTCCTGGTCGGTCGCGATGGCCAGGTGATCCGCCGTTTCGGCCCCCGCGATGGCAGGCGGCACATGATGCCGGCGTTGGAGGCGGCGCTGGATACGCCTTTTTCGGCTTGAGATACGGGCTGCTAGGTCGGTGGCTGTTCGCCACGCGCGGCCATCAGCCGTGTCATCAGTTGGTTCCAGCGGTGGCGAGTCATCATCGTGGTGAGCCCCGAAAATAGCGTCCAGAAGCCCTTGCGCCAGCCGCGCAGACGGCGGTAATGGCCCACCAATTGGCGCAGCAGGCGGTCTTCATTGAAGGACCGCCATTCGCTGCCAGCAACCGACACCTGATGGCGTGAGAGCACCGGTGCCAGCTCCAGACGGAAGATCCATTCCAATTGATCGAGGCTCAGATCGTGGCGTTCGATGACTTCGATCATGCGCGCGTAGTCGGTTTCGCCGGGCTCGCGCTCGAGCCACAGCGGGGCCAGCGCCAACCATAGCTCACCGCGCTCGGCGACCAGCGTCTCGATATCCATCATGGTAATGC
The DNA here is from genome assembly GCF_900102945.1 of Modicisalibacter muralis. Lineage (GTDB taxonomy): Bacteria > Pseudomonadota > Gammaproteobacteria > Pseudomonadales > Halomonadaceae > Modicisalibacter > Modicisalibacter muralis. The sequence continues at coordinate 23,756 of NZ_FNGI01000017.1, read as the reverse complement.
TCCCTTGCCGCAACGACGGCATCTTCGAACAAGGGCTCGGCGAGCACAAGGTCAGCACAAGGCAAGCAGGGCGGACAGTTCGCCAGTGAGCCGCTAGAATAGCCGCATTAACTCGCTCTGCGCCCCTCGGTATTCGGTGCGCAGAAGCCAAGTCTCTGACAAGTCCATGCAAAGTCGAGGTCCGATGTGATCATCAAACCCAAGGTTCGCGGTTTCATCTGCACTACCACCCATCCGGCCGGCTGCGCGATGAACGTGCTCGAACAGATCGAGGCCACCCGCGTCGCGGTGGGGCACGGTGACGGTGCGACGCAGACCCAGGGCCCCAAAAAAGTGCTGGTGATCGGTGCCTCAAGCGGCTATGGCCTGGCCGCACGGGTCACCGCCGCTTTCGGTTACGGCGCCAGCACCCTTGGGGTGTTCTTCGAAAAGCCCGGCACTGAGAAGAAGCCGGGCACCGCAGGCTGGTATAACTCTGCCGCCTTCGATCGCTACGCCAAGGAAGAAGGCCTCTACAGCAAGGCGATCAATGGCGATGCTTTCGCCCACGCAACCCGCGAAAAGGCCATCGAACTGATCAAGCAGGATCTCGGCGAGGTCGATCTGGTGGTCTATTCGCTGGCCTCGCCGGTACGCAAGCTGCCCGATAGCGGCGAACTCAAGCGCTCGGCACTCAAGCCGATCGGTGAGACCTATCGCGCCACCGCCATCGACACCAACAAGGATACGATCATCGAGGCCGAAGTCGAGCCGGCCAGCGAGCAGGAAATCGCCGATACCACCCAAGTGATGGGCGGCGAGGATTGGGAACTGTGGATCGATGCGCTGGACGAGGCTGGCGTGCTGGCCAAGGGCGCGAAATCGGTGGCGTTCAGCTACATCGGCACCGAGATCACCTGGCCGATCTACTGGCATGGCGCGCTGGGCAAGGCCAAGGAGGATCTCGACCGCGCCGCCGGCGAGATCGACAAGCGCCTCGCCGCGAACGGCGGCAGCGCCAACGTTGCGGTGCTCAAGTCGGTGGTCACCCAGGCCAGCGCGGCGATCCCGGTCATGCCGCTATACATCGCCATGGTCTACAAGGTGATGAAGGAACAGGGCCTGCACGAGGGCACCATCGATCAGTTGAACCGGCTGTTCCGCGATCGGCTGTATGCCGACGAGGCACCCGCGACCGACGACTGTGGCCGCCTGCGTCTCGACGATTGGGAACTGCGTGACGACGTGCAGCAGGCCTGCAAGGATCTGTGGCCGCAGGTGACCAGCGAAAACCTGTTCGACATCACCGACTATGCCGGTTACAAGCACGAATTTCTCAAGCTGTTTGGCTTCGAGCGCGACGATGTCGACTACGATGCCGAGGTCGACACCCTGGCCGATTTCGACGTCGTGCAGATGTAACTGCCCTGAAAATGCCTCCTGAGAGTCCCCATTCGGCGGTTCCTCGGCAGGTCGGCTTCGTGCTGCTGCCGGGGTTCTCGCTGCTTGCCCAGGCCTGCGCCCTGGAGCCGTTGCACGTCGCCAACCAGCTCGCCGGTGAGCGCCTCTATACGCCGCTGACCTTCGGGCTGGATGGCCGCGCGGTGAAAAGCGCCGCCGAGCTGTCGCTATCGCCTCACAGCGTGGCCGGTAGCGATGCCGGTGAGTTGGATATGCTATTCGTGTGCGCCGCCAGCCAGGCCAGCGGCGATCATGCGACGCTGCTGGCTTGGCTGGTTCGTCTGGCCGGGCGTGGCGTGGCACTGGGCGGTATCGCCGGCGGCACCGAAGTGCTGGCGCGTGCCGGGGTGCTCAATGGCTATCGTGCCACCCTGCCATGGCAGCATGGCGAATCCTTCGCCCGCGCTCACCCGGCGGTGCGGGTCAGCAATCAGCTGTTCGAGATCGACCGCGACCGGCTGACCTGCGGCGGTGGTACCGCGGCGATGGACATGATGATGACGCTGATCGCCCAGCACCACGGTCAGCGCCTGGCCGAGCGTGTCTCCGAGCACTTCGTCTGCGAGCGCATTCGCATGGGCGACGAGCCCCAACACGTACCGCTGCGCTTGCGCCTGGGCCATGCTCCGCAAAGCCTGATCGACGCGGTGACGCTGATGGAGTCGAACATTGAGGAACCGCTGACCACCCATGAGCTTTCCGAGCATTTGGGTATCTCGCGGCGTCAATTGGAAAGACTCTTCAAGAAGTATCTACAGGCGGTACCCAGCCGTTACTATCTGGACCTGCGCTTGCAGCGGGCCCGCAAGTTGCTGCGCGAAACCGATCATGCGGTGGGTGATATCGCGTTGCAGACCGGCTTTTCCTCCGGTGCGCACTTCTCCACCGCCTATCGCAATCATTTCGGCATGACCCCACGCGAAGAGCGGCTGACGTGAGGCCGCTCACTTCATTCAAGCAACTCCAAACCGGGCTATAGGTGGTTCTTCCATGGCCGTTGTAGGCAGCGACACCCGCCTGAACAAATACATCAGCGAGACCGGCATCGTCTCGCGGCGCGAAGCGGACCGCCTGATCGAAGAGGGCGCCGTCAAGGTCAATGGCCGCAAGGCCGAGATGGGCATGCGGGTGTCCGACGACGATCGAATCACCGTGCGCGGCAAGCCCCTGCGGGCCAAGCCGAAGGCGGTGTATATCGCCTATAACAAGCCGGTCGGCATCACCTGCACGACCGATCCGACGGTTGCCGGCAATATCGTCGATGCCGTGAAATATCCCCAGCGCATCTTCCCGATCGGTCGCCTCGACAAGCCCTCGCAGGGCCTGATCCTGCTGACCAATGACGGCGATATCGTCAACAAGATACTGCGCGCCGGCAATGCCCATGAGAAGGAATATCGCGTCAGCGTCGACAAGCCGATCGGCACCGATTTCGTCAAGCGCATGGCGGCAGGTATCCCCATTCTGGGCACCGTCACCCGGCCGTGCCAGGTCAAACAGACCGGCTCCAACAGCTTTTCCATCGTGCTGACCCAGGGGCTCAATCGCCAGATTCGCCGCATGACGGAGTATCTGGGTTATAACGTCACCCACCTCAAGCGCGTGCGGCTGATGAATATCGGCCTGGGCAAGCTTGCGGTCGGGCAATGGCGCGAATTGAGCCCGACCGAAATGGGTGTGCTGGACGGGATGCTGTCGCATTCCAGCAAGACCGAAGAAGCTTCATCCCCTCGGCGCAAAACCCCGCAGCGCTCGAACAAGCCTCGCGATGCCAACCGGGGGGCGGGCAAGCCCAGCCACAAGAAAACCACCAAGCCCGGCGCCTCGCGGGGCAAGCCGCGCCCCGGCAAGCGAGCGAAGCCCAAGCGCTCCTGATCGACGACGTGTTGGCCGAAATTGTCCGCATCGGAGCCGGATTGCGCCTCGTCGTGCAATGATAGCGTCGCTACTCTATCGACTCGTACCGCTCGTTTTCATTGGGAGACCGTTTCGATGCGTACCGCACTGCTGCTTGTCGACATTCAGGCATCTTTCCCCGTCCGCGATTACTGGGATGAAGCACTGGCCGCGCCGTGGCGTGAACGCCAGCGCGCATTGATCGATGCCGCCGTCGCGGGAAATATACCGTTAGTTCGTATTCTTCATGAAGAGCCGGGTAGTTCCAGTCCTTTCGATCCTGCCAATGGCCTGGTTCGTCCGTTGGCGGATTTCGAGGACGACTGCCAGGCGACCTTTCACAAGCGGGTGCATAACGCCTTCACCGATACGACGCTGGAGAACTGGCTGCGCGAGCGTGACATCGAGCGCTTGGCGATCAGCGGCATCCGTACCGAACAATGCTGCGAGACCACCACGCGAGTCGCCGCTGATCTGGGGTTCACGGTCGATTTCGTCAGCGAAGCCACGCTGACCTTTCCGATGACCCGCCATGGCCGGACCTGGTCCGCCGAGGAGATTCGCGCGCGCACCGAACTGGTGTTGGAAGACCGCTTCGCACGGATCGTCGATGTGGCGGCGCTGAGCGAAGAATGGCGTCGCGATGCCGCCTGAGGTGCCGCCAACGAGCATGCCGACGCTGCGAGTCGGCGTGCTGATGCTGCCCGGTCAGGTGCCGCTGGACCTGATCGGGCCCTTGCAGGTGCTGCACAGCGCCGAGCGCATCGCTGGCAGCTTGTCGATTCGCTATTTCGGCCCCAGCCCGTCGCTCGATTGGCTGGGGCCGCTGACCTTGTCGGGCATCGAACCGTTGCCGCAAACGCCGCAAAGACTCGATTTGCTACTCGTGCCGGGACAATACCGCAACGCCATCGAGACGGCGTTGCAGCAGATCTGCGCCGACTGGCTGCGCGTCCATTCCACGAGTGCTGAAACGATCATGAGCGTCTGCTCGGGAACGCTACTGCTGGCCCAGGCCGGCTTGCTGGACGGCCGACGCTGCACGACACACCACGCGCTGCTCGAGACGCTGAGCCAAATCGCGCCGGCGGCGCGCGTGCAGGGCGACTGCATTTTCACCGAGGATGGCCGCTACCTGACCAGCGCGGGTATTTCGACCGGCATCGACACCATGCTGCACTGGCTGATGCGGCGTTGTGGCCACGCATTATCCTTGGCGGTGGCCCGCGAAATGGTGCTGTATCTGCGCCGCAGCGGCCATGAGCCGCAACTGGGCTGCTGGCTGGAGGGGCGCAATCATGTCGATGCGCGTATTCATCGCCTGCAGGATGCACTGAGCTCACGGCTGAAACACGCCTGGTCGCTGCCGGCGATGGCCGCCGAGGCGGCGATGAGCGAGCGCCACCTGCGCCGGCGCTTCAAGGCGCTGACCGGGCTCTCGTTGAGTGAATACCTGACTCGATTGCGCCTGCAACTGGCCCGACAACTGATGCAGGAGACCGCCTGGAGCCTGGCACGTATCGCCGAGGAAGTCGGGTTGGGTGAGGATCGCCAGTTGCGCCGTGCCTGGCAGCGCTTCGAGAGCGGTTCGCCACGGGAGTGGCGTCGAATCCATCGCCACGTGGACGAAACGTAGACTCCATGCCAGGCCTCAGCGGTCTGGCGCTCGTGACTTTCTCGCCAGCAGCGCCCGAAACAGCGTGCCCATCATCACTGCTTCGTCGCGCTCGACAATAAAACCGGCGTTGCTCAACAGTGGCCCAGCCTGGCGGGTGATGTCGGTGGCGATGGCGGTGGTGACGAGGTTGACTGTGCGTCGCACCCAGCCAGCGCGGTGCTCGTCGGGCTGGAACTTGTCCATCACGCAGAGCTGACCGTCGTCGGCGAGCACGCGATGCGCCTCCCCTAGCCCGCATTCGGGATTAGGCATCACCGCCAGAATCAGATGCATGACCACCACGTCGAAATGCCCCTCGGGGTAGTCGAGGCGTTCGGCATCCATCTCGCGCACGCTGAAATCGAAGCCCAGGCCATCCGCGCGGACGCGAAAGCGCTCGACCATGGCGGGGCAGAGGTCGCCGGCGTGCAGCTCGATGGCGCGCGGCAGGTAAGGCAGGTCGAGCCCGGTGCCCGCGCCCACGATCAACACCCGCTGACCGGGCGCCCAGTCCACGGCGTCGAGCGAACGGCGGCGCGCGCGGCGAAAGGCGCGGTCGGCGACGGCATCGTAGACCGGCGCGTAGAGGGTATAGCGCAGGCGGTTCCAGGCGGTGGTGTTGAGCATGGAAAGGCTCCAGGGCCCGTTGCGGGGCGATCATGGTCGTATCATGCGCCAGCGCTGCTATGTTGAAAAGACGCCGCGAGCCACAGCGCCGCTCGCACCCGTGTCGGCGCTATCCAGGGGAGACAACGACCATGACGATTCGTCACGCTGGGGCGGCGTGGCTCCTGACCGTGCCGCTGCTCGCGCTGAGCCAGTCCGGTTGGGCGAGCTACGCCTTCTACGTGGGCAAGAACCTGACCGAGAACCAGGCGGTGATCGTCGGCGGCACCGGCGAGGAGGTCTCGAGTCACTGGCTCGAGATCGTGCCCGCCCGGGACCATGCGCCGGACGCCACGATCGAGGTGGGCGTCACCGCCGAGGCGTCGATTCCCGGCGAGCTGAGCGAGATCCCGCAGGTCGAGCACACCTTTCGCTATCTCTCGATGTCCTATTCGGACTATGCCGGTTTCCCGGCGCCGCTGACCAACGGCGGCGTCAACGAGCATCAGGTGGCGGTGCGCGATGTGTGGGCGACCAATCGCGAAGCACTGATCGATATGACCCAGACGCCACAGCAGGGCCCGCAATACAGCGACCTCGCCCGGCTAGTCCTGGAGCGTTCGACCACCGCTCGCGAAGGTGTCGAGTTGATCGGTGAATTGATCGCTAAGCATGGCTATTCCACCTACGGCGGCAACACCCACCTGATCGCCGATCCCGACGAGGCGTGGGTAGTCTGGGAGTTTGCCGGCAGCCAGGGGCTATGGGCCGCCGAACGTCTGGGTCCCGATGAGATTCGCGTGCTCTATCCGGGCTATATCGAGGAGTTCCCGCTCGATTATCAGCAGAACCCCGATTTCATGGGCTCGGATAATCTCGTCTCGTTTGCCGAGGAGCAGGGCTGGTTCGACCCCGAAAACGACGAGGCCTTCAACGTGTTCGAGGTTTACGGCCGTCAGGACACCCAGGCGCGCACCGGCGGCTACAAGTACATGACCCAGGCCGCGCTGGAAGAGGCCGTGCGCGAGATGGCGCCGGTCAGCGAACGCGACATGATGACCCGCGTGCGCGATCACCGCATCGCCGACGACGAAGCGGGTTACGGCCAGGTGGTGAGCCTCAAGCACGGGGTGGACAGCGATTTGATCCGCATCTGGGTGGCGCCGACCGGCTCGGTGGCGGCACCGTTTCTGCCCTGGTGGCTGGGTGTGCGCTCCGTGCCGCTCGAGTTCGCCCAGCACCGCTACCTGACCAAGGGCGCGGCGTCGAACTTTCTCAACCCCGACTTCCAGGTCCAGGAGGGCAGCGACTTCGCCGGGCGCCGCTTCAAGCAGGTGCTGTACCTGATGTGCGAACAGCCCGAGCGGTTCCACCCGCAGGTCACCGAACTGCTCGAGGGCTTCGAGCGCGACAGCTTCGAGGACTTGGGCTGGGTCGAGCGAGCCGCACAAACGCTGGTCGCCCAGGAGCAACGCGATGCGGCCCGCGAGATGCTGACCTTCTACAGCCACAGCCGCGCGGACGCGGCGATGGACCTGGGCGGGACGCTGGTCGACTGGCTGTATGCCTCGCTGGCGCTGAGGGATGGGCTGCGGCGTCCCACGGGCGACGAGATCAACGACCAGGGCGGCGAGACGGTCAACTGCCTGGTCGATGCCGACCCCGACAAGCCGCAGGCGGCGCAGTAGCCCTCAGGCCATGGTGTCGACGATGCCACCTTCGACGCGCAATGCCGCGCCGGTCGTGGCGCTGGCTTGTTCGGAGGCCACATAGACGCTCATGTGGGCGACCTCGTCGGGTGTGGCCAGGCGCTGGATGATCGAGGAGGGGCGGTTTTCCTGAGTGAAGCGCGACTCCATTTCCTCCTGCGAGACGCCTTCCTCCTCGGCGGCCTCCGCGATCATGCCGAGCACGCCCTCGGAACGCGTCGGCCCCGGCAGGATGGCGTTGACGGTGACGTTGGTGCCGGCCAGCGCCTTGGCCAGACCCCGCGAGATCGACTGCAGCGCGGTCTTGGTCATACCGTAGTGAATCATCTCGGTGGGAATGTTGAGCGCCGATTCGCTCGAGATGAACTGCACGCGGCCCCAGTCGCGCTGCTTCATGCCCCGTACGTAATGGCGCGACAGGCGCACCGCGCTCATTACGTTGACCTGAAAGAATTGCTCCCAGGTTGCGTCCGTTATATCGAAGAAATCCTGGGGGCCGAAGATGCCCAGGTTATTGATCAGAATGTCGGTGTCGGGCTGTGCTTCGATCAGTGCCTGGCAACCCTCGGCGGACCCCAAGTCGGCAGCCACGCCGCTGAGCCGGGCATCGGGATGATCCTGCTTGATGGCCTCGATGGCCTGATCGACGCGCGCCTGGGTACGGCCGCTGATCGTCACCTCGGCGCCGGCATTCGCCAGTCCCTTGGCGATGGCGAAGCCGATGCCGGCGGTGGAGCCGGTGACGATGGCATGCCTGCCGGAAAGATCGATACGCATGGGGCTCCTTGGCGGTTCGCGACGAAAGCAGGCTGCTGTCGCCAGCGGAATTTATAGCCTGCTAAAAGGATGGGTCGAATCGTCAAGACTTCAACCGCTTTTTCCATAAAGCCCGCCGCCGCTTTTTATAAAAGCCCGCAACCGCTTTTCATAATTCACCGTCCCATCGCTGAAAGCCTTGTGCAGCCGCTCTCCTTATACTCGTTGCACTATCCAATCCTTCAGCCAATCCTTCAGGATGGAGCATGACATGGCCTATACCCCGACCCGCGAAGATTTCGATCGTTACATGGTGCCCAACTACGCGCCGCAGAAGACCATCCCCGTGCGTGGCGAGGGCAGCCGCCTGTGGGACCAGGAGGGTAACGAGTACATCGACTTCGCCGGGGGTATCGCCGTCAACTCGCTGGGCCATTGCCATCCGGTGCTGGTCAATGCGCTCAAGACACAGGCCGATAAGCTCTGGCACCTGTCCAACGTCTACACCAACGAGCCTGCGCTCAAGCTCGCCAAGTCGCTGGTCGAACGCACCTTCGCCGACAAGGCGTATTTCTGCTCCTCGGGTGGCGAAGCCAACGAGGCCGCGCTGAAGCTGGCGCGGCGCTGGGCGTATGACAATCACGGCGAGCAGAAGGACAAGATCATCTCCTTCCGCCAATCGTTCCACGGTCGTACCTTCTTCACCGTCAGTGTCGGTGGCCAGCCCAAGTATTCCCAGGGCTTCGGGCCGGTGCCCGGCGGCATCCAGCATGCCGAGTTCAACAACCTCGACAGCGTGCGCGAGTTGATCGACGACGATACCTGCGCGGTGATGGTCGAGCCGCTGCAGGGCGAGGGCGGCATTCTGCCCGCCACCCAGGAATTCCTCGAGGGTCTGCGCGCGCTATGCGATGAGCACAAGGCGCTGCTGATCTTCGACGAAGTGCAGTCCGGCATGGGCCGCCCCGGCACGTTGTTCGCCTACATGCGCTACGGCGTGACCCCGGATATCCTGACCAGCGCCAAGTCGCTGGGCGGCGGCTTCCCGGTCGGCGCGATGCTGACCACCGAGGATATCGCCAAGGTCTTCGTCATCGGCACCCACGGCTCCACCTACGGCGGTAACGCGCTGGCTTCCGCCGTGGCGTTGGCGGCCCTCGAATACATCGATACCCCGGAAGTGCTGGAAGGCGTGCAGCGCCGCCACGAGCTATTCCGTGAACACCTCGACATCATCAACAGCAAGCACGGCGTGTTCCAGCAGGTACGCGGCATGGGCCTGCTGATCGGCGCGCAGATGGCACCCGAGTTCGAGGGCCGCGCCAAGGAAATTCTGCCGCTGGCCATCGAGGAAGGCCTGATGGCACTGATCGCCGGCCCCAACGTGCTGCGCATGGCGCCGTCGCTGGTCATTCCCGAGGGCGACATCGCCGAGGGCATGGCACGCCTCGAGCGGGCCATCGCGCGTTTCGTCAAGAACGCATGACGTCAGTGCCTGATCGGGACCAACCAAGAGGGAACACCATGCTGGTCGTTCGTCCTGCCAAACCGGCGGATCTGCCTGGGCTGGAGCGCCTGGCCGGATCCGCCACGCCGCGGCTGACCAATCTGCCCGTGCATCGCGACCGTCTGGAAGAGCGTATCACCCGTTCGCAGCGGGCGTTGGCGCGCGAGATCGACTTTCCCGGTGATGAAAGCTATGTCTTCGTGCTCGAGGACCTGGAGCGTGGCGAAGTGGTGGGCACCGCCACCATCCGTGCCCAGGCCGGCGCCCAGGAGGCTTACTATACCTATCGTCAGGAGACGCTGATTCACGCCTCGCAGCAGCTCAACGTGCGTCGCGAGGTGCAGACGCTGTCGCTGTCGCATGAGGTCTCCGAAGCCAGCCTGCTGTGCGCATTGTCGCTCGACGCGCGTTACAAGGGCACCAGTGCCGAGAGCCTGTTGCGTCGCGCGCGATTGATGTTCATCGCCCAGTACCCGGAGCGCTTCGCCGAGATTCTCGCCGTGGCCTTTCCCGGCTATCTCGACGCCGATGGCGAGTCGCCGTTCTGGAACAGCGTGGGTCGCCACTTCTTCGTGCGTGGCTATCAGGACATCAACCACCTCGCCGGGGTGCGCTCGAAGAGTTTCATCGCCGAGGTGATGCCGCAGTTCCCGCTGTATCTGTCGCTGCTCACGCCGCCGGCACGCGCCGCTATCGGCCGTGAGCACCCGGATCACGAAGTCGCGCTGGGCGAGATGCTCGCCGAAGGCTTCGTGCGTTCGCGCCACGTCGATATCTTCGACGCCGGCCCGGTGATCAAGGCCGAGCGCGAGCGGCTGGAGACCTTCCGCCGCAGTACCTGGCATCCGGTACGCATTCGCCCGGCAGCGGCGCTGCCCGACGCCGAGCCGGCGATGATCGCCAACCAGAAACTCGATGGCTTCCGCTGCGTGGTGGCGCGTTACGCATTGTCGCCCACCGGCCAGTTGATGCTGTCGCCGGAACACGCCGCGCTGCTCGGCGTGGAAGAGGGCCGCGCCGTGCTGGCCGCGCCGCTGGCGCTATCCGCCGGGGAAGATGTCTTCGACGAGGGAGAACTGTAATGCGCATTCGACCGATCGCGCGCGGCGACCTGGACGGGCTGCAGCAACTGGCCCAGGAGACCGGCGTCGGTTTCACCTCGTTGCCCGACAACCGCGAGTTCCTGGCCAGCAAGATCGAATCCGCGGCGCTCGCTTTCGAGGAGCGCACCCCGGTCGACGACCGCCTGTACTTCTTCGTGCTCGAAGACGAGGAGAGCGGCGAACTGGCCGGTTGCTGCGCCATCGAGGGCCAAGTGGGCCGCGAGGTACCGTTCTATCATTACCGGCTCGGCACGTTGGCGCACTCCTCGGTGCAGCTCGATTTGCATCGCACCATCGATACGCTGTTTCTGAGCTCGGACCACACCGGCGATGCCGAGGTGGCCTCGTTGTATCTGCGTCCGGAATATCGCGGCGGCCAACGCAACGGCGCCTTGCTGTCCAAGGCGCGTTGGCTGTTCATGGCCCAGTTCCGCGACCGTTTCCCCGACAAGGTGCTGGCCGAGATGCGCGGGGTGTTCGACGAGAACGGCATCAGCCCGTTCTGGAAGTGCCTGGGCAGCCATTTCTTCCCGATGGATTTCAACGAAGCCGACCGCCTCACCGGCATGGGTCAGAAGAGCTTCATCGGCGAGTTGATGCCCAAGTTCCCGATCTACACCACGTTTCTTCCCGAGGATGCGCGGGCCTGCATCGGCCAGGTGCACGAACACACCCGCCCGGCGCTGGAAATGCTCAAGAAGGAAGGCCTGCGCTGGGAAGGCTACGTCGACATCTTCGACGGCGGCCCGACGGTGGAAGCCTATATCGACGACGTGCGCGCGGTACGCTTGTCGACACTGTGCCAGGTCGAGGTGACCGCCAACCTCGAAACCAGCGAACGGCCATCCTGGCTGGCCGCGACCACCGGCATGGCCGACTTTCGCGCGGCCTGGGTCGGCCGTGGCCCCAATGCGGACGGCACCCTGGCATTGACCGAGGAGGAGGCGCGGCGCTTGAACGTCGGCGCGGGCGATTCCCTCCGCATCCTGGAGACTTAGGAGAACACTATGCAAGCCAAGCAACAGCTACTGATCGGCGGCGCCTGGGTCGACGGCGACGCGGAGCGTTTCTCCAAGCTCGACCCGGTGAGCGGAGAAACGCTATGGCAAGCCAACGCGACCAGCGCCGACCAGGTCGAGCGGGCCATCGCCGCTGCGCGCGAAGCGTTCCCGGGCTGGGCGCGTCTCGCTTTGGCCGAGCGCCAGACAATCATCGAGCGCTTTCGCGACCAGCTCGAGGCGAACCGCGAGCCACTCGCCGAGTGTATCGCCCATGAGACCGGCAAGCCGCTGTGGGAGGCGCGTACCGAGGTCGGCGCGATGATCGGCAAGGTCGCCATCTCGGTCACCGCCCTTGAAGACCGCACCGGCGAGCGTGGTCGCGACGTGGCCGGCGCCCGCGCCGTGCTGCGTCATCGCCCGCACGGCGTGCTGGCGGTGTTCGGCCCCTACAACTTCCCCGGCCATCTGCCCAACGGGCACATGGTCCCGGCGCTGCTGGCCGGCAATTGCGTGGTTTTCAAGCCCAGCGAGCAGACCCCGATGACCGCCGATCTGACCCTGCAATGCTGGCAGGCCGCCGGCTTGCCCGACGGCGTGATCAACCTGGTGCAGGGCGCGGCGCCGGTGGGTCAGGCGCTGGCCGGTGCCGGCGATATCGACGGCCTGCTGTTCACCGGCAGCGCCAAGATCGGCAAGTTGCTGCACGAACAGTTCGCCGGTCAGGTCAGCAAGATTCTGGCGTTGGAACTGGGCGGCAATAATCCGCTGGTGGTCAAGGACGTGCCCGACCAGGCCGCCGCCGTGCTGACCATTCTGCAATCGGCGTATCTCTCCGGTGGCCAGCGCTGTACATGCTCGCGCCGCCTGATGGTGCCCGAGGGTGAGGTCGGCGACCGCCTGATTGATGCGTTGACCGATGCCATCGCCAAACTGCACGTCGCCGCGCCGTTCAGCGAGCCGGCGCCGTTCTATGGTGGGCTGGTCAGTGTCGAGGCGGCCGACGGCCTGCTCAAGGCACAAGATGAACTTGAAGCCATGGGCGCCACGGTGCTCTCGCGCATGCAGCGTGTCAGCGATGGCACCAGCCTGCTCACCCCGGCGCTGATCGACGTCACCGGCATCGCGGTGCCCGACGAGGAGCACTTCGGGCCGCTGCTCAAGATTCACCGCTACCGCGATTGGGACGAGGCCATCGCCCTGGCCAACGATACCCGTTACGGCCTCTCCGCCGGGCTGATCGGCGGCGAGCGCGCCGATTGGGACGACTTCCTGCTGCGCATCCGCGCCGGCATCGTCAACTGGAACCGCCAGACCACCGGCGCTTCGAGCGACGCGCCGTTCGGCGGCATCGGCGACAGCGGCAACCATCGCCCCAGCGCCTACTACGCGGCGGATTACTGCGCCTACCCGATCGCCTCAATGGAGGCGGATTCGCTGGCCATGCCCGACAAGCTGCCGCCGGGAGTGATCCTATGAGCGATGCCAAGCTCGATGTTCGCGAAGTCAATTTCGACGGCCTGGTGGGTCCAACCCACAACTACGCCGGGCTGGCCCACGGTAACGTGGCGTCAATGCGCCACGGCGGGCTGGACTCCAATCCCAAGGAGGGCGCGCTGCAGGGCCTGGCCAAGATGAAGGCGTTGAAGGACGCGGGCTACGCCCAGGGCGTGTTGCCGCCACAGCAGCGTCCGGATCTGGGTGCGCTGCGCGATCTCGGTTTTACCGGTAGCAATGCCCAGGTACTCGAGCGTGCCGCCGAGGATGCTCCGCAACTGCTGCGAGCGGTGTGTTCGGCGTCCTCGATGTGGACGGCCAACGCCGCCACCGTGACGCCGAGTCTGGACGCCGCTGATGGCCGCGCGCACTTTACCCCGGCCAATCTGCAGTCGAGTTTCCATCGCTTCCTCGAGCCGCAGACCACCGGGCGCGTGCTGGCGGCGATCTTCCGCGACGAGGCGCGCTTCGCCCATCATCCGGCATTACCGGCGACCCCGGCATTCTCCGACGAAGGCGCGGCCAACCACACCCGGCTGTGTGGCGAGCATGGCGAAGGTGGCGTGCATCTCTACGTCTACGGACGCCAGGCGTTCGCCGGCGCCGATGGGAATCGTGAACCGAAACGCTTCCCGGCGCGTCAGACCCTGGAGGCCAGCCAGGCGGTGGCGCGTCAGCACGGCTTGAGTGATGCGCAGACGGTGTTCGCCCAGCAGCACCCCGACGCCATCGACGCCGGCGTGTTCCACAACGACGTGATCGCGGTGGGCAACGGCCCGGTGCTGCTCTATCACGAGATGGCCTTCCTCGACGAGCAGCGGACCCTCGATGAATTGCGCGCCAAGATGGCGACGCCGCTGATCCCGGTGCGTGTGCCGATGGACGCAGTGAGCATGGACGACGCCGTGGCCTCGTACCTATTCAACTCGCAACTGCTCTCCAATCCCGATGGCACGATGACACTGGTCGTGCCCGGCGAATGCCAGGAGAACGAGGCGGTGTGGCGGTCCATCCAGGACCTGCTGCTGGGCGGTAACAATCCGATCAACGACGTGGTGGTCAAGGACGTCAAGCAGAGCATGCGCAACGGCGGCGGTCCCGCCTGCCTGCGCCTGCGCGTGGTGCTCTCCGAGGCCGAGCGCAGCGGACTATCCGGCCGCGTGCTGCTCGACGACGCGCTGTACGGCGAACTCACCGGCTGGGTCGAGAAGCACTACCGCGACCGCCTGAGCCCGGACGATCTCGCCGACCCGCAACTCGCCGAGGAGACGCTGACTGCGCTCGACGAACTGACCCGCATTCTCAAACTCGGCGACGTCTATCCGTTTCAGTTAGGGTAGGCGGGACCTGTTGCGATCGCGCCGCACTGATGCTGGCGCGATCGCCGGGAATGATTACGGATCGGAAGGTAGCTCATCCAGCGGTTGGCCGATGCACCTATCGAAGATGGCGATCATCGCATCGTAGTCGCAATAGTAGGCCGCTATATTGGCGTGCAGCCATTCTTCACGTTGGATTTCTTCCCAGGAAATTTCGTAGCCGACGTTGATGACGAGATGCTCGAAGAGCATGCGCTGCGTCCTGCCATTGCCCTCTCTGAAGGGATGTACCACATTCAGGTCGCCGTAAAACTCTGCAACAGCGCTAACTAGCTGGTCACGAGGCAAGTCGGTGAAATAATTCTCACGCTTCAGGCGGGTGAATAGCTTGCCTGCTTCGGGTTCGATACGCTGCACATTACAGAAACGCGTTTCGCCCTTGGCGATGTCGATGGTGCGAATCTCGCCAGCCCAGGGGTAAAGGTCGGAAAATAGCTGGTGATGAAGGCTCTTCAAATAATCGAGTTCGTAAGGCGGCGGAGCGAACTGGATTTCTTCTGCGGTGAGAACCGTCAGATCGCGCTCTGCTGCTTCGAGGGTAGGATCGTCACGAATACCCAGTAGATTCCTGAGTATGGGAGTACCCGCATAGCAATAAGGATCCTGGCCAACACCGTACTTATCCACCAAGACTAGCTCTGACGGTATCTTTTCAGCACAGCCGCCTTGCTGCCCATGGGCTGGGGTGAGGAAACCATGTTTACCCCTTCGAGACGCAGGCTGGCCGCATAATTGGCTCGTTTTACCTTGGCGAAATAGGCTTGCTTTGCTTTCAGAGATACGTTTGGCATGGGGACTCCTGCAAGCGTTTTTCCTATTCTACCATCACCAACCACGACGGGGTGAGTGAGCTGTACGCCTTGTACCGCTAACGCTAGGAGGATTTTATCCTGCAACTACTCATCATTCCCCCCAAATCCAGGACGACGATGCATGACCGATATCCTGACGACGATTGTGCCGTTGACCCCCGCCTCCCCACATCTGGAAACCGTTGCCACCTGGCAGCATGAAGCCTGGGGACACCTCAATACGGCGCTCAGCTTCGAGGGCCGCTGCGACGAGGTGCGCAGCGAATGCGGTCAGGGCGGTGTTCCCCAGGTGTTCGTCGCGATGGCCGGTGACCGGCCGGTCGGCACGGCGAGTCTGACCGTGGACGACATGGAGTCGCGCCCCGAGCTGACACCATGGCTGGCTTCTGTTTTCGTGCTACCCGCATGGCGCGGGCAGGGCATCGCCTCGCGCCTGGTGCGGCGGGTTGAGCAGGAGGCCCACGAGGCGGGCATCGAGACGCTCTATCTCTACACGCCGGACCAGCAAGCGCTGTATCGCCGACTCGGCTGGGTGGAGCGTGAGGGCATGAGCTATCGTGGCGAGGATGTAAGCGTGATGATGCGCCAGCTCGCCACTCCCGACTGAGCCTCAGGTTTCCGGGTTCGTAGCGGTTATGACGAACGGTCGTTTTCTCATTCCAGGTTGTCTGGCCTAGGTACTCATGCGCCTTTCACGGCCGCGTTAGCACGCCGCGCGGCGTGCTTCCCACGTATCACGTCGATCAGCAAGAAAGCGGCCAGGCTGACACCCATGACGGGCAACGCCAGCCCTAGGGCCAACGCCACCAGCAGAATCCCGAGATTGACGGATACCGGCAATCTGGCGGCGATTGCCGAGAGCGTGCCATCGCTACCCGCGGTGGTCGGGAAACGCGGGCGTCGGCGCCACCACATCATATAGCCCCAGATCACCATCACGCAGATACCCACGGCGAAGGTGACCAGAACGAGTTGGTTGGGCAGGCCGAAGAGCACGCCCATGTGTGCATCGATGCCCCAGCGGGTCAGTTTTGCCGCGAGCGGGTATTCAGCGAAACGGACCCGATCCACCACGCCCATATCGCGAACGTCGATGGCCACTTCGTCGACCTGGGTCGGCCAGCGTCGATCGATTTCCTTGACCTTCCAGGCGGCACTCGCAGACGTTGCGGGTTGAATCTCGATGCGCCCCGCATCGAGGCCAGCGGCGCGCGCCGCGGCGAGGACGGCGTCGAAATCGGCCAAGGCAAATGAGACGTGTGGCTGAGTATCCATGCTTGCCATGGCATGGTGTTGATGACCGCTCATATCGGATTTGGCGCTGGGATCAAGCTGCGTGGAAACGCTGGGCGTACTCCAGCCCCAGGCGGCACGTAGCACGCCGATATTACCGCCCGCCCATTGCGACCAGGTAAGCCCGGTGGCCGAGAAAAACAGCATGCCAATCAGCAGACACAGCCCGAGGGTCGAATGCCGCCAGCGAAGCCTGGCGCGACGTTGACTGGGCGATGCTTTTACGGCCGCGTTGCGTGCCGCCTGGCGGCGCGCGCGTCGGGGGCCGAACCACCAGATGGCGAGTCCAGCGAGTGCGGCGACCCACAGCCACGATGCCGCCAGTTCGCTGTAGTGACGGCCGAGATCGCCCAACAGCAAGCTGCGGTGCAGATGATCGATCCAACTGCGTAGTGGCAGGGCGCCACTGGTACCGTAGACAACGAGGTCGCCGCGCACTTCAAGCGTCACGGGATCGACGAAAATGGCTCGACTCTCGGAGGGCCCCAGCGTGGGGGCCGAGTACATCACGCGAGTGGTCATTCCCGGCTCGGGAGCGGGGCGCACCGCACTCAACTGAGCATCGTCACCGATGACGCGCTGAGCGACCGCGATCTGTTCCGCCAATGGCTGAGCCGGCCCGCGCTGTGGGGTGTAAAGCTGATCGTGGTAGAGCCACTGTTCCAGGTGCGGCGATAACGCATACAGGGAACCGGAAAGCGCCGCGAACAGGATGAATGGGCCGATGAACAGGCCGATATAGAAATGCAGCCGAATGAGCAGGGCCTTGAGCAGTGATCCGACGGGGGGAGCGGTCGTTGCGCCCGGGGAGCCCGGTGGGGCGGTTGACGATGAGTTGCGGGAAGCGTTGTTGTCTGACACGGGAATTCTCTCGCTACGCGAATGATTCATGCATGCGCAACAACGTTGCCGGTTTCAGACCGGGTCAGGCGTTATCGGCGATGCAATACCTGTCGTCGCAGAGGGTTATCGAAGAGCCCAGGTAGTGCTTATCGGCATGGGCACTATTCGGTATTTCCTCAAGACATAAGCGGAAGTCGGAGGATCCGAGGTGGGGCGCGTGGCGAGAATCGGAAGTAACGGGCGTGCTGCAAAACACCCGAGGTGTTGGTCAGCGTCGTGTGAGGCCGTGCTATCGCTTGCGACGGCGGCAGGCTGAGAGTCGGATTGATTCCCGGGACATGAGCGAACAGCGTGCAATAGCCACAGGCGGCCAGAGCGTCCGCGTCATGCATGGCCATGCTGGATTGAGCATGATGACTCGCATGGCCGGACGCCGACCGGGCGACAGGCGGGCCATGCTCGAGCATGCGTTGTGACTGGCTGACTAGCGGGCCGACAAACACCATCAGCATGGCGAATAGGCCAAGCCAAGTTAGGTAAGTTTGTCCGCGACGCGTCATTAGCGACATGGGTTACATTCGATCCGTCTAGGTAAAGAAGCCAGTTAGCGATAAAACTATAGAGCAAGTGTTCGGCATGGCCTAACCTCGAGCCGTGGCCATTTGTCGCAAGATGCCGCCACCCTGTTGCCTAGCGGGCCTGCCGCCCCATATGCAGCGCCACGGTGGCGTTGGCGGGAACGTGCAGTTGCGCCTGGCCATTGGCGTCGACGACGACAGGTTGGGTGCAGTCGTCGGCGAGAATGTTGCAATAGCGCCCGGCTGGCAGGGCAGTTTCAAGGGTCGCCTGCCAGGCGTCGTCGCTGCGATTGATGGCCAGGAAGCCGCGCTTGCCACGAGCGAAGGCGATGCGCGATTCGCCGTCCTGCTGCCAATGGCCGAGCGGCGCGTCGCCGACCATGTCGCGAAAGCCAACCATGGCGAGAATATCCGGCCAGCGGTGCTCGCAGACCCAGCCGCGTCGATCCAGCGAGTCCGGCGCCAGGCAGCCCAGGCCACTTTCGCCATGTACCCGAGCGGTGCGCCAGGTGGCGTCGCCGGGCACGCTCGGCGGGCCCTGATCGCTGTCGTCGAAGGTGTAGCTCGACATGATGCGTGGCGTGCCGTAGGGCCAGGCGAGCATGAACACCACGCCGAGTCGGTAGCGCTCGTCGAAGGCGTGCATCATCACCGCGCCGGCGCCATGGCCGCGTTGGTTGTCGTGGTTGTCGACGAACACCAGCGCGCGTTCGTCGGGCACCCAGCTGTCGGCGTCGCCGAGCGTCTTCAAGCGCGCCAGGTCGCCGCTCATCATCGCCCGCGACAGGTCGCGACCGTAGCGGAACTCGGTGACGTCGCCGTTGGCCAGGTAATCTTGCGCCCTGATCGGCTCGCCACCCAGATCGATCACCTCCTGAAAGACGTAGGGCTCGCCGTCGACGCGTCCGAGAATCGCGGCGATGTCCTCGGGCGGGATGTGCTTGGCGGCATCGATGCGCAAGCCGGCCACGCCGATGTCCACCAGCGACTGCAGATAGGTGGCTATTCGCTCGCGTACCTCGGGCTTTTCGGTGGCCAGGTCGGCCAAACCCAATAGATGGCAGTACTGCACTTCCCAGCGGTCCTGATAGTTTTGAATCTGATCGTTGCCGTTGCGCCCGCAATGGTGAAAGTCGCTTTCGGTGTATAACTCGCCATAGCGAAACGGCGTGAAGCGGGTGTCGGCGATGCCTTCGCCCTCGCCGATGCCGGCCATGTGATTGATGACCGCGTCGACCACGATGCCCACGCCGGCGGCCCGGCAACGCTCGACCATGGCGACGAACGCGGCGCGGTCGCCGCTGCGTGAGTCGAGCCGATAACTGACCGGCTGGTAGCGCGCCCACCAGGCGCCGTCGACGTCGGCCAGGGTGATATGCTCGTTGGGCGGCGAGACCTGCACGGCATCGATGCCGCTGGGCCCGAGCACGTTTTCGCACTCGGCGGCGATATCGTCCCAGCGCCACTCGAACAGATGGACCATGACCGTTCCCGGTGCCTCGAGGTCGATGCCTGATACCGGTACCGGTGCCGGTGCCGGTGCCGGTGCGTTGGCTGCGGCAGCGAGCGTGCTGGCGGCGATCAATCCGGCGCCGGCGAGAATCGCCAGGAATGGGGATTTGCGGTTGCGCATCGTAAGTTCCTCTTCAGGGTGATCGTCCGGCGATGTTAGCGAGGCGCGGCGGCGCTGCCCTCATCCCGACGCGCCGCCGCTACGCCCTGTGCATACACCGGCTACGCCCCCGCCGGGGATGAGCCACCCTTGGCGCGGATTGGCGAATCTTATTGCCTGGGTAAGCCCCGCGGTATGACCGTGGGGCGTTACATGAAGACAACAACAAGAGGCACACACGCGATGAAATCACGCCAACGCATCCTGTTTCCGCTGCTGGCCGCTGCCATCGGCGCCGGGCTGGGATTGCCCGCCGCTGCCGCCACCGAAGAGGGCAAGCTGGTCGTCTGGATCAACGGCGACAAGGGCTACGACGGCTTGCAGGAAGTCGGCGACCGCTTCACCGCCGATACCGGCATACCGGTCGAGGTGGCGCACCCCGACGGGTTGACCGACAAGTTCCAGCAGGCCGCGGCCAGCGGCAACGGTCCCGATATTGTCATCTGGCCCCACGACCGCCTGGGCGAATGGGCCCAGAGCGGCCTGCTCAAGCCGGTTTCTCCATCCGCCGAGGTATGGGGGCGAATGTTCGACTTCACCTGGGACGCAGTGTCCTGGGATGGTGAAACCTACGGCTATCCGATCTCCGTCGAGTCGCTGGGCCTGATCTACAACAAGGATATGGTCGAGACCCCACCGGAGAGCTTCAAGGAGATCATTGCGTTGGACGCGAAACTGGCCAAGGAAAGCAAGGAGGCAATCCTGTGGGATTACGGCACGCCGTATTTCAGTTGGCCGCTGCTGGCCGCGAATGGTGGTTACGCCTTCAAGAAGACCGAGAACGGTTATGACGTCACCGATACCGGCGTCAACAATGCCGGTGCCCTGCAGGGCGCCGAGTTGCTGCAGCGCCTGATCGACGAGGGCGTGATGCCCAGTGGCGTCGACTACAGCGTCATGGATTCGCGCTTCAACAAGGGTGAGGTGGCGTTGATGATCAATGGCCCCTGGGCATGGAGCAATCTCGAAAAGAGCGGCATCGACTTCGGCGTGGCACTGCTGCCCAAGGTCGGTGAGGAGCGTGCCAAACCGATGGTCGGCGTGCTGACGGCGATGATCAGTTCGGCCAGTAGCAACGACCTGCTGGCCACCGAATTCATCGAGAACTACCTGCTGACCGAGGCGGGGCTGAAGACCGTCAATGCCGATGTACCGCTGGGTGCCGTGGCGCACAAGGCGTACATGCGCAAGCTGTCGCAGAACCCTAACATCGCCGCGACCATGGCCAATGCGCGTCTTGGCGCGCCGATGCCCAACGTACCGGAGATGGGTGCGTTCTGGTCGGCCATGGAACCGGCGCTGAAGAACATCACTTCGGGCCGACAGGATGCCGAGGCGGCGCTCGACGCAGCCGCGAAGCGCATCGTCAATTAAGCCGCCCACAACGATAGCCGCAATGGCCGATGCCGAAGCATGGCATCGGCCAGCGGTCGGATGTTACGAATGCACAAGACGTTTTTCTCCCGCGCGTTGCTTGGCCTCATCGTCGTGGCGATCCTATGGCTGGTGATGGCCTTCTACTGGCATGGCCAGTGGATCTTCGCGCTACTGTTCCTGGTGCTGGCCACGGCGCTGGCCGTGGTCTTCACCAAGCGCTCGCTCAGCCGCCACCGCTACATCTTTCCGGCGTTGGCCGGCATGGGTCTGTTCATCCTGTTTCCGCTGGCCTACACCGTCGGCATCGGTTTCACCAACTACAGCGGCAGCAACCTGCTCTCGGAGGAGCGGGTGCGCGAGATACTGCTTTCGCGCACCTATCAGGAGGCGGACGTCGAGTACGCCCTGCGGCTATACCCGGCGGACGGAATGTATCGGCTCTACCTGGAAGGCGGGCTGGACGACGCGG
The DNA here is from genome assembly GCF_900102945.1 of Modicisalibacter muralis. Lineage (GTDB taxonomy): Bacteria > Pseudomonadota > Gammaproteobacteria > Pseudomonadales > Halomonadaceae > Modicisalibacter > Modicisalibacter muralis. Next base: position 2,164 of record NZ_FNGI01000017.1, on the reverse strand, counting down.
TGCGCTTCGTCTCGCCGCCGCTCGACCTGAGTGACGCCGAGCCACGCCGGATCGGGGTGAGCGAAACTGCTGTGCCGCCCATAGGCGAGGCGGCCGGGCTGCGCGAGATCATCGCGGCCAAGCAGGCGCTCGCCGCGCTGACGCTGATCACACCGCAAGGTATTGAACTGTCCCTGGCCAGCCTACGCAGCTTCGCGCCGATCTTGCCGCGCTACGTGGCCAACGCCGACGGCACGCTGACCGACCGCCAGAGCGGTGCGCTGCTGACGCCCAACCACGATACCGGCTTCTTCATCACCGCCGAGGGCGAGCGGGTCTTTCCCGGCTGGACCGTGGCGATCGGCTTCGACAACTACCAGCGGGTACTCAGCGATCCCTCGATTCGTGGGCCTTTCCTGCAAATCTTCGTCTGGACGCTGGCGTTCTCGCTGCTGACCGTGGCGTTCACCCTAGCGGTGGGGCTGGTGCTGGCGACGCTGCTGCAGTGGGATCAACTGCGTGGCAAGGCGGTCTATCGCACCCTGCTGATCCTGCCCTACGCGGTGCCGGCGTTCATCTCGATTCTGGTCTTCAAGGGCCTGTTCAATCAGAATTTCGGCGAGATCAATTTGATCCTGGAGAGCCTGTTCGGGATCAAGCCGGCGTGGTTCAGCGACCCCTGGCTGGCGCGGACCATGCTGCTGATCGTCAATACCTGGCTGGGCTATCCCTACATGCTACTGCTGTGCATGGGCCTGATACAGTCGATTCCGCGCGATCTTTACGAGGCCTCGGCGATGGATGGCGGCGGCGCGATCACCAACCTGCTGCGCATCACTTTGCCGCTGATCATCAAGCCGCTGGCGCCGCTGTTAATAGCCGCCTTTGCCTTCAACTTCAATAACTTCGTGCTGATCATTCTGCTCACCGGCGGCGGCCCCGACATCATCGGTGCGAGTACCCCGGCGGGCACCACCGACCTGCTGGTCAGTTACACCTATCGCATTGCCTTCCAGAGCACCGGTCAGAACTTCGGTCTGGCGGCGGCCATCGCCACGCTGATCTTCCTGATCGTCGGCGGGCTGTCGCTGCTCAACCTGCGCCTGTCCAAGATCAAGGTCTAGGAGAACCCGTTATGGCCATGGTTCAACCCCGTTCGATTCGCGCCCGCCGGCTAGGTGCGCACCTGATACTGCTGTGCTTTATCGCGCTGATCGTCTTTCCGCTGCTGATGGTGATCTCGATCTCGTTTCGCGAGGGCAATTTCGCCACCGGCAGCCTGTTGCCCGAGAACTTTTCGCTGCAACACTGGGCGCTGGCACTGGGCATTCCCTGGGAGAACCCCGACGGCAGCGTGGTGCAGCCGCCGTTCCCGGTACTGCTATGGCTGTGGAACTCGGTGAAGATCGCCACCGTATCGTCGCTGTTGATACTGCTGCTCTCGACCACCAGCGCCTACGCCTTCGCGCGCATGCGCTTCGCCGGCAAGTCGCCGCTGCTCAAGGGCATGCTGATCTTCCAGATGTTTCCGCCGGTGCTCTCGCTGGTGGCGCTGTACGCGCTGTTCGACAAGCTCGGCAACTTCGTCGGCTGGCTGGGCATCAACAGCCATGGCGCGGTGATCGTCGCCTCGCTGGGCGGCATCGCGCTGCATATCTGGACGATCAAGGGCTATTTCGAATCCATCGACGGTTCGCTGGAGGAGGCCGCGATCGTCGATGGCGCCAGTACCTGGCAGGCGTTCTGGCACATCCTGCTGCCGCTGTCAGTGCCGATCCTGATGGTGGTGTTCATCCTCGCCTTCATCATGTCGATCATGGAGTACCCAATGGCCTCGGTGCTGCTGCTCGACGTCGAGCAACTGACCCTGGCGGTTGGCGCCCAGCAGTATCTCTACGAACAGAACTATCTATGGGGCGATTTCGCCGCCGCCGCGGTGCTCTCGGGCCTGCCGATCACCCTGGTTTTCCTGCTCTGCCAGCGCTGGATCGTCGGCGGGCTCACCGCCGGAGGCGTGAAGGGCTAAACCCCACAGCCACGTTGGTTCCGCAGCCGTCACTGAGCATGGCGCTGCCTTGCCCTCGCCATTGTGAACTGACCCCCAATAGTTGGACGGTTCATTTAGCCGGCGCTCAAGGCCTGAGTCCTGTACTGTACGGGGCTCAGGCCTTTTAGCTTCACCTTG
>NZ_FNGI01000020.1 GCF_900102945.1 Modicisalibacter muralis | reverse complement strand
TGAACTGACCCCCAATAGTTGGACGGTTCATTTAGCCGGCGCTCAAGGCCTGAGTCCTGTACTGTACGGGGCTCAGGCCTTTTAGCTTCACCTTGATGCGTTCGTGGTTGTAGTAATGGATGTACTGGTCGAGGCCCTGCTGCAACTGCCCAATGGTGTCGAATCGGTGCAAATGGAAGTACTCGGCCTTCAGGGTGCCGAAGAAACTCTCCATCGCGGCATTGTCCAGGCAGTTGCCCTTGCGTGACATGCTCTGGGTCAGCGCCTGTCCTGCCAACAGGGCACGATAGGCGGGATGCTGGTAATGCCATCCCTGATCAGAATGCAGCAGTGGCCGGTCCGATTCTTTCAAGCGGGCAAAGGCCTGCTGCAGCATGCGCTTCACCAGTGAGAATACGGGACGCCTGCTGATCTGATAGGCCATGATCTCGCCATTGTAGAGATCCATGATGGGGGACAGATACAGCTTCTGTCCGTCGATGTTGAACTCCGTGATGTCGGTCACCCACTTCTGGTTCGGTCCTTCTGCCTGGAATTGCCGGTCGAGTACATTGGGCGCCGCATGTCCCACTGCCCCTCGGTAAGCGCGATACCGCTTTGGACGAACCAGGGACTTCAAGCCCAGCTGTTGCATCAAGCGCTGGACGACCTTGTGGTTGATCACTTCACCTGCCTGCCGTAGGACGGCAGTGATGCGGCGATAACCATAGCGCCCTTTGTGGCGGTCGTAGATCGCCCGGATACGCGCCTTCAGGGGTGCGTACGGGTCATCGGTGCCCAGGGCCTTGACCTGGTAGTAGAATGTGCTGCGCGGTAGCTCTGCCGCACGCAGCAGCAGAGCCAGCGAATGCTCGTGCCTTAACCCTTGGACGGCTTGGGCTTTCTGCTCTGCGTTGCCGCCCGCTTCTCCCGGATCAAGGCATCGAGCTTTTTTAGGTAGGCGTTCTCCGCCCGCAGATACGCCAACTCTTCGAGCAACTCCTTATGGGAGCGCTCTTCATCAGGCGGAGGGGATGGTGAAGGCGGCTTCTTGGTCATCGGGCGGCGTCCCTTACGCTTTGGCGCTAACGCAGTCAGACCACCACTATGGTACTGACGCTCCCATCTGCCAATAGCGCGGCGCTCACGGATATCGAACAGGGCCGCAGTCTGACGATGTGACAAGCCATCTCGCCACATCCTCTCAAGTACTGCCAGCTTGAAAGCCGCACTGCGGTGTGTGTATTTCTTGCGCAGCCCCGTCACGCCATGCTGCCGGTAGTTGTCCAACCATTGCCGTACGGTGGACGCATCCAGGCAGTGCTGACGTGCCACTTCCCTTAAGCTGGTCTCCTCACGTAAACACTGCTGCACCACCCGCAGCTTGAACCACTCGTCGTACCGATTGCTCATAGAAACACCCCGAAGGTTGGATTGGGTGTCCAACTTTCGGGGTGCAGTTCA
>NZ_FNGI01000007.1 GCF_900102945.1 Modicisalibacter muralis | reverse complement strand
GGAGCGTCAACCGCTGCCGCGCGCCGATCTGCGCCAGCGGCATATCGCGCTGGGCCCGGTGGCGGTGTTCGGCGCCAGCAACTTCCCGCTGGCGTTTTCCGTCGCCGGCGGCGACACCGCCTCGGCGCTGGCCGCCGGCTGCCCGGTGATCGTCAAGGCGCACCCGGCGCATCCTGGCACCTCGGAACTGGTGGGTCGGGCGATCCAGAGCGCCGTGGCGGCCTGCCACCTGCCCGAGGGCGTGTTCTCGCTGCTGTTCGGTTCAGGCAATGCGCTGGGCGGGGCGCTGGTCGCCGATCCGCGCATCAAGGCGGTGGGCTTTACCGGCTCGCGCAGTGGCGGGCTGGCCCTGCTGAGGATCGCCCAGCAGCGCCGTGAGCCGATCCCGGTGTATGCCGAGATGAGCAGCATCAACCCGGTGTTCGCACTGCCGCAGGCGCTCAGGGCGCGGGGCGAAGCCATGGCCCAGGCGTTCGTCGCCTCGCTCAACCTGGGCGCCGGGCAATTCTGCACCAACCCCGGCCTGGTGATCGCCGAGCAGGGCCCGGCGCTCGATGCCTTCGTGCAGGCCGCCGGCGAGGCCCTCAAGGCCAGCGCGGCCCAGACCATGCTCACCCCGGGCATTCACGACGCCTATGAGCAGGGCGTGGCACGGCTCGCCGGCAACAGTCAGGTGCGCGACGTGGCGCGTGGCCAGGTCGGCGAAACCGTCCACCCGTGCCAGGCCGGGCTGTTCGTCACCGCGGCCGAGGATTTCCTCGAAGACTCGGTCCTGCAGGAAGAAGTCTTCGGCGCCACCTCGCTGGTGATCGAATGCCGGAATGCCGAGGAAATGAAGCAGGTCGCCGAACGCCTCGAAGGCCAGCTCACCGCCACCCTGCAGATGGACGACGCCGATACCGAGGCCGCGCGGACTCTGCTGCCGACGCTCGAGCGCAAGGCCGGGCGGATTCTGGTCAATGGCTGGCCCACCGGGGTCGAGGTGGGCCATGCCATGGTGCATGGCGGCCCCTACCCGGCGACCTCGGACAGCCGCACCACCTCGGTAGGCAGCGCGGCGATCCAGCGCTTTTTGCGCCCGGTGTGCTATCAGGACCTGCCGGCAGGATTGTTGCCCGAGGCGCTGCGTGAGACGAACCCGCTGGGCCTGACACGGCTGGTGGATGGCAAGCGCGAGAGCTGAACCTATCGACAAGAATGAGGTTGAAGGTTTTTCTGGACCTTCAACCTCGTTTATTCGACATCTTGTGTGGAATCTATGGATAAAAATGTAACGTTGTCACTTGAAGAAGCGGATTTACTCAGTAATGACGTGCTGACAAGTAATGGATTTAGTCAAGAGCACGCCGCAGCCATTACAAGAAGCGTACTTACGGCACAGCGTGATGAATGTCACTCCCATGGTTTATATCGGCTGATCGGTTGCGTACAGACAGCTCGTAGAGGAGGAGTGGACCCTCGCGCGATACCTAAGGTATCCGATGATGCGCCAGGTATTGTCCGCGTCGATGCTCAAAGAGGTTGCTCACTGCTATCATTCGAAAAGGGTAAGCCGCATCTTATAGAAAAAGCCAAGCATTGCGGGCTGGCAGCTCTTGCAATAAATAACAGCTTTCATTTTTCCGCCCTTTGGTCCGAAGTGGAATCGCTCTCGGAAGAAGGGCTCGTAGCCTTGGCCATGACGCCTAGCCATGCTTATGTCGCGCCGGCGGGAGGTACGTCTCCACTGTTTGGAACCAATCCGGTGGCGTTCTCATGGCCGCGCCCCGGCGGCGTTCCCTATACTTTTGATTTTGCAACCAGTGTAGTGGCACGAGGTGAAATCGAGCTTCACAAGCGAGCCGGTAAAACCCTTCCTGAAGGGTGGGCGATCGACCGTAATGGCGATCCGACAATAGACGCCGAAGCTGCACTGTCTGGCGCGTTGCTAACCTTTGGAGGATACAAGGGATCCGCGCTTTCGACCATGATCGAATTGTTGGCTGGGCCGCTTATTGGCGATTTATTGGGGCATGAGACGCGAGCCGTCGATGAAAACGGTGAAGGAAAGCCATTCCATGGCGAGCTTGTATTGGCATTCTCACCTGAAGTGTTTCTGGGGAAAGAGACAGAAAAGCACATGCATCATGCTGAGTCCCTTTTTGAAGGAGTCTTGAGCCAAGGCGCTAGATTGCCATCTCAACGTCGCCATGCAGCGAGAGCGCGAAGCCTGGCTGATGGTATAAAAATCCCCGAGTCCCTTTATAAAGAACTGAAATTATTGATTTAAGCTAATCCAATCGTTTCTTTATAGATTAAGCCCGGGAATATTCCTGAGAAAGTGCTGAGAACAAGCAGCGGTGTCATCACCGCGCTTGAGAATTATCGGGTGTCCGAGGTGCCCAGGGCCAAACAATAAGCAAGGCAGGTTGTATGCATTCATTCGCTATCGTGGGCGCGGGCATTCTGGGGTTGGCCACCTGTTTGAAGATCAGAGAGCGATTTCCCGATGCCTCCATCGTCGTGCTGGAGAAAGAGAGCGATTTCGCCGCGCATCAGTCCAGCCATAACAGCGGCGTGATCCATTCGGGCATCTATTACAAACCCGGTTCCCAGAAATCCCGCTTCGCCCGTGCCGCCAGCCAATCGATGACCGCGTTCTGCCAAGCGCACGACGTGAATCACCGAATCTGTGGCAAGTTGATCGTCGCCAGGGACAACGAAGAACTCAAGAGACTGGATGTCAGTTACGACAATGGCAGGCGGAGCGGGCTCCGGGTCGAAAAGCTCTCATCGGAGGAGGTTCGCGGCCATGAACCGCACGCGCGAGTCCATGGCGGGCTATTCGTCCCCGAAGCCGGCATCGTCGACTACAAGGATGTCTGCCGCAAGCTCGTGGATCGGCTGAAAAACCTGGGTGTTGAATTCAGGTATCGCGAAGAGGTGCGTGCCTTGAAGGAGGAGCGAGGGCATCTTGGTGTCTTCACCAGGGAGAACTCCTACAAGGTGGGTATGCTGATCAACTGCGCGGGGCTGCATAGCGACAGCGTGGCGCTGATGCAGGGCCTGTCAGCGGCAAGAAAGCAGTTCCAGGTAGTACCGTTTCGTGGCGACTTCTACACGCTAAAGGCGTCCCGGGCGCATCTGGTCAAGGGGCTCATCTATCCCGTGCCGAATCCCAAATACCCTTTCCTTGGGGTGCATCTGGGCAGGCTGATCAGCGATAAGGTCGAGGTTGGGCCGAACGCGGCGCTGAATTTCTCCCGCGAGGGTTATGACAGAAGCATCGTTTCCCGCGAGCTTGCCAGGACGCTGGCCTTTCCCGGGTTCTGGAAGATGGCGGGCAATTACTGGAAGGAGGGCGTCGCCGAGATCTGGCGCTCGTATAACAAGCAGGCGTTCCTCAGGGCGGCGCAGCGCTATGTGCCGGAGATCCAACTCGACGATCTCGACACGGTTCACGCGGGTATTCGCGCGCAGACGTTGTCGAGAGCGGGCCGCATGCTGGACGATTTCGAGGTGCTGACCGGATACCGCTCGGTGCACCTGATCAACGCCCCGTCTCCCGCTGCGACATGCTCCTTCGAGATCGCTGGCTTCATCGTGGACAGGGTTGCCCGGCATCGGGCCGAGCATTGAAAAAGCGCTCGCAATCGGGTGAGTCTGGCCCTAGATCAGTCCGCCCACGCGCAAGACGAATACCCCGCTCGTCACCGTGACGCTGGCCAGCAGCGTGGTCAGGGCGATGATGTTGGCCGCGAGCCTGGCGTCGCCGCCCATCGCCTTGACCATCACGAAACTGGCCGCCGCCGTCGGGCTGGCGAAGAACAGGAACAGCAGGCCGAGTTCGGCGCCGGAGAAACCCACCAGCCAGGCGGCGGCGGTGGCGAGCGCCGGTAGCGTGACCATCTTCATCAGGCTGGCGCCGAGCGCGGTCGAACGTTCGCTGCGCAGCGCGCTGACCGACAGCGTGCCGCCGATACAAATCAGCGCGAGTGGCAGGGTCAGCGAGGCGAAATAGTTGCCGCTGGTCATTACCCAGCCGGGTAGCGCGATATCGAACCAGGCGACGGGTATGGCCACTAGTACCGAGAGAATCAACGGATTATGGGCGATATGCTTGAAGATGCTGCGCCAATCGGCACGTTTGCCGGGTTGATAAGCGACCAGCACGATCACGGAAAAAATGTTATAGCAAAGAATCACCACGCCCAGCAGTAGAGCGCCAGCCGAGAGACCGTAGCTGCCATACATGCTGGCGGCCAGCGCAATACCGACGATACCGCAATTGCCGCGAAAGGCGCCCTGCACGTAGACCCCGCGATCGGCATACGGCACCCGCCAACTGGCCCACAGCCAACTGAGCAGGAAAGTACCCAGCGTCGCGATGGCGAAGAAACCCAACAGCTTCGGATTGAAGGTGGCGTCGAGATCGGCCTGGATGATGCTGAGAAAGATCAGTGTCGGCATCGTGGCCCTGAATACCAGTGCCGATGCCGTGGCGATGAATGCGCTATCGATCCAGCCGATGCGCTTCAGGCCGATGCCGATGAAGACCATGGCGAACACCGGCAGGGTGACTTCCAGCGTGTGCAGGAAGACAGCAAGCAGACTCATGGGTTATTCAACTCCCTAGCGAACCAGCCAGAAGCCGACCAGCAAGGCAACGATCACCGTGATGAAGAACAGGCGATTACGCAGGCGGGTATCTCGCGGAGGGTGGAGTTTTGGCACGAGCGATTCCTTGTCGGTGGTCGAGCGGGAGCGGATTAATACGAGCGTATGATTGGCGTCGTCGGCGTAACATGGTAAACCCGTTAGCCTGCTACGCCCAGTCGTGTCATCACGGGCGTGCCCTTTCGTCATAGGAGAATACGGTTTCGATGCCCCCACGCCAACGCCTGGTCTTTGCGCATGCCAACGGTTTTCCCGGAGCCAGCTATCGCAGCTTCCTGGCCCCTTTGGCGAAGCGCTTCGAGCTTCATCCCATGGATCGCCTGGCGCACCATCCCGATTATCCAGTGAGCAATAACTGGCCGGCATTATGTGATGAGTTGGTCGCGAATCTACGCGCCTTCGATGCGCCGATCATCGGTGTCGGGCACTCCATGGGTGGCGTGCTGATGTTGATGGCGGCCGAGGCGATGCCCGAGGCGTTTCGCTGCCTGGTCGTGCTCGACCCGCCGCTGATGGTGGGGCGCGATGCCTTGTCGTTGCGTTTGGCCAAGCGTTTGGGCCTGGCGGATCGAGTGACACCCGCCGGACGCAGCCTGGGTCGCCGCCATATCTGGCCGAACCGCGAAGCGATGCACCACTATCTGCGACGGCGAACGCTCTTTGCGCATTTTACCGATGAGGCACTGCGCGACTATATCGAAGGCGCCACGCGGCTGCATGACGATGGCAGCGCCGAGTTGGTTTATGACCCGGCCATCGAGGTCGAGGTGTTTCGCCATCTGCCGGACCATCTGCATGGCCTGACGCGCCGCCTCGCGGTGCCGCTGGCGTTGATTGCCGGCGCCGATTCCACGCTGTTGACGTCATCGCGGCGTCGGCGCCTCGCACGCCATGGCGTGCGTGTCGAGCAGACCCCGGGGGGCCACATGTTTCCCATGGAATACCCCGATGAAGCTCGCCAGTCGCTGCTCGACGTCCTCGATTCCCTGTTGGAGAACGATATCGCATGAGCGCTCCCCAAGAGCTGACCCTGGCCAATGGCCGTCTCGCCGCGTTGAGCTGGGGGCGCCCAGGCGCAACCACCTGGCTGGCACTGCACGGATGGCTGGATAACGCAGCGAGTTTCTCGCGTCTGGCGCCATTGCTCGTCGAGCGACTGGATATTCGCATCGTCGCCATCGACTTCGCCGGCCACGGCCTGTCGCGGCGACATCCTGCCGGTACCGACTATGCGATCTGGGACTATACCCATGATGTGCTCGATGCCCTCGAATCGCTGGAACTGACGCAGGCAACGCTACTCGCCCATTCGATGGGCGCCGGCGTGTCCTGCCTGGTCGCCGCGGCGTTGCCCGAGAAGGTCGAACGTCTGGTGTTGATCGATGGGCTCGGCACCCTGACCACGCCGGCCGAAGATACCGCCAAGCAACTGCGCAAGGGATTGCTGGGACATCGTCGCCGCTCATCCCTGGCACCGAGCTATCCTGATATCGAGAGCGCCGTCGGCGCGCGGGTCGGTGGTGGCGTTACGCCCATCGATGCGCAAACCGCCGAGCCATTGGTCGTTCGCAACCTGGCGCGAGACGAGCACGGTCACTTGCGCTTGCGCACCGATGGCCGGCTACTGCGGCCGTCGATGGTGCGCTTGTGTCCCGATCAGGTGTTGGCGATGCTGACGGCCATTCAGGCGCCGGTGTTATTGATTGAAGGGGAACAGGGGATTCTCGGTGAGCGTGAAATCTCGCATCGTGCGCGGGCTGCGGTGAGCCAGCTTCGGCGTCGGGTATTGCCCGGAGGGCATCACCTGCACCTGGAGCCGACGGCGGTGGCGGCGGTGGCCAGGGCCATCAATGAATATTGCGCGAGCGATTGAAGCCGCGCAGGGAGGCTGGCATGGACAAACGCATCGCCCTGGTGCTGGGCAGTGGCGGGGCACGCGGTTATGCGCATATCGGCGTGATCGATGAAGTCGTCGCCCGGGGTTACGAGATCGTGGCCATTTCCGGCTGCTCGATGGGCGCGCTGATCGGTGGCGTTTATGCGGCCGGCCAGCTCGATGGCTATCGTGACTGGGTCTGCAAGCTCGATTACTTCGACATCCTCAAGCTGGTCGATGTGACCTGGAGCCCGATGGGCGCGATGCGCGCCAACCGGGTAATGAACAAGCTCGAAAGCCTGGTCGGCGATACGCTGCTCGAGGATCTGCCGATTCGGGTGACCACCGTGGCTACCGATCTCAATCGTCAACGCGAGGTCTGGTTTCAGAACGGCCCGTTGCTGCGTGCCATTCGTGCCTCCATCGCCGTGCCGGGGATCATCACGCCGGTGAAGCTGGGCGACCAGGTATTGGTCGATGGCGGCTTGATGAATCCGCTGCCGATCATTCCCACGGTATCGGCCCAGGCCGATCTGATTCTCGCCGTCAACGCCACCGCCCAGACCCATCAGCCGGTCACCCTGGAGGACTTGCTGCCGCCCGACGAGGTGGCCGAGGAGCAGGCGCGAGAGGCCCGGCTCGAGGCCCAGGGCAAAGGGTTCTCCGGCTGGCTGGGCGGCGTGCGTGGGCGTGCGCAGCGTATCTTCGGCGGCGCCGACGAAGACGAGGAGAGCGATGATGAAGAGACGAGCCGTAAGAAGGCCGCCGAGCGCGCCTGGAGCAAGCTCGACATCATGCTGGCATCGTTCGAGATCACTCAGGGGGCACTGGCCAAGTACAAGATTGCCGGCTACCCGCCGGATATATTGGTCGATATTCCCAAGACGGTCTGCGGCGCCTATGAATTCCACCGCGCCGAAGCGTTGATTCGCCTGGGTCGGCACCTGGCCTCGCAGGCGCTGGATCGCTTCGAGGGACGCGAAGGCGTCATACCGGGTGGTGGGCAGGTGATGATCAGTGAGCCGGCGGTGGGCAAGCCCGCCAATTAGAGAATCGCTGAATAAATCGCCGAGCGGGATGATGCGGGCGCCGCTGCGTGGCAAGACGCACGGAACACAGAAGGCGAGGCATAACATGAGTTAGGTGAGTCTCGACCGGGCTGGCGCACCAGTACCGCGCAACGCTGCCATTCGCCCGTGCAGGCATTTATACGGGATTCTCAGACCTCGCCGCGACGGCGCAGCAACACATACACCGCGCCGGTGCCACCATCGAGATCGCGCGCCGAGCAGAACGCCAGCACGCTGGGCCATTCGCGCAGCCAGGCGTTGACGTGGCTCTTGATCACCGGGTAATCGGTCATGCCGCTATTCATGCTGGTGCGCGCCTTGCCATGCACCACCAGCACGCAACGCATGCGCTGGGCACGAGCATCGAGCAAAAAACGCTCCAGTTCGTTACGCGCTTCGTCGATGGTATGGCCGTGCAGGTCGAGGCCGGCTTCCCAGGGGAGCTGGCCGCGCTTCAGCGCAGTGCGCGTGCGGTGGGGCAGGTCGGGCACGCTGAAATCGAGGCTGGCGCTGGGGCGTACCGGCTCGACGCGACCGTCGCTGGTGCGGCTCGCCAGGGTGCTGGGCGGCGCGGAAATAGCCGCATCGCGTCGCTCGGCGAGGCTTTCGGCATCATGGCGCGGGCGTTTTCCGGGGTCGGCGCGATCGTTCGATAGCCGCCGCACGCCAGCGCCTTCCAACGCCTGGCGGAACAGGCGAATCTCCTCGTCGTCGGGCGTGGAGTGGCGTCGGCTCATTACTCTCTCGGTTAGCGCTGTGGATTTCGCAGGCGTCCAGTATATCGTCAAGCGCGGCAGTTTTGGCAGCGTCTGGCTTGACGGGTACAATGGCGAACTCCCCTAGCCTTGTTACAGGACGCCGCGTGACCTCCCGACTCGCCGCCGTATCCAGCCTGACCCTAGACGACCGGCAACTCGCCGACGAACTCGTCACGCTGCGCGACTGCCTGCGCTGGGCGACCAGCGAGTTCCATGCCTATCGACTGCATTTCGGTCATGGCACCACCAGCGCCTGGGACGAGGCGGTAGCGCTCACGCTCGGCGCATTGCACCTGCCCTGGGACGTCGATCCCTCGGTGCTCGACGCGCGCCTGTTGGGTATCGAACGAGTTCGCATCGTGGCGTTGGTACGTGCGCGTATCGAAACCCGCAAGCCGCTGCCGTATCTGCTCGGCGAGGCGTTCTTCGCCGGTTATCCCTTCGAGGTCGATGAGCGGGTATTGATTCCGCGCTCGCCGATCGCCGAGCTGATCGAACACGACTTCGCCGCCTGGTTCCCCGACCATCCGCCGTCGCGGGTGCTCGACCTGTGTACCGGCTCGGGATGCATTGGCATCGCCACGGCGTTGCATCTGCCCACCGCCGAGGTCGATCTGGTCGACATCAGCGCCGATGCCCTCGAGGTGGCCAAGGCCAACATTACCCGCCACGACGTCGGCGCCCGGGTGCGTGCGGTGCTGTCCGACGTGTTCGATGGCGTGGCCGGCCAGCGCTACGATCTGATCGTCGCCAATCCGCCTTATGTCGATGCGCGCGACCTCGCCGCCATGCCCGAGGAGTTCCGCCACGAGCCAACGCTGGCGCTGGGCGCCGGCGATGACGGCCTGGCTATCGTGCGCCGGGTGCTGCGCGAGGCGCGTGGGCATCTCAACGACGATGGCGTGCTGATCGTCGAGGTCGGCAACTCCGACCGTCACCTGGAGGCGGCCTTTCCGGCGGTGCCGTTCTTGTGGCTCGAGTTCGAGCGTGGCGGTCACGGCGTATTCGCGCTGACCACCGGCGAACTCGACGACTATGCTTCTCACTTCGAGCCTCCCACCTCGTCTGAGCCCTATTGAGGAAACGCTGAATGTCCGGCAACACCTTCGGTAAGCTGTTCACCGTGACCACCTTCGGCGAAAGCCATGGCCCGGCGTTGGGCGCCATCGTCGACGGTTGCCCGCCAGGGTTGCCGCTGACCGAGGCCGATCTGCAAGACGACCTGAATCGTCGCCGCCCCGGCACCTCGCGCCATACCACCCAACGCCGCGAGCCGGACGCAGTGCGCATTCTCTCGGGCGTGTTCGAAGGCGTGACCACCGGCACGCCGATTGGGCTGCTGATCGAGAACACCGATCAGCGCTCCAAGGATTACTCCGCCATCAAGGACCGGTTTCGCCCGGCGCATGCCGACTACACCTATCATCACAAGTACGGCGTTCGCGACTATCGTGGCGGTGGCCGCTCGAGTGCCCGCGAAACCGCCATGCGTGTCGCCGCCGGGGCCATCGCCAAGAAATACCTGGCCACGCAGGGCATCGTCGTGCGCGGCTACATGAGCCAACTCGGCCCTATCGCCATCGATTTCAAGTCGTGGGACGGCGTCAACGACAATGCCTTCTTCTGCCCCGATCCCGATAAGGTTGCCGAGCTCGAGGCATTCATGGACCAGCTGCGTCGCGATCAGGATTCGGTCGGTGCCAGAATCAGCGTGGTCGCCGAAGGCGTGCCGGTGGGGCTGGGCGAGCCGATTTTTGACCGCCTCGATGCCGAGCTGGCGCATGGCCTGATGAGCATCAATGCCGTCAAGGGCGTGGAGATCGGCGACGGCTTCGCTGCCGTGACCCAGCGCGGCAGCGAGCACCGTGACGAGATGACGCCACAGGGCTTCCAGTCCAATCATGCCGGTGGCGTGCTGGGTGGCATCAGCTCCGGCCAGCCATTGGTTGCGCATCTGGCCTTGAAGCCGACCTCGAGCATTACCCAGCCGGGGCGCTCGATCGACCGGCACGGCAACCCGGTCGAAGTCATCACCAAGGGGCGTCACGACCCCTGCGTGGGCATTCGTGCCACGCCGATTGCCGAAGCGATGATGGCCCTGACGCTGATCGATCACCTGCTGCGACACCGCGCGCAGAACGCCGACGTGCGCGTCGACACGCCGCGCCTGACCTGAGGAATCATGCATAAATGCCTGCACGAACGAATCGCTGTGTTACGCGGTGCTCGAACGCGAGCCCGGTCGAAAGCTCACCTAGCTCATGTTATGTCTCGCTTTCTGTGCTCCGGGCGCCTTGCGAGGTAGCGACGCCCGCATCACTTCGTTCGGCAATTTCTGTCAGTGATTCCTAGGCTGTCCTAACTTAGAGTCAATGGCCTTCGCCTTCGGCGTGATGCCGTTCATCCGGCGTCATCTGCTCGATCGTCACTTCCGGGTGATGTCGGTGAATGATCGAGGTGATTTCCTCTTCGCGCTCGGGCGGCGGGTCGACCATCATCAAGAACGCGCCGCGCTCGAGGTCGTTGCGAAATTTTTCGACCTTCACGTCCTGCACCGAAACACCGACCAGCGTACTCGCCCACAATCCAAACAGGCCGCCAAAAAAGCCCATCAGGATGACCAGCACGGCCTTGCCTTCGTAGGTGGTGGGAAACGCCAGAATGCTGGCAATGACGATGCCTAGCACCAGCCCTAGCGGGACGCCGATCATCAGGCCGCGCTTCCCGGCATTGAAAACATCCGATGTTTGAATCAGCGTTGCCTCGTTGAGCTTTTCCTTGTCGAGCAGGTCATGGTCCTTGCCCATCACATGGACTTCGTTTCGACCCAGCCCAAGCTCGGTCAGCTCATGCGCGATATTGACCGTTGTCTGCGAATCGGGAACCAGGAAATAGTAACGTCGCATGTGTTTGTCCTTTTTATCGTTAATTCGTCGCCAAATTGGTCTACGCCTCTTACTCAAGACCATATTGATGAATTTTTCACGGTTTAGCGCTTTAGCCTGAACTTTAGAAGCATTGTCTTTAGCATGCCCAAGGTCGTGCGCCTGCGATAACGCCGACTGCTACACTCAAAGTCATCTTGTTTCGCGACCGAGTCATGCCATGAAGATTAATGTCGAGTTCGACCTGACCCCCGCCGAGTTTCGCCAGTCGCTGGGCCTGCCCGATGTCGAGTCGTTTCAGCGCGATGTGATGTCACGCATTCAACAGCAGATGGAGGCCGGGGCCGAAGGCTACGACCCCTGGAGTTTGATGCAGCTGTTCATGCAGCAGGGGGCGCAAGGCATGCCACAGGGAATACAGCAGGGCCTGAGCCAAGGCATGGCCAATTTCGGCAACTACCAGCAAATGATGATGGATATGCTGCGTCAGGCTGGCAGCGCGACGGCGGCTGGCAAGGAAAAAGCCGATAGCGATACCGATGAAAACGTGAAACCCAAGGCCAGCGCCTCCGCCAAATCACGCCAGAACCGGAAGCCTTGAGTCAGTCAATCATCTGCCGGTAATTATCGAGGTGAGAACCGGGGTGCCGCTGCCCGATCGGCTCGATGCTGGGCACGACATCGTATTGCAACCTGATGCAGGGCAGACTACGCTTTGTGCAGTGCAGCATGGGTGCGCACTGTCTCGATTGTTCCGCTCATCAGGAGGGATTCGTCATGCAGCAGGACCAGATGTTCAACGCCTTCACCGATCAGACCCGTAACTTCTTCGAACCGATGCGCAAGCTCAATGGCTTGATGCTGGACAATATGGAGAAGATGACCCAATACCAGCTCGAGTCGATGAAGCGCTATAGCCAACTCGGCACCGAGCGTATGCGCGCCGCCTCCGAGATTCGCGATGGCGAGGACATGCGCGACTTCACCCAGCGCCAGACCGAAATCATGAACGAGCTCTCCCAGCAGATGCTGGAAGACGCCCGTGCCATGACCGAGTTGAGCATGGCCTTTAAAAACGAGTTGGAAAGCGTCTTCAACGAAGCGAGCCAGAAGGCTGCCAATCAGGCCAGCGAAGCGACCAAGGCCGCTGCCGAACCGGCCAAGTCTGCCAGCCAGTCGTCGCGTGGCGGCAACAAGAGCGACGCCAGCAAGAGCTCGTGAGAGGTCAATGGTGCGTGGGTGAAGAGCGCCGGCGCTGCCGGCTCTCTTCACCTTGCCGCGAGTCCGCGGAGATCATGGATGGTTCGCTGGAAACCTATCAGGAGGCGTTATGCAGTCAGGTCCGCAACAGGGGGGCGATCCCCTGGCCAATGAGCAATGGAAAGAACGACTCGAGACGGTTGGCCAGGCGCATCAGGCGCTGTTGCAGGAAATGCTGACTCGGTTATTGCCCAGCGAAGCGAGTGCCTCGGTGCTCAAGGACATGCAGGAAAGCTTTCGCGCTGGCGCCGAGGCGCTATCGCTCAACCCACAGGCACTGTATGGCGCCCAGATGCGTCTGGCCCAGGATCAGATGCAGCTCTGGCAGCGGACCCTGCGCGAAATGCTCGGCGAGGTGGCCGAGCCGGTGATCGAGCCACAAGCTTCGGACCGGCGTTTCAAGGATGACGCCTGGCGCACCGACCCTTTCTATCGCTACATCATGCAGCAGTATCTGCTGACGGCGCGGATGCTCAACGAACTGCTCGATGGCATCGACAGCCTGCCCGAGAAACAGCAGCGCAACCTGCGCTTCTACGCCCGGCAGTACATCAACGCCATGGCGCCGACCAATTTCGTCTCCACCAACCCTGAGGTGCTGCGCCTCACCCACGAGACCGATGGCCAGAACCTGATCGACGGCCTGGAGCGCCTGCGCGAGGACCTGGCCAATTCGGCGGAAGGCCTCAACGTGGCAATGACCGACAAATCGGCCTTTCGCATCGGCGAGAATATCGCCGTGACGCCGGGCGAGGTGGTCTTCGAAAACGAACTGATGCAGTTGATTCAGTATCGTCCGACCACCGAGCGGGTGTTCAAGACGCCGTTATTGGTCATCCCCCCCTGGATCAACAAGTTCTACATCCTCGATTTGCGCCAGGACAACTCGATGATGAAGTGGCTGGTCGATCAGGGCCACACGGTGTTTCTGATCTCGTGGCGCAACCCGGGCGTAGAGCAGCGCGACATCACCTGGGCCGATTACATGCAGCTTGGTCCGGTCGCTGCCATGGGCGCCATCGAGCAGGCCTGCGGCGAAAAATCGGTCAATCTGCTCAGTTATTGCGTCGGCGGTACCCTGGCTGCGACGACCGTTGCCTATCTGACCAGCACGTTTCGTGGGCGCAAGGTGCGCTCGGTGACCTACATGGCCACGCTGCAGGATTTCAGCGACCCTGGCGAGATCGGCGTGTTTCTCAACGAGCCGGTGCTGCAGGGTATCGAGCGCCAACTCGAGGCCGATGGTTATCTCGATGGCCGGGTCATGGCATTCTCCTTCAACCTGCTGCGCGAGAACGATCTGTTCTGGTCGTTCTATATCAACAACTATCTCAAGGGCGAGACGCCGGCGGCCTTCGACCTGCTGTACTGGAATACCGACGGCACCAACCTGCCGGCCGGCACCCATGGCTGGTATATGCGCCACATGTACCTGAACAATCGCCTGATCGAACCCGACGGTATCGAGCTCGACGGCGTCAAGATCGACCTGCGCAAGATCTCCGCGCCGAGCTATTTCGTCTCGGCTCGCGACGATCACATCGCCAAGTGGCAAACCACCTACACCGGCACGCAATTGCCCAAGGGGCCGGTGGCCTTTGTGCTCGGCGGGTCGGGGCATATCGCCGGTATCGTCAATCCACCGGCCAAGAACAAATACGGCTACTGGACCAACGACGAGCTACCTGAAAGTCCCGGTGAATGGTTCGAGGGCGCGACCTACAACGAGGGTTCATGGTGGCCGCATTGGCAGGCGTGGATGACCGACAACGGTTACGTCGACATGAAAAAGCGCGTGGCGGCGCGCCAACCCGGCGCGGGCAAGCTTGCGATCATCGAGCCGGCGCCGGGGCGCTACGTGCGCCAGACGATTCCCGAAGTGCTGGAAAAGCTCGATGAGAATGCCGACGCGCCGGCTGAAGGATGACCGGTTACGCTCGCTCAAGGCAGACCCGCGTTACCCTTCGCGGGCCTGCGGCGTTACCGCGTTGTCGAGCATTGCTAGCATCGAGCGCGCGGCGTTGGAGAGCGTGCGACTCTTGTGGACCAGATAGCCCAGCGGGCGCTCGATGGGGCTATGCTCGATGGGTAGTATCTGCACCTCTTCGTCGATCAGCGACTCCGGCAGCACGCTCCAACCCAGCCCGATGGCGACCATCATCTTCAGCGTTTCCAGATAATTGGTGGAAAGCGCGACGTTCACCTTGAGGCCATCGCGAGCGAAGGTGTCGACGACGATGCCGCGCGTGAAGGTCAGATGGCCGGGTAGCACGGCGTCATAGGCCGACAGAGTGGATAGCGGTAGCGCGGCGCGCCCCGCCAAGGGATGCTCGTTGCCGCAGACGAAGCGCAGCCGGTCGATCCATATCGGCACCACGGTGAGTTGCGGGTCGGGCACCGGCGCCAGCGTGACTACGGCAATCTCCAGTTCGCCATCCAGCACGCCTTGGTAGGCCTGCTCCGAATCCAGAAAGCGCATGTCCATGCGCACCTCGGGGTGCGCCTGGGTGTAGGCCTTGAGAATCGGCGGCAAGCGATGCAGGCCGATGTGGTGGCTGGTGGCCATGGTCAGGCTGCCGCCCACGTCGCCGGTCAGGTTGGCCAGCGCGCGCCGGCTGTCGTCGACCATCACCAGAATCTCGCGGGCGCGTGGCAGCAGAAGTTGCCCGGCCTCGGTCAACGAGACTTGCCGGCCAATCCGATCGAACAAGCGCGCGCCGACCTGAGTCTCCAGGGTGGCGATACGCTTGCTGACCGCCGGCTGGGTCAGATAGAGCTGCTCGGCGGCCAGCGAGAAGGAGCTGTTATCGGCGACGGCGAGAAAGGCTTGCAGGCTCTGGGTATCCATGGCGCCCTCGTGAGGAAAGTTCTTTTATCTATTCTATTATGGAATCCAAAGGATAAATAACATGAATTGCTTTTATGGATTTCAGTCCCTAGTCTCATAGATCACCGGACAACACGCGCCCAGGCGCATCGAGGCTCATAGAAGCCTGGAGGAGAATCATGGCAGGCCAGACCCTTTACGATAAGTTGTGGTCGCAACATTTGGTCAAGGAGCGCGACGATGGCACCGCGCTGATCTACATCGACCGCCATCTATTGCACGAGGTGACCTCGCCGCAGGCCTTCGAGGGCTTGCGTCTGGCCAGGCGCAAGCCGTGGCGCCTGGATGCCAACCTGGCCACCCCCGACCATAACGTGCCGACCACGCTCAAGGAGCGTGCCGCCGGCAACGCAGGCATTCTCGATCAGGTCTCGCTGATCCAGGTGCAGACGCTCGACGACAACTGCGAAGCCTACGGCATCGAGGAATTTCGTATCAACGACGCGCGCCAGGGCATCGTGCACGTGGTCGGCCCGGAGCAGGGCGCGACCCTGCCCGGCATGACCGTGGTCTGCGGTGATTCGCACACCGCCACGCATGGCGCCTTCGCTGCGCTGGCGCATGGCATCGGCACCTCCGAGGTCGAGCATGTGCTCGCCACCCAGTGTCTGCTGGCGCAGAAGATGAAGAATCTGCGCGTGCGCGTCGAAGGCAAGCTCGGCACCGGCATTACCGCCAAGGACATCGTGCTGGCGGTGATCGGTCGTATCGGCACGGCGGGGGGCACCGGCTACGCCATCGAATTCGCCGGTAGCGCGATCCGCGAGCTGTCGATGGAAGGCCGCATGACCATCTGCAACATGGCCATCGAGGCCGGCGCGCGGGTGGGCCTGGTGGGCGTCGACGACACCACCATCGATTACCTGCGCGAACGCCCCTATGCGCCGACT
Organism: Modicisalibacter muralis; assembly: GCF_900102945.1. Lineage (GTDB taxonomy): Bacteria > Pseudomonadota > Gammaproteobacteria > Pseudomonadales > Halomonadaceae > Modicisalibacter > Modicisalibacter muralis. The sequence continues at coordinate 196,569 of NZ_FNGI01000007.1, read as the reverse complement.
GCCGCGCAGTGGGACGCCGCCGTGGCTGCCTGGCGTGATCTGGTATCCGACGACGATGCCCGGTTCGATAAAGAAGTGGTGATCGACGCCGCCGAGATCGCCCCGCAGGTGACCTGGGGCACCAGCCCGGAAATGGTCGCGCCGGTCTTCGGCGAGGTTCCCGACCCGGCCGGCATCGCCGACGATAGCGTCAAGGGTGGCGTGATTCGTGCGCTGGAGTACATGGGCTTGGCGCCCCGGCAGAAGATCACCGATATCCGCCTCGACAAGGTGTTCATCGGCTCGTGCACCAACTCGCGCATCGAGGACCTGCGCGAAGCGGCCAAGGTCGCTAAGGGCAACAAGGTTGCCAAATCGATCCAGCTTGCGATGGTCGTGCCGGGCTCCGGCTTGGTCAAGCGTCAGGCCGAGGCCGAAGGGCTCGACAGGATATTCCTCGAGGCCGGCTTCGAATGGCGCGAGCCGGGCTGCTCGATGTGCCTGGCGATGAACGCCGACAAGCTGGGCGCCGGCGAGCACTGCGCCTCGACCTCGAATCGGAACTTCGAAGGGCGCCAGGGCTACGGCGGGCGTACCCATCTGGTCAGCCCGGCGATGGCTGCCGCCGCGGCGATTGCCGGGCACTTCGTCGATATCCGCGGATTTTCACAACAGCCACAACAGCCACAACAGCCCCAGGAGGCCTGAGCCATGCAGTCATTAACCCAGCATCAGGGCCTGGTGGCACCGCTCGACCGCGCCAATGTCGATACCGACCTGATCATTCCCAAGCAATTCCTGAAGTCGATCAAGCGCACCGGCTTCGGCCCCAATCTGTTCGACGTGTTGCGTTATCTCGACGAGGGCTATCCGGGCCAGGATGTGTCGCAGCGTCCGCTGAATCCCGATTTCGTGCTCAACCAGTCGCGCTATCAGGGCACCAGCATCCTGCTGACGCGACGCAACTTCGGCTGCGGCAGTTCGCGCGAACATGCGCCCTGGGCGCTGGAGGATTTCGGCTTTCGCGTGGTCATCGCACCGAGCTTCGCCGACATCTTCTACAACAACGCCTTCAAGAACGGCATCCTGCTGGTCCCGCTGGATGAAGACACCGTCGAGCGGCTGTTCCAGGAAGTTGAGGCCAGCGAGGGCTATCGTCTCGACGTCGACCTCGAGGCCCAGACCGTCACCACGCCGAGTGGCGAGGTATTGAGCTTCGACGTCGATGGCTTCCGCAAGCATTGCCTGCTCAACGGCCTCGACGATATCGGCCTGACGCTGCAGGACGAAGAGGCGATCCGCGAGTTCGAACAGAAACACCGCCAGGCGCACCCCTGGCTGTTCCGTGACAACCAGAGAGAGGCGTCATGAGCCATCGGATTCTCGTTCTGCCGGGCGACGGTATCGGCCCGGAAATCACCGCCGAGGCGGTCAAGATACTCAATGCCTGCCGCGAGACCGGGCTGGAACTCAGCCTGGAAGAAGGGCTGGTCGGTGGCGCCGGTTACGATGCTCATGGCGAGCCGTTGCCCGCCGCAACGCTGGATAAGGCCAAGGCCGCCGATGCGATTCTGCTCGGCGCCGTGGGCGGCCCCAAGTGGGACAAGCTCGAGGACATCGCCAAGCGACCCGAGCGCGGGCTGCTGGGACTGCGCAAGAACCTCAACCTGTTCGGCAACCTGCGCCCGGCGATTCTCTACCCGCAACTGGCCGAGGCGTCGAGTCTCAAGCCCGAGGTGGTCTCCGGGCTGAATATCATGATCGTGCGCGAGCTCACCGGCGGCATCTATTTCGGCCAGCCGCGCGGCATCGAGCAGCGCGACGGCCAGCGGGTCGGTTTCAACACCTACGTCTACTCTGAGGCCGAGATCGAGCGCATCGGCCGCGTCGCCTTCGAGATGGCGCAAAAGCGCGGCGGCAAGTTGTGCTCGGTGGACAAGGCCAACGTGCTCGAGGTCACCATGCTGTGGCGCGAGGTCATGGAGCGCCTGGCCGATGATTACCCCGACGTCGAGCTATCGCACATGTACGTCGATAACGCCGCCATGCAGCTGGTGCGTGCGCCCAAGCAGTTCGACGTCATCGTCACCGGCAACATGTTCGGCGATATTCTCTCCGACGCGGCGGCGATGCTCACCGGCTCGATCGGCATGTTGCCGTCGGCGTCGCTCAACGAGCATGGTCAGGGCATGTACGAACCGTGCCACGGCAGTGCGCCGGATATCGCCGGTCAGGGTCTGGCCAATCCGCTGGCGACGATTCTTTCCGTGGCGATGATGCTGCGCTATTCATTGAACGAGGGTGAACTCGCCGCGCGCATCGAGCGTGCCGTGGGCAGTGTGCTCGACGATGGCTTGCGCACCGCCGATATCGCCTATCCGGGCACCCGCCAGGTGTCCACCGCCGAGATGGGCGATGCCGTATTGGCCGCCTTCCATACCTCGGCCTAACAGCGCTCGTGGCACCCGCGAACGCACAAATACAGAATTCCAGGAGGACATTCATATGTTGAAAGTCGGATTTGTCGGTTGGCGTGGCATGGTCGGTTCCGTGCTCATGCATCGCATGCGCGAGGACAACGACTTCGCCGGTATCGAGCCGACGTTCTTCACGACGTCGCAGGTCGGCAAGCCCGGCCCCGAGATCGGCGTGGACGTGCCTCCGCTCAAGGATGCCTTCGATCAGGACGCACTCAAGGCGTTGGATGTGATCGTCACCTGTCAGGGCGGCGACTATACCGAGGAAGTCTACAAGCCGCTGCGCGAGTCGGGCTGGAAGGGCTATTGGCTGGACGCCGCCAGCACGCTGCGCATGAGCGACGAGGCGACCATCGTGCTCGACCCGGTCAACCGCCACGTCATCGATGCCGAGCTGGCCAAGGGCGCGAAAACCTTCGTTGGCGGCAATTGCACCGTCAGCCTGATGCTGATGGGTCTGGGCGGTCTGTTCGAGGCCGACCTGGTCGAATGGATGACCTCGATGACCTATCAGGCCGCCTCCGGCTCCGGCGCCAAGCACATGCGCGAGCTGCTCAGCCAGATGGGCACGCTGCGCGACAGCGTGCAGCACGAGCTGGACGACCCGGCCAGCGCCATCCTCGACATCGATCGCAAGGTCTCCGCCTCGATGCGTGGCGACGCCTTCCCGATCGAGAACTTCGGCGCGCCGCTCGCCGGCGGCCTGTTGCCGTGGATCGATAAGGCCATGGACAACGGCCAGAGCAAGGAAGAGTGGAAGGGCGGCGTCGAGTCCAACAAGATTCTCGGCCACGGCGCCAGCCCGATTCCCATCGATGGCTTGTGCGTGCGTATCGGCGCAATGCGCTCGCATAGTCAGGCCTTCACCATCAAGTTGAAGCGCGATGTGCCGATAGATGAAATAGAAGATCGCCTGGCCAGGCATAACGACTGGGTCAAGGTCGTCCCCAATGAAAAGGAGGCGACCCTGCGCAACCTGACCCCGGCCGCCGTGACTGGCACCATGAGCGTACCGGTGGGCCGCCTGCGCAAGCTGGCGATGGGTGGCGAGTACCTGACCGCTTTCTCGGTCGGCGATCAGTTGCTGTGGGGGGCCGCCGAGCCTCTCAAGCGCATGCTGGGGATACTGCGCGAGCAATAAACCACGCATGTTCTGGCTTACTCGGCGCCTCCTTCGGGAGGCGTCGTTGCGTTGAAGGCATCGTTACAGTAGCTCCACATATTAACGACGTCGCTGCCAGCCGCCTGGGTTTCGGGACAGCGACGCGCCGCAAGGGGATATCATGAGACGCACGCTGCCATTGGCCATGCTGATTTCACTGGCTGCTGCCAGTCCTACCGCGCAGGCGCTGGGGCTGGCCGATCCCCGGGTTCAATCGAGCCTCAACGAACCCCTTCAGGCGCGTATCGACGTGATCGATCTGGGTGGGCTCGATCCCACGCTGCTCAAGGCGCGTCTCGCCGATGAAGCCGCTTTCGAGCAGGCCGGCCTGCCGCGCAGCGTGCTTGCCGAGAGCGTTCACATGGCGCTGGAGCGCGGCGCCGATGGCATGCAATTGGTGCTGACTACCGACCGGGTAGTGCGCGAACCCTACCTGGACCTACTGGTGACGCTGCTATGGCCGGGCGGTCGGCAACGTCGCCAGATTACCTTGCTGTTCGACCCACCGGGCTATGCCAGTGCACCGTCACTGATCGATGGCGCAGGTGTGAGCGAGCCAGCGCGTCAGGCGCCAGCCATCGCGGCTTCACCCGTCTCGCCTGCCGCTTCCATGCCGCCTTCGCAGGTGCGAGTGCGGCCGGGCGATACGCTGTGGGGGCTGGCCAGGCGCGTGCGACCCAGCGGCGACATCAGCATCGACCAGGTCATGCTGGCGCTGTTACAGGCCAATCCCGAGGCCTTCCCCGACGGCAACATCAATGGCCTGCGTGCCGGCGTGACGCTGGTCGTGCCGTCGCGCCAAGTCATGTTGGCAAGCACCCCGGCCGAAGCCGACAGTCGTGTCCAGGCGCAGAACCGGGCGTGGCGCAGCGATGACGGTGTCCAGCGTAGCGTCGCTTCGGTGCAGCCCACGGATGATGTCGTTGCCGTGGAGCAACCTCCCGAGCCACAGGCCGGCGAGCGCCAGGCAGCCGAAGCGCCGAGCGCTGCCCAGCCGCGCCTGACGCTGCTCAGTGATGCCGACCTGGCCGCCGAGCGGCGGTTGACTGAGCTGACGGCTCAGTGGCAGGCCAGTCGCGAAGCGCTGGCGCTAAGCCGGGAGGAGCGTGAGCGCTTGGAAAGCGAGATGGCCGCGCTGCGCCAGGATGTCGCCGAACTACGTGAGATGCTGCTTGCTGCCGAGCCAGAGCCCATCGACTCGGAACCAGCCCCTGCGGCGCTGCCTGAGTCGGTGACGGCTCGCGCAGCCGCTGCTCCGGCAGGCCCATCGCCGACAGCCTTGCCATCCTCGAGCATTGACGAAGGCGGCACCGAAAGCAGAGGAATTTGGCGGATATTGAACGACAACCTGTTGACCATCGCCGGTGTCGCGATTGCCTTGTTGCTGGCGCTATGGGGGCTGGTGAGACGTCGTAACGCCGATGACCAGGGGCGCCGCAAGGCAGTCAGCTTCCCGGTTGGGGCGGGCAGCGTGGGTGGCGCGGTGTCAGCACCTGCAATGCCCCCGCAGTCATCGGCAGTGCAGGAGTCGGCGCCTGATGCGCCGCAGGCTGACGTGCCCCGGGCTAGTGCGCCGCACACCGAAACCATTAGCGAGGCCGATATCTTCATCGCCTACGGTCGTTTCGATCAGGCTCGCGAGCTGCTTAGGCAACGTCTCGAGAGTGATCCCGAGCGCCATGACTTGCGCCTCAAGCTGCTGACGGTACATGTCGAGCTTGGCGAGCGTGAAGATGCCCAGCGCGAAGCGACTCGCTTGGAAGCCGTCGACGAACTCGCTTATCGCGATGAAGCCCGGTGCCTGATGAGTCGCTTCGATGGTGCCGTTGAGCAACATGATGCGTCTTTCGATGAGACGCCCGGGCCCCGTTTCGAGCGCTTTGAAGATGACGATGCCGATGACGGCATCGACAGTCAGGCTTTCAATGCGGCACCGCCACAGCCGCAAACGCTAGCGAATGGGGTTTCGGATCTGTCCTGGGAAGATGAAGCGCCACATGACGCTCGCATGCAGGTCGAGGCCGAGGATGTCGAGGAGGTGAGTACGACGAACGAGGGTTACATCGAGTACGAGCCGCCGAGTCTCGATTCGTCACCCGCCGATCACTCGGTAAAAAAACACGACGAGGGCCACGCAGAGCTACAACAGCCGAGTGTCGACTATCCCGGCAGTTTGATCGATAGCGAAGAAGACGATGACAAACTCGATGCATCGTTCGATATCAGCGAGGAAGCGCCGCGCCGCACGGCGGGTATCGAACACGATTGGGAGATCGAGGAGGTGGCGTTCGAGCCATTGAATCTGGATAATGAGACATCGAATCCGGGTTCCAATCGAGCGTCTTAACCACACCGAGCCTAATGCCCCTTTTCCAGCCACTGGATGATATTACCCGACACACCGGGCGCCTCGCGCTCGGCGTGGAATACGATGGCAGTGCCTATTGCGGCTGGCAGCGGCTGAAGCACGCCGCCTCGGTGCAGGCCGCGCTGGAAGACGCGCTGGCCAGGGTGGCTGCCGCGCCGGTCCGAGTGAAGTGCAGTGGGCGTACCGATAGCGGAGTGCATGCCACGCGTCAGGTCGTGCATTTCGACGCGCCTTCGCCGCGTAGCCAGAAAGCCTGGGTGTTCGGCGCCAATGCCAATCTGCCACGCGATATCGCGGTGCGCTGGGCGGTGCCGGTAGCCGACGATTTTCATGCGCGCTTCTCGGCACTGGCGCGGCGCTACCGCTACGTCATTCTCAACCAACCCAGCCGCCCGGTACTCGAACGCGCCAACGCCACCTGGTGCCGTGAACCGCTGAACACCGAACGCATGCACGAGGCCGCCCAGGCGCTGGTCGGCGAGCATGATTTTTCGAGCTTTCGCGCCGCGAGCTGCCAATCCACGACGGCATTCCGCCATCTACACTTCATCGAAGTGCGCCGCTACGGGCCGTTGGTGGTGATCGACGTCCAGGCCAATGCGTTCTTGCACCATATGATTCGCAATATCGCCGGCGCTCTGGTGGCGGTCGGCAAGGGCGAACAGGGTGTCGATTACATGGCGCGCATACTGGCCCTGCAGGATCGCTCGCTGGGCAACGTGACCGCGCCGGGTTGCGGATTGCATTTCGTCGATTCGCTGTACGACGAACGCTTCGACCTGCCGCGCGAGCCGCTAGGCCCCAACCTGCTGGCCTTCGTCGGCGAGTGGACCGGTGAGCGCGAGCTGCCCGACACGCCGCTGATGCGTTACCGGCGCCGTTGGCCTCACTCCGCCGAGGAGCGCCAGCGTGCCAGGGCGCAAGCCGCTGCGGGCGCCTCGCTATCCGATCAGGAGTCATCGTGATGAACCGCACCCGTGTAAAGATCTGCGGCCTGACCCGTGAGGAAGACATCGACGTCGCGGTGGCGGCCGGTGCCGATGCACTGGGCTTCGTGCTATGGCCGGGCAGTGAGCGGGCGCTCGACATCGACCGCCTGGCGCATCTGGTTGCACGGGTGCCGGCCTTCGTTACCCGGGTTGGATTGTTCGTCGATCAGGATCCTGAGTTCATTCGCCGCTGCGAGGCGTACCTGGACTTGATCCAGTATCACGGCGACGAGGTGCCGGCGACCTGTGCCAAGGCGACGCGTCCGTGGATCAAGGCGCTGCGCATGCGCGACGCTCTCGACGTGCAGGCCGCCGCGAGCGATTATCGCGAGGCCCGCGCGCTATTGCTCGATGCCTACAAGCCGGGCGTGCCCGGCGGCACCGGCGAGACTTTCGACTGGTCGCGAATCCCCGCAGGCCTGTCAAAACCTGTTATTCTCGCCGGAGGCCTCGCTTCGACAAATGTCGGCGAGGCCATCCGTTCGGTTCGGCCTTTTGCCGTCGATGTCTCGGGAGGCGTCGAGCGTGCGAAGGGCGTCAAGGACCACGACAAGATTCGCGCCTTCATTCAGCAAGTGACCCTGGCTCAACCATGAGATCAAGCGACCCCATGAGGTATCTTTCGTGACCCAGTTCAGCGACCTGACCCGACTGCCCGATGCCCGTGGCCATTTTGGCCCCTACGGCGGCCGGTTCGTTTCGGAGACCCTGAGCTTCGCCTTGGAAGAACTGGAGAAGACCTACCAGAGTCTTCGCGACGACCCGGACTTCCAGGCGGAATTCGATGATGACCTGGCACATTACGTCGGTCGCCCGTCTCCGCTGTATCACGCGAAACGCTGGTCACGACAGCTTGGCGGCGCGCAGATCTGGCTCAAGCGCGAGGATCTCAATCACACCGGCGCGCACAAGGTGAACAACACCATTGGCCAGGCGTTGCTGGCCAAGAAGAGCGGCAAGCCACGGGTCATTGCCGAAACCGGCGCCGGTCAGCACGGCGTGGCGACCGCCACGGTGGCGGCGCGCCTAGGCCTGAAATGCGATGTTTACATGGGCGCCGAGGACGTCGAGCGCCAGAAGCTCAACGTCTATCGCATGCACCTGTTGGGCGCGCGGGTGATCCCGGTGGAATCCGGCACGCGCACGCTCAAGGATGCCATGAACGAGGCACTGCGCGACTGGGTGACCAACGTCGACGACACCTTCTATATCATCGGCACGGTGGCCGGGCCGCACCCGTACCCGATGCTGGTGCGTGATTTTAACGCGGTGGTCGGTCGCGAGGCCCGCGTGCAGTCGCTCGAGCAGATCGGACGTTTGCCGGATGTATTGATCGCTTGCGTGGGGGGCGGCTCCAACGCCATGGGGCTGTTCTATCCGTTCGTCGAGGACGACGAGGTCGCCATGATCGGTGTCGAAGCCGGTGGCGATGGCGTCGAGACCGGGCGCCACGCGGCGCCGCTGACCGCCAATGCACCGAGAGGGGTGCTGCACGGCAACCGCACCTATCTGATGTCCGACGAGGGCGGCCAGATCGCCGATACGCATTCGGTTTCGGCGGGGCTCGACTATCCCGGCGTGGGGCCGGAACACGCCTTGTGGAAGGATGTCGGCCGGGTACGGTACGTAGCCGCCAACGACAGCGAGGTGCTCGAGGCCTTTCGCGAGCTGACCCACGTCGAGGGCATCATGCCGGCGCTGGAATCCGCCCATGCCCTGGCTCATGCCAAGATGCTGGCGTCGACGCTGCGCCCCGATCAGCATATCGTCGTCAACCTGTCCGGACGCGGCGACAAGGACATCATGACCGTCGCCAAGATAGATGGCGTCGAATTCTAAAGGCGGAGTTCAAATGGCTGCACTCGACCATGCGGCGTTAAAAACGTCTTCAAATTGCTCATGTACATTTTTGTACATTGCGCTTTTTCAGCCGTTTTCGCCTTGTCTGGCCTTCGTTCGCTGCTTTGAACTTTCGCCTTCAAGGAATACAGAAGAATGAACCGTATCGATCAACGCTTCGCCGCGCTCAGGGAACAGGGCCGTACCGCGCTGATTCCCTATATCACCGCGGGCGATCCCGCGCCGTCGCATACCGTCGGTTACATGCATGCCCTGGTCGAGGCCGGCGCCGATATCGTCGAGCTTGGGGTGCCGTTCTCCGACCCGCTGGCCGACGGTCCGGTGATCCAGAAGGCCTGCGAGCGGGCGCTGAAACACGATACGCGGTTGACGCACATCTTCGATATGGTGCGTGAATTCCGTCGTCGCGACAGCGAGACCCCGGTGGTGCTGATGGGCTATCTCAATCCCATCGAGCGGCTGGGCTACCGGCAATTCTCCGAGCAGGCCCAGGCCGCCGGCGTCGATGGCGTGCTGGTGGTCGACATGCCACCGGAAGAAGCCGACGAGCTGGCGCCGCTGTTCAAGGAACACCGGTTGCAGTCGATCTTCCTCGTCGCCCCTACCACCTCCGAGGCTCGGGCCGCTACAATATGTGCCCATGGAGAAGGGTATCTCTATTACGTGTCGCTCAAGGGCGTGACCGGTGCGGCGACGCTGGATGTCGAGGCCGTGGATCGCCAGCTCGACGTGCTGCGCAAGTCGACCGATTTGCCGCTATGCGTGGGCTTCGGCATTCGCGATGGCGCCTCGGCGGCGGCAGTGGGCCGGGTTGCCGATGGCGTGATCGTCGGCAGCGCGCTGGTGTCGCGCATCGCCGAGGGCGCCGAGCGTCCCGAGGCGGTCGCCGATTCGCTCAAGGCGGTGCTCGGCGAGATGCGCCAGGCGCTCGACGCCTGAAGCATGTCAGGACCCTTCTCGGCAAACACTCTTCAGGCCCGGTCGGCGTGCCGTCCGGGCGGCTACTGACAGCAGAACGGATACCTTCTGACTATGAGCTGGCTAGACAAGATCGTGCCGTCCATAGGGCGCATACAGCGCAACGACCGTCGTACCAGCGTGCCAGACGGCCTATGGCGCAAATGCCCCAAGTGTGACGCGGTGCTCTATCTCCCCGAGCTTGAGAAGCACCACAACGTATGCCCCAAGTGCGACCATCACCTGCGTTTGACTGCGCGTAAGCGCCTCGACTGGTTCTTCGATGCCGAAGGCCGCGAGGAACTCGCCAGCGACCTGCAGCCGGTCGATCGTCTCAAGTTTCGCGATTCGAAGAAGTACAAGGATCGCCTGACGGCGGCGCAGAGGGCCACCGGCGAAAACGACGCCTTGCTGGCCATGCGCGGCACGCTGGACGGCCTGCCGGTGGTGGCAGTGTCGTTCGAGTTCGCCTTCATGGGCGGCTCGATGGGGGCCGTGGTCGGTGAGAAATTCGTGCGTGCGGCAACGCTGGCGCTGGAAGAGAACATTCCGCTGGTGTGCTTCTCCGCCTCGGGCGGGGCGCGCATGCAGGAGGCGCTGTTCTCGCTGATGCAGATGGCCAAGACGTCGGCGGCACTGGAAAAGCTCAAGCAGGCCGGCGTGCCGTATATCTCGGTGCTCACCGATCCCGTCTATGGGGGCGTCTCGGCGTCGCTGGCGATGCTCGGCGATCTCAACGTCGCCGAACCCTATGCGCTGATCGGCTTTGCCGGGCCGAGGGTCATTGAGCAGACCGTCCGCGAGCAGCTACCGGAAGGCTTCCAGCGCAGCGAGTTTCTGCTCGAGCACGGTGTCGTGGACATGATCGTGCACCGTCAGGAAATGCGCGAGCGTCTTGGCTGCGTGCTGCGCAAGCTGACCCACCAGCCACTGCAGGGTGAAGCCGACACCCTTGAAGAAGAGCCTCTTGTCGAAGACGAGGTGTTGCTGGATGACGAACTGCGTGACGCCGAACGCTGAATGAGCGATTCCGCGACACTTACCGATTGGCTGGCGCGCCTCGAGCGCCAGCATCCCGTCAGCATCGACCTTGGCCTCGAGCGCGTGGCCAGGGTGGCTCGTCGCATGGGATTGCTCGACGCTCGACTGAGCGAACGGATCATTACGGTGGCGGGCACCAATGGCAAGGGCTCGACGGTCGCCATGCTCGATGCCCTGGCGCGTGAACACGGGCTCTCTACCGCCGCTTATACCTCACCGCACCTGCTGCGCTACAACGAGCGCCTGCGCTTCGATGGCGTCGAGGCCGATGACGCCTCGCTGATCCGTGGCTTCGAGCGCGTCGAGGCGGCGCGGCTCGAGCCCGAGCCAATCAGCCTGAGCTATTTCGAGGCCGGCACGCTGGCCGCGTTGTGGGTCATCGCCGAGCGTCGCCCGGATTTGACGATTCTCGAAGTGGGGCTGGGTGGACGCCTGGACGCCGTCAACATCATCGATGCCGACGTGGCGATGATCACTACCGTCGCTCAGGACCACGCCGCCTTTCTGGGCACGGATCTCGATGCCATCGGTCGCGAGAAGGCGGGGATTCTGCGCACGGCTCGCCCGGCGGTGCTGGGTAGCGAGCGGTTGCCGCCCAGCGTGCGCCGCGTGGCAACCGAATTGGGTGCCGGCGTGCACGCGCTCGGCGGCGATTTTCGTCATGCAGTCGAACGTCTCGCCCAGGTGGATGCCGCCTTGCACTGGCGCTGGATTGGCCATGACGGGCAGGGCAATCCGCAGGTGCTCGAGGCGCTGCCCGACCCGCGCCTGCCGTTGGATAATGCCGCCAGCGCCTTGCAGGCATTGGCGCTGGCGAGGGTCGCTCTCGACGTGGCGTCTTGTCGTCGGGCATTCTCGACGGTGCGCTTGCCCGGTCGCATGCAGTGGCTGGGCAACTGGTGTCTCGATGTGGCGCATAATCCGCATGCCGCTGAGTATCTGGCGGCGCGCCTGGCCGAACGGCAACGCACGGGCCAGCGTATTGGCTTGTTGGGCATGCTTGGCGATAAGGATGCCCAGGGCGTGATCGAGGCGTTATCCTCGCGGATAGATGGCTGGGTGGCCGTGAGCCTGAGCGGTGAGCGGCCACGCAGCGCCGATGAACTGGCGGCGCTACTCGAGGCGCAAGGACAAACGGTGCTGCACCGCGCCGCATCGCCGCAAGCCGGCGCCGAGTGGTTGGCGTCGCGGCTAGAGGCGGGCGACGAGGCGTTGGTCTGCGGCTCCTTCTATACCGTGGCCGAGGTTCTCGGCTGGCATATTGCGCGGGGCACGGATGCCGCCACCCAGGGGCAGGTGCTCGCTGCGAGGGAGGAATCATGAAATACGGGATGCGCGAACGTATCAGCGGCGCCGTGATACTGCTGGCGTTGGCGGTGATCTTCATACCCATGTTGTTCGACGAGCCGCCCGAGCGCGATGAGCGACCAGAGCCGGTGTTGACCATCGAGCAGCCGATCGATATCGACCGCCAGCCGGTAGAAGAACCCGAACCACCGGCCAGTCTGAGCGACAGTCAGCAACCCCAGGCGTTGCCACCCGAGGCACAGCTACCGATGACGGAAGCGCCGGCACCTCAATCTCAGAACGAGCAGCCGACGCAAGCGGAAGCGCCGCCCGAGCCTGGGCCTGAGCCGACGCAGCAAAACGCCGGGGCCGAACCCGAGCCCGAGCCGGAAGCCCAGCCCGAGCAGGCTGAGAAGGTCGATCCCATTGCCGAATTGACGAGCCAAGCCGAGCCGCCAAGCGCAATGCCGCCGGTGGCCGAGAATGGCGAATGGGCGGTGCAGGTTGGCAGCTTCGGCGAGCCCGGCAATGCCGAACGGCTCGAGGCGCAACTCGATGACCAGGGTTTCACGGCTTATCGTCGGCCGCGCGACAACGATCTGACCACGGTCTACGTCGGTCCCTTCGGCTCGTCGGAAGCGGGCGAGCAAGCGCGCACCGTGCTCAAGGAGAAGGTCAACATCCAGGGGCTGCTGATCCGCATTCAGGAGGGTGAATGACCCTGACCTGGCTGGACTGGGTGTTTCTCGCCGTACTGACGATATCGATGTTGGCGGGATTCACGCGCGGCCTGGTACGCGAAGCCTTGGGGTTGGGTGCCTGGATCGTGGCATTATTGGCCTCGCGGATGTTTGCCCAGCCGGTGGCCGACATGCTCGAGGGTTTCATCGACCACCCGGATGCACGGCTGGTGGTTGCCTTCATTCTGGTGATCTTCGTGGTGGTCATGCTGTGTGGCATGGTGATTCGTTTCATGCACGCGGCCATCGAGTGGGTCGGCATGGGTTTTTTCAATCGACTCGCCGGGGCCGGTTTCGGGGTATTGCGCGGTGGCGCCATCCTGGTGCTGGCCACGGTGCTGATTACCCTGACACCACTGGCGCAGCTCCAGGCCTGGCAGCGGGCCGAACTGCGGCCCTCGTTCGAAGGCTTGCGCGACTGGGCGATCAGTCGTGTCGCGGCCTGGGAGCAACGCGACCCACAAACGGCCAGGGAGTTACGTGGGCTGTCGTTGCCGCTCAATATCGGTCGCCAGCGTGTCGATGAAGCCCCGGTCGAGGTGCCTATCGAACTCCCTGCCGGGCCGGCAGCGGAGTAGAATAAGCGTTATTCAGTTGTGTCGGGTCCGGCTCGGCGCCAGTCGTTCATTGCAAGCGAGGTAAGTCGGAATGTGCGGTATCGTAGGCCTCATGGCCAATCAGGCGGTCAATCAGGCGCTGTATGATGCGCTGACGGTGCTTCAGCACCGGGGGCAGGATGCCGCCGGAATGATGACTTGGCACGACGGACGCTTCCTGCTGCGCAAGAGCAATGGGCTGGTGCGCGATGTCTTTCACTCGCGCCATATGACGCGCCTGAAAGGCAATCTGGGCATCGGTCATATCCGCTATCCCACCGCGGGGTCGTCGAGCGAGGCGGAATCGCAACCATTCTATGTCAACTCGCCTTATGGCTTGACCCTGGCGCATAACGGCAACCTGACCAATTCCGAGCAACTCAAGCAGGAGCTGTATTCCACCGACCTGCGGCATATCAACACCAGTTCGGACTCCGAGGTATTGCTCAACGTGTTCGCCCATGAACTGGGCAAGCAGGGGCACACCCTCGAGCCGGAAGACATCTTCGACGCGGTGCGGCGCGTGCATCGCCGCTGCCAAGGCGGTTACGCCGCCGTGGCGATCATCAACGGTTTCGGCCTGGTCGCCTTTCGCGATCCACACGGGATTCGTCCAGTGGTCTTCGGCACGCGCGAGACCGAAGGCAGCCAGGACGTGATGATCGCCTCCGAATCGGTGGCGCTGGATGTCGGCGGCTTCGAACTGGCGCGCGACCTGGCGCCGGGTGAGGCGATCTTCGTCGACATGCAGGGCCAGATTCACACCCAGTCGTGCGCCGACCGGCCGGTACTCTCGCCGTGCATCTTCGAACACGTCTACCTGGCGCGCCCCGACTCGATTCTCGACGGCGCCTACGTATACGGCACGCGCATGCAGATGGGCCGCAAGCTGGGCGATCGCATCCTCAAGGAATGGCCCGAGCACGATATCGACGTGGTCATCCCGATTCCCGACACGTCGCGCACCTCGGCGCTGGAACTCGCCCAGCATCTCGGCGTGACCTTCCGCGAAGGCTTCATGAAGAATCGCTACATCGGGCGGACCTTCATCATGCCCGGGCAGACCCAGCGCAAGAAGTCGGTGCGCCAGAAGCTCAACGCCATCGATATCGAGTTCGCCGGCAAGAACGTGCTGCTGGTCGATGATTCGATCGTGCGCGGCACCACCTGCAAGCAGATCATCCAGATGGCCCGCGAGGCCGGCGCCAACAAGGTCTATTTCGCCTCCGCCGCGCCGCCGGTGCGTTACCCCAACGTTTACGGCATTGACATGCCGGTGGCCAGCGAGTTGATCGCGCACGGTCGCAGCGAAGCGGAGGTCGGCGAGCTGATCGGCGCCGACCGCATCTTCTACCAGGATATCGACGACCTAAAGGCGGCCTGTCGCGAGGTCAATCCGCAGATCGAGCAGTTCGACTGCTCGGTATTCGATGGCCAGTACATTACCGGCGACATCGACGACAGTTACCTGGCCGTGCTGGAGGCCGCGCGCAACGATGCCGCCAAGGACCTGAGCGCCGGCGATCACGCGCTGGTCGGCATGCACAACCAGGACGACGAACTCGACTGAGCGGAGGCGGCGATGAACGACGATTTTCTGCATGGCGCGGGCCTCGATACCCTGGCGGTGCGTGCCGGCCATGCGCGCACCGCGGAACAGGAACACGGCGAGCCGATATTTCCGACCTCGAGCTTCGTGTATGGCAGTGCCGCCGAGGCGGCGCGCAAGTTCAGCGGTGAAGAGCCCGGCAATATCTACTCGCGCTTCACCAATCCCACGGTGCGTACCTTCGAGAAGCGCTTGGCCGCGCTGGAAGGCGGCGAGCGCTGCGTGGCGACCAGCTCGGGCATGGCGGCGATTCTTTCCACTGCTTTGGCGTTGCTCGAAGCCGGCGACGAGATCGTAGCTTCACGCGCCCTGTTCGGCTCCACCGTCAGCCTGTTCAACAAATACCTGGGCAAGTTCGGCATCGTTACGCGTTATGTCGAGTCGAGCGATCTCGCCGCCTGGGAAGCGGCGATGACGCCGCGCACCAGGCTGCTGTTCGCCGAAACACCATCCAACCCGCTCTCGGAACTGGTCGATATCGCGGCGCTTGCCGAGATCGCCCATCGTCACGAGGCATGGTTGGCCATCGACAATTGCTTCTTGACGCCGGCGCTGCAACGCCCGCTGGCGCTGGGCGCCGATCTGGTCATTCACTCGGCGACCAAGTATCTCGACGGCCAGGGCCGAGCGATCGGTGGTGCCGTGGTGGGGCGTGACAAGGAGCTCGAAGAGTTGCTGGGTGTGGTGCGTACCTGCGGCCCCTGCATGAGCCCGTTCAATGCGTGGGTTTTTCTCAAGGGGCTGGAGACGCTGGGCATTCGCATGAAGGCGCATTGTGAAAACACCCTGGCGCTGGCGCAGTGGCTGGAAGCGCACCCGGCGGTGGAGCGGGTTCACTACAGCGGTCTCGAGAGTCATCCACAGCATGCCTTGGCCAAGCGCCAGCAGCGCGGCTTCGGCGCGGTGCTGGGTGTCGAGATCGAGGGCGGGCGCGACGGCGCCTGGGCGGTCATCGATGCCACCCGGTTGATGTCGATCACCGGCAACCTGGGCGACGTGAAAAGCACCATTACCCATCCGGCCACCACCACGCATGGTCGCCTGAGCGACGAGCAGAAGCTGGCCGCGGGTATCGGCGAAGGGCTGATTCGGATTGCGGTGGGGCTCGAGGATATCGACGATCTCAAGGGCGATCTGGCGCGCGGGCTCGATGCCCTCTAGTCAGTAGGTGGAAATCTGCCCAAGGAAGGCCCGCGTGCGCTCGCTCTCGGGCCGTTCGAAGAAATCGGCGGGCGGCGCCACCTCGACGATCTCGCCGCGATCCATGAAGATGATGCGGTCCGCAACCCGACGCGCGAAGCCCATTTCGTGGGTGACGCAGAGCATGGTCATGCCCTCGTTGGCCAGGTCGAGCATCGTGTCGAGAACCTCCTTCACCATTTCCGGGTCGAGCGCCGAGGTCGGCTCATCGAACAGCATGAGCTTGGGGCTCATGCAGAGCGCGCGGGCAATCGCCACACGCTGTTGCTCGCCGCCGGATAGCTGGGCGGGGTACTTGTCGGCCTGCTCGGGAATTCGAACCCGTTCGAGATAACCACGAGCGGTCTGCTCGGCTTGCGCCCGGCTCATGCCGCGAACGCGCATGGGCGCGAGCGTGCAGTTCTCGAGCACGGTCATGTGCGGGAACAGATTGAACTGCTGGAATACCATGCCGACTTCACGGCGTATGACCTCGACGTTTTGCGCGCCCGCGGTCAACTCGATGCCGTCGACGAAGATTCTGCCTTGCTGAATCGCCTCCAACCGGTTGAGGCAACGGATCAGCGTCGACTTGCCGGACCCCGAGGGGCCGCAAACGACGATGCGCTCGCCGTTTGCGACCTCTAGATCGATGCCCTTGAGCGCCTGAAAGTCGCCGAACCACTTGTCGACGCCTTCCATTCTCACCGCCACCCGGTCGTCGGACCGCGACGATGCGGCGGCTGCGTTTGAACTCGGGCTCATCGTGAGCGCCTCCGGATCACTGGTGGGGGATTTCCTTATCGTAGTCGTACAACACATCCGGTAGCGGCGAATCAAGCCACTTCTGGTGAACCTCATCAAGCTTGCCATTTTCCTTTACGCGGCCGAGAAACTCGTTCACCCGCGCGCGCAGTTCGTCGTCACCCGGCCGGAAGGCGATCGACTGGACCTGTTCGCGAAGAACGAATTTCTTGTCGAAGCGATCGGGCGCTCTCTGTTCGATATGGTGGATGACGGTACCCGAGACGCCGACCGCCTGCACTTGCCCCGCGAGCAGCGCCTGCACGGCCGCGGCATCGGAGGGAAAGCGCTGAATGGTCGCCCCCTCGGGGGCAAGGTTGGTAACCGCGACATCCTGAGTGCTGCCGCGCGCGACCCCGATGGTCTTGCCCTGCATGGCCTCGGCATCGGGAATGTCGATGTCCGTTTGCCCGTAAAGGTAGACTACGATCGCGGCGTAGGGCTCGGAGTAGTCCACTCTCTTGGCGCGGTCCGGGGTAATGCCAAGCGACGCGACCAGCAGATCGACACGGCCACCGAGAAGATAGGGAATGCGGTTCGGCCCGGTTACCGGTACCAGCGTCAGTTCGGCCCCCATGTCTTCGGCGAGTAGCTTGGCGACATCCGCATCGTAGCCATCGGGTTGATTCTGTTCGTTGAGAATGCCGTAGGGCGGAAAGTCGACGAGCATGCCGATGCTCATCTGTCCACTGTCCTTGATCTTCTCCAGCGTCTGGGCCTGGGCGGGCGAAAAGCCGGTGCCGGCCATGACGCCGATTGCGGCGAGCGTGGCGAGCGTGTGCCTAAAGTATTTCATCATGATGTCTTCCTCCGTAGCGCTCTTGTTGTACTAAGCCTTTTTCGTACGAACCCTGGGGTGGGCGGATCCATCAGGACCTGCCCGATAACGCGAAGCGTCGTTCCATGCGCCTGGCCAACAGCGTCAGGGGCCAGCACAAAACGAAATAGAGAGCCGCAACCAGGCTGAATACCTTGAACGGCTCGAAAGTTACGTTGCTGATGATCTGACCCGCGCGGGTTATCTCGACAAAGCCGATGATCGAGGCGAGCGATGTCTCTTTCAGCAACTGAACGAGAAAGCCGACGGTCGGCGCCACGCCGATCCGCGCGGCTTGCGGCAGAACCACGTAGCGCATGCGGTCGCGGTAGCTCAAGCCCATCGACCAGGATGCCTCGGATTGGCTCTTCGGCACCGCCTCGATGCAGCCGCGCCAGATTTCGCCGAGGAAGGCGCTCGCGTGCAGCGTCAGCGCGATGGATGCCGCGGTCAGTGGCTGGACGACGATCCCGAAGGCGTTGAGGCCGAAAAAGATCACGAACAACTGCAAGAGCAGTGGCGTCCCCTGGAAGACGCGAATGAAACCTTGGGCCGCGTGTCGTAGAACGGACGTTCTCGATACACGAGACAGAGCGATGAGCAGTCCGCCCAACGCGCCACCGCCAAATGCAATGGCCGAGAGTATCAGTGTCCACTGGATGGCCGTGACGATGAACCAGATTTCATTCCAGCCAAAGGATCGCAGCATACGGGGTCCTAGCGGTTCGACGGATACCTGAAAGCGGCGCGCTCGATCACCGAGAACAGGCTCGAAAACCCGATCGACATGACAAAGTACATGGCCGTAATCACGAAGTAGACCTCGAAGCTGGCGAAGGTCTGGGAGCCAATGGTGGAGCCCACGGCGGTGAGATCTCCCGCCGAAATGACCGAGACGACGCTGGAGGTCAGCATCAGGAAAATGAACTGGCTGGTGAGCGCAGGGTAAACGGTGCGCAATGCCGGCTTGAGCACGACATAGCGAAAGTTCTGCCTGGGCTTGAGGCCGAGCGCGTAGCCGGCCTCCAGTTGCCCCTTGTGAATGGATTCAATGCCGGCGCGTATGATCTCGGTTGCATAGGCGCCGACGTTGATCACCATCGCGAGCAGCGCCGCACTGTACGGGTCCAGTTTCAGGCCCAGCGAGGGGAGGCCGAAGTAGATGAAGAATATCTGCACTAGAAACGGTGTGTTGCGAATGATCTCGACATAGCCGGAAACCACGCCCCGCAGAAAATTCGGCCCCGAGGTTTTTGCCCAGGCGCCGAGCACCGCAAGTACCAACCCTATCGCCATGGCGCTGGCGGACAACTGAATCGTCATCCATGCGCCTTGAAGCAGCAGTTCGTAGGAAGCGAAAACCGGCGCGAAATTGAGCTCGAATTCCAACACCCTTCTCCATAGGTTCAACGAGTCGCAGGCGATAGCCTTATTGGATCGACCTGCGTCGCTCCTGCGCTTGGCGGGCCCGGCGGCGCGCCTGGTTTGGCAAGAGAAACAGCGCCGAAAAAGCCGTTTGGATCTATTTAAATGTCATTCACATCATGGCGACTGTCAATGTGACGGTTCGACATGATGGCCGGTAACGCTAACAATGAATCTACCCATCATTTCCATTCAGTAAATGATGGGTTCACCATTTGCCGGCTGTGTCGCGACGCGGTAAACCTTATGCTAGCGGTATCGGAGCTAGCGGTATCAGAACAAGGGGGCGGCATGTGGCGTGATTCATCGCGGGGCTGGGGTCTCGCTAGCATCATGATTCACTGGATAAGCGCGCTGGCGATTATCGGCCTGTTCGCCCTGGGCTGGTGGATGACCGGATTGAGCTACTACGACAGCTGGTATCAACTCGCGCCCTGGTGGCACAAATCGGTTGGCATGCTGCTGCTGGGATTGTCGATCCTGCGAGTCGTCTGGCGCCTGGTGCAGCCCACGCCCACTGCGCTGGGGTCGCGCCTGGAAAGGCTGGCGGCGCATGCCGGCCATGGGCTGCTGTATCTGGTGATCTTTACGGTGCTGATCAGCGGTTATCTGATCTCCACCGCCGAGGGCCAGGGTATCGTCGTTTTCGACCTGTTCGTGATTCCGGCGCTGATATCGAAGTTACCCGATCAGGCCACGCTGGCCGGCGAGATTCATTGGTATGCCGCCTGGGCGCTAATGATTCTGGCACTCGGCCATGCCTTGGCCGCCTTTAAGCACCACCTATACGACGGTAACGATACGCTGCGGCGCATGATCAATCCGCGTTTTACACGCCGTTCATCCTGATTCATGTATCGTCGGGGGTGTTGCCCGGCGACTGTGTTTACCACGCTATAAGGAGTTCATGATGTTCAAGAAGACCGCCATTGCCGCGCTGACGGCCGCCGCCTTGTTGCCACTGTCCCAGGCCCAGGCCGCCGAGTACGTCATCGACAGTGACAACCAGCATGCCTTCATTCAGTTCAAGATCAGCCACCTGGGCTATTCCTACATTCTTGGTACGTTCGACGATTTCACCGGCCAGTTCACTTACGACCCACAAAACCTCGAAGCGGCCAGCGTCAAGATCAACGTCGATGTGACTAGCCTGGACACGTCGCATGCCGAGCGCGACAAGCATATTCTCAGTGGCGACTTTCTCGAAGCGCAGGAGTACCCCGAGGCGAGTTTCGTCTCCACCGGTTTCGAGCCGACCGGCGAAGGCCAAGGCAAGTTGACGGGCGATTTGACCCTGCATGGCGTGACGCAGCCGATCACCATGCAGGTCGAGCATATCGGCGGTGGCGAAGATCCGTGGGGCGGATACCGCCAGGGCTTCGAAGGCAGCACGACGCTGGAACTGGCCGACTACGATATCGACATGAGCAAGTTCCCGCCGGTGATGCACGAACTCGAGTTGTATGTCGTGTTCGAGGGCGTCCGTCAGTAATTCGCTCGCTTGGTAGTGACCAGAGGCGCCCGGGTGGCGCCTTTTTTGGTTTTCAGCTTGCCGCTCGGCGATAGCCATCCATGAAACGGTGATCGAGGCGGCGCTTGGCTTTCAGCGCCAGGCGGCCCGGCCACCATAACGGCCCCCATAGCGCGAGGCCGCGCGAGTCGCCCAGGTTGAGGATCGATAGATAGCGTCGCTGTGGCTGGTATTCCCTCAGCGGCTCGTCATGCAGCGAGGCGATCAGGTTATGCAGCAGTATCGGCGCCTGACGAACGCCAAAGACACCGAGCTTGGGATAGGGCGAATCGGGTAACCAGGCGCAGTCACCCACCGCGAACAACCGCTCGTCGTCGTAAGCATGCAGCGCCGGAGTGACCGCCAGGCCCTGATAAGGATCGTGTTCCAGCCCCAATTCGCCGGTCAGCCCAGGTGCTATCAGGCCGGTGGCGATGAGCACGCGGTCGCAGGGAATGACGCTTGCGTCGTCGAGAGTGAGTTGCCGGTCGGCATAGGCAAGCGCATTGGCGCCGAGTTCGAGGCGCAGGCCGCGCCGATGCAAACGGCGCGTTACCCAGGCACTGGCGCTACGCGATGCGTCCGGCAGCAGGCGTGGGCTGGCACTGATCAGACTGATCTCCAAGGGCCTGCCATAGCGCTCACCGAGTCCCAGCAGGTTGGCCGCCAGCTCGACCCCGGTGGGGCCACCGCCGACCACCGCCAGGCGCGGTGGCATGGCGGCGCTGGCCAGCGCCGATTCCAGCGCTTCGCGCAGACACCATAAATTGCTCACCGGTTTGGCCGGCCAATACGCCGCGCTGTTGCTCAGACCCCGAATGATCGACGCGTCGACCCGACTACCCAGGTTCAGCGAGACGCGATCGTAAGCCACTGGTGGGCCCTCGGCCAGATGCAGCAGGCGGCGTTTGCGATCGATGGCTGTCACCTGTCCAGGCAAAAAGCTGCCGCCGGCCCTTTCAATCAATGCCGCTGGGTCGAGACGATCGTCGCTATCGGTGTAATCGCCGCCGAGCATGCCGGTGGCCATGCCTGAATACCAGAAATCGCCGGGAGAAATCAGCGTGACCGCCGCGCCGGCCTGGATCAGCCGGTCGGCATGGGCGGCAACATGCAGATGGGCATGACCCGCACCGACCAGCACGATATGAGGGGCGTCGGACATGGATGACGAGATAGTGAAGAGTGGCTGGCCAGTCTAGCACGATGCGCGTGACGATCGTCGTGGCCAATCGGCAGGGCATGCGATGTGAAATAGAGTAGCGAGCTAATGGGTTGAAAGCATCGAGGACGGCCCGCACGTCAACTTGAAGGCATTCGGCAATCGCATTCGGTATATCGCGGTAAACGGGAATTCCCAAGAGCATTCACGCTCTATCAATGGCATGAACGAAAGGAGCTTCGACATGACACAGACAGCACTGCTTCCCGAGATAGGCCTGGGTACGTTTCGCCTGAAGGGGCAGGAGGTGATCGATTCGGTGACCTCGGCGCTGAAGTTGGGTTACCGACACATCGACACCGCGCAAATGTATGAAAACGAGCAAGAAGTCGGCGAGGCTATCCGCCAGAGCGGTGTGCCGCGCGACGAAATTTTTCTAACCACCAAGGTATGGTGGGAATCGCTCAAGCATGACGAACTGATCGCCAGTCTCGAGGAAAGTTGCCGCAAGCTGGGTGTCGAGCGAGTCGACCTGACGCTGATTCACTGGCCGTCGCCGCAGGGCGAGGTCCCCATGGTGGAATACATTGGTGCCTTGAACGCAGCCCGCGAGAAGGGGCTGGCCCGGCACATTGGCGTTTCCAACTTTACCATCGCGCAGATCGACGAGGCATTGGCGGTGCCCGGCGGTGAGCATATCGTCACCAACCAGGTCGAGGTGCATCCCTTTCTGGCCAATCGGCGGGTAGTCGAGCACTGCCAGGCCAAGGGCCTGCAGGTGACCGGATACATGCCGCTTGCCGTGGGCAAGGTGATGAATGAGCCGGTGCTTGTCCAGATCGCCGAGAAGCATGACGCAACACCGGCACAAGTGGCGCTGGCCTGGGTCGCTTCGCGCGATATCGTGGTGATTCCCTCATCCACCAAGCCGGCCCATCAGGAAGCCAATCTGAAGGCGTTGCAATTGACGCTCACCGACGACGAGGTCGAGCGCATCGACCGGTTGAACGTTGGTGAGCGTATTGCCGACCCCGATTTTTCTCCCGACTGGGACGAATGATAAGCAGCTCATAAAAAAGGCCAACCGGCGTGAGCCGATTGGCCTAGGATGAAATCCACATATTCATTCACATTAATCGCTAGCGCTTTAAAGACGCGTAATGAGTTTTAAAAGCCTGGCTACTTGAGTTTTCTACATTGGCATAGAACGGCTGTATCTGTATGCGCGGTTATGCCTTTGTTCAAAACACATCATTCAATACGGCCTCGGGGAAATGACGACGCAACATCCTGTTTTGGAATCCGTCAACGAAACAGCTATTGATGATAATGATGAATCGCTCGAAGGGCGCCTCATCATTCATCTGGGAAATGTTGTCCGCGCTATGGAATAATGTATCGTCCCTGATGTGCAGGATTTGCCCAGGCTCGATCATTAGTTCGGCTAATTCTTTATGACCAGACTTGTCTGAGTATATCCGGCTCGTTGCACCCGATACGTTTTCCCTGTTGATAACGAGGATGCTGAGATATTTGCAGCCATCCGCGTGAATGCCCTGTCCCTGTAATGGGTCGATCTCATCCTTGCCCCTGACGCCGGTAATCTGAAACAGAATGGGCTCGCGCGCGCCGATTCCCCAAAGCTCTGCCCAGGCACGAACGAAGTCCTGAACGTCGTCTCGCGCCACGAATTCCGCCTCCAGGCCGCTATAGTAACGCAGCTTGTCGGCCATGCTGTCGGCATCGTTGAACATGCCACCTTGCGCCATGGGGCAATCGCCCATGACTTCGACACGACCATCGTCAAGCACGTTTAACCATGACATGCGCTTCCAACGAGTATTGACATAAGGGTCTCTCGGCAGGTTCGACAAAAATGGTTTCCATGCTGAAATATCGATTTTATGGTTGATATCGGTCAGGCTCCAATGAGCCTGATCCAGTTCGTAATGGACGCTTGGATTCCAGTAATGACTATGCGCATTGCTCATGGTGTCGTTGGGCATCCAGACTGCTTCAGCTCTCATTGCTATTTCCCCTCGTTCTTCTGCGTAGTTATTGCCAGCGATTGACTGGTTACAAAATGCAACAAACACAGGATGGGATCTATGGGGAGAAAAGCCAGTCAAAAATTTATGTAAACGTGCAAATTTAGAAATATTAAATTGTTGGTATTAGTCGCTTGAACGTAAAAGGGTGAAGTTATTAATTGACGGTGATTAGTGCGTGATCCCTATTTATAACTGGCTTTTTAGCTTTGATGGGTTATGTCGAAACGCGATGAGCAGCGCGAAAAAAAGACGCTGAGAGCATGGGATAGACGAAAGGATCGTTTTGGTCGGCATCTTCACGTCTTATGCGCTTGAGGGTAAAGTGGCTAATATGGGTTGAGAAACGTCAGCACAGGGGCCGTTCATGGTCGATAGCGATCACTTCCAGCGTGTCTCACAGGCTCGAATGTTGCTTGCAGTGATCGCCATCAGCCTGGTCTGTCTTTTATTGCCGGGCCTTCCCCGGCTAGTCATCTCGCTGTTGGCTGCCACGGCGCTTCTGGCGTTGGTGAGAGTGGGGTACTTGCTGCGCTGGCAATCCACGGGACAAGCGAAAATCCTGACGCTGGACAACGAGCTGCAGGCAGCGCATTGGCGGCAAAGCGAGCGACGCTTTCGCGCGCTGCTCGAGAGCCTGCCGAGAGTCGCCGTGCAGGGCTATGACAGCCAGCGCAAGGTGATCTACTGGAACGAGGCCAGTACGCAGCTATACGGCTACACCAGCGAAGAAGCGATTGGACGCAATCTCGAGGACCTGTTGATTCCCGAACCGATGCGTGACGATGTCATCAATGCGCATACGGCGTGGATTCGCGAGGGCCGGGAAATACCCGCCAGCGAACTGGAGTTGAGGAACAAGTCGGGAGCGCCGGTTGCGGTCTTCTCGCACCACGTGATGCTCGGAGAGCAATCGAGCGATCCGCTGTTGTTTTGTGTCGATGTCGATCTCTCGGATCAGAAGCAGGCCAGGCGCGATCTGGATTTCATGACCCACTTCGATGCGCTGACCCACTTGCCCAATCGGCGAACCTTCGAATCGGAACTGGCCGAATGCTTGATTGAATGCCAGCGCCATGGAGACAACCTGGCGGTAGTGTTTCTCGACCTCGATCAGTTTGCCGAGATCAACGACGCTCAGGGCTATGCGCAGGGCGATGCCTTGCTGACGCTCGTCGCCAGGCGTTTACTTTGCCACCAGCGCAGTTCCGATCTGATCGCTCGCTTTGGCAGCGATGAGTTCGTGATGGCCTTCCCACGGGTGAATGTCAATCACGAGGCGTTGTCCCTGGTAAACAAGCTACTCGATGATTTCAGCCAACCGTTCATGCTCGCCGGCAAGGAGACGCATGTCACCGCCAGTCTCGGTATCAGCCTGTTTCCCGACAACGGCACGACCGCCAGCGAATTGATTCGTAATGCCGATGTGGCGAAGCATCGCGCCAAACAGGCCGGGCGCGGTAGCTACTGGTTCTTCAATCAGCAGTTTCACGATGAACTGATCCATCAACATCAGTTGGCGGAACGCTTGCAAAACGCCCTGCGCGACGGCGAACTGGCGCTGCACTATCAACCCCAGGTGGCGACCCGGAGTGGGCGGATCGAGAGCCTCGAGGCACTATTGCGCTGGTTCCCCCGCGATGGCGAGGCGATATCGCCAGCGGAATTCATTGCCGTCGCCGAACGCTCGAACCTGATCCACCGTCTGGGTGAATGGGTCATCAACGAGGCATGCCGCCAGCAGGCGATGTGGAAGGCGGTGGGGCTGGGCGACTGTCGTATCGATATCAATCTTTCGGGCAAGCAGATTGCCGATCACAGAGTGTTCCTGAGCCTTGAATCCCGCATGGCGGAGTACCGACTGACACCGCGGGATATCGGTATCGAATTGACCGAGAACGTGCTGATCCAGGCTGACGATAAAACCCTGGAAGGGTTGAGACGGCTATACCACCAAGGGATGAAGATCGCCATCGACGACTTCGGAACCGGCTATTCGTCATTGAGCTACCTGAAACTCTTCCCGGTGACATCGATCAAGATCGATCGCAGCTTCGTGCGTGACGCGCCTACCGACACCAGCGATCGAGCCATCATGGAAGCCACGGTGTTCATTGGCCATCGCCTGGGTCTCGAGGTCGTGGCGGAGGGGGTGGAAAACGAGGATCAACTCGAACTGGTGCGTGAAATGGGCTGCGATCTGATCCAGGGTTATTACTTTTTCAGGCCCATGAGCAGCGATGACATCACTAAACTGCTGCGTACATCGGAAAAGGGCAATGTAAGGCCGTCGAACTGACCTCTTGACGCCGACGTTGGTGGTTCCCGGATTCGTGCGTTAACGCGATTGTCATCGCTGCGTCTATACTGTTGCGCCATTTGTATACAGGATTGCGACATACCATGACAGGATCCCCCAGGGCCGGTAGCGGTCTCGCCATGCGGCGCCGCTGGCCATTATGCTTCGCGGCGCTCGTCGTGGGCTCAATTTTGCTGATCCTGCTGGGCGTCGTGCAAATGTTGTCTGGCCGGTCTCTCGTGCCGGGCTTGCTCATGGGGCCTCTATGGCTGGGGCTTTTAGTATTGGCGCTGGCGGCTTGTCTGATGCGGCGATCGCGCACCGAGCCGCACGACAGGGCGACGCCCTCACAGCCGGTCGAGAGCGAGCAGCGCTTTCGCAGCCTGCTCGAAAGCCTGCCAAGGGTCGCCGTACAGGGCTATGACAGGCAGCGCCGGGTCATCTACTGGAATAAAGCCAGCGAGCTGCTGTACGGCCATAGCGCCGATGAAGCCATCGGGCGGTATCTCGAGGAGCTGTTGATTCCCGATGCACTGCGCGAGCCGGTGATTGCGGCTCACCATGACTGGATCGAGAAGGGGCTGGGCATTCCGGCGGGCGAGTTGGAACTGAGGCACAAGTCGGGCGAGCCGGTCACGGTCTTTTCCTATCATCTGATGCTCGGTGAGCGGACCGACAACCCATTGATGTTCTGTGTCGATGTCGATCTGCGCGAACTGACGCAGGCGCGCCGTGAATTCGAGCTCGTGACCGGCTTCGATACCTTGAGCCGTCTTCCCGACCAGCCGACCTTCGAGGCCGAACTCAGCGCCTGCATGGCAAATTGCCAGCGCCAGGGCAGCAGTCTGGCGGTCATCGGTATCGGTGTCGAACCGCTCGGCGAGGTGGTCGTGCGAGACGACGCGGAAACCTGTGTCGAGGAGGATGCACTGATGGCGATGGTCGCTAGCCGTCTGCGTCAGGGGCGACCCGCGAATCCGGTGGCGCGCTTCGGCAGCGCGGGCTTCGTGATGGTTCTGCCGAGTTTGCAGTCCGATGACGACGTTTTGCCATTACTGGAGTCGATTTTCGAGGACATCGGCCAGCCGTACGCGCTCGACGAGCGCGTACTCGGCATCGCCACCAGCATTGGCATCAGTCTGTTCCCCGATAACGGCACCAGCGCCGGTGAGTTGATCCATACCGCCGATATGGCAATGCAACGGGCAAGGCTCGCTGGCCCCGACAGTTATTGGTTCTTCGACCAGTCCCTGCACGATGAGCTGACCCGACAATATCAACTGATGCAACAGTTAAGCCATGACCTGCGCGACGGTGAATACGTACTTCGCTACCAGCCGCGCATGACCGCGACCAGCGAACGCATCGAGGGGCTCGAGGCGCGCTTGCATTTTTCATCCCAAGCAGGGGCGACGGTGCCGCCGACCGACTTCACTCTCGCCGACGAGCACCCCGACCTGGTGCATCGGCTGGGGGACTGGGTCATGCGCGAGGCGTGCCGCCAGCAATCGCAGTGCAAGGTCACGGCGCCGCAGGATTATTGCATCGCCATCAATTCGCCGGATGAGCAGATCACCCAGGAGACGGTGTTCGAACCTCTCGAGGCCTACATGAACGACTCGCGATTCGCTACTCAGGTGGATCACCATCGGGCCGACCGGGAGAGTACCCAACGCCGCCATGGCCGGGAATATGCGATTCGGCTCGAGGCGGCGCTTGCCTCGCAGCGGGACGACCATCCTTGATGGCCACCTGTTTGTCGCTTCTTTCGGCTTTCGGTATCGGGTGCTGAAAAGCTTGAGGAGTACGTACCCATCCTGGAGACCGTGTGAGTCAGTCAGAACTTTCCCTGGGGCGTCAGCTATGGCGCCAAACCTGGCCGATGGCATTGGGTGTGCTGTCGCTGCTGGGCTTCCAACTGGTCGATAGTGCTTTCATTGCCCGCCTGGGTACCGCGCCGCTGGCGGCGCAATCGTTCACTTTTCCACTGAGCTTCTTGATCATCGGCGTGCAGGTGGGGCTGGGTATTGCCATCGCCGCCTTGATTTCCCGCGCCTTGGGTGCCGGTGAAGGCCAGCGGGCGCGGCGGCTGGGTAGCTTGGTGTTGATTACCGGCAGCATCGCGATTGCCATGCTGGCGGGAGTGTTGTGGGGCGTCCAGGCGCGGGTATTTCGCTTGCTGGGCGCGGATACGGCGACGCTTGCCTTGATTCACGATTACTGGGGGCCACAGTTGCTGGCCGCCTGGCTGGGGGCGGTGTTGTATTTCAGCTACAGCCTGTTCCGCGCGCATGGCGATACGCGCCTGCCCGGCAAGTTGATGGTGTTGACCAGCCTGGTCAACCTGGTTCTCGATCCGCTGCTGATTTTCGGTGTTGGCCCCTGGCCAGGGCTGGGTCTGCCGGGTGCCGCCTGGGCCACGGCGATCGCGTTTGCCAGCGGGTTGTTGCTGATAGCGAGGCGCCTACGCCATAGCGGCTGGCTAGCCCGGTATGGATTGACGATGGAGGCACGCCAATCGGCGGGTACATTCGCGGGCATCGCCGGGCCAGCCATGATCAGCCAACTGATGCCGCCGCTGGCGGCCATGCTGGCGACGGCGATCGTTGCCGGTTTGGGTGAAACGGTCGTCGCCGCCTGGGGCCTGGCGGTTCGTCTGGAAACCGTGTCACTGATGGTCGTATTGGCGCTGACCATGTCGTTACCGCCGTGGCTGGGGCGTTGTTACGGCGGCAACGATTGGGCGCAAATTCGCCGCTTGATGGCCTTGGCGACACGTGTCGTGGTGATCTGGCAGCTCGGGTTGGGTCTGGCATTGGCGCTATCCGCACCTTGGGTCGCCGCTGCGTTGTCAGGCAATCCCGAGGTGCGCGATGAGCTGGCGGTACTGATTCGCGGCCTGCTGCCCAGTTATGCGCTGCTTGGCGTATGTATGCTGGTCGTGTCGGCCGCCAATGCGCTGGGCTGGCCGCTGCGTGCCATGTTGATGTCCTGTGCTCGGCTGTTCGCCTGCTACCTGCCGTGTCTATGGCTGGGTGCGCAAGAGGGCGGGGTGATCGGTGTGGCGATCGGTGCGGCAGTGGGCAATTGCCTGGCTGGCGGCCTGGCGCTGGGGCTATATCGGCGCTCGATCAACGGCATGAAAGGAGGTGTAGTTGATAGCACTGAAAATTGCTAAGAATATAAAAATTATTAATGATTTTTTATATATATTTAGTTTTTAATAAAAATAATTATATATTTTTCAGTATAAAAAACTAGATTTAACCTCCTATACTCGCCTCCGAACTGGCGATCGACGCCAGATGCTCAAAGGCACAATCGGCGGGGAGACGGGCAATGAAAGTACTGGTTCTTGGCAGCGGCGTCGTGGGGGTCACCAGCGCCTATTATCTGGCCATGCAAGGGCACGAGGTCACGGTGGTGGATCGCCAACCATCGCCGGCCATGGAAACCAGCTACGGCAATGCCGGCCAGGTGTCATTCGGTTTTTCATCGCCCTGGGCGGCGCCGGGTATTCCGCAAAAGGCCGTCAAGTGGATGTTCCAGGAACACGCCCCGTTGAAGATCCAGCCGCGCATGGACCCGACCATGGCGCGCTTCATGATGCAGATGTTCAACAACTGCACCGCCGAGCGCTATGCCGTCAACAAGGAGCGCATGGTGCGCGTGGCCGAGTACAGCCGTGCCTGCATCAATGAATTGCGCGATGCTACCGGCATTCGCTATGAGGATCGGCAGCGCGGCCTGTTGCAGCTGTTCCGCTCCGACAGCCAGGTCGAGGCGATCGCCAAGGACATGAAGGTGCTCGCGCAGTGTGGCGTGCGCCACACGCTGCTCAATGCCGAGGAGATCAAGAACGTCGAGCCGGCACTGATGCGCGTGCCCGGCAAGTTCGTCGGTGGCCTGCACCTGCCCGACGACCAGACCGGTGATTGCCACCTGTTCACCAATCGCCTCGCCGACTACTGCCGCGACCGGCTCGGCGTCGAGTTTCGCTTCAACGTCGAGATTCAGCGCCTGAAGCGTCAGGGCGACCGCATCGATGGGGTGATCACCTCGGCTGGCGAACTGACCGCCGACGCTTACGTGGTGTGCATGGGCAGTTTCTCGCCGTTTCTGGTCAAGGACCTCGACATTCGCCTGCCGATCTACCCGGTCAAGGGCTACAGCCTGACCGTGCCGGTGACCGACGACGGCGGCGCGCCGCAGTCCACTGTGATGGACGAAACCTTCAAGGTGGCGATCTCGCGCTTCGACGACCGTATCCGCGTCGGTGGCACCGCCGAACTGGCATCCTACGATCTGAGCCTGCTCGAGAAGCGCCGCGCCACCATCAGCATGGTGGTGCACGACGTCTTCCCCGAGGGCGGTGATGTCGCCAAGGCCGAGTTCTGGGCCGGTCTGCGCCCGATGACCCCGGATTCCACGCCGATCATCGGTGGCACCAAATACAGCAATCTGTGGCTCAACACCGGCCATGGCACGCTGGGTTGGACGATGAGCTGCGGCAGCGGTCACCTGCTCGCCGATCTGATGGCCGGGCGGCGGCCCGCCATCGATCCGAATGGCCTGGATATCGGTCGCTACGCGGCGTGATTGCTGGTAAATAGCCAAAAGGCGCTCCGATGAGCGCCTTTTTTGATGATTAATGACTCTAACCCGTAGCGGATAGCCTGAATTTGGTCAGTGCCTGGATGTCTCGCTTGCTCAGTGCCTGAGCGGTCGCCAGCGCCGAACCCGGCGCCAGTGTCCAGCCCAACGCGCCATGGCCGGTGTTGATCCACAACCCGTCGATGTCGGTTGGGCCGAGGCGCGGGCGGCCATCGGGGGTGGCCGGGCGCAGGCCGGTCCAGGCGTCGGTCGCTTGAATGCGCGAGGCCTGATCGGGCAGGAACTCGCTGGCCTGGCGCTTGAGCATTTCCACGCGCGAGGCGCGTGGCCGGGCCTGCCAGCCGTCGAGATCGGCGATACCGGCGATGCGCAGGCGGCCGCCGTTCGAGCCGCTCCCTAGGCGGGCGTAGACGACCTTGCGTGCGGCGTCGGTCACGCTGGTGTCGAAGAGTCGTTCATCGGCATCGAGATCCACGGTCAGGCTATAGCCCTTGAGCGGGTAGAGCGGCAGGCGAATACCCAGCGGGGCGAGCAGGGCACGACTAGCCAGGCCGGCGGCAACGATCAGCGTCTCGTTGGCGGCGCGTTGCTGGCGCTCGCCATCGCTGAAATGCCAGGCAGTAAGCCGGCCGGCTTCGCTTTCCAGGCGTGTGATGCGACGGCGCTCGATGCTCACGCCGTGGTTTTCCAGGTGGCTTGCCACGCCACGGCAGAACTTCGCGCAGTCGCCGACCTCCTCGCCTGGCGTCCATACCGCGCCGACCAGTGAGTTGCGATGGCGCTCGAGTCCTGGCTCGCGTTCGAGCAGGGCGCCACGGTCGAGTATCTCCTGTTCCACGCCCAGCTCGCGCTGGAAGGCTGCCTGCCTGCGCGCCTTCTCCAGCGCTCCGGCGTCGCGATAGACCACCAGCTTGCCGTTGGCACGCCAGTCGAAGTCGAGTCCCAGGCGCGTGCGCCAATCGTCAAGTTGCGGTTTTCCCAGTGCAGCCAGTTCGAGCAAGGCGGTGGTAGTAGCGCGGGCTCGCTGCCGCGTGCAGGCACGCAGGAAGGCCAGCCCCCAGGCGGGCAGCGCGGGGTCGAGTCGCGGTACCCAGCGGATCGGGCTATCGGCGTGGGTCAGCCAGCCAGGCAACTGAGGCAACACGCCGGGCTCGGCGAGCGGGGCGACGAAGGCCCACGACAGCTGGCCACCGTTGGCGGCGCTGGTGCCGCTGCCGGGTGGCTCGGGGTCGATGATACGTACTTGGCAGCCGGCTTCGAGAAGCGCCAGCGCGCTGGTCAAGCCAGTAATACCGGCGCCGATGATCGTGACTCGCTCGGCCATGACGGCTCCTGCTGCATTGCGAACGTCAGGGGATAACGACAAACGCCCGGGCGAGCCGGGCGTTTGAAAGCTAGCATGCGATACGCTCGCCTACTTGACGGCGGAGGCGATCGCCTTGGCCACGTAGGGCAGGTTCTCGCTCGCCAGGCCGGCGACGTTGGCACGGCCGGAGCGGACCATGTAAATGCCGAATTCGTCGCGCAGGTGATCGACCTGGTCCGGCTTGAGGCCGGTGTAGGAGAACATGCCGCGCTGTTCGGCAATGTGTGCGAATTGCGCATCCAGCCCGTAGGGCTTGAGTGCATCGACGAAGTCGCGGCGCAGGCCGTTGATGCGATCGCGCATCTCGGTCAACTCGTCGCGCCACACCGCCGCCAGCTCGGCCGAGGTGAGAATTTCGCAGACGATGGCGCTGCCGTGCGCCGGCGGGTTGGAGTAATTCTCGCGGGCGACAATCGCCATCTGCGAGCGGATGTTTTCCATCTGCTCGGTATTCTTGGCGATGGCGATCAAGCAGCCGGTGCGCTCGCGATAGATGCCGAAGTTCTTCGAGCAGGAGCTGGTGATCAGCACTTCGTCGAGGCTCTCGGCCATCAGTCGGGCGCCGTAGGCGTCTTCTTCGAGCCCGTCGCCGAAGCCCTGATAGGCGAAATCGACCAGCGGCAGCAAATCACGCTCCCTGACCACTTCCAGCACTTTCTTCCACTGATCCTTGGAGAGATCGAAGCCGGACGGGTTGTGGCAGCAGGCATGCAATACCACGACATCGCCGTGTGGAATCTTGGCAATCGCTGCAATCATGCCGTCGAAATCGAGGCGGTTCTCGGCATCGACGTAAGGATATTTATGCAGCGGGATTCCGGCGGCCTGGAAAATGCCCAGATGATTGGGCCAGGTCGGGTCGGAGACCCAGATGCCCTTGCCGGGCAGATTGGTCTTGATGAAATCCGCCGCCAGGCGCAGTGCGCCGGTGCCACCCGGTGACTGGGTGGCACTGACGCGTTTCTCGGCCAGCACCGGCGAATCTTCGCCCAGCACCATTGGCAGGATGACCTGGCCGTAGCGCGGGTCGCCGTGCGAGCCGATGTAGCTCTTGGTAATTTCGTTCTTCAGCAGCAGAGCCTCGGCTTGCTTGACGGCTCGCATGATCGGCGTGTTGCCGTGGGCATCGCGATAGACACCGACACCGAGATCGACCTTCTGGGGATTGGTATCCTTGTTGAAGGCCTCGATAAGTCCGAGGATGGCATCCCCGGGCACGCGCTCAATCTGCTCGAACATTTTACTCTGCTACCTCGTCGGTTCTGGCGGCCAGGATGAAATCGTTCTTGTGCAGGCCCTTCATTTCGTGGGACCACCAGGTCACGGTGGTTTTCCCCCACTCGGTGAGCAGCGCCGGATGATGGCCTGCTTCCTCGGCGATTTCACCGACCCGGTTGGTGAAGGCAAGGGCCTGCTTGAAGTTGCGGAACTTGAAGACTCGCTCCAACTGCATGATGCCATCGCGCTCGACGATCTGCCACTCGGGTATGCCTGGCTTGAGTTCGTCGATCTCGGCGCTGGTGACTTGCGGTGCGTCCCAACCGCAGGCTTCGCAGGGCTGTTCGGAAAGATGGCTCATCAATGGACTCCTTGTCTTGAAATAAAATGCCGTAGCTATTTTAGCTGAGGTCTAGCTTAGGCGTTGGCGGCTTTCTTGGGCTCGAAGGTAGGTTCGAACAAACCGAGTTTCATGGCCTCGTGGGCCATGGCCATGATGTCCTGTTCGGCCAGGTCGTGCAGCCTGTTCAGGCCGTCGATTACATAGTACAGCGGCTGCAGGATATCGATGCGATAGGGCGTGCGCAGCGCGTCGATGGGGTCGAAGGGGTAGTGTGTTGGCACCTCGGAAAGCGCGTGGAAGGTTTCCTTCGGCGAGGAAATGATTCCACCGCCGTAGATGCGCCGCCCTTGAGGAGTGTCGACCAGCCCGAACTCGACGGTCATCCAGTACAGCCGTGCCAGATAGACGCGTTCTTCCTTGCTAGCGGCGAGCCCCAGCCTGCCGTAGGTCGCGGTGAACTCGGCGAACGACGGATTGGTCAGCATCGGGCAATGGCCGAATATCTCATGGAAGATATCCGGCTCCTGCAGGTAATCCATTTCTTCCGGGGTGCGGATGAACGTCGCCACCGGGAAGCGACGATTGGCCAGCAACTCGAAGAAGGTGTTGAAGGGAATCAGCGCCGGCACCTGGGCGGTCTGCCAGCCGGTGGCTTCCAGCAGCACACGGTCGACGTCGGCGAGTTGGGGAATGCGATCCTCGGGCAGCGCCAAACGCTCGAGGCCATCGAGGTATTCCTGACAGACACGCCCTTCGATGACTTCCATCTGACGACGCATCAGCGCCTGCCAGGTGGCATTCTCGGTATCGCTGTAGTGGATGATACCGTCGGCATCCGGCTGGTGGGCCTGGTACTTGGTTGGCTTCTTGGCGCTCTGATTGTTCATGTCGGGCTCCCAATATGCAGTGCTTATGGCCGCCTATGACCTAAGTATGCTGTTAAGCATAGGGTGGCGTTCACGCCGTGAAAGGGGGGGCAAACGAGAAAAGGGTCCTGTCATTGGCATTTGAGTGTAATTTTTTCTTTACGATAGCCGGTGTCAGTCGCTCGAAAATCCCCATAAGCCGGTGTTTCGACATTGAACGGTAGGCCGGTGTCACGTTAATTTTACAGATGGGTCACGCTGATGTGACGCTTATTCCGTGTGTCGTTCTCTACTTCATCGTTGGGCCTGATCATGCGCCTCAAGTTTCACTGTCAGAACCGCATTGGCATTTTGCGCGATATCGTTTCCCCCTTCGCCGACTATGGCCTCAACGTGTCGCGCGGCGAGGTCGGCGGCGACCAGGGCAACACCATTTATCTGCACGTGCCGCATTTGCTCAATGCGCAGTTGACGACGCTCAGGCCGACGCTCGAGGAAGTGCCCGGCGTATTCAGCGTCAAGCGGGTCAGCCTGATGCCCAGCGAGCGCCGCCATCTGGAGCTCGATGCGCTGCTGTCGTCGCTCTCCGACCCGGTGATGTCGATCGATATGGAAGGGCGCATCGTCGCCGCCAATCGCGCGGCGGGGCAGATGCTCGGTGTACGCGTCGATGAAGTGCCGGGTCTATCCTTGGATCGTTACGTTCACGATATCGATTTGCCCGACCTGGTGCGGCGCAACAATGCGCGCGTCAACGGCCTGCGGCTGACCCTCAAGGATGCCATCTATCTTGCCGATATCGCGCCGTTGCATACTGAAAAGGACGACGTCGCCTCGCTGGCCGGGGCGGTGGTGACACTGCACCGTGCCGACCGTGTCGGTGAACGCATCTACCATGTGCAACGTCAGGAACTGCGCGGCTTCGAGGCGATCTTCCAGGCCAGCCCACGCCTCGCCGCGGTGGTGCGCGAGGCACGGCGTATGGCACCGTTGGATGCGCCGCTACTGATCGAGGGCGAGACAGGTACCGGCAAGGAGCTGTTGGCGCGCGCCTGTCACTTGGCCAGCCCGCGCGGCCAGGCGCCGTTCATGGCGCTCAACTGCGCCAGTTTGCCTGAGTCGATGGCCGAGACCGAACTGTTCGGTTATGCCCCGGGCGCCTTCGAGGGCGCGCGCCCGGAAGGCAAGCTGGGGCTGCTGGAGCTGACCGCCGGGGGCACGATCTTCCTCGATGAGGTCGGCGAGATGAGTCCGCGCCTGCAGGTCAAGCTGCTGCGCTTTCTGCAGGATGGCGGTTTTCGTCGTGTGGGCAGCGACGAGGAAACGCATCTCGATGTGCGGGTGATCTGCGCCACCCAGCAGGATCTGCCTCAGTTGTGCGCCGAAGGTCATTTTCGCCAGGATCTCTACCATCGTCTCAATGTGCTGTCGGTGCACATTCCGCCGCTGCGCGACTGCCTGGACGGCATCGCCGAGCTTGCCAATCACTTCATCGACCGCGCCGCCCGACAGATCGGCTGCACGATGCCGGCGCTCTCGGACGCCGCCCTGGCGCGACTCACCGCCTATCAATGGCCGGGCAACGTGCGTCAACTCGAGAACGTATTGTTTCAGGCGGTCTCGCTATGCGAAGGCAACGAGCTGCAGGCCATTCATCTGCGTATGCCGGACGTAGGAAGGAGCACCGGCCTGGCCGGTGTCGAACTCGATGGCTCGCTGGGCGAAATTCTCGGTGAGGTGGAAAAGCGCGTGCTCGCCGCGCTGTACCCCGAGCACCCCTCGAGCCGCCTGCTGGCGCGCCGTCTGGGCGTTTCGCACACCACGATCGCCAACAAGCTAAAGCGTCACGGTATCGGCGACGAAGGATAAGGCTACGCTGTCAGTGACGCCGGGCCGAACGAACAAACAAGGGAGCGCCATGCCATCGCATTATTTGCCGCTGTGGCTCAAGCTGGCCTTCACGCTGTGGGTTCTCGTCTGGGCGCCGGCCTACGCCTGGAAGCTCGGCTGGCAGAACTTCCTCTGGCTGTGCGACCTGGCCAGTTTCCTGATTCTCATCGCGTTGTGGACCGAGAATCGGCTGCTGATCTCCGCCCAGTTGCTGGCGGTGTTCGTGGTGGGGGTGTTCTGGGCGGTGGACGTGGGCAGCGCGCTGATCACCGGCATCCACCCGATCGGCGGCACCGAATACATGTTCGATGCCGCAATGCCGCTCGGCTTTCGCCTGCTCTCGCTGTTCCACCTGGTCCTGCCGCTGGTCGCCGTCTATGCGGTATTCAAGCTAGGCTACGATCGCCGTGGCCTGTGGCTGCAAATCGCGTTGACCTGGCTCGTGTTGCCGCTCTCCCTGGCGCTCACCGACCCCGAGCGCAACATCAACTGGGTGCAGGGGCCTTTCGGTCAATCCCAGACACCGCTCGACCCAATCGTCTACTTGCTGGGATTGATGATCGGCTGGCCGCTGGCACTTTACCTGCCGACGCATCTGCTGGTTATCGGTCTTCAACGGTTGCGGGCCGCCAAGCGCTGAACATGGCTTCTACGCGGCCCAGGACGTTCTCGCACATCGTCGGCTTCGACGACTGTCCCTTCGCGCGTTCGCATCGCGGCGATGTGCCCGTTGTCGGCGCGGTCTTCTCCCATGCCCGGCTGGAGGGCGTGATCTCGGGTAAGGTACGCCGTGATGGCGTCAACAGCACGCGCGTACTGACACACTTGGTGAGCGAATCCAAATTCGCCGCGCACCTGCAACTCGTGCTGCTGCAGGGCGTCGCCCTGGCCGGTTTCAATGTGGTCGACGTTCCCCGGCTACACGCCGCGTTGGGCATCCCGGTGCTGGTGGTCGCCCGTCACGCGCCGCAGCCGGGTGCCATGCGCCGGGCGCTGCTCGAGCGCATCCCCGGCGGGGCGCGTAAGTGGGCGCTGGTCGAGCGTCTCGGCCCGATGGAGCCGCTGGCTGGCGTTCATGTGCAGCACATGGGTCTCAGCCGCGAGGAGGCCGCCGCGGTGCTGCGCGACACGGCGATCAACGGCACCATTCCCGAGCCGCTGCGCACGGCGCACCTGATCGCTGGGGGTATCGCCACCGGCGAGAGTTCGGGCAGAACCTGAAAGTCGTCATCGTCTGGAGCGAAGCGCGAGACGCACTCTACACTCGGAAGACGGATATTTCGTTCGCGGACGTAAAGAGGAGGAGCTGCCATGACGACGCCTTCCAGCCGAAGCGTTGAGTTGCAGGCCGCCGGGGTCGTTCTCGAGGGCGACCTGATCGCTCCGGATAATGCGACGGGTATCGTGGTATTCGCCCACGGCAGTGGCAGTAGCCGCTTCAGCTCACGCAACCAGCAGGTGGCTCGCTACCTCAGCGAACAAGGGTTAGCCACTTTATTGTTCGACCTGTTGACGCCCGAGGAGAACGAGGTCGACGAACGTACCCGTGAGCTGCGCTTCGATATCGACCTGATCGGCACACGCATGAGCGGCGCGGTGGATTGGATCGCCCAGGCACGGGAGACACAGAACCTGAATGTCGGGCTGTTCGGCGCCAGCACCGGCGCGGCAGCTGCACTGATCGCCGCTGCTGAGCGGCCCGATAAGGTGAGTGCCGTCGTATCGCGAGGTGGTCGTCCGGACCTGGCGGGGGACTTTCTGCCACGGGTCAAGGCGCCCACGCTGCTACTGGTTGGCGGTCTCGACGAGACGGTGATCGATCTCAATGAACAGGCGAAAGCACGTATGCACGCGCCCTGTGAGTTGACTATCGTGCCCGGTGCTACGCACCTGTTCGAGGAACCAGGCAAGCTCGACGAGGTACAGGAACACGCTACCCGCTGGTTTCGTGAGTATCTTTGATACGCATGGCATGGCGCGGAAGGAAACCGGTCTACCTCACTTTGTTGCTCTCCTTCGCGGAACCTCTACTCATCATATCGCTGGTACAGTATCGACATACTCGCTAGCACAATGACCCATCGCGTCTGCCTTGGCATAATGGCGCTTTTGCCCATCGGGGAGACGCATGACCGCCTGGAGCAAGCTACTCGTCGCCACCACGCGGCTGATCGATCTGCACGACAGCGCCCACGAACCGGGCTCGCCGTTCGTCCAGGTCAGCCAGGAACAGCGCCGTGGCCTGCGTGATGGCTATTGGCTGGACATCGGCTGTCTGCTGCTCGATTACCTGCTGGATGTGGATTTCGCCACCAACAGCGCCTTCGTCTCGCAGACTCGCTGTCTGGCGCAACTGCGTGAGGACTACCCTGAACTCTCACACGACGATCTGGCCTTCGTCGTCAATCTGCTCTCGACACCCAGCGAGATTCATTTTCGCGACGGCGATAGCGGGCGAGGCACACGCAGCACCAAGCGTACCGCGCTGATCGAGAAGCAGGGCCAGACCGGCCAGGTGCGTCTGACCCCCAGCGGCCGTCA
Source organism: Modicisalibacter muralis (assembly GCF_900102945.1). Taxonomy (GTDB): domain Bacteria; phylum Pseudomonadota; class Gammaproteobacteria; order Pseudomonadales; family Halomonadaceae; genus Modicisalibacter; species Modicisalibacter muralis. The sequence goes on along the minus strand of NZ_FNGI01000007.1, from coordinate 157,422 downwards.
GGCGGTGACCTTGGCCAGCCAGGTCGAAGACCTGTTGTATTCCGAGTACGACGCCGCCAAGGTGCTCGCCGCGCTGGCCAGAAGCGATTTTGCGCGTATCCCCGATATTACCAACCAGATATTGATGGCGATTCGCGCACTGACCCAGGAGCTGCGCCGGGTGCGTGAAAACCCCACGCGTGAAGGCAAGCTCACGGCCTTTCTCGAGAACGAGCGCCATTATCACAATGCGCTGTCGACGATGCAGAGCACGCTGCTCAGTGCGCGCTCGCAGCTCTCTACCCCGGACACGACCCAACGCTTCGAGCATTGGTGCGAGCGCCAGGAGGACGATTGGGACTTGCGCATGCTGTCGGGCGCCATCGGCCGGGTACTCACCGCGATCGAAAATCTTTCGCGCCGGCTCTCCGAGTTGCTTTCGGATATCGCCGAAGGGCGCATCCAGTCGATGGGCGTGGTCGATTTCGCCGGCCTGTCGCGACGGCTATTGAGCGAGCCGCTAGCGACGCCGCTACGCGATGCGCTTATCAAGCGCATGATGCCGTTCGGGCTGGCCGTCGCCATGCCTCGGGTTGAGCCGCTGATTCCGTTGATCGAGACCCGCCGCGCCGAAAAGAGCGCCACGGCACTGGTGTTCGACGAACACGACGACGCCCGCCCGGACGACCCATTGCTGGCGCGTTTTCTCGACGCGCGGGGGCCGGCACTGCGCGAGCGGCTGGGTGTGTCGCCGTTATCGCTGCCCGATGCCTTGAGCGAAGGCTGGCACCGCTTCGAGGACCAGGACTGCCTGGCTCAGCTGCTCAATACCTTCGTCGATACCCATCTGCTCGATGCGGGTCTGACGGTGGGCATCGAGGCCGATGCATTCACCATCACCCTGGATGACGGGCGCCGTATCGAAGGTGCGGTAACGCCCTCCTTACGTTTTTCACCATCACAGCCCCTGGCGGCCATGGATCAGGACGAATACGCATGAACATGACCGAAATGGGCGAAGTCGTCGCCTACCTGTTGCGCTATCGCACCGCCGAACGCCAGCCCAGTGGTGGCCGCAAGCGTCGCGCCGCCCGCGAGGGCCAACTTTCCGAGCGTGACGTTTGTGCCCTGATCGACGATGCGCTGGACACCGAACGCGAGGCGTTGCGCGATTTCCTTGCTGGGCAGGGCCTGCGCCTGCGGGTCTTCGAGCCGGGCGATTATCCCGGCATCACCCCCGGCTCGCGACTCTACGCGCTGCTACCGGATACCGAACTGGAACAGCCGCCGCTGTATACCCGCGATCCGGTCTTCGCGGCCCTGCGTCTGCGTCAGGAGAGCCGCGCGGAGTTGGCGCAGTGGTATCTGCAACTGTGGCTGTTGCTGCATACGCTGCTCTATACCCGTCTGAATCGTGCGTTGTCCGACGTCAGTCGCTACCAGGAAGCGACCTTCGCTACTACCGAACTGGTCGAGCTGCTGCGCGAGCAACTCGAGGGGCTGCGCGAGCTGGGCGACACCGCTCCCGAGACCAGCCGCGCACTGCTCGACGAGCGTGGCGAGGATATCGCCCGGCGGGTGAAAGCCTTTATCGATCTGCAAATGCGCGCCGGCCAGCTCGAAGCGGTGCGCGAAACCGTGAATGATGATAGCGGTGATGTCTGGCAGCAGACCTTGCTAGGGGCGCTTGAAGCCGAGCAGATCGGCGTGCATCACCTGTCGCATCTGGTCGATCTGCTATCCAGCCAGGCGAGCCCGGAACCGACCCATGAGGACGGGCCTGGCGATGAAAAGACCCGAGCCGACTCGGCCGACATCGCTGATGAAGCTGATGCTGATGCACAAGATATTGAGGCCGAAGAAGCCGATCTGTTTGCCGACGACCCAGCGCTGGAAGAAACCGGAGGCCGCTCATGAGCGTCATCAACCGCATCGAAGTGGCCAACCTGCTCAACAAGCACGGCGATATCGCCTCGCCGTGGGACGCCAAGATGCGTCATTTGCTGCTTGATCTACGCGGCCAGTCCAGCGCCATCAGCATGGAGAACGGTTTTGGCAAGACCACGCTCGCCGAGGCACTGATCGGGCTGCTTTCGCGGGATCGCTCGCTGCTTTCGCGGGCACGGCGCAAGTGCTCGCCATCGAGTGTCGCCGGCCAGGGGCGTAGTTGGTCCCACCTGCGCGTCGAGTTTCGCTCGGGCAGCGGCGCGTCGGGGCAATCCGATATGCTCGCCGCCGCCGGTGACGAGGTCGCCGGCGAGACCTTCGTGTTCGGCATGCACGGTTATAGCGATGGTGGCGGCCTATCGTTCTATCACTATGCCGGCACGTTCGGCGATGTGCCGGTGCAGCACATCACCCGCGACGGCAAGCTGGCGCTGTATGCCAACGCCGACGTGCAGGCGATGATGCGTGCGCATGGCGTGACCCGCAGTGCCAATCGCGAGGAGTGGCTGGACGCCGTGGGCGCGCATATCTCGCGGCGTGAACTGGCCCAACTGGCGGCGTTCCAGAAGGAGGGCGGTGCCGACAAGAGCCAGATATTCAATGCCATCAAGCCGCGCGTCGGCGAAAAGGCCGACCAGGCGTTCTTCTTCGAGGTGCTGGCGCCGCAGATTCTCTCCGGCGCGACACGCGGCGAGACCGACGAGGGCGAAGAGTTGATCGAGGATGTGATCCTCAACTCGGGTTCCAAGGTCACTGAGCTGCGCCATCGCCTGAGCGAAGCCGAGCAGGATCAAAAGCGTGCCGAAGACAAGGTCATTCGGCTCGATGAACTCAACACCCAGGGCCAGGCGCTGATCGAGACACGAAAGGCCCTTGCAGCGCTGGACGAGGGCCTGGCGGCGAGTGAGCGCTTGCTGGGGGGCCAGGCGCTGATGGCGCTACCTGGGCTGCCGCAATCCTCGAGCGATGACGAAACCGACGCCGAACTGATCGCCGGTTTCGCCTGGGGCGTCGGTGATACCGATCGACCGCGCGTTTCGATCTGGCTACTCGCCAAACTCACCAACCAGGCCGAACACGGGGTACGCCAGGCGTTGTCCGAGCGCGGCGCCCGGGTCGATGCTCATCGCCGTCTGATTCATCTGCCCGAGGCGAGCTGGCCCGGCGCGAAAGACGCCAGTCACGTCGCGTTCAGCGCGGCGCGCGACTGGCTGGTTGATAGCCACGCCTTCGCGGATGACGCCGCACGCTATCGCGCCCTGGCGCGGCTGGACGAAGCCGCCGAGGCTTTTGAGTCCCTCGATGGCAATCGCTTTCGCGAAGAGGTGATCGCCGATCGCGAATACCTCAAGGAATTGAAGTCCGATGCCCAGCGCCTCGATGCGCAGTGGGAGCGACTCGAGCGTGAACGTGAACAGCTCGAATCGCGTCAGCGTGAATTTACTGACAATCAAAGTTTTTATACCCAAGCACTATCCCAAGGGTTGTTCAGCGAGGCTGAACTGGAAGCGCCGGAAGCCAGCGAGAAGGCGGCGGTGGCCGCCGCCGAGCAAGCGCGTCAGGCCCTGAATGCGCATATCGCTCGTGTGGCCAAGCTCGAAAATACCGCCAACTGGCATGCCGAGTTCACCGTTAGTCACCCGGGAACCACGCCTGGCGAGCTACTGGCGCTAAAAAGCGAGCAGCAGGAAACGCTTTCCCACGAGTTCGATGAAGCCGTCGTCGAGCTGAAAGGTATCGAGGCGCAGCATGAGTCTGCCCGCGAAGAGCTCGGTCATTTACGCGGCGAGCGCCAGCGCCTGGAGGGTGAGCAAGGGCCACTTAAGCAAGGACGAGACGCCTGGCAGGCGTTTATCGATGGCTGGCCCAATCAGTCGATCGAAGAGTTCTGGTCGCGCAGGAAAGCCGAACTGGCTGCCCTTCAACAGCAGTGCCAGCACCAAAGCCAACGCCAGCAGGACGCGAAAGCGCGTCGTACACGACTGACGCCGCTTGCTGAAGCTTCGCGGGAGTTCGCTCGCTTGCATGGCGATGCCAAGCCGGTGGGCTTGCGCGAGGCGCTGTATCGCGAATCCCGCGAGCTTGATGACGAAAGCCACCGGCTGGCCAAGGAAGAGAGCCGGCTGCGTGAGCTGCATCAGGCCCGGCTGGCGTTTGGCGATCTGACTGAGCAGTCGCCCGAGGCCTGGCTCAAGGATGCCAAGGCGCGTTACCCCCGGTTGTCGCGTGAGTTGCAGGCGCTGAGCGAAGCCATCGCCAATCGCGAAGATTACCTGGAAAGCCTCTCCGGCGATCCGCTGGCCCGCCAGGTTACCGAGGCCGAGGCGCATCGGCTGCTCGATGAGGCCGGCATCACTTTCGCGCCGCTGCATGACGTGTTAACCGGCAGCGAAGGTAACGATGATCAGCGTCGCGACTGGCTGGCGCAGGCCGCCGGGCAGCTGTTTGCCCCGGTGATCGACGGTGAAGCCGCGGCACGAGACGCCATCGAGCGCTTGATCGAGCGTGGGCTTGGCGTGCAGGTGATCGAGGCGCGGCGATTGGCCGACTGCCTGGCTGCGGGCCAGCCGCCGTTGGGCGCGGTGCAGGGTGTTGAAACCCTGGCGGTGAAAGCGGCGCTCGATCCGCAATATCTGGCTGCACTTCGCGAAGAGACCCAACAACGTTTGATCGTCGACCGTGAGCGTCGCATTGCGCTGGACGATGAAATCGTGCGGATCGATCCGCATGGTGAACGCTTTGCACTGGCGTTGCGCGCCCAGGCGGCTGTCGAGCAGCAGGTTGAAACGGCACTCGATGCGGTGGCCGAGCGCCAAGCCGCGCTCGACACTCAGCGCGAGCGACTTGCGCCACGCATGACCGATGACGCGCTGGCGGCCATCGACGATTTCCAACGCTATTTGCAGGAGGGCGGTGATAAAGCGCTGGAGGAGGCCGCTGAGGAATTGGCCGAGGCCGATATCCAACTGGCGGAGCTGGCACCGCAAGTCGCCCAGGCCGAGCGGGAATTGCACACCCATGGCGCAACGTGGCTCGCTGCTGAAAAATTTGCCGATGCCGGTGGCGTCGAGCGATTGATGGCGCTGGAAGCGCGCCTGGCCACGCTGATCGAGCAGGAAGCTATTGCTGGCGAGCGCGTCGCGCAGAGCGTTGAGCGCATCGAGACACTGCGTCGCCAACGTGACGAGCTCGATAGACAACAGCGAATGCTGTTCGCCGACGGCGAGCGCGACCGGCTACGCGCGCTGGAGACTTTCGAAAACGAGGGTGGCGTGGCATTCATGCGCGATGCCAAGACGCTCGAAGCCGAACTCGATAATACTCTGGGTATCGCCAGTCGGCGCGCCGATTTCGATTTCGCGCGCATTCGCGCCTATCTGGAGGTGCGTGACGAGAGTGGCGGCAGTCAGAAGCTCGAGCGCGAGATTGCGCGTCTCAAGCGTCAGCGCGACGAGACGCAAGCTTCGCGCAAGGCCAAAGGCAAGGAGCGTGAGGGCGTCGAAACACGCCTTGAGGACAACCAGCAGGCGATGACCTGGACCGATCAATTGGCTATCGATTGGCTGGAAGTGTTGCGTGAGCTTCCCAGCGGCTGGCCCGAGCGCCTGGCGACACTTGGCGATCTCGCCGAGTCGAGCCGCTGGCCGGCCGATCACCCCCAGGCCGAAGCGCTGGACAAGGCACTGCTTGATTGGCGGCGTCTGGCGGGCTTGGATAAGAACGGTGATGAGCACGGCAACGACACTGGGCTCGATACTGTCGAGCTTGATACCGCCGCGTTAGAAGCCTGCCAACAAATCCTGCTCGATGCGCTGAGGTCACTGAATATCGGTGAGCGTTCACGTAACCGCGAGCGCCAAGCCAAGGATGTCGAGAGCCGCGAGCGGCAATTGGCCAAGGCCCTTGTCGAAGCCGGCGATAGCCGGTTGTTCAACGAAACCGAACGCGCGCGACTCGCGACGCTGGACGGCGCCAGCCCGGCGGCGCTGCTTGATCTTCGTGCGCTGCATACGCAACTCAGCGGGCAGCTCGATGATCATCGCGAGCGGGTCGGCAAACTGCATGCTTCGCGCGAACATATCGAAGGCACCCTGGTCGAGCGTCTGGGGTCGATTATCACCGACGCCGCCGGCAATCTGGATATCTTGAAGCGCGTAGCCAAACGCAGCGGTACACGCCACGATGGCGAGAGTGGCGCTTTCTTCGAGGTCAAGGCGTCACTGATAGGCGACGACTCAGTGCGCGAGCTGATCCAGCAACTGCTTGCCGATATCGACGAGCATCAGGCCGCACAGCGCAGGCGCATGCAACACGAGGGCGTAAACACGGGCAGCGATCAGCGTCGCAAGGACGAGGAGTTGACCCGGCAGATTCGTCGGCGCATCTATCGTGGCCTGTTCCGCGACGTCTCTATTCGCCTTCGCCACGACGCCATCCGCCCCCATGGCCGGCTGTTTTCGCTCAACGAGGACATGTCCGAGGGTCAGCGTGAAGCGGTATCGCTGATGTGGCTGGTCAAGCTCTCGGAGTTCGCCATCGAGCGCGAATTGCGCGAGCTACCCGGCACCCATAAGCGCCGCGCGAGGGCCAGCCGCGAGAGCGTGATCCTGCTCGACGGACTGTTCTCCAAGCTCTCGCATCGCCGCTTGATTCAGGATTCGCTGGAGTCGTTACGCAACACCCGTGGGCGTTTCCAGATGATTGGGCTGATCCACAATCCCAACTACGAGAACGACGCAGCGATCTTCCCCACCTACCTGGTGGGCAGCGTGATCGGCGGCCAGCAGGGCCAAGGCGGCCACGTGGTGGTGCGCGATGGCCGCGTGGTCGCGCCCGAAGCCATTGGCCGTGGCGATGGTGAGGCCAGCCTGTTTGGTATTCATGTCACTGAGCCGGCAACCGAGGAGTCCTGATGCCCACCTACGGTATCGGCGATAGCACGCTGCGCGCCTTGGGTGGCGAGGCGGCGGTGCGCGAGCTGGTGGATCGCTTTTACGACGCCATGCAACGCCTGCCCGAGGCGCGCGTGATTCTCGCGCTGCATCCCGACGACTTGACACTCTCGCGCGATAAGTTGACGGCTTTTTTGACTGGCTGGATGGGCGGGCCGAGCCGCTATCGCGAACGCTTCGGCCCCATCGCCATTCCGATGGCGCATCGCCACCTGCCGATCGGGGTTGAGGAGCGCGATGCCTGGCTCAACTGCATGGCCACCGCGCTCGATGAGATGCAGGTCGATGCCGAGTTGAAAGCCTACCTGCTCGCCCAGCTACGCCATCCGGCCGAGATGTGCCGCACGCGCTGAGTTTCGAGTCTACGTTCGAGCCCGATTTATTGAATACTGAAGACCCGGTTGCGGCCGTCGTGCTTGGCGGCATAAAGCCCACGATCGGCGCGTTCGATCAAGGTGTCGCTCGTGTCGCCGTCGATATATCCGGCGACCCCGAGGCTGGCGGTAACGCTGCCCCGCTGAATGCCGTAATCGTGCTCGGCGATGATCTGGCGCAGACGCTCGGCGAGGCGCAGGCCATCCTCGAGCGGGGTCAACGGTAGCAGAATCGCCATCTCCTCGCCGCCGAACCGGGCGACCACATCCTCGTGACGCAGCGTTTCCCGGCATAACGTGGCGATCTCGCGCAGCACCTGATCGCCCTTGAGATGTCCCCAGGTATCGTTGACGCGCTTGAAGTGATCGGGCAGCAGCAGTGGCATCAATACGCTGTCATGTTACCTGCGCGACTCGCTCAGCTAACTAAGCAAACTAATTAAATTATTTGACTAATTAAAACAGTGGCTTATTGATTTCTTTAAATCCCGGGAGCATTTCCTATTGACAAATATTTTATGATGAGATGTATTGTTAGCACAGCCTAAATTAGGAATATTAGAATTGAATATATGCCGAGGGTAGTTATTATCATAGTCAGAGAATCTATGAAAAAGAATTACAATTAATTTTTGAAAAATGTTGGAGCTATGCTGGACGCATCAATGCCCGTCACTGGTATTGTTATTGCAGTTTCAACTGATAACTTGGGTTTGGAATTTATATCTATTTTAATAGAGCGATAGCTCTTTGCTGTATTCTGGTTTTTGAAATTTACACTAAATTTTTTCAGATTAGAATCATTAAGGAGGTAAGAAAATGAAGGGGATAATTGTTGACTGCTACGGAGCAGGTGTTCATTTAGCAAAAAACCTTTTATGCAAGAATGTTGAATTAGATCATGTGAGATCAAGTAATTATATACCTATCCCATTTCGCGCGACGTATAGCGAAGAAATTTTTTCTAATAGCATAATGTTAGATGAATCCCAGGAGTTATCTCAGATTGATTTGTTAAGAAAGGACGATTACGACTTTGTAATTGCCGGTAGTGAGTCTGGAGTGATTATGGCGGATAAAATCGCTTCATTCTTAAATCTTGCAGGAAATGATGTTAATTTAAGCAAGGCTCGTCGCAACAAAGCGTTAATGTTAGAGCGGCTTAAGTTAAATGGTTTAAAAACTGTGGATTCAGTGTTAGTGAATACCCCTAACTTTGAAGCTCCATCTGATTTTTACCCAATGGTTGTCAAACCAGTTGACAGCGGTGGTAGCGAGGATGTCCGAATTTGTATAGATGGTCATGCTGCAAAAAAAGCTGTATGTGATATTTTAAATAAAAAAAATATATTTGGATGTAAAAACAAAGCGGCTTTATTGCAAAAAAAATTGCTAGGCACTCAGTTTATGGTTAACTCGATTAGCTTCGAAGGCCACCATAAAGTTACTGAAATTTGGAAAGAGGAAAGAGTTCACACGCCTGAAGGTTATAGTATATATGATAAAGAAGTACTTATGCCTCATGATTTTGAATATAAAGATGAAATAATTTCTTATGTTGATGATGTTTTGACAGCATTAGGTATGCAGTTTGGGCCAGCTCATACTGAGCTTTTTTTTACAAAAGATGGGCCTGTGTTACTGGAATCTGCATCAAGAATTCAAGGTGGGATCGATGGAGAAGCTCTAGTTGCGGCCTTAGGAAGTAGCCAGATAACACAAACTGTGAATTTGCTACTGAATAACTCTAGCTTTCATTCGATTAAGCCTGACTATTCTCCAGAAAAAGCTGTCATGCTTGTCAACTTTATCGCGCACAAAGCTGGCCTGATAAAAGATATTGTTTTGGATGGAACAGTAAAAAAACTCTCATCTTTCCATTCCAGTAAGCTTTCGGTTAAAAAGGGAGGGTTTTTATCTAGAACCATAGATCTTCTTACAAAACCTGGCCACCTATATCTTATAAACGAAAGCCGTGAAAAGATTTTCAAAGATTATGAGAACGTTAGAGAATTTGAAGAGAAAGGCAAAATATTTTTTTTAGGTTAACTACAGTGTTAAGAGATATTATTGCTTCTAGTGTGCGGAGCCGCTAGTCAGCTTAGCCTTATATCTAGGTTTAAAGCTTGTTGTTCGTAAGGAAAGGAAGAGCACGCCTAGAGCTGCATAGGCTATGGTGTAGTGGTTACTTTATGCTCACGACCCGGTTGCGCCCTTGGTGCTTGGCAGCATATAGCCCGCGGTCGGCGCGTTCTATCAACGTATCGGTCGTGTCGCCGTCGATATATTCGGCGACACCGAGGCTGGCGGTAACGCTGCCCCGCTGAATGCCGTAATCGTGCCCGGCGATGATCTGGCGCAGACGCTCGGCGAGGCGCAGGCCATCCTCGAGCGGGGTCAACGGTAGCAGAATCGCCATCTCCTCGCCGCCGAACCGGGCGACCACATCCTCGTGACGCAGCGTTTCCCGGCATAACGTGGCGATCTCGCGCAGCACCTGATCGCCCTTGAGATGTCCCCAGGTATCGTTGACGCGCTTGAAGTGATCGAGATCGAGCAGCAATAGCGTCAATACGCTGCCATGGCGTCGGGAACGAGACAGCTCTTCATCCAGGCGCTGCATCAGCCGCCGGCGGTTGGCCAGACCGGTGAGATCGTCGGTGTCCGAGAGTTCGCGCAGATGTGCCTCATGGGCGACCTGGTCGCTGATATCCAGCAACACGCCGTGCCATAGCGTGCTGCCGTCGTCGCAGGTTTCGGGTTGGGCGCGGGCTGCCGCCCAGCGCAGGCTGCCATCGGGTTGGTGCAGGCGGAGCTGTGTCGCCAACGGCGTATGACGCTGCACCGAGCGTTCGATGGCGATCATCAGCGCGGTAAGATCCTCTTCGGGGATGCGCTCGAGAACCGGGCTGGCATCGAGGGCCAGCGCCTCGGGATCGAGTCCTCTCAATAAATAATCGTTGCCGGCCAGGTAGGGAAACGAGAGCTGGCCACCGGGCGCGCGGCGAAATTGAAAAATCAGCCCCGGGATGCGCTCGGTCATGATTTCCAGTCGCGCGAGCAGTTCGGCCTCGCGGCTGACATCGAGCAGCGTGCCGACCAGTTCCGGCGCCGCGCCCTCGCGTACCGGGCGCGACACACGGGCTTCGTTCTGTACGGTGAGATAATAGCCATCGGCATGGCGTAAACGATAACGCAGCGCACGGCGTTTACGCTGGTGGTGGGTAAAAGCCTCCAGCCAGGTGAGCAGGCGTGCCTCGTCGTCGGGATGTACGCGCTCACGCAGGTTGATGCGTTCGGCATCGGTGTCGAGACCCAGCAACTGCGACAGGTTGCGACTGATGTAATTGAGCGTCCACGGCGGTTGAGAATCGCAGGCGTAAAGCACCGCCGGGCTGGTTTCGAGCAGGTGCCGCAGGCGCCGGTGGGCGTTGGCGGCGCTGCGCTTGGCGGTATTCAGTTCGGTGTGATCGCGAGCCAGACCGACCAGAAACGGCATGGCCGGGTCCTGGCTGTTGTCGAGGCGGGTCAGAACCGTATGCCAGATATGCTCGCGATGGCCACGACGCATGGTTTCATCATAACCCCTTGGCTGGCCTAGCTGCTCGCATTCAGCGTAGCGGCTCTGCAGCCGCTGGCCGACGGAGGGCGTGAAGACGTCTTCCGGGCGATGGCCATTCCACTGCCGAGGCGACAGGCGCAGGGCATCGAGCAGGGCGGGGTTGCCGTAAACGTAACGAAAGGGTTCGCCGGGTGCTTCACGACGCGCGATGAAAATGCGATCCGGCATGGACTCGAACAACCGCCGGGTCAACTCGTCAAGCGCAGGGGGGAGTTCCATCGTATTGATCGGCGAGGGCGGCAGGCGGCGAATCAGACCATGCCAGCCATTGTCCCGATACACCACGCGCTCTTCCAGCCACTCGAGCCGGCCGTTCCTGGCCAAGGTATATTGACTGCAGGCTTCACCCTGGGTGCGAGCGTTTAGCAGCAGGCGCTGTCGCAGGTTCGCATCCTGACAGCGCAGGCCGGGCCAATCGGCATCGGCGGCGTAGTGTTCGAGTTCGCTTGGGGGCAACCCCAACAACTCCTTGGGGTTGCCCATCAATACCTGCCAGCCCATGTCGGCATCGGGGGCCATCCAGACCAGTACATCCAGGTATTGAACGGCGCGATCCAGTTCCGGCATGGTGGTGGGATGCATCCGCGAACTCCCTACATCGGCTTGCTGCGTATTGAACGGCCTGACGGCTGCGGCGACGATGCCAATTTCAAAACGCAGTAATATACCGACTTTATCGGCGCGGGGTTATCCGACCGATGACGTAGGAAATCACTTACATTACACGCTGTTTGGACGTATCAGCAGCGCGTAATGGATTAGCGCGGAGCGTCGTAACGTCCCGGGTGGCCCTTGGAGAAGACGATCTGCCAGAGCTGAATATCGCGGTCGCGAAAGGCACCGGCGCAGACGCCAAGGTAGTAGCGGAACATGCGACGAGTCTTGTCATTGTAGTTGGCGGCGATTTCGTGCCAGTGCGCATCGAAGTTGTCCCGCCAGGCCATCAGCGTGCGATCGTAATCGGCGCCGAAGTTCTGCCAGTCCTCCATCAACAGGCGTCCTTCGCTGGCCCGGGCGATATGCTGTATGGAGGGTAGCACGCCATTGGGGAAGATATATTTGTTGATCCAGGGGTCGACACTGATCTCGGAGCTGTTGGAACCTATCGAGTGCAACATGAACAGACCGCGCTCGTCGAGCAGCCGCTCGACGGTTTCGAAATAGGTGCGATAATTGCGATGACCGACATGCTCGAACATGCCGATCGAAACGATACGGTCGAAGCGCCCTTCGAGGTCACGGTAATCCTCGAGCAGGATTTCCACTGGTAGGCCTTCGCAGCGTTGCCGGGCAAGCGATGCCTGTTCCTTGGAAATAGTGATGCCGGTGACTTCGGCGCCGTAATGACGTGCGGCATGCTCGGCGAAACTGCCCCAGCCGCAACCGATATCCAACACCTTCATGCCCGGTTCGATGTTCAGCTTGCGGGCCGCCAGGTCGAGCTTGGCGACCTGCGCTTCGTGCAGGTTCTTGGCCTGCTTCCAGTAACCGCACGAATAGCACATGGTCGGGTCGAGCATGCGCTCGAACAGGTCGTTGCCCAAATCGTAGTGCGCCTCGCCGACGATATAGGCGCGGGCCTTGCTCTGCAGGTTGAAGAAGCCCGACTGCAGGCGATACAACAGGCGCTCGGAAGAGGTGTGAGCCCGTTCGCCAAGCCCATGACGCAGCAGGCGATAGGCCATTTCGTCGATACGCTCGCATTCCCACCAGCCCTGCATATAGGCTTCACCGAGACCCAACGTACCCTGGTGCAGCACTCGCGAAAAGAAGTCGGGGTGTAGCACTCGAATGTCCCAAGGCTGGCTGCCATTGAGGGTCACTCCCGAACCCTCGATCAGGTTTTCGATGATGCGTCGGGCGCGTGTGTCGGGAAGGGCGATAGGGCCGATGCGGGTATCACTGGTCATGCCGAACTCCATATCAGTTTGTGCGATCAGGCGCGATACGGGTACGGGCAAGGCGTTCCTTGCCATCGAACAATCATAAGTTAGCTTGCTAAATGCCCCTCACAAACTCAACAGTCAAAGACTATGCTCTTGATAGCCTAGACTAAAATATAGTCCATATGCCTTGGCCGGGAGCCAAGGACTACGCAACCAAGGAGGACGTAGCGATGCACGTTATTGCGGATTTGAGTGTCATTCCGATTGGGGCGGGGGCTTCAGTGTCGGATTACGTGGCGGCCTGTGAGCGGGTGATCGAGGAGGCCGGACTGAACCGTCATTTGCATGCGCATGGCACCAATGTCGAAGGGCCTTGGGATGAAGTGACGGCCGTGGTGAAGCGTTGCCACGAAACGCTCCACGAGATGGGCGCGCCGCGTGTACACACCACGTTGAAGCTGGGCACCCGTACCGATCACGAACAGACCATGGATGAGCGGGTTTCCAAGGTCGAAGGGCTACTCAGGAAATGAAAGCCATGCCGGTCGAGTAACGCCGGCGTCATTCACAGCGATAGCGCCAGCGCACGACGGGGCTCTCGCCCTCATGCGTGGTCGCCTCGTAGTCGGCTACCTCGCTCTGCGCTGGAGCCACGGCCGAGGTGTCGGTGAAGGTGGGGCCGGTGTCCAGCGTGTTGCTGTCGAGCACCACGGGCGATTGGCCCTGGCAGCGAGCCTGAGCCTGCTGCATGGCATGGTGCTTGGCGTCGGCCACGCTCTCGCCGCGTGCTTCCAACTGATAGATCGGTGTGTTGGATGGTGTGCCGGCACAACCGCTCAGGGCCAGGCCGAATATCCCTGCCGCCATCCATCCATGAGCCATTGCATGCTTCACTGCTGCCTCCCCGGCATGACCGTTCACCAATACCCTGTGTTCAGTGTCGGGCGTGAGGCGGCGCTAGGCAACGTCGTTTTTCCGCGGAGCATGATGTCTCGTTTGGGCATGTCGATGCCTTTCTGAGCACATCGCGCAAGCCACGGGCGTCTACTCTGAAAAATCTTGCGACAACAACATAGGATGCCAGCCATGAGTCAAGGCAATCGCGGTGTAGTCTACATGGGGCCCGGCAATGTCGAGGTGCAGTCGATCCCGTTTCCCGAACTCGCCCTCGGCAATCGCCAATGTCACCACGGCGTGATTCTCAAGGTACTCACCACCAATATCTGCGGTAGCGATCAGCACATGGTGCGTGGTCGTACCACCGCACCGGAAGGGCTGGTATTGGGCCACGAGATCACCGGTGAAGTGATCGAGTGCGGCCGCGACGTGGAGTTCGTCAAGGTCGGCGATATCGTCTCGGTACCCTTCAACATCGCCTGTGGCCGTTGCCGCAACTGTAAGGAAGGCCGCACGGGTATCTGTCTTAACGTCAACCCGGCGCGGCCCGGCGCTGCCTACGGCTATGTCGACATGGGCGGTTGGGTCGGCGGCCAGACCGAATACGTCATGGTGCCTTACGCGGACTTCAACCTGCTGGTCTTCCCCGAGCGCGATCGTGCGCTGGACAAGATCCAGGATCTGACCATGCTTTCGGATATTTTTCCCACCGGTTTCCACGGTTGCGTGACTGCCGGCGTCGGCCCCGGTAGCACCGTGTATATCGCCGGTGCTGGCCCGGTCGGCCTGGCCGCGGCGGTATCCGCGCAGTTATTGGGCGCGGCTTGTGTGGTAATCGGCGATATGAATCCGGAACGCTTGAAGCAGGCTGCAAGCTTTGGCTGCGAGACGCTGGATCTGCGTCAGGACACGCCGATGGCCGATATGCTCGAGCCAATCGTCGGCGATCGCGAGGTCGATTGCGCGGTGGATGCGGTCGGCTTCGAGGCGCGTTGCCACGGCCACGACCATGCTCACGAACAACCGGCCATGGTGCTCAATGCGGTGATGGATATCACACGTGCGGGCGGCCAGATCGGTATTCCCGGCCTGTACGTTACCGAAGATCCGGGTGCCGAGAGCGACGAGGCCAAGCATGGCAATCTGTCGATGCGTTTCGGCCTGGGCTGGGCCAAATCGCACTCCTTCCATACCGGCCAGTGCCCGGTCATGAAATATCACCGGCAGTTGATGCAGGCGATCCTGTTCGAGAAGGTGCAGATCGCCAATGCGGTCAACGTGCAGTTGATCTCACTGGATGGCGCCCCCGGCGGTTACGCCGATTTCGACGGTGGCGTGGCGAAGAAATTCGTCATCGATCCGCATGGTAGTGTTGCCGCCTGAGCGTGATGCTCCTCTAGCTACGATGCACTGCGCCCCGGCTTGCCGGGGCGCAGTCGTTTTTGGCCGGACTGCTATTGATTCGAATCGGTCAATGCCGCCAGGTCCATCGCCTCGAGATATTCCAGCTTGATCTCGTTATTCGCGCTCCCCGAAACCTCGATCAGGTAGCGGTTGTCGATCATCGCAATCAGTGTGCCTTGTTCATCCTGAATGGCTTGCTGGCCGCTATCGAGGCGGATTAATTTGCCCATCGCACCGGCCATTGCCGGGTTGCTGAACATCACGGCGAACTGCATCAGCATCGGGGAATCACCCATGATGCTGATGGAGACCTCGCCTTCCTGGGGATGGGAGTACTGACGCGAGGCCTGCGTTACGCCCACACCGAGCAGCCCACCTCCGGCAGAGCTTGTCGCTTCCGCGGCCTGCCAGCCATCGAGTGGCGCCGGGAAGACCTTGGTCAGGTTCTCCGCTGCTTGCTGGGCGATGAGTTGGCTGGCCGTTTGCAGGGCCTGCCTGGAGGTTTTCATATCGCCGGCTTCGTAGGCTTTACGGGCATCGTCGATCGCCATGAGAACATCGTCGGCAACGGCTGGGGTGGCTAAAAGCAGTGAGATGAGCAGCAGCGTTGTTATTCTTGTTGGCATGAGTCAGCACTCCGTATTCTTACCCAGGAAATTGAAATAAAGGGTTACCCACCCGTCTAGTGTAGTTCGCTGGATGGCGGAGTTTGGCGTCAATTCAAACGGGCCCCTGCATCAACCAGGCGCCACTTGCCACCAGCAGGTGATCGGTGAGCGCCTCCAGCGTGCTGCCGCCGTGGCGCCAGTGATGCCAATACAGCGGCACGTCGATGAAGCTATCGGGATCGAGATCGACCAGTAACCCTTCTTCCAGTTCACGCGCGACCTGTCTCTCCGGAAGCATCCCATAACCCATGCCCGCCTGGGTGAGGTGCACGAAGCCTTCCGAGGAGGGGCACAGGTGGTGCGGGAAGGGAGCTTGATAACCACGCATCTCCAGGTAGCGATGCTGGAGGCGATCATCGGGGCCGAAGACGATCGCCGGCGCCCGGCTCAGCGCGTCGAGGCTCAGGCCGTTCGGAAAATAGCGGCTCACGTAGTCGGGACTGGCCAGGGCGCGATAGCGCATGCTGCCCAGCGGGTGCGAGCGAGCCCCCTGGACCGGGCGCGGTGTGGCGCAGATGCAGCCGGCCACCTCGCCGTCGCGCATGCGCTTGAGCGCCACGTCCTGATCCTCGACCACCAGGTCGAGCAGCACGCCATGACGGCGGCAGAACTCGCCGGTCACCGGTGACCACCAGGTCGCCAGGCTGTCGGCGTTGATCGCCAGGCGCAGGCGCTGTTCGCGTTCGCCCAGGGCGGGAATCTGATCGAGCAGGTCGTATTCGAGCAGACGCACCTGCTGCACATGATTGAGCAAGCGGCGGCCCAGCGGGGTCGGCGCCAGCTTGGGGGCACGCACCAGCACCGGCTGGCCCAGGCGGGCCTCGAGCAGTTTGATACGCTGCGATACCGCCGATTGGGTCAATCCCAGGTGCTTGGCGCCGCGCTCGAACCCCGACTGGTCGACCACCGCGGCCAGCGCTTGGAGAAGTTTATAATCGAGCATTAATTAGGTTAATCATCCATTCCTTGAATTAATTTAACTTATTCAAAGCTCAAGCCTACGCTGCTTTCTCCTGACAATCATCCTTATGACGGTTAACGAGAAACGAGCATGCTGATTTCCGCACTTCAGGGGCTGGCGACTGGTGCCGGGCTGATCATCGCCATCGGCGCGCAAAATACCTTCGTGTTGGGCCAGGGGCTGCGTCGTGAGCATCCATGGATGGTGGCGGGGGTCTGTGCACTGTGCGACTGGCTGCTGATTGGCCTGGGTGTGCTGGGGCTGGGTCAACTGATCGCCAACCAGCCGGTCCTCATACTAGTAGCGCGTTTGGGCGGCGCGGCCTTTCTGCTGTGGCAGGCCTGGCAGGCGCGGCGTCGCATGCTCGATCCACGGACGCTGGCCGCCGGCCGTGGCGCCTCGGGCTCGCGGCATTCGGTGATGCTCGCAACGCTTGCCGTTACGCTGCTAAACCCGCAGGTCTATCTCGATACGTTGATCATGCTGGGGGCGATCGGCGCTGCCCAGGCCAGTCCGTTGGGTTTCTACCTGGGCGCGGCAGTGGCCTCGTTCGGTTGGTTCTTCGGCCTGGTCGCCGCCGCTGGCTGGTTGGCGCCGCGTCTTGCCAGCCCCATGGTATGGCGAGTCATCGACGGCCTGATTGCGGCGATACTGGTTGCCGTGGCATGGGGGCTGCTGACCGGCGTTAAGCTGTAAGGAATTCGTTACGCGATGTCAGGCTTTCGCGCCGCCCTGGTTGCCCAGCCAAAGGGGGCGTCGGGCCTGTCAGCATCTCTTTACAGGAGGCGCTCACACAAGTGGCTGTAACCCAGTCGATTGCAGCGTGACGGGCATTTCTGGGCATACACGGGCGCTCTAGGCTGTAGGCATCCATCGCCCGACCGGCGAGGCCACCCAACAACAGCTCCTGGAGGATCGCCATGAACGCCCCGGCTACCGCCCCGACCGTCTCCCAGCACAATCCCATCGGCACCAACGGCTTCGAGTTCGTCGAGTACACCGCGCCCACGCCTGAAGGGCTGGAGGCGCTACGCCAGTTATTCCTGCAGTTGGGCTTCACCGAGACGCGTAAGCATCGTTCCAAGAACGTCACACTGTTCCAGCAGGAGGACGTCAACTTCGTGCTCAACGCCGAGCCGGGCAGCCACGCCGACGAATTCGCCAAGGTTCACGGCCCCAGTGCCTGCGCCATGGCGTGGAAGGTCGCCGATGCCCAACATGCCTTCGAGCATGCCGTGGCCAATGGCGCCGAGCCGGCCGAAAACCCGGTCGGTCCCGGCGAAGTCGGCATTCCCGCGGTCAAGGGCATCGGCGGGTCGCTGTTGTATTTCGTCGACTCCAAGATCGACGATCAAGGACGCAGCATCTATGACATCGATTTCGAACCGATTGCCGGCGCTGATAAGAACGCCAATAGCGTGGGCCTCAAGGTACTCGATCACCTGACCCACAACGTCGACCGTGGCCAGATGGACGTATGGGCGGATTTCTATACCAGGATCGCCAATTTCCGCGAGATTCGTTATTTCGATATCGAAGGCAAGATGACCGCGCTGTATTCCCGGGCGATGACCGCGCCGTGTGGCAAGATGCACATTCCGATCAACGAATCCGCCGACGACACCTCGCAGATCGCCGAATTCCTGCGCGAGTACAATGGCGAAGGCATTCAACATCTGGCGATGGCCACTGACGATATCTACGCCACCGTGCGCGCGCTCAGGGCCAACGGCGTCAAGTTCCTGTCCACGCCCGATACCTACTATGAGAAGGTCGATGCGCGGGTGCCCAATCACGAGGAGAGCGTCGACGAGCTGCGTGAGCTGAGCCTGCTGGTCGATGGCGCGCCCAACGAAGGTGTGCTGCTGCAGATTTTCACCGAAACGGTAATCGGCCCGATCTTCTTCGAGATCATCCAGCGCAAGGGCAACGACGGCTTCGGCGAAGGCAACTTCAAGGCGTTGTTCGAGTCCATCGAGGAGGACCAGATTCGCCGTGGCGTGCTTAAGGCGGACTGACCGCGGCTATGTCTTAAAAGTGCCTACACTTGCCCATACTGCGTTAAAAATAGGCTTAAGGTGCTCATTTACAACACGTAAACTCCGCTCTTTCGCCGATTTTTGCCTTGTCTGGACTTCGTTCGTCGACTATTAAGGCAAAGCCTAAATCCCATCAAGGCCCCGCATTCGTGGGGCCTTGATGGGTGAATGACACTCAACGACAGTCTTCCTTCTTCCTTCTTCCTTCTTCTAGCCGATTTGTACCTGACCATCGGCGTACTTGATGCCACGGGTCTGGCGAATACTCAGGAAATAGCCCAGCGACAGCGGCCCGACACGCCCCAATAGCATGGTCACGGCCAGGGTCAACTCAGCGGGCACCGATAGTGTCTCGGTAATTCCTCGCGACAGCCCTACGGTGCCGAATGCGGAAACGGTCTCGAAGGCCAGGGCGAGAAAATCCTCGTCGGGTTCGGCCAGGGTCATGACGAACAGGCTGGTAAAGATCAGCAACATGCCCGCCAAAGCCACGGAGACGGCTTTCATGACCGTGTCATGGCCAATGGTGCGTCCGAACGCCGACGGTTCGGCATCGCCACGTATGAAGGCGCGGGCTATCAGGAACAGTACCACGAAGGTGGTGACCTTGATGCCGCTGGCGGTCGAGCCGGAGCCGGCGCCGATGAACATCAGCAGCATGGTCAGCAAGGCGGTGGCGTCGCCAAGCGCGCTGGTATCGAGCGTATTGAAGCCGGCCGTGCGTGGTGTGACGGCCTGAAACCAGGCGGCCTGCAAGCGGGCGCCCAGGCTATCCAGGCCGCCCAGCGTGGCCGGGTTGTTCCATTCGAGCAGGGCAATCGCGATTGTCGAAATTAGAAGTAGCCAGAACGTGGCATGCAATACGATCCGGGTATGCAGTGAAAGCATCCTGGGGCCGTGGCGATGAGCTGCGAACTGGCTGAGTTCTCCGATGACCAGGAAGCCGAGACCGCCGATAACGATCAGTGCGGTGATTACGGCGTTGACCAGTGGATTGGCGACCTCTTGCGTGAGGCTGTTGGACCAGATCGAGAATCCGGCATTGTTGAAGGCCGAAATGGCATGAAACACGCTGGTCCACATGCCGTGCCGCCAGCCGTACTCGGGTACCCAGGCGATGGCCAGCAACAACGCGCCGGTCGTCTCCATCACTGCCGTGAAAACGATCACCAGGCCCACCAGGCGCTTCAGATCGCGAAAGGAAATATGGTTGAGAGTCTCGCGGATCATGTTCTGCTGGGCCAGCGGCAGGCGCATGCCCAGCAGCAGTACGGTCAGGGCGGCGAAAACCATGAAGCCGAGCCCGCCGACTTGAATCAGACCGAGAACCACGAGCTGGCCGAATAGCGTCAGGCTCGACGTGTCGACCACGGTCAGTCCGGTCACGGTCATTGCCGACGTGGCGGTAAACAGGGCCTGATGCCAACTCAGCGGAACGTTCGATGCCGCCGGCAATAGCAACAACGAGGTACCGATACTGCCTAGCAGCACGAAGCCTAATAGCAGAATTTCCGGTGGCGATAGCTGGATTATCGGGCCATGAGGCGTGCGACGCAGGGGGCGAATCAGGCGCTGCCAATACGTCATCGCGTCACTCCCGGTCGGGCCGCAACCCTAGAGTTTCTTGCCCAGTTCACGCAAGGCATCCAGATCTCCCATCAGCACCAGGCTATCGACCTCTTCGAGCGTTGTATCGTCGCTAGGGTTGCGAATCACTTCGTCGTTACGTTTGATCGCCACCAATGCCAGGCTGTCCTGATCGAGTTCCAGATCGGCGATAGTGCGACAGGTTTCGTTCAGTCGTGCGGTGGTCTGCAGCTCGACGATGAATTGACGATCGCCCAGATCGATGAAGTCGACTATCGAATGATAATGCAGGCTTTCCGCCACACGCAGGCCGGTATCGTACTCGGGGTAGACGATATGTTCCGCGCCGAGTTTCGAGAGCAGCTTGTAATGGGCGTCGGAGTGCGCCTTGACCCAGACCTCCCTGGCGCCGAGTTCCTGGACATGTAGCGTGCAGATCATGCTGGCTTCGAGGTTGTCGTCGACGTCGATGACCACGGCGTCGTATTGCTCCAACGACAGTTCGGCAAGCGCCTTCTCGTCGGTGACGTCGGCGACTACGGCATGGTTGAGTATGTCGGCCATGGCATTGACGCGTTTTTCGTCGCGGTCGACGCCGAGCACCTCGTTGTGCTGGCGGCGCAATTCTTCCGCAACGGTGACGCCAAAGTAGCCGAGACCCAGGATGGCGAACTGGCGTGGCATCGGATCGTTCTCCTTATGATCGGGACGCGGCATTGTGTTTGGTTATGTCTGGCGCGTCGTGGCGGCCGAGATACATCGTGCAAGGCCACTATCGACCTTGGCCAGCAAGCGAAACAGCTCGCGATATTCGGTGGCGCTGAGCGTCTCGGTCAGTTGGCTTTCCCAGTCCAGTGCGCGGGGTATGAGTTCATCGAGCAGGGCAAGGCCGTCTGGAGCCAAGGATAGCCATAACGTGCGTTGATCGTCGGGATCGCGGCGACGTTCGATCAACTCGCGCTCCAGCAACTGGCTAACGGCGCGCGACACGCGGGCCTTGTCCATGGCGGTGAGCTGGCAGATGCGCTTGGCGGTCAGCGTACCTTCCTGCTGTAGCCAGGCTACGATACGCCACTGGGCGATGGTCAGGTCGAACTGCTCGGCATAGATCGACGACAGGGCCTGGCTGATCCGCTCGGCGAGATTCGACAGCCGATAGGGCAGGAAGCCCTCCAGGTCGAGCTTGGCGTCATCGTCGGGGGGCAAGCAGGTCTCCGGTCTTTTATAGGGTTTGTGAAAACTGCCACGAGTATAGCCTGACGCGGCGAGCGGTTTCATGGCAGGCCAGTTTCATGAATAAACGCAGGGCCGTAAAAATTCCCTTACGCTTTTCGCTTTCACGGGTCGACGTTGGGTCCCGGTAAACCTTGTCGACCTCATGATGCCGGCATATGGTTTCAATTGAAACTTGTTTGACGCCATCGCCCCGAGCCATGGGACGACAGGCCAAGGAGTCCGTCATGAGCCAACATCGTTGGATCGGTTTTCCCATTCGCGAGGGTGAGCATTCCCGCCAGGCCCACTGCGATCTGCCCGAGGGTACCTACGAGCGTGAGCTGGGCCGCGAGGGCTTCTTCGGCCCGGTCAGTCATATGCACCACAAGCACCCGCCGACCGGCTGGGTCGATTGGGAGGGCCCGCTACGCCCGCGCGCCTTCGATCTCAATCACATAGACGACACGCCGGATTGCCCCTGGCGGGCGCCGGCGGTGCTCGAGAACGCTGACGTCGAAGTGCGCTTCTGGCGCTTGAGCGGAGCGATGCGCCATCTGGTGCGCAACAGCGACGGCGATCAATTGCTGTTTATCCACCATGGCGCCGGGTCGCTCTACTGCGATTATGGCCATCTCGAATTCCGCGATGGCGACTATCTGATGATTCCGCGCGGCACCGCCTGGAGGCTGGCACCGACCGAGCGTTGCGAAATCCTGATGATCGAGAACGTCGACGGTGCCTACCAGTTACCGGAGAAGGGCATTCTCGGCCCCAACGCCATCTTCGATCCGGCGGTGCTCGATCATCCGCGCCTCGATCAGGCCTTCCGCGATCAGCAGGATGAAAATACCTGGCAGGTGCGGGTCAAGCGATTGGCCGAGATTTCCACCGTGACCTTCCCGTTCAATCCACTGGACGCGGTGGGCTGGCACGGCGACAACACCGTGGTGCGGGTCAACTGGCGTGATATTCGCCCGGTGATGAGCCACCGCTACCATCTGCCGCCCTCGGCGCATACCACCTTCGTCGCGCGCGGCTTCGTCGTGTGCACCTTCTGCCCGCGACCCATTGAATCCGACCCCGGCGCGCTCAAGGTACCGTTCTACCACAACAACGACGACTACGATGAAGTGCTGTTCTACCACCGCGGCAACTTCTTCTCCCGCGACAATATCGAGCAGGGCATGATCACTTTCCATCCCTGCGGTTTCGCCCATGGCCCGCACCCCAAGGCACTCAAGAAGAGCCAGGAGAGCCCCGGCACCTTTACCGACGAGGTCGCGGTGATGATCGACACCCGGCGCAGCCTACGCACCACCGATGCCGTCGAGCGCGTGGAAAATACCGACTACGTGAATTCCTGGCGCTCGCCGGGCAAGGCCGACTGAACAGACCTTTGCTTAAGGAGTAACCGATGAAATTGGCATCTTTGCAGCATCGCCGTGATGGCAAGCTGATCGTGGTGTCCCGCGATCTGACCCGGGCGGTGGATGCGACCGATATCGCCGCGACGCTGCAGGCGGCGATCGATGACTGGGCCACGCTGGCGCCGCGGCTCGAAGCGCGCTATCGCGAATTGAACGAGGGCCAGTGCGCCGAAGCCTTCGACTTCCGCGTTGAGGCCTGCGCCAGCCCGCTGCCGCGCGCCTACCACTGGGCCGATGGCAGCGCCTATGTCAATCACGTCGAGCTGGTGCGCAAGGCGCGCGGCGCCGAGATGCCCGAGAGCTTCTGGCACGATCCGCTGATGTATCAGGGCGGCTCCGATACGTTTCTCGCGCCGACCGCGCCGATCCGCCTGGCCGACGAGGCCTGGGGCATCGACCTGGAGGCCGAGCTGGCGGTGATCACCGACGACGTGGCCATGGGCGCCAGTGCCGATGCGGCCGGCGAGCACATCAAGCTACTGATGCTGGTCAACGACGTTTCGCTGCGCAAGCTGATTCCCGGCGAACTGGCCAAGGGCTTCGGCTTCTACCAGGCCAAGCCGTCCTCGGCGTTCTCGCCGGTGGCAGTGACCCCCGATGAGCTGGGTGATGACTGGCGCGACGGCAAGGCGCACCTGGATATGGTCAGTCATATCAACGGCGAGCTGTTCGGGCGCCCCAATGCCGGCGTCGACATGACCTTCAACTTTCCCACATTGGTGGCGCATGCGGCGAAGACCCGCCCGCTGTGCGCCGGCACCATTATCGGCTCGGGCACCGTGTCCAACTACGACCGCAGCCGTGGCTCCGCCTGCCTGGCCGAGAAACGCATGCTCGAGACGCTCGAGCATGGCGAGCCCAGGACGCCGTTCCTCACGTTCGGCGACCGGGTACGCATCGAGATGTTCGATCACGACGGCCAGTCGCTGTTCGGCGCCATCGATCAGGCCGTCGAGCGCTACGTGCCCGGCGAGTAATCAGGGGGGATGGCCATGCCAGTCGAACGTCCGGTTCTCTACGGATACTGGCGCTCCAGCGCCGCCTACCGCGTGCGCATCGCGCTGAACCTGAAAGGCATCGATGCCGAGCACCGCAGCGTGCACTTGGTACGCGACGGTGGCGATCAGCACCGCGCCGAGTATCGCGAACTCAATCCCCAGGGGCTGGTACCGCTGCTCGTCGACAACGACGGCACGCGGCTGTCGCAGTCGCTGGCGATTCTCGAATACCTCGACGAGACGCGCCCGGCGCTGCCGCTGTTGCCTGAAGATCCGGCGGCACGCGGTCGGGCGCGGGCCTTCGCGCAGCATATCGCCAGTGAAATCCATCCGCTGGATAACCTGCGCGTACTCAAGTATCTGGTGAGTGAGCTTGGCATAAGCGACGACGCCAAGCTGGCCTGGTACCGCCATTGGGTGGCGCTGGGGCTTGCGGCGCTGGAGCCCCAGGCCGCCGAACTCGACGGTGCCTTCTCGCTGGGCGAGCGCCCCGGCCTGGTGGAAATTTGCCTGGTGCCGCAAATGTACAACGCGCGGCGCTTCGACTGCGATCTATCGGCGTATCCGGCGCTTACGGCGCTGGACGCCCGGGCCCGCGAACTCGAGGCGTTCCGCCTTGCCGCACCCGAGGCCCAGGCCGATGCTGACCCCTGAGTTGTGAATAAAAGCAGGCTTTTTTGCTGCGGATTTGTCACGGATCGGTGTAACAGGTCGACATATTCGCGAATCACAGTAGGTTAACGCTACAATCGCCGGCCAGCCGTGCCGCGACGATTTGCCAAAGGCACAACAACAAGACCCGACAGGTGTTTCATGACAGCAAGAGAAAAACCCAAGAATCTATGGATGGGCCGCTGGGGCTTCGTTCTCGCGGCGACCGGCTCCTCGGTGGGGCTGGGCAATATCTGGAAGTTTCCCTATATGACCGGCGAGTACGGAGGCGGTGCCTTCGTGCTGGTCTATCTGGCCTGTATCGCAGCCATCGGCATTCCGATCATGATCGCCGAGATCGGCTTCGGTCGGCGTGGCCGCGGCAGCCCCATCGACGCGATACGCCGTGTCGCGCGCGAGTCCGGGCGCGGCTCTGGCTGGTCGCTCATCGGCTGGATGGCGATGCTGTGCGGTTTCATGATTCTGTCGTTCTACGTGGTGGTGGCCGGCTGGTCGGTTTCCTATCTGTGGAAGGCGATCAGCGGCGGTTTGAACGCCGATAGCGTCGATGGCATGGCGGCGATCTTCGCGGCCAATAATGCCAACCCCTGGAATCTCGGCTTCTGGAGTACGCTGGTCACACTGGCGACCATGTTCATCGTCGGCAAGGGCGTGCAGGAAGGCATCGAGCGCAGCGTGAGCTGGATGATGCCGGGCCTGGTGATCATGCTGCTGATCATGATCGGCTATGCGATGTTCTCCGGCGGCTTCGGTGCGGCGGTGGATTTCCTGTTCGGCTTCGAACTCGGTAAGCTGTCCAGCGAGGGTCTGCTCGCGGCCATGGGTCACTGCTTCTTCACCCTCTCGCTGGCCTCCGGGGCGATCATGACCTACGGCGCCTATCTGCCCGACGGCAAGTCGATCGCGCGTACCACCTTCGTGGTCGCGATCTGCGATACCACCGTTGCGTTGATGGCCGGCCTGGCGATCTTCCCGATCATCTTCGCCAATGGCATGGACCCGTCTTCCGGTCCGGGGCTGATCTTCATGAGCCTGCCGCTGGCCTTCCAGCAGATGCCGTTCGGCACACTGCTTGAGATTATCTTCTTCATCATGTTGACCGTCGCCGCGCTGACCTCGGCGATCTCGATGGTCGAGGCGACCATTGCCTGGCTGAACGAGAGCAAGGGCATCTCGCGGGTCAAGGCGTCGTGGGGCGTAGGGATCCTGTTGTGGATCGTCAGCACGCTAGCGATGCTGTCGTTCAACGTCGGCGCCGACTGGACGCTGGCGGGCAAGCACTTCTTCGGCTGGCTGGACTACCTGACTTCGCGCTTCATGATGCCATTGGGCGGCCTGGGCATGGCGGTCCTGGCTGGCTTCGTGCTGCGCAACGAGATATTCCGCTCCGAGCTCGGCCTGTCCAACGCCCAGCACGCGCTGTGGTTGTTCATGATCCGCTATGTCAGCCCGTTGGGTATCGTGCTGATCTTCATCGATGCACTCGGTGTCATGGATCTCGATATGGGGAGTCAGTGGCCGTGGTTCCTGGCTCTGCTGATCGCTTTCACGCTGATCGGCGAGTTGCTCAGCCCACGGCTCAAGCGCCAGTTCGCCGGCTAGGTGTCCGGCTACTGGTGCAGTCAATAGACGTGAAAAGTCCCGCATGAAGCGGGACTTTTCAGTTTTCAGTGTACGGCAGTGAGGTTAGAGCTTATTAGCCAGACCCGGAAGGCGGCTACGATGCCTGCAGGCCCGGTTGTCCCGTGGTGTCGTTTCTTGCCTCAGTCCTGGGCTTTGTTCTCCAGATGGCGATGTTGGCGTAGCCATACAAGATCGAGATTGCGATCACCAGCATGTGATACCAGAGGAAGGGCAGGTAGGTCATGGTCGATACACCGAGCGTCGTGGCCATGAAGACGCCGCCGTCGGTCCAGGGCACCATCGGGGTCGTGATGGTCCCGCCGGCCTCGGTGTTGCGTGAGAGCACGCGACGATCCACCCCCTGGTCGTCATAGTTCTTCTCGGTGATGGTACTTGCCGTGATCAGGGAGACGTAGGCCGCGCCACCGAAGAAGTTGCCGAAAAAACCGCCCAGCATGGTGGAGAGGGTCAAGCGACCCGGATTGTTGGCCCAGCGCAAGAAGCCGTTGCTGATCGACTTGAGGATACCGACCCGATCCATCAGGCCGCCGAGGCCCAGGGCAAACAGGATCAGCGCTACGACGCCCAGCATGGACTCGATCCCGCCCCGGTTGAGCAGGGTGTTCAGGAACGCCACGTCAGATTGCATGGCGTTGCCCACATAGGCGATCCGAATGGCCTCGATGGGGCCGGTACCCTGGGCCCACCAGGCACAGATGCTACCCAGCACGGCGCCGAAGGTAATCACCGGAATGGCCGGGAAGCGGCGTGTCAGCAGCACGATCACGATCACCGCCGGCAATAGCAACCAAGGACTGATGGTGAAGTGGGTCTCCAGGGCCTGCATGGCGACGGTGGCGCGGGAGGTGTCCACATCGCCGCTGATGTAGAAGAAGCCGACGACCAGGAACAGGACCGCGGCGATCAGGATGGCCGGGCCGCTGACCAACATCATGGAACGGATGTGATCCACCAGATTGACCTTGCACAGCGATGCGGTCATCACTGTGGTATCGGACAGCGGTGACATCTTGTCGCCGACATAGGCGCCGGAGATGACGGCGCCGGCCACCAGAGGTAGGGGAATGCCGAAGCTGTGACCGATTCCCATCATTGCGACGCCGGCGGTTCCCGCGGTGCCGAAGGAGGTGCCGGTGGCCAGTGAGGTCAGGGCGCAGATGACGAAAGCGGCGAACAGGAATATCTGCGGGTTCATTACCGTCAGGCCATAGTAGATGATGCTCGGCACGATGCCCCCGGCGATCCAGGTGCCGATCAGGGCGCCGACGGTGGTAAGGACCAACACCGCCTCCATGCCATTGTGGATGCCGCCGATGAGTCCTTCCTGCATGCTTGCGTAGGATGTCTTGAGCCTCAGGCCCAACGCCATGACCAGAAACCATGACGCGAATAGCGCCAGTTGGATGGGAAGTCCGAGCACGTTGATGCTGAGAAACATGATGGCGATAAAGCCCACCATGACGGCGAGGACCTCGGTCATGTTGGGCAGTCTTGAAGGGCCCGCGAATGAGGACATGATGTCTCCTTTGGTCTTGTTGTCTGGGTTGAGGGTTACGATGAGAAGCGATCGAGCCGATAGGGCGTCAGCTCGGGAAGGGCCAGGGCGGAGGACGAGGCCTTCTGTCCCTGGGTTGCCAGCGTGGCAATCAGTTCGGCCGTCACTGCAGCTTGGGTGAGGCCGAGATGGTGATGCCCGAAAGCCAGCAGGACCTTGCCGTCTTGCGCGCTATCGATGACCGGCAGCGAATCGGGAAGCGAAGGGCGAAAGCCCATCCACGGCGTTGCCTCGGAAGCATCGAGCGGTGTCTTGAACAGGCCCTGGCTCAAGCGGTGCAACTGCCAGGCCCTTTGCATGTTGGGCGGCCGGTGAAGACCGGCGAACTCGACGGTGCCAGCCAGGCGCAGGCCCTCTGTCATGGGCGTCATGATGAAGCGGCGCTCCAGGGAGGTCACCGCCACCGGCAGGCGTTCCTGCTCACGCGGGAGCATCAGGTGGTAGCCGCGTTCGGTATCCAGCGGTACCTTGATGCCGGTGAGGTCGGCGGTCAGGGGCGCCGAGTGCGCTCCGCAGGCCACGAGCACCTTGTCGGCGTGGATAGGCCTCGATCGAGCCGTCTTAAGGGTGACGCCGCGGGAGTGGACTTCGCCCGAGAGGACTTCGTCTTGATGAAACTCTACGCCCTCGGCCTTGGCCGCGTTGGTCAGAGCGTCCACTACCGAGAAGGGGTTGACGACGTGGCCGGTGGCGGGAAAGAAAAGGCCGCCTCGAATCGTCTCGGCGAGCTGTGGGGCGACGTCGCGAATGGCGTTGCCCTGCCAGGACTCCACCGCAACGCCTTGGGCGGCCATGCGGGCTTGCAGCGCCTGAATGGCGGCGAATGAGTTTTCCCGCTCGTAGACCAGAAAGGAGCCGTCCTCCTTCAGCAGGTGAGTGCCATCCACCGAGTCGAGCAGTCGGCGCCAGGCGCCGAGGCTTGCCTCATTGAGCGCGCGGATGCCGCTCACGCTGGCCTGGTAGGGTGTTTGACGCAGGTTCCAGAGGAGTCGGGTGAACCAGGGCAGGGCCTTGGGAAAGTGGCGCCAATCCAAGCGCAGCGGCCCCATGGGATCCAGCAGCATGCGGGGCAGGCGCATCAGGATCGAGGCGTCGGCGATGGGGAAGACCTGCTCGGTGGCCATATGCCCCGCATTGCCGAAGGAGGCCCCCATGCCGGGGACATGCTTGTCGATCACCCGTACCCGCCACCCTTGCCGGCTCAGCGAAAGCGCGCTGGCGATACCGATCACCCCGGCACCGATGACGGTAATCTCGGCTTGTCTGGCGGTGCTTTGGGTGGCCTGGTCGTGTGAGCCCATCGCATTTCCTTCGTTAGGTAATCGTTCGTTTTGTCGATTGTATAAAATATAAGATACGCGCTCATGAGGTTCAATACGACATGCGACCAAAGTTGATAGCAGGGGGCTGATTAGCCGATGAAGAGGGCTTCGATTGGACGATCACAGGCAGGTGGCGAGTTGCTGGGTGTTCTCGGAGACGATCGGCAATGACCGAGTTAGCCGTGGCTGAACGGACGGGGCGAGCTGGCGGTGGGATGATGCCAAGGAAGAGCCGACAGCGGCATGCGTCAGCCACACATGCCTGCTGGGGGACATATCGCTGAATGACCAGGACGGCCGAATTCAGCCGTCGTATTGCAATACCGGGCGTCCCGCCGGGGCCGATGATCGCGTACCGAAGGTACACGCGCTTGTGTCACCAACGGAATGTCGGATAGGTATGGTGCCCTCGGCTTTGCGTGTCAGATTCGGCCGAGCGAGCCCGTCGGGTGTATGGCCTAGAGTTCTTCGGCCTGCTTGGCGCGCTCTTCGAGCAGCGTGACGATCCCTTCGCAGGCTTCCTGAATGTGTGTCCTCAATAGCCCACAGGCCCGATCGGCTTCTCCCTGGCGGGCCAACTCGAGAAGCCCATGGTGCTCCTTCTCGGCCTTCTCGATTTCCTGGGTGTACAGCAGTTGCATGCGGATGTAGCGATCCGACTTGGTGTTCAACTGGCTGATGAGCGCAAGGGTCTCGGGCAGTTCGGCGGGGGCGTACAGGGCCTGGTGAAAGGCAAAGTTGTATTCGCTCCAGTTGTCGATCTCGCCGCCGGTGTTCAGCGCCTCGTCGTACTTGAGGAGAATGTCTTCGGCCTTTTTCAGGTCCGCTTCGGTGAGCCCCGCGATGGCATGGCGCAGGACGTAAGTCTCGAGCAGAACGCGGAGGTCGAACAATTCGCGGATCTTGGCAACGGACAACTCCGTGGTGAAGGCCCCGCGATGGGCATGAAATTCCACCAGGCCTTCGGCTTCCAGGGTCAACAGAGCCTCCCGGACGGGAATGCGACTGACATCGTAATCCTTCGCAAGAGCGTCTTGGCGAAGCTGGGTGCCGCCCTTGAATTCTCCGCCAAGAATGCGTCTGCGCAGATCGTCCGCGACGAATTGCGCCCGTGTCTTGTAAGTCGCCATAGCCGGTATCTGTCGAAAGAGTGATTTTGCACACTGTATACAAACTGCAATAAAAGTCCATGGGCCGTTTCCGATGGCTTGGACAGAAGCATTCATTTTCCCGGGAGGGTTCCCCGGGACGAAGGAGCCGGAAGAGAAGCTGACCGCTCCCCAGAGGGGAGGGGAGCGGCTTGCGATCGAGAGGGAGAGCCGTCAGCTCTCGCGCCATCCATCCACCAGGCGCTTGAGGGACAACGGATTGGTGTCCTTCAAGGCCTCGGGCAACAGGGCGTCCGGCAGGTCCTGATAGCAGACCGGGCGCAGGAAGCGCGAGATGGCTGCGGTGCCCACGGAGGTGGTGCGGGCATCCGAGGTCGCCGGGAAGGGGCCGCCGTGCACCATGGCGTCGCAGACCTCGACCCCGGTGGGCCAGCCATTGACCAGAATGCGCCCGGCCTTGCGCTCCAGCAGTGGCAGGAGGTCACGGGCCGTGTCCAGGTCGGCATCGTCCATTTGCAGGGTGGCGGTCAGTTGGCCTTCCAACTGCTCGGCGACACGGCGGAGTTCCGTGCTGTCCCGGCACTCCACCACCAGGGAGGTGGCACCGAAGACCTCGGCTTGTAGGGCCTCGTCGGTCATGAAGTCGGCGGCAGACGTCACGAACAGGCCGGTCCGGCACTGATTGGGTGCATCCCTCGCATGGCCGCGAGCGATTTCCCTCGCCTTGTCACTGTCGGCCAACCCCTTCACGCCGCTTTCGTAGGCCTCGAAGATTCCCGGCGTGAGCATGGTCTGGCTGCCGCTGTCCTCGACAGCCCGGCTAGCGGCGTCGATGAAGGTCTCGAGCTCGGGCCCCTTGATCGCGATGACCAGGCCCGGGTTGGTGCAGAACTGGCCGGCGCCCATGTTCAGCGAGCCCACGAAGGCTTCGCCCATGGCCGCACCGCGTGACTTGAGCGCCGCGGGTAACGGGAATACGGGATTAATGGAGCTCATCTCGGCATAGAAGGGAATGGGTTCGGGGCGCGATTGAGCGGCTTTCCACAGGGCCAGGCCGCCGCTGCGCGAGCCGGTGAACCCGGCCGCCTTGATGCGAGCGTCGGTGACCAGCGCCTGACCCACCTCACGGCCAGAGCCGAAGATCAACGAGAAGACGCCTTCGGGCAGCCCACAGCGACGCACAGCGGCTTGTATCGCCCGGCCGACCAACTCGCTGGTGCCGGGATGCGCGGAGTGTGCCTTGACGATGACCGGACAGCCCGCGGCCAGGGCCGAGGCGGTGTCGCCGCCGGCGACCGAGAAGGCCAGCGGGAAGTTGCTGGCGCCGAAGACGACCACCGGGCCCAAGGCAACATGGCGCTGGCGCAGGTCGGCACGCGGCAGGGGCTGGCGCTCGGGAAGGGCCGGGTCGATACGCACATCCAGCCACTCGCCGGCACGCACGGTCCTGGCAAACAGCCGCAGCTGGTTGCAGGTGCGACCACGTTCGCCCTGGATCCGCGCCTGGGGCAGGCCGGACTCGGCCACGGCCCGTTCGATCAGACACTCTCCCAGGGCTTCGATCTCGTCGGCGATGGTCTCAAGTAACCGGGCACGCGCTTCCAGCGTGGTTTCACGGTAGTGATCGAACGCCACCGAGGCCAGCTCGCAGGCCCTATCGACCTCTTCTCGGGTTCCGCCGGGGTAGGCGGGCTCAAGGCGCTCGCCGGTGGCCGGATTGACGGCGTGAATCGGCTCGCGGCGGCCTTGAATGGCTTGCTGGCCGATCAACATCTTGCCTTCCAGAGTCATGCTCGTCTCCTTGGGTTGGAGGTGGAGAGTGAAGTGTGAACAACGGGAGGACGGGCTGGCCGATCACGTCAGGTCAGCCAGTCGATCTCTACCGCCGTTCAGACAATGTCTATGGCAGCCGCCCACTGGGCGTACCAGGTACGGAACAGGGCGTACTGAGCCTCGATATAGCGCCGCTGGGCATCGCTGAGCACATCGGTCTCGTTGAAGTGCAACGCGTATTCGCGGTCGCCGTTGAGGACCATCAGGTGCTTGTAATAGAGAACCAGGTCGGCGCCCTCGTCGAAGGACGACAGCACGCCGAGCGCTTCCTCGAGTTCCTTGGCCAGGCGGCGAGCGGTGACGTCTCCCTTGGCGGCCTTCTTGCTCAACGCCACGAGCTGCAGTACTTCGCAGGGCAGAGCATTGCCGATCCCAGTGATGGCACCGGTTGCGCCGCAGTTGACGAAGCCGTGGTAGACGGTGGTATCGACACCAACCATCAGGGTCACGTCATCATCCTGTGAGGTGATGTTCTCCGCCGCGTAGCGCAGGTCGTCGGCACCGCCGAATTCCTTGAAGCCGATCAAGTTGGGATGTTGGCGGCGCAGTTCGAAGAACAGATCGGCACGGGTGGCGAAGCCATAGTAGGGGCTGTTGTAGATCACCGCGGGCAGGTTGGGAGCGGCTTCAAGAATGGCCGAGAAGTGGGCCTTCTGGGCGGCGATGGAGGTGCCGCGGGACAGCACGCGGGGAATGACCATCAGCCCCTGGGCACCCATTCTGGCCGCGTGAGCCGCATGCGAGACGGCTTCCCGCGAGTTGACCGCGCCGGTGCCGACGATGGTCGGGATGCCCGCTTCCACCAGGCGTGCGACGCCTTCCTGACGCTGCGCATCGGTCAGCAGCGGCCAGTCCCCCATGGAGCCGCAGTACACCACGCCGCTCATGCCGAGATCGATGAGTTCGCGGCCTTTGGCGACCAGCGCATCGAAATCCGGCTGGCGGTCGGCGTCGCAGGGCGTCATCAACGCGGGAATGCAGCCGGTAAAGATTGTGTCGTTCATCGTTGTTCCTCGGTGGTTGGTCTGTTTCGTACCGGTGGCTCAGCACCGCGGTCTTATCGGTGACCGCCGGTGCGGGCTCTAAAACTGTCGGTGGGGAGATCGGCCTGGTGCTTCGCCGGCCTCCGCTGCGTGGTGACGGGCATAGCGAGGTGACGGCGGGCCCATGGCTGGCGCCCTGCGATCATGGCGCCGTGATACCCCAGGCGAACGGGTCCTGCTCATCGATCAGCAGGGTGGTGTCCGCACTGAGATAAGCGCGCCCCTTGATGGAGGGGCGAATGCGCTCGCCCTCCCACTCGTAGGAGCTCTCGAACTGGCCTCCGCAGATGCTCGCCTGGACCCAAGTCTCACCGGGAGCCAGCTTGCCATCCGCCGCCAGGCAAGCGAGCTTGGCGCTGGTGCCGGTGCCACAGGGAGAGCGGTCATAGGCCTTGCCGGGGCACAGGACGAAGTTACGGCTGTCGGCCTTCGCGTCATCGCAAAACAGCTCGATGTGATCGATTACGCTACCGTCGTCCCCGGTGATTCGTTGGTCTTCGAGAGCCTGGCGAATGGCCCAGGTGAAGTCGGTCAGTGCGTCTACGTTGCCAAGCTCGATGACCTGGCTGTGCTCGCTGACCAGGAAGAACCAGTTGCCCCCCCAGGCAATATCGCCGTGGACCACGCCATGGCCCGGCACGTCGACGGGAACCTGCTGGCGATAGCGATAGGAGAGGACGTTACGCACGGTCACGGCGCCATCGTCGTGAAGGGTTGCGCTGACAGGACCTACCGGCGTGTCGATCATGTGAGTGCCCGGTGTCATGCGCCCCAAGTGATGCAGGGAGGCGACCAGGCCGATGGTGCCGTGGCCGCACATGCCCAGATAGCCGGTGTTGTTGAAGAAGATGACGCCGCAGGTGGCATTCGGTGACTCCGGCGCGCAATACAGGGCGCCGACGAGCACGTCGTGTCCCCGGGGTTCGAGCATGCTGGTCCGCCGCCACTCGTCGTGGGAGTCGCGAAGGGAGTCGCGCTTCTCGGCCAAGGTGCTGCCCGCCAAGGCAGGAAAGCCCTCCATGACCAATCGTGTAGGTTCACCTGCGGTGTGGGAATCGATGACGTGAATACGTTTCATGAAACACCTTTTGTTTGTCCTAGCCGAGGAAACGGGAGAATTCTGCTCCTTGTGGTTCTGCTAATTTTTATATTTTATACAATCTTCAAGGTGTTTTGTGAAGCCATGATTGGCAGCGATCCGAGTTCGTTGATCAGATGGCGCATGGCCAAAGGCCGGAAAGCTTGTGTTGGTGCGCGTGGGTGACGCTCAGCAGTTGAACCAAAGTCTAGGGCGTGAAAGAAGAGCGGTGTTGAACGTCGGCCGACCGAGCTTTGCTGTAACTCGAACGCAAGGTGGGCGCTGTTATGTGTCGGTTCTCTTGAGAGTAAACCGTCCAGCAATTGTTGGGCAGCTCATACGGCGAGCGTTTTTTCGTAAGGCACGAGACGTTATAAGCTGGCAACCAGACGTTACTGGTAATCTCCCGTAAACCGCCTTATTTTCATGCATAAGAAAGCCGCTATTCCAACGTTAACGCTATAAGAATGCTCATGATCGATCCGTCTGCCTCGACACCGGCCGATAGTCTAAGGCTCACTGCGCTGCGCGATTTTCCGCGCGGTCAGGTGTGCCTGGTAGGTGCGGGACCGGGTGATCCCGAGCTGCTCACGCTCAAGGCGCTGAAGCGGCTGCAAGTCGCCGAGGTCATCCTGCACGACCGGCTGGTCAGTGCCGAGATACTCGCCCTGGCCAATCCCCGCGCCCAGCGGCTGTACGTGGGCAAGGCGCGCTCCCAGCACAGCCTGCCCCAGGAGAGCATCAATCAGGCGCTGGTCGACTGGGCGCGCCAGGGCAAGCGCGTGGTGCGCCTCAAGGGGGGCGATCCGTTCATCTTCGGCCGTGGCGGCGAGGAGCTCGAGACGCTGGCCCGGGCCAATGTCGATTTCGAGGTGGTGCCCGGCGTGACCGCCGCCGCCGGTTGCGGCGCCTATGCCGGCATTCCGCTGACCCATCGCGACCACGCCCAGTCGGTGCGCTTCGTTACCGGGCATCTCAAGAACGGTAGCTGCGATCTCGATTGGCCAACGCTGGCGTGGCCCGGCCAGACCTTGGTGTTCTACATGGGGCTGGGCAGCCTCGATGTGATTCGCCGCGAACTGCAGGCCCATGGCCTGCCCGGCGAGACGCCGTTGGCGCTGATCGAGCAGGGCACCACGGCGCGTCAGCGGGTGCATGTGGGCACGCTCGCGACCCTGCCGGAAAGCCTGGAGCGCGATAATGTGCAGCCACCGACCCTGATCATCGTCGGCAGCGTGGTCTCGCTGCACGAGCGGCTGGCCTGGTTCGACGACGAGCGAGCCGATAGCCAGGGTTGGGAGCATGGCAAGCACCCGACGCCGCTGAGCGACGCCGACAGCGCCTGATCCTTCTCGAGGCTGGCCTCAGGACTTGCGAGGTTCGGCCGTGTACGCTTGTTCGACGACGTGCGTGGCGTGCCAGACCTGGCTCGGCTGGGCACCGTCACGTTCGTAGTCGGCACAGGTATCGTGGCGGATGAGTTCACTCGCGCGGCAGGTCACTTCCAGCCACCCCTCGTGCTGCGCGGTCTGCCAGCGTACCGGCAGAATCAGTCGATTAGCGTCGATCCGCTTGGCTTCGCCTTCCACGGTCACACCACCGCGCATTCCGCTCTCTTCCAACCACGCCAGTGCCGCGACTTGGGCGCATTGCTCGGGCGGCGTCAGCGCCGAGTCGCCGCGGTAGCAGGGCAGGTAGGGACGGTCCTCGGCCTCGGCCTGCAACAGTCGTGGAACATCGTCGGCGGCGAGGCGGCCGTACTTGCGTAGCGCCGGGAAGACCATGACGCTGGCGGCGAGCCGACAGCCGCCCAGGTGAGAGCTCTCCCAGACATCGAATGGGTGAGCGTGCTGCTGCGCGGCGCTGGTGAGGGCCTTGTAGCTGCGGTAGCCAAACTTGGCGCAGCACTTGTCCTTCTTGCCGTGGGTGCAGCAAAGAATCAGCGTCCCCTCGACGCTGCCGGTCCGCCAGCGTTCCAGCGACCTTCCCTCGATGAAGGCGTGCAGCAGCTCGGCCAGCTCCTCCCTCTCCACGTCGTACGTCCGACACTCCGGCATCAGCACCACCCGGTGCCGGTGGCTGGGTTGCTCCCGGCGATGTATCAGGTTGGCCCGTCGTCCGCCGTCGGCGATGGCGTCGAGCAGAGTCAGCACATCCTCGGGCATGTCGCTGGCCTGGCGCAGGTTGCGCAGCCACTTGGCCCGCGGCCAGCTGATCAGCAAATTGTGTGTGGCATGCGCGGCAGTGCCCACCAGCGGATCGCCGATCTCGGCGCTCTCGATGGCGCAGAACTGTCTGGGGGCAGTGGTCATCGGCGACTCATCGTGGCAGCGGGGCGGGATTAACCATGCGCGACCCCGGAGATCACCTGGGGAATGGGTGTCGTGCCCGTCAGGCTAGGCACGCAGAGCAGGCGCCGGGTATGCGGATCGCGAATGACATGCGCATCGAGATCGAAGACCTGCTTGAGGTGAGCACTGGTGAAGACCGTTTCCGGTGGGCCGCTATGCTCGATGCGGCCCTGGCGCATCATCACCAGAATGTCGGCATAGGCCGCGGCCAGGTTGAGGTCGTGCAGTACCACCAGCAGCGTGCGCCCCTTGTCGTGGGCGAGCCGAACCAGCAACTCCAGCAGGTCGACCTGGACCTTCAGATCGAGAAAGGTCGTCGGCTCGTCGAGCAGGACCAGGTCCGTCTCCTGGGCCAGGATCATGGCGATCCAGCAGCGCTGGCGCTGTCCGCCGGAGAGCGCGTCGACACTGCGCTCGGCGAAGTCCGTGACATCGGCATAAGCCATCGCCTCGCGGATGGCGCGAGCATCCTGATGGGCATCCTGTCGCCACAACCGCTGGTGAGGAAAGCGCCCCATGCCGACCAGTTGCCTGACCGTCAGTCCCTCCGGTGCGGAAGGGCCCTGCGGCAGGATGCCCAGGCGCTGTGCCACCTCTCGCGTGTTGCGGCGGTGGATGTCCTCGCCATCGAGACAGACGCGTCCGGCACTGGGCGTCAGTGTGCGTGCCAACGTCTTCAGCAGCGTCGACTTCCCGCTACCGTTCGGGCCGAGCAGCACCGTCAGCTTGCCCTCGGCCACCGTCAGGTCAATGCCGTCCAGTACGCGTCGGGATTCGTACCCGGCGCGCAGGGCTTCGCCTGTCAGTCGAGGCGGCTTGGCAGGTGTCGAGGACATGGAGTTGGCTCGTTGGTGTGGTCCCTGGGCCGAGAACCGTAAGACAAAAAATTCTCATTTTCAACGTCTAAACGTCCTCTATCTGGCCTATTCAGAACCATGGGGTGTCAGGCCATGGCGAACGGATCGCTCGATGATCATGGACAGTCTTTTTATTAATGATTAGTATAATGATTCGCATTTACATAATGATCTTGATCATCCGACCAGGCACAACAATCACTTACAGCTTCGCATAGTGACTAGCTAGGGACACGCGGATTCACAGGCCAGCGGGCGCCAGAAGCCGACGGCGGAAAAGCCACCGACGAGGATAGGGGGCTTGCGTCGATAGCGGCCGGCTACCGGGCAGGTGGGTCTTTAAAAAGGACGCATTCTTGCGGAGGCCATATGAGCTACGCCCGTTGCTCTCGTTTACCCGACGAGACGAGCCGACATGCATCGACGCATGCATTGCTGAATTGCATCATCAAGGAAGTGGCAATACCCCATGACTCCCTGTCCTATCGATGGCCAGCCCAGCGGGAAGGCCTGCCGGAGCAACTGCATGGCACGCCGCTTAAGATCGAATGGTCGGAATCGCTTTCGCTGTTCGTGATGGTGGACCGGCGCTCGGTCATCGGGAGCCACTTCTACCTCTCCGATGCCTACATTCGGGACGCGGGGGCCCCTGGCTGGCACGTCCCCGAGATGGCGGGGTTGGTTTCCGCGCTGCTGGAACACTGTCAGTGGCATGACGGTAGGCTCAATCAAGAGTTATGCGATCAGGTCGTGCAGAGCCAGGACGTCATGACGACGATCGTCGCCCACGCCGTCGAACAACCGAGGCTGCATCCGCTGACGGATTATCGCCGCAGTGAGCAGGGGCTGTGGTTCGGCCATCCCAATCATCCCACGCCCAAGGCCAGGCAGTGGCCGCCCCATCTGCTGCAGGACAAGCCTGCCTACGCGCCGGAATTCTGCGCCACCACGGCCCTGTACCAATTTTCCTTTCCCGTGGCCGGGCTGAGTGTCCAGGCCAATCGGTTGAGTGCCCTGGACGTGCTGCCGCATGTGGCGGACCAAAGCCGTGCCGAGGATGGCGATCGCGTGGTGCTCAGCATGCACCCGGTGCAGGCCGATCTTTTCCGTCAGGATGCCCGGGTGGCGGCGTTGATCGGGGACGGCGTCATCGGCGATCTCGGACAGAGCGGCTGGCGCGCCGCGCCCACCGTGTCCATGCGCACCTGGTACATCGAGGGACATCCCTGGTTCATCAAGGGATCGCTCAATGTGCGCATCACCAACTGTGTGCGCAAGAACGCCTGGTACGAGCTGGAGAGTACGCTGGTCGTCGACCGCATCATGCATCGGCTCGCCCAACAGAAGGACGCGGCCCTGGAAGGGCTGTGTGTGGCACAGGAACCGGCCACGGTGCACTGGGCGCCGGCAGCGGGCGACGAGACCGACAGGCGTTGGTTCCGGGAACAGACCGGCGTGATCCTGCGGGAAAACTTCTGTCAGCGGTTCTCGCCGCAGCGCTGCCTGCTCAGCGCGACGCTGTTTGCGCGAGATGCCCAGCTGGCGCCCATGGTGCTGTCCTTCATCGACGGAGCGTCGCTTGCCGGTGGCGGCGACACCCTGCCGTCGGAAGGCCGTGTCCGGCAGTGGTTCCAGGCCTACCTGGGTACGCTGGTGGCGCCGGTCATGGGGCTGTTTTTCCGCCACGGCATCGTCATGGAGCCCCATTTGCAGAATTGCGTGCTGATCCATGACGAGGGCATGCCTCGGCAGATGCTGCTGCGTGACTTCGAAGGGGTCAAGCTGACCAGCGACAAGGGCGTGGACTGGCTCGCCGGGGAGTCACTGCATCCCCGCGTCAGGGAGTCGATGACCTACCGTCGCGAGCAGGGCTGGAATCGCATTGCCTACTGCCTGCTCGTCAATCATGCCGCCGAGGCGATCCTGGCGCTGAGCTGGCAGCGTCCGGCCCTTGGCGATGCGCTGTGGCAGGACACCCTGGGCGAGCTGCGTCGCGTGCGACAGATCCTGGGCACGTCGGCCCCCGAGCTGGATGCGCTGTTGGCGGGAGGCGACCTGCCCTGCAAGACCAACTTCAGGCTACGGCTGATGGCCCAGGCGGACCGGCAGGCCCAGTACGTGGCGTTGCCCAACCCCTGGCGCGTCACCCAGGCCATGGGCCGGGAGGTGGCCTATGGCTGAGCATCTCTC
The DNA here is from genome assembly GCF_900102945.1 of Modicisalibacter muralis. Lineage (GTDB taxonomy): Bacteria > Pseudomonadota > Gammaproteobacteria > Pseudomonadales > Halomonadaceae > Modicisalibacter > Modicisalibacter muralis. Next base: position 117,812 of record NZ_FNGI01000007.1, on the reverse strand, counting down.
GATTTCCGAGAACATGATTCCCAAGCACATCCTCGCCGCCATCGCCGCGCATCGCCGGGCGTGCCGCGAGCCCATGGCGGCGTTCTTCTATGACCTTCCGGCGCTCGCCGCCCACGGCCGCGCCATGCAGGCGGCATTGCCGACCGGCGTCGAGCTCTACTATGCGATCAAGGCCAACAGTGAGGCGGCCATCATCGATACGCTGGCGCCGGTCGTGGATGGGCTGGAGCTGTCGTCCGGCGGCGAGATCGCGCGTGCCTGCGCCTGTTCGACGCCGCGTCCCTGGGTGCTCTCCGGACCGGGCAAGCTGGATTCCGATATGCATGACGCCATGACGCGAGGTGTCGAGGCCTTTCATGTCGAAAGCCTCGGGGAAGTGGCCCGCCTGCAGGCGATCGCGGCCTCGCTGGATCACCTGCAGCCCGTGCTGCTGCGCATCAATCCCGCGCTGCCCGCGGATCTCTCCAGCCGCCTGAGAATGGCCGGCACCGCCACGCCGTTCGGCATCGATGAGGCGCAGCTGGCTGAAGCTGTGCGAGCGGTGGATGACGCCTCGAACCTTACGCTGGTCGGCTTTCATGTTCACGCCATGTCGCACCAGACCTGCGAGCAGCGACACCAGCGGCTGCTGGCGTCCTATCTGGAGCGCTGGCCTCGCTGGCGAGCGCTGGCACGCCACCCCGAGCGGGTCACTCAGCTCAACGTGGGTGGCGGTATCGGCGTGAACTATCTACAACCGTCCTCGCTCCAGCCGTCCGCGCAGTTCGACTGGTCCGGCCTATGTCAGGCCCTGGGAGAGCGTCTGGCGACCATGCACGAGCCGCCTCGGGTGCGCTTCGAGATCGGCCGTTTCCTCTCGGCCTTCTGCGGCTACTACGCGATCGAGGTGCTCGATACCAAGGTCAGCCATGGGGAAGGCTTTCTCGTCTGTCGGGGCGGTACCCACCAGTTCCGCCTGCCCGCGGCCCAAGGGCACGATCACCCGGTCATTCACCTGCCGCGCGACCCCGAGCGGGCGGGCGAGGGGGAGCGTCAGCCTTGGACCGTGGTGGGGCAGCTGTGTACCCCCAAGGACGTTCTGAGTCGCGGGCAGGAACTGCAAGGGGTGGCGGTGGGCGATCTGCTGGTGCTGCCGCTGGCCGGCGCCTACGGCTACAACATCTCTCACGCGGACTTCCTGTGCCACCCACGTCCCGAGCAGTTCTTCGTCCGCAGCGCCCACGAGAGCCGCGAACTCGAGACGCGAGACCAGCGGCACGCCGAGCCAGCGAGCTGAGCCGATGTTCTGACCGAGTCGCTTCGCCGATCCATTTTCCTAGTGTTAAGGGTACCTTATGCCATCCTATGAACATGTTCTGCCGCCGGCTGCGGCAGCCGAGGGCGATCCCGGCGCCCCGGTGTCCATTTCCACGCCGTTCGCTTCCTCGCTGCACTGGCGGCATCACGCCCGTATCGAGCAGCGCGTCGTAGGCCAGCTGCTGCAGACCCTGCTCTACGAGGACGTGCTTCCCTACGAGGCCGTCGCCGGGCCGGAGGCCGATATCGCCGGTACCATGCTATTCACCCTGACGCTGGGCAAGCGTCGCTATCGGGTGAGCGGTTGGCAGTGCCACAGCTTTCAGCTGATCCGCCTCGCGCACTCCACCCTCGTGGTCGAGGGCGCGGCGGGCTCGCCGGAGTCGGTGAGCCTGCAGCGGTTCATCGAGGATCTCGAGGTGGCGCTGGGCGATGTGGCGATCCAGCCCGGTTTTGTCAACGAACTGACGCAGACCCTGATCAAGGACGTGCAGTCATCCGCCTGGCCAGTGCCTTTTAACGAGACACCGCAGGCGCTGGATGCCGATGCCCTGGAGCAGTATTTCACCGATGCACACAGCTACCACCCCTGCTACAAGTCGCGGCTCGGCTTCTCCTTGCGGGACAATCAGCGTTATGGACCGGAGTTCGCCCAGCCGCTGCGGGTAGGGTGGCTGGCCGTGCCGAAGCGCCTGGCGCATCAGGGAGCCGTCAGCGGAGTGGCGCTTGCCGAGCGGGTCACGAAGGACGCCGGTCCGCGCGTACTGGCGAGCCTGGACGACTACCTCGTGCAGCGCCAACTGGCGCGAGACGACGTCGTGCTGATGCCGGTGCATCCCTGGCAGTGGGAAAACGCCCTGGTTGCGGCGCTGTACCCGGAGCTTGCCAACGGCGAGATCGCCCTGTTGGGCGAGGGCGAGACGACCTATACCGCGCAGCAGTCGATTCGTACCCTGGCCCCCCGAGAGTCGGACAAGCCGTATCTCAAGCTGGCGATGAGCATCACCAATACATCCAGCACGCGCATCCTGGCGCGCCACACCGTAACCAACGGGCCGATCATCACCCAGTGGCTTCAGCGACTCATCGACACGGATGCCACCGCCAGGGAAGCGGGGTTCGTGATTCTCGGCGAGGTGGCCGGCGTGGCGCTGGACGAGCGGGCCTTTCCTGATACCCGTTACAACGATGTATACGGCAAGGTCGGCGCCATCTGGCGCCAGAACATCGGCGAGTTCCTTGAGGATGGCGAGCGGGCCGTGCCCTTCAATGGGCTGAGCCAATTTACCAGAGACGCCGAGGGAGCGCCCGCCGTCCCCTTCATCGCGCCCTGGGTGGAGCGCCACGGGCTGGAAGCCTGGACCCGGCAGCTCGTGCATGTCGCCACCCTGCCGATCATCCATCTGCTGTTCGCCGAGGGCGTGGGGATGGAGTCCCATGGCCAGAACATCGTGGTCATTCATCGCGATGGCTGGCCGCTCAGGGTGGCATTGAAGGATTTCCATGACGGCGTGCGCTTTAGCACGTCGCATCTGGCACGCCCCGAGCTGGCCCCGGCCCTGGAGCCAGTGCCCGAGCGTCACGCTGCCCTCAACCGCAACTCCTTCATCGTCACCGATGACCCGGACGCGGTCCGCGACTACTCCTGCGATGCCTTCTTCTTCATCGCCCTGGCGGAGATGGCGATCTTCCTGCACCGGCATTTCGGCCTGGACGAGTCACGTTTCTGGGCCATGACGGCGGAGGTGATCAAGGCCTACCAGCGCGCCCATCCGCAGCACGGCGAGCGCTACCGCTGCTTCGATGTCTTCGCGCCCCGCTGGGAGGTGGAGGCCCTGACCCGCCGTCGTCTGTTTGGTGATGCCGCCCCCCAGGTCAAGCACGTCCCCAATCCGCTGGCGGCGTTCGCGCCGGGCGAGGAGGCAGCATGCTGAGGACCAACCGACTGAAGCGGGCGCTGGCCGAGGGCAGGGAGGCCCACGGCATCATGGCTTCCCTGCCCACGGCCGCCTCCATCGAGCTGATCGCGGAAGCGGGTTTCGACTTCGTGGTGATCGACACCGAGCACGTGCTGATCAACCCGGAAACCGTCGAGCACATGATCCGCACCGCCGAGAGCTACCAATTGACGCCCCTGATACGGGTGCCGGACGCCGACCCCAAGACCCTGCTGCGTCTGCTCGACGGCGGTGCCCAGGGAATCGTACTGCCCAACGTGGAGGACGCCGAGACCCTCGAGCGTGCCGTGGCCGCCTGCAAGTACGCGCCGGAGGGTGAGCGCAGTCTCAATGCCGGGCGGCCCGGCGCCTTCGGCAAGGCCTCCCTGGCGGAGTACGTCATCGAAGCCAACCGGGAAATCATGGTGGTCGCCATGATCGAGAGCCGCCAGGGAGTGGCGGAGATCGAGGCGATCTGCGCGGTATCGGGCCTCGACATGGTGCTGGAGGGAGCAGCGGACCTGTCCCAGTCGTTGGGCGTGACCTGGCAGCCCGGCCATCCCGACGTCGTCCAGGCGCTGGAGGCGGTTCAGCGCACGGCGAGCGAGCATCGCATTCCCTATTGCGCCTTCCTGCGTCACGCGGAGGCCAAGGCCGGGTGGCAGGCGCGTGGCGTCAGCACCTTCATGCTGGGCGACGAACGGGGCATCGCCTTTCGCGCCCTGCAGCGGGCGCTCGGCGAAGCCAGGGCGCCGGTAAACAGCGAGGCCAGGGCGTCGGTAGAAAGCGATGTTCGGGCGCCGATAGAAAGCGAGGCTTCCCTGTCATGAGTTCACCGATGGCGAATGTTCCCTTTCCTTCTGATCGGTCGAGCGCTGACACCGTGCTCGAGCGTACCGACCCCGCTATCTCCTTCACGTCTACGGAGTTGACGACCATGAAATCTCTCGATGCCCCGCGCCATGCCGAGGCGCAGATCCTGCAGTCGCTGGTGGACGGCCTGCTGGTCGAGGGCCTGCTGGATGACCTCGGCGCGACCTGGCAGGCGGCCAGCGAGGCCGACGACTGGCTCACCCGACTGCCGGTGTTCCAGGCGCATTTGTTCCAGGCTCATTGCGGCAACCCTTCGCAGCGCTTCTGGCATTGGCGGCAGGACCCGCACCACAGCATCGCCATGCTGTTGCAGCCCGGTATCGTTCAGGCGTGGGAGAAGGTGCCACACACCCCGGTGATCGTGAGGGATCACGAGCGCGGGGAGTGGGAGTCACTCGATCCCGCCGCCTTCATGCGCCGTGTCTTCGGGTCCGTGACGGACGACGACGAGCAGGTCCTGGGGCAGGGGCAGCAAGTGTTTCTCAAGGCGCTTGCCGACAGCCTCTGGCAGGCCGCCAGTTCCGTGGCGCACCGAGTGGAGACACACGACTTGCCGGGGCGCGACACGGCCGAGCACTTCGCGATCATGGAGCAGTGGGCGTCGCTGCTCGATCGGCCCTATCACCCCACGGCAAAGGCCAAGCAGGGGCTCAGCGAGGCCGAGTATCGCGCCTACATGGCCGAGTTCAACGCCCCCATCCAACTGCGCTGGGTGGCGATGGCCCGCGACCAGGTGATGACCGGCGCCGGCGTCGGCGAGGATTGCCCCGTGCCGGTGCAGTGGCTCGCCGGTGACGAGAGCCGCCGAGCCCTGGAGGATGAGTTGGCGTCGCGTGGCCTGGCCCGGACCCACGTCGCCATTCCCGTGCACCCCTGGCAGCACGCGCATGCGCTTCCCCACTGGCTGCAAGCGGCCTTCGCGGCGGGAGACTGCGTCTCGCTAGACACGGTCACCGAGCCCTGGCTGGCGACCTCGTCGCTGCGCTCGCTGGCCCCGACCACAGCGAGCCCGCACTTCCTGAAACTGCCGATGGCCATCCATTCGCTCGGCGCCTCGCGCTACCTGCCGGCGGTCAAGATGTTCAATGGCGATCTCAGCGCCCGCCTGCTGCACCAGGCCAGGGAGAAGGACGCCCGGCTCGCCGAGGCGCTCTACCTGTGCGATGAGAGCAAGTGGTGGGCCTACATGCCGGAGGGGGCGACGCTGTTCGACGAGGCGCCGCGGCACCTGTCCGCCATGGTGCGCAGCTACCCCCGCGACCTGCTGGGGGACCCGGGTGTGCGCCTGGTGCCCATGGCCACGCTGGGGACGCCGCTGCCGGGGGGCGAACACCATGTGTTCGACGACTGGCTGGTACAGCGCGGCATGACGGCCAGCCCCGCCTCGGTACAGGCGCTGTTCGGCGAGCTCTGCGACAGTTTCTTCGACATCAACCTGCGCATGTTCCGGCTCGGCATGCTGGCGGAAGTGCATGGCCAGAATGCCGTGCTGGTCTTCAAGGCGGGGCGGTGCCACGGGCTGCTGCTGCGCGACCATGACTCCCTGCGGATCAGCGTCGCGCGCCTCGAGCAACACGGCATGCAGGACCCGTGCTACTGCATCAAGCCCGGCCATGCCAACACCCTGTATCACGACAGTCTCGAGGCCCTGCTTTTCTGGCTGCAGACGCTGGCGATACAGGTCAATCTGCGGGCGATCATCGACACCCTGGCGGATCACTACACGCTGCAGGCCCAGGAACTCTGGCGTGAGATGGCCGCCCGCCTCGAGGCCCGGATCGACGCGATCCCCTTCGACGATCGCGATCGCGGGATGCTCAAGGAGCAGCTCTTCGAGCGGGAACAATGGCCCTACAAGCGTCTCATCGCGCCGATCATCGAGCGCGCGGGCGGACCGGGCAGCATGCCCTTCGGCACCAGCTCGACCTGCAACCCCTTCGTGCGGGTACGACGGCAAGCCCATGAGAAGGTCACCGAGGGAGTGATCGAGGTCTGAGGTGAACGCCGCCCAACAGAACGTCGGGCGGTGTTTTTCATAGGGACGGCGTGTTCAGCGGAGCGGCGTTGTTAGCGGAACCAGTCGGGGAACTCGGCCTCGAGAGCCCTGCGCTTTTCCTGCTCCTGGGCCTGCTTGGCCTCGGCGGCCTCGGCCAGGGCGTCGACGCGATGCGGCGGGATGACGAAGAGCCCGTCGTCGTCGCCCACCACCAGGTCGCCCGGATTGATCGTGACGCCGTCGATGGCGACCGGGACGTTGATCTCGCCTTCCAGCTCCAGCGCCCGGGTGGTCAGGGGGCTGGTCGTCCGGGCGTAGGTGGGCAGGTTCAGCCGGGACAGGGCGCCCCAGTCGGTGATGGCGCCGTTGGTGACGACGCCCGCGAGTTGCTTGCGCAGTGCCGCGTAGGCGCGAAACTCGCCCCAGCAGGCGCGACGATGGTCGCCGGACACATCGATCACTAGTACATCGCCCGGGCAGGCCATCTTCAGCGCCTCGCGGATGACGCTGCCGTCGACGTGAGGAATCCTGACCGTCAAGGCCGTGCCGAGCAGCCGGGCGGGACGTTGAATCGGCGCGAGGGAAGTGATGGCGCCGAAGTCGGTGAAATGCCCCAGGGTGGATGTGGCAAGGGATTGATAGCGTTGCCGTTGCTGCGCCGTGACGGTGTCCTGGCGGGGTGCGATATGGAACATGGGCTTTCCCTGGTCTGCCATGGAGTGAGTGATGACGGTCGGGCCGCTTCAATAATGACGATCGCGGGTCCGGTGCAGCAGATAGACGAAGAAGGGTGCGCCTACTCCCGAGACGAAGATGCCGGCGGGCAAGTCCTTGGGTTGGAACGCCACTCGGCCGAGGAGATCGGCGTAGAGCACGATCAGGGCCCCAATCAAGGCGGCGGCGGGAACCAGCCGGGCGAAGCCCCGGCCCACCAGGCGAGCGGCGATATGCGGAGCGATCAAGCCGACGAAGCTGAGCCCTCCGGCAAAGGCCACGGCTGCGCCCGCCAGGGCCACGCTGCAGGCCATCAGCACCAGCCGGCTACGCAATAGGTTCACGCCCAGCCCCTGAGCCACGGAGTCACCGAGCGCCATGGCATCCATGTGGCGTGCATAGACCAGGCACAGGGGAACCGTGGCCAGCAGCCAGGGCAGCATGCCGAACACGTCCTGCCACTGAGCGGCGTAGAGGCTGCCGGTCAGCCACACATAGGCATACATGGCGGCGGCGTCGTCGCTGACCACGATCAGTAGGGTGGTCACGGCGCCCATGGCGGCGGAGAGCCCGATGCCGACCAACACCATGCGCGAGGGCGTGATGCCATGCTTCCAGGCCAGGAAGAACACCAGTATGGCGGAAAGCAGCGCGCCGAGCAGCGCGGCGGCCGGCAGCCAATGGATGCTCAGGCCGGTGCCGAGCAGCGCCAGGAAAATTACGGCGGCCATGGCGGCGCCGCTGGTGATGCCGATCACGTCCGGCGAGGCCAGCGGGTTGCGCACGATCCCCTGCAGGATGGCGCCGGCCACGGCCAGCGCCGCTCCCACTAGCACGGCAAGCACGATGCGCGGCAGGCGCAACTCCCAGACGATGAAGGCGATGTCGCTGTCCTGGGGTGTGACCAGCGTATGCCACACTTTCCCGAACGGGGTGGGGAAACTGCCGAGGCTTAGTGACAGGCCCATGCTGGCCAGCAACACCAGTACGAGCAGGGCGGCGATGCCCAGCGAGCGAGCCTGGCGGGCATCGGCGGTGGCGTCGCCCGGGTGTGTCAGGGAAGTGGAGTGCGTCATGATCAGGCCTGCTTCCTGCGCGCCAGATAGATGAAGAAGGGCGTGCCGATCAGCGCGGTCATCACCCCCACCGGGACACCTTGGGGGGGTATCAGAAGGCGCGATGCCACATCGGCCAGTAGCAACAGGCTTGCGCCCAGCAGGGCACAGGCCGGCAGCAGCCAGCGGTGGTCGACGCCAAAAACTCCCCGCGCCATATGCGGCACGATGAGGCCGACGAAGCCGATCATGCCGGCGAGCGCGACCGAACTGCCGGCGAGCAGAATCACCACCAGGCCCAGCAACAGCTTGATTGTGCCGGCGCGCATGCCGAGGCCCTTGACCATGTCATCGCCCAGCAACAGGGCATTGGCGTGCCTGACGAGCAGGGTACACAGCAGCAGGGCGGCGCCGAAGAGCGGCAGCAGCGGCACCACCAGGGACAGCTCCCGTCCGGACACGGAACCGGCCAGCCAATAGAGCACGCTCTCGAAGCTCTGCCGGTCGATAATCAGCAGGCCCTGGCTGAACGAGACGAACATGGCGGTGATGGCCACCCCCGCCAGGACGACCCGCAGCGGCGACAACTCCCCCTGGCGACCGCGACTCAGCACTACCACCAGACAGGCCGCGACCAAGGCCCCCAACAGCGCCGCCCAGACATATTCGGCCGGTGTATGGAGGGGCAGCAGCGATACCGCGATCACCACGAAGAACATGGCCCCCGCGTTGATTCCCAGGATGCTCGGCGAGGCGAGGGGGTTGCGGGTCATGGTCTGCATCAGGGCGCCGGCGATGGCCAGGCTCGCGCCGACCAGCGCGGCGATGACAGCGCGTGGCAGGCGCTCCGTGCGAATGATGATATGCGCGACCCGGGCGGGATCGTAGTGCAACAGCGCCTGGGCGAAGGTCGGCGGGGCGATATCCGTGGTGCCCAGCATGACACTCGCCACGAAGGCCGCCGCGACCAGCATCGCGCCGAGCAGCAGTCCCAGGACCCGTGCAAGACGGCCACTCAGCATGCGGCTGGCTCCTCGTCTCGAGCGTGGGATACCCGGGACACCTCACCGGCGCAGGAAGGGGTAGAAGTGGTAGACGCCGCCGGCAATGAAGCCGTTGTTTCGGCCGGCATCTCCAGCGCAGGCGTCGCATGCTCTCGGTAGGGGTCGTCGAGGCTGTAATGGGTGTAGAGATCATCCAGCATGGCATTGGCGGCCAGGATGCCGCCGCCCATGATCCAGTTCACCGCATCCACTTCGAAGACACGCTCGTTCCTCACAGCGTCCAATCGCTGCCAGAGGGGATGAGAGCGCCAGTGCCGGTAGTTCCGGGTGATGGCGGGGTCGTCCGGCTCCAGGATCACGAAGATCACATCGGCATTCATGACCGGAATGTTTTCTTCGCTGGTCAGCTTCATGCCCCAGCCTTGGTCCTGCACGGAATCCGGCTGTTCGAACCCCAGCTCGTTCAGGATGGAGCCGGCGAATCCCGTGGAATAGATGCGGACATGATCGCTCTTGAAGCGGATCACGGCGGCCTTCTGCGGCCAGCCGTCGCCCAGCTTGTCGGCAATTTGCCGGCGAAAGTCCGCCACGCGGTCGTTCCAGTCCTGCATTAACGCTCGGGCGCGAGACTCTCGGCCCGTGGCCTCGGCCATCAGCGCCAGGGTAGCCTTGAAGTCGAAGACGCTGCCGGTGGCGACCGTCGGCGCGATCATCTCCAGCAGCGGCCTGATCCGCTCATGACGAAAACGCGTGGCAACGATCAGGTCCGGGTCCAGCCAGGCCACCTTCTCCAGGTTGGGCTGGGTTTCCAGGCCGACGTGCTCGACGTCGGCGAGCGCGTCACGCAGGTAGCGATACATGGGCTTTTCCAGCCAGGAGTCGACGACGCCGACCGGCATGATGCCGAGCGCCACCGCGCTGTCCGTCGCGCCCTGGTAGAGAGTGACGACCCGCTGCGGTGTGGCGGGAATATGCGTGTCGCCGAACGCATTGGCGACGATGCGCCCGCCTTGAGGGGCGTTCGCGACGAGGGCAGCGGTGGACGCCACCGGCATGAAAGACACCAGCAGCGCCAGCCACAGGCGTCGGGCCTGGGCATGAGTCTTCATTCCAGCCTCCTGGCGGATGCTATCTTCAAAGGGGGCTCGAGCGATGTAGCATCGCTTGGCGGCGTGGGACGCTGCCGTGTCACGGCTTGGCCCAGCCGCCATGCCAGCGGCAGGCAGAACACGGCGATCGCCGCCAGTGCCAGGAAGGCATGGTGAAGGGCGGCGGCGCTCGCCTCAGTATAGGGAATCCCTCGATGCAGTGCGGCATTCACGACCATGTCATAGTAGATGGAGAGTGCGACGATGCCGAGCGAGGATACCAGGCGCCTCGCCATGTTGTTCATGGCCGAGGCCTGGGCGACGCTCTGCTCGGGAAGGTCCTTCATGCCCATGGTGGTGGCAGGCAGATAGGCGCAGCCGAGGCCGATGCCGCGCAGACCCATCCAGGCCCCGATCATCCACACCGGCGTGGCCTCCGTCAGGGTGCCGAGCCCCAACAGGCTGGCCATGGTGACCATCAGCCCGGCACCGATACACCACTGTGGCGGGTAACGGTCGATCAGCCGTCCCGCGACAGGCGAGCACGAGGCGGCGGCGAGGGCGGTGGCCAGAAACACCAGACCCGTGGTCAACGGGCTGAATCCTAACGCATTTTGCATCCATAGCGGTACCAGCAGAATACAGCCAAACAGGATGATCGACTGCAGGCAGGCCAGGATGACGCTGAGGCGATACCCCCGATGGGAAAACAGCGACAGATCGAGTAAGGGCGTTTGTGCGCGTCGCTCGACGCGCACGAAGAACACAAGCGCCAGGAGACCGCCCGTGAGCGGGAGTAAGGCCTGAAAGCGCAGGAGATCCGCCAGCGTTTCTGCTCGGCTGAGAGAGAACAGCACCGCGCCCATGCCCAGGGTGATCAACGCAAAGCCGGGCAGATCGAACTGACGACGGCGACTGGAAGGTTCTGCCGAGAGATAGCGATAGCCACACAGCAGCCCCAGCAGCGCAAACGGCATGTTCATCAGAAACAGCGCCCGCCAGTGGCTGATCTCGAGCAACAGCCCGCCGACACTCGGGCCAATGGCCGGCGCGATCATCACGGCGAAGCCCCAGGTTCCGCTGGCACGGCCTCGCTGGTCGCTGGGATAGGCAGAGAAAATCAGCGACAGGGACAGAGGGATCATCAGCCCCGCCGCAACGCCCTGCAGCCCACGCGCAAGGATGATGCCGGCGAGACTCTGGGCCATGGCGCCGAGCGCGGAGCTCGCCAGAAACCCCCACAGGCCCAGCAGATAGATTCGCTTGCGTCCAAAGCGGTCGGCCAGGTAACCGGTCAGTGGCATGGTCATGCCCATGGTGATCATGAACAGCGTCACCACCCAACTGACATCCGTGGCGTCGGCATCGAAGACCACCATCAGTTCGGCCACGGCAAGGTTCAGGGCGCTGTTATTGAGGCTGACGGTAAAGGTGCCCAGCAGCACACTGGTCAGCACCTTTCCGCCATGCGCGGAAGCATTCGGCATGGATACTCACGTCGTAGGGCACAGGGGGCGTTTGCCTGGCATAACGCCACTGTGAAATGCGTCATGGGGGGCAGGATGGTGACATGATGCAAAAGTTAATGCAAATCGTTATCAATTACTGGGGCTGCGATGAGCTAAAAAAGCGGCGCCCTGGGGCGCCGCTCAACAAGCCTGATCGATCGAACGTTTCGCCTTAGAAGTCGACCTGATAGCCGACCTTGAAAGTGCGTCCTCGGCCCTTGAAGTACAGGTCGTCTTCAAGTGCGGCCGACTGGGGGAACGATTGTGAGTAGTAGGTGAAATAATCCTCGTCGGTGAGGTTCTCGATGCCGAAGGTGGCACGGCCGACGGGTAAGCGATAGGCCAGCGAGGCGTCAATCAGGCCGTAGCCGCCGAACTCCAGATCGGGGTCGTCGAAGCTGCGGTCGAAGTAGCGGCTGTACTGCAGGTGCGTGGACAGTTTCTCGGTCCAGGCGGCGCTCCAGGCCAGCTTGAGCGTATCCGGGGCGATGTCTCGGCCCGTCAGCTTGGTGTCCACGCTGCCGTCGCCGTCGCTATCGGACTCGCCCTCGGCGTGGGTGTAGGTGAGTCGCAGCTGGTGGGCATCGCTCACTTGGGCCTCGCCGGTGATCTCGTAGCCCTGGATCTCGGTCTTTTCCCGTTCGACCCGGTAGACGCCTTGGGCATCGGGCTCGATTCGCTGGCCGAGGTCGGAATTCGACTCGTAGTAGCTCAGCTCGAGGCCATAGCGTCCCCAGTCGAAGCGCGCGCCAATCTCGCGGTTGTCGGTGACGATAGGGGAGAGGTCGATCAGGGTGTCGACGTCTTGGCCGGGGGTGCCGACGCCGCGCAGTACTCGGCCCACGTCCGGCATGCCGAAGCCCTCCGAGTAGTTGGCGTAGAGCTGGGCCCAGTCGGTCACCTGATAGACCAGGCCGGCGTTGAACAGGGTCTCTTCGAAGTCGGGAGAGCCGCCGTCGACACTGACGTTGTCTTGAGTGACGTTGCTGCGGTCGATGGTCGAGAAGTTGTCAACATCGAGCTCGGCATATTCCTGGCGCACGCCGGTATGCAGGCTCAGCGAGTCGGTCAGGTCATAGTCGCCCTGCAGGAAGACGGCGTAGTTGCGGAACTGCGTCTCCGGCACGTAGGCGCGGTCGGTCTGCACCAGCACCTGGCTGGTCTCGTTCTGCAGCACGTCGAGGCCGGTGGTCAGTGTCAGGCGGTCATTCAGCAGCCCGTCACGACTCAGGGTGAACTTGCCGCCCAGCTTGTCGGACTCGTTGCGGGTCTGATCGTAGAGGGTATTGCCCGCGCCGTCTGGATAGGGGAAGGAACCGAGGGAGGTAGTGCCGAATTGGGCACGAAAACGTTGGCGGTAAACCTGCATGTTCACTTCGTTGCCGAACCAGTCGGCATGAGAGTAGGAAAGCTGTGCCATGGTGACCTCGTTGTAGCTCGTCTCGCCCTCCGGGTCGCCCTTACGCGCCGTGGTCGGGACGCCGGCGGCACGATCGCCGGGCACCGGCACGTAGTCGTCGTCAACTTCGAGGTAGAAATGATTGAGGGAGAACTCGATATTCTGATTGTCGTCGATCCAGTAGCCGAGCTTGCCGAAGAGATCGTAGTTAGTGGAGTTCTGTATTTCACCATGGTAGGCCATGCCAACGATTTCGTCGTTGCCGTCGAAGTATACCCCGCGCTTCTGGCGGCTGACGGCGGCCAAGTAATCCCAGTCGCCGCTCTGGCCGCTGATGCTGTAATCCAGTTCGTGACCGAAGCCCTCGGATTCGAAGTCGTCTCCGCTGGTCAGGCTGACTCCAGCATGTTGGTTCACCGTGCCGCTCTCGGCGCTCTTGGTCACATAATTGATTATTCCGCCGGTGGCTCCCAGGCCATGCTCGGCGCTGGCGCCGTGAATCACCTCGATGCGCTCGACCATGGAGAGATCGATGGTATAGCTGTCCCTTCCGCCGTCGCGCAGCGAGTTGGTCTGGGGCACCCCGTCCACCAGGAACAGCGGCGAGCGACCGCGGAGGGTCTCGCCGCTATTATTGAGCTTTTGACGGCTGGGCGAATAGGAGGGGATTAGATTGCTGAGCACCTGACCGGGGTCGCTGGTGATGGCCAACTGTTGTTCGATCTGCTCGCGGGTGATGATGGTCACCCTCTGGGACGTCTCACCGACAAGACTCTTGTTGCGGGTGGCAGTCACGACCATCGGTGACAGTTCGTTGTCGGCGGCCTGGTAACCGGTGGAAGAGGTGGTTTGGGCCAGCGTGACCGTAGGCAGGGTCGTGCAGAGGACGGCGGGGAGCATCCAAGCTGTGTGGCGTTTTTTATGATGTGGCATGAAAAGAAATTTCCCTTGTGCAGATCCGTAAAAAACTCGAATTGGTCGCTTTGAAGACGTACCGATGAATTCTTGTAATATCGGCAAACGCGCAGAAGATAATGATAATGTTTGTCATTTGCAAGTGATAATGGGGCATATTCATAGAAACAAGGGGTAAGCTGTCTTGGTTTCAGCCGGCTTTGGCATGTTATGCAGCCATCATTCGTCTAAGGATGATGACGGAGATGCGGAGCTAGGCTATATTCAAGCAAGCGTTTGAATCATCGTTTCGGGAGACCACCTCATGGCCAGTTACCAGGCGCCGCTGCGCGATATGCGTTTCGTGCTTAACGAAGTCTTCAAGGCTGGCGAGGAGTGGGCATCGATGCCTGGCACCACCGAGGTCACGCCCGACCTGGCCGAAGCCATTCTGGAAGAGGGCGCGCGCGTCACTCGGGCCGAACTGTTTCCGCTCAACCAGAGCGGCGATGCCGAAGGCTGTCATTTCGCAGCGGGCAAAGTGACCACACCCAAGGGTTTCAAGGAGGCGCTACGCACCCTGGCCGATGGCGGCTGGTTCGGGCTGGGTGGCAATCCCGAATTCGACGGCCAAGACCTGCCCAAGATGCTCACCGTGGCCTTCGAGGAAATGCTCTACGCCACCAACGCCAGTTTCGCGCTCTACCCGGCCTTGAACACGGGAGCGGCGCTGCTGCTCGATCATCACGCAACTGATGCCATCAAGCGCACCTATTTGCCGAGGATGTATGCCGGTGATTGGCTGGGCAGCATGTGTCTGACCGAGCCGCACTGCGGCACCGATCTGGGCTTGATCAAGACCCGCGCGGTGCCCATTGACGGCGACTCAGGCTATGCCATCACCGGCAGCAAGATCTGGATCACCGGCGGCGAGCACGACATGGTCGATAACATCGTCCATCTGGTGCTGGCCAAGCTACCGGATGCCCCCGCGGGAACGCGCGGCATCTCGCTGTTTCTGGTGCCCAAGCGCCGTGTCGATGCCAGCGGTGAACTCGGCGAGGCCAACGGCGTGGTCTGTGGTGGGCTGGAGCACAAGATGGGCATCAAGGGCAGCGCGACCTGCGTGATGCACTTCGAACAGGCGCAAGGCGTGCTGATCGGCGAACCGCACCAGGGCCTGGCTACCATGTTCACGATGATGAACTACGAGCGGCTGTCGATTGGCATTCAGGGCCTGGGACTCGGCGAGGTGGCCTACCAGAGCGCGCTGGATTTCGCCCGCGAACGCCTACAGAGTCGCGCGCCGCAGGGCGCCGTCGCCCCCGATAAACCCGCCGATCCGATCCTGGTACACCCCGACGTGCGGCGCATGGCCTTGAACGTGCGGGCCTGGAACGAAGGCGGGCGGGCCTTTGCGGCTTACGTGGGTAGCCAGCTCGATCGTGCCAAGTTTCATCCCGACGCCGAGATGCGCACGGATGCCGAAGCGCTGGTGGCACTGCTCACGCCAATTGCCAAGGCGTTTCTTACCGATCGTGGCTTCGATGCCACGGTGGAGGCCCAGCAGCTCTATGGCGGTAACGGCTACTGCGTGGAGTGGGGCGCCGAGCAGTACGTGCGCGATGCGCGTATCGCCATGATCTATGAAGGCACCAACGGCATTCAGGCGATGGATCTGGTGGGCCGCAAGCTCTACAAGAACGCCGGCGCCCATGTTGCGCGTTTCGCGGCGGTGGTGCGTGAGGACCTGGGCAGCCAGGCCCCGGTGGGGCTCGAAGACTTTCATGGGGCCTGCCAGCGCGAGCTTGCACGACTCGAGGAGGTCACCGCCTGGCTGCTCGATCGCGCTCAGCAGAGTCCCGAGGAACTGGGCGCGGCCGCCGTGGATTATCTCAACCTGTTCGGCTACGTCGCCTATGCCTGGATGTGGTGGAAAATGGCGCGTGCGGCACAGGCAGGGTTGGATGCTAGCGGCGCGGCGGGAGAGAGCTTCTACCGCGCCAAACTGGCAGTGGGTCGACACTTTCTTGCACGCATGCTGCCCCGCAGCGAAGCGCTGGCGCGTCAGATAGAAGCCGGTGCCGAGCCGCTGATGGCACTACCGGAAGACGCGTTCTACCCACGCGGGTGATTGGACCGATCACGGCCTCCCGATCGATACGCAACAGCGAAGGCGCCGCTCGGGTTCAGGCCCGCGCGGCGTCTTCGGCAACCATACGCTTGTGCATGACCAGCGGCTGGAGCAATTCGAGAACGCTTAAATAGTCCAGCAGGCTATCGGAAATCAGTATGAAGAATTGTGCCTTGGGGTCGGCATTCACCTGGACCAGATAACGAATGCCCTCTAAGGCCTCCTTGAAAGGGCTTGCGAGCGTGAATCCAGGGATCGGCGAGTAGACCGTATAGGTGTCGGCGATGGTTTCGTAAGGGGTGTAGCCGGCATCGGCGAGAAAGGCATCGAGTGTCGGCGTCGACGAATAGAACTGGCCATGTAGCAACTCGCCATGCGTATTGCATTGCTTGACCAGTTTGCCGTCGCTATGACGGTACACACCGCAACCGGGTACATCATCTCTGAACATGAACGGCACTCCTATCAGGCATCTTTCCGATACCGCTAATACAGAGTGTAAAGCGCGCCGGTGAGGCCACAAACAGTCTGCTAAATGAATAACGGCTGATCCGGCGATTCCTTAAATTTCATGAGAAAAATGGTATTTCGTTCGGTCGGAAAACCTTCCATGCTCAATTTGTGTACTTTTGTAAAAACGTGGAGGTTGTCATGGCTAAGCGAAGCTTTAAAATTGCTCCCGCCACCACTCGGCCCGGTGCCCAACTAAGACAGCCGGATTACTGGGTCCTGATGGAGACCACCGGCGGAAAGGCAAAGGAAATCAATCGTTTCCAGAGTTATCCCGAGGCAATACAGGCCAATTGGGCACTCTGTAGCGGCCAGCCGTTGTAGATCGAACCATGTTGTCTTGGTGTGCATACTTGGCGTGGCCGAAAGTTACATTTCGGTCACGTTACTAGTTGGCATTGCTTGCTCATTTTCAATGAGGGGCGGAATCCCGGCTGTGCGAACGGCTCCCGGCGACTGGCCAGTGACGCGTTTGAAGGCACGGCTGAAGGCAGCCTGTGAGCCGTACCCCAATCTCTCCGCGACGGTTTCGATCGACAGGCGATCGCGAGCGATCCATTGTGAGGCCAGGCGCATGCGAAGTTCCGTGACATAGCGCAGTGGTGTCGTTCCGGTTATCGCCAGAAAGCGCTCGGCAAACACCGAGCGCGAGCTACCCATCTCCGAGGCGAGGCTTTCCACGGTCCAGTTGCGGCCGGGATCGCGATGCAGGGCGGCGATAACCCGACCCAACCGAGGGTCGCGCAGCGCCTCGACCCAGCCAGTGGCATCGCCACAGCCACATTCGACCCAACCGCGCACGATCGAGGCCGATACCACCTCGGCCAGTCGCGTCAGTATCCCGGCGAAGCCGGCCCGTTCGATCCTTACCTCGCGCTCCATGGCCTCGAGGATTGGCAGAATCTCGGGGTTACGATCGATCAGGGTGCCGACTTGCATCACCTCGG
This sequence comes from Modicisalibacter muralis, assembly GCF_900102945.1. Classification (GTDB taxonomy): domain Bacteria; phylum Pseudomonadota; class Gammaproteobacteria; order Pseudomonadales; family Halomonadaceae; genus Modicisalibacter; species Modicisalibacter muralis. The sequence goes on along the minus strand of NZ_FNGI01000007.1, from coordinate 100,457 downwards.
GCATCAGAACGGTAAGTGGGTGCATGGTGCCAAGATCGAATTCCATGCAGCCACTGAAGACCAGGACATCCTTCGTCCGGCAGGTGTCTTCGGTGCAGGCGGCAATATCACTGACGGTGTCGCAGATCGAGGCCGCCTCGAAATGGGTGATATCCCTGCATGGCAGGTCCGGCTCCGACAGGAGCCCGTGTATGCCACCGCGCGGCAGCAGAACCGCGTCACCGGACTCAAGGAGATGCACCGCGCCGCCTGAGCTACGCAAATAAACCGGCCCTTGGGCAATAAAGTGGAATTGCGCTCGGGAGGGGGCCTCGCCGAAACGGATGCCGAAGGGCGGGGCAATTTGCACTCGGTTGTAGTGCAGGCCATACAGCCGCATGCCCATCAGCAGCTCACTGACCAGATCCCCCGCAAGCGGGCGATGGAGAGGCGGTGACAATAAATCGGACGATTGATCAATCATGCAGGAGTTTATGCCATAGATCGTCTGGCATGTCGACTCTATCCTGTTCGCAAAGTGAAAAACACGCTTCTGCGAAAGGATCAATCCATGAATCATCGACACTCACACTCCACGGCTGCGGCCGGACAAAACGCGCCGGCCTGGGGCGCGGTGGTCTCCATGATGCTTGGCGTCTTCGGGATGGTTACGGCGGAGTTTCTGCCCGCCAGCTTGCTGACCCCGATGGCCGCCGATCTCGGTATTAGCGAAGGCCTGGCCGGTCAGGCGGTATCGGCCACGGCGGTATTGGCCTTTGTGACCAGCTTGTTGATCTCGTCAGCCACCCGAAGAATTGACCGACGCTATGTCCTGCTTGGCTTCTCCGTTCTGCTGATCATCTCCAACCTGCTGGTAGCGTATGCCTCCAACCTGGCATTTCTGCTGCTGGGTCGCGTCTTTCTAGGTATCGCGCTCGGTGGTTTCTGGACGATGTCGGCGGCGACCATAATGCGACTCGTGCCCGAGAGCCTGATTCCGCGTGGGCTGTCGATCATGCTGAGTGGCGTTTCGGCGGCAACGATTTTTGCGGCCCCCGTCGGTAGCTATCTCGGCGGCACTATTGGCTGGCGCAATGTCTTTCTGCTGGCGGCCGTTCTTGGCTTTTTTGCCTTGGCCGTGCAGTTCGCAACCCTGCCGCGCATGGCGCCGCGCGGTCAGGCGAGCCTGCGCACCCTGTTCGAGGTGATGGTGCGCCCGCGCATGAAGTTCGGCATGGTTGCCGTGCTTCTGATCTTCAGCGGGCATTTCGCCCTGTTCACTTACGTCCGCCCATTCCTTGAAGATGTTACCGGTGTCGCCGCCACGGGCGTTTCGGCCATCCTGCTAGGATTTGGTGTGGCCAATTTCGCCGGCGCCTACCTCGGCGGCCTTATGCTGGAACGCAACATGCGTCTGACGCTGGCCGTGATGCCATTGGTAATGGGGATCATCGGCTTCAGTCTCGCCAGTACGGGCAGCACTCCAGTCATCGTTGGTGTATTGATCGCCTTTTGGGGACTTGCCTTCGGGACGGTGCCTGTCGCCTGGTCGACCTGGATCACTCGAACCGTGCCTGACGAGGCCGAAAGCGGTGGTGGGCTGTTGGTCGCGGCAATCCAGTTGGCTATCGCCTTCGGTGCCAGCGCAGGTGGCGCACTCCTCAATTTCGGCGGTGTCACCGGCGTTTTCAGTGTCAGCGGTCTTGTTCTTATGCTAGCGGCGCTGTTCATCTCGCTTGGCCTTAAAGCCGAACGAGTTCCCGCCAAGGCCTGATGCCTGAATAACGCATCGCTGAAGATGGGTATGACAAAACGAAGACGCCTCGCTGGATAGCGAGGCCGTCAATCGGATGGGCAGCCGGTCACGATCCGGTCACACCAATAATCCAGTGCGGTGACTCGATGGCCTTCTGAAAACTGGAAAATATAGGTGAATCAACATGGTGCGGATGGGGGGAACCAAACCGGCTATATAAATCAAAGTGCTAGAGTACATTTTGCGGTTTGGTCTACACGTGGGTGTACAAGGTCGACGCTGCTGTCCGTTGCTGGCGCCGATCCGTGCCATCACTATTCTTCTTCTTCAGCCGAATCGTTGCTGGCTCGCATCATCAGAGTGTCGCTGTAAGCGTAGACCTCTGACAAGCGAAACCGCACACGCGCCCCGCGGTCGCTCCCATCTTTGAAACCCTTCGGGCATTCAGGATCGTTTTTTCGCATCCGGTCGAACTCCGTGGGGCTTCGCCCGAGTATCCTCGCCGCCTCGATTCGCGAGATCTGTACGAATCGCGGGTCGACCCAATCTTGAGCGTTTTTTCGTTGGGCGTTCGCCATCTCTTTCTCCTGTGTACCTTCCTACCTGACCGTTGCCGGCCGACTCTCGGACCCCGATATGCAGCAACTCAATCACCTGTGTATCGTCGGCCTACGGGGCCATGCCCGCGACCCGCGCGCCATTTCTGTTCCTGCTCGGCGATGGCGTCCGTGGCTTGCCGTTCCTGCGCCGCTTGCAGCGCGGCGCGCACTTCCGGCGCTGCCATCGCCTGGCGGCGCTGTGCGAGTTCCTGTTGCTGGCGCTTGATGATGCCGGTTGCCACGGCTGCCAACTCCCAGCGATCCACCGGCGTTTCACCGTCGTCGCGCACCTTGCCAAGCCCAAAGCAGCCTCCGCATGGGTTCGCAGCGTTGCCCTTGATATGGTCGGTGCCGGTCCCGAGGCAGACGGGGCAGTCGTCGGCAGCGATCGTTCGCCAGCGCTGACGCCAATCGTCGAGAGTCGTCGCGCTCTGCACGTCGCGGTCGAGTTCGCGATAGACGACCAGCGTCTGGCCCTCGAGCGGCCCGGTGCCCAGTGTCTCGGTGACTAGGGCGAACCGGCCACCATGATCGACGCGGGTATGGGTGGGCTTCACTCTTCGGAATCCTCGTCGCGACACTCTTCGCAGATGCCTTTCTCGACCAGCGGAGACCTGCCCCACAACTCGCATCGCTCGCAAACCATTGGGCTTTCGATCAGCCGGGTCTCGCCATTCAAATCAACACCCTCTTGCTCAGCCAGCCATTCGACATCGCAGGGAAGGTGATCGGCAGCTACATCGATCCACTCAGTGCCGAACCAATCGCGCAGGGTGGAGAAACCTATCTTTCGGGCATCCTTGACGCTGTGCGCGAACGCCAGCGCCGCCCCCTCCTCTGGTCCGGCGTCTCGGTCATATATGGAATAGGCCCTCAGGCTCATGATTCACCTCTTATCATTTGGCCCGGGCAGCAGCGGCGGCATCTGCCCGGATTGGTAGGAGCGTTCGACCTGGGGGAGCATCCAGTTGCCAACCGTGTTGCCGCCGGGTAGCACGATGTGAGCGAGGAACTCCTCTTCAAACATCGTGATACCGCTCTCGACTGCCTCGAGCTTGGCTTTGATAACCAGAGCCAGCGCCCGCCAGCGTTGCCGGCAGGCCTGTTCCCATGCTTTGGCCGCCTGTGCTGGCGCTCGCTCACGTCCGGTCTCGGTGAGCGTGTACTCATCGCTGTTCCGATCGGGCATCGTCAGGTCGAAGCGGATTCTTCTGCCGTGCATCTGGAAAGCCAGCACCGCAGTGCCGCCGTCCCATCCATACATGAACCCGTCGGCCCCGTAGCGAGCTAGGGTCTGCTCGATCTCGGCGCGGCTACGCTCGCTGGAAACCGAGGTGTTTTCGGCATATCGGGTCATGGGCTTCTCCTATGCGGCTGCCCCCTCGGCTTTTCGCAACACGCGCTCCAGATCCACCGCCATGAGTGACGCATCGGTCATCTCTTTACTCGCTGGTCCTTGCTCGATCGCGTAGCAGAGTTGCATGGCCTGATCAGCTAGCGATGGCTTCGGCGAGTACGGATTAAGACCCAGCCTGTCGCGGAGATCCCTGATGGGCTCCGGCACATAACTGCCCCAGCTGTCCTTGACCATTTCCCGATAGCGAGCGGTGAGCGCCTCGGAGGTCGCATCTCCGGCCAACCATTGTTGATCGTCCCCAAGGCTGATCCAGAGGCGACTCAATCGCTGCTCGAGGTCTTCGAGTCGCCGGCTTGCACGAATGGGATTTATCAGATGATTTATCAACGCATTTACTCCTATGTAATCTGATCGGTAATGCCTAGGTATTCCCGCCACGGCACCTTCACGCCGTCGACGAGAAAACCCCAATCGCCACGGTGCGAGCCGGAAATGAACAGGGTATGCACGCCGCCATGCGACACGTCAGCAATGCGATGGAACTGACCGTAGCCGATCCGGGCGGTATCGCCGGCTCGGCGGGTACGCTGCTGACGAGAACGCCGCGCCGGTAGACTGGCGCTGCCCGGCATTACACCCGGCACCTCCTCTAGGTAATCGCCAGCGAGGATGATCGTTCGAGCGTTCCAGGGGTGATCATGAAGGTGCCGGTCGTCGTCCGGCTGCTGGATGTGATGCACGCGAATCGAGATCGGGCACCAGCGATGCCGGGGCTGGCGCGTCTCGTAATCGTAAGGATTAAATAGCCAATGGCGATCCATATAGACCTCGCCATCTTTCACGATGGGGAAGTAAGGCGTGCGATGCGCGCGGGCGATTAGCCAGCGGGCGATGGGTGGCCAGGCCAGCAGCGTGGCCAAGATATTCCAGAGCAGGTTTCTCATATCGACTCCCTATGCGACGGCTGCGGCTGGCGCCGGCATGAACTGTTTCTCATGAGTGAAGTTGGCCGCAACAATGGCGCGGGCCAGTGGCGGGCAGACGCTGTTGCCGATCAGGCGCACCTGGACGTATTTCGGTACCGGGCGACCATTGACCTCGGCGAACTTATAGCCATCAGGGAATCCCTGAGCAGCGGCTAGCTCGTGAGGCTGGAGCATCCGCATGCCGATGTCGGTGATCACGTAGCGCTCACCGTCGATCAGCACTGTGATCAACTGGAAGCGGTCCTTGGTGGTGACGGTGGGTGCTGGCGCTCGCAGGTCGCGGCCGGTCTCGCCTGACCCGCTGCCGTAGTACGGTGCGAGGAAAGCGGCAACTGCTGCGGCGTGGGTGCCACCGGCGCAGACGGTGGGCATCGGCTCGCGCAGATCCCGACCGCCACGATCGGCACCCTTGAGGTTGACCAAGTTGGCGGCGACCAGGGCGTTATGATCTGTCGCGGTGACGGTCGGTACTGGATTGCGCAGGTCATCGCCGACAACGCCGGTGAAGTGCTTGGCAAGGAATGCGGAAACCAGTGCATGCTTCTGTCCGCCGGCAACTACTGTGCCGAGGGGTTTCTGTAGGCCGATCGCTCGAGGCGCCTGCCCGGGCCGTTCGCCGTAGCCCGTCTGCACCATGGTTGCCGCCACCAGCCCGAACGGCGCCGCTCCGCCCGGGTTCGTCCCGGTGCCCTCGACGTTGCTGTTTGCCGTGATGGTATGCATGGGCTCGTCGCAGGCATGACCAATCGCGCCTGACCGGAACTTGGTGATATGCGGCACCACCAAGCCATGGGCATCGTGCGCTGCGGTGACCGTCTTCATGGGCTCGAGCAGCGACTGGCCACGGAAACCCTCACCTCCGTGGTTGCAGGTCACGATGAACGGCTGCTCGGCCTCGACCACATACCGCATCACCCCCTTGGCAATGCGCTTCATGGTGTTCTCGGCCAGCGGCCGGTTGCGGCTGAATATCGAGGGGCAGGGGATTGACCAGTCGATGCACTCCGCGGCGGTGCGGTGGGGCTGCATCTTTCCTCGGCGAACGGCAGGGGCTTCGGGTGCCGCGTGGGTGGGCTTTGGCCAACAGATGGGCAATCCGTCTCGACGGGCAATCAGGAAGAGTCGGCGGCGAATGGTTGGGGTGCCGTAATCACAGGCCCTCAGCAATCGCCAATCGACCTGGTAGCCATGCCGGCGTAGGTTGCCGACGAAACCTCGAAATGTCTGACCCTTGCGAGCCGGGTCGGGAACGATGCGAGCTTGATCGTCCTTGATTAGTGGGCCCCAGTCCTGAAACTCTTCGACGTTCTCGAGGATGATCACGCGCGGCTTTACCTTCGCTGCCCACCTGGCTGCTACCCAGGCTAGACCGCGAACGCTCTTGCTTACGGGGCGCCCGCCCTTGGCTTTGCTGTGGTGCCGGCAGTCTGGGGAGAACCATGCCAGGCCGACAGGCATACCCCGAGTCGCTTGCTCGGGATCGACGTCCCAGACATCGGCCACCGAGTGCTCGCTGCCTGGGTGGTTTGCAGTGTGCACGGCGATAGCCGTTGCGTCGTGATTGATGGCGAGATCGACAGGGCGGCCTAGGGCCTGCTCGATACCCTCGCTGGCGCCGCCACCGCCCGCGAAATTATCGACCACGAGTTCGTGGCCAAAGAGGTTCAGGTTCATTCCCTGGCTTCCTTCTGGTTATTGGTTGGCCGGTGGCACGAGCTCGGCAATCACCTCGCCGGTCTCGATGAGGTAGTGGCCGCAGTCGTCGTTTGATCCGCTGCACACGGGGTAAGGGCAAGGTGCCGGGCAGCCCCGACGGACTCACCACTGCGCAGGTGACGCGTTCCCACCATCACCACAACAGCAGGAAGCGGGACGCTGCGTGTGGTAGGTTGAAGAGACACCACAACAGCGCAGGAAGCATGTCATGAACAAGAAAACTGATGGTCAGGGGTCTGGCCAGAAACCGCCTCCCGCTAAACCCCGTGAGCATTACGATCACGCGCCGGTTTATAAATCGCCACCACCACCGCCGGACAAGAAGCCAAGCTAGCTTCAAGGAATCGCAACCATGAGCCCGGAACGTAACGACCAAGAGTTTGCCGTTTACAACTCGCTGAACGTCGAGAAGCTGACGGAGACCTTGAACGCCCGGGCTGACCGGCTCTGTACCTTCCTGCTGATCCTGCTTGGGTCGGCGGTGTTCGGCTCCATGGCCAGCACCTTCTGGCTTGGGCTGGCCGTGGCCGCCATCGCGGCCTTGCAGTTCGTCTGCCGCTTCGGCGAGGCAGCTGGCGCCGCCAGGGCGCAGAAGCTGCGCTATGACAGCCTGAAAGGACGCATGAGTGATTTAACGGATGATGTGCTGGCAGAGCAGTACGAGCGCATCCATGAGCAGGATAATCGCCCACTGGCTTCGATCGAGACCATTGCCTTCAACAAGGCCTGTTACATGAGAGGGCAGGAAGACGAGTGCAGGCCGCTTTCACGTTTCACTAAGCTCGTAGCGCTGGTGAGTGGTGGCCATCCCTGCGACGTGCCGCCGCGTGATGAGAAAGCCGCCTCGGTTAAGTGATGGTTGGCGCCGCTGGTGTAGCCTCGCCACCCAGCCCGTCGACCAGATGCTCGATGACGCCTGCCAGCGCGCCGGCCATCAGCGCGAAGTCGGTTTCCAGCCGCAACACCGGGCCGTCGCCGTCATCCGTCTGGCTGGCTTCATCCAGCAGCGCATTGGCGAAGTGGATGGACTTGAGCGATAGGTCGTCGTGAAGCACCAGGGATACCTGTTCGTCTACGGTGATCGCCAGGCGAGTGGCTTGCCGGCCGGCGCTCATGCAGCCGGCGATGTCGTCGCCACCGAGATCGACCTGACGGCCGCGCACGACACTCTCGTCGCCGCTTGTGGCCTTGAGCTCGACTTGGTCGCCGACTTCCAGCCAGGCCGGGCGCGACTCCGGATTGCTCAGCCACTCGGTCATGGCCCGGGTCGGCGTCGTCTTGGTGGCCAGTGGCGTGACCTTGAGCGAGCCCAGCGTCTGGCGCAGTAGGTCGAGCACGCTCTCGGCAGCGGTCCGGCTCGAGGCATTGACGACGATCAGGTTGCGCGTGGTGTCCCACCACACATCGAAACGCCATGAGCGTACGAAGGCGCGGGGCAGGAATTCTTCATAAACCTGCTCCTTGAGTGCCTGCTTTTCGCGGCGATGCAATGGCCGGCCTTCGCTGTACTCAATACGGTCAGCGCGGGCTTCGACTTCTTCACGCACCACCGATGCGGGCAAGATGCGTTCTTGGTGCAGGGCGGTCAGCAGCCGGTGGCCGTTGATCTGATGGATGAGTTTTTGGCTGTTGCGCCCGGCTGGCGCGGCCCAGCCGATGCGCTTGGCTTCGACGCCACCCAGTGGGCGGAATGCCTGGGCTTCCAGATGCTCCTCAAGACCGGAGATGGAAATGGCTGGCGCGTCGTGCAGGCGGTAGAGGTGAAGGTGCTTGAACCACATATCAGTCGATCTCCTCGTTCTCGATGATGGTGATCGGGAACTCCCCGATGATATGCAGCGCGATCTGCACCCCGACGCGGAAGCCCTTGCACCTGTCGCTGTCTTTCTCGAAGACGATGGCGTCGTCGCCTTCGCCCAGCTTGATGCCCGCGTCGGTCTGGCTAACGACCAACTGCAACTGGTCGACTGCCCGCTGGTGGTGTTCCTGTGCCTTGAGGATCAGGCGAGCGAGATCGTCACCGCCGGTGACGGGTTCGCTCTCTTCGGATAGAAACGAAAGGTCGAGAGAGTCGGCTGGCATGGTGGTTCCTTGTGGATTAGTAATTGTCAGTACTCCTGCCATTCGGTTTTCTTCTTGGGTTTGCCCCTCACGACCACATCGACCTCTACCGGTCGCCGGATATGCAGGCTGCGGCATCGGCCGGTGCGCTGGGCTAGGGTTATGAATTCTCGGGCGAACTGGGGGGCGTCGAAGACGGCGGAGATCGGCACGACGTTGGCGCGCTTCATGATCTTTTCCATCTTCGTCTTCACCCGCTCTTCATGCTCGCCGGGTGTCTCATCGAGCTGGGGGGGGGGGTAGTGCGGCGCGCCGAGCGGAGCGCGTGGTGTTCGGTCATGCCGTAAACACGAAAAGCCATGATTGCCTCCTGCCCGTCGCGCGGGCTGTTGGGATAAAAAGGCCTGCCCGAAGGCAGGGAGGTACGCAGGGTTTGCCTTGTGATGCCGGAATGGCATCGGGATGACCGCGAACCGTGGCCATGCCGATGACATCGCGGAAAAAGGCCCGGCCGGAGCCGGGCAATACGCAGGGAAATACAGTGATGCGCCATCACGCATCGGGGAGGACTCTGGATGCGAATTTTGCAGCGCGAAGTCTGCCTAACGTCGCCGCCGCGAGCGTGCTTTACCAGAGCCCTCTCCGATGGCCAGCAGATAACGCGCTGCTGGCGCCGCGTGGGGTCCGAGTTGTTAAAGAGCGTGTTGCTACTGCATCTGGCAGCGCCCGGTAGGCGCTCTCGGATACAGGCCGCCATAACGCTGGCGGCTGCGGGTCAGGCGGTGTGAATTTCCAGTGCCGGCGTCAGCCCGTGACGATCCCAGCGCCAGCGGCGGGCTTCGTGGCGCTTCTGCCGACGCTTGGCCCGCTCGGCCAGGTAGTCGGAGGTTTTGCCCTTCGGATAGACGGTCTCGGTCTCGGCGCCGCCGAAGAAGTACGCGCAGCCCCGGCCAATCTCGATCAGTTGCTTACGCATGCTGGTAGCCCTCCATGATCAGGCGTCCTCTGCGAACGGCGAGATGCCAATGGTTACGTTTGGCGATCTGACGCAGAGCGATTAGCGGCGTGGCGTAATGCAGCCGCTTGCGGCCGTACGGGGTGTCGATTTCGGTGAGACGATTCATGACGTGGCTCCCGATTTATTCAACAGCCCGTTGAGGTGATCCAGCAGGCCGCCGAGTTCGGCATTGATGCGGTTGTTGTTGTTGTCGTCATCGCTCTCGTTGCCCAACCGAGCGAGAAAGGCGTTTACGACCTGACCCTCTGGGTCGGTTATCTTGCCACCAGCCCGGCGGATGGTGACTTGGACGAGATTGCTGGCGCCGGCGTACTCGGCGCTGGCATGCCATTCGCCCTGTTGGGTCACGTCGATGGCGCGGTCAACAATCTGAAAAATCGCGAAGCGTTGGGCGCTAGTGAGGCGTTTTTGGGTGGTCATGGCAGCCTCACTTGAGCCGGATAAAGGTGCGGAACTTGGTGACCTCGCAATGACGCGCTTCCATTGCGACGACCGCGCCTTGCTTGGCCGCTCGGATGGTCGTGACAATGACCAGCTCGCCACTCCTGCCGAGTGCGTTGCGCGCCAGCAGGGCCATCCGCTGTTGTTGCATCTGCTCGCCGGCGGCGTGCAGGCCTTCTTCTACGGTGGTGACGTTCGTTGCCATTAGCGTTCCCCTTTCCTTCCCCTGGTTGGCTCAGGCTTCGAGCCGTGTCGTTGTGCGTGTGAGACGAACCCGCGCCGTGACGCGCAACTTGTCGGTGCCGGTGTCCATCACCATCGAGAGCGCCAGCGCGAGGCAGAGCGGTGTGATCCAGCCGCGAGACAGCGCCTTGGCGACCAGGTGTGTGATGCTCTTGCTGTTGGTTCTTTCGCGCGCCTGCTGGAGAGTGGCGCGAACAGTGTTGACGGCGATGCCAACCTCACCAGCGATCTCTTTGCATCCCATGCCGCGGGCTGCGAGTGCGGTGAGCATTGCTTGTCGTTGGGTGATTGGCTTCATGTTGCTTGTTCCATTCAACTGTTGTGCTTAGTGTTGCCTAAGCAATCAACTCTGTCAATAGAATTGCGCAACAAAAAAGCCAAGCAGAGAATTCTGCTTGGCTGTAAGTAAGTATTTATTTCTTTTTTGGCAGGCGCTGAGTGGTTATTACTTGTTTTTGCCTTCCAGGCGGAGTGCCGCCTTGGTGACTATTTCTGCCAAAATTGAGGTGAGATTGGCGTCCTGGCTCTCAAGGTCACGCAAGCGTGCAATGTCTTGGGTTTCCTGCGTGTAGCGGTCTTGCTCAGTGTTCATTTTGTTTGCCCCATGGCCATCGCCTGTATAAGTATACAGTAAATTGGTAAGGATGATTTGGCCACCCCTCAGGGGCTCAGCCAGTGTAATGAATTCGCGCTACCGGCAACCGCTTAAAAAGCGTGCGCGAATTGGGGTATTTCTCCGCTCAATTCTGCCGCGCCACACCCGGCGCATCATCTACTTCTATTCTCCATACTTTTTGAAAGATGCAAGGCCGCCGAAGTGCCCAATTTGGCCCTTTCGAGCGCCGGCCCTTCCTATTTTCCACAAATCGACAAATCAGCAAGGCAGCGCTCGTTAGCTGGGCGTGACTTGCTGTTTGCGATTTTCGTGATAGGCACCGTAGAGAGATAGGGGCGATGGTGACAGCAAGGAATTTGGCCAGTGGCTGGACACAAAAAACCCGCCACGAAGGCGGGTTGGTGATGGTCGACAGAGCGTCAGTGTCAGGTGCCCAAGGCGTCGAGTGATCGCTCGTCGTGATAGACGATGACGTTCGCCTGCTCCACCAGGGCGGCCTTGGCTTGGTCGATCGTATCCTGAGGGCCGCCTTCGATCACCACGAACATCGAGGCGCTGGGCGTAAGTCGAGAGACATCGACCAGCGCACCGAGCGCTTGGGTGACGGCGCTCCACCGCAGGCTATGGGTGTTGCCCGACACCGTATGAATGAGGCGCTGGCCAGGGGAGCCGGCATCCAGGGCGAAGGGAAACTGGTACTGATGACCGCTGGCGCCGACAACGCTGAACCTGCGCTGTACGCGCTTGGCGTAACGACGCTCCAATACATCACCCAGGCGATCCTCGAAGCCGGATGGCGGCACCGGGTAAGCATCCTTCAGCGCATGGCCGACGCTAAGACAACCTTCAAAGAAGGCTGGCAGGCGGTCACGCAATGCACTCGCGGAGCAGTGGGCGAGAAAGTCGCCTTCGCTGCCCATCTCGATTCCCATGGAGCGAACGCTATCCGTCAGGCGTTGCAGCAATTTAGGGCGAAGCTTGATGCCATGGCTAAGGGCCGCGGTCAGTATCTGCCCATCGTCGGTGATCAATGCGTTGCCATCCGGCATTGTCTGGACGTATGCGCCTAGCTGCTCGCCATCGAAGCCTAGCGTATATGGGGACTCGATGAAGAAGACACCGTCGCGCAGCGCGCGGCAATCGTAGTGAGGTAGCAGTTGGACACAGTTCATAGCAGTTCACCTTGCTCCCCGGGTGGTGGTTGAAAGCCGGGGGCGCCTTCAATATTGGCACGCTCTAGGAATAGCCGCCATAGCTGATCTTGAGTCAGGGCTGGGTCGAGTGGCTCGACATAGCCATGGCTGGCCTCTTGCGTAGGGCGGTGCCAGTGCGGGTGGTCGACGCGCTTCTGATAGTACGGCTCACCCAGGCCCACGGTGTTGCGATGCCGGCTGGGTCGACCCGAGTCAAAGGCGAGAACGCGGGCATTGTCGATAAACAGGCTGGCGCCGAAATTATCGGGGTGAAAGCCGCGTGGCGAGCGACGGTAATAGACGAGTACTCTCCAACCTTTGCGGGTGTACCCCTCTACGTCCAGTGCAATGCTGATCTCGAATAGGCAGGGTATTCGCCCGCCAGCCGCTCGCCTCCATAGATAGCCAAAAGGTTGATGGCTGCCCCATTGCTTGGGTTGTGCTATCGCCTGCATGGCATGGGCGTATTCCAGCAATATCTGCTCGGCCATGCGTTCCCCTTGGTTTTTATTGTGCTGTCTGCGTGTTCGTCGTGCAGCTTGGGCATCAATGCTGCTGTGCGCCGATGCGGTTTTGCAGCTTTACGGTTTTACGATTGGCTGCCGTTTTTTTCTTCGCCTGCCGGCCCTTTCTTCAGCAGCTCATAGGCGTGCCCCATGATTTCCTGAGGGCTCATTTCTGGCTTTTGGCTAACCAACTCAAGCAGCCGCACAGTCGCTTCAGCGAACCACGCGTCTGTGAGGTTTGTTGCGTTGGTGCGTAGCTCTGACATGACGGTCAGGACATGGATGAGCAAGGGTCGAGGGATACTTTCTTCCAGGGCAGAAAGGCTGAATTGTCCAGGTGGAGCATCGTCATTCCCCACCAAGTGCGCTGGAGTTGTCTCGTAGGCGTCGGCTATCGCCATTAGATTTTCGATGCCGGGGACTACGCCTCCCATCCAGCGGGTCACAGCGCTGCGTGACACCCCCAGCAGTTCGGCGATGTCCTTGTTGACCCCGTAATGGTCATCCTCTGAATACCCGTGCTTCTCAATCGCCAAGCGCAGTAGTCGCTTGGGGAACTCGCGTTTTGCCCATTCCTTATTGGCAACCCTGAATTCTTCGCTGCCCATTGGTGGCGCCTGTCCGGTTGAGTAATTGCTAAGCGCGATTCTAGACAGATCAACTCTTGCCTGCCATAGTGCAAAAACACTAAGTAATTGCTCAACTCTTTAATGAATTATAGAATTCATCTGAACCCATTCATCGGCTACATCCATGACCAAGCAGCCTGAGCTCAGCCTTAGAAAACTCATTCGCCGCGCGGGTGGCACCAATCGGGTAGCACGAGAGCTAGGCGTTTCCTCGGGGGCCGTTTCGCAGTGGATCGCAGCCGGCTGTCTTCCATTGACTGAGGTTCAGGAGAAGACGCACTACGCGAAGCGCCTGCTCGAGATGTCAGGAGCGGAAGCGGAGGAATGGGATGTCCGGCTGATAGGCCGCCGCTGACTTGGTTACCCATTTTGTCGGGACTGACCCTTATACCAGGTAGGAACGAAACAACAGGGGAACGCATGAGTACCACACACGATATTCCCGATTACAGCGCTTGGGCGCGCGATGACTTGATCACAGAAACCACGCGGTTGGCGCTGGAGGTCGGGGAGGCCGAAAACCGGGGCTGGGACAAGCGCGCCGTTCTGTGCCGCGAGAAATATCACCAGGCGATGGCGGCGCTGATTGCGTTGTCGACGCCGTTCGACCGATTCGCGGCCCGACGTGCCGAGGCGACCCGTGAGGGGCACCTGATCGAGGCGGCGCGACTCCGTCGTGAACGCCTGGGCGTGAATGGGGAGGTGCCGGCATGACGACCGTTACCGCAACACGCAAGCGTAAGGCAGCACCCAAGAGTGGTCAGCACCCGGAACGGCTCGATAATTGGCAACTGGCCGCCATCTGCGAGCGCGCCAATCGGGCGATCAATGCGCGGGTCGATACGCGCCATGAATTAAGGGAGTCATGCATCGGGTATCACAGCGCCTGCGCCGAGTGGCATCGCGCCCGGGCGGTCATCGAGGCGCGCAAGCCGGTCGAGCTGGCGCTGGGTGCCGATGAATTGGGTAGCAGTGCCTGGCATCGGGGCAGGGCAGTGGTTCATGACGAAGCGGCGCAGATGGCGCGCGAGGAGGGTGGGGTATGAGCACGCGTGTGCCTCGACTCGAAGCTCTGCGCAGCGAGGCGAGCCGAATTCTCGAAACCGCAATCGAGCAGTATCAGCCGGCAGCCGTGTTTGCGTTGTTTTCCGGTGGGCATGACTCGCTGACCTGCACCCATATGGCCGCCGAAATCTTGGGCGAACGGCTGACCGGTGTCGCTCATATCGATACTGGCATAGGCATTCCTGAAACTCAGCAGTTCGTGAAGGACGTTTGCGGACACTACAAGTGGCCACTGCAGATATACCGGGCCAGCGAAAACACCTATGCCAACGGAACCCCGAACCCGCAAGTCTACGAGGAAATCATCCTCGAGCATGGCTTTCCGGGCGGACCCGCTCACCAGTTCATGTACACCCGCCTCAAAGGGCGACAGGTGGAGCGGCTGGTGCGTGATTATCGCGGGAAACGTGGCAACAAGGTGATGCTAATCACCGGCGTGCGCCGCGAGGAATCCACTCGGCGCATGGGAACAGTGCGAGAGGTCAACGTCGTGTCTGGTGGCCAGGTCTGGGTCGCTCCGATGATAAACGTGACCAGCCAAGACCAGCACGACTACATGGCCGCCTGTGAATTGCCGCGAAGCCCGGTGAAGGAAAAGCTTTGCATGAGCGGCGAGTGCCTGTGCGGTGCTTTTGCCCACCGCGGCGAGTTAGCAGAGATCGCGTACTGGTACCCGGACGTTGCCGATCGCATCCACCGGCTCGAGCAAGCTGTGCTTGCCAAGCATGGGCGAACGAACGGATGGGAAGGGCGCGACGACGATTTCAAGTACAACCGCCAAGGCTTCCTGCCTTTGTGCGTTGGTTGTGAGCAGCGAGCCGAGCTGGCAAGCGTGGTGGCGCCATGAGCCTCGCTGCCATGCATTGGGCACGCCAATCCCTGAAGACGTTGCCCGACGACGTGAAGACGCCTTCCCGGCTGGCGCTGATGTTGCTGGCGGACTATGCCGACGAGTCGCATGTCTGTTGGCCATCCATCGGCACCATGGCACTTGAGATGGGCTGTTCCAGACGTAGCGTTCAGCGAGCCGTCGATGTGCTCGAAACGCGCGGGCTACTCACCGTTCAGCAACGCCAGGCGGCGAACGGTCGGCAGCAGTCGAATCGCTATCGATTGACCGTTGGGGGAGGGTGTCAATCTGTCACCCCTACTATATCTGCCCAATCAGGGGAGGGTGACAACCTGACACCCTACGAGGGTGACAAATTGACAGGGGAGGGTGTCACCCGTGTCAGGGGGAGGGTGTCACCCGTGTCACCCCTTGAATCTACCACTAGACCCTTAACCTCCTCTCACTCTGGCGCGGGCGAGTCGATTTTCGAGCAAGCGGCAAGACGCACCGATGACGGCGAGCCGTTACCGACGACCGAGCGCCAGTATCCGATGCCGCTGGACTGGCAACCCGACCCCGAGCACCTGGCCGCCGCCTGCCAGCGTGCCGGTCTGCCTGCCGACACCCAGCCGGCCACGCACCAGCTGGCCAAGTTCACTGCCCACCATGCGGACCAGCCGAGCCGGCGTCACGGTGCCATGGCGTGGACTGCCAAACTCGTCGACTGGATCCGCAACGACCAGCGCCAGCAAGCCCAACAGCCCACCGGAGGTGCCCATGGAAACCGTCAGCCAGCTGCTGGACAGCGCCAGCGATTCGCCAACGTCAGCGCCGCAGAAGCTCGTCGCCTCGCTGAACAGCAACGCCGCGACCAAGACTCGGCACCGCCAGGCGGAGCAGGGCGGGTCTACGACGGGGAGTTTGTCGCCGGTGACGGCGGAAACCGTTGACTGGCTGTTCGATGCGCTGGGCCAACTGTACGGGACGCACTGGCGCCGCCGATGTGTGGACAGCGGCTGGGGGCAGAACCTCAACGGCGAGTGGGTGAGCTTTGACGCTACAGGCGAGTGGTTGCATGCCCTGCAACATCTGAGCGTGGCGCATGTGCAGTGCGGGCTGGCCGCTCTCAATGATGCCGCCGCCGAGGCCGTTTCTCAGGGACGGACTGCGTGGCCACCGGATAGCCCGATGCTGTTCGCGAAGGCGTGCCGTCTGCGTCCGGAGCCGTTGGGTCTGCCCAGCATCGAGGTGGCGTGGCGCAACGTCCAGGAGCATGCATTTGCCGGCAAGCCGTTCATGCACGAGGCCGTGGCCGCTGCTGCCGAGCATGTGGATTTGCACAATCTGCGCAGCGCCAGCTATCACCAACTGGCCGAGCACCGCCGGCAGTTCGAGCACTACTACGCGAGCAACAGCCGCGAGTGTGTCGTCGAGCGGGTGGCGCGCGGTGCGGCGATGCGCCCCCAGGCTGCTCTGGAGCATGACGCCCGTCGCCGCCAGGCCGAGTTGGCAGAACGCGCCAGCAACGAGGAGGCCGCCCTGCGTGCCGAGGCTGAGGGGCTACCGCATCGGATGAGCGCCAGCCAGGGGCTAGCGGCATTGAGAACAGCAACGGGGAGGGCGTAGTCATGGAGCCGATCGCAACGCCGAGCGGTAACGAGGTAAAGCGCACCGCCTACATGGATCACTGGCACAGCGGGGCGTTATCGCTTCAGCAGCGTAGCGTGCTGCTTGCCATGCCCAGTCCGATGGTGGCATTGACCCGTAACGAGATTGCCGAGCGTGCCGGTATCACGCTGAGCGCAGCCTGTGGCAGGGTGCATGAGCTGATGGATGCTGGCGCGCTGGAGGTGGCCGGCACTTCGCGCGAGCCTGGGCAACGCAGCGGTCGAACCACGCTGCGGCTCACCGAGGAGGGTTGCCGAATGCTGGCGCTGATCGAGCGGGAGGAGGTAGCCCATGCGTGAGCTAATGGAGTTGAACGACCTGCAGCAGTCAGTCATCGATGTGCTGTTCGAGGCTGGCGCCGTTTCAATGCATAGCAGCCTGCCGCGAGAGTCCATCCAGAATGCGTTGGCGACAGTGCCGGGCTTGGTCGAGATCACCGGTAACGCGCTGGGGCCATGTCTGGCGGGACTCAACCGGCGCGGCCTGGTGCAAAAGCACCTGAACGAGTGCTGGTCACTGACGGATGAAAGCGCGCAGATGGTTAGCGCCGATGAAGAGGACGATGCTCCGGTGACGTGGTCGCCTGGGTATGTGGGTAATCCCGATGACGAGACGCTGGCCGGAACCGGCGAGGGGGAGGCGCTACCCGAAGATGGGCAGCAAGAACGTGAATGCTCGGTGCAGCCGGAAACGTTGGCGCTCGGCCCTGGGCGCATCCAGAAACTGACGCACGGCTTGTCCACTTCGATCAATCAACTGCGTAACCAGCACGACGACGAGCTACAGGCGGAATTGCTGGCGGTGATCGACGGGCTTGGCGAACTGGCGGCACAGGAATACAAACGTACCGCTGACCCTTGCATCGGCGATTTGCCTGGCGTCTGTGCCGAACTGCGCAGGCGCGTCGAGCGTGCGCGGATATGTAGCGATGTGAGCGACGAGGTGGCGGCATGAGTCGTTGGGCTTTGATTCTCGGCACAGGCTCGGCCCCACTCTGGGCGAACCTGTTCGTCCTGATGCCGTTCGCGCTCACCTGGCTGTTGCTGGTGCCATTCATCGGCTCGCGTGCGCTCAAGCTCGGTAACGCTGCTCTTTTCTGGTTGACCCTGGCCTCGGTGTATTGGCTCTGGTGGTTCGTCAGCCAGGCGTTCATACATTACGCGATGGAGGCGGCATGACGTCGACACTCAAAGGTGGCCCGCAATCCAAGCGCGCGGCGGCGGTAGGGAGAAACCCGCGCTTCCGGCTGTATCTCGATTATCGCCGCCGGCGGGCCAATGGGCTGAGCACCAGCCAGCTACCGGATGGCACGCATAGCGAGCAGGACGTTGCCGATTTCATTCGTTCGGCCTGTAGCGTATCCAGCCGCGCCGAGATCGATCACAACGATCGGGCCCGGGCGATGCTCGACCGCATCGTTGCCGACTACCAGCGCTGGGAGCGCCAGCAAGGGAGAGTGGGATGATCGAGAGACATTCAGAGAATGCTGAGGGACGTGACTACTTTGTGGGGGATATTCACGGCCAGCTTCGCTTGCTCGAAGAGGCATTGGCACGGATTGAGTTCGATAAGAAGCGCGATCGGCTTTTCTGCGTCGGCGACCTGATAGACCGAGGATCCGATTCGTTCGATTGCCTCTCACTCGCTTTTGAGCCGTGGTTCTACGGCGTGCGTGGCAATCACGAGATGCTGGCTTACGACGCGTTGAATGGCGATGGCAGCACGGATCTCTGGATGATAAATGGTGGCACGTGGGCGCTTAGCCAGAACATGGCCGAGGTGAAGCAGATCCTTGGCGAAGCACTTCGATACTTGCCCTATGCGCGAGAAGTAGAGCTGTCCGGAAAACGCATCGGCATGGTGCATGCCGAACCACCTGGTGATTGGTCACTGATCGAACTGGCAGGCCATGCGTACAAACAGGAGTTGGTTTGGGGTCGCTCACGCATCAAGAGCCAGGACCAGACTCCAGTGGCTGGCATCGACGCGGTGGTGGTCGGGCATACCATCGTCGCCGAGCCGGCATGGCTGGGTAACGTGCTATTCCTCGATACCGGAGCCTTTCTGCCCGGCGGCAAGCTATCGCTGATCGCGGGTCGCGAAGTGCTGGCCTGGCAGCAAAGGAGGGCGGGCTGATGGGTTGGAGCAACCGGGCTTTCGAAGGCACGCGCCGTAAGCGTTCAGTCAATAAGGATGGCTCACTGCGCAAGAACCCGCGCCAGCTCGAGGAGCGTGAGCACGCTGCGGCGGTGGCTTGGCTGCATGGCGAGTCGCTGCGTGGCAGCGAGGTCGGCGGTTTGTACGAGCCCTTCTTCCATCCGCCGAATGGTGGCAACCGTGATGCCGTGGCTGGCGCAAAGCTAAAGGCGCAGGGTGCTAAGGCCGGTGTGTCTGACTTCATCTTTCTGTGTGGACGCGGTGGATGGCTGGGGCTGGTGGTGGAGTTCAAGGCCATGCCGCCGAATGATGCTCGACTGTCCGATTCGCAGCGTGACTGGCTGACGCTCTCGGAACGGCACGGCTATTGCGCGGTGCTGGCGCGGGGCTTCTTCGAGCTACGGGCGGTGCTTCAAGAGTATGCGGGTTGGCCAGAAACCGTGAGCACCATCGATCGACGGGAAATGCAGTTTGGATCTGTGTGGCGGAAGGGTACCTAAACAAAGCCCGGCCAAGGTGGCCGGGCGGGTTGCAGGTAACTATTCCTGCATAAAGGTAAGCCGTTCTGGGATTCCTTGGCATGGGTGGCTTCCTGCCCCTGCTGCCGTCCTTTCCCAAGCTTCGGTCATCCTGACCACGCTCATCCTTGAACTGGCGGCCTTTCCTTGGCCGCTGCTTACCGTATTTAACAGGCTAGTAGATAGGTCGTTTGAGAGACAAGCGAGGAATTGTTAAGAAAAGCAATGGCTTAACCTGTGTTAAGAAGGGGATCATATGCGACGCATTGAGGACATGGGTATCAATGAGCTGCTCGGCCTCATTCGGCTTGAGCCACAAGGCGCGCGCAGGGAGCGCTTGCTGGCAGCAGCGCTGAGTGAGTTGATCGAGGTCGAGATCGATTGGCGCACCGGGCTGCGACATCAGAACGTCGGGTATCACAAGGTGAGTACGATCGGTGGGATGGGTGAAGGTCGAGGCGAACTGACCGGCACCGTCGATCATGTCGGCCAGGCCGCCGAGCGATACCGGTATGCCTGCCGCTGGCGCACGATGTCGAAGGCGTTGCTGGCGCATGTGAGCGAGCGCCAGCAGATGGCGCTGCTGTTGACTGGTTATGCGATCCAGCCGGTGGGCGGTTGCCAGTCGCCGCGCATGATGACGCTGGCGCAGGTGGTGGAGCGCCAGGTGGAGCTGTTACAGCGGCTGGGATGGGCGCCGATGGCAGGATATGGCGTTGCCTTACATGTACCGTTCAAACATACGACGTGGAGATTGAAACCTGTTCGATTCGATGCAAAGGCCCAGCGCAAGCGGTTGGCGGTACTTAAGCCGCCAGGTGAGCAACGCCCGTTTAGGTCTGTGGTTGCGCTGCGGGATACGGCTAGGCGGGCACGAGCTGCACTACTCAATGTGGTAGCTGATCAGGCAAGAATCGCAGCGTAAGCACAATATGTTGTATTCGCGCTACTTCGGTGCTACCTTTCAGCTAAGCTTGTGATTTCTGCGCCTCGACTACTTCGGTAGCCGGGGCGTTTTCGTTGGAGTGTCCTTTCCGTTCAAAGCGGCTCCGCCAAGAGAGGGCATTCAAATCGCCGGGTGCGGCCCGGTGCCTAGCAGGTGGGTCAGACGGTCAAGACGCTGGGCTCATATCCCAGAGTACCCGGTTCGATTCCGGGACCTGCTTCCATGTTATGTCGCCCGGTTGCGTTCCCCTACGCTCCCGTTCCCCTCGGCCGGGCGACACCCTTTCTTTTGCTTGCAGGTCTATCTTCGCGCCCGTCGCGAGGTGTCGCCATGTCTAGTCCACAGCGCACAGGATTCATCATGTCCAACTCGTCCATGATCGTCACCGAGGCGGCACGCATAACACCGGTGGGTGTCGGCTGGGCGGCTATCTCTCAGGCTGATCCATCGACTCAGGTGACGCTGGTCGCTGGGTTGCTGACCTGCTTGTACATGCTACTGCAGACCTGGCTGATCATCCGCAAGCTGCGTGCCGAGAAGCGGCGACTGCAGATGGATGAGCGTGAGCATGAGCGGCGTATGGGATCGGCTCAGGAGGGCGACGCGACATGAGTCTGATTAAGCGGTTGGGTATACCGGTTATCGGCGGCGCCCTGACCATCGCTGCGGCGACCGTGAGTCACTTCGAAGGCCGTAGCAACGAGGCGTATCTCGATCCGGTGGGTATTCCCACGATCTGCGATGGACATACACAGGGTGTGCAGCTGGGTCAGACGCTCTCCAATGACGAGTGCGATAAGTTGCTAGCAGGCGACCTGGGCGATGCCTTCGATGCCGTCGATCAGCATGTTGATGTCGTGCTGCCACCCACACGCCGCGCCGCGCTTGCATCGTTTACCTACAACGTTGGCGAGGACGCGCTGATGCGCTCAACTCTCTTGCGCAAGCTGAACGCTGGCGATGTGGTAGGCGCATGTAATGAGCTACGCCGGTGGGTGTATGCCGGCGGTCGGAAGTTGGCCGGGCTGGTGCGCCGCCGCAAGGCCGAGCGCGAACTGTGCTTGATCGGGACTGAGCAGGGCACGCTGATCGCTGGGCAGCCGGCGGGTGGTGGATCGTGATCGGTCGTCTGCTGGGTGTTGTGCCGATAACGGCTTGGCTGATGGTTGCTGCGCTTGCTGTAGCTGGCTGGCAATGGTGGCAGGCCGATCGCTATCAAGCCCAGGCTGCCCAGGCGATCACGGAGTTAAAGCAGTCAGAAGCCCGGGCCGATGCACTGGCCGGCGCGCTCGATTGGCAGCGAGAGCAGATCCAGCAGCTCAGCGAGACGCTTGACCGTCGCGATGAGCAACTGGCGACGATTACCGCCGACATCCGCGCCAGCCGGGATGCACTCACAACACTGGAGCGAAACGATGCGGCGACACGTGATTGGTCTGCTGAGCCTGTGCCTGATGGTATCGCTGACTGGGTGCGCCAACTCGCAGACGATGCCGTCGCCGATCATGCTGGTGCCGACGGTGCCCGAGCATCTGATCGCGCCACTACCGGCTCCGGCCAGCGTTGACGACATTCACGCCAATCGCGATTTGCTTGAGCTGCTCGCTGATTACGAGGCGCTACGGCGTCGGTTCAATGCGGACCGGGTGGGTATCGCTGAGATATTACAGCACCCGGGTGGTGATGGGGCCGAGGAATGACGCCCGGCGCCAGCCCATCCGCCCACAGAAAATCGCGGGTCCTTCCGGCTGGAAACTCGCCGTCCACGGGGTCGCAGCATCGCGGATTTCGACAAATTTTCGGCGCCAGTGGGTCGTCAGCAGCACCGGCCTCTAACCCGCATGGTGCTTGATGATAGAGGTGCCGAAGGTGCCGAAGCGAAGAGGGCCACGGTGCCGAACATAGGATGACCCACGTGTGGCAGACATCAATCGCCTGGAAGAGGCCTACAACTGGAACATCACCAGACTGGCCGATGCTTTTGGTCTGCACCGTGACACCGTCCGCAAACGCCTGCGCGATGCAGGCATCGTTCCCGCTGGCACGCGTAACGGGGCGAATGTTTACGCCCTGAAAGATGTCGGCCCCGCCCTGTTCGGCGAGACGTTCGGCGGTACCGGGCTGGATCCCGACGAGCTGCCACCGCAGGAACGCAAGGCGTGGTACCAGTCCGAGAACGAGCGGGTAAAGCTCGAGAAGGACATGCGCCTGCTGGTGCCGGTCGAGGAGGCGCATCGCGAGATGAGCCGACTCGCCAAGGCGGTCGCCAGTAGTCTCGACTCGCTCGCCGATATGCTCGAGCGCGATGCCGGGCTGGCGCCGGAGACCATCGAACTGGTCGAGAAAACCACCGACGCCCTGCGCGAACAGATGTACCAGTCGGTTATCGCCGATGACGAGACGGAGGCGGCCAATGGGTAGCTATGCCAGTGCCGCCGCCATTCGCCGCGATGTCGCCGAGTTGATCCGACCGCCGCGCCGTATCCGTGCCAGTCAGGCCGCTGCCGAGCGCATGAAGGTGGTGGGCGGCGATGGCACGATTCGCGACTGGAGTCCGGACGCCACGCCCTACATGGTGGAGCCGCTCGACTGCATGGGCTCACGTCTCTATGACGCGGTGATATTCGCCGGCCCCGCGCGGACCGGCAAGACTAACGCCCTGGTCGATGGCTATGTCGCCTACAAGGTCGATTGTGACCCTGGCGACGGGCTGATCGTTCAGATTTCCGAAGAGAAGGCGCGCGAGTTCAGCAAGAAACGCATCGACTGCATGTTGCAGAACTCGCCGGCGCTAGCGGCACGGCTCAGCCCGCGTGGCCACGATAACAACGTCCACGACAAGACCTTTCGCGCCGGTAATTATCTGGGCATCAAGTGGCCGTCGAAGAACGTGCTGGCGAGTTCCGACTATCAGTTCGTGCTGATCACCGATTACGACCGCCTCGACGAGAACATCGATGGTGAGGGCGACGCCTTCACCATGGGCAACAAGCGCACCCAGACATTCGGCTCAACCGGCATGACGTTGGCGGAATCGTCGCCCGGTCGTGAAGTGACCGACCCTGATTGGGTGCGCCCGGAAGGTCAGCCGCACATGGCGCCACCCACAACCGGTGTTCTCGACCTGTTCAACCAGGGCGACCGGCGCTTGTGGTACTGGCAATGTCCGGAGCCGTCGTGTCGGCATTGGTTCACGCCGACCCAAGAGCACTTCCAGCTTAAGAGTGGCCGAGTGTTCTGCCCGCATTGCTCCGCCGAGATCGATCCCAAGGCCAAGCGCTCGCTGAACCTGTCGGGTCGTTGGATGCCGGAGGGCTGCGACCTAACGCCCGATGGCGAGCTGATCGGCACGCGCCGACAGACCCGTATCGCGTCGTTCTGGATGGAGGGCCCGGCGGCGGCGTTCCAGTCCTGGGCATCGTTGACCGAGAAACTGCGCCGGGCCGAAGAGACGTTCGAACAGACCGGCAGCCAGGAAACCCTCAAGACGGTCATCAACACCGACTGGGGCCGGCCGTACCTCTACCGACGCGCCGCTACCCAGCGCAGCAGTCAGCGCTTGATGGATCGCGCGGAGCAGACCGAGCGCCGCACCGTGCCGCCTGGTGTGCGCTTCCTGACCGCCGCCGTGGATGTGCAGGGCGGTAAAGAACGCCGCTTCGTGGTGCAGATTCACGGTTGGGGCGCGAACCGCGAAATGTGGGTCGTCGATCGGTTCAACATCAAAGAGGATCGCGGACCGGCCAACGATCAGTCGCCCCGGCCGATCAACCCGGCCACACAGCCGGAAGACTGGGATCTGCTGACCCGCGATGTGCTTCATCGCTCCTACCGCCTCGCCGATGGCAGTGCGCGACGCATGCCGATCGCCGCCATGGCGGTCGACACCGGCGGAGAGGGGCAGGGCGAAGAGTCGGTCACCTCGCAGGCCTACGACTGGTTTCGCCGCCTAGCGAAAGAGGGGCTTCAAAGCCGCGTGTTCCTGGTTAAGGGTGGCAGTTCGAAGACTGCCAACCGGGTGCGGAAGACCTGGCCGGACAACACCAGCCGCAAGTCGCGCAAGTCCAGCGCGCGCGGCGACGTGCCGATGTACCTGCTGGGCACCGACCTGCTCAAGGATGCCGTTGCGGCGATGATGGACCGCGACAACCCCGGCTCCGGCTACATGCACGTCCCGCATTGGCTGGGTCGCTGGTGGTACGACGAACTGACCTACGAGATGCGCGACCCTGCCACCGGCAAATGGTCGCGCCCCGGCAAACGCCCCAACGAAGCCTTTGACCTGTGCGTTTACAACCTGGTCGTCTTCATTCTGCTCAAGGCCGAGAAGATCGATTGGTCGGCGCCGCCTGCCTGGGCGGCGGATTGGGACGACAACATGCTTGTCGTCGCCCCAAATGGCAACCAGCAGCAGGAAGCCCGCGAAGCGCAGGCAACACCACCTCGCCGGCGACAGCGCCGTGTCGTCAAGCCCCGAATCTAGGAGATGCCCATGGCCTACACCACTGACGACCTGGCGCAGATTCGCAAGGCCATTCTCGATCTCGCATCTGGCCTGCGCGTGGCTCGTGTCACCAAGGACGGTCGGACGATCGAGTATTCCGGGAGTGCTGACCTGGACAAGCTGCGCGAAGTCGAACGGCAGATCATCTCCTACCTCGATACCGGCAAAGCACGCCGCACCCGCACTCGCTACGTAACCACCTCGAAAGGCCTCTAATGACCGCTGCCACCGTGAAACCGCGTCTGCGAATGACCATGCGCGGCGGCCACCTCGTGCCCGTTCAGGCGCAGTACGAGGGTGGGTCGCACAGCCGGCGTATGGCGGGAAAGGGCAACGTGATCAGCGGCCCCAATGCGCCTATCGCCCGTTCACTACCCACGCTACAGGCGCGCAGCCATAACGCCATTCGCAACAATGCCTACGCGCGCGGTGCGAAAGAGGCGTATGTCTCCAACCTGGTAGGGACTGGCATCAAGCCGCAGTGGGGAGACCCGATCATTCAAGCGCTGTGGGATCGCTGGGTAGAAGAATGCGACGCCGATGGCATCGATGATTTCTACGGCCTGCAGGCCCTGGCGGCTGGCGCGCAATTCGAGGCCGGCGAGGCGCTGGGGCGGTTTCGCTATCGGCGCACATCGGACGGGCTGAGCGTACCGCTACAGGTTCAAGTAATCGAAGCCGAGCATCTCGACCCGGCGTATTCGCGCGCATTCGGTGGCCGGCTGATCAAGATGGGCATCGAGTTTAACGGCATCGGCCAGCGCACCGCCTTTCACCTTTGGCGCTACCACCCGCACGAGAAGCTGACCAGCGAACTCAATACCCGCGTGCCGGTTCCGGCTGACAGCGTAGTGCATATGTTCCGTCGCACGCGCCCGGGCCAGCTGCGCGGCGTGCCCGAACTCACATCGGTCATCGTGCGCCTTTACGAAATCGACGAGATGCAGGACGCCACGCTGGCGCGCCAGAAGCTGGCGCAACTGTTCGGGGCGTTCGTCAAACGCAAGACAGGGCACGACCCCGAGGACGACGGTCCCAATTTCGGCGCGCTTGTTTCCCAGCCCGGCGAGGTCGACCCGCTCTCCGAGTTCACGCCGGGTGGCATTCACTACCTCGAAGACGACGAAGAGATCACCTTCTCGGCTCCGCCGGACATCGGCAGCAACTACACCGAGTGGCTGCGTACCGAGCTGCTCGCCGTGGCGCGTGGCGCAGGCATTACTTACGAACAACTGACCGGCGATCTCAAGGGCGTCAACTACTCCAGCATCCGAGCCGGCCTGCTGGAATTTAGGCGGCGTGCCGAGGCACTGCAAGCCCAGTTGATCGTGCATCAATGGTGCCGGCGCATCGCCGCCAAGTGGCTGGATGTCGCGGTCACCAGCGGCGCGCTACCCATCGCCAACTACTGGGCGAACCGCGACGCGTTGCTGGCCATCGATTGGATCGCCCCGAAATGGGCCTGGGTGGACCCGCTCAAGGAAGTCACCGCCGATCTTCTCGAAGTGCGTGCCGGCTTCAAACCGCGCAGCGAGGCCGCTGGCGAGCGCGGCTGGTCGCTCGAGCAGCTCGATGCCGAAATAGAAAACGGCAATGCCAGCGCCGAACAGCACGGCTTGGTGCTGGATTCCGACCCACGCCACACCGCCAAGAACGGCGCACTGCATAAGGCCCTCGAAGGGCTGGCCAACGACCCCGATAACGAGGAAGACGACTCATGAAATGGTTTACAGCCAAAGCCCTCGCGGAGAACCCGCGCGCCGCTCACATCACCATCGATGGCGAGATCGGTCGCAACTGGTGGTCCGACGATAGCGTTGCGTCCAGTGATTTCATGCGGGAAGTGAAAGCCCTGGGTGAGCTCGATGAAATCACCATCGACATCAACAGCCCTGGTGGCGCGGTAACCGATGGCATCACCATCGCTAATTACCTGCGCAGCCACTCGGCCAATGTCACCGTCAATGTGTTGGGGCAGGCATCGAGCATCGCTTCTGTCATCGCTGCCGCTGGCGATCAGGTCAATATGGGCCTTGGCTCGTGGATGATGGTTCACCAGCCGTGGACAGTCACCTTGGGAAATGCTGACGACCTGCGCGCCCTGGCCGGTGATCTCGACAAGATCACCGACGGCATCATGGTCAACTACTTGGCGCGGGTCGGAGAAGACAAGCGCGAGGAAATGCTGGCGCTGATCAAGGGCGGTGATGGTGACGGCACCATCCTTAACGCCGAGGAAGCCGTGGCGCTGGGGCTGGCCGATACGGTCATGGTCGAAACAAAGGCCGCCGCATCAATGGCCGGTTTGGCCAAAGCCATGGCGCATGGTGCCGAGCAGGCCCGCGCCAAGATCCAGAGTCAGAGCGATCAGGCGCAAGCCATGAACGCCCGCGATGCGCTGGCGCTGGCCTTCGATATTACTCCTGGCGAAGTTGACGAACAGGCCGCCGATCTCGGCGACCGCATCGTTGCGCTGCGTGCCGCTCCCACGCTGGCCAGTCTACGCGAAGCCCACCCCGGGCTCATCGAGCAGATCGAGACACAGGCCAAGGCCACCGTCGAGCTACCTGAGCAGACCCAGGCGGCTGTCACTGCCGAGCGCGACCGCGTTGTGGCCATCGTCAAGGCGTGCCAGACCACCGGGCAGCCGCAGTTGCTCGACAAGCTGATCGGCAACGGCATGACCGAGGCGCAGGCCAGCGAATACATCTACGACGTGGCCGCCGCCAGCGGCAACAAACACGCCATCAATGGCAACCATTCGCCCGAAGGCGGGCATCGTGCGGGCATCGATCACAACGCGATCTATGCCCGGCTCAACCGCAAGACCCCAGCCTAAACCAGCCTACGCGAGGTAAACCACATGGCTAATAAGAAGCACGTCGAACCCCGCCACACCGGCGCGCACATCGTCTCCGAAGCCAACGGCGCGCGCTCACGCGAGCAGGGCATGCTGGCCGCCGGCAACCTACCTGCTGGCGCCGTGCTGGCGCTGAATGCCGGTGGCGATTACGTGGCGCTCGCGCCTGCAGCCACCGATGGCACCGAAATAGCCAAGGCCGTGCTATACGCCGCGGCCGATGCCACTGATGCCCCAGTGCCGATCGTGGTGCATGTGCGTGCGTGTGAGGTCCACGGCGAGGCATTGACCTGGCCCACTGGCGCGACCGAAGCACAAATCACCGCTGGCACCAACGACCTGGTTGGTCTCGGCGTCATCGTCCGCGACTGATCCCTTATCGGCCGCGTCCGCGGCGCGTCAAACCCTTCGAATCCATTTACGAGAGAGGCCAGTCATGGGTCCTTTTGATTCTGATATTTTCACCCTGGCGTCGCTGACCGCGGCGATCAACGAGGTTCAGTACGTCCCCAACCAGATCGGTGCCATGGGTCTGTTCGAGGCCGAAGGCATCAGCACCACCAATGTGCTGATCGAGAAGGATGGCGACACCCTCGGCCTGGTCGAGAGCAAGCCTCGCGGCGCGCCCGGTTCCGTGGTTGGCGGCGACAAACGCACCGCCGTGAGCTTTCAGACCGCTCACCTGCCGACCACCGCGACCGTGCTGGCAGATGAGGTACAGAACGTTCGCGCCTTTGGCACCGAAGACAGCGAGCAAGCGGTGCAGACCGTGGTCAATCGCCGCTTGGCCAAGATGGCTCAGCGCATCGACATGACCCACGAGTATCACCGCCTGGGCGCATTGCAAGGCAAGGTCCTCGACTCCAATGGAACTACGGTGCTGTACGACCTGTTCCAGTCGTTCGGCATGACCCAGACGACTGTCGAGATGAAGCTCGGCACTGCAACGACCGATGTGCAGGGTGTCACCCTCGACATCCACGAAGGCATTGAGGATGCACTGGGCGGCCTGTCCTATACGGGTGTCACGGCTATCTGCGGCAAAAGCTTCTGGCGCAAGTTCATCACCCATTCGAAAGTGAAGGAAGCCTACCAGCGCTGGGAGGCGGGCGCTCGCCTGCGGGCCGATCCGCGTGAGGCCTTCCTATTCGGCGGAATCTACTGGGAGCGCTACCGCGGCGGCGGCCAGGTCAAGGTCGCCGACACCGGGGCCTACGCCGTTCCGTCTGGCGTGCTCGACCTGTTCATCTCCCGGTTCGCGCCGGGCGACTATATGGACACCGTGAACACGCTGGGCCTGCCGTTCTACTCCAGTTCCAGGATGCTGGACCACAACAAGGGCGTGGAGCTCGAGGCGCAGTCAAACCCTGCGCACCTATGCACGCGGCCCAAGGTCATCATCAAGCTGCTGGAGAACACCGCCTCCTGAGGCGGTGAGCTGCGATGAGGTTCTCCGACCACCTTGACCGCCTCGACGGGGCGGTCATGACCCATCTCGGCGATGGGCCATGCACCTATCAAGGTGCCGGGCTCGTCGCCTCTGGCATCGAGCACATCCTCGAGCGCGATTTCGAGGCGCAGGACGATGATCAGGTCGCTATGCGGGTCACCACTATCAGCGTGCGCGTGAGCGATGTGACCACGTCCCGACAGGGTGACACGATCGCTACTCCGTCACGCACATGGACGGTTCAGCAGATTCTCGAAGACGACGGCCATATACGGCGGCTCTACGTCACGTAGGGAGGCTCCATGCCCAACCTCAAATACGACATTCGCGAGTTCCAGGCGCTGAAAAAGCAGCTTGGCGAAGATAGCGGCAAGGTCGAGAAAGCGTTGCGCTGGTCGGTCGATGCCACGTCGCGAAAGGCGGCGACGTATATCTCGAAGGATGTGCGCGGCACCTACGCGATCAAGGCGCGCGACATCAAGCGGCAACTCAAGATAACGCGCGTTCGCCGTGACGCCACGCGGGCGCTGCTCTACACCGGCGGGGCGATACCGCTCGAGCGGTTCGCCCCCAAGACGAAGGTGGTGCGGATTACCGCCACCAGTCGCAAGGGCAAACAGTTCAAGACGCGGCGACGGGGCGTCACGGTGCGCGTCCGCAAGGACAAGGGCCGGCAACTGGTCAAGGGTGGCTGGTATGCCAAGGACCACATCCTGCGTCGCTCCGACAAGAGCGATAACAAGAGCCAGCCGCGCATTCAATATGGCCCGTCGATACCCGGCATGGTCGCGCACCCCAGCGTGATCGAAGGCGCTCAGGATCTGGTGCGCAAGGACTTGCCGCAGCAGTTCAATGATCGCCTCGACTACCTGCTTACCAAGGAATGACCCATGGCCTACGACGTTATCGATGCGGTGATCGATCGCGTGCGCACGCAATGCCCGATATTCGCCACAGTCGACGAGGCGTGGTTCGCCGCACCCATCGATGACCTGGGCGCCGAGACGCCGGCGGCGTTGATCTATCTCGCCGAGGACGGCGTGGCGGGGGAGGCGGAAACCCTGCGCCCGGTGCAGGCCGTCACGCTGACCTATGGGCTGTGGATACTCTGCCCACATGCCCAGTTTCGCCAGGCGCGCAGCGAGGTGCGAGCGGCGTTGTTCGGTCACGCCATCGACGAGATACATAACCCGCTTGAGTACCGCGGCGGCCAGACCACCGATATTCGCGGCGAATTCATCTGGTGGCGCGAATTCTGGACCACCGATACCTGGCTGCACGACGGCCCTGTATAAGCTGCAACCCTCCCAGGAGAACCCCATGCCCAATTCAGGTGGCCGCTACGAAATACGCGGCAGCAAGCGCGTGCGTGTCGAACACACCCAGCCCGCGCCGGAAATCAAGCCCTCGGCCAAGGCAACTGCCGACGCCACCGCCGCTAAGCCGGCTAAATCCAAACCCGTAAAGGAGAGCGACAATGGCGATCAAATGGCGTAAGCGCCTGGCGGTGGTCAAGCTGGAAACAGCCTATGGTGTGCCGAGTGCCGATATGACTGGCGCCACCATCCTCGAGGTCGTGATGCTGGATGGCGGCGCGCCGTATGCCGGCAACACCGTTGAACGCGAGCGCATGCGCAACGGCCTGGGCGGGTTCGAGCAGGTCAATACCGGCCCGAACGTGACGCGCACCATTCGTGTGCCGTTCGCGGGTTCCGGTGCCGCGGGGGATGTCCCATCGTATAGCCCACTGCTGCGCGCCTGTGGCATGAGCGAGACAATCGACATTACTACGCCTGGCGAAGAGTCCGTGACCTATCAGCCGGTGAGCGATAACTATGAATCGCTGGAAATCTGGTGGATCGAGGATGGCCAGATGCAGCATATCAGCGGCGCGCGCGGCACCTTTACGCTCTCCGCCGATGCGGCTGCGTTGCCCTACCTGGAGTTCAACTTCACCGGCCTGTACAAACGCCCTGAAATCGAAGGCGACGCCAGCGTGGCAACACGTGGCGTCCAGGCAAAGGAAGTGCCGATCAACAAGCAGAACACCATTGCCGCGATCGATACGCATAACGCCTGCATGAGCTCGCTGTCGCTGGATGTCGGAAATACCGTGGAGTACCGCAACCTGGTCAACTGCGAATCGGTGCATATCACCGACCGCCGTGTGACAGGCTCCACCAACATCGAAGCGCCTGACCTCGCCACCAAGGACTATTTCGCGGCGGTGGAATCCCACGCCGGCCAGACCTTGGTGCCGGTAACCCTGACTCATGGGCAGACCGCCGGCAATATCATCGAGCTCAAGGGGCAGAACGTGCAGCTTGCCACGATTTCGCCAACCGATAACCAGGGCCTGATGCATTACGGTATCGATCTGCGATTCCTGCCCAACGACAGTGACGACGACGATTTCACACTGACGTTCAAGTAATCACTCGGGCCGCCTGATGGCGGCCTTTTGTTTCTCTATCGATTCTGAAGGACTTCTTATGTCATTCGTTCTCAAGGCTATTGCCGATGTCACCGTCGACGTTTCCATCCATGTGCCAGGCGAGAAGAAGCCCAGCACCATCCAGGCTCGCTGGACGCTGCATGATTGGGATGCGTTTCAAGACCGGGTACGGCAGATGCAGGAAGGCGAGATCACCGACGAGCAACTGGTAGGCGAAGATCTGCAACACCTGGATGGCATCGCCGATGAGAAGGGTGAGCCGTTGCCGTATAGCTCCGATCTGCGCGACCAGCTCATGCAGATGGGGTATGTGCGTCGGCCGCTGATGGCGAGCTGGTTTGAAGCGCAGAACGGCCGAGCCAAGGCCGCCGCAAAAAACTGAGCGACATCGGCCGGTGGTGGGCGGGCGCCGGTCGAGTCGAGGATCAGACCGATGACGATGCCAAGCGCCTCGGGCTCGATCAGTCGGAACAGCCCGCCAAGCAAGACAGCGCCTGCGAAGTGTGGCCCGAGCACTGGCAAGCGCTGAACGTGTTTCTCGCCTGCCGCACGCAGTGGCGCGTGATCGCCGGCATGGGCGGCGTGCAGTATCAGGGGCTCGATTACACGGCGCTGGAATCGATCATGCGAATGAAGGGTGTCGACGACACCAGCGCGGTGCTCGAGCAGGTGCAGCACATGGAGACTGGGGCGTTGGAAGGGTTGAATGCGCGATAGCTGAAATGATATGAACGGATTAGAAGAAAACTGTCTAAAAGTTCAGTGGCGCTACCAGTAAGCTTTGTTTACCCTTCGTGTACCCAATCTGTTGCATGTATTGCATTAGCTATTACAGTTTTTCATGCCTGCGCCGATAAAAGGGTAACTGGAAGGAGTAAGATCATGTCCTCGAAAAAACCAAATCAGCTAGTGCTGCGGTGCCTGCTCGAGCAAGATGGCGACCTCTATCTCGCCTACTGCATCGATCTGTGCTTGGGCGTCCAAGGTGACAGCCCCGAGGAAGTTCGCGATAGCTTGCATGCGATGATCGATGACTATCTGTGCGATGCCCGCCAAGCATACGTGCAGGGTGACCGGGATGAGTTCAACTACATGATGAACCGCCGCGCACCGCTCTCGATTCGCCTTCGCTACCATGCCGCAGCAGTGCCTGGGCTTGCCTGGGTCATCAAAGCCTATCGGCAGTTCCGCCATAAAATGCAGCCCAAGCCTTACTACGAGCCCAGGGACTTCAATTTCGCCTGTTGACGCAAGGAGTTCTGGTGGGGCGCCGTAGGGAAAAACCAATTGATTGTCCTGAGTTGAAGAAGATCCTTAACCGCCTTGGCTTTCACGGCCAGCCAGGTAAGGGCGCTCATGAAAAGTGGGTGCATCCCTGCCTAAAGGGGCGTAAGCGGCATGTGATCGTCTCATGCCACAACGCTCCCTTTCATCGAAAGATATTGTACTTGATGATTGAGCAGATGGGGCTGACGCGAGAGGAGTTCGCGCAGTGCCGTGAATCTCTCAGCTACGCAGAAGAGTTCGGAAGGTTGCACGACTGTCAGGCTGACACCACTTGATGCCTGACTAGCTAGCCAGTAGAAGCACGGTCTCGAATCCGTTAGACTGGCTCACCCATATTTGAGCGGCTTGGAGGCTGCCATGCCGCAGGCAAAAACTGTAACCGACGCTCTTCAGGAAGCCATGAACTTGTCTGAGGAGTTGGAGAGGCGTCGTCCTAGCATATCGCCTTTCGATGTACGGCGCCTCGAGCGCATGGCTAATCCGAAAGGCGGCAATCGCTTGGCGTTCCTGGTGAAAGAAGTGCTAGTCGGAGAAATCACGAGAGACTTTAACCGTGCCTATGATGCGGTAGAGCATATCGTCGCCGAGCCTACCGACCCTTGGGTATTTCCGCCTATAGCTTCGCTTGCGATGCTCTGTTTCAACCCGACTCTCTCGCTGACAGTGGTCAGGAAGGCCTTGCCTATGCACATATCCAATGCAGTGGATCTGGAACGCTTGATGCAAGGAGCGTGGTTTTCCGGCGATCTAGGCCTGTGCCATGAGATTGATCAGAAGCTACGAGCCGCGAAGGGAGAGATGGCCCAAGACTATCGCATCGAGGAAATGGTTGGAATTCTCGATGAGGCTGGGGTTTCCATGGAAGAGTACCGCGACTATGTCGCTGGCTTTCACCTTGTCTTGCGTAAGCATTACTCTGGGCAGGCTCATAACCGAATCAGCCTTGGGTTTGATGCGCTCCGGCATGAAGACGGGCAGAGGTCTATAGTCTTCCAAGTATTCTCCGATCTGGATGATGAGGCACTGGATCGTCTGGATGACGATTTGATGGAACGCCAAAGCGATCCCTCGGCTGTCAAAGATAATCTGGCAAGCGTGGTCAGTTATCTCGTCAGGGACATGCCGCGGGAGACCCCAGTTCAAGAGGGGGCGGGTTAATGCCAGAGCGTTTGCTGTCCGTAGCTCGTCTCATCGATTGCATCGATTGCACACAGGATCCTGAGCTTACCCAGCCGGTGATGCGTAGCGCCATCAACCGCGCTTACTATGCGGCCTTTCTTGTTGCCCGTGATTTCTGCGAAGAGCGTGGATTCAATGGATCTGGGGCTTCGCATGAGCGCGTTGCCAACGCGTTGAAGCGACAGCCAGCTTGGCGAACGCAAGGGAGCCGGCTGCAGCAGATCAAGGACCAACGCCACCTGGCCGACTATGAGTGGGGCGGGACTTTCACGGCTAAGGATGTCAAAAACGTTCTGAAGCAGAGTCGATCTGTGATAGCCGCTCTCACGAGCACCTAGCCCGCGCCTCCTGACCAGCAAAGTACAGAGTAGAGCCTAACCCCGCCCCGGCGGGGTTTTTCATGGCCGACATGTAAGCGACCTTCTGAAAGATGAAGCGCGCTGGAAGAGTGGTCCTCTCATGGAGCAAACGGTAAAGTCTTTCTGGGTACGCAACCAGAGTAACAACAATGGCGAATATAAAAATTCATGCCGGCGATTTCGCCAAACAGGGGGCAACCTTCTCCTTTGGCAGCTTCTCCTTTTTGGAGCCAGATAGGATCTGGAAGACGGTCACTTATAGCGCCAGAAAGGATATAGACGACATCGATATAGCCAGTGAAGAGAACGTCAAGAGAATTGGTGGCACCGTTGGCTGGGGAGCTGCTGGAGCTATCGTCCTTGGGCCGGTTGGCTTGCTCGCAGGCTTGCTGGCAGGAGGAAGAAAGAAAGATGTGATCTTCGCGGTTAGGTTCAAGGATGGTCGCAAGGCACTGTGTACCGTGGATAGTAAGACATTCACTAAAATCCAGGCCGCAACCTTCTAGTATTTGTTTGTAACAACCTACGAAAGCCCGCCTCGGCGGGTTTTTTTACGTCCGTTATTTGAGGTATGCCATGGCTCGCCAGTATAAGACCGGCTTTATTATCACTGGCGATGCCAGCGGTGGCATCAAAGCAATCAAGGCCACGGAGAGCGAACTGGCGCAGCTCAATAAAGGCTTTGATCGTGCTGGCAACAAGGCACAGCAGTTCGCCAAAAGGACGAACGATACTGGCCGCGAACTGGAGTTTCTGCGCAATACCGCCGTTGGCGTAGGCGCTGCACTGGCTGGCGCGTTCGCCATAGGCAACCTGCGCGGCCAAGCGCAGATGATCGCGCAGACCAACGCGCTGGCCAACTCCCTGCAAATGAGCACGTCGCAGCTGCAGGCCTGGACTTATGCTGGCCAGCAGGTGGGCATTCAGGGCGATAAGATCGGCGACATCTTCAAGGATGTGTCGGACAAGCTCGGCGACTTCGTAACGACCGGCGGTGGCGAGGCAGCGGATCTGTTCGAGACGCTTAACCTGAACGTTCGCGAGATGCGTCGCCTCTCGCCCGATCAGCAGTTGCTGAAGATCGGCGAGGCGTTATCTCAGATCGGCGACGCCAACCAGCGGGTTTTCTTCCTGGAGTCGATTGCCGACGATGCCAGCCGGCTGATGCCGCTGCTCGAAGACAACGCCCGGCTACTGCGCGAATACACCGCTGAGGCGCGCTCGCTCGGCGTGGCCATGGATGAGGTCGATATTCAGGCTGCGGTCGATGCCGAGCGCTCGATGTTGCAGCTGGGCGCGGCAGTCGAGGGGGTGAGCAATCAACTGCTCGCCGATCTCGGCCCCGGCTTGGCATTGACGACTCAGCAGGTGACCGATTTCATTCAGGAAGCCGGCGGCGCCGAAGAAGTCCTGCAAGGCGTCATGTCGGTGGCAGGAGCACTGGCCACCGTCTACTTGGCGCGCCGCCTCGGCCCTGGCCTGCTGAGTGTTGGCAAAACCGGTTTTGCTGCTGGCACGCAGATCGCTCAGGGCATGGCGATAGCTGTCGGTGCCTCTGGCCGCCTCAATCAGGCGCTGGTCGTCACCCAGGGCCGCATTGCCGCCACGGCGGCGGCTGGGCGCGCACTGTCTGGCGCCATGACTTTGCTGGGTGGCCCCGCTGGTGTGGCCATTCTGGCGGCGGGCGCGATTTATACCTTCCGCGAAGAGCTGGGCCTGACCACGCCCGCTCTCGAAGCGTCGAGCGAGGCGGTGGCCACGCTGACCGGCCGCCTCGACAACATGAATCAGGCGGCGGCCGAGCTGCAACTGACGACCCTGATCGGCAAGCTGGCCGAGCTCAAGGCCCAGGCCGAGGTAACCGGTGAGGCGTATCTCGATGTTGGGCGCGACGAACCGATCAATGGCGGCGGTTTTCTGGGTGTCGATGTTAGCGGCCAGGTAGAGCAGTTCCGCGAGATCAGCGAGGCAACGAGCGATTCGCGCCAGGAGTTTGTCAATGTCGAGGCGGCGATCGGTCTGGTCGAGTCACGCCTGCAGGAATTGAAAGCGCAGGGTGAGCGCACGGTGCCCACCCTGAGCAACCTTGGCTCGGCCGCAGAGGAGGCCGAAAAGGCCGCGAAAAAGCAAGCCCAGGCCCTCGAGCAGCTGCGCCGCGAGATCGACCCGTTGCGCGCCGAGCATGCCGAATATACCGAGCGTGTGGGCGTGCTCAATCAGGCACTGATCGAAGGCACCATCGCCGAGCGTGAATACGGCGAGGCGGTGCGCTGGAGCGCCCAACAGTATGTCGACGCTGCCACCGGCGCCGAGGAGTACGAGAAGCGCCTCGAGTCGCTAATCGACAAATTCGATGCTCAGCACCTCAAGGCCGAGCAGCTCGAGCAGTCGCTAGCCGCGATCAACGCCGCCTATCGCGCCGGTGACATCGACGGCGAGCAGTATCAGCGCATGGTCGCCAATGTGCATGAGCAGATGCGCGACCTGGCGCTCGAGTCGGATCCGCTGGCGCAGGAAATGGCGCGCGCCTGGACCGAGGCCGCCGATCGTATCGACGAGACGTTCGCCGATGCGTTCGCCGGGGTGTTCGATTCGTTCGACGATTTCGCCGCTCAGCTGATGGACGGCTTCAAGCGGCTGCTCGCCGAGCTGGCCTACCAGGCCACGCTCAAGCCCATCGTCGTGCAGTTGACGGGGCAGATGCAGGGTGTGCTTGGCATCGGCGGCCAGGGCGGTGGTCTGGTCGGTGGTGGCGGGGGCGGCTTCGGCTCGATGCTCAGCACCGGCCGGCAACTCTACAACGGCGTAACCAAGGGCTTCGGCAACATCGCCTGGACCGGCGCGAGCAATGCCGGCGGTCTCTACAGCAACGTGGCCACCGGCAGTCTGTACGACAGCATCGCCACGGGTGGCGTGCAGTCGGGTGGCCTGTGGGGCGGCTCGACCTCGAATTTCACCGGCATGAACGGACTGGCCTCTGCGGGCGCCGGCTTCGTCGGCAGCTATGCGGGTAACGCCGTCGGCGAATCGCTCTTCGACAAGCAAGCCAACTCAAGCTGGGGGCGCACTGCCGGCACCGTGATCGGCACCTATTTCGGCGGGCCGATTGGCGCGGGCATTGGTTCGTTCATCGGCGGCCTGGTCGACACCGCCTTCGGCAGCGGCCGGGAATACGGCTTCCGCTTCCTGCAGGATGCCGACAACCCGCATAAGACGGGCGCCAATTACGGCTACGACACCAGCGTGGGCGACGGCACGCCGTGGTATTCCTCCGGCAACTACGCCAATGGCGATCTCGGGCGGGGGCGCACCACGGCGTTTGGCTCCTACGGCTTTCTGAGCAAGGAAGTCGTCGAGCCCAAGGACATGATCGCGTTCCTCGACTCGCTGGAGCAGATCGACAACACCCTCGCCGCGGTGATGGATGACGACCAGGTGGCGCGCATCAAGTCGACGCTGGACGGGTATTACTACAAGGGCGACAGCATGCGCGATGTCATGCGCGCTCGCCTTAACGTCATCATCGATCAGAGCAATTCCGCGTTCGAGAGTGCCATCGAGTCGATGGGTGGCGGTATCGAGGCGCAGGTCCAGGCGCTGGCCACCGGGCTGCAGATCGAGGACGTCGGTGCCGAGATAGCCCGCGCCGTCGCCGCCGACATGAACCGCGAGTTTCGCCGGGCGCTGCGCGGCGGGGGCGACATCGAGGCCGTGGCGCAACGGTTGCTGGTCTCGGCGCAGGCGGTGCAGTTGCTGGGCGACAGTGTCGAGCGCCTGCATTTGCGCTTCGACGAGACATCCGCCGGCGCGCTGGCCGCCGCCGGCGACCTGCAGGCGCTGGTCGGCGGGGTGCAGAGCCTCGCGGGTTTGCAGTCGCAGTATTACCAGGCGATGTTCAGCGATGCCGAGCGGCTGGCCAACCTCGAGGCGGATCTCGCCGAGCAGTTCGACGCGATGGGCATGGACCTGCCGACGACGACCGATGCGTTCCGCGACCTGGTCGAGATGCAGAACCTGATGACCGAGGCGGGCCGCGAGCAGTACGCGGCGCTGCTGGCGCTGGTGCCGGCGATGGATCAGTACCTGAACGCCATGGAAGGCCAGCAGGCGCAGTACGAGCAGTTGAGCAACTTCCTCGATGACCTGTTGCTGTCCAACCAGTCGACCCTCGACCCGTCGGAGCGATTGCAGGAATCGCAGGCCCAGTACGCGCAGCTGCAGGTGCTGGCCGAGGCGGGCGATGCGGACGCCATCAATCAGCTGGCGAGCGCGGCGCAGGCCTACCTGGAGGAAGCGACCGTCTACTACGGCCAGGGCTCGGCGCAGTACGCGAGCATCTTCGATGACATCGTCGAGTTCGCGCAGGGCCTGCTGGCGCCGCACGGCTCGCATGCCGCCGGGCTGGCCTCGGTGCCGTTCGATGGCTACCGGGCCGAACTGCACGCCGGCGAGACGGTGCTGCCGGCGCCGATCGCCCAGCTGTATCGCGAGAGTGCGCCGGGCAATCGGGACAACGCCGAGCTGCTCGCCGAGCTGCGCGCGTTGCGCGATGAGTCCCGCCAGTTGCGCGGCGAGGTGGCCCAGCTACGCAGCGAGCGGGGCCGCGATGCCGAGCGTGCCGCCGGGCAGCGCAGCGAGCAGATCCGCGAGGCGCAGAAGATCAACCGCAACACCAAAACATCGATGGCGACCGTATGACCGATGCCGAGTATCAGGCCTGGCTGGCGGACCTGACCGCGCCCCGGATTGTGCTTTGCGAGCTCGACTATGCGGGCGGGACCGAGCATGTGGCCTCGCATCCGTATGTTTCGGGGCCGACTGATGTGCCGGCGCACCAGGTGTACGACGACCTGCTCGCCGAGGCGATCGACATCGAGACGCGCATCGACGGGCTGATCCGCTTCGGCGAGATCTCGCTGGTCGATGACGGTTCGCTGTGGCGCTGGGTGTCGCGAGCGTGGAACGGCCATGCGGTTCGACTCTACCTTGGGGGCCCCGATTGGCCGCTGGCTGATTTCCGGTTACATGCGCGCGGCACCAATGCCGGCGTCATCGAATCGCGGCGCGGGGTGCTGGCGTTCGGGGTGACCGATCAGTCGGCCCAGCTCGACGAGCCCATCGACACCGGCTCGCTGCCGAACGGTGCCGGCGCGGTACCGCTGGCGCTGGGTTCGGTCTACAACGCGCCGGCGTATCGCTCGTCGACGACCGCGCTCGAGTACACCGCCTCCTACCTGCCGGTGACCGCGCTGACGCCCAAGGACTCGGGCAATCCGGTACCGCACACGGATAACCTGGCAAACGGCCGCTTCACGCTGGCCAACGCGACTCAGGCGAGCCTGACCGTCGACATCGAGGAGCAGCACAACACCCCGGCGCTGATCGCTCAGTGGGTCGCCGACCAGTACGGGATCGCAATCGGCGAGCTCAGCCTGCCGGCGTACCGCGTGGGGCTCTACTACAACGCGACCGTCACCGGCCGGCAGATTCTCGACGAGCTTTGCCGGGGGCTGGGTGCCTACTGGTATCTGAATGCGCTGGGCGAGCTGGTGGTGCGTCAGCACACCATTCCCGGCGCTGCCGAGGTTGTGGTGTCGATCGATGACATCGAGTGGGGTCAGATTTCCCTGGCCGAGACGGAGCAGCCCTGGCGCTCGCTGACACTGCGCTGGGGGCGCAACCATGCGCCGTTGGATAGCGTTGCCGGGGTGATCGAGGACAACGACGCCACGGCGGCGTCGCGGCTCAAACGCGAATGGTCCGAATCGACGACGAGCCAGGGCGTCGACGCGCACCCCCAGGCCGAGGACGCGACGCGCGATAGCTGCATTCAGCGCGAGGCGGATGCGGTGCTCGAGCGCGATCGCCTGATCACCCTGCGCCCCGTGCGCGCCGATGTGTGGGAGATCGATGTCTTCCTCTCCACGATCCGCACCGGGCAGGCCATCGAGGTCGAGCATGCCGCCGTCGAGCGCATGATCGGCCGGGTCATCGGCGTCAACCGTTCGCCGACTCGCGGCACGACGACGCTGCGGGTGTGGTTCCCCGTGCCGTGGCCGCCCGGCGATCTCGGTGCCGCCGTCGATGCGCTCGACATTGCCGTCAACGAAACCCTTCCCGCCCTATTTGCAGAGGCTTGAGATGCCGACAATCCCGCAGGAAATTGCCGAGTCGACACAACAACTGGTCGAGAACACCGGTATCGTCGA
This sequence comes from Modicisalibacter muralis, assembly GCF_900102945.1. Classification (GTDB taxonomy): domain Bacteria; phylum Pseudomonadota; class Gammaproteobacteria; order Pseudomonadales; family Halomonadaceae; genus Modicisalibacter; species Modicisalibacter muralis. The sequence continues at coordinate 59,868 of NZ_FNGI01000007.1, read as the reverse complement.
TCAGTTCGTGCATGGTCCGGCGACCATTTTCATTCCGGTGCGCGGGGGCGCGTTGCGCCCACTGCTCTACTGGCAGGGCACGTTCCAGGACAAAGTCGTCGAACTGGCCGGCCCCTACGTGCAACAGGCCGTCGATGCCGCCGAGGCGGCCAGCCTGGACGCCCAGGCCACTGCCGCCGATCGCCTCGCTACCGGTGAGGACGCGACCGCTACCGCCGCCGATCGGGTGGCTACCGGCGAGGATCGCACGGCGACCACCGCCGCTGCCCAGGCGACCGCCGCCGATCGGATTGCCACCGGCGAAGATGCGACCGCCACTGCCGCCGACCGGGTGGCTACCGGTCAGGATCGCACCGCGACCGCACTGGATGCCCAGGCGACCGCCGCCGATCGCCTGGCTACCGGTGAGGACGCGACCGCTACTGCCGCCGACCGGGTGGCCACCGGTCAGGACCGCACGGCAACGACGGCCGATGCCCAGGCGACTGCCGCCGATCGCCTTGCCACCAGCGAGGATGCCACCGCTACCGCCGCCGATCGGATTGCCACCGGCGAGGACCGTACGGCAGCTGGACAGGCCGCGACAACGGCAACGACGCAGGCCGACCGGGCGTTCGATGAAGCCGAGAGGGCCGAGGGATTCGCGGCGGGCCTGAGTCTGCCGAGCGCGGCGGGTAACGGCGGGCTGATCCTTCGGCAGAAGGTCGATGAGTCGGGGCTTGAGTACCGCGAAGGGCCTGCCAATCCCAACCTGATCATCGACGGCAACTTCGATTTCTGGTTCGAGGGCAACAGTCACAGCACCTTGGGCTATGGCTCGGCGACCATGTGGTACTCCCACTGGATCGACGCTACGCAAACCATCAGCCGCCAGGCGTTCGCGCTGGGGCAAACCGACGTGCCGGGCAACCCGCGCTATTTCTGTCGCAGCGAGGTGGCATCCGAGGGAACTGCGCTCACTCGCGCCCAACTTACCCAACACGTCGAGGGCGTGGCGACCCTGGCCGGGCAGACCGCGACGCTGAGTTTCTGGGCCCGGTGCGACAGGATCTCCGATGTTGCCATCGAGTTCGAACAGGTTTTCGGTTCGGGCGGGACGCCCAGTGCGATCGTGAACGGCATCGGCTCGACGCGGGTTACGTTGGGTACGGCTTGGCAGCGCTATGTCGTCACGGTGCAGATTCCCGGTGTCGCCGGGAAAACCCTGGGTTCAAGTAACGATGATTTCCTGGACATTAAGTTTTGGTTATCCGGGGGCAGCGATGCGAATGCGCAGACCGATGGGCTGGGGCCGCAGTCCGGTGTCTTCGACATCGCCCACGTCAAACTCGAGGAAGGCGAGATCGCCACTGAGGCCGGTTGGCGGAGTTACGCAGATGAGCTGGCGTTGGTGAGCCGATACTACGGGTTTGGGCGTCGCCAGAACATCGGTGCCACCGTATACGGTAGTGCTTATTTCGCGTCACCAATGTTTGATTTTGTTGTCAGTATGCGAACACCGCCCACTATGACGCTTTCTAATATGGAAGGAAATCAATACGCCTCCACCTCAGTAGTTGCCGCCACTGAGGTTAACTCACGTGTCGCAGCATATGAGAATGGGTTCGGATTCATAGCCAAATTGCCGGGAATCCCTGACAACAGCGCCGGGGTTATATCGTTTGATTTCATCGCAGATGCCCGCCTTTAAGGATCCATATGAATATCCAAACCATACAATATCAAGATGAAAGTCAGGTGAATCTAATAGTCGTCGCGGACAACAAATCTTTCACTATGCCGTGGCCCTGCCGCACCTGGCACGCCGCCTTAATCCAGGCATGGCTGGATGCCGGCAACGAGATCGCGCCGGTGCCGACCCCCGATCCCGCCGAGGTGCTGAATGACTGGCGTGAGTCCACCAAGGTGTCGGCCTTCCAGGCCCGCGCCGCGCTGCTGCAGGCGGGCTACATGCCGGACATCGAAACCCTGATGGCCGACCCGGCGACCGATCCGCTTACGGTGATGGCGTGGGAGAGCGCGCAGTTCTTCCGGCGCATGTCGCCGACCGTGCTCGAGCTGGCGCCGGTGCTGGGCATCGGCGATACCGAGCTCGACGACCTGTTCCGCTTCGCCCTGACCATTTACGCCTGACACCTCGAGGCCATAACAGGGGACGCCTGTATGCCCAACATGCGGTTGATCATTAACAACCTGCACGATACCACCCTGCTCAACGCCAGTTCCCAGGCCCTGCCCATCGGGAACACCCAGCGCTCCGAGCGCGCCCGGTCGTGGCGATCGACAGACGTGTCGCCACAGACGATAACCGCCACGCTGCCAACGCCATCCTATCTGGATGGCGTTGTGCTTTACCGGCATAACCTGTCGTCGGCGTCGCGGGTGCGCCTGGAAGTCCTCGACGGCACCGAGGTGATTTACGACACGGGCAACGTGAATATCTCGGGGCTGATTCCGCTCGGTGACTTCCGTTTCGGCGTGGATCCGTGGGGCGCGACGAGCACGGATAGCATCCCCGTCCAGCAGGCGGCGTTCTGGATGAACAGCCGCCTGGCGACTGGCTACCGGCTGACGATCATTGACCCCCAGAATCCCGATGGCTATTTCGACATCGGGCGGATTATCAGCGGCCTGGTCGTGTCGCCTCGGTTCAACGTGTCCTATGGCCTGCAACTCGAGTGGCAGGATTTCGGCGAGCACCGGCGGACGGAGGGCGGTTCCCTGCGCACGATCGGCGAGGGGCTCGCGCGGCGACTGTCGGTGAACCTCGATTGGCTGGATGCCTATGACCGCGCCAAATTCACCAGCGCTTTCCTGAAGAGCGGCAAGCGCCGCGACGTGTATCTCAGCGTGCTGCCCGAAACCGGCGGCATCGACGAAGCCGAGTACGCCTTTCTCGCGCGACGCGAGAATCACTATTCCCATACGCACAATCATTTCAACAACTGGCGTAACCAGATCACATTTGTGGAGGTCTGACCGTGGCTCACGTACCCACCGTTCCCAATTTTTCTCAGTACGATTTTGAGCTGGGCGATACCGATGAGGCGATCACCAAAGACGGCGGTCGTAACGCGGCGCTAGTGCAGTTCGGCGGCGAGCTGCGGCAGACGATGACGACGCTCAACCAGGATCTCGACCAGGTCGCCGAGGACAGGCAGGCCGCCGCGACCTCGGCCGGCGAGGCCTTGTTGTACCGTGACCAGGCGCAGGAAATCACCGAGACCGGCCTGCCGCCCAAGGCGGGCAATGCGGGCGCGGTGCTGCGTGTCGCCGACGACGAGCAGAGCTACATCCTGGATAAGCTGCTGCGCATGGTGATGCCGGCGGGCGCGGTGATGGGTTTTCCGTTCAAGCGGGCGCCGCAGGGCTGGTATGTGGCCAATGGCGTCGAGAAATCGCGTAGCGCCGACTTCGAGCTGTTTGCTGCGCTGGCGATCCTGACCTCGGGCGATACGGTCGCGGGCTCGGCGACGATCAGCGGGATACCCACGACCGAGGACATCGACGAGGATTCGCCGCTTAGCGGGCCGGGCATTCCCCTGGGCGCGGTGGTGGAATCCATCGTCGACGCCAACAGCGTGACGATCTCCATCGCCGCGACGGCGACGGCCGTGGGGGTGGATCTCGTCTTCGCCCCGTTCGGCGTGGGTGACGGCGTGACCACGTTCAACCTGCCGAACTATCTCGACATGACTCCGCGCTGGCTGGGCGAGGGGCGCGGGATTGCCGAGTACCAGGCCGACCAGAACAAGCGGCACGATCACGATGGGGCGGTAGGTGGGGGCGGTGGGCATGATCACCCCGCCTCGAGCGCTACCGCGGGTCGGCACGGTCACGGCGCGAGCGCTGGGCAAGCGGGCAACCATAGGCACCTGGAAGGCGGTCATCATGAGGTCGGGCATGGATCTACCGCCGCCTCATACGACGGCGGCCCTCGTAACGAGGGGGAGGATGCCGGCGCGTATCGGTATTACACGGAATATGCCGGGGTTCACGGTCACCCTATCAGCGTTGCGGCTGGCGGCGAGCATGACCACCCGATAGAGGTCGCGCCGGTTGGCGATCATGACCACCCCCTCACGATCCAGGACGAAGGTGGCGACGAGGTGCGCGTGCGCAACATGCCGCTGCTGCCGTGTATTCGGTGTTGATGGGGTTCTAGGCTGGACCCGGATCAGGCATCGCCGCCAGAGCGTCGCATATGCGCGACGGCGCTGTACCGCTGGCTAACACTTCATCACCGGACTCAAATATCGCAGGAAGAGGACACCGACTATATTAAAAGCCTGCCAGCTTCTAGGGGCCATGAGGCCCGCCACGGATGGTCGGCCCCAAGGATAGGGCACTGATTACGCTGGCGAAGATGATGAGCCATGCCCTGGCAGGGATGCTGGGCATGGCTCTTTTTGTGGCTGGGCTAAATGCGAACTGCGCACGCTGTATAGCCAATCTCTTACACGGCGTGTCGGGGATTTCCTACATACGGTGGGGCGGAGTGTGTTTAGAATCCCGGTGACGCCTTCAGTATGCGATCTATCGCCGAGTAACCTGCGTCATTGCCCCGGCCCTAGGTCGGGGCTTTTCGTCACCGATCAATAATGGCGCATGCAGTCAGGTATTATCGCGCACGTCAGTCGATGGCCCGTTGGTCTTGACTGATTCAATACCGTTATCGCGAGCGGCGGTAGACGAATACATCTCGCTGGTGCCGATGACCTGGCCGTTGCCAGCCTTCAGGTTGAAGTAGGGGCTGCCGTCGCGCGCGGTTTGACGATCATAGCGTTCGTCGAGCGGGCTATTTGTCTGGCAAGACAGAATGCCACTCAATGCACCTTGCTTGGATTCGTAAATCTCACTGCTGAGGATGGTTTCATGGTTCCCGGCTTTGAGGGTGAAGTGGTACCGGCTGCTGCCAGACAGCTTGATGTCGTAATAGCCCATGATTTGAAGCTCCAGTCGTAGTCTGCGTAATGGCCTGTGGGAGTGATGCTGGTAGCGCAGCACCATTTCTTAATGTAGCGATTCATTACACAAGCCAGCATTAAGTAGTAGACCGTATTAACTCAGCCCGCCACTCTGAGCTGACCATGACCGACGGGGTCGCCAGCGGGTGCTGCACCGGATCGATGACAGCGGGTATAGCATCGACGTGGGTGGGGTGTTGCCGGGGGAGGGGTGGAGCCTGTGGAGTCCGAGTGACACATAGATTAGTGTGATTGGTATGCTCGTCTCGACCCGGCTGTTGGGTGTATGCCCGACGCAAGTTCGTCGAGGCCCAAAAAGTTCAGCCTAAGGACAAGACCGGCAAAGCCGACTGGACCCCCAACCAGTCAGTGGGAACGCCTGACGCGCTTCCTCGATGACGGGCTGATCCCGCTGGACAGCAACCCCTGCAGATATAAATCAGCCCTGAAAAGATGGGGTTTATGGACTTTCAGTTACTCATAAGTAATTGTCTGTGCTGTTGTGCTCGGGCGATTCCCTCTCGCCTACTCAGATCCTAGCAGCCCCTTGGTCCAAGTTGCACTGCGAAGCCTGCCGTCAATATATTCACAGCGATAGGTTACCGGTAGAGATTCATGAAAAAGCCCAACATCCTGCAACGTAGCATCGACGGAGATAACAACAGGAGTGCCGGTCGTAACAACGCGAGACCTGATGCCCGTAGCGTGATCGGCTGGTGACGCTATCAGCATATCCGACGCGCATGCATACTGCATCGCTTCGACGCTATCACCAGGATTTATTGAGAACCTAGATGGGCCGCTTCCTCGGGTCATCTCTGATGGCACCGTATGAGTTGCACAAGCAGTGATGGACACCAACAGCGCTGTGAGGGTGGTTGTAACAAGTAATTTTCTCATCCAGTCCCTTGCGTACTTTCTTGATAGGCTTTAGGCAGCATGTGCTGACTAAAAAAGATATATCGGCCATCGACCCAGAAACTTTAGCGAAACACCTATCCCTGCCTTTTATCCTGGAGTTCTCTACTGGCGAAGGAAGGCCCGACATCCACTGCGCCAGATAGCTCGCTGCCCACCGGCACAACGTGCCTCCGGAAAGTTGATCGCCATGCCCGTGCCACCTATGGGGCAAAAATGGGGCAAACCGGACGCCATTTCATGCTATTCGACGTGTTTGGAGGAGTGGTTAACTACTTGATCAGGCCAGCAATGGCGCGGTTTGTGCGGCTTTGATGCTGTATAAACAGGGCTATGCCGCCATCATCGGCGTGTGTTAGGAGCCCCAACCCAGCAGAGCTGGGCGGGGCTGAAGGCCTTACACTTTCAGCAAAGTAACAACGACAACCATGGCGATCAGAACCGCGCCCCACGCCGGAAGCGTAGAAGCAAGAGCCTGAAAGATGGTGACGAAAGCACCAGCCTTAAGGATCAGACCACCTGAGCGCGTTGATTCGGGCATTTGCATGCGCATCCCTCTTCAACTTCCCCTAGGTCTCTTGGAGAGCCGGGAAGGGGGCCCAGACCTGCTGCCTATTGCAGTTTACGAGCAGTCGCGTTGGCGGCAGCACCCGACTGCACAACACAGCCAATGGCTGTACGCTCAGCGAGCCCGAGTAAAAATATCGTAATGGAGCGATGGAAGGAAGATGTGGTCGCAGTTTGGTCGCAGAAGACAGAGCTTGGGCGCAACCAGTGCGAAGAGCGGAAGGCCGTAAGTTGCTGTTAGAGGTAGAAAAGCCCGTAGCAAGCGCGGCCATGGATTACCTCTAAAACGGATTCAAAATCCGCTGTCCTGCTACCGCGCCACAGCGGAATCCACTAAGTAAGTGGGAGCTAGGTTCTTACCGTTGCCTAGTGTGCCTCAGTAACCTATCAACCTTCCGATGAAGTTCCCTGTAATAGTCCGGCGAGAATATTCGGCCACCGAAGCCGTCGGAACTGCCGTTCTCACTGACGAAATTTTGAAGATCCTTTAGCATATCCTCAAAATGACTGAATTCGCGATCACCAACACGCGCGCGATATGCCTGGACCATAGCTTTCTTGGGAAGGCGTGCCGGTTCAAATCTGTATGGATTTCTGTCTGACACGGATTCGTTCAAAGCAACCCATACAGGCTCCCTGACTTCGTTACGCTCCTTCCTTCTGTCCCGCCCGATAGCTAGCCGGTGACCAATCAGGCCGCCGACCAGTACGCCTATCAGCCCCCAAGCGATCTCAGTCCACATAACCGCATCCCTTCCCGATGAATCAATCTTGCGCCAAGGCCATGCCAATCACCTGACTTGAGAACCGCTTCCGCTGCTCATCGGTCATGCCATGCTCGAGCGCATCCAGATAGTCGCTGTACCACTGCATCATTGTCCGGCGCTTGCCGATATAGGCAGCCTGGTTGTAGATGCCGGCGACGCCTTTCTCCTTATGAGCCAGTTGGGCCTCGACAAGATCCTTATGCCAGCCGTGCTCACGCAGAAGCGTCGACGCGGTGTGGCGTGAGCCGTGGCCAACGAGCTTCCCCTTGTACCCGACCATGGCGATCACCTTGTTGATGGTGTTCTCGCTGAGCGTTGGATTCTTCGGGCCGTTGCCAGGGAATACCCATTTGCTGCGGCCGGTGATTTCGTGCAGCAGGCGCAGATCCTCGACGCTCTGGCGGGAGAGTGGTACCAGTTGGTCGCGTCGCATCTTCATTTTCTCGGCTGAGATCGACCATAGGGCTTCATCGAGATCGATCTCCGACCACTCAGCCAGGCGCACCATGCCCGGCCTCGACGCCGTGCGCAGGACCAGCCACACAGCAGTGATCGAGATAATCCGGCTGCGGGAGCCGCGCAGGGCGTGCAGGAATTCCGGGAAGGCAGGTTCCAGCAGGTGAGGGTAGTGGGTCGTCTGCGGGGCCTCGGCGGCGATGTGCTTCAGTTCCGAGGCCGGGTTGAGCTCGCACTTCCCCTGAGCGATAGCGCGCGAGAAGATCTGGTTGATCCACGAGCGGGTTTTCTTCGCCACGTTGTGCGCGCCGCGTTTCTCGAGGCCTTCCTGAATCTTTGTGCAGTCTGCCCGGGTCACGGCACCGAGAGCCTTCTTCCCGATCGCCGGCAGGATGTCGCTGTCCAGGTAGAGACGCATCTGCCGAGTGGTCCCGAAGGCGCGCCCGGCGTTGACCTTCGCCTGATACCAGTCCTCGGCGGCTGGCGCGAACAGGTGCTGTTCTTGTAGACCTTGCTTGTACACCGCCAGGTCGATGCCGTCAGCGGCAATGTCATTCAGCCGCTGAGCTTCCTTCCTTGCTGCCTTCCCGGAGACGGCCGGGAAGCCACCCAGCCCGAGCCATGCCCACTTGCCGTTCGGACGTTTGTAGCGGAGGTTCCATGACTTGGAGCCGTTCTTGCGGACCCGGAAATAAAGCCCGTTCCCGTCCAGCTCGCGGTAGTCGCTGGCTTCCGGCTCGAGCGAGGCCAGCACAGTATCGGCCAGCGGCCGCCGCTTTATCTGCGATCGTTTCATGATGAGCGTTCCCCAACGCTTGTACCCCATGTACCCACGAACTTTAGGGTACACGTGGGTGTACACCGAGCAAAGCGCTATTGCGTGTAGCTCGGATTAAGTCAGGTGAAAGGAAGGCCCGTAGTGGTGCGGCTTTCTGGACTTCGAGGGCAGGTCAGATGATGCTAGGTTAAGCTGTATGGTGCGGATGGGGAGACTCGAACTCCCACGCCTTGCGGCACTAGAACCTAAATCTAGCGTGTCTACCAATTCCACCACATCCGCATGGGGCAGGACCGAGCGTATTGTACGGACGCCGCCCGCCAAGTCAATCGCCGGGCAGATCGAGATAGTCAGCGGCACGCTCGGCGAGCACCAAGTCGTCGCCGTTATCACCGAGCCAGGGAATGACACCGAGGCAGGGCGCGGGCAGGTGGGCTCTTAGCGTCGCCAGATTGGCTTCACGCTCGGCGAACTCGGGGTCGACCTGGCTGGCGACCCAGCCGGCGACGGCGAGCCCTTCGGCGCGGATTGCCTCCAGGGTCAGGCGTGCGTGGTTGATGCAACCCAGCCGTAGGCCCACCACCAGGATCACCGGCAGATCGAGGCGCCCAGCCAGGCCGCTCAGGTCCTCATCGTCGTTGAGCGGGACTCGCCAACCGCCGGCGCCTTCGATCAGCGTCAAGTCACGCGGCTCTCGCATTGCAGCCGCCACGAGATCGTGCAATTGCGCCAGCCGGATCGTCCAGTTGGCGCGAGCGGCCGCGAGATGTGGGGCGATAGGTGGTTTGAGTGCGATCGGGTTGACGACGGTGTAATCGATCCCGGGATATGAGAATGCCTGCAGGGCCAGCGCGTCGGCGTTGCGCAAGCCGTCTGGCGTGTGTTCACAACCGGCGGCCACCGGCTTCAGGCCCAGCGTGGTCAAGCCCCGTCGTCGTGCCTTGGCGAGCATGGCGGCGGCGACTAGCGTCTTGCCGGCATCGGTGTCGGTGCCGGTCACGAAATAGCGGCGCATGCGCGGTGGCTCCTTATTTTATCAATTCGAATGTCAGACGCTGGTAAGTCACAGGAAGCCCGGCTGATTCGCGCAGCTTCTCGTAACGCCGTGCGGCATGGGCGATGTCGCGGCGTGTCAGAAGAGCGCCATCACGGGCAACCTGGGCGCCGACGCCCTTGATCGAGGCCATGACCGCGGCGAGATCGGGATAGTAAAAGCGCTCGGCCACGCTATCTTGGAGCACTTGGAATCCAGCCTCATGAGCTGCATGACGCAGCGTATCGACATCGACGAAGCCTTCCACGGCGGCGGGACGAGCGGGGCGCGACCAGGCCATGGTGATCTCGGCCAGCGTGCCCGGCCCCAGCGTGTTGATCAGCGCGCGACCGCCGGGAGTCAAGATTCGATACAGCTCGGCGAATACGGCGGCGGGGTCCCGACACCACTGGATGGCCAGATTGGAGAACACCAGCTCGATACTGCGGCTGGCGATGGGCAATGCCGCGGCATCGGCGCACAGCCAGTGCCCCCGATTACCATGCCGACGGCATGCCTCTTCAAGCATGCCCGGCGCCAGATCGAGGCCCATGGCGGTCACGCCGTAACGTTGCGATAGCCGTGCGGTCCAATGGCCCGGTCCGCAGCCCAGGTCGAGAATCGAGGTGGCCTGGGCGGGCAGGCGCCGCCATAAGTCGTTGCCCATCGCTTGCTGGGCACTGGCCAACTCGGCATAGCGCGGCGCGGCGCGGTTGAAAGCGTGCGCCACGCGACGACGCCAGTGGTAGTTGACGTCGTGTGAGGCAGGTGGCTGGAATGTCTGCTTGGTCGACAAAGCGGGCTCAGCAGCCATTCTGGGCCTCCCGCGGAGTGTCGTTGTATTGGGCCGGGTAGCAAGCAAGATCGCTTAGCCGTCTTGCCAGTTCAGCCGACGCACTAAGCTGTGGGCAATGCCCAGCATTGGCGATCACCGCGTGTTCGCGGCCATCCGCTGGTGGAAGCAGCGGGTCGTCGCTGCCGCGAATACGCATGATCGGACAGGCCGCGCTTGCCAGTGAATGACTGATATCCAGCGTGGCGAGCTGCTTCAGACCGCTAGCGAGTGTTGCCTTATCAGCCGGTAGGTCATCCAGGCCCAACAGGTCTTCGAGGCGCTGACGCGCGCTGCGCGAGTCGGGCTCGCCGGCCAGTTGCCAGCGCAGAAAATGGCGCCAGGTCTTCTCGGGTGCGCGCTCAAACGCACGCTGGAAAGTGCTCAGTTCATTCGCGGTGACACCCGCCGAGGCAGTGGCATCAACGGTAAAACGCGCATTCATGCCGAGCAGTATCAGCGCACGTGGCGCGGGGAGGTGCTCGAGCAGTTTGGCCGCCAGCAGCCCGCCGAGCGACCAGCCGACCCACACGGCATCTTCGGGAAGCTCGCCGCTCATTGCCGCCGTCAAGGCGTCAAGCCGATCGGGCTCGTGAAGCGGCGCGCGACCGCCATAGCCGGGCCAATCCGGCGCGGTGATGGTGATATCCGTGGACCAGTGGCGATCCAGTGGACGCCAGATGCGTGCAGCGACTCCCCATCCCGAGAGCAAGACCAGATGCGTCATGATTGGCGTTCCGGGGCAACGGCATCGGCCATCGCCAGCTCGCCGAGGGCGGCGAGCAGATCGTCGATGGCCTGGCGTTCGTGCGCCGCCGAGAGGGTGATACGCAGGCGAGCCTGGCCATGGGGTACGCTGGGTTCGCGGATGGCACCGACCAGAAAGCCGCGCTCGCGCAACGCCCGGCCCCAACGCATGGCGCGCTCGCTGTCTCCGAGCAACAGCGGTTGAATAGGCGTTGGCGAGGGCATCAGCGGCAGGCCCAGGGCGGTTGCCTGGCTTCGCCAGTAGGCGATATGTCCGTGCAGGCGGATGCGTCTTTCGGGCTCGGTTTCGAGCAGTTCCAACGCGCGCAGGGTGGCGCAGGCAATGCCGGGGGGCTGCGCGGTGGTGTAGATATACGGGCGAGCGAACTGTGTCAGAGTATCGATTACTTGTTCATCGCCGGCGACGAAGGCGCCGCTACTGCCCAGCGCCTTGCCGAGTGTGCCGATCAGGACCGGCACCCGCTCGCTGGAAAAGCGCCTGCCCACGCAGCCGTCACCGTGTTCGCCGAGCACGCCGAGGCCATGGGCATCGTCAATCATCAGCCAGGCGGCGTGGCGTTGGCAGAGATCGGCCAGGCCGGCGATATCGGCGATGTCGCCATCCATGCTGAATACGCCATCGCTGACCACCAACCGTGGCGTGTCGTCCGAAGTGCGGGACAACAGGCGTTCGAGATCGTCCAGGTCGCGATGATGAAAACGTCGCGCGCGCGCGCCGGCCAGCTTGGCGCCGTCGAGTAGCGAGGCATGGTTGAGGCGGTCCTGGTAAACCTGAACGTTGCCCGCACAGAGCGCCGTGAGCGCACCTAGGTTGGCCATGTAACCGGTGGAAAACAGCAGCGCCCTAGGCCGCCCGGTCAGCGCCGCGAGGCGTTCCTCGAGGGCGTGATGGGGGCCGAAGTGGCCGCTGACCAGGTGCGATGCGCCGGCGCCCGCGCCATGGCGGCGAGCCCCTTCGGCCTGGGCCTCGGCCAGGCGTGGGTCGCGCGCCATTCCCAGGTAATCGTTACCGGCGAAATCATGCATACCGCGCTGGCCGTCATCGACTCGATGGCCGGGCAACGGCGACAGTGTCGCGCGCCGACGCCATAGCCCGCATCGCCGTTGGTCATCGAGTCGTGCTGCCAAAATTTCTTGCCACATGTTCAGTTGGCGCTGGTCGCGGCTACGGCCGCATCATAGAACAGTGCACTGGCGGGCGGCTGCGCCTGGCGCTTTAGCGCATCATCGAGTGCCGCTTGCTGCTGAGCTTCGTCGGCGCAGGTCTCGATCTGCTCGGGGTGCAGACCGAGGCGTGCGAACAGCGCGCGGTCGCGCTCCACCTGCGGGTTTTCGGTGGTCAGCAGCTTATCGCCGTAGAAGATCGAGTTGGCGCCGGCGAGAAACGCCAGCGCCTGGGTCGAGTCGTCCATCTGTTCGCGTCCGGCCGACAGGCGAACGTGGCTCTTCGGCATCAGAATGCGCGCCACGGCGATGGCTCGAATGAATTCCAGTGGGTCGAGGTCGTCGATGTTCTCCAGCGGCGTGCCGGGCACCTTGACCAGCCTGTTGATCGGTACCGACTCGGGATGCGGTTCGAGCCTGACCAGTTGTTGCAACAAGGCGGCGCGGTCGCGAGGCGCCTCACCCATGCCGAGAATGCCGCCACTGCACACTTTCATACCGGCCTGGCGCACGCTGGCCAGCGTATCCAGGCGGTCGGCATAAGAGCGTGTGGTGATGATGTCGCCGTAGAATTCCGGCGAGGTGTCCAGATTATGGTTGTAGTAATCGAGCCCGGCATCGGCCAGGCGTGAGGCCTGTGTGTCGTCAAGCATGCCCAGGGTCATGCAGGTCTCGAGCCCTAGTGCCTTGACCCGGCTAACCATCTCCAGCACCACCTGCAAGTCGCGTTCACGCGGGCTGCGCCAGGCGGCGCCCATGCAAAAACGACTGGCACCGGCCTGCTTGGCGGCGCGGGCCTGTTCCACGACTTTCTCGATTTCGAGCAGCTTCTCCTTGCCCAGCCCGGTATTGTAGTGGCCGGATTGAGGGCAGTATTTGCAATCCTCGGGGCAGGCGCCGGTCTTGATCGACAGCAGGGTCGAGACCTGGACCGCATTGGCGTCGAAGTGTGCCCGGTGGACCCGTTGCGCTTGAAACAGCAGATCGTTGAAGGGCAAGGCGAACAGCGCTTCGATTTCAGAGAGCGTCCAGTCGTGGCGAACGGGGGCTGGATGGGTCAGGGGCATGGCTGGGACTCACGGTCGGCAATCAGTAAACTTTAAAATTATAAAAAGTTAACCGAATACTAAACGGCGGGAGCTTCATGTCAACCAAGGGCTTGGGAAAAGTTGACCGCGTCCTGCGCAGAGCCTTGCCAGGGCCCTGTGCGTTCTGTCTTGCCGCGGCACCGGCGGGCGAGCCCTGGTGCGCGGCGTGTTTCGCGTCGTTGCCATGGAATCGACTTGCCTGCGTGCAATGCGCGCAGCCGCAACCCGAGGCGGTTCCCGGCGCATGCGGGCGCTGCCTGCGCCACCCACCGCCTTTCGTGCGTTCACGCGTCGGCTTGCGCTACGAAGGCGAAGTCGCTGCGCTGATGCAGCGCTTCAAGTTTCTGGCCGAGCCGCGTGCCGGTACGGTACTGGTGACGCTGATGCAGGAGTCGCTGGCAGGATTGCAGCGCAGCGAACTTCCGCAGGCGTTGCTTGCGTTGCCGCGTCATGCCGATCGCGCCCGCGAGCGTGGCTTCGATCAGGCCGAATGGCTGACGACGCGCCTGGCCCGGCAACTGGAATTACCCTGCTTTACCGCCCGACGCATACGCCAGACGCCGACCCAGCGGGGGCTGGATCGCCAGGCGCGGCGGCGCAATCTGCATGGGGCTTTCGTCGTCGATGCGCAACTGCCGCCTAGAGTCGCCGTGGTCGATGACATCATGACCACCGGCGCGTCATTGGCGGCACTCGCCGGGGCCTGCCTGGTGGCCGGAGCCGAGGAAGTCGAGGCGTGGGCGGTGGCGCGTACCCCGCTTGCGTAGAGCTAGCATGGGCACCTCGTATAGAGCACCACGGGTGCGGGCGCGATCTGCTAGCATGCAGCCATCGATTATCAAGGACCGCTCATGGCCGCCAATCAACATCCTTTCGAAAGCCTGACTCCGGCGCGTATCGTCGCTGCTGTCGAGGCCCTGGGCCTGTGGCTGCCCGGCGAACCCTTCGCGCTAAACAGCTACGAGAACCGGGTTTTCCTGATCAGCGACGACGACCGACGGCGCTGGGTGGTCAAGTTCTATCGCCCGGATCGCTGGAGCGAGGCGCAGGTCCGTGAAGAGCATGCCTTTCTCGCCGAATTGGCCGCTGCCGATGTGCCGGTATCGGCACCCTGGCGCAACGAGACGGGCGAAAGCCTGCATCAAGCCTACGGCTTTCGTTTCGCGCTGTTTCCGCACGTGCCCGGCCAGGCGCCGGAGCTCGAGAACCCCGCGCATCTATTCGCGCTCGGCGAGTTGATCGGGCGGCTGCACGCGATCTCGCGACGTCATGCCTTCAGCGCGCGAGAAATCATGGAGCCGGCTTGCATGGCGGCCACCAGCCGCGAGCGGGTGCTGGCTGGAACCTGGCTCAGTCGCCGTCAGCGTCAGGCTTACGAGCGGGTGAGCGGGGCATTGCAGGAGATGCTGAGTGCCAGCGCCTGGCCCGGCGATGCCAATATTCGCGTGCATGGCGATTGTCATCTGGGCAACATTCTGGGCCGCGATGAAGATTTCACGCTGGTCGACTTCGATGACTGCTGCATGGCGCCAGCGGTGCAGGATTTGTGGATGATGCTCACCGCGCAGGACGATCAGGAGCTACAGATGCAGCTCTCGGAGTTGCTCGAGGGGTATGAGCAGCATTGCGATTTCGACCGGCGCCAGCTCGAGTGGATCGAGCCGCTGCGCACGCTGCGGCTGATGCGCCATAGCGCCTGGCTGGTGGCGCGCTGGGAAGATCCGGCATTTCCGCGCGCCTTTCCCTGGGTCGCCAGCGAAGACTACTGGGATCAGCATATCCGCACGCTGGAGCAGCAGCGGGTGGTGTTGGGTAAGCCACGCTGGCTGGCCTGAGAAAGCGGCTTCTTTTTGGGGTCGATAACGTGCCGGTCGAGGCTTATTCGCCAGCGGCGCTGCGGCGTTGCTCGTTGATCTCCTCGGCGGGGTTGTCCAGTTCGGCGATCTCGGTGTCGCGACCGATGCTCAACTGGAAGGCGTGGGATGGTTCGAGTGTGGCACTCGTGCAGCGGCCATCGCGTCGCTCGGTACAAACATCGAGTCCGAAACCGCCATCACGCTCGAAGGCCGCAGCGGAAAGTTCGCCGCTGAAAATGGCACGATTGTCGCCCTCGGCTTCGATGCAGGTCACCGTGTTGGTGGATAACCGCATGCCTTGATCGACGAGTCGCGCATCGGCGGTGATCAGGCAGTAATCGGGCAGGCGATGAGTGGCGCTGGAGCCTATTCGCGCTACCGGACGCAACAACACATTCGCCAGTTCTGGCGTGTTCTGGTTCAGGGTGACGCTATCGATTACCTGCACGTCGACTCGCGCCTCGGCGGGCAGGCTGAGTGTGGTTTGTGCCAGCGCCGGTATCGCCAGTCCGGCCAGCAGGATGCAGGCGAGTGTCTTGAGCATGTCCGTCGGTCTCGACAAGGATTCTGGTGTCCGCAAATTACGCGATTGGAATGCGCTGCACAGTATCATAAGCAGCTTGGTGGCGGCAGTTGCAGTGACCGCGACACGATGTCGCCAGTACCAAGCAGTCCGACGGACGCAACGCTGCGTCTCGCGGTGGACTGCGCTAGAATCGTCAGCTTGCTGCGGGACGGGCCGCAGTGAACCGCATTGAGCCCTCAAGAATATAGGCTGAACCGATGACCGAAGAACTCGCCAATCATTATCGTGAGATTATCGCTGGCCTGGGGGAGGACCCCAGCCGAGAGGGGCTGCGCGATACGCCCAAACGCGCCGCCAAGGCGATGCAGTTTTTGACTCACGGTTACAGCCAGACGCTGGAGGAATTGGTCAATGGCGCGGTCTTCGCCTCCGAGACCGACGAGATGGTACTGGTCAAGGACATCGAGCTTTACTCGATGTGCGAACATCATATGCTGCCTTTCATCGGCAAGTGCCATATCGCCTATCTGCCCAAGGGCAAGGTGCTGGGGCTATCCAAGTTCGCGCGTATCGTCGATATGTACGCTCGGCGTTTGCAGATTCAAGAGAATCTTACCCGGCAGATCGCCGAGGCGGTGCAGCAGGTCACCCAGGCGAGTGGTGTGGCGGTGGTCATCGAAGCCAAGCACATGTGCATGATGATGCGCGGCGTCGAAAAACAGAACTCCAGCATGACCAGTTCGGTGATGCTGGGCGGCTTTCGCGAGAACCAGCCGACTCGCCAGGAGTTTCTGATGCTGGTCAACGGCCACTGATGCGCTTTTTCGCCGAGACGAGCGCCCCTGGGTGAAATCGCCCCGCATGGGTTGGTGCCCGGGCGGTAAAGGCCCTAGCATGGAAAGGAAAGATCGATAGCATGAGAAAGCGCGACTCAACCGGCACACAGCCGCCCTCGGGTGGCGATCGCAGCGAGAACGATCAAGTGTCGCGTCGCTATGCCAACTGGGCCATTGCGGCCGTGGTCACGGCGATGCTCAGCCTGTTCTTCGATATGCTGGCGCCACTGCTGGGGCTGATGGCGACGATCTTCGCGCTGCTGGGCCTGCGCCGGATTCGCAGTGATCCCGAGCGTTATCAGGGGCGCGGCTTTTGCTGGGCGGCGATTGCTCTGGCCGTGATCGTCGCTGGGCTATCCTTGTTGGTAGAGTCCGCGCCTGGGCCTGAAACTGAGTCTCGAGTGTCTCAATTACATTACAACGTCGTGCCCGGCAGCGTGAACGTCCGGGCGACAGCCTGAGCGGTAGCCAAAGGCAGCCGCTTGCATGGAAGGAGAGCGCCATGGAATCCCTGCAAGATTGTCCCCTGTTTCGTCCTTTCGCCTATATCGACGGTAGCTGGGTCGCGGCCGACAGTGGTGAACAGATCGAGGTCGACAATCCCGCCACCGGTGAAATCATCGGTAGCATGCCGCGCCTCGGTCGGGTCGAGACGGAACGCGCGATTGCCGCGGCCGAGGCGGCCTTCCCCGCCTGGCGTGCCCTGACTGCCCAGGAGCGCGCCGATATCCTCATGAAATGGCATGACCTGATGCACGAACATCAGGACGAACTGGCCATGATCATGACCCTTGAACAAGGCAAACCGCTCAAGGAGGCCGCTGGCGAGATCGTCTATGCCGCCAGTTTCCTGCGCTGGTTCGCCGAGGAGGCGCGGCGTGTCTACGGCGAGACCGTTCCCGCCGCGAAGGGCAATCAACGTATCGTCGTCACCAAGCAGCCAGTGGGCGTGGTCGGTGCCATCACGCCATGGAATTTCCCGGCGGCGATGATTACTCGCAAGGTCGGCGCGGCACTGGCGGCGGGTTGTCCGATCGTCGTCAAGCCGGCCAGCCAGACGCCATTCTCGGCGACCGCGATGGCGCTGCTGGCCGAGCGTGCCGGTGTGCCGCGTGGCGTATTCAACGTCGTGCCGGGGCGCGCCAGCGAGATCGCCAGCGCGCTCACCGAGTCGCCGATGGTGCGCAAGATCACCTTCACCGGTTCCACCGAAGTGGGTCGCTCCTTGATGGAGCAGGCATCACGGCATATCCAGAAAATCTCCCTGGAACTGGGCGGCAACGCGCCGTTCATCGTCTTTGAGGACGCCGATCTCGATGCCGCCGTGGAAGGCGCCATGGCCTCCAAGTTCCGCAATGCCGGCCAGACCTGCGTTTGCGTCAATCGCTTTCTGGTGCAGTCGAGCGTGGTCAATGCCTTCTGTGAAAAGCTGGCGGCGGCGATGAACAGTGAACTGCATGTCGGCGATGGCACCGAGGAAGGCATCAATATCGGTCCGCTGATCGACGACAATGGCGTGGAGAAGGTCTCCAAGCATATTCGTGATGCGGTGGATAAGGGCGCCGAGCTATTGCTGGGCGGGCATCCGCACCCGCTGGGTGGCAATTTCTTCACGCCGACGCTGATCAACAATGCGACTGGCGAAATGCTGGTGGCCCAGGAGGAAACCTTCGGCCCGCTGGCCGCGGTGTTCCCCTTCGATGACGAACAGGACGCCGTGGCGATGGCCAACGACACGCCGTTCGGCTTGGCTGCGTATTTCTATTCGCGCGATCTAGGCCGGGTGTGGCATATCTCGGAGGCACTGGAATACGGCATCATTGGTATCAACACCGGGATGATCTCAAATGCCGCGGCACCGTTCGGTGGGGTCAAGGAGTCCGGGCTGGGCCGCGAGGGCGGTCATCAGGGCTTGGAGGAATTCCTGGAAACCAAGTACCTGTGTATCGACCTGGGATAAGAGCGGGAAGCTGGAAGAGCGGCGCTACGCGGCTAACCGCAAGCTGGAAGAGCGCCACTACGTGGCTGGAAGCTAGAAGACCGGCGCTGCGCGCCTTGAAGAAAAAACCTAGGGGCAGGATCATTCTTGGCTTCTAGCTTCTAGCTTCTAGCTTCTAGCTTGCCGCAGGCGTCAGTGCCTGAAATGCCGCATGCCGGTAAACACCATCGCAATGCCTGCCTCGTTGGCGGCATCGATGACTTCCTGATCGCGCATCGAGCCACCGGGCTGAATCACCGCGGTGATGCCGGCTGCCGCCGCGGCATCGATGCCATCGCGAAACGGGAAGAAGGCATCCGACGCCATCACCGAGCCGGGCACCGTCAGGCCTTCGTCGGCGGCCTTGATGCCGGCGATCCTGGCTGAATAAACGCGGCTCATCTGGCCAGCGCCGACGCCGATGGTCTGGCCTTGCTGGGCATAGACGATGGCGTTGGACTTGACGTACTTGGCGACGCGCCAGGCGAAGGCCAGGTCGCGCAGTTCCTGCTCGGAGGGCGCGCGCTCGGTGACCACCTTCAACTCGTCGCGGCTAACCATGCCCAGATCGCGATCCTGCACCAGCAACCCACCGCTGACGCGCTTGAAGTCATGCGCGCGCTGGCGTTCACCGGGCCAGTTCTCACCGGTGTCGAGCAGGCGCACGTTGGGCTTCTCGGCGACGATCGCGGCGGCTTCGTCCGCTACACCCGGCGCGATGATCACCTCGACGAACTGGCGGGCGACGATCGCCCGCGCGGTCTCGGCATCGAGTGGCACGTTGAAGGCGATGATGCCGCCGAAGGCGCTGGTCGGGTCGGTGGCGAAGGCCTTTTCATAAGCCGCCAGCGGCGTTTCGCCCAGCGCCACGCCGCAGGGATTGGCGTGCTTGACGATCACGCAGGCGGTATCGCCGAACGCCTTGACGCATTCGAAGGCGGCATCCGTATCGGCGACATTGTTGAACGACAGCGCCTTGCCCTGGCGCTGCCGCGCGGTGGAGACGCTGGCTTCTCCAGCGCCGGCCTCGACATAGAAAGCCGCCTGCTGATGCGGGTTCTCGCCATAGCGCATCGCCTGCTTCTTGTGCAACTGCACGTTGTAGGTGCGCGGGAAACCCGGCTCGCCGCCTTCCACTTGCTGGCCCAGGTAATTGGCGATGGCCGCGTCATAGCCGGCGGTGTGCTCGAAGGCCTTGACCGCCAGGTCGAAGCGGGTGGTATCGCTCACCGCGCCATCCAGCGCGGCCAGTTCGCCGAGTACTCTGGCGTAGTCGCCGTTGTCGACGACGATGGTGGTATGGGCGTGGTTCTTGGCGCAGGCGCGAACCATGGTCGGTCCGCCGATATCGATGTTCTCGATGGCATCATCGAGCGTGCAATCGGGCTTGGCGACGGTTTGGGCGAACGGATAAAGGTTGACCACCACCATGTCGATGGGATCGATGGCGTGCTCGTCCATGATCGCATCGTCCTGGCCTCGCCGCCCGAGAATGCCGCCGTGGATCTTGGGGTGCAGGGTCTTGACGCGGCCATCCATGATCTCGGGAAAACCGGTGTGCTCGGAAACCTCGGTAACGGCGATGTCGTTATCCTCGAGCAGGCGATAGGTGCCGCCGGTGGATAACAATGCCACCCCACGCGCGGCGAGACCACGCGCGAAATCGACGATACCGGTCTTGTCCGAGACGCTGATCAGTGCACGACGCACCGGCAAGGCAGGGGGCTTGGAAGGTTGTTCGGCCATGATGCTCCACTCTTGAGTGCCAATAGCTTGAAAAACGCAAAAGGGGAGCCGTCAGCAGGGCTCCCCTCTCGAAATATACGATCAGATCAGGTCGTACTGCTTGAGCTTCTTGCGCAGCGTGCCGCGATTCAGGCCGAGGATGTCGGCGGCGCGGGTCTGGTTGCCGCTGGCGTGCTCGAGCACGGCGCAAAGCAGCGGCGCCTCGACCTCGGCGATCACCATGGCGTAAAGGTCGGTCACCGTTTCGCCGTCGAGATGGGTGAAGTAGCGCCGCATGGCGTCGTCGACCGCCTCACGTAGCGTCTGCCCGCGAGGTAGAATAGCGGGAGGCGCGGGAGGCGTGTCGAGTGGCTCCTGGTCGGATGTAATGGCTTGCCTGCTGGTCATGCTGCATTAATTCCATTTGTCGCCGGCGAATCCGCCTGGCGAAACAGTTCATCGACGAAATGACGTTGTGCGTCAGGGCTTTCCAGGGCGTTGAAGCTCGCCCGCAGGCGCTTGGCGTCCTCGCGGGTGCCCAGATACCAGCCGATGTGCTTGCGCGCGATACGCACGCCCATGTGATCGCCGTAAAAGGCATGCAGCGCCTCGAGATGGCCCTGCATCACCGTACGCCGCTCGGCGCCGGATGGCTCGGCCAGTATCCTACCGGTGCGCAGGTAGTGATCTATCTGGCGAAATATCCAAGGATTGCCCTGGGCGCCACGACCGATCATCACGGCATCCGCACCAGTATAGACGAGGACCTCGGCAGCTTTCTCGGGCGATGTAATATCGCCGTTGGCGAATACGGGGATCGTCACCGCGGCCTTGATCGCGGCGATGGTGTCGTACTCGGCGCACCCGGTATAGCGCTGCTCGCGGGTACGGCCATGCACCGCCAGGGCCTGAATGCCGGTCTGCTCGGCAATCCGCGCCACGCGTACTCCGTTATTGCTGTCTGCACACCAGCCGGTGCGAATCTTCAACGTCACCGGGATATCGACCGCGGCGACCACCGCTTCAAGAATCTCGGCGACCAGCCGTTCGTCGCGCAACAGTGCCGAACCGGCTGCCTTGTTGCAGACCTTTTTCGCCGGGCAACCCATGTTGATGTCGACGATCTGCGCGCCCCGAGCGGCACTTTGGCGGGCGGCGTCGGCGAGCATTTCGGGATCGCCACCGGCAATCTGTACCGAACGCGGACCCGGTTCGCCGCGATGATCGAGCCTCGCGCGCGATTTGCGGGTATGCCACAGGCTAGGGTCGGCGATGACCATTTCCGATACCACCAGGCCGGCGCCGAGCTTGCGGCAGAGCTGGCGAAACGGGCGGTCGGTAACACCGGCCATGGGCGCCAGGATGACCCGGTTGGGCAATCGGTAGGGGCCAATGGCGGGTGGCTCGACGCAGGCGCTGGCAGGCATCGTGATTCGCAGTCTCGGACACAAGGGGTTGCACATGATACCGACCGAAGCGTCTGGATTGAAGGCCGGTAGCGATCAACGCTGCGACTTCCTAGCTTGTCGGGCGCCTACCGGTCAGCCGCACCCAGCCGTCGCGTTCGGCGGGCTCGTCCATCGCAAGCCCCTGATCGCGGTAGGCATCGCTGACCTCATCGGCCTGGCTGGCGAGAATGCCGGACAGCGCCAGCCGGCCACCGGGAGCGACATGGCCAGCGATGAGCGGTGCCAGTTCGACCAGCGGCCCGGCAAGAATATTGGCGACGACCACCGCGAAACGTTGATCGGTGGCACTGGGTAGCGCCTCCGGCAATAGCAGTGTGAAGTCGTCATCGGCGATGGCATTGCGCTGGGCGTTATCGCGACTGGCGGTTAGCGCCTGAGGGTCGATATCGGTACCCACGGCCCGCGTCGCACCGAGCTTGAGCGCGGCGATGGCGAGAATGCCCGAACCGCAGCCGAAATCCAGCACGTCGCAACCATCGAGTTCGCCATCGCCACTCAATGCGTCGAGCCAGCCCAGGCACAGCGCGGTAGTCGGATGGGTGCCGGTACCGAAGGCCAGGCCGGGGTCGAGCAGCAGATTGACGGCGCCGGGCTCCGGGGCATCATGCCAACTGGGTACGATCCACAAGCGCTCGCCCATCTTCAGCGGCGTGAAGCCATCCATCCATTCGCGTTCCCAATCGCGATCGGCGAGCAGTTCGAACTCGATCTCGGGGCACGGCTCGTCGGCCATCTCCATCGCCCAGGCCTGGCGGACCCGTTCGAGCATCGGCTCGATATCTTCCAGATTGTCGTAGAGCCCGGTCAGTACCGTTTCGAACCACAGCGGCGTGGTGCCGCGATCGGGCTCGAAAACCGGGTCGTCGTGGGCATCCTGCAGGGTGATGGCCGTGGCGCCCTCGGCCAACAGCAGTTCCTCGAGGGTCTCGGCCTGCTCGGGTGCGACGCGCGCCTTGAGTTGCAGCCAGGGCATGGCAGGCTCCAAAAAAGAAGGGCAGCCAGGCTGCCCTTGGGAGTCGGCTCGGGGGTCAAGCGCCGAGCTTTTTCTCCAGGTAATGGATGTTCACGCCGCCTTGCTGGAAGTTGGCGTCGCGCACCAGATCCTTTTGCAGATCGATGTTGGACTTGATGCCTTCCACCAGCAGTTCATCGAGCGCATTACGCATGCGGGTCAAGGCGATCTCGCGGTTCTCGCCCCAGGTGATCAGCTTGCCGATCAGCGAGTCGTAATGAGGCGGCACCGTATAGCCGGTGTAAAGGTGCGAGTCCATGCGCACGCCGAGCCCGCCCGGCGCATGATAGAGCGTCACCTTGCCCGGCGAGGGCATGAAGGTGCGTGCGTCTTCGGCGTTGATACGACACTCGAAGGCATGACCGTTGAGCTCGACGTCTTCCTGCGTGATCGACAGTGGCAGGCCGGAAGCGATGCGTAGCTGCTCCTTGACGATATCCACGCCGGTGACCATTTCGGTGACCGGGTGCTCGACCTGGACCCGAGTGTTCATCTCGATGAAGAAGAACTGGCCTTTCTCGTAGAGAAACTCGAAGGTGCCAGCGCCGCGATAACCGATCTTGTTGCAGGCATCGATACACGCCTTGAGCACCTTGGCGCGAGCGTCGGGGTCGATATGCGGGGCCGGCGCCTCCTCGAGCACCTTCTGATGACGGCGCTGCAGCGAACAGTCGCGATCAAAGAGGTGTATCGCATTGCCCTGACCATCGGCCAGCACCTGGACCTCGACGTGACGCGGCTGCTCGAGAAACTTCTCCATGTAGACCGTGCCGTCGCCGAACGCGGCGCTGGCCTCGCTCTTGGTCACGCTGACCGAAGAGAGCAGGTGAGCCTCGCTATGCACCACGCGCATGCCGCGTCCGCCACCGCCGGCGGCGGCCTTGATGATCACCGGGTAACCGATGCGCCGGGCGGTGGCGAGTAGCGCGTCGCCGTCCTCCGGCAGTGGGCCGTCGGAGCCCGGCACGGTAGGCACGCCGGCTTCTTTCATGGACTCGATGGCACTGACCTTGTCGCCCATCAGGCGAATGGTCTCGGCGCGTGGGCCGATGAACACGAAGCCGGAGCGTTCGACCTGCTCGGCGAAGTCGGCATTCTCGGAGAGAAAGCCGTAGCCGGGGTGAATGGCGCTGGCGTCGGTGACCTCGGCGGCACTGATCAGCGCCGGAATATTGAGGTAGGACTGCGTCGAGGCCGCCGGGCCGATGCAGACCGCTTCGTCGGCCAGGCGTACATGCATCAGTTCGCGGTCGGCCTTGGAATGTACCGCGACGGTGCGGATGCCCAGTTCCTTGCAGGCGCGCAGGATGCGCAGGGCGATCTCGCCACGGTTGGCGATGAGTACCTTATCCAACATGGGATTGTCCATTCGTGGTTCAGGAGATGATCAGCATTGGCTGGTCGAATTCGACCGGCTCGCCGTCCTCGACCAGGATGGCTTCGATCGTGCCGTCCTTGTCGGACTCGATCTGATTCATCATTTTCATGGCTTCGACGATACAGATGGTCTCGCCCTTCTTGACGCTCTGACCGACCTCGACGAACGGCTTGGAGCCGGGTGCTGGGGCGCGATAGAAAGTGCCGACCATTGGCGAGGTAACGGCGTGGCCGGCTGGCTGGGCGGGTGCCTGGGACTCGGATTCCGCGTGGGCGGGCTCCGCTGCCGGTGCGTGCATGGGTGCCTGCTGGGCGCTCCACTGGGGCGGGTATTGGGGTTGGTGCATGGCCATCGGCATCGCCTGGCTCGGCGCGCCATGTGGATGACGACTGATGCGTACCGACTCTTCGCCTTCCTGGATTTCGATCTCGCTGATGTTGGACTCTTCCAACAGTTCGATCAGCTTTTTGACTTTACGGATATCCATGTCGATGTCTCTTCAGTGTGAATGGGCTTGGGCACGATACGACGCAGGCCTAGGCCAGGCGTTGCAGGGCCGCATCCAATGCGAGTTGATAGCTGTCGGCACCGAAGCCGCAGATGACCCCCACCGCCACATCGGAGAAATACGAATGGGCGCGAAACGGCTCGCGGGCGTGAACGTTGGACAGGTGCAATTCGATGAACGGGATGGCCACGCCGGTCAGCGCATCGCGCAGGGCGACGCTGGTATGGGTAAAGGCGGCGGGATTGATCAGGATGAAGTCGGTACCGTCGTCGCGCGCGCCGTGCACGCGGGCGATCAACTCATGCTCGGCATTGGATTGCAGCCAATCGAGTTGATGGCCGCCCTCGAAGGCTCGCGTGGTCAGGCTCAGGCGAATGTCTTCCAGGGTCGTGGTCCCGTATACCTCGGGTTCGCGGGTGCCCAGCAGATTCAGGTTGGGGCCGTTGAGTACCAGTAGTCGGGCCATTAAGAGTCCTCGGGTAACGCTGTTAACCTGTTCAAACTTCGACCGGATCACGGCAGATTCCCGCAAGATGCCGTCCCGGGCCGCCTATTGGGCCAGTGATGGCGGAGTGTGCCGAAAATACGCGATGTTGTCCAGTTGGCGACGGATCGTTGCGGGAGGGATGGATTTAAACGACCGTTTTAGGAAGTTAGGCACTTTGTCCATCGGCGTTGAGGTGCTGGATCAACCGTTCGAGGTGGGCGGCGAAGGTGGCGGCGTCGACTTCACCCTGAATGCGTGCCTGGCGCAGTTCCTCGCCGTGGGCGAAGAACAGCAGGCTGGGCGGCCCGAACAGTCCGAAATGATCGAGCAGGGCGCGGCTGTCGGCGTCGGTGGCGGTGACATCGGCGCGGATGCGATGAAAGTCGGCGAGCCGTTCGGCGACTGCCGGGGCGGGGAAGACGTCACGTTCCATGATCTTGCAGGAGATACACCAGTCGGCGCTGAAATCGACAAAAGCCGGCCGGCCGAGCCGCGCCGCGCGGGCCAGTTGTTCCTCGAGTTGGGCCAGCGTCGTCACGCGGGTGAAGGCGAGCGTCTCGGCGGCTGCGCTGGGTGTGCCGAGGCTGGCCAGCGGGCGCAGTGGATTTTCGCCACCCCGCGCGGCGCCCAGCACTAGCGCGACGCCCCAGGCCAGCAGCACGATGCCCGCGGCCTGGCGAACGCGTGGCCAGCCTTGGCGCTGATTGACGCTCAGCGCACCGAGCGCGAGCGCGCTGCCCACTGCCAGCGCTCCCCACAGCAGCAGTGCCACTGGGCCGGGCAGCAGGCGGGCGATCAGCCAGATGGCGATGCCCAGCAGCAGCACGCCGAAGGCCACCTTGACGCCATTCATCCAGGCGCCGGAGCGTGGCAGCAGGGTGGTGCCGAAGGTGCCTACCAGCAGCAGCGGTACGCCCATCCCCAACGCCAGCGACAGCAGCGCCCAGCCACCCATCAGCGCATCGCCGGTCGTCGAGATGAACACCAGCGCGCCGGCCAGCGGCGCCGACACGCAGGGCGACACCACCGCGACCGACAGCGCGCCGGCCAGCGCCAGGCCAGCGGGACCGCTGTTCTGCAGGCGCATTTGCCAGCCATCGACGCGGGCGGCCATGCGTGGCGACAGCTTCAGGTCGAAGAGCCCGAACATCGCCAGCGCGAAGAGCACGAACAGCGCGGCGAACGGAATCAGCACCCAGGGCGATTGCAGTCGCGCCTGAAGGTTGAGCCCGGCGCCGAACAGCCCCATCAACACGCCAACGAGTGCATAGGTTATAGCCATGCCGCCGACGTAGCTGGCCGACAGGCCCAGCGCGCGGGCGCGTCCGGCGTTCTGACCGACGATGATCGACGATAGAATCGGGACCATCGGCAAGACGCAGGGTGTAAAGGTCAGCCCTAGCCCGGCGAGGAAGAACAGGCCCAATACCGTCAGCGGGCGGGCGTCGTCGAGCAGCGTGCGAAAGCGGCTGTCTTCACTGAGTGGCACCGCCGAGCCGTTTGTGTCGGGCGGCGGTGTCGTTGCGGCGATGTCGCCGTTAACGCTGGCATCGATGCTGGAAAACGCAGCGGGTGGCGAGCCCGGCAGCGAGGTCAGCGTCAGCCGCTCGGGCGGATAGCACAGGCCGGCATCGGCACAGCCCTGAAAGGTCACGGCGGCATCGAGGCCGCCATCCGGCGTGCCGCTGAAGGGTACGGCCATCACCACGCGGTCGTAGAAGACATACACGTCGCCGAGGAATTCATCGGTCTTGAACTCGCCGGGCGGCAATTGCGGCTCGCCCAGGGTGACGCCGTTCTCAAGACTCTCGATAGCGAAGCGATGCCGGTAAAGGTAATAGCCCTCGGCGTTTTCGAAGCCCACGTAGAGCGTGTCCTCGTCGTGCCAGGTGCTGGCCTGGAAGGCCTCATCGACCGGCAGGAAGTCGTCATCGCGGACGTTATCGTCGAACCAGCCGGCTTGAGCGGTTGCGGCGAATAGCCAGAGAATCAGCAGGGA
The DNA here is from genome assembly GCF_900102945.1 of Modicisalibacter muralis. Taxonomy (GTDB): domain Bacteria; phylum Pseudomonadota; class Gammaproteobacteria; order Pseudomonadales; family Halomonadaceae; genus Modicisalibacter; species Modicisalibacter muralis. Next base: position 32,756 of record NZ_FNGI01000007.1, on the reverse strand, counting down.
CAGCAGGGTAAGTGGGCGTAGCATCGAAACGGCGATCCTTGAATGGGCTTGAACGAAGCCCTTGACGAGCCTTTGAAAAGCGCGAGGCGCAGCTTGCGACCCTCGGTGCGTTAGCGAGTTCCGCGTTGAGAGTCGCGGCGCGCCGAATGCTGCATGATAGGATACCCTTCCGGTGGAACCAATTCTCAATCGTCACGCCCAAGGACGTCGTGGACATGACAACTCTTCGCAATCGCAAGCGTGGTCGTACCGAGGTGCTGGAGCGCCCCGAGTACGGCTGGATATGGAAGCCGCTGCTGGTGCTGCTGGTGCTCTATCTGGTGATCTGCATCGGTCTCGGGATCTGGTGGAGCCAACGACCGGATGACTTCAGCGTCGAGCAGGCGGTTGTTGAGCAGCGCGGCCAGGCGTCCTCACAGCCGGCGGCGCGCGGTAGCGTGACGGTCGCCAGCCTGATGACCGCCATCGAAACCCTGCTCGACAAGCCGGGTGGCTATCTGCGTAACGACGTGGCGCCGCCAGGCGTGTGGCTGGATAACATGCCGAACTGGGAATATGGCGTGTTGCATGAGGCCCGGCTGATGGCCCAGGCGCTACCGGCGTTGAGTGCCGAGAATGCCGGAGCCTTGCAGCAGGCCGGCGAGGCACTGGCCACGGACAGCCAGGATTGGCTCTATCCGGCCGCCGAGAAACGCTATGCCAAGGCCGTGGCTGTGCTGGAAGAATATCTGGCCAACCTGTCGGGGCAGGACGCGAGCGGCTTCGTTGACGACGGTAGCGGCCTGGCCGAGTGGCTGCATTCGCTCAGTGCACGTTTCGGCGAGCTGACCAACCGCCTGTCGGCGAGTGTCGATGACCCCGATGCGCTGCGCCAGTTGGGCGTTGGCGAGGCCGACCTGCCGGATGCCACACCCTGGTTTCGGATCGACAATGTCTTCTTCGAGGCACGCGGCGATGCCTGGGCGGCGATGCATCTGCTCCAGGCCGTGGCGCGCGATTACAGTGACGTGTTGGCCAAGGCCGGAGTGTCTGGCGATGTCGAGCGGATGATAGCCGAACTGGAGCTCGCGCAGCGCCGGGTATGGAGCCCGATCATTCTCAACGGCTCCGGTTTCGGTATCTTCGCCAACCATTCGCTGGTGTTGGCCAATCACACCCTGGCGGTCAGCGAACTGGCCGGCTCGCTAGCCGATAGCGTCGCTGACGTGGCGGTCGAGCCAGCGGCCAATGCCGCATCGAAGGCGGCCCCGGCTGGCGATGCGCAGGGTGGCGGGAGCGACCGGCCCGCCGGCAAGCAGGCGGCACCCAGCAAAGAGCCCGCGCCAGGCCAGGCTACGGGTGGCGAGGCAGGCGGTGCCCAGTCCACTGGCAGCGGTCAGCAAGATACCCCGAGCGCTCAGCAAGATACCCAGAGTGCCGAGCAGGCTCCCGCGCCAGAGGCTTCGAATGCCGCTAGTCCCTCGGCCAACGAGCCGGCTGGCGAGTCGCTCTCGTCGCCGCCCAAAGTGCCGGCGACGACACCAGGCTCGAAAAGCTGATCGAGCTGCTTTGCGCCATAACGCATCGGGCCGCCTGGATAGGCGGCCCGATGCATTGCTACACGGCGAGGTTCACTGCTTGGTATAGGCGGCCACGGCCTTCTCGATCGCCTGGCGCGCGGCATCGGCGCCGTCCCAGGATTCGACCTTGACCCACTTGCCTTTCTCGAGATCCTTGTAGTTCTCGAAGAAGTGGGCGATCTGCTGGCGCAGCAGCTCGGGCAGATCGACGACTTCCTGAACCTCGTCATACAGCGAGGACAGCTTGCCGTGCGGCACGCATACCAGCTTGGCGTCTTCCCCGGCTTCGTCGGTCATGTTGAGTACGCCCACCGGACGTGCGCGAATCACGCTGCCGGGCTGCACCGGATGCGGCGTGACGACCAATGCATCGAGGGCGTCGCCATCGTCGGCCAGCGTGTTGGGAATGAAGCCATAGTTGGCCGGGTAGAACATCGGCGTGGCCATGAAGCGGTCGACCATCAGCGCGTCCATGTCCTTGTCGATCTCGTATTTGATCGGACTGTGATTGGCAGGGATCTCGATCACGACATAAACGTCGTTGGGAAGATCCTTGCCAGCGGGAATCTGGTTGAAGCTCATCGTCGAGTCCTTGCGGTTGGCATAGCGCGAAATCCGGCGAATTATACGAACTGCCTCAGCCGATTACCAATCCGAACCGAGCCCCAAGCGTGCCCGGGTGTCACCTAATGGACGATAGGCTGCCTGGCCCATCCTCGGTGTATCATAGGCGCGCGGCCATGCTACAGCGAGGAGAGACGACGTTGGCGGAGCAAGTTTTGTCCCTGAGTTACGGCCAGGCCTTCGTTGCCCCCGAGCGCCGGCATCATCGCAGCTCGATGTCAGTACGCATCGCCGAAGGCAATGCCTTGAGTGCCAAGGGGGCGAGCGCTCTGATCAGTGATTCCACCTGGCGCAATGCCATCGCCAAGCAGGCTGGCGACCTTAGCGTGCGCAGCTTTCTCGCCGACTACTACTCGACACCCGATCACTGGGACGTCAAGAATTCCGCGACGCGCGTGCTGCGTGCCTTGAATAGCTGGAGCTACAGCCAGAGCGGGCATATCGAAGGCGGCAGCTACGTCAGTTCGCTGTCGGCGATGGTCTACCGGGGCCGCGAGGCGCACCTTTTTCACATGGGCGATACGCTGGTGTTTCGCTTGCGCGGTGCCGAGTTCGAGCAACTGACCCGCGATCACGTCACCGATCTGGGCGGTTATCGTTATCCGTCGCGGGCGCTGGGGCTGGACGGCAGTCTGGATATCGATTACGTGCGCATGCCGCTCAAGCAGGGCGACCTGTTCCTGTTCACGACGCGCGCGGTACGCGGCACCCTAATGCCTTCCGATTACGTGCAATTGATTCGTAGCGACGTCAGCGATCTCGATGCGGCCTGCGAGCGGCTGGCCGAGGCAGCGCAGTTGCGCGCCGCCGAGCGAGGTTACGGCGCCGAGCAGTTCTGTTTCCAACTGGTGCGCATCGACCGCCTGCCCGCGGAGCAGGTCGACCACCCCGGGCGGCTCTACGGCGACCTGCCGGTGCCGTCGGAGCTTGGCGTCGGCGACCGACTCGATGGCATGGAAGTCCAGGCGGTGTTGTCGCGTACCGCGCATGCCAGGGTTTATCGCATGCGCGATTTGCGTAGCGACCGCGAAATGGTCATGAAAGCGCCAAGCCCGGAGCTGTCGAGCCGCAACGCCTATCTCGAGCATTTTTTGTTGCAGCAATGGGTCGTCGAGCGCGTCAATTCGCCGTTCGTGGCCAGGGTCGTCGAGCCATCGCGGCCACGGCGCTATCTCTATTACCTGATGGGTTTCATCGGCGGCGAGACGCTTACCGAGTGGGCGCGGCGGCATCCTCAGGCGAGTCTTGACCAGCGCCTGGATATCGCCCGGCAATTGGCCCAGGCGGTGCAGGCGCTGCATCGCCGCGATGTACTGCATCAGCAGATTCATCCCGACAACATCCTGGTCGACCCGCATGGTCAAGTGGTGCTGGCCGACTTTGGCGCCTGCCACCTGCGCGAAGGCGATGGGCACAAGAAAGCCCGTGAGCTGGCCCGGCAGATCGGCCTGAGCGAGCACAGCGCGCCGGAATACGCGCTGGATACCGATGTCGGGCGGCGTAGCGATCAATACTCGCTGGCCTCGACGATTTACTGGCTGCTCACCGGTGCCGTGCCCTATGCCCAGGCCCCGCATCAGTTGCGCAGTCATACCGGGCTTGAACAGATGACGTATCGCAGCGCGCGTACCCGTAACCCCGAAGTCAGCGCAGAGCTCGACGATGCCCTGCGCCGCGCATTGGATCCGCAGCGCTCGCTGCGTTTCCGGCGCCTGTCGGAATTTCTCTATCTATTGCGTGACCCGCGCCAGGCGACACGCTCGGCGAGTGGCTCGCCAGCACGGCGCGAGCCGGCCAGCTTCTGGCAGGGGATCGCGGGCATCCTGTTGTTGCTGCTGGTGCTTTCCTGGCTGCTGAAATAGCCGTTTTCGCGAGCTGTGAGCGGAGTAAACCCTTACGAACGAGTGCGGCCCGGCATTATGTCATCGCCGGGCCGCGTTCGGGTTTGCCGTGGACCGCTAGAGCTTGAATTCGGGGAGCTTGCGCTCGACCCTGGCCAGCTTCAGCTTGGCGACCGTGGGCAGGCCGTTCTCGAACGGTGGGTAGTCCTCGCCCTGGATCAGCGGCGCCAGGTAGCGACGACAGGCCGGGGTGATGCCGAAACCGTCCTCGCGGATAAAATCGCGGGGCATGAATTTCTCGCGGTTGGCGACCTCGGCCAGCGGCGCGGCTTCGACGCGCCACTCGTAAGGCGCGTCGCTGACACGCTTGATCGCCGGCATCATGGCGTTCTTGCCGTCCAGCGCCAGTTCGACGGCCTTGCGGCCCACCGCGTAGGCCTGCTCGACGTCGGTCTTCGAGGCCAGGTGGCGCGCGGCGCGTTGCAGGTAATCGGCGACCGCCCAGTGGTACTTGTAGCCCAGATCCTGCTTGACCATGCCGGCCAGTGTCGGCGCCACGCCACCCAACTGACGATGCCCGAAGGCGTCGGTGTTGCCGGCGTCGGCGAGGAAGGTGCCATCCTCGTAACGCGCGCCTTCGGAGACCACGATCACGCAATAGCCGTACTGCTTGACCGCCTCGTCGACGCGCGCCATGACCGCGGCGCGAACGAAGGGGACCTCGGGAAAGATTACCAGGTGCGGCGGCTCGCTCACGCCGTTGCCGGCCAGCGCACCGGAGGCGGCGATCCAGCCGGCGTGACGGCCCATCACCTCGAGCACGAAGACCTTGGTCGAGGTGGCGCACATCGAGGCGATGTCCAGCCCAGCCTCGCGGGTGGAGGTGGCGATGTACTTGGCCACGCTACCGAAGCCGGGTGAGTTGTCGGTGATCGGCAGGTCGTTGTCGACGGTCTTGGGGACGTGAATGGCGGTCAGCGGATAACCGAGCTTCTCGGAGAGCTGCGAAACCTTGAGGCAGGTGTCGGCGCTGTCGCCGCCGCCGTTGTAGAAGAAATAGCGAATATCGTGAGCCTTGAACACCTCGATCAGCCGCTCGTACTGGGTGCGATGCGTCTCGATGTCCTTGAGCTTGTAGCGGCAGGAGCCGAACGCGCCCCCCGGCGTATGGCGCAGCGCGGCGATGGCCTCGTCGGATTCCTGGGTGACGTCGATCAGATCCTCGGTCAGGGCGCCGATGATGCCGTTGTGTCCGGCGTAGACCTTGCCGATCCGATCCGATTCGCGGCGACAGGTCTGGATGATGCCGCAAGCGCTGGCATTGATGACGGCCGTAACGCCACCGGACTGGGCATAAAAGGCATTGTGCTGAGCCATGGGGCTTCCTCTGCTCCTGCAAGCTGCTGAACGAAATAGACGGGAAATTGGCTGGATATCATAGCCGAAAGCACGCCTTGCTGCACGGCAGCGAGCCGTGTGCATGGCAGTGGCGGCGTCTGGCGGGCCATCCGGGGCCATGCTAGGCTCACGCGCTTATCGATGCGGACAATACAAGGGTGGGAGACCTGGCATGCACGTCCATATTCTCGGCATCTGCGGCACCTTCATGGGCAGCCTGGCGCTATTGGCCCGCGAGTTGGGTCATCGCGTCAGCGGCTCGGATGCCAATGTCTACCCGCCGATGAGTACGCAACTCGAACAGGCCGGCATCGTGCTATGCGAGGGCTACCAGGCCGCCAATCTCGAGCCGCGCCCGGATCTGGTGGTGGTCGGCAACGCGCTATCGCGGGGCAATCCCGAAGTCGAGGCGTTGCTCGATGCCAAGCTTGCGTATACCTCCGGACCGCAGTGGCTAGCCGACCATGTACTGCCGGGGCGGCGTGTGCTGGCCATCGCCGGCACCCACGGCAAGACCACCACCGCCAGCCTGCTGGCCTGGCTGCTGGAAAGCGCCGGGCAGGCGCCGGGCTTTCTGATTGGTGGCGTGCCGCGCAACTTCGGCCTGTCGGCGCGGTTGGGTGGCGAAGGCGCACCGTTCGTGGTCGAAGCCGACGAGTACGACACCGCCTTCTTCGACAAGCGCTCCAAGTTCGTGCATTACCACCCCGACGTCGCCGTGCTCGGCAATCTGGAGTTCGATCACGCCGATATCTTCCCTGATCTGGCGGCAATCGAGCGTCAATTCCACCATCTGGTACGTACGGTGCCCGGCAATGGCCGGTTGCTGGTCGCCGATGGCGAACCGGCGCTGGAGCGCGTTCTGGAGCAGGGCTGCTGGACGCCCATCGAGCGTTTCGGCAGCGCCGATGGCAGCCCCTGGCGGTTCGTGCTGGAACGCGACGACGCCAGCCGCTTTCGGGTGATCCATGGTGGTGAAGATGGCGTGGTCGATTGGCCACTGACCGGCGAGCATAACGCACGCAACGCGCTTGCCGCCTTAGCGGCGGCGGCGACCTGCGGCGTCGATCTGGCGCGTGGCTGCGCGGCATTGGCGCGCTTCGAGACACCACGCCGGCGTCAGGAAGTGCGCGGCGAGATTGCCGGTATCCAGGTCATCGACGATTTTGCCCATCACCCGACGGCGATTGCCAGTACCCTCAAGGGGTTGCGTGCGGCTACGCCACTGGGGCGGTTGTTGGCGGTGATCGAGCCGCGTTCCAACACCATGCGCCTGGGAGCGCTCAAGGAGCGCCTGGGCGAGAGCGTGAACGCTGCCGATGCGGTGTGGTGGTATCAGCCGCCGGGGCTCGATTGGTCGCTGGATGCGGTCATCGCGGCAAGCGCCGTGGCGTCCCGCCAGAGCGATGACATCGATACACTGGTAGCGGAGTTGGTCGGCGAGGCGCGGCGTAATGACCGCATCGTCATCATGTCCAATGGCGCTTTCGGCGGTATTCACACCAAGCTGCTGGCCGCGCTGGAGGTCGCTCATGGCTGAGTCGACTTGTGGGTTCGGTGCGCCCGTCACGGTGGCGCTGACCGGCGCCTCCGGCGCCCAGTACGGCCTGCGGCTGATCGACTGCCTGGTGGCCGCGAATCGCGAAGTGTGGGTGATGATCTCCAAGGCCGCGCAGATGGTCATTGCTACCGAAACCGATGAACGCTTGCCGGCTCAGCCCGCGCGGCTGGCCGAAGCGTTGACCGCTCGCAGCGGCGCGGCGCCGGGCCAGATTCGCTGCTTCGGCCGCGAGGACTGGATGGCGCCGGTGGCCTCGGGCTCCGGAGCGCCGGCGTCGATGGTGATCTGTCCGTGCTCCACCGGCACGCTATCGGCGGTGGCCACCGGCGCCAGCAACAACTTGATCGAGCGTGCCGCCGATGTCGCCTTGAAGGAACGTCGCCAACTGATCCTGGTGCCGCGCGAAACGCCGTTCTCTGCCGTTCACCTCGAGCACATGCTCAGCCTGACGCGCATGGGCGCGGTGATCCTGCCGGCGGCGCCGGGCTTTTATCATCGTCCAGCGAGTGTCGAGGCGATGGTCGATTTCATCGTCGCGCGGATTCTCAATCAGTTGGGGATAGAGCATCGATTGACCCCCCGGTGGGGAGAAGTACAGGGATTGGGGAGCGAGGACGAGTGATCAATCTATCGCTGTTGTCGGTATTCGTGCCGACGTTCTTCATGGTTTCGCTGACGCCGGGCATGTGCATGACGCTGTCGATGGTGCTGGGCATGACGGTAGGCGTGCGCCGCGCGTTATGGATGATGGCGGGCGAGCTGGTGGGAGTCGGACTTGTGGCGGTGGCCGCCGGTGCCGGGGTGGCGACACTGATGCTGCGCCGGCCCGAGCTGTTCACGGCCTTCAAGTGGCTGGGTGGCGCCTACCTGGTCTATCTCGGCATCATGATGTGGCGCTCGCGCGGGCGCATGGCGTTTCCGCAGGAACGCCTCGAGGCGCCGGCGGTATCGCGCTGGCAGCTACTGTCGCAGGGGTTCGTGACCGCCATCGCCAACCCCAAGGGGTGGGCGTTTTTCATCGCGCTGCTGCCGCCGTTTCTCGATGCCTCGCTGGCGCTGGCGCCGCAGTTGGCGGTCTTGGTGGGGATGATCCTGAGCATCGAACTGATCTGCCTGTTGATATACGCCAGCGGCGGACGCACCGCCAGCCGGTTGCTGGCCAGGGGCGGCAACGTGCGCCTGCTCAACCGTATCGCCGGCACGCTGATGGTCGGTGTGGGCTTGTGGTTGGCGCTGGGCTGACGACGTCAGCGCTTCTTCACGCTTTCCAGGGCGGCGGCGGCGACGATCAACGCACCGCCGGCCAGCGTCCAGAGCCCGGGTCGTTCGTTCAATATCAGCCAGGCCAGCAGTGTGCCGTAGACCGGCTGCAGGCAACTGATCAGGCCGACCGAGCGCGCCTTGAGGCCAGCGAGGGCGAAGGTCATCAGGGTGTGCGGCGTAGCGGTGAACACCAGCGCCAGCAGGAGCATCCATAAGCCTGTTGCGGGCGGCGCATCGAGCGCGGCATCACTGACGAAGGGCAGGGTGACCGCCACCACGATCAATGCCTGCAGGCCCATCGACAGCAGCGGGTTCAAATGGCGCAGCTTGTAGCGCACCAGCAGGTTGCGCAGCGCGAACAGCAATCCTGAAAACACCCCCCACAGCACGCCGCTCGAAGCGCTGGGCCCGCCGGGCACCAGCAGCCAGACCCCGGCCAGCACCAGCAGTGCGGCGAACAGGTCGCCGAGCTGTATGCGGGTGCGTTCGAACAGCGGTTCGAGCAATACCAGCAGCACCGGGTAGGTGAACAGCGCCAGCATGCCGGTGGCCACCGAGGAAACCTGCATGGCATGGAAGTAAGTGACCCAATGCACGGCCATCAATACGCCCGCCACGCCCAGCCACAGCCATGCCTCGCGACCGATGCCCAGCGTCACCTTCCATTTGAGTCGCGCCAGCCACACCAGCGCCAGTCCAGCGATCAGGCTGCGCCAGGTAGTCATGTCCAGCGCCGGCAGCGGCAAGGCTCGCGAGAATAGCGCGGTACCGCCAAACAGTAGCGTGGCGAGGTGCAGTGCCAGTAGCGACTGGCCCGCAGTGGGTAATGGCATGATGTTTCCTTGATGAGGCGAGAGACTAGCGGCGAGTCGCCATTATACCGGCGGCAGCCAGGCCAGGCGCGCCATCAGCAGCGCCAGCGATGCCGAAGCCAGCCGAAGCCAGGGCGCGCGCGCCACAGGGCGCGTGGCGAAGCGGTGATAGCTGATGCGTACCAGGGCACAGACGACCAACCCCAGCAGCGCGCCGCCAACCAGATCGCTGAACCAATGCACGCCGAGTGTCAGTCGCGACAGTGCCATCGGTACGCAGATGAGAATGGCGATCCAATAGGCCATTGCCCGGTGCCGTGAAGGCAGCGCCTCGGCAATAAAGGCAGCGGCCAGCCCATAAAGCACTACTGCGGTGGAGGTGTGCGCGCTGGGGTAGGAGTTCGAGTCGCTGAGGTAGTCGGGAATATTCGGACGGACGCGGCCAGCCAGGTGCTTGAATAGGGTGTTGGCCAGGGCGATAACGCCGAGACCGCCCAGCAGGTGTAGCGTTACCGCTTGTTGGCGGCGGTATAGCAGCCATAGTGACCAGGGCAATACGAGAGCGATGACGCCCAAGGTATCGCCGGCCTCGGCTAGCCACTCGGTGGCTCGCTGCACGGCGGGCAGGGTGATGGCTGCGATCATTCCCTGTAGCTGGCGATCCATCGGCAAGGGCCCGTTGTGTTCGAGTACCCAGAGTGTCCAGCCGCTCAATGCGGACAGGCCGACGATCAGCAGCGCCAGCGAGGCCAGCGGAAACTCGCCGCCCTGATGCGACGAACTCAGCGCGCCCCACAGCCGGTGCCGCCAGGGTCGGTCGCGAGAGAATGCTGCCAGGCGACGGTAGACGCGGCCCTCGCGCGTGAGCTGATGGCGCAGCAACGAGAACACCAGCGCCAGAGCGATCACCGTCAGCGCCAGCACGATCAACCAGCGTTCGCTACCCGCCGGCAGCGTCAGCAATTGTCGCCAGGTACTGCCAAGCAGATACCCCGGCAGTACGTAGGCCGGTGCCCAGAGCAGCGCCGACCCCACGTTGGACCACACAAACGTCAACGGCCGCATGTGCAGCATGCCGGCAATCAATGGCACGATCGGGCGTACCGGGCCGACGAAGCGGCCGATCAGTACCGACAGCACGCCATAGCGCTGGAAGAAGCGCGCGCCGCGCGCCAACCATTCCGGATGACGATTGAATGGCCATAGCGAGGGCACGCGCTCACGCTGGGTATAACCGAGCAGGAAACTCACGCCATCGCCGATCACGGCGCCGATGAACGCCGCTATCAGAACTAGCTTGATCGACAGGTCGTAATGCCCCGCCAGCGAAGCCGCCGCGGTGATCAACACCACGCCGGGGATCACCAGTCCAACCACTGCCAGGGATTCGACGAGTGCAATGGCGGCGATGATCAGAAACAGCCAACTGGGCTCGGGCGCTAGCGTGGATAACCAGTCGTGCATATTCAAGGAAGGGGCTCCATCAATTTCATGCCGGCGGCCAGCAGCCGCTGTTCGAAGCGCGCGGCGTTTTCCCCGGGGTGCAGATAACAGGCGCGGATGCGTGCCTGGATGGCTCCCGTCTCGGCAAGCACTTCTCGGCCCAGCGCACGCATCAGGCGCTCTCGCACGATCAATGCGCCGGCTTCGCCGGTGTCGGGCAATAGCAACCAGAACTGAGTGGTCTGATGACGGCCCAGCAGGTCATGGTGACGACAACTGGCATGCACGGTGTGGCACAGTCGATCCAGCAGGGTATGCAGCAGGGTCGAGCCGAATTGTTCTTCGGCCATCTCCAGTTGTGGCAAGTGCACGACCAATACCGCCAATGGGCGCTTCAGGGTTCGCGCGCGCTCGACTTCGGCAACCAGCCGCTCGCCGATCACGCGTTGCGAGAGCGCGTCGCACTGTGGGTCGTGAGGCTGGGTGGCGCGCAATAGCGCCGTGCGGCGTTGCCGTGCCCAGCATGGCAGCGAGGCAATGCCGACCAGTGCCAGGTAGTACAGTGCCGCGCTCCATAGCGGGCCGTTATCGAGCAGTGCCAGCCAGATCGGCGTCAACGCTAGATTGAGTAGCATCGCCGGCCCCAGCGGCAGCAACAACAGGGCCAGCACCGGCGGCAAGCCGAGCCATAGCATCGCCAGTTGCCCCTGATGGGGTAGCTCCACGGCAATCAACAAATAACAGCTGATCAGTGCCAGATAGGCGGACAGCCGACGGTAATCGTTGTTGATCAGGCGTAGAAAGATCGCTCCACCCAGCAGTAGCGATAACAAGGCCGGCAACAGAATTTCGTCGTAGTCGCCCATCAGGTAGTGCCAGGTCGCATAGCCGGCCATCAGCAGGGCGCCGCTGATATAGACGCTGACGAACAGCCTCGATGGCCAGAGATTGTCGAGCGCGGCCATCAGGAAAACTCCTCGAGCGTGACCACGGCTTGTTTCTGGCGGGTCATGGCGGACAATTGCGAGGGCAGCGACAACGCTGGGGCGAGTGCGATGAAGCGTGCCTGGCGAGGCAATGGCAGTGCCTCGATGAGCGCTTCACGGCGCTGGTGCGCCTCGTCGACATCGCGACTGATCAGCAGCACGCCGAGGGTGTGCCTGTCGATCCGGTAGCGGTTCTCGAAGCTGCGCGTGGCCGTGGCGAGAGCGCTTGCCAGGGTCGGTTGCCGAGCGCTCGGGCTGCGCAGCAGCAACAGTTCGCCGTGGCTGCCTTCGCGTGCACAGCGGGCGATCTCGAGGGGTAGATCGTGAGTGAGCTGAGCCATCGTCCACAACGGCATGCCCGGTGTCGGGAACGCGCGATGATTCATCCCCTGCCACAGGCCCTGCAGGCCGAGCCCATGGGCCAGCCCAAGCAACATCAGCGCGATCAGTAGTGCACCCGCCAGCAGGCTCTGCTCGATACCGATGGCGCCCTGCACCCACCACCAGCACAGCGCGGCCAGCGTGGCGTGCACGATCAATAACGGCAGTCGTTGGGGGAGCGCCAGAATCGCTGCCCACCCCCACAGCCACATGGCATGCTGCTCGGGCGACACCCACAACAGCAAGGACAGCATGACGGCGAGCAAGGGCGGCACAATGGCGTTGGACAACGCGGCTATCCGGCGCCGGCTCAGCGCCGAGGCGGCCAGGCCGAACGCGCACGCCGCCAGCAGAAGGCGTGAAACGCCATCCTGTGGCGTCAGCGTCAGGATCAGCATCACTGCCGCGGTCGATAGCTGCGTCAGGCGATAAAGCCCGTCTTTGAACTTGCTCTCCATGGTGCCTTAGTATTGAACTCCTTCGTGAATGGCCGACACTGTACGATACCCACATCAATGCGGCAGCTCATAGCCGGCTTTTCGACAAGACTATCGCCCAGCATGGCGCCATCCGGCAGCCTGATGGGCACAATGGAGACTCATATCGGCATGTCACGACACGCATCGTCCACTGACATCGACACCTATATGGCGAGCCTCGGCGCCGAAGCTCGCCGTGCCAGCGCGCTCATGCGCTGCATCGACACTGGACGCAAGAATGCAGCCCTGCGCGCCATGGCGCAACATCTCGAAGCCTCGCGCGCGCGGTTGATCGAGGCCAATGCCCGCGATCTCCAGCGTGGCCGTGAAGCCGGGCTCGATGCCGCGCTGCTCGATCGCCTGGCGCTCAACGAAACGCGCTTCAACACTATGTTGGAGGGCCTCGCGCAGGTTGCCGCGCTGCCCGATCCGGTCGGCGAGATCGATGGCCTGCGCTCGCGCCCGAGTGGCATTCAGGTCGGGCAAATGCGCGTGCCGCTGGGCGTGATCGGTATCATCTACGAATCGCGGCCCAACGTCACCGTGGAAGCCGCCAGCCTATGTCTGAAAGCGGGCAACGCATGCATCCTGCGCGGTGGCTCCGAGGCGCGCGAAAGCAATGCGGCGATTGCCGAATGCATCACCGCTGGGCTTGTCGATGCCGGCCTTCCCGAGGCCGCGGTGCAGGTGGTGGCGACCACCGACCGGGCGGCGGTGGGCAGGCTGATCGCGATGCCCGAGTATGTCGACGTGATCATCCCGCGCGGCGGCAAGTCGTTGATCGAGCGCATCTCGCGCGACGCACGCGTGCCGGTGATCAAGCATCTCGACGGTGTGTGCCATGTCTATATCGATGCTAGCGCTGATCGCGACAAGGCCCTGGCGATCGCCGTCAATGCCAAGACTCATCGCTACGGCACCTGCAACACCATGGAGACGCTGCTGATCGATGCACCCGTGGCTGCCGAGTTGTTGCCATCGTTGGCGGCGGCTTACGCCGAACACGGCGTCGAGCTGCGTGGTTGCGAGCGTACCCGCGAGGTGCTGCCCGGGGTTGCCGTGGCCAGCGAGGACGACTGGTTCGCCGAATACCTGGCGCCGGTGCTGGCGATTCGCGTGGTCGATGGTGTCGACGCGGCGATTGCGCATATCGAGCGTTACGGCTCGCACCACACCGATGCGATCGTCAGCGAATCCTATAGCCTGGCGCGGCGTTTCATGGCCGAGGTCGATTCCAGCTCGGTGATGGTCAATGCCTCGACACGCTTCGCCGACGGCTTCGAATATGGCCTGGGCGCGGAAATCGGCATCTCCACCGACAAACTGCACGCGCGTGGCCCGGTCGGGCTGGAAGGCTTGACCACCCGCAAGTACGTGGTGCTTGGCGACGGCCACGTCCGTGGCTGAGTCTCGCGCGGCGCGGGTGGCGATGCTGGGCGGTACCTTCGACCCGGTGCACCTGGGGCATCTGCGCAGCGCCGTGGAATTGCGCGAGGTACTCGCACTGGATCGCGTGCATATGATTCCGGCGCACGTACCGCCGCTGCGTGAAGCGCCTGGAGTTTGTTCCGCCGAACGCTTGACGATGCTCGAAGCCGGTATCGGCGATGCCCCGGGGTTGGTCGCCGACGGCCGCGAACTCCAGCGCGACGGGCCTTCCTATTCCACCGATACCCTGGTCACATTGCGCCGCGATTACGGCGAGCAGACGCGACTGGTGATGGCGGTGGGCCACGATGCGTTTCTCAGGTTGAGCGAGTGGCATGCGCCCGAGCGATTGTTCGAGCTTGCCCATGTGGCGGTCATCGACCGGCCCGGGCATGACGCACCGTTGCCGGCGGCGCTCGAGTCGCTGATCACAGGGCGCGAAGCCCAGGACGCCGAGGCGCTGTTCGCGCGACCGGCCGGCGGTGTGCTGCGCATACGCCTGCCCAGCCGCATGGATATCTCCGCGACCGACCTGCGTGAACGGCTGGCCGAGGGGCGCAGCATCCGTTACCTGTTGCCCGAGGCCGTCGAGGCCTATATTCAATCGCGCAATCTTTACCGTTAGCCGGGTCTGTCGGGGTAGAATAACGTTTGGGCCGATTGTTCTTTCATGAGGAGCTATGCACATCGAAGCGCTTAAAACCCTGGCGGTGGACGCCCTTGAAGAACTCAAGGGCAAGGACATCGCCGAACTCGACGTCTCGGCGCTGACCAGCGTCACCGACGTCATGCTGGTAGTCAGTGGAACATCGACACGCCACGTCACGGCGCTGGCCAATAATGTCGTCGAAAAGGTCAAGCAGGCCGGCCTGCGTCCGTTGGGCGTCGAGGGCCAGGCCGACTCGGATTGGGTACTGGTCGACCTGGGTGACGTGGTCGTGCATGTGATGCTGCCCGATACCCGCCGCCTGTACGACCTGGAACGATTGTGGGCCGATCTGCCCACCGACATCGAGGAGGAGGTGCGCGGGGGCCGGGTGTGAAAATTCGCCTGCTCGCGGTCGGCAACCGGATGCCGGATTGGGTCGAGCGCGGTGTCGAAGAGTATCGCAAACGCCTGCCTCGCGACTTCGCCCTGGAGATCGTCGAGATCGCCCCAGGCATGCGCGGCAAGAATGCCGATGTGGCGCGTGCCGTGGCTCAGGAAGGCCAGCGTATGCGCGAGCGGCTGCGCCCGCATGAACGTTTGGTGGCACTCGAGGTCGAAGGCCAGTCGTGGAGCACCGAACGCCTGGCCCGCGAGGCCGACCAGTGGCGCCACGCCGGTAGCGATGTGGCCCTGCTGGTGGGCGGCCCGGATGGTCTCGATCCCGGTTTGTCTTCGAGCGCCCAACAACATTGGTCGCTATCGCCGCTGACGCTGCCTCACCCGCTGGTTAGATTGGTGCTTGCCGAGCAGCTTTATCGTGCCTGGACGCTACTGGTCGGCCACCCTTACCACCGCTGATACGACACCGCTGAAGATTGCCGATGCTGACGCCTGACAATCCCGAATCGATGTGCCTGCATGCGTAAACACCGCGACACCCTGAAGAATCCGGAGCAGGAAGTTCGCATCTTCCGCAATCGTTCGTTACTGGCGGCGCTGGTGGTGATCCTGATGTCGGGAGGGCTGGTGGCACGGCTGGTCTACCTGCAGATATTTCAGCACGAGGTTTATACCACCCGCTCTGAGAGCAACCGCGTGCGCGTCGAGCCATTACCGCCGACGCGTGGCTTGATCTACGATCGCAACGGGGTGCTGCTGGCCGAGAACCAGCCGACCTACAACCTGACCATCGTGCGTGAGCGCGTCGACGATCTTGATAAGACGCTGGCGTTGTTGATCGATATCCTCAAGCTGCCCGAGGACCAAGTCGCGACGTTTATGGAGCGCTCGCGCCAGCGCCAGCGCCCCTATCAGCCGGCGCTGCTGATGAGCGAGCTCACCGAGAAGCAGATCGCGCGTCTGGCGGTCAATCGCTACCGCCTGCCCGGCATCGAGGTCGAGGCGCAGTTGCTGCGCCACTACCCGGACGCCGAGTTCATGTCCCACGTGCTGGGATATGTCGGGCGCATCAATGCCGAAGAGCTCGCGCAGTTGGATACCGGCGACTACGCTGGCACGCATTTCATCGGCAAGACCGGTATCGAGCGTGAGTACGAAGAGATTTTGCACGGCGAGGTCGGCCTGCGTCGGGTCGAGACCAACGCGCGCGGGCGCGTGTTACGCGAACTGGGGCGCACCGACCCGGCGCCGGGCAGCGACCTGACCCTGACCATCGACAAGGATCTTCAGCGCTTGGGGTACGAGCTGCTGGATGGGCGCCGCGGGTCGATCGTGGCCATCGAGCCGAGCACCGGCGACATCCTGGCGATGGTCTCGTCACCGGGCTTCAACACCAATCCCTTCGTCACCGGCATCAGTTACGATGCCTACCAGGCGCTGCGCAACGATCCCGATCTGCCGCTCTACAACCGTGCAGTACGTGGCCAGTATCCACCGGCCTCCACGGTCAAGCCCTACATGGCACTGGCAGGGCTAGCCAATGGCGTGATCACGCCGCAGGATCGAATCTACGACCCCGGCTATTACAAGCTGCCCGATCATCCACGCCACTACAACAACTGGAAGCGCTGGGGCCACGGCTGGGTCGATTTGCATCGCGCTATCGTCGTCTCCAACGACACCTACTTTTACGATCTTGCTCATAAACTGGGCATCGATCGACTGTCGGATTTCATGAAGCGTTTCGGTTTCGGCATCGACACCAGTTACGACGTCTTCGGCGCCTCCGATGGATTGATGCCGTCACGCGAGTGGAAGCAAGGTCGTTACGGCCAGGCCTGGTTTCCCGGTGAAACGCTTTCTGTGGGGATCGGTCAAGGATATTGGTTGGCTACGCCCTTGCAGATGGCGACCGCCATGTCGATGTTGGCCAATCGCGGTGATTGGGTCACGCCGCATCTGGCCAAGCGTATCGGCGGCGAGCCGGTCAATCCGCCGCCGGCGCTGGAGGGCATCGAGCTGGAGAACGAAAATTGGTGGGATCTGGTTTTCAAGGCGCTTGAGGATGTCATGACCGGCTACGAAGGCACCGCGCGTGGTTCCGGCGAGGGGCTCACCTACCGCATGGCCGGCAAATCGGGAACCGCACAGGTTTTCACGCTCGACAACGATCAGCGCTACAACGCCGCCGAGCTGGAGGAGCGCTTGCATGACCATGCGTTGTTCAGCGCCTTCGCCCCCATCGAGGACCCACAGATCGCCGTTGCCGTGATCGTCGAGAATGCCGGTGGCGGTAGCAGCCACGCGGCGCCGCTGGCGCGTGAGATGCTCGATGCCTGGTTGCTGCCCGGTGACGCGGTGAACGAGTCACCAGACACTCAGCCACCCGAAGCCACGACCGAGGAGCCGCAACCCCATGAGTCTGCATGATTCGGCGGTACTGCACTACGGTCGCGGCTCTTCCATGAAGCGCCGGCGTACCCTGTGGTCGCGCATTCATCTCGATCCTTGGTTGCTTGCGCTATTGCTGTTGCTATTGGCCGGAGGGCTGGTCGTCATGTACAGCGCTAGCGGGCAGCAGATGTCGGTGGTCTATGCACAGGCTAGTCGCCTGGGTGTTGCGTTGGCGGGCATGGCGATCGTCGCCCAGCTTTCGCCGGCCATGATGTATCGCTGGACGCCACTGGCCTATGCCATTGGCCTTGCGATGCTGGTCGCCGTGGAGATCATGGGCGATATCGGCATGGGCGCCCAGCGTTGGCTGGAAATCGGTTTCATCCGTTTCCAGCCTTCGGAGATCATGAAACTGGCGTTGCCGATGATGCTGGCCACCTATCTGCATCGTCGGTCGTTGCCGCCGCGTGTGCGTGATGTGTTGGCCTGCGGTGTGCTGATGGCGGTGCCGGTGGTATTGATCGCCAAGCAGCCGGACCTGGGTACCTCGCTGCTGGTCGCCAGTGCTGGCCTTATCGTATTGCTGATGGCGGGGCTTTCATGGCGGTTGATCGGCTGTCTGGCCGGGCTGGCGGCAGCGGCGCTGCCGCTATTGTGGTTCAACATGCACGACTATCAGCGCCAGCGTGTGCTGACCTTCCTGAATCCGGAAAGCGATCCGCTGGGGGCAGGCTGGAACATCATTCAGTCGACCACCGCGATTGGCAGTGGGGGAGTCTTCGGCAAGGGATGGACCCAGGGCACCCAATCGCAGCTCGAGTTTTTACCCGAACGCCACACCGATTTCATCGTTGCCGTGCTCGGCGAAGAGTTCGGCCTGGCGGGCATGCTGACGCTTCTGACGGTCTACTTGCTGATCGTGGGACGCAGTCTGCTGCTTGCCAATGGCGCGCAGGATACCTACGGGCGTCTGGTCGCGGGCAGCATCGCGCTGACGTTCTTCATTTACGTATTCGTCAATATCGGCATGGTCAGCGGTATCTTGCCGATCGTTGGCGTGCCGCTGCCATTGGTCAGTTTCGGCGGTACCTCCAGCGTGACGTTGATGGTCGGTTTCGGTATTCTCATGTCGATTCACAGTCACCGCCGCCTGTTGCCTCGTTAGTGGCACGAGCCGAGCCTGGCGATTCGCTGGCTGGAAGGCCGCCCGCCGGACGGAAGTACGATTGATCGCGTAAGGCGATTCGACACGACCACGCTGTCGTGCAACGCAGATGGGTAATTGGGGAGTCGCAAGACAATGAGGGTAGCCTTTCGTCACGGAAGAAACGCGTTGATCGCCGTGCTGGGTAGTGGCCTGATGCTGGCCATGCCACCTGCCCAGGCCACCGAGGGTTTCGATCCCGCGCGTAATGCCGAGGCTCGCGCCTTGGTCGACGAACTCGCCGCGCAGGGCATCGAGCGAGCATGGCTGGTATCGGCCATGCGCGAGGCCGAGTACCAGCAAGGCGTGCTCGATGCCATGTCCGGAGCCGTCGAGCACCACCTGCGCTGGGATGAATATCGCGATATCTTCATCCAGCCCGGGCGCGTCGAGGCAGGCGCTGCCTTCATCGACGAGTATCGTGACGCCTTTGCCCGGGCCAAGGCCGACTATGGCGTGGACCCGGCGGTGATCGCCGCGATCATCGGCGTGGAAACCTATTACGGTCGCTATACCGGGGATCACCGGGTGATCGATTCGTTGGCCACCCTGGCTTTTTACCACCCCAGTCGTGGCGATTTCTTTCGCGGCGAGCTAGCGGCGTTTCTTGAAATAACTCGCAAGCAGGGTGTCGATCCGTTGACCTTGCAGGGTTCCTACGCCGGCGCCATGGGTTACCCGCAGTTCATTCCCACCAGCTACCGTGCCTATGCCGTCGATTTCGATGCCGATGGTATTCGTGATCTATGGCACAACCCGGTCGATGCCATCGGCAGTGTCGCCAATTATCTCGCCCGACATGGCTGGGTGGCCGACGCGACGCTGGTCACCGATGCCCAGGGCCCGCAGGCGTCACCCGACGACATCGACTTCAACCGCACGCAGAAGCCCTATGTCAGCGTTGCCACGCTGGCCGAGAGCGGCATTGAGCCGGTTGCGTCTAGCCCGCTCGATGGCGCCACCCAGGTCATCCCGCTGGCGCTCGATTTCGCGAATGGCGAGACGCGTTACAAGCTGGGTCACAATAATTTCTACGTCATCACCCGTTACAATCACAGTCACCTCTACGCCATGGCGGTAACGACCCTGGCCGAACGAATCCGCAACGCCATGGAGGACGAGGTATGACGCATCGGTGGCTCTTTGCAACGGCCGTGCTGGCCCTGCTGGCGGGCTGTGCCAGTGGTGGCGGTGTTTCCAGTTCCGGCACGGGTGGCCAGGGCGGCGGCAAGGATTCGGGAGGGCGTTACGCGATGGAAAGCGATGCCTATCCGGAGCAGCCGCCGGATGTCTCTAACGTGCCCGATGCGGTGCCACGGGTCGAGCCACTGGCGCGTAGCGGCAATCGACCGGTTTATGAAGTGTGGGGCGAAACCTACCATGTGCTGTCTGACGCGACGGGCTATGTCGATCAGGGCAAGGCGTCCTGGTACGGCAAGAAATTCCATGGCTACGCGACCGCCAGCGGCGAAATCTATGACATGTATGAGATGACCGCCGCGCATCGCTCGCTGCCGTTGCCGACGTATGCGCGGGTCACCAATCTCGACAACGGTCGCTCGGTGATCGTCAAGGTCAACGATCGTGGCCCCTTTCATGGCGATCGCCTGATCGATCTATCCTATGCCGCCGCCGCGCGTCTGGATATCCTGCGTGGCGGTACCGGCCGGGTGCGTGTCGAAGCCATCGATCCGGTCGCTTGGCAGGCGCGTCACCAGGGCCAGCAGAGTACCCGACAGGCCGGGACTGCACCGGTACCGGCCCCACAAGCCGCCGTGGCATCCGCGCCAGCAGCGCAATCCCCGGCTTCAGTATCGGCAAAGCCGCTACCAGCCAGCACTGCGTCAAGCGCCGGCAGCGCCGCGCGATCCGTAGCATCCGGTGGCGAGCAGCTATACCTGCAGGTCGCGGCCCTGGGGTCGGCGACCAGCGCCCTGGAACTTCAGGCGCGTCTGCAAAGTGAGCTCGACAGCCCCGTGCGCATTGAGAGTGGCACCCGTTTGCACCGTGTACAGGTCGGCCCGGTCAATGACCGCATTGCGCTGGAAGCGCTGCGCCGGGAACTGAGCCGCGTCGGTTATGCCGACTCCTTTACGGTTAGCGCCAACGATTGAACCCTGTTTACCGTCCATCGATACAAGCTGCGAGAAAAATTTCATGAGATTGTCTGCTTTTCCATCGACGTCCTGGCGCCTGCTGACAGCAATGGTCACGCTATGCATGCTGCTGGTTCAACCGGTACAGGCCCAGCAACAAGCGTTGCCGGATAACATGATCCCATCGCCGCCTACGCTTGCGGCATCGTCATGGATATTGATGGACGCCAACAGCGGTGAAGTGCTGGTATCGCATAACGCCGACGAAAAGCTGCCACCGGCCAGCCTGACCAAGATGATGACCGCCTACATCGTCGAGCGCGAAATAAACCAAGGCAATATCTCGCCGGATGACATGGCCACGATCAGTGTCAACGCCTGGCAGACCGGCGGCTCGCGGATGTTCATTCGCGAGGGGACGGAGGTGAGCGTCCATGATCTGATCCGGGGCGTGATCATTCAATCGGGCAACGATGCCAGCGTGGCGCTGGCCGAACATATCGCCGGTGGCGTGGCACCCTTCGCGGACCTGATGAACCAGCAGGCGCAGCAGATGGGCATGGAGAATACCCATTTCGTCAACCCGACCGGCCTGCCGCACGAGAATCACTATTCCACGGCACGGGACCTGGCGACGCTCGCCAAGCACATCATTCAGGATTATCCCGATCACTACGAGATCTATTCCACCAAGTTCTTCACCTACAACGGGATTCGCCAGCCCAACCGTAACCGCCTGCTATGGCGCGATCCCAGCGTCGACGGGTTGAAGACGGGCCATACCGAAGCTGCCGGTTATTGCCTGGTGGCATCGGCCAAGCAGGATGACATGCGTTTGATCTCGGTGGTCATGGGCACCGATTCCGACGAGGCGCGCACCCAGGCGACCCAGAAGTTGCTGAATTACGGCTTTCGCTTCTTCGAGACCTTCGAGCTCTACGAAAAGGGCGCGGTTCTCAACGAGCCACGGGTTTGGGGTGGCACCGCGGATACGCTGCGCCTGGGCGTCGCCGAGGATATCTACCTTACCGTGCCCGACGGCCGTCGCGACGAGATGACCGCCAAGCTCAACATCCAGGAGACCATCAAGGCGCCGGTGCAGGCCGGCCAGCGTCTCGGCACCCTGGAGATCAAGCTCGGCGAGCAGGTGATCAAGGAGCAGCCGCTGGTCGCTCTGGAAACCATCGAGCAGGGCGGCTTCTTCAAGCGCATCTGGGACATGATCCTGCTGTTCGTCACCGGCCTGTTCGACTGATCCACAGGCGCGCTAGCGGCCATCGACGTGACGACCATTGGCTATGTCGCTCATTATCGATGGCCGTGAATTATCGGCGGAAAGGTTTTCCATGAGTAGCCATGCGCTTGGTAGAAGGGCATAGGTTGAGTAGAATACTCGGAAATATCATTCGCCGAGTGATTCGTATGAGCGATAAATCCCTGCGGGATATGCGCGTCTCGGAATCGTCGCCACCCGAGGCGCCGAAGATCGAGTTTCCGTGTGACTATCCGATCAAGATCGTCGGTGACGCCGCTCCCGACTTCAAGGCCGCCGTGCTCGACGTGGTCGAGGGGCACGCGCCGGGCTTTGATCGCGATGCCGTCGGCCTCGTCGACAGTCGCAACGGCAAATTCCAGTCGGTGCGCGTGACCATCACCGCCACCGGCGAAGACCAGCTTCGCGCGCTGTTCACTGCACTCAAGGCCACCGGCCGCGTGCACATGGTGGTGTGATGGCGAGTGAGGGCGGTCTGCCGCCGATCCAATTGCATCGCCTGGGGCGCCGTCCCTATACCCCCGTCTGGCAGGCCATGCGCGAGCTCACCGATACCCGTGATGCCCAGATTCCCGACCAGTTCTGGTTGGTGGAGCACGAGCCAGTGTTCACCCAGGGCCAGGCCGGCAAGCCCGAGCATCTGCTCCTGCCCGGTGACATCCCGGTGGTGGCTACCGACCGTGGCGGGCAGGTGACTTACCACGGTCCAGGGCAGGTGGTGCTCTACCCGCTGCTCGACATACGGCGGGCGCGCCTGGGTGTCCGCGACCTGATCAGCGCCCTGGAGCAGGCGGTGATTGCCTTGCTTGGCGAACATGGGGTGGTGGCGCATGCCCGTCCCGATGCGCCGGGCGTTTACGTGGCCGAGGCCAAGATCGCCTCGCTGGGGCTACGCATTCGACGCGGGGCCAGCTTTCATGGGGTGGCGCTCAACGTCGACGGCGACCTGTCGCCGTTTTCGCGGATCAACCCCTGCGGTTATGCCGGCATGGCGATGACCCGGCTTGCCGATCTGGTCGATGACTGCCCCGGCACCGACAGCGTATCTCTGCGCCTGGCCGAATGCCTGGCTTGGGAACTGGGGAGAGAACTCACGCTGACCGAGCCCGTCAGCGTGTAATAGCGCCGTTTACACGCACCGCTTCGCTCAAGCGCTCATAAAACAGAACCCCCAGCGACGCCTGATTCGCTGGGGGTTCTGCTATGTTCGTCGCTGTTCGGCTCCGACGCACTCAGCCGACGTTGACAGCCGCGATGCGGTTCGGGTCGGCTTCTTCCTGGCCGGGCACCTCGGCGGGGGCGGCCAGGCCGAGGTTGTTCTTCTCGAATACCCGGTCGGCCCGGTAGCTGGAGCGAACCAGCGGACCGGATGGCACTTCCATGAAGCCCTTCTCCAGGCCCAGTACGCGATAGCGTTCGAACTCCTCCGGTGTGACCCAGCGTTCCACCGGTAGATGGTTGCGCGTGGGCTGCAGGTACTGGCCCAGCGTGACGATGTCCACGCCGATGGCGCGCAGATCGTCGAAGGTCGCGAGGATTTCCTCCTCGGTCTCCCCGAGCCCCAGCATCAGACTGGTCTTGGTGATGATCTCGGGGCGATGCCGCTTGGCATGGACCAGCACATCGAGTGTCTTGCGGTAGCCGGCGCGTGGGTCACGCACGCGCCGGGTCAGGCGCTCCACCGTTTCGACGTTCTGGGCGAATACCTCGAGGCCGGAATCGACGACCCGCTCGATGGCGCTGGGGGCGCCGTCGAAGTCCGGCGTCAGGGCCTCCACCGCGACCTCGGGGGTGCGGGCCTTGATGGCGCGGATGCAGTCGGCGTAATGGCCGGCGCCACCGTCCGGAAGATCGTCGCGGTCCACCGAGGTGAGTACCACGTAGCGCAACCCCATCAGCTCCACCGACTTGGCGGTGTTCGCCGGTTCCTCGGCGTCGAGCCAGCCCCGCGGGTTACCGGTATCCACGGCGCAGAAGCGGCAGGCACGGGTGCATACCGAGCCCATCAACATGATGGTGGCGGTGCCATTGCTCCAGCATTCGCCCATGTTCGGGCAGTGGGACTCGGCACAGACGGTACTCAGTCGGTGCTCGGCCACGTTCTTCTTCACGGCGTTGAAGCGTTCGCCTCCGGGCATCTTGGCGCGCAGCCACTTTGGCTTGCGGCCGGTGGCAACGCCGCCTTCCTCGACCCGGTTGCGCACTTTCATGCCATCCTTGATGGCGGCGATGCCTTGGTCGTTGCGGTACTTTTCGCCGCTGGAGATGTGTCTGGAGGGGGTGTCGGTCATAGCTGTGAGCCTCTTTGCTCGCCGGTTGACCGCCGAGACTGCACTAC
Organism: Modicisalibacter muralis; assembly: GCF_900102945.1. Taxonomy (GTDB): domain Bacteria; phylum Pseudomonadota; class Gammaproteobacteria; order Pseudomonadales; family Halomonadaceae; genus Modicisalibacter; species Modicisalibacter muralis. The sequence continues at coordinate 8,628 of NZ_FNGI01000007.1, read as the reverse complement.
TGCAGGTTCACCGGGAGTGCGCCGGTCGGCGTTTCCAAGCAGCCTGGCACGTCGAATGGTACGTGGATCTTGTGCATAAAATACCACAGTAGCCGTCGTTCTGGACAGGCGACGCGGCATGCACTGAATCGGTACTGGTCAGGGATCGATTGCCGGCAGGCATAGGAAACTCGGCCCCGGCGCGGGCACCAGCGGCGCCTTGAAGTGGGCGTTGAGCTCGGGCAACAGTTCGCGCACGAAGCGCAGGAACAGTTCGGTGACCGGTGTCGGGTAGCGGTCCTTGGGGTAGACGGTGCACCACGAGCGCCTGAGTGGGAAGCCGGGCAGGTGCGGCGAGGCCAGCAGGCCGGAGCCCAGTTCCAATTGCACGGCCAGGCGCGGCAGCACCGCCACGCCCAGATGCGCCATGACACCTTGCTTGATCGCCTCGTTGGTGCCCAGCTCGATAGTGTGCGACAGCGAGACCCGTTCGCGCGCGACGAACTCCTCGAAGGCGGTGCGCGTCCCCGAGCCGGGCTCGCGCATCAGCACGTAATGGCGTGCGAAATCTTCCAGTCTCGGCGATTCGGCGGTCAGCAGCGGATGCCCGGGCCACACCACCGGGATCATTTCGTTTTCCAGAATCGGCATGAACGCCAGATTGGCGTCTTCCGGCACCATGCCCATGATCACCAGGTCGTCGCGCCGCTCGGCGAGGCGCTCCAATGCCTGGCCACGGTTGCATACCCGCAGACGTATCTGCACTTCCGGATAACGGGCGCGAAAGCGCGCGAGAATATGCGGCACCACGTACTGGGCAGTGGAAACCGCGGCCAGGTTGAGTTCGCCGCGGATGGTTCCGGCCAGCTCGGAAAGCTCCATCTGCAGGCTCGAGACCTGGCCGAAGATCGACTGTACCGATGCTGCCAGGGCATCGGCGGCGGGTAGCACGTGCAGTGTCTTGCCCGCGTACTTGAACAGTGGTTGTTCCAGAGCCTGTTCCAGTTGACGAACCTGAGCGCTCACCGCCGGTTGTGTCAGGCCGAGCTGTTCCGCTGCCCGGGAATACGACTGCTGGCGATGCACGGCCTGAAAGACCTGCAACTGCCGGAAGGTCAGTCGATTGAGCAGATGGGGTCGCGACATGGAAGTTTCCGCTAGGTATAAGCCATACCTTATAGGATGGCAAAAAAATATCAATTTTTCTATTGGCACGCCGCCGGGTAGCGTGAAAGGAGTTACCCAGCACGGTAGCGGCGAGAGAGCGTAACCCTCAGTTTTTCTCATGCCTACCGTGGACGCAACCCTGGAGGGCAGCCGGTGTTCCAGAAACTGTTGATCGCCAACCGTGGCGAGATTGCCGTGCGCATCGAGCGTGCCTGCGCCGAAATGGGCATTCGCTCGGTCGCCATCTATACCGAGCCGGATCGCTTCGCGCTGCACGTCAAGCGTGCCGATGAGTCGCATTTCGTCGGCGACGATCCGCTGGCCGGGTATCTCGATCCCCGGCGTATCGTCGATCTGGCCCGCGAGACCGGCTGCGACGCCATTCACCCAGGCTACGGTTTTCTTTCCGAAAATGCCGACTTTGCGCGTATCTGTGCCGAAGCGGGTATTGCCTTCATCGGTCCCGATGCCTCGGTGATCGCCAGGATGGGCGACAAGACGGCGGCGCGCAGCGCCATGCGCGATGCCGGCGTGCCGGTCACGCCCGGCTCGGCAGGCAATCTCAGGGATCGCGACGAGGCCCTGTGCCTGGCCCAGAGCATCGGTTACCCGGTGATGCTCAAGGCGACTTCCGGCGGCGGCGGACGCGGCATCCGGCGTTGCGATAACGCTGAGCAGCTCGGCCAAGCCTGGGGCCGGGTGATCTCCGAGGCCACCAAGGCGTTCGGCTCGGCCGATGTGTTCATGGAAAAATGCGTGGTCGATCCGCACCATATCGAGGTGCAGATCCTCGCCGACCGCCACGGCAACGTCATCCACCTGTTTGAGCGCGACTGTTCGATCCAGCGCCGCAACCAGAAGCTGATCGAGATCGCCCCCAGCCCACAGTTGACTCCCGAGCAGCGCGCCTACGTCGGCGAGCTGGCGGTACGCGCCGCGCAATCGGTCGGCTACGAAAATGCCGGCACCGTGGAGTTTCTGGTCAAGAACAACGAAGTCTACTTCATGGAGATGAACACTCGGGTTCAGGTAGAGCATACCATCACCGAGACCATTACCGGGGTGGATATCGTTCGCGAGCAGATTCGCATTGCCGCCGGCAAGAAGCTGTCGTTTCGCCAGGAAGACATTCGCCACCACGGCTACTCGATCCAGTTTCGTATCAACGCCGAAGACCCCAAGAACGATTTTCTGCCGTCGTTCGGCCGTATCACCCGCTATTACGCGCCGGGCGGGCCGGGGGTGCGCACCGATACGGCGATCTATACCGGTTACAGCATTCCGCCGTATTTCGACTCGATGTGCCTGAAGCTGATCGTCTGGGGCCTGACCTGGGAAGAAACCCTGGATCGCGGTATCCGTGCGCTCAACGACATGCGCCTGCAGGGTATCAAGACCACCGCGCCTTATTACCAGGAAATCCTGCGTCACCCGGATTTTCGCAGTGGCCATTTCGATACCGGTTTCGTGCCGGCGCACCCCGAGTTGCTCAACTACTCGGTGAAGCGCAACCCGGAAGAGCTGGCGTTGGCGATTGCCGCCGCCATTGCCGCCCACGCCGGACTCTAATAAGAGCCTAACAGGACACCAGGAGCCTCCCATGAGCAAGATTCAACCTTCGCAGGTTCATGTCACCGATGTCGTCCTGCGTGACGGCCATCAATCACTGATCGCCACGCGCCTGCGTACCGAGGACATGTTGCCGGTATGTCCCAAGCTCGATGCCATCGGCTTTCATTCCCTCGAGGTGTGGGGTGGGGCGACCTTCGATGCCTGCGTGCGCTTTCTCAAGGAAGATCCCTGGGAACGTTTGCGATCGCTCAGGGAGGCGCTGCCCAATACGCCGTTGCAAATGCTGCTACGCGGCCAGAACCTGCTTGGCTATCGTCACTACGCCGACGACGTGGTCGAGCGCTTCGTCGCCAAGTCCGCCGACAACGGCATCGATATCTTCCGTGTGTTCGACGCGCTCAACGACCTGCGCAACCTGGAAACCGCGATGCGTGCGGTCAAGGCCAGCGGTAAGCACGCCCAGGGTACGCTGTGCTACACCGTCAGCCCGGTACACACACTGGAAATCTACATCGAGCAGGCCAGGCGGTTAATCGACATGGGCGCCGACTCCATCGCCATCAAGGACATGGCCGGGCTGCTTACGCCGTATGCCACCGGCGAGCTGGTCGCGGCGCTGGTCGAGTCGGTGGATGTGCCCATCCATTTACACGCGCATGCCACCTCGGGACTGGCGCCGCTGTGTCATCTCAAGGCCGTCGAAGCGGGATGCCGGCATATCGATGCCTGTAGCTCGGCCTTCGCCGGTGGCACCAGTCACCCCTCCACCGAGGCGATGGTCGCGGCCTTGCAGGGCACAGGTTACGAAAGCGGCCTCGATCTCGAAGCGCTCAAGGCGGTCGGCGACGAATTGCGCGAGGTGCGCAAGAAGTACGCCGCCTTCGAGAGCGAATTCACCCGCGAGGATGTATCGGTGCAGATCAACCAGGTGCCGGGCGGCATGATGTCCAACCTGGCCAACCAGCTGAAGGAGCAGAACGCGCTGTCGCGGATCCGCGAAGTGTTCGCTGAAATCCCCCGGGTGCGCGCCGACCTGGGCTACCCGCCGCTGGTCACGCCGACCTCGCAGATCGTCGGCACCCAGGCGGTGATGAACGTGCTCACCGGCGAGCGCTACAAGACCATCACCAATGAGGTCAAACGCTACCTGATGGGCGGCTATGGCCAGCCACCGGCCGAGGTCGATGCCGAGGTGCAGCGTCGCGCCATCGGCAACGAACCCATCGAGGATGGGCGGCCGGCGGATCGTCTTGGCCCGGAGATGCAGCGCTTGACCGCCGAGGTCGGCGAACTGGCCGATGGAGAGGAAGACATTCTCACTTTCGCCATGTTCCCCGACCTGGGACGCGACTTCCTGCAGGGGCGTCGCGATGGCACGCTGACGCCCGAGGCACTGCCGGTTGCCGAGAGCTCGGGCCGCCCGGTGAGCGAAGGCACGCCCACCGAGTTCGTCATCGACGTGCACGGCGAATCCTACGAGGTGCAGATCACCGGCGTGGGCCGCAACAGTGGCGGCAAGCGCCAGGTCTATCTGACGCTCGATGGCATGCCCGAGGAGGTCGTCTTCGAGGCCAAGGATGCCTATGTCGGCGGCGCCGCTTCCGGTCGTGCCCAGGCCTCCAGGCCGGGCCACGTGACCACCTCGATGCCGGGCAACATCGTCGACGTGCTGGTCGGCGTGGGCGATAATGTCAAGGAAGGCCAGGCGGTGCTGATCACCGAGGCGATGAAGATGGAAACCGAAGTCCAGGCGCGTATCGCGGGCAGTGTCAAGGCGGTGCATGTCGCCAAGGGCGATCGCGTCACGCCCGGCGAGGTGCTGATCGAGATCGAATAATTGCTTGAAACCTGGCTGAGGCGAACTACTCCTTAATAGATAATTCGCCAAGGAGAGCTGACATGGAAGACAAGAGCGCGGTGGATCAGTTGATGGAAGCGGCTCGAGAGCTTTGTGCCTCGTCCAAGGACTATGGCGTCGATACGCGAAGCGCATTGGCGGGTGGCGCCCTGGGCATGCTGCTGAGCAGCAAGCACGGTCGTGGCCTGGTGGGTAAGGTCATCAAGTACGGCGCCGTCGCCGGTCTGGGTGCGCTGGCCTGGCAAGCGAGTCGCGAGCGGGAGCGCAAGTCTCCCGTCGGCCCGGAGCAGCAATACGAACACGAACCCAGTGCGCCGGGTACCGTCGACGACGATGCGCTGCGGGCTACGCCGCCCAACGATCCGCCATTCCCCTAGATTTCCGCATTCCATCTGGCTTCCGATGCCCGGTCCTTCCGGGCATTTTTGTGCCGCTACGTAACCATGGCTGCAATGATTTCACGATGGCGTTATGCTGGATTGGCTATTATATTGCAATGCAGCAAATAGCTTGCAATGCCGCGATCGTCACCAATGGAGTCAAGCCATGTTCCCCGTTCAGGCCTCATTAGCACGATCGGCGTTTGCGTTCTGGGACCCCTTGGGACTCGGGCGCGCCGCCGTCGATTACTGGCAAGACGCCTGCGAGCGTAGCGTGCTCTATTTCGATGTCATGCGTGAGCGTGGCAACCAGTATCTCGAGCACATCGACAAGACCGCGCCCAATGTGCTCGGCTTCGATGCCGAGGTGTTGCTCGATGGGCGTACCCTGACGCATCCGGTCAATTACGAGTTGATGCGCATCATCGCCCCACAGGATATCGAAATCGACGAGGACAAGCGTCCATTCGTTGTCGTCGACCCGCGTGCGGGCCATGGGCCGGGCATCGGGGGCTTCAAGCCCGACAGTGAGATCGGCGTGGCGCTGCGCGCCGGGCATCCCTGCTATTTCATCGGCTTCCTGCCTTATCCGGTTGCCGGGCAGACCGTCGAGGATGTCGTCGAGGCCGAGGTCCAGTTTCTCAGGCATGTCATCGATCTTCACCCGCAAACCACCGAGCGGCCGATGGTCGTGGGCAACTGTCAGGCCGGTTGGCAGATCATGATGGCCGCGGCGCTGGAGCCCGATTGCTTCGGCCCTATCCTGATCGCCGGCGCGCCGTTATCTTACTGGGCCGGCGAGCGGGGCAGGGCGCCCATGCGCTATACCGGCGGCATGCTGGGTGGAAGCTGGCTGACCGCGTTGATGAGCGACCTGGGCGATGGCCATTTCGATGGCGCCTGGCTGGTGCAGAACTTCGAAAAGCTCAACCCGGCCAATACCCTATGGAGCAAGCAGTACAACCTCTACGCCAACGTCGACAGCGAGGCCAACCGCTACCTGGATTTCGAGCGTTGGTGGGGCGGGCATGTGGTGTTGAACGCCGAGGAAATCCAGTACATCGTCGATAACCTGTTCATCGGCAATCGCCTGAGTACCTCGCAACTGACCACCCGCGACGGTCGACGCATCGACTTGCGCAACGTACGCTCGCCGATCGTGGTGTTCTGCTCGCAGGGCGACGACATCACGCCACCGCCCCAGGCGCTGGGCTGGATCGGTGATCTCTACGATAGCGTCGACGATATCCAGGCCAACGAGCAGACCATCGTGTACTGCGTGCACGATACCACCGGCCATCTCGGCATCTTCGTGTCCGGCAGTGTGTCGCGCAAGGAACACGCCGAGTTCACGGCCAACATGGATTACATCGACATCCTGCCGCCGGGGCTCTACGAAACCACGGTGACCGAAAAAACCGAGGATGCCGCCAATCCCGACCTGATCGACGGCGATTACATTCTCGAATTCAGCCCACGCGATCTCGATGACATCGACGCCATCGTGCAGACCAATGCTGAGGACGAACGGCGCTTCGCCAGCGTGGCCCGGGTGTCGGATATCAACCTCGGGCTCTACCGGCGTTACTTTCGGCCCTGGCTGCAGGCAGTGATGACCCCCGAAGCGGCGGGGCTGATGCGTCGCATGCATCCGCTTAGAATGGGCTACAAGCTGCTCTCGGACCGTAACCCGGCGACCTCGGCACTGCCGGTGATGGCCGATGCGATCAAGGCCGATCGCCATCAGGTGGCCGATGACAATCCCTTCAGGGTGTTCGAAAGCATGTTGTCGGACCAGATCGTGAGTGGGCTGAACACCTATCGCGATATTCGTGACCAGAGCACCGAGCAGGCCTTCATGGCGATCTACGGCCAACCCTGGTTGCAGACGTTGACCGGCCTCGGGGCGTCGGACGACTCTCGGCGTCACCTCAATTGCCCCGGCGCCGAGCCGGAGCACCGCCGCTTCGTCGAGCAGCGCAAGCACGAACTATGCGCGCGAATCGACCGTGGCGATAGCCATCATGCCGTGATGCGCGCCCTGATCTACGTGCTGGGCGGCGCGCCATCCACCGATGAGCGCAATTTCCAGCGCTTGAAGGCGACGCGTGCCGAGGTCGAGCCGAATATCGATCTGGCGAGTTTCAAGGCGTTGGTGCGCGAGCAGTTCTTTATCCTCAAGCTGGACAGCCATGCAGCGTTGGACGCCTTACCGACGTTGCTCGACGGTGAACGCGCCGAGCAGATCGAGGCTTATCTCGAGCACATCGAGCATGTATTGGCGGCCAGCGGCCCGCTCGATGAGCGCTGTGAGGCGCGCCTGGCGACGGTGCAGGAACTGTTCGGGCGTGCCAAGCCCGCAGTGGAGCCGGAATCCAGCCCGGCATCGACGACCCGCAAGAAACCGGCGGCACGCAAGAAGAAAACACCGCCTAGCGGTTCGTCGTCTTGATGATTTCGATGCCAGCTCAATGAAATCGCCGCCTCATGGGGCGGCGATTTTGTATCGACATGGATGCTGGGCTCAGGCGTGAGCGCGTGCTTCGACCCAATCGCCGGCATCGGGAATATCGACGCTATAGTTTTCGGCCAGATAGGGCGAGCTGATCATGAAGTCGGCGCTGGCGGCGTTACAGGCCACGGGGATGTTCCACAGCGCCGCCAGGCGCAATAGCGCCTTGACGTCGGGATCGTGGGGCATCGGCGCGAACGGATCCCAGAAGAACACCAGCAGATCGAGACGCTGCTCGGTGATGCGTGCGCCGATCTGCTGATCGCCACCCAGCGGGCCGCTCATCAGTCCCTCGACGTCCAGGCCTTGCTCCGTGGCGACGCGCCGGGCGGTAGTGCCGGTGCCGATCAGTTCATGGCGGGCCAGCGTATCGCGCCAGCGGCCGACCCACTTGAGCAGTTCGTCTTTCTTGCCGTCGTGGGCAATCAGCGCAATTCGCTTACGCTGGGCCAGAGTGCGCCGTGTTTGCCGCGTGGGCCGTTGATCGTTCATCAGGCGCCTTCCACTTGCAGTATCTTCAGGGTATTGGTGCCGCCATGGGCGTTCATGTGATCGCCGCGGGTGAGAATCACGTCGTCCGCCGTGGCGACGATTCCCTGGCGCTCGAGCAGGGCCAGCGCCTGGGCGTCCAGTTCGTCGGGCGTCATCTCGCTGGTATCGAAGGCCAGCGACACCACCCCGCGATACAGCGCCATGCGCCGCTGGGCGATGGGGTTGTGGGCCAGCCCGACGATCGGCAGCCCGGAGCGAATTCTTGATGCGATCAGCGGCGTGTAGCCGGTGGCGGTCATGCAGGCGATGGCGGCCACGCCGTCGAGGTGATTGGCGGCGTACATGGCGGCCAGCGCCACTGTCTCGTCGATGCGCGTGAAGTCTTCGTGGATGCGATGCCCGGATTCCTGGACACTGCGCTCGCGCTCGGCGCCCAGGCACAGCCGGTGCATGGCCTCGACGGTCTCCACCGGGTAGTCGCCGGCGGCGGTCTCGGCCGAGAGCATCACCGCGTCGGTGCCGTCGAGCACCGCGTTGGCGACATCGAACACCTCGGCGCGGGTCGGCAGCGGGGCGCCGATCATCGATTCCATCATCTGGGTGGCGGTGATCACCGCGCGGTTGAGGGTCCTGGCGCGCTGGATGATGCGCTTCTGCACGCCGATCAG
>NZ_FNGI01000011.1 GCF_900102945.1 Modicisalibacter muralis | reverse complement strand
CCGATAAGCGGATACGTCGAGTCGTATCGAGTCAGCTTGATTCATTTGTTAAGACAGTCCCGTGGCGGGCAGCGTCGAGCGTCGGGTCGCGATCGAAAGCACGATCACGATCAGCCCTCAAGCCACCACGCGACACCAGTTTACGCCTGACGACCATAGCGAGCGGGTCCCACCTGACCCCATGCCGAACTCAGCAGTGAAACCGCTCAGCGCCGATGGTAGTGTGGGGCCTCCCCATGCGAGAGTAGGTCATCGTCAGGCACTTCTTCAGAAACCCCGGCCCCTGGTCGGGGTTTCGTCGTTTAGGGGCCTCCCCCGGCGCGCCGGCCGCCGGATGGTCGGCCCTCGGGGCGTCGGCCCAACCATAATCAGGCAGCTTCACCGATACCCCCAGCCACCCGGCGGGCGTATTTTTTTGCGAGGGAGAAAATTAAGGTTCTTCGCAGATCTGCGTGAAACAGGCAGGGCCGGGGAGGACAGGCAGGATAGAGAAACGGCGGTAAATCCACGTAAGCTGATATTCGCCAAAACGTCAGCCAATGGATACCGCCGTTGTCATGGATGCTACCCCGCTCTGCCTGTTCTGGAAAGGTTTCACGCCCGCTCACCATGAGGCCCTTGACCCTCAGACGCTGTTCATCCGGTTGGAGCCGGATCCTCGGGTGACCCCCGTCTGTCGTGGTTGCGACCACGCCTGCTTCCTGGTGCATGACGTGCACCGCCGGCGGGTTCAGGAGGCGCTGCTGCTGAGCTACCGGGTTGAGCTGGAAGTGCCGGTCCGGCGCCTGCGGTGCCCGGCCTGTGGGCCAACGCGGGAACGCATCGATTGGCTGCCGGGTCGATCTCCGGTCACCGACACGCTACGCCTGTGGGTGGAGCGCCTGTTGCCTCTGTTACCCATCCGACATATCGCTGAGTTGGTCGGCCTGCACTGGCATACCGTCAAGACCCTCGATAGACAACGCCTGCAGCGTGATCTGCCTACCCCGGACCCGACACGGCTGCGCCGCCTGATGATGGACGAATTCGCCCTGCACAAGGGACATCGCTACGCCACCGTCGTCGCCTGTGCCGATACTCAGCAGGTGGTATGGATCGGCGAGGGGCGTTCCCGTGAGGCGATCCGCCCGTTCTTCGAGTGGTTGGGTGATGCCCGGGAGCAGATCGAGGCAGTGGCCATGGACATGAACTCCGCCTTCGACCTGGAGGTGAAGGAGCAGTGTGATAACGCGGTGGTGGTCTACGACCTCTTTCATGTGGTGGCCAAGTACGGGCGCGAGGTCGTGGATCGGGTGCGCGTCGATCAGGCCAACCAGTTGCGGGACGACCAGGCCGCCCGCAAGGTCATCAAGAGCAGCCGCTGGCTACTGCTGCGCAATGCCGACAACTTGAAGCCCGAACAGGCGGTCAAGCTCGAAGAGCTCCTGGCCGCCAATGCCCCACTGGCCACGGTTTACGTGCTCAAGGATCAGCTCAAGACGCTCTGGTTCGCCCGGCACGAGGCCAGCGCCCGAAACGCCTGGCAGGAGTGGGCGGACATGGCCCTCGGCAGCGGCATTGACGCCTTGGAGCGCTTCGCCAGGAGGCTGGAACCCTACTTGGAAGGGATCGTCTCCAGCGCCCAGCACCGGCTAAATACCAGCGTGTTGGAAGGCATGAACAACCGGATCAAGGTCATCAAGCGAATGGCCTACGGGTACCGCGACACGGCGTACTTTTTCCTAAAAATCCGTGCCGCGTTTCCCGGCAAAGTGCGAAGAACCAAAATTAAGCCCAGCGAGTGCTGGGCTTGTGCGCTGCTACTTGTCGCTTTATCGGGCCAGGTTCCAAGCAGGTGGTTAGCGGCAAAGCGCCTCGAATGCCTCGAGCAAACTATCCATTTCATCATCGGTGCCGATGGATATACGCATGAAATCGCGCAGGGCTTCGGTATTGAAGTGCCGCACCAAGATGCCGCGCTCGCGGAGACCCACGAAAAGCTGGCCGGCATCGTAATCTTCATGACGCACCAGCAGGAAGTTGGTCTGTGAGGGTAGTACCTCGAAACCCAGCGTAGCGAGGTGTTGGCGGGTGCGTTCGCGTGTCGTGATTACCTTTTCTCGGCAGGCTTCGAAATGCGATCTGTCTGCGAGCGCGGCGACGCCGGTGGCGATGGCGATGCTGTCGATAGGGTAGGAGTTGAATGAGTTCTTGACTCGCTCCAAGCCTTCGATCAACTCGCGCGAGCCGATGGCATAGCCCAGGCGCAACCCCGCCAGGCTACGAGACTTTGAAAAGGTACCGGTGACCAGCAGGTTGGGGTAATGCCGGACCAATGGCACTACGCTCTCCCCGCCGAAATCGACGTAGGCTTCATCGACCAATACCACACTATCGCTGACCCGATCGAGCAACCCGGCAATGGCGTCTCGGCCATGACCATGGCCCGTCGGTGCGTTGGGGTTGGCAAAGATCACGCCGCCGTTTTCGCCCGTCAGCGATTCGAGGGGGACCTGCCACTGATCGCCCAACGCCACGGTGCGATACGTGATGCCATACAGGCGGCAGTAGACCGGATAAAAGCTGTAGGTGATCGCTGGCATTAGCAGCGGCCGTTGTTGGCGAAAGAATGTCTGAAAGGCCAGCGCCAGTACCTCGTCGGAACCGTTGCCGACGAAGACCTGCTCGAGTTCGACATCATGCTCGGTAGCGAGTGCCTGGCGCAGCACCGTAGCATCGGGGTCGGGATAGAGACGCAGGTGATCCGCCGGATAGTCGCGCAGAGCCTGCTCCACACCGGGCGCCGGTGGGTAAGGGTTCTCATTGGTATTCAGCTTGATCAGCCGTTCGCGTGGTTGCTCGCCCGGTACGTAGGGCGTCAGTTCACGTACTTCGGGACTCCAGAACTTGCTCATGGTCGCTCGCATCGGCAGGAACGTAATGTGTTTAATGGTGACGTGGCCGGGCGGGCCGCGCAAGCGCCGATATGTTAGGCTGCTAGCCTTTGCTCTGGCCCGACACCCATGCTCGCGAAAATTCTTTCCACATTGCTGCCGGTTTTCCTGATCGCCGGCTGCGGTACGCTCTACGGTCGTTTCCGGACGCCGGATATCCGTAGCCTCAACACGCTGAACATGGAACTCTTCGTGCCCATGTTGGTGTTCGCGGTGCTTGCCGACCGCCAGGCGCCACTCCAGGAATACGCTCGCCTGGCCTTTGCCGTTGCGGTGATCGTGCTGGGTTCGGGACTGCTGTTATGGCCCTTGGCCAAGCTGCTACGGCTCGACCTGCGTACCTTTTTGCCCCCGATGATGTTCAACAACACCGGCAACATGGGGCTGCCGCTGCTGGTCCTGGCGTTCGGTGACTCGGCCCTGCCGGCGGCGGTGGTCGTGTTCATCATCGAAATGCTGCTGCACTTCTCGGTGGGGTTGTACATCCTCAATCCACACACGCCGCTATGGCGCATGCTGCGCATGCCGATCGTGCTCGCTAGCCTGGCTGGGTTGGGCGTGAACCTCGGCGGCGTGCCATTGCCCGGTTGGTTACTCGAGGCAATGAACATGCTGGGCGGCGTAAGCATACCGCTGATGTTGTTCGCGCTGGGCGTACGCATGCTTGATGTCGACTTCCGCGACTGGAAGACCGGCGTGCTAGGCGCCGTCGCCTGCCCGGCCAGTGGCCTGATACTCGCCTGGCCGCTGATTACCTGGCTGGATCTGCAGGGCATGCAGGCCGCGGCACTTTGGGTCTTCGCCGCCTTGCCACCCGCGGTGCTCAATTACCTGCTTGCCGAACAGTACCGCCAGGAGCCGCACAGCGTGGCTTCTCTAGTGCTGATCGGTAACCTCGGTAGCTTGGTCGTAATGCCGATCGTGCTGGCATGTATTTTCGCTATGGGTAGCGGTTGAGAGAAACAATGAGTTAGCAACTTGATTAGTCGTCTAACGAACTCCACCTTTGTCCCATGTTCGATTCGAAGTCGGGTTAAAGGAGAAACGGATGCCATTCGATAAGCTGCTTTCACCACTCAAACTGGGCCGCGTCGAGCTGCCCAATCGCGTGCTCATGGCACCGCTGACGCGGGCTCGAACGCCGGATAGCGTGCCCGGCGAGCTGCAGGCCAGCTATTATGCGCAGCGTGCCGGCGCCGGGCTGATCATCAGCGAGGCAACCAACATCTCGCCGACTGCGCGAGGCTACGTGCATACGCCGGGCATTTACACCGATGCCCAGGAGGCCGGGTGGAAGAGGGTTGTCGACGCGGTCCACCGAGCCGGTGGGCGCCTGGCTCTGCAACTCTGGCACGTGGGCCGTGTCTCGCATGAAATGGTCCAGCCCGACGGCCGACAGCCGGTTGCGCCCAGTGCGTTGCGTGGCGAAGGCGCCCAATGCTACGTCGAGTTCGAGGACGGTAGTACTGGGCGACACCCCGCCAGTACGCCGCGCGCGCTCGAAACACAGGAAATTCCCGCATTGGTCGATGACTATCGACAGGCAGCCAGGCGTGCCAAGCGCGCCGGCTTCGACATGCTCGAGATCCACGCGGCCAACGCCTATCTGCTTCAGCAGTTCATGGCCACCGGCTCGAATGAGCGCAGCGATCGTTATGGTGGCAACGTGATCAATCGCGCCCGCCTAGTGCTGGAAGTCGTCGATGCGGTCAGCGAAGTGATGGGCGCCGATCGTGTCGGCATTCGCCTGTCGCCGTTCATCGAGATATTCGGGCTGTCCGATGACGAACCCGAGGCGATGATGCATTATCTGGCTGAGCAGCTGTCGTTGCGCAAAATCGCCTACATGCATGTCAACGAGCCAGACTGGACCGGTGAAGGGCCACGCTTGAGCGACGAGTTCCGGCGCGACCTGCGCGATCGCTTCCGCGGCACGCTGATCTACTGTGGCCATTACACCGCCGAGCGTGCCGAGCGGCTAATCGCCGATGGCCTGGGCGACGCCGCCGCCTTTGGCCGGCCGTATATCGCCAATCCCGACCTGGTCGAGCGCTTTCGCCGCGAGGCGCCGCTCAACGAGCCGCAGCCCGAGACGTTCTATGGCGGCGGCGGTGAAGGGTACACCGATTATCCGACGCTGGATTGAGTCAGATGCCCGAGGTGCTATCCTCGGGCGTTGCTTGCCGCTATCCTGTAGATCAGGAAGCCGCACTAGCGGCCCTAGGCCCATTGGTTAGGAGGACTCACATGCAGATCAGGACGTTGCTGGCCGGTTGTGCGATGCTCGCTACGCTGGCCGGTTGTGCCACCGGCGCCCAGCAAGGCGAAGCGCCCGACACGATGGCTGCCGAGGAACAGGCGACTGTCTATCAGGGCACGCTACCGTGTCGCAACTGTGCGGGGATAGATTTGGAGGTCGCCTTGCAGGGCGATGAGCAGGCGAGCGATGCCGAACGCACCTTCGATCTTGAAGCCAGCTATCGCGAGCATCCACAGAATCCCCCGGTCGAGCGCTATCAAGGCCAATGGAGTGTGTTGAGTGGGACGGCTACCGATCCCTCGGCCACGGTCTATGAACTGACACCGCAAGGCGAGGGCCAGGTCTATTACTTCCTCAAGCTCGACGCCAACACCCTCGAATTGATCGACCCGCAACGTCGGCGCTTCGAGAACGGTGAAATGCTGCGCTTGCAGCGCCAATAGTTTCAGCGTCGACGATAGCATCGCCAGGGGCGGCCAATGGGCCGCCCCTGGCGTTTTTATGATCGCTGTATGGGTAGCTGGTAAACTGTCGATAACAGGCATGGAGACCAAGCCGCAATGGCGAAAGCGAAGAGCGCCTTCGTATGTACCGAATGTGGTAGCGAATACACGAAATGGCAGGGCCAATGCGCGAGCTGCCGCGAGTGGAACACCCTAAGCGAAGTTCGTCTGGGTTCGCCGCGAGTCGGCGGCGGACCATCGACCAGTGGCCGTAGCGGTTATGCGGGCATCGTTTCGCGTCAGGTGGTCGATCTTGGTGCGGTGGATTTGTCCGAGGTACCGCGACTGTCCTCGACCTTCGAGGAGTTCGACCGGGTGCTGGGCGGCGGCCTGGTGCCCGGCTCGGCGGTGCTGTTGGGTGGCAACCCCGGTGCCGGCAAGTCGACGCTGTTGTTGCAGGTGGCTTGCAAGCTGGCCCAGCAGCGTCGCGTGCTTTACGTCACCGGTGAGGAGTCGCTGTCGCAGGTGGCGATGCGCGCACATCGCCTGCAACTGCCGGTGCAAGGGCTCAAGATGCTGGCCGAAACCAGCGTCGAGACGATCCTCGGCGTCGCCGAGCGCGAACGTCCCGAGGTGCTGATCATCGACTCCATCCAGACCATGCATCTCGAGGATATCGCCTCGGCGCCGGGCGGCGTGGCCCAGGTGCGCGAGTCGGCCAGCGCGCTGACGCGCTTCGCCAAGCAGACCGACACCGTGCTGCTGCTGGTCGGTCACGTGACCAAGGATGGCACCTTGGCCGGCCCCAAGGTGCTCGAGCACATGATCGACGCCTCGTTGCTGCTCGAGGGCGGCGCCGACTCGCGCTTTCGCACCCTGCGCGGGCAGAAGAACCGCTTTGGCGCGGTCAATGAATTGGGTGTGTTCGCGATGCTCGAACATGGCCTGAAGGAAGTGAAGAACCCCAGCGCGATCTTCCTGTCACGCGCCGAGGAGCAGGCGCCGGGTAGTTTGGTGATGGTGGTCTGGGAGGGCACCCGGCCGATTCTCGTCGAGGTGCAGGCGCTGCTCGACGATTCGCCGCTGGGCAACCCACGGCGCGTGGCAGTGGGGCTCGACCCCAACCGCTTGGCCATGTTGCTGGCGGTGCTGCATAAGCACGGTGGCTTGTTCAGCGGCGACCAGGATGTTTTTCTCAACGTGGTGGGTGGCGTCAAGGTGCTCGAAACCAGCGCCGATCTGGCGGTACTGCTGGCGGTGGTGTCGAGTCTGCAAAACCGCTCGTTGCCGCGTGAGCTGGTGGTATTCGGCGAGGTTGGCCTGTCGGGCGAGATCCGCCCGGTGCCGAGCGGCCAGGAGCGCATCGTCGAAGCCGCCAAGCATGGCTTTACGCGGGCCATCGTACCGCGTGGCAACGCACCCAAGACCTCGCCCGCCGGTATGCAGGTGATCGCTGTCGACAAGCTCGCCGAGGCGATCGAAGCGTTATGAATCACGGCAAGCGTTTGCGTGAGCCCACAATTTCGACCGCAAGGAGGACTTCATGAGCGCCATTCGATTGACGCAATACAGCCACGGCGCCGGCTGTGGCTGCAAGATCGCTCCCGATGTCCTCGATGGAATTCTGGCCAAGGCCGGTCCGGGTGCCAGCAACTCCCGATTGATCGTCGGCAACCAGGGGCGCGAGGACGCCGCCGTCTACGATCTGGGCGACGGACGCGGCATGATCGCCACCACCGATTTCTTCATGCCGATCGTCGACGATCCGTTCGATTTCGGGCGTATCGCCGCCACCAACGCGATCAGCGATGTTTACGCCATGGGCGGCACGCCGGTGATGGCGCTAGGCATCCTCGGCTGGCCGCTGGATAAGCTGGGTACCGATATTGCCGGCGACGTGCTTGCCGGCGCCCAAGCGGTATGCCGTGAATTGGGCCTGGCGTTGGCTGGTGGGCATTCCATCGATGCGCCCGAGCCGATCTTCGGCCTGTCGGTCAACGGTTTGATCGACCTCGAACATCTCAAATTGAACAAGGGCGCCCAGCCTGGCGACCTGCTTTACCTGACCAAGCCGCTCGGCGTGGGGATATTGACCACCGCCGAGAAACAGGGCCTGCTCAAGGCCGGCCACCATGGCCTGGCGCGCGAGACCATGCTGATGTCCAATGTCATCGGCACCGAGCTGGCACGGGTCTCGGGCGTGCATGCGATGACCGATGTCACCGGCTTTGGTCTCGCCGGGCATCTCGCCGAGGTGTGTGCCGCCAGCGGCGTCAAGGCGCGTGTCGACTACAAACGCCTGCCGCGTTTGGCCGAGGCCGAGGCCTATCGTCGCCAGGGCGCGGTGCCCGGCGGCAGCGCGCGTAACCGCCAGGCACTGGGCGCCAGGCTACCGGCCATGGATGAGGCCCATTGGCAGTGGCTGTGCGATCCGCAGACCTCGGGTGGGCTATTGTTGGCGGTGCATCCTTCCTGGGCCGACGATATCGAGCGCATCGGTCGCGCCCATGACCTGCGTCTCGAGCCCTTCGGCGAATGCCTCAAGGCCGAAGGCGAGGCGCTGATCGAGGTGCGCGGGTGAGTCTGCCACTGGTCGAGCCGGATCTCGATCTGCTGCGCCAAGGGCGCGTGCTGATCGACGTGCGCGCGCCGGTGGAGTTCGCCCAAGGCGCGTTGCCTGGCGCGATAAACCTGCCGCTGATGGATGACGAGGAGCGTCACCTCATCGGCATTCGCTACAAGGAGCAGGGCCAACAGGCGGCCATCGAGTTGGGCAATCGCCTGGTGGCCGGTGGACTCAGGCAGGCGCGTATCGCCGCTTGGCAGCGATCGATAGCCGCGCATCCCGATGCGCTCATTTACTGTTTTCGTGGCGGACTGCGTTCGCAAACCGCCCAGCAATGGCTGTTCGACGCCGGTATCGAGCGGCCACGCATTCGCGGTGGCTGGAAGGCCATGCGCCAAGCGCTGTGCGCGCGCATCGATGCTGCGGCCGAACGGCCTTTGCTGGTAATCGGCGGCCTCACCGGCTGTGCCAAGACCGAACTCATCCAGCGCCTGAAGGGCGGAGTGGATCTCGAGGCCTGCGCCCGCCACAAGGGCTCGGCGTTCGGGCGGCATCCCTTGCCGGCGCCTGCGCAGATCGACTTCGAGCACGCGATCGGGCGACGCTTGCTGGACGTGCCCGGGGCCTGCGTGGTCGAGGACGAATCGCGCCATATCGGCGTAGCGAACATTCCCCTGACGTTCTGGCGCGCCATGGAGCAGGCGCCTCGCGTGCGCGTGGAGATGCCCCTCGACTGGCGCCTGGCGCGTATCCACAAGGATTATATCGAGGATCTATGGGCGGTCTATCGGGGCCAATACGGCGAATGGCTGGGCTGGGCGCTGATGCGTAAGCAACTCTCGGGGGCGCTGGCGCGACTCAAGAAGCGCCTGGGCAACGCCCGGCTGGCGCGGCTGGCACGCTTGCAGGAACTGGCCTTCCGCGAACACCAGCGCGGCAATCCACAGGCGCATGAGGCTTGGCTGGCGCCGCTGCTGACCGAATATTACGATCCGCTCTATCGTCACCAACTGGAAAAGCACACCCAGACCTTTTTGCATGTCGGCGACTGGGACAGTTGCCTGGCGTTCGCGCGCGAGTGGCAGGCGCCTGGCGGTTCGTCAGTTGGCGGTACTCGCCAGCCAGCGCACCAGCACGCGGTCGAGTAGCGCGGCGAGGTGGTCGAAGCGCCGTGGATCGGCGAAAATCTCATCACGGTTCTGCACGAAGGGGCCGGCTGTTTGCAGCGACTCGGGGGCATGCTCGACCAGGGCGGCGGCGCTGGCATCGGTGACCTCGAGCCGGCATTGCAGGCCGATCACCCGGCCGGCGTCCCAGGCGAAGCCCTGAACGGGGCTCGCCGCGCTGGAACCCAGCGGCAGTGCGTCGTCTGGCAGGCCGAAGATGGTGCGATGCCAATGGAACGCCTCGAAGCGCTCGGGCAGGTCGAAAGGGCTCTCGGGGGCGAGAGTGACGCTGTGCCAGCCGGTTTCGGCGTGGGTGCCCGGGGAAACGACTGCGCCCAGCCCGGCGGCAAGCAGTTGCGCGCCCATGCCGATGCCGAGTACGGGCTTGCCGCTTTTCAGCGCGCGGGCGAGCAGTTTCTTCTCGCGCTTGAGCCAAGGGTAACGCTCGCTATCGTCGATGTCTTGGTAGCCGTCTAGCACGATCAGCGCATCGCAGTCCTCGAGACGTGGCGGCGCCTCATCGGCATACAGATGACAGACGTTATGACTATGGCCCATGCCGGTCAGCCAGTCGGTCAGACGAGCAGGGCCATCGTAGGCGGTGTGCTGGAGGAAGTAGATATGCATGATGTTGTCATGATGAATAAGCCCGACGGCGGCGTCCAGTGTCGTCGACTGGCCTGATATCGGGAAGCAACCATGGCGAAACCTGAACTGCTGGAGCAGATATACACCATCGTCGCGCAGATTCCCGAAGGGCGGGTGACGACCTATGGCCGGGTGGCGAAAATGACCGAGGGCGCCACGCCGCGCATGGTCGGCAGTGCCATGCGGCACCTGCCGAGTGGCCACGGCTTGCCCTGGCACCGGGTGATCAATGCCAGCCTCGCGGTTACCGAGCATGGTGGCGCGGTGCGCCAGCGCGAGAAGCTGCGCGGCGAAGGCGTGGCGTTCGATAAACGTGGCCGCGTCAATTCCGAATTGCTATGGCCATGAGCTCTCTGTCATGGCTTTTCTCGATCAAGGAGTCGCTATGAGCGAAACGCCCCAGGCGGGTTTCAAGGCCCGCCTGCGCCGATTGGACAAGCGTCAGCAACTGGCCTTCATGGCCACGCTGTGCGAACGCTTGTTCCCCAACTATGCGTTGTACGTGCAGATGACCGGCCAGGGCGATGTGCATCGCCTGCGGGTGATTCTCGATCTGGTGTGGGAGGCGTTGCAGGTTCGCGATGCGCGTATCGATTTCGCCCTCCAAGCCACCAAGCTGGCCGAGCTCGAGCCTCCCATTGATGATGACAGCTTCGGTGCGCGGCGTGCCGTGGAAACCGTGGTGGCGCTGACGGCGCTGCTCGATGCCTTGCAAGGCGACGCTCCCGAGGCGCCGCGCGAGGTTAGCCAGGTATCGCGTAACGGCGTGCAGGCCTTCATCGAGATGACCGAAGGCAGCGATAGCGATGGCGCCGAACAGAACGCCGCGCGCCTGCGTGCTCATCCGCTGATGGATGACGAGCACGACTTCCAGGCGGCGGCACTCGAGGCGGCCGACGTTGAGCTGGAGCGCGAGACGCTCAAGGCACTACGCCGGCTGGGCCACAATGAAGGCATCAGCAACCTGGGCTTGAACCTGGACTGACTGTTTAATCGGGGCCGGCTACAGGCGCATCTCGATGCCGTGCTCGGCCATGTAGCGCTTGGCATCGGGAATGGTGTATTCGCCGAAGTGGAAGATACTGGCTGCCAGCACCGCGTCGGCGGCGCCCTTGAGCACGCCCTCGACCAGATGATCGAGATTGCCGACCCCGCCCGAGGCGATCACCGGCACGGGCACCGCATCGGAAATGGCGCGGGTCACGCCCAGGTCGAAGCCTGACTTGGTGCCATCGCGGTCCATGCTGGTCAGCAACAGTTCGCCGGCCCCGTAATCGACCATCTTGCGAGCCCAGTCGATAGCATCGAGCCCGGTGGGCTTGCGCCCGCCATGGGTGAAGATTTCCCAGCGCGGCGGCTCGTGCTCGGCCGAGACGCGCTTGGCGTCGATGGCGACGACGATGCACTGGCTGCCGAAGCGCTCGGCGGCTTCGCGCACGAAATCGGGATTGACCACCGCGGCGGTGTTGATCGATACCTTGTCGGCGCCGGCATTGAGCATGGTGCGAATATCGTCGCAGGTGCGGATGCCGCCACCCACGGTCAGCGGAATGAATACCTCGCCGGCGATACGCTCGACCATCTCCACCGTGGTATCGCGATCCTGGTGGCTGGCGGTGATATCGAGAAAGGTGATCTCATCGGCGCCCTGCTGGTTATAGCGCTTGGCGATCTCCACCGGGTCGCCGGCGTCGCGGATGCCGACGAAGTTGACACCCTTGACCACCCGCCCGGCGTCGACGTCGAGACAGGGGATGATGCGCTTGGCCAATCCCATGATCAGTTCCTCCCGCTTGACGTGTCGCCCAGCTCATCGCATAGCCGCTGCGCTTCGGTAACATCCAGGCTGCCCTCATAGATGGCGCGCCCGGTGATGGCGCCGAGAATGCCTTGATCGGCGACCCGGGCGAGGCCGCGGATGTCGTCGAGATCGGTCACCCCGCCCGAGGCGATCACCGGCAGGCCGCCCTCGCGAGCCAGCTCGACGGTGGCCTCGATATTGACGCCCTGCATCATGCCGTCGCGGGCGATGTCGGTATAGACGATCGAAGACACGCCGTCATCGGCGAAGCGCTTGGCCAGATCGGTGGCCTTCAGGGTCGAAACCTCGGCCCAGCCGTCGGTGGCCACGTATCCGTCGCGGGCATCGAGCCCAACGATCACGTGGCCGGCGAACAGACGGCACATTTCGCTGACGAAAGCCGGCTGCTTGACCGCCTGGGTGCCGATGATCACATAGGAAACGCCGGCGGCCAGATAGTGCTCGATGGTATGCGCGCTGCGAATGCCGCCGCCGATCTGGATCGGCAGGTCGGGGTAGGCGCGGGCGATGGCGGTGACTGCCTCGCCATTGACCGGCTGGCCTGCGAAGGCGCCGTTGAGATCCACCAGGTGCAAGCGCCGGGCGCCGGTCTCGACCCAGCGCGCGGCCATGGCCACCGGGTCGTCGCCATAGCTCGTGGCGTCGTCCATGCGGCCCTGTTTCAAACGAACGCATTGGCCATCCTTGAGATCGATGGCGGGGATAACCAGCATATCCTGTCCTCGTTGGCACGGGCGCTTATGCGGCCGTGAAATCCAGCGTTTGGTGTTCTTGGTCGGTTGGGCGTATCGGGCGCAGTATTGGGCGCCTTTAAACAGCGGGAGCCCAATTAACGAAATTCTCGAGCAGGCGCAGCCCGGCGTCGGCGCTCTTCTCGGGATGGAACTGCACCGCGAACACCGCCTCGCGGCCGGTGGCGACATGCGCCTCGACGTTGCCGTAACGGGTCGTGCCGAACACCTCGCCGTCACGCTCGGCATCCACGTAGTAGCTGTGCACGAAGTAAAAGCGTGCGCCATCGTCGATGCCATCCCACAGGGCATGGTCGTGACGCTGGGTAACCTGGTTCCAGCCCATGTGCGGCACCTTGAGGCGCGTGTCGTCTTCGGCATGCATGTTCAGGCTGTAATGGCGCACCCTGCCGGGCAGAAAACCCAGGCATTCGATGCCGCCGTTCTCCTCGCTGGCATCCATCAGCATCTGCTGGCCGACGCAGATGCCCAGCAATGGCTTGGCCTGCGAGGCGAGCAACTCATCGACCAGGCCACGCAGCTCGGTGCGTTCGAGTTCGCCCATGCAATCGCGAATGGCGCCCTGGCCAGGCAGCACGAGCCGCGTGGCGCCACGAATGGAGCGCGAATCGCGGGTGATCACCACGTTCTCATGGGTGACATGCTCCAGTGCCTTGGCCACGGAGTGCAAATTACCCATGCCATAGTCGATGACGGCGATCGTCATGCTCGCTCCTCACGGTTGATCATCACAGGCTGCCCTTGGTGGACGGCATCCGACCGGCCATTCGCGGATCGTTTTCCACCGCCATGCGCAAGGCGCGGCCGAAGGCCTTGAAGATGGTTTCGGCCTGATGGTGGGCATTGAAGCCCTTGAGGTTGTCGATGTGCAGCGTCACGCGGGCATGGTTGGCGAAGCCCTGGAAGAATTCCCAGAACAGCTGGGTATCCAGGCGACCGATGGCGCCACGCGTGAATTCGACATTCATGAACAGCCCGGGGCGCCCGGAGAAATCGATCACCACGCGTGACAGCGCTTCATCGAGTGGCACGTAGGCATGGCCATAACGACGAATGCCGCGCTTGTCGCCAATCGCCTTGTCGAAGGCCTGGCCGAGGGTGATGCCCAGGTCCTCGACGGTGTGGTGATCGTCGATATGCAAATCGCCCTTGGCCACGATGTCCAGGTCGATGAGGCCATGGCGTGCGATCTGATCGAGCATATGATCGAGAAACGGCACGCCGGTCTCGGCGTTGAAGTGACCCTGGCCGTCAAGGTTCACGCTGACCGTGATTTGGGTTTCCGAGGTGTCACGCGACACCGTGGCGATGCGCTCGGGCATGTCCGGGCTTTCCATCCAGCTTCTCCATCCAGAGGGGCGACCATCCAGACTTGGCCATCCAGGCGTTGGCGCTTTCCCAACGTAATCTGACATTATAGAGAATCGTCATGCCCATCCGCTACAATGCGGAACAAAGACGGGGGCTATGACGGCACCGTCCCGGCCAAGGGAGACGATGCATGCCGGTAACGTTGGAGGAAATCGACCACGCACGCTGGACAGCGGATGCCCAAGCGAATGTCGATCTGTCACGTATCTACCAGGATGCGCCGCCCGATCGTCTGCCACTGGCGGTTGAGGATTTCGTGCGCGCCCACCTCGAGAGTGGCGGGGTATTTTGCTGCGCGCTATTCAACGACCGGCTGCTGGGCGCGGTTCGCGTGTACAAGGAACCGGGCGCCTGGTGGTTGTCGCATTTTTGCGTGCGCAAGACCACGCGCCGGCGTGGCGTGGGCTCGCGACTGCTGGCGCTGGTCGCTGAAACGGCACGCGAGGGAAACAGCGCGCTGCGTGTGGAGGCCAGCCATCTGCAAATGGAGGATCAATTGTTGCTGGCGCGTCTTGGCTATCGACTCGAGGTGAGTGGCTCTTATTTTGAACTCAATCCGTTAGCGTCAGGAGGATGCCAATGAAAAGGCTGATGCGAATGTTGCTGGCCACGATCGGGGTATTGGGTCTGGTGGTGGTGGGTGCCGTGGTTTACGTCACCACCTTCTTCGACCCCAATGACCTCAAGCCCCGACTGATCGAGGCGGTGCAGCAGCAAAGCGGCCTGGAATTGGCATTGGAGGGTCCGCTGAACTGGTCGTTCTACCCACGACTGGGGGTCAGCGTCGAAGATGCGCGCGCCTGGCTGCCGCAGCAGCCGCATGATCAATCCTCTTTCGCGGCGATCGAGCGAGCCGAAGTCAGCCTGGCCTTTGCACCGCTACTGTCTGGTGAAATCGCCATCGATGGCCTGACATTGACCGGCATGCGTCTCAATCTGGTACGCGACGAACAGGGTCGCGGCAACTGGGAGGTGCTGCTGGAGCGCCTCAACAAGCAAGGCGAGCAAGCCGAAGCCGCCCTGGCGCCGGCATCCGCCGGCCCCTCGATGCAAGGCGGCGGCCCCGATGTGGCGCTGGATATCGCCAGCGTGCAGGTGCGCGACAGCGAGGTGCATTACGCCGACCTGCGCAGTGGTCTCGACGTTAGCGTGAAAGAGCTTTCGCTCACCGGAACCAACGTCAATCCGGCCAATGCCTTTCCGCTCGAGGCCAGCTTCGTGATCGACAGCGCCGCGCCCAGCCTGACCAGCGATGTCAGCCTGCAAAGTCAGGTGCGCCTGAGCCTCAACGATAACCGCTACGTGCTCGAAGGATTGACGCTGGAAACGCAGACCCACCTGGCCGGACTCGAAGACCGTGAACAGACGATCTCGCTCGAGGCCGAGCGGGCGGTCGCCGAGCTTGGTAGCGGCCATTACCTCCTCGAAGGAGCCCAGCTCAATGCCAGCCTGGATCACCCGGCATTGGGTGAAAGCCCGTTGCCCTTGGGCCTGACGCTGGCCGCCGAGGCCGATCTCGAAGCACAGACCGCGCGGGTCAGCGATCTGCGGCTGAGCGGCGACAATGGCCTGGAGTTGACTGGCAAGCTGTCGTTCACTGAATTGCTGACGACGCCCAGCTATACCGGACAGGTCAAGCTCGCGCCGCTGTCGTTGCGGCCTTGGCTGGAGCGCTTCGGCGTCGCATTGAACACGGCCAATGACGAAGCGCTGAGCGAAGTGGCCATCGTCAGCCCCATCGAGGGCGATCTCGAGCAGGCCACATTGACCGACCTGACCCTGACCGTCGACGACACCACCTTCACCGGACGTTTGGGAGCGGGGCTGGGCGGCCGGTCGCTGACCTTCGACCTGCAGGGCGATCGACTCGACCTGGACGCCTATTTACCGCCACCGGTGGAAGGCGCCGAAGCGCCGGCGGATGACAGTGCCGCGCTGCTCGAAGTACTCGGCGTGGCGCCGGCTTATGCGGCCACCGAGGCGGCTGAACTGGTGCCGGTAGAGGCGCTGCGCAATCTGAGCCTGGATGGCCAACTGGCGCTCGACGAGCTCAAGGTCAAGGGCATTACCCTGTTGAGCCCAACGCTGGCGATTGCCGGCAGCGATGGCCGCCATCGGCTGGAGAGCTTCGATGCCCGACTCTACGATGGCACGCTCAATGTCACGGCCGCCCTGGATGTGCGCGAAAAGCCGATCCGCTGGCGCTTCAGCGAAGCGCTCGACAACGTGCAGATCGTGCCGCTGGTCGAAGCGTATAGCGGCGAGCCATCGCCGCTGCGTGGCCTGCTGACGCTCAACGGCGAGTTCACCTCGCAAACTAGCGCGGCGGATACGCTGCTGCGCAACCTCGACGGCCAGGCGAACCTGCATGTCGACGACGGCGCTGTATTCGATGTCAACGTCTCGCAGGAACTATGTACCGCCGTGGCCATGCTCGAAGGCGAATCGGCAAGCCGCGAGTGGAGCCCGGACACGAGCTTCGAGCGACTCGAGGCCAGTGTCACGGTGACCGATGGCGTGGCCCGCAACGACGACCTGCTGATCACGATTCCCGGCATCGAGCTGAGTGGCGAAGGGCAGCTCAACCTGCCGACGCAGCGTTTCGCCTACGATGCTCGGGCGCGTTTCGTCGATACCGCCGATGCGGCCTGTGAGGTCAATCCGCGCCTCGAGCGTGTGCCGCTGCCAGTGCATTGCGAGGGCATGCTATCCGGCGAGCCATCGCAGTGGTGCAGCTTCGACCGCGAGGCCTTTCAGCAGGCGCTGGGCGAGCTGGCGAAAGACGAACTCAAGAGCGAAGCCGTCGAGCGTATCGGCGAAGAACTCGACGAACGAGTGGGCGAAGAAACTTCCAAGGAACTCAAGGATGCACTTCGTGGTCTATTTGAATGAGCACCATAGCAAGCCAGTCTCTGCGCCGACTTCGAGTCGGCGCTTTTTTATGCAGCCCGCGACGCCATGACCCAAGCGCACGCCATCGACTTGTCCCCGGATGCCTTTCAGTCGCGCCTGTTCGACTGGTTCGACCGTCATGGTCGCAAGACCCTGCCGTGGCAGCATGACAAGACGCCTTACCGTGTGTGGGTGTCGGAAATCATGCTGCAACAGACCCAGGTCGCGACGGTGATTCCCTACTTCGAGCGCTTCATGGCGCGCTTTCCCAGCGTCGTGCATCTGGCCGCTGCCAATCAGGACGAGGTCCTGCATCTGTGGACCGGCCTTGGCTATTACGCCCGCGCGCGGAATCTGCACCGCGCAGCGCAGGTCGTGGTGGCCGAACACGACGGCGAATTCCCGGTGCACAGCCTCGATGCCATGGCCGCGCTACCCGGCATCGGGCGCTCCACCGCTGGCGCCATTATCAGCATCAGTACCGGTCGTCGCGCGGTGATTCTCGATGGCAACGTCAAGCGCGTACTGGCCCGCTTGCATGGTGTGGAAGGTTGGCCGGGTCGAACCGTGGTGCAACGCGAGCTATGGCGACTGGCGGAGCGCTACACGCCCAGCGAGCGTTTGCCCGACTACAGCCAGGCGATGATGGATCTGGGCGCAACGCTATGCACGCGCGGCAAACCCAGCTGCCTGATCTGCCCGTTCGCCGATGTCTGCATCGCCCATGCGCGCGGCGAGGAGCGGCGTTTCCCCGAAGCCAAGCCAAAGAAGGCTTTGCCGGAACGCCACACGCGAATGCTACTGTTGTGCGATGGTGATGGGCATGTGTTGCTAGAGCAGCGTCCACCCAGCGGGTTGTGGGGCGGGCTGTGGTGTCTTCCGCAGTTCGACGACGACACTGCGCTGCGCGACTGGCTGGCGTTACACGCCCCCAAGGCGCGCCTGGATCCGTCCTGGCAGCCGTTTACTCACACCTTCAGCCACTTTCGCCTGCACATCACCCCCCAGCCAGTGATGCTGGGCCGAGAGGCGACGCACGTCGGCGAATCCGGCCGACTCTGGTATAACCCGCGATCGCCTGCCAGCATTGGGTTGGCCGCGCCGGTCAAGGCGCTGCTGGAGACGCTGGCGCAACACCCCATGCATGCCAAGGAGGATGCCAAATGACCCAAACCGTATTCTGTCGCAAGTATCAGCAGGAACTCGAAGCGCTGCCTTTCCCGCCGTTGCCCGGAGAAAAGGGCCAGGAAATCCAGCGCACCGTTTCAAAGCAGGCCTGGGACGAATGGCAGGCCCTGCAGACTCGCCTGATCAACGAAAAGCACCTCAACCTGCTCGATCCGCAATCGCGCGAGTACCTGATGGAGCAGATGGAGCGCTTTCTCGACAACCGCGAGACCGACCATGCGGAAGGGTACGTCCCACCGAGCAACTGACTTGTAATCAGTAGGCCTGCCGATGGCATCTTTTTGAATTGCCAGGCTTGACCGGCAAAGGGCTTTACGATTAAATACGTCCCCGTTGGCAGCGGCCAGATAGCTCAGTCGGTAGAGCAGGGGATTGAAAATCCCCGTGTCGGCGGTTCGATTCCGTCTCTGGCCACCAATCTGCTGGGGTATAGCCAAGTGGTAAGGCACCGGTTTTTGGTATCGGCATTCCCAGGTTCGAATCCTGGTACCCCAGCCACGCCAACGTCTTTGCGAGATTGGTTTTTGCAATTTCTAGTAAGTTGCCCGCGCCGGCATAGCTCAGTTGGTAGAGCAACTGACTTGTAATCAGTAGGTCCCGGGTTCGACTCCTGGTGCCGGCACCACGGGTAAGCTAGTCCAGTAGAATCAAAGCATTGCAGTAAATATCAGTCGCCCATGAGGCGGCTTTTTTGTGTCTGCAATTTCAGATTTATTGAGAGTAGCGTGAAACAGGCGGGATAGTCGGCGACGAGGTAAGAGGCGATGCTTTCCGGCTTACGCAGCGCCCGCACCAGCCATCTAATCCACATGTGTTCCCTGGCCTTTGTGCCGCTTCCATGGCAAACGCTATGATGAGTTTTTGCCAAACGTGGAGCAGGTCATGCAAGATACCCGGCGCGAGCTTTACCCCGAGATCGAACCGTTCAACAGCGGCATGCTCAAGGTCTCCGAGCGGCATACGCTATATTACGAACAGTGTGGTAACCCGGATGGCAAGCCGGTGGTGTTTCTGCACGGTGGTCCCGGTAGCGGCGCCAACCCCAAGTGCCGGCGTTTCTTCGATCCGGCGACGTATCGCATCATTCTATTCGACCAGCGTGGCTGCGGGCGTTCCACGCCGCACGCGGAGTTGGTCGACAATACGACCTGGCATCTGGTCGCCGACATCGAACGCCTGCGCGAGCATCTGGGCGTCGAGCGTTGGCAGGTGTTTGGCGGCTCCTGGGGATCCACGCTGGCGCTGGCGTATGCCCAGACCCACCCGCACAGGGTGACCGAACTGGTATTGCGTGGCATCTTCATGCTGCGCCGCCGGGAGCTTGAGTGGTTCTATCAGCAGGGTTGCAATGCCTTGTATCCGGATGCCTGGGAAACCTACCTGTCGGTGATTCCCGAAGCCGAACGCGGCGATTTGATGAGTGCCTACTATCGGCGCCTGACCGGCGATGACAAGGTCGCTCGCGCCGAGGCCGCGAGGGCCTGGTCGGTTTGGGAAGCCTCGAGCAGCTTTCTGTTGCCGAATCAGAGCCATATCGATGCCAACGCCGGGGACGAATTCGCGCTGGCCTTCGCGCGCATCGAGTGCCACTACTTCGTGCATGGCGGCTTTTTAGAGCACGACGACCAGTTACTGCGTAATGTCGAGCGCATTCGCAACATCCCAGCAGTCATCGTGCAGGGTCGCTATGACGTGGTGTGTCCACTGCGCAGCGCTTGGGACTTGCATCGCGCGTGGCCACAGGCCGATCTACAGATTATTCCCGACGCCGGTCATTCAGCGTTTGAACCGGGTATTACCCACGCACTGATCGAGGCCACCGATCGCTTCCGTGGCTGAGTACTCCGGGCGGACGCCAGCATGGCCAGCGTGAGCTGGCCCGTTTCCAGTTCGCCACGCACGAAGAGACTTGTTGCCACTGATAGGCCCGCCCCCATGGTTAATCTACGCCGAGGTACTCTTTCAGGTCGTCAATCTTGTTGTAGTCGTCGGTTCTTCCAAGGGTGTCATCAATTTGGGATGCCAGGCGCTTATTCAACACACCGTCATCGTGGGTGATATCGTATAGATCCCTCAGGTACTGCGTATAGTCGTCAAACTCACCTTCAATCTCGCTATTGGCTTCAGGGGTTAACACATACCATTCCCCTGATTTCTTGAAGTAGAAACGGTCGTTGCTCGGGTCATCGTCACCTTGGTCTAGAATTCGGATCGAAGCAACGTCGACCTTGTCCATATCCGTCCTGAAGTCGCCGAAGTTGCCTGGGTCACCACTGTCACCGAAAATGGTCACGACGTCGGGGTTTTCATTCCAGGCGACAGGGTCCGAGACTTGGACATAATCTTCGATAGCCTCTAGGTCATTGTAAATGTCCGTCTTGCCAAAGACATCGTTCATTTCATCGGCGATGGATTGACTGAATTCGCCGTCAGGATGTGTCAGTTCGTGTAGTCCTTTCAGGTAACCAATGATCTCCTTGCGAGTGTCGTTATCCGATTCTTCATCGCCTTCGGATGTATTGATGATTTGTTTTACGCCGTCCTTAATGAAGATTACCCGGCCATCGTCCATTAGCTCGATGGAGGCAACATCCACGCGGTCGATGTCTTCTTTAAAGTTACCGAAGGTGCCGGGAAATCCATCTTCGCCAAAGACGGGGTAGCCGGTGGGGTCGGTCTCCATCCCTAGCTCTTCTCGAAGGTCATTGAGATCATTGAAATCATCCGACTCGTTATGCAGGTCGGTGATTCTATCAACGAGATCGCTGTCAAGATCGCCGTCCGGGTGAACCGTGGTGTACAGGTTCTTCAAGTAATCGAAGATATTGTTGGCATCATCATCAGACAGACTGCCATGGTTATCCTTGTCCAGTTGCCAACGCGTGCCGTCCTTAACGAAGTAGATGCTGTTGCTGTCCGTAGGATCCAGTTCAATCGACCCGACACCGACTCGATCGATATCTTCCTTGAAATCATCGAAGGTGCCGGCACTATGTTTGCCATCCTTGCCTAACAAAGGAGGCAGCGAATCATCCAGGGCACGCTTCAAGTCGTCGATTTCATTGAATCGATCCGATTCATCATGAATGTCGGTTATTCTGTCGATGATGTCCTGGTCAGCCTTCCCATCCGGATGAGAGATTTGATACAGGTCTGTCAGGTAATCGACGATATCTTGTCGGACATCATCACCGGCTTCGCCGCCGATCAATGGATCGATTACCTGCTTTACACCATCCTTGGTGAAGATGACACGGCCGTCTTCGGCCAGCTCAATGGAGCCAACGTCCACGCGGTCGATGTCGAGTTTGAACTCACCGAAGTCGCCGGGTTCGCCATCATCGCCAAAGCGCGGCAGGCCCGAGGGGTCGGGGGTACCTTCATCAGGAAGGCCCGAGTCATGATCGTTATCCCAATCTTTAAACCAGTCGTCCGAGATGTTGCCATGATCCTCGACGTACTCGGTAAAGTCTTCATACTGCTCGGGCCGAGCCTCCCAGACCGGGGTGTCTTCCGGGTAGAGATCGTAGTAGCGATCGGAGCCATGCCAGTAATTGTATTCATAGCGGGAGTGAATGGTGTAATTGAGTTTATCCCCCCAATCGTCTTCGGTAACGCCCAGCGTGCTCCAGTCTCTAAAGTCCTGTCGAACATCTTCGGCTGCCTGGTCCTGTTTCTGCTTGGCGATCACACCGGTAATGATCATGGCGATCGCGCCAAAGGCAATCCCGGCGATACCCAGAGCACCGGAAGCGATACCTAGGGCGGCGGCCGTTGCTGGCCCGGCAAGCATACTGGCCAAACTGGTACCTGCCGCGCCGGCGAAGGTCACGCCGACCAGTAATTGAAACGATGTAGCCGCGAATTCAGCAGGCGTTGCATTCGGGTCATTCGCTAGCTTTTCAAAATTCATGGCGGATAACGCGATATCCAGGATGCCACCGGCAACGTCAGCGATCCCACCGACGGTACTTAACACGCTCCCCACCAACCTGAGCTTACTGGTCGTAGACATACTGCTTGGGTCTATCCCCATGTTGCTGATGCGGTCATCGACCATGCCCATCACGCTGGTCCGGTCACTCTCACTAAGCTCATCAAGCAGTTCCTGGTATTGAACATCGTTTTTTGCCGCCACCTCGGTGATACGATCGTTCGGACCTTCCATGATTTCTTCAAGGCCCACATCGGCATCAGCAGGAAGCGGTACAAAGCGGGCCCCGTCTCCCTCGCCTGAAGCAATATCATCAAACCACCGCTCAACATCATCGGCCCAACCATCTATTTCCATTGACACAAGGTTGTCAAGCTCGATGGACAACTCTGGAGCCGATGCGGGCTTATTCGCGTTAGAAAATCGATTTAAATAGGCTTCCCGTAACTGGGTATTGTTTTCCAGCCCCAGCATGGTTGCCATGCCTGGCTTGTCAAATATCTTCTCGAGGGCTTTTGTTCCTGCTAACAGGAAGGCGGGCGACGTGGAGAGTGTGATCAAGAACATACGCGCGGCACCGAGGCGCTCTTCGGTGGTGTCGCCCATGTTCTTGTTGAGCGTGTAGGCACCATAGGTGGTCGCCAGAATACCGCCAAGCGACCCAAGGAAGCCATTTTTCATAAGTACAGACAACAGGCCTGCCGTACCATTGCGCGCCCCGGAAGGCATGTTCGGATTATCGGCTTTCAACGCTTCTGAAAGCCGGGAGGATACATCCTTGATATCAAACTTACCGTTCTCCTTGATGGAATCAACGATCGCCTTGGTGGCAACATCCACTGCAGCATTGTAGCTACTCATGTTCGAGTTGCCCTTAGCTATCGCGTCGGCGAAGCCAATGCCAAAAGTGGTATAAAATGCGCCTTTCAACCCGGTCTTCACCAGGTCACGCACAGCGGTTTCCAAGGCTTCGAGATCAGAGTAGTCACCGCTCTCGACAATGCTGCTGAGCTCTTCGATCAGACCTACATTAAGAAGCTTGCTGCGTATTTCTTCGGCTTTCTGTTTATCCAGGTACTCCAGGGACTTCAGGTCATTGGCGAAACGGGCTTTGGCGCCATCGGGCTCCATGCCCTCGAGCATTTCCATATACTCTGGGCTGTTCATGGCCTCGTAGATTTTATTGACCAGCTCGTCCTTGTTCTCGATTTTATCCACGGCCTCTTGCATGAAACCATCGATACCATCCATAACCTGCTCATTCTGAGACAGCTCGGCCAGCTTGTTGGAGATTTCCTTCTCGTTCAACAACCCGTAGGTACTGGCCTGATCCATAATGGTTGGATCGTGGTAAAGGGTTGAATCCGAGTGCCCGAAGGCACCTAATTCAGTCTGATATGGCAGAAAACCATAGCCACCAATCAAGGCACCTTTAGCCTGCAGGAGTTCATAATACTGGCGACGAGGATCGCTGATATCCAGCTCGCTCCACGCCTCCTTCATGTTGTCATGGAACAGCTCGCCCACCGTCTTGCCATCTTCGGTCGTCACGGCGTTCATGAAATCCGTGGCTTCGGATTCCGGGACCTCAATTTCAATATTGTTATCCGTCTGGCTGATCTCCATTCCAGACAGCTTGCTTTCCAGTGCCGAGTATTTGAACGGGGCTAAATGCTCAGAAACCGCATAGGTCGTGCCTTCGTACTCATAGGTTATGGTAGTGGCGTCCTGGCGGCTGGGGTCCAGGTTGTTGACAGGGGGTAACACGTCGCTTTCTTCGAGGACTTTCCAGTCGTTGTCTGCTGCTTTGTTGCGAAACGCTTCAGCACTGTCTGGGCCATCGGTTCCATCGGCTTTCTGCTTTTTTTGTAGCGAGAAGCTCTCGGTGGAGCGTAGTGAAACACGCGCATTTACTGCTGCAGCCCTCACGCCAGCAATGGCCATGGGTTTTCTCCTATTGTGGTTATTTTATCCCTATCGTGGCATTCATGAGCCATTGGCGGTTATTCATCGTGCTGCGAATTTCCGATCAAAAGCATCAGCCGTTGATCAAAAGATTGGATGTAATCGAAAAGAACGCAAATTTTTCACATTAGACTTTGTGTTAATGCTCGCCTCCCATGCCACACAGTTCTAGAGTCGCAAAGCGTTATCTGCGACCGAAAAGTGCCAGCATGGCTACTTCATGACGAGCTGCGTCACTCCGAAGCCGCCAATCAACAGCATGGCGAACAGGCAGAAGGCCAGTAGGAAGGGCTTCATGCCGAGTGTCTTGAGCTTCTCCAGGCGCGTCTCGAAGCCCAGTGCCGCCATGGCCATGGCCAGCGCCAACTGTCCGATCACCACCAGCGTTTCGTGCAGGAAAGCCGGTAGCGTGACCAGGCTGTTAAAGATCACCATGGCCAGAAAACCGAAGGCGAACCAGGGAATCACCAGGCCACCCCGTGCGCTGCCCTGCTCGGCCGGGGCGTGGCGGCGCATCCACCACTGCCCGACAATTAGCAGGAAGGGCACCAGCAGCATCACCCGTACGAGCTTGACGATCACCGCGTTCGCCAAGGCCTGGGGGCCGACCGCATCGCCGGCGGCGACGACCTGGGCGACTTCATGCACGGTGGCGCCGATATAGATGCCATAGAGGCCTTCCTCCATGCCCAGCAACGGATACAGCAGGGGATAGACCAGCATCGCCAGCGAGCCGAAGAGGACTACAGTGGCGACGGCCATGGCGGTGGCAGCGGGGCGCGAGCGAATCGTAGTTTCCGTGGCGAGTACCGCAGCCGCGCCACAGATGGCGCTGCCGGCGCTGGTCAACAAGGCGGTTTCACGGTCCAGTCCCAGCAGGCGCGTGCCGATCCAGTAGCCGACGATCAGCACCGTGCAGATGACGATCATGTCGAGCAGGATTACCTTGGGGCCCAGCGCGAGAATCTGCTGTAACGTCAGCGACAGGCCGAACAGCACGATGCCACCGCGTAACAGCCAGCGGGTCGCGAATTGCAGCCCCGGGCGTACCTGTGGAAAGCCTCGGGCAAGAGGCAGGTTGCCTATCACCAGCCCCAGCAACAGAGAAAACACCAGTGGGCTGATGCCGCTCTCGGCGATGCCGGGAATCCGGCTGAGCGTGAAGCCACCCAGCGTCAGAGCCGCGCAAAGAAACAGGCCTTGCCACATGAGACGTTCTCTGGTTCGCGATGAATTACCTCAATAGGCTAAACAGGAATATGGTTATGTGTTACTTGTTAATCACGATATGACTGTTAAGTAAAACCGTAATGGCTTCTCACGTGACGTTTCGTCAGCTCCAGGTCTTCGTCGCCGTCGCCCGCGGCGGCGCGGTGAAAGTGGCGGCTCAGCAACTCAGCTTGTCGCAATCCGCCACCAGCCAGGCGCTGGCGGATATGGAGCGCCAACTGGGCGTTGTGCTGTTCGAGCGTCTCGGGCGACGCCTGGAACTCAACGATGCCGGCCGTCGTCTGCTGCCGCACGCCGAGCAGGTACTGACCGGCATGACCGAGCTGATCGATGCCGCTCAAGAGCCCGAGGGCGAGCTGCGCGGCACGCTGCATGTCGCGGCCAGCGCCACGATCGGCACCTATCTGCTGCCGATGCTGGCCGGGCGCTTCGTCGAGAGTCATCCGGCGGCGGACCTGCAATTGCGGCTACGCAATACCCAGGAGGTAATGCGCGATATTCAGCGCTTCGAGGCCGACCTGGGGCTGATCGAGGGGCAATGCACG
Organism: Modicisalibacter muralis; assembly: GCF_900102945.1. GTDB lineage: Bacteria > Pseudomonadota > Gammaproteobacteria > Pseudomonadales > Halomonadaceae > Modicisalibacter > Modicisalibacter muralis. The sequence continues at coordinate 135,975 of NZ_FNGI01000011.1, read as the reverse complement.
GAATCGCGTCTGGTCAGCGAGGTGTGGCGGCAGGACGAAATGCTCATCGTCTGCTCGCCGCAGCATCCTTTGGCGGAAAAGGACCTGCTGGGCGATTCGGACCTGCAGGCGGCCGAATGGATTCTGCGCGAGCCGGGGTCGGGTTCGCGAGCCGTCTTCGAAGCCTCGATCCAGCATCACATGGAGCGCGTGAAGGTGCGCATGGAACTGGATCAGCATGAAGCCATCAAGCAGGCGGTGAGGGCGGGTTTCGGGCTGGGTTGTCTATCCCGGCTGAGCGTCGCGGCTGAATTGGCCAGGGGCGAGCTGGTGGCGCTACGCAGCCCGTTGGAACTGACTCGATCCTTCTCGCTGGTGTGGCATCCAGAACGTTATCGCAGCCCGCTGTGGCAGGCGTTCAAGGTCTTCCTGTTGGAGTCGGAATAAGCCAGGCGCCATCTCAGAGGGTGTTTACAAACTACTGCGCTAGGCCATGCTGTGTTGAAATCAGCCTCGGGCGCGAGTCCGATCAAAATGCTCATTTACAGCATGCAAACTCCGCTTTTTCGGCTGATTTCGCCTTGCCTGACCGTCGCTCGCTACTTTTGTAAACACCCTCTCATACGGTGTTGGTATAGCAGTATTCCCGGGTCGAAAGTACCGAGATTCGTCGCTCGATAGGGGTGCCTTGGTAGTCTCGGGCGATGCGGTGAATCTCGATCAGCGGCTCCCCGGCTTCGACGCCCAACTGGGCGACTTCCTCCGCGCCGGCGGCGATGGCTATCAGGCGCTCGTCGGCATGCGCGACGGTGGCGCCATACTGCTTCTGATAAAGCTGATAAAGCGTATTGGGTAGCATTTCCGGCTGGTTTGCCAGCGCCGCGAAGCGCTCGGCATCGAGCATGATGTCCTCGAGCAGAATGGGTTTTCCCTCCAGTTCCCGCACCCGGCGGATATGAATGACTTCGGCACCCTTGGCAAGTGCCAGATCCTGGCTTTCAGCCTGGGTGGCCCGGCGCCGGGCGCGGCTCAGCGCTCGGGAAACGGGCAGCACGCGCTCACCGTTGTGATGCTCGATGTTGAAAAAACGGAACAGGGCGCGATCGGCATCGTGGGTCGCTACCGCCGTGCCCTTGCCCTGGCGCCGAATCACCACATTGTCGACGACCAGCTCATCGAGCGCTTTCCTGAGTGTCCCCACGCTGACGTTATAACTGGCGGCCAGCGCCGATTCACTGGGAATGAAGGTGCCCGGTGGCCATTCGCCGTCGGCGATTCTCTCCAGTAGTAGATCCTTTATCTGTCGATACAGGGGCTGAAACATTGGGCCCTTGGGCGCGCTCATGGGCTGGTTTTCCTTGATGTCGATCCGCTCGGAAGCGTGCATTTGCCGAGCATTATATCGGGCTGGGGTCATCTGCGAAATCTCCTTGACTGTTATATATACTATGTCATATACATGAATTGCGAGCGAGTCGTTCGCCTGACAACGGAGGGGGAGCATGAGTATCGATTTCGTGGTTCATGACGCCGACGACTCCGTCGGCGTGGTGGTAGTGGAGGGCATACAGGCTGGGCAGACGCTGACCGGCTGGGTCATGCACCAGGACCAGACGGTCACCTTCGAGGTACTGGACCCGATTCCGATCGGTCACAAGCTGGCGATCCGCGACCTGGCCGAGGGCGATACGGTCATCAAGTATGGCGTCGACATTGGCCGGGTGGTGAAGCCGATCAACAAGGGTGAGCATCTGCACGTCCACAACGTCAAGACCAAGAGGTGGTAAGCATGGAACTCAAGGGACGCAAGTTCATGGGCTATCGTCGCGACAATGGCCGGGTCGGGATTCGCAATCACGTCATCGTGCTGCCGGTCGACGATATCTCCAATGCCGCCGCCGAAGCGGTGGCGAACAACATCAAAGGCGCCCTGGCGTTGCCCCATCCCTACGGTCGGCTGCAGTTCGGCGCCGATTTGGACCTACATTTCCGCACGCTGATCGGCACCGGTAGCAACCCCAACGTGGCGGCGGTGGTGGTGATCGGCATCGAGCCGGGTTGGACCACTAAAGTGGTCGACGGCATCAAGGCTACCGGCAAGCCGGTCGTGGGTTTCTGGATCGAACAGAACGGCGATCACAACACGATTTGCGCAGCCTCCAAGGCCACCCGCGAATACGTGCAATACGCCACCGAGTTGCAGCGCGAGGAATGCGACGTCAGCGAACTGTGGGTGTCGACCAAGTGTGGCGAGTCCGACACCACCTCGGGTTGCGGGTCCAACCCCAGCGTCGGTGACGCCTTCGACAAGCTCTATGACGCCGGCTGCACCCTGGTATTCGGCGAGACCACCGAACTGACCGGTGGCGAGCATCTGGTGGCCGAGCGCTGTGCCACGCCCGAAGTGCGCGAGAAATTCCAGGCCATGTTCGATCGCTACAGCGAGGTGATCGACCGTCACAAGACCAGCGATCTTTCCGAGTCGCAGCCGACCAAGGGCAATATCGAAGGCGGGTTGACCACCATCGAGGAAAAGGCTCTGGGCAATATCCAGAAGATTGGCCGGCGTTGCCGTGTCGACGGCGTGCTCGACAAGGCCGAGACACCCGACAAGCCGGGCCTGTGGTTCATGGACTCGTCATCCGCCGCCGCCGAAATGGTCACGCTGTGCGCTGCTGCCGGCTATGTCGTGCATTTCTTCCCCACCGGCCAGGGCAACGTCATCGGCAACCCGATCCTGCCGGTGATCAAGATCTGCGCCAACCCACGCACAGTTCGCACCATGGGCGAGCATGTGGATGTAGACGTGACCGGGATACTCAGTCGAGAAATCAACATGGATCAGGCGGGAAACCAGTTGCTGGAAATGATGCTGCGTACCGCCAATGGACGTAACACCGCCGCCGAGGCGCTGGGGCATCGTGAATTCGTGCTTACGCGCCTTTACGAAAGTGCCTGAAGCAAGCTGTGTGAAAAGCCCGGGTGGCGAGAGCCACCCGCAACAACGACAAGAACAAGACGCTTTGCCACGACGGTGAAGCCGCGGAAGTAGAAGCATAAGTGTCTTCAGGGTCTCTCTAGGTAGGGCCCTGTCCCGGCAACACAAAAATAGCCATCGGAGACAATCATGCGCAAGACGACTCAACTCAAAACGACACGGCTCGGTGTTCTCGTCGCCGGGATGCTGACCACGCTAGCACTGAGCGGCCCGGCCGTGGCCGAGAGCGTGGAATCCTATCCGTCCCAAAACGTACAGTACATCATTCCCTTCGGGCCGGGCGGTGAGTCCGATATCAGCGCCCGCATGCAGCAGCAGTACTTCGAAGAAATTACCAGCCAGCAACTGATCATTCAGTACATGCCCGGCGGTGGCGGTGCCGTGGGCTGGTCGCAGCTCAACGGGATGGATGCCGATGGCTACACCATCATGGGTACCAACCTACCGCACATCATCCTCAAGCCCATGGGCAAGGATCCCGGCTTCAAGACGCAGGACTTGAAGAACTTCTTCTTTTTCCACTATTCGCCCGATGCGCTGATCGTCCGCAACGACAGCCCTTACAAGACACTGGAAGACTTCATCGCGGCGGCCAAGGAAGCACCCGGCAGCATCACGGTCTCCGGTAGTGGCACCCAGTCGGCGAACGACATCGCCAACCGCCGCCTGGAGTCGCTGGCCGACATCAAGACGACCTATATCCCCTTCAAGGGCACCGGCGCCTCGGTTACCGCGCTGTTGGGTGGGCAGGTGGCCGCCGAGTGGGGTTATACCACCGTGGCGGCCAACCATCATGACAAGGTGCGCATGCTGGCAGTGGCTTCGGAGAAACGTCATCCGCTGTTCCCCGATGTGCCGACCTTCCAGGAACTGGGCTACGACATGACCGGCGGCGCCTATCGTGGCATGGCCGTGCCCAAGGACACGCCTGAAGACGTGACCATGAAACTGTCCAATATTTTCTCCCAGATCAACGCCAACCCGGAGTTTCGCCAGAAGATGAAAGAACTCGGCTTCGTGCTGATCGACGTTCCCTATCCCGAGGTCGAGGAGTTCATGGCCAAGCAACAGGCAGCCTATGAAAAGGTCGCGCGTGACATGGGCATCATCGACTGAACCGACCGGAGAGCGCCATAGGAGATAGGGCATGGAGATATTAGGCTTCATGGCGGACGCGCTGTCGCCGATCAATTTGCTGCTGGCGGTGCTGGGCGTCGCGGCAGGAATCGTGATCGGCGCGTTACCTGGCCTGTCCGCCACCATGGCGGTGGCGGTGCTTGTGCCGGTAACGTTCGGGATGCCAACCGAGATGGCGTTGATCATGCTGGGCGCCATCTATACCGGGGCCATCTACGGCGGCTCCTACGCCGCGATCCTCATCAACACGCCGGGCACGCCATCGGCGATCGCCACCACCTTCGATGGCTATCCCATGGCCCGCCGGGGGGACGGCGATCTCGCGGTAACGCTGTCCACGCTGTCCTCGGTGATCGGAGGGCTTGTCGGGGCAGTGGCGCTGCTGACGCTAGCGCCGCTGCTCGCACAGATCGCGCTGAAGTTCGGCCCCGTGGAGTATTTCTGGCTGGCCATCTTCGGGCTAACGATGATTTCCGCGTTGTCGGAAGGCTCGATTCTCAAGGGCTTCATCGGCGCGGGCTTTGGCTTGCTGCTCTCCACCGTGGGCGTGTCGGTGATCGGTGCCGATATCCGCTACACCTTCGGCTCACAATTCCTGCTCGGCGGGGTGGAAATCATCTCGGCGTTGATCGGGTTGTACTGCGTCCCGGTATTGATCGATCTGGTCGCCACACCCAGCGCCCACCTTAAGCCGCCGGAGCAGAAGCGTGGCATGCGCCTGGCCGAAGGCGTGGGGTTGATGTGCAAGGGCAAGTTCAATGCCCTGCGCAGCTCGGTGATCGGTGTCGTGGTCGCGATCATGCCCGGCGCGGGTGGCTCGATCGCCAGTCTGGTGTCCTACTCCGAGGCGCGGCGTGCCTCGCCACACAGCGAACGTTTCGGCCACGGCGAGCCGGATGGTGTGATTGCCACCGAGACGACCAACAACGCCGTGGTCGGCGGCGGTTTCATCCCTACCTTCGTGCTGGGCATCCCCGGCACGCCACCCGATGCGGTGATACTCGGCGCGCTGCTGGTGCAGGGTTTTCGCACCGGGCCGGAGATGTTTACCACCAACGCCCAAGTCACCTATACCTTCATCGGTGGCCTGTTCATCGCCACGCTGGTGATGCTGCCGCTGGGTCTGTTGATCGGGCGCTACGCCTTCAAGTCGATCGTCAGCATTCCCAAGGCGTTGCTGGTGCCCAGCATCGCCTTCATGACCATCATCGGCACCTATGCCATCCGTAACAATCCCTTCGATGTGGTGGTCATGGTCGTGCTGGGGGTGCTTGGCTGGGTGCTGTCGCGCTATGGCATCAAGCCATCGCCCATCGTGCTTGGCCTCATCCTGGGGCCCATCGCCGAACAGGGCTTCGTGCAGGGCTACCTGATGGGCAATGCATCGGGTTCGGTGATGGCGATCTTCTTTGGGCGCCCGCTCTCGCTGGCGATCATCGCGTTGATCTTGATATCCGTCGCTTACCCGCTGTGGCGGGCAGGCCGCGGCCGCTCGTCCAAGGAGGCCGCCCATGAGCACTGAGATGCATTCTCCTCGGATCGATGCCCGGCGCTCGGATCGTTGCCTGGCGTCGATCATGATCGCCTTCGCTCTCGGCGCACTGTGGTTCAGCAAGGATATGTCGATCATGGGCAGTATTTTTCCACGCGCGGTCGCCATCATGGTGTTGATCTTCAGCGTCGCGCTACTGGTGCGTGCCTTTGTGTCCCGGCCAACGCTGCCCGTCGCGGAACCGGGTAGCGTCGGTCGCCGGCTGGGCTTGATCGCCGTGCTGTTGGTGTGGGGGCTTTCACTCCGCTGGCTGGGCTTCATTGCATCGAGCCTGTTGTGTGCCGGCGCGCTGGTGTGGCTGGCCCACTATCATGCCTGGACGCTCAAGCGCGTCATGGCCTATGCGCTGGTGCTGATTGCGATCATCGCCTTTTTCTACACCCTGTTCGCTGTCGTGCTCAATGTGCCACTGCCGGTTGGCGATCTATGGCGTGCCCCATGATGACGAGGTAAATGATGAGCGACATCGTAATCAGTGAGTTCATGGATGAAGCCGCCGTCGAGACCCTCAAGCCGGACTTCGAGGTGACTTTCGATCCGACGCTTGTGGAGGATCGCGAGCGGTTGTTGCAAGCGGGACGCGGCGTCAGGGCGCTGATCGTGCGTAATCGCACCCAGGTCGACCCGGCGCTGTTGGCGCGCTTCCCCGATCTTCAAGTGGTGGGGCGGCTCGGCGTGGGTCTCGACAATATCGATCTCGAGGCCTGCCGGGAGGCGAATGTTGCCGTGATGCCGGCCCATGGCGGCAATGCCGTGGCGGTGGCCGAATACGTTATCGCCGCGATTCTGCTGTTGCGGCGTGGCGCCTATCTCTCCACGCTGCGCGTGCTCGCCGGTGAATGGCCGCGCCAGGCGCTGATGGGGCATGAAATCCAGGGCGCCACGCTGGGGCTGGTGGGCTTCGGCGCCATCGCCCGCGATGTGGCCCGGCGTGCGCGTTGCCTGGGCATGCACGTACTGGCCCACGATCCCTTCGTGACGCCGAACGATCAAGCCTGGAACGAGGTGGAGCGGGTGGCGAGCCTCGATGAATTGCTGGCGGCGGTGGACGCGCTGAGTCTGCATGTGCCACTGACCGATGGCACCCGCCATTTGATCGGCCGTGACGCGCTGTCGCGCATGAAGCCGGGTAGCGTGGTGATCAACACCTCGCGCGGCGGCATCGTCGACGAGACCGCGCTCGCCGAAAGCTTGCGGGCCGGCCATCTGGGTGGCGCCATGCTGGATGTCTTCGAGCACGAACCGCTGCCTCGGGACTCCGTGCTGGCCGGGGTCGAGGGCCTGGTGACCACGCCACACATCGCCGGCGTCACTCACGAGTCCAATCAGCGTATTAGCTGGATCACCGTCGATAATGTGCGCCGTGCACTGAGGGGGGCGGTGTGACGATTGTCCTGTCGCTGGATGAGGCGCGCCAACTCGCGCTGAACGCATTACTCGCCGTTGGGGTGCCGGACTGGGAGGCGCGAGTCACCGCCGATGCGCTGATCGCCGCCGAGCAGGATGGCTTGCCGTCGCATGGGTTGTCGCGGTTGCCGTTCTATCTGGAGCAGGCGCTAACGGGCAAGATCGTTGCCGATGCACGCGCCGAGACCAGCGTGAAAGGCGCCGTGATCCGCGTCGACGCCGGGCACGGCCTGGCATTTCCCGCCATTGCCCGGGGGCTCGATCAGGCGATTCCGCTCGCTCGCGAGCTCGGTGTCGTCGTGGTGGCGATCGCACGCTCGCATCACTTCGGCGTGGCGGGCCACCCCGTCGAGCGCTTGGCACGCGAAGGCCTGGTAAGCATGGCGTTCAGCAATGCCCCCTCGGCGATAGCGCCCTGGGGCGGTAATACGCCGCTGTTCGGTACCAACCCGATCGCCTTTGCCTCGCCCCGCGAAAACGCCGAGCCACTGGTCATCGATCTATCGCTCTCCAAGGTGGCGCGCGGCAAGGTCATGCTGGCCAAGAAGGCCGGCCAGCCCATCCCCGAGGGCTGGGCGCTGGACCCGCAAGGCCGGCCCACCACCGATCCCGATGCGGCCATCGCCGGCAGCATGATTCCCGCCGGCGACTCCAAGGGCGCGGCGCTGGCACTGATGGTGGAGTTGCTCACCGCCGGCCTGATGGGCGGCAATTTCGGCTTCCAGGCCGGCTCGTTCTTCGAGGCGCAGGGCGAGCCGCCCGGCGTGGCGCACCTGATGTTGGTGTTCGATCCGGAGCATTTCGGCACTCATTACCTGACCCACGTCGAAACGCTCTTCCAGGCCATGCTCTCCCAGCCGGGAGTGCGCCTGCCCGGGCAGCGGCGTTATGAACTGCGGGAGCGCTCGGCGCACGCCATCGAGCTACCCGCCGCGCTGGTCGAGGCATTGGGCGCCTACGGCTAAGCAAAGTGATCCTGATAGCCAGGTCGAGTGCGTCGGTTTTTCAATTCAATTTCAATTAATTAACAGAAATATGCGATTTTGGCGTGTGCTGGCGGGCCTTGTTATGGCATCGTCTGCCCCATTGAGTATCCGAACCATGGTGGCCATGGGCGGAGAGCATTCAGTGGCGAAAGGACGGAAAGGCTGTGATGAAGGAGCTCGAGCAGGATGAGGCGCGACTCGCCGGCAGCGATGCGGAGGCCTATCTACGGCTGGCAAACGCGATGAGCGAAGCGGGAATCGCTTCGGTGACACCTAGTTATTTACGTACACTTGCGAGCAAGTTGCGCCAGGAAAGCGAGCAGGGCATCGAGTAAGCTGTTTTTGGTAACTGGCGGTGCTTGTCCGATTGGCGAATTCTTGCCTATCATCGCTTTCCGCGCCGGCGTAGCTCAGTTGGCAGAGCAACGCATTCGTAATGCGTAGGTCGGTGGTTCGAGTCCACTCGTCGGCACCAAATCCCGCAGCGCCTCTTCGTCACCGAGCGAAGAGGCGCTGTTGCGTTGCGGCTATCGACCGGGGAGACGCTAGCCGATACGAGGTGGTTTCAATGACCCCTTGATCTGCTCGATGAGATCCTTGAGTCGCGGTCCGAGGTTCTCTACCAGCACGCGATGGCTCAATCTCAAGGAAGAGCCGCCGCAGTTGATGGCCATCACTTCCGCGCCTTCCTCGAGAATCAGCGGCATGGCGACGGCGCTGACCTCGCGCTCCCAATCGCCTTCGGAAAGACAGAAACCGTAGCTGGCGTAGTCGTCGAGCGACTTACTGATCGACTGTTCGGTGGCCGGCCAGTTATCGGGGTCGCGCTGGCGCATATCGGCCATCAAGGCGTTGCGCCGCTCGGCGGAAATGCCGCACAACCAGGCGCGACCGATGGCGGTGGTCGCCATGGAAATGCGCGAACCGGTCTCCAGGCGCATCACCAGCGGACCACTGCCCTGGCACACCTCGACATAGGTCATCGACACGCGATCCGCCGTGCCGAGCGCGATGGCGCAATCGGTGGCATCGGCCAGGCGCTGCATGTGTGGCCTGGCGATGTCGCGAATGCCCTGGCTGGCCAGGTAGCGATAGCCCAGTACCAGCACGCCCGCGCCCAGCCGGTTGACGGTCTGCCCAGCGACGTTGCGCGAATCCTCGCCGGCTTGGTTGGTGCAGCCGGCTAGCACGTCCTCAAAGGCGTCGGCGGCGAATGGCGAGCGCTCGACGAGGCGCTTCAAGGTCAGGCCCAGCAGGTCGTCGGGGCGCATCCCGGCCAGCGCGCCGCCGTGGCGACCGAAGGGCGTGCGAATGCCGTCGTAGAGATAGGCGTCGTGCATGGGCGAGACTCCGTTACCAGGAATTATTGAGCGTCGGTCGCGGTCAGGGGCAGGCCGAGGCGCGCCCGGCGGCGCAGCCACGGGCTCGGCCGGTAGCGCGGATCGCCGCTGGCGGCCTGCAGGTTTTCCAGAATGCTCAGGATACGCTTCGCGCCATAATGATCGCCCATCGCCAGCGGCCCGCGCGCGTAGCCCAGGCCCAGTTCGACGGCGCGGTCGATGGTCGCCGGCTCGGCGACGCGCTGCTGGGCGATATCGGCCCCCACGTTGACGATGCACGCCACCACGCGTTGCAGCACGAAGCCGCCGCTGTCGTGGATCGCGCTGACCGGCGTGCCGTCGGCGGCGAGCAGGGCGTGGGCGGCGTCGCGTACGTCGCCACGAGTCGCCGGGCTGGTCATCAGGCAGCGCCGCCGGTCGAGGCCAGCGAGCATGTCGACGGCGACGCAGCGCGCCGGGTCGAGCCCTTGGCGCAGGGCGCAATCGGTGGCGTCCTCGCCGTAGGGGGTGAGCAGGCATAGCGCCGTTTCGCTCGGCGTCGCGCCGGTCTCCAGCGGCCAGCCGGCGGTCTCGACCAAGTCGGCCAGGGCGCGCTGCGCGTCGGCATCCTCGGCGCTGATCCATACCGGCATCGGCGTGGCGCGGGGCGCGGCCGGTTCGTCGGGCACCACCGCCTGGCCGTCGACGTAGCGATAGAAGCCTTCGCCGCTCTTGCGCCCCAGCAGGCCGGCGGCCAGGCGCTGCCCGGTCAGCGCCGAGGGGCGAAAGCGCGGCTCCTGATAGTACTGGTGATAGATCGACTCCATCACCGCATGCGAGACGTCCAGCCCGGTCAGGTCGAGCAGGGTGAATGGCCCCATGCGAAAGCCACCCTGATCCTTCAACAAGCGATCGATGGTGACGTGGTCGGCGACGCCCTCGGCGAGCGCGCGCAGCGCCTCGGTGCCGAAGGCGCGCCCGGCATGGTTGACCAGAAACCCCGGCGTGTCGGTAGCCCGAGCGGTGAAATGCCCGAAGCGCTGGCCCAGCGCCTCGGTGGCCTCGATGACGGCGGCATCGGTCCTGAGCCCCGGTATCACCTCGACGACCTTCATCAGCGGCACGGGATTGAAGAAGTGCAGGCCGATCACCCGCTCGGGGCGGGAGCAGGCCGCGGCGATCTCGGTGACCGACAGCGACGAGGTATTGGTCGCCAGGATGGCGCGCTCGCCGATCACCGCTTCGAGTTGCTGGAACAGCTTCTGCTTGGCATCGATGCGCTCGACGATGGCCTCGATCACCAGTTCGCAGTCGGCCAGTTCATTCAGCGTGGCGGCCTCCTCGAACCGGGCGGCCAGCGCGTCGGCGCGGGACTGGCTGAAGCGCTGCTTCGCGACGCCCCGATCCCACAGCTTGGCGATGAACGCCCGGGCCTCGTCGAGCGCGCCCTCGCGTGCGTCGTGCAGCTTGACGCGCAGCCCCGCCTCGGCGGCGACCTGGGCGATACCGCGGCCCATGGCGCCGGTGCCGACGATGCCGATGGTGGTAATGGTATGACTCATGCTTGGCTCCCTTTTGCGCTGCGCATCGATATTAAGCGTCGCCGGTTATTCGCGAGCCGTGTATAGCTAGTTTGATAATCCCGCCCGGAACATTGGCCCGCCCAGGTGCGCAGGGAAGCCGAAGGCTTGCACCGCCAGTACGTCGATATCGCTATCGCGATGCACGCAGCCGGCCTCGACCAGCGCCTTGGCGGTTTTCTGCCAAGCGATATCCAGTGGGCGACGGTAGCGCTCACTATCATCGCAAGCCTTCTCGGTGGGGTTATCACTCGCCAGCCAGGGTGAAAGGTTCCAGCCTTCGGCACGCCAGGCGGCAACGGTTCGGGTCTTGTCATTGCCGGCATGGGCCAGAGTGCGTGTCAGCGCCGCTTCGAGTGCGGCGATAACGCTTTCATCGCGGGTTACCACCACTGGGCGCTTGAGGTTTTTGAGGGTGTTGGCCAGCGCCTGGATTAGCGCGGGATCGTCGGCGCGATCGACCAACTCGCAGATCGGCTGGCTCGCGCCTCGCGATACGAGCACCAGCGTGGCGTCACTGGGCTGGGCAGGTAGCGCTTGCGGCGTGTCTTGTGATGTCGTCACGTCGACCCATGGGGTGCCCGCAGGCAGCGCGTCGTGGATTGCCCGGCGCCGACGGTCATCGACGTCGGGCGCGACCAGGTAGGCCTGGACTGCCATGCCGGCATCGTTGTCGGTGTCGTCATCAAGATCAATCAGGCGCACACCGGCCTTGGTGGCATGCGTAGACAAGGCTTCGAACAGGGGGTGATTGCCCAGCAGGCCGAGCACGTTCATCGACGAATCGGCGTCGGCGCCCGGTACCTTGTGTGTACCGCGCGCAGCGAAAAAGGCGTGAATCATACCGCCGCGCTGCGTTGATCCCATGCATTCGCGGAACAGCTCGCGTTCGCGCTCGAGGCCTTCGGCGAAGGGCAACCGGCAAGCTGCATCGACGGCGTCCACGCAACGAAACGGCGAGAACAGGTAGGGAACGTCATGCGTCAGTCGCTGGCGGTAGCGTTCGCAGGTGTCTGAAGCGGTCGTCGGCGCGGGCAGCTCACCGGTGATGCGCGCTGTGTATTGCCCCTGCAGCAATTTTTCGGCGGCGACCAGGCCCGCTTGCAGCGGATCGGTATCGGCCACCACGTCGTCGACGATACCGTTGGCCAGGGCCTCGTCGGCGTCGACGAAGCGCCCGCTGGTGATCATGTCCAGCGCGCAGTCGATATCGGCCAGGCGTGGCAGGCGTTGCGTGCCACCGGCACCGGGCAGCAGGCCGAGCTTGACCTCGGGCAAACCGACGCGGGTGCCCGCGAGGGCGATACGCAAATGACAGCCGAGCGCGACCTCCAGACCGCCTCCCAGCGCGGTGCCATGCAGCACCGCGATCAGCGGCTTGGCGCTGGTTTCGAGTGTGTTGATTACATCGGGCAGCAGCGGTGCCTGCGGTGGCTTGCCGAATTCGCGAATGTCCGCCCCTGCGATAAAGGTGCGACCGGCGGCCAGCAACACCAGTGCCTCGGCCCGGTCGTCGGTAAGCGCCTCCCGAAGCGTATCGAGAAGCCCCTGGCGCACGGCCTGGCCGAGCGCATTGACCGGTGGATTATCGATACGAATTACGCCAATACGAGCATGGCGCGTATAACTGACTTCGTTTTGCATTGCGAAACCTTGAATAAGGGTTTTTCTAACGGCATGGCAAGCGTAACGCGTCTCTATTGAGGCGTCATAGTAGCGTGTGAAGCGACTGGCGCGCTGGGGTAAACTTCATGGCATTACCGTAGACAGCCCGCTTCGAGGAGACACACCGCATGCGTTTCGTTCCCCATTTCAGCGATGGCCGGCCCTTTTCCCAGGCGTTGGGCAAGATCGTCTGCATCGGTCGCAACTACGCCGAGCACGCCCGAGAACTCGATAATCCGGTACCCAGCGCGCCGCTATTGTTCATCAAACCGGCGACCAGTGCTGTCTCGCTGGAGACGAGCGTCGCGGCGCCCTTCGATCGCGGTGACGTGCATTTCGAAACCGAGCTGGCACTGCTGATCGGCGAAACGCTGAGCGACGCCGCGCCGCAGACCGCCGCGCGTGCAGTGGTGGGCGTCGGTCTGGCGCTGGATCTGACCCTGCGTGACGTCCAGGCGCGACTCAAGGAGAAGGGCCACCCGTGGGAGATCGCCAAGTCCTTCGATGGCGCCTGCCCGTTGTCGTCGTTCGTCGCCGTCGACACGCCGCCCGACTGGAACGCGCTGACCTTCAGCCTGGATATCGACGGCGAGCGTCGCCAGACCGGGCACGGCAGCGACATGCTGTTTGCGGTGCCGGCACTGCTCGCCGAGATGAGCCAGCATTTCACCCTGGAGCCGGGCGATGTGGTGTTGACCGGCACGCCGGCCGGCGTCGGCCCGTTGCCGCGCGATGGCGAGCTGCGTTTCGCGTTGAGTCTGGCGGGCAGCCCGGCGCTCGAGCTGACCACCCGCACCGCCGGCTGATTGGCGATTATCGCCGCTAGTCACTCAAGGTAGGTATAGCCTTCCAGGCCGGCCGCGAGATCGGCCATGAACGTCTCGCGGTCGTCCCGCCCCAGGCCGCTAGCGTCGAGTTGGGCCTTGAGCCGGCGGTACAGCACCTCGGCGTCGAAGTTCACGTAACGCAGCACGTCGGCCACGCTATCGCCATGAATGGCATGCGATAGCCGCCAGTTGCCGTCGCCGTCGAGGGCGGCATCCACCGAGTCGGTGTCGCCGAACAGGTTGTGCAGATCGCCGAGAATTTCCTGATAGGCGCCGACCAGGAATAACCCCAGTAGCTTGTCACCGTCGTCCCACTCGGGCAGTGGCAGGGTCGATTCCAGGCCCTGGCCGTCGACGTAGCTGTCGATGCGTCCATCGGAATCGCAGGTGATGTCCTGAATCACCCCGCGCCGAGTCGGCTCGCGATCCAGCCCGCTGAGCGGCAATACCGGGAATATCTGCTCGATGCCCCACACATCGGGCACCGACTGGAACAACGAGAAGTTGACGAACAGCTTGTCGGCGAGTTTCTCGGCCAACTCGTCGATGATCTCGCGATGCGCGCGATTGCGGCTGTCGAGCTTGGCGCGTAGCCGCTGACAGGCGGTGAAATAGACCGATTCGCCTTCGGCACGCGCTTCGATACTGGCCAGGCCCAGCACGAAGCGTTCCTGCAATTCGCCGAGCGCCTGGACCAGATCGTGATAGGCCTCGACCTGGCCGCGTGGCTCGCTCATCGTCGCCAGGCGCTCGAAAACGCTCCACAGCTCGTCGACCTGCGGGTCGCCCGCGACGCCGCGAGCCGGTGGCTGCTCGCCAATGCGTTCCTCGCCGATCACGTTGGTGATCAGCACCGCATGATGGGCGGTCAGCGCGCGCCCGGATTCGGAGATCAGATGCGGATGCGGCACGCCCTCGGCCTCGCAGGCCTGATGGAAGGCGCGCACCACGTTGCCGGCGTATTCGCGCATCGAGTAGTTGATCGAGCAGAAGCTGCGCGAGCGGGTGCCCTCGTAGTCGACCCCCAGGCCGCCGCCGACATCGACGGTATCCACCGGCGCGCCGAGCGCGCGCAGGCTCTGATAGAAGCGCGCGCATTCACGCAGGCCGCGCTGGATATCGCGGATATTGGCGATCTGCGAACCCAGGTGAAAATGCACCAGTTGCAGGCTATCGAGCGCGCCGGCCTCGCGCAGCCGCTCGACCACGCCGAGGATCTGCGTGGCGGTCAGCCCGAACTTGGATTTCTCGCCGCCGGTGTTCTGCCACTTGCCCTTGCCCACCGAGGCCAGTCGCGCGCGCAGGCCGATACGCGGGCGCACGTCGAGACGCTCGGCCTCTTCGAGAATCAGCGTCAGTTCGGAGTATTTCTCAACCACCAGATAGACCTTGTGGCCGAGCTTTTCGCCCATCAGCGCCAGGCGCACGTACTCGCGATCCTTGTAGCCGTTACACACGATCAGCGAGGGTCCATCGCCGGACAGCGCCAGTACCGCCAGCAGTTCGGGCTTGCTGCCGGCTTCCAGGCCGACCCGGCCGTGGCCGCGCTCCTGGGTGGCGAGAATCTCCTCGACCACGCGGCGCTGCTGGTTGACCTTGATCGGGTAAACGGCGGTATAGCCGCCACGATAGGTTTCTTCGTGCATCGCCGCATCGAAGGCCGCGCAGAGCTGCTCGACGCGATCGTGCAGGATATCGGTAAAACGCACCAGCACCGGCAGGCGCAGGCCGGCTTCGCGCAGTTGATCGGTCAGCGCATCGAGCGGCAAGGCAGGGCCATCGATCTCGCTGCCCAACGGCCTGACCACGGCATGGCCCTGATCGTCGACATCGAAGTAGCCGCTGCCCCATTGGTCGATATTGTAGGTGCGGCGCGCCTTGGCGGCGGGTGAGGTCATGGCGCTCTCCTGGATCGTTTCTGACTTGGGTAGTGTCTGGCCCGAGCCGTCTGTGGGTCGAATTCCGTAGCGGCACGGCATTATGCCGCTGCATGTGTTGACTGCCTAGCGAGCAGGCCGGTCGGCGGCGAGCTAGTGGGCGGCGCGTTCTTGGACTAGGCTCACGTAAGCAGGTAACGCATTGATAGTGAGTGATGAATGACACAACGACAAAAAATGCCATCACCTCCGCCCCGCAACGACGATGAACCGGAAGCGACCGGCGAGATACTGCTCGGCGTGCGCAACCTGAGCAAGCGATTCGGCGGCTTGCAGGCCATCGATCGCTGTAGCCTGGAGGTTCGCAGAGGCACCATCACCGGGCTGATCGGCCCCAACGGGGCGGGCAAGACGACACTGTTCGGGGCGATTACCGGGTTCCACCGACCCGACTCGGGGCGTGTGGTCTTCAAGGGCGAGAACATCACCGCTCTCGCGCCCCACGAAATTTTCAGCAAGAAGCTCTGCCGGACCTTTCAGATTCCCCGCGAGCACAAGGGCCTGACGGTACTCGAGAACCTGATGCTGGTGCCGCCCGGCCAGATCGGCGAGCGCTTCTGGAATGCCTGGTTGCGCCCCGGCGAAGTCCGGCGCCAGGAAAGGGAAAACCGCGACAAGGCACGCGAGGTACTGGAGTTCGTCAGCCTGTCGCATCTCGAGCAGGAATATGCCGCCAACCTCTCGGGTGGCCAGAAGAAGCTGCTGGAGCTGGCGCGCACGCTGATGGCCGACCCCGACCTGGTACTGCTGGACGAGCCCGGTGCGGGGGTCAATCGCACGCTGATGAAGCGACTCACCGAAAACATCCAGTATTTATGCCGCGAGCGCGGCATCACCTTCCTGCTGATCGAGCACGACATGGATATGGTCATGTCGCTGTGCAATCCGGTGATCGTCATGAGCGAGGGTCGCAAGCTGATGGAAGGCCCGCCCGATGCCGTGCGCAGCGACCCGCGTGTTCTCGAAGCCTACCTGGGTGGTCAGTATGCCGCTGCTGAACGTCAATAGCATTACCACCGGCTACGCTGACATGGAGGTGTTGACCGACGTCTCCATCGCGGTGAACGAGGGCGAGATCGTCTCGATCATCGGCCCCAACGGCGCCGGCAAATCCACGCTGATGAAAGCCGTGTTCGGCTTGCTCCACCCCTGGCAGGGCAGCATCACGCTGGGCGATCGGGATATCTCGCGCTATTCCCCGTTCGAGATCGTCGCTCAGCGCATGTGTTACGTGCCGCAGGTCGCCAATGTCTTCACCACGCTCTCGGTCGAGGAAAACCTGGAGCTGGGTGGCTTCACGCTGGAGAAGCGCGAAATCGACGCCGCCAAGGAGCGCGTGTACGAGCTTTTCCCGGTCCTCAAGGAGCGTCGTCGGCAGAAGGCCGGCACCATGTCCGGCGGCCAGCGCCAGATGGTGGCGATGGGCAGCGCGCTGATGCTGAATCCGGTGTTGCTGCTGCTGGACGAGCCCTCGGCGGGGCTGTCGCCAAAGCTGGTGGACATGATTTTCGAGCGTATCGTCACGATCAACGCAACGGGAGTGGCCGTATTGATGGTCGAGCAGAATGCACAGGAATCGCTGCGCATGGCGCACCGGGGTTACGTATTGGCCAATGGCGAAAATCGTTTCGAGGGCGCGGCCAAGTCGCTACTCGAAGACCCTGAAGTTGGCCGACTGTACCTGGGAGGCTAGGCGATGAGCGAACCTGGAGTCGATAGGCCGGCGGATCGCGGCGCCGGCGCGCCGAGCCCGCAACATGACGATACGGACGACCTGGCGATGGCCGAGGCGCCAAGGCGCGGCGCGGGCAAACGCATCACCGCCCTCGTTCACAGCCGGGTCGGCGTCATCGTGCTGGTGGTGGCGATATTCTTCGCGATGTGGTTGTTGGGTGGCGCCCAGCCGGTCGCTACCCGACAATTGCTGACCCTGGCGGTATGGGGCGTCATGCTCGGCGGGGTCCTGGCGCTGGGTAGCATCGGTCTCACGCTGATTTACGGCGTCCTCAAGTTTCCCAATTTCTCGCATGGTGCGCTCGTTGCCATCGGCGCCTATACCGCCTTCGCGGTGATGGCGGTACTGCCCGAAGGGCCGCGACTGGGGCCGTTCTCGTTCGGCTGGGAGTTTCTCGCCGCGCTGGTCGTGGCCATGCCGGTGGTGGGCCTGGTGGCGCTGGCGGTGGATCGGGTGATCTATCGTCGGCTCAGGAACCAGAACGCCGCCTTGGTGTTGTTCGCCATGGCCTCGCTGGGCATGGCGTTCTTTCTGCGTAGCGGCATTTACATGATCTGGGGACCGGATTTTCACTTCTTCTATCAGGGTAGGCCCAACCCGGCCCTGAACCTGCCGTTCAACGTGCGCGTGCAGGCCGACCAGCTCTTCATCCTCGCGCTCGCCCTGGCCCTGGTATTGCTGGTTTACCTGCTGCTGACCCGGACCCGCATGGGCAAGGCCATGCGCGCCACGGCGGATAACCCGCAACTGGCCCAGGTACGCGGCATCGACACCGAGCGGGTGATCGCCTGGACATGGGTGCTCAGCGGTGCCCTGGCCGCCGCGGGCGGCGCGATGTACGGGTTGACCTCGCAGCTACGCCCCGAGATGGGTTTCTGGCTGCTGTTGCCGATGTTCGCCGGGACCATCATGGGCGGCATCGGCAGCCCGCTTGGCGCGCTGGTCGGGGCCATGATCATCGGTATCGTCACGCAGATGTCGGCGGCGTTCCTCAACCCGGCCTACGGTCCGGCGATCGCCTTCATCCTGATGATCGTGATGCTGATACTCCGCCCGCAAGGGCTGTTCGGCAAGCCGGGAGGGTAGCGACCTTGATACAGGAACAATGGGTCAAAGCGATTTTTGTCGCCATTCCGCTGGTGCTGATCGGCCTGCGGCTGATTCGCCTGCACTGGGCGCTACGAATACCCGCCGCCGCCGCTTGCGGATTTGCCGTGGCCGTACTGCTGGTCGCCATGTTGCCGACCGGCATTCTGGCGTATCTGGTGTCGTTTTCGATCATGGCGGGCATCTACGCCATTCTCAGCCTGGGCCTGAATAGTCAATGGGGGCTGACCGGGCATTTGAATTTCGGCATTGCCGGTTTCTTCGCGATCGGTGCCTTTACCTCGGCGCTATTCACCATGTCGATGCCCACCGGCTTGTTGGCCAACTACGCCAAGCAGGCATTCGGCCTGGAAATGCCGTTCCTCGTCGGTGTATTGGCGGCGGCCATCGTGGCCGGGCTGGTGGCCTTTCTGATCGCCATTCCGGTACTCAAGCTGCGCGAGGATTATCTCGCCATCGCCACCCTGGGCATCGCCGAGGTCATTCGCCTGGCCTTCCAGAACGAGCGCTGGCTGGCCAATGGCCCACAGCCGCTGCGCGGCATCCCAAGACCGCTTTCCTGCCTGGTGGAAGATCCCGCCTGTGCCTGGCTGCCCGACTCGCTGGCCACCTGGCTGACGCCGCTGGCGCAACGCGACTATATCTTCCCTTACCTGGTCATCGTCGCGGTGTTCGTCGCGGTCATCTACGTGGCCCTGGAGCGGATCTCGCGCTCGCCCTGGGGGCGGGCGCTGCGCGCCGTGCGCGAGGAGGAGGCCTCCGCCGCCATGAACGGCAAGAACGTAGCCTCGCTGCGCGTGCAGTCGTTCGTGGTGGGCGGCGTGATCATGGGCATCGCCGGGGCGCTGTACGGCCCCTATGTCATCTCGATTTCCTACAGCCACTTCCGACCGCTGTTCGCGACGTTTCTGGTCTGGGTAATGCTGATGCTGGGTGGCAGCGGTAACAATCGCGGCGCCATTCTCGGCGCGTTCATCATCTGGGGGGTGTGGAGCGGCACGGCCTTTCTCGCCGATGCCATTACGCCGCTACTCAGCCTGATCTCGGACGATTTCGCCTCGCGCAGCCCCTATTTGCGCTGGATGCTGGTGGCGATACTGCTGGAATTGATCGTGCTCTACCGGCCCAAGGGACTGCTCCAGGAGCAGAAGGTGGTTTCGCTGTTCTTACCTAGAGAGCTACCTAAAAAGGTGCCGCGAACGAAAACCTGAACGAGATCGGCCGCCGTTTCCGGCGGCCGATCTCGTTGCGCTGGTGCCGGTTGGTGCTACTTTTCGGGAATCTCCTCGGCGCTTTGGTATTCCACCGTTTCGACCCCGCCATCGGCGGTAAATTTCCAGACCTCGATCGGTGTGACTACATCGCCCTGCTCGTCGAAATCGACCGCGCCGGATGCCCCGGCGTAGTTGATGTCCTGGCCTTCCTTGATCATCTTCATGGCCTGGGTAATCGCCTCCTGGGAGCCGCCGGTAATCTCCTTGCCGGGCGGGTTGGAAACCGGGCGCAGGTGATCACGCAGCACCTCGCCGGTCAACTGCTCCTCGCCGCTGGCGATCGCTGCGGCGGTGGCCAGCCCAATGGCGATGGCTGCGTCGTAGGCGGATGCCGTGAACGGCGGGATTCGCTGATGGTCGTAGGCTTTGGAGAAGTTTTCGTAGCCCGGGCTCGCGGGGTTCTGCCCCGGCGACGTTCCGTACTTGCCGGCGAGTGTCTCGGCGCCGACCGCTTCGAGTACGGCGGTGGACTTGTTGCCATCCACGAACTGCCATTCATCCATGTCGAAGAAGTCGCGCGTCTCCTGGAGGATAACCGCGGTGTGGCCGGGATAGCTGACCACCATCAGCAGATCGGGGTCCTGCTCCAAGGCGGTCGACAACTGGGAGCGATAGGTCGGCTGTACCTCTTCGGGGTGAGGAACCTGCGCCACTACCTTGCCGCCTCGCGATTCGAAGGATTCGGTGAAGGAGTTGGACAGCCCCTGGCCGTAGGGGTTGTTGATGTAAATGGTCGCGGCCGTCTTGAATTTATAGTCGTCGATGATCTCGCCGTTGGCCAACTGCGCGGCGACGATGCCCTGTAACGTATCGGGCGAGGTGGTACGGAAGATGAGGTCCGCCTGCTCATCCGATGGCAGTACCGAGATGAGTGGCGAAGTGGCGCCATTGGCCACCTGCAGCACGCCGGACGGAATGCTCACCGACTCGGCGATCGCCGTGGTCACGCCGCTCGACCAGCCACCGACGATAGCCGCCACGCCATCGACCTCGACCAGCTTGCGCGCCGCCTCGATGCCCGGCGCGGGAAGGGTGTTGGTATCCTCGGTGATGTGCCTGGCGATGATCGGCCCGCCGAAGACTTCCTCGGCGGCGGTATTGAGCTGCTCCACGGCCAGGGCGACGGCATCCTCATAAAAGCGACCGAACTCCGCCGCCGAGCCGGTGAACGGCGCGATCTGTCCAAGCGTGATGGTCGGTGGCGCTTCTTGCGCCAGTGCGGAAGACATCGCCGAACCGGCGATGGCGATACTGCCCGCCAGGGCGGCGATCCTGGGCACTCCACGGCGAGGGCTGCATATGCTGCGATGGAAAGAAACCATGACGTTCTCCTCCCTTTGTATTTGTTATGCGGGCAGTGGTGCGACCTGCCGCACAATCAGCATATGCGAATCCATCGGCTCTTGCCTGTTTAGATAGGCATTGCGCAGCGCTACTTGAGTCATCTTCAAGAGCATTAGCGCCGTGAGCGACAGCCAGCGTTGGGTCAGGCGCTGGGCAAAGGCAATGCCCCATGCGCGATGCGCGACTTGAGAATCGTACGGAACCGCTCGGGGTCGTGAGGCGTCAGTTCGTGCGCCGGTGGGTCGACATACACCACCAGCAGGCGCGATAGCCAATAACGCAGCGCGGTCATGCGTAGCATGGTCGGCCAGCGCTCGCGTTCGACATCGGTCAAGGGCCGGCGTGCCTGATAGGCTTCGATCAGCGCGTCATGGCGCTCACGATCGAGGCTGCCATCGGCGTCGCTGGCCCAGTCGTTGACGACGATGGCCAGGTCGAACAGCAGGTCGCCGGTGCAGCCGTTGTAGAAATCGATGATGCCACCCAGCGTATCGCCGTCGAACAGGGTGTTGTCGCGAAACAGGTCGCCGTGGATGGCGCCCTGGGGCAGGGCACCGGCGTCGCCGAAGACGCCCTGATAGGTGTCGATCTCGTCGGCCATCAGGGTTTGATCGTCCGGCGCCAGATAGGCCAGCACCTGATGATGGCTGGCCAGCAGCCAGTGCAGGTCGCGCGGATTGGGGCGGTGGCCCGCGAAACGCTGCGAGACGAAGTGCATGCGACCGAGCGTATCGCCGAGTGCCCGACACTGCGTCAGATTGGGCGCCTTGGGGTGTTTGCCGGGCAGCCGCGGAAACAGCAGCGCCGGCTTGTCGGCCAGCGTTTGCAGGGCGATGCCGTGGCAGTCGTGTACCGGCCCGGGCACCGGCAGACGATGGTCGGCCAAATAATCGAGCAACTCGACGAAGAACGGCAATTCGTCGTGCTCGCCCTGTTCGAACAGCGTCAATACCAGCGACTGACACCCGGTGGTCACGAAGAAGGTGGAGTTTTCGGTGCCGCTGGCGACGTCTTCGAGAGCGACCAGCCGGCCCACATCGAAGCGCTCGAGAAAATCCGCAACTTGAGAGTCGTTCAGCGGGGTGAATACAGCCATATTGTTCTCGCCCTGAGTGCCAAGCGCGCCATTGTAGCGGCAAGTGTTGTGCTATTGCAGGGGGGCGCGGCATTGAATGGCCCGACATGCGCCGGGCCTGGCTGACATGAAGGCTACCAGGTAATCAGTACCCAGCTGGGAATGGCGATATTGGCGTTTTCGCTGCGCCGGAAGTCGCCGTCACCGTTCTCGTCGATCAGGTAATAGGATGGGCCTACCGCCGGCTGGATTTCGATGGCGTAGAGCTGGCCGTTGACGCGGTATTCGCGAATGGTGCGGTCCTCTTCCTCGCGCACGGTGATATCCGGCGCCATCGATTCTTCCTGGGCGGCGACTGGCGCCGCGCCTAGTGACATGCTGAGCACGATGGTCGCAAGCAGCGCGGCGAGCAGAGTAGCAGGAGTGAGACGAATCACGTTCATAGGCACCTCCAAGGCGTCATCGAAAACCGACGCAGTATATGCAGTGTATGCGTAAAATCGGTTGCTTTGCATCCCACATGCGGCGCTGACGGCTCGGGCCAGCTTGCGTATCATGGGTAGATACCCAATGCGTCATTCGCCTTATCAGGGAAACCTTCTCCATGGCCGACACGCCCATCGTTCTCGTCGACGGTTCCTCCTATCTGTATCGCGCCTTTCACGCGCTGCCGCCGCTGACCACCTCCCAGGGCAAGCCCACCGGCGCGGTCAAGGGCGTGCTCAACATGCTCAAGAGCCTGATCAAGCAGTACCCGAACAGCCCCATGGCGGTGGTCTTCGATGCCAAGGGCAAGACCTTTCGCGACGAACTGTTCGAGCAATACAAGGCGCACCGCCCGCCGATGCCCGACGATCTGCGCGGCCAGGTCGAGCCGCTGCATGCCTGCGTGAAGGCGCTGGGTCTGCCACTGTTGTGCGTCGAAGGCGTCGAGGCCGACGACGTGATCGGCACGCTGGCGCGTCACGCCACCGAGGCCGGCCGTAACGCGGTGATCTCGACCGGCGACAAGGACATGGCGCAACTGGTCAACGGCCATATCACGCTGGTCAACACCATGAAGGACGAGACGCTCGACATCGCCGGCGTCAACGCCAAGTTCGGTCTGCCGCCGGAGTTGATCATCGACTACCTCGCGCTGATGGGCGACAAGGTCGACAACATTCCCGGCGTGCCGGGCGTCGGCGCCAAGACCGCGCTGGGCCTGCTGCAAGGGGTCGGCGGGCTGGACGCCATCTATGCCGAGCTCGACAAGGTCGCCACGCTGCCGATACGCGGCGCCAAGTCGCTACCCAAGAAGCTCGAGGAAAACCGCGAACAGGCGTTCCTGTCCTATAAGCTCGCGACCATCAAGACCGACTGTAACCTGCCGGTGGGGCTCGGTGATCTCGATATCGCCCACCCCGACCGCGAGGCACTGCTCGAACTCTACCGCGAGCTGGAGTTCAAGGCCTGGCTTGCCGAGTTGCTCGCCGGCCGCGACAAGGGCGTCGACGACGTGGACAGTGGCGGCACGCCATCGGCGGATGACGATTCGCTGCCGGAAGACGTCACCCTGGCCAAACCGGTGCGGGACGACCACACCCTGCTCACCCAGGCGGCATTCGACGAGTGGCTGGCGCGCCTGAAAAGCGCCGAGGTGTTCTGCTTTGATCTCGAAACCACCAGCCTCAACTACATGGAAGCCGAGATCGTCGGCGTCGGCCTGGCGCTGGAGCCGGGCGAGGCGGCCTACATTCCGCTCGCCCACGATTACCTCGACGCGCCCGAGCAGCTCGACCGCAACGCCGTGCTCGCCGCGCTCAAGCCGCTGCTTGAGGACCCCGCCAAGGGCAAGATCGGCCAGAATCTCAAATACGATATCTCGGTGCTGGCGCGCTACGCCATTCGCGTGGTCGGGCCGTTGACCGACACCATGCTCGAATCCTACGTGCTCAACTCCACGGCGACCCGTCACGACATGGATTCGCTGGCGCTCAAGTATCTCGGCGAGAAGACCATCAGTTTCGAGGAGATCGCCGGCAAGGGCGTCAAGCAGCTCACCTTCAACCAGATCGCGCTGGAGCAGGCGGTGCCCTACGCCTGCGAGGATGCCGACGTGACCCTGCGCCTGCATCGTGAGCTGCGCCCCCGGGTCGAGGCCGAAGGCCGCCTGAGCGAGGTGCTCGACACCCTGGAGCGCCCGCTGATACCGGTGCTCTCGCGCATGGAGCGCGGCGGTGTGGCGCTCGATGTAACGCGCCTGCACAAGCAGAGCCAGGAACTGGAAGGGCGCATTCGCGAGCTGGAAAAGGAAGCCTTCGAAATCGCCGGGCGCGAGTTCAACCTCGGCTCGCCCAAGCAGCTCTGCGAAATCCTCTTCGACGAGCAGAAGATCCCGGTGCTCAAGAAGACCCCCAAGGGCGCACCCTCGACCGCCGAAGCAGTGCTCGAAGAACTGGCGCTGGACTACCCGCTGCCCAAGGTGATCATGGCCCATCGCGGCCTGACCAAGCTCAAGTCGACCTACACCGACAAGCTGCCGCTGCTGGTCAACAAGGCCACCGGGCGCATTCACACCAGCTACCACCAGGCGGTGACCGCCACCGGGCGACTGTCGTCGAGCGATCCCAACCTGCAGAACATCCCGATTCGCACCGAGGAAGGCCGCAAGATTCGCCAGGCGTTCATTGCCCGGCCCGGCTATCGCATCGTTGCCGCCGACTACTCGCAGATCGAGCTGCGCATCATGGCGCATCTCTCCGAAGACAAGGGCCTGCTTGACGCCTTCGCCGAGAATCGCGATATCCACAGCGCCACCGCCGCCGAAGTCTTCGGCGTGGCGCTGGAAAGCGTGCTGCCCGACCAGCGGCGCAGCGCCAAGGCCATCAACTTCGGGCTGATCTACGGCATGAGCGCCTGGGGCCTGGGCAAGCAACTGCATATCGAGCGCAGCCAGGCGCAGACCTATATCGACCGTTACTTCGACCGCTACCCCGGGGTCGCGCGTTTCATGAACGACACCCGTTCCCAGGCCGCCGAGGACGGCTTCGTCGAGACGGTATCCGGGCGGCGCCTCTACCTGCCCGAGATCAACTCACGCCAGCACGCCCGCCGCCAGGCCGCCGAGCGCACCGCCATCAACGCGCCGATGCAGGGCACCGCCGCCGACATCATCAAGCGCGCGATGATCGACGTCGACGCCTGGCTCACGCCGCTGACAGGTGCGAGCGAATTCGACGCCATGATGGTCATGCAGGTCCACGACGAACTGGTCTTCGAGGTCAAGGAGAGCCAGGTCGGCGACTTTATCGGCGCGGTCAAGCAGCGCATGCAGAATGCCGCTGAGCTCAGGGTGCCGCTGATCGTTGAGGCTGAGGTCGGGGATAACTGGGATGAAGCGCACTGAGGGTTAGGGGGATTAGCCCGGTTGAGGCCGGGCTCATGTTAATTGGTGGCGGGCTTCTTTCGGCCAGTTTCGGCCGAAAGCAGTTATGGAATAGTTGCCGTATATTAGCTATCCACACCGTTATTGAGCATGCAGGCTCTGAGCTTCCGCTCCTCTCGCATTACATACAGGATAAACGCCTGCTCGTTTTCTGTACGATAAAAGACGCGACACGGCGAAACGACGATTTCTCTGTACACCGAATCCGCAAGCTCTGGCGGCTTTCGTCCGGATCTCGGGAACTGCTCCAGGCGGTCGACAGCCGCGAATACCCTTACCACCAGTCTGCTCACCGCAGGCAGGTTCTCGAGCGCGATGTATTCGGCAATTTCATCCAGCTGAGCAAGCGCAGGCTCAGTCCAGCTTACTTCAGCCATTTGCTCAGCTTCGCTTTTGCTTCTGTCTGGCTATATGTGCGCCCTTCCAGGATAGCTCTTTCACCTCGTGAAATAGCCTCCAGAATTTCAAGGCGGCGTTGCATGAATTCATAGTCTTGCACGTCGACCAGGTAGGCAGAGGGCTGGCCATGCTCAGTAATCAGAACTGCCTCTTTTGAGGTATGTAATTCTGCAAGGATTTTAGTGGCTTGGCGCTTGAGGTTGGTGACTAGCTCGACTCTCATTGGTTTTCATCCAAGGGGGTGCTTGAGAGTATCACTATAGTGCCACTTTTTTCGAGAGACAACCTTAAGCAGTGAAAGCTGCAGGTGCTTAATGTTTGAATTCAGAACCACAGGAGTTCAGAACAATATCGCCACGCCGGGCATCGTCGAAAACACCCGGCGTGAGCGCTAAGCCTTCAACCGATCATTCGAGCCACTTGTCCTTGATGGCGTCGAACTCGCCGGTCGCCTTGGTGAGGTGTAGCCACTGATCCACCCAGGCTTTCCATACCTCGTCGCCGCGTGGCAGCAGATAGCCCTTCTCGGAATAGGTGAACGGCGCTTCCGGGTGGACGGCGCAGAGTTCCGGGTTGAGATTGGCCTGGAGTACGGTCTCGATGGCGTCGGTCATCATCAGGTCGGCCTCGCCGGCGACGATCTGCTTGAAGATCGTGACGTTGTCGTCGTACATGACGATTTCCGCCTCGTCGAGGTTGGCGCGGGCGAAGCGCTCGTTGGTGCCGCCGGGATTGACGATCGCGGTCACGCCGGGTCGATCGATCTGTTCCAGGGTCTGGAATTTATCCACATTCTCGCAGCGCGTGATCGGCGTCTTGCCGCCTTTGAAATAGGGAATGCTGAAATAGGCTTTCTGCTGACGGTCGAGGTTGACGGAGATGCCACCCATGGCGATGTCGCATTTGCCGGCAGTGAAGTCTTGCATCAGCGTGGGCCAGGAAGTCGGGACGAACTCAGCCTCGACGCCGAGTGCCTCGGCCAGGTCCTTGGCCATGTCGATATCGATGCCTTCGAATTTTTCGGTCTGCGGGTCGAGGTAGGTAAACGGCTTGTAGTCGCCGGTGGTACAGACGCGTACCACGCCCTGTTTCAGGACCTGGTCCAGGTGGGAGCGACTGCCGGATGGTTCCGCCGCCTGTAGCGGCGCGGCGGCGAGTAATGTCAGGGTGGCCAGTACGCTGAGCGTTCTTGTCATTCCGCGGGTTCCTTTCGTTGGGTTGCTGAACTCCCGAGCGTAGACGCCGGCGGCGGTTTGTACCGTTCGCCGATAGTCGCGAATCTTGCCTGACTGGACCGATTGCCCCTGTGCATTACCCCGATAGGCCGCCAAGTGGCGGCTTAGGCGGTATGCTCGGAACATGACAACCGCGCTTGAAGGAGGATGCGATGAGTGATGCACCGCAGGGGCCGGGCAGCGAGCCGGACGCACAGACCATCGAGCTGGCCACGCAGGTATTCAATGCGGCCCGCGAGGGCGAGAGCGAGAACTTTCGCCACTGGCTGGCGCATGGGTTGCCGCCCAACATGCGCAACCACAAGGGCGATAGCCTGCTGATGCTGGCCAGCTACCATGGCCATGTCGAAACCACGCGGGTGCTGCTCGAACACGGCGCCGACCCTGAGCTGCACAACGACAATGGCCAGAGCCCGCTGGCCGGGGCGGCCTATAAGGGCGATCTGCCGATGGTGCGGCTATTGATCGAGCATGGCGCCGAGGTCAATGGCAGCTCGCCGGACGGCAGGACGGCGTTGATGTTCGCCGCCATGTTCAATCGTCCGCAAGTCGTCGAGTGCCTGCTTGCCAATGGCGCCGATAAGGACGCCCGCGAGAGCCGCGGCATGACGGCGCTCGATCTGGCCAGGAGCATGGGCGCCGACGACAGCGTGGCGCAGTTGGCTGGGTGAATCTAATAGGGAATCAGCAACAGCACGCCGGAAACCAGTGCGAACAGCAGCACGCCCTGGCGCAGCCGCTTGGCGTCGATGCGGTGATGCACGATCCGGCTGGCGACGCTGCCGATGGCCAGCGCCGGCAGCAGGTAGATGGCCCACAGTAGCTGGTCGACATGCACCTGGCCGGCGACGGCGAGAATGATCAGCGAGACGATCTCGCCGATCAGGAAGCAGCAGGCGATGGTCGAGCGCAGTATCGGCCCGGGCCGGTGCTGGTAGAGCAGTGCCAGCGGCGGGCCGCCGATACCGGTCGCCGTCTCGGTGACGCCGGTGATCGCGCCGACGGCCATGCAGGAGCCCGCGCGTGGATGAAACACCGGGGCGAACAGCGCGGCGAGCACGGCGATGACGACCGAGGCGCCGATCAGCTGATTCAGGCTTGCGGCACTCATGATGACCAGGATCCACAGCCCGACGAAGGTGCCGGGCAGGCGTCCCAGGCTGATCCAGCCGACGCCCTTCCAGTCGATGGCGTCGCGCTCGCGCAGGCCGACATAGAAGTTGAGCGGCAGCATCAGAATCAACAAGGCGATCGGTAGCAGGTCGGGGCGCAGAAAGCCCATCACCGGCGCGACGATCAGCGCGAAGCCGATGCCGATCGCGCCTTGGACGAAGGCGGCGATAC
This sequence comes from Modicisalibacter muralis, assembly GCF_900102945.1. Classification (GTDB taxonomy): domain Bacteria; phylum Pseudomonadota; class Gammaproteobacteria; order Pseudomonadales; family Halomonadaceae; genus Modicisalibacter; species Modicisalibacter muralis. The sequence continues at coordinate 107,648 of NZ_FNGI01000011.1, read as the reverse complement.
CGGTGGCGGCGGCAATCACGGCGAAGATGGCAATCTCGTTCATGAGCGGTTCCGCGCTTCCAGGGGTGCTATCTCTGCGTTGTCGTCCTTGATCGTGGCCCGATGATCCGTCGATACCGGATGCACGCGGTAGATGGGCGCGCGTTTCACCGCGGCGCCGGCCGCCTCACGCACCTCACGCAGCAGCGCGCGGGCATCCCAATCCACCGGCCAGCCCTGCCATAGACGCAATTTCCCATTGGTGAACACGGCGTCGATCTGGTCGCGATTGGCGTAACGCACCAGTTCCCACGGGCGATCCCAGGACGGCGTCATCTCCGGCACATCGATATCCACCAGCAGAAAATCGGCGGCGAGGCCCGGGGCGATTTCACCGGTCAGCCCCTTGAGCCCAGCCGCATCGGCGCTGGCGCGGGTCGCGTGATCGAGCCACAACCAGCCGCCGCCACACGAGGAATCCCCGCTCGCCAGGCCGACGGTCAGGCGCTGACTGGTCTCGGCGGCATCCAGCAGGCGAAAGGCGTCGCTGCGCGTGCCATCGGTGCCCAAACCGAAGCGGATACCTAGCGCCGCCATCTGTAGCGCTGGCGCTACGGCATTGCCCTTCCACGAACTGGCGACCGGATTGAAGGCGACCGCCGTGCCGGTGTCGCGCAGCAGATTGAGTTCGCTCGGCGTGACCAGGGTGGCGTGGGCGATCAGCGTCTGCGGACCCAGCGCGCCGACGCTGTGCAGGTGCTCCAGCGGGCGCTGGCGACGCGCCACCAGCGAGCGCTCGACCGCCTGCAAGTGCTCGTTGACGTGGGTCTGGAAGATGGCGCCGCGCTCGGCGCACATCGCCGCCACGTCGCGGAGCATGGCGTCGCTGGCCACTTCGGGAATCGATACCGCCAACGACGGCTTGACCAGCGCGTGCCCCTCCCAGCGGGCCAGGTGGCGCTTGGCGTCGCGACGGATCGCGGCGCCATCCCTGGGTGAGTCCTTACCACCCAGGTCGTTGCAGATGAAGCCCAACACGCAGCGCAGCCCGGTTTCCTCGGCGGCATGGGCAATACTGGCGATCTCCGCCGAGGCGCGGGTGCCGGCGTCCACCGCGGTGGTAAAGCCACCGCGCAGCGCTTCCAGAGCGGCGAGCTTGGCCGAGAGATGCAGCGTCTCCTCGTCGAGGCTGGCCTCGAGCGGCACCCAGATGCGCTTGAAGATTTCGGAGGGCTCGCCGAACACCAGCGACTTGCCCAGCGACTGGGTCAAGTGATGGTGGGTATCGATGAAGCCGGGCATCAGCAGTTTGCCCGGCAGCTCGATCGGCGTCAGCTCGGGATGGCGTGCGATCAAGGCGTCGCGCGCGTCGACCTCGGCAAATACCCCATCCGCGACGAGCACCGCCTGGCCCTTGGCACAACCGCTTTCCAGCAGCACTTCCTCCGGTACCAGCAGCAGTTTTTCGGCATCGAATGACGATGGCCCGACGGCTGCGCTTGCGTCCGCTTCGCGAACCCATGTGGGTTTGTTCATGACTTGCTTTCCTTGATGTGTTCGCTCGAAAGATCGGCCTGTTTGGTCGCCGGCGCGGCGGCGCGGGAATGGCCGAGATGATGGAAGAGGATGTTGACCAGCACCGCCGTCAGTGTGCCCATGGCCAGGCCGTTGCCGAGGATGATCTGCAAATGCTGCGGGAAGGCGCTGTAGAAACCGGGCACGACGATGGGGATCAGGCCCATGGCCAGTGCCGCGGCCAGGGTGAACATGTTGCCGTGCTCGTTGAAGTCGACCTTGCGCAGGATGTTGATACCCATCACGCCGATGATCGAGAACACGATGACCGCAGTGCCGGCGACCACGGCGGTAGGCAAAGTAGAAGCCAGCCGGCCGAGCGGGGCGAATAGCGCCAGTGCAATCAGGATGCAGCCGGCCGCCACGGTCACATAGCGCGAGCGGATGCCGGTGGCGCGCACGATACCGATATTCTCGCCGCTGGTGATGATCAGCGAGGTACCGAAGCAGCCGCCGATCAGCGAGCCCAGTGCGTCGGCGCGGATGTTACGCGGCACCAGGGCTCGTGCGTCGCCCTTCTTCTCGACGATCTCGGCGGTGGCCATGGTCTGGCCGGTGGCTTCGGTCATCGACACCACGCTGAAGATGATCAGTGGCAGCGAGGCGAAGATATCGAACTTCGGGATGCCGAACGGGAACAGCGAGGGAAAGGCAATCACCGGGCCGGGCAACACGTTGTCGAAGCTCATCACCCCGAGCAGCGTCGCCGCCAGGGCCCCGGCGATCAGCCCGAGCATTACCGCGATGCGTCGTAGCACGCCGGTGAACACGCGGGCGAAGATCACGATGGCGCTCATGGTGCCCAGCGCCAGGGCGATGCTGGTCATGTCGGCGAACTCCGGCGAACCCGCCTGGCCGGTGATCAGCCCACCGAAGATGCGGATCAGGTTGACCGCGACCAGCAGCAGCATGGTGCCGATCACGATCGGCGGGAAGAATCTCAATACCTTGGTGAAGAACGGCAGGGCGAGGAAGTAGAACACCCCGGTCAGGATTACCGCGCCGGTCGCCGTCTGCATGTCGGTGGCCTGGGCGATGGCCAGGAAGATCATGATCGGTGCGCCGCCCGGCACCTGCACGAAGGGCAGCCGCGCGCCGATACCGAACGGGCCGAACGACTGCAGCAGGGTGCCGATGCCGCAGGCCAGGAAGGTCGCGCTCATCAGTGCGACGGTTACGTCGCTGTCGAAGCCCATCGCGCGGCCGACCAGGAACACCGCGGTGATCGGCGCGGCGGCCATCACCAGCACGTGCTGAATCCCATACAGCAGCATGGCGCGCAGCGGCAGCTTCTCGTCGACCGGTTCGGTCGCGCGTTGGTGTGGATCGGGGAGGTCGGTGGTGTTTTTCATCGCTAGCTTCCTGTGTTTGTTGTTGTCGCTGCTTCTGGCAAGCTAGCGCCGTGAAACCGTTCTAGTCCATAATAATATTTCGTTCATTTCGTTGCCGAAAAAGCAACGTTAAGCCTGGCTATGGATGATGCCCATGCAACTGTTGCTGACCTCTCTGCGCTATTTCGAGGAAGTCGCCCGCCAGGGCTCGCTACGCAAGGCGTCGGAGCGCTTGCATGTCGCCGCATCGGCGGTCAATCGGCAGATTCTCAAGCTCGAGGACGAACTCGGCGTGCCGCTGTTCGAGCGCCTGCCGCGTGGGCTGCGGCTGTCGCCGGCAGGCGAGATGGTGCTCTACCAGATTCGCCAATGGCAGCGCGATGAGCGCCACTTGCTGGAGACGCTGGGCGATATCCGTGGCACCGGCTGCGCCGAGATTCGTATCGCCACCGTCGAGTCGTTGACCGATCAGGTACTGCCAACGCTGCTCGGCAGCTTCGGCGAGCGTTTCCCCAAGGTAAGCTTCGTGCTGATGACCGGCCTGACCGAGACGATCCTGGAGCAGGTCGCCAGCGGCGAGGCCGACATTGGCATCTGCATGAACCCGCCGGTGACGCGGCGAATTCGCTTCATCCAGGCGGTGGAGCTTGGCTTCGGCGCGGTGGTCGCTCCCTCGCATCCGTTGGCCGAGAAAGAAACGGTGCGCTTTCGCGACTGCCGTCCCTATCCGGCGATCCTGCCGAGCGCCGAGATGTTTCGCGGCTCGACCCTGGAGCAGGTGCTGGCGCATTCGGATATCGATCTCACGCCGCTGGCGGGCTGCAACCGGATTCTCACGATCAAGTCACTGGCGCGGGCGGGTCTGGGCGTGGCCTTTCTCAACAAGCTGGATATCGCCCGTGAGCTGGAACATGGCGAACTGGTATTCAAGCCGTTGCAGGACAGGAATATCGCCAAGGCCCGGCTGGTACTGTGCAGCGCCGCCGAGCGCTCGTTGTCGCTGGCGCTGGCGGTGCTGGTGGAGGAACTCAGCGAGGCGCTGCGCAATATCGAGCCGGTGGCTTGATCGAGAAGTTCGACGCGCAGCGGAGTCTCATACCGGACACGTTAGATTTTGCTAGTTGAAGCACCTTGTGCTGACATGAGAAGTAACCCCGGCAAGGCGTTGACTGTCCACTTCAGGAGACCATGTTGGCCGACTTCGATCCGTCCCGCAGGCAGTTTCTGAAAACCAGCATGGTTGCCGGCGTGGGGGTGTACGTGGCGAACCTCGGCAGCCCGGCCTTCGCGGCCCTGTTCGAGGAGGGCATCCTGGCGCCGACCGATGCGGCCTGGGATGCCGAAGCGGCACGCATGCGCTTCCGCCTGGATGGCGTCTCCAAGGTCACCGGCGCGAAGGTGTTCGCGCGCGACATCCGCGCTCGCGACATGCCGCACTGGCCGGATCGGCAGTCGCACGCCTTCATCTTGCGCACCACCCGCTGTGACCGGACTTACGAGGGCTTCGATCTGGCGCGGCTGGAGGCCGAGGACCTGCTGCCCGACCGGGTGGTCACCGCACAGGATCTGGAGCGCGATGGGATCGTGGTGCCGGAATTCTATGGTCCCGATCTACTGCTGGCGACGGGGCAGACGCCGAGCTACCTGGGCTACCCGGTAGCGATCCTGATTTACCATGACTTTGCCCGCTATTCCATCGCCAAGAACCGCCTCAAGTTCAAGCAAGACGTCATCCGCTATGGCCAAGAGACCGGTTATCCACAGCGCGATCCCTACGGCACCTTTCGCTATATCCGGGTCGGCAACGACGATGCATACCAGCCCGATGTGTATTCGGCGCTGCAAGAGACGGTACTGACGCCGGACTATCGCAAGCGTCACCCGATCTGGCCGGAAGCCCTGAGAAGCGGCTCGGACGCCGAAACGGCGATGTATCACGCGGGCCGTATCGAGGAGCAACTCGCAAGCCCGCCCGAGGGTTGGGTCGTGTTCGAGCGCGAGTATTACTCACAATATACCGATCACTTCGCCATGGAGGCCGACAACAGCAACTGCTGGTACGACCGGTCCAGCGGGGCCATGCATGTGGTCTGTGGCACCCAATCCCCGGCCGAACTGGCGAGCTGGATGCCGGAACTGTTGGCGAAGTCCCGGTTCGCGTCCAAGCGATTCTTCCTGCATCCGGCGTACACCGTCGGCTATGGGTCCAAGGATGCCAGCGTCTTCCCCTACTACGGCCTGGTGGCCGCGCTTTACGCCGATGGCCACCCGGTGCGCCTGGCCAATGACCGCTACGAGCAATTCCAGGCGACCATGAAGCGCCATCCGTTCAGCATGCGCCATCGCATCGCGGTCGAGCGCGACAGCGGCAAGTTCCAGATATTCAAGCTGGTATTGGACGCCAACGGCGGCGGGCGCGCCAACTATTCCAACTCGGTGGCCTTCGTCGGCGCCACCGCCGCGCAGGGCATCTACTACTTCCCGAGCAGCGACCTGACTGCGCAGGCGAATTACTCGCGCATGCCGGAGGCCGGCTCCTATCGCGGCTACGGCACCTTGCAGACCATGTCCGCCACCGAAATGATGATCGACGAGCTCGCCGCCGAACTCGGTATCGACCCGATCGAACTGCGGTTGCGCAACCTGTTGAAAGCCGGGATGAAAAATACCCAGGGCGCGATTCCGGCCGGCGCGTCGCGCGCCGGCGAAGTTCTGCACAGGGCGCGCCGACATCCGCTATGGACCGAGCGCGAGCAGCGCAAGCAGGCCTACGAGGCCGCGCATCCCGGCAAGCGTTATGGCGTTGGCTTCGGCTGCGTGCAGAAGGACTTCGGCCATGGCGCCGAGGGCGTGTTCTCGGAGGTGGAGCTGACCCCGGAAGGGCGGATTCGCCTGCGCAATATCGGCGCCGAGATGGGCACCGGCTATGCCACCGGTCAGGCGGCGGTCTGCGCTGCATGGCTGGGGCGCGCCGCGGACGAGATCGGTACCGCCGAGACCGAATGGTCGGACATGCAAATGGAAAGCTCCGGCAATCCGTACATCATGGCGCAGGACGAGCAGGATCGCCTGGCCCGCAACCCGCGCTGGACGCCACTGCTGATGCAGGCTTCCAGCGCCAGCAATTCGGCCTATTACTTCTCGTTCCCGACCATCGAAGCGGCGCGCATTATTTTCCGTCACGGCCTGTGGCCGGCGGCGCTGGAATACTGGAGCCGCGGTATCGGCGGCGGTCAGGCCGCGCCGTACGTGGTTCGTGAGCAAGAGGCGCGCTGGGTCGATGGCAAGCTCACGGCAAGTGGCATGGAGCCGCTTTCGCTCGAGTTTCTGGCCCGTCGGGCGCACGAGATGGGCGGAGTGACCGCCGCCATGGCGCACGCCTTCAACCGCTGGGCCTGGGCGACCGCCGAGTACGAAATCGACGGCCAGCGCGAAAACCTGCCGCTGGATGGCCTCGCGCTGAAGTACGGGGCGGGCGCGGATTCGCAGAAACGCCGGTCGATGACCAGCCCGCGTGGCTATCATCTGCTCGATCGCGCCAACGTGCATTATCCGCCGACTCAACGTAACAACGCCGGCGTGACGTACTACAGCGCCTGCGGCACGCTGGTGGCGCTTGCGGTCGATACGGGCAGCGGCGAAGTCGAGGTGCTCGATCATCATACGATCCTCGAGTGTGGCAACCCGATCGTGCCGGAACTGGTGTCCGGCCAGCTCCAGGGCGGCGTCGCCATGGGCATCGGTCACGCCCTGTTCGAGGACATGCCGCTCTACGAGGACGGGCCCGGCAATGGTACCTGGAACATCAATCGCTACCGGATACCGCGCGCGAAAGACGTCGCGGTATGGCGGCAAACCAGCGAGATACTGCCGCCGCTGTCCGACAGCGACCCGCACAAGGGCATGGCCGAGGTGGTCATGATCCCGGTGATACCGGCGATCGCCAACGGCGTCGCCCATGCCATCGGCCACCGCTTCACCCGGCTGCCGATCACGCCGGACAAGATCCTGGAGGTGCTATGAGCATCGCGACGCGCCCCCTCGCGCTGACCATCAATGGCCAACAGCATGGGCCCATCGAGGTCCCGGTCGAGCTGATGATGCTCGATTACCTGCATGAATATGCCAACCTTACCGGCACCCGTTTCGGTTGCGGGCAAGGCATGTGTCGCGCCTGCACCGTGATCGTCGACCAGGATGACGGCAGCAGCCACGAAATGCGTACCTGCATAACCGGTGCGCACTACTTCAACGGGCGGCGCATCCGCACCGTGGAGGGCCACGCGCAACGCGACGAAGACGGCGAAGTGCTGGCGCTGGCGCCGATCCAGCAGAGTTTCCTGGAGCACTACTCGTTCCAATGCAGCTACTGTGCGCCGGGCTTCGTCAACGCCGCCACGGTACTCATCGAGCGCCTGCAGCGCGAACCGGTGGCGCGCGATCAGCTGGAAGACACCATCAGTGATGCGCTCAACGACCACATCTGCCGCTGCACCGGCTACGTGCGTTACTTAGCAGCGGTACGCGACACGATCCTGTCGACGCCCGGCCTGGTCAAGGAGGCATGATGCGTATCGCCGCCGCGATGGGGCTCGTCGGTCTGGCATTCATACCGCTCGCCGGGCAGGCGGCCGATGATTCGGTGATCGAGCGCGGTCGCTATCTGACGCGCGCCGCCGACTGTTACGTTTGCCATACCGCGGAGGGCGGCGCCGCCTATGCCGGCGGTCGGCCCCTGAAGACACCGTTCGGCACGATCTACGGCACCAATATCACGCCGGATGACGAGACCGGCATCGGTCTTTACAGCGAGGAAGATTTCTACCGTGCCCTGCATGCCGGCGAGGCCCGCGATGGCCATCAGCTCTACCCGGCGATGCCCTACACGACTTACCGCCTGCTGACGCGCGAAGATACCAACGCCATTTATCACTACCTGATGAGCCTGGAGCCGGTCGAGCATGAGGCCCCCGACTCGGAGCTGAACTTTCCCTTCAATCAGCGCTGGGGGCTGGTGTTCTGGAACCTGCTGTTCCTCGAGTCGGGATCGTTCGAGCCCAATCCCGAACGCTCCGAAACCTGGAATCGCGGACGCTACCTGGCCACCGCGTTGGGGCACTGCGGCGAGTGCCATACGCCGCGTGGCTTCATGGGGCAGACACAGGAGGATAAATACCTCGGCGGCAGCAACCTCGGTCGCATCTGGCCACCCGACATCACACCGCAAGCGCTGGCGGAGCGCGGCTGGACGCCCGACAAGCTGGCGTCTTACCTCAGCCTCGGCCTGTCGCGCCTGGGTGCCGCCAACGGTGAGATGTTTCCCGCCGTGATTCACGGCACGCGTTATCTGACCGACGCCGACCTCGATGCGTTGATCTCCTACCTGTTGACCGGCGTCGAGACGCCAAAGACGCCGTCAGAGACCATCGCCAGCGCTGATCCGAAGCAGGCTGAGGGTGATCCAGCGCCGGCCCGACTGACCTATATGAATCTGTGTTCCGGCTGTCATCGGTCCAACGGCGAGGGCATTCCCCATACCATCGTGCCATTGACCAGCAACTCGACCCTGCGCCTGGAAGACCCACACAACCTGATTGCCGTGCTGCTCGATGGCATCCCGCTCCAGGATTTTCCAGGTCATGCGCGCATGCAGGCCATGCCCGGCTACGCGCAGCAACTGGATGATTCGCAGATGGCGGAACTCGTCAATTACCTGCGTACCACCTGGGGTGGCCAGCCGGGTGACGTCAGCGTCGACGATGTCGCCGAGCTGCGTCGCAGCGAGGCACGGAGCGCCGAGTAGCCGCCTTCCGGAGTGGGCTACATCCAAGGTCGCCTTGTCGTGGCCGGCGTCTCTGGCAATGCTGGGGCGACGATCACGACACGGATTCCAAGCATGGGCAGCGAAGTTCTTCTTGACGCGGCAATGACGCAGTTGGGCTCGCCGCTGTTGCTGCGTGGCCTCGATACCATGGCTGAGTGGCTGGTGGTGGTCGATGGCAAGGGGCGAATTGCCTATATCAACGCGCCTTACGCCGATTTTCTCGAGGTCGATCCACTGACGGCGATCGGCCGCCCGGTGACCGAGGTGATCGAGAATACGCGCATGCCCGAGGTGGTGATGTCGGGCAAGGCCGAGATTGCACAACTGCAAATGGTGCGCGGGCATCACATGATTGCCGATCGTTACCCGATTCGTGTCGATGGCCAGGTGGTCGGCGCGATAGGCACGGTGATCTATCACGACACCTGGGAATGGCGGCAGATGGACGTCCAGGTTCAGGCGTTGGAGGCGGAAGTCGATTACTACCGCCAGGCACTCGACTCGCGCGCCGGCGCACGTTGGCAACTGACCGACGTGATTGGCGAGAGCGAGGCGATTCGCGCACTCAACTCCAAGGTACGCAAGGTCGCCCCCGGCGATGCCTCGGTGCTGATTCGTGGCGAATCGGGCACCGGCAAGGAGTTGTATGCGCATGCGCTGCATCGTCTTTCTGAGCGTGCCAAGGGGCCGTTCATCAAGCTCAACTGCGCGGCGATTCCCGAACAGTTGCTCGAAGCCGAGCTGTTCGGCTACGAGGAGGGTGCCTTCACCGGCGCGCGCAAGGGCGGCAAGCCGGGCAAGTTCCAGCTTGCCCATGGTGGCACCTTGTTTCTCGATGAGATCGGCGACATGCCGCTGGCGATGCAAGTCAAATTGCTGCGCGTGTTGCAGGATCGCGAGGTCGAGGCAGTCGGCGCCACGCGTCTATTGCCGGTGGACGTGCGCGTGATCACCGCCACGCATCGGCCGTTGGAGAGCCTGGTCGAGCGCGGCGAGTTTCGCGAGGACCTGTTCTATCGCATCAACGTCGTGCCGTTGACAATTCCCCCGCTGCGCGAGCGTCGCGAGGATATTCCCGTGCTGGCGCGGCACCTGTTGGCACGTCTGGCCGAACGCCGCGACCGGCGTTGCCCGACGCTCAGTGACGAGGCGCTGGCCTGCCTGTGCCGGCATGGCTGGCCGGGCAACGTGCGAGAGCTCGAGAACGCCCTGGAAGCGGCTTTCTACCTGGGTGGCGCGCGCCTCGACGCCGACGATCTGCCCGAGACCTTGCGGCAACGGGACGCTTCGGCCCCGGTGCTGGGAGCCTCGCTCAAGGCGACGTTGGCACGCGTCGAGCGCGAGGCATTGCAGAGTGCACTGGCGGTAAGTGGCGGCAATCGTACCCAGGCGGCGCGGCGGCTGGGTATCGCCAAGTCGTCGTTCTACGAGAAGCTGGCGCGTCATGGTCTCGACAAGACCAAGTGAGGCCGCTTCCGGTATTTCGGACGTCGACCGGAATGTCGGACGCGTCGAGCGATACTCACCGCGCATGCCGATGACATAAGCGTCCGAATTTCCGGACGTAATTCGGTGCCTGCCTCTCCAATCGCTTGACGCTACCGTTGCGGAGTGCCGAATCATATCTCCTTCCATACGCAACATTTTGTTTAACAAGAGAATTTGTTCAACTGGCAGTCTCCTTGCGTTAGTGGGTTGGTAGCCTTTCATGGCTTACAACAACAACTGCAAGGAGTCAGTCATGCCACATGTTTTCGCTCGTTCCCTGATAGCCGTCGCGATCGGCGCGGCCGCGACCACGATGATGGTTGCGCCGGCGCTGGCCGCCGGGCCCGAGAAGCTCAATACTGCCAGTGTCTTCTCGACCCAGAACTTCCTCGGCGCCGGCGCCGTGCGGTTATCCGAGGAGTTGCAGAAAGCCACTGGTGGCGAGGTGTCGCTGGAAATTCATGAGCCGGGCGATCTGGTACCCCCCTTCGAGGTGTTCAACTCGGTTTCCTCGGGTGCCATTCAGGCCGGCTGGGACTGGATCGGTTACTGGGCCGGCACGGTGCCGATCACCAATCTGTATGGGGCCTTGCCATTCGGCCCGTCGCCCGAAGCCTTCATGTCATGGATGTGGGCCGGCGAGGGCACCGAGCTGCTACAGCAAGCCTATGACCCTTACGGCGTGAAGGTGTTGCCGTGCTTCATCTCGCCGCAGGAAACCGGCGGTTGGTACAACAAGGAGATCAACACCCCCGAGGATTTCGAGGGCCTGTCGATGCGTATTTCCGGCCTGGGCGCGCGCGTGCTCAACAAGCTCGGCGCCTCGACGCAGTTGATCCCTGGCGGCGAGATCTATCTGTCGCTCGAGCGCGGGCGCATCGACGCTACCGAGTTCTCGATTCCGCAGGTCGATAAGGCGATGGGCTTCGACGATATCGCCAAGTATTACTATTTCCCCGGCTGGCATCAGAGCGCGAGCTGGTTCTCGCTGATCGTCAACCAGGCCGTCTGGGACGAGTACAGCGAGGAGCGCAAGGCGCAGTTCGAAACTGCCTGCCGCGCTACCCTGCAGTGGTCGATGGCCGTGGCGCCGCCGCAGCAGGTGCGCACCATTCGCGAGCTCGAAGAGAGCGGTGTCGAGGTCAGGCGCTTCCCGGATCCGGTGATTGAGGCGCTGCAGAACGCCTGGGTCGAGGTGCGCAAGGAAGAAATGGCCAACAACCCGGCCTTCAAGGAAGCCTACGAGTCATTGATGGAGCACGTCGGGCTGATCGAGGCGTGGTACGAGCTGCAGGAACTACCCGCGCCCATTCCGGTTGACGCGGCCCAAGGAGAGAGCTGATGCCTCACGCCCCTCTTGCGCCCTGGCGCGAGCGTGGCGCGGCGGTGAGTGCCGGCCTGGCCCGACCGTTGGTCGGGCTGGGGCTGGTCGTCGGTCGCATCACCAGTTGGCTGGTCTTGCTGGTGATGCTGGCCGTACTCACCACGGTTGCGCTCAATTTCCTGGGCATCAATACGATCGCTCGCTGGGAAGGCGAGGTGCTGTTGTTCGGCGATGGCTTGACCATCAATAGCGTGACCGAATTGCAGTGGCACCTGTTCGGCATCCTGACGCTGTTCGGCGGCACTTACGCGCTGCATCACGATAGCCATGTGCGTGTCGACCTGGTCTATCACAGGCTGTCGCCGCGCGGTCGAGCGATCGTCGATATTCTCGGCCATCTGCTGATGTTGATTCCGTTCTGCCTGCTGATCGCCTGGCTGTCCGAGCACTTCGTCAGGATGTCCTATCTGTCGGGCGAACAATCCAACTATGGCGGCTTGACCGATCGCTACCTGATCAAGGCGATGCTGCCCATCGGCCTGGTTTTCCTGGCGCTGGGCGCATTCGGGCAGGTTCTCGAGAAGCTTGCGGGACTCTTCGATCCGGCGCGGCTGCCTTCCCCCCACACCGACAAGGAGCCGATGCATGGCTGAATTCGTGGCTGAATATGCGTTGGCCCTGCTGATGATCGTCACCCTGCTGGCGGGTATCTTCAGCGGCTATCCGGTGGCCTTCCTGTTGGGTGGGCTGGGCATCGCCTTCGCCTTCATCGGTGGCATCCCGATCCCGTTTCTGGGCACGGTCGGTTCGCGCATCTTTGGTGGGGTGATCGAAAACTGGCTGATGATCGCGATTCCGCTGTTCGTGTTCATGGGCCTGATGCTGGAGCGCTCGGGGATCGCCAAGAGCCTGTTGCTGACTCTGCAGCGGCTGTTCGGGCGCACCCATGGCGGGCTTGCGGTGTCGGTAGCGGTGCTTGGCGTGATCATGGCCGCGAGTACCGGGATCATCGGCGCCTCGGTGGTGATGCTCGGCCTGTTGGCGCTGCCGGTGATGCTCAAGCAGGGCTACCATCCCGAGATGGCCTGTGGGGTGATCGCCGCCTCGGGCACCCTGGGCATTCTCATTCCGCCATCGATCATGCTGGTGCTGATGGGCTCGATCCTGCAGGTTTCGGTGGGCGATCTGTTCAAGGCCGCGCTGATACCGGGGCTATTGCTGGGCGTGTTGTACATCGTTTACCTGCTGGTCACCGCGCGGCTCAAGCCGGATTGGGCGCCGCTGGCCGATCCCGACGCCATCGATGCCGACACCACGCCGCTACCGTTGGCGCTGGCGCGCGATCTGCTCGGCCCGGTGGTGCTGATCGTTGCCGTGCTGGGTTCGATCATGGCGGGTATCGCCACGCCCACCGAGGCAGCGGCCATCGGTGCGCTGGGCAGCCTGCTGCTGGCCGCGTTGATGCGCAGCCTGGATTTCGCGACCTTACGCGATGCCGTGCGTGACACCTCGCGTACCTCGGCGATGATCCTGTTCGTGGTGATCGGCGCGACCTGCTTCTCGGTGGTGTTCAAGCGCCTGGGTGGCGACTCGATGATCGAGGAGATGATCACCGGTACCGGGCTGGGCCCCTACGGGCTGCTGCTTTTGGTGATGGGTATCATCTTCGTGCTGGGCTTCTTTCTGGAGTGGATCGAGATCAGCTTCGTGGTGCTACCGCTGTTGGTCCCGGTGGTCGAGTTGCTCGATTTCGGTTACGGCATGTCGGGCCAGGGACTGATGATCTGGTTCGCCATTCTGGTGGCGATCAACCTGCAGACCAGCTTCCTCACGCCGCCATTCGGTTATGCGCTGTTCTATCTCAAGGGCATTACCCAGGGGCAGATCGGCATCGGCACCATCTATCGCTCGATCATCCCGTTCGTGTTGCTGCAACTGACGGGGCTGATTCTTTGCATCGTCTTCCCGTCCCTGGTGCTGTGGCTGCCCGGGCTGATCTAAGGAACGCCGGATGCGCAAACGCGTGCTGATCGCCGGTGGCGGCGAATTGCTCGAGTCGCTGTCACGGGCCTTTCTCGAAGAAGGCGCCAGCGTGGCGCTATTGACGCCGGATGCCGCTAGCCTGGAGCACGTGCTCGATGGGCTCGGCGGCGAGCGCGACGACCGCTTCGGCGTGGTGGCCGGCGAGGGCGCGCTGGATACGCTGCTGAGTCGGCTGGGGCGGCTCGACGTGCTGGTCTGCGCGCCACAGGCACTGCCGCGCAGCGTGGCCCTGGAATCGCGTCTGGCGGAGCAGGTCGCCGGTCCATCGAGTCTGCTGCAGGTCGCTCGCGCCTGGATGCATGGCCGTGGCGGTGGACGCTTGGTGGCGGTAGCGCCCGATGGCGATAGCCACGCGGCGAGCATGGTGCGCGAGGCACTGGCGGCGCTGGTGCGGCGCCTTGCCGATACGGCCGGGTCGGGTATTCGTGTCAATCTGCTCTGCCCGCAAGGCGCATCGAGTGCCTCGGTGGCCGATTGCGCGCGTTTTCTCGCGGGTGGCGCGGGGCGCGCATTGAATGGCCAGGTGCTGACGCTGACGTATTCTTCCTGAGCGCGGCCAAGATGCCGGTCAGCGTTTTGCCTCGGTGCCGCGTAGGAAGATGTCAACGCAGTGCCGGGCGCGGGCATCGCGCTGTTCGGCAGTGATCGCAACCTCACGCCCGAGCAAGGCATCGATGTGCCATTCGCCGAGCAACATGCCCATGAACAGGCCCGATGCCTCGCGGGGATCGTCGAGCGTCAGGCGGCCACAGGCGACCTGATCGCGCAGGTAGTCGGCGAGCTCGTGGCGCGTGCGATCCGGGCCGTGGGCGAGAAACAGTTCGCCGAGTGTCGGGGTGCGCTCTGCCTCGAACGCCAGGCCCCTCACCAAGCGTATTCCGGCCGGGTCGAGGACCAGGTCGAGCATGCGCCGTCCCAGCTCGAACAGTACCTGTTCCGGCGCCCGGTGTTCTCGGCGGCCTTCCTCGAGCGCCGCCCAGGCGGTCGCCGCATGACGTTCCAGGGCCGCCATGAACAGCCCCTCCTTGTTGCCGAACTGCTTGTAGAGCGTGGCCAGCGAGCCTCCGGCGCGGGCGACGATCTCGTTGACGCTGGCGCCGGCATAACCCTGCTCGAGAAAGACGTCGTGGGCGGCTTCCAAAAGGCGCTCGCGACGCGCCACGCCACGCGGGGTGGACAGGGGAGGCACAGCTTTCTGCTCGGTCTTCGGCATCCTGACTCCTGGACAACAATCAACGTGCGAGTATCAGTCTAGTCGAGATGGATATGTAGTGTAACCTTCATTACACTATGGGTTTCAAGCGAGAGTGACCGCACCTGCGGCCCGCTCGGGCTGCGAGGTTGATCGCCGGGGGCGAACATGAAGCAAGGTGGCAAGATAGCAGTGGCACTGGCCGTCGTGGTGGCGCTCGTGGCACTGGTCTGGTGGGGTATCGGCTGGTGGAGCGTCGGGCGCTTCATCGAGGAGACCGACAACGCCTACGTGCATACCGACAGCGTGGCGCTGCGTGCCCAAGTTTCGGCGCGGGTGGTCGATGTCGCGGTCGACGACAATCAGTTGGTCAGCCGTGGCCAGGTGCTGGTGCGTCTGGATGACAGCGACTATCGCGCTCGCGTCGCCCAGGCCGAGGCGCAGCAGGCGGTGGCGGCGGCGGAGCTGGTGCGTGCCAAGCGTCAACTGGCCTTGAACGAGGCAGCTATCGACGAGGCCAAGGCCCAGGTGGACGCGGCCAATGCCGAGGTCGAACGCGCGCGTCAGCATCTGGCGCGTTCGCAGTCGCTGGCATCGCGCCAATTCGTGTCGCGCCAGCGCCGCGAGGACGATCAGGCGGCGCTGGCGATCGCCGAATCGACGCTGGCCGCACGCCGCGCCGCGGTGGTGTCGGCGAAACGTCGGCTGGCCGTCAACCAGGCCGGCGTCGAGAGCGCCGAGGCGAACCTCGATGCGGCCGGTGCCGATCTGGCCTATGCCCGCCATCAGCTCGACAAGACGCGGCTGCGTGCGCCGCGTGACGGCGTGGTCGGCAACATCACCGTGGCGGCCGGCGATCTGGCGCAACCCGCGCTGACGCTGATGCAACTGGTACCGGTGGAGTCGGCGTATGTGATCGCTAACTACAAGGAAACCCAGACCGCGCGCATGCGCGTCGGCCAACCGGTCACGCTGTACGTCGATGCCTACCCCGATGTCACCTTCGAGGGCGTGGTCGATAGCCTCGCGCCGGCCACCGGCACCCAGTTCAGCCTGCTGCCACGCGACAACGCCACCGGCAACTTCAACAAGATCGTCCAGCGCGTGCCGGTGAAGATCCGCGTCACCGGCCCCGACGAGGCGCTCGACCGGCTACGCGCGGGGCTCTCCGTGGTGCCCGAGATCGACACTCGCGAAACCGACAGCGCGGCGACCTACCGTCGAGTGGCCGCTGGGCAGCATGGCGAGGAAGCGGCCTCGTGAACGAGGCTGTCGCGTCGTCTTCGGCCCATGGCGTCAGCGACATGCCGCCCTGGCCGCAGCGGCTGGGTTTTATCGCCGCGGTGTTCGGCATGTTCATGGCGGTGCTCGATATCCAGATCGTCGCCAGTTCACTGATCGAGATTCAGGCCGGCGTCTCGGCCAGCAGCGACGAGATCTCGTGGGTTCAGACCTCCTACCTGATTGCCGAAGTCGTGATGATCCCGTTGTCGGGCATGCTCTGCCGCATTCTCTCGACACGCATTGCCTTCGTGATCTCCAGTGCCGGTTTCACTTTGGCCAGCCTGGGTTGCGCGCTGGCGACCTCGATCGAGCAATTGATCGTGCTGCGCGCCATCCAGGGGTTCATGGGCGGGGCGATGATTCCGATCACCTTCGCGGTGAGCTTCTCGATCTTCCCGCGTCGCGCGATGGGCAGCGTGCAGGCGGTGATCGGCATGGTCGTGACCATGGCGCCTTCGATCGGGCCCACGGTCGGCGGTTACATCACCCAACTCGCCAGTTGGCATTGGCTGTTTCTGGCCAACGTGATCCCTGGCATCGTGGTGACCTGGGCGGCCTGGAAGTTTCTCGATATCGACAAGGGCGACCGCGACGCGGCGCGCCGGCTGGATATCATCGGTCTGCTGCTGTTGGCGGTGTTTCTCGGCACGCTGGAGTTCGTGCTCGAGGAGGGCCCCGGCGAGGATTGGTTCGCCAGCCACGAAATTCTCGCCTTGACGCTGGTCTGCGCGGCCTCGGCCGTGTGGTTCTTTCGCCGCACGCTGACCACTGCCTATCCGATCGTCGACCTGCATGCCTTCGCCAACCGCAACTTCGCGCTGGGCACCGGGCTCGGCTTCGTGATCGGCATCGCGCTGTATGGGCTGGTCTATCTGATGCCGTTGTTCCTGGGTCAGGTGCGCGGCTATTCGAGCCTGCAGATCGGCGAGATCATGTCGGTGACCGGCGTCGCGATGTTCTTCGCCGCGCCACTGATCGGCAAGTTGTCCAACCAGCTCGACCTGCGTGTGTTGTTGTTCTTCGGCCTGCTGCTGGTCGGTACCGGCACGGTGATGAACGCCAACCTCACCGTCGAGTCCGGTTTCTGGCAGTTTTTCTGGCCGCAGGTGGTGCGCGGCCTGGGGTTGATCATGTGCCTGATACCCGCCTCGCGCATCGCGCTCGGCACGCTGCCCGCCGCCGAAGTGAGCAATGCCAGCGGGCTCTACAATGTGATGCGCAACCTGGGTGGCGCGGTGGGGTTGGCGTTGCTCGATACCGTGCTCGACATGCGCGAGGACTTTCACTGGAATCAGCTGATCGTCGCGGTCGATAGTGGGCGCCAAGTGGTCGTGGCCGAGCTTGCCCAGTATCAGGCGCTGTTCGAAGGCCACGTCGCCGAGCCTTACCGGGCCGCCATCGGCATGCTCGCGCAGCGTGTTACTCAGCAGGCCGAAGCACTGGCCTACAACGATATCTTCCTATGGCTGGGGTTGATCTATCTGGCCTGCGTGCCGCTGGTGTTGTTGCTCCGGCGCCTCGACGCATAGGGAACCACTGTATAAATGCCTGCACCGATGAATCGCTTCGTTGCGCGGTACTCGAAGGCTCGCCTAACTACCCGTTATGTCTCGCCTCCTGTGTTCCGTGCGCCTTGCCCTGCATTCGGTTCGGCAATTTATTCAGCGATTCCATAGATAGTTTCCGGTTTGTCGTGTCGCCGATCCTCTCCTAGCTTGTGAAGACAACCTGCCTGACGGCCTGCGTCCTATCGTGGTTATCGATGAGGAGGATCGGCATGATGGAACATTCCGAAACGCGCTCGCAGGGATCCGGCGAGACGACGGTGAACCTGACCGTCAATGGCGAGCCCTGCCAGCTAACATTGCCACCCAACGTGGTATTGCTCGACGCACTGCGCGACCGGCTGGGTCTGACCGGGACCAAGAAGGGTTGCGATCACGGCCAGTGCGGGGCCTGCACGGTGCACATCGACGGCCAGGCGGTGAATTCCTGCCTGCGCCTGGCGGTGATGTGCGAAGGTCGGCACATCACCACCGTCGAAGGCCTGGCCAGCGATGTCGGCCTGCATCCGGTGCAACAGGCGTTTCTCGAGCACGATGCCTATCAATGCGGCTTCTGCACGCCGGGGCAGATGATGTCGGCGGCGGCACTGCTGGAGGACTCGCGCATCGCCGATGACGACGCCGCGGTGCGCGAAGCGATGAGCGGAAATCTCTGCCGCTGTGGGGCCTACAAGAACATTCTCAGCGCGATTCAGGACGCCCGCCGACACGTCTCCCCGCAACGCACGGAGGGCGAGTCGCCATGAGAGAGTTCGCCTTTCAACCCACCGCGCGAATCGATCAGGCCGTGCAGGCCCATGCGAGCGATGCCGGTGCCGCGTTTATCGCCGGTGGCACCACCTTGATCGATCTGGTCAAGCTCGACGTGATGCGCCCGGCGCGACTGGTCGATGTCAGCCGTCTGCCGCTAGACGATGTCGAACGTCTCGACGACGGTCGGCTGCGCATCGGCGCGACGGTCACCAATACCGATCTGGCCCACCATCCGCTGGTCACCGAGCACTACCCGCTGTTGTCCCAGGCACTGCTTTCCGGGGCGTCCACCCAGCTACGCAACATGGCGACCACCGCCGGCAACGTCATGCAGCGCACCCGTTGCCCGTATTTTCGCGACGTGGCGGCGGCCTGCAACAAGCGCCAGCGCGGCAGTGGCTGCGATGCCCTGCATGGCATCAATCGCATGCATGCGGTGCTCGGCGTCAGCGAGCATTGCATCGCCACCCACCCCTCGGACATGTGCGTGGCGATGGCCGCACTCGGCGCGACATTGACCCTCGAAGGCCCGAACGGGACGCGCGAGATGGCGTTTGGCGATTTCCATCGACTGCCGGCGGATCGGCCGGATCTCGAACACGAACTCGAGGAGGGTGAGTTGATCACCCATGTCACGCTCGATACCCCGGTCGAAGGTGCCGGCTCGCACTATCTCAAGCTGCGCGAGCGCGCTTCCTACGAATTCGCCCTGGCCTCGGCCGGCGCGGTGGTCGCCGTCAAGGACGGCACGATTGATGAGGCGCGCCTGGCGCTGGGTGGCGTTGGCACCAAGCCCTGGCGGGCCGTCGAGGCCGAAAAGGCGCTACGCGACCAGCCCGCCGAGACGGCGACCTTCGAGCGTGCCGCCGAGGTGGCGATGCGCGGCGCGATCCCACGCGAGCACAATGCCTTCAAGATTCCGCTGGCGCGCCAGGCCATCGCGCGGGCACTGAGCCGGGCCGTTGCAGCATCCGTAAACCGCTAAGGGGGCCAAGGATGGAAACTCAGACTCGGGTGATCGGCCATCGAACCCCGCGAGTGGATGGCGAATACAAGCTGACCGGCAAGGCCGACTACACCGTCGACTGGCAAGCCGAGGCGATGCTTTACGGCTACCCGGTGCCGGCGAGCATCGCCCACGGCAATCTGGTCGCGCTGCATCTCGAAGAAGCGCTGGCCATGCCCGGCGTGGTAGAGATCTTCTACGACGGCAATTTTCCAGAGCTATCCCGCTCGCCCAATAGCATGGCGCATCAGGACCAAGTCAGCGAAGTGCGCCTGCCCTTCGAGGACTCGCGCATCCACTACGCGGGCCAATACGTCGCGCTGGTGGTGGCGGAGAGCTTCGAGCAGGCGCGCGCCGCCGCGCAGGCGGTTCGCGCCGAGTATCGTCAGGACGCGGGAGCGATCGGTAGCCTGCTGGATAGCGAAGCCGATGGCCAGCCGCTCGAAGCCAAGCGTCAGGTTCGCGGCGACGCCGATGGCGCCTTCGAGCAGGCGCCGGTCAAGCTCGACCAGACCTACAGCATCGCCGCCGAAAGCCATATGCAAATGGAGCCCCACGCCACCCTGGCTGAGTGGCGCGATAACCGCTTGATCGTGCACGAATCGACCCAGGGCGTGATCTATCAGCAAAAGGCCATGGCGCGCGTCTTCGGTCTCGCCGAGGAGGATGTCGAGGTCATCTCGCACTATATCGGCTCGGGCTTCGGCAACAAGCTGTTCATGTGGCCGCATGCCGTGGCTACCGTGGCGGCGGCGCGCGAGCTGGGTCGCCCGGTGAAGACCGTGTTGCCGCGCCAGCAGGACATGACCTGCGGCGGCAATCGTCCGGCCTCGCGACAGCGCCTGCGCCTGGCCGCCGACGAGCAGGGCAAGCTGCTCTCAATCCACCACGACAGCGCCACCGAAACCTCCCTGGTACATACGTTCGTCGATGCCATCGGTTCGGTGTCGCCGAGCCTGTACGCCTGCGACAACGTTGCGATCAGCCAGCACCTGCTCGAAGTCAATCACGGCACTCCGTGCCCGATGCGTGGCCCGGGTGAAACGTCGGGCATCTTCGCGTTGGAGTGCGCGATGGACGAACTGGCCATCGCCCTGAACATGGACCCGCTGGAACTGCGCCGACGCCATGACAGCCGTGACGATCCCGCCAAGGGTCTGCCGTGGTCGAGCAAGCATCTCGATGCCTGCTACGACAGCGCGGCGCGGCGCTTCGGCTGGGCCCGTCGCGATCCCGTCGTCGGCTCGATGACGGAGGGCGACGAGATTCTCGGCTGGGGCATGGCCACCAGTTCGTGGTTCGCCGGGCGTCAGCCCTGCGCGGCGCGGGTCGAGTTGCGGGCCGATGGAAGCATCATGGCCGCCTGTGGCACTCAGGATATCGGCACCGGCACCTATACCGTGATCGCTCAGACCGTGGCCGAACTGACCGGCGTGGCGATCGAGCACATCGAGGTGCGCCTGGGCGAATCCAGCCTGCCCGCCGGGCCGCTGTCCGGTGGTTCGATGGCCACGGCAACCACGCTGCCGGCGGTGGCCAAGGCGGTGCGCGCCGCTATCGATGAACTCAAGGAGGTCGCCACCGCCGAGAATGGCGCCTTCGCCGGTGCCGATCCCGAGACGCTCACGCTCGAGGACGGCGCACTGCTCGACGAGCAGGGTAAACGCGCCTCCTTCAGCGAGATTCTGACCGATCACAAGCTGGGCAGCGTCAATGGCGATGGCGACACGGCACCCGGCGATGAGCGCAAGCAGTACAGCTTTCGCTCGTTCGGCGCGCACTTCGTCGAGGTGCGCTGGGACCCGGGCATCTCGCGTATCCGCGTCGCACGGGTGGTCAGCAGCTTCGATATCGGTCGGGCGATCAATCCCGCCACGGCGCGCAATCAGGTCGAGGGTAGCATCGTCATGGGCATCGGCATGGGGCTGCTCGAAAAGCTCGAATACGACCCGCGCGATGCGCGTTTGATCAACAACAACTACTCGGACTACATCGTCACTTGCCACGCCGATATGCCGGAAATCGACGTCGAACTGCTCGACAACCCCGACTACGCCTTCAACGAGTTCGGCGCGCGCGGGGTCGGCGAGATCGGCTTGACCGGGGTCGCCCCGGCGATCGCCAACGCGGTTCATCACGCCACCGGCAAGCGTATTCGCGACCTGCCGATCACCATCGACAAGCTGCTGGCCGACTGATTGGTTCGCTAACGGCGACTGGTGCCGAGACCGCCAATGACGCATCCTGTGCGCCATGACAGATGACGATTTCATCGCGCTTGACGCCTTGCTCGGCGAACTCGGCGCGCGTCACCAGCGCGCCCTGCTGTGGATCGGCGGCGTGCCCGGCGAGGCTCTATCGCACGCGCTGGCGCTGTGGCGAGCCCGCGCCTGGCAGTCGCCGCTGTGGTTGGGGCCAGAGCTGGGGTCGGAGCTCAAACAAGAACCGGGTTCGGAGCTCGAACAAGAGTTGGGGCCGGAACTGAAACGAGAGCTCGATGCCCTCGGCGTCTCGCCACTGCCCGCCGCCAAGGCGCGCACCCGGCTGGGCGGCGAGCACGACCTGGTGGTGATCGATGCCGTATCCCCAAATGCCGGTTTTGACCCGGATGCCTTCGGCGCGGTATCCGGCACGCTGCGTGCCGGTGGCCTGCTGGTGTTGTTGACGCCCCCATCATGGCAAAAGCCATGGCATACAGGCACGCCCGCCGTGGATGCCGATTACGCGCGACTCGCCGCCTGGCCGTATGAGGTCGGCGATCTGAGCGCGCGCTATCTGGCACGGCTGGCGCGCTTGCTGCGTGTATCGCCGCTGGCGCTGCACTGGCCGACGGGGCAGACCATGCCAAGATTGGCGCTGCCAGCGATAACGCCGGCAGCGAGCGATGATGCTTCGAGTCCCGATGCGAGCCCCGGTGATAGCGCCTGCCTGACCAGCGATCAGGTCGAGGCGGTATCGCGACTGACCCGCCTGCGTCGGCGTCGCCCGCTGGTGCTCAGCGCCGACCGTGGGCGCGGCAAGAGCGCGGCGCTGGGCATCGGTGCGGCGCGGCGCCTGCTCGATGGCGAGCGCCGGCTATGGATTACCGCGCCACGCCCGGCGGCGGTCGAGCCCTTTTTCGAGCGATTGAGCGTGCTGCTGCCGCAGGGTCGACGTGAAGATAACGGCTTCAATGTCGAGATCGACGGCGCGCACGCCGAGGTGCGCTTTATCGCCCCCGATGGTGTAAGCGATGCGCTGCAATCCAACGACATCGACGCGCGCTCGCCGCCCACGCTGTTCGTCGACGAGGCGGCGGCGATCCCCACACCGCTGCTGGCGCGCTGGCTGGCGGCCTTCCCGCGCATCGCCTTCGCTACCACCGTGCATGGCTACGAAGGCACCGGGCGCGGCTTCGCGGTGCGTTTCCGCGCGCGCCTCGAACGCGATACGCCCGACTGGCGCGAATACCACCTGAGCCAGCCGGTACGCTGGGCCGAGGGCGATCCGCTGGAGGCGCTGACCCGCGAGTTGCTGCTGCTCGATGCCGAGCCCGCCGCCGACACGACGGTCGCCCAGGCGCTGAACGTGCATGGGCCACGCCTGATCAGCCTCGACCGTGCAGCACTGGCCGCTGATGAACGTGCGCTTAGTGAACTGTTCGGACTGCTGGTGCAGGCACATTACCGAACTACTCCCGCCGATCTGCGTCAATTGCTCGATGGCCCCGACGTGCGCCTGCTCGCCACCTATGTCGGCGAGCGTTGCGTGGGGGTGTGCCTGGCCCAGGACGAAGGCGGCTTTCCGCCAGAGCTGGCGGCGGCGATCTGGCGCGGCGAGCGTCGCCCGCGTGGGCACTTGCTGGCGCAGTCGCTGGCGACGCACGGTGGCCACCGCCAAGCCGCCGAGGCGCGCTGGTGTCGCATCGCGCGCATCGCCGTTCACCCGGCGGCACGTCGGCGTGGGCTGGGCAGCGCGCTGATCGAGCAATTGGCCACGAGCGTCGCCGACGATGGCATCGAACGCCTCGGCGTGAGCTTCGGCGGCGAGGTGGGGCTGATCGACTTCTGGCGTGCCCAGGGTTTCGTGTCGCTGCGCCTGGGGCTATCGCGTGAGGCGTCCAGCGGCGAACACGCGCTGATGATGGGCCGCGCGCTGCATGAATCGGTCGAGAAGGCTATCGGACACCTGGCGGAAGACTTCCAGCGCCTGCTACCCAGCCTGCTGGCCCATGAACTCACTCGACTCGAGCCCGAGCTGGCGGCGGCACTATTGTCCGAGGGCGAAGCGCCGGCGCTCGGCACGCAGACGCTGGAACGTATCGAGTGGTTCGCGCTGGGCGGCGGCGAGCTAGCGCTGGCGCGCCCCTGGCTTGCCGAGGCCTGGCTGGTCTGGTGGCGCAGCACACCGCCGGCATCACGCGACGTCGACTTGCTGGAACTGGTTGCGCCACTGTTTCAGGGTGGTGGGTCGATCAACGGCGGAGTGGGGCGCAAGGCCCGTCTGGCACGCTGGCGGGCTCTGGCGGGGCGGCTCCATTGCTATCTCGAGCGCTAGCTTCAAGAACCGAGGGTGCCGAGGGAGGCTATAGTGCTGATGGTTTTTTCGGCAGCCTATCCAGCAGCCGTAACCCCGACGTTAGTCGTCGAAGAAGGAGTCGTAGGCGGTTCTGCGAAAGACGAAGCCGGTTGGGCCGGAGCGTTATGAAAATTCGGCCGAGCACAGCTGACAGGTTTGTCTGCTGGCCCGGTTTTCGTGTATCTGGCCAATGAAAATGTCAGGCGTTGGAGTTCTGTTCGATTCCCTGAATATGCCAAGGCGCGCCATCGCGCAACTCACGTACTAAATGCCAGGTCTCGTTGAACTCATTGTGCTCGCCATTCTCATCCATGATGCCATGGAATAGCACGGTAGCTTCGGCTTGCTTGCCACGCTCTTGTACGTCGCTCAGTTCGGCGAACAGGCGCACGATATCGGTGCGGTTATTGGCAGGCTGATTGGCGCGCTCCTCTCGTAGCAGGTTGTAGAGCGCTGGGGTTACATACTCCTGAATGCCACTAAGGTCGTTGTTATCCCAGGCGCGCTGCAAAGTCATGAAGTGCTCCTTGGCGCCGTTCAGGAAACGCTCCTTGTCGAACCAGGCGGGGGTGGCTGCCGTGCTACCACCGCTTGATCCGGTGGCGGTGAAGGCCTGGGGCCCGTTATGCGGCGTAACGTGCTCGGAATAGGTCCGCGGGCCGCCTGACATTGCGGTTCGGCGGCGCCCGAACAGCCGGAAGGCCAGCCAGATGGCACCGGCGACCAGCAGGATATCGACCATGCGCAACTCGTCGAAGGCACCGCCGAAGAACAATGAGGCGAGCAGACCACCGGCGAGGAGCCCGGCGAACGGGCCGGCAAAGCGCGAGAGTCCCTTGGAAGGCGTCCGCTGTGGCGTGGAGGCGATACGGCTGGGTGTGCTCGATGTGCTGGATGCCGAGCGTGAAAAGGAGCCGAAGCTTTTGCCACCGCCGAAGCGCTTGGCCTCGGCATGGTCGACCGCCAAGCCAAAGCCGAGCAGACCAACCAGTAGCATGACAACCAGGTTGCGCATGGTGTATTCCTTAAAGTGAACGCCAAAGAAAAAACTACCGGTATTTTAACGACTATTGTGCTGCAAGAGCATCCCTAAAGAGAGTCGGGCCTGCAGCCAGGTTTCCTACCCCACCGAATCAATTGCCGGCATTCTCCTCACGAGTGAAGACCAGTGTACTGCCTTCCGACATGGCGGGGCTGAAACGGTAGCCGGCAACATCGAAATCCTTGAGCCGTTCAGGGTCGTCGATGCGCTGGCGAATCAGCCAGGCACTCATCAGCCCACGAGCTTTCTTGGCGTAAAAGCTGATGACCTTGTATTGGCCGTTCTTGGCATCCTTGAAAATCGGGGTGACGATGCGAGCTTGGAGGAGTTTGTGATCGATGGCCTTGAAATATTCGTTCGAGGCCAGGTTGACCAGCACCGGCGAGCCGCTCCTGGCGACTGCGGCGTCCAGGTCGCGCGTCAACCGTTCTCGCCAGAAGGCGTAGAGATCCTTGCCGGCGGCATTCGGCAAACGAATGCCCATTTCCAGGCGATAGGGCTGAATCAGGTCCAACGGGCGCAGCATGCCATACAGCCCCGAGAGGATGCGTAGATGATCCTGGGCGAAGGCATTGTCGTCCTGGCTAAAGCTCGATGCCTCGAGCCCGACATAGACATCGCCCTGGAAGGCTTGAGCGGCCTGCTTGGCATTGTCGAGATCGAACGGTGTCGCCCACTCGGCATAGCGTGCGGCATTGAGCCCGGCCAGCTTGTCGCTGATGCCCATCAGTTCGGAGAGTTGTGGCGGTGAGTAATCGCGCAGGGTGCCGATCAGCTCGCGGCTCTGGGTCAGATAGTCGGGCTGGGTGTAGATATCGGTGGTGGGCGGTGTGTCGAAATCCAGCGTTTTGGCCGGGGAGATCACGCTCAGCATGGGAACGCTCCTGATTCGTCGAGTCGATGGCGACAGTATATCAAGGGGCCGGTACCGACCCTACTATCGACCCTATAGTCTGTCGGGTAGGCGGCTCTAGCGCGGGTGCTGAACGAGGGTTGAGTCGGGCTGGTCGGGGGCGTATGCTTGCGGCCCGTCGCGCCGGCGAGGCTGGGCGGCGAGCCGTAGAATGGGGCACGGACTGGCTCAGGGTGGAGCCGCACGTCATCGTCACCAAGGTACACTGGCTTCAAGGTGTTAAGCATGCCGCAGGTATCATCTTCGCTGTTCACCCGGCTCGAATATCGACTGGCCGAGCAGCTATTTCATACACGCTGGCTACTGCCGCGCTCACCCCGTACCCAGCGGCTGACCATGCACTTGTTTCAGCGCTGCGCCGATGCCGGCCATACCGCTGCGCTATCGGTTTATGGTCACATGTTGTTCCATCGCGGCGTGACTCCGCAGGACAAGGCCCGTGGCGCGCGCTACGTATTACAGGCAGCGCAGGACGGCGACACGTGTGCCCAATATCAGGCCGGGCGAATATACGAGCATGGTTGCGCCCAGTATCCGTGTCGCGACGATCACGCCGTGACCTGGTATGCCCGCGCTGGCGAGGCTGGCCACACCCTGGCCGCCGAGCGCCTGGCTCGCGCCTATCGCAACGGACAATTGGGACTGGCGGTCTCCCCGCAGTATGCCGCACAGTGGCAGGCACTGGCCGACCGCCAACTTGCGTTGGCCAACCCCGACAGCGCCGAGCAGAGCCAGACGCACTGATCGAGACGGCGCAGACTGCCTTGGTTGCATGAGACAGGAACGTGATGACGTGACGCTGCCCACTCTGCTCGATATCGAAGCGTCCGGCTTTGGCCGTGGCAGCTACCCAATCGAGATCGGCCTGGCGCGGGCCGATGGCAGCACCTGCGCATTTCTGATTCAACCGCTGAACGAGTGGATGCATTGGGATTCCAAGGCCGAACTGCTGCATGGCATCTCGCGTGGGCGCCTGCAACGCGAAGGGCGTCCGGTCAGTGAAGTGGCGCGCTGGCTGAACGATGAGCTCAGCGAGATTGGCCTTGCCTATAGCGATAGCTGGGGCTATGACAACACTTGGTTGTCGCTGCTGTTTCATCATGCCGGCATGATGCCGCGATTTCGCCTCGAAGCGCTGCGTCGGCTACTCAGCGAGCCCCAGCTATCGCGTTGGAAATCCACCAAGGAAGCGCTGGTTCGCGAGCGGGGCATTGTCCGCCATCGCGCCGGTGAAGATGCCCGGCTGCTGCAACTCACCTACCTGCGTACACGGCAAGCCGGGGCCTAAGAGGGTGTTTACAAATTACTGCGCTCGCCCATTCTGCGTTGAAATCGTGCTCAAAAATGCTCATTTACCGTTTGTAAACTCCGCTTCTTCGCCCGATTTCGCCTTGTCTGGTCGTCGCTCGTGACTTTTGTAAACACCCTCTAAGGAACCACTGCATAAATGCCTGCACGGACTCGGCGTCCCCGAAGAATCGCAGGTCACGCGGTGCTGGTACGCCAGCCCGGTCGAAGAACAGCCTAACTGTACGTTATGTCTCTTCTTCTGTGCTCCGGGCTCCTTGCGACGTAGCGACGCCCGCTTCATTCCGCTCGTCGATTTATTCAGCGATTCCCCGAGCGGATTAGCCCTCGCCGCTGACGGCGAGCAGTACCTTGCCGAAACTGGCATTGCTTTCCAGATACGCCATGGCCTCTCCGGCCTGCTGGATCGGCCATTCACGATCGATCAGCGGTCGTAGCTCGCCACGTGCCAGGCGTGGCCAGACATGCGTATGCAGGCCATCGAGAATCGCCCCCTTGGCTTGTGGCGACTTGCTGCGCAGCGTCGAGCCGATCAGCCGCTGACGCTTCATCAGCATGCGCCCCATGTCGAGCTCGGCCTTGCGCCCGCCCATCAGGCCGATCAATACCAGCCGGCCATCGGCGTTGAGCACCTGCTGGTTGTCGGCCAGATAGTTGCCGCCCACCGGGTCGAGAATCATGTCCGCGCCGCCCCACGCCTTCACCGCCTCGACGAAGCTGCCTTGATGGCGATTCCAGCCGGCCTCGGCGCCCAGCGCCAGACACTTCTCCAGCTTGCTCTCGCTACCCACGGTGACGAAACAAGGATGGCCGAAAGTACGGCACAGCTGGATGGCGGTGGTGCCGACACCGCTGGCACCGGCATGCAGCAGCACCCGCTCGGCCTGGCCATCGACATGACGCAGCGCGCCCTCCATGAACAGGTTGAGCCAGGCCGTAGCGAACACCTCGGGCAGCGCTGCCGCCTCGCGCAGGCCGAAGCCATCGGGCAGCGGCAGGACCTGGGCCTGATGCACCACGACTTCCTCGGCGTAGCCACCGCCGGCCAGTAGCGCGCAGACTTGTTGCCCGGGACGCAGCCGCTCCACGCCAGGGCCGACCTCGCTGATGGTGCCGCTGACTTCCAGGCCGAGAATCTCGGAGGTGCCGGGTGGTGGCGGATAACTGCCGGCGCGCTGCATTACGTCGGCGCGGTTCATGCCGGCCCAGGCGACCCGGATGCGAATGTCATCTGCACCGAGCGGTCCCGGCGCCGGTTGCTCGCCCCAGTTGAGTGTCTTGTCGTCGATGCCGATGGCATACATGGCGTTGTACTCCGAAGCTGGGATGGATTCGGCGCTATTACAGGCGCGCCATGAGCGTGTCGAGCAGGATGTCGGGGTCGCTTGAATGTTGCAACGCAGAGCGCGTCTCGGCGGCCAGAAAGCCCTGGCTGACGGCGTTATCCAGAAAACCCAGCAGTGGCTGATAGAAGCCGGCGACATCGAGCACGCCGAGCGGCTTGTCATGCAGGCCAAGATACTGCCAGGTCCAGGCTTCGAACAGTTCTTCCAAGGTGCCGATGCCACCGGGCAAGGCGATGAAGGCATCGGCATGCGCCGCCATGCTGGCCTTGCGCTCGTGCATGTTGTCGACGTGGATCAACTGGCTCAGCCCGTGGTGGGCCATCTCGCGCTCGACCAGATGATGCGGCATGACGCCGATGACCTCGCCGCCGGCCTCCAGCGCGGCATTGGCGAGCGTGCCCATCAAGCCGATGCGGGCGCCACCGTAAACCAGGCCGAGGCCACGGCTGGCAATGCCTTGGCCCAGTTCGATCGCCGCCTGGCGAAAGCGTGGATCATGGCCCTCACGCGCGCCCAGGTAGACACAGATTCGTGACATGCCGTCCTCCTTGTTTAACGCCTTCTTACTATCCGTCAGGGCAGCGTATCGATCACGCCATATTCCGCATCCAGCCACTGGCCGATGACGTTGTCGCCGCACAGGTGATGCGCATATTGGGTATGCAGGCAACGCACCTGGTCCCAATTGGCGATACCGCCGATACCGCGCTCGCGAAACAGCGCCGCATAACCTAGTCGCTCGGCCTGATCGTGGTGTTCGGCGTGCATGTGTCGCCAGCGCTGGGCGACGTAGTCTTCATGGCTGCGATGGTAGGCGGCTAGAAATTCGGGTTCCTGCTGAAGCCGAGCTTCCAGGTTCTTGATCACGCCGCTGGCCTCGATGCGTGACAGCACGACCTTGAGGTGATCGGAGCACAGCCAATACAGCGTCGGAAAGGGCTTGCCATCGACGATCGACTCCATGCGCAGCACCAGCGGCGTGCCTTCGCCATCGGTGGCGGCTACCGCCTGAATGCCGCGCGGGGCACGCCCAAGCTGCTCGGCAATGATTGCGAGTTGATGTTCGGTGGGGGGCTGATTGGTCTGGAGCAACATCGGCTGGGTTCCGCGGAAAGTCGTCAAGGGTTATGGGCCCGAGAGAGCCGGATGAGCGGGGCATCATAAGCGCTAGGGCCAATCGTCAACAAGCGGATGCGGATAGTCGCCGCAGGAGCGAAACGGCAAATCACCGCTCGGGAACGGCTCAGCCGCGGGCGATCGGTGCCAGCTTGGCCTCGGTCAGGCGTTGCAGGTCGGCGGGGCCGAGTGCGATTTCCAGGCCGCGCCGCCCACCACTGACATGCAGACGCGACAGGCTCTCGGCGCTGGCATCGATGAATGTTGCCAGGCGCTGCTTCTGGCCCAGCGGGCTGATGCCGCCGACCACGTAGCCCGTGGCACGCTCGGCGGCGGCAGCGTCGGCCATGACGGCCTTCTTGCCACCCGCGGCGCGCGCCAGCGCCTTGAGATCCAGGCTGCCGGCGACCGGCACCAGCGCCACGACCAGTCGCTTCCCATCGATGCTGGCCAGCAACGTCTTGAATACCGATTGCGGCGCCAGGTCCAACACGCGAGCGGCTTCCTCGCCATAGGCGGGAGCTGCCGGGTCGTGAGCGTACTCGAGGAGTTCGAAGTCGATTCCCGCGCGTTGAAGCGCGCGCACGGCGGGTGTCACGATTCGGCCTCGGCGGGCTCCTGAACGTGCTTCTGCAACTCGGCACGGATAGCCTCGGGCAGCGGCGCGGCTCGCTTGGCGGCGTGATCGTAATGCACCATCACGGTATTGCCCTGTGCGCCCAGGCGACCGCCTTGCCAGGCTTGCTGGGTCACGGTGAACGAGCTATTGCCGAGCCGCGTTAGCCAAGTGCGAAGCTCGACCTCCTCACCATAGTAAAGCTCGGCGCGGTATTCGACGTCCATGCGCGCCATGATCAATGCCCACTTGCGCGGATCGAGATTGGGGGTGAACAGCCGGAACAGGTCGTTGCGGGCCCATTCGAACCAGGCCGGCAAGCGGGTGTTGTTGATATGGCCGAGGGCATCGGTGTCGTAGAAAGCGGGTTCCAGGGTGCGTGTGAACATGGTGTGACTCTTGGCAGATCAAAGCCTCAGGATTGACCCGAGCAAGCGCTAGGTCAAGTGTTGGTCGCGAGCTGGCGCCGCTGCCACCAGGACTGCATGCGCGTCCACGCCAGCAGCCATAGCGTCGCCACGGCGAAACCGGCCAGCGTGCCCAGCGCCAGGCCCAGCGTCGGGTACGTCAACGAGACGCACAGCGCATAGCACAACAGCGAACCGAGCCCGGCGGGGTAGTGCTTGATGACCGTGGCCACTGGCGCGGCGCCGTGGGTCAGGTGCAGGATCGCCAAAAACGGGTACATGGTCACCGGAAACGCCGCCAACAGCCCGGCCCAAGCCGGGGGCAGCACATGGGCGAGCCCGGTGATCAGAAAAATGATCGCGGCGGCCAGCGCGGCACGAATGATCAGAGCAGGCCACGAGAACCCGCCACGCGCGCCGGTGCGCGCTTCCGGCACGCGACGGTAGAGCCAGGTGAACGCTGCGATGGCCACCAGCGTCGTCAGCGTGCCGCCCAGGCGATTGAAGTCGATAGTGGCCAGCACGGCGCTGACCGCCAGCCAGGCGGCCATGCCCCCGGCGGTACCGGCCGCGACACCAGGTAAGCCATCGCGCCGACCGCACAGCAGGTAGCCACCGCCGAGTGCCAGCGTGGCGCTAAAGCCCGCCAGGGTATGCACGGCGCTGTCGGCGGCGAATCCCGGCGAGATCTCCAGGCCGATGAAAAACAGCGCGATGGCGGTGCCCAGCGGGTAGCCTGAAAGCAGCCCGGCGACACGCGTACTGACGCGCTCGGCGATCATCGATAGACCCAGCACGATCCCCACCGACGCCAGCAGCTTGGCGACCTGCCAGGCAAACGGCACTTCCATGCAAAGGCTCCTTTATATCAAGCGTTGTGACTGTCGATCGGCCCAGGCCTGTTCCAGTGCCGCCTGCAGGGTTTCACGCAGATGTTCGGGAAGCGCCTGATGGGCCTGCGTGAAATCGTCGAAGCGCCGGTTGCGCAGCCAGCAATAAGCCCAGGCGGCGGCCTCGAGATCGTCGCGCGGTATCGGCCGGGCGGGCATCTGCACCAACAGGAACAGCGCGGTGCGTGCTGCCCATAAAGGAGGTTGGCGATCGCCACTCCACTCGCCGAGCGTGGCGCCGCTGGGGGTGTCTTCGGGCTCGCCGAGTTTGGCCAGTCGGGCGGTGTCGGCGAGAATCATCGCCAGACGATCGGGGGCGGCCTGGCCGAGCAGCAGCCAATGGCCGACCAGACGCGAAGCGCCACGCATGGCCTTGGCATAGAAGAGGCTTTCAGGCATGTTCGAGTCTTTCCGGGTATCACATGAATTCGACAGGAGGCGTCATGCGCTTCGATTTTGCCACGTCCATCGATCGCCGGCAGTACCCTTCGCAGAAATGGCAGCGTTATGGCGACGATGTGCTGCCTCTGTGGGTCGCCGACATGGACTTCGTTTCACCGCCGGCGGTGATCGAGGCCCTGCAGTCTCGCGTGACGCATGGCGTCTTCGGCTACGGCAAGGTGCCAGACAGCCTGCGACGGACGCTCTGCGAGTGGAGCGCCAGTCATTACCGCTGGGCAATCGAGCCCGACTGGCAAGTCTGGTTGCCGGGCGTGGTTCCGGCGCTGCACCTGGCCAGCCTGGCATTGACCGAGCCCGGCGATGGCGTGCTCACGGTGACGCCGATCTATCCGCCGTTTCTCAAGGTCGCCGAGCGTACCGGGCGCTTGGCGCAGACCGCCGAACTGGCGCCACCAAGCGCGTCGGGCGAACCCTGGCGGCTCGACCGCCAGGCGCTGGAAGCGGCAATTACCCCACGTACCCGGCTGTTGCTGTGGTGTCATCCGCACAATCCGACCGGGCGGGTCTGGCGTGACGAGGAACTGGCCATTCTCGCCGAGTTGGCCGAGCGCCACGATCTGCTGATCGCCTCCGACGAATTGCACTGTGACCTGATTCTCGACGCGGGTGATAGCCATCGGCCGCTGGCCGCGTGCTATCCCGAACTGGCTAAGCGCATCATCACGCTATGGGCGCCGTCGAAAACGTTCAACATCGCCGGGTTGACCTGCGCCTGCGCGGTGGTCTCCGACCCACGCCTACGCCAGCGCTTGCAGGAAGCCATGCGTGGCCTGATGCCCGACGCCAACGTGCTGGGCCTGCTCGCCGCCGAGGCGGCCTATGCGCAAGGGGAACCCTGGCGCCAGGAATTGCTGGCGGTACTGCGCGATAACCGTCAGCGGCTCGGTGAATATACGGCGCGCTGGCCCGGCGTTACGTATAGCGCGCCGGAATCCACCTATCTGGCCTGGTTGGATCTGCGCCGCGCCGGGCTTGGCGAGTCACCCCAGCAGGCGTTGTTGGACTGGGCGCGGGTTGCGCTATCCGACGGCGCCGACTTCGGCTGGCCGGGTTTCGCGCGGCTGAATTTCGGTACCCCGCCGGCGCTGCTGGAGGAAGCACTGCAACGGCTCGATGCCGTGCTAAGGGCTCAATAAAGCAGCGCGAACAGCTTGCGCCGGTAGGCGACGGTCAGCGGATGGTCGGCGCCGAGGGCATCGAAGACGCGCAGCAGGGTCAGGCGCGCGGCATCGTCGCCATAGGCGCGATCGGCCTTCATCAGCGCGAGTAGCGCATCAAGGCCGGCCTCGTAGTGGCCATCGGCGACCTGGCGCAAGGCACGCTTGTAGCGGGCCTCGCTATCGTCGCGGCCCTCGAGTGACGCCAGTTCCTCGGCACTGGGGGCTTCATCGCCGAAGTCGATGCGCGCACGCACGCCGCGTGCCTTAGGGGCGTCGCGGTGTTCCGGCGGCAGGTTGTCGAGA
Source organism: Modicisalibacter muralis (assembly GCF_900102945.1). Classification (GTDB taxonomy): domain Bacteria; phylum Pseudomonadota; class Gammaproteobacteria; order Pseudomonadales; family Halomonadaceae; genus Modicisalibacter; species Modicisalibacter muralis. Next base: position 74,164 of record NZ_FNGI01000011.1, on the reverse strand, counting down.
ACGCTACGGGCATCCTCGGCGTTGCCACCGGCCAGGGTCGCGCTGGCCAGGTCGACCTGATAATCGTAATGCTCCGGGTTTTCCTGGACCAACTGCCGGTAGATCGCCTGGGCGGTCGCGGCATCGCCAGCGGCCAGCGCCGCTTCGGCCTGTTCCTCGGGGCTCGCCGGAGCATCTTGTGGTGCCTCGATGTATTGCGCCAGCCACTCGCGAATCTGTTTCTCGGGCAGCGCGCCCTGAAACTGATCGTAAAGCTGGCCCTGCATGATCAGCTTGACGTCGGGTACCGAGCGGATGCCCAACTGAGCGGCGATCTCCTGATGTTCCTCGATATTGAGCTTGGCCAGTATGAAGGCGCCGGCGTACTCATGGGCCAGCTTTTCCAGTACCGGCATGAGATTCTTGCAGGGCTCGCACCAGGGCGCCCAGCAGTCGAGCAGCACCGGAGTCTGTACCGACCCCTCCAGCACCACTTGCTGAAAGTTGGACATGTCGATATCGACGATGTAGTTCGCCGGGTCGGCTGAAGCGGCACTCGTTTGTGTGGAGCCCTCCGGCGTGTTGAGCGGGGCACCTGTGCGGGGGTCGACGATCGGCATAGCGCTTGGCCTTATTGAAAACGACAGTTGAAAATGACGGTTGCCTATCAAAATGCGGGTGAAAGGCCCGGTATTCAAGGCAGAGAAAACAATGAGACGATCGAACGGTCGAGTGTTGCGCGGACTTGGATTACTGGCGCTGACGTTGGTCCTGCTGCTGGCCGGCCCACTGTTTATGCTGGCTGGGCCACGGATCGATCTTGGCAGCCACTGGGCGAGTGCCGATCGCTCATCGGCGGGGCTGGCGCCGCTGCCTGAACGTACGCCCGAGGCCGTAATCCAGATTTATGCCGCGCGCGCCTTCAACTGGCGAGGCGCGTTCGGCGTGCACACCTGGATCGCCACGAAACCCGCAGGCGCCTCGAGTTATCGGGTGCATCAGGTGACTCGCTGGAGTTATAGCGCGTCGACGCAGCGCAGCGCCCCGGATCGCGCCTGGTTCGGCAATTCGCCCTGGCTGTTGGCCGATTATCGCGGCGCTGCGGCAGCAAGGATGATTCCACTGATTAACGACGCCGCAGCCGCTTACCCGCTTGCCGGTCGCTATCGAGTCTGGCCGGGCCCCAACAGCAATACCTTCGTTGCCTGGGTCGTCAGGCAGGTGCCGGGCCTGCGGGTACAGCTGCCGGCTCTCGCCGTGGGTAAGGATTACCTGATCGATGGCCCATTCGCCGCGGCACCCAGTGGCAGTGGCTATCAATTCGCAGTGGGTGGCGTGATCGGCATTCTGGTGGCGCTGGAGGAAGGCATCGAACTCAATCTGCTGGGCCTGACGCTGGGCGTGGACTTCACCAAGCCGGCGCTCAAGCTGCCGGGCATCGGCCGGGTAGGCTTCCCGCAGTCGGTGATGGGCACTGTGATGACGCAGGAGGGCAGGGTATTGCAGACGCCAGCCCAGTAGACTCACGCATCGGCTGCCCTGGTATGCACCCGACGAAAAAACCGACTCTGCCGGATCGGTTTCTCTGAAACCTGGTAGCGGGGACCGCCGACCTTGAAACGAGAGGGAACCGATGACCTTCGGGTTATACGCCTCAACAAAAAACCGACCCTGTTGGATCGGCTTTTCTAAACTGGGTAGCGGGGACCGCCGATGTTGAAACGAAAGGGAACCGACGACCTTCGGGGTATGCCGTTCAAACAAAAAACCGGCCCGATTGGATCGGTTCTTTCTAAACCTGGTAGCGGGAACCGCCGATGTTGAAACGAGAGGGAACCGATGACCTTCGGGTTATACGCCTCAACAAAAAGCCGGCCCTGTCGGATCGGCTTTTCGAAAACTTGGTAGCGGGGACCGGATTTGAACCGATGACCTTCGGGTTATGAGCCCGACGAGCTACCAGACTGCTCCACCCCGCATCAGATTGTGCGTCGCATTATAGGCGAATTTCTCGCAAGGTCAAGGGTTTATTCGTGCGTTCGTGTGTTGGATGAAAATTCAACCATACTGCCAAGTGAGGGTGTCATGACGATGTCACCCGAGCCGTTCAAGACTGATAGCGTCAGCCCAGACATCACGACTCAGGAGAGAGACAAGATGACTCAGACAATCCCCATCGCCTGGGTAACCGGCGGCACCGGTGGCATCGGCACCGCTATTTGCGAAGCGCTGGTCAGGGAGGGATATCAGGTCGTGGCGGGTTATCATAACCCCGACAAGGCCAAGGCATGGCTGGAAGAGCGACGTGCCCAGGGATACGACAACATTGCGCTCTCCGGCGCCAACCTGATCGACTACGAATCCTGCGAGGCGGGCGTTCGCGAGATTCGTGAAAAACACGGTCCGGTCGGCGTGCTGGTCAATTGCGCGGGGATTACCCGCGATACGACGCTCAAGAAGATGAGCCCCGAGCAGTGGCACTCAGTGATCGACTGCAACCTCAATAGCGTATTCAACACCTGCCGTTGCGTCATCGAGGACATGCTCGAGGCGGGCTACGGGCGCATCGTCAATATCTCCTCGATCAATGGCCGCAAGGGGCAGTTCGGACAGGCCAACTATGCCGCCGCCAAGGCCGGTATGCATGGCTTGACCATGTCGCTGGCGCAGGAGACCGCAACCAAGGGTATTACCGTCAACACGCTGTCGCCGGGCTATATCGCTACCGACATGATCATGAATATCCCCGAGAAGGTACGTGAAGCCATTCGCGAGACGATCCCGGTCAAGCGTTACGGCACGCCGGAGGAAATCGCCCGCGCGGTGGCATTCCTTGCCCATCGCGATTCCGGCTTTATCACCGGGGCGAATCTGGACATCAACGGCGGCCAATTCATGGGCTGAGTTCGTCGACAAGCACCTGAGGAAAACCAGCGAGCGAGGCACCGGCCTCGCTCGCTGGTTTCGCGTCTAGATAAGATAGTGGTTCAGGACGCGGGCAAGCGTGCCATCTGTGTCAGCGACAGATCCAGTTCGCCGACTTCGCGGGACCACAGCGGTGGCGGGACGGGGCCAGTGGCGAGGATGGCGCACAGTACGCCATGCAGTTCATCGGCCTTGCTCATTTCAGCCCGATTCAGCCCTTCGTTGAGCCGCTCGACCTGAATCGCCAGACGTAACGGTTCGTCTTCGCGAGAGACCTTTTCGCCGGCCAATAGCGCCAGGTGGACACGCAGGCGGGTCAGTGCCTTTTCGACGTCTATCGCTTCTGACGGGTCCTGGCGCGCCGCATTGCGTTGCCGATGTGCTTCGAGCAGGTCGTCGTCGAGTGCGACGCCTGCCTCGATCGTCTCGGCGGGCTGGCCATCGAGCGCGCGCGCATCGGCCTGCAAATGCGCGTCGAGCAAGGGTCGCAATGTCTGCCAATGCTGTATCTGCTCATGCAATGCCAAGCGTGAAAGCCACTCACGCCGGGCGCGCACGATGCCCAGCCAGCGACGCCGCATGCCATCGCTGCGTCGCGCTGAAGGTAGCGGTTCCAGCCCCTCGGCCTCGCTTATGGCCTGCTCCAGGATGCTGGCGTCGGCACTGGAAGCGGGTTGCCAGGCGTCGATACGTTCGATCAGTGCCTGCATGGCGTCGAGACGCTCGCGAGCGCGTTGGGTGCGGTCGTCCCGCTCGCTCTCGCGGGCGGCGAAGATGCCGTCGCAAAGGCCGCGGAACTCCCGCCATAGCGTCTGTTCCTCGCCCTTGGGCGCGCGGCCCAGTTCGCGCCAGCGGCGTTGCAGGGCCTTGGCCTGCTCGGCGCGCTGTGCGGCCGGCGTCGCCGCGGTCTGTAGTGCGCGGGCCTCTTCGATGATTTGCCGCTTGGCCGACGCAATCTGTAGAGCGCGCTGGTCGATCAGGGTCTGCAGGGCATGGCGTATGCGTCCGAAACGATGACCGACGCTTTCTGCTTGGTCGCGGGGCACCGGCGAGAAATGTCGCCACTGTTCGCGAGCGCGATCACGAATCTGGCGCAGGCTGTCCGGGTCGGCGCGTGGGTCGGGATTGTCGAGCAGGGCTTCGAGCTGCGTGCATAGGGCCTCGCGCGCGACCAGGTTCTTCTGGCGCTGCTGATCGCGCGCCTGGCGCCACGGGCCGAGGCGCTCATGAATACGATCCGAAGCCGCCCGAAAGCGCACCGATAGCTGCTGGTTGGCGGCCGCGTCGCCAAGTTCGCGCCATTCCTTGACCAGCCGGTGGTGACGGCTATCGAGTTCGGCATCGCTGAGGGTAAGATCGTCGGCAAGCTGGTCGATGGCCTGGCTCAGTTGGTCGCGCTTGGGCCCGGCGACGAAACCGCGCCAGTCGCGCAATTCGGCAAGCTGTGCGGCGAGCTGCTTGAGTTTTGGCTGATATCGGCGACGCGGCTCGGGCGGGAGTGCATCGAGACGTTGGCGCAGGCTCTGGTGCAGGCGGCTGGCATGTTTGAAGGCGCCGCGTTCGAGTAGCCGCTCGAGTTCTTCGACATCCGCCGCGACGCGCTCGGCCTTTCGGGTGTCGTCATCGTCACGCGCGGGAACATCGAGGCGTTCGCGCGCGCGCTCCAGCAGTGGCGACGGGGGCAGGTCATCGGGCCAGTCCAGGGTTTCGAGGGCGTGACGGAGACGCGTGTCGTCCGCCTGGCTCAAGGCATCGTTCAGGGTGTCGGCCTGGTGCTGCAAGCGCTCCCAGGCGCGGCCGATACGGTCATGCTCGGCCAATGCCTCGGCATAGCGCTGGCTGAGTTCCGCCTCGGGCGCGTGCTGATCCGATAGCGCTTGCCAGCGGCTCGCCAGCAGGCGCTTCTGAGCGTGCAGGCTGGCCAGGTCCTGGTCGGTCAGGTGCGTGCTCTGGCGTAGCCCGGCCAGGGTTTCCTCGAGTGCCTCGATCAACGCCTGGCGGGTCTCGTCGGCATCGCTGCGCCGGCGGTCGGCAGCAAACACGCTTTGATGCTGGGCGTCATGATCGCTGATGATCTTGCGACAACGCAGGCTGGCGTCTTGATAGCGCCGTTCCTGGTCGGCGCTGGGCAGATCGGTCAGGCGATCCCACTCACGCTGCAGGTGGCGATAACGCCCGGCGTAGAGCGGCTCCCAGGCATGTCGGGCATGTTGCTCGAGCGCATCGAGAATACGCTCGCGCTCGGCACGCTGGGCCTGCGCCTGGGCGGCGTCTTCGCGCTGACGATTCAGGCGCTCGCGGGCCAGGCGGGCGACCTGCTTGTCGCGGCGCGCCTGGCGCGCCAGTCGGGTCAGTCCTTCCTCGCTGGTAATGCGTTCGGCGGCGGCGTGGCGGACCGCGGCGATACCGTTCTCGCAGGCTTGGTGAATCAACGTGTCTTCGTCGTCGATGCGTGCCAGGGCGGCCAGGCGCAGCGTCTGGTTATCGCCATGCAGCGCGATCTCGGCGAGCGATGCGGCATGGTCGACACGCTCGAGCAATGCCTGGCGAGTCGCTAGCGGCGTGGCGCCCTCGCGACCCGAGAGTAGCGTGACCAAGCGCGCGCGCCACTCGGGCGAGGCATGGGTCATCTGTAGCGCGAGCAGCCGGGCGGGATCGTCCAGGCGGGCAAGCGCCGCCTGACGCACGTCGGGGTCTTCATCGCCGACGAGTCGTTCGAGGCGTTCACGATCCTGCGCTTGGCCGATGTCGAGGCGCGACACCGCCTGTCGTCTCACGGCGGGGTCGCGATGCTGCCAACGGGGGGCGAAGAAACGACGAAAGAATGCTGACATGGGTGGATACGCGTCCCTGATAGAGTTCTGAATGATGTCGAGGCGCCGAGAGGCGTCCGTTGCCACTCTCCCTGCTATATAAGCATGTGCGACAAGCCGGTGAAAGTCCGAGGCGTCGGCGGGCGGCGACACTGACAAGCCATCCGCCTGAGCGTATGATCAGTTGCAGCCGAGTAGCCCCTCGCTTAGTTTTAGTCACATTACCCGACGCGGAGAATGGTAATGAGCCTTAACGTGGATAGGGCAGGTTCTGCCTTTACTTTCAAGGGCGGCATGTTGCCCATGACGGTCATGGAGCTGATCAGCGCGGACCCCGAGCGGATCCGCGAGCAACTGGCCGGTAAACTCAGCCAGTCTCCGGCGTTCTTTCAGCATACGCCAGTGGTGCTGAGCGTGGAAAAACTCGATGAACCGCACTTGGCGCTGGAGCGCATCTGCGCCGTATGCCGTGCCCACAAGCTACTGCCGGTGGCGGTGCGCGGCGGTGCCGATCCGGTCAAGCAGTCGGCCTGGGCGTTGGGTCTGGGCTGGTTTCCGCCGCAAGAGGAGCGTACGCGCGCGCTGGAAAGCGTCGCGCCATCGGCACCGGCCGAAGCGCCACAGCCCACGCCTGAAATCCAGGGCGCGGTGGGCAGTCGCATTCATCGCGGCACGGTGCGTTCCGGTCAGCAGGTCAGCGCGCCGGACGGTGATCTGGTGGTGCTCGGCGCGGTCAACGCCGGCGCCGAGGTGCTCGCCGGCGGCAACGTGCATGTCTATGGCGCGCTACGCGGGCGGGCACTGGCCGGTATACGTGGCGATCGCGAGGCCAGCATCTTCTGTCATGAGCTGCACGGCGAATTGCTGTCGCTGGCAGGCAATTACAAGCGTCTCGAGGACATCGACCCGCAATTGCTCGGCAAGGCGGTACAGGTGCGCCTCAACGACGACCAGTTAACCATTACCCCGTTGGTGTGAACCGAGGGGCCTGGACGATCATCCAACTAGCAACAGGAAGCTTACCTTGGCCAAGATCATTGTAGTGACCTCCGGCAAGGGCGGGGTCGGTAAAACGACCAGCGCGGCAGCCATCGCCACCGGGCTGGCGCTGCGCGGTAACAAGACGGTGGTGATCGATTTCGACGTGGGGCTGCGTAATCTCGACCTGATCATGGGGTGCGAGCGTCGCGTCGTGTACGACCTGATCAACGTGATTCAGGGCGAGGCCGGTCTCAATCAGGCGATGATTCGCGACAAGCGCGTCGACAACCTGCATATCCTGCCGGCCTCCCAGACTCGCGATAAGGACGCGCTGAGCGCCGAAGGCGTCGAGAAGGTGCTCGATGCACTCAGCAAGGACTTCGATTACGTGATCTGCGATTCGCCGGCGGGCATCGAGCGTGGCGCGCAGCTAGCCATGTACCATGCCGACGAGGCGGTGGTGGTGACCAACCCCGAAGTGTCGTCGGTGCGCGACTCCGATCGCATCCTCGGTCTGCTGTCCTCGAAATCCCGGCGTGCCGAGCAGAATCTCGATCCCGTCAAGGAGCATCTGCTGATCACCCGCTACGACCCGGAGCGGGTCAGCGATGGCGACATGCTCAACCTGGAGGACATCCAGGAGATTCTGGCGATCAACCTGATCGGCCTGATTCCCGAATCCGAAGCGGTGCTGCGTGCCTCCAACCAGGGCGTGCCGGTGACTCATGACATGAAGAGCGATGCCGGCCAGGCCTATACCGACACCGTATCGCGGCTGTTGGGTGAGGACGTGCCACTGCGTTTCCATGAATATCAGAAGAAGGGTCTGCTCTCCCGTATGTTCGGAGGAGGTCGTCGGTGAAGTTACTCGAATTCCTTAAACGCGAACGCAAGAAGTCGGCGTCGGTCGCCAAGGAGCGGCTGCAGATCATCGTCGCGCACCAGCGTAGCCAGCGTGACCAGCCGGATTACATGCCGATGCTGGAGAAAGAGCTGCTGGAAGTGATCCGCCGTTACGTCAACGTCGGTCAGGAGGCAATCAATATCAGTCTCGACCGTGAGGATGACTGCTCGGTGCTGGAGCTCAATGTCACTCTACCGCGCTAGTCGCGGCTGAGTGGCCGGCATGGCTGTGCTAGGCTGAGCGTTTTTGGCATGCGTGGAGACGCTGATGGCGCAGCTTGGCAAGTCGCAGAAGACCTTTCTGTGGCACGATTACGAGACCTTCGGCGCTGACCCGCGGCGCGATCGCGCGTCGCAGTTCGCCGCTATCCGCACCGATGCCGATTTCAACGAGATCGGCGAGCCGCTAACGCTGTACTGTAAACCGGCCGACGATTATCTGCCGCATCCCCAGGCGTGCCTGATCACCGGCATCACCCCGCAGACGACCCGCCGGCGCGGCCTTCCCGAGATTGAATTCGCGGCGCGCATCAATGCCGAGATGAGCGTGGCCGGAACCTGTGGGCTGGGCTACAACAGCCTGCGCTTCGACGATGAAGTCAGCCGCCATCTGTTCTATCGCAACTTTCTCGACCCCTATGCCCGCGAATGGCAGAACGGCAATTCGCGCTGGGATCTGATCGACGTGGTGCGAGCCTTCCATGCATTGCGCCCCGAGGGCATCGAGTGGCCGACGCGCGACGATGGCTCCCCCAGCTTCAAGCTCGAGCACCTGACCGCCGCCAACGGCATCGAGCATGCCGGCGCGCATGACGCGCTGGCCGACGTGCGCGCCACCATCGCCTTGGCGCGGCTGCTGAAGTCACGCAACGCACGACTGTTCGATTATCTGCTCAAGCTGCGCAGCAAGTGCGAGGTCGCTAAGCTGCTGGACATTCCCTCGCGTAAGCCAATGCTGCACATTTCGCGTCGCTACCCGGCCAGCCGTGGCTGTGGCGCGCTGGTCATGCCGCTGGCCGAGCATCCCTCCAACCCCAATGGGGTGATCGTCTACGACTTGGGCGTGGACCCCGCGCCGCTGTTCGAGCTTTCCGTCGAACAGATTCGCGCGCGCGTGTTCGTCAGTGCCGATGAGTTGGCTGAGGGCGAGTCGCGCATCCCGCTCAAGGTGGTGCATATCAACCGCAGCCCGGTGCTGTTGCCGATCAATGCCGTAACCGACGATGTGGCCGCGCGGCTGACTCTGGATCGCGGTCTGTGCGAAGCGCATTGGAAAGCGCTGTGCGCCAATCCAGAAGCGGCGCGCAAGGCCGCCGCCGTGTTCGCCGAGGGGCCGCCCGAGGGCCCCAGCGATCCGGATTTGATGCTCTATTCGGGAGGCTTCTTCTCACCGGCGGATCGTCAGGAAATGCAGCGTGTCCACACCACCGCGCCGGAATCTCTCGGCGAGACGGCCTTCGCCTTTCAGGACCCGCGCCTCGAGGAGATGCTGTTCCGCCTGCGCGCGCGCAGCTACCCGGATACCCTGACGAGCGACGAGCAGGCACAGTGGGAGGCGTACCGCTGGGCACGCATGAACGACGGCACGCTCGGCGGCCTGACATTGCAGGGCTTCGCCCGCGAGATCGAGCGCTTGAACCAGCTCTCGTTGAGCGATCGCGATCGCCAGGTCCTCGAGGAACTGGTGATGCATGTCGAGGCGATGATGCCGGCCCAGGCTTTCGGATGATTTGCGCTTAACGATCACGCCCGCACCGACTCGCGGCGCGGGCGTGATCGTTTCAGCAACGCTCTTTCAGCGGCCCTCGGGCAATGGCTCGAAATCAGCGGTCAGCGCCGCGACATCGCTGGGCGTTGTCTCCGGGGAGAAGCTGACGGTCTGGGCCGGTGCTTCTCGCACGGCTTGCCAGGCCTGGCGGATGCCATTGGCATCGAGTGCCATGACGCGTTCGGCGAGGCGTTGGCGATGGTTGAAGTCGGTATCGCCCAGCGCTAACTGATACCACAGCCGGTTGGTCAGGCTGGTCAGCGATGGGTCGCGTTCCAGCAGGCGATCGCGTACGGCGTCGCGGTAGGGTTGCAGTGTCGCATCGTCAAGTTGCGCGACGCGCGTATCGAACGCCTCGAGAAAGGCAGCGATGCGCGACTGGATATGCGCGACGTCGGCGCTGGGCGATTGCACCAGCAGGCTTAGCCCCGGCCCATCGAGCAACGGGCGGTAGCCGGCGGTGACGATGTAACCCAGTTGCTCCTCGGTGCGTAGCTGGGTGTAGAAGGGCGCTTCGATCAGTTGCCCGAGCACCGCCAAGCGAGCTTGACTGCCCAGCGAGCGGTCGGGCCCCTGCAGGTAGCGCAGTACCGCGCTGTCGTTGCGGGTGGAGTGCGGGTGCAGGGTCGGCGCCGAGGCTGGCACGTTCAGCGGGGTCAGTTCGGGAATTGCCGAGGCATCCACGCTCGGCGCCAGGGAGTTGATCACCAGCAACCCCTCGCGCCGCGCCAGTGCCGGTTTCAGGTTGCCCACCACCAGGCTCTCGATGTACAGCCGATCCAGGAAGCGCTGGCGAAAGTCGCGCAATGCCTCGGCGTCGAGTGGCTCGATCGCCTCGAGAAGCGCTGCTTCCGAGTGCTGCGGGCGAATCAGAGCGCTACCGAGTGTGCGGGACAGCTGTTGATAGAGTGGCGACTGCGGCGCATTGCGCCACTCACGCATCAGCCCCAGCTTGACGCGGGCGACGCTGTCGGTCGTGATGTCACCCGCCTGGAGCTGGTCGAGCACACGCTGCATCACCCGCTCCTGGCGATCCCGCCAGCCCGAGAACGATAGCGTGAGACCCCGCGCATGGGCGTAAGCGGAAACCTCCTGGCCAGCCAGGCGCGCCGGGTAGAGCGCTTCGTTGAGGCTATCGCCCAGCCAGCCGGCCAGCAGGTGCGTCAGGGCGGCGTTGCGTGGGCTGCTCGATGTCTCGGGGTTCTGCAGGCTGAAGCGCCACTCGACACGTGGCGTGCCGAATTCGCTATCTGGCCGATACCACAGCGTGTAGTGCTCGCCGTCGGCCAGCAGCTCGGGCTTTGCCGTGTCGAGCGGGAGCAGCTCGAGATCCTCGGCGATATACGGATTGGGCTCGGGTAGCGAGAGCCCGCTTAGTGGCGCGGCTTGCGGCCAACTCTCGACGGGCGTGAGTCGATAAGGCGTGTCGAACCATTGGGTGGTTCGCTCGCCTTCGACATTTGGGCCGCTGTAAACGCGCAGCAACCGCTCTGGCGTCAGCTTGGCGAGAATCTCGCGCACCTTGTCCGGTTCGAAGCCGTCCATGCGGTAGTTGCCATACTGGACATCCTCGAGCGGGTAGTAGGCCAGGTTCATGGCCAGGCTGCTGGCGACATGGATGGGCTCGCCACGTTGCTGGAAGCGAAAGCTCTGCTCGGCGAGCCGGGCCTGCTCCTGATAGCGCCAGCTATCCAGACCCTTCTCGCGGATGCGTTCGATCATCGCGAACAGGCTGGCCTGAATGCGATCCAGGTGTTCGGCGCCCTCCGGCGTCAGGCTGATGTTGACGCTGAGCAGCGCATCGTCGCCATCGCCGCGAGCGCCGCCCGCCGACAGGCCATCGGCCCAGCCGGCCTCGCGCAGCGCGGCGAGCAGGCTGCCCTCGCCCTCGTGGCCGAGCAGGTTGGCCAGGTAGGACAACGACTTGTTGCGGTAGTCGTCGATGGGGTCGTCGACCGGGAACAGGAAACGCACCTGGCGACGCTCCCCGAGGCTCTGTGCGGCCAGTTTCGCCGGGAGCTGCGCGGGCGTCAGCAGTCGCTCGGGAATCTCGGCGCGGGTCAGGTCGCGGTTGGGAACCTCGGCGAAGCGCTCGCGAACCAGGATCTCGAGGGTATCGAGTGACTGCGGCGCGACCACCGCCAGGTGCATGACGCCGGCGCCGTAGTGGTTTTCGTAGAAATCGATCAACGCCTTGCGCAGCGATTGCTCATCGTCGTTCAACGTCGCCAGGCTGCCTACCGAGAAGCCGGTCGTCGGATGTTCGGGATTCAGGGCCTGGTCCAGCGCCTCGTTGATGCGCCGGCCGTCGTCACGCAGACGGGCCTGATATTCGGAATGCACGGCATTGCGTTCCCGCTCGACATATTCCGGGTTGAAGCGTGGCGCGATGAAGAAGCGACTGAAGCGGTCGAGTGCGCCGGGCAGGGCGCCGGGCTCGATGTCGAAGAAATAATTGGTGTCCTGGCTGGCGGTAAAGGCGTTGTGATTGCCGCCATGCTGGCTCAAATATTGTTGGTAACTGTCGGCTTCGGGGTAACGGTCGGTGCCGAGAAACAGCATGTGCTCGAGAAAATGCGCCAGCCCAGGCATGGCTTGGGGGTCCTGAGCGCTGCCTACCGAGACGTTCATCGAGGCGGCGGCGCGGTCGGCCTCGGGATCGCTGACCAGCAGCACCTCGAGGCCATTGTCCAGGGTCAGGGCGCGATAGTCGCGACTGTCGTTGGGACTGGTGATCGGCGTGACGACCTCGGGGGAATCCTCCGGCACGGCTTGGCAGCCGCCCAGCAGCAGGCCGAATCCGATCAGCCCCAGCGCGGTGGCGCTCAGGGGTTGCAATAGGCGCATCATGTCTCTTGTTCGCTATGCCAGCGGGCCATCGCGCCGGTCGGATGACCGCAGGCCCAGTCCTGGCAGGACGGATCGTTTACACGCCTTGATACCGGAAAAGCGCCCAACAGTTCCAAGGGCGCCGGCGACAAGACGTCGCGGGCCTGCGCGAGCGGTGTATGCGGATCGAGCCAGGCCATGGCGTCGGCGGGGTCGATCAGCGCCGGGAGGCGCTCGGTCAGCGAGGATAGTAGCGGGTTGGCGGGAACCGTGATCAGCGCGCAGGAATCGGTGTAGGCGCTCAGCGTGGTGTGGTAACGACACCATAGCCCGGCCAGCAGCAGCGAACCGCGATCGACGCGGGTGATCAGGAACGGCTGTTTCATGCGCGGCTGTGGCTTCCAGGCGTAGACGCCGCTGACCGGAATCACGCAGCGCCGCGCGGCGAAGGCGTCGCGAAACATCGCGCGCTCGCCCAGTGACTCGGCGCGCGCGCAGTGTGGTGCATGGTCGAGCACCTTGAGCCAGGGCGGGGTCAGCCCCCAGAACGCGCTGACCAGCGTCGGAGCGCCGCCCTCCAGACGAATCATCGACAGCGGCTGGCGCGGCGCCAGGTTGGGGCTGGTCAGCAGCGGCTCATCGGCGCGTAATCCGGGCAGCAGGCTATCGAGGGGCTGGGGAGCGATGTGCAGGCGTCCGGCCATGGCGGCTCCAACATTGGGTCCGCCGGAATGGCGGAGTCACAGGGTAGCGAAGTCGCCGTCGGGGAGCCAGCGCCGCATGGCCCGAAGGGAGCGGCCCCGGCCAGGCTGGGGAGCGTAGGGCTTGCGTTTGCGCGCGGTGTCGATATGCTGTACGAAAACACTGTTCGATCATTGCCGCTTCCCGCAGGGAGCGAATCACGAGAATAAGAGGAAAGCGATGGCACGTCCCAGACAGCATGCGCCCGAGGCGCTGCATGCCCAGGTTATGGCGGCATGCGATGCCTGGCTGCGGGAAAACCCCGTGCACACGCTTTCGCTGCGCGCCCTGGCGCGCGAAATCGGCTGTGCACCGAGTACCCTGCTCAAGCTCTACGGCAGCTTCAATAACCTGCTGCAATACGTCAACATCGAGACGTTGAATCGCCTGCGCGGGGCGGTCGAAGGGATGAGCGAGGCGACGCCGGAGCCGCGCCTCAAGGCGCTGGCCAACGCCTATTGGCAATTCGCGCAGCGCGATCCCTATCGCTGGCAGTTGCTGTTCGACTACCCGCTGGCCCAGGAAGGCGAGCTGGACCAGCGCCAGAACACCATGATCGAGGCGCTGTTCACGCGTGTCGAAGCGACCCTGAAAGAGCATCAACCGGCGCTTGGCGATCTCGAGGCGCGGCGCATGGCGCGGACCCTGTGGGGCAGCGTGCATGGCCTGGTGCAGTTGGGGCTCAACGAGCGCTTGGGCTACTGGCAAGGGCAACCGCTCGAAGTGGGCGAGCTACTCGATCAGTTGCTGACGACCATCCTCGCCGGTCTCAGGCATACTCAGCACGAGGCGTGAGATCGCCGATGCTCGCACAGCGTCGCTTCGCGCCTTTCTTCTGGACCCAGGCGCTGGGCGCCTTCAACGACAACGTCTTCAAGAATGTCCTGCTGCTGTTGCTGACCTTCGTCGCGGTGCCGCGTTATGGCTGGGACACCGGGCTGCTCAACAACCTGGCGGCGGGCCTGTTCATCCTGCCCTTCCTGCTATTCTCCGCCTGGGGCGGCACGCTCGCCGACCGGCTCGACAAGCGATATCTGATTCGTCGCCTAAAGCTCCTCGAGCTCGCTACCATGAGCGTCGCCGCGCTTGCCGTATGGTTCGAGCAATTCGGCCTGCTGCTGGCGTTGTTGTTCATGATGGGTACCCAGTCGGCGCTGTTCGGGCCGGTGAAATACGCCATTTTGCCGCAGCACCTGGCAGCCACCGAGCTGGTGCGCGGCAATGCCTGGGTCAACATGGGCACGTTCGTGTCGATCCTGCTCGGCACCCTGCTGGCTGGCCTGCTCGCTGCGCTGGATGGCGCCGCCTCGCGGGGCGCGATTGCCGCCACGCTGATTGGCGTGGCGCTGCTCGGTTACCTGGTCAGCCTCGGCGTGCCGGCCGCGCCGTCGAGTGACCCGGGGCGGGTCTCCTGGCAGCCGCTGGCGGGCAGCATGCGGGTGATGCATGATGCCTGGCGTCATCCGCGCGTGTTCCGTGGTCTATTGGGCATCAGCCTGTTCTGGTTTCTCGGCGCCTGCTACCTGACCCAGCTACCGGCCTGGGTGCGCGACGTGGTGAATGGCGGCGAGGCGGCGGTCAGCTTCCTGCTGGGGGCCTTTGCGCTGGGTGTCGGCGGCGGGGCGTTGTTGTGCGCCAGATTGTCCGCCGGGCGGCTGGAGGTGGGTCTGGTGCCGCTGGGCGCGCTGCTGATCAGTGCCGCCGGGCTCGATCTGGCCTTGCAGCCCGACATTGTCGGCGAGCGGTTGACGCTGGGAGCGCTGGTGGCGATACCGGGCTTTTGGCACATGGCGCTGGATTTGGCGCTGGTGGGTGTCGGTGGCGGTCTGTACAGCGTGCCGCTGTACACCCTGGTGCAGGTCGCCAGCCGCGACGATCACCGTGCCCGAATGATCGCCGCCAACAACCTGCTCAACGCCTTGTTCATGGTCATTGCCGCCGGCTTCGGCATCGTCATGCTGACGCTGATCGGCACGTCGTTGCATGCGTTCTTCGTTTGCCTGGCGGTGATCCCGCTGCTGGTGGGCGTGGGCATTCTGACCGCCAACCCGCGCTCGGTGCTGCGGCTGGCGCTGTTCGCACTGATGCATGTGCTCTATCGCCTGCGCTTCTCGGGGCGCAGCCATATCCCCACCGAGGGCGCGGCACTGGTGGTGTGCAACCACGTCAGCTTCATGGACGCGCTGATCCTCGGCGGCGCCTGCCCGCGCCCGCTACGTTTCCTGATGGACCGGCCGATTTACGAATCGCCGTGGCTGAACTGGTTCTTTCGTATCGCCGGGGCGATACCGGTGGACTCCGAGCGCCGCGATCCCGGTGGTGTGCGCCGAGCGCTGGGCGAGGTCAGTCGCGCGCTGCGCGATGGCGAGGTGGTCATGCTGTTTCCGGAAGGGCGACTGACCACCGATGGCGAGGTAGGCCGCTTTCGGCGTGGCGTCGACATGATTCTGGCGCGCGACGCGGTGCCGGTGGTACCGGCGGCGCTGGCCGGATTATGGGGCTCGTGGACGTCGCATTGCGGCGGCAAGGCATTGTCCAAACGGCCGCGGCGCTTTCGTGCCCGGGTAAGGCTGGTGTTCGGCGCGCCGTTGTCCCCGCGTCAAGCCGGCCGGACGACGCTCGAAGCCCGGGTGCGCGAACTCAAGGTCGCCGCCGATGACTGGGCGAAACGCCCTGTGATCGCTGGATGACCCTAGTCGGTCAGGGTCGCGCGCCGCGTTAGCAGCCAGCAGCGAGCGGAGGTTATCAGGTTGTCCTTGACCTGCAGAACCTCCATGCGGGTATCGGCCAATTGCAGGCAGGCTGGGCCGTCGGGGAAGGATTCCAGATGTTCGAGAATCAGGCCGTTGAGTGTCTTGGGACCATCGGTGGGTAGCTGCCAGCCGAGCATCTTGTTGATTTCGCGAATATTGGCGGTGCCATCGATCACGAAGCTGCCGTCGTCCTGCGGATGAATGTCCTGGTGCATGCCGGCCACGTCGGTGGTGAACTCACCGACGATCTCTTCGAGAATATCTTCCAGGGTGACCAGCCCATCCACATCGCCATATTCGTCGACGACGATGCCGATACGCCGCTTATGCTGCTGGAAGTTGAGCAGTTGCGTATGCAGCGGCGTTGATTCGGGAATGAAATAGGGCTCGCGAGCCTCCTGGACGATCGCCGCCTTGGTCACCTCCGGCTTGGACAGGAATCTCGCGGCGTTGCGCAGATGCAGGATGCCGATGATGTTATTGATATCGCCTTTGTAAATCGGCAGGCGGGTATGCTGGCTGGCGCGCAGTTGGGCGAGAATGCTTCCCAGGTCGTCGTCGAGGTCGATGCCGTCGATCTCGTGGCGCGGCACCATGATGTCGTTGACGGTGACGTTTTCCAGATCGAGGATCGACAGCAGCATGGCCTGGTGGCGGCGCGGAATCATCGCGCCCGCCTCGTGAACCACCGTGCGCAGTTCGTCGCGGGTCAGGTCCTCGGCGCCGCTCTCGATGTTCTTGACGCCGAGCAGGCGCAGCAGGCCGTTGGAAATCGCATTGACCAGCCACACCAGCGGATAGAACAGCCTGAGCAGTGGCGCTAGTACCAGCGAGGCGGGGTAGGCGATATGCGCGGGCTTGATCGCGGCGTAGGTCTTGGGCGTGACCTCGCCGAAGATCAGGATGACGATGGTGAGTACCAACGTGGCCACGGCGGGCCCGGACACCTCGCCCAGGTAATGAATGGCGATCACCGTGGCGATCGATGCCGCGAGGTTGTTGACGAGGTTGTTGCCGATCAGAATCATGCCGAGCAGCCGATCGGGGCGCTTCAGCATATGCAGCACGCGCTGGGCGGGCTTCTCACCGCTCCTGGCCTGATGGTTCAGGCGATAGCGGTTGATGGACATCATGCCGGTCTCGGAGCTGGAGAAGAAGGCAGACAGGCAAACAAGCAAGAAGAGTACGCCGAACAGCAGTCCCAGGGGGATGTCGTCGCTCAAGGTCTGAGGGTCCTAAATCTTGTAGTAGGCTCGTTTGTAGGGAATCGGCTGCCCCAGTGTCAAGGAGTCGACGCTAAACAAGCTTGGCTCATGGCCGGTTCAATACCACCTCGAGGGCGAACTTGCTGCCAAAATAGGCCAGCAAGAGCAGGGCGCAGCCGCCGAGCGTCCAGCGTACCGCCTTGGCGCCACGCCAACCGAGAATATGATGGCCGGCGAGTAGCAGCGCGAAGATGATCCAGGCGGCAATCGACAGCACCGTCTTATGCACCAGATGCTGGGCGAAGATGTTGTCGAGAAAGATCATGCCGCTGGCGAGCGACGCGGTGAGCAGCAACATGCCGGCCCAGATCAACTCGAACAGCAACCGTTCCATGGTGGTCAGCGGCGGCAGGCTCTGGACGATGCCGCGCGTGTGATGATGGCGCAGCGCGCGGTTCTGGCCCGCCAGCAGCATCGCCTGCATGGCGGCGATGGCGAACAGCGAAAAGGCCAGTATCGAGGTCAGAATGTGAACGGCGATGCCCGGTGTGAGACCTTCGCGATGACCGGAGGCCGGTAGCCCCACGACCAGCAGGATGGTCACCGCCGCGAGCGGAAACAGCCCGGCGGCGGCACTGAGGACTGGCTTGGCGAAACTCACCGCGAGCAGCAATAGCGCCACCAGCCAGCTGATCAGCGAGGCGCTGGCCGAAATGTCCAGGTTGAGCGTGTCGAGATCGCCGAGGCTTGCGAACACCACCACGGCGTGAGAAATCACCGCCAGCAGCCCGATGCCACGCACCAGCAATGGGCGTTGGGGCACGCGTCGCAGCAGCGCCAGGCCCTGCCAGGAACCGGCGCCGAGATAGAACACGATGGCGAGAAAAGCGAAGGGAAGCGCCTGCATCTTAGGCTCTGCCGACCTCGACGAGGTTCATTGAAGTGGTAAAAGAGAATCGATCAAGTCGCCACTATACCCAATCGAGGGCGTGACGCCCAGCCGCGCGTGGCGCATGGAGACTGCCGGCGTGAAGGCGTATAATCGTCGGCCATAGCCAAGGCATCAGCGCCGGAGAGCCCATGTTCGAAAGCCTATCGGAGCGTCTGTCGCGGACGCTCAAGTCGATTACCGGTCAGGCCAGACTGACCGAGGATAACATCAAGGACACCCTGCGCGAGGTACGTCGCGCGCTGCTCGAGGCTGACGTCGCCCTGCCGGTGGTCAAGGCCTTCATCGAGCGCGTTCGCGAGCGTGCGGTGGGCCAGGAAGTCTCGAAGAGCCTTTCGCCGGGGCAGCAGTTCGTCAAGATCGTCCAGCAGGAACTGGAAGCGATCATGGGCGAGGCCAACGAAGGGCTGGCGCTCAAGGGCGCGCCATCGGTGATCCTGATGGCCGGCCTGCAGGGCGCGGGCAAGACCACCTCGGTCGCCAAGCTGGCGCGATTCCTGCGCGAGCGCGAGAAGAAAAAGGTGCTGGTGGTTTCCGTCGACGTCTATCGTCCGGCGGCCATCGACCAGCTCGAGACGCTCGCCAAGGAGGTCGAGGTCGACTTCTTCGCCTCGACCAGCGACCAGCGCCCGGTGGCCATCGCCGAGGCGGCGCTCAAGCACGCCAAGATTCAGTTTCATGACGTGGTGATCGTCGACACCGCCGGTCGCCTGCATGTCGACAGCGACATGATGGACGAGATACAGACGCTGCATAAGGCGCTCTCGCCGCAGGAGACGCTGTTCGTCGTCGACGCCATGACCGGCCAGGACGCCGCCAATACCGCCAAGGCGTTCCATGAGGCACTGCCGCTGAGCGGGGTGATCCTGACCAAGGCCGACGGCGATGCGCGCGGTGGCGCGGCGCTATCGGTGCGCCACGTCACCGGCAAGCCGATCAAGTTCATGGGTATCGGGGAGAAGGTCGATGCCCTGGAGCCCTTTCATCCGGATCGCGTCGCCTCGCGCATCCTCGGCATGGGCGACGTGCTGTCGCTGATCGAGGAAGCCGAGCGCAGTGTCGACAAGGACAAGGCCGACCGGCTGGCCAAGAAGGTCAAGAAAGGCGAGGGGTTCGATCTCGAGGACTTTCGCGACCAGCTTCAGCAGCTCAAGAAGATGGGCGGCATGGGTGGGCTGATGTCCAAGCTACCCGGCATGGGCCAGATGGCCGAGGCCGCTCAGGGCGCCGGCGCCGAGAAGGAATTCGGCAAGCTCGAGTCGCTGATCAATTCGATGACCCCCAAGGAGCGCCGCAAGCCGGAGATCATCAACGGCTCGCGCAAGCGGCGCATCGCCGCCGGTGCCGGCCTGCAGGTGCCCGATATCAACCGCCTGCTCAAGCAGCACAAGCAGATGCAGAAGATGATGAAGAAGGTCGGCAAGAAGGGCGGCATGCAGAAGATGATGCGCGGCATGTCGGGAATGCCCGGCATGGGTGGTCCCGGCGGTGTGGGCGGCCCAGGCGGCATGGGCGGTCCCGGCGGCTTCCCGCGGCGCTGACGAAGCCACCGCGCGAAGAAGGCCACTGCCGAGGAAAAAGGTTTCCAACGCAAGGCGTTTTCCGTAGAATGTCGCGTCTTCGTGGCAAGCTGCGCGCGTGCGCGGCCTCCGACTGCGACCGCAGTCATGAATCTGTGGCGTAATTACTGAACTCAACCGAAGGACTGTTAACGCAATGGTTACCATTCGTCTGGCACGTGGTGGCGCCAAGAAGCGTCCCTTCTATCATCTGACCGTAAGCGACTCGCGCAAGTCTCGCGATGGCCGCTTCATCGAGCGTGTCGGCTTCTTCAACCCGATCGCTCGCGGTCAGGAAGAGCGTCTGCGCGTCGATCTGGATCGCGTCAGCCACTGGCAGGGCCAGGGCGCGCAAGTCTCCGATCGCGTTGCCGAGCTGGTCAAAGAAGCTCGTAAGCAGCAGGCGTAAGAAGCCCGCCCATGCCGAATGACGCGATGACCGCGCCGCCAGGCAGTGATCGGGACGACTACGTGGTGCTGGGCAAGCTGACCAGCCCTCACGGCGTGAAAGGCTGGCTCAAGGTGTATTCGTACACCAGCCCGATGGAGGGCATCCTCGACTACGCCGAATGGGTAGTGCAGCAGCGTGGGGAAAGAACCACGCATCGCCTGACCCAGGGGCGTCGACAAGGCAAGGGCCTGGTGGCCAGCCTTGACGGGGTGAACTCCCGCGAGCAGGCCGAGCAACTCGCCGGGGCGGAGATACTGTTGCCCAAGCGGGCATTGCCGGCGCTCGAAGCGGGCGACTATTACTGGTATCAGTTGGAAGGCCTCAGGGTGGTGACGCTCAGCGGTGTCGATCTGGGCCATGTGAACTATCTGTTCGAGACCGGCGCCAACGACGTTCTGGTCGTGCAGGGCGACGAGCGCAGTGTCGATGACCGGGAACGGCTGCTGCCTTTCCTGCCCGAACAAGTGGTTCGCGATACCGATCTGGCCGCCGGTAGGCTGACGGTGGATTGGGATCCGGAATTCTGAACGAGCTTTGATGGGTCGGGCGATAGACCCGGCCCCATGGGATCTGCCGTGTGGATTGGTGTTGTCTCCCTGTTTCCGGAGATGTTCGATGCGCTGACCGGACACGGCGTGACCGGGCGAGCGGTCAAGCAGGGATTGCTGGAAATCGATTTCTGGAATCCCCGGGATTACGCCACGGACCGCCATCGCACGGTGGACGATCGCCCTTACGGCGGTGGCCCCGGCATGCTGATGAAGGTCGAGACCCTGCGCCAGGCGATCCATGCCGCTCGTGAACAGGGTCAGCAGCGCTTCGGCGTCGCGCCGAAAGTGGTTTATCTGTCGCCCCAGGGGCGGCCGCTGGATCAACGAGGCGTGCGCGAATTGGCCGCGAGTGGCCCGTTGGTGGTGGTGGCGGGGCGCTACGAGGGCATCGACGAGCGCGTCGTGGAGAGTGACATCGACGAGGAGTGGTCGATCGGCGATTACGTATTGAGCGGCGGTGAGCTGCCGGCAATGGTGCTGATCGATGCCGCGGCGAGACTGGTTCCCGGCGTGTTGGGGCATCAGGACTCGGCCGAGGAAGACTCCTTCAGCGATGGCTTGCTGGATTGCCCGCACTATACGCGCCCCGAGGTGATCGACGGGCGACAGGTGCCGGAAGTCCTGCTTAGCGGTAACCACGCCGCCATCAAACGCTGGCGATTGAAGCAGTCATTGGGGCGAACCTGGCTCAGACGCCCCGAGTTGTTGGAGAGCCGAACGTTGAACGCCGAGTGGCGCAAGCTGCTCGATGAGTTCATCGAGGAATACGCCAATCCGGCGGAGGAGCGCAGCGGCCAGGGGCCGGTCGGAGCTAACGAGAGCGATCGTTAATTCGGCGGGCGACGAGTCATCGAAAGCCGTGCGCGTCACCCATCCTGTCGTTCCCGCGTGATCAAGCGTCGGGATCACATGTCAGGTGGGCGCTGCTTCCAGGGGATCGTCGGATGACGATCCTGAAAGACACAAGCGAGCCCGCGTGGCCTATATCAGTCAAGGAGTTGCATCATGAGTGGCAAGAACAAGGTGATCCAGGCGCTCGAAGCCGAGCAGATGGAAAAGGCCGTTCCGGCATTTGCACCCGGCGACACCGTGGTCGTGCAGGTCAAGGTCGTCGAGGGTACCCGCGAGCGTCTGCAGGCTTTCGAAGGCGTGGTGATCGGCAAGCGTAATCGCGGCCTGAACTCCGCCTTCACCGTGCGCAAGATTTCTCACGGTGTCGGCGTCGAGCGTACCTTCCAGACTTACAGCCCGCAGGTTGCCGCGATCGATGTCAAGCGCCGCGGTGACGTGCGCCAGGCCAAGCTGTACTATCTCCGCGAGCGCAGCGGCAAGTCGGCGCGCATCAAGGAAAAGCTGGGCTAAGTCGCCGCTTTACCCTGGTGACACGGCGGGCTTGCTCCGCTGCTGCCGCGCGAAACCCCGTCGCCGCATTCTGTGCGGCACGGGGTTTCGTCGTTTCTGCACCATGAGCAATGTGTATGAGCGAAACGCATGACGACAACCGCCTGATCGAAGCCTTCCTCGATGCCTTCTGGTTGGAACAGGGCGCCAGCGAGAATACCCTGGCGGCGTATCGCCACGATCTGGACGCCTGGCAGGGGCATCTGCGCCTGGAGAGGCGCGCCCTGCTGACGCCCGGTAGCGAGGCGTTGACGGCTTGGCTCGAAGCACGACGCGAGACGCACTCGCTGCGCAGCAATGCCCGCCTGTTGTCGAGCCTGCGGCGCTTCTACCGCTGGGCGCTGGAGCAGCGCCTGATCGATGGCGATCCACTGAGCGAGGTCCGCCTGCCCAGGGTCCGCGCCAACCTGCCCGATACGCTCGACGAAGAGGAAGTGGAGCGCTTGCTCGGCGCGCCCGACGTCGAAACGCCATTGGGCCTGCGCGATCGGGCGATGCTCGAAGTGCTCTACGGTTGTGGCCTGCGGGTTTCCGAGCTGATCGGGCTGCGCCTGGATACCGTCAATCTGCGCCAGGGCGTGGTGAGGGTATTGGGCAAGGGTGACAAGGAGCGCCTGGTGCCGATGGGCGAGGAGGCCCAGCTCTGGGTAGAGCGCTATCTGCGCGCCGGGCGAGGCGCGCTGATGAGCGATATTCGTCGCCCGCCATTGTTTCCGGGGCGCAACGATGGCTTCATGACTCGCCAGACCTTCTGGCATCGCATCAAACGCCACGCCCAGTGTGCCGGCATCGACAAACCATTGTCGCCGCATACGCTGCGCCATGCCTTCGCCACGCACCTGTTGAATCATGGCGCCAATCTGCGTGTCGTACAGCTGTTGCTGGGTCATAGCGATTTATCGACCACGCAGATCTATACCCATGTGGCCCAGGCGCGCCTGGAAACGCTGCATGGCGAACACCATCCACGAGGCTGAACATGAGTCGAATTTCCAGAGCGTCGCTGTGCGCAGTGCTGATCACCACCCTGTCGATGAATGCCACCCTGGCGCTGGCCGCCCCGGCGCCCGAGGAGTTGGCCGAGCGCCTGGCGGTCAATGGCGAGCCAATGCCGGTGGCGTCGGTCAGCGAGACACCGCTCGAAGGGCTCTTCGAGGTGCGCCTGGAAAGCGGTGAGACCTTCTACAGCGATGCCGAGGGCGAGCATTTCATCGTCGGCGACCTGTATGCCAATCGCGACGAGGGGCTGGTCAACCTCACTCAACAGTCGCGTAACGCCGAGCGCGCCGAGCGTCTGGCCGAGATTCCCGAGGATCGATTCGTGGTCTTTCGCGGCGCGGAGGAGCCCAAGGCGGTGATTCATGTATTCACCGATGCGACCTGCCCATACTGCCGCAAGCTGCATGAGGAGGTGCCGCGACTCAACGACATGGGCATTGAGGTCAAGTATCTGGCGTTCCCGCGCAGCGGCCTGAATTCGCAGGGCGCGCGTTTGCTGGAACAGGTGTGGTGCGCCGACAATCCCAGCGAGGCGATGAGCGCGGCCAAGCGCGGCGAGTCGCTCGATGCACCCGCCGACTGCGACAATCCGGTCGTCGAGCAGTATCATCTGGGGGGAGAGCTGGGCGTGCGCGGCACCCCGGCGATCATTCTGCCCGATGGGCGCCTGGTGCCCGGCTATGTACCTGCCGAGCGACTGGCCGCCATGTTGGGTATTCAAGGTTGATCATGAGTTGACACCCCGTGCGGGGGTTTCTACGTTTGGCGTTCGATCGATTTCGATCGGCGCCGAGAATCGAACGACAGCAGGGAGAACACGACGTTGAAACCGGTGAGAGTGGGAATCTGTGGTCTGGGGACCGTCGCCAGTGGAACCTTCAATGTGCTGACGCGCAATGCCGATGAGATTACTCGGCGGGCCGGGCGACCGATCGTCATCGAGCAGATCGGCGCGCGCCGCGAGAATCCCGACTGCGATACCACGGGTTTCAATGTCACCACGGATATCTTTGACGTCGCCAGGAATCCCGATGTCGACGTGCTGGTCGAGTTGATCGGCGGTTACGACGTGGCGCGTGAGCTGGTGCTGACCGCCATCGAGCATGGCAAGCATGTGGTCACCGCCAACAAGGCGTTGATCGCCGTGCATGGCAACGAGATATTCCAGGCCGCTCACGACAAGGGCGTGATCGTCGCCTTCGAGGGCGCCGTGGCCGGTGGCATTCCGGTCATCAAGTCGCTGCGCGAGGGGCTCGGCGCCAATCGCATTCAATGGCTGGCTGGGATCATCAATGGCACCGGTAACTATATCCTGACGCATATGCGCGACGAGGGGCGTGCCTTCGAGGACGTGCTGGCCGAGGCTCAGGCGCTGGGTTATGCCGAAGCCGACCCGACCTTCGATGTCGAAGGCATCGACGCCGCGCACAAGTTGACGATTCTCGCCTCCATCGCCTATGGCGTGCCGTTGCAGTTCGACAAGGCCTACACCGAAGGCATCTCGCGGATCACTGCCGAGGATGTCGATCACGCCGACAATCTGGGTTACATCATCAAGCATCTGGGCATCTCCAAACGCACCGAGGCCGGGCTCGAGCTGCGCGTGCATCCCACGCTGATACCCAAGGAGCGCTTGCTGGCCAGCGTGCATGGCGTCAAGAACGCCATCGCGGTGATGGGCGACGCCGTCGGCCCGACGCTTTACTACGGCGCCGGCGCGGGTGCCGAGCCGACCGCCTCGGCGGTGGTTGCCGACCTGCTCGACGTGGCTCGCGACATCAGCACCGACCATCACTATCGCGTGCCCTACCTGGCTTTCAGCGGCATCATCGAGGGCGACGACAGCCTGCCGATGTTGCCCATGGAGGACATCGTCACCGCTTATTATCTGCGTCTGCTGGCGGTGGATCGCCCCGGCGTGCTGGCGCGGGTAGCGACGATTCTCTCCGAGCAGGGCATCTCGATCGAAGCGATCATGCAGAAGGAGGCCACCGAGGGCGAACTGGTGCCGATCATCCTGATGACCCATCGCACTCGCGAGAAAAACATGAACGAGGTGATCCGCCAGCTCGAGTCGCTGGCCGATATTGCCGGGCCGGTGACGCGGATTCGTGTCGAATCGCTCGACGAGAACGAATAACACACAGCTGAAAGCTGTAAGAGCGCCGCTGCGCGGCTGGAAGCTGGAAGAACGGCGCTACGCGCCTGGAAGAAAAAGCAGGGGTTAAGGATTATTCTTGGCTTCTAGCTTCTAGCTTCTAGCTTCTAGCTTCTAGCTTCTAGCTTCTAGCTTCTAGCTTCTAGCTTCTAGCTTCTAGCTGAGCCAAGGCCGCTGACAGTCAGCTTTCTTTGCAGCGATTAAAGGATGCAACAGTGCGCTATATCAGTACGCGCGGGCAGGCGCCCGCGCTGAATTTCGAAGACGTGGTGCTGACCGGCATGGCCAGCGACGGTGGGCTTTACGTGCCGGAGAGCGTGCCGCAATTATCGCATGACGATCTCGCCGCGATGGCCGGGCTGTCCTACGCCGAAATTGCCTTTCGGGTGATGAAGCCGTTCGTGGGTGGCGAGATCGACGACGCTACCTTTCGCGAGATCGTGCGCGACGCCTACGCCACGTTCAGCCACGATGCCGTGGTGCCGCTCAATCAGCTCGATGCCAATCACTACCTGCTCGAGCTGTTCCACGGCCCGACGCTGGCCTTCAAGGACATCGCCCTGCAGTTGCTCGGGCGGCTGCTCGATCATTTCCTGAAGAAGCGCGACGAGCGCGCGGTGATCATGGGCGCGACCTCCGGCGATACCGGCTCGGCGGCGATCGAAGGCTGTCGTCACTGCGACAACCTCGACATCTTCATCCTGCACCCGCACAACCGGGTCTCCGAGGTGCAACGCCGCCAGATGACCTCGGTACTCGCCGACAACGTGTTCAACATCGCCATCGAGGGCAACTTCGATGACGCCCAGGCGATGGTCAAGGCCAGCTTCGCCGACCAGTCCTTCCTCGATGGCACGCGCCTGGTGGCGGTCAACTCGATCAACTGGGCGCGCATCATGGCGCAGATCGTCTACTACGTGGCCGCCGGCGTGGCGCTGGGCGCGCCGCACCGTAAGGTCAGCTTCTGCGTGCCGTCGGCCAATTTCGGCAACGTCTTCGCCGGCTACATGGCCTACCAGATGGGCCTGCCGGTCGAGCGCTTCGTGATCGCCACCAACGCCAACGACATCCTGCACCGCACGCTCGCCGACAACGACTTCTCCAAGCACGAGCTCGCGGCGACCCTGGCGCCGTCGATGGATATCGTCGTGTCGTCGAACTTCGAGCGCCTGTTGTTCGATGCCTACGCGCGCGACGGCGATGCCGTACGCGCCCTGCTCGAGCGCTTCCAGCACGAGCCGACGGCACTCGCCGATGCGCCGCTGGCCAGGCTGCGCGAGCGCTTCGCCAGCCACAGTGTCGATGACGCGACGATTCTCGAGGTGATCCGCGAGGCGCACCATCGCACCAAGGAACTGCTCGACCCGCACACCGCCACCGGCTATCGTGCCGCCGAGGCGTGCCGTGGCGACAAGGCGACGCCGATGATCACCCTGGCCACCGCGCACCCGGCCAAGTTCGCCGAAGCCGTGGTCAAGGCCGGTTTCCCCGGCGTGCCGCTGCCGGCGCACATGGACGACCTGCTCGAGCGCGAGGAGCGTTATACGGTGCTGCCGGCGCAACTCACGGCCGTGCAGGCGTTCGTCGCCGAACATCGCCGCTAGATTGGGAGCGGCAAGGCCGCCATCCGGTGGCCTGAACAGGGAGGGACAGCGATGAAGATCTGGGGACGCACGAACTCGGTCAACGTCAAGAAGGTGCTGTGGTGCGCCGAGGAACTGGGTGTCGACTACGAACGGATCGAGGCGGGTGGCAAGTTCGGCCTGGTCGACGAGGCGGATTACCGGCGCATGAACCCCAACGGCCTGGTGCCCTGCATCGAGGATGACGGCCTGATCCTGTGGGAATCCAACGCCATCGTGCGCTACCTGTGCGCCAAGCATGGCCAGGGCACGCTGTATGCCGATGATCCCGCGCAGCGCGCGGCGGCGGACAAGTGGATGGATTGGACGACATCGACGCTCGCGGCTCCCTTCCGGGCGGTATTCTGGAACCTGGTGCGCACACCAGCCGGGCAGCGAGACGAGGCCGCCATCGCCAAGGGGCTGGAGGAATGCTCCGCGCTGCTCCCCCGGGTCGACCAGGCACTGGCCGATCGCCCCTATCTTTCCGGAGACCAGTTCGGCATGGGTGACATCCCGTTGGGCTGCTATGCCTATGGCTGGTTCGAGATGCCTATCGAACACCCGAAACTGCCGAATCTCGAGGCCTGGTATCGGCGCTTGGCGGAGCGGCCCGCTTATCGTCAACATGTCATGATTCCACTAACTTGAGCGGCATAGTGGCCTCATGCCCATCTGGAGTGACCCTTGGATAACGCCGTCGCCCAACGCCCGCTGAGCGAACTCATGCGCTGTCGCATCCAGCCGCGCAAGCGCGATGAAGCGCTCTACCAGCGCTGCCTTGCCGATGGGCTCTCCGAGTTGCAGGCACGCATACTGGCGGGGCGGCTGTCCGGCTATCACGGTGAATTGGAGCCGCTGGTCGCGCCGAGCCTGCGTCATCTCGCCCATCCCGAAAAGCTCAAGGACGC
The DNA here is from genome assembly GCF_900102945.1 of Modicisalibacter muralis. Taxonomy (GTDB): domain Bacteria; phylum Pseudomonadota; class Gammaproteobacteria; order Pseudomonadales; family Halomonadaceae; genus Modicisalibacter; species Modicisalibacter muralis. The sequence continues at coordinate 46,666 of NZ_FNGI01000011.1, read as the reverse complement.
GCGCCGCGCCGCCGAGCGTATCGCCCTGGCGGTGACCGAAGGCGAGCATATCGGCATCCTTACCGACTACGACGTCGATGGCATCACCTCTCACGTGGTCATCCTGCGTACCCTCAACGAGCTGTTCGGCGTGCCGGCGCACAAGCTGCACAGCCTGATCGGCCACCGTATCAACGATGGTTACGGCATCAGCCTGCCGCTGGTCGAGCGCACGTTGGCGCTCTCGCCGCGCCCCAGCCTGGTGATCACCGCCGATTGCGGCTCATCGGACGAACCGCGTATCGCTCGGTTGCGCGAAGCCGGCATCGAGGTGATCGTCACCGACCATCACGCCTTGCCGCTGGATGGCCCGCCGGCCTCGGCCTACGCCACGGTCAACCCGACTCGCAGCGATTGCGAGTTTCCCGATCGCACCATCGCCGGTTGCATGGTCGCCTGGCTTACCATGTCGCTGACGCGTAGCGTGCTGATCGAACTCGGCGTGCTATCGTCTTCCACCCCCAAGCTATCGGCGTGGCTCTCCTACGTCGCGCTGGGCACGGTGGCGGACTGCGTATCGCTGGGCGGCAGTGCGATCAACCGCGCCGTGGTTACCCAGGGGTTGATGCTGATCAATCGCATGGAGGCCGCCTGCTGGCGAGCGATGGCCGAACGTCTGGGCGCCGATAGCGTACCTTTCGACGCCGAAACACTGGCCTTCCAGATGGGCCCGCGCATCAATGCCCGTTCGCGACTCGACGACCCTTACGCCGCGCTGCATTTCATGCTGGCGGCCGACGAAGGCACGGCGCGCCAGCACCTGGACGTACTCGACCAGGACAACCAGTCGCGCAAGGCCATCGAGGCCGACATGACCGAAAGCGCCCGTGCACTGGCGATGCGCGACCTGGCCGAGGGCGAGCAGGTCATCGTGGTCTATCTCGCGGATGGCCACGCCGGCGTGCAGGGTATCGTCGCCTCACGGCTGGTGCAGGCCTTCGGGCGCCCGGCGCTGGTGCTCACGCCGGCGGCGGCGCCCGGCATGCTGACCGGCTCGGGGCGCTCGATCGAGAGCCTGCATCTGCGCGATGCGTTGCAGCGCGCCCATGACCTGGCCCCGCAGGCCCTGCCGCGCTTCGGTGGGCATCGTGGCGCGGCGGGTATCGGGCTGCCGGTCGAACAGCTTGAGGCGTTTCGTCGTGCGCTGCGCCAAGCGGTAGCCGAACAACTCGGCGAGTGCGAGCTCTATCCCTGCGTATTCACCGACGGCGGCCTGAAACCCCAGCAGCTCTGCCTGACCACCCTCGATGAACTGGCACGCCTGGCACCCTATGGGCGCGAGTTCGATGCGCCGCTGTTCGACGGCGAGTTTGTGGTCGAGAACTTGCGCGCGGTGGGCGCCGACGGCAGTCACCTGATGCTCGAACTGTCGAGTGACGGCATGAGTATTCGAGCGATCTGGTTTCGCGCCCTGACACCGGGTGAGACGCCGGCCTTCGGGCTGGGCGCCCGGCTGCGTTGCGCCTATAAGCTGTCGCGCAACCGCTGGAAGGGGAGAGAGTCGCTGCAACTGATGATCGAGCACGCAGAACTGCTTAGCTAGAAGCTAGAAGCCAAGAATGATCCTTAATCCCTGTTTTTTCTTCAAGCCGCGTAGCGGCGCTCTTCTAGCTTGGGATAGTCGCGCGGCGTCGTACTTCCCCCTCCGTCAATAATTCGGCCACACGCCGGGCGTCGCCAACTCCAGCAAGTGCCCGTCGGGATCGCGAAAATACAGGCTCTCGCCGCCCTTGGGCCAGTGAGTACGGCCCTCGATCTCGACGCCATGTTCGCTAAAGCGGGCCTCCCACGCCGTGAGTTGATCGACGTCGATGGCCAGCGCCATATGCACCGGGCCTTGGCCATCATGCGGCGGAATCGTACCCATGCCACGAGGCAGGGTGACCGTTTCCAGCGTCTCGCCGCGCGCGAACAGCAGCAGCACCGTGCTGCGACCGACGTCGTAAGCGGTGAAGCGATGATCGGCGGTGAACGCCGTGAGCTCCATCACCTCCTCGAAGAAGGCCCGCGCGCGGGTCATATCCTCCACGTAGAGCGCGGTTTCCAGCACGCCGTTGAGTGTCGGCATGGTATACCCCTAATCGGTGGTTTTCCTTCAGCCTAGGCGAACCGGTCAACGTCTGGCCAGCCCAGCCTCTTCTATCTTTAGTGCCTGGCGTAACGCGACGCCCGTTGAACGAGCTTTTTGTGGCGAAGCGATCGCTTGAAATAACACCTTTATGAATCAATGTGTTGCGGGAGTTTTGCGGCTCAAGGCGAGGCGTGGGATATCGCTTACGACTAATGGATAACGGCCAAAAGAATTAAAACGGTCGTTTGTCCTTGACTTGATTGACCGCTTAAGCCAAAACAATGAGAAGCACAATAAGATTGTCCAGCAAGGCAACCGACAACCACTTTCCGCATCATTCCTTGGAACAGGATGTAAACAACTCATGCAAAACAAGATCAACAAGCTCAGTCTTGCCATCACAGCCGGCCTTGCCGCCTCGGTGTTGTCCGCGCCCGTTCTTGCCTCGGGTTTTCAAGTCCGTGAGCAGAGTGCCAAAGCGCTGGCGAATGCCTGGGCCGGTTCGGCGGCGGGGGCCGAGGACGCCGGTTTCATGGTCTATAACCCGGCGGCCATCGGCAATATCGACGGCACCCAGTTCGTCGGCAGCATTTCCTATATCGATGCGAGCTTCGAGTTGAAGGACGGCCAAGCGAGTAATGGTCCGATAACATACACTACGGACGCTTCGGGCAAGGGAGGGGAAACGGCTTGGGTGCCGTCCTTCGCGGTCAAGACGCAACTCAATGAAAAGCTTGATCTGGGCCTGGCGATCTACTCGCCGTATGGGCTATCCACCAAGTACGACGAGGACTGGATCGGTCGCTACCATGGCGTCGAAACTGAGTTGAAAACCATCGATATCCAGCCGACGCTGAATTATCGCGCCACCGACCGGTTATCCTTGGCAGTAGGTCTGCGCGCGGAATATGCCGATGCGACGTTATCGCAAGCCGCAGACTTCGGTACCCTAGCGGCTATGGGAGGGAGTCCTTTTGCTACCCCCGGAAAAAATGATGTGATTGCCGAGGTGACCGGCGATGACTGGGGTTATGGCTATACGCTGGGCGCATTATTCCAGGCCACCGAGCGTACCCGCCTGGGTATCGGCTATCGCTCCGAGATTGAACTGACACTGGATGGCGAGGTGGATTACAGCGGTACGGATCCTGTTTCTCGGGGGGCGGTGGCAGCGGGCGCAGTATCCGATGGCGGCGGTAGCGCCGATCTGACCACGCCGGCCAACCTCAACTTCGGTGTCTATCATCAACTGACCGATCGCCTTGCGCTGATGGCCAATGCCGAATGGACCGAGTGGAGTTCGTTCGAGGAACTGGTGGTGGAGTTCGATGATGGCACGTCCAGCACGACTCACGAGAACTGGAACAACACCTGGGCCTTCTCGGTGGGCGCCAACTATGCGCTGAACGACCGTTGGCTGCTGCGTGCGGGTCTCGGATATGACGAGACGCCGGTTCCCGATAGTAGCCATCGTACGCCACGAGTACCCGATTCCGATCGCCGCTGGGCGTCGATTGGCGCGACGTTTACCCCGGCCGAGCATTGGGATATTACCGCTGGCTATCTGCATGTCTTCGCCGATGATGTCGATATGGATCTGGATGCAAGCGATCCCGGTAATAGAGCCAAGGGCAACCTGTCGGGACGCTATGAAGTCGCCGCCGATGTGTTCGCGCTCTCGACAAGCTATCGTTTCTGATGCTCGCGCTCAGAAGTACCGAAACCCGGCTATGGCCGGGTTTTTTAGTTAGGAGTGCTTCACTATATCGCTTAGGCCGCTTCCCCCATAAACGCCGCGCGCATCAACTCACGGGTATAAGGCTCGCGCGGATTGTCGAACAGCGCCTGGGTGTCGCCGTGTTCGATGACCTGGCCTTCCTTCATCACCAGCACGCTATCGGCCAGCGCGCGTACCACGGCCAGATCGTGACTGATGAACAGGTAGGTCAGGTCATGCTTGCGCTGCAGCTCGCGCAACAGCTCGATCACCGTGGCCTGGACCGAGCGATCCAGCGCCGAGGTGGGTTCATCGAGCAATAAAAACTCCGGTTGCAGCACCAGCGCGCGAGCGATGGCGATACGCTGGCGCTGGCCGCCCGAGAATTCGTGCGGGTAGCGGTTGCGCATGCCGGGGTCGAGGGAGACCTCACTGAGCGCCTGTTGCACACGCCGGTCGCGCGCGGCGCGGTTGAGCTCGGGGTGATGCACGCGCAGCCCTTCGCCGATGATCTCGCCAACGGTCAGGCGCGGCGACAGCGAGCCGAACGGGTCCTGGAAGACCACCTGCATGCGCTTGCGCATCGGGCGCATCGCCGAGCCTTCAAGGTGGGCGATGTCGGTGTCGTCGAAACGGATTTCGCCACGACTCTCGAGCAGGCGCAGCAACGCGCGGCCCAGGGTCGACTTGCCGGAGCCGGATTCGCCGACGATGCCCAGCGTCTGGCCGCGTTTCAGCTGAACGTCGATGCCACGCACCGCCTCGAAATAATCGCTATGACCGAACCAGCGCCGCTTGATGGCGAAGAGCACGCGCACGTCGTGGGCCTCGAGCAACAGCGGGCTGCTCTCGGCTACCGGTGCCTTGCTGCCGCTGGGCTCGGCGTCGATCAGCATGCGCGTGTAGTCGTGGTGTGGGTTGGCAAACACCTCGGCGGTCGGGCCCTGTTCGAGCAATTCGCCGCGGCGCATCACACAGACCCGGTCGGCGAAGTGGCGCACGATGCCCAAATCATGCGTGATGAACAGGATCGCCATGCCATAGCGCTGTTGCAGCTCCCTGAGCAGGCCGAGAATCTGCGCCTGCACGGTGACATCCAGCGCGGTGGTGGGTTCGTCGGCGATTAGCAGATCCGGCTCGCAGGCCAGCGCCATGGCGATCATCACCCGCTGGCGTTGGCCGCCGGAAAGCTCGTGCGGGTAGCTCGTCGCGCGGCGTGCCGGATCGGGGATGCCGACCTGGTCGAGCAGGTCGATGACCTTGGTTCTGGCCGCTTGCCCGCGCAGGCCGCGATGCAGGCGTAGCACTTCCTTGATCTGATCGCCGACGCGGTGCAACGGGTTGAGCGAGGTCATCGGCTCCTGGAAGACCGTGGCGATGCGGTTGCCACGCAGCTCGCGCATGCGCCGGTTGGGCACGCCGAGCAGGTCCTCGCCATTGAAGCGGATCGCGCCACGGGTGCGCGCAAGCTCCGGCAACAGGCGTAGGATGGCGGTGCTGGTCACCGATTTGCCGGAACCGGATTCGCCGACCAGCGCCAGGGTCTCGCCTTTGGCTAGCGTCAGGCTGACGTGGCTGACCGCGGCGACGTCGCCATCCGGCAATTGAAAGTCGACACACAGGTCATCGATTTCAAGCAGCTTATGAGCCATGCCTGGTCGCTCCAATGGTCCGGTTCATCGAGTTTTAGGGTCCAGGGCGTCACGCAGCCCATCGCCCAGGAAATTGAGACAGAACAGCGTCAGGGCGAGAAACACCGACGGCACCAGCAGCATCCACGGCGCGGTCTGCATCATGTTGGTGCCGGCGTTGATCAGCACGCCCCAACTGGTCAGCGGCTCCTGCACGCCAAGGCCGAGAAACGACAGAAAGCTTTCGAGCAGGATCACCTTGGGCACGGTGAGGGTGACATAGACGATCACCGGACCGATGGCATTGGGAATCATGTGCCGGGTGATGATCTTGCGATCGCTGACGCCCAGCGCATGGGCGGCTTCGACGAACTCGCGACGCTTCAAGGCCAAGGTCTGGCCGCGCACGATGCGCGCCATGTCGAGCCATTCCACCGCGCCGATGGCGGCGTAGATCAGCAGGATGCTGCGCCCGAACACCACCATCATCAAAATCACCAGAAACATGAATGGCAGCGAGTACATGATATCGACGAAGCGCATCATCAGATTGTCGGTGCGCCCGCCCATATAGCCGGAAATGGCGCCGTACAGCACGCCGATCACCAGGCTGACCAGGGTCGCGATCAACGCCACCGACAGCGAGATTCGCCCACCATACAGCGTGCGCACGAGCAGGTCGCGGCCGTTGGCGTCGGTGCCCAGGTAGTGGCCATCGGTCAGCGACGGCGGGCTGTTGAAGGCATTCCAATCGACTTCCGCCAGCCCCCAGGGCAACAGATAGGGGCCGAAGAGGCAGGCCAGCGTGATCGCGCCCAGCAGCCACAGGCTGACCATTGCCGCCTTGTTCTGCTTGAGCCGACGCCAGGCTTCGCGCCCCAGGCTCTGTCCGGCCGCAGGGTCCGGTTGCGTTGGCGGGTTGGGACCGCCCGCCGGCAGCCCCGGCGAGCGATCTGCGCCGCTGTAGGGAGAAGATTCAGTGGTCATGGCGTTCAATCGTCATAGCGGATTTGTGGGTCGAGCGCGGAATAGATGAGGTCGACCACCAGGTTGAGCAGTACGATCAGCCCGCCGTAGAACACCACCGTGCCCATCACCAGGGTGTAATCGCGATTGAGCGCGGCCTGGACGAAATAACGGCCGATGCCGGGCAGGCCGAAGATCTGCTCGATCACCACCGAGCCGGTGACGATCCCGGCGATCGCCGGGCCCAGGTACGAGACCACCGGCAACAACGCCGGGCGCAGCGCATGACGCAGGATGACCTTGCTTTCCGAAAGCCCCTTGGCCCGCGCGGTACGGATGAAGTGGCTGCCCAGCACCTCGATCATCGAGGCGCGCATCATGCGCGCCAGATAGGCGATCTGCTGGATCGACAGGGCGATGACCGGCAGCACCATGTTCTGCCAGGCGCCGCCGTTCCAGCCGCCTGCCGGCAGCCAGGCGAGCAGCACCCCGAACGTTAGCGCCAGCAGTGGCGCGATCACGAAGTTGGGTACGGCGATGCCGGCCAGCGCCGTGCCCATGACACCGTAGTCGATGGCCGAGTTGCGTTTCAGAGCAGCGATTATGCCGAGTGGCAGGCCGATCAACAGCGCCAGCAGGATCGCCCAGAAACCCAGCTCGAGGCTGACTGGAAACCCTTGGGCGATCAGCTCGGTGACCGAGAAGTCCTTGTACTTGAAGGACGGCCCGAAATCGCCCTGGAGCAGGTTGCCGACGTAACGCAGGTACTGCATCACCAGCGGCTCGTCGAGATGATAGGCGGCGCGCAGGTTGGCCTCGATGGCGGGCGACAAGGCGCGCTCGCCATCGAAGGGTCCGCCCGGCGCGATGCGCATCAGGAAGAACGACAGGGTAATGATGACCAGCAGCGTCGGCACGGCCATGGCCAGGCGCTTGAGGGTGTAATTCAGCATGCCTTACGGCCTCAGTCGGTGAAGCTGATCCAGCGCGAGGGGTGATCGTCCTCGACGTTGTCTTCCCAACCCTCGATGCTGGGGTCCACCAGGTTGCGGGCCACGTAATAGAGCAGCGGAATCAGCGCGTAGTCGTCCATGGCGAGCTGTTCGGCTTTTTCGAGCAGGGCCTCGCGCTTTTCGGCATCCTGGGTGACGGCGGCCTTGTCGAGCAGCTTGTCGAACTCGGGGTTGGAGTAGCCGCCATAGTTGTTGCCGACGCCGGTATACAGCAGTGACAGGAAGTTTTCGGCGTCGTTGTAGTCGGCGATCCAGCCGGCGCGGGCGACGTCGAACTTGCCCTCTTGAATGGTCTGGTAGTGCACCGTGGCTTCCGAATTGAACATGTTGACCTTCACGCCGAGCGGACGCCACATGGCGGCGATGGCAATCGCGATCTTCTTGTGCTCGTCGGTGGTGTTGTAGCGCAGGGTGAGTTCCAGCGGGTTGTCGGGGCCATAGCCGGCTTCGGCGAGCAGCTTCTTGGCCTCTGCCATGCGCGCATCCATGTCGTCGCTCAGCTGCATTTTCTGGACGTCGTAATTGGCGATGCCCTTGGGCACGAACGACAGCGACGGCAGGAAGGTACCGGCCATGATCTGCTCGGAGATCACCTTGCGGCGCACTGCCAGGTTGAGCGCCTTGCGCACGCGCTTGTCGGCGGTGGGGCGGCCCTCGCGGCTGTTCAGCACGTAGTAGTAGGAGCCGAGATACGGGCTCATGTGCGTGGCCTCGGGCAGGTTATCCTTCAGCCAGCCATACATGCTCGATGAGTATTCGCGCAGGATGTCGATTTCACCGGCGCGGAAGCGCGAGACGCCGGCGTTGCGATCCTCGATGGTGAAGTAGTTGACCTTGTCGAGAGCGACCTTGTCGGCATCGTAATACTCGGGGTTGCGGGTCACGGTAATGCGCGACTGGGAAATCCACTCGACCGGCGTGAAGGCGCCGTTGGTGACGATGTTGTTCATGTTCACCCAGGCGTCGCCGTACTTCTCGACGGCATGCTTGGGTGCCGGGTAGGCCGTGTAGTGAGTCAGCAGCTGGATGAAATAGGGTGTCGGCGAATTGAGCGTGACCTGGAAGGTCTTGCCGCCGTCGAGGGACTTGACGCCGAGTGCGTCGAGCGGCTTCTTGCCGGTGTTGACGGCTTCGGCGTTGACCACCGGATACAGCATGTAGGCGTACTTCGAGGCGTTCTCGGGGTCGAGCAGGTGCTGCCAGCCGAATACGAAATCCTCGGCGGTGACCGGGTGACCATCCGACCACTTGGCGTCTTCGCGCATGTGGAAGGTGTAGGTCTTGCCATCGTCGGAGACTTCCCAGGAAGTCGCCATGCCGGGCAGGATCTCACCATCCGGCGCTTTCTTGACCAGCCCTTCGTAGACGTCCATCAGCACCTGGGATTCCCAGACGCCGCCGGAAACCTGCGAAGTGTCGAACGAGGCGAGCTCACCGGCCACGCCGATGTTCAGCGTCTCTGCATAAAGCGGCGCAGCAAACAGAGAGGTGGACAGCGCTAGCGCGCCGAGGAGGGAGCGGCGGATTTTCAGCATGGGTTGTGTCCTTGTGTTTGTTGTTTTCACAAAATGCGCTCCAGGCTCGTCTATTAGCCTGCGAACGCCAACTCTGTCACGACCTTCACTCCCTGCCGTGGCGATGTCTATTTTGAATTTTGCATACTCGATTGCGAATAACGCATAACCCGCTTGCGAGATTGGCGCCAGGATGACGCTACCCCGGCGTTTAGCTACAATGCTCAATCCTCGATCCGCCGCTGGTTTGCGACGGAGCCCCAACGCTTCATGCAGGATCCCAACAGGACGACCATGCAAGAGATCAACCCGATCAATAACCTCATCAAGGACCTGTCCGAACGGACAGACGTTCTGAGGGGGTATCTTTGACTATGCCGAGAAGAAAGACCGGCTAGAGGAAGTCACCCGCGAGCTCGAGAATCCCGATATCTGGAGTGATCCGGACTACGCCCAGAAGCTGGGCAAGGAGCGCGCGGCGCTGGAACTGGTGGTGGCGACCATCGACGAGCTTGATCGGGGCCTCGTCGACAGCGCCGACCTGCTCGAACTGGCGGTGATGGAAGACGACGAAGCCACCGTCGGCGAGGTCCAGAAGGAACTCGCGCAACTCGAACAGGCGCTGGAAAAGCTCGAGTTCCGGCGCATGTTTTCCGGCGAGATGGACGAGAACAACGCCTATCTCGACATTCAGGCGGGTTCCGGCGGCACCGAGGCGCAGGACTGGGGCAACATGCTGCTGCGCATGTATCTGCGCTGGGCCGAGCATCACGGCTTCAAGGCCGAGATCGTCGAACTCTCGGCGGGCGAGGTCGCCGGCATCAAGTCGGCGACGATTCACGTCCAGGGCGACTATGCCTTCGGTTGGCTGCGTACCGAGACCGGCGTGCATCGCCTGGTGCGCAAGAGTCCGTTCGACTCCGGCGGGCGTCGGCATACTTCGTTCGCCTCGGTGTTCCTGTCGCCTGAAATCGACGACAGCTTCGAAGTCGAGATCAATCCTTCCGACCTGCGCACCGACACCTATCGCTCGAGTGGCGCCGGCGGCCAGCACGTCAACACCACCGACTCGGCGGTGCGCATCACCCACGAGCCGACCGGTATCGTGGTGTCGTGCCAGAATCAGCGCAGTCAGCATGCCAACCGCGATCAGGCGATGAAGATGCTCAAGGCGCGTCTCTACGAGCATGAGATGCAGAAGCGCAACGCTGAAAAGCAGCAGGCCGAGGACGCCAAGGCTGATATCGGCTGGGGCAGCCAGATTCGCTCCTACGTGCTCGACGATCAGCGTATCAAGGATCTGCGTACCGGCGTGCAATCCAGCAACTGCGATAAGGTGCTTGACGGCGACCTGGATGCCTTCATCGTCGCCAGCTTAAAACAGGGATTATAGGGCCTGCTGCGCTCGCCGATACGGCGTTGAACCTCAGCTTATAGTGCTCATTGGCCTCGAGCCAACTGCGCTTATTCGCTGAGGTTCGCCTTGTCTCGGCATCGCTCGCGACGGCCCCGCGAGATGGGTGCAAAAGACTTTTCCGAATCAGCGATTTTATAGGCAGAGCAATGGCGAACCAGGACTCTTCTCAGCATGACGAAAACCACCTGATCGCGGAGCGTCGCGCCAAGCTGGCCGCGCGCCGCGAGCTTGCCGCCGCGCAGGGTGGCAGCGCCTTTCCCAACGATTTCCGCCGTGACAGCCTGGCGGCCGAGTTGCAGGCCGAGCTGGGCGAGCTCGACAAGGCCGAGCTGGAAAGCCGCAATCGCCAGGCGGCGGTCGCCGGGCGCATCATGCGCAAGCGCGGGCCGTTTCTGGTGATTCAGGACGTCTCCGGCCAGATCCAGCTCTACGTCGACAAGAAAGGCCTGACCGAGGCGCTACTCGACGACATCAAGAGCTGGGATATCGGCGACATCGTCGCCGCACGCGGCCCGGTGCATAAGTCCGGCAAGGGCGATCTGTACGTGATGATGGCCGAGGCCACGCTGCTGACCAAGAGCCTGCGCCCGTTGCCCGACAAGTTCCATGGCCTGACCGATACCGAGGCGCGCTATCGTCAGCGCTATGTCGATCTGATCATGAACCCGGACTCGCGGCGTGCCTTCGAGGTGCGTGCCGGGGTGATCGCCTCGATTCGCCGCTTCTTCGAGGCACGCGGTTTCATGGAGGTCGAAACGCCGATGCTCCAGCAGATTCCCGGCGGCGCGGTGGCGCGCCCGTTCATCACCCATCACAACGCGCTGGATATCGATATGTACCTGCGCATCGCCCCGGAGCTGTATCTCAAGCGGCTGGTGGTGGGCGGCTTCGAGCGGGTGTTCGAGATCAATCGTAATTTTCGCAACGAGGGGCTGTCGACACGTCACAACCCCGAGTTCACCATGCTCGAGTTCTACTGGGCCTACGCCGATTATCACGACCTGCTCGATCTCACCGAGGAGATGATCAGGGGCGCCGCCCGCGAGGTGCTGGGCACCACTACGCTGACCTACCAAGGCACCGAGTACGATCTCGGCCAACCGTTCCGCCGCCTGACGTTGCGCCAGGCGATTCTCGAATACGGCGACGGTATCGATGCGGGCGATATCGATACCCTGGAAGCCGCGCAAGCCACCGCCGGGCGCCTGGGCATCGCGGTCAAGAAGGGCTGGGGTCTGGGCAAGTTGCAGACCGAGATATTCGAGGAAGTCGCCGAGCACCGCCTCGACCAGCCGACCTTTATCGTCGAATACCCAGCCGAGGTTAGCCCGCTGGCGCGGCGTAACGACGCCAATCCCTTCGTTACCGACCGCTTCGAGTTCTTCGTCGGCGGTCGCGAGATCGCCAACGGATTCTCGGAGCTCAACGACGCCGAGGACCAGGCCGAACGCTTCGCCGCCCAGGTCGCCGAGAAGGACGCCGGCGATCTCGAGGCGATGTATTACGATGCGGACTACGTGCGCGCGCTGGAATATGGCCTGCCGCCGACCGCGGGCGAGGGTATCGGCATCGACCGGCTGGTGATGCTGTTCACCGACAGCCCGTCGATTCGTGATGTATTGCTATTCCCGGCTATGCGACCCGAGGTTGACTGAAAGCTGCTGCGCTCGCCAGGTCTTCGGATCGACCCGAGAGAATAGTTGGTAAGCGGGGCGGCTTGCGCCCATAATGATCGGCGTTCGATGTCGAGGCCCGTATGTCGAGGAGAATCCAGATGAAACTGCTCAACCGTTCCGCGCTGAGCGTCAAGCCGACCCAGACGTTCGTCGACTGGATCAACTCGCTGGAACCCACGGTCGGCGACGACGACCTGACGCTCGACGACGTCGATCGCGAAAGCACCGTCTACCTGATTCCCGAGATGGACACCCCCGAGGCGCTCGCTACCCTCGTTCGCGAACGCTACATGGAAATCCTCGAGAGTGAACTGCGCGCCTGGGAAGAAGACGAGCGACAGTGGCCCGAAACCCTCGACTGGGGACTTTTTCAGCGTTTCTTGATCGTCGAGCATAGTTATCTGGCGGTCGATCTCGACGACGAGACACCGCTGGAAATCGCCGAGATCGACGATGCATTGCTCCTCGAAACCGATGAAGATTAGCGTAAAATTGGCTGCGCTCGGCCATGCGGCGTTAAAAACCGGCGAAAAAATGCTCATTTACTCTATGTAAACTCCGCTTCTTCCGCCGATTTTTGCCTGGCCTGACCTTCGCTCGCTCAGTTTTAAGGGTTCTGCTACCAAGCGGGATCACCCCAGTTTCCTGATTTCGCCCGGCCTTGCCGGGTTTTCTTATGCCATGAGCCGACTCTTCGAAACGCGCCCCGGCGACGATGGCCTGCCGGGCCCGCAGCGTCGCATCGCCGTGTGGGTGCTGATTCTCGGCACCCTGATGGCGGTGCTCGATGCCAACATGGTCAATATCGCCTTGCCGACCCTGGCTCGCGATCTCGATGTCGAACCGTCGCGGGCGGTATGGATCGTCAATCTCTATCAACTGGTGGGCGCGGTCAGCCTGATCGCTTTCGCCGCGTTGAGCGAACTGGTGACGCGTCGCCTCCTGTACATCGGCGGGCTGGTGGTGTTCACCCTGGCCTCGCTGGGCTGTGCCCTGGCTCGCGAGCTGGAGCCACTGCTGATATGGCGGGCCCTGCAAGGGCTGGGTGCCGCGGCGATGCTGAGCATCGGGCCATCGCTGTATCGCTCGATCTTTCCCTCGCGACTGCTGGGTAGCGCGCTCGGCATCAGCGCCATGGTCGTGGCGTTGGGCTATGCGTCCGGTCCTTCGCTGGGTGGCATGCTGCTGACGGTGGCCGATTGGCCCTGGCTGTTCGCGCTCAACGTGCCGGTGGGTTGTGTCGTGTTGCTGCTGGCGTGGCGTACGTTGCCCAGGGAAACACACCGCTCTCGCGGCTTCGACGTGTGGGGCGCGTTGCTGTCGGCGATCACGCTTGGCGCGTTGGTGATGGCGATGGATGGCCTGGGCCATGCCGCGAGTGCCAGGCAGACCGTCGGCCTGTTTGCGCTTGGCGGCGCTTGCGGCTGGGCCTTCGTGCAGCGTCAGCGGCGCGCCGAGTATCCACTGCTGCCGTTGTCGATATTCGCCGAGCCGCGCTTCTCGCTGGCGGCGTTAGTCTCGAACCTGGCCTTTATCGCCCAGGGGTTGGCGTTCGTCTGTCTGTCGTTTCTCTATCAGAGCCAGATGAGCTATTCGCCACTCGAGACCGCCTGGCTGTTCACGCCCTGGCCATTGGCGATCATGCTTATCGGGCCGCTGGCGGGGCGTCTCGCCGATCGCTATAACGCCACGCTACTGGCGTCGTTGGGGTTGGCCCTGCTGCTGGTTGGGCTGGCGCTGCTGGCCATGCTGAGAAGCGATGCCGCCGTCGTCGATATTCTCTGGCGCACGGCGCTATGTGGGCTGGGCTTTGGCCTGTACCAGTCACCCAATAACCGCGAATTGCTCTCCAGCGTGCCGCGCGCGCTCAGCGCCAATGCCTCGGGTGTCATGTCGACGGTGCGCACCTTCGGCCAATCGCTGGGGGTGGCGTTGGTCGGGGTGGTGCTGGCGTGGCCGGCAGCGAACGTACAGGCGGCATTATGGCTAGGCTGCGCGGCGGTCGCGCTGGCACTGCTGGCTAGCGTTTGGCGCATCCCCATGACCTCGGCGCCGGTTCGCGACGAGCCATTCGAACGCCCATCGCCGGGTTCCCGGTGACGCGTTACAATGGACTTTTGCCATAGGAGGCCGATGATCATGAGCGTCCAGGCACGCATCGAAGAGAAGCTACGAGCCCTCGACTCCAGCTACCTGACGGTGGAGAACGAGAGCCATATGCACAGCGTACCGGCCAATTCCGAAACCCATTTCAAGGTGACGCTGGTGTCCTCGCGGTTCGAGGGATTAATGCCGGTCAAGCGCCATCAACAGATCTACGCGGCGCTTGCCGAGGAGCTGTCGGGGCCGGTTCACGCGCTGGCGCTGCATCTATACACGCCGGATGAATGGGTCGCGCGCGGCAATGCGCGCCCCGATTCGCCCAATTGTCTGGGTGGCGGGCGCTGAAATGACCACCGAGCCGCAGCGTTCGCAGTATCTCGAGGCGATGGGTTTTACCGCCTGGGTCAGTCGTTATCGATTGCCCAATGCGGCGCCTACCCAAGCGTGCGAATGGCTCGTACCCGAAAGCGTGCCCGCGCAGCCGCCGGCCCAGCGCCTGCATGCGTTGCTCGACGATGCCGAGCCGGCCTCCACGTCGGCTCGAGAACCGTCAGACAGGAGCTTGCCGTCGGCAAGACACGGGGCGAGCCAGGCCGGACGGGCACGGGCACGGGCACTGCTCGCCGCCGAAGGCATCGCGGGCGAACCCGACAGCGAGGGCGTTGCCGATTCGACACCCACGGCGGAGCAGGCGCTCGCCTCCCAGGCGTCTGCCGCCCTGCCTGCTGAAAAAACGGCAGCGGTATCGCTGCGTTTCACGCTGCAGATCGCCGCGCTGGATGGGCGCTGGTTGATTCTACTGCCCGATCATCGCGAACCCGACACCGGGGCGCTGCGGCTATTGGGCAATCTGCTGCAAGCGGCGCGTATCGTGCCCGGCGACGCGCCAGCCTTCCAGGTATTCCGCTGGCCGATGATGGAAGGTCAGCCCGTCGAGGCGCCGCTGGACGAGGCCCGCGACGGCCTGCGCGCCTTCGTCGAAGGACGCAGACAGCGTGGCTGGCGCCCCGAGCGGCTGCTGGTATTCGGCGAGGATGAAACGCTGGCACCGATACTCGAACTGGACAACGGCCACTGCCGGTTACTGGGCATTCCCGGCTGGCAGGGGCCGTCGTTGCAGGAGCTGTCGCAATCCGCCACCGCCAAGCGCGAACTCTGGCCGCACCTGCATGGCTGGCGGGATGCCTGGCACCGTACGGAGGATGGTGAGGGCGACGACGATGACCCTGCGGCTTAAACGCTTGTCGCACGAACGGCTAGCCGAAGTCGTGGCACTTGAAGCCGCCGCCCAACCGCACTCTTCCTGGTCGTCGACCCAGTTCGACGAAGCCTTCAAGGGTCAACGGGCCAGCTTGTGGGGGGGCTGCGAAGGAGAGGAACTGCTCGGCTATGCGCTGCTCTATCGGCTGCCGTTCGAGGCCGAATTGCAGGCCATCGGCGTGGCGCCGCAAGCGCGGCGGCGGGGCATCGCCAGGGCGCTGCTGCGGCGGTTATGCGACGAGGCGCGCGATTGGCGCAGCGAGCGCCTGCTGCTCGAAGTACGCGAATCCAACCAGGCAGCGCGGGCACTCTACGAACAGGTGGGATTTACACTCGATGGTCGCCGGCGCGGCTATTATCGTGGCGCCGATGGTCGCGGCGAGGATGCCCTGCTGATGTCGAAGACATTGGCACTAACGCAAGGCTGAACGCCGGCAACCACCCGATCTGGCCCTGCCGGCGTGATCGAAAAGGCGCTAATTCAGGAAATACTGGTCTCGCTGCCTTCCAACTCGCGGAACTTGTCCAGCAGCGCACTCAAGCGACGCTCCCATTCCTGATGTTCCTGCTTGAGGCGCGCGTTTTCCTCGCGAAGCTCGTCGGCTTCCATCTTGAGAATTTCGAGTGACTCGACCGCGTTGGTCACCTTCTGTTCGAGCTGATTGAAGAGTTCGATGCTCATGCTGTTCTCCTGATAATGGCTGTCCGTGTGGCATGGCGTGGTTGCTTGGCAGTCGCCAGCGTACGCCGTGGCCAAAAGCTCAGCAAGCGTCGCCGGGCGGCGACGCGATGCGACGATAAAGGCGCCCGTGACTATCCCCGGCGCGTACTTCGCGATACAGCGACCAGTTCGTTGGCACTTTGGGCACCAGCTCGGCTTCGGTCTCGACATACACCCTGGCCTCGTCAGCGAGCCAGCCCCGATTCTCCAGCAGTTCGCAGGCCGGTGCGGCGAGTCCCTGGCGAAACGGTGGGTCGAGAAACACGATGTCGAAAGGCGCCGCCGCGCCGCTTAGAAAGCCGCTGGCGTCTCGCACGGTGACCTGGCCGGTCGCGCCGAGGGTGGCCAGGTTGGTGTCGATGGCGCGGGCGACGGCGGGGTTGGCCTCGACGAAGTGGGCATGCGCCGCGCCGCGTGACAGCGCTTCGAATCCCAGCGCGCCGGTACCGGCAAAAAGGTCGAGCACCCGGCACCCGGCGAGCTCGAAGGCCAGCCAGTTGAACAGGGTTTCGCGCACCCGGTCGGGTGTCGGGCGCAGGCCGGGGCTATCGGGCACCGCCAATTGGCGGCGGCGAAACTCACCGCCGATGATGCGCAGCTTGCCACTGCCCTTGCCAGTGGGGGCAGCGCTACGGCGTGAGGGTGAAGAGCGACGACGATTCATGATCGACGGATTGTACGCGCGCCTTATCCACAGTGGTAGCGCACAGTGATAGGATGAGCCGAGACGTACACGAAAACCGTCCGCACTCGCCCGACGCCTTTTCGTTCAGCGTCTTTATCTTCAGCCCCAGGATTAATACTCGCCCATGCTCGGTTTTTTCAAGCGCAAGAAGAAACAACCATCCGACCAGCACGAAACGCTGGAGCAACCGGCCGACGAGGCCCAGGACAACTCTTCCGAAGCCATCGCTACGCCCGACGCAGCGGTACATGAAGTCGACCCCGAGGCGCAGCAGGCCGCCGAATACGTGCCGAACGACCTCGAGCGTGAAGCCGCCCAGGAGGCGCTCGATGGCGACCTGGCGACAGGCGAGGCACACACGGCCCTCGACGAGGTGCCGGTGGATACGCCACGCGAAGCGCTCGCCGAAGAAGTGCATCGCCCCGAGGGCGATGTGCTGGACCCTGCACTGGACAAAGAGGAAACCCAAGCTCGCCAGGACGCGCCTGGCCCAGCGCCGGAAAAACTCGGCTGGTTCGCGCGTATCCGCTCGGGGTTGGGCAAGACGCGTAGCAACCTGACCGAGGGTATCGCCGATCTCTTCCTGGGCAAGAAGCAGATCGACGATGAACTGATGGAGGATCTCGAGACGCAGCTGTTGTTGGCCGACGTCGGCATCGAGGCGACCAGCGAGATCATCGACAATCTCTCGGCGCGCGTCTCGCGCAAGGAGCTCAACGAGCCCCAGGCGCTGTATCGCGCATTACAGGGCGAACTGACCGAGCTGCTCGCGCCGGTGTCCACGCCGTTGGCGCTGCCTCCCAAGGGCCAGGGGCCGTTCGTGATCCTGATGATCGGCGTCAATGGCGTGGGCAAGACCACCACCATCGGCAAGCTGACCCAGCGCTTCCAGGCCGAAGGGCGCAGCGTGATGCTCGCTGCCGGAGATACCTTTCGTGCCGCAGCGGTGGAGCAATTGAAGGTGTGGGGCGAACGCAACAAGGTGCCGGTGGTGGCGCAGCACACCGGCGCCGACAGCGCCTCGGTGATCTATGACGCCCTGGCCGCGGCCAAGGCGCGCGGCGTCGATGTGCTGATCGCCGACACCGCTGGGCGGCTGCATAACAAGAGTCACCTGATGGAAGAGCTCAAGAAGGTGCACCGGGTGATGACCAAGCTCGATGCGGCCGCCCCTCATGAGGTGATGCTGGTGCTCGACGCCGGCACCGGCCAGAACGCGCTGTCCCAGGCGAGCACCTTCAACGAGGCGATACCGATTACCGGCATTACCCTGACCAAGCTCGATGGCACCGCCAAGGGCGGGATCATCTTCGCGCTGGCCAAGCAGTTGGCGACGCCGATTCGCTTTATCGGGGTCGGCGAATCGCTCGACGATCTACGCCCCTTCGCGGCGGATGACTTCGTCGGTGCGCTGTTCGCTCGCGACGACGAGGGCGCCGGATGATTGCCTTCGAGCACGTCGGCAAGCGTTACGGTGGGCGCTTCGAGGCGCTCGCCGGTCTCGATTTTCATGTGCGGCGCGGTGAGATGGTCTTCCTGACCGGGCATTCCGGGGCCGGCAAGAGTTCGCTGCTGCGCCTGATCATGCGCCTGGAGCGGCCGTCGCGCGGTCGCGTGATGGTCGCCGGGCACGACATCGATCGCCTGCACGACAGCCAGGTGCCTTTCTACCGTCGCCAGATCGGCGTGGTGTTCCAGGATCACCAGTTACTGCTCGATCGCAGTGTGTTCGCCAACGTCGCGTTGCCGCTGGAGATTCAGGGCGTCGAGCCCCGCGAAGCGGCGCGCCGGGTGCGCGCGGCACTCGAAAAGGTCGGCCTGCTGCACCGCGAGAAGGCGCTGCCCATCGAGCTTTCCAGCGGCGAACAGCAGCGCATCGGCATTGCGCGCGCGGTAGTCAACAAACCGGCGCTGCTGCTCGCCGACGAGCCGACCGGCAATCTCGACCCGCAACTCTCCGCCGATATCATGCGCCTGTTCGAGGATTTCAATCGTATCGGCACCACCGTGATGGTCGCCAGCCACGACTTGGCGCTGATCGCTCGGCTGCGCCACCGCGTGTTGCGTCTGCGCGACGGTCGCCTGATCGCCGACGAGCACGCTCACGAGGTCGCCTCATGAGTGATCGCCAGACGTCCGCGACATCGCAGGGCGCCACTCGTCGTCGTGGCGCGCGGAGTCAGCGCACCGGCCTCGACAGCCGGGCACGCGCCTGGGCGCGCCACCATCGTGCCATGGCCAGGGACAGCGCGGGACGGCTGGTTCGTCATCCGCTGGCCAGCCTGCTGACCATGCTAGCCATCGGCATCGCGCTGGTTCTGCCGTGTGGGCTGTGGCTGACGCTGGACAGCGCCCGGTTACTCGACGCCCAACTCGAAGAGAGTGCCACGCTGACGGTGTATATGACGCCATCAATGGCTGAGCGCGAGGCCATGGCCCTTGCCGAGACGCTGCGCGCGCACCCCGATGTCGGTAGCGCACGGCTGGTGACCGCCGCCGAGGGCATGGCCGAGTTCCAGCAGGTGCTGGGGCTTGACGATGCACTGGCGCGACTCGACGACAATCCATTGCCGGCCAGCGTGGTGATTACGCCGCTGAACACGGCCCCCGAAGCGGTGCGCGACCTGGCTGGGCAACTGGGCAGCGTCGACGGTGTCGACGAGGTACGTCTCGATCTGGCCTGGCTCGAGCGCCTGCGGCGCATCGCCGAGCTGGGTCAACGGCTGACGCTGGCGCTGGGTGTGCTGTTCGGTCTTGGCGTGCTGCTGATCGTCGGCAATACCATTCGCCTGGCGGTGGAGAGTCGGCGCAAGGAAATCGAAGTGGTCACGCTGATTGGCGCGACGCACGCCTTCGTGCGTCGCCCGTTCCTGTATAGCGGTGCCTGGTACGGGCTCGGCGGCGGGTTGCTGGCGTGGGCCTTGCTGAGCCTCGGCGGCCAGTGGCTGGCGGCACCCGTACAGGCCCTGGCGCAGAGTTACGGGGCGCATTTCAGCATGCCGGGATTGGGCTTGGATGGCTCGGCAATCCTGCTGGTTTCGAGTACACTACTGGGTTGGTTGGGTGGCTGGATGGCGGTGAGCCGTCATCTTGCGGAAATACGACCACGCTAGCCTGTTCCTGTCTGGCTAAAATGTTGACGGAGCAGGTTGCACGAAAGTCGAACTTCTATCTACGCTAGTGGTCTGAGTGACGCCACGATAGATTAGGCAGCTAAGGTTTTCGGCGAATTGTTTATCGATGGCATTTATCGATAACGTCATCTTGGGTCGAGCCGCTACACGAGGCTCGTCACGTTTGTTGGGCAACATGGAGACATCCCTGCAATGAGCACCAGTCTTCAGCCTATTGGCCATTTATCACCGGGCCAGGATCTGAACGGTTACATCCGAGCGGTCAATCGTATTGCCGTATTGACCGCCGAGGAAGAACATGAACTGGCCTTGCGCCTGACCGAAGAGAGCGATCTCGAGGCCGCGCGGCGCCTGGTCATGGCGCACCTGCGTTTCGTGGTGCATATCGCCCGCAGCTATTCCGGTTACGGCTTGCCGCAGGCCGACCTGATTCAGGAAGGCAACGTCGGGCTGATGAAGGCGGTCAAGCGCTTCGATCCGCACCAGGGCGTGCGCCTGGTGTCTTTCGCCGTGCACTGGATCAAGGCCGAAATTCACGAATTCGTATTGCGCAACTGGCGTATCGTCAAGGTCGCCACCACCAAGGCCCAGCGCAAGCTGTTCTTCAATTTGCGCGGCGCCAAGAAACGCCTGGGATGGCTCAACAGCAACGAAGTCGAGGCCATCGCCAAGGATCTCGACGTCAAGCCCGAGGTGGTGCGGCAGATGGAAGGTCGCCTGACGGCGTTCGATGCCGGCTTCGATGCCTCGCCCGGCGAGGACGACGATCAGGGCTACCAGGCGCCGGTACATTATCTCGAAGACGGTCGCTACGATCCCGCGACTCAGGTCGAGAACAGCGACTGGGAAGAGGATTCCACGCAGCGCTTGCAGAATGCATTGGCGACGCTGGACGAGCGTTCGCGGGATATTCTGCAAAGCCGCTGGCTGGCCGAGGATAAGGCGACGCTGCATGAGCTGGCCGACGTTTACGGCGTCTCCGCCGAGCGTATCCGTCAGTTGGAAAAGAACGCCATGAAGAAGATTCGCTTGCAATTGGACGATTCGCTGGTGGCGTAGTATCCCGCTAGATGTTCGAAGAAAAAGCGGCGCCCGGCGACGACAAGCCGGGCGCCGCTCTTTTTATGTTGGCTCCGGAGACACGCTACGGAACTGCTGGATAAATTGACGAACGGAATGATGCGGGCGTCGCTACGTCACAAGGAGCCCGGAGCACAGAAGAAAAGACATAACATATAGTTAGGCTTTTCTCGACCGGGCTGGCGCACCAGCACCGCGTGACACAGTGATTCGTCGGGGACGCCTAGTCCGTGCAGGCATTTATGCAGTAGTTCTTAGGCTCGCGCCGCCTTGGCGACCGGCACCATCAGCTCCCTGGCGAGTAGCCGCCACTGCTCGTCCCAATGCGCGGTGGGCAGGCGCTTGAAGTCGCTGCGCACGTACTGGCCGATACGCCCCTCGGCGTAGGCCAGCAAGAGATTGGCCGTCGAGGAAACCGGCAGCGTCGTGCGCAGGCCTTCGTGTATCTCGGCCTCGCGCAGGAGTTGCTTGAGCTGCGTTTCCAGGCGCTCGAACAGTTGGTTCATGCGCGTGCGCAGCCGTGCGGTTTCGCCGGTCAGGGCATCGCCGCTCAATAGCCGGCACAGGCCGGGGTTCTTCTCGGCGAAACCCAGCAGCAGCATGAGAATATGCTCGCAGCGGGGTAGGGCGTCGGGGGTTTCATCGAGAATACGCCGGATGCGCTCGAACAGGCTTTCCTCGATGAACTCGATCAGCCCCTCGAACATGCGTGCCTTGCTGGGAAAATGGCGATACAGCGCCGCCTCGGAAACGCCGACCTGGCGGGCCAGCGATGCCGTGGTGATGCGCTTGCCGCTATCTTCCTCGAGCATGAGTGCCAGCGCCTGGAGAATCTGCTCCCGGCGGCTTTGCTTGGTTGTCGCCTGCGTCATGTCGTTCTTCTAATAATTTTGGTTACGCTAATCCTACTTGGCGGGCCCTTGCCGGGGCAAACCGCAAAGGTCGTGTATGTCCCTATTCCCGGTTCGCCGCATCGGTGATCAGCGTGCCGACGCCGGCGTTGGTGAAGATTTCCAGCAGCGTGGCATGCGCGACGCGACCGTCGATGATATGCGAACTGGCCACGCCGCCCTTGACGGCCTCCAGCGCGCAGCGAATCTTGGGCAGCATGCCACCATGAATGGTGCCGTCGGCGATCAGTTCGTCCACCTGTGCGGTGGATAATCCGGTCAGCACCTCGCCCTCGGCGTTCATCAGCCCGGCGACGTTGGTCAGCAGCATCAGTTTTTCGGCGCCCAGTGCCTCGGCGACCTTGCCGGCCACCAGATCGGCATTGATGTTGTAACTGCGGCCCGCGTTATCGACACCGATCGGCGCGATCACCGGGATGAAGTCGCGCGCGGTGAGCATCTCGATCAGGTCGGTGGCGATATGTTCGACTTCACCGACGTGGCCGATATCGATGATTTCCGGTGCGGTCATCTCGGGGCTCTGGTGCTCGACCTTCAACTGGCGGGCGCGAATCAGGCCGCCGTCCTTGCCGGTCAGGCCGATCGCCTTGCCGCCGCACTGGTTGATCAGATTGACGATGCCCTTGTTGACCAGCCCACCGAGCACCATCTCGACCACGTCCATGGTCTCGGCGTTGGTGACGCGCATGCCGCCGACGAAGCGCGACTCGATCTTGAGCTTGCCAAGCAACTCGCCGATCTGCGGGCCGCCGCCATGCACCACCACCGGGTTGATGCCGACTTCCTTCATCAGCACCATGTCGCGGGCAAAGGAGTCGATCAGCGCGTCCTCGGTCATGGCGTTGCCGCCGTACTTGACCACCACGGTCTTGCCGGAGAAGCGCTGGATATACGGCAGCGCCTCGGATAGCACCTCGACCACCTGACGTGGATCACGGGGTTCGCTCATCGACGATCGTTCTCCTAATGCAATGTAAAATGAATACTCAGAACGGCAGCTCGGCCTGCGGCGCGATCTGCTTGAGCGCCGCGCGGAAACTGGCCTGAATGCGCTCCAGCGCCGCCTGGTTCTTGCCCTCGAAACGCAGCACCAGCATCGGCGTGGTGTTGGAGGCGCGGCACAGGCCCCAGCCGTCGGGATAATCGACACGGATGCCGTCGAGCGTGGTCTTGACGCCGTCGTCGCCGAAATCGCCTTCCCTGGCCAGTTTGTCGACGATGGCGAACTTGTCGTCGTCGGTGACCTTGACGTTGAGTTCCGGGGTGCCGAGATCCTGCGGGTAACGGTGAAAGAAGGTGTCGGCGTCGGCGTCCTGACGGGAGAGGATTTCCAGCAACCGCGCGGCGCCGTAGATGCCGTCATCGAAGCCGTACCAACGCTCCTTGAAGAAGATATGCCCGCTCATCTCGCCGGCCAGTTGGGCGCCGGTTTCCTTCATGCGCGCCTTGATCAGCGAATGACCGGTGCGCCACATCTCCGGCGTGCCGCCGGCATTCTCGATCACCTGAGCCAGATTGCCGGTGCACTTGACGTCGAAGATCACCTTGGCGCCGGGATTGCGGTTCAGCATGTCCTCGGCGAAGGCCATCATCAGCCGATCGGGATAGATCACCTCGCCCTGGGGCGTGACCACGCCGAGGCGGTCGCCGTCACCATCGAAGGCCAGGCCGATATCGGCGCCGGTGTCCTTGACGGTGCGGATCACGTCCTTGAGATTCTCGAGCTTGCCCGGGTCGGGG
Source organism: Modicisalibacter muralis (assembly GCF_900102945.1). Taxonomy (GTDB): domain Bacteria; phylum Pseudomonadota; class Gammaproteobacteria; order Pseudomonadales; family Halomonadaceae; genus Modicisalibacter; species Modicisalibacter muralis. The sequence goes on along the minus strand of NZ_FNGI01000011.1, from coordinate 22,988 downwards.
TGATGATTGGGGAAGGTGCCGTCGATCTCGTCGAACAGGCGCACCGTATCCACGCCGAGGCGCTCGATCAGCTTGGGGCCCAGCTCGCCGGCCACGCCGTTGCCGCAATCGACGACCGCCTTGAGCGGGCGCGCCAGCGTGACGTCGCCGAGGATGCGCTCGAGGTAGGCGTCGCGCACGTCGTGCTCGCGAATCTTGCCCTGGCCGCTTGCCAGGTCGTCGTTGGCAATGCGCTCATACAGTGCGGTGATGGCGTCGCCGGAGAGCGTCTCGCCACCCAGCACGATCTTGAAGCCATTGTAATCCGGCGGGTTGTGACTGCCGGTGACCATCACGCCGGAGGCGCTGCCGTCGAGTACGTGGGTGGCGAAATACAGCACCGGCGTCGGCACCATGCCGATATCGATGACGTCGCGCCCGGTGGCGGTCAGTCCGCGCGCCAGGGCATCCTTGAGGCGCGGCCCGGAGATACGCCCGTCGCGGGCGACCACCACCGTGGACTCGCCACGCGCGGCGGCCTCGCTACCGATGGCGCGGCCGATCAGTTCGACGCTCGCCTCGGTCAGGGTATCGTCGACGATGCCGCGAATATCGTAGGCGCGGAAGATCGACGCGGTTATCTGGCTCATGAATCTCTCCTTGATTCCTTGGTAACGTAAATAAGGATTTGCCGTGTTCCCAAAATGTTAGGGAAGCCCCACAACGTTAGTGACGGCCCAAAACGTCAGTGGCGACCAGAATGCCCGAACCCACCGCCGGCGCGCAGGCTGGCGTCGAAGTCCTCGACGACCTCGAGTTCGGCCTGCACTACCGGCACCAATACATACTGTGCCAGGCGTTCGCCCGGCTCGAGCACGAACGGCGTCTGGCCACGGTTCCAAACCGAGATCATCAGCTCGCCCTGGTAGTCGGAATCGATCAGCCCGACCAGATTGCCCAACACGATACCGTGTTTATGGCCGAGCCCCGAGCGCGGCAGGATCATCCCGGCAAGACCTGGGTCGGCGATATGCACGGCGAGACCGGTGCGCACCAGCTCGCAGGCGCCGGGCGCGAGTTCCAGCGGGGCGTCGAGCAGCGCGCGCAGGTCCATGCCGGCGCTGCCCTGGGTCGCGTAGTGGGGTAGCGGGTAGTCGCGGATCCGGTCATCGAGAATCTTGACGGCGAGCGTGGCGCCACGGCGGGTGTCGCCGGGCGTCATGGAATCGGTCATGGAGTGTCCTGTTGAGATGGTTTTGACGGCGCGCGCGCGGCGAAGCGCGCCAGCGCCGTGTCGATGATCGTCTCGGCCAGGGTGGCCTTGCTCTGCGCCGGCAGCTCGAGACGCCCCGGCGCCGACGAGCCGTCGCGCCGCTGGTCTTCACGCCATAGCAGCAGCGCGGCGTTGCGTTCGGCGCCGAAACCCAGTCCGGCCTGGCCGACGTCGTTGGCGACGATCATGTCGAGGTTCTTGCGGATTAGCTTGTCGCGAGCGTAGGTTTCGAGGTCGCGCGTTTCGGCGGCGAAGCCGATCATCAACGGACGCGGCTCGCAGGCGGCGATCTCGGCGATGATGTCGGGATTCTTGACCAGCCGCAGGGTCAGGGTGTCGTCGTCGGTGGTTTTCTTGAGCTTATGCTCGCTGATCTGCTCGGCGCGGTAGTCGGCGACCGCCGCGCAGCCGATGAAGATATCGCTGTCGGCGGCGGCCCGGCGCACGGCCTCACACATCTCGATGGCTGACTCGACGTCGATACGCTCGACACCGGGGGGTGTATCCAGCGCCACCGGACCACTGATCAGGCGCACCCGCGCGCCACGGCTCGCGGCGGCGGCGGCCAGTGCATAACCCATCTTGCCCGAGCTGTGGTTGGACAGATAACGCACCGGGTCCAGCGGTTCGCGGGTCGGGCCGGCGGTGATGGTGATCGTCAATCCGCTGGCCGCTGCGTTACTGGAGTCGGGAGCGCTTTCGGACGACCTGACTGGAGCGTCTTCGGGCGACCTAGACAGAGAAGCGGCCTCGGGCGAGCTGAAAAGCGCATCGACGATCGCCTCGGGTTCGAGCATGCGTCCCGGGCCGATATCGCCACACGCCTGGTCGCCGGCATCGGGGCCGAGCAGGCGCCAGCCGAGATCGGCCAGGCGGCGGGCGTTGTCCTGGGTGGCCGGGTGGCGCCACATGGCCTGGTTCATCGCCGGCGCCATCACGCACTCGGCGCCGCTTGCCAGGCATAGCGTGGTCAGCAGATCGTCGGCATGGCCATGGGCCAAGCGCGCCATCAGGTCGGCGGTGGCCGGCGCGATCAGGATCAATTCGGCCCAGCGGGCCAGCTCGATATGCCCCATGCCGGCTTCGGCCTCGGGGTCGAGCAGAGAGGTGCGCACTGCCTCCCCGGTCAAGGCTTGCAGGGTCAGCGGTGTAATGAACGCCTGGGCGCCTGCGGTCATGACCACCCGTACCTCGGCGCCGGCCTTCTTCAGCAGCCGCGCCAAGTGGGCGCTCTTGTAGGCGGCGATACCGGCGCTGATGCCGAGCAGAATGCGCTTTCCAGCCAATCGTGGTCCGGCCTGTGGTGACATGGTGAACGTCCCGATGAATCCAGCCGTTACCTTATCATCAGCGCCCGATTTTGCGTAGTTGGGCGTGCAGGCCCCATGCCATGGCGGGAGCGTCCGGAAGCATTAATGACAACCGAGTTCCGCCATGGGCACGGCGTAGACGAAGCCGTCCTGGCTGCCGACGAAGACAGTGTCGTTGATGACTATCGGGCCGCCTGGGGCGAGGGCCACGGTTTTCGAGTTATTGCTCGAACCGCCCAGTTTCAGCTTGCCGGCAGGGCGGCCGTTCTCACAGCTCGGAGGTGTGCCCGTCTTGGCGTCCAGCAGGTGGAGGAAGCCCGTCGTATCGCCGAACAGCACCTTGCCATTGGCGATGGCTGGCGCTCCCTTGACCTTGGTGCCCAAGGGGTATTCCCAGACCCGCTGGCCGCTGTGTAAATCATACGAGAATACCGAGTAGGTATAGGGGCTGCCCACATAGACGTGGCCATTGGCGATCGCTGGCGCGCCCGAGGTGTTGTTGTCCTGAGGGGCGCCGCTGCCGAGAAGATCGCGCCAGAGCAACTCACCGGACTCGGCATCGAAGGCGTAGATGAAGTGAAAGTCGCCCCGTTGGCGCGAATACGTTTGACGCTGTTTGTCGCTAAGCTGTCGACGACTCGCCTTGGCGGTAATCACCACGATACCGTCTGAGATCGCCGGCGGAACATCCGTGAAGGAGGCCTCCTCCTCGAACGTCCAGCGTATTTCACGACTCGCCAAGTCAACGCCGACGACGCTGTTGAGCGCGCCGACGTAGAGCATGCCGTCGTCATCTATCACTGGGGATGACATGCTCACCCAACCGGGCAATGCCAGCGACCAAAGGAGCTTGCCGCTGTCAGGCGCCAGGGCAAGCAACTTGCCGGCACCGGTCACGGTGTACAGGGTGCCATCGTAGAAAGCCGGGGTGGGCATGACTTCGCCCAGCGTGGCATGCTTCCACAGCGTTGCTCCGCTTTCGGGGTCCACCGCCATGACCCCGCTGCTACCCGTGCCGCGTAGCCAGGGGCCTTGGAACATGCGGTTACCGTAACCAACGAAGATGCGCCCATCGGCCTGAATCATATCCGCATGAATCCAGTTGGGCGCATGACGAAACCACGGGTCACTGGCGCCCCAGATAACCCGCCCACTGGCCAGATCGAAGCGGAACATGCCGCCCGTAGCGTGGTTGCCCACATACAGCGAGTCACCCACGATCACCGGCGTCGCCCTGACCTGCTCGCCGGTGCGGTATCTGGTACGCGGCAAGGCCTCGGCACCGTTGTCGTAGACGGCATTATTGGTGCTGTTCAGGCGATACTGCGTCCATTGCGGCGGGCCGAAGCGACTCTCTTGATCCGCCAGGGACGTCATCGAGACGGTGCAGCATGCAATCAGCAGTGACCACGATTGCCAGCGTTTCATAGGGTCTCCTTTCCCTTCCTTAGTCGTGACGAATCCGTGTGGTGCCTAACAAGGCGGTGGCTCTGCTTTGATGAGACCGCCTTACCTCCGGATTCTAGACTAGCTGGGTGTTACATTCAGGTGCCGAATCGCGGCTTCGATGCCGCGCAGCTCGGCCAGGCCCCGCATGCGACCGATCAGTGGGTAGCCGGGGCGGGTATCGCGGCGTAGGTCGTCGAGAATCTGGTGGCCGTGGTCGGGACGCAAGGGCAGCCGGGGCCCGCCCTCGCGCTCGCGCCTGATTTCTTCCTCGACCAGCACCCGAACCACGCCGACCATGTCCACGTTGCCGCCCAGGTGATGGGCCTCATGAAAGGAGCGTGGATCGGGCGTTTCACGCTGCGTCGCGCGCAGGTGGGCGAAGTAGATGCGCGAGGCGAAGCGCCTGGCCATCTCGACCAGATCGGTGGAGGCGTTGATTCCGTAAGAGCCGGTACATAGTGTCAGGCCATTGGCCGGGCTCGGCGCCACGTCCAACAGCCATTGGGCATCGTCGGGATGCGAGACGACGCGCGGCAGGCCGAACATCGGGCGTGGCGGATCGTCGGGATGGATGGCCAGGCGAATGCCGACCTCCTCGGCCACCGGCACGATGGCGCGCAGGAAGGTACCGAGGTTATCGCGCAAACGTTTGGCATCGATGCCGTCGTATTCGCTCAGTACATCGCGAAACTGCGCCAGCGTGTAGTGCTCCTCGGTACCGGGCAGGCCGGCGATGATGTTGTCGATCAGGCGCCGGCGGGCAGCGTCGTCCAAGCCGTCCAGGTACTCGCGGGCGGCGGTTTTCTCGCTGTCGCTGTACTCCCGCTCGGCGCCGGGGCGTTCGAGCAGGTGGAGATCGAAGGCGGCGAAGGCGGTCTGGTCGAAGCGCAGCGCCAGGGCGCCGTCGGGCAGACGATAGGCCAGGTCGGTGCGCGTCCAGTCGAGTACCGGCATGAAGTTGTAGCAGACCAGGTCGATGCCGCAGGCGGCGAGGTTGCGCAGCGTCTGCTGGTAATTGGCGATATAGGCCGCGCAGTCTCCACGGCCTTGCTTGATATCCTCGTGTACCGGCACGCTCTCGACCACCGACCAGGTCAGGCCGGCGCTCTCGATGAGGCGCTTGCGCTCATCGATCGCTTCGACCGTCCAGATTTCACCATTGGGGATCTCGTGCAGGGCGGTGACGATGCCGGTCGCGCCGGTCTGGCGAATCTCGAAGAGGCTAATGGGGTCGTCGGGGCCGAACCAGCGCCAGGTCTGCTCCATGGTGCGCTCCTTTAACGAATCAAGTTGTCGATGTCGGCCAGGGTGGCGGTAACCCCCTGGCGATGCAGTGAGCGGTAGGCATTTTCGACGTTATCGACGAAACACGAATACTCGGCCAGTGCGGCCGGGAATACGGCGTCAAGCGCTAGAAATGCCTGGACGAGGCTGCCGGCATCGTCGCCATGGCGACGATGCAGCGCAGCGAAGGTCTCGGCCAGTGGATCGTCGAGCGCATGGCGATTGCCGTGCAGGTCGCTGCCGGCGGTGTAGCGAATCCAGGCCGCCACGCCCAATGCCGTGCAAGCGACGTCGCCGCCGCTTTCGAGCCGCTGGAGTGCGCCCTGCAGCCAGCGCTGGGGCAGCTTCTGCGAACCGTCCATGGCGACCTGCTGCAGGCGGTGGCGCAGGCTGTCGTTGGCGAAGCGCGCCAGCAGGTGCTCGGCGTAGGCGTCGAGATCGGTGCCCTCGGGCATGGCCAGCGTCGGCGCCGCCTCGTAATGCAGGTAGCGCCGCAGCAGGGCGGTGAACTCAGGCTGGCGCACCGCATCGAAGACCGTTTCGATGTTCTCCAGCGCGCCCAGGTAGGCGAGCAGCGAATGGCTGCCGTTGAGCATGCGCAGCTTCATGGTCTCGAACGGGGCGACGTCGGCGACCATCTGCACGCCATCCGGCTGCCAGTCGGGCCGGCCCTGGGGGAAGTCGTCCTCGATCACCCACTGGCTGAAGGCCTCGCAGACCACCGCAGCGGGGTCGTCGACGCCAAGATCGCGCAGGCGCGCGACATCGGCATCGGTCATCGCCGGCACGATGCGGTCGACCATGCTGCACGGGAAGGTCACCTCGCGGGCGATCCACTCGGCCAGGGCTGGATCGCGCCGGCGCGCCAGGTCGGTGACCGCCCGGCGGGTGCGCTTGCCGTTGTCCGGCATGTTGTCGCAGGACAGCACCGTGAACGCCGGCATGCCCCCCGCGTGGCGCCGCGCCAGCGCCTCGACCAATAGGCCCGGCGCGGTATGCGGCGATTGCGGATGCGCAATGTCATGAGCGATGGCCGGGTCGTCGCTCAGCAATTCGCCGCTGGCCGGGTTGAGGAAGTAGCCCTTCTCGGTCACCGTCAGGCTGACGATGCGTACCTCGGGCGAGTCCATCCGCTGCAGCAGGGCGGCAAGATCGCGCCCCCACTCGCCCGCGTCATCGCACCCAGTGAACAGCGCCTCGCGAAGCACGCCGATCTCGCGCAGCACGACATGCTCGCTGTCGGCGTGCTCGGCGACGTGGTAGCGGCCATCGGCGTCTCTCAGGCGCGCGACCAAGGCGAGGTTGGAGCGCAGATTGGCGCTGCACAGACCCCAGCGCTCGTCGCCGCTGCGCTGACGATAACGCTCCAGGTAGACCGCCTGATGGGCGCGATGAAAGGCGCCCAGGCCGAGATGCACCATGCCTATCGTGGCGGGTGTCTGTCGCGAGGCCACACGCTCGACTCGGGTCATGAACGCGGCTCCCGCCGTTGCCGATCCACGCCCGGCGGCAGCGTCACGCCGACACGCGCGCCCTCGGCGATCAGCGCCTCGACCACGTTGTCGGCCACCCTTACGCCGGATTCGGCGGCCTCGTCCTCGCGCTCGATCTCCTTCAAGCCGGCGTAGTAGACGCGCGACTGGCCCTCTCCCGGGGGCGAGGCGCGCAGCTCACCGAGCAGTTGATCCATGTCGCGGCGGAACTCGCTCGCCTCGCGGAACATGTCGATGCGAAAGGCGGCGAAGAAGTGGCCGACACGGCCCATCGCGCTGGGAGTGTCGTGCAGATGCTGGCCGAAGCCGTGACCGGAGAGTACCCCGCTCAAGATGTCGACCATCGTCGCCAGGCCGTAGCCCTTGTGGCCACCGAGCGCGGTGCCGGCGCCGCCGAGCGGGTGCAGGCCGCCACCGGCGTAGCGGTTCATCGATTCCCACAGGCTGGCCGCATCGACGGCCTGGCGGCCACGCGCATCGCTAGCCCAGCCTGCCGGCAGCGGCTGGCCCTGGCGCGCGTAGACCTCGATCTTGCCGTAGGTCACCGCGGTGGTCGACATATCCAATACGAAGGCGCGTTCGCGCTCGGCCGGCGCGGCGAAGGCGATCGGGTTGGTGCCAAACATCGCCTGGGTACCGTGGGTGGGCACGCCCAGCGCGGCGGTGTTGGTCATGGCGATACCGATCATGTCGTGCTCGAGCGCGGCCATCGCATACCAGGCGGCGATGCCGAAGTGGTTGCTGTCGCGCACCGTGGCGAATCCGGCGCCGCTCGTGCGCGCCTTGGCGATCGCCGCGTCCATCGCCTGCTGGCTGACTGGTGCGCCCATTGCGCCCCGAGCGTCGAGAGCCAGTGACAGCGGCGTCTCGTGCAGGATCTGCGGTGCGGTGCCGGCGACGATGGTTCCGGTTTCGAGCCCGCCCACGTAGCGCGGCAGCCTGGCTACTCCGTGTGAGGGAATGCCGCGGGCATCGGCTGCGACCAGCACGGCTGCGGAGAGTGTGGCATCGTCATGATTCAGGCCGTGGGCGATGAACACGTCTCGGCAGAAGTCGGTCAGCGCCGCGCGGGACAGCCTTTGGGCGGTGTCGGTCGCCTTCTTATCGTTCGCTCTTGCCATGATCACTGCCCCATGATCAGGTTGGGCAGCCACAACGAAATGGCCGGGATATAAGCTACCAGCAACAGTACGATGAGGTTGCAGACCAGAAACGGCACGATGGCCCGCGCGACTTTCAGCATGGGCAAGTTGCCGATGCTCGAGGCGACGAACAGGCACACGCCAACCGGCGGTGTCGACAGGCCGACCATCAGATTCAGGACCATCATCACGGCGAAGTGGATCGGGTCCATGCCGATGCCGGTCGCCACACCGAGCAATGTCGGGAAGAGGATGATCAGGGCGGCGATGGTTTCCATGAACATGCCGACGAAAAGCAGCAGCAGATTGATGATCAGAATCACCACGATGGGGTTGTCGCTGATGCCGAGAATCGTCTCGGCGATGATCGCCGGTATCTGCTGCGTGGTGAGAATCCAGCCGAACAGATTGGCCATGCCTACCAGCAGCATTAACGCGGCTGTCGTCAAGGCGGTATCGGCAAAGATCGCCGGCAACTGGCGCCAAGTCAGGCCTTTGTAGATGAACATGCCGACGATCAAGGCGTACACGCTGGCGACAATGGATGCTTCGGTCGCGGTAAAAAAGCCGCCGATGATGCCGTAGAGGATGATGAACGTCATCAGCAGGGCCCAGAAGGCGCTGCGCCCCTCGGAGAGGATCTGACCCAAGGTCGCCCGCTTCTCCTTGGGATAGCCGCGCTTCACGGCCAGAATATACGTGGTGACCATCATCGCCAGTCCCAACAGCAGGCCTGGGACTGCGCCGGCGATGAACATGCGCCCGACCGAGACGCTGGCCAGCGAGCCGCAGATGATCATCGGCAAGCTGGGCGGGATGATCGGGCCGACCGTCGAGGAGGCAGCGGTCACGGCGGCCGAGAAGGGTTTGTCATAGCCTGAGCGGGCCATGCCGGGAATCATCACCGAACCGATGCTCGCGGTGTCCGCCACGGCGGTGCCGGATACGCCGCCAAAAATCATCGAACCGGCCACGTTGGCCAGCCCCAGGCCGCCACGGATGTGCCCCACCAGGGCGTTGGAAAAGCGGATGATCTGCTCGGTGATATTGCCTGCATTCATCAGGTTGCCGGCCAGCACGAAGCCGGGTATGCACAGCAATACGAAGGAGTTGATGCCCGCAAACATGCGTTGCGGCACGATGGTAAGAGAAATGTCCGCCATCAATAAGAAACTGACCGAGGAGATGCCGAGAGCAAAGGCGATGGGCATTCCCACCAGCATCAATACCAGAAACACACCGAACAGTACGATCAATTCCATGATGTTGACTCCGTCTCGGTGGGTGGCTTGCGAAACATGGCGGCGATTGCCTCGAACACGCCGATTGCGCTGTATAACAGCACCAACGAGAACAGAAAGACCGTCGACAGGAAGATATAGAACATGGAGATATACAGGGTCGGTGACGACTGAAAGGTACCGACCTGCGCGAACGCCCAGGCATGCGGGAGTATGTACGCGGCGAACGAGCCGATCAGCGTACATATCACGGCCTGGTAGACGGCCAGGCCGCGAGGGCTCAGATACACTTGGAAAAGCTCGACATTGACGTTACGGCTTCTGCGAATTACCACGCCTGATGCCATGGCGACCATGTAAATGAACAGGTATTTCGAGCCTTCCGCCGTCCAGATGGGCGGTGAAGGAAAAAACAGCCGGCTGATTATTTGCACAAGAACCGTAAAAACAATGGCGAGAAGCGCCAGGGTGGCAAATGCCGTGAAAATGGAATCGAGTATGTCGAAGAGTTTGCCGATGGTGCCCCCGACCTTGGGTACGGTCGACATGACATCGATGTTCTCTAGATCCTTTTCGTCGGAGTCCATGACGTTTCCTCTATCGAGCGACGACCATCGCATAGACACCAAGGCCGAAGCTGTCAGGCGTTACCAATGGGGATGAAGCGGGCAGGGGGATCTGCATCCTCCCGCCCGCATAGGCATCAAAGGTCTTGAATGGCTTCGTAAATTGCTCGCTGTTCTTCCGACAATGATTTGAGAACAGCCGGCGTCGCTTTCTCGGCGAAAGCCTGTTGATCGACCTCGATGAACTCCATGCCTTCTTCCTGTAGGGCTTCCTTCAAGCGTTTCTGGTCTTCCTCGAACAACTTCGCCTGATAGGCCTGCATTTCCTCGGCGGCGTCGAGCACGACCTGCTGCAGCTCCTCGGGCATGCTTTCGAGTTTCTTCTGACCAATCACGACATAGATCCAGCTACGCACATGGCCGGTCATGTTCACGTAGTCCTGAACCTCGCTGAAGCTGGCGCTCTTGATCAGGCTCAATGGGTTCTCCTGCCCTTCGATAATGCCTTGTTGCAACGCCGAGAAGACTTCACTGAACGCCATGGGGACCGGCTTGGCACCCAGCGCCTGCCAGGTATCGACGAACAGCGGCACGTTAGGTACGCGTAAACGCAGGTTGTTGAGATCCTCGGGTTTGCGTATCGGGCGATTGGACGTCAACTGGCGTGGTCCGCGCTCGAACCAGGCAATCGGCACCAGGCCCGTGCTCTCGGTGATCTGCGCCTCGATTTCATCGCCGATGTCGCTGGTGACCGTGTCACGCAAATGCTGCGAGTCGCGAAACAGGTACGGCACCGCCATCATCGCCGCCTTGGGTGCCCAGTTCTGCAGGCTCTCGCCGGTGATGGTCATATCGGCAGTACCCAACTGAATGCTGTTGATGACACTCATTTCGTTGCCCAATTGCTCATTGGGGAAAATCTGTACGGCGATGCGGCCATCGGAGTTCTTCTCGACCTGCTCCTTGAAATGCTCGGCGGCCTGGTTCCAGATATGTTGCTCATTGGCCAGATGGCCGAACTTCAGGGTGAAATCGGCGGCGCCGGCGGCTTGAGTGCCGATCAGCGCCGCGCCGATCACGGCACTGGCAAAGAGTTTCTTGAACATCGTTTTCTCCTGGCTCTGGGTTGTGCGAGTTGTGGCGAGCTTTAGTGGATGGCACTCAGGTGCCGATTCGTATCAGCACCTTGCGTGCCTTTTCAGGATGGTGATCGAGCATGTCGATGGCGCCAGGCATCTCGGCCAGCGGCAGCCGGTGGCTGACCAGCGCCAGGGGATCGAGGCGTTGGCTGGCCATCAACTCGATCACCTCCGGAAACTTGCGGTTGTTGAGGCGTGAGCCGACGATCGTCAGCTCCTTCTTGATCACTTCCAGTTGCACCAGGTCGCTGGGCGTGGGGTTGAAGCCGAGCAGGCCGATGCGTCCGGCCGGCGAGGCCAGGCGCAGAATCTGCGGCAGCAGCGCGGGCACGCAGGCGGCATCGGCGATCAACGGCATGCCTTCGCCGCCGGTCATCTCGGCGACGACGGCTTCGAGGTCTTCGTGCCGGCCATTGATGGTGCGCGTGGCGCCCAGTTCGCGGGCGGTCTCCAGGCGGGTATCGATGACGTCGCTGACGGTGATGTCGTCGATACCCTGCGCCTTCGCTACCTGCAGGATGGTCAGTCCGATCACCCCGGCGCCGAAGATCATCAACCGATCGTCGGGCAGCGGCTGCATGCGTTCCAGCACGTTGGCGGCGATGGTGTAGGGCTCGACCAGCGCGGCGGCGTCCAGGCCCAGCCCTTCGGGCAGGCGGTGCACATTACCGGCCGGTACGCTGACCTGCTCCTCGAAGCCGCCGTTGCGATGTACGCCGATCACCTCGAGCGCGGTGCAGACGTTGGGCCGACCGATGCGGCACGGGTAGCACTCGCCGCAGTTGATGACCGGATCGATGCACACTCGCTCGCCGATGGCGACGTCGTCGACGCCATCGCCCACTGCCTCGACGATGCCGGCGAATTCATGGCCGGTGATGCGCGGAAAGCGCACGAAGGCGTTGTCGCCGTGAATGATGTGCATGTCCGAGCCGCAGATGCCTGCGAAGGCGACGCGCACCAGCACCTCGCCCGGTGCGGCCTGAGGCAACTCGATCTCGGCCAGGTGGTAATCGTGCGCGGCGCGTACCTGAAAGGCTTGCATCACAATCTCCTGGTTACCAGTGCCACAGGGTGCCGTCCTCGAGACGGTTGACCGGCAGGCTGGCGGGTTGATAAGGGAAGCGGGCGGCGGCTTTTTCGTCGATATCGACGCCGTGCCCTGGCGTCTCGCCGACGATGAAATGACCGTCCTCGAAGCGATAATCGTGCGGGAATACCTCGTCGGTGCGCGTCTCGTGAGGCATGTGCTCCTGGATACCGAAGTTGGGCACCCAAGTGTCGAAATGCACCGCCGCGCCCAGGCATACCGGCGACAGGTCGGTGGGGCCGTGGAAGCCGGTGCGCACGTGGTAGAGCCCGGCCAGGTCGGCGATACGGCGCATTGCGGTGATGCCGCCGGCATGCGTTAGCGAGGCGCGGATGTAATCGATCCATTGGTTTTCGATCAGCTCGCGGCAGTCGTGGATCGAGTTGAACACCTCACCCACCGCCAGCGGCGTGGTGGTGTGCTGGCGGATCAGCTTGAAGCTCTGCTGATTCTCGGCCGGCACGCAGTCCTCGAGCCAGAACAGCTTGTACGGCTCGGCCTCCTTGCCCAGGCGTGCGGCCTCGATCGGCGTCAGGCGATGGTGGACATCGTGCAGCACATGCAGGTCGTCGCCGAAACGCTCGCGCACCGCGGCGAACAGCTTGGGCGCATGGTTGAGATAGCGCGCGGTGTTCCAGTCGTGTTCCGCGGGAAGCTTGGCATCGGCCGGCTCGTAGCGCTCACCGGGGCGCTTGGCCACACCGTAGGTGCTTTGGATGCCGGGGATACCCGACTGCACCCGGACCGCGCGATAGCCCTGCTCGACGTGTCGGGCGACTTCATCAAGGCAGGCCGCGATGTCGCTACCCGTGGCATGGCTGTAGGTCATCACCCGCTCGCGGCTCTTGCCGCCCAGCAGTTGATAGAGTGGCAGGCCGGCCAGCTTGCCCTTGATATCCCACAATGCCATGTCGACGGCGGCGATCGCGCTCATGGTCACCGGCCCACGGCGCCAATAGGCCCCGCGATAGAGGTACTGCCAGGTATCCTCGATGCGCTGCGGATCGCGCCCGACCAGCGCCGGGATGACATGCTCCTCGAGGTAGGCGACCACGGCCATCTCGCGGCCGTTGAGCGTGGCGTCGCCGATGCCATGGACGCCTTCGTCGGTGACGATCTTCAACGTGACGAAGTTGCGTCCCGGCGAGGTGACGATGACGTAGGCGTCCTTGATCTTCATCGGCGGCTCTCTTCAATGGCTCGTGAATCAGGATTTGGCGTCGAACATGTCGGGGAAACGCGCGACCAGTTCCGGCAGTGAGTGCAGGATTTCCCGCTGGTGCACGCGCATGGCGACTTCGGCGGCCTCGACATTGCCCTCGGCGATGGTCTCGACGATGCGCGTGTGCTGATCGATCAGCTTGGGGAGTGGCGTGGTCTCCGGCACGCTCAGGTAGCGCACCCGATCGAGTTGCGCCTTGACCTCCTCGGTCACCCGCCAGGCCGAGTGGTGGCCGGCGCCGAGGGACAGCGTGCGATGAAACGCTTCGTCGAGCAGGAAGAAGCGGTCGTAATCGCTGGGTGAGGCACAACGCTTCTGGCGCTCGATCAGATCGTACAGTTCGGCGATCACGGCCTCGTCCAGGCCTTGCTCGGCGGCTGATTTGGCCACCGCCACCTCGATCGCCTCGCGCACGAAGCGCGCCTCATGAACCGCCGCCTGGGAAACCTTCACCACGTAAGTGCCGCGTTGTGGGCGCACCTCGACCAGACCGGCTTCCGACAGGCGGATGAAAGACTCACGCACCGGCTGGCGGCTGACATCGAACGTATCGGCGATCTCTTTTTCGGAAAGCGCCTGCCCGGGGGATAGCACCATGCGAATGATCGACTGGCGCAGCACGCGGTAGAGGCGCTGGCGCACGCTGCTCTCGCTGGCGCAATCGTCCCACAGGGCGAGTAGTTCGTTGTTCATGCAGGCTCTCGGTGAAAGGCGGATTGGGTATCGTGTTCTGAACTAACTAGTATGGTAGTTGTTTTTCGCCGTTTCGCAACTGTCGCGTGGCACTGCGTTTCTTATACGTTGGTCGGTTTTGTTCCGGCTTTGCGTTATAAATGCGTTACTTGAACGTAAATGACCCGTTAACAAGCGAGATGGGAAACGCCGATGTCGATTCGTGACTGGCCCGAGGGCGAGCGCCCGAGGGAGAAACTGCTGGCGCTCGGTTCCGCGGCGCTATCGGATGCCGAGCTGTTGGCGATTTTCCTGCGCGTAGGCGTGAAAGGGCGCTCGGCGGTGGATCTGGCGCGCGATCTGTTGGCGTCTTTCGGTGGGCTCAGGCCATTACTCGAAGCCGAGCAGGCACGCTTTTGCGCTGAGCATGGCCTGGGCGAGGCCAAGTTCGTGCAGTTGCAAGCCTCGCTGGAGCTGTCGCGGCGTCATCTGGCCAGCCAGCTGGAGCGTGGCGGCGCGCTGACTTCACCGACCCTGGTGCGCGCCTTCCTGGCTTCGCAACTGCGCCATCTCGGTCATGAGGAGTTCGCTGCGCTGTTTCTCGATACCCGGCATCGGGTGATTCGCTTCGAGTCGCTGTTCCGCGGCACGCTGGACAGCGCTTCGGTCTATCCGCGCGAAGTGGCGCGCCGGGCATTGGAGTTGGGCGCCGGCGCGGTGATCTTCGCCCATAACCATCCTTCGGGTGTCGCCGAGCCCAGCGATGCCGACCGGCGCATCACCACGCGGCTCAGCGAGGCGCTGGGGTTGTTCGAGATTCGCGTGCTGGATCACTTCGTGGTCGGCGACGGCGAAGTCATTTCATTTGCGGAAAGAGGCTGGCTATAAAGGCTTCGTCTCAGGCGCGATGGCGCTTGCCGAGGCGCCGGTCCTCTGGTATAAAGTACGCCCTTTGACTTTCCTTGGGTTAATTACAGGGGCGGAAAGGCGGTCACCTGCCACTCTCTCTTCCCGGTTTGCCCGACAGGTTTTGAACAACTCGCCCAGCGGTTGGAGGCTTCCATGTCCAAAGTATGTCAGGTTACCGGCAAGCGCCCGGTGACTGGTAACAATGTATCTCACTCCCAGCGCAAGACGCGTCGCCGTTTCTTGCCCAACCTGCATACCCATCGTTTTTGGGTGGAAGCCGAGAAGCGCTTCGTCAAGCTGCGTGTTTCCTCCAAGGGCATGCGCATCATCGACAAGAAGGGTATCGATTCGGTGCTCGGCGACATTCGTAAGCGTGGCGAGCGCGTTTAACAGGGAGTAAAGATCATGCGTGACAAGATCAAGTTGGTGTCCAGTGCCGGTACCGGCCATTTCTATACCACCGACAAGAACAAGCGCAACACCCCGGACAAGCTCGAATTCAAGAAATTCGATCCGGTGGTTCGCAAGCACGTGATGTACAAGGAAGCCAAGATCAAGTGATCTGACGCTTCCGCCGCAGGCATCGACCTGTCGCCAGAACCCGGTTAGCGCCGGGTTTTTGCGTATCTGCTCCCAGGAAAATCGCCGTCATGCCCGAACTCCCTGAAGTCGAAACCACCCGCCGTGGCATCGCCCCGCATATCGAGGGGCGCGAGATCAGCGAAGTGATCGTTCGCGAACGACGCCTGCGCACGCCGGTGCCCGACGACCTGGCCGATGCCTTGATCGGTCGGCGTGTCGGCGAGTTGGGGCGGCGCGCCAAATACCTTGTGGTTCCCGTCGGCGAGCGCTCGCTGATCTGGCATCTGGGTATGTCGGGCAGCCTGCGTATCGCCCGGGTCGGCGATCTGCCGAAGAAGCACGATCACCTCGATGTGGTCCTCGATAGCGGTGCCATCCTGCGCTACCACGACCCACGCCGCTTCGGCTTCGTCGACTGGTTGCAGGGTAGTCTGCATGATGATTCCAGATTCAAGCGCCTCGGCCCCGAGCCGCTGTCCAGCGATTTTCATGGTGAGCGGCTCTACACGCTATCGCGCGGTCGGCGCATGGCGGTCAAGCCGTTTCTGATGGACAACGCCGTCGTGGTCGGGGTGGGCAACATCTATGCGAGCGAGGCGCTGTATCTGGCGGGTATCGACCCGCGCCGCGCGGCGGGGCGCATCTCGCGCGAGCGCTACCAGCGCTTGGCCGAGGCGGTTCGCGAGGTACTCGCCGCGGCGATCACCCAGGGCGGCACGACGCTGCGCGATTTCGTCAGCGGCACCGGCGAGCCGGGCTACTTCGCCCAGCGCCTGAATGTGTATGGGCGCGCCGGGCAGGCGTGTCGGCGCTGTGGCGATGAGCTGCGCCTGATCACGCTGGGTCAGCGGGCCAGTGTGTACTGTGCCCACTGCCAGACCTGAAAAATCACGAAATAAACGACTGCGCGAACGAATCACTGCGTTACGCGGTGCTCGAAGCCTCACCTAACAAGATGTTATGTCTCGTCTTCTGTGCTCCGGGCGCCTTGTGCTTCATTTCGCTCGAAAGTTTATTTCACGATTTCTGCGCGAAAGCTCAGGGCTCAGCCTGCCCCATTGATATGTTGGCGCGTTAGAATACGTGCTGATTTCCCCTTATTCGACGGAGAGTTCCGTGTCCGAACGCCTGCGCCTGAAGAAGAACGCCGATCGCCGCCTCAAGGCCGGTCATCTCTGGCTGTATTCCAACGAGATCGATATCGAGGCGACGCCGCTCAAGGGCATCGAGCCCGGTGCCCAGGCGGTGATCGAGGCCGCCAATGGCAAGGCGATGGGGGTGGCCTACGTCAACCCGCACTCGCTGATCTGCGCCCGCGTGGTGTCGCGCGATGCCAATGTGCGCCTCGATCGCTCGTTGCTGGTGCATCGTTTCAACCAGGCATTGGCCTTGCGCAAGCAGTTGTTCGAGAAGCCGTTTTACCGTCTCGTCCACGGCGAAGGCGATTTGCTGCCGGGGTTGATCGTCGATCGCTTCGATGACGTGCTGGTGGTCCAGCTCAATACGCTGGGCATGGAAATGCTCGCCGGCGAAATCGTCGCCGCGCTGGACAAGGTGCTGTCGCCGCGCGCGATCGTATTCAAGAACGATTCATCCGGGCGCCGCCAGGAGCAGCTCGAGCGCCAGGTGGAAGTGGTGCATGGCGACCTGCCCGAGCAGATCGTGCTGGAGGAGAATGGCGTACGCTTCGTCGCCCCGGTGCTCGATGGCCAGAAGACCGGCTGGTTTTACGACCACCGCGCCAACCGTGCCTGGCTCAATGGCCTGGTCGCCGGCAAACGCGTGCTCGACGTGTTCAGCTATGTCGGTGGCTGGGGCGTGCAAGCCGCCGCTCACGGGGCGTCCGAGGTGTTGTGCATCGACAGTTCCGGCGTGGCGCTGGAGCGGGTCGTCGAAAACGCCGCGCTCAACGGGCTCGCCGAAAAAGTGTCGATCGGCGAGGGCGACGCCTTCGAGGCACTGGCCGCGCTCAAGGCCGATGGCGAGCAGTTCGATGTGGTGATTCTCGACCCGCCGGCCTTTATCAGGAAGCGCAAGGACATTCCCAATGGCGAGCGTGCCTATTCGCGGCTCAACCGCGAGGCGATGCGCCTGCTGGGCCGCGATGGTCTGCTGCTCAGCGCATCGTGCTCGATGCACCTGGCGCCGGAGCGTCTGGTGGAGTGCGTGCGCGGCGCGGTACGCCATCAGGATCGCCACGGCCAGGTGATCTATCAGGGCGGCCAGGGCCCGGATCACCCGGTGCATCCGGCGATTCCCGAGACGTCCTATCTCAAGGCGTTGGGTGTGCGGGTCTTCCGGGATTGAACATGAGCTACGTGCGGATCTTCCGGCACAGCAATACGCTGTTGGTCAGTCATGTGCGCAACGTGTTGGAAAACGCGGGAATTCCCTGCGAGCTGCGCAACATGACGCTGGGCGGTGGCGCCGGCGAGTTGCCGCTGGGCGAGTGCGAACCCGAAGTCTGGGTTGCGGCGCATAATCGCGAGCGTGCCGAAACACTGACCCACGATGCCCTGCACGGCCCGCGCGAAACGGCGTCGGCATGGGTCTGCCCGCGCTGCGGCGAGAAACTCGATGGTGTCTTCGACGCCTGCTGGCAGTGCGCGGCGTCGCGCCCGGTTTGAGCCAGTCGCGCCAATGCTGGCAGCATGAACGCCCGCCGTGACAAGGAGTCGCCATGAATTGGGAGCTGCCCACCCCCTTCGTGATCGATATCACGGTTGACGAAGCCACGATCGACCACTATGGCCACGTCAACAATGCCGAGTACCTGCGCTGGATCGAGCAGGTCAGCTGGGCCCATTCCCGGCATCTGGGCTTGGATATCGACGATTATCGCCAGCACGACAGGGCCATGGCCGTGCATCGTCATGAACTCGATTATCTCGCCCCGGCATACGCTGGCGATAATCTACGACTCGCTACCTGGATCGTCGGTTGCGATGGACGGTTGACCCTGACCCGGCGCTTCCAGCTCAAGCGCTCGAATGACGACTGCACTCTGCTGCGAGCGCGCACCCGCTTCGCCTGCATCGAACTTTCCAGTGGTCGGGCCCGGCGTCTGCCGGCTGCCTACGTGGCGGTCTATGGTGGCGCGCTGATCGACGAGGCTGGCTGACCCCACGCTGGAAAGATTTGTCATTTTGCCGCTTATGGCCGGAGTATTTTCTGGAATGGATTGCCGATATAGCGCAGGAGCCCGTTTTTTTGCGTGATAATATCGTGATCGCCGCTTTGTGCTGTACTGAGAAGGTGAAACGTTCCGCTCTCAATACCCGCACGCAGGAGGTGTCATGAAAATCGCCGTTCCCAAGGAAATCAAGAACCATGAATATCGCGTCGCCCTAACCCCGACGGGCGTACGCGAACTGGTCGATCGTGGCCACCGGGTGATCGTGCAAGCCTCGGCGGGCGAGGGTTCGGGCTTCCCCGATGCCGATTACCAGGCGGCTGGCGCCACTATCGAAGCCGATGTGGAAAAGGTCTGGGACCAGGCCGAACTGATCGTCAAGGTCAAGGAGCCACAGAGCGATGAAGTCGCGCGGCTCCACGAGAGACAGACGCTATTCACTTACCTGCATCTGGCCGCCGAGGAAAAGCTCACCAAGGGGTTGATGGACTCCGGCGCGACCTGCATCGCCTATGAAACCATCACCGATAACGAGGGCGGCTTGCCCTTGCTGGCGCCGATGAGCCGCGTGGCCGGGCGCATGGCGGTACAGGCCGGGGCGCACAGTCTCGAGAAGGCCCAGGGTGGCGCCGGCGTGCTGCTGCCGGGGGTGCCGGGCGTGGCGCCGGGCCGGGTCACGGTGATCGGCGGTGGCGTGGTTGGCGAGAATGCTGGGCGCATGGCGTTGGGCTTGGGTGCCGAGGTCACGGTGCTGGATAGATCGTTGGCGCGTCTGGAAGTGCTCGATCACCGTTACCAGGGGCGCATGCGTACCGTGTACTCCACCGCCGACGCGCTGGACGAAGCCGTGCGCGAGTCGGATCTGATCATCGGCGCGGTGCTGGTGGCGGGTGCCGCGGCGCCCAAGCTGATTACCCGCAAGATGCTCGCCGACATGCGCCCGGGCAGCGTGCTGGTCGACGTGGCCATCGATCAGGGCGGCTGCTTCGAGACCAGCAAGGCGACCACCCATGCCGAGCCCACCTATGTCATTGACGGTGTGGTGCACTACTGCGTGGCCAACATGCCCGGCGCGGTGGCGCGCACCTCGACACAGGCATTGACCAACGCCACCATGCCGTTCGTTGCCGCACTCGCCGATAAGGGTTGGCAGAAGGCACTGGCCGACGACGCGCATTTTCGCGCCGGGCTGAATGTACACGCCGGGCAGGTAACGCATCCGGCGGTCGCCTCGGCGTTCGCGTTGGAGGGTGTCGATCCACGCTCGCTGGTTGGAACCACTGTATAACTGTCTGCACGGGTGAATCGCTGTGTTACGCGGTACTGGTGCGCCAGCCCGGTCGAGACTCACCTAACTTTATGTTATGTCTCGTCTTCTGCGTTCCGTGCGCCTTGCGACGTAGCGACGCCCGCGTCATCCCGTTCGACGACTTATCCAGCGATTCCCGAATACTGCCTTGGGCACCGTCGTCTCGGCTGCGTTGGCCGAGGTGGCGGTCGCCTGAAAGAGCCTCGCCGTTGTACACTGGGCATATTTGCCATTTCTCACGCAGATACGCCTACCCATGCAAAAGACCCGCGTTCTTACCGGTATCACCACCACCGGCACGCCGCACCTCGGCAACTATGTCGGCGCCATCAAGCCGGCGATCGCCGCCAGTCAGGATCCCAACGTTCAGTCCTATTACTTCCTCGCCGACCTGCATGCGCTGATCAAGTGCCAGGATCCCCGGCGCGTGCAGGAGTCGCGCCGGGAGATCGCCGCGACTTGGCTGGCGCTGGGGCTGGATACCGATAACGCGATCTTCTATCGCCAGTCTGACATTCCCGAGATTCCCGAGCTGACCTGGATGCTTTCCTGCGTCTGCGCCAAGGGACTGATGAACCGTGCGCATGCCTACAAGGCCTCGGTCGCCGATAATGAGGCGGCCGGCCAACCCGATCCCGATAAGGGCGTGACCATGGGACTGTTCGGCTACCCGGTGCTGATGGCCGCCGACATCCTGATGTTCAATGCCAACAAGGTGCCGGTGGGACGCGACCAGATTCAGCACATCGAGATGGCACGTGATATGGGCGGGCGTTTCAACCACCTGTTCAAGGGCCAGTACTTCACCCTGCCCGAGGCGGTGGTCGATGAAAAGACCCAGGTGCTGGGCGGTCTCGATGGGCGCAAGATGTCGAAGAGCTACGACAATACCATCCCGCTGTTCGTCTCCGAGAAGAAGCTTTTGAAGCTGGTGCGCAAGATCAAGACCAACTCGCTGGAACCGGGCGAGCCCAAGGATCCCGACACCTGCACGCTGTTCCAGATCTACTCGGCTTTCGCCACGCCGGAAGAAACCCGGGCCATGCGTGCGCGCTATCTTGAGGGCATCGGCTGGGGCGACGCCAAGAACGAACTCTTCGAGTACCTGAACGCGTACCTGCGTGAGCCGCGCGAGCGCTATCAGGCGCTGATGGAAGACCCGGGGCATATCGAGAGCGTGTTGCAAAAGGGCGCCGAGCGAGCCCGCGCCGAGGCCGCGCCGATGATGGACAAACTGCGTCACGCCGTGGGCCTGGGCTCTTTCATATAACGGCTTCACTCATCGAGCCCCTGACGCAAGTGTGGTCAGCCGTCCAATCCGGCGGGCCGGACCGGGGCGGCATGTTATCTTAGCGCGCTATAATGCAACGGTGGCTTGGCGTTTCGTGCCCATGCTTTACGCCTCGCTTCAACCTGCACCGTAAGGCGCGCCACCGGGTATCGCCGCCATTTTTTCTTTCATCGAGTCGAGCCGAGATATGAGCGAACACGCCAAGCGCCCCCTCTACATTCCCTATGCCGGTCCTTCGCTGCTGGAGATGCCGCTGCTCAACAAGGGCAGCGCCTTTACCCTCAGGGAGCGTATCGATTTCAACCTGGTCGGGTTGTTGCCGCAAAACGTCGAGACCATCGAGGAGCAGGCCGAGCGCGCCTACCGGCAGTATCGCGCTTGTCAGAACGACCTCGACAAGCACATTTTCCTGCGCTCGATTCAGGACGATAACGAGACGCTGTTCTTCCGCCTGCTCGAAGAGCATCTCGAGGAGATGATGCCGATCATCTACACGCCGGTGGTGGGCGAGGCGTGCGAGGAGTTTTCCAATATCTACCGCAACCATCGCGGTATTTTCGTCGCCTATCCCGACCGCGAATACATGGAAGACATTCTGCGCAGCGCCACCAAGGACAAGGTCAAGGTGATCGTGGTCACCGACGGCGAGCGGATTCTCGGCTTGGGCGACCAGGGTATCGGCGGCATGGGTATTCCGATCGGCAAGTTGTCGCTGTACACCGCCTGCGGCGGCATCAGCCCGGCCTATACGCTGCCGATCGCGCTGGATGTGGGCACCAACAACCAGGCGTTGCTGGATGACCCGATGTACATGGGCTGGCGCCACGAGCGTATCAGTGGCGACGAATATGCCGAGTTCATGGCCCTGTTCATGGATGCGGTCAAGCGCCGCTGGCCGAACGTGCTGTTGCAGTTCGAGGATTTCGCCCAGACCAATGCCATGCCGCTGCTCGAGCGCTATCGCGACGAACTGTGCTGCTTCAACGACGACATCCAGGGCACCGCGGCGGTGTGTGTCGGCACGCTGTTGGCCGCGTGCAAGGCCAACGGGGCCAAGGTCAGCGAGCAGACGGTGGCCTTCGTTGGCGCCGGCTCGGCGGGCTGTGGCATCGCCGAGCAGATCATCGTGGCGATGACGGCCGAGGGGCTGAGCGACGCCGAAGCGCGCAAGCGTATCTATATGGTCGATCGCAACGGCCTGCTGACTGGCGACATGAACGGGCTTTATGACTTCCAGCAGCGTCTGGCGCATCCGCGTGGCGATCTCGATGGCTGGTCGGGTAGTGGCTTGATGGACGTGGTGAAGAATGCGCGCCCAACGGTGCTGATCGGTGTCTCGGGCCAGAAGGGCCTGTTCGACGAGACGCTGATCAAGACACTGCACCAGAACTGCGCGAATCCGCTGGTCATGCCGCTATCCAACCCGACATCGCGGGCCGAAGCCACGCCGCAGGACATTCTCGACTGGACCGGCGGCCAGGCGTTGGTCGCCACCGGCAGCCCGTTTCCGCCGGCAACCATCGGCGATCGCCGTGTCGCCATCGCGCAGTGCAACAATGCTTATATCTTCCCGGGTATCGGCCTCGGCGTGGTGGCGGCGAACGCCTCTCGCGTTACCGATGCCATGCTGATGGCCGCCTCGAATGCATTGGCCAACAACTCGCCGATCGTCAGGCAGGGCGAGGGGGCGTTACTGCCGGCACTCGGCGATATTCGCGAACTCAGCAAGGCGATTGCTTTCGATGTCGCCAAGCAGGCCCAGGAAGATGGCGTGGCGCTACGCTCGAGCGATGAGGTGCTGCGCGAGACCATCGAGCGGCACTTCTGGTATCCGCGCTATCGACGCTATCGGCGCCGGGCATTCTGAGCAACGAGCAACGAGCAACGAGCAACGAGCAACGAGC
>NZ_FNGI01000012.1 GCF_900102945.1 Modicisalibacter muralis | reverse complement strand
AACACCCAAGGGGTTTGCAGGCGAGGCGCGTGAGAAGCTCGCGCCGAGCAACAGCGAGTCACCCCTGCGATGACCGATAAGCGGATACGTCGAGTCGTATCGAGTCAGCTTGATTCATTTGTTAAGACAGTCCCGTGGCGGGCAGCGTCGAGCGTCGGGTCGCGATCGAAAGCACGATCACGATCAGCCCTCAAGCCACCACGCGACACCAGTTTACGCCTGACGACCATAGCGAGCGGGTCCCACCTGACCCCATGCCGAACTCAGCAGTGAAACCGCTCAGCGCCGATGGTAGTGTGGGGCCTCCCCATGCGAGAGTAGGTCATCGTCAGGCATCTTCACCGATACCCCAGCCCAACGGCTGGGGTATTTTTTTGCGGGGGAGAAAATTAAGCTGATGTCCACTTTGGTCGCTAACGTTCCCGCCGGGTAGCGGCTTCCGCTAGAATGTCGGTTTTCCGACGGGGCGCGATACATGACGATCGGTGACCTGATCCGCCTGCTGGGCGACGGCGATTACCACTCGGGCGAGCAGTTGGGCGAGCACCTGGGCGTGTCGCGCACGGCAGTGTGGAAGCAGCTCAAGAAACTCGAGGCAATGGATATCCCGCTGGAGGCGGTCAAGGGGCGAGGTTACCGCCTGGCTTCGCCGCTGGAACTGCTCGATGGTCCGGCGATTATCGCGGCGTTATCACGGGACTCCCGTCGTTACTTGGCACGCCTGTTCGTCGAGGAGTCCCTCCCATCGACCAATCTCTTCCTGCATGAACGCTTCCGCCACGGCGCCGGGCATGCCGAGGCCTGCTTGGCGGAGAGCCAGAGCGCGGGTCGCGGACGCCGCGGACGCCAATGGGCGAGCCCCTGGGGGCGCAGCCTGCTGTTGTCGATCGGCTGGCGATTCGAGGGCGGCGCCGCGGTGCTGGAGGGGCTGAGTCTGGCGGTCGGTGTGGCCACGGCGCAGGTACTTGAGCGGCATGGACTCGATATCGCGCTCAAGTGGCCCAATGATGTGCTGCTCGTGGCTGACGGAGAGCCGCGCAAGCTGGCCGGCATCCTGCTTGAGCTCAGTGGCGATGCGGCGGGCCCTTGTGAAGTCGTGGTCGGTATCGGGCTCAACGTCGACCTGCCCGGCAACGTGCGGCGCCAGCTGGACCAGCCGGTGGCCGCAGTCGTCGATGGCGCGCCCGGCATTTCGCGCAATGCCCTCGCCGCCGAACTGATCGAGGCGCTGCTCGAACTGCTGGCCGGTTTCGAGCAGTCACGCTTCACTGCTTGGCAGGCGGCGTGGAACCAGCGTAATGCGCATGCCGGTCGCGAGGTCGACGTCATCCAGGGCGGCGGGCGCTATGTCGCCATGGCCGAAGGCGTCGACGATTCAGGCAACCTGCTGGTATATCGCGGCGGTGAGCTGCAGCGCCTGGTGGGCGGGGAAATCAGCTTGCGTGGGCGGCCATGATTCTCGATCTCGATATCGGCAACACCTTGTCAAAATGGCGCCTCAAGGACATCGCGAGTAGCGAGATTCGCTCGCGCGGTGCGGTATGGACCCGGGAGGAGTGGCGTCCCGGTCCGGATATCCCCGACCTGGACGTGGTCAGTGCGGTGCGCATATCGAGTGTGGCGCGCCGCGCGGTGCTGGATAACACGGTAGCGCTGCTGCGGCGTCAGGTCGGCGCGGTGCATGTCGCGCGCTCAATGCCCGAGGCGCTCGGCGTGAGTTGTGGTTACCGTGAGCCCGGTCGGTTGGGCGTGGATCGTTGGATGGGTGCCTTGGCTGGCTATCAGTTGACCGGTGGCTGTTGCAGTGTCGATTGTGGCAGCGCCATTACCATCGACTTCGTACTGCCGGGTGGGCGCCATCTTGGCGGGTATATCATTCCCGGGCTGCGTCTGATGAAGGAGAGCCTCAAGCTAGGCACCCGCAACGTGGCGATCGATCCCGACAGTGAGGCCGATGAACTGCTGGCACCCGGCCGAAATACCGTCGAAGCCGTCAATCATGGCATTTACATGGCGGCAGTGAGTGCCGTCAATCGTATTTACAGTGAGGTTTGCGACCGCGAGGGCGTAGCGCTTCCGCTGCTGTTGACCGGCGGTGATGCGCGGGTGGTATCGCGGGGAATCCGCGTTCCGCACGCGCTGTGGCCGGACATGGTCTATGCCGGGCTCGAAGCCAGTTTCCCCTTGACCGCTGCCGAGCGCGCCGGGCGTATGTCGGGTGCGCCACGCGTGCCTCCTCCGGTTTCGCTGGAAAAGATCCGGGCCGCGCTTGCATTCTCAATGCTGCTTTGACACAATTCGCCGCGTTCTGAGGCAGCGGTTCTGGGCGGTTCGTCTGGAAAATGCAAGTGGCTGATTAACAAGCACTTGACACTGCGTGCTCAGGCGGTAGAATTTGCCGCCACGTTGGAGGGGTTCCCGAGTGGCCAAAGGGAGCAGACTGTAAATCTGCCGCGAAAGCTTCGAAGGTTCGAATCCTTCCCCCTCCACCAAGATCATTGCCGATACGCTGTCGTCGGGTCGGTTGCAAGAGTGGGTCGGCGGGCATAGTTCAATGGTAGAACCTCAGCCTTCCAAGCTGATGATGCGGGTTCGATCCCCGCTGCCCGCTCCAGTGTTTTGTGATGCAAGCGGCTGTGTGTCGTGTGTGAAGCGTTTCGCTCATGTAGCTCAGGGGTAGAGCACACCCTTGGTAAGGGTGAGGTCGACGGTTCAAATCCGTCCATGAGCTCCAATTGGAAAGGGCGAGCAACTGGCTCGCCTTTTTCTTTCCTGTTCTCGAGGGGTTGTCAGCGCGGGCCGTGTCCGTTATGATCTTGCCCGCTGTTGTGCAGCCGTCTGCAAGAGATGCTGCGCCAGTTGATACAGGCCAGTAGCTCAATTGGCAGAGCAGCGGTCTCCAAAACCGCAGGTTGGGGGTTCGATTCCCTCCTGGCCTGCCAGCCTTCCCCAGGTTGGCATCCTTTTATAATTTCGTCTTTTTATTTGCCGCACCTTGAGGAGTTCGTCGTCATGAAGCATAACGCCGAGGTGCAGGGGTCGCGCCATGATGGTCTCAAGTGGGCGGTCGTCACCATTCTCGTCGTGCTTGCCGTGGTCGGCAATTCCTATTTCGCCGAGCAGGCTTTGCTGTACCGCGTCCTCGGTGTGGTGGCGCTGGGTCTTGCCGCCGCCGCCCTGGCGTTGACTACCACCAAGGGGCGCAGTTTATCTGAGCTGGCGCGTAGTTCGCGCAAGGAAATCCAGCGCGTGGTCTGGCCGACGCGTCAGGAAACCATTCAGACGACGGCGATTGTACTGGTTGCAGTGTTGCTGGTCGGCTTGATGCTATGGCTCATTGACACCCTTCTGGGCTGGGCGATGTCCGGCATCATTGGTTAGGAGATTCCATGTCCAAGCGTTGGTACGTCGTACACGCCTATTCCGGCTTCGAAAAGCATGTCATGCGCTCGTTGATCGAGCGCGTGAAGCTTTATGACATGGAGGATCAGTTCGGCGAGATCCTGGTGCCGACCGAAGAAGTCGTCGAGATGCGTGAAGGCAAGCGCCGTAAAAGCGAGCGCAAGTTCTATCCGGGCTACGTGCTGGTCGAAATGGAAATGAACGATCAGACCTGGCACCTGGTCAATGAGACACCGCGCGTCATGGGTTTCATCGGCGGTACGCCGGAGAAGCCGGCGCCGATTACACCGAAAGAGGCCGACGCCATCCTGATGCGTGTGCAGGATGGTACCGATAAGCCGCGTCCCAAGACGCTGTTCGAGCCGGGCGAGGTGGTGCGTGTCGCCGATGGGCCTTTTGCTGACTTCAACGGGGTCGTCGAAGAGGTCAACTACGAGAAGAGTCGTCTGCAAGTCAGCGTGCTGATTTTCGGTCGTGCCACGCCGGTCGAGCTGGAGTTCGCTCAAGTCGAGAAGGACTGAGCCTGGCTATTTCGCCGCGCTTTGGCAACGCAAGAATTTCATCGGGCCGCCGAGGCGGTTCGTTAACCCGGGGAGCCGCAAGGCGCTACTACCCAACTGGAGTGTAACATGGCTAAGAAAGTTCAGGCCTACATCAAGCTGCAGGTTGCAGCGGGCAAGGCCAATCCGAGTCCTCCCGTCGGCCCCGCGTTGGGTCAGCACGGCGTCAATATCATGGAGTTCTGCAAGGCGTTCAACGCCGAGACTCAGGATATCGAGCCGGGCCTGCCGACGCCGGTGGTGATTACCGTCTATTCCGATCGCAGCTTCACCTTCGTCACCAAGACGCCGCCGGCCGCCGTCCTGCTGAAGAAGGCCGCTGGCATCAAGTCCGGCTCCGGTGAGCCGAACAAGAAAAAGGTCGGCACCGTGACTCGCGAGCAGCTCGAAGAAATCGCCAAGACCAAGGAGCCGGACCTGACGGCTGGCGACCTCGCTGCCGCCGTGCGTACCATCGCCGGCAGCGCCCGTAGCATGGGCCTCAACGTGGAGGGTCTTTGATCATGGCTAAACTGTCCAAGCGTGCGCAGATGATCCGTGAAAAGATCGACACCACCAAGGTTTACTCCGTCGACGAGGCCGTGGCTTTGCTCGGTGAGCTGTCCAAGGTCAAGTTCAAGGAGTCGCTGGATGTCGCCATCAACCTGGGCGTCGATCCGCGCAAATCCGACCAAGTCGTGCGTGGCGCCACCGTCATGCCCAACGGCACCGGCAAGGACGTGCGTGTCGCCGTCTTTACCCAGGGCGCCAATGCCGACGCGGCGAAGGAAGCCGGTGCCGATATCGTCGGCATGGACGAGCTGGCCGAGCAGGTCAAGAAGGGCAATTTGGACTTCGACGTGGTCATCGCTTCGCCGGATGCCATGCGTGTCGTCGGCCAGTTGGGTCAGATCCTCGGCCCGCGCGGGCTGATGCCGAACCCCAAGGTTGGCACCGTGACGCCCGATGTCGCCACGGCGGTCAAGAACGCCAAGGCCGGTCAGGTGCGTTTCCGTACCGACAAGAACGGCATTATTCATACCACCCTGGGCAAGGTGGATTTCTCCGCCGACGACATCCGGGGCAACCTGGAAGCGCTGGTCAACGACCTCAAGCGTCTCAAGCCCAGCACTTCCAAGGGTGTGTACTTCAAGAAAATGACCCTGTCCACCACCATGGGCCCGGGTCTGACCGTCGACCACTCCGCGTTGGCTTGACGTGTCGCCAAGGCAGTAACTTTGCGGTCCCCGTGCGCTGTTTCGACAACTGCCGGCGGGGCACCGTCAAAGACCGCAGGTGCCGCCAGGTGGCGGTTTAATGGTTCGATGACGCTGGCCTGGCCAGTCTCGCAAGAGCCGCCTGCGCAGATGGTGTGGCCTGCCAGCAAGCTGGTGAGCACCATCACCCAAGACTCCCTTGCTTCGGGCAATGGGAGGGATGGTAACCACCGGGGTTTGCGTGATGCATTGCCCCGGCACGAAGGAGTGAACACTGTGCCACTAGGTCTCGAAGACAAGAAGGCAATTGTTGCTGAGGTCAGCGA
Source organism: Modicisalibacter muralis (assembly GCF_900102945.1). GTDB lineage: Bacteria > Pseudomonadota > Gammaproteobacteria > Pseudomonadales > Halomonadaceae > Modicisalibacter > Modicisalibacter muralis. Next base: position 118,533 of record NZ_FNGI01000012.1, on the reverse strand, counting down.
AGCCGCCAAGGGCGCTCTCTCCGTCGTAGTTGCCGATTCTCGCGGTGTGGCTGTAGGCGCGATGACCGACCTGCGCAAACAGGCCCGCGAGAATGGCGTCCAGATCCGTGTTGTACGCAACACCCTGGCACGCCGTGCGCTGTCTGGAACCTCCTGGGAGGTTCTCGACGAGACTTTCGTGGGTCCGACCCTGCTGGCTTTCTCCTATGAGCATCCGGGCGCTGCCGCTCGCCTGTTCAAGGAATTCGCCAAGGGCCAGAAGGACTTCGAAGTCAAGGCGTTGGCCTACGAAGGTGAGCTGATCCCGGCTTCCGATCTCGATCGTCTGGCAACGTTGCCGACCTACGACGAGGCGATTGCTAAGCTGATGTCGGTCATGAAGGAAGCTTCGGCCGGCAAGCTGGTACGTACCCTCGCCGCGCTGCGTGATCAAAAGCAGGAAGCCGCCTGAGCGGTCTGCTGCATGCAGCCTGAATCGACTACCCAGTTACCGAGCGCACGAACCCTCGCGGGGAGCGCTCCGCAAAGTTTAGGAAAGCAAACATGGCACTGACCAAAGAAGACATCATCAACGCCGTCGCCGACATGTCCGTGATGGAAGTCGCCGAGCTGGTCGAGGCGATGGAAGAGAAGTTCGGCGTATCCGCTGCGGCCGCCGTTGTGGCCGGTCCGGCTGCGGGTGGCGAAGTCGCTGAAGAGCAGACCGAGTTCGATCTGGTTCTGACCGCCGCCGGCGACAAGAAGGTCAACGTGATCAAGGTCGTTCGCGAAATCACTGGTCTGGGCTTGAAGGAAGCCAAGGGTGCCGTCGACGGCGCGCCGGCGACCATCAAGGAAGCCCTGTCCAAGGACGACGCCGAAGCAGCCAAGACCAAGTTGGAAGAAGCTGGCGCCTCCGTGGAGCTCAAGTAACCCTTGTGCCCCGAGGCTTTACGCACTGCGTAAGCTTCAACGGCTGGTGGCGGGATGCCCGCTACCGGCCTTTTTCTGTTGTCACTAGTGCTGTGTCGTAAGCCCATCACTTACGAATATGGCACTAGACGAATTCCGACGGCGAGCCTCTGTTTGGAGGCTTGCCGTCAGCGCCTGACGGGGATGCCCCCGTTGGCTAGCCGACCACGCATCGGTCACCCATGGTGAACAAGCTGGGGAATACAGATGGCTTACTCATACACTGAGAAAAAACGCATCCGCAAGGATTTCGGCAAACTGCCTCAAGTGATGGATGTGCCCTACCTGCTGGCCATCCAGCTTGATTCCTATTATGACTTCCTCCAGCAGGACCGTGCTCCGCAGGAGCGTCTTGAAATCGGCCTGCATGCCGCTTTCAAGTCCGTGTTCCCGATCTCGAGTTTCTCCGGCAACGCCGCGCTCGAGTATGTCAGCTATCGCTTCGGTACCCCGGCGTTCGACGTCAAGGAATGCCAACTGCGTGGTGTCACCTATTCGGCACCGTTGCGGGTCAAGGTCCGCCTGATCATCTACGACAAGGAATCGTCGAACAAGGCGATCAAGGACATCAAGGAGCAGGAAGTCTACATGGGGGAGATCCCCCTGATGACCGAGAACGGCACCTTCGTCGTCAATGGCACCGAGCGTGTCATCGTTTCCCAGCTGCACCGCAGCCCGGGTGTGTTCTTCGATCACGACAAGGGCAAGAGCCACTCGTCCGGCAAGCTCCTGTACTCCGCGCGGGTGATTCCTTACCGTGGCTCCTGGCTGGATTTCGAGTTCGATCCCAAGGACAACGTCTTCGTGCGCATCGACCGTCGCCGCAAGCTGCCGGCGACCGTGCTGCTGCGTGCGCTGGGCATGAGTGCCGAGGAGATCCTCGATACCTTCTTCGAGACCAGCACCTTCCATATCGAGAAGAAGGGTTTCTCGGTGGATCTGGTGCCGTCGCGCCTGCGTGGCGAGACCGCCATCTTCGATATCAAGGATATCGACGGCAGCGTGATCGTCGAAGAAGGCCGCCGCATCACCCAGAAGCATATCCGCCAGATGGAGAAGTCGGGCCTCGATCGTCTCGAGGTGCCGATGGAGTACCTGTACGGCAAGACCCTGGCCAAGGATCAGGTCGATGCCAAGACCGGCGAACTGATCTGCGTGTGCAACACCGAGATCACCCCGGAATTGCTCGAGAAGCTCGGCGAAGCCGGTATCAAGACGCTGGAAACGCTATATACCAACGATCTGGACTGCGGTTCGTTCATCTCCGATACGCTGAAGCTGGACACCACGCGTTCCGCGCTCGAGGCGTTGGTCGAGATCTACCGCATGATGCGCCCCGGCGAGCCGCCGACCAAGGAAGCCGCCGAGACGCTGTTCCACAACCTGTTCTTCACCGAGGACCGTTACGACCTGTCCGGCGTCGGTCGCATGAAGTTCAACCGCCGCCTGCGTCGCGAGTCCGACGAAGGCAAGGGCGTGCTCGGCAACGACGATATCCTCGCCGTACTCAAGGAACTGATCGGCATTCGTAACGGCTTCGGCGATGTGGACGACATCGATCACCTGGGCAACCGCCGTATCCGCTGTGTCGGCGAGATGGCCGAGAACCAGTTCCGCGTCGGCCTGGTGCGCGTCGAGCGCGCGGTCAAGGAGCGTCTGTCGATGGCCGAAAGCGAAGGCCTGATGCCGCAGGACCTGATCAACGCCAAGCCGGTGGCGGCGGCGGTCAAGGAGTTCTTCGGCTCGAGCCAGCTTTCGCAGTTCATGGACCAGAACAACCCGCTGTCCGAGGTCACTCACAAGCGTCGCGTGTCTGCGCTCGGCCCGGGCGGCCTGACCCGCGAACGTGCCGGCTTCGAGGTGCGCGACGTTCACGCCACGCACTACGGTCGTCTGTGTCCGATCGAGACGCCGGAAGGCCCCAACATTGGCCTGATCAACTCGCTGGCCACCTATAGCCGCACCAACAGCTATGGCTTCCTCGAGACGCCGTACCGCAAGGTCGTGGATCGTCAGGTCACCGACGAGATGGTGCACCTGTCGGCGATCGAGGAAGGCGACTTCATCATCGCCCAGGCCTCTGCCACCGTCGATGAAGGCAACAAGCTGATCGACGATCTGGTCCAGGTCCGCCACCGTGGCGAAACCACCTTCATGGCGCCCGACAAGGTGACCCTGATGGATGTCTCGCCGCGCCAGGTGGTCTCGGTAGCGGCGGCATTGATCCCGTTCCTCGAGCACGATGACGCCAACCGCGCGCTGATGGGCTCGAACATGCAGCGTCAGGCGGTGCCGACCCTGCGTGCCGACAAGCCGCTGGTGGGCACCGGCATGGAGCGTTTCGTCGCTCGTGACTCCGGCGTCTGCGCGGTGGCGCGGCGCGGCGGGGTGATCGACTCGGTCGATGCCAAGCGCATCGTGGTGCGGATCAACGAGGACGAGATCATCGGCGGCGAAGCCGGCGTCGATATCTACAACCTGACCAAGTACATCCGTTCCAACCAGAACACCTGCATGAACCAGCGCCCGATCGTGCGCACCGGCGACGAAGTGGCGCGCGGCGATATCCTCGCCGATGGACCGTCCGTCGACATGGGCGACCTGGCGCTGGGCCAGAACATGCGCATGGCCTTCATGCCCTGGAACGGCTACAACTTCGAGGACTCGATCCTGGTCTCGGAGCGCGTGGTGCAGGAGGACCGCTTCACCACCATCCATATCCAGGAACTGACCTGCGTCTCGCGCGACACCAAGCTGGGCGCCGAGGAAATTACCTCGGACATCCCCAATGTCGGCGAGTCGGCGCTGTCCAAGCTCGACGAGGCCGGCGTGGTCTACATCGGGGCCGAGGTCGGTGCCGGCGACATCCTGGTCGGCAAGGTCACGCCCAAGGGCGAAACCCAACTGACCCCGGAAGAGAAGCTGCTGCGCGCGATCTTCGGCGAGAAGGCGTCCGACGTTAAGGACACCTCACTGCGCGCACCGACGGGTGTCAAGGGCACGATCATCGACGTCCAGGTGTTTACCCGCGACGGCGTCGAGAAGGACTCCCGCGCCCTGTCCATCGAGCAGATGCAGCTCGACGAAGTGCGCAAGGATCTGCAGGAGACCTACCGTATCGCCGAGGACGCCACTTTCGAGCGCTTGAAGCGCACGCTCGACGGCCAGGCGGTCAATGGCGGGCCTTCGCTCAAGAAAGGCGACGTGCTCTCCCTGGAATACCTCGATGAACTGCCGCGTCAGCAGTGGTTCAAGCTGCGTCTGCAGGACGAGGCCCTGAATGAACTGCTGGCCCAGGCCGACGAGCAGCTCGAGAATCGCCGCAAGGAGATGGACGAGCGCTTCGAGGACAAGAAACGCAAGCTCACCCAGGGCGACGATCTGGCCCCGGGCGTGCTCAAGATCGTCAAGGTCTACCTGGCGGTCAAGCGGCGTATCCAGCCGGGCGACAAGATGGCCGGTCGTCACGGTAACAAGGGTGTCATTTCGGCGATCATGCCCATCGAGGACATGCCGTTCGATGACAACGGCGAACCGGTCGACGTGGTACTGAACCCGCTGGGTGTGCCGTCGCGCATGAACGTCGGTCAGATTCTCGAGACCCACCTGGGCATGGCTGCCCGTGGTCTCGGCATGAAGATCGATCACATGCTACGCGATGCGCGCAAGCAGCAGGTTGCCGAGATTCGCGAGTTCCTGGGCAAGATATACAACACCCCGGGCACCCGTCACGAGGACATCGACTCGCTGTCCGACGACGAAGTGATCGCGTTGGCCAGGAACCTGCGTGGTGGCGTGCCGATGTCCTCGCCGGTGTTCGACGGCGCCAAGGAGCAGGAGATCAAGGGCCTGCTCAAGCTGGCCGATCTGCCCGAATCGGGTCAAATGGATCTTCACGACGGCCGTACCGGCGAGAAATTCGACCGCCCGGTCACCGTTGGCTACATGTACATGTTGAAGCTCAACCATCTGGTCGACGACAAGATGCATGCGCGCTCCACCGGCTCCTACTCGCTGGTTACCCAGCAGCCGTTGGGCGGCAAGGCGCAATTCGGTGGTCAGCGCTTCGGCGAGATGGAGGTCTGGGCGCTGGAAGCCTACGGCGCGGCCTACACGCTCCAGGAGATGCTCACGGTCAAGTCCGACGACGTGGAGGGACGTACCAAGATGTACAAGAACATCGTCGACGGCGATCACGCCATGCAGGCGGGCATGCCGGAGTCCTTCAACGTGCTGGTGAAGGAAATCCGCTCGCTGGGCATCGATATCGAGTTGGAAGGTTAAGCGCTTGGCGCTGATGAATGATGGTCCGCGGGGCCCCGAGATGTTGGGCCCCGCTCATGACAACTCCGCAACGGAGCCGACCCCATGAAAGATTTGGTGAAAGTCCTCAAATCGCAGGCACAGTCCGAAGAGTTCGACGCGATCAAGATTACCCTCGCGTCGCCGGACATGATCCGCTCCTGGTCTTACGGCGAGGTCAAGAAGCCGGAAACCATCAACTACCGTACCTTCAAGCCGGAGCGTGACGGCCTGTTCTGCGCCAAGATTTTCGGGCCGGTGAAGGACTACGAGTGCCTGTGCGGCAAGTACAAGCGCATGAAGCATCGCGGCATCATCTGCGAGAAGTGTGGCGTCGAAGTGACCAAGGCCGCGGTACGCCGCGAGCGCATGGCGCATATCGAACTGGCTTCGCCGGTTGCCCACATCTGGTTCTTGAAGTCGTTGCCGTCGCGCATCGGTATGTTCCTCGACATGACCCTGCGTGATATCGAACGTGTGCTGTACTTCGAGAGCTTCGTGGTCATCGATCCGGGCATGACCACGCTCGAGCGCGGACAGCTGCTCAACGACGAGCAGTACTTCGAGGCGCTCGAAGAGTTCGGCGACGATTTCGACGCGCGCATGGGCGCCGAGGCCGTTCAGGCCCTGCTCAAGGATATCGACCTCGGCGAAGAGATCGATCGCCTGCGCGAGGAGATTCCGCAGACCAACTCCGAGACCAAGATCAAGAAGCTTTCCAAGCGCTTGAAGCTATTGGAAGCCTTCTACAAGTCCGGCAACGCGCCGGCGTGGATGGTCATGGAAGTGCTGCCGGTACTGCCGCCGGACCTGCGTCCGCTGGTGCCGCTCGATGGCGGCCGCTTCGCGACCTCGGACCTAAACGATCTGTATCGCCGGGTGATCAACCGCAACAACCGCCTGAAGCGTCTGCTCGACCTCAATGCGCCGGATATCATCGTGCGCAACGAGAAGCGCATGCTGCAGGAATCCGTCGATGCGCTGCTCGACAACGGTCGTCGTGGCCGCGCCATCACCGGTTCCAACAAGCGTCCGTTGAAGTCGCTGGCCGACATGATCAAGGGCAAGCAGGGGCGTTTCCGCCAGAACCTGCTGGGCAAGCGCGTCGACTATTCCGGCCGCTCGGTGATCACCGTGGGCCCGACCTTGCGCCTGCATCAGTGTGGTCTGCCCAAGAAGATGGCGCTCGAGCTGTTCAAGCCGTTCATCTATTCCAAGCTGCAGTCCAGCGGCCAGGCGTCGACCATCAAGGCCGCCAAGAAGATGGTCGAGCGCGAACTGCCTGAGGTGTGGGACATCCTCGCCGACGTCATTCGTGAACACCCGGTGCTGCTCAACCGCGCGCCGACCCTGCACCGCCTGGGCATTCAGGCCTTCGAGCCGCTGCTCATCGAAGGCAAGGCGATCCAGTTGCACCCGCTGGTTTGTGCCGCCTATAACGCCGACTTCGACGGCGATCAGATGGCCGTGCACGTGCCGCTGACGCTGGAAGCCCAGCTCGAAGCGCGCGCGCTGATGATGGCCACCAACAATGTGCTGTCGCCGGCCAACGGCGAGCCGATCATCGTGCCGTCCCAGGACGTGGTGCTGGGTCTGTACTACATGACCCGCGAACGGATCAACGCCAAGGGCGAGGGCATGGTGTTCGCCAACCTCAAGGAAGTCGAGCGTGCCTTCGGTACCCAGAGCGTATCGATGCACGCGCGGGTCAAGGTGCGTCTGACCGAGTTCGTGGCGGAAGAAGACGGTGGCGAACTCATCGAGAGGACCTCGATTTTCGATACCACCGTGGGCCGTGCGCTGCTGTTCCGCATTCTTCCCAAGGGCGCGCCTTTCGAGCTGGTCGACCAGCCGATGAAGAAGAAGGCGATCTCGCGGCTGATCAACGAGGTCTATCGCCGCAGTGGCCTCAAGGACACGGTGATCTTCGCCGACCAGCTGATGTACACCGGCTTCCGCCTGGCGACCTGGTCCGGCGCCTCGATCGGCGTCAACGACTTCGTCATCCCCGAGGCGAAGAAGGAAATCGTCGACGCGGCCGAGGATGAGGTCAAGGAGATCGAGGATCAGTTCTCCTCGGGCCTGGTCACCGCCGGCGAGAAGTACAACAAGGTCATCGATATCTGGTCCAAGGCCAACGACAAGGTGGCCAAGGCGATGATGGCGGGTATCTCCAAGGAGACCGTGGTCAATCGCGAGGGCAAGAAGGTCGAGCAGGACTCGTTCAACAGCGTGTTCATCATGGCCGACTCCGGCGCGCGTGGTAGCGCCGCGCAGATCCGCCAGCTGGCCGGCATGCGTGGCCTGATGGCCAAGCCGGACGGCTCGATCATCGAAACGCCGATCGTCGCCAACTTCCGTGAGGGCTTGAACGTACTGCAGTACTTCATCTCGACTCACGGCGCGCGTAAGGGCCTGGCGGATACGGCACTCAAGACCGCCAACTCCGGTTACCTGACCCGTCGCCTGGTCGATGTCGCCCAGGATCTGGTGATCACCGAACCCGATTGCGGCACCGAGGAAGGCCTGACCCTGCACCCGGTCATCGAAGGCGGCGATATCATCGTCTCGCTGGCGCAGCGTGTGCTGGGTCGCGTGGTGGCCCAGGACGTCATCGATCCGGCCACCGACGACGTGCTGATCGCGCGCGGTACGCTGCTCGACGAAGCCTGGTGCGAGCAGCTCGACACCATGGGCGTCGACGAGATCGTGGTGCGCAGCACCATCGCCTGTGAAACCCCGCACGGCGTGTGCTCGGCCTGTTACGGTCGCGATCTGGCGCGCGGTCATCAGGTCAACATCGGCGAAGCGGTGGGCGTCATCGCCGCGCAGTCGATCGGCGAGCCGGGTACCCAGTTGACCATGCGTACCTTCCACATCGGTGGCGCCGCCTCGCGCGCCTCGGCGGTGGACAGCGTGCAGGTCAAGCACGGTGGCAAGGTGCGTCTGCACAACATCAAGTACGTCGAGCGTGGCGACGGCAAGCTGGTGGTGGTGTCGCGCTCCAGCGCGCTGGCGATCGCCGACGATCATGGGCGCGAGCGCGAGTACTACAAGCTGCCCTACGGCGCCGAGCTGTCGGTCAAGGACGGCGCGCCGGTCGAGGGTGGTCAGGTGGTGGCCAAGTGGGATCCGCACACCCACCCGGTGGTGGCCGAGGTGCAGGGCAAGGCCCAGTACATCGACATGGACGAAGGCGTTTCCATCCACCGCAGCGTGGACGAAATGACCGGGCTGTCCTCCATCGAGGTGATCGAGTCCGCGGCGCGTCCGGCATCCGGCCGCGACAAGCGTCCGATGATCATGCTCCAGGATGAAGCGGGCGAGCATGTGACGTTGCCGGGCTCCAATACGCCGGTGCAGTATCTGCTGCCCGGCAAGGCGATCGTCTCCGCCGAAAACGGTGCCAGCATCGGCGTCGGCGAGGTCATCGCGCGTATTCCGGTCGAGGCGTCCGCCAACAAGGACATCACCGGTGGTCTGCCGCGCGTCGCCGACCTGTTCGAGGCGCGCAAGCCCAAGGAGCCGGCGATTCTCGCCGAGATCTCCGGCGTGATCAGCTTCGGCAAGGAGACCAAGGGCAAGCGGCGTCTGGCGATCACCCCGGAATCCGGCGATCCGTTCGAAATGCTGATTCCGAAATGGCGTCAGATCAGCGTGTTCGAGGGCGAGACCGTCGAGAAGGGTGAAGTCATCTCCGATGGCCCGAGCAACCCGCACGACATCCTGCGCCTGCTCGGCGTCGCGGAGCTGGCCAAGTACATCACCACCGAAATCCAGGAGGTTTACCGCCTCCAGGGCGTGGGCATCAACGACAAGCACATCGAGGTGATCGTGCGTCAGATGCTGCGCAAGGTGGAGGTGACCGATGCCGGCGATGCCGACTTCATCCCCGGCGACCAGGTCGAACTGGTGCGGGTGGTGGAAGAGAACGCGCGCATGGCCGAGGGCGAAAAGTTCCCGGCCAAGTACGAGCGCGTACTGCTGGGCATTACCAAGGCCTCGTTGGCCACCGAATCGTTCATCTCCGCGGCCTCCTTCCAGGAGACGACCCGCGTGTTGACCGAGGCAGCGGTGACCGGCAAGCGCGATTACCTGCGCGGCCTGAAGGAAAACGTGGTGGTGGGACGTCTGATCCCGGCCGGTACCGGCCTGACCCACCATGCGGAACGTCGCCGTAAGCGCGAAGAAGCTGATCGCACGCAGCATCCGTCGGCCTACGATGTCGAGCAGGAGCTGGGTGCTCAGCTTACCGCTCTCGACGCGGACGACGACGAGTTGTAAAGCGCCGTTTCGTGTTGGCCGGCCCCCTTGGGGCGCCGGCCTTGACGCGGATCGCCGCCAGACATTAGAATGCGCAGCCTTTAACAGTGGGGCGGGTACGCCCCTATCTGCTGAAAAAGCGCTGAATGGGCAAGGCAACCACTGGAGTCAGCTAGACATTATGGCAACGATCAATCAGCTCGTGCGCAAGCCGCGCAAGCGCCCGGTCGCCAAGAGCGACGTGCCGGCGCTGCAGGCTTGTCCGCAGCGTCGCGGGGTTTGTACCCGCGTTTACACCACTACCCCGAAGAAGCCGAACTCCGCACTGCGTAAAGTGTGCCGCGTTCGCTTGACCAACGGGTTCGAAGTGGCTTCCTACATCGGCGGTGAAGGTCACAACCTGCAGGAGCACTCCGTGGTCCTGATTCGCGGTGGCCGCGTCAAGGACTTGCCGGGTGTGCGTTATCACACCGTGCGCGGGGCCCTCGACACCTCCGGTGTGCAGAATCGTAAGCAAGGCCGTTCCAAGTACGGCACCAAGCGTCCCAAGGCCTGAGGCCGAGCGTCGCTCACTAAAGAATCGCAATGGTCGGATAAGAGTAAGGTCGGGCCCCGCGCGAATTGCGCGAAGGTGTCTCGGGTTTACCTGAAGGACCCTTTACTGAGGGCTTATCATGCCTAGAAGAAGAGTTGCCGCTAAGCGCGAAATCCTCCCGGATCCGAAATTCGGAAGCGAGCGCCTGGCGAAGTTCATGAACCACCTGATGGTCAGTGGCAAGAAATCCATCGCCGAGCGTATTGTTTACGGCGCGCTGGACAGGGTTGCCGAGCGTGGCAAGGACGCGCCGCTGGACATCTTCGACAAGGCGCTGGAAGCCATCCAGCCGATGGTCGAGGTCAAGTCCCGCCGTGTCGGTGGTGCGACCTATCAGGTGCCCGTGGAAGTTCGCCCCTCGCGTCGCCAGGCGTTGGCCATGCGCTGGTTGGTGGATGCCGCCCGCAATCGTGGCGAAAAGACCATGGTGCAGCGTCTGGCCGGTGAAATGCTCGATGCCGCTGAAGGCAAGGGTGCTGCTGTGAAGAAGCGTGAAGACGTGCATCGCATGGCAGAAGCCAACAAGGCCTTCTCGCACTATCGTTTCTAAGTGCGTCGCTTCTAAACACTGCTGCCAACCAACGGGAGTTTCATCGTGGCACGCAAGACTCCACTCAAGCGTTATCGCAACATCGGTATCGTTGCCCACGTCGACGCCGGCAAGACCACCACCACCGAGCGTGTGTTGTTCTATACCGGTGTCAACCACAAGCTGGGCGAGACCCATGAAGGTGCATCCACGACCGACTGGATGGAACAGGAGCAGGAGCGGGGGATCACCATTACCTCGGCTGCTGTAACGACCTTCTGGAAAGGCATGAACCACCAGTTCGATGAGCATCGTGTCAATATCATCGACACCCCGGGGCACGTCGACTTCACCATCGAAGTCGAGCGCTCGCTGCGCGTACTCGATGGTGCCGTGGTGGTGTTGTGCGGCAGCTCCGGCGTGCAGCCGCAGACCGAGACTGTCTGGCGTCAGGCCAACAAGTACGAAGTGCCGCGCATGGTGTTCGTCAACAAGATGGACCGTGCCGGCGCTGACTTCTTCATGGTCGTCGATCAGTTGAAGAGCCGTCTGGGCGCCAATGCCGTGCCGATCCAGATCAACTGGGGTACGGAAGAAGACTTCAAGGGCGTCGTTGACCTGGTCGAGATGAAGGCGATCCTGTGGAATGAGGCTGACAAGGGTACCACCTACGAGTTGGTGGATATCCCGGCCGAGCTGCAGGAGACCGCCGAGAAGTATCGCGAAGAAATGGTCGAAGCCGCCGCCGAGGCCACCGAAGAGCTGATGGACAAGTACCTCGAAGAGGGCGAGCTGACCAACGATGAGATCAAGGCGGGGCTGCGTCGCCGTACCCTGGATAACGAGATCGTGTTGGTGACTTGCGGCTCGGCGTTCAAGAACAAGGGCGTGCAGGCGGTGCTGGACGGTGTTGTCGAGTACTTGCCGTCGCCCACCGAGGTCAAGGCCATCGAGGGTGAGCTGGACGACAAGGACGGCACCATCGCCACGCGCGAAGCGGACGACAGCGCCCCCTTTTCGGCGCTGGCGTTCAAGATCGCCACCGACCCGTTCGTCGGCACCCTGACCTTCATTCGCGTCTATTCGGGCGTGCTGAAGTCGGGCGACAGCGTCTACAACTCCGTAAAGGAGAAGAAGGAGCGTGTCGGCCGTATCGTGCAGATGCACGCCAATACACGCGAAGAGATCAAGGAAGTTCTCGCCGGCGACATCGCGGCCTGCATCGGCCTCAAGGACGTCACTACCGGCGACACCCTGTGCGATCTCAACGACAAGATCGTGCTCGAGCGCATGGAGTTTCCGGCGCCGGTGATCTCCGTGGCCGTCGAGCCGAAGTCCAAGCCCGACCAGGAAAAGATGGGTATCGCGCTGGGCAAGTTGGCCCAGGAGGACCCCTCGTTCCAGGTCAGGACCGATGAAGAGACCGGCCAGACCATCATCTCCGGGATGGGTGAGTTGCATCTCGATGTTCTCGTCGACCGCATGCGTCGCGAGTTCAAGGTCGAAGCCAACATCGGCAAGCCACAGGTCGCTTATCGCGAGACGATCCGTGGCAAGGTCGAGCAGGAAGGTAAGTTCGTTCGTCAGTCGGGCGGTCGCGGTCAGTACGGTCACGTACACCTGCGTATCGAGCCGTTGACGGCCGAAGACAAGGGCGAGGACGAGGATCTGCATTTCAAGTTCGCGTCCGAAATCGTCGGTGGCGCGGTTCCCAAGGAATACGTGCCGGCCGTCGAGAAGGGAGCCCATGAACAGCTCCAGAACGGTGTCATCGCGGGTTACCCGATGATCGACGTCAAGGTCACGCTGTTCGACGGCTCCTTCCACGACGTGGACTCCAACGAGACCGCGTTCAAGATCGCCTCTTCCATGGCGGTCAAAGAAGGCGCTCGCAAGGCCAAGGCCGTGTTGCTGGAACCGGTGATGAAGGTCGAAGTCGTGACCCCCGAGGAGTTCATGGGTGATGTCATGGGCGACCTGAACCGCCGCCGTGGTCTTGTACAGGGCATGGATGACTCTTCCTCGGGCAAGATCATCCGCGCCACGGTTCCGTTGGCTGAGATGTTCGGTTACGCGACCGATCTGCGTTCTCAAAGCCAGGGCCGCGCAAGCTACACCATGGAGTTTGCGAGTTACGAAGAGGCGCCGTCCAGCGTCGTCGAAGCCGTCATCAACCAGAACGGTTAACCGTTAGCTAACGTAAAGAGGTTATAGCAGTGGCTAAGGAAAAATTTGAGCGTTCCAAACCGCACGTCAACGTCGGCACCATCGGTCACGTCGATCACGGCAAGACCACGCTGACTGCGGCCCTGACCCGCGTTTCCGCCGAAGTCTTCGGCGGCGACTGGAGTGCTTTCGATACTATCGATAACGCACCCGAAGAGCGTGAGCGCGGTATCACCATCGCGACATCTCACGTCGAGTATCAGTCCGAGGCGCGTCACTACGCCCACGTCGACTGCCCGGGTCACGCTGACTACGTCAAGAACATGATCACCGGTGCGGCCCAGATGGACGGCGCAATCCTGGTGTGCAGCGCGGCTGACGGCCCCATGCCGCAGACTCGCGAGCACATCCTGCTGTCGCGTCAGGTTGGTGTTCCGTACATCGTCGTGTTCCTCAACAAGGCCGACATGGTCGACGATGAGGAGTTGCTCGAGCTGGTCGAAATGGAAGTTCGCGAACTCCTCGACCAGTACGATTTCCCGGGCGACGACACGCCGATCATCATCGGCTCCGCGTTGATGGCGCTGGATGGCAAGGATGACAACGGCATGGGCACCACCGCCGTCGCCAACCTGATCAAGGCGCTCGACGATTACATTCCGGAGCCGGAGCGTGCCGTCGATCAGCCGTTCCTGATGCCGATCGAAGACGTGTTCTCGATCTCCGGTCGCGGTACCGTGGTCACCGGTCGTGTCGAGCGTGGCATCGTGCGCACCGGCGATGAAGTTGAAATCGTTGGTATTCGCGACACCACCAAGACCACCGTTACCGGTGTCGAGATGTTCCGCAAGCTGCTCGACGAAGGTCGTGCCGGTGAGAACGTCGGCGCCCTGCTGCGTGGCACCAAGCGTGACGACGTCGAGCGTGGCCAGGTACTGGCCAAGCCGGGTTCGATCACGCCGCACACCAAGTTCGAGTCCGAGGTCTACATCCTGTCCAAGGAAGAAGGTGGTCGTCATACGCCGTTCTTCAAGGGCTATCGTCCGCAGTTCTACTTCCGTACCACCGACGTGACCGGTACCTGTGAGCTGCCGGAAGGCGTCGAGATGGTCATGCCGGGTGACAACGTACAGATGGTCGTCACCCTGATCGCACCGATTGCCATGGAAGACGGCCTGCGCTTCGCCATTCGCGAAGGCGGTCGTACCGTGGGCGCCGGTGTCGTCGCCAAGATCGTCGAGTAAGTCGTAACCGCTTGATGACCGAAGGGGCTCCGCATGGAGCCCCTTTTCTGCGCATGATTGACTCTCGATGTCAGCATGCCTATAATGCGCATCCTTTAAATGCGTGGGTAGACGGCTCGCGCCGTTACATCCATTGGAGTTTAGGGCTAATGCAGAACCAGAAGATTCGCATTCGGTTGAAAGCCTTCGACCATCGCCTGATCGACCAGTCCGCACAAGAAATCGTGGATACCGCGAAGCGTACAGGTGCCCAGGTGCATGGCCCGATCCCGCTGCCAACCAATCGTGAGCGCTACACCATTCTGATCTCGCCGCACGTCAACAAGGACGCGCGCGATCAGTATGAGATCCGCACTCACAAGCGCGTGCTCGACATCGTCGAGCCGACGGAGAAGACCGTCGACGCGCTAATGAAACTCGACCTCGCCGCTGGCGTGGACGTCCAGATCAAGCTCGATTAACCACACTAGTCACTCGCGGCCCAGCGCTCCGTTTTAAGAATCAGGAGCAGCAGCCGCCACGCCGGGACGGCGTCATACAATGTGCTAGTGGAATGCTCTGGAAAGGGCAGCCATAGCGGGTGACAGCCCCGTACACTATTAGGAGACTGAACATGACTATCGGTTTAGTCGGTAAGAAGAGCGGTATGACCCGCATCTTCACCGAGGATGGCGCATCCGTGCCGGTAACCGTTATCGAGGTTGAGCCCAACCGCGTGACTCGTGTCAAGACCGTTGAAAGCGACGGTTATAGCGCGGTTCAGGTGACAACCGGCTCCCGCAAGGCCAAACACCTGTCCAAGGCCGCCGCTGGCCAGTTTGCCAAGGCAGGTATCGAGGCCGGTCGTTCGCTGATGGAGTTCCGCCTTTCCGAAGGTGACGAGGCTCCGCAAGTGGGCGGCGAATTCACCGTATCCCTCTTCGAAGCTGGTCAAAAGATCGACGTGACCGGCACCTCCAAGGGCAAGGGCTTCCAGGGCGCCGTCAAGCGCTGGAACTTCCGCACCCAAGACATGACCCACGGCAACTCCTTGTCCCACCGTGCGCCTGGCTCCATCGGTCAGTGTCAGACTCCGGGGCGCGTATTCAAGGGCAAGAAAATGGCCGGCCAGATGGGCAATGTTCGCTGCACCGTCCAGAGCCTGGAAGTCGTGCGTGTCGACGCTGAACGCAACTTGCTGCTGATCAAGGGCGCCGTACCCGGTGCACCGGGCAGCGATGTCGTCGTTCGCCGTGCCGTCAAAGCTCGCTGAGGGGTAAAGACCGATGAATCTTAATCTTGCAGGTGCTGATGCCGGCACTGTCGAAGTCGCCGACGCCACCTTTGGCAAAGAATTCAATGAAGCGCTGGTACATCAGGTAGTCACTGCCTATCTGGCGGCGGGCCGTCAGGGTACCCGCGCTCAGAAGACCCGTTCCGAGGTGCGCGGCGGTGGCAAGAAGCCGTGGCGCCAGAAGGGCACCGGTCGTGCGCGTGCCGGTACCATTCGCTCTCCGCTGTGGCGTAGTGGTGGTGTGACCTTTGCGGCGCGTCCTCAGGACTACACCCAGAAGGTCAACCGCAAGATGTACCGTGCGGCGATGCGCTCGATTCTCTCCGAGCTGGTGCGTCAGGAGCGTCTGGTGGCCGTCGAGTCGTTCGTGGTCGAGGTGCCGAAGACCAAGCAGCTGATCGCACAGCTCAAGGAGCTCGATCTGGAGAAGGTGCTGATCGTCACCGAGGAAGTCGACGAGAAGCTCTATCTCGCCGCTCGCAACATTCCCAACGTGGATGTGGTGGACGTCGCCGCTGCCGATCCGGTGAGCCTGGTCGCCTTCGACAAGGTGCTGGTTACCGTCTCCGCCCTGCGTAAATTCGAGGAGAAGCTGGCATGAACCAGGAACGCTTATTCAAGGTTCTGCTCGGACCGCACATGACCGAGAAAGCCGCTTTCGCCGCCGAGAACAATCAGTACGTGTTCAAGGTGGCCAGCGACGCGACCAAGCCCGAGATCAAAAAGGCCGTCGAGGCGCTTTTTGACAAGAAGGTCGATCGCGTTCAGGTCCTGAACATGAAGGGCAAGACCAAGCGCACCGCCCATGGTGTCGGCATGCGCAAGGGCTACCGCAAGGCCTATGTCACACTGGCCGCGGGCGAGACCCTCGAAGACTTCTCTGGCGCCGAATAAGGGCAGGAGTACGGATCATGGCAGTAGTTAAAACCAAACCCACATCCGCCGGTCGTCGCCACCTGGTCAAGGTTGTCAACGACGAAATCTACAAGGGCCGGCCGCATGCCGCGCTGTTGGAGAAAAAGTCCAAGTCCGGCGGGCGTAACAATCGCGGTCGCATCACGACCCGGCACGTTGGTGGCGGTCATCGTCAGCATTATCGCCTGGTCGATTTCAAGCGTAACAAGGATGGCGTTCCCGCCATCGTCGAGCGTCTTGAATACGACCCGAACCGCAGCGCTCACATTGCGCTGCTGAAGTACCTGGACGGCGAGCGTCGCTACGTCATCGCGCCCAAGGGCGTGAAGGCGGGCGATACGCTCGAGTCGGGTGTCAATGCGGCTATCAAGAAAGGTAACACCCTGCCGCTGCGTAACATCCCGGTGGGCTCTACCGTGCATTGCATCGAGCTCAAGCCCGGCAAGGGCGCGCAGATCGCGCGCAGTGCCGGTACCAGTGCCCAGCTGGTCGCACGCGAAGGCAACTACGTCACCCTGCGTCTGCGCTCCGGCGAGACCCGCAAGGTGCTGGCGGAGTGCCGTGCGACGCTTGGCGAAGTGAGCAACTCAGAGCACAGCCTGCGTCAATTGGGCAAGGCCGGCGCCAAACGCTGGCGCGGTGTGCGCCCGACGGTTCGCGGTGTCGCGATGAACCCGGTGGATCACCCGCATGGTGGCGGTGAAGGCCGCACCAGCGGTGGACGTCATCCGGTGAGCCCGTGGGGCGTTCCCACCAAGGGCCACAAGACCCGTAAGAACAAGCGCACCGACAAACTCATTATTCGTCGCCGCAAGGCTCGGAACTGAGATTAAAAGTCTAGACATCAAGAGGTAACGGCTGTGCCACGTTCACTGAAGAAAGGTCCTTTCATTGACCTTCATCTGCTGAAGAAGGTTGAGACTGCAGTGGAAAAGAACGACCGCAAACCGATCAAGACCTGGTCGCGGCGTTCGATGATCCTGCCCAACATGGTCGGGCTCACCATTGCTGTCCATAACGGTCGCCAACACGTCCCGGTGCATGTCTCCGAGGAAATGGTTGGCCACAAGCTGGGCGAATTCGCTGCCACCCGCACCTATCGCGGTCATGTGGCGGACAAGAAAGCCAAACGGTAAGCCAGAGAGGATTGAGAGATGGAAGTCACAGCTAAGCTGCGTGGCGCTCGTTTATCCGCCCAGAAGGCCCGTTTGGTGGCTGACCAGGTGCGCGGTAAACCTGTCGCCGAGGCGCTCGACCTGCTGACCTTCTCACCGAAGAAGGCTGCCAAGCTGGTCAAGAAGACGCTTCAGTCCGCCATTGCGAATGCGGAAGAAAACAACGGCATGGACATCGACGAGCTGCGCGTCTCGACCATCTGTGTCGATGAGGGCATGACGCTCAAGCGCATCCAGCCGCGTGCCAAGGGCCGTGCGGATCGCATTTTGAAGCGCACTTGTCACATCACCGTCAAGGTAGCCGAGAAGTAGGAGTCGACCAGATGGGTCAGAAAGTAAATCCGACAGGTATTCGGCTGGGTATCGTCAAGGACCACACTTCGGTCTGGTATGCCGAGCGCGGTGCTTATGCCGACAAGTTGAACAGCGATCTCGAAGTGCGCGGCTTTCTCGAGCAGCGCCTCAAGAACGCCTCCGTGAGCCGTATCACCATCGAGCGTCCCGCGAATAACGCGCGGATCACCATTCACACCGCCCGTCCGGGCATCGTGATTGGCAAGAAGGGTGAAGACGTCGATCGACTGCGCCGCGACGTCGCCCAGATGATGGGCGTGCCGGTGCACGTCAACATCGAGGAAGTCCGCAAGCCCGAACTCGACGCCGCGCTCGTCGCGCAGAACATCGCCGGCCAGCTCGAGCGTCGCGTGATGTTCCGCCGCGCCATGAAGCGCTCCGTGCAGAACGCCATGCGCCTGGGCGCCGGCGGTATCAAGATCATGTTGTCAGGTCGTCTCGGTGGTGCGGAAATCGCCCGTACCGAGTGGTACCGCGAAGGTCGTGTGCCCTTGCACACCCTGCGCGCGGACATCGACTACGCGACCTATGAAGCTCACACCACCTACGGCGTCATCGGCGTCAAGGTGTGGATCTTCAAGGGTGAAATCCTCGGGGGCATCGAAGAGGTGCGGGCCAAGCAGAAGCAGCAAGGCGCCCAGCCCGCACCCAAGAAGAAAGGTTCCAAGTAAGGGGAGATGTAGTCGATGTTGCAACCTAAGCGCATGAAATTCCGCAAGATGCAGAAAGGCCGCAATCGTGGCCTGGCGCATCGCGGAAGCAAGGTGAGCTTCGGCGAATTCGGCCTGAAAGCCACCGGTCGTGGGCGCATCACCGCGCGCCAGATCGAAGCCGGTCGTCGTGCCATCACGCGTCACGTCAAACGTGGCGGCAAGATCTGGATCCGGGTCTTCCCGGACAAGCCGATCACCAATAAGCCGCTGGAAGTCCGTATGGGTAAGGGTAAAGGCTCCGTCGAGTATTGGGTCGCGCAGATCCAGCCCGGCAAGATGCTCTACGAGATCGAAGGGGTCTCCGAGGAGCTGGCCCGTGAAGCCTTTGGCCTCGCGGCGCAGAAGATGCCCTTGTCCACCACCTTTGTGAAACGGACGGTGATGTGATGAAAGCTCAGGAAATTCGCGAAAAATCGGTCGACGCGCTGCAGGAGCAGCTCTTTGAGCTCCTCCGCGAGCAGTTCAATCTGCGTATGCAGAAGGCCACCGGTCAGCTGAGCCAGACCCATCTGCTCAAGCAGGTACGCCGGGATATCGCCCGCGTGAAGACTGTGCTCAACGAGAAGGCAGGTGACTGAGATGGCCGAAGAGAAGAAAACCCGTACGCTCACCGGCAAGGTGGTGAGCGACAAGATGGACAAGTCCATCGTGGTCATGATCGAGCGCCGCGAGCGTCATCCGATCTATGGCAAATACGTGAAGCGCTCCACCAAGCTGCACGCCCATGACGAGGCGAACCAGGCGAAGGACGGCGATACGGTTTCCATTCAGGAATGCCGCCCGCTGTCGAAGAAAAAAGCCTGGACGCTGGTTGAGGTGGTCGAGCAGGCCAAGGGCTGAGTTCGGCAAGCGCCTTCAAAACCAGTGCAGTCAGATTAGGTTTGGAGAAAACCGATGATTCAGACTCAGACAATGCTGGATGTCGCCGACAACAGCGGTGCGCGCCGGGTGCAATGCATCAAGGTGCTGGGCGGTTCACACCGCCGCTACGCTCGCGTGGGTGACATCATCAAGGTGACGGTGAAAGAAGCTATCCCGCGTGGCAAGGTCAAGAAAGGCCAGGTCATGAAGGCGGTGGTGGTTCGCACCCGTAGCGGCGTCCGTCGTCCCGACGGGTCGTTGATTCGCTTCGACGGAAATGCGGCGGTTCTGTTGAACAACACCAACGAACAGCCGATCGGCACCCGTATCTTCGGACCGGTTACTCGTGAACTTCGTACCGAGAAGTTTATGAAGATCATTTCCTTGGCGCCTGAAGTGCTGTAAGGAGCGAGGCGGATATGCAAAAGATCAAACGTGACGATGAAGTGATCGTCATTGCCGGCAAGGACAAGGGTAAGCGTGGCACGATCAAGCGCGTCCTCCAGGACAGTCGCTATGTCGTGTCCGGTGTGAACATGATGAAACGCCACACCAAGCCCAACCCCATGCTGGGCAACCAGGGGGGTATCGTCGAGCGCGAGGCTCCGATTCACGCGTCCAACGTGGCCATCTTCAATGCGGAGACCGGCAAGGCGGATCGCGTCGGCTTCCAGGTTTCGGAAGACGGTACCAAGGTACGTATCTACAAGTCGACGCAGAAGCAGATCGACGCCTAACGCGAGTCGGGTAGCAAAATGGCGAACTTGAAAGAACGTTATCAAAACGAGGTGGTGGCTGGGCTCAGAGAACAGTTCAGTTACGCCAACGTGATGCAGGTGCCCCGGATCACCAAGGTGACCCTCAACATGGGCATCGGCGAAGCGACCAGCGACAAGAAGCTGATCGACAATGCCATCGGTGACCTGGAGAAGCTCTCCGGTCAGAAGCCGATCGTCACCAAGGCACGCAAATCCATCGCGGGCTTCAAGGTCCGTGAAGGATGGCCGATCGGGATCAAGGTCACGCTGCGCAGTGAGCGCATGTGGGACTTTCTGGATCGCCTGGTGAACATCGCGATTCCCCGCGTACGTGACTTCCGGGGTCTCAACCCGAAGTCCTTCGACGGGCGTGGCAACTACTCAATGGGTGTGCGTGAGCAGATCATCTTTCCGGAGCTCGAGTATGATAAGATCGACCGGATTCGTGGTCTGGATGTAACCATCACCACCACTGCCAACAGCGATGAAGAAGGCCGTGCGCTGCTGAGCGCGCTGAACTTCCCGTTCAAGAAATAAGGGTGGGATCATGGCAAAGAAAAGCATGATAGAGCGTGAGCTCAAGCGCGCGAAGCTGGTCGACAAATATGCCGCCAAGCGTGCCGGGCTCAAAGCTATCATCAGCGACGTCAACGCTTCTGACGAAGAGCGCTTCGACGCACAGCTCAAGCTGCAGTCGTTGCCGCGCGACTCCAGTCCGGCACGCCAGCGTAACCGCTGCCGCGTCACCGGGCGTCCGCACGGCTTCTACAACAAGTTCGGGCTGGGCCGTAACAAGCTGCGTGAAGCCGCCATGCGTGGCGATGTCCCTGGACTCAAGAAGTCCAGCTGGTAACGCCACGTCGAGAATCAGGAGCGCAACGTAATGAGTATGCAAGATACGCTGGCGGATATGTTTACTCGTATCCGCAATGCGCAGATGGCCACCAAGGAGGCGGTTGCAATGCCGTCCTCCAAGCTCAAGGTTGAGGTGGCCCGCGTATTGAAGCAGGAAGGCTATATCAGCGACTTCGCGGTTGCTGAAGGCGCCAAGCCAGAACTGTCCGTGACCCTCAAGTATTTCGAGGGCAAGCCGGTCATCGAACACATCCAGCGCGTTTCCAAGCCGTCCTTGCGCATCTACAAGGGCAAGGGCGAGTTACCGAAAGTCGCGGATGGCTTGGGTGTCGCGATCGTCTCCACCTCTCAAGGTGTGATGACCGATCGTGCGGCGCGTCAGGCCGGTGTCGGTGGTGAAGTCATCTGCACCGTATTCTAGGAGTGACGTAATGTCCCGCGTAGCCAAGTATCCGGTTAAATTGCCCAACGGCGTTGAAGCCAAGCTCGACGGCGATAAGCTCACCGTCAAGGGCGGTCAGGGCTCGCTCGGCATGACCGTTCACCCCGATGTGGTGATCGGCCAGGAAGACGGCCAGCTGACCTTCAACCCGAGCGAGAAAGCCAAGAGCTGGGCAATGGTCGGCACAACACGCGCACTGGTCCAGAACATGGTCACTGGTGCGTCCGAGGGCTTCAGCAAGTCTCTCGAGATCAACGGCGTCGGCTATCGTGCCCAGGCAAGTGGCAAGACGCTAAACCTGACACTGGGCTTCTCCCACCCGGTCGAGTACACGCTGCCTGAGGGTGTCACGGCGGAAACGCCGAAGAACACCACCATCGTGCTGAAGAGCGCGGACAAGCAGCAGCTCGGCCAGGTCGCCGCGGAAATCCGCGCCTTCCGTCCGCCCGAGCCCTACAAGGGCAAGGGTATCCGGTACGGCGACGAGCAAGTCCGCCGCAAAGAAGCCAAGAAGAAGTAAGGCAGGGTTATGAACGCGAAGAAAGAATCTCGTCTCCGTCGTGCCCGCCGCGCTCGCGCCAAGATCCGCGAGCTGGGCGTGTATCGCCTGTGCGTCAACCGTACCCCGCAGCACATCTACGCGCAGATTATCTCGCCGGATGGTGGCAAGGTACTGGCCAGCGCCTCCACGCTGGACAAGTCCCTGCACGAGGGCGGTACCGGCAACGCCGACGCCGCCTCCAAGGTGGGTGCGTTGATTGCCGAACGCGCCAAGCAGGCAGGCATCACTCAGGTAGCCTTCGATCGTGCCGGGTTCAAGTACCACGGCCGCGTCAAGGCCCTGGCCGACGCCGCTCGTGAAGGCGGCCTGGAATTCTAAAGGGTTTTACGATGGCGAAGAACGAACAGAACAGCGGAGATCTGCAAGAGAAGCTCGTGCAGGTCAACCGCGTCGCCAAGGTGGTCAAGGGTGGCCGTATTTTCGGCTTCACTGCCTTGACCGTCGTTGGCGATGGCAATGGTCGTGTCGGCTTCGGTCGTGGCAAGGCACGTGAAGTGCCGGTCGCGATCCAGAAGGCGATGGACCAGGCGCGCCGCAACATGATCAAGGTCAGCCTCAGTGGCCATACCCTGCAGTACCCGGTCAAGGCCCGTCACGGCGCCTCCAAGGTGTACATGCAGCCGGCCTCCGAAGGTACCGGAATCATCGCTGGTGGCGCCATGCGCTCCGTGCTCGAACTGGCCGGCGTCCATGACGTTCTGGCCAAGTGCTACGGCTCCACCAATCCGGTGAACGTGGTGCGTGCGACCATCAATGGTCTCTCCGCCATGCAAGCTCCGGATGACATCGCCGCCAAGCGCGGTTTGTCCGTCGAAGAGATCGCGGGGTAAGGCACCATGGCAGCTTTGATCAAAGTTACACAGATCCGTAGCACTATCGGTGTTCTGAGCAAGCACAAGGCCACCATGAAGGGCCTCGGGCTGCGCCGCATCGGTCATACGGTCGAGTTGGAAGACACCCCTGCCGTGCGCGGCATGGTCAACAAGGTCAACTACCTTGTGCGTCTCGAGGGAGAGTAATCCATGAAACTCAATAGCCTGAGCCCGGCACCGGGTTCCAAGCACGCCGCGAAGCGCGTCGGCCGTGGCATCGGCTCCGGTCTGGGCAAGACCGGTGGCCGTGGTCACAAGGGTCTGAAGTCTCGCTCCGGCGGCAGCGTGAAGCCCGGTTTTGAGGGCGGGCAGATGCCATTGCAGCGCCGCCTGCCGAAGTTCGGCTTCACGTCGATGAAGTCGCTGGTCAGCGAAGAAGTGCGTTTGAACGAGTTGGCCAAGGTCGACGGCGACGTCGCCGATCTGGCAGCGCTGAAGAAGGCCAACGTGCTCAAGGATGCCACGCGATTCGCGAAGGTGATCCTCTCCGGCGAACTGAACAAGGCGGTTACCGTCCGCGGTCTCAAGGTCACCAAGGGTGCCCGTGCCGCGATCGAAGCCGCTGGTGGCAAGGTAG
Source organism: Modicisalibacter muralis (assembly GCF_900102945.1). Classification (GTDB taxonomy): domain Bacteria; phylum Pseudomonadota; class Gammaproteobacteria; order Pseudomonadales; family Halomonadaceae; genus Modicisalibacter; species Modicisalibacter muralis. The sequence continues at coordinate 95,126 of NZ_FNGI01000012.1, read as the reverse complement.
AGGACTAAATGGCTAAGTCAGGAAACGTGCCGGCATCGGGAAGCGGGTTGAGTGAGCTGTGGGCGCGTTTGCGCTTTGTGTTCATCGCCCTTGTGGTGTACCGGATCGGTGCCCATATCCCCGTGCCCGGCATCAATCCTGACCAGCTCGCTGCCTTGTTCAGGGAAAATCAGGGCACCATCCTGAGCCTGTTCAACATGTTCTCGGGTGGTGCGCTGGAGCGCATGAGTATCCTCGCGTTGGGCATCATGCCCTATATCTCCGCGTCGATTATCATGCAACTCCTGACAGCGACCTCGCCTCAGCTCGAGCAGCTGAAGAAGGAGGGTGAGGCCGGCCGTCGCAAGATCAGTCAGTACACGCGCTATGGCACCGTCGTACTGGCATTGATTCAAGCGACCGGCATGGCAGTCGGTCTGGTTGGGCAAGGCGTGACCTATACCAGTGACTTCAGCTTCTACTTCACGGCGATCGTCTCGTTCGTCGCCGGTGCGGTGTTCCTGATGTGGCTAGGCGAGCAGATCACCGAGAAGGGGATCGGCAACGGCATTTCATTGCTTATCTTCGCGGGGATCGTCGCAGGGCTGCCTGGCGCGATCGGCCAGTCCTTCGAACTGGCGCGCAACGATGGCGCGTGGAACGTCCTGCCGCTACTGGCACTGACCATTCTGGCGATCGCCACCGTGGCCTTCGTGGTGTTCATTGAGCGCGGCCAGCGCCGCATCACGGTGAATTATCCGCGTCGCCAGGTCGGCAACAAGATGTATGCGGGTCAGAGCAGCTATCTGCCGCTCAAGGTCAACATGGCCGGTGTCATTCCGGCGATCTTCGCCTCGAGCATCCTGCTGTTCCCGGCGTCGATCGGCCAGTGGGTCGGCTCGGCCGATGGCTTCCAGTGGTTGCAGGTGGCTTCGCAATCGTTGGCGCCTGGGCAGCCCCTGTATATCTTGCTTTTCGCCGCGGCGGTGGTATTCTTCTGCTTCTTTTATACGGCGTTGGTCTTCAATCCCAAGGATGTGGCCGACAATTTGAAGAAGTCAGGTGCCTTCCTGCCGGGTATTCGTCCTGGTGAGCAAACCGCTCGCTATGTCGACAAGGTCATGACTCGTTTGACGTTGTTTGGCGCATTGTACATCACAGCCGTTTCCCTGATGCCTCAATTCCTGATCGTAGCGTGGCAGGTTCCGTTCTTCTTCGGCGGAACCTCGTTGCTGATCGTGGTCGTGGTCATCATGGATTTCATGGCCCAGGTACAGTCGCATCTCATGTCGAACCAGTACGAGTCGGTGATGAAGAAATCCAACCTGAAAGGCTACGGTAGCGGCGGCCTGATGCGCTGAAGCGCGGCCGCACGCATATTGGAGAGAACGATGAAAGTTCGAGCTTCCGTCAAGAAAATGTGCCGTAACTGCAAGATTATTCGGCGTAATGGCGCGGTTCGCGTCATTTGCATCGAACCGCGGCACAAGCAGCGTCAGGGCTAAGTCCTGATACTGATTGAAAGTGGGCGCCGGCATACCCCTCTTGTCTTCGCAAAGACAAAGGGGTATGCTATTGCGCCCTTTGTGGATGACTAACCGAGCAAGCCGCTCAAATTTCGGAGTAAGCTGATGGCCCGTATTGCAGGCGTCAACATCCCGGACAACAAGCATGCGGCGATCTCGCTGACCTATATCTTCGGGATTGGCCGCACTCGTGCACAGGCAGTCTGTGCATCAGCCGGCATCGCGCCGACCAGCAAGATCCAGGATCTGTCCGCTGAAGAGCTGGACACCCTGCGTACTGAAGTCGGCAAGTACACCGTTGAAGGCGACCTTCGTCGTGATGTGACGCTGAATATCAAGCGTCTCATGGACCTGGGTTGCTATCGTGGTCTGCGCCATCGTCGTGGTCTTCCGTTGCGCGGTCAGCGCACCAAGACCAATGCGCGTACCCGTAAGGGCCCGCGCAAGCCGATTCGCAAATAATACGCACGTTCTGGCGTTTAGACAGGAAGAAACATCAACATGGCTAACCCGCGCAGTAACCGTAAAAAGGTTAAAAAGCAGGTAGTGGATGCGGTTGCCCACATCCATGCCTCTTTTAACAACACGATCGTGACGATCACAGACCGCCAGGGCAACGCTCTCTCTTGGGCGACTGCCGGTGGTTCGGGTTTTCGTGGTTCTCGCAAGAGCACCCCGTTCGCTGCTCAAGTAGCAAGCGAGCGTGCAGCGACCGCTGCAGCCGAGTATGGTGTGAAAAACGTAGACGTGCTGGTCAAGGGCCCCGGTCCTGGCCGTGAGTCCGCCGTGCGCGCATTGAATGCCGCCGGTTTTCGCGTGCAAAGCATCACTGACGCGACGCCCGTCCCCCACAACGGCTGCCGTCCGCCTAAGAAACGCCGCGTTTAAGGAGACAGACTCATGGCTCGTTATATTGGACCGAAGTGCAAACTGTCTCGTCGCGAGGGAACCGACCTCTTTCTGAAGAGCGGTGTCACTCCCTTCGAGAAGAAGTGCAAATCCGAGCAGATTCCGGGTGTGCACGGCCAGCGCCGTCAGCGTCTTTCCGACTACGGCTTGCAGCTTCGCGAGAAGCAGAAAGTACGTCGCATGTATGGCGTGCTCGAGAAGCAGTTCCGCAACTACTACAAGGAAGCGGCCCGCATGAAGGGCGCGACCGGCGAGTTGTTGCTGCAGCTCCTCGAATCCCGACTCGACAACGTCGTCTACCGTATGGGCTTTGGCTCCACGCGCTCGGAAGCGCGTCAGCTCGTCAGCCACCGGGCGATCGTCGTCAATGGCCGCAGCGTCAATATCGCGTCCTACCAGGTCAAGCCCGGCGACGTCGTCGCCGTTCGTGAAAAGGCCAAGAACCAGGCGCGCATTCAGCATTCGCTGCAGTTGGCTGGCCAGCGCGGCGACGTGACCTGGGTCGATGTCGATTCCAAGAAGATGGAAGGCACTTTCAAGGCTGTCCCGGAACGCGGCGACCTGTCTGCCGACATCAACGAAAACCTGATCGTCGAACTGTACTCGAAGTAAGCGCGGAACAATCCGCGTTACGCCGAACCCGCCTGGCGGGTTCGGCTCAGAGTACCGAGTATCCGTTTGGCAGCCTGAAAGGTGTTCATATGCAGCGTTCAGTGACAGAGTTTCTCCGTCCTCGCGACATCAAGGTCGAAGAGATCAGCGCGCACCACGCGAAGATCGTTCTCGAACCGTTCGAGCGCGGCTTCGGTCACACCCTGGGGAATGCTCTGCGTCGCATCCTGCTGTCTTCCATGCCCGGCTGCGCCGTGGTGGAAGCAGAGATTACCGGTGTCGATCACGAGTACAGCGCGATCGAAGGCGTCCAGGAAGATGTCATCGAAATCCTCCTGAATCTCAAGGACGTGGCGATCAAGATGCATAGCCGCGATGAGGCCGTGCTGGCGCTGAACAAGCAAGGCCCTTGCGTTGTGACCGCCGGCGATATCGCCACCGATCATGACGTCGAGATCGTCAATCCGGAGCACGTGATCGCCCACGTCAACGAAGGCGCCGAGCTGAAGATGCAGCTCAAGATCGCCCGGGGTCGTGGCTATGAGCCCGCCGACACGCGTGTCGAGGCGGAGGACGAGTCGCGGGCCATCGGTCGCTTGCAGTTGGATGCGACCTTCAGCCCCGTGCGTCGGGTTTCCTATGCCGTCGAAGCGGCGCGTGTCGAACAGCGCACTGACCTCGACAAGCTGGTCATCGATCTGGAAACCGATGGCACCCTGGATCCGGAAGAGGCGATCCGTCGCAGCGCGACCATCCTGCAGGATCAGTTGGGCGCGTTCGTCGATCTGGAAGCCGACAAGGAACAGGAAGTCGAAGAGGAAGAGGATCACATCGATCCCATCCTGTTGCGCCCCGTAGACGATCTCGAGTTGACCGTCCGCAGTGCCAACTGCCTCAAGGCCGAGAATATCTATTATATCGGCGATCTGATTCAGCGCACCGAAGTCGAGCTGTTGAAGACACCGAACCTCGGTAAGAAGTCCTTGAATGAAATCAAGGACGTACTGGCAGCGCGCGGTCTTTCTCTCGGCATGCGGCTGGAGAATTGGCCGCCGGCGAGCCTGAAGGACGACAAGGCCTCCGCGTGAGTGTCGACTCGAGTCCCAGTTTGGTAAGGAATTACAACCATGCGTCATCGTAAGAGTGGTCGTCATCTGAATCGCACCAGCTCGCACCGCCAGGCCATGTTCAAGAACATGTGCGTGTCGCTGGTCGAGCATGAAGTCATCAAGACTACCCTGCCCAAGGCCAAGGAGCTGCGTCGTCATATCGAGCCGCTGATCACCTTGTCCAAGCAGGATAGCGTCGCCAACCGTCGCCTGGCCTTCAGCCGCACCCGTTCCAAGGAAGCGGTCGGCAAGCTCTTCAATGAGCTGGGCCCGCGCTATGTCAATCGCCCCGGCGGTTACGTGCGTGTACTGAAGTGCGGTTTCCGCACCGGCGACAATGCCCCCATGGCCTACGTCGAACTGGTCGACCGTCCGGTCGCCGACGAGGCGGCCGGCGAGGAGTGATCCTCGGCGGGTAACGCCCGGCAAGCGCCATAATAAAACCGGCTCCCTCGGGAGCCGGTTTTTTCGTATGCGTCAGGCATGGCGCAATGTTGATTGGCTTCTCACATTGGTGGCGGACCTAAACCAGGGGGAAGGTCACCTTGCCGTCAGGTTTCTACCGCGCGGGTGGCGCGCGGCGGGTGACTCGCGGTCTGCTTTTCCAGCAGGGGCGCGAGGAAGCGCCCGGTGTGCGAGACCTCCATCCCGGCGACCTGTTCGGGGGTGCCCTCGGCGATGATGCGTCCGCCACCCGAGCCGCCTTCGGGGCCGAGATCGATCAGCCAGTCGGCGGTCTTGATCACGTCGAGGTTGTGCTCGATGACCACCACGGTGTTGCCATGATCGCGCAGGCGATGCAGCACCGTCAGCAATTGGCGGATGTCCTCGAAGTGCAGCCCGGTGGTGGGCTCGTCGAGGATATACAGCGTCTTGCCAGTGTCGCGCTTGGCCAGTTCGCGGGCCAGCTTGACGCGCTGGGCCTCGCCACCCGACAGCGTGGTCGCGCTTTGCCCGAGGCGCACGTAGGACAGGCCGACGTCCATCAGCGTTTGCAAACGCCGCGCGATGGCCGGAACCGGGCTGAAGAATTCCAAGGCCTCCTCCACGGTCATCTCCAGCACTTCGTGGATGCTCTTATTCTTGTATTGCACTTCCAGCGTTTCGCGGTTGTAGCGCTTGCCCTTGCACACGTCGCAAGGCACGTAGATATCGGGCAAGAAGTGCATCTCGACCTTGATCATGCCCTCGCCCTGGCAGGCCTCGCAGCGTCCACCCTTGACGTTGAAGCTGAAGCGTCCCGGCTTGTAGCCACGCGAGCGTGCCTCCTGGGTACCGGCGAATAGCTCGCGAATCGGCGTGAAGATGCCGGTATAGGTAGCGGGGTTGGAGCGCGGTGTGCGCCCGATCGGGCTCTGATCGATATCGATGATCTTGTCGAGCTGATCGAGCCCCTCGATGTTCGTATAGGGCGCCGGAGTCAGCGTGGTCGCGCGATTGAGCTCGCGCGCGGCGATCGGCATCAATGTCGAGTTGATCAGCGTCGACTTGCCCGAGCCGGAGACACCGGTCACGCACACCAACAGGCCGAGCGGTAACGCGAGGCTGACATCCTGCAGGTTGTTGCCGCTGGCGCCGGTCAGGCGCAGCATCTTCTCGGGGTTGCCCGGAATGCGATACGGCGGGATCTCGATGCGTCGCGTGCCGGACAGGTACTGGCCGGTCAGCGAGGCTGCACTGGCCTCGATGTCGCTGGGCGTTCCCTGGGCAACGATCTGCCCGCCATGCACACCCGCTCCGGGGCCGATATCGAGTACATGGTCGGCGGCGCGAATGGCTTCCTCGTCGTGCTCGACGACGATCACCGTGTTGCCGAGATCGCGCAGGTGCACCAGCGTTTGCAGCAGGCGGTCGTTGTCGCGCTGGTGCAGGCCGATCGACGGCTCGTCGAGAATGTACATCACTCCGACCAGGCCGGCGCCGATCTGGCTGGCCAGGCGGATACGCTGCGCCTCGCCACCCGACAGCGTCTCGGCGCTACGCTCCAGGTTGAGATAGTCGAGGCCGACATTGACCAGAAACTGCAGGCGCGCATGGATCTCGTGAATGATCTTGACCGCGATTTCGCCCTTGCGACCCGGTAGTTCGAGGCTCTTGAAGTAACTCCAGGCCTCGCCGATCGGCAGGCGCACGATATCCGGCAGGGCATGATCGTCGATATACACGTGGCGGGCTTCCCGACGCAGACGGCTGCCATGACAGGTCGGGCAGGGCTGTACCGCCAGGTACTTGGAAAGATCCTCGCGGACCATGCTCGATTCGGTCTCGCGGTAGCGACGGCGCATATTTGGCAGTATGCCTTCGAAGGCATGCTCGCGAGTCACCTTGCGGCCACGGTCGTTGACGTAGCTGAAGGCGATGATGTCCTGGCCGCTACCGTTGAGAACGACATCGCGCTCGTGCCGGGCCAAGTCGCTCCACGAGGTTTCCAGCTTGAAGCGATAATGCTCGGCTACCGCCTGAAGCTGGTTGAAGTAGTAGACGCTGCGCCGGTCCCAGCCCTTGATGACCCCCTCGGCCAGCGATAGCTCGGGATGGCTGATCAGCTTCTCGGCATCGAAGAACTGCTGCACGCCCAGGCCGTCGCAGGTCGGGCAGGCACCGGCGGGGTTGTTGAACGAGAACATGCGCGGTTCCAGTTCGGCGATGGAATAACCGCAAATCGGACAGGCGAAACGCGCGGAGAAGGTCATGTCTTCCTGCTCGCCATCCATGAAATGCACGATGGCGATGCCGTCGGCCAGGTTGAGCGCAGTCTCGAACGATTCGGCCAGGCGAAGCTGCAGGTCGTCACGCACCTTGATGCGATCCACGACCACGCTGATGTCGTGCTTCTTGTTCTTGTCCAGGGTGGAAATGTCGTCGAGTTCCAGCACCTGGCCGTCGACCATGGCGCGCACGAAACCCTGGGCGCGCAGTTCGCTGATCAACTGTAGGTGTTCGCCCTTGCGGCCCTTGATCACCGGCGCCAGCAGCATCAACTTGCTGCCTTCCGGCAGGGCCAGCACCTGATCGACCATTTGCGAGACGGTCTGTGCCTCGAGGTCGGTAGCGTGTTCGGGGCAGCGCGGCGTGCCGGCGCGCGCGAACAGCAGGCGCAGGTAATCGTAAATCTCGGTTATCGTGCCGACCGTGGAGCGCGGGTTGTGCGACGTGGACTTCTGCTCGATGGAGATCGCCGGCGACAAACCCTCGATATGATCGACATCGGGTTTTTCCATCATCGACAGGAACTGCCGGGCATAGGTGGACAGCGACTCGACATAGCGGCGCTGGCCCTCGGCGTAGAGCGTATCGAAGGCCAGCGAGGACTTGCCGGAGCCCGATAGCCCGGTGACCACGATCAATTTATCGCGCGGCAGTTCGACGTCGATGTTCTTGAGGTTGTGGGTGCGCGCACCCCTGACCTGGATCCTGTCCATTCCCACCTCGCGTGCGGCGCAAAAGCTCGATTATACGGCCTAGCCGGAAGCAGCGGCAAAGCGACATCGCGCTTTTCCTGACGGATGCCGAGCCGGTAGAATAGTCGATCCACCGTCGCCAATTCGCTATCCGGTGTTATTCGTTCGATCGGTGATCCGGTTTTCCCATTCCAGCATGCGACTCGCTAATGACCTCTCGACTGCTTACCACTGAACGCCGCGCCATCGTCGGTCTGGCCAGTCTGTATGCCACGCGCATGCTCGGACTGTTCATGGTATTGCCAGTACTGGCGCTGTATGCCGATGACTTCAAGGGCGCCACGCCGCTGCTGGTCGGACTGGCATTGGGCGGCTATGGGCTGACTCAGGCGCTGTTGCAGATTCCCTTTGGCCTGCTTTCCGATCGCATTGGCCGCAAGGTGGTCATCGCCGGGGGGCTGGTGCTGTTCGCTCTCGGTAGCGTCGTTGCCGCCGAGGCGACCACCATCGGCGGGGTGATCGTCGGGCGTTGCCTGCAGGGCAGCGGTGCGGTGGCCGGGGCGATCATGGCGCTGCTTGCCGATCAGACTCGCGAGGAAATCCGCACCGCGGCGATGGCCACCATCGGCCTGTCGATCGGCGTGGCCTTCGCCGTGGCGATGGTGGTGGGGCCCTTGATCGCCGCGCCATTTGGCCTGGCCGGGGTGTTCTGGTTCAGCGCCGGCCTGGCGATGCTGAGCCTGCTGGTGCTGTGGCGGCTGGTGCCGGCGGCGCCCCGGCGCGCCCGGCATCGCGACGTGGGACTGGATCGCGGCCAGCTTCGCGATACGTTGGCCCGGGCGGACCTGCTGCGGCTGGATTTCTCGATCTTCGCCCTGCACCTGATCCTGATGGCGGCGTTTATCGCCGTGCCGTTCCGGCTGGTCGACGTGGGTATCGCGGCCGGCCAGCACGGCTGGGTGTATCTCGCGGTGATGGGCCTGGCATTCATCGCCATGGTGCCGCTGGTGATCGTCGCCGAGAAGCGCCGACGCATGAAGGGCGTGTTTCTCGGCGCGGTGGCGAGCATGGCGCTTGTACTGCTGGCGTTGGGCGAACTGGGGCATCAGCGCTGGTCATTATTCGCCTTGCTGTGGGCCTTCTTCGTGGCTTTCAATTTGCTCGAAGCGACGCTGCCCTCGATGATCAGCAAGCTGGCCCCGGCGGGTGCCAAGGGCACCGCCATGGGGGTCTACTCGACCAGTCAGTTTCTCGGCGCGTTTCTGGGCGGTGTGTTGGGAGGGGCCCTGGCGCAGCGTTTCGGTTATGATGCAGTATTCCTCGGTACCGCGCTGCTGGCGGTCGTTTGGCTGGCGGTGATCTGGAAGATGCCCGCGCCGCGCCACCTTTCCAGCGAAGTGGTCGCGCTGGATGCGCATCAGGGCGATGCCCTGGAGGCCCTGATGGCACGCTTCGCCGAGGTAGCGGGGGTGGAAGACGTGCTCGTCGTGCCTGAAGAGCGTGTCGCCTATCTCAAGGTCGACCGCCAACGACTGGACGCCGAGGCGCTGGCGCGAGTGGCCGGCATTAGACAGGATTCAAGGAGCGCCTGAACAGGCCTCAAACTCAAGCTCATGTAAGGAGTCCAACATGGCCCGTGGTGTCAACAAGGTGATTCTGATCGGCAATCTGGGTCAGGATCCCGACGTGCGCTTCATGCCCTCCGGCAACCCGGTGGCCAACCTGCGCATCGCAACGACCGATAGCTGGACCGACAAGCAGAGCGGTCAGCGTCAGGAACGTACCGAATGGCACAGCGTGGTGCTATTCAACAAGCTGGCGGAAATCGCCCAGCAATACGTCAAGAAGGGCTCGCGCATCTATATCGAAGGTCGCCTGCAGACGCGCAAGTGGCAGGGCCAGGACGGTCAGGATCGTTACAGCACCGAGATCGTCGCCAACGACATGCAGATGCTCGACTCGCGCGGCGGCCAGGGTGGCGGTGGCGGCGATTACGCTCAGCAGCCGCAGCAGGGCAACTATGGCGGTGGCGCGCAGCAGGGCGGTTACGGTAACAGCGCCCCGCAAGGTGGCGGCCAGCAGCAGCGTCCGCCGCAGCCGGCTCCGGCCCAGAATAACCAGCAGGGCAACAACTACGGCGCGCCGAACCCCGGCAGCTTCGACGATTTCGACGACGAAATCCCGTTCTGACTGGGATAAGGCTAGCCTGAACCGGCCCCGTCACCGTTCTGGTGGCGGGGCCAGTTCGTTTGGCGTGGCGTCAAGCGCTGTCCGGTGGCAAGTGGCGCCAATGATTGAGCATGGCCAGGCCGACAATCAGCCAGGCCGTAAGCGCGAACCACACCGTGACCTGCGGAATCGCCCTGAGAAAGCCGATGTCGAGTGCCTGGGACAGGCTCAAGGTGCCGGTGGTGTACATGCCCAAGGGAAAGACCATGCCCCACAGCTGCGCGTCGTAACGCAGCGGGTAACGGCGCACCAGGTGACGCCACAACGACAGCCCGACCAGCAGTGGGATCCACCAACTGGCCAGCGCCCAGAACAGTAGCGTGAAGCCCTTGAGAAACGGCACGAAGTCGGTCAGCAGCGTATCGGATCCGGCGCGCAGAATCAGTGTCGAGCCGGCCAGGGTGGTAATCGCAACGGCACCCATGTTGATCCAGTAGGGCGGAGTCAACGCCGCCGCCGAAAGGCGCAGGAAAACCAGCCGGTAGACGATCAGAGTAATGATGATCAGGTACAGCGCGCAGCCGAGCAGGAACATGCACAAGGCAAATAACAGCGCCGCTTCGCTGCGTGCCTCGGACCACGGCAGCAGCGCCGTCAGCACGGCGACGGATTGCGTGCTGACGGTGGTCAGCAGCCAGGCGCCATTGATGCTTTGCTCCATTGCCGGTTTGTCTTGTTGCACGATGACGGCGATGAAGAAGGCGTACATTACTGCCAGCCACAGGGTGACCGCCAGTAACCATAACAGCTGTGCCGCCAGCGTGGCCTGGGCGATCAGCAGCCATTGCGTGCCGAGGATGCCGGTGGCGGCGACCAGCGTAAAGAACCCCGGCCCGCGCGCATGATCGTTCAGATCGCCGACGAGTCGCCTGGGGTAGCGCATTGCGCGCATCAGGGTCAACAGCCATAGCCCGGCATAGGCGAAGGTGCCGAGCAGCGCTAGCAGCCAAGCGAGTGAGGGCATGCCGAGCACATAGGTGTCGATGGCGACGGCACCGGTCGCCATCACCAGCGCGAAGTAGCCGGGAAATAGCTGCGCGGTGCTATCGTCCAGACGGTGACCGAGCCCTTTACGAAACGTATTCATGCGGTTCTCTGATGATTGTGCGTGATGTGCATGGCCAGGCTCACTTCAGACCCAGGCGCCGCGCCAGGCGGTGCAGGTTGCCGCTATCCATCTCCAGAGCACGGGCGGTGGCCGCCCAGTTGCCGCCGTGGGCAGCCAGCGCCTGATGGATATGCCGGCGTTGAAAGGCCTCGGTAGCCTGGCGCAGGGTAGACCATCGTTCCGCGTCATGGGCTTTCGCCGTTGGCGTAGCTGGCGCTGAAGATGACTCGTCGGGATGCTCGAGCGTCGTCTGGGGCAGCTCCAGGTGACTGCGAGCGATACGCACCACGGCGCGGCGGCGTGAGTCGCCGGTAACGCTGGCTTCACCCAGGTAATCGCCAAGTGCGCGCAGCGCGGCGCGGCCCAGGGTGTGCTCCAGTTCGCGAACGTTACCCGGCCAGTGCCAGTTCAGCAGCGCCGCCTCGGCATCCTCGGCCAAGCGCAGGTTGGCCAGGCCCAGGCGAATGCGGTTGTCCTCGAGGAAGCGCCCGGCCAGCAGCGGGATATCTTCACGACGCTCGCGCAGTGGCGGCACCGACAACGGAAAGACGCTCAGGCGATGATACAGATCCTCGCGAAAGCGCCCGGTGGCGACTTCGGCGGCCAGGTCGCGATTGGTCACGGCAATGATGCGCACATCGATACGCTGCGGGTGTTCGCTACCCAACGGCTGAATATCGCCCTCCTGCAGCACACGCAGCAGCTTGGGTTGCAGGGTCAGCGGCAGCTCACCGATCTCGTCGAGCATCAGCGTGCCGCCATCGGCCATGGCGAAATGGCCACGATGATCGCGCACCGCGCCGGAGAAGGCACCACGGCGATGGCCAAACAGCTCGCTCTCGATCAGATGCTCGGGCAGGGCCGCGCAGTTGACCTGCACCAACGGTCCCTGATGGCGCGACGAACGATTATGCAGCGCGCGCACCACGCGCTCCTTGCCGACGCCGGTCTCGCCATGCAGCAACACATTCATATCGGTGGGCGCGACCAGCGTGATGGCTTCGTCAAGGCGGCGCATGGCCGGGCTGCTCCAGTGCAGGGCAGCCTGGGGCGGGCGGTCCTGGTCGAGCGCTTCGCTGAGCCGTGAGCGGGTCGCGCTAAGCTGCGTGGCCAGGCGCACGCAGGTGCCGAGCAGGCTGGCCGTGGCGAGCAGTTCCTGTTCGTCGATATGTTCGAGGCGCCCCGGTTCGAGGGCGTCCAGGGTCAACAGGCCGGTGAGCCGGGGGCCGTCACGCAGGGCGACGCCCAGGCAGTCATGCACTTCGCTGAGATTCTCATCGAGCAAGCCGTCGAAGGGGTCGGGCAAATCGCTATCCGGCGGGAAGCGGCATACGCCGGGGTGAGCGGCGATGGCTGCCAGGCGTGGGTGGGCCTGCAAGGTGAAGTTTCTGCCGCGCACCTCGTCATGCAGGCCGAGTAACGCCACCGGTCGCAGGCCGGTATCGGTCATCACCATCAGCGTGCTGGCATCGGCACGATAGGCGCCGACCATGGCATCGAGAAGTCGCGCCCAGTGATCGTGCAGGGCTTCCGCTGGGTGCCCTTCGCTGAGTTGGGCGAGTAGCTTGCGTAAGGCGACCAGAAAGGATGTCATTTTGACCGACTATGGTGGGTGATTGTAAAAATGATAACTGGTGAGTGTGTCATTTGCACATTGCCCGGCGAGAGTCGCAACATCCTGGCGGTGGCTAGTGGTGGATCGTGCGCTCCATTGTCCCGTATGGCGTGGGCTGTGGGGCAGCGCCGTGGCAGAGTGTCGCGGGTGCTGAAAAAGCCCCGAATCTGGCATAGCGGTTGCTCCTTCAAAGGTGACATATCTCATACACCATGAAGGAGTGTAACAATGCTGACAAGCGCCCAGGAACGTCTGATCGAAGCCACTGCGCCGGTGGTTGCCGAGCACCTCGACGCCATTACCCTGCGCTTCTACCCATTGATGTTCGAACGCTATTCCGACGTTCGCGCGCTGTTCAATGCCACCCACCAGGCCAGCGGCAGCCAGGCCAAGGCCCTGGCAAGCGGCGTGCTGGCCTATGTCCAACTGCGCAAGGACCGCGAGCGGGCCCGGCAGGTCATGAGCACTGTGGTCAGCAAACACGTGGCTTTGGGCATCCGCCCCGACCAGTACCCCATCGTCGGCGAGTGCCTGATGGCGGCGATCGGTGAGGTGCTGGGCGATGCCGTGACCGCCGAGATCGCTGACGCCTGGAGCGGACTCTACGAGGAACTGGCGGGCCTGCTGATCGAGATGGAGGATCATCGCTATCTCGAGTTTGCCAATCGCGAGGGCGGCTGGCGCGGCACACGCACCTTCCGCATCGCCGAGACGCGCCAGGAGAGCCGGGTGATTCGCTCCTTCGTGCTGGCGCCCGAGGATGGCGGGCCGGTGGCCGATTTCGAGCCGGGGCAATTCATCGGCGTCAAGCTGACCATCGATGGCGAGCCGGTCTATCGCCACTACAGCCTCTCGGCCGCACCCAACGGCAAGACCTATCGGCTGTCGATCAAGCGCGAGCCGGGCGGGCGGGTCAGTTCCTATTTCCATGAGCTCATGACGGTCGGCGATACACTCGAGTTGTTGCCGCCCTCCGGCGATCTGACCCTCATCGATGGCGACGAGCCGCTGATGCTACTCAGTGGCGGAGTTGGCCAGACACCGATGCTGCCATTGGCCAGCCGGGCACTGGAGCAGGGGCGCAAGGTCGTATACCTGCATGCCGCGCAACACGGTGAGCTTCATGCCTTCGGCGATGAGCTGGATGCCCTGAAGTCGAGTTATCCGCAACAGCTGCGCAGTGTCACGCTGTACGACCAGCCCCAGGCCAACGACTCACCCGATCACGTCGGCCTCATCGACCGTGAACTGCTTGCGCGCTATTTGCCCGAGGGCCAACCGCGCTGCTACTTCGTCGGCCCGCAGGGCTTCATGAGCTGCGTCGACGAGCATCTGGAAGACTTGGGCGTGGCTGCCGAGCGCCGGCATTACGAGTACTTCGGCCCGGCACGGCCGTTGCGTAGCGCCTGATCCATACCTTATGAACGAGGCCGCCATGATCGTGCACTCCGCTTTGACTCGGGCCACGCCGCTATGGCGGCTGGCCTTCCGACCGTTCTTTCTGCTCGGTGCCGCTTTCAGCCTGCTGGCGATGCTGATCTGGGGGGCGTTCTGGCATGGCACCATCTTACTGCAGCCACATGGCGGCATGTTCTGGTGGCATCAGCACGAAATGCTATTCGGTTTCGTCGCGGCGATCGTGGTCGGCTTCCTGCTTACCGCCGTGCAGAACTGGACGGGGCAGCCGGGATTGCGTGGCGTGCCATTGCTGGCACTGGCGGGGCTATGGTTGTTGGGGCGCCTGCTAATGGCCTCGCCACTGGGGCTATCGCCATGGGTGTTGATGCTGGTGGATGTGGCCTTCCTGCCGCTGGTGGCCATGGCCCTGGCTTGGCCGGTGATCAGAGTGCGGCAGTGGCGCAACCTGATCTTCGTGCCGGTGCTGGCGCTACTGGCCTTGAGCAACGGCTTGATGCATTACGCATTGGTTCTCGGCGATGCCCTATTGATGCGCGGTTCGGCGCATCTCGCGGTACTACTGATCGTGCTACTGATGATCGTGCTGGGCGGCCGGGTCATTCCGTTCTTCACCTCGCGCCGCTTGCAGCGCCCAGCGCCAACGCGTCCAGCATGGCTGGAAGTCGTGGCACTCGGTAGCGTGGTGGCCATGCTGCTGATGCAGCTAGCTGGGTTGGCCGGAATGCCGCTCCCGGCCAGTGGGTGGGCGGCCCTCGCCTTCACCGCCGGGCTAGGCAATGCCCTGCGATTACTGCGTTGGGAAGGCTGGCTTAGCTGGCGTGAACCGCTGCTATGGGGGCTGCATGTCAGTTATGCCTTCATCTGCATCGGTCTGATTATGTGGGGCCTGGCCGCGCTGGGCATCGTGGCGACATCGCTGGCGGTGCATGCCCTGACCGTGGGTGGCATGGCCAGCATGATATTGGCGATGATATCGCGCGTTGCGCTGGGGCATACCGGGCGCTCCATCGTGACCCTGCCGGGGATCGGTATCGCCCTGGTTCTACTGGTGCTGGCGGCGATACTGCGCGCCTTGCTACCTGCCGTGTGGCCGCTAGCCAGCCACTGGGCACTGAGCTTCGCCATCGTGTTCTGGTGTCTGGCCTTCGGCCTGTATTTATACCGTTACAGTCATATTTTGCTGTCAAATCGTGCTGATGGGGCGGAAGGGTAATCGACGCATCGGGCGGAATAAAAAGGAAACCAGCATGTTACGACTGAAGAAACGCACGAGCATGACGGAGCGTACAGGGGAAAAAGCATACAGCCAGGAGCGTGAAGCACTGTTAAGTCGTATTGCGACGCTCGAGAGTGAGAAGCAACTGACCCGGCGGGTTTTCGAGAATCTGACCGGCTTCGGTGAGTCGCTGGTCACATTGCGCGAATCCTTCGCCGATCTTTCGCGACTGCTCACCGACAATCGCCAGGCGACCGAGCGCACCGCTCAGGAGTCGCAAGCCAGTCGCGGCGCCCTGGAGATAATCGTCGCCGAGCTAGCCAGCATGAATGTACGCATCGGCGACACCGCCAGCCAGGCGGCCACGCTAAACAGCGATGCCGAGCGAATCAGCGATTTCGTCGAAATTATCGACAATATCTCTCGGCAGACCAATTTGCTGGCGTTCAATGCCAGCATTGAAGCGGCCCGTGCGGGCGAGTCGGGGCGTGGTTTCGCGGTGGTCGCCAGCGAGGTACGCAACCTGGCTGGTCGCACCGGTGGCGCGACCGTCGAGATCGGCGACCTGATCAAGCATATCCAATCCCAGGCCAGTGATACCGATACGCATATGCGCGGCAATGCCCATGATGCCGATAAGCTTAGTGGCGAGGCCAACAGCGTGCTGGAGCGCACCGGGCGCCTGCTTTCCCTGTCTCATGAAAGTAGCGTTGCACTAGGCTTCGCGGCGATGCTCAGCGAGATCGAACTCGCCAACCTCGAAGAGCTACAGATCAAGCTCGAGGTGTATCGTGTCTTCATGGGCCTGTCGAATGCCACCGCTGCTAGTTTCCCATCCGAGACGGAGTGCCGACTTGGGCGTTGGTACTATGAAGGGGAAGGCAGTGCCTTATTTGCCAATGCCGAGGGCTTTCGCGCCCTGGAGGAGCCGCATCGGCAGGTTCATGTGCAGGCTCAAGAGGCGGTCAGCCACTTTCATGCCGGAAACCAGGAAGCCGCATTGGTGGCCTTGGCGGCCATGGAACAGGCCAACCTGAATGTCATGACGCGGCTGCGTCTGGTCATGCAGCGTGGGCGCCCAGCGTCTCTTACCGAGAGGGCTGCGCGCAGTCTGCCCTCGCCTGGCTTGAGCGTCGTATAGCACCCGGTGTTTTGCCTTCTTGAGAGGCTCGCGTGGATTATTTCCTGGTTAAACAGATCCATATGACGGCTGTCGGGTTCAGCTTGGCGCTATTCATGCTGCGTGCCTGGTGGTCGGTGCGCGAATCTCCACGGCTTAAGCGGCGCTGGGTGCGCATTGTGCCGCATCTGGTGGATAGCGTGCTGCTGGTGTTCGGCGTCTGGCTGATGGTGCTGCTGCGCGCCTGGCCCACTCAGCAGCCTTGGCTAATGGCTAAGCTAATCGGGCTGGTCGCTTATATCATGGTGGGTAGTTTCGCCATAAAGCGCGGTAGAACGCCGCTGATACGTGGCCTGGCGGCGATTGCCGCCGTGGCGATCTTCATTTATATCGTCGGCGCCGCTGTCACCCACCATCCGCTATCCTGGTGGCAGTTCCTCATTACCACCAGAGGGTGAAAATGATCGGGCTTGAAAGCGCCTTGCTCGCTGATCTGACTACCGAATTGCCTAGTGCGGTGCGTTTGCAGCGGCTGGTATGCATGCTACGCGAGTATTTTCACTGTGGTGCCGTCGGTCTGCTGCGGTTGGATGACGACGCTTTAAGCCCGGTCGCGGTGGATGGCCTGACGCGCGAAGCGCTGGGCCGTCGTTTCGTCGTCGCCCAGCACCCCAGGCTCGCCACGATTCTGGCGAGCCGCGAGACGGTGGCTTTCCCGCCTGATTCAACATTGCCGGACCCCTACGATGGCCTGGTAGAAAACCATGTCGGCGAGCCACTGCCGGTCCATGACTGCATGGGTATCAGTCTGTATATCCAGGGCAGCCTATGGGGTGCGCTGACATTGGATGCACTGCGGGCCGGCACCTTCGACGATGATGCCCGCGACGATCTGCAGCGTTTCACCTTACTGGTCGAGGCAGCGGTGCGCATGACCCGGTTAGAACAGGATATTCGTGGGCTACGCCTGGTTCGCAGCGATGAAATGGGAGAGATCGCCACTAGCCGGGATGAGGGTGAGATTATTGGGCAGAGCGCGCCGATACGCCGTCTATTGGATGAGATCGAGGTGGTAGCCGACTCGGAGCTGCCGGTGCTGTTAACCGGTGAGACCGGGGTGGGTAAGGAGCTCTTCGCGCGACGCCTGCATCAGCGCTCAAGACGACGCCGGAAGCCGTTGATACAAGTCAACTGCGCGGCGCTGCCGGAATCGCTGGCCGAAAGCGAGCTGTTCGGTCACGTGAAGGGAGCCTTTTCGGGGGCGGGCAATGCCCGCGCGGGGCGCTTCGAAGCAGCCGATGGCGGAACCCTGTTCCTTGATGAGATCGGCGAGCTGCCGCTGAGCGTTCAGGCCAAGCTGCTAAGGGCTCTACAGAACGGTGAGATTCAGCGCCTTGGTGAGGATGTGCCACGGCATGTCGACGTACGTATTATTACCGCAACCAACCGGCAATTGCGCGACAGCGTGCGCGATGGTCATTTCCGCGCGGATCTCTATCACCGTCTCTCGGTGTATCCGGTGCCGATCCCGCCGCTACGCGAACGTGGCAGCGATGTGCTGGTGTTGGCCGGGCATTTTCTTGAACTCAACCGCACCCGCCTGGGATTGCGTAGCTTGCGTCTCTCTCCTGCGGCCGAAGAGGTGCTGTGTCGCTATGATTGGCCCGGCAATGTGCGTGAACTTGAGCATGTTATTAGCCGCGGAGCAATCAAGGCCTTGAGTCGAGGGGCCCAGCGAGAGGATATTGTGACTCTGGAACCGGAGCTGCTTGACCTGCCTTTCACGCCGCGGGGTATCGAAATAACTGAAGAAGTATCTTACCAACAGCCAATGGAAACCTTGCATAACAGCGTGGCGCGTGCTCAGCGTGCAGCCATTCGCCAGGCGCTGGCTCAGGCCGAAGACAACTGGGCGGCGGCGGCAAGAATGCTCTCGGTGGACCCCAGCAATCTGCATAAGCTGGCGCACCGGCTTGGTCTCAAGTCCGAGAGTCGGCACGATTCCTAAGCCGATACCGAAGCATAGCAACACCTAAATCAGCGCCAGATCCATGCCGGCGGATCGCTCGCCGGGAATGATTCCATGCTCGCTTCATCCAACATGTCTTCGATGGAGCTGTCCGCTTGCGGGGGAGCCGACGGTTTCGCTTCACTGATGGGCCGGCGCTGTGACGCTAGGGCAGTGAGTTCATTGTCGAGACTCCGCACGCCGTTCATAGCCTGTATTACCTGTTTCATCGTCTCCACCTCTCTTGCCCGTTCGAATCGCTCGAGAGCAATTGCTTGGAACCCGCCAAGGCCTGAGCAGGCGGACTCCAAGGTAGCGCCCATGGACGCCAGATTCTGCAGGCCTATTGACGCCGGCCGTGCAGCGCTTACCCAGCGACCGCGTTATGCTATAGCGAACATAATGGACAGAAATCCGCCCGCTCATCGTGGCCCATCCAGAAACCGGCCTCATGCCTGGCGATGCATGTCTTAAGAGCCTGATACTCATTATCGGCGCTCGCCCTGAATAGCGGATCACAGCCCCAGTCGCAAGTTGTGACCAATTCCAGCCAATCGCTGGCTGTCAGCCGTTCGGCAAGTGGCCCGTGTACCTGGGTTTCCTCGCAGTGCATGTGTGCACGATAGAGTTCGATATAAGCCTGGGCCAGATTCATGGTTGTCAGGTCCAGCTCGGGGGCAGCGCGTCCTTCGGCGATAGCAGCGAGCTTGGCATAAAGCTCGTCACCATAGATTGCTATGCGCCGGTGCTCTTCATGGAGCAGGTCCAATGTGGGCTGGACCTCTGGATAGCGCAACGCCAGCCGCTCGAACAGCAGATCTTCGAAGGCATGATGCGTACGATCGGGATGCTGCGTCATGTAATGGAAGATATCGCGCAGCAAGGTGAATTCGGGTGTGTCATCGCGACGAGCCCCGTAAAGCTGGCGATCGAGAATGCACAGCAGGCCTTCAAAGTTATGGTGGTCGTCCTGCAGGCGCTTGAGGGCGGGGATGGTCATGGTTGCCTCCTGTCATGGTCGGGACAGAGTAAGCTTGGGGTCTTCTCCCTATTGAGCTTCTTCACTTCTTCTATAGCAGGAAGCGTGCCAATTCTATCCCTTTGATAGTGCAGAGAACCTGGCCAAGAGGGTGAGTTATACCCGCCCGCAATAGGGTGATTATCACCAGTAATGGTAATAAATACCGCTAAATGCCAGCTCGCCGACAGCGCTTGGAACCCTAGTGTTCATCGGTTCAGGCCCCGCAAAAAGTGCGGAAGTTCTGCTCCTGAGACGCCGCCGGCTGGGCATAAGCCTTCGCGCCCTGGTGTTTTTCGAAGGGCCTCCTCGATCCGATGATTGCGAGGGATATAGATGGGGTTCACAGCACACATGCGCGTAGCGATGGTCGCGGAGTCGACATTCCCTCGGCTGGCGTTCCGCTCGGCTGCCGCCGCGTGGCTCTTAGGCTCCGTTCCTGAATAGCATGGCCTTGATATTGCCGATGGCGCGCATCGGGTTGAGCCCCTTGGGGCAGACCCAGGTGCAGTTGCCGATCTGACGGCAACGAAACACGCTGAACGGGTCTTCCAGTTCGGCCAGGCGCTCCGCCGTGGCGGTGTCGCGGCTATCGATCAGAAAACGATAGGCTTGTATCAGTCCCGCCGGGCCGATGTATTTTTCGGGGTTCCACCACCAAGAAGGGCAGGCCGAGCTGCAGCAGGCGCACAGGATACACTCATAGAGACCATCGAGTTTCTCGCGATCCTCGGGGCTCTGCAGACGCTCGATGGTGCCTGGCATCTGGTCATTGATGAGGTAGGGCCTGATCTTCTCGAACTGACGGAAGAATTGGCCCTGATCGACGACCAGATCGCGGATCACCGGCATGCCGGGCAGCGGCCTCAGCGTCAGGGTGCCCGAGCGACCGATCGCCTCATGCACGGGAGTGACGCAGGCCAGCCCATTTTTGCCGTTGATGCTCATGCCATCCGAGCCACATACACCCTCGCGGCACGAGCGCCGATAGGCCAGTTCCGGGTGGGTGGCTTTCAAGTGCTCCAGTACATCGAGCACCATCCGCTTGCGAAATTCGTCGCCGATCTGGAAGGTTTCGATATACGGTGCCGTGTCGATTTCAGGATGATAGCGAAACAGCTTGATGGTAATCATGAGCCTCCCGAGGCGCCATCAACCAGCTCAGCGAGGGCAATAGGGTCGAGGATGACAACGGCCTTGCCGGCGATGCTAAGTAACCCTCGTGCTTCCAGGCGTCGAAAGGTCCGGCTCATGGTTTCCGGCGCCAGACCGAGGTAGTTGGCGAGATCCGAGCGTGACATCGGCAAGCGGAAATGCCTGGCGGAGAGGCCACGATTGGCGAAGCGTTGTGAAAAATCCAGCAGCACCATCGCCAGGCGCTGCTCGGCCGAGCGGCGAGCCAGCAGGTGAGTTGTGCTCTGCTCGGTGGACAGCTCCCGGCTCATGATGCGCAGTAATTGACGTTGCAAGGCCGGGATGCGCTCGCTGAGGTGTTCCAGTTCGGTGAAGGGGATCTCGCAGACGTGGGACGTTTCCAGTGTGACCGAGGTGGACGGATGGCTGCGCGATGCGATGGCGTCGAGCCCCAGTATTTCCCCGGGTAGATGAAAGCCGGAAATATGTTCGTCGCCGCTGGGTAGCAGCGTCGACGTCTTCACCGATCCCGTGCGTACCGCGAAAATCGACTGAAAATGGCCACCAGCCTGCAATACATAAGTGCCGCGCTTCATGGGCCGACGCGTTTGCACTATCCGGGCCAGTTCACTGGTGTCCCCTTGGGGTAGTTCGCGGGGCAGGCACAGTGAATGTAGCCGGCAGGTGCGGCATTTCTCTCTGGCGGGTGACGTAGCGGGCATGACCCTATCCTCGCTTCGAAGCCATCCAATAACGCCTGTTACAATCCTCAGTAGGGAATATGCAGGCGCTGGCAGGCGTTGATACGTACGATATAACCGATTTTCAGCAGTACCGGCCCGGTGATGATCAGCATGTGGGCTAGGACCTGCTCGGCCAGGCCTAGCCGGTGGTCGACGATATAACCACCGAGGATACCCATGAATAGCAAGACTAGCCCACTCAGCAGCACGGCGTGAGAGAGCGAGAGAGTATGGCGAGGGGAGTCGAAGAAATGGATCACGGTAGCCTCCTTGTGATGTCGCCAGCGTTGTAGCGGGCTATATTACATAAAGCAGGAACTGTGCCAATTAATTTTTTATTGAGTGTCAGTAAGTTACCAGAAAAGCGTGTCTTTTTGATGGGTAGTTTACTGTGGTTTTAACAGTTTTATGTCGATTTGACATTTCCTCGATAGGAAGCGCTCTTCACGGTGGCGGATGGCCGGCCTCGGCCACATCGGAAATATTTCCTTGATTAGATAAAGCTACTTTTCCCTTGATCCTCGTCAATATTGCGTCTAGACGTGGATGGTATCTTGGCGCCTAGCTTGTGCGCCGATCGGGAGAAGTCCATGAGTCATTTCATTGATCGTCTGAAATACCTGACCCGTAAGCCTCCTGAATTCGCCGGGGGGCACGGCGAAACCCGCGACGAGACTCGTCAATGGGAGGATGGCTACCGTCAGCGTTGGCAACACGACAAGGTCGTGCGCTCGACGCACGGGGTCAACTGTACCGGCTCGTGTAGTTGGAAGATCTACGTCAAGAATGGACTGGTCACCTGGGAAACCCAGCAGACCGATTACCCGCGCACCCGCCCTGATCTGCCCAACCACGAGCCGCGCGGCTGCCCGCGTGGGGCCAGCTACTCCTGGTATCTATACAGCGCCAACCGCCTCAAATACCCGCTGGTGCGCAAGGCGCTGGTCAAGCTGTGGCGCGAGGCGCTGGCCGAGCATGGCGACCCGGTGGATGCCTGGGCCTCGATCGTCGAGGATCCGGCCAGAAGCGCCGAGTACAAGCGCGCCCGAGGCATGGGTGGCTTCGTGCGTGCCGACTGGGACGAGATACAGACGCTGATCGCCGCCTCCAATGTCTACACCGCCAAGCAGTACGGCCCGGACCGTGTCGTCGGGTTCTCGCCGATCCCCGCCATGTCGATGGTCTCCTACGCGTCAGGGGCGCGCTACCTGTCGTTGATCGGCGGTGTCTGCCTGTCCTTCTACGACTGGTATTGCGACCTGCCACCGGCCAGCCCACAGACCTGGGGCGAACAGACCGACGTGCCCGAGTCCGCCGACTGGTACAACAGCGGCTATATCATCGCCTGGGGCTCCAACGTACCGCAGACGCGCACGCCGGACGCGCACTTCTTCACCGAGGTGCGCTACAAGGGCACCAAGACCGTCGCCATCACCCCGGATTACGCCGAAGTCTCCAAGCTCTGCGATGAATGGTTGAGCCCTCAACAGGGCACCGATGCCGCGCTGGCGATGGCCATGGGCCACGTCATCCTCAAGGAGTTTCATCTCGACAAGCCCAGCGCCTATTTCACCGATTATGTACGCCGCTATACCGATATGCCGATGCTGGTCGAACTCGAAGCGCGCGAGGATGGCAGTTACGCACCGGGCAAACAGCTACGTGCCAGCGACTTCGCTGCCAACCTCGGCCAGGCCAACAACCCTCAATGGAAGACTCTGGCATGGGACGAAACCAGCGATCGTCTGGTGGTTCCGCGCGGCTCGATCGGCTTCCGCTGGGGCGAGGATGGACATTGGAATCTCGAGCCGGTGGATGCCGATGGTAACGACGTCTCACTGAGCCTGTCGCTGATCGAAAGGCATGACAGTGTTGCCAGAGTTGCCTTTCCGTATTTCGGGGGGATCGAACGCGAGCATTTCAAGCATGTGGCCGGCAACGATGTGCTCTATCACAACCTGCCCAGCAAGCGCCTGACATTAGCCTCCGGCCGCGAGGTGCTGGCGGTCACCGTGTTTGACCTGATGTGCGCCAACTACGGCATCGATCGGGGTTTGGTGGGCGAGAGCGAGGACGATGGCGCCACGACCTACGATCAGGTGCGCCCCTATACTCCGGCCTGGCAGGAGGCGATCACCGGGGTGCCTGCTGCGCAGGTGACTCGACTGGCGCGTGAGTTCGCCGACAATGCCGACAAGACGCGCGGTCGCTCGATGATCATCGTCGGTGCCGGCATGAACCACTGGTACCACATGGACATGAACTACCGTGGCCTGATCAACATGCTGGTCATGTGCGGTTGTGTCGGCCAGAGCGGTGGCGGTTGGTCGCACTATGTGGGTCAGGAGAAGCTACGCCCGCAGACTGGCTGGACACCGCTGGCCTTCGGCCTCGATTGGCAGCGCCCGCCACGCCACATGAACGGTACCTCGTTCTTCTATAACCATTCGAGCCAGTGGCGCTACGAGAAGCTCGAGATCAAGGAGTTGCTCTCACCGCTGGCGCGCCCCGAGGACTTCAAGGGCAGCCTGATCGACTTCAACGTGCGCGCCGAGCGCATGGGCTGGCTGCCCTCGGCGCCACAGCTCGATACCAACCCATTGCGCCTGGCCGCCGCCGCCGAGGCCGACGGCAAGAGCACCGCCGACTACGTGGTCGAGCAGCTCAAGAGCGGCAAGTTGCGTTTCGCCGCCGAGGATCCGGATGACCCGCAGAACTTCCCGCACAACCTGTTTATCTGGCGCTCCAACCTGCTCGGCAGCTCGGGCAAGGGCCATGAATACATGCTCAAGTACCTGCTGGGTACCAAACACGGCATCCAGGGCAAGAACCTGGGTGATACGGGCGCCACGCTGCCCGAGGAAGTGGTCTGGCGCGACGAGGCGCCGGAGGGCAAGGTCGACCTGCTGGTGACGCTGGATTTCCGCATGTCCACCACCTGCTTGTATTCGGATATCGTGCTGCCCACCGCGACCTGGTACGAGAAGGACGATCTCAACACCTCGGATATGCATCCGTTTATCCATCCGCTGACCGCGGCCACCGATCCCGCCTGGGAATCGCGCAGCGACTGGGAGATCTACAAGGGCATCGCCAAGGCTTTCTCGCGGGTGTGTGTCGGCCATCTCGGCGAGGAAACTGACCTGGTCACACTGCCGCTGCAGCATGACTCGCCTGGTGAGCTGTCTCAGCCCGATGTGCTGGATTGGAAGCGTGGCGAATGCGAGCCGATTCCCGGCAAGACCATGCCCAACCTGATAGAGGTCAAGCGCAACTATCCCGACACCTACGAGCGTTTCACCTCGGTGGGGCCGCTACTGGATAGCCTGGGTAACGGTGGCAAGGGTATCAATTGGGATACCCAGTCCGAGGTCGAGTTGCTGGGTAGGCTCAATTACGTCAAGCCGGATGGCGCGGCCAAGGGGCGTCCGCGGATCGATACCGCCATCGACGCCGCTGAGATGATCCTGACGCTGGCACCGGAAACCAACGGCCAGGTAGCGGTCAAGGCCTGGGGGGCACTGTCGAAGATCACCGGGCGCGATCACACCCATCTGGCGCGGCCCAAGCAAGAGGAGAAGATCCGCTTCCGCGATATCGTCGCCCAGCCGCGCAAGATCATCTCCAGCCCCACCTGGTCGGGGCTCGAGGACGAGCACGTCTCCTACAATGCCTGTTACACCAACGTCCACGAGTTGATCCCCTGGCGCACCCTGAGCGGGCGTCAGCAGCTTTACCAGGACCACGCCTGGATGCGTGCCTTCGGCGAGAGCCTGCTGGTCTATCGCCCGCCGATCAATACCAAGGCAGCCACCAGCCTCAAGGCGCCGAGTAGCAACGGCAATCCCGAGATCGCGCTGAACTTCCTGACGCCGCACCAGAAGTGGGGGATCCACTCCACCTACAGCGACAACCTGCTGATGCAGACGCTATCGCGGGGTGGGCCGATTGTCTGGTTGTCCGAGGACGATGCGCGCTCGATCGGCATCGAGGATAACGATTGGATCGAGCTGTACAACGCCAACGGCGCGATCGCCGCCCGCGCGGTGGTCAGCCAGCGGGTCAAGACCGGCATGGTGATGATGTACCACGCCCAGGAACGCATCGTGAACGTCCCCGGCTCGGAAATTACCGGTACACGGGGCGGGATCCATAACTCGGTGACCCGTGTCTGCCCCAAGCCGACGCACATGATCGGCGGTTACGCGCAGCTTGCCTACGGCTTCAACTACTACGGCACGGTGGGCTCCAATCGCGACGAGTTCGTCATCGTACGCAAGATGCACAACATCGATTGGTTGGATGGCGAAGGTAACGACACCGTCCAGGAGGCCGTGAAATGAAGATTCGCTCGCAAGTCGGCATGGTCCTCAACCTCGACAAGTGCATCGGCTGTCATACCTGCTCGGTGACCTGCAAGAACGTCTGGACCAGTCGTGAAGGTATGGAATACGCCTGGTTCAATAATGTCGAGACCAAGCCGGGTATCGGTTATCCCAAAGAGTGGGAGAACCAGAAGAAATGGAAGGGCGGTTGGCTGCGCCGCAAGGATGGCAAGATCGAGCCGCGCATCGGTGGCAAGTGGCGCGTGCTGGCGAACATCTTCGCCAATCCCGACCTGCCGGAAATCGACGACTACTACGAACCGTTCACTTTCGATTACCAGCATCTGCATAGTGCCAAACCCAGCGAGCACCAGCCGGTGGCGCGACCGCGTTCGCTGATCTCCGGCCAGCGCATGAACAAGATCGAATGGGGCCCCAACTGGGAGGAAATCCTCGGCACCGAGTTCGCCAAGCGCCGCAAGGACAGTAACTTCGAGCGGATCCAGGCCGATATCTACGGCCAGTTCGAAAACACCTTCATGATGTACCTGCCCAGGCTATGCGAGCACTGCCTGAATCCGACCTGCGTGGCGTCGTGCCCGAGCGGGGCGATCTACAAGCGCGAGGAAGATGGCATCGTGCTGATCGACCAGGACAAGTGCCGTGGTTGGCGGATGTGCATCTCGGGCTGCCCGTACAAGAAGATCTACTACAACTGGAAGAGCGGCAAATCCGAGAAGTGTATCTTCTGCTATCCGCGTATCGAGGTGGGGCAGCCCACCGTTTGCTCCGAGACCTGCGTGGGGCGCATTCGCTACCTCGGCGTACTGCTCTACGATGCCGATCGTATCGAGGAGGTTGCCGCTTCACCGGACGAGCGCGATCTCTACCATCGCCAGTGCGAGATATTCCTCGACCCGCACGACCCGGAAATCATCGCCCAGGCGCGTAAGGACGGGGTGCCGGATAACGTGATCCAGGCCGCCCAGGCCTCGCCGGTCTACAAGCTGGCTATCGACTGGCAACTGGCGCTGCCGCTGCACCCCGAATACCGCACACTGCCGATGGTCTGGTACGTGCCGCCGCTGTCGCCGATCCAGTCCGCCGCCGAGGCCGGGCATGTCGAGTACGACGGCGTGCTGCCGAAGATCGAGTCGCTGCGTATTCCGGTGCGTTATCTCGCCAACATGCTCACCGCAGGTGAAGAAGAACCGGTGGTACTGGCGCTCAAGCGCTTGATGGCGATGCGTGTGTACATGCGCGGCAAGCATGTGGAAGGCAACCCCGATGCTAGTGTGCTCGATGAGGTTGGCCTGAGCGTGGCCCAGGTCGAGCAGATGTACCGTTATCTGGCGATCGCCAACTACGAAGACCGCTTCGTGATACCCACCAGCCATCGCGAGCAGGCCCGCGAGGCGTTCCCCGAGCGCGGCGGCTGCGGTTTTACCTTCGGTAACGGCTGTCATGGCGGCGATAGCGAGTCCAGCCTGTTTGGCGGCAACAAGCAGAACACCACCCTGGTCAAGCCAGTAGAAACCTATGACCCCGTCGAGGATGCGCGCGATGTCTGATCCAGCAGAGCAAGTCGAACAGGACGAGGTGGTACAGGGAATGCGCAGCCTGCGGGTACTGGCGCGGCTGCTGGATTATCCGACCCCGGAGCTACAGCAGGCGAGCGGCGAGCTGATCGAGATCATCGATGCGGAGCCGCGCCTATCGGCGCCGCTGCGCGGCAGGCTGCGCGACTGGTGCCGGCGTCTGGCCGCTACCGCGCTGCTCGACTTGCAAGCCGAGTATGTCGGCCTGTTCGACAAGGGGCGTTCGACGTCACTGTTGCTGTTCGAGCATGTGCATGGCGAATCGCGCGAGCGTGGCCAGGCGATGATCGACCTGCTGGCCGAATACCGCGCCGCCGGCTTCGAGCTGGATGCCCGCGAGCTGCCGGATCACCTGCCGTTGTTCCTCGAATACCTGTCGACTCGCGGCGAGGTCGATATCGGCCGCTGGCTGGGGGAGATCCGGCATATCCTGGCGCTGCTGGCCGCCCGCCTGGAGGAGCGTGGTGCCGAGCATGCCCTGGTGCCGTTGGCATTGCTGGCACTGATCGGCGCCGAAGCCGATGTCGAGGCCCACCGGCTACAGGTTGCCGAAGAGGCACCCGATCACACCCCGCAAGCGTTGGACGCCGTCTGGGAAGAGGAGGCCGTGCGCTTTTCCGCCGATTCCGATCAGGACTGCGCGATGCAGTCCGCCGAGGGCCGGCGTCTCGCCGAGCGCAAACAAACTACATCCAGCGAGGCGGTGCGCATCGTCACTCCACCTTCTGCTGGCGTGAGAAGCTGATGGGAGGCATGTCATCATGGGCGCTTTCATGGGTTATCTGAATGGGCTGTTGTTCGGGCTGTACCCCTACCTTGCGGGCAGTGTCTTCCTGATCGGCAGCCTGCTGCGCTTCGACCATGGCCAATACACCTGGAAGACGGGCTCGAGCCAGTTGCTTTCCAAGCGCCAATTGCGCTTGGGTAGCAACCTGTTTCATATCGGTATCCTGGTGATCTTCTTCGGCCACTTGGTGGGGCTGCTGACCCCGCATTGGGTCTATGCCCCCTTCATCAGTGCCGGCGCCAAGCAGGTGGTGGCGATCATCGTTGGTGGCATCGCCGGGGTGATGTGCCTGGCGGGCGGGGCGATTCTGTTGCACCGTCGATTGACCAACCCGCGCGTGCGGGCCTCCTCGCGGACCGCCGATAACCTGATTCTGGCGCTGTTCGTGGTGCAGGTCACCCTGGGGCTCTTGACCATCATTCCCGCGCTTGGCCACCTGGATGGCGGCGTCATGCTGATGCTTGGCAGTTGGGCGCAGTCGGTCGTGTATTTCCAGGGTGACGCCGCCGCTCATCTGCAGGGCGTTGGCTGGATCTACAAGCTACACATTCTGGTTGGCTTGACCATCGTGCTGATATTCCCGTTCACTCGCCTGGTACACGTGTGGAGCGTACCGCTGGGTTACTTCGGCCGGCGTTACCAGATCGTGCGCCGGCGCGGCTGAAACGGGCCTTCTCGCGCGCAGTTTTATCATTGAGGAGAGTGTCATGCAGGTGATCGATGTCGAGCAACTGCCAGGGGGCGCGGCTCCCCCGCCCATTCGGGTCGGCGAAGTGGCCATCGACGAGCAGGCCGTCGCCGAGGAAATGCAGTACCACCCAGCCGGCTCGGTCGACGAGGCCCAGCTATTGGCGGCGCGTGCGTTGGTGGTGCGTGAATTGCTATATCAGCGTGCCGAGATGCTGGGGCTGACGGCGGGCATCGATGAGCGTGGAGTCGAGAGCGATCGGCTCATCGCCGAACTGCTCGAGCATGAGCTCGACGTGCCGGAACCCGATGAGGCGGCCTGCTGGCGCTTCTTCGAGAGCCATCGCCAGCGTTTTTCCGAGCCCACCCAGATGCGAGTGCGCCATATCCTGCTCCCGGCAGCACCGGATGACGCCCCGGCGCGGGATGCCGGATATCGGCTCGGCCAGAAGCTGCTCAAGCAGCTCGAAGAAATCCCCGAACGCTTTAGCGAGCTTGCCCAGCGCCATTCCGCCTGCCCATCCCGGGATGAGGGTGGCGAGCTGGGCTGGCTCGTGCCGGGTCAGACGGTCGGTGAACTGGATCGTGCCTTGCAGCACCTCCCCTGCGGCCTGCACGAGCGTCCGCTGGCCTCACGCTATGGCTGGCATGTGGTGAGCATCGACGAGCGCGTCGAGGGGCAAGCATTGGCCTTCGAGCAGGTCGCCGAGCGTGTTCGCCATACCCTGCGCGAGCAGGCTACGCGTCGCGCGCTGCGCCACTACTTGTTGGCGTTGCAAGAGGATATCGGTGTTGAGGGCATTGCCCTGGATGACGATAGCGCCGGAGCGCTGATGCAATAATAACCGATGAGCGTTTCCTGACGCGTTGGACAGGTAATCCTTCTCGCTTGGGCACCCACCGTGTACCTTGGTCGCGGACAATCGGTTATCCAACGAGGAAACGACGGACCATGCAAGCGAAGCAAGGGGCAACTGCCTACCGGGTCGCCTGGCAATCGATCATCGTGCTGTTCACGCTGTTATTACTCACGGGCTGTGGCGTCAACAACCTGCCCACGTATGATGAACAGGTCAAGTCGGCCTGGGCGCAGGTGGAAAACCAGTATCAGCGGCGCGCCGATCTGATTCCCAATCTGGTCAAAACCGTCAAGGGATTCGCCAAACAGGAACAAGAGACATTGACCGCCGTGGTGGAGGCGCGCGCCAAGGCGACGTCCATCCAGGTCGACGAGAGCATTCTCGACGATCCACAGAAACTGCGCCAGTTCCAGCAGGTTCAGGGGCAGCTCTCGGGCGCACTGAGCCGCTTGATGGCGGTTTCCGAACGTTATCCCGAGCTGAAATCAAACAAGAACTTCCTCGCGCTGCAGTCTCAGCTCGAGGGCACCGAGAACCGCATCGCGGTCGCCCGGCGCGACTTCATTCAAGCGGTCGAACGGTACAATACCGAGATTCGTACCTTCCCGGGGCGTATCTGGCATAGCCTGCTGTACAGCGAAATGGAGCTGCGCGAGAACTTCGAGGCGACCGCGGCCGATGCCGAGCAAGCCCCCCAGGTGGAGTTCTGATGGCTCGCCTGCTGCGTTTCCCCGTCATTTTACTGCTGTGGGCTTGCGCGTTGGGCGTGCAGGCTCAGCAGCAGCCCGATTTTCCCGAGCTGAGCGGCCGGGTCGTCGATCGGGCCGAGATGCTCGATGCCTCGGTCGAAGCGCAACTGACCGCGATGCTTAAAGCCCATGAACAGGCCACCACCGAGCAGGTGGTGGTCGTCACGTTGCCGAATCTACAGGGCTACCCCATCGAGCAGTTCGGTTATCAATTGGGACGCCACTGGGGCATCGGCCAGAAGGGCGAAGACAATGGCGCGCTACTGATCGTTGCCGAGGAAGAGCGGGCGATTCGTATCGAAGTTGGCTATGGCCTGGAGGGTCGCCTGACCGATGCGCAGTCCTCGGTGATTATCAGCCAGATTATCGTGCCGGCGTTCAAGCAGGGCGATTTCGCTGGTGGAATCACTCGCGGGGCACAGGCGATGGTTCAGGTGCTGGGTGGCGATCCGCTCCAACAGGCAGCCGTCGGCGGCAGTCGCCAAGCCGACGAGCCCGCCAGAGGCCCGATGTCGATCTTCTTCTTCGTACTGCTTCTCGTCGTCACGATGCTGGTGCGTGGCGGGGGCCGAGGTCGCGGCGGTAGAAGAGGCGGCCGCTCCGGGCTGCTTGGCGCGGTACTGCTGGGCGCGGCCCTCGGTGGACGCGGCGGTGGTGGAGGCGGTGGCTTCGGCGGGGGCGGCTTCGGTGGTGGCGGTGGTGGCTTCGGCGGCGGCGGTGCATCCGGTGGCTGGTAAAACAATTTCAACGAGTACAGATACCCCATGGCTTTACTGAGCGAAAGTGAGCAGCGCCAAGTCGCCGAGGCGATCAGCCGGGTCGAGCGCGAGACCGAAGCCGAGCTGGTTACGGTACTCGCCGCCAAAGCCGACGATTACGCATATATCCCCTTACTCTGGGCCAGTATCATCGCCCTAGTGGTGCCCGGTGCGATCAATTATTTCCCGGGCTGGTTGGAGCCGCATGTCTTGTTGCTGGTCCAGTGGGCCACCTTCATCGTGCTGGGTCTGATATTTCGTATTCCTGCGATCACCACACGCCTCATTCCAAGCAGCGTGCGCTATTGGCGGGCATCGAATCTGGCACGGCGTCAGTTTCTCGAGCAGGACCTGCATCACACCGCTGGCGGCACTGGCATGCTGATCTTCGTATCTGAAGCCGAGCGCTATGTGGAAATACTGGTCGACCAGGGGATTTCCAGCCGACTGGATAACGATACCTGGCAAGAGATCGTTAAATCCTTCACCCAACACGTCCGCCAGGGCCAGACCCTGCAAGGTTTCCTGGAATGTATCGAGTCGTGTGGCCAGCATCTCAAACGAGAGATACCCGCGACGCATGAGCGCAACGAGTTGCCTAACCATCTGGTGATTCTTCCCTGACCGGTCGCGCTGGGCAGTCGTCCCTGGATCGGGACAGGCTCGGCTAGCGGTAGCGGCAGGCCGGCAGGCCCTTCACGCCGGGCCTCACGGCAAACAGCCCGCCGGCCTGTTCTTCGTCGTCGCGGCCCACCGCGGCGGTGGTAATATACAGCGTGGATAGATCGTCATCGCCGAAGGTGCAGCAGGTGATGCGCGACACCGGCAGGCGAATCTCGCGATCCAGGCTGCCGTCGGGCAAAAAGCGGCTGACCCGCCCACCGTCCCAGTGGGCGACCCATAGCCCGCCCTCGGCATCGACGGTCATGCCATCGGGGCAGCCGTCGCGTTCGCCGAAATGCACATGCTCGCGCTTGTTGCTCAACTCGCCGCCAGGCGATAGATCGAAGGCATAGATCGTACGCGCCGGGCTATCGGTGTGGTAGAGCGTGCTGCCGGTGGCATCGATCGCCGGGCCATTGGTTACCGTGTAGTGGCGATCCATGGCGACCAGGCCACGCTCGTCGAAGCGATAGAAGATGCCTGTTGCCTCGCTTTCGGCATCTTGCATGGTGCCGAACCACAGCCGACCGTGGGTGTCGGCCTTGCCATCGTTGAGGCGATGGTCCACGGCATCGGCGACCGGCTCGGCGAGGGTGGCGGTAATGCGCGGGCCATTATCATCGAATTGCAGCCGCACCAGCCGCGAGCGCAGCCCGGCGACGAAGCCTCCGTCGGCGTGCGGGGCCAGCCAGCAGCAGGCTTCGTCCAGTGGCCACTCGAGCGTCTCGCCGTTGGCGGGGAAGTGGGCCAGCAGACGGCTGCCCAGGATATCGACGAACAGCAGTGCCTGATGGTCGGCGGACCACAGCGGACCTTCGCCGAGTTGGGCGCGGCCGGTCCATACACGGCGGATGGTATCGGTCATGAGATGTCCCGGTGATTGACGAGTTGCCAGTCGTGCATGGTGCCGCAACCTTGCCGCAATGAAAATGCTGCCGGGGTGATCACCGCCGAGATGACAGCGGCAAGCCGAAATGCTTAAGTATGAACCCCTTTGGGTGTCGTGGCATTGCCGCCGACACGCTCAAAGACGAATTCGAGGGATGCAAACGCCGTGAAGTTGTTGATTATGGATGCCGGACATTGTCTTAGTCTGGCGTTGGCCCGTGAAGCCAACCTGCGCGGTGACACCGAGTTGGTCATCGTAGAGGGGTTATCGCTGGCGTCCGGCCAGCTCGAGGATGTGGCGCCCGATGCCCTGGTGATCCCACCCTTGGCGCAGCCGATCAGCGCCGACCCGGCCGCGGTCACCGCGCATGCCGAGGCGGTCGAGGCGTGTCTGGAACACTGCCAACATTCGGAGGTGCCGCTGATCTGGTGCGTTTCCGACCAGCTCTACGAGGACGGCGCCGAGACGCCTATCGACGAGCACGTGGTCCCCGCGCCGCGTGACGAGAGCCTGCGCCGGTTGATCGTTACCGGCAACCTCATTCGTGAGCGGTACCCGCGCCACCTGATCGTGCGTTTGGGGCCGCTGTTCGCGCTGGCCGGCGCCGACGCCTGGCTGACCGAGTTGCTCGAATCGCTCCAGAGCGGGCAGGAGGTGCGCGCCGCCGAGGACATCATCTTCTGCCCGACCTCGGCGGATGCCGCGGCGCTGGCGCTGATCGGCATGCTTCAACAGCAAGGCTGCGGCGCCAACGCC
This sequence comes from Modicisalibacter muralis, assembly GCF_900102945.1. Classification (GTDB taxonomy): domain Bacteria; phylum Pseudomonadota; class Gammaproteobacteria; order Pseudomonadales; family Halomonadaceae; genus Modicisalibacter; species Modicisalibacter muralis. Next base: position 61,908 of record NZ_FNGI01000012.1, on the reverse strand, counting down.
TGGGGCGCCTACCACTTGGCCGGTACCGAGCCGGTCAGCCCCTATACCTTCGCCTCGGTGGTGCGCACCCAATTGGCCACACGCCTCGAAGGGCTCGGCAAGCGGGCCGAACTGGGCGATCTCAAGGCGCTCAATCACCACCATGACCAACCGCTGCGCCGGGTACTCAACTGCCGGCGCGTGCTGGAGGCATTCGGCGTGCATCAGAAACCCTGGCGGCTCGAACTAGGACGCATGCTGGATACCTGGTGCCAGGCCTACCAGGTCGAGGAGGAGGCATGAAGGCACTGCGCAGTGCGATCTTCTATTTCGGCTACTTCTTCGGCATTCTGGTGTTCGGCCTGTTGTGTCTGCCGGTGACGCCGTTGCTGCCGTTGCGGGGGCGCTATCGGTTGCTCAATCTCTACAACCATTTCATTGTCGTCTGGTTTTCGCTGACCTGTGGCGTGCGCTACGAGGTGCGTGGCCGCGAGCATGTACCCGAAGGGCCGGTGGTGATTCTGGCCAATCACCAGTGCGAATGGGAGACGCTGTTCCTGCAGGTGCTCAAGCCGCCGGTGTGCACGGTGCTCAAGCAGGAACTGCTGCGTCTGCCGCTGTTCGGTTGGGCGCTGCGCCTGCTGCACCCCATCGCGCTGGATCGTTCGCGACCCTCGCGGGCCATGAAGCAGGTGCTGACTCAGGGTCCCCAGCGCCTCAAGGAAGGGCTTTCGGTATTGATCTTCCCCGAGGGCACGCGGGTCGAGCTGGGCCAGCGGCGCCGCTATAACAAGAGTGGCGCGGTGATCGCCTGCCGCGCCGGTGTGCCGGTGTTGCCGGTGGCGCACAATGCCGGTGAACGCTGGCCGGGTCGGCACTGGATCAAGAATCCCGGGCGACTGTCGGTGGTCGTCGGCGAGCCGATCGCCACCCAGGGGCGCACTCCGGAAGAGGTGCTGGTCGAGGTCGAGAACTGGATCGAGACGCAGCTCGAGACGATCTGCGAGGTGCCGCGGCCGGCGCGGGCAGGTGCCCCGGCGAACAATCTTCCCGCCTAGAGCTACTTTTGTGATCCCTTCTGGGGTCGAAACAAAAGGGCGCCCGAGATCGTCTGAGCGCCCTTAAGCATTAGCATGGCATTAACCGCTCGGCGGCATCAGTCGTGCCAGCGTTGCAGCACCAGGCAGGCGTTGGTGCCGCCGAAGCCGAAGCTGTTGGAGAGCACAAGCTCGATTGCAGCGTCGCGGCGCTGGGTGACGATATCGAAGCCCTCGGCCTGATCGTCGAGTGCATCGACATTGGCCGAGGCGGCGATAAAGCCATGCTCCAGCATCAGCAACGAGTAGATGGCTTCCTGCACCCCGGTCGCGCCCAGCGAGTGACCGGTCAGCGACTTGGTCGAACTCATCGCCGGCGTGCTGTCGCCGAACACCTCGCGCACCGCCCTGAGCTCGGCGACGTCGCCGACTGGCGTGGAGGTGCCGTGGGTATTGATGTAATCGATATCGCCGTCGACCGTGGCCAGCGCCTGACGCATGCAGCGCGCTGCGCCTTCGCCGGAAGGCGCAACCATGTCGTAGCCATCGGAGGTCGCGCCGTAGCCGACGAGTTCGGCATAAATCTTCGCGCCGCGCGCCTTGGCGTGTTCGAGTTCTTCGAGCACCAGCATACCGCCACCGCCGGCGATGACGAAGCCGTCTCGGGCCTTGTCGTACGCTCGCGAGGCCTTGTCGGGCGTGTCGTTGTAGCCGGTGGATAGCGCACCCATGGCATCGAACAGGCACGACAGCGTCCAGTGCTCCTCTTCACCGCCACCGGCGAACACCACGTCCTGCTTACCGAGCTGAATCTGCTCCATGGCGCTGCCGATACAGTGCGCGGAGGTGGCGCAGGCCGAGGAGATCGAATAGTTGATGCCCTTGATCTTGAACGGCGTGGCCAGGCAGGCGGAGACCGTGCTGCCCATGGTGCGGGTGACGCGGTAGGGGCCCACGCGGCGCAGCCCTTTCTCGCGCAGCACGTCGGCGGCCTCGACCTGGTTGGCGCTGGAGGCACCGCCGGAACCGGCGATCAACCCGGTGCGTTCGTTGGAGACCTGTTCGGGGGCAAGGCCGGCATCCTCGATCGCCTGAGCCATGCTGACATAGGCATAGGCCGCCGCATCGCCCATGAAGCGGCGTAGCTTGCGGTCGATCAGCCCATCGAGGTCGATATCGACCACGCCGGCAACCTGGCTGCGGAAGCCACGCTCGGCATAGTCTTCCTTGAAGCGGATGCCCGAGCGCCCGGTCTTGAGTGCGTCCAAGACTTGATGCTGGTCATTGCCCAGGCAGGACACGATGCCCAGGCCGGTGACTACCACTCGTCGCATGGAAGCCTCCTGATCAGAAATTCGCGGTAGAAGTGAACAGGCCGACACGCAGGTCATTGGCCTGGTAGATCTCGCGGCCATCGACCGACAACGTACCGTCGGCGATGCCCAGGATCAGTCGTCGAGTGATCACCCGCTTCATATGAATATGGTAGGTGACCTTGCCGGCATTGGGCAGTATCTGGCCGGAGAACTTGACCTCGCCGCAACCTAGTGCGCGTCCGCGCCCCGGATGGCCGAGCCAGCCCAGATGAAAGCCTACCAGTTGCCACATGGCGTCCAGCCCCAGGCAGCCTGGCATGACCGGGTCGCCGGGAAAGTGGCAGTCGAAGAACCACAGGTCGGGGTGGATATCCAGTTCGGCAATCAGTTCACCCTTGCCGTACTTGCCGCCTTCCTCGCCGATGCGAGTGACGCGGTCGAGCATCAGCATATTGGGTGCCGGCAACTGGGCGTTGCCAGGGCCGAACAGTTCACCTTGGCTGCATGCCAGCAGCTCTTCGTAACTAAAGGAATGTTGCTTGGTCACTGGGTCGTTCCAAGAGTCGGAATTATAGTGTCATGCGCCTGCGCAGACGCGCCTAGTCTACTGGCAGCACGTGGTGAATGCACGTCGCGTCAAGCGTGGACGGTTGATGCGTGCAATGCAACGCCGGCGATTGTGCCGCTTCGACTTGCGCCGGGCTTTCCCGTCGGGGCATGATGCCCTGTGTTCGTCGCGGCAGTCATAATTACAAATGATGAGACATCATGTGGCCTTCCTTCTCGCTTAATCGCCCGTTGACCTGGATGGGCCTGGCCGCCTTGGCGGCGATGAGCTGGCTGCCATTCGTGTCGCTGCGCCTGGCCGCGCTGGGCATGGTGACGATCGCGCTGTTCGATGGCTGGCGCCAGATTCGCCGCGAACATCGTCGCCGCCAGCTCAGTGAAGAGGCCCTCAAGCTCTCCGAGGATGGCGTGATGATTGCCGATAGTCGCAATCGCATCGTCAGCGTCAACCCCGCTTTCACGCAAATCACCGGCTATACCCACGAAGAAGTGTTTGGCCTCGATCCCTCGACATTTTCCACCGGGCGTCACGATAGCGCCTTCTACGAACGCTACTGGCAGACGCTTAACGCCACGGGTCGCTGGGAAGGCGAAATATGGAATCAGCGCAAGCATGGCGATCAGTATCCCGAGTGGTTGCGCGTCCGGGCCTGCACCGATCGCAAGGGGCGCGTCAGCCACTACATCGGCCTGTTCACCGATATCTCTCGGCATAAGGCCCGCGAGCAGGATCTGCGTCGCATCGGCTTCGAGGACCCGCTGACCGGGCTGCCCAACCGGCGCCGCCTGCACGATCTGCTGGTCTCGCGGCTGCATCACCTGCGCGCTGGCGAGGGCCTGGATCTGGCGCTGATCGATATCGACGGCTTCAAGTCGGTCAACGATGCGCTGGGCGTCGACAGCGGCGACCGCTTGTTGGCGCGCTTCGGCCAGCGCCTGGCGGCGTTCGTCGCCGGTGGCGTGGTCGGGCGCCTGGGCGGCGACGAGTTCATGGTCATTCGCACCACCACCTTCGACGATCACCAGCGCTGGGTCTCGGGCCTGCGCGAGCATATGTGCGAGCCGTTCGAACTCAACGGCAGCTCGCTGCGCCTGGGGCTGACCATCGGCAGTTGCCGCGCGCCGGAGGACGGTAAGGACCCCGGCGTGCTGCTCCAGCGCCTGGAATCGGCGCTGTACAGCGCCAAGCGTCATGGTCGCAACCACGATCGGCGCTTTCGGCCCTCGCTGGAAGTCGACGGCGACCGTCAACTGGCGCTGGTCAACGAACTGCGCCGCGCGCTGGCCCAGGGTGGGCAACTGGAATTGCATTACCAGACCCAGCACCGTCTGGCCGACAATGCGCTGGTCGGCATGGAGGCGTTGCTGCGTTGGCGGCATCCGGAGCTTGGCCCGATAGCGCCCAACGACTTCATCCCACTCGCCGAGCGCCATGGCATGATGGTCGCGCTCGGCGGTTGGGTGATCGAACAGGCGGTCTCCCAACTGGCGAGCTGGCGCGCCAACGGCATGCCGAGCGTGCCGGTATGGGTGAACATCTCCGCGCTGCAATTGATCCAGGGCGACCTCGAATCGTGCCTCGCCGCAGCGCTGGCGCAGCACCGGATACCCGCCCAGCAAGTGGGACTGGAGTTGACCGAGTCGGTGCTGCTCGATGAGCGCGCGGGGGATATTTCTCCGCGCCTCGAAGCACTGCGCCGCCAGGGCCATCAGATCGCCATCGATGATTTCGGTACCGGCTACTCGTCGTTGGCCTATCTCAAGCGCCTGCCGGTGGACAAGCTCAAGCTCGATCGGGCCTTTATCCGTGCGCTGCCCGATGACCGGGCCGATGCGGCGATCGTCGCGGCGGTGCTGGCGATGGCCCATGGTCTCAATCTCGAGGTCATCGCCGAGGGCGTGGAGACGCCGGCGCAGCGCGATTTTCTGCGCCAGCATGGCTGCCCGCTGGCGCAAGGCTATCTGTTCGCGCGCCCTGCTCCGGCGCGCGATATCGAAGCGCGTTATCTCAATCATGCCGAGCCAGCCCAGCAGCAGCCCCAGTACCACCCAGGCGCAGGCTGAGCCACAGGCAAAGCAACGCCCAGATCAGCGCTTCCATCGGCAGCAGCCAGGGCGCCAGTTCGACGCCCGCCAACTGCGCGCCACCCAAGTACGACAGCGGCCCGCCGATCGCCCCGCCGAGCATGGCCAGCCAGCGATGGCACCAGAGCCAATCCAGCGAGTGCTTGAGTAGCGTGGCGAACAATGGCCATAGCGCCCATAGCCACAGCGGCAGTGGCAATCGACTCGGTTCGACGAAGGTGAAGCCGCCGACCAGGGCCAGGCCACCATCGACCATCAGGCCGAGTGCCGCGAAGCCCGCCAGCCAGCGCCACTCACCGGGCCGGGCCAGCCCGGCCAGGTGCGCGACGATAATCAGCCCTACCATCGAGCCACCGATCAGCGAGCCGCCCAGTACGCAGGCGAACCAGCCGAGCTGGAACGCCGCCAGATTGAACAGTGTGCGGTGCATTGCCCCCTACACCGCGCCGGTCAGCGGTGCGCGCCGAGCACCGGGCTTGGCGAGCAACAGGTGACAGGTGCCGATCGAGCGTTCGAGAAAGCCTCCCTCGCAGTAGCACAGGTAATAGCGCCACATGCGGATGAAGCGCTCGTCGTAACCCAGCCGGCGCACGCGGTCGAGACTGGCTTCGAAGCGTGAGCGCCACTCGCGCAGGGTACGGGCGTAATGCAGGCCGATCTCGTCGAGATCCAGCATGTTCAGCGAGGTGCGTCGGGCCAGTCCGGTCAGGATGGCGCTATGCGAGGGTAGGAAACCGCCGGGGAAGATGTAGCGCTTGATGAAGTCCATTTCGCGCTTGGCGGCCTCGAAGCGCTGATCGCGGATGGTAATCGCCTGGAGGATGGCCAGGCCGTCATCGCTCAGCAGGCGATCCAGCGTCGCCAGATACGTCTCGAGGTATTGATGGCCCACGGCCTCGACCATTTCCACCGAGACCAGCCGGTCATATTGCCCGGTCAACTCGCGATAATCCTGATTGAGCAGCGTGATACGCTCGCCGAGTCCCTCTTCCTCGATGCGCTTGGCGGTATGCGCATATTGTTCGCTGGAAATGGTGGTGGTGGTGACCCTGCAGCCACGGGTCTTCGCGGCGTGGATCGCCAGGCCGCCCCAGCCGGTGCCGATTTCCAGCAGGTGGTTGCCGGGGCCGACATCGAGCTTGTCGAGCAGGCGATCGAGCTTGTAGGTCGAGGCTTCCTCGAGACTGGCGTCGGCACGCGGGAACACGGCGCTGGAATACATCCAGTGGTCGCGATCGAGGAAGGTGGCGAACAGCTCGTTGCCGATATCGTAATGCGCGCCGACATTACGCTTCGAACCGCGCCGGGTGTTGCGCTGCAGGGTATACAGCGCGGTCAGTAGCCAGCGTGCGAAGCGCGCGCTGCCGTTTTCGACCTCGCCGTTGACCTGCTCCATGTTGGCGGCGAACAGCCGGGTCAACGCGACCAGGTCGTCGGCTTCCCAGTCGCCGTCGATGTAAGCCTCGGCGGCGCCTACCGTGCCGCCCAGCGCCAGCCGTCGCCAGGCACGCTCGCTATGCAGGGTGACGGTGGCCTGAAGCGTGCCGCCCTGGCCCAGGCGGTGGCGCCGATCGCCCTCGATCAGTGTGATGGTGCCGCCGCGCAGGCGATCGAGCTGGGCGAGCAGGCGCGGCTTCAGCAGGCGGATCAGGCGATCGTCAAGGGTGGGCTGCTCGCGGGAGGTGGCAGAGCGAAGTGTCGTCACGACGGTGTCTCCTCTCGCTGGGTATGATCGTAAACCGGTACCCGTTTGCGCCACAGGCGCAGTGCCTCGAAATGTATGGCGGCGATGGTCTTCAGGCTCATCCAGGGCTGGCGCGCCAGGGTCGCGAGCAAGACGCGCCGGGTCGCCGGACGCGGCGAAAGCACCAGCGTGGCGTCGAAATGGCGCTGTGCATCCTTCCAGTTTTCCATATGCAGATACAAGCGCTCGCCCGGCGTGTTGAAGCGCCAGCGATAGGTCATGTCCATGGGATTGAAGGGCGAGACGTGCATGGCCTTGTCGAAAGCCGCACTGTGACTGTGGCGCTGGGTATCGACGCTGCTGGCATAGCATTGGCGTTCGCCCCACGGCGTGTTGCTGACCTCGCCGAGCACCGCTTGCAGGCGCCCGTTGGCGTCATAGGCGTAGTAGAACGTGAGCGGGTTGAAGGCCAGGCCGCACAGGCGCAGTTGCGTCAGCATGCGAACCGGCCCATCGGCGCGCGCGGCGAGTGCATCGCCGAGTTCGTGGCGCAGGCGTTCGCGTACGGCAGTCTTGAGCGGCAGCTCATGCGGCGCCAGGTAATCCTCGCGACGAAAGCGCGCCAGCGCCGGCCGGCGTGCACTGAAGCCGGGCACGCCATCGAACAGCGCGGGCAGCTCGTCGAGATCCAGCCAGGCCATCCACAGCCGGTAAGTGAAGGCATGCCGGCGCGGCAGGAAACGCCGATGGCGCAGCGTGCCGCGATAGATGCGGCTATGCGGTGCGGCGATCATGACGCCGACTCCGTAACGTGTGGTTGCGCCGCGGCGCGTAGCGCCGTGTCGCTGCCTGGCCCTCGGTCGTCCGGTCGTATGGCTGCGCGTTCTTCACAACCCAATGCCGTGGCCACGCGCAGCGCACTCCACACGCCATCCTCATGGAAGCCATTGCGCCAGTAAGCGCCGCAGTAGTGGGTGCGTCGCCCGGATCCGGATATCTCGGCGTGGCGTGCCTGCGCCGCCTGGCCATCGAGGGTGAAGCGCGGGTGCGCATAGCGATAGCGGCCCAGCACCTGGGCCGGGTCGATGGCATCGCTGTCGTTGAGCGTCACGCAGAAGGTCCGTGGGGCCTCGATGCGCTGGAGGATATTCATGTTGTAGGTGACCGAGGCCCGCGCGTCGGCGCTGCGACCGTCGAGACGGTAGTTCCAGCTTGCCCAGGCGCGGCGGCGGCGCGGCAGTAGCCGGGTATCGGTATGCAGCACCACCTCGTTGTCCCGATAGGGCAGTGCGGCGAGGATTTCACGCTCGGCGGGGCTGGCATCGGCGAGTAGCGCCAATGCCTGGTCGGCGTGACAGGCCAGCACCACCTGGTCGAAGCGCTCCTCACCGCGCGGCGAGTGCAGCGTGACGCCGCTCGCGTCGCGACGGATGCGGCGAACCGGGCAGTTGAGGTGAATGCGCTCGGCATACGGCGCGGTCAACGCCGGGATGTAGCGCCGTGAACCACCGCGCAGGGTGTACCACTGGGGGCGCTGGTCGACGGACAGCAGGCCGTGGTTATGGAAGAAACGCACGAAGAACCGCAATGGGAAGCGCGCCAGATCCGCACTGCTCGCCGACCAGATGGCCGCGCCCATCGGCAGCAGGTAGCGTTGGCGAAAATCCTCGCCGTAGCGCCCATGCTCGAGATAGTCGCCCAGCGTCGTGGTCGGACCGAAGCGGCCACTGTCGAGGTCGCCTTGGGCACTACGATTGAAGCGCAGGATGTCGGCGAGCAGGCGGTAGAAGCGTGGCCGCAGCAGGTTGCTGCGCTGGGCGAAGAGCGTCGCCAGGGTATGGCCGTTGTACTCGAAGTCACGCGCGGTTTCGTGTACCGAGAAGCTCATCTCGGTGGGTTGCACGGCGATGCCGAGGCGTGCCAGCAGCCGCTGGAAGTGCGGATAGGTCCAGTCATTGAAGACGATGAAGCCGGTATCGATGGCGTAGTTGCGTTCGGCGAACGAGACATCGACGGTCGCGGTGTGTCCCCCGAGTCGCTCGCCGGCCTCGAACAGCGAGACGGCGTGATGTTGCGACAGCATGTAGCCCGCCGCCATGCCGCTGATGCCGCTGCCGATTACCGCGATGCGCTGCTGACGAGACTCGATCACAGCGTGCCCTTCTGGTTTTCGTTGGTGGTGTCGCGGGTCATGGCCAGACCGATGCGTCGGCGTAGCGTCGGCGGCAGAATGCCGAGCAGCTTGACGATCGAGGTAAAGCGCTTGGGGAAATGGATATCCAGCGTGCGTTTCTCCAGGCCCTTGAGAATCGCCTCGGCGGCGACGTCGGCACCGACGCGCATGGGCATCGGGAAATCGTTGCGCTCGGTCAGCGGTGTCTTGACGAAACCGGGGTGAATCACGCTGACGTCGATGCGCTCACCGGCCAGGTCGAGGCGCAGCGATTCGAGGAAATGACTCAACGCGGCCTTGGAGGCGCCATAGGCCTCGGCCCGTGGCAGGGGGAGATAGGCCGAGGCGCTGGAAACCGCCGCCAGCAAGGGCCGGCTGCCGTCGTTGTCGCGTGCCTTGCGCAACAGCGGCAGCGCGGCGTCGACTACGTGCAGGGCACCGTGGAAATTGGCGGCGAAAACGCGCTCGACCAGATCGACATCGAAATGGCGGGCGTCCAGGTATTCGCAGGTGCCGGCGTTGTGGATGACCAGGTCGAGGCCGCCGAATGCCACGTCGATTTGCCGCCCCGCGTCGCGTACCGATTCGCGGTCGGTGAGATCGAGCGGTGCCACCAGGGCGCTGTCGTGACCCTCGGCGAGCTCCGCCAGGGCCTCGCGGCGGCGCGCGCTGAGCGCCACGCGATGCCCTTCGGCCAGTAGGCGCCGGGCCAACGCCAGGCCGATGCCCGAGGTTGCCCCGGTCAGCCAGATACGCTGCTTGCCCGTGAGTACTGCCATGCATGCCCCTGATGTTGAAATAGGCTTACTTGACGAATCGTTTCTTGAGCCCGCGAATGACGCTACCCAGGATGGGAATCTGCTCGTAGAGCAGTGCGCCGGCATCGAAGTAATCGCGGTGATCGCAGACTCTGTCATCGCGAAAGCGCAGGCGAGAACAACCCGTTACCGATACTTTACGACTGCCGGCCAGCTTTGGATGCACCAGGTGCAGGGTCCAGGTGACGAAGGCCAGATCGCCTTGACGCTGACGCTCGCCGAAGTCGAAATGGCAGTCGTCGAGGTTGGCGTAGAGCGCATCGAAGTAGGCGATCAGCGCGTCGATACCCTCGACACGGTGCAGCGGATCGGCGAAGCGCACGTCGTCAGTGTAGACTTCCGGCAAACGCTTTGTAGAGGATTTGTCGAGTTTATTGTAGAAGGCGCAGAACGTCTCCAGTGCAGGGTCCTGGGTCATGCCGTTGGCTCCTCGGGAATGGCCGGTGGCTAGCTTTTCAATGCCTTGAAGGCATCCAGCGCACGCTGCCTGGCGGCCTTGTGGTCGACGATGGGCGGTGGATAGGCGAGCTTTTCGAGCCGGTCGTGGGGGGGCGCATGACGCGCCTTGACGGGCAGTGCCGACAACTCCGGCACGAATTCGGCGAGAAACTCGCCCTCGGGGTCGAAGCGTTGTGACTGGGTGGTGGGATTGAAGATACGAAAGTAGGGCGCGGCGTCGGTACCGGTGGATGCCGCCCACTGCCAGCCGCCATTGTTGGATGCGAACTCGCCGTCTATCAGGTGGCGCATGAAAAACGCCTCGCCGCGTCGCCAGTCGATCAGCAGGTGCTTGCTCAGGAACATCGCGGTCGCCATGCGCAGCCGGTTGTGCATCCAGCCGGTCCGCACCAACTGACGCATGGCGGCGTCGACGATCGGATAGCCGGTACGGCCTTCGCACCAGGCGCTGAAGCCGGCCTCGTCGTCGCGCCAGGCGAGCTTCTCGGTCGCTTGTTGAAAGGGCCGGTGGCGACACACCTCGGGGAAACCGAAGGCGATGTGCTGATAGAACTCGCGCCAGACCAGCTCGTTGACCCAGGTGGTGAGCCCGGCATCGCCATCGGCGAGGTGGCCGTCGTTCTCGCTCATCACCGCCTGTAGGCACTGGCGGTGCGAGATCATGCCCAGCGCCAGATAGGGCGATAGCTCGCTGGTGCCACGGATCGCCGGGAAATCGCGCTGTTGCCGATAATGCCGGGCGCGATAGCGCAGGAAGCGCTCCAGGCGGTCGGCGGCGGCGTCCTGCCCCGCGGGCCATGAGCTCGCGTCGACGACCGGGGCATCGTCGAGCCTGGGCAAGGCCGGCAAGGGATCGCTGTCGATCGGCAGGCGTGCCTGTGGCGTCGGCGACTTGCGCAGCGTCAGACGCCCGGCGTCCACTTGACGATGCCAGGCCTTGGCGAAAGGCGTGAACACCTTGTAGTAGTCGCCCTGGCCGGTCATGAGCTCGCCCGGTGCGAAAGCCACGGCGTCGGTATGGGCATGCACCGCTATCTCGGCGCGCTGGAAGGCGTCGCATACCGCTGCATCGCGGCGCCATTCGTTGAGCGGATATTCGCGATTGAAATGCAGCGCCGCGATGTCATGCTCGCGGGCGAGTTCGATCAGCGCTCGCGGCGCCGCGTCAAAGGTGTCGATATCGCGATGCAGCAAGGCAATGTTGAGGCCGGCCAGCTCGTCGCGTAGTGCTTCGACACCACGCTGCCAGAAATCGATCTTGTTGGCGCCATGATCGTGCGAGCTCCACTGCGCCACGCTACGCAGGAATACCGCGATCACCGGGCCACGCCGGGCGGCCGCGGCGAGCGCCGAGTTATCCAGGGTGCGCAGGTCACTGCGAAACCACATCAGTTGCCGGGCCATTCGCGCGTCCCTTTCATCGCAATGGATTCGCTATCAGCAGAGCAACAGCGAGCGCAGGCGTGTCGCCGCCGGCAACGGTTCGTCTCCCAGCAGCGTCACGCTGCCGGTTTCGAGCTCGCTGGCAGGCCTGCCTGCCGCTACGCCGACCAGGCACAGCGGTACCGATAGTTGCTCGGCCAGCCGGGGGAGTTGGCGCTGCGTCGGTGCGCCGCGCTCGGCCCGGTCGCCGATCAGCACCACGGCGTCGAGTCCCAGGCGCTCGACGGCTAGCGCTAGCTCGGCATGCGACAGGGGACTATCCATCATTTGCACTCGATAGCCCGCGTGCGAGGCCGCCAGGGCGAATAGCAGTGGCCAAAGCGGGCCGCCACTGTCGGGCAGCGGCGCCAGCAGCAGTTGCGGACCGCGTGCGACGAGGTTGGCATGGTACAGGCGCGTGCCGATGCGAGTGCGCAAAAACGCCTCGAGCGCATGGCGTTGCAACACGTCGCCGGGATGACAGCGCCAGTGCTCGTCGAGTTGGGTGATGACCGGTTGCCAAAGCTCATCCAGGCACACATCGATCGGGTAGAGCGCCAGGCTCTGGTTGTAAAGACTTTCCAGTCGGGCCAGATCGAGGGCCTGTATGGCGGCGATCAACTGCTGGCGCTGGCCGGGCCAATCGCCATCGGTGGTGGCGTCGTCGTTCTCCGGTTGTTCGAGAAGATCGCCCACCTGACTGACCGAGACGCCGCGACCGAGCCATTGAAGTATGCGCTCGATACGCTCGATATCGTCGCGCGCATAAAGACGATGCCCCTTGGGCGTGCGCCGCGGTTGGATCAATCCATAGCGACGTTCCCAGGCGCGCAATGTCACGGCATTGACACCGGTCAGCCGCGATACCTCGCGGATCGGATAAAGCGGTGCGTCGGCTGGGTTCATTGCCTTGTCACGCATGCCCCTCACGCCCCCTGCCGACCGTGCCGGGGCTCGGGCGCCGCTCGCCCTGCGATGATGCCAGCCAGCGCATCGGCGAAAGCCGGGTGCTCACCGACGGGGGCCAGCAGCTCGAGATCGAGCGTCGGGTGCACGCCGCGCAATGTTTCGATCTGAGCGGGAACGTCCTCGCGCAGATGCCGGCCGGCGGCGAAAAACAGCGGCAGAATATCGGCCCGGCGGTAGCCGGCGGCTTCAAGCTCGGCGGCGACGCTTGCCAGGGACGGTTCGCAAAGCTCCATGTAAGCCATGCGCAGCGGTGTTTCCAGCCGCTCGGCAAGCGCCGCGGCCAGATCGTCGAAAGGCGCTCGCCAACGGCGATCGCGCGAGCCATGGGCGAGCAGAATCAAGGCATGCTGCATGATCGGTGATCCTCCGGTCTGGCGTTCCGACGGTTGACATTGGCAGGCAGCGGATAGCCATAGTCGCTAGACTATCAGAAGCGTATAACCGCTGTATAACTCATTGGCAATGCTAGGGGAGGGCTCACAATGCGCATCCTCATCACCGGCGGTAGCGGCTTCGTGGGGCGCTTGCTGTGCCAGCGCTTGCATCGCGATGGCCATCGATTGCTGGTCGTTTCACGCACCCCGGACAAAGCTCGCCAACACTTACCCGCAGGCAGCGATATTCGCGCCCGGGTACTCGATTTCAGCGATGAATCGCCCGAGGCTATCGTCAACCTGGCCGGCGAGCCGATTGCCGGCAAGCGTTGGGGCAAGGCACAGAAAACGCGCCTGGTCGAATCGCGCCTGACGATGACGAGTGAACTGGTGACACTCTGCCAGCGAATGCCGACCCCGCCGGGGGTGGTGATCTCCGGTTCGGCGATGGGCTACTACGGTGATCAAGGCCAGAATGAGGTCGATGAACAGACGCCGCCCAATGATGAGTTCGCGCATCGCCTGTGCGCGCAGTGGGAGGCCGCGGCGCGTGAAGCGGAACATAGCGGGATGCGCGTGGCGCTGATCCGCACCGGATTGGTGCTGGATGCCGACGGCGGCGCGCTGCAAAAGATGCTGCCGCCGTTCAAGCTGGGGTTGGGTGGGCGCATCGGTGACGGCCGCCAGTTCATGCCGTGGATTCATCGCGAGGACTTGGTGCGCATTATCGAGTTTTTGCTCGAGCGCGAATCGCTCGATGGGCCTTTCAATGCCTCGGCGCCACAGCCGGTGACCAACGCCGAGTTTTCGCGCGCCCTGGCGCAGCACCTCAATCGCCCGGCAATGCTGCCGATGCCGGCGCCCGTTCTCAAGCTGGCGCTGGGCGAGATGTCGCGGCTGCTGCTGACCGGCGCCGACATGCGCCCACGGCGGCTCGAAGGGGCCGGTTTTACCTTCAATTATCCGACACTGGACGAGGCGCTCACGGTCATCCTTGGCCGATGACTATTTATAGGCGCCGCTCTTTACAGGCACTCGCAGCCGCGCCGCTCTTTACAGGCGCCCGCAGCCGCGCCTAACGACGTGTATCGTCGTCGACGGTGACGATGACCCGCACGGCATCGAGACGCAGCCGGGTGCCGTCGATCGCCATGTCGAGCGCATGGCGTTCGTCGCGCAGCGCCTGGATCTCGTCGTCGCGTACCGCCGGGTTGTGCTCGGCCAGCGCTTGCAGGCGGGTCAGTTCGCCATCGAGTTCGTCGCGCATGCGTTGCTGGGCGGTCTCGATGATCGTCGGCAGTTCGCGCTCGGCCTCGCTTTCGCCCTGGCTCAGTAGCTCGCGTAGCTGGTCGTGGCGCGACTTGATCAGATCCCGCGCTACCGCCTTCTTGACCCGCTTGAGATTCTTGGCAAGCCCGGTGAACGAGACCTTGGCCGAGAGGTTGGCGCCGGATTCATCGAGCAGGACGCGGATCGCCGTGGGCGGCAGGAAACGGTTGACGTGCAGCCGCGTCGGCGCCGGGCAATGGGTGCGAAACACCAGCTCGGCCATCAGCCGCCCGGCGGGAATCGCCGGATGATTGAGCAGCGCCAGCGCGGTGTTGCCCATCGCGCCGTCGAGGATGCGCCCCATCATCTCGCGGATCAGCGGATGCTCCCAGGACAGATGCTGGACATCGTCGCGGGCCAGCGCATGGCTGCGTGACGCCGTGGCGGTGAAGCCTTCCTCGCCCTTGGCGAGTCCGGGCAGGCCATCGAGCATGTGCGGCCCGGCGCGCAGGTGAAGCAATTCGCCGCCCAGCTCGTGGCTATCGACACCGAAGATATCCAGCGCCTGATCGAGATAACGCGGCAGCGCCTGGTCGTCGTCGAGCTGGCGAATCGCCGCGATAACGGCGTCGGCGCGCTCATGACGACAGGCATTGAGTTCGAGCAGGCGATTGCGCCCGGCGTCGTGCTCGGCTATGCGCGTCTCGAACAGCACGCGGGTCTCACTGATGATTTCATCGAGCCGTGCGTCGTCGAGCAGGGCCTCGGCCAGCTCGTCGCCGAAGACATCATACAGGTCGCTGCCCACGCCGTGCGGCGCGCTGAAGGCGTCCATGCCTTCGCGATACCAGCGTAACAAGCGCTCGCCGGGACTGCCGGCGAACACCGGCACATGAATTTCGATGGCATGGCGTTGGCCGATCCGGTCGAGACGGCCGATGCGCTGTTCGAGCTGGTCGGGATGCTGGGGTAGATCGAACATCACCAGATGGCGGCAAAACTGGAAGTTGCGCCCCTCCGAGCCGATTTCCGAGCACACCATGACCTGGCTGCCATCTTCCTCGTCGGCGAAGGCCGCCGCGGCGCGGTCGCGTTCGACCAGCGACAGGCCCTCGTGGAACACCGGTGCATGCAGGCCACCCAGCACGCGCAGTGCCTCGCTGAGATCGGTGGCGGTTTCGCGGTCGTGGGCGATCACCAGCAGCTTGTCGCGACCGATCTCGGTGAGCCGCTCGAGCAGCCAGGTGACGCGCGGATCGATCTGCCACCAGGGTTCGACATTAAGCGGATCATCGTGCAGCGCGCGGTAGGTAGCGTCGAGGTAGAGCAGTACATCGGGATGCTCGAGACGGGTCTCGATCAACAGTTCATCGAGGGCATCTTCGTTGTGCTCGGCCTTGTGCAGCACGCGGCGATAGGCCGAGGGCAGCTCGAGACGCGTGACATGCAGCCGGCGCTCGGGAAAGCCGCCGACATGCCGGCGGCTGTTGCGAAACATCACCCGGCCGGTGCCATGGCGATCGAGCAATTGCTCGCGCAACTGGCGGCGCGCGTCGGCGTGCTGGGCCTCGTCGGACTCCGGGTCGGCCAGGGTATCGAGCAGCGCCTGGCTATCGGCGTCATCGATCACCGCGCTGACGATCGCGATGGCCGGGTCGTCGCCGGGCAGCCGTTCCAGCGCGTCGATGGCGGCGGCGACCTGAACATAGCCGGCTTCCTCGGCGCGAAAGCGCGCCAGGTCGTGATAGCGGTCGGGATCGAGCAGGCGCAGCCGGGCGAAGTGACTCTCGATGCCCATTTGCTCCGGCGTGGCGGTGAGCAGCAGCAGCCCCGTGGCGATATCGGCGAGGCGTTCGACACAGGCGTAACCGGGGCCGCTGGCGTTCGGCGACCAGTCGAGATGGTGAGCCTCGTCGACGATCAGCAAATCCCAGGCGCAGGCTTCGGCCTGGGCCTGGCGCTGTGGGTTGGCGAACAGCCACTGCTGGCTGGCGAGAATCAACTGGCCGGCCTCGAAGGGGTTGGCGTCGCCGTGAGCCTGGCTCTGCTGCTCGTCGAGCAGCGTCACCTCCAGGGCGAAGCGACGCAGCAGTTCGACCAGCCACTGGTGCGTGAGGCTGTCTGGAACCAGAATCAGCGCGCGTTCGGCGCGCCCGCTGAGCAGCAGGCGATGCAGGATCAGCCCGGCCTCGATGGTCTTGCCCAGCCCCACCTCGTCGGCCAGCAGTACGCGCGGGGCATGGCGCCGGGCGACTTCGTCGGCGATGTACAGCTGATGCGGGATCAGGTCGATCTTGGGACCGGCCAGGCCGAGCGCCGGATTCTGCTCGATGCGATGGTGGTGATGCAGGGTGCGAAAACGCAGGTCGAACCAGTCGTTGCGGTCGACCTGGCCGGTGAGCAGGCGATCGCGCGCCTGGTTGAACTGCATGCTATCGGCGATCTGGGCTTCGGAGAGCTCGCGCGTTTCGCCGCTGTCGGTCTCGCCGATGTAGACGATCAGGCCGTCGATTTCCTTGGTGTCATCGACGTTCAGTTGCCAGCCTTCGGCGGCGTCGATACGGTCGCCGTTGCCAAAGGCCACGCGTGTCAGCGGGGCCTGGCGCGCACTGTAGGTGCGGGTTTCCTGACTGGCCGCGAAGAGCACGGTGACGCTGCGAAAATCGACGTTCAAGATGGTGCCCAGGCCCAATTCGGCCTCACCGTCACTGATCCAGCGTTGGCCGGGGATAAATTCGCTCATGCTGCCTCGGATATCGGAAAACAAAGCTCGCGTCCGTCATGATCGACCATGCCGGCACGGGTATCGATGGGGCGCATATTGTACAAGAAAGTTACAGGAAAGTTGCCGGAAAACCGCGTGTCGCTCAAGGGCTTTGCTAGCGATCGCTCAGCCAGGACTCGAGCTGGGTGCGCGACAATTCGCCGATGTGGCGTTCGACGAGTTGGCCCTGGGCGTCGAACAGCAGCGAGGTGGGCAGGCCGGGGGATTCGGTCATCACCATCAGGCGTTGTTCAGGGTCGAGCAGCGCGTGGCTGAAGTCGAGGCCTTGCGCATCGAGATAGCGGGTGACCGCTAGCAGGCTCTCACCCTGGTTGGCGACGACCACGGTAACGTCATCGCGTTCGTCGGCCTCGGCGAGCAGCGGCATCTCGCGCAGGCAGGGCGGGCACCAGGTGGCCCACAGGTTGAGCACCACGGTTTCGCCGCGCAACTCGCCCAGGTTGACGCTCTGACCGTCTATATTCTCGAGGGTCAGGTCGGGCAGCTCGCGCAGCGCGACAGCGCTGCCCAGTGGGTTCCAGGCAACCAGCCCCAGCCACAATGCGAAACTGCCGACCAGCAGGCCCTGGCCGACGACCAGCTTGACGAGATGCTTGCGCAGCGTCCAGGCGGTCCATGCGCCGGCGGCCAGTAGCCCCCAAATGGCGCTGTAGCCGGGCTGCCAGAGCTTGATGATATCCAGCGGCGCGACGAGATAGCCGTCGAGGTGCATCAATACGTGGCCTAGCCGTGCGCCGATCAGCCACGTCAGCAGCACGCCATTGAACCAGCGCACGCGACGCGCGGCGGGCAGGCGCAACGCCAGCATGCCGGTCGCGAGCAGGGCGAGAGCGGCAGCGAAGGCATACAGGCGAGGCAGGCTGATCAGCATTGGACCGAGGGCGATGGCATCCATGTCGTGACGAGGTTTCCGCTGTGCAGGGTGGGCCCGGCCTGCGTACAACTCTTCGTACGATCCAGGCGGCCGGGATACAATGCGCCTAGCCTACTGTCCCAACCGGGCACTGTCATCCACGCGTTGTCACGCGCCGCCGCCGGAGTCCCGCGCATGGCCAAATCCTTCGATACCCTGCGAGCCCTGGCCATCGCCAGCCAGGCCGCGGGTTTCATGGCGATCATCACCCTGGAAACCCTGATGAATGACGCCGCCCGGCCGTGGCAGGGTGTGACGCTGGCAGTGATGTTGGGTAGCGCGCTGTGGGTCGCGTTGCTGCGCCGTTACCGACGCAACCAGCAGCGCAAGGCGGCACAGGAGCGGGCGCGCCGCGACACATGAGCAAAAACCCGGGAGTGAAGTCGGCTATTGCCTGCGTGCGGGGCCGAGAGCGGTCGGCGCGCAACGCCTGGGGTCGATGCTGACCACGTTGAGCTGATGGCCCTCCGGCGCCTGGCAGCTCAGAACCCGCCAGGCACAGCCCGGGGCGCTACTGTTCTCGCTCTCGAAGAGTCTGGCGCCGTGCCGGTGTAGCCGGCGGCAAACCGCCGGGAAGTCGTCGTCGCTGGTTTCCAGCGTCAAACGCTGCGGCGCATCGACGCCATCGCCGACGATCAGCATCAAGACCTGGGTATGGCCGCGGGCATCGCTGCCCAACTCGAAGGTGGCCGAGCGCGTGGAACTCAGCAATAGCGGCAGACCCACGACCTCGCTGCAAAATGCCTGCATGGCGACGAGATCGCGAACCCGCATGACCGCCTTGTCGAGCGATAGACGTTGCATGGAAGCCTCCTGCCCCGATGGGGCAGGGTCAAGCGTGGCCCAGCCGGGCCCGGTTTGCCGTTAAAACTTCTCCACCGCATCGATAAGCTTTGCCTATCAAGCCGCGATGAATGCCCTGTTTATTAACCGCTGCGCGGAGCCTGGAAGCGACTATGCTTCGAGAATCGGCATAGCGGTGTATCGCTCCCATCCGTTGGGAGCGTGCCAGGGAGGCAGTCGTGAGCCATCGCAACATCTTCGTGGTTGGACTCAATGCGTTCAATCGGGAACGCCTCGAGAGCCTGCGCGGTGCTCGGCACTATCGCTTTCACGGAGTCATCGAGCCGGAGGCGGTCTACGACACCGAGGTATTTCCCATCGAGGACATGCTGGATCGAGCCGAGGCCGAGTTACGCGACTTCACCGGAAGCATCGACGCCATCGTCGGCTATATGGACTTTCCCGTCTCGACCATGCTCCCGCTGCTCTGCAACCGCTTCGCCACGCGCACCACCAGCCTCGAGAGCCTGCTCAAGTGCGAGCACAAGTATTGGAGCCGGCTGACCCAGCGCGAGGTGATCGGCAACTACATTCCTCGTTTCACTGCATTCGATCCCTTCGATGACGACGCGCTGTCGCGTATCGGCGAGGCGGGGCTGTACTTCCCATTTTTCGTCAAGCCGATCAAGTCGTCGGGCTCGCGATTGGGCTTTCGCATCGACAGCCCCGAGGATTTCAGCGCTGCGGTGACGCGCCTGCGCGAGGACATCGGGCTGATCTCCGAGCCCTTCAATTTCGTGCTCGACCAGGCCCAACTGCCCGATAGCGTGCGCGCGGTGGATGGTGGCCACTGCATGGCCGAGGAGATCATCGGTGGCTGGCAGTGCACGGTCGAGGGGTATGTCTTCCAAGGTCAGGTAGTGCCCTACGGCATCGTCGATTCGATTCGCTACCCGCAGGTGTTGAGCTTCTTCTATTACCGCTACCCGTCGCGCCTGCCGGGTCGTATCCAGGACAAGATGCGCGAGTTGAGTGCCACCGTCATGGCGCATATCGGCTACGACAACGCTGCCTTCAATATCGAGTATTTCTGGGACGAGGTGCAAAATCGTATCTGGTTGCTGGAGATCAACACGCGTATCTCGCAGTCGCATTGCGACCTGTTCGAGAAAGTCGATGGCGTCAGCCACCAGCAGGTCACCGTCGACCTGGCATTGGGCCAGCCGCCGGACATGCCCTCGCGCCAGGGCGCATTCGCGGTGGCGGGCAAATTCTTCTATCGGGTGTTCTTCGTCGATGCCACGGTCAGCCGGGTGCCGAGCGCACAGGAGATCGAAGCGCTCGAGCAAGAGTTCCCCGGCACGTTGATCGCCTTGCAGGTTTCGGTCGGCATGCGTCTTTCGTCGCTGCCCGAGCAGGATAGCTACAGTTTTGCGCTAGCCTATATCTGGATGGGCGCGGATAACGACGACGCGTTGGAATACAACTACGCGCGCCTCGCCGAGCGACTGATTTTCGAGTTCGAAGACATCGTCGGTTGAGCGGTCGCCGAGCCACTTCGTCCAGCAACTGACACCCGCGAAGGGAGCCCTGCCTATGCGCGCCGTCAGCGACTTTTTGCGTCAGGTTCAAGAAGAGGAAACCTGGATCACCCTGGCCGATGGCTGCCGGCTGGCGGTGCGCATCTGGCGGCCCGTCGATGCCGAGCATCACCCGGTGCCGGCGATTCTCGAATACCTGCCTTACCGCAAGCGCGATTTAACCGCCATCCGCGATGCCCAGACTCATCCCTATTGGGCCGGACACGGCTACGCCGGGGTGCGCGTGGACATCCGTGGCAGCGGCGAATCGGATGGCGTGCTGACCGACGAATACCTGCAACAGGAGCTGGACGATGGCGTCGAGATCCTCAGTTGGCTGGGCCGCCAGCCCTGGTGCAGCGGCGACGTCGGTATGATCGGCATCTCCTGGGGCGGCTTCAATGGCCTGCAGATCGCCGCGCTGCAGCCGCCCGAGCTGAAGGCGGTGATCACGTTGTGCTCCACCGACGACCGCTACGCCGACGACGTACACCACATGGGTGGCTGCCTGCTCGGCGACAACCTGTCGTGGGCGTCGACCATGTTCGACCACAACACATGCCCGCCCGACCCCGCGCTGGTCGGCGAGCGCTGGCGCGAGATGTGGCAGGAGCGTCTCGAAGGCAGCGGCCTGTGGCTGGCGACCTGGCTCGCCCACCAGCGTCGCGACGATTACTGGAAGCATGGCTCGGTGTGCGAGGATTTCTCGCGCATCCGTTGCCCGGTGTACGCCATCAGCGGCTGGGCCGATGGCTACTGCAACGCCGTCTTTCGCCTGCTCGCCGGGCTCGACGTGCCACGCAAGGGACTGGTCGGCCCCTGGGCGCACAAGTATCCGCACCTCGGCGTGCCGGGGCCGGCGATCGGCTTCCTGCAGGAATCGCTGCGCTGGTGGGACTACTGGCTGAAAGGCGAAGATACGGGGATCATGGACGAGCCGATGCTGCGCGTGTGGATGCAGGATTCGGTGCCGCCCTCGGCGCGCTACGAGGAGCGTCCCGGGCGTTGGGTCAGCGAGCCGAGCTGGCCCTCGCCGCGCATCGAGGCGCGGGTCTTCCGTCTGACCAGTGGCCACGACCTGCTCGGCGAGTCGGGCTCACCAGCACAAGCGGCGGATGACGCCTTGCCGCTGGGCATTCGTTCGCCGCTGTTTGTCGGCCTGTATGCCGGCAAGTGGTGTTCCTACAATGCGCCCCCCGACCTGCCGCACGATCAGCGCGACGAAGACGGCGGCGCGCTGATCTTCCAGACCGCTCACCTGGAAGACACGCTCGAGATTTGCGGTCAGCCCGAGGTCGAGCTCGATATCGAGGCCGACCAGCCGGTGGCGATGGTTGCTCTGCGGCTGAGCGACATCGCTGAGGACGACAAGGCAACGCGGGTCTCCTATGGACTGCTCAACCTGACCCATCGTGACAGTGACGAATTTCCCCAGCCGCTGGAGCCGGGCAAACGTTATCGGGTGCGCATCAAGCTCAAGCATATCGCCCAGCAATTCCCCGCCGGACACGCGATCCGCCTGTCGCTATCGACCAGCTACTGGCCGCTGGCCTGGCCGGCGCCGGTGCCGGTCAGGGTGACTATCCACCCTGCCGCCAGCCGCTTGATCCTGCCTTGTCGCGAACCTCAACCGCACGAAGAGCGCGCCCTGCGTCCCTTCGACGAGGCACAGGGCGCACCGCCACTGGCGCTCACGTTGATTCAGCCGAGCCAGGAATCGTGGTGCGTGATTCGTGACCTGGGCAACGACAAGACCACCCTCGAAGTGGTCAACGACGCCGGCACCTATCGCCTCGACGACATCGACCTGGAGCTCTCGTATCGGGTCGTCGAGCGTTACAGTTATTCCTACGGCAACTACGACAGCCTGAGTGGCTGGACCGAATGGCAGCGCAGCTTCAGTCGTGGCGACTGGCAGGTACATACCGTGACCCGCACGTTGATGACCGCGGATGCCGAAAACTTTCGGCTGCGCGCGACGCTCGATGCCTACGAAGGCGACAACCGGGTATTTGCCAAGAGCTGGGACGAGGAGATACCGCGCGATCTGGTGTGAAACAGGTGGCAATGTTGTCGCAAACGCAAAAACCGCTACCCGGATAATTCCGTAAGCAGCGGTTTTTGGCGGGAATTTTGGTCGGAGTGATAGGATTTGAACCTACGACCCCTGCCTCCCGAAGACAGTGCTCTACCAAGCTGAGCTACACTCCGACACGGTTGGGCTTGCGCCTCAACGGTGCTGCATTATACCCGTCGCATGGCCGCGCGCAACCCTGCCGCAAGGCGGTGGCGGTCAGGCCTGGCGATCCACTGCCAGGCGCGCCAAGCGGGCCATGCTGTCACGGTATTCACTCGGCGGCAGGGTCTCGAGCTGGGCCAGCGCCAGGTTGGCCATTTCCTCGGCGCGCGCTTGGGTGTAGTCGAGGCCGCCGGTGTCGCGGACGATCGCCAGTACGTCGTCGAGCCGCTCCAGGCCGCCCTGGCGTATCGCCTGGCGCACCAGTCTCGCCTGATCGGGCGTGCCCACGTTCATGGCATGAATCAACGGCAGGGTGGGCTTGCCTTCGGCAAGATCGTCGCCGACGTTCTTGCCCATGGTGCCGGCATCGCCCTGATAATCGAGCAGATCGTCGATGAGCTGGAAGGCCAGGCCGAGATAGCGGCCATAGAGCCTGAGTGCTTCTGCTTGTTCCTTGTCGGCATCGGCGAGTATCGCGCCGCTGTGCGAGGCGGCCTCGAACAGCATCGCGGTCTTGCCCTGGATGGTCTCGAAATAGGCGGCTTCGTCGATCTCGGGATTGCCGATGTTGGTCAGTTGCAGCACCTCGCCTTCGGCGATGGTGCAGGTCGCGGCGGAAAGAATCTCCATGACCCGCATCGAGCCGACCTCGACCATCATTTGAAACGAGCGTGAGTAGAGAAAGTCGCCGACCAGTACCGAAGGCGCATTGCCCCAGTGTTCGTTGGCGGTCTCGCGGCCACGGCGCATGCTCGACTCGTCGACGACATCGTCGTGCAGCAGTGTCGAGGTATGCATGAACTCGATCAGCGTGGCCAGGGTGATATGCCGGTCGCCGGCGTAGCCAAGTGCACGCGCCGCCAGCAATACCAGCAGTGGGCGCAGCCGCTTGCCACCACTGTCGATGATGTAGTGGCCGATATTTTCGACGAGTGGTACCCGTGAGCCGAGTTGGGCGAGGATGGTGCGGTCGACGGCGGCGAAATCCTCAGCCACAGCCGCGTGGATGGGCGATGCGTTGGGCTGCATTTGTCGGTATCTGCTTGGGAGTGGATCGCGCGACACTCGACGCGCGAGGCCGGCCTGGGCTGAGGCTATGCTATGGCCCACCCTGTGGGGCGTCAAGACAAGGTATGGGTGGTCTGGTTCGTGCGCGTGTAGACTTGTGGACAGGCGCCAGCACGGTTATAATCCGCGCCCCAACTCATCTTGCTCCCTGTCAGATGGCTGCCGAGCGAGGCGCCACTCGCCGCAGGCCGATGAAGAGCCCACCCCGATGAGTGTCTGGAGAACGTCATGTACGCAGTTATCAAGAGCGGTGGTAAGCAGTACCGCGTCCAGGAAGGCCAGACCCTGAAGCTCGAGAAGCTTGAAGTGGCCACCGGTGAAAGCCTGGATTTCGACCAGGTGCTGCTGGTTGCCGATGGCGATGACATCAAGGTCGGCGCGCCGCTGGTCGACGGTGCCAAGGTGTCCGCCGAGATCGTGTCCCACGGTCGTGGCGATAAGGTGACGATCATCAAGTTCCGTCGCCGCAAGCATCACATGAAGCGTCAGGGCCACCGTCAGTGGTTCACTGAAGTCAAGATCACCGGGATTTCTGCCTGAGCGCAGTCAACCCCTGAACGAGCGAGGACTTTGCAATGGCTCATAAGAAGGCTGCCGGTAGTACGCGTAACGGTCGCGATTCCGAATCCAAACGCCTTGGCGTCAAGCTGTTTGGCGGTCAGGTCGTGAACCCCGGCAACATCATCGTGCGTCAGCGCGGCACCAAGTTTCATGCCGGCACTGGCGTCGGCCTCGGCAAGGACCACACCCTGTTCGCGCTCAGCGAAGGCGTGGTCAAGTTCGAGACCAAGGGTCCGAAGAACCGCAAGTTCGTGAGCGTCGTCTCCGCCTGAGACATCACGAACGTTGCACTGAGAAGGCCCCGCCATTGCGGGGCCTTTTCGGTTCATGACGGTACAAGCCGTCAGGAGAATGACTGATGCAATTCGTCGACGAAGCCTCGATCATCGTGGAAGCGGGCAATGGCGGTAACGGCTGCCTGAGTTTCCGCCGCGAGAAATACGTACCCAAGGGCGGCCCCGACGGTGGCGACGGCGGCCACGGCGGCTGCGTGTACCTGCTCGGTGACGATGCGCTGAACACCTTGATCGATTTCAAGTATCAGCGCTTCTACAAGGCGCGCAACGGCCAGCCGGGCCAGGGTCGCCAGATGAGCGGCAAGGCCGGCGACGATTTGTACGTCAAGGTGCCGGTGGGTACCACGGTGATCGACGAGGATACCCTCGAGGTGATCGCCGACGTGACCGAAATCGGCCAGGTGGTGCTGGTCGCCCAGGGCGGGCGTCGCGGACTGGGCAACATCCACTTCAAGTCGTCGACCAATCGCGCACCGCGGCGCACCGTTCCCGGCACCGAAGGCGAGCGGCGCAGCTTGCGCCTGGAAATGAAGGTGATGGCCGATGTCGGCCTGCTGGGCATGCCCAATGCCGGCAAGTCGACGCTGATCCGCGCCGTGTCGGCGGCCCGGCCCAAGGTCGCCAATTACCCGTTCACCACGCTGGTGCCCAATCTCGGCGTGGTCAAGCTGGGTACCCACGAACACTTCGTGATGGCCGATGTGCCGGGGCTGATCGAGGGGGCATCCGATGGCGCCGGGCTGGGCCTGCGTTTTCTCAAGCACCTGACGCGCACGCGATTGCTGCTGCACGTGGTCGACGTGGCGCCGTTCGATGAATCCGATCCGGTCGCGGCGGCGCAAGCCATCGCTCACGAATTGGAGCAGTTTTCGCCGGCCCTGGCCGAGCGGCCGCGCTGGCTGGTGCTCAACAAGCTCGACTTGCTACCCGAAGACGAGCGCACGGCGCGCGGCGATGAGATCGTCGCCAAACTGGGCTGGAGCGGGCCGGTATTTCGTATCTCGGCGATCGGCGGCGAGGGCACCGATGCGCTGGTTCAGGCCGCGCATCGCTGGCTGACCGAGCAACGCCGTCTCGAAACCGAGGACGAACAGGTCGCCGAGCATGAGCGCTCCATGCGTGAGCGCATGGAGGCCGAAGCCGTGGCGCGCGCCGAGGCGCGGCTCAGTTACAAGCGCAAGCGCGACGATGAGGGCGATGACGACGACGATTTCGACGATGATGATTATGATGTCGAGATCGAATACGCCCCTTAAAGGTTATGAACTGACTGCGCTCGGCCATACGGCGTTAAAAATTGGCTTAAGGTACTCATTTGCAATAGCAAACTCCGTCCTTGCGCCAATTCTTGCCTAGTCTGGCCATCGCTCGTTCAGTTCTCGGTGGATGGCAATCTCCATGAGATGGAGGCGTTAAGGGAAAGCATGGCTAACATCGAGCAGGCGCCCGGGCGTGAGGCGCTGACCCGCGCGCGGCGGGTGGTGGTGAAGATCGGCAGCGCGCTGCTGACCAACGACGGGCGCGGCCTCGACGAGGCGGCCATCGGCGGTTGGGTCGATCAGATCGCCGCGCTGCACGCGCGCGGCATCGAGGTGGTGCTGGTGTCCTCGGGCGCGGTGGCCGCCGGCATGGTGCGCCTGGGCTGGGGCGCGCGGCCCTCGGCGGTGCATGAACTGCAGGCCGCCGCCGCGGTGGGCCAGACCAGCCTGGCGCAGTGCTACGAGGGTCACTTCGCGCGTCATGGCCTGCGTAGCGCGCAGATTCTGCTGACCCACGACGATCTCTCCAACCGCAAGCGCTATCTCAATGCGCGTTCGGCGCTGCGTACGCTGGTTTCACTGCGCGTGATTCCGGTGATCAACGAGAACGATACCGTGGTCACCGACGAGATTCGCTTCGGCGACAACGATACCCTCGGTGCGCTGGTCGCCAACCTGCTCGAAGCCGAGGCGCTGGTCATTCTCACCGACCAGGAAGGGCTGTTCGATGCCGACCCGCGCAGTAATCCGGCGGCGCAACTGGTCCTCGACGGGCGTGCCGGCGACCCGCGCCTGGCAGCGATGGCCGGTGGCGGCAGTGGCGTATTGGGGCGTGGCGGCATGACCACCAAGATACGCGCGGCGCGGCTGGCGGCCCGCTCCGGGGCGGTGACGGCGATCGCCAGCGGGCGTCAGATGGATGTGCTGACCCGCTTGGTCGATGGCGAACACCTGGGCACGCTGCTGCGTCCCGAGCACGCCCCGCTGGCCGCGCGCAAGCGCTGGCTGGCTGGCCAGTTGCAGGTGCGCGGCAGCCTGACCCTGGATGCCGGCGCGATCAGCGTCTTGCGCGAGCGTGGTTCTAGCCTGTTGCCGGTCGGCGTCAAGGCGCTCAGCGGCAGTTTCGTGCGTGGCGACATGGTGGTCTGCGTCGATGAGCAGGGCGAACGCGTGGCTAAGGGGCTGGCCAACTACGGCAGCGACGAGGCGGCGCGCATCCTCGGTCAGCCGAGCCATCGGATCGAGTCGATCCTCGGCTACATGGAAGCGCCGGAGTTGATCCACCGCGATAACCTCGTCGTTCTGTAATGCCGCCGGGCCGCCATTCACGCGGGCTGTAGCAAGCGGGGAGGCAGTATGCTAGGATGCCGCATCCTCTCGGACATGGCCCGTAATCAGTGACTCACTGACGATAGCCAAATCGGTTTGGAAGCATTCGATTTACCAAATCGATCAAACACTTACACCGCATTTTATAGTTCTCCAAGGAGATTACGGTGGCGAATACCAAGCAAGCCAAGAAGCGTGCACGTCAATCGGAAGAGCGCCGTCAGCATAACGCCGGCCAGCGCTCCATGGTCCGCACTTACATCAAGCGCGTGATCAAGGCCATCCAGGGCGGCGATCACGCCAAGGCCATGGAAGAGTTCCGCGCGGCGCAGCCGGTCATCGACCGCATTGCCGACAAGGACGCTCTGTCCAAGAAGAAAGCGGCGCGCATCAAGAGTCGTCTGAACAAGCGAATTAAGGCCCTGGCTGCTTAAGCCGGGTGCAGGCGCGCTAAAAACCGGCTTCGGCCGGTTTTTTTATGCATGACTTTTCAACCAGAAGGTAGGCCCAGGGTGGAGTCCGAGCACAACGAGCGGCCATCGGTGGCACATGACGGTACACAGCTAGATGCTCCTTCGGCGGGCGACGGCGCCCCGAGCGCGGCGCCCGGCAAGGGTGCGCCGCTGCGCGCCGGCCTGCTGCGCTCCGGGCTGGTGGTCAGCATGATGACCATGCTTTCGCGGGTGCTGGGATTGGCGCGAGACGTGACCATCGCCACCCTGTTCGGTGCCGGCAGTGGCGCCGACGCCTTCTTCGTCGCCTTCAAGATTCCCAACTTCCTGCGCCGGCTGTTCGCCGAGGGGGCCTTCAATCAGGCCTTCGTGCCGGTGCTCTCGGAATATGCCACGCGACGCACGCGCGCCGAGGTGCGCGAGTTGCTCGATGCGGTTTCGGGCAGCCTGACGGTGGTGCTGGCGCTACTCACGGCCCTGGCCATGCTGCTGGCGCCGTGGTTGGCGTGGCTGTTCGCGCCGGGGTTCAGTGACAACTCGGGCAAGTTGGCGCTGACCGCGGACATGCTGCAACTGACCTTCCCGTATCTGCTGCTGATTTCGCTGACGGCGTTCTCGGGGAGCGTGCTCAACACCTGGAACCGTTTCGCCGTGCCGGCCCTCACCCCGGTACTGTTGAACATTTCGCTGATCGGCGCGGCGCTGTGGCTGACGCCCCTGATGGAAACGCCGCCGATGGCGTTGGCCTGGGGCGTGCTGATCGCCGGTGTCGCGCAGTTGGCCTTTCAGGTGCCGTTTCTGGCCCGGCTGGGCCTGTTGCCGAAACCCTGGCCGCGCTTCGCCCACGAGGGCGTCAGGCGCATCCTGCGGCTGATGGGACCGGCGCTATTCGGTGTTTCGGTGTCGCAGATCAATCTGCTGCTAGACACCGTGCTGGCCTCGTTTCTGGTCTCGGGCAGCGTGTCCTGGCTGTACTACTCGGATCGCCTGGTGGAGCTGCCGCTGGGCGTGTTCGGTATCGCCATCGGCACGGTGATTCTGCCGGCGCTGTCCAAGCGCCACGCCGAGCAATCGCCGGAGCATTTCGCGAAGATGCTCGACTGGGCGCTGCGCGCGGTGCTGTTGATCGGCTTGCCAGCCGCGCTGGCGCTGGCGGTATTGGCCGAGCCGCTGTTGATCAGCCTGTTCTACTACGGCGCGATGACCGAGAACGACATCGCCATGGCGGCGATGAGCCTGCGCGCCTATGCGCTGGGGCTGGTGGCCTTCATGCTGATCAAGGTGCTGGCGCCGGGCTATTTCGCGCGTCAGGATACCAAGACGCCGGTCAAGATCGGGATTCTCGCCATGGTTGCCAACATGGCGCTCAATCTGGCGTTGATCGTGCCGTTGGCTCACGCCGGGCTGGCGCTGGCGACGTCGCTCGCGGCTTTCCTGAATGCCGGGCTGCTGGGTCTCGGCCTGCGGCGAAACGGGGTGTTGGTATTCCAGCCCGGCTGGGGCCGCTACGCCTGGCAACTCGGTGGCGGCTGTGTGTTACTGGGGCTCGGGTTGTGGTGGCTGTCGCCGGATTGGCAAGCCTGGCTGAGCTGGGATGTCTGGCACCGCGTTTGGGTGTTGTCCTGCCTGGTGCTCGGCGGGGTGGTGGCGTATTTCGCCTGGCTGGCGATTTGCGGCATTCGCCTGCGGCACTTTCGTTTGACTGGGTAGGCGTTTGACGGGCTAGGCGCTTACACGGATAGGCGTATAAATGGCTGACCGTTATAATCGACTTTTTAATCGACTCGTGAACGACGCATGCAATTGATTCGTGGCTTGCACAATCTGCGACAGCATCACCGGGGCTGCGTGGCGACCATCGGCAATTTCGATGGCGTGCACCGTGGCCATCAGGCGATTCTCGATCAATTGCGCGATTGTGCCGCGACGTTGGGGTTGCCGGTCACGGTGGTAATCTTCGAGCCGCAGCCGCGCGAGTACTTCGCCGGCGATCAGGCGCCACCCCGCCTGACCCGCCTGCGCGACAAGGTGCGGCTGCTGGCGGCGCACGGCGCCGAGCGTATCGTTTGCCTGCCGTTCAACGACGCCCTGCGCAGCCTGACCGCCGACCAGTTCATCGACCGCGTGTTGATCGATGGGCTGGACGTGCGCCACCTGGTGGTCGGCGACGACTTCCGCTTCGGCTGCGACCGCGCCGGCGACTTCGCGTTGCTGACCCGGGTCGGCGAGGCGCGCGGTTTCGGTGTCGAGCATACCCGCACCTTCGCGCTGGACGACGAACGGGTTTCCAGCTCGCGGGTGCGCACCCTGCTGGCCAGCGGCAACTTCCACCAGGCGGCACGCATGCTGGGCCGCCCTTATCGGTTGTCGGGACGCGTGGTGAGCGATCGCCGATTGGGCCGCACCATCGGCGTGCCCACCGCCAATCTGCCGCTGTTGTCCGGGCCGATGGCGCTGCGTGGCGTGTATGCGGCGATCACCCGGCTGGCCGATGGCCGGGTGTTTCCCGGTGTCGCCAATATCGGCTGGCGGCCGACGGTGGGCTCAAAGCGACCGGTGCTGGAGGTCAATCTGTTCGATTTCGACGGCGATCTCTACGGTCAGCGTATCGATGTCGTGCCCTGCGCCCGGCTGCGTGGCGAGCTGACCTTCGATGGGCTCGAGCCGCTCAAGCGCCAGATTCAGGCCGATCAGGCGCGGGCACGCGAGTATTTCAGCGATTGGCTGGCAGGCACGGATGGCACTCCCAGCGACTGGGCACCCTTTCTGGCATCGGCGCCGCTGGCGTCGGTCGCTGTGATTTCCGATTCCTCGGCGGGCCGTGCGGCCTCCGACCAAGACGGCTGACTCCTAGGTTATGAGCGACTACAAGCACACCCTGAATTTGCCCGAGACCGATTTCCCGATGCGCGGCAACCTGCCCAAGCGCGAGCCCGCGCGGGTCCAGCACTGGCAGCAGATCGATCTGTACCAGCGCCTGCGCGAAGCGGGCCAGGGCCGCGAGACGTTCGTGCTTCACGATGGCCCGCCGTATGCCAACGGCAGCATCCATATCGGCCACGCCGTCAACAAGATCCTCAAGGACATCATCGTCAAGTCCAAGGGGCTGGCCGGCTTCGACGCGCCCTACGTGCCGGGCTGGGACTGCCACGGCCTGCCCATCGAGCACAAGGTCGAGACCACTCACGGCAAGCACCTGCCGGCCAGCCAGGCGCGGGCGCTGTGCCGCGAGTATGCCGCCGAGCAGATCGACGGCCAGCGCACGGATTTCGTGCGTCTGGGCGTGGTCGGCGACTGGGCGCGCCCCTATCGCACCATGGACTTCGTCAACGAGGCCGGCGAGATCCGCGCGCTGGCCGAGATGGTCAAGCACGGTTACGTGTTCAAGGGCCTGAAGCCGGTCAACTGGTGTTTCGATTGCGGCTCGGCGCTGGCCGAGGCCGAGGTCGAA
The DNA here is from genome assembly GCF_900102945.1 of Modicisalibacter muralis. Taxonomy (GTDB): domain Bacteria; phylum Pseudomonadota; class Gammaproteobacteria; order Pseudomonadales; family Halomonadaceae; genus Modicisalibacter; species Modicisalibacter muralis. The sequence continues at coordinate 31,040 of NZ_FNGI01000012.1, read as the reverse complement.
TACGCCGACAAGCAATCCGACGCCATCGACGTGGCCTTCCCCTGCGCCGAGGATGACAAGCTGGCCGCCGCCTTCGGCTTGGCCGAGCTGCCCAAGCCCGCCGCCGCAGTGATCTGGACCACCACGCCGTGGACGATCCCCGCCAACCAGGCGCTCAATGTACACCCCGAGTTCACCTATGCGCTGGTCGATGTCGGCGACCGACTGTTGCTGCTGGCCGAGGAGCTGGTGGAGAGCTGCCTGGAGCGCTTCGGGCGGGAGGGTCACATCATCGCCACCGTCGGGGGCGAGCGCCTGTCGGAGATCGAGTTTGCCCATCCCTTCTATGCGCGTCGTTCGCCGGTGTATCTGGCCGACTACGTGGAATCCGAAGTGGGCAGTACCGGGATCGTACATTCGTCGCCGGCCTATGGGGTGGACGACTTCAATACCTGCCGTGCCCATGGCATGAGCTTCGACGAGATCGAGAGCCCGGTAATGGGTAACGGTGTCTATGCCGAGGACCTGAAATTCTTCGGCGGGCAGATGATCTGGAAGGCCAACCTGCAGATCGTCGCCAAGCTCGACGAGGTCGACGCCCTGCTGGCCCACAAGACCATCACCCACAGCTATATGCATTGCTGGCGCCACAAGTCGCCGGTGATCTACCGCGCCACGGCGCAGTGGTTCGTCGGCATGGACATCGAAGGAGCCGATGGCAAGACTCTGCGCCAGCGTGCGCTGGATGGCGTCGAGGCGACCCAGTTCGTGCCGGCCTGGGGCAAGGCGCGGCTGCATTCGATGATTGCCAATCGCCCCGATTGGTGTATCTCGCGCCAGCGCAACTGGGGCGTGCCGATCCCGTTCTTCCTGCACAAGGTCAGTGGCGAGCTGCATCCGCGCACCGTCGAGTTGATGGAAGACGTCGCCAAGCGCGTCGAGCTTGAGGGCATCGACGCCTGGTTCCGCCTCGCCGCCGAGGAACTGATCGGTGACGACGCCGCGCACTACGACAAGGTTTCCGACACTCTCGACGTGTGGTTCGACTCCGGCACCACGCACTGGCACGTGTTGCGTGGCTCGCATGCGCTGGGCCACAGCCAGGGGCCGCGGGCCGATCTGTACCTGGAAGGCTCCGATCAGCATCGCGGCTGGTTCCACTCGTCGCTGCTGACCGGCTGTGCCATCGACGGTCACCCACCCTACAAGGGGCTATTGACTCACGGCTTCACCGTCGATGCCCAGGGTCGCAAGATGTCCAAGTCGGTGGGCAACGTGGTCGCTCCGCAGGAAGTCATGGATAAATTGGGCGCCGATATCCTGCGCCTGTGGGTCGCCTCCACCGACTACTCCGGCGAGATGGCCGTCTCTGACGAGATACTCAAGCGCACCGCCGATGTCTACCGGCGTATCCGCAACACCTCGCGCTTCCTGCTCGCCAATCTCAATGGCTTCGATGCCACGCGCGACGCGGTGGCCTTCGAAGACATGCTGGCGCTGGATCAATGGGTGGTCGACCGCGCCGCGCAGTTGCAGGCACGCATCGAGGCCGCCTACGCCGAGTACCGTTTCCTCGACGTCTATCAGCAGGTGCATACCTTCTGCGCCCGCGAACTCGGCGGTTTCTACCTCGACGTGATCAAGGATCGCCAGTACACCACCCAGGCCGATTCGCTGGCCCGGCGCAGTTGCCAGACCGCGCTCTATCAGGTGGTCGAGGCGCTGGCGCGCTGGGTGGCGCCGATCCTGTCGTTCACCGCCGAGGAAATCTACGAGCACATTCCCGGCGAGCGCAAGGCCAGCGTGCTGCTCGAGACCTTCTATACCGGGCTTTCTACGCTGGGCGACGATGCCGCCTTCGGTCGCGACTTCTGGGAGCAGGTGCTGGAAGTCAAGCAGGCGGTCAACAAGTGCCTGGAAGACGCGCGCAACGCCAAGGTCATCAAGAACAGCCTGGCCGCCGAGGTGACGCTGTACGCAAGCGACGAACTACGCGAGACGCTGGGCCGGCTCGGCGACGAGCTGCGCTTCGTGCTGCTGACCAGCGAAGTGCACTTGGCATCGCTGGATTCGGCCGAGGCCTCGAGCGGCGAAGCCACCGAACTCGACGCTCTCAGGGTGGCGGTGATCGCCAGCCCCAACACCAAATGCGAACGCTGCTGGCATCATCGCGAGGATGTCGGTAGCCACGCCGAGCACCCTGACCTGTGCGGCCGCTGTATCAGCAATCTGCCCGACGGGCCGGGAGAAGTGCGTCACTATGCCTGAAGCCAGAGAGAATAGTGCCGCGAAGCCAAGCGAGGCCGTGCCGATGAGTCGCCCGTTGCGCTGGCTGTGGTTGTCGGCACTGGTCATCGTGCTGGACCTGGGCACCAAGGCGCTGGCCAGTGCCATGCTGGTATACGGCCAGCCGGTGGAGCTGTTGCCGTTCTTCAACCTGACGCTGCTGCACAATACCGGCGCGGCGTTCAGCTTTCTGGCCGGTCATGACGGCTGGCAGCGCTGGTTCTTCGCGCTGATCGCGATCGGCGCGAGCATTGGCCTGACGGTCTGGCTGACCCGACTCAAGGCCCATGAAACCCTGCTGGCAGCGGCACTGGCGCTGATCATTGGCGGTGCGCTGGGCAACCTTTATGATCGTTTGATGCTCGGTTATGTGGTGGATTTCCTATCCTTCCATTGGCAGGCTTATTACTTTCCGGCCTTCAACCTGGCGGATACCGCTATCACTCTGGGCGCCATCGCGCTGATTTTTGAATCTCTACGCGATGTGCGGCGTCAAAAGAACTGAATTTCTGCGAATGGAACCTTCGAGATGAGCGATTATCGCATCGGCGACGGCATGGAAGTCACGCTGCACTTCACGCTAAAGCTGGAGGACGGCACCGTGGTCGACTCCACTCGCGATAAGCAACCGGCGACATTTCAGGTCGGCGATGGCAATCTGCCGCCGGGCTTCGAGGCGCCACTGGCGGGGCTGGCCAAGGGCGACACCGGCAGCTACGAGATTTCCCCCGAGCATGCGTTCGGTCAGCACAATCCGCAGAACATGCAAAAAATCCCCCGTGAAAGCTTCGAAGGCCCCGAGCTCGAGGAAGGGCTGGTGATGTCGTTTACCGACCCCAACGGCGGTGAGCTGCCCGGCGTGATCACCGAGATCGACGAGAAACGCGTCGAAGTGGACTTCAATCATCCGCTGGCCGGGCGTACCCTGACATTCGATGTCGAGATTATCGATGTTCACCCCATAACCACTCACTGAGCGGTGAAAAGTGAGGTTTCAATGCAGATCAAGCTGGCCAATCCCCGCGGCTTTTGTGCCGGCGTCGACCGCGCCATCGAAATCGTCAATCGCGCGCTCGACGTGCTCGGCCCACCGATCTACGTGCGCCACGAGGTCGTTCACAATCGCTTCGTGGTCGATTCGCTGCGCGAGCGCGGCGCGATCTTTGTCGAAGAGCTCCATGAGGTACCCGACGACGTGACGGTGATCTTCTCCGCGCATGGCGTGTCGCGTGCCGTGCAGCAGGAAGCCGAGCGTCGCGGCCTCAAGGTATTCGACGCCACCTGTCCGCTGGTGACCAAGGTGCATATGGAGGTGCTGCGCTACGCCAAGCGCGGCCAGGAATGCATCCTCATCGGCCATGCCGGCCACCCCGAAGTGGAAGGCACCATGGGCCGCTACGATACCTCGCATGGCGGCGCCATCTACCTGGTCGAAGACGAAGCCGATGTCGCGGCGCTTACGGTCAACAATCCCGAGACGCTGGCTTTCGTCACCCAGACCACGCTGTCGATGGACGACACCGCCCGAGTGATCGACGCACTGCGCGCAAAGTTCCCGGCGATCGACGGGCCACGCAAGGACGACATCTGCTATGCCACGCAGAATCGCCAGGATGCCGTGCGGCAACTGGCCGCCGAGAGCGATCTGGTGCTGGTGGTGGGCAGCGTCAACAGCTCCAACTCCAACCGCCTGCGCGAGCTGGCCGAGCGCATGAGCACGCCCGCCAAGCTGATCGACGATGCCAGCCTGATCGATGAAACATGGTTGGAAGGCGTCGATAGTATCGGCATTACCGCTGGCGCCAGCGCCCCGGAGGTGCTGGTCAACGGCGTGATCGAGCGCCTGCGCGAACTCGGCGCCACGCTACCCCAGGAACTCGAAGGTCGCGAAGAAACGATCACCTTCTCCATGCCGCGCGAACTGCGCGAGCGAGTCATCGCCAGCGAATGAGAAATAACTCTTCAGAGAATTTCGAGTCGGGCTAAGGCCCGACTTTTTTATGACTATTTCTGTCATACTGCTGTATGTGGTACACACTGAATTACAAGGTGGCAACTCGATGATGAGAAACCGGGAGCGACAAGCCGGCTTCACGCTGTTCGAACTGCTCATCGCGCTGGTGATCATCGGTATTCTTGCGGCCATCGCCTACCCCACCTACACGGGCTACGTGCAGGATGCCCGCAGGGCGGATGGCAAGGCGGGGTTGATGGAAACCGCGCAACGGCTGGAGCGTTGCTATACGCAGGATAGCTCCTACGAAAATTGTATCTCTTTCCCGCAACTCTCACCGGATGAACACTACGCGATCGACGTTTCGCAAACCGATGGTGGGCTACTGACTGCCACGGAATACACGCTAGTCGCGGTGCCGCAGGGAGCACAGACCAGCGATACCTGCGGCAACCTGACGTTGACGCAGACCGGTAAGCGTGGCTCGACGGGTGGCGATAATGACTGCTGGTAAACGTGCCGGGCAGGCAGGTTTCACCCTGGTAGAACTGATCATCACGCTATTGATCATGGGCGTTCTGGCAACGATTGCCGTGCCTGGATTTCGGACACTAATTACCGGCAATCGCCCGGCGGCCAGCTATAACGACATATTAAATGGGTTCAAACTGGCACGCAGCGAAGCGATTACTCGTCATGAAGAAATAACGCTCGCTCTCGACTCGAAAAACGGTGGTGGCTGGAGCCTGACGGTCGATGGCGACGATCCGATCCTATCCATTGAATCCTCGAGCGATAGCATCGACCTGAATCATGATCTGAAAGTGACGTTCGATGCGCTGGGTCGACCCGAGTGTGTGCCAAACACGTGTTCGGTGACTATCGGAGGGCGGGAGTTACAAGTCTCTTCAGCGGGTAGGGTCGGCAGGCCAGTAGGCGACACGGAACAGAACAGCGCTAACGAAGAGCAAGAAGATGACGACGACGATGACTAGCCATTCAATCAGCCATTGCCGCTGCCAAGGCTTCTCGCTGATCGAAGCATTGATTGCGCTGCTCGTGTTGTCGATTGGCTTGCTGGGCGTTGCGGGAATGCAACTCAAGGCCCTGCAAGGTGCGCACATGGCTTATCAGCGTTCGCTGGCCAATGTCATCGCAATCGATGCGCAGGAACGCCTGTGGTCCAGATTGCAGCCTGGCCAGGCATGCCCACCCGTTAGCGATGTTTCCGACGATTGGAAAAAAGCCTGGTTCAGCGATGGTGGAGATGGCAGGGAAACACTGCCAGGCGGTGGCGATAGCGCGATCGAGACGGGTGCAGACGGTCCCTGCTCCTACAGGGTAACGGTCGATTGGCAGGAGACGCGTAAGGAAGGAAATGAGGATATTTCCCCGTTTACTTACCAGTTCAGTTTGCCGGGTGCTACATCGTGAAAGTAAGCAGCCACTTGGCTAATAGCGAATTGCCGATTCGCTCACGCCAGCAGTGTGGTTTTACGTTGATCGAACTGATGGTTTCGCTGTTGATTGGCTTGATGATTATGCTCGGTGCCTCGCAGCTTTTCATCGTTAGCAGGCAGTCTTTTGAGCAGGTTGAGGTGCTAGGCATCAAGCAGGGCGCGCTCAGTTTTACCACTGACGTTCTGGCCAGTGATATTCGTAATGCCGAGCGTGACGGGATTGAAACCAAGGATGATGGCGACATACTGATCCTTGATTTTTCTGGAAACCAGGATGTTTCTCTCTGCTCAGATGAAGATGAACTCGTTAGAAAATATTACCGTCTGGGAGAGTCGCCGGAAAATAGCGGTGAATACTCTCTGCTGGTGAACGTGGTCTGTGAGAGTGGGGAAATCGGCTATCAGCCATTGGTAGCTGGATTCGTCGAAAATAGTCTGGATTTCGATGGTATGGGCAATGGCTTGTGGCGCGTTACATTCAAAATCAATGGCTCAAGCGCTGATGCCGAAGATGAGACTGACGGGATAGTGTTTTTGGCCATGAATCGGGCTGCGGCCATTAAGCGTATCGACGAAGAAGATGAAGATGACGATTGATTGGATTGTATAAGGGAAGTAACTGCATGGCGGTAAATAATAATTGAGTTTTGGTTTTTGGAGGCAATATGAAAAAAACACAATGCGGCGCGGCTCTCGTTGTCAGCCTTGTGCTATTGACTATTGCCTTGATGTTAGGCGTGTCCAGCATGCAGTCATCACTGATGGATGAGCGCCTGGCGAGTAATTACCGGGCTGCCACGCAGGCTCAGATGGCCGCCGAAGCAGGTATTTCTGAGTTTGTCATTGATGGCGGTTTTTCCAATATTGAAAACAATTTCGAGGATATAGATGTTCCCGGACCAGACGATTATCTGAATTTTCACACCTATGTTTCAGGGAAAGAATATGGTTCTGGAAAAGCGGATTACACTATAAGGTATGCGAAAAATTCCGATGGCAATCTGGTTGTAGAAAGCGAAGGCCATTATGGGGCGAAGGGCCGTCAGGCAAAAAGCACGACAATGGGGGTGTTTGCCTTGTCCGATACTACCCAGCCTTATCTTGGCCTGATGACATGCGAGGGGATAAGCTTGAGTGGTAGTAGCAGGATAGATAGCTACGATTCTCGCAAGGGTCCTTATGGGGGTAGTAACGCCTGGGGCAGCGAGGCAGTCGTGGGGACGCAGGTAGCTGGATCGCCGATTGTCTTGACCGGTAGCTCACCGATCTACGGCCGGGTGCAGGCCACTGGCGACCTGAGGCTGTCGGGGTCCTCGTCGATCCATGGCGATGTCACGGCCAATGGCGATATTTCCTTCGAAGGGTATAGCCAAATCAATGGCTCGGTAGCCACGCAGGGCAGCATCGACATCAATGGTATGGTGTATGGTGATGTGCGCGCGGCTGATGACATTCGTCTCAGTTGGGGTTCCAGGATACAAGGCGATGCCACGGCTGAGAACATCGACACCCCGAGTTCCAATCGAGACAATTTCATTACCGGAACGGCTCGTGAAGTAGAGGGTGGAGCCAGCGTTTCCGGTGTGGAGGCGCTCGGCAGCGCTTCGGGCTGCGGTGATGCCGGAGTGATGGCCTATTACGATGACAATTTCGCGGACGTGGCATCGGCGTGCCATGGTAACTCGAAGAAAGGGTGCGAACTCAAGGTGTCGGGCAACAGCAGTGTGATGCTGACCGCCAAAGGACTGAGCGGTGATGGCCCGCACAAGGATTCGGATTATCGTGTTGAAACCCGCAGTGTAAACGGTCGCGATTTATCGGTAGTACGTTTCGATAGTTTAAAGTTAGGTGGCAGTGCTGATTTCGTTGTCGGTGAACCGAGTAACCCCGTGGACATGGTCATAATCGTCGACGACAGCATTTCGATGGGGGGCGCTGCCGATTTCAAGATTAGCCAGGGGAGCACATTGCAGATCGTGGCTCGCGGTGAGCTCGATGTGGGAAGTGGTATCGTAGTCGGTGACGAAAAACCCAGCAAAGTCGTCGATGGCGAAGTCGTGCCGATCTTATCGCTAATTTCTACCTATCACGATGACAATCGCGGTAAGGACGGGGTCCAGATTGGCGGTGCCGCGAAATTTTATGGTCAGGTCATAGCGCCTTTCTCGAAAGTCAGCGTGGGTGGCAGTGGAGGACTATACGGTGCCATCAACGCTCGCGAGGCGGAAATCTCCGGTGCGGGTGGCTTCCACTACGATGAAAGTTTTGGTGAGATGCCGGCATTAGCGGGAGGAGGCAATGAAAATGGCGGGCTGAAGCTAATAAAGATGTACGAGACGGATAACTAGTTCGGATGGGTAGCCGCTCGTGAAGATCGGGTCGATGTTCAACAATCCTCGTCCTCGGCCACTCGCAAGCGACCATGAGAACTTAATACCAAGCTGACATTGTTTCCCGAAAATGAACATAAATTAAAGGTTCCGTTCTGTCCTTTGGGTCGGCCATTGGCTCGATAACGCAAATAGCGGTTGCTGCCAAAGCCGCTATAGTCCAATGCGGCGACCTCGCTAGCAGGCCAAACCTTCAGAATGGCTTCATCATTGGTTCGTTCAGCGGGTGTGCCATCCTTGTCGATAAACAGCATGAGTTGTAATTTCCAATCCGCGTCGCATTCCGACTGATTCCTGGTCGGGCAGATAACAGCCTCCTCGCGCCGAGTGATTGCGGTGCTACGTGCCTGGCCGAGCGCGCCCATCAGCCGCATCACCTCGACCGAAACTCGATTGCGCTCGGCCAACGATTGAAAGCTGGGAACCACCCAGGTTGCCATGATCGCCATAAGCGCGATGACCGCCAGAAGTTCGATTAACGTAAAGCCGCGCATGCGCTGGGTGGATGGCGTAAGGCGACACGTTGGGTATTTCGACATTACCGGCCTTGGGCTCGAATACAGGAACCACGTATTTTCGGCCATATAGTGGCAAGGCGCTGTAAGCGAAGGCGTATTCTGATGTAGGAAATTTGCCATTCCGGCAGATTTGAATGGCGTTTAGAAAACTCCCGCCCTGACAACCCCCTGCGCGCTTCGCAGCATCGTGGAAACAGCGTGAGCCATTCAGCTAAAGAAACGATTCGCCGCGCCGTAATACGGTAAAACACCTCGATGGAAGTGGGCGCGGCCCGCCGACAACTGACGCTATCAGAATCCCGACCGGCCTATGCGCCAAATTCTTTGAACTCGAAGCCGGTGAATGCATGGCCTTATGTCACAAAAAAGCCTCCTTGGCCCAATTTTCGGTCTTCAGCTCATGCTGAATAGCAGCGCTCGTCGTCATCGTCAGTGCGGTATCACTCTCATTGAATCGCTGATGACGCTGGTGATTATCAGCATCGCCTTGCTGGGCGTCGCCAGCCTTCAGCTACTGACGCTGCAAGACATGCGCGATGCTAGCTGGCGTGCCAGCGCGGTCAATCTTGCCGGCGGCATGCTGGAGCAGTTGCGCGCCGATCGCGTCAATGCCGACGACTATGCGATAACCGACAACAAGCTTCAGGGTTGCGGCACCGGCACTAGCATTGCGTGCCAGGAAATGGCGCGCTGGCTTCAGGACGTGTCGGCATCGCTGCCCAGTTCCCTCGTTAACCTCTCCGTGACCGAATCCGCTAGTGAGACGAGAGCTCAGTTGGCGATACGTTGGCGACAACGCCCGGCCGGCGCGAATGATCCTCTTCCCACTTGCGGGCAGGATGCAACGTCCGGCGGCTGCATACGGCTGGAGACGCTGCTATGAAGCGTTCCTGCTCCGTGCGTATGGGCAGCCAGTTGGGTATCAGCCTGGTCGAGCTGATGATCAGTATGGTCATTGGCCTGGTCGTCGTGGGCCTGGTCACGGGCTATTACCTTTCGAGTCGACAGACGTATGGCAACGTCAATGCCAGTAGCGGTGTCAACGATCATGGCCGCTTCGCCATCAGCATGATCGAGCAGCAGTTATGGCTCGCCGGCTACGCCGACGACTGGCAGGCTCGCACATTAATCTTTCCCTCTCGGGTGGCAGCGGGGGGCATGCCCGGTTTCGCGGCGGGAGAAGTCGTGAAAGCCACGGCTCAGGGCGAACTGTGGATTCGCTATCGTGCGGCGTCCCTCGAAGAGCAGCCGCTGCGTGACTGCAGCGGTCAGGCGCTCGATGACCCCGATGTTGTGGTGATCGCACATATCGACACTGTGAATAACACGCTGCAATGCACGCTCCATTATAGCGACGCCGCCGGTGGCACCACCTCGGATGGGGCGGTCACGCTGATTGCTGGCGTCGATGCGCTGCGCTGGGCCTTTCTCGACGGCTCAAATAGCTACAAGCGCTACGCCGACGGCGTCGATTGGCCCAGCGTGCGCGCCGTGCGTGTCGATCTCGTGCTGTCCAGTATGGAGCCGGCTTTCGCGACGAGCCAGGCGCAGGTTATCCGGATTGACGAGCAAGAACTGACCTATAACGACGATAGAATGCGTCGGCATATCTCGCGTGTCGTTGCGCTGCGCAATCTCCTGGGGGGGCTATGAAACCATCTCGGGAAGCCCGTGCAGGGCAAAGACGAAATCAACGCGGCGCGGCGCTGCTCATCACGCTGGTTCTGGTGGCGCTGGTCAGTGTCCTGGCTTTTTCCAACAGCCAGACGACAAGGCTACAACAGCATCTTTCGAGTAACGAGCATGCCAGCCGTATCGCTTTCCAGGCTGCCGAAGCGGCCTTGCAGGCAGCCGAGGCGCGGCTCGATGCCGCCGATGGCATCGACAAGCTCGCGGCCGTCTGCTTGGGGGGAGCGGCCGATACCTATGAGATTCTCAGCGCAGAAGCGCTTGAGGAAGATGCGCATTGGCAGGATGTCGCGGAGCAGGGCGCCGTGGCGAATTTCGCATTGAGCACGGGCCTCAGCTTGTCGCGTCAACCCCGTTATATGATCGGCTGCATCGCGAAAACGGCAATCGAAGGTTATATGTCCTCTGGCGGAATGGTGAAGGGGCAGGCGCCTGAGATCACCGATCCGCGGTATTTCTTTCGCGTCTTCGCCGTGGGTTTCGGGCCCGGTGCCAGGATGAAACGGATTCTCGAGGCGCGCTATGTCTATTAAAGGTTCGATGACTTGGCTGACATCAATCGCGCTATGCATTATCCACGGTATGGCCGTGGCCCAGAGCGTGCCCTATAAGCCGCCCCCCAGTTCGCAGGCCAACGTCAAGCCTCAAAGCATGATCGTCATGTCGAACGACCATCAGCTCTTCTACAAGGCCTATACGGACTTCTCGGACCTGGACGGCGATGGCGAAATCGATGACACCTACAAGGACTCGATTCGCTATTACGGCTATTTCGATAGTGAGGGCTGCTATGAGTATGAAACGGATTTAGCGGGGGGCGCCTTTCAGCGGGGGAGAGATACGGACGACGATTTCGAATGTAATCGTGATGACGATGACGATGACGATGACGACGGCGGCAATTACTGGAGCGGAAACTTCCTCAATTGGGCCACCATGACGCGGATGGATATTCTGCGCAAGGTGCTCTATGGCGGCAAACGCTATCGGGATAGCACGACCGAGAGCACCATCCTCGAGCGCGCTTTCCTGCCGCTCGATGCGCACAGTTTCGCCAAGGTCATCGAGGATAACAATGTCATCGAGGACAACACTCCCTTCGATGAGGGGGAAATCACCATCTGCAATACCACCTACGCTGCGAGCGGGGCCTCCAAGGACATAACTGGCGCGCCATTGATTCGTGTGGCAAGAGGAAGGTGGCCAAGGTGGTCCGCCAATGAACGCTGGCAATGCGTCTGGAGAAACGAGAAAGGTCAAGGGATTCAGGGAGATCGCCCAAGAGAAGGCGATGAAGGACTGGGCAGGAACAACTATCGTGCGCGCGTGGAAGTCTGCGTAAGCGACGACGGCACGCCTTGTGAAAACTACCCCGGTTCCGATTACGACAAGCCGGTCGGCCTGCTTCACGAATATGCCAGTAGCATCGATTTCGGCCTGATATCCGGATCCTACGCAAAGAACAGGAGCGGGGGCGTATTAAGAAGCAATGTACGCAGCTTCCTGGAAGAGCTCGATGTGGCGACGGGCGTTTTTAAACCGGATGTCAGCGGTATCGTCAGCAATATCGATGCTTTTCGCGTTTCTCGGTATAGCTTTTCTTCGGGAACATACGATGGGGATTCCTGTGGGTTCGGCAAAAAGGCCGAGGATTTCGGCAATGGGGAGTGCTCGAGCTGGGGGAACCCTCTCGCCGAAATGACCCTGGAAGCCATTCGCTACCTGACGGGGGAAACCTCGCCAATGAGTGGGTTCTCGGTGGGCAGTGGTGTCGTCGAAGAGAGCTATGTGGCAGGGCTGACATCACCAGCCTGGACAGGCAACGACTCGAATGACTGGTGTGCCGCGCACTCGATGGTATTGATGAACGCCAGCGAGGCCTCCTTCGATGCGGATGAGCTGGGTGGCTGGACGAGACTAGCCGCGAGCGGGATAGAGGCATCGACCGACGACGTTGGCGAGGAAGAAGGGTTGGCGGGCGCTTATTTCATCGGTGAAGCAGGCAGCAACGTCAATAAACAGTGCACGGCCAAGGATATCGTCGGACTGGGTGGCGTACAGGGAATCTGTCCTACGGCGCCTGGGCTGGAGGGGAGCTATCACGTCGCGGGGCTGGCAAAGTACGCTTATGAGAATCTGGTGGTCAAGGACCCCGACGATGATGCGCAGGGAAACAATATATCGACCTATGCAGTCAGGCTAAGCTCGAATATCCCCGAAATCAGGGTACGGGTGAGGGACGATGACGATGACGATGACTGGGATGGAGATGGTGACGATTGGGGCAATGACGGCTGGGATGGAGGCCAGCAGAACGACAGGGTAATCACCATCGTGCCCGCCTGCGAAAGCTATAGCACCGGCGACCAAGTGAGTGGCAGCGGGAGGAATATCAACCCTAACCGGATCGGTAAGTGCGCCATCGTGGATTTTCGGGTCTCGGAATCAGACGATGAGGATGATGACGACAGAGATGGCCGAGGGTCTTTTGATGTCATATGGGAAGATTCGGAATTCGGTGGCGATTACGATTCCGATCTCGTCATGACCCTGGAATATAGAATCGATGGCAACAATCTGAGAATAAGAACGGATGTTGATAACCAGTCAACCAGCCAAATAATGGGTGTTGGTTATATTGTCAGTGGTACCGAAGATGATGGCTTTCATGTTCATTCTGGAATAAATGGATATGATCGTTACGAATGTGGTGGCAACGGCAACGGCAACGGCAACGGCAACGGCAGCGGCAACGATGAGTGCCGTATTAATGATGGAGATAGCGAACAAAGGTACCGAATAAGCGATAGTTCCTCTGGCAACTTTCTTCGCCCTCCGCTTTATTACGCGGCGGGATATGGCAACGATGGCGTCAATGAGGATGGTTCTCCCAGTGCCTACTTCGAGGTCAGCCGGGTAGGCGAATTGGTGGACTCGCTGCAGGAGGTGCTGGACCAGGTACTCAGAAGCTCGGCACGCAGCGGGTCAGGGTTGGGTTTCAGTGCCAGCTCAGGCGATACGCTTTTCCAGACGATCTATAACAACGTCAACAGCTGGTCGGGCGATCTTTTGGCCTTCTCGATCAGTGACGAAGGTGTTTCCAGTACGCCGTTGTGGAGTGCCCGAAAGGCAATGCCGTCACCCGACGAGCGGACGATCATAGCTTGGCTCTACGGTGATGGAAGACCCTTTCGCATGCAGGGAGAACTGGAGCCTTATGTTAATTATCTGCGTGGGGACCCGCAGGATGAACAGCGCAACGGCGGCTTCTTGCGCAACCGGCTCTGGCTGGACGGCAGCGCGGCGCCGCTGGGCGATATCGTCGGCTCTCAGCCCTACTATGCGGGGCGGCCGGATACCTATCATGTCCCCGCGGAGAACGACACCAGCTATGCCGAGTTTCGCACCGCGTACAGCGGCCGCACGCCCGTGGTCTATGTCGGCGCCAACGATGGCATGCTGCATGGCTTCAATGCCGAGACCGGCGAAGAGCTGCTGGCCTACATTCCAGGCATCCTGCTCGAGGCGGAGCCCAACTATGGTGCGCTAGCCAGGCTGATCGATCCCAATTACCTACACCGCTATTACGTCGACGGCAGCCCGACGGTGCTCGATGTCCGGCTCGACGGTGAGTGGATTTCGCTGCTTGCCAGCGGGCTCGGTTCCGGTGGCAAGGGGATCTTCGCCCTCGATGTGACCGATCCCAGTGCTTTTAGCGAGGACGCAGACAATGCCGCGAAGATCGCTCTGTGGGAGTTCGGCCCGAAAGACGACGAAAAGCTGAATGGTGGGGAGCATCTGGGATTCGTCTACGACCGCCCGAGTATCGTGCAGCTTGAAAACGGCGACCACGCTGTGGTTTTCGGCAACGGCTATTTTAGCGAATCCGGCAAGGCCAGCCTATACATTCTCCCCGTGGATGCCTATGAGGAAGACGATGGCGAGTGGGAGTGGGACAAGGACGAGGTGATCAGGCTGACGCCCGGACATGTTGCCAATGCGGGCCTCAATGGTCTGTCGTCGGTGTCGATGATCGATAGCGACGACAATGGCCGCATGGACCTGGCGTATGCCGGCGACCTGCAGGGCAACGTCTGGCGCTTCGATCTGAGTGACGACTCCGCAAGCGAGTGGGATGAGGATGGGAATATCTCCCTGCTGTTTCGTGCCGCGAGCGCCGGCGGTACGGCGCAGGTCATCACCACGGGCCTCGAAGTGGGGGCGCATCCGGAGGGCGGCGTCATGCTGTATTTCGGCACGGGTGGACCCGAGGGGGAGAGCACGCCGACGTCACAGTCGCACGATACGCTATATGCGGTACGCGATCGCGCGCCGTTCGAACCGACAAGCCCCTTGGGCCGCGACGATCTGAGCGAGCGCGATCTCGTCACCAGCAATGCGGAGATCCGCTATTTTCCGCTCGGGAACACCTATGGCGAAGACACCAGCACGTGGGGATGGTTTGTCGATCTCCCCGACCACGAGCGTGCCGTCAGCCGCCCGCTGTTGCGCGGCGATCGCATCATTTTCACCACGCTGATTCCCGGGATCGGCCTGTGCGGCGCCGAGGACGAAGGTTATCTCTATGAGCTGAAGGCGCATAGCGGTGCCGCGCCCAATCGGCCACTGATCGACACCAATGGCGACGGCCAGATCAATGCCGGCGATACGCTAAGCGTCGATGGTAGCCAGGTAGTCCCAGTCGGCGTCAAGACGGAGGGGGCACTGTTCACCCCCGTCGTGCGTAGCGACGACAGCGGCAAGCGCGAAGTGAAGGTTTCGGTCAACACTGCCGGCGACATACAGCGGATCGTCGAGCAATCCCTCAATCGATTGCGGCTGGGCCGTGCTTCCTGGCGAATACTGGAGTGACACGATGCATCGACAGCGAGGCTTCACCCTGATCGAGTTGCTGCTCGCCATGGTAATCATCGGCATCCTGGCCGCGATCGCCATACCCGCCTATCAAGGCTATGTGGAGCGCAGCTATCGCGCCGATGCGCAGGCCGAGCTTTTGGAGATCGCACAGCGTCTCGAGCGGCGCTATTCGCAGACTTTCAGTTATGCCAACGCGGGAGGCTCCGCGTCGTCGGCCGTGCAGGTGGGCCGAGTGCCTGAGGGTGGCGATGCGCGTTATCTGATCATCCTTACGATGGCGAACTCGGGCAGCTCGTATACGTTGAACGCGGCGCCTCAAGGGACGCAACAAAGCGACGAATGTGGCACGCTCACGTTGAACCAGAATGGCTCGAGGTCGGCCGGAATAGTGGAGGAAGATGCTGAAGGCGAGAGGGTGGTCGTGACGGTGAATGAGTGCTGGTAGCGAAAATACCGTTAGCCACAGTTGGCCTTTGCCACGCTTAAGCTGGCCGATGTGACCCTGGCGTATTCGATGCAAATGCCCTTGGCTTCATCAGCCGGCAGGTCGTTGCTTTTGAAGGATAGAATTTCATCGTTGATGTCGGTAAAGCCATCGGCTCGATAAGCGATACCGCTGCCTAGCTCGTCACTCGGGGTAATGGTGATCTCGGCATTGGCGCTACGCTGGCTGATGCTGACCAGTTCCTCGCTGGCGTTTCGCTCGCCATTGTCATTGGCATCGACGAAGATCATGAGTGGAACGCTCCAATCCGATGAGCACTCCAGTTCGTCCTCGGTCGGGCAAACTCTTACCGGCGCACGCCGCTGGGCCGCTTCCGCGCGCGCGGTGAGCAGTGCTTGCCGGACCCGTTCGATTTCGCTATCGAGCGTTGTGCGGGCGATCAGCCCCTGAAATCCCGGCACCACCCAGGTCGCGAGAATGGCAATTAGTGCGACAACGACGATCAGCTCGATCAGCGTGAATCCCGAGCTTTTGTGTACGCGCATGCCAGGCCCTCAGCGGTGTATTCGAGCGGGTGGTGCCGGTAGAGTATATGAACGGGGGTTGGGTGTAACCAACGCAGATTGCACGAATCAGGGACCTTAATGAGTGCCACGAACAGCGATTTTCTGATTATCGGCGGCGGCGTCATCGGCATGATGACGGCGCTGCAATTGGCCGATGCCGGTCACCGCGTCACGCTACTGGAGCGCGGCGAATGTGGCCGCGAGGCGTCCTGGGCGGGCGGCGGCATCGTCTCGCCGCTGTATCCGTGGCGCTATAGCATGCCGATCTCGCGCCTGTCGCGCTGGTCGGAGGGCTTTTATCCCGAGTTGTCGTTGCGCCTGCTCGAAGAAACCGGTATCGATCCGGAGTATCGCCAGAAGGGGCTGTTGTATTTGCGCGTCGACGATGCCGAGCAGGCGCTGGATTGGGCGCGTGTGGTGGGCAAGCCACTGGAGCGCGTCGGCGCGGATTTTCTCTATGCCAAGGAGCCCCAGGCGGCACCGGGATTCGAAAGTGCCTTGTGGATGCCGACGCTGGGCAGCATCCGCAACCCTCGGTTGGGCCAGGCGCTGCGTGCACGCCTGATGGCGATGCCGCAAGTGACGCTGTGCGAGGATGTGGATGTCGAACGATTGTGTGTCGAGCATGGCGCGATCACTGGCGTGGCCAGTCGAGCAGGGCGCTTCGCGGCGGGCCAGGTGATCGTTTGTGGCGGTGCCTGGGCCGCGCAACTGTTGCGCAGTGCCGGCGTCGAGTTGGCGGTACGCCCGGTAAAGGGTCAGATGATTCTGTTCAAGGCGCCACCGGAACTGGTTCGGCGCGTGGTGCTGATGGACGGGCGCTACGTGATTCCGCGTAGCGATGGCCGCGTGCTGGCGGGCTCGACCCTGGAAGAAGCCGGCTTCGATAAGCGCACCACCGACGAGGCGCTGGCGTCGTTGCGTGACAGCGCAACGCGTATCGTTCCCGCGCTGGCCGATTGTCCGGTGGAGCATCATTGGGCGGGGTTGCGCCCTGGCTCCCCGGATGGCGTGCCGACGATTGGCGCGGTGCCGGGCATCAATGGGCTTTACGTCAATGCTGGGCATTATCGCAACGGCTTGGTGTTGGCGCCGGCGTCGACGCGCCTGCTGGTCGATCGATTGCTGGGGCGCGAGCCGATCGTCGATCCATCGCCTTATTGTCTGACCGGTTCTCGCGGCGCCTGATCACGCCTGGGGCGGCCGCTCCGTCAGGTAGCGATCCCGGTGGTTGGGGCCGCAGAACCACTGGTCGTCCTGGTGTAGCGCCTCGTCTTCCGGCAAATGCACCCGGCAATAGGCGCAGCGCACCATTTGGCCGTTGTCCAGGTTACGTTGCTCCCGCCCGGCCAGTTCGTCGCGTTCGTGTTTCCATTCCCGGTACATGCGATAGAGCTTGAGCCCTGCCCACAGCAACACCACGAAAATGATCAGGCGTATGATCAATAGGTTCATCCTTTGCTGACTCCCATGCTGAGCCTTGGCGGCTTTGCCTCGGCGCTGGCCTTGCGGGACAATGTTGGCTATTGGGTAGTGTATAGGCCCGCTCTTTTTCAGCCAATTCGAGGATGTGATTCGCTCATGCAAGACCTGACTCTGGTAATGGCCCAACTGGATCCGTTGGTGGGTGATATTCCCGGTAACGCAGAGCGCGCCATCGAAACGGTGCGCGAGGCGCGAATCGAGCACAAGGCCGATATCGTGGTGTTGCCCGAGCTGTTCCTGACCGGCTACCCGCCCGAGGATCTGCTGCTGCGCGCATCGATGGAGGCTCGCCTGGAGGCCGCAAGGCAGCGCATGGCCGATAAGGTCGCGCGCGACGTGATGGTGATCGTCGGCTATCCGGGGCGCCGCGACGGTGGCTACTACAATCTCGCCGGGGTGCTCTACAACGGCGATTGGCTCGGCGAGTACGCCAAGCAGGTGCTGCCCAATTACCAGGTTTTCGACGAGCGCCGTTATTTCACCCCGGGCAACCGGCCGCTGGTGATCGAGCATCGCGGCGCGCGCCTGGGCGTATTGATCTGCGAGGATCTCTGGGAGGGCCGCCCGGTACATCAGGCGCGCGAGGCCGGCGCCGATATTCTGGTGACGCTCAACGCCTCGCCTTATCACCAGAACAAGCCAGCCGAACGGCTCGCGCTGTTCGCCGAGCGTGCTCGCGAGGTGCAGCGACCGCTGGTCTATGTCAATCAGATTGGCGGACAGGACGAGCTGGTGTTCGATGGCGGCTCGCTGGTGGTCGATGCCCAGGGCGAGCTCTGCGTGCGTGCGCCGCATTGGCAGGTCGGGCTGATGCCGGTCGGCTTCACCCATGCCGATGGACACTGGGTGCCGCAGGCCGGTGAGTGCGAGCCGCTGGCCGAGGCCGAAGACAGCCTGTATTGCGCGCTGGTGACCGGACTGCGCGATTACGTCAACAAGAGTGGCTTCAAGGGCGTGGTGCTGGGGCTGTCGGGAGGTATCGACTCCGCCCTGTCGCTGGCGATTGCCGTCGATGCGTTAGGTCCCGATCGGGTACAGGCGGTGATGATGCCATACCATTACACCGCCGATATCTCCCAGGAGGATGCCGCCGAGCAGGCGCGTATGCTCGGTGTGAATTATGAGGTGATGCCGATCGTGTCGATGGTCGAGGCGTGCAACGAGACGCTCGCCGAGAGCTTCGCCGGCACGCCCCAGGACACCACCGAGGAGAACCTGCAATCGCGTTGTCGTGGCGTGCTGCTGATGGCGATTTCCAACAAGAAGGGCCTGATGGTGCTGACCACCGGCAACAAGAGTGAGATGGCGGTGGGTTATGCGACGCTCTATGGCGATATGGTGGGTGGCTACAATGCGCTCAAGGATGTCTACAAGACGTGGGTCTATCGCCTGGCCAAGTGGCGCAACACGCAAGATCCGGTCATCCCCGAGCGGGTCATCTCGCGTCCGCCGTCGGCGGAGCTGGCGGCCAACCAGCAGGACAGCGATTCGCTGCCTCACTACGATACCCTGGATGCGATCCTCGAACGATATATCGAGGATGACATGAGCGCCGAAGCGATCATCGCAGCCGGTTTCTCCGAGGAAGAGGTCTACCGCGTGGTAAGACTGGTTGATCGCAGCGAATACAAGCGTCGTCAGGCACCGGTCGGCGTGCGCGTGACATCACGCGGATTCGGCCGGGATCGGCGTTACCCGATCGTCAACGGCTGGCAGCCGGGGGAATAGATAGTCACTTCGTGACAGGGGGAAGTCGGAAGATAAAAGAAGGGCCGCAGCACATGGCTGCGGCCTTTGCCAGCATCGAACAATTCCATTGACGAGAGCACGTAGCCCCTCCAGCGTGCTTCCGTCTTCCGTCTTCCGTCTTCCGTCTTCCGTCTTCCGTCTTCCGTCTTCCGTCTTACAACGTCAATGGCTTCGCATCGACGTGCTCCGGCTCGAAGGTGCGGCCATCGAGGCGCGCGTTGTCGGGATCGTTCTCGATCAGTACCTTCAGCACTTCGCTGGCGCGATCGCGCATGCCGAGGCCCAGATAGCCTTCGACCATCGCCGCCAGGGCATCGCGGCTCGCGGTGGAGCGCGGATAGTGTTCGATCACCCAGCGGCCACGCTCGACGGCGGCGACATAGGCACCCTTGCGCAGGTAGAAGTCGGCGACGTTGAACTCGTGACGCGCCAGCACGTTGCGCAGGTAAATGATGCGCTGGCGCGCATCGGCGGCGTAGGGGCTGCCGGGAAAGCGCCGTACCAGTTCGCCGAAATCGACATAGGCGTCGCGGCTGGCGCCCAGGTCGCGCTTGGAAATATCGATCAGTTCCAGGCCCTCGAGACTGAAGCGCCCGGCCTGATAGGCGGCCAGGCCGCGCATGTAGTAGGCGTAATCGATCTGCGGATGGTCGGGGTGCAGGCGGATAAAGCGGCTGGCGGCGGCGCGCGCGGCTTCCCAGTTCTCGATCTGATAATAGGCGTAGATCAGCTCGAGCTGGGCCTGTTCGGCATAGCTGCCGAAGGGAAAGCGGGTGTCCAGCGCCTCGAGCTGATCGACGGCAGTGCTGTAGCGGCCTGCGTCCAGAGAAGACTGGGCCTGTTGATAAAGCTCCTGCTCTTGAAGGTCGGGGGCGACCTCATTACTGGAACAGCCGACCATCAGGGCGGCGGCCAGGGCCAGGGCAGCAAGGGGAAAAACGCGCATCGTCATCCTCGTGTCGGGCAATATAATCTGCGACGGCATGCTAGAATCAGCCGAATTCGGCTCACTATAAAGCACCTCACTCTAAACGTCACAGGCACGAGCGATCCATGCCCGAAACCCTGCATCGCGACGAACGCATTCCCGAAGCCATGGTTGGCATGCGACTCGACCAGGCTGCGGCGGAGTTATTCCCCGATTTTTCCCGCGAGCGACTCAAGGGCTGGATCAAACAGGGAGCCCTGACCGTGGATGGCAGCCAGGGCAGGCCCAAGGACAAGATTTACGGCGGCGAGCAATTGGCGCTGCACGCCGTGCTCGAAGAGGAAGTGCGTTGGGAGGCCCAGGCCATCGCGCTGAATGTCGTTTTCGAGGACGACGACGTGCTGGTGATCGACAAGCCGGCGGGGCTGGTGGTGCATCCGGGCGCGGGCAATGCCGACGGTACCCTGCTCAACGCGGTGCTTCATCATTGCCCGCAGCTTGCCGGGGTGCCGCGTGCGGGTATCGTGCATCGTCTCGACAAGGACACCACCGGGTTGATGGTGGTCGCCAAGACGTTGGCCGCACAGACCTCGCTGGTCGAGCAGTTGCAGGCACGCAGCGTGTCGCGCGAGTACGACGCCGTGGTGATCGGCGTGATGACCGCCGGTGGCACGGTGGACGCGCCGATCGGCCGTCATCCCAAGGATCGCAAGCGCCAGGCGGTTACCGCCTCGGGCAAGCCGGCGGTGACCCACTACCGCGTGGTCGAGCGTTTTCGCGGGCATACTCACGTGCGCTGCAAGCTGGAAACCGGGCGCACCCATCAGATTCGCGTGCACATGGCGCATCGGCGCTTTGCGTTGATCGGCGATGCGCTGTATGGCGGGCGCCTCAAGTTGCCGGCCGGTGCCTCGGATACGCTCAAGGAAATCCTCCGCGAGTTCCCGCGACAGGCCCTGCATGCCCGCAAGCTGGCCTTTATCCATCCGGCGAGTGGCAAGCGGGTGGAGTTTCGTGCCGAACTGGCCGACGATCTGCTGATGCTGCTCGATTACCTGCGTGTCGACAGCGAGGAGCGACGATGAGCGAACAACCGACGCTGCTGCTGCCCGACTGGCCGGCGCCGAGCACGGTTGGTGCCTTTGTCACTACTCGCGAGACGGGCCCCAGCCATGGCCCTTACGCGGCGTTCAACCCGGCTTTTCACGTGGGTGACGACCCCGCCACGGTCGAGCGCTGCCGGGCGCTATTGGCCGCTCAGGTCGGGGGTGATCGGCCGCTGCTGTGGCTTGACCAGGTACATGGCGCCACGGTGATTCAGGAGTACCGCGGCGAATTTGCCACGGCAGCGCCCAGGGCCGATGCCTCGGTGGCCTTCGACGAGCGCCATGCTTGCGTGATTCTCACCGCTGATTGTTTGCCGGTTTTCCTCTGCGACCGAATGGGTACCCGTATCGGATTGGCGCATGCCGGCTGGCGCGGGCTGGCCGGCGGCGTGCTCGAGGCCAGCGTCGCCGCACTGGGCTGTGCGCCGGATGAGCTGATGGCCTGGCTTGGCCCGGCGATTTCCAATGCCCAGTTCGAGGTCGGTCGCGAGGTCTTCGACACCTTCGTCGCGATGCAGCCCGAAGCCGCCAGCGCCTTCGAGCCTAGCCCTTATCGGCTCGATCACTACATGGCCGATCTCTACCGGCTGGCGCGCCTGCGCCTGGAGCGCCTGGGCATCTCGCATATCAGCGGCGGACATTTCTGCACCGCCTGCGAGCCGCGTTTCTATTCGCATCGGCGTGACGATGGGGTGACCGGGCGTATGGCCAGTGTGATCTGGCTAAGATAGATAGAAGTCGGAAGTATGAAGCGGGAAGAGAAAAACAAACACTCGCGAGGTGGTTGTCGGAAATGTTCCAGTTCAGACTGCCCTTCTTCCTTCTTCCTTCTTCCTTCTTCCTCCGACTTGAAACCTGCCCAACATACCTCCATTGATGTGTCAAACATGAATGATCGGGCCGGCGCGTCCAAACGCCGCCGCGCCCCAATGGAGGAATTCGATGCGTATCGATCGCATGACCAGCAAATTGCAGAATGCCTTGGCCGAGGCGCAGTCACTGGCGGTGGGGCGTGGCCACAATCAACTCGATCCCGGGCACGTGCTGACGGCGTTGCTCGACACCAGCGATAGTAGTATCAAGGGGCTGGTGCAGAAGGCCGGCGGAGACGTGGCAAAATTGCGCGATGGCCTGGTTGGGTATCTCGACAACCTGCCCAAAGTCGGCCAGTTCGATGGCAACGTGAGCATGAGCCAGGACTTGGCGCGGCTGTTCAATCTGGCCGACCGCGAGGCCCAGGCACGCGGCGATCAGTACATCGCCAGCGAACTGGTATTGCTCGCGGCGCTGCAAATGAATCACGCCGTGAGCAAGGTGCTGACTCAGGCCGGGCTGACCAAGAAGGCCGCGATCGCGGCTATCGACAGCCTGCGCGGTGGCGCCAGGGTCGACGACGCCGGCGCCGAGGACAACCGCGAGGCACTGAATAAATACACGCTGGATCTCACCGCGCGCGCTGCCGAGGGCAAGCTCGACCCGGTGATCGGCCGCGACGATGAGATCCGCCGCACCATTCAGGTGCTGCAGCGCCGCACCAAGAACAATCCGGTACTGATCGGCGAGCCCGGCGTGGGCAAGACCGCCATCGTCGAGGGGTTGGCGCAGCGCATCATCAACGGCGAGGTGCCGGAGGGCCTCAAGGACAAGTTGGTGCTGTCGCTGGATATGGGCGCGCTGCTGGCCGGTGCCAAGTTTCGTGGCGAGTTCGAGGAGCGCTTGAAGGCGGTCCTGAACGAACTGGCCAAGGAAGAGGGCCGAGTGATCCTGTTCATCGACGAGCTGCATACCATGGTCGGTGCCGGCAAGGCCGAGGGCGCGATGGACGCCGGCAACATGCTCAAGCCGGCGCTGGCGCGCGGCGAGCTGCACTGCGTGGGGGCGACGACGCTCGACGAGTATCGCAAGTACATCGAGAAGGACGCCGCGCTCGAGCGGCGCTTCCAGAAGGTGATGGTCGACGAGCCCAACGAGGAAGATACCATCGCCATCCTGCGTGGCCTCAAGGAGCGCTACGAGGTGCACCATGGCGTCGATATCACCGACTCGGCGATCATCGCCGCGGCCAAGCTGTCGACGCGCTATATCACCGATCGCCAGTTGCCCGACAAGGCCATCGACCTGATCGACGAGGCGGCCTCGCGGATTCGCATGGAACTCGATTCCAAGCCGGAAGAAATGGACCGCCTCGACCGCCGCCTGATCCAGCTCAAGATGGAGCGCGAGGCGCTCAACAAGGAGACCGACGAGGCCTCCCACAAGCGCCTGGAGAGCCTCGAAGAGCAGATCGACGAGCTCGAGCGCGAGTATGCCGATCTCGAGGAAGTATGGAAGTCCGAGAAGGCCAGCATTCAGGGCGCGGCCCAGTACAAGGCCGATCTCGAGCAGGCACGCATCGATCTCGAGGCGGCGCGTCGCCAGGGCGACCTGGGGCGCATGTCCGAGCTGCAGTACGGGGTGATTCCCACGCTCGAGAAGAAGATCGCCGAGTCCGGCGAGGGGGAAGCCGATACCTCGCAGCACGTGCTGCTGCGCTCCAACGTCACCGAGGAGGAAATCGCCGAGGTGGTGTCGCGCTGGACCGGCATCCCGGTGGCCAAGATGCTCGAAGGCGAGCGCGAGAAGCTGCTGCGCATGGAAGAAGCGCTGCACGAGCGGGTGATCGGCCAGCACGAGGCGGTCACCGCCGTGGCCAATGCGGTGCGCCGATCGCGTGCCGGGCTATCCGATCCCAACCGGCCGAATGGCTCCTTCCTGTTTCTCGGCCCGACCGGGGTGGGCAAGACCGAGCTGTGCAAGTCGCTGGCCAATTTCCTCTTCGACACCGAGGAGGCGATGGTGCGCATCGATATGTCCGAATTCATGGAGAAGCACTCCGTGGCGCGGCTGATCGGCGCGCCGCCGGGTTACGTCGGCTACGAGGAGGGCGGCTATCTGACCGAGGCGGTGCGGCGCAAGCCGTATTCGGTGCTGCTGCTCGATGAAGTCGAGAAGGCCCACCCGGACGTCTTCAATATCCTGCTGCAAGTCCTCGAAGACGGCCGACTGACCGATGGCCAGGGCCGCACCGTGGATTTCCGCAACGCGGTGATCGTAATGACCTCGAACATGGGCTCCGACGTCATTCAGCGCATGGGCGGTGATGATGCCGACTACGAGGTGATGAAGGAGATGGTCATGGGCGTGGTCGGTAATCACTTCCGCCCAGAGTTGATCAACCGCATCGACGAAGTCGTGGTGTTCCACGCGCTCGGCCAGGAGCAGATTCAGGCGATCGCCGCGATCCAGCTCGACCGGCTGCGCAAGCGCCTGGCCGAGCGCGATCTCAAGCTCACGGTCAGCGACGACGCCATGGCGCAACTCGCGGTGGTGGGCTTTGATCCGGTGTTCGGCGCGCGCCCGCTCAAGCGCGCGATCCAGAACCGCATCGAGAACCCGCTGGCGCAGGATCTGCTCGCCGGACGTTTCGTTCCCGGCGATACCATCCGAGTGACCGCCGAGGATGGCCATTTGCGTTTTGCCAAATGAGCGCCAAATAAGTGCCAGAGGGCTACCTGGCGCGGCCAGGTGGTTGACAGCGTTACCCAGCTATTGGAATCTTGACGGTTCCTGATTGTGGGCGTGGCGCTTACTGGGCGATCCCCGATTGTCACGCGAAGGGTAGGTGTTAGACCTCTACCCGCCTTAGAAGGACTTTCCGGGCTCAAGCCAACCGCTTGGACCCGGCCTAACCCCCGACGCGGCGATCCGTCGCGATGAAGAGTGCAGGCCCCATCCGGGCCGGATTAGCCAGGGTTTGGCATCAGGTGCCGGCATGGGCCGGCAGCGGCGTATTGCCGCACTCGACATTCGCGACCCAAGCCTGGGTGCGAAATGGCACTCGAGACCTCCAGGGGAGAAACAACAGTGGAATTGCTTTCCGGCGCCGATATGATCGCCCGCTTCCTAAAGGATGAGGGCGTCGAATATATCTATGGCTATCCGGGTGGGGCGGCGTTGCATATCTACGACGCGCTGTTCCGCCAGGATGACGTCAAACACATCCTCGTTCGTCACGAACAGGCCGCGACCCACGCCGCCGATGGCTACGCACGCGCCTCCGGCAAGCCCGGCACCGTGCTGGTCACCTCCGGCCCCGGCGCGACCAATGCCGTGACCGGTATCGCCACCGCCTATATGGATTCGATCCCGATGGTGGTGCTATGCGGCCAGGTGGCGAGTCACCTGATCGGCGAGGATGCCTTTCAGGAAACCGACATCATCGGCGTGACCCGGCCGATCGTGAAGCACAGCTTCTCGATTCGTCATCCGTCCGAGATTCCGATGGTGCTCAAGAAGGCCTACTACCTGGCGGCGTCCGGCCGCCCGGGCCCGGTGGTGGTGGATATCCCCAAGGATATGACCGCGCCCACCGAGCGCTACGAGTACGTCTATCCGAAGAAGGTCAAGCTGCGCTCCTACAATCCGGTCACGCGCGGTCACACCGGCCAGATCAAGAAAGCCGTGGAGCTGATGCTCAAGGCGCGGCGTCCGGTGTTCTACACCGGTGGCGGTGTGATCACCGGCAATGCTTGCGAGGGGCTTGCCGATCTGGTCCAGCGCCTGGGTTATCCGATCACCACCACGCTGATGGGCATCGGCGCCTATCCGCAGAGCGATCGTCAGTCGCTGGGCTGGCTGGGCATGCATGGCTCGTACGAGTCGAACATGGCCATGCACCATGCCGACCTGATCGTCGCGATTGGCGCGCGCTTCGACGACCGTGTGACCAATAACACCTCGAAGTTCTGCCCCACCGCCAAGATCGTGCATGTGGATATCGATCCCAGCTCGATCTCCAAGACGGTGCGCGCCGATGTGCCGATCGTCGGCCCGGCCGGCAGCGTCATCAACGAGATGATCAGCCTGGTCCAGGGGCGCGAGCCGGCCAATCCCGAGGCGCTCGCCGAATGGTGGGAGAAGATCGACGGCTGGCGCGAGGAGCGTCGTGGCAAGCTCTATGAGCCGGCCGAGGCGAGCGAGCCGCTCAAGCCGCAGCAGGTGATCGAGACGGTGTGCCGCCTGACCCGCGGCGAAGCGTTCGTGACCACCGATGTCGGCCAGCACCAGATGTTCGCCGCGCAGTACTACAAATTCGACAAGCCCCACCGCTTCATCACTTCCGGGGGGCTTGGCACCATGGGCTTCGGTTTCCCGGCGGCGATGGGCATCAAGCAGAGCTACCCGGATGACGATGTGGTCTGCATCACCGGCGAAGGCAGCTTCCAGATGATGATGCAGGAGTTGTCGACCTGTAAGCAGTTCGGGATCGGCGTCAAGATCGTCAATCTCAACAACGGCTCGCTGGGCATGGTGCGCCAGTGGCAGGATTTGAACTACAAGTCTCGCCATGCGCATTCCTACATGGAGTCGCTGCCGGACTTCCAGAAGCTGATCGAGGCCTACGGCTTCACGGCCATCAAGGTAGAACGTCACGAGGATCTCGAGCCGGCGCTCGAGCGAGCCTTCGCCGATAAGACCGAGCTGGTGTTCCTCGACATCTATGTCGATCCGCGCGAGCACGTCTATCCGATGCAGGTACCCCTGGGTGCCATGCGTGACATGCTGCTTTCGAAGACGGAGCGGACCTGATGCGCCATATCATCTCGATCCTGATGGAAAACGAACCCGGCGCCCTGTCCCGCGTGGTGGGGCTGTTCTCGCAACGCAACTTCAACATCGAGTCGTTGAACGTGGCGCCGACCGAAGACGAGACGCTGTCGCGCCTGACCGTGACCACAGTAGGTGACGACCGGGTGATCGAACAGATCACCAAGCATCTCAACAAGCTGATCGATGTGGTCAAGCTGGTCGATCTGACCGAGGGCAACCATATCGAGCGCGAACTGATGCTGGTCAAGGTCAAGGCGTTGGGCACGCAGCGTGATGAGGTCAAGCGCACCGCGGATATCTTTCGTGCGCAGGTCGTCGATGTCACGCCAAGTGTCTATACCGTGCAGATCACTGGTGACGCCGGCAAGCTGGATGCCTTCCTGCAGGCCATGGCGGCGATCGGCGTTCTCGAGGTGGCGCGCACCGGCGTTTCGGGGATTTCCCGTGGCGATAAGGTGCTGGGCCTCTGACGCCAAACATCACTACCGCTTCCAAGCCGCTCCTCGTGAGCGGCTTTTTTCATGGCTGCTTCTCAACGCACTTGATCCCATAACGCGCGGATCAACGGGTTTCTGAGCTTCTTGTCGGTGACGCACAGTCCCACGTCGTAGGGCGCTAGCCGTGGCTGTACATCGAGTAGATTCACGCGGCTGGCCAGCGGGCTGTTATCGAGCACGATCTTGGGTACCACGCCGATCCCGAAGCCCAGCCCGACCATGCTGACGATCGCTTCGTTGCCGGCCACCTGGGCGTAAATGCGTGGCTTGATACCGAGTTGGCGAAACCAGGCATCGGCGCGTTCGCGAGCCAGTCCCGATTCCGAAAGAATCATCGGTGTGTTGGCCCATTCATCGGGTTGCGGTCGTGCCGACGCCGAGGGTAGCCAGCTCGCCTCCTCACTGGGCGCGATGAATACCAGCGGCGACTTTGCGATGGGTTTGAACGCGAGTTGGCCGGGCAGCGCTTCAGGGCGCGCGGTGATCGCCATGTCCTCGTCACCATTCAAGACGCGGGCAATCGCATCAGCCGGGTCGCCGGTATGCAGCTTGAGCTCGATACGCGGGTAGCGCAGGCGGAACTCGCTGAGTAGTTCATACAGGAAGCTGTAACTGGCCGTCACCGAGCAATAGATGCTGATTTCGCCCGATAGCTCGCCGGCTTCCTCCATCAGCGAATGACGCAGCAGTTCCCATTGCTCCAGCGCATCACGGGCATACTGCTGGAACAGTCGGCCTTCGCGGGTTAGCTGCACGCTGCGATTGTCGCGCTCGAACAGTCGCACACCCAGGGCGTCCTCCAACTGAGCGATGCTCCGGCTGAGTGTCGAAGCGCTGATATGGCAGGCGTCGCTGGTGCGGCCAAAGTGCAAGGTGTCCGCCAGTATCAGGAATTGTCTTAAGGGGCGAAGGTCCATTGTCGTCATTTCATTTTATG
Source organism: Modicisalibacter muralis (assembly GCF_900102945.1). Classification (GTDB taxonomy): domain Bacteria; phylum Pseudomonadota; class Gammaproteobacteria; order Pseudomonadales; family Halomonadaceae; genus Modicisalibacter; species Modicisalibacter muralis. Next base: position 2,524 of record NZ_FNGI01000012.1, on the reverse strand, counting down.
AATCGCGGTGTTGCAAATATAGCGTTTTACGCAATGTGTTGCCTGACGTATCTTGACCGGCATGGTCGGATTTCGGCGCCGACACGACACAGCCCACTTTTATTAGGAGTTAATCATGCGCGTTTATTACGATAAGGACTGCGACCTCTCGCTGATTCAGGCTAAGAAGGTCGCCATCGTCGGTTATGGTTCACAGGGCCACGCCCACGCCAACAACCTCAAGGAATCCGGCGTCGATGTGACCGTGGCGCTGCGTTCCGGTTCGTCTTCTGCAGCCAAGGCCGAAGCGGCTGGCCTGAAAGTCGCCAGCGTCGCCGATGCCAGCAAGGACGCCGACGTGGTCATGATGCTCGCTCCCGACGAGAACCAGAAAGCCATCTACGAGCGCGATATCGAGCCCAATCTCAAGCAGGGCGGGACCCTGGCCTTCGCGCATGGCTTCAACATTCATTACAACCAGATCGTGCCGCGCGGCGATCTCGATGTGATCATGATCGCGCCCAAGGCACCGGGTCATACCGTGCGCTCCGAATTCACCAAGGGCGGCGGTATTCCCGACCTGATCGCCATCGAGCAGGATGCCTCGGGCCAGGCCAAGGAAATCGCGCTTTCCTATGCCTCCGCCATCGGTGGCGGCCGCACCGGCATTATCGAGACCACCTTCAAGGACGAGACCGAGACCGACCTGTTCGGCGAGCAGACCGTGCTGTGCGGCGGTGCCGTGGAACTGGTCAAGGCCGGTTTCGAGACCCTGACCGAGGCTGGCTATGCACCGGAAATGGCCTATTTTGAGTGTCTGCATGAGCTCAAGCTGATCGTCGACCTGATGTACGAGGGCGGCATCGCCAACATGAACTATTCGATCTCCAACAACGCGGAGTACGGCGAGTACGTCACCGGCCCCGAGGTCATCAACGACGAATCGCGCGCGGCGATGCGCAACGCACTCAAGCGCATCCAGTCCGGCGAGTACGCCAAGATGTTCATTCAGGAAGGCAACACCAATTATCCGTCGATGCATGCACGTCGTCGCCTCAACGCCGAGCATCCGATCGAGCAGGTCGGCGAGAAGCTGCGCTCGATGATGCCATGGATCGCTGCCAATCAGTTGGTCGACAAGAGCAAGAACTGAACGCGATAGCGGTTCAGGCTGTACTCACAGAGGCGCGGATTTCCGCGCCTCTGGTGTTTCGAATTGGCGCTCATTGTGAGTGCGCGCCTATCGTTAGGGGCGACAGCGTGTAGAATGACTTCTCATGCCTATGTGCGGCAGCAAGTACGGCAACGGAACGAGAGCCATGACCCAAGACCCTAACCCCAACGAATCATCCGAACATCACATCAGTTCCGAGTTCTCCGAGTTCGCTCGCGAGACCGATGTCGTCGAGGAAACCGTGGAGGACGGCAAGAAGGTGCGGCGTCGCGGCATCTATCTATTACCCAATCTGTTTACCACCACGGCGCTGTTTTCGGGTTTTTTCGCCGTGGTCGCGGCGATCAATGGCGATTTCGCCGAAGCGGCGATCGCGGTATTCGTCTCGATGGTTCTCGATGGCCTCGATGGCCGTGTCGCGCGGATGACCAATACCCAAAGCGCCTTCGGCGCCGAATATGACAGCCTGGCCGACATGCTTTCCTTTGGCGTGGCACCGGCTATCGTCGCCTTTACCTGGATACTTCAGGATGTCGGCAAGACCGGCTGGATTGCCGCCTTCGTATATGTCGCCTGTGCGGCGCTGCGCCTGGCGCGCTTCAATGTGCAGCTCGGCTCTATCGACAAGAAATGGTTCATCGGTTTGCCCAGCCCATCTGCCGCGGCGTTGGTAGCCGGTTGCGTGTGGGTCTTTCACAATTTCGATGCCGAGGCTCCGGGTTTCAAGTGGCTGATGACGTTGGTCGTTGCCCTGTCCGGCGTGCTGATGGTCAGCAATATTCGTTATTACAGCTTCAAGGAGATCGATCTCAAGGGTCCCGTGCCGTTCGTCGCGCTGCTGGCGATCGTGCTGGGCTTCGTAGTGATTTCCATCGAACCCTCGGTCATGCTGTTGATGCTATTCGGCTGTTATGTGGCTTCCGGACCGGCCATGTCGATCATGCGCAAGGTGCGCCGCTCCAAGCCTGCGTCTCGCCAATAATGACTGCCTGATGACCCAGATAAACTTTTTTCGCGCCAAGGGCTTGTCAGGCCGCGCGGGATCGGTAGAATACGCCTCTCTCGCAGCGAGGCAGTCAGGGTTTTAGTCCTGGCGCAGACGCAAGTTGCGACGCTCTTTAACAATCGATCAGGTAATTCATGTGGGCGCTTGTCGACGATGCGGTGATCAGTCACCGACGATCGAGACAAGCGACTCGTCAAGTTTGAGACGTTTGAGCTCGAGCCAAGCTTGATCCGCTTTCTTCTTCGGAAGGGCAAGGATCACAATGATTGCAACTGAAGAGTTTGATCATGGCTCAGATTGAACGCTGGCGGCAGGCCTAACACATGCAAGTCGAGCGGCAGCACGGGAAGCTTGCTTCCTGGTGG
>NZ_FNGI01000018.1 GCF_900102945.1 Modicisalibacter muralis | reverse complement strand
CGATGTGACAAGCCATCTCGCCACATCCTCTCAAGTACTGCCAGCTTGAAAGCCGCACTGCGGTGTGTGTATTTCTTGCGCAGCCCCGTCACGCCATGCTGCCGGTAGTTGTCCAACCATTGCCGTACGGTGGACGCATCCAGGCAGTGCTGACGTGCCACTTCCCTTAAGCTGGTCTCCTCACGTAAACACTGCTGCACCACCCGCAGCTTGAACCACTCGTCGTACCGATTGCTCATAGAAACACCCCGAAGGTTGGATTGGGTGTCCAACTTTCGGGGTGCAGTTCATTGGCGGGGGCTTTTTTGGCTCGCTGGGTGCCGGCGATCATTGCAAGGCTACGCCCCACCGTGGCGAGTCCTACGCCCCCGCGCCCCGCCCCGATCCCACCGGTCGAGGATGGCCCCGCTCGATTGCTACTGCGAGAGAGTGTCGGTGGGGCGCCAAATGGCGCCGATTACGCAAACGCTGGGTCTCTCGGGAACGGCACAATAACAAGAGGATCGACATGCGACTTTCACGTCATACCCCACTCACTCTTTCCACCGTGGTCGCGGCCATGGCACTAGGCGTGTCGGGGACCGCCCAGGCCGTCGATGCCAACTTCCACGGCTATGCGCGCTCGGGAGTAGGCGCCACCGCCGGGGGCGGCGATCAGGCCTGCTTCCAGGCACGCGGCGCCAGCGCCAAGTATCGCCTGGGCAACGAATGCGATACCTACGCCGAGCTGGGGCTGGGCGCCACGCTGTACGAAAAGGACGGCAAGACGTTCTATTTCGATAGCCTGGTCGCTTACAGCGCCAACCAGGCCAATGACTGGGAGAGTGTCAACGCCGATGACACCCAACTCGCGCTACGCCAGGTCAACGTGCAGGCCACCGGCGTGATCGAAGCGCTGCCCAACGCGACGATCTGGGCGGGCAAGCGCTTCTACCAGCGCCACGACATCCACATGAACGACTTCTACTACTGGGACGTTTCTGGCCCCGGCGGCGGTATCGAAAACATCGATTTGGGCTTCGGCAAATTGAGCGTGGCCTGGTTGCGCAATACCAGCACCGATAACGATTTCCCCGATGACGATCAGAATCTCGCCAACGATACCTTGGACATTCGCCTGGCGGATATCGCGACCAACCCCGGCGGCAAGCTGGAGATCGGTTATGACTACGGCTCCGCGACCCTCACCGAAGCCCAGGAAGACGCCGACATCGACCCCACCAAGGGCCACCTGATTACCCTGGAACACACCCAGGGCAACTGGTTCGGCGGCTTCAACAAGTTCGTCGTGCAGTACGGTACCGATGGAATCATCGGTAGCGCCGGCAAGACCAATACCGCCTCGACCGTGCCCGAAGGCAGCATGCTGCGGGTCATCGACCACGGCCTGGTCAACCTCTCGCCCAACGTCGACATGCTCTACGCCGCCATCTACGAGGATCGCGATCTTGACAATGGCCAGGGCCAGACCTGGATGTCCACCGGTGTCCGGCCGACCTATTACTGGTCCGACACCATGAGCACCGCCTTCGAACTGGGTTACGATCGTGTCGAACCACAGGAATCGTCGCAGGATACCGCTTATCTGACCAAGTTCACGGTGGCTCAGCAATGGTCGGCCGGGCGTGGCGCCTACGCGCGCCCGGTGATCCGTGCCTTCGTCACTTACGCCAATTGGAACGGCGAAGTCTACAACGCGGCCAGCGAGTCCATCGAGGACTTGGAGGGCGATGGCATGACCTATGGCCTGCAGATGGAAGCCTGGTTTTAAGGAACCACTGCTTAAATGACTGCACGGACGAATCGTTGTGTCACGCGGTGCTCGAAGAATCGCCTAACGACATGTTATGTCAATTCTTCTGTGCTCCGGGCTCCTTGCGCTTCACTTCGTTCGCCAATTTATTCAGCGGTTTCGTAAGCGACCATTGGCTAACTGTTCGATCGTTTTTGCCGGTGCCCGCGTGGCGCCGGCGTTTTCATTGGAGGGACTTATGCAAGCACGTCATATCGTCGCGGCGATGCTGAGCGCTGCGTTGCTCGCCGGCTGCGCGTTGCCATCCGGCCAGGGCTCGTACGCCTTGCCACCCAGCGACGCCTGGTTGAACCAGGCCGAGGATTGCTGTAACTCGTTGGCCGCGCTGCCGACGACGGCATTGGCGCCGCGTCAGGATCTGCTGCTGGCTTTCGGGTCGGGGACTCCGGTACACGTCTTCGCTACCGGCAAGAGCCCATTTCATGCCCTGACGCTGCCGCGCCAGGCCGGGCCGCTGAAGCTCTCGTGGACCAGCGAAGTGCAACGCGCCGCCGATGGCACGCTGATGCTATTCGCGCCCAGCGTGTTGCTGCTCGATGCCCAGGGCAACGTGCAGCGTCGCTTTGACTGGCGGGATTTCAGCTACCAACCGGCACGCGGCCTGAACCCGGATCGGCTGACGCTGTCGTTCGGCGTGACGCCGGGCGACATGGCCGATCGCGTGGTGGTGATGACCAGCGCGCAGGCATTGGATACTGGCACCGAGTTGCTGCATCCGGCGCGTGCCCATGCCCGGGCGCGCAACCTGGTCGAGCCCGACGTGCAGAACCCCGTCGCCGCGCATCGCGCCAGTGGTCGGATGGCGCTGGAGGTGCGCCCGCTGGGTGAAGTCGACGGCCTGCTGGCGCCACTGATTGGCTCAGCCAGTGTACCGCTGGTCGCGCCGCGCGAGGCGACACCAACGACGGCGCTGCCGGTTGCGGCACCGATGCCTGTCGAAGACCCATTGGGCGATCTAGACTACCGTCGGCTGATGCGCGCCGCCCTGAAGGCGCAGGACATCGCCCTGGCGATGCAGCTTGCCGAACGCGCCGAGCGCGCCGGTGACAAGGGTGCCAGGGAGTGGCTGGCCGAGCGGTTGCGAGTGGAGTGACGTCGTCAGCATGCCAGCGGGGGGTGCGCCGCTGGCATGCTATCGCTTATTGGGGTTTCACGGCCGTGGCTGTCACTTCCAGCAGCGTTCCCTCGCCGAGATCGGCGACGCCGACGGTGGCGCGCGCCGGCAGGTGCTCAGGGTCGAACCAGCGGGTCCAGACACTGTCCATCGCTTGCTTTAGGCCCAGGTCGGCGACGAAGACCGTGGCGGAAACGATCAGCGATCTCTCGGTTCCCGCTTCGTTGAGATAGGCCGCGAGCTTATCGAGTACCTGGCGGGTCTGGCCGGCCATGTCCAGCGCCATATCGTCGGCGACGATGCCGCCGAAAAACACGAAGCCATGGGCCTCGACGGCGCGGTGCATGATGGGAGTACGTAAGTAGCGCTGGGGCATGGCGATGGGTCTCCGCAAGAAAGAACCGCACGCTATCAGCCCTGCCTGGGGATGGATAATACCAATAGTGGGCATGCCCATAGGGGTTTGTTATGGATTGGAGCTGGCTTGGGCCCCGAGCCTGGCATGATGCTGGCGGAACAGGGCGATGAACTCCTGAGCCAGTCGTGAACCGGGTTGGTCGCGTGGCGTCAGTAGGGCAAAGTCTTCGCCGAGAGAGGGAAAGAATGGTCGCAATGCCAGCGAGTCGGTACCGAAGGCGCTGGCGCTGATCGGGTCGAGAATGGCCAGCCCCAGGCCATGGCCGACCAGCCTCGTCGCTTGCAGGGCCAGGGAGACCTCCAGGCGCTGGCGCGGGCGGATGTCGGCTCGTTCCAGCAGGCGATCCAGCGCCATGCGCAGCGGGTCGTGGGTTTCGAAACAGATCAGCGTTTCACCGCCGAGATCCGCCAGCGAGATCTCCGCTTTTTTGGCGAGCGGATGGTGCGTGGGCAGCACGCAGAGGCTATCGAGCCGAAAGAACGCCTGGTCCACGCGGTCGTCGTTCTGGGCGACGATGGCGAAGCCCAGATCGCAGCGCTGGGTGATCACCTCCTCAATCACCTGCTCGGAGCGGTAGGTCGACAGCTCGATATTGGCATCGGGATGATCCGGCACGAAATCGGCCAGCACATCGGGTACGAATGTCATGCCCAGCAGCGGCATGGCACTGATGCGCAGCCCGCCGACCTCGCGTTCGCGAATACGCCGTGCCGTTTCTCTCAGATGCTCGACGCCGGTCCATACCCGCACCACCTCGCGATAGAAAAGGCGTGCCTCGGGCGTCGGCACCAGGCGGCCCTTGATGCGTTCGAAAAGGGTGAAGCCAATATCATGTTCGAGCTGCTTGAGCAGGCGCGTGACGCCGGGTTGCGCGGTCAGCATGCGCTGCGCGGCGCCGGATACCGTACCGCACTCCATGACGTGTTTGAACGCCACGACCTGACGATCGCGAAGATGAACTGTAGGCATAACGTAGCGATATAGAGTGGCCAGTCATTGGTATTGGATACTATAGCCTAAGCCTCGCTATCGTCGAATGGTTATTCGATAAGAGCGAGCGGGCATGCAGCGGGATTTTCTGATCGTCGGCGGTGGTGTGGTAGGCATGGCGGTGGCCTATGGACTGGCGCGCGCCGGCCAACGCGTCAGCGTGCTCGATGAGAGCGACGACGCGCTTCGCGCTTCGCGCGGCAATGCCGGCTTGACCTGGATGCAGGGCAAGGGCGCGGGTATGCCGCGCTATGGCGAGTTGAGTCTGGATTCCTGTCTCGCCTGGCCCGACTTCGCCGCGGAGCTGGCCGCGCGTACCGGCGTGGATATCCAGCACGAATGCCATGGCGGGGTGGACCTGTGCTTCGATGCCGATGAAGCCGAGGTGCGGTGCAACGAATACACCGCGCTCCAGGGTGCCTCGCCACGCCTGGCAAGCGATTTCCGCTGGCAATATCTCGAACGTGAAGCACTCCTGACGCATCTGCCGGGATTGGGTGAAAGCGTGCATGGCGGCACCTGGTCGCCCCACGATGGTCACTGCAATCCGCTGTACTTGCTACGGGCGCTGTATGCCGCCTGCCAGATGCTGGGTGTCGAGATTCGCCCCGCCACCCCGGTCAACGAGGTTCGGGCGTTAGGCGCTGGTTTCAGCGCACGGACGGCCATGGGGAGTGTCGCGGCGGAGCGGATCGTCATCGCCGCCGGGCTCGGCGCACGCACGCTGGCCCCGGTGCTCGGATTGTCCGGCGCGGTGCGCCCGGTACGCGGCCAGATGTTGATCACCGAGCGTCGGCCCATCGTGCCCCAATTACCCACCCCGCAGATCCGCCAGACGGCGAGTGGCGGCTACCTGATCGGTGATAGCCATGAGGATGCAGGTCTCGACAAGGGCGTGACGCTGGAAATGCTCCAGGTGCTGGCCGAGAAAGCCGTGCGCATCTATCCCGCCCTGAGGGATGCCCGCCTGGTACGAGCCTGGGGCGCGCTGCGCGTGATGACGCCGGATGGCTACCCGCTTTACGAGGAGTCCACGCTGCATCCCGGCGCCTACAACCTCAACTGCCATAGTGGTATTACGCTGGCGGCGTTGCATGCCGGCGCCTTGTCGCAATCGCTTCTCGACGATCGCCTCGGTCGGGATTACCCCCAATTTTCTGGAGCGCGCTTCGATGTTCAAGCGTATTGACGATGGTTTTTCACGGCACCCGAAGCTGTGCGAAATATCTTCACAGCGCCCACTGACGCGCGATGTTGGCATCTGGCTCGATGGTGAACGACACCATGTGCCCGAGACGCTATCGGTAGCCGGCGCCGTGCTGCTGGTGAAGGGTTGGCAAGGCTATCGTCGCCATGCCGACGGCAGCGACAGGGCGCCGCTGTGCATGATGGGCGCTTGCCACGATTGCCTGATTACCATCGACGGCCAGGGCAATCGGCAGGGCTGCCTGGAGCGCGTCGTCGAGGGAATGCATATCGAGCGCCAGAAGGGGCATCGCCATGATTGAATCACGCCGCATCGATACGGCCATCATCGGCGCCGGCCCGGCGGGCATGGCCGCCGGCGTGTGCCTGGCTGATGCAGGGCATCGCCCGGTGGTGTTCGACACGGCCGCCTCGCCGGGGGGGCAGATCTACCGCCAGCTCAGCGAGCCGCAGGTCGGCCGCGAGATCATGGGTGACGACTACTCGCGTGGCCGGCATTTGCTCGATGCCTTCGCACGTGCCGATATCGATTATCGCCCGAGCAGCCGCGTGTGGTGGGCCAGCCGCGAGGATTCGGGGTTCTCTCTCGGCGTGCTGAAGGATGGCCAGACGCAGCGCTGGATCGCCGATCGCCTGATCCTGGCCAGCGGCGCCATGGAACGTGGCTGGCCATTTCCCGGTTGGCAACTGCCCGGCGTGATGAATGCCGGCGCGGCGCAGATCCTGCTCAAGCAGGGCGCCCTGTTGCCATCGAGCGCGCCGGTACTCGCCGGCAGCGGCCCCCTGCTGTACCTGCTGGCCTGGCAGTACCTGCGCGCCGGACAGCCGCCCCAGCTGATTCTCGATATCTCGCCTGCCAAGCGCTACGCCAGCGTGCTGAGCAAGCCGGCACAGGCCTGGCACGCACGCCACTATCTTGCCAAGGGCATCCGCATGGTGGCGGCGCTCCGGCGTGCCGGCGTGCCGATCCGGCAGGGCGTCGATGCCCTACAGGCAGGCGGCGACGGTGGTCTCGAGCGCGTGAAATTCCGCTGGCGCGGTGAATGGCATACCCAGCCAGCCGAGTTGTTGTTGACCCATTTCGGCGTCGTGCCCGAGCCTCAGTTGGCCCGCAGTCTCGGGCTCGATCATCGCTGGCATGACGGGCAGCAGTGCTTCCTCCCCCAGCGAGCCACCACCCTGGCGGTGGAGACCAACCTATGGATCGCCGGAGACGGCGGCGGCATCGGCGGCGCGCTCAATGCCGAACGGGAAGGGCACCTGGCGGCGCTGGCGCTGATCGAACGCTCGATCGGCGATGGCGGTGCGGACAAGCGCGCATTGCTACAGGCTCGCCGGCGCGATCTCGCCGCGCGACCCTTGTTGGAGCAGCTGTTTCAACTACCCGCCGACTGGCTGGTACGCCAGCCCGGCGACACCCTGGTGTGTCGCTGCGAAAGCATCACGCGAGCAGCGCTGGACCGGGCGGTCGAGCAGGGTGGTGCCGGGCCCAATCAGCTCAAGGCATTCACGCGCTGCGGCATGGGGCCCTGCCAGGGCCGCCAGTGCGGCGAGAGCGTCACCCGGTTGCTGGCGGCGCGCTTGAACGAAACTTGCGATGCCATCGGCTATTACCATGTTCGCCCACCGGTCCACGCCGTCACGCTGGGTGAATTGGCGGGTCCGAAAGGGCCGCATGCACTGCAAGACGCAGTATCCGACGACATAACGACCCACGAGGCAACCTACCAGCAGTAACGACGTTCCACTCATATTCACAACAACAAATGAGGAAATGACAATGCGAGTATCCCTGTTCTTTAGCACGCTGATCGCGACAACGTTATTCGCTCAAGTAGTTCTGGCGGAAGAGGAGCCACTGCGTATCGGCGTGGATATCCCCTATGCGCCTTACCAATACAGGTTGCCTGACGGCACCATCACCGGTTTCGAGGTGGAACTGGTCGAGGCAGCCTGCGAGCGTATGCAGCGCGAGTGCGAATGGGTCGTGCAGTCGTGGAGCGGGATCATCCCCGGCCTGTTGGCGCGCAAGTATGACTTGATTGCCTCGGCGATGAACATTACCGACGAGCGTGCCGAGCAGGTGCTGTTCTCCGAGCCCTATTACCAGGTGCCCTCGGTCTGGGTGGGGCAACGCGATAGCGAATGGAAACCCGATGACGAGCTGGCGGGCGCGGCCATTGGCGTTCAGCAGGGCACTATTCAGGATGAATACGTGACGCAGTTCTATCCCGACGCGACGATTCGTCGTTACGGCGATTCCGGCGCGGTCGTCAACGACATGCATGCGGGACGACTCGACCTGGTCTTTACCGCGTTTCCGCTCGCCCAGGATACGTTGCTGGGCGACGATCGTTTCCAGCGTGTCGGCGAGTTGGTCACTGGCCCCGAATCGATCTACGGGCCAGGAATCGGCGCCGCGTTTCGCCGGCGTGACGCCGAGCTCGTCGCCTCTTTCAATGCCGCGATGGCAGAGCTCAAGCAGGACGGCACCTTCGCCGCACTGCATGAGAAATACCTCGGCGAATAAGGTCGTGCGGCGAAGGCGAGGCGCTAGCGCCCCGCCACGCCAATTTCCACCTGTCGCCGGCAGGCGCTGCCATCCTCGCGGAACAGGTGGCAATGTTCGCCATGCAGGCCGAGCGATACCGCCTGGCCCTCATGCAGCGGCGAGAGGCCATCGAGGCGTTGAGTGAGGATGGCGTCGAGGCTATTGACCGTCAGATGCGCCAGGGTTTCATAGCCGAGATGTTCGACCACGCTGACGGTGGCGGCAAGGTTGGCGTCGGCTTGCGCGGCGTCGACGAAATCCTCGGCGCGCACGCCGAGCGTGGCGGGCTTACCCTCGATTAGTCCCTCGCCGCTGACCGCCACCGGCAGCACGCTCCCACCCGGCAGGCGCACGCTGACGCGTTCGTCGGCGATCTCGACGACCTCGACGGGTAGGGTGTTGATGCGCGGCGAGCCGATAAAGGCGGCGACCTCGAGGCTCTCCGGATAGTGATACAGCGCCAGTGGCGCGCCGACCTGGGCGATGCGCCCGCCACTGAGCAGCACGATGCGATCGGCCAGGGTCATCGCTTCGATCTGATCGTGGGTGACGTAGATCATCGTCGCGCCGAGACGCTTGTGCAGCTCGGCGATCTGCACGCGCATCTCGACGCGCAGCGCGGCATCCAGGTTCGACAGCGGTTCGTCGAACAGGAACACCTGTGGCTCGCGCACCAGGGTGCGGCCGATGGCGACACGCTGACGCTGCCCGCCGGAGAGATCCTTGGGCTTGCGCTCGAGCAGCGGCGTCAGGTGCAGAATCGTCGCGGCATGCTCGACGCGTTGGCGTATCTCGCCCTTGGCGACCTTGGCCAGCTTAAGGCCGAAGCCCATGTTCTCGGCCACCGTCATGTGCGGGTAGAGCGCGTAGGACTGGAATACCATGCCCACGTCGCGCTCCTGAGGCGGTACCTCGTTGATACGCTTGCCATCCAGGCACATCTCGCCGGAGCTGATCTCCTCGAGCCCGGCGATCATGCGCAGCAGGGTCGACTTGCCGCAGCCCGAGGGGCCGACGAAGACGACGAACTCGCCGTCCTCGATGGTCAGATCGATATCGCGGGAGATCTCGACGCCGGCGTAGTCCTTGCCGATGCCTTCGAGGGTCAGACGTCCCATGTTGCCTCCTCCGCACAGCTCGCGATGGCGATGCCATGCGCCGGCAAAGTCAGGCGACCGTGGCGCCACTCGCCAGTGACCGAGGCCGGCGCATCGGCCAGCGCCGCGGCGTCGCCGGGCGCGGCCAGGGTGCGCGGCGCGCTGGAGAAATTCAAGGCGATCAGCAGGCGCTCGCTGGGGCGGCTGGCAGGGTGCTTGCGCTCCAGGCACAGTACGTCGTCGCGCAGTGGATGATAGCGGACCTCGCCCTTGACCAGCGCCGGATGCGCGCGGCGGAAGGCGAGAAAGTCGCGATAGGCGCTAAGCAGCGAGTCCGGGTCGCCGTGCTGGCGATCCACCGCGCGGGCTAGGTGCGATTCGGGCAACGGCAGCCACGGCGCGACCGAGGAAAAGCCACCATTGTGCCCCTTGGCCTGCCAGGGGTGCGGCGTGCGGCAGCCGTCGCGGCCCTTGAAGTTGGGCCAGAAGGCGATGCCGTAGGGGTCGACCAGTTCCTCGAAGCGCAACTCGGCCTCGGTCAGGCCCAGTTCCTCGCCCTGGTACAGGCAGACGCTGCCGCGCTGGGTGAGCAAAAAGGCCATGTACAGGCGCAATTCGACTTCGCTGGTGGCCCGCCAACGGCTGGCCACGCGCACCACGTCGTGGTTGCCGATCGCCCAGCATGGCCAGCCGTCGCCGAGCTTGGCTTCCATGGTGGCCAGGGTGTGATGCAGAAAATCGGCGTCGCCACGCTCGGTGAGCAGATCGAACGAATAACACATGTGCAGGCGCTTGCCGCCACGAGTGTAATCGGCCATCACGTCGAGGGCGTTGTCGTCGCCGACCTCGCCGACACTGGTGGTGCCGGGGTATTCGTCGAGCAGCGCGCGCAGGCGTTCGAGAAACGCCAGGTTCTCGGGCCGGCTCTTGTCGAAACGGTGGCGCTGAAAGCCGTAGGGATTGTCCGGACGCACGCCGATCGAGGCTTCCAGCACCGTCTCGGCCGGCGGGTTATCGCGCAATTGGGCGTCGTGGGTGCAGAAGTTGATCGCATCGAGGCGAAAGCCGTCGACGCCGCGCTCCAGCCAGAAGCGCACCTCGCCGAGAATCGCGTCCTGCACTTCCGGGTGGTGGAAGTTCAGGTCCGGCTGGCTGGCCAGGAAGTTGTGCAGGTAGTACTGGCGGCGGCGGCTGTCCCACTGCCAGGCCGAGCCACCGAACACCGACAACCAATTGTTGGGCGGCATGCCATCGTCGCGCGCCTCGGCCCATACGTACCAGTCAGCCCTGGGGTTGTCGCGGTCGACGCGGCTCTCCTGGAACCAGGCGTGCTGGTCCGAGGTATGCGAGAGCACCTGGTCGATGACGATCTTCAGGCCGCGCGCATGCGCCGCCTCGAGCAGGCGGTCGAAGTCATCGAGGCTGCCGAACAGCGGATCGACGCCACGATAGTCGGCGACGTCGTAGCCGAAGTCCTTCATCGGCGAGGTGAAGAACGGCGACAGCCAGATGGCGTCGACGCCGAGCTCGGCGATGTAGTCGAGCCGGGCGAGCACGCCGGGCAGGTCGCCGACGCCATCGGCGTTGCTGTCCATGAAGCTGCGCGGGTACACCTGGTAGATGACGGCGCCGCGCCACCAGTCCTGGCCGCGGGTACCGGCCGGGGCGAGAGGTCGAGTCATAGCCTGATCCTGTTGTCTTCGTGGGTGTGCGGCGCCGTTCTCAGTGTTCGGAACGCACGCAGTTCAAGGCCATGGTCGCCGTCTTCATCGGCGAACGAATCCTCCTGCGCTCGGGCGCGCGGGCGTAGACGGGGGGAGGAGAGGAAGAGTCGAAAAAGCGGCCTACTACTCCCCCTGGATGCGGCTGAGCAGGTCCCGGGCCAGGGCGATGGCCTCCTCGCGCCGCTTTATGTTCTGTTTTTGATAGAGGCTACGGATGTGGGTCTTGATGGTGGTCGGGGCCACGCTGAGTTGCTCGGCGATCTGCTCGTTGGAGAGCCCGGCGTGGATCAGACCGAGAATCTGCCATTCGCGGCGCGTCAATGGCGAGGTGCGGATCAGTTCGGGGACGTCGGGGCGTGCGACGATATCGGCGATCACGGTGTCGTCGAGAATCAGTCGCACCGCGTTGCCGAAATCGCGTTGGCGGCTGGCCAGCTCAATCAATCGCTCGGCCCGCGAGCGTGACAGGGCGTCCGGCTGACGCTCGGCGAGCAGCGCCTCGAGCAAGTGAATCAACGGCTTGCCCAGGCGCAGGAAACTGCCGATCAATGCGGTGCGGCTTGCCAGTTCGAGCGCCACGCCCAGGTGATCCAGCGCCGCCTCGCGCTGCCCGCATTCCCACTCCAGCGCCGCCAGGCACAGCCGGTTGCGATTGGCGTCGGTGACCAGGCCGAGGCGCTCGGTCTGGCGTTCGAGGGCGTGGAGTATCGAGCGGGCCTCGTCGAAGCGGCCCAACAGCGTCAGCGCGCGGGCATGGTTGCGGGCATTGCACTGGGCGAAGTGGTTGCTCGCCATGGCCGGTTGGGTCGGTGGCGCCTCCTGCAACCAGCGCGCCACGGCGTCGCGGTCGTCGGTGGACTGCCACCAGGCCAGCAGCGTGGCATGCGCGTTGGCCAGCCAATCGATGTGGTAGTCACCGCCGGCGAGGACCTTGCGGATGCGCCGGATATGATCGGCGCACTGCGCCTGGTCGCCACGCGCCTGGGCGACCTTGGCCAGGCTGATATGGCATTGCAGGGTCCAGCGCTCGCCCTGATTGTCGAGCACGGCGATGCCGCCGAGCGCGGCCTGCTCCGCCTCGTCGAGATGATGCCATTCCCAGAGTAGTTGGCTGCGAATGCGAAACAGGAACTCGACGATCGGCAATTGGCCCAGGCCGCTGTTCTCAACATGCGCGAAGGCGCGCTCCTGCGCATCGAAGGCGGCCTGCAAGCGACCCTGGGCGACCAACGCCTCGGATTGCTGGCATAGTGCCCAGAGCATCAGTTGCGGGTCCTCGATGCGCGTGGCCTCGCGCTCTACCTCGCGCATGCGCTGTAGCGCCTCGTCGAGATGGCCGAGCACGAAGCGCGACTCGCCGAGAATCGAGGCCGCGCTGACCGGCGTGGCGGCCAGGTAGCGAAAGGGCAGGGTCAGAGCCTGTTCGGCCAGCGGCGCGGCACGCTCGGCGTCGCCCTGATTGATCGCCAGTTGCGCGCGCAGGGTGATGAACTCGGCATTCAGCACATTCCAGTCGCTCGCGCCCCCCTGGGCTTCGGCCCAGCTCAACGCCCGCGCGACCCGGTCGAATTGGTATTGCGCGTGCGCCACCCAGCCATAGATCAACGCCAGGCGTGGCGCGTCGGCCAGGCGTGGCTCACCGAGGCTTTCGAGCGCTTGGGCGAGCCGCGCGAAATAGCCATTGGCCAGCAGGTGCGCGCCCTGGGTTTCGAGCAGCGTGGCCAGTGCCTCGGGGTCATCGGCATCGATCGCCTGAACCAGCGCCAGCGAGACTTCGCCGAGCGCCAGCCAGGCCTGACTGGCGCGGCGATGCAGGGCGCGCTGGGCGGCGGGGTCGAGCTCATGACGACGATGCCGCAAGTAGCGATCGAATAGGCCATGAAAACGGCACCATTGGTCATGCGGATCGAGGCGGTGAATGAACAGTCCGGCGTTTTCCAGCGCTTCGAGACGCTGCGAGGCGGCGCTGCCATCGAGCAGGCGGGCGACCAGTTCCGGCGAGAAGCGCGACAGTACGCCCAATTGCAGCAGTAGCTGGCGGTCGTTATCGCCGACCGTCTCGCTCAGCAGGTCGTCGAACCAGGCGACGAAATCGGGGTGCGCACCGCCCAGACGCTCGACCAGCGCATCGAAGCCGGCGCGGGTGGTCGTGCGTTCGACCAGCCAGCCGAGCGCCATCGCCCAGCCCTCGGTGCGGCGCATCGCACGCTCGAGGCTGACCCGGGTGGGCGGAAAGGCGAGTTGTTCGGCGCACAGGGTCTGGGTCTCCTCGAGGTCGAAGGCCAACTCGTCGAGGCCGATTTCCTCCAGTTCGCCACGCAAGCGCAGGGCCGCCAGCCCCAGCGTCGGGCGTACCCGCGACAGCACGGTCAGGGTCAGCCAGCGTGGCTGATGGCGCAGCCAGTGGGTCAGCCCATCGACAATCAGCGGATCATGCAGGTGCTCGAACTCATCGATGACCAGCCGGCAGGGGGGAGCCTGCTCAGGCAGGCAGGCCAGCCAATGCTCGACGGCGCTATCGAAGGCGATCCCGGCATCGAGGGCAGGCAAATCCAGTTGTAGATGCTCGGCACACAACCGCTGCAGCGCCGTGGCGAAGTAGCGCACGAAGCGCTGGGGCCGGTTGTCGCGGGCGTCAAGACGCAGCCAGGCCGCCGGTTGCTCCAACGCCGGCAAGCGCTCAGCGATGAGTGTGGTCTTGCCGTAACCGGGCGGCGCTTGCACCACCAGCAGGCGCACTCGTTCATCGAGCACGAAACGATCGTTCAGGCGCGGGCGCGCGACCACCGCCTGGGGCAGAGGCGGTGGGGCTAGCTTTTCGCCGATCAGCGGGCCGGCTGTGGGATCGAGGCTGGCGTTCATCGGTTACCGTCAGGGTCTGATACGTTTCAGGCGAGTGACAGTATGCCGTCTTGCGGCCCGTGACGGTGCCGGTTACGACCAAGGTGGTAGACGCGACTCGCTCACTGCGCGGCTTCGTCCGCTCGGGACGAGGCGTATCAAGACGACGTACCATACGCGTGAAACATGGCGCCAGAAACGCTAGCTGCTATCGTTCAGGGGTAATCCCTAGCGGCCACGCCCAAGGAGGCAATCGCCATGATTCACGATCCCGCAGGGCGCATCAGCCTGCACCACAACCCCGAACGGGTTCGCGTATGGGCCGATGACACCTTGCTTGCCGATACCCGTGCGGCCATCGAGTTGCGCGAGACGGACTACCCGCATCGTCAGTATATTCCGCGTCAGGATGTCGTCATGGGTCGCTTGTTACCCTCGCCAACGCTGACGCACTGCCCCTTCAAGGGCGATGCAAACTACTTCTCCATCGAGCTGAGCGGGGAGAAGCTGACCGATGCGGTGTGGAGTTACGAGCAACCCTTCGAGGCCGTGGCCGAGATCGCCGGTTATTTGGCGTTCGATACGCGCGTAGTGGAGGAAACCATCGGGGAGTAATACTGTAACGATTTGGTAAGTTTCGGGTAAAATAGTTTTCAGATCGCGCTTGGCTTTGGCCGCCGTAAGATGGTAGAACGCAGCGCTTCGATGTCGCATTATAAAGACAGTGAAATCTATTGGGCGCTGTATCGGGCGTTCTTCTTTAAGGTGCCAGGACACGCATGTTTCTCGACGATTTCCATACCCGGGACACTGGGCGGATGCGTATTTCCGCGAACCAGGCCAGCCGCTTCGCCAAGCGGATGGCCGGTGACTACAATCCCATTCACGACCCCGAAGCCCGGCGCTTCTGCGTGCCGGGGGATCTGCTGTTCGCCCTGGTGTTGGCGCAGCATGGCCTTTCCCAGCGCATGACGTTTCATTTTCGCGGCATGGTCGGCGATGGCATGCCGCTCGGCATCCACGTGCGCGATGATGCGTCGCTCAGCGTGCAGGACGATGCCGGCAAGGAGGTACTGTTCGTCGAGCGCGGTGGCGAAACGACCCGCGACCCCCTGGTGATCGAGGCTTTCACCCGGCGCTATATCGCTTTCTCGGGGCGTAACTTCCCACATTACCTCAAGCCGCTGATGGAAGAGCGGGGCGTGATGTTCAATCCTCAGCGCCCGTTGGTCATCTATGACAGCATGGGCTTCACGCTGGACTCGCTGGATATCGCCGCGCTGGCGGTGGAGTTCGCCGGCTCGTCGTTCGATATCAACGGCAAGCGTGGCGAGGCGCATCTACAATTTCGCATGACGTCGCGGGGCGAGGCGGTCGGCAGCGGCTCCAAGAAACTGGTGGTCAGCGGTCTGCGCGATTACGACGCTGAGGTCATGGATGCCTTCGTCGACGAGTTCATTCGGCGCAAGACCTGCGACGAAACAATCGACTGAGCGCTTGAGAGAGGATCCTATGACACTGGCCATTGCCTTGCATCTGCTCGCCGCGGTGATCTGGGTCGGCGGCATGTTTTTCGCCTACATGGCGCTGCGCCCGGTTGCCGGAAGCCTGCTTGAACCACCGCTGCGACTGGCGCTGTGGGCCCAGGTGTTCAAACGTTTCTTTCCCTGGGTATGGGCCGCCGTCGTGGTATTGCTGGCGAGCGGCTTCTGGATGGTCTTCGCTGGCCTCGGTGGCATGGCCAACGTGGGCGTGCATGTTCACCTGATGCTGGCGCTGGGCATCGTGATGATGCTGCTCTTCGGGCACCTGTACTTCGGCCCGTTTCGTCGCCTCGAGCAGGCCGTGGCGAGTGAAGCCTGGCCAGACGGGGCGGCCAATCTCAACAAGATTCGCCAGCTGGTCGCGGTCAATCTCGGGCTGGGCTTGCTGGTCGTGGTGATCGCTTCGGCGGGGCGTTACTTGTAGCGGCGTATCGCATTCATCGAATGGCCTGGCGCATGGTTCGAAACCGGCGCCGATACTGTCCCGGCGTTAGACCGACACGTCAACCGAACAGTCGGCGGAAGAAACTGGGATCCTCGTAGCCAACAAGCTCGGCGATGACTTCGATCGAATCCTCAGTGGTTTCCAGAATCTGTTTGGCTTCCTCCAGCCGCAGCGTGTGTACGTACTCGATCGGCGTCAGTCCAATCGCTGACTTGAAGCGTCGCTTGAAAGAGCGCTCGGCGATCCCGCTGAGTTGCATGTGTAACACCCCTCTCGCCACGGTCGCCACGAGCGACAGCGATGCCTTCGAGGAGCGGTTGATCAATGCGCTCAACGAAAGCGGTTTGATGCTGCTGATGTCGATCGGCCATCGCACTGGACTTTACGAGAACCTGGCCGGCCAGCCGCCGTTGACCAGCGACGAGATCGCGGAGCGTAGCGGCCTCGACGAGCGCTACGTGCGCGAATGGCTGGGCGGAATGGTCGTCGGCGGTATTATCGAGATCGATCCTACCACTCAGAAGTACTGGCTACCCGATGCTCATGCGGCACTGCTGACCGCTAGCGGCGACGTCAACCTAGCCATTTACTCGCAATTCTTCGGGCTGTTGGGCGCGGTCGAGGACGATATCGTGCATTGTTTTCGCGAAGGCGGTGGTGTCCCTTATTCACGCTACCCGCGCTTTCACGAGATTATGGCCAGCGATAGCGCCCAGACCGTGCTGCCAGCACTGTTCGATGCCATCCTACCGCTGGTTTCGGGGCTGACCGAACGGCTCGAAGCAGGCATTCGGGTACTCGATTGCGCCTGTGGGCGTGGCCGTGCGCTACTGATGATGGCCGAGCGCTTCCCGACCAGCCGCTTTACCGGCTACGATCTTTCGCAGGAAGCCATTGATTGGGCTCAGGCCAGGGCGAGCGAGGTGGGGCTGAGCAATGTCACTTTCGAGATTCGCGATCTGAGCGATTTCGACACCACCGCCGAGCCGGGTGTCTTCGACCTAGTGACCACCTTCGATGGTATTCACGATCAGGCCAGGCCACTCAACCTGGTACGAGGTATACGTCGTAGCCTGGCCGAGAACGGGGTCTACATCGCCCAGGATATCCATGCTTCGAGCCATCATCATCTCGACCGCGACCATCCACTGGGTACGCTGTTATATGCCATCTCGGTGACGCACTGCATGACCGTGTCGCTGGCCCAGGGAGGTGAGGGGCTGGGCACCATGTGGGGACGCGAACGTGCCCTAGATTTGTTCGACAAGGCCGGCTTCAGCGATGTGGCGGTATCCCAACTCGAGCACGATATACAGAACGACTACTTCGTCTGTCGGCCTTGAGGTGTAGGACGATACGCTGGACAGCGTCCAGCGTATCGCTCGTAACTTTCAGCGGCTAGGGCGCGAGGTCGAACAGCGCCTTGCCGCTTTCCATGTCGAATGGCGCCGAGAAGTGTTCATGGGTCACCAGCCACTGGCCGTCGAGCTTGCGGTAACACACGGTGCCGCGCATCCAGCAGGCTTGCTCCTCGCCTTCCTCGTTGGTGCCGCCGCAGTGGCTCAGTGAATGGCTGAAGGCCACATCCTCACCCGCGGTGATGTCCAGCTCGTGAAGCTCGAATTTCATCGCGCCCTGGCAGAAGGTCAGGCATTGCGCCCAATGCTCCCGGTAGGCTTCGATACCCTTGAATTGCAGGGCGATAATGGCATCGAAGGCCACGACGTCCGGTGCGTAGTGGGCCATGATCCCGTCCAGATCCTTGGCCAGGAACGCCTGGGTCCAATTGTCGATCAGTTGGCGAATCTCGGTTTCCGCCTGGGTTTGCTGGGTTTGAGTAGTGGCAGTTGCAGTGCTCATGACTTCCTCCTTTTGAGATAAGCGTCGGTGGTCCGAGTTTCGATGGGCTTGGGGTGCACCCTGTAGTCGTTCGGCGGGGTGCGAAATCGACAACAGCGATTAAACTTTTAAAGGTCCATAAGGACGAACCAACCAACTCGACCGTGATCAAGCCTCGGTCGTACGGAGGTGTGCCATGAACAACTCAGATACCTATCAGGGCAGTTGTTTTTGCACGGCGGTGCAGTTCACGGTGACCGGCGAACCGGATGCCATGGGCTATTGCCATTGCGCCGACTGCCGGCACTGGTCGGCGGGCCCGATCAATGGCTTCACGCTCTGGGCACCCGGAGCCGTTGAGATTACCCAGGGCGCCGACAACATCGGCAGCTACAACAAGACGCCGAAGAGCCTGCGAAAATGGTGCAGGACCTGTGGCGGCCATGTTTTCACCGAGCATCCGAGCTGGAATCTGATCGACGTCTATGCCGCGACGATTCCCGCGTTCCCCTTCAAGCCGAGCGTGCACGTGCACTATCAGGAGTCGGTGCTAGCGATTAACGACGGCTTGCCGAAGCTCAAGGACTTGCCCAAGGAAATGGGTGGATCGGGCGATACGATTCAAGACGGCTAGGGTAAACCTCGAAACAAGTGGCGAGCTTCCACACAAGGTTGGTGGCTTCAGCCGGTCACCCACAGGTGAAGGTCATTTATGGAAATCATCTTTTTGGGGACCTCCGCTGGGGTGCCGACGCAAGCGCGCAACGTCTCGGCGACCGCGGTCAAGAAGCGCAATGCCAAGGGCTGGTATTTGGTCGATTGCGGCGAGGGCACGCAGCAGCGGGTGCTGCATACGAAACTGTCCCTCAACAGGCTGGAAGCCATTCTCATCACCCACACGCATGGCGATCACTGCTACGGCTTGCCCGGTCTATTAGCCAGTGCTTCGATGGCCGGCCGGGAACGCTCGTTGACGATCGCAGCGCCACGCCCTGGATCGGTGATATCGAGTGCGAGGCTCGGGGTCACTATCAGGGCAATCTATTCCTCGCCAACGATTTCGACACCTACCAGCTTTCGCGCGAGGGCGCGCTGCACAAGCTATAGGCAGTGCAGTGAGCGCCTTTCGCCCAGGAGTTCGCCGTGAGTTCATCGACCAGTGTGTGGAACATGACGCTCGCCGCCTTTCGTGACGCCATCGAGCCGCGCTCGACGCCGGGTTGCGGGGCCGCAGCGGCAGCCTCGACCGGCTTCGGCCTGGCGCTGGTGCTCAAGGGTTTGCGAATCAGCGAATCCAAACGGCGCAACGACGAGGGTGCGGCACTAATCGGCCGGGCGGATGCATTGCTAAAGATGCTGCGTGACGATGCCGATGATCGCGAAATGCGCTGGCTCGATCGACAGGCCGGCTCACTTTAGCCGGCTTTTATGCTTAACTGACCACGCCCAACATTACCGTAGAGGATGACCGCTTTGGCCGGAGCCAGCTTATTGACCCTGATCGATGACATCACCCTGATCCTCGACGACGTATCGGTGATGACCAAGGTGGCGATGAAAAAGACCGCCGGCGTGCTTGGCGATGATCTTGCCCTGAATGCCCAGCAGGTCACCGGGGTCAACGCGGATCGCGAATTGCCGGTGGTTTGGGCGGTCGCCAGGGGGTCGTTGCTCAACAAGCTGATTCTGGTGCCGGCGGCGCTGGTGATCAGCGCGTTCGCTCCGTGGGCGGTGACACCGCTATTGATGCTGGGTGGAGCCTTTCTTTGCTATGAAGGCTTCGAAAAGCTCGCCCACCGCTTTCTGCATAGCAAAAGCGACGACGAGCGCGCTCACGCCGAGGCAGTGCGCGCCCTGAACGATCCCGATGTCGATGTGGTGGCGTTCGAGAAGGACAAGATCAAAGGCGCCGTGCGCACCGATTTCATCCTCTCGGCGGAAATCATCGCCATTACGCTGGGCACCGTGGCCGGGGCCAGCTTCTCCCAGCAGGTCATCGTGCTGTCCGGCATCGCGCTTATCATGACCGTCGGCGTTTATGGCCTGGTTGCCGGCATCGTCAAGCTGGATGACTTGGGTCTCTATCTGAGCAATAAGGCCTCGTCCATCGCGCGTGGTATCGGCAGCGGCATCGTCAGTACCGCGCCCTATCTGATGAAAAGCCTTTCGGTGATCGGTACCGCCGCCATGTTCATGGTTGGCGGCGGCATTCTCACTCACGGCATTCCCCTCGTGCACCACCTCGTTGAAGATCTCGCCCATGCCAGTGGCGGCGTGCCGGGCATCGGCGTGATTCTGCCATCGCTGAGCGCGACGCTATTCAATGCCGTGTTCGGCATCCTGGCCGGCGCGCTGGTGCTGGGTGGCGTCAAGCTCTTCGGGGTGCTCAAGAAGACGCTCACCTCGACCTCGTGAGGCGGCAGGCGGGCGACGCGGAGCCGCTCAGTCTGTTTGCCTGGCAATCCATCGGGAATAGCCGTCGAGAAATGTCTGCAGGAACCCTTGGCAGCGCTCGGTGGGTTGGCCTCGGTCATCGAATAGGTCGAAGGCCTGGCTCAGGTACACCTCGGGCTTGGGCATGCACACGACGTTGAGGTTGACCAGTGTCTGGCGCAGGTGATGGTTGGCGCCGAAGCCGCCCTGCATCGACGGCGAGGCACTGATCACGGCGCCCGGTTTGCCGTTCCAGACGTTATCCGTGGGTGGGCGGGTGCCGATATCCAAGGCATTCTTCATTGCCGCCGGCATCGAGCGGTTGTGTTCGGGGGTGACGAAGATATAGCCGTCGGCGGCGCGAATCCGGTCGCGGAACACGTCATAGGGAGCCGGGGGATCCTCGTCGTAGTCCTGGTTGTAGAGCGGCAGGTCGCCGATCTCGACGATCTCCATGGCCAAGTGGCCCGGGGCCAGGGCGACCAGGGCATTGGCCGCCTTGCGATTGACCGAATCCCGTCTCAGGCTACCGATGATGACCGCGATGCGCTGCGTCTGGCTCATGGTGTGTCACTCCTGCTGGCATGGGTGTAGTGGCTAACTATAGAAGCTCCCGCCGGTTAGGGGGCCTGGTGCTATAACAGTAGCGCGTGATTGCCCTGGTCTAATGTCGCGGCTTGCCATCGTGAGCCTCACGGCTATCGGCCGGCGCCTGTTCGCGCTCGTCGAGGCCGTAGTCGCGTATGACACCGGCGATTCTCAGGCGGTAATCGTCGAAGACGCTGGCGCGGCCTTCCGCCTGTGCCGCGCGGTGTGCTTCCAGGCAGCGCCACTGCGCGATAGCGTCTTCATCCCGCCAGAAAGACAGCGACAACAGTTTCTCCGGCTCGGCCAGGCTCTGGAAGCGCTCGATGGAGATGAAACCGTCGATTTCCGCGAGTCGTGGTTTCAATGCGGCGGCGATATCCAGATAGCGCTGGCGTTGTCCTCGGGATGGCCAAACTTCGAATATGACGGCGATCATGGTCGTTTCCTCACTCGTTAGCGGTTATGAAACACCGGGATGCGCCCGTTCGCTGAAAGCCGGTATCGCCAATCCCAACGCTCGACAGGCATGTCGGGAAGCAGCGGCAACAACGATCGTAAGGCGGCAGTGGCGATAGTGATGGCCAGGGCGCGCCCAGGGCAGACATGGCGACCATGGCCAAAGCCGAAGGTACGCCGTTCCTGGCGCGCGATGATGAACTCGTCGGGATCGTCGTTGGCCGAGGGGTCGCGGTTCGCCGATGCTAGCAGGACCAGGATCGCATCGCCTGTTTCCAGTTCGGCGTCACCCAGCCTTAGTGGCCGGGCCACGAAGCGACGCGTGTTTTGCACCGGCGGGTCGAAGCGGCCGACCTCGGCGATCATCGCCTCCACGAGCGCGGGCCGATGACGCAGTTCATCCCGCAACTCGGGCCGGTGGTGTAATGCGATGAGCGCATTGCCGATTAGCCCGGCAGTGGCTTCATAGGTCTGCGATAGAAGCCCGAAAAGATTGGCAAGAATGGCGCCCTGGTCGACCCAGCCTCGCTCGGCGGCACCTTGGCGCACGCGCTGAATAACCGGGGTTTCGGAGCCCGAGCCACCGCAAAACAGATTTTGACATTCCCGCATGAGCCGATGCGCGGCGTCATGCGAGGACTCGATCTGCCGTGCATCGCTCAATGGCGACAGGCAAGCGATGAAGTCGCCCGTCCAGGCGGCGATTTCTGGAAGCCGATACGCCGGAAAGCCCAGTAGCGTGGCGATGACCGAGACGGGAAGTTCGAATAGCCATCGGGAAAGACCGTCTGCCGTTCGAAGATCATGCTCCAGCCGGTCGATTTGAGCGTGGCTTTGGCGCGTTACCTCGTCCGGCGCGATACGGCTGAGTGCCTCGTGCATCGTGAGTTTCGGGCAGCGATGACGTTCGCCTTCGTTCATTCGCATCAAGCGCGCAAAGACCTCGCCCGCCGGCGCGCCCGCTATTGCCCTGGGGACCGGCTCTCGCGCCGGTCTTACCCGGCAGTCGGGATGATCGAGCACCGTCGTGACCGATGCGGCTGTGCTGGCGATCCACAGCCCGATACGCGAATCGAACGCAAGCCCCGAGCCTTCACGCAGACGTGCATAATAGGGATAAGGGTCCGGATACATGACCGCCTGGATGGGGTCGATCGGTTCACTGTTCATCGGCGTTGGCTCTGGCGTTCTGGTGTCTGCTACTATCCACAATAATCGACCGCAATGATTCGATAGGCATCGAAATATGCTTGTAGACGATTCCGACTCCGCCGTTTCCAGCGTGGCCGCCGCCATCGCCGAGCCGGCGAGAACCCGAATGCTGTGCTGCTTGATGGATGGGCATGCACGCACCAGCACCGAGTTGGCGATCGTCGCCGATGTCAGCCCCTCGACCGCGAGCGCGCATTTGGCTCGACTCAAGGAACAACGCCTGGTGACCCTGCATGTTCAAGGGCGGCACAGGTACTACAGCCTGGCGGGAAAATGGGTGGCACAGGCGCTGGAAGCCTTGATGGTGGTCGCGGGCCGCTCTCCATCGCGCTTCGTGCCAAATACGCCTGATCGGTTGCAACATGCGCGAACCTGTTATGACCATATGGCTGGTAGCCTGGGTGTCTCGTTGCACGATCGACTGATCGAGCTTGGCTGGTTAGCCATGCCAGGGGAGGAAAGTCAGGACCACGAACTCACGCAATCGGGTGAGCGAGCCTTGGCGGATTTCGGTATCGATCTCGACGCGGCACGCAAACTCAGGCGCCGCTTCGCCTATCCCTGCATGGACTGGAGCATGCGCCGTCCGCACCTGGCCGGCGCCTTGGGTGCCGCGCTGTTCGAACTGGCGCAGCGCCGGCAATGGGTGCGCCAGGATTTGGACAGCCGGGCATTGACGCTGACCGCGTCGGGGCAGAAGGCATTGCGCGCGAAGTTCGGCGTCGTTTTGGAGGCTCCTGAATCGCTCTGATGGTGCTTCATTCCAGCTTCCAGGGCTCCAGCGGCACCTCGTGCTTGCAACTCTTGTCCACCTTGGCCCGGGGATCGTCGAGAAAGGCATCGATCATCGTCGAGCGGCACTCGGTGACGGGGCTATGCCCCATGGCTTGAAACTCGACGAACTGAAGATTCGGCATGGTCTGTGCCAGTTTCTCGCTCCAGCGCGTGCCGCAGCACGGGTCCATCTGGCCATGAATCGCCAGGGCCGGTTTCTTCGATTCGAGCGGGTCGCTATGCCTTGGCGGCACATCGCCGTCGCTACCCCACCAGGCGCATAGCCAGGGCGGTTCGAAGCCGAGGATGGCGGGCTCGCGCTTGACCGCCGCGATAGAATCCTCGGGCCTGGGGCGGTTGCTACCCATGTCGTTGCAGACGTGGGCCAGGAAATAGCCCAGCGCGTAGTTGGGCGCCTGCGGCTTGGGGTCGTACTGGTCGATGCGGAAGAACTCGTCGAGCGATGAATAGTCGTCGTTGCGCACCTTGGCGATCAGGCTCGGTAGCTTGGCGTAGTCGTCGGCGAGGGTCAGGTAGAGGGTATCCAGAAAGGCCGCGCCATCGAAGTACAGCGTCTTTTCGCTGCCGTCGGCTTCCTGCACGGTGGCGATGAACGGCCTGTCATCGAGCGCCCGGCGGGTGCGGTCGATGGCCAGGAACCAGGCGGGCAGCAAGTCTCGGCACTCTTCACTGTTCGCCGTGCACAGGGCCAGTGCATCGGTGAAGGTCTGTTTGGCGGTGTAGAACTCATCCACGGGCGAGCGGTTGCGCAGGCTGGTGAACCACGGCCAGCCGAGAATCGCCGCGCGCACGCTGTCGGGGTGGTAGCGGATATAGGACAGCACCGTGCCGCTGCCGGTCGAGGAGCCGTACGCATCGATGAGGTCATAACCGAGCAGCCGGCGAATCTCGTCGACATCCCGCGATACCGCGTACTGATTGTACTGAGCCACGCCAATGCCTTCTTCCTTCAGCTTGCGGTAACAGTCGGCTACCGCCCCGGTAATGGTATCCAGGCGCTGCATCGGGTCCAGCGAGGATGAGATGGCCGGCGTATGGATGATGTTGTGGTAGGGCGAAACCGCGGCATAGGCGGGGCATTTCAGCGCCGGCTTGGCATGGATGAAGCCGCGATGGTCCATCACTACCAGCGTGCGTTCGCCGATGTCCTCGCGCAGTTGATCGAGGTACTCGCGATTGCCGATCACCGAGTAGCCGGGCCCGCCGGGAAAGAACACCACCGGAGGCTCGTCGACATTGCTTTGCGCGTTCGTCGCCGCTTCCGGTTCGATCACCGCCACCGGCAATTCGATGATGGTGCCGTTCGGCGCATCCCAATTCTCTTCGCCGTAAAAGGTGTAGCACTGCGCCTGCAACGCCTTCAGTGCCTGGGTCGCACATGTCGACGATTCCAGGCGCGGTACGTCGCCCGATGCCTGAGTCTGCGCATGAGCCGAGGTGGTTATGAGGGCTGCGAACAGCAGCGGGGTCGCGAGCGCGACCGTCAGCGCGCGGCAGAGGGATGGACGCTCGCAAGAGAGTCTCATGGCCAGTCACCTTGCGGTGTCGTTATTGGGCTCGAAAGAGCGTGCTTCCTCTCAAGCTAGTGCCGTGGAGCTGGGGGTCAAGGCCAGCCGTGATAGCTGAGATATGCGGATGTCCGTGCAACCAGCAAGAGGCAGCGCGTCGGTTCGCGCAGCGCTCATTGCGTAGCGTGACGTTCATGTTTCGCACTGTCTGATGATAGCAGGCAGCCGACGTGCAACCGGCGAGGATTGAATGATCGACGTGTTGGTCATGGCGAAAGGGATTATCTCGTCGATCAAGGCCTCGAGTTCCTCGACGGAGCGGACATGCGCACGCGCCAGAAAGCAATCTTCCCCCGTCACCCGGTCGCATTCGACGATTGCCGGCAGGCCGCGAAGAACCTCTACCACCTTTTGCAGCTGGCCGGGAATGGGCCGGATACGCAGCCACGCAGATAATGGCAAGCCCAGCGCCACCGGATTGATCTGTAGCGTATAGCCACCGATGATGCCGGCCTCCTCGAGCCGCTTGATGCGCTCGGACACGCTCGGCGACGACAATCCGACCTGGCGCGCCAGCGTGGCCAGGCTGACGCGAGCGTTATCGCTCAGCGCGTTGAGAATCTGCTGGTCGATGCTATCTAGTGATCCGTTTTCGTAACGAATGCGTTTCATGTAAAAAACCTTGGTATTGAATAAATAAACAAGCGTATCGCCAAATCCTAGTTATGTTAATGTGCTTTTCTTCCTTTCATCATAAGACAATAAAAGAGAGGAGGGTAGCGCATGCCAGCGATTCACCGAGTGACATTTACCCAGGCCGCGCAAGCCGTGCCCCCGCATGCCTGGTTCGGCGTCAGCGCCATCTTTCACTACCTGGGGCCGTCGTTCGCGGTGCTGTTGTTTCCCTCGATTGGCGTGCTGGGCATCGCCTGGATGCGCATCGCCTCGGCTGCCGCGATCTTCGCCCCCTGGACGCATCCCTGGAAAACGCTGCGCGACGCCGACAGGCAGACCCGCTGGCTACTGGTCGGGCTCGGGGCCTGCCTGGCGGTGATGAATACCTCCTTCTATCTGGCGCTCGACCGGTTGCCGATGGGACTGGTCGCGGCTATCGAGTTCGTCGGCACGATTGGCATTGCGCTGTATGGGCTGAGAACCGGGCGTAACTTCCTGGCGCTAGCGCTGGCCGTTATCGGTGTGTTTCTGCTGATCGACGTGAAGTGGTCGAGCGACCCCATCGGCTTGTTCTGGGCTTTTCTCAACGGCGCCCTGTTCGTCGGTTACGTCGGCCTGGGGCACAAGATATCCGAGCGCGGCGCGAGTGGTGGCGTCGAGCGCCTGGGGGCGGCGATGGCGATCGCCTTTGTCTTCGTCATGCCCATCGGTCTGTGGGAGGCGGCGCAGGCCTTCGGGGCCTGGGAGCTGGTGCTGGCGGGCATCGCGGTGGGTTTCTGTTCGTCGGTAGTGCCGTATGTCTGCGATCAACTGGCGATGTCGCGTCTGCCACGAGCAAGCTTCGCGCTACTGCTGGCATTGCTGCCGGCCAGCGCGACGCTTATCGGCGTGATCGTCCTGGCGCAGATACCCAGCCCGCAGGATATCGCCGGGATACTGCTCGTCATGCTCGGAGTGGCCGTTCATAAACCGGCTTCATTGCCGGGATGAGCGCCGGGCAATAGCCTCTGACGGATGCGGAGTGGAATGTACCCATGGATATCAATTGAAGGTTGAAAGTGCGTGAGGCGCGCCGGACGTCTGCTACTCTGGAGATATCCACGCTCCCGGACAGGGACAGCCACCCCTAGCGGCGGAACCAGCAATGATCCTGCGGTTTGACGCCTTTGAACTCGACATGGAACGCTACGAACTGCGCCAGCATGGTGCAGTGAAGCGCATCGAGCCGATGGTGTTCGACCTGCTCGTGTTTTTCGCCAGGCATCCTCATCGAGTCTTCACCCGCGATGAGTTGATCGACACTGTGTGGACAGGGCGTTTCGTCTCCGACGCCACGGTCGCATCATGCGTGAAAAGTGCACGCAAGGCACTCGGCGATAGCGGCGCGACCCAGACCTACCTGCAGACCGTGCGTGGACGCGGTTTTCGTTTTGCCTGCGACATCACCCAGGATGAGGAACCAGGCCATGGCAAGGTACGAACCAGAGCCGTCCCGGTATCCGCCGCCGACGGCGACATGGACCCGTCGCTGCTCGTGCTGCCCTTTCGCCCCTTGTCGGAAAGCTCCGACATCACTCGGTTCGCCGACGCTCTCGCGGCCGATCTAACGACGGTCCTGACGCGTATTCCCCTGTTGCGCCTGAGCACCCAAAGCGAGCATTACCGTGGCTTGCTGATCACGCCGAGCGTCCGCGAGATCCACGAAGCGCTAGGGGTGGATTACGTTCTGGAGGGCGGCCTGCAGGCCTGGGAGGATACCGTGCGCATCACTGCGCAATTGGCCGATGCGAGAGCGGGCTTTTGCTTGTGGGCGGAGCAGTTCACCCTCACGGGCCCACTTGGCTCCCTGCTGGACGATGCCGTGATCGCGATCATCGCTAAGCTGGAGCCACAATTGCATCGCGCCATCTACCAACGGGTGTGCGCCCAGGATGGCGAACACTCCGCACGCCAGCTGTATCTGGAGGCCAGTGGGCTGCTGGCACTACAGGGCTGGCGTCACGACTCCTTCACCGTCGCTGCCGACCTGCTGCGGCGCAGTTGGCAGTGCGACCCGCAATTCGCCCTGGCGGCGTCCCATCTCTCGCTGGTGCGCGGGCTGGGGCATCGCTTTTGCGTGCTGCCCGATGCTGCCGCCGCCCGCCAGGAGGCCCTAGAGGCTGCCGAGCGCTCCCTGCAGCTGGACAACATGGACTCGACCGTGCTCGGCTACTCCGGTTGTGCGTTGGCCGATATCGGCCAGGTCGAACGCGCCTTGCCAATCCTCAAGCAGGCCATTGTTCTCAACCCAGCCAACGCCCAGGCCTGGGCGGCGCTGGGTTCCGCCTGTCTGGTCGACAACCGCGTGAACGAGGCGATCACCCACCTACGTCACGGCATCCGGATCAGTCCGCTGGATAGCCGCCTGTCAGTGTGGGGTGCAGTACTGGCGATGGCGCTGATCCTCGCCAAGGACATCGATGCAGCCAAGCGCGAGGCTGAGAAAGCCTGCCAGAGCGATGACCGTTGTTACTTGCCGCGTGTCGTCCTGGGTGCGGTGCATCAGCTGTGCGGGAACTCCGAGTTTGCCCGCAAGGCGCTTGGCGATGCCTATCGCATCCACCCCACGCTATCGGCGCAGCAGGTCTCCGCACTGGTTGGCGTGAAACTCGGCCAGGCGCTACTCAGAGCCGGCGCGAATCAGCCGCTTTCCCCCTGATCTCTCCCGCGAATCCCCCGACAATCCCCATTCTCCCTGCAAGCCCACTGCGTCGCTGCGGCTTACGCTGATTCCTGCCGGGTCGGGTTTGTGAACCTCACGACCGGCGACTATTACCTAATTGGCGAGGACTTAGACGTGACAGATGCAACCACACTCCACACACCATCAACCGCCCCGGATTACGCGGCGATCAAGACCAGGCAACAGGCGGTATGGAGCGCCGGCGACTACGCGCGCATTGGCGTGACCCTGCAGATCGTCGGCGAACAGCTCTGCGAAGCCATGGATCTGCGCTCGGGCCAGACGGTGCTCGACGTCGCCGCCGGCAACGGCAATGCCTCGCTCGCGGCGGCGCGGCGCTTCTGCAAGGTCGTCTCGACCGACTATGTCGATGCGCTGCTCGCCAATTCCGCCCGGCGCGCCGAGGCGGAGGGGCTGGCCATCGACTACCAGCAGGCCGATGCCGAGAACCTGCCGTTCCCGGAGGCGACTTTCGACAACGTGGTCTCCACCTACGGGGTCATGTTCACGCCCGACCAAGCGCAGGCCGCGGCGGAACTGATCCGCGTGTGCAAACCGGGCGGCAAGATTGGCCTTGCCAACTGGACGCCGCAGGGCTTCATCGGCCAGTTGTTCAAAACCATTGGCCGATACATGCCGCCGCCGGCGGGAGTGAAGCCACCTTCTGCCTGGGGAACACAGGCCTTCCTTGAGGAATGCTTCGGTCCCCATACGACGAAGATCGGCGTCACGTCCAGGCAATTTGTCTTCCGCTACCAGTCGCCGCAGCACTGGCTGGATATGTTCAGGACCTACTACGGGCCAACGTTGAAGCTTTTCGAAGCGTTGGATGACGGCGCCCGGCAGGCGTTGCGCACGGATATTCTCGCCCTGATCGACTCGCTCAATCGTGCCACTGACGGCACTATGGTGGTGCCCTCGGAGTATCTGGAAGTCGTCATCACCCGCTAGTCGGGCAATGGACCCGACGTTCGGGTGTCTTACTTTCATGGCAGAGTGGAGGATCAGTCGACCAGTATCGCAGCCGGGAGTATCGCCGAGGTGCGCGCTCCCGGCTTTCCGTTGGCGCTGAATGACGGCTGGCAGGAGCCGGTTTTAATCCGACTCGCCATATTGCGGCAAATCGTCGGTGATCTCGTACCAGGGCGCCTTGCTGTTCACGTAGACGTGCCGTTGCGGCTTAACGCCAGGGTCGGTATCCAGGGTGCCCAGCGGAAAGCCCAACTCATCGGGTTTGGTATCGAACTCCGTGTAAAGACTCGAGCCGCAATTAGCACAGAAGACTTTGTACTCACCTGGCGATGACTCATAGCGCTTGAGCGATTCTGCGCCGCGCACGAGGCGAAAATCCCGTGTTCTGAGCGTTGCCCGTGTCCGAAACGCCGCCGCGTGAAGCTTGCGACACATCGAGCAGTGGCAATGGACCACATCGCTTAGTGGCCCATCGATCGCGTAGGCGACCTGGCCGCAAAGACAGCTTCCAGTGTGGTGCATCAAGAACCTCCCAGCGATGGTGATAGGGCGAAAGGCCATCCGACCGGCCGACGTGAGTATGTCATGCTAGCCTGACCACCTACCGTTCCGCGAGGCCGTCCATTCGTTCCTATTTGTTTGAATCCTGGAGATGCTCATGTCCCCCGTAATCAGTCTGTCGCAGCTCATTCTCGAACATTGGCGGCAGGGCAGCCGGTACGCATCGGCGGATACCTCCTTCGCCGGCCAGCTTGGTCTCTCCGACATAGGTGCCAGCTACAATGAAGTGCCGGCCGGGAAGTCGGGTTGTCCCTTCCACAATCATCAGGTGGTGGAGGAGATGTTCTTGATTCTCGAAGGCGAGGGCGAGTATCGCTTCGGAGAGGCAACCTATCCGGTCAAGGCGGGCGACGTACTTGGCGCTCCGGCGGGCGGGGCGCAAACTGCCCATCAGTTATTGAACACCGGCACCGGGCCGCTCAAATACCTGGGCATTTCCAGCGTGGCACGTGGGGAGGTGGTCGAGTACCCGGACTCCGGCAAGTTCCTGGTATCCAGCCACACGCCGGATGGCCGCCGTACACGCTTCGTTGGCCGATCGACCGACGAGGTCGATTATTGGGATGACGAACCGGGTGCTTGAGTTACAACGGATATGACAAGGGAAAACACCATGATCAACGATACCGACATGATTCACCTGCGCCGCTGCGTGGAACTCGCCAGTGAGGCGCTCGAGGCCGGCGACGAACCCTTCGGTAGCGTGCTCGTCGGCGCCGATGGCACGCTTCTCGCCGAGGATCGCAACCGCATCGCCGGCGGCGACTCCACCCGCCACCCGGAGTTCTTCCTCGCGCGCTGGGCCGCCGAGCACATGGCGCCCGAGGAACGCGCCGTCGCCACCGTCTACACTTCCGGCGAGCATTGCCCGATGTGCGCCGCCGCGCACGGCTGGGTGGGGCTGGGGCGCATCGTCTACGTCAGTTCCACCGAGCAACTCACGGCCTGGCTGGCCGAGCTGGGCGTCGCGCCGCCGCCGGTGCGCCCGCTACCGATCCAGGAGATTGCGCCCGGTGTCACAGTGGAAGGGCCGGTTGCCGGGCTCGATGCGCAGGTGCGGGAGTTACATATGAGGCTGCATGACAAGTCCGGTATGTCTTAACGCCCAATGATATAGGCCCGGTCCGGTCAGAAACTGCCATTGGCTAGCTTTTTGCTTCTGGGAACTCATCCTTGATAACAGACAATAACCAGGCTTGAAAAGTGTCCATGGCGGGCGTCGGTGAACGTGATTTGAGGCGTGTGAGCCAATAACTGCCCATTGACGTGTAGATGTCGAAAGGCTGCTTGATGGCCCCGGTGGAAAGTTGGCGGGAAAACATCAGCGGGGGTGAAAGCGCGACGCCCGCCCCCTGAAGGGCGGCTTCCATCATCGCCAGCGACGAATCGAAAACGATTCCTTTCAAGAGCGGTGCAGGGCAAGCAATACCTGCATTAGTAAACCAGCTAGTCCACTCGTCTTCCCGGTAGGAGCGCAGCAGGGTCTGATTCATCAAGTCCGCCGGTTCACGCAGTTCATCGGCAATTTTCGGGATGCACAGCACCGAAAGCGGCGCCTCGAACAGGCGCACGGCCTCAATGCTGTGCCAGGCACCATTGCCAAACCGAATGGTGTAGTCCAGGCCTTCAGCCGCCATGTCGACACGGTTATTGTTGGTCGAAAGACGGACATCGATAAACGGATGTGTCTCCTGGAATTCCGTCAAGCGCGGCAATAGCCAGCCGACGGCGAACGTGCCCACGGCACCGATCATCAGCACTTCTCGAACTTGCCCGCCCTCCAAACGCTCGAATATGTCCGCCATGCGATCGAAGGAATCGCGCAATACCGGCAACAGGGCTTCCCCTTCCGGGGTGATCATCAGCCCGCGAGGCAAGCGCTTGAAAAGCACGACGTTCAGCCGACTCTCCAGAACCTTGACCTGATGGCTGACGGCAGCCTGCGTGACGCTCAATTCAATGGCCGCACGGGTGAAGCTCAAATGCCGCGCCGAGGCTTCAAAGGCGCGCAGCGCTTTGAGGGGGAGATAGGGTCTGACCATATATGCCCAAATTTAATTGATGGCACCTGCAAAATATCATCGTTTGTCGCGCTGGCTAATTCTTAATATTTTCTTCTCAGTTCGCCGACCGGAGCGCATTGGAAGCCTATTTCTCAGGTCGCCACGATAGAAGTACGAACCCATTAACATGATCTGGAGGGTAACGTGAAATTGATACTGACGCGGCGTAGGTTTGCAGTCATGGTCGGTGCATTGCTCGCTGGAAGTCTGATTGCATATTCCAGCATCGCCTCGGCGACGAATAAAACCGGCAAAGGATTGCTCGAGAAACTGGTCGAAATAGAAGAAAGGCTCGATGCTCGAATCGGTGTCGCTGTTCTCGATATTCAGACGGGGCGCCGCTGGGAGTACCGCGCTGACGAGCGCTTCCCCATGACCAGCACCTTCAAGGCGCTCGCCTGCGGGGCCGTGCTGGCGCGGGTCGATGCCGGCCAGGAAGACCTCGACCGACGCATCCGCATCGAAGCCAGTGATATCGTGACCTATTCGCCCGTCACCGAGAACCATGTCGGTGAAGAAATGACGCTCGGCGAACTCTGCAAGGCCACTATCACCACCAGCGACAACACCGCCGGCAACCTCATTCTGGAAACTCTTGACGGGCCTTCCGGTGTTACCGAATTCGCACGATCCCTTGGGGATTCCATGACCCGCCTCGACCGCTGGGAAACCGAGCTCAACGAGGCGACGCCTGGCGACCCACGCGACACGACGACACCGAACGCGATGACTGCCAACCTGCATAAGCTGGTGCTTGGGGACACCCTTTCCCAGCAATCGCGCGACCAGCTCACGACTTGGCTCGTTGCCAACAAGACCGGTGACGAGAAGCTGCGTGCGGGCCTACCGAACGACTGGCGCGTCGGAGACAAAACGGGTGGGGGTAATCACGGAACGACGAACGATGTGGCCGTGATCTGGCCGCCTGGTCGCGAGCCGCTGATCGTGAGCGTCTATATAACGCAGACAAAAGCCTCCGTCGATGAGCGCAATGCCGCCATCGCTGACATCGGTCGAGCAATACACAGGGAGTTAACTGATTAAGCCATTTTGAGAAATGCGGCTTGGGGTAAAGAATAGAGCCTCGTCGCCACCGAGGATGAATCCGGCTAACCATTGCCCAACTCGGCGTCGAGAAAATCGAGAAACGCGCGCACTTTCGCGACGACATGGCGCCTTGACGGGTAGACGGCATAGACGCCGGTTTCCACGCTCGACCAGTCGTCGAGTACCGTGCGCAGGCGCCCCTGTTCGATATCCTCGCGCACGTAGAGCCAGGGGATCAGGCTCAATCCGAAGCCGGCGCACAAGGCGTCGCGCACGGCCAGGCTAGAGGTCACCTTGTAGCGGCCATCGACGGGGACGCTTACCGAGCGCCCGGCGGCGTTGAATTCCCACTCACTGGCATGGCCCGACAGGGTGAACTGCACGCAATCGTGATCGCGCAAGTCATCGGGCGTTGCGGGGATTCCGCGGCGCTCGAAGTAGGCCGGCGCGCCGCAGACGACGTGCGTCAAGGACATGAGCTTTCTGGCGATCAGGCTGGAATCCTCGAGCTTGTCGCTACCTCGGATGGCGATGTCATAGCCGTCCCTGACGATATCCACCCGGCGGTCGTCCAGGTGAAGGTCGATGGACAGCTCCGGGTAGCGGCTCAGGAATTTCGGTATCGCGGTGGACAGGCAAGTCAGCGTCAGAGTCATCGGCGCGCTGATGCGCAACAGGCCGCGTGCCGTTTGCTGCAGAGGGCCGAGGGAACCGTCCGCTTCCTCGAGGTCGTCGAGAATCCGCACGACGCGCGCGTAGTAGAGGGCGCCGGCCTCGGTCAGGCTCATGCGACGGGTGGTGCGATGCAGCAGTCGCACGTTGAGGTGCGCTTCCAGTTCGCTGATGTTCTTGCTGATCGCGGGCGGGGAAAGGCCGAGGTGCCGCCCCGCTCCAGCAAAACTCCCCAGCTCGACAACCTGGCGGAAGACTTTCAATGCGGTCAGGTGGTCCATTTATTAATCACTTCCAGTAACCAATCCATAAAATGGATTGAATATTATAATCTCTAGTGCCCGTAATTAGAATGACTCCCGTGGCCGACACATGGGAGAGCAACGCTAATGAATACCCCTCGGATTATCGCGACGCAGGACATGACGCGCGCGCACCTGGGCATGCTGGTGTGGGCCCTGATCGTCGGGTTGTCCTTCCCGGCGGTGGGATTGATGAGCGAAGGGTTGCCACCACTGTTGCTGACCGCGATGCGTTTCGCCATCGCCGCGCTGGCGATATGGCCGCTGGTGCGCCGCGAGCCGGGTCGCTGGCCGAGCCTGCCGGGACTCGCGCTGTACGCCTTCATGGGGCTGTGCCTGGCCGGGTTCTTCGGCACCATGTTCTGGGCCGCGCACCGCGTCACCGCGCTGTCGATGGCCACGCTCTACGTCAGCGTGCCGCTGCTGGCCTATTGCCTGGGCAGAGGGTTCGGCGTGGAGCGGCCTGCCGGTCGCATGCTGGGCACTCTGTTGCTGGGCGCGCTCGGTGCGCTGGGGCTGGCCTGGGCGCAGACCGGGGGCCGGCTCGATGACTTACGGCTCGGCATCGGCGAGGCGGTGTACTTCGTCGGTTGCCTGGCCTCGGCGCTTTATCCGGTGCTGAGCAAGTGGGGCCTGAACCAGGGCTGGTTGTCGCAGCGGGCTTCTCTGCGCACCTTCTGGAGCCTGCTGACGGGTGGCGCACTGATCGGTCTGCTGGGGCTGATCTGGGAGTCGCCTCATGCACTGGCCGGCATGACGCTCTCCGATGTGCTGGTACTGAGCTACCTGGGCGTGTTCTCCAGTGGCGTGACGTTCTGGCTGCTGCAGCGGGCCACCGCCGTGCTCACGCCGGGCGCGGCGACGGCCTATACCTACCTGGTCCCGTTCGTCTCGATGCTGTTGCTGCTCATCGACCAGCCGCAGCGGGTCGGTTGGCACTGGCTACCGGGCAGCCTGCTGGTCGTGGTGGCGATCGCCATGCTGCTGCGTCGCGATGCCACCCGGCACGACGATTCGCGGCGGACGGAAGCCGCTTAGCAAAGCCCGCTGGACCCGAGCGAATCCTATCTCATTGCTGACTGGGCAAGCGTTATTGCCATAACCCGGCATGCTACGGCGTGCCTTATCAAACCCACTGGAACGAAAAGGAACCAATCATGCGCATTACCGTCTTTGGCGCCGCCGGAAACATGGGAAGCCGCATCGTGGCCGAGGCACTGTCTCGCGGCCATGAGGTCAGCGCCGTCCTGCGCGACCCAACCCGCTCCCACGAACTGCTCGCCGCAGCCACCATCCGCGTCGGCGATGCTGCGAACGCCGAGAGCGTGGCCGAGCTGAGCGCCGGCCAGGATGTCGTGATCGGTGCCACCCGCCCGGCGCCGGGCAATGAAGGCGAGCACGCCATGACTGCAAAAGCGCTGCTGGCCGGAGTCACCCAGGCCGGGGTGCGGTTGCTGCTGGTCGGTGGCGCCGGCGGCCTGAGCGTGCCCGGTACTGCGGGTACCCTCGTGGCCGACGATCCGAATTTCGTCCCTCCTGCCTGGCGGGACATCGCACGGGCATGCGTGGATCAGTTCGAGGCTTGCCGCGCCGATACCCAGGCGGACTGGACCTACCTGAGCCCGCCCGCACTGCTGGCGCCGGGCGAACGCAGTGGCCACTTTCGGCTGGGTGGCGACGAACTGCTCGTCGACGGCGAAGGTAACTCGGCGATCTCCATGGAAGACCTGGCGGTCGCGCTAATCGACGAGGCCGAGCGGCCCAGGCATCGGCGGGCACGCTTCACCGCCGCATATTGACCGTGAGGTAGGAGTTGCCAGGCTTAACGCCTGCCGGCTAAGAGGTGAAACACATCAATTGTAATAAGCTGCCACAATGATGCGGCATTCTGCCAAGAGAACCATCGATGAGTACTACAGGCGTTCGCCTGGATCATGAGCTGGTCGAGAAGGCCAGCAAGAAGCGAGATTTGGGCAGAGCCATTCGAGCTGATCGACGACCCTTTGCTCGGTGAGTAGAAGAAGGGCGACTTGGCGTTTCTCCGCATTTTGGCGTTCGGGCGGCGGTGAGCTTCACCGTAGCCCGCCCGGCAACGTCATCCAGTTCAATCCCGCGGAAGTGCATGACGGGCAGCCGGGCGGGGGACGCAGTGGTTCCCTAGCAAGGCTTAATCCAGCGTTTGTACGCCACCGCCGTTGACGAACAGCACCTGCCCGCTGACCCAGCCTGATACAGGGGCGGCGAAGAAGAGAACGGCGCCGGCGATATCTTCGGGTTCACCCAAACGCTTAATCGGAGTATGCGCGAGCATCCGCTCCTCGATTTCGGGTGTCACGACCGTAGCCAGTGCTCCGGTTCTCACGGCCCCAGGCCCAACCGCATTGATGCGAATTTCCGGACCATAGTCGTGAGCCAGATTCGCGGTCATGTGGTTGATGGCGGCCTTGGAGGCAGCGTAAGCGCTGATGGCGGGACTTTTGTTGATCGAGCTCATCGAAGACATATTGATGATCGAACCATAACCGGCGTTCTTCATGTGCGGCGCGCACAGTTGTGCCAGGCGCCACGCGCTGAACACGTTAATTTGGAAGGGTTTCTCGAATTGTTCCACCGAAATGTCAAACGGGCTTTCCTTGCCGGCGCCACCTCCCCCGGCATTGTTGACGAGTATGTGAGGGCCGCCCAGTTCGGCGACCGTTTGCTCCACCAGATGGACCAGGTTTTCATCTTTCAGCACGTTGCATTCAGCCGCCAACGCCTTGCCGCCGTTTGAAGCGATCTCATCGACAACTTTCTTGGCATCCGCTGCTTTCAGGTCGGCAACCACCACGGCAGCGCCGTAATCGGCGAGCATCCGGGCGCATGCTTTGCCGATACCGTTACCGCCACCGGTTACGATGGCGACCTTGCCACTCAGGTCAAATAGAGATTGGGTGTCCATGCCTTATTTACCTCCCTTCAAATAGTCTGCCACGGCTTGGTAGGCGGGTAACGAGATCGGATCGTTGGCGCTGTTCGCAGCGACGGGATGCGACGCAAAGCGGACAATCACCATATTGGCCGTGGGGTCGATGTAGATCGTCTGCCCGTGCACGCCGCGAGCGGCAAAGGCACCGTCTGCATTGTGGGTGATCCACCACATGTTACGGTAAGACCACCCTTTGAGCTTGGGGTGGCCGGATTTCTTGAAGGCTTCCTGGCTACCGCCCTGGCGGATATCGGCCACTGCCTCTTGGGGAATGATCTGCTCGCCGTGCCACCGACCCTCGTTGAGGATAAGCTGGCCGAACCGCGCCATGTCCCGCAGGCCGGCACTCAAGCCGCCACCGGAAAAGGGAATGCCGTGGGCATCGACCTGGTAATAGGCCGACTGCTCCATTCCCAGCTTGCTCCAGATGCGATCGGAAAGCAGTTGATTGACCGACTTTCCCGTTACGCGCGAAATAATCCAGCCCAATGCATCTGCGTTAATGGTTCGATAACCAAATGCCTCGCCGTGAGTGCCGTTTTTCTCCACCGTTTGCAAGTATTCGAAATAACCGACCGGGCCGTCATATCCTTGGAGCCTGGTATACGGGTTGGCGGCTTTTGAGTAGATCCAAATTTCGGAATTGGGGTCGGAATAGTCTTCGTCATATTTCAGCGCGGTGGTCATATCCATGACTTGCCGCACCGTCGCATCGCCAAAGCCAGACTCCTCGAGTTCCGGGATAATGCTGCCCACTTTGGCTTGAGGATTCAGTTTTCCCTCGGCCACCAGAATGGATGCCAGTGTGCCGGTAAACGATTTGGTCACCGACATCGCCGCGTGCTGGCCTTCCTCTGTCAGGCACCCAAAATAGTGCTCATAAACGACCTCGCCGTCGTGCAAGACGAGAATGCCATCCGTATAGGTTTTCTGGAGTGTCTGTTCCAAGGTCATGGTCGTATCAGCACCCCAGGGCTTGAAGGTTATATCGCTGATCTGTTCATCAATGGCATATTCAAAGGGTGTCATGGGTTTCAGGTCGCGCGACACCGGTATCGTCGGCATGAACTGGCGCATGTGGCACACGCTGTAACGCAGGGCCGGGAACTGGAAGAAATCGGGAGAGCCGATTTTTAAAAGCCGGTCGTCGGGCGGCGGAAAACCCTGCATCCAACCCATTTCTATCGGGTCGCTTTCCTGCGCGGAGAGAGGTTGGTCTTGTGTTTGGGCTAGGGCAGGGGTGGAAAGAACGCTTGCAGCGAGAACAATGGATTTGCAAAGAGTCAGTGCAGTGTGGTGTCGATTAACTTTCGTTAGCATAGGTGGTGCCTCTAAGTTCTTATGCCAATATGTGGTGAGGTTTCTTGCTATCGACGGCTACGCTGCTTATACAATAAGGTCGCGAACAGTCACAGAAATGATTAGGCCGTTCGTTGGTTAATTGACTTTAAGGTGACAAAAAAATTCAGCCGATAAACGAGAAATCATGCTCATCATTACCCTATGAATATTCTGAAGATAAAGCATAGGTTGGTAGCTTAACACGGAAAGTGTGTGGGCAGAACTTTCAAAAGTCTCTCTGCGTGTTGCTAGCCGTCATCCAACACCCCTTGATTGCTCATTGGCGTTAGCGTTTTCCACTGAACTAAACCAATTTTTTTGCATGGGCAACCCCAGTGTAGACGAGTTCCCGTAATGAGGGCCGAGAAGTAGTGCAGAGACATGCGCCCACTAGGCTTTGTCTGAAAAGTAGGTTCTGCTAATTTTTGCTATGTGACATCGGCATAGGTGCAATATGGCAGGACGCTACGAAATTACCGACTATGGTTGGTCCCTGATCGAAGACATTGTCTCGCCACCCCAGGTGATGGGCCGGCCCCGCCGGGATGACCGCCAAATGCTCAACGGGATCTTCTGGATCCTGTGCTCCGGCGCGAAATGGCGAGACCTCCCCGAACGGTATGGCCCCTGGAAGACCGTCTATCAGCGCTTTCGCCAGTGGCGAGACGACGGCACCTTCGACGCCTTGCTGTCACGCTTGCATCTTGAGCTGCGTGAAGATGGTCTGATGAATTTGGATACCTGGATGATCGATTCTACCGCTATCCGGGCAACCCGCGCCGCCTCGGGAGGTGGCAAAAAGGGGGATCAGGCGAACCCGTAGACCATGCGCTGGGCCGCAGCCGTGGCGGCCTGACCACCAAGCTCCATATGGTCTGCGATCGGAATGGCTATCCTCTGTCCTTCGTGTTGTCGCCCGGCCATCATGCTGATTCGAGCTATTTCATTCCCACGATGGAGACCATTCGATTGCCGAGCCCTCAGGGGCGGCCAAGGAAGCGTTGCCAACATATCGTGGCCGATAAGGGGTACGACAGTGATGCGCTGCGGCGCTACTGTGATCGGTATCGCATGCGTCCCACGATTGCTTATCGTCGGATGCATCGTAAGCCCCGACCAGGACTGCCGAGGATATTCGACAAGGTCAAATACCGGCAGCGCAACGTGATCGAGCGCTGCTTTGGCTGGCTGAAGGAGATCCGGCGGCTGTGCACGCGATACGACAAGTTGGCGAGCAGCTTCAGGGCAATGGTATGCCTGGCGTGCATAGTTCGTTGCTTGCGCGCTGACTTTTCAGACAAAGCCTAG
>NZ_FNGI01000013.1 GCF_900102945.1 Modicisalibacter muralis | reverse complement strand
GCTCCCATCTGCCAATAGCGCGGCGCTCACGGATATCGAACAGGGCCGCAGTCTGACGATGTGACAAGCCATCTCGCCACATCCTCTCAAGTACTGCCAGCTTGAAAGCCGCACTGCGGTGTGTGTATTTCTTGCGCAGCCCCGTCACGCCATGCTGCCGGTAGTTGTCCAACCATTGCCGTACGGTGGACGCATCCAGGCAGTGCTGACGTGCCACTTCCCTTAAGCTGGTCTCCTCACGTAAACACTGCTGCACCACCCGCAGCTTGAACCACTCGTCGTACCGATTGCTCATAGAAACACCCCGAAGGTTGGATTGGGTGTCCAACTTTCGGGGTGCAGTTCATAACCGGCGAGGGTGTTTTCATTGGGTATACGACTTCATCTTGCGACCCGAAGCCCGAAGCGTCACTTCAACATATTGCGCAGTACGAATTGCAGGATGCCGCCGTGGCGGTAGTAGTCCATCTCGTTGACGGTATCGATGCGGCATTTGGCCTCGAGGGTCTGCTCGCCCTTGTCGGTCTTGATCGTCACCTTGACGTTGCCGCCCGGCTCGAGATCGCCCAGGCCTTCGATGGAGAAACTTTCGTCGCCGGTCAGCTTCAGCGACTTGCGATCCTCGCCCTCGGCAAACTGCAGCGGCAGCACGCCCATGCCGATCAGGTTGGAGCGGTGAATGCGCTCGTAGGATTCCGCGATCACTGCGCGCACGCCGAGTAGCAGGGTGCCCTTGGCCGCCCAGTCGCGTGATGAACCGGTGCCGTATTCCTTACCGGCCACCACGACCAGCGGCGTCTCGTCTTCGGCGTATTTCATCGCCGCATCGTAGATCGCCATCTGCTCGCCGGAAACCACGTGGCGCGTGTAGCCACCCTCGACGTCATCGAGCATCTCGTTGCGGATGCGCACGTTGGCGAAGGTGCCACGCATCATCACTTCGTGGTTGCCACGCCGCGAGCCGTAGGAGTTGAAATCCTTGGGCTCGACGCCGTGTTCCTGCAGATAGCGCCCGGCGGGGCTATCGGGCTTGATCGCGCCGGCCGGCGAAATATGATCGGTGGTCACCGAATCGCCGAGCATGGCCAGCACCCGCGCTTCCTCGATATCCTCGATCGGCTTGGGCTCCTTGCCCATGCCTTCGAAGAACGGCGGGTGCTGGATATAGGTGGAGTCCTTCGACCAGGCATAGACCTTGCTTTCCGGTACCTTGATCGACTGCCAGGTTTGGTCGCCATCGAAGACTTCGGCGTATTCCTTGCGGAACATCTCGGTCTTGACCTTTTCCACGGCCTCGGCGATTTCCGCCTGCGACGGCCAGATGTCTTTCAGGAAGACCGGTTTACCATCCTTGCCCTTGCCCAACGGCTCCGTGGATAGATCGACGCGTACGTTGCCGGCCAATGCATAGGCGACCACCAGCGGCGGCGAGGCCAGCCAGTTGGTCCTGACCAGTGGATGCACGCGGCCCTCGAAGTTGCGATTGCCCGACAGCACCGAGGCGACGGTCAGGTCGCCGGCATCGATGGCCTTCTCGATTGCCTCGGGCAGCGGGCCGGAGTTACCAATGCAGGTGGTGCAGCCATAGCCGACCAGGTTGAAGCCGAGCCGGTCGAGGTCGTCCTGCACGCCGCCGGCGGCCAGGTACTCGGTGACCACCTTGGAACCGGGCGCCAGCGACGTCTTGACCCAAGGCTTGGTAACCAGCCCCTTGTCCAGCGCCTTGCGCGCCAGCAGGCCGGCGGCCATCATCACGCTGGGGTTGGAGGTGTTGGTACACGAGGTGATCGCGGCGATCACTACCGCGCCGGGGTTGAGCTTGAAGGTTTCGCCGTCGATCTCGCAGGTCTGGCTGGCGTCGTGCTCGTAGTGGCCGTGGCTGTAGTGGATTTCGGCGTCCGCTACCGACTGCCCGCCTTCGGACTGCCACTTGCCCTGTTCGGTGTCGTCGGCGTCCGGGGCATCGTCGTCCATCAGCTTCTCGAACGTGGCTTTCATGTCCGAGAGCGCGACACGATCCTGCGGCCGCTTGGGACCGGCCAGGCTGGCTTCGACGTCGACCATATCGAGTTGCAGGGTGGCGGTGTAAATCGGTTCGTGGCCGGGTTCGCGCCACAGGCCCTGGGCCTTGGCGTAGGCTTCGACCAAGGCGATCTGCGCATCGTCGCGACCGGTCAGGCGCAGGTAATCCAGCGTCTGCTCGTCGACTGGGAAGAAACCGCAGGTCGCGCCGTATTCCGGGGCCATGTTGGCGATGGTGGCGCGGTCGGCGACCGGCATGTCCTTGAGGCCATCGCCGTAGAATTCGACGAACTTCCCGACCACGCCTTTCTGGCGCAGCATCTGGGTGACGGTCAGCACCAGGTCGGTGGCGGTGATGCCTTCACGCAGCTTGCCGGTGATCTTGAAGCCGACCACCTCGGGGATCAGCATCGATACCGGCTGACCGAGCATCGCGGCCTCGGCTTCGATGCCGCCGACGCCCCAGCCGAGGATGCCCAGGCCATTGATCATGGTGGTGTGCGAGTCGGTGCCGACCAGCGTATCGGGGTAGGCGAAGGTCTTGTCGCCCTCGTCCTTGGTCCACACCGTCCTGCCCAGGTATTCGAGATTGACCTGGTGGCAGATCCCGGTGCCCGGCGGCACCACGCGGAAGTTGTCGAAGGCCTGCTGGCCCCAGCGCAGGAACTCGTAGCGCTCGCCATTACGCTCCATCTCGATGGCAACGTTGTCCTTGAATGCCGAGGCGTCGCCG
Source organism: Modicisalibacter muralis (assembly GCF_900102945.1). Lineage (GTDB taxonomy): Bacteria > Pseudomonadota > Gammaproteobacteria > Pseudomonadales > Halomonadaceae > Modicisalibacter > Modicisalibacter muralis. Next base: position 117,781 of record NZ_FNGI01000013.1, on the reverse strand, counting down.
AAATGGTCGACCATCACCGAGTGGTCGATGACCAGATCGACGGGAGAGAGCGGGTTGATGCGCGCCGGATCGTCGCCCAAACGCTCCACGGCGTCGCGCATCGAGGCCAGATCGACCACCCCGGGAACGCCAGTGAAGTCCTGCATCAGCACGCGCGCCGGACGGTAACCGATCTCGCGGGTGGAGCGGGCGTCCTTCTGCCAGTCGACCAGCGCCTGCATGTCGTCGCCGGAGACGCTCTCGTCATCGGCGAAACGCAGCTGGTTCTCGAGCAATACCTTGAGCGTGAAGGGTAGACGCGCAATATCGCCCAGCGCCTCGGCGGCCTTGGGCAGACTGTAGTAATGGTAGGTGGACCCTCCGGCCTCGAGGGTGCTCAGGGTATGCGGCGTTGCGTCGGCGCTCATGGGATCTCCTCGTTATACCGTCGGCGGATCGCATCCCACCCATCTAGCCCAGGGCGGACCGCCAGATACTTATCACATGGTCATGATAGGTAGAGAATGCAAGCGCCTGCCAGCTAGATGCGCTGAATGCCGAGTCTCGGCTACGCTTTTGGGAGTTCGCCAACATCGGCTTGGTGGAAATACGTTGGTGATTACTTGAAAGCGCATTCAGGCGGCCCCAGATCGTGTTCGGCATGCCGCTGAATGCCAGTGGAGCCTGTCATGCATGAGGAAATGCTAAATTCATTGGCGGTGAGCTGCCCCTATTGCGGCACCGAGTTCGATCTGCTGATCGACACCAGCCAGGAAAGCCACATCACCTGGGAAGATTGCCCGCGCTGTTGTGCCCCCATCCAGATCAGCGTCGCGGTGTCGCCGCACACCGGCGAACTGGAGCAGGTTACGCTGGGGCGTGACGACGATGTGGTATGAAGCGCCGTAACGGCGTTCACGGCTTGGTCGATAGGCTGGTCCTATATCATTTATTAGCGCAATCAAATTGCCAAATCAGGGTGCTTGGATTTACCCTCGCATCTTCCATTCACCCATAGTCAACACACCCGATCCCAAGGAGATTTGCATGAGCGTACTGGTTGGACGTCAAGCACCGGATTTCGAAGCTGCGGCGGTCCTCGGCGATGGCTCTATCGTCGAGAACTTCAAGCTGTCCGACAGCAACGGCAAGCTACGCGTGCTGTTTTTCTGGCCGCTGGACTTCACCTTCGTTTGCCCGTCCGAGATCATCGCCCACGACAATCGTCTGGCGCAGTTCAAGGAACTCGGCGTCGAGGTGATCGGTGCTTCCATCGACTCCCAGTTTACCCATCACGCCTGGCGCAAGACCTCACCGGATGCCGGCGGCATCGGTGAAGTCGGCTTCCCGATCATTGCCGACGTCAAGCACGAAGTGACCCAGGCCTACGGTATCGAGCATCCGGAAGCCGGCGTCGCACTGCGGGCCTCCTTCCTGATCGACGAGAACGGCGTGGTACAGCACCAGACCGTCAACAACCTGCCGCTGGGCCGCAACGTCGACGAGATGCTGCGCATGGTCAAGGCTCTCAAGCATCACCAGCAGCACGGCGAAGTCTGCCCGGCCGGCTGGGACGAAGGCAAGGAAGGCATGAAGGACACCGCGGAAGGCGTCGCCAAGTATCTGGGCGAGCACTCCACCGCGCTGTAAGGTCTCTGCCTTTCGCGATTGACCGGGGCGGCCTGCGGGTCGCCCTTTTACCGCGATTCGCGGCCTGGGTTCGCCGTTTTCGTCGAGCCCAGCCCACGGATTGCTGTACAGCCAGCCATAACGCGTTCGATCCCTCGGCACGCAAGCCGCCGATGTATCCGTAGCGCATCGTGAATAGAGGTCTCCATGAGCGAAGTTCGCCACGAACGCCTGATCATCCTGGGTTCCGGCCCGGCCGGCTACAGTGCCGCCGTGTACGCGGCGCGGGCCAATCTGAAGCCGCTGCTGATTACCGGCATGCAGGCGGGTGGTCAACTGACCACCACCACCGATGTGGATAACTGGCCGGGCGACGATGCCGGCGTGCAGGGGCCGGAGCTGATGGAGCGCATGCGCAAGCATGCCGAGCGTTTCGATACCGAAGTGCTGTTCGATCATATCCACGAGGTGGAGCTGCGCCAGCAGCCCTACACCTTGAAGGGCGATAACGGTACCTATACCTGCGATGCGCTGATCATTGCTACCGGCGCCAGCGCCCGCTATCTGGGTCTAGCCTCCGAGCAACGCTTCATGGGCCAGGGGGTTTCGGCCTGCGCCACCTGCGACGGCTTCTTCTATCGCAATCAGGAAGTCGTCGTCGTCGGTGGCGGCAATACCGCTGTGGAAGAGGCGCTGTACCTGTCCAACATCGCCTCCAAGGTGACCCTGGTGCATCGCCGCGACAGCTTGCGCGCCGAGAAGATATTGCAGGACAGGCTGTTCGAGAAGGTCGATAACGGCAATATGGCCGTGTTGTGGAACCATATCCTCGACGAGGTGCTGGGTGACGACAGTGGCGTTACCGGTGTGCGGCTGCGCTCGGTCGAAGACGGCGGTACCCAGGAACTGTCGGTGCCCGGGGTATTCATCGCCATCGGCCATACGCCCAATACCGGCATCTTCGAGGGCCAACTGGACATGGCCGATGGCTACATCAAGGTCAAATCCGGCCTCGATGGCAACGCCACGGCGACCAATCGCCCCGGCGTATTCGCCGCCGGCGACGTCATGGATCACGTCTACCGCCAGGCGATCACCTCCGCCGGCAGCGGCTGCATGGCGGCACTGGATGCCGAGCGCTATCTGGACGACCTGGCTTGAGGCCAAGAGCCTCAACCAAAGCGGGAAGCCGGGGAGGAGGGGCAGGGCAGATGTCTGTGTTTTTCTTCCAGGCGCGTAGCGCCGTACTTCCAGCTTCCAGCCGCGAAGCGGCGCTCTTCCCGCTTCAGTAGTGCGGCGGCACTTCATCTTCGAGGCGGTAATCGTCGTCGTCCAGCCCCTGTAGCGTCTGCTGCTGATCGCGCAGGCGGCGTTGCATCAGTTCGCTTAGCCGTTCGAGTTGGGTCAGCCGCTGTTCCTGGCTGGCCACGGCTCGGTCGAGCGTATCCAGCCAGTGCTCCTGATAAGCCAAACGACTCTCCAGCGCCTCGAATCGCCGTTCCAGGCGGACGAGCGTGTCGTCATTGGCCATGCTAGAATCGTTGCGCTGCGTGTTGCCGTTCATCGCGACACCTTCATCGAGTCTTCGCCCGCATGCGCGTGAGGCGCCTGCCGGGTTGTTTTTGTCACCACAACAAGAGAAACCGAGGTCCATGAATCGTAAGGTCTTATTCCGTTGTAGCCTGATCAGTCTCCTGCTTGCCGCTCCTGCCCCCTTGTTGATTGGCCTGTTCGTGTCGTTGGCCGGTAGCGCGTCGCTCGAACAAACGGCGCCGGTTTATCTGGCCACCGCGCTGGCGGTCTTCATCATTTTGCTGATTGCGACACTGGCAGTGAATGCCTTTACCCCGCAACTCGCCAACCTGGCGGAGGTCGAAAACGACGATCGCGAGATCGGCGAGGTCAAGTGGTTCAACGTCAACAAGGGTTATGGCTTCATCACCCGAGACAGCGGTGAAGACGTCTTCGTGCATTTTCGCGCCATTCGCGGCAAGGGCCACCGTACCCTCGCCGAGGGCCAGAAGGTGCGTTATTACACCATCCACAATGAGCGGGGGCTACAGGCCGATGACGTCACCGTCATTACTTGAAACTGCCTGCGCTCGACCATGCTTTGTTGAAAGGGCACCTCAAGTTGCTCATTTACTTAAAGTAAACTCGGATGCGAGCCCAGTCCGACTTTCGATGCCCTTTCGCCTCGCCTGATCTTCGCTCGACAAGTTTCTTCGTAGCCTCAGCGCCCCGTCGGGATACCCCGACGGGGTGTTTCATTGTGGGCTAGTGCCCCGAATCGGGCCACACGATGGCGCCTTCGCTGCCGTCGGGGCAGACCTGCCAGAAGCGGTCCGGATCATCGCCGGGTTGCCAGCCGCCCAGCGAACAGCGCACCTCGCAACCGAGCGCGCGGGCGACATCGCGGGCGCAGTCGGTATCGCGCGGCCACGGCGTGGCGGCGCTGTCGAACCACAGGCTGGCGAAACCGTCGGCGGCATTCTCGACCAGCAGGATCGGGATATCGACGCCATCGCGCCGGCCATTGCCGCGCCACTTGCGCTTGCCGGCCGGCTTCAGCGGCGCGGCGTCCAACGTTTGCCCCAGCCAGGCATCGAGACGCTCGATAGCGGCGTTGGCCAGGTAGACCTCGATATCGGGATAGCGCTCCATGGCGGGCCTCAGGTAAACAGCCGTTTGATGATCGTCTCGTAGACGCGGCTCAGGGTATCGAGATCGGCGGCGCGCACGCGCTCGTTGACCTTGTGGATGGTCGCGTTGAGCGGTCCCAGTTCCACGACCTGGCTGCCCAGCGTGGCGATGAAGCGCCCATCCGAGGTGCCGCCGGTGGTGGCGAGCCGCGGCCGTTGACCGATGACCTCTTCAACGCCGGCCACGGTGGCATCGACCAATTCGCCTTCGGCGGTCAGGAAGGGTTCGCCGTTGAGCGTCCAGTCGAGACGGTAATCGAGGCCATGGGCATCGAGGATCGTTTCGGTGCGCTGGCGTAGTTGCTCGTGGGTCACCTCGGTGGAGTAACGGAAGTTGAAGACCACTTCCAGGTCGCCGGGAATCACGTTGCTGGCGCCCTGGCCGGCGCGCACGTTGGATATCTGAAAACTGGTGGCGGGGAAGAACTCGTTGCCCGCGTCCCAGTGTTCGCGGCACAGCGCATCGAGTGCCGGCGCGGCCTCGTGAATGGGGTTGCGCGCCAGGTGCGGGTAGGCGACGTGGCCCTGCACGCCATGCACGTGCAGCACCGCGCCCAGCGAGCCGCGTCGGCCATTCTTGATGATGTCACCCAGGCGCGCGGTGGAAGACGGCTCGCCAACCAGGCAGTAGTCGAGGCGCTCGTGGGTCTCGCGCAGGTGCTCGACCACCGCGCGGGTGCCGTCCATCGCCGGGCCTTCCTCGTCGGAGGTGATCAGAAAGGCGAGTTTGCCATCATGCTCGGGGTGCTCGGCGACGAAGCGCTCGACGGCGGTAAGCATCGCCGCCAGGCTGCCTTTCATGTCGGCGGCGCCACGCCCGCACAGTTCGCCATCCGCATTGATGAGCGGCTCGAAGGGCGGGCTATCCCATTGGCCTTCGGGGCCGCTGGGCACCACATCGGTATGTCCGGCGAAGGCCAGCACCGGCCCGCGATGGCCACGTACCGCCCAGAAGTTATCCACATCGCCGTAGGGCAGGCGTGTCACGCTGAAACCGATGCGCTCCAGGCGCTCGATCATCAGCGCCTGACAGCCAGCATCGTCGGGAGTGACCGACGGTCGGCGCATCAACTCGATGGCAAGCTCGAGTGTCGGTGAAAGCGTTGGCGAAAGCTCGGCGGTATCAGGCGGCATGGATCGTCTCGAAGGGTGAGGAAAAGGCGCTCGCAATGGCGAGCGCCAGCTATCAATTGTGCGCGTGCAACGCTTCGTTGAGGGCGATGGCGCTCTTGTTGGTCAGGCATTCGATGCGTCCGTTGACCGAGTTGCGGCGCAACAGCAGGTCGTTTTGCCCGGCCAGGTCGCGCGCGGCCACGGTTTTGACTTCCTGGCCGTGATCGTCGAGCACCACGACCTTGGCGCCGGCAGTAATGTACAGTCCGGCCTCTACGGTGCAGCGATCGCCGAGCGGAATGCCGATACCGGCATTGGCGCCGATCAGGCAGTTTTCGCCGACCGCGATGACGATGCCGCCACCGCCGGACAGCGTGCCCATGGTCGAACAGCCGCCGCCAAGATCCGAGCCCTTGCCGACCACCACGCCGGCGGAAATGCGCCCTTCGATCATGTTCGGGCCTTCGCTGCCGGCATTGAAGTTGACGAAGCCCTCGTGCATCACCGTGGTGCCTTCGCCGAGATGGGCGCCCAGGCGAACCCGTGAAGTATCGCCGATGCGCACGCCCTTGGGCACCACGTAGTCGGTCATCTTGGGGAACTTGTCGACGCAGTCCACCGACAGCGGGCGACCTTCCAGACGCGCCCTGAGGCGCCGTGCCGGCAACTCCTCGACGTCGATCGGTCCTTCGCTGGTCCAGGCGACGTTGCGCAGCACGCCGAACATGCCGGAAAGATCGACGCCGTGCGGCTTGACCAGCCGGTGCGACAGCAGGTGCAGCTTGAGATAGACCTCCGGCACGCTGGCCGGCGGCTGGTCGCTCTCGAGGAAGGTGGCGACCAGCGGCCGCTGGCTGGCGGCGAGCGCTTCGGCCAGTTCGGCCTGCTCGGGGTTGCCGGCCTTCTTCAATGCCTGGGCCAGCGCGGCGCAGTGTTCGGGCAGGAAACTGACGGTGGCATTGCCGGCGGGCGCGTCGAGCACCTGACGGGCGGCGTCGACCAGCGCGGCAGCGGGTTCGAACAGTGGCGCCGGGTAGTAGGTATCCAGCCAATCGCCTTGGCTGTTCTGATTGCCGATTCCGAGAGCGAAGCTCAGCATGGGAATTCTCCTGAAAAATGATCGAAAAGGGTCGGATGATGTTCAGTCGGTCAGTGATGCGTATTCACTACCCTTGAAGCCGACGATCAGCCGCTCTCCGCTATCGAGCAGCGGACGCTTGAGCAGCGTCGGCTGGGCGAGCATCAGTTCGCGGGCGCTTGCGGCATCCTGTTTGGCCGCCTGTTGAGCGGCGGCGTCGAGCGCTCGCCAGGTCGTGCTGCGGGTATTGAGCAACGCCTGTAGGCCGGCCTGGTCGATGAAGCGATCCAAGCGCTCGCCATCCAGGCCATCTTCGCGCAGGTCGTGATAGCGATAGGCCGTGCCCTGGGCATCGAGTGCCTTGCGCGCCTTGCGACAAGTATCGCAGGTCTTGATGCCATATAGCGTGATCATCGGGTGCTGGGCTCTCCATGGCTTGGCATAGTGTGTGAACCGCGCCGTGTCTTAATAGCGTCGCTCGATGAAACGGCGAATGCGCGTTGCGGCCTCGACGGTGGCCTCGAGTTCGGCAACCAGCGCCAGGCGCACGCGTCCGGCGCCCGGATTGTGAGTCGTGCCGCCACTCTCGCCACCGCGCGACATGTAGCGGCCGGGCAGTACGGTGACATGCTGTTCGGCGAATAGCTCGCGAGCGAAGGCTTCGTCGTCGCCATCGGGAACCGCCGGCCACAGGTAGAAGCTGGCTTCGGGCGGCGCGAAATCCATCACCGGGGCGAGGATATCGCCGACCGCGGCGAACTTCTCGCGATAGGCGGCGCGATTGGCCAGCACGTGAGCCTCGTCGCGCCAGGCGATGATCGAGGCCTGCTGGATTTGCAGCCCCATGGCGCAGCCGTGATAGGTGCGATAGCGCTTGAATGGCGTAATCAGCGCTGCGTCACCGGCGACGAAGCCCGAGCGCAGGCCGGGCAGATTGGAGCGCTTGGACAGCGAATGGAAGACGATGCAACGCCGGTAATCGTCACGCCCCAGCGCGGCGCAGGCTTCGAGCAGGCCGGGCGGTGGCGCGGCCTCGTCGAGATACAGCTCGGAGTAGCACTCGTCCGAGGCGACGATGAAGTCGAACTCGTCGGCCAGCTCGATCAAGCGCTGGAAGTCGGCCAGCGGCGTCACCGCGCCGGTGGGATTGCCCGGCGAGCAGACGAAGACGATCTGCACGTCGCGCCACGCATCGGCTGGCACCGCCTCGATATCCGGCCGGAAGCCCTGCTCGGCGCGGCAATCGAGATACAATGGCTGGCCGCCAGCGAGCAGGGTGGCGCCCTCGTAGATCTGATAGAACGGATTGGGCACGGCGACCCGGGCCGGGCGCGAGCGGTCCAGCGTGGCCTGAACGAAGGCGAAGATCGCCTCGCGGGTGCCGTTGACCGGCAGTACGTGGCGCTCGGGGTCGAGGCTCTGGGCGCCGAGGCTGAAGCGCCGCGTCGCCCAGTCGGCAATCGCGGTACGCAGTTCCGGCAGACCAGTGGTGGTCGGATAACGTGCGACGTCGCCCTCGTGGCGGCGCAGGCTGTAGAGCACCTCCGCCGGCGGGCTATGTTTCGGCTCGCCGATCGACAGCGCAATGTGGGCCAGTTCGGCGGGTGGCATCGCACCAGCCATCAGCGCGGCGAGCTTCTCGAAGGGGTAGGGCTTGAGGGCGTCGAGATCGGGGTTCATCGGCGTTCCAGCGGTGTCCGCCTAGGGCGAATCGTTATCATGGTGAGCGCAAGAACCGTGGCCAGCGCCAAACCCACGATTATAGGGAAGCCGCCGGGGTGGCTCAAACGCTGAGCACTTCGCACAGCCGTTCGCGCAGTTGCGATTGGCGCGTGACATCGGTCAGCGGCGCACCGTTCTTGTCGGTAATGAAGAACACGTCCTCGACGCGCTCGCCCAGGGTGGCGATCTTGGCCGCCGACAGGGCGATGTCCTGCTCCATGAAGATGCGACCCACACGGGCCAGCAGGCCGGGGCGGTCGGGGGCGATCAGCTCGAGCACGGTGCGCTCGTTGGCCGGATCCTGTTCGATCAGCACCTGGGTGGGTACGCGGAAGTGCTTGAGCTGGCGTGGCGTGTGGCGGCTGACGATCCACGGGTAGTCGTCGGGGTCGTCGAGTTCCTCTACCAGGTGGCGTCGGATGCGCTCGAGGCGGCCCGGATCGCGAATCGGCTCGTCGTCGTCATCGAGCACGATGAAGGTGTTGAGCGTCCAGTCGTTGCTCGAGGTGGCGATGCGCGCATCGTGGATCGACAGGTCCATCTGGTCCATGGCCGCCGCGCTGGCGGCGAACAGGTCGTCCACCGAGCGGGTATGAATGAACACCTTGGTGCCGCCTTCGCTGGTGTCCGCGGCCGGGGCGCTGATCAGCACCAGCGGTAGCTGGGAACCACCGTGGGCGAGAATGCCCTGGGTCTGCCAGACGATTTCACTGGGCGCGTATTGCACGAAGTAGTCGTCGCCGAGGGTGTCCCACAATCGCTCGACGCGTGCGACATCGGCACCCACCGTGCGCAGCAGGGCCAGCGCCTCGGCGCGGGTCTCGTTGACCCAGTCGTCACGATCGATGGGGTTTTCCAGGCCACGACGCAGTGCGCGCTTGGTCTCGCCATGCAACTGGCGCAGCAGTGCGGCGCGCCAGCCGTTCCATAGCGAGGGATTGGTGGCGTTGATGTCGGCCACGGTGAGCACGTAGAGATAGTCGAGGTGCACCTCGTCGCGCATCTGCGCGGCGAATTCGCGGATCACGTCGGGGTCGGAGATATCGCGCTTCTGGGCGGTCTTCGACATCAGCAGATGGTACTCGACCAACCACACGACCAGCCGCGTATCGCGCGGTGACAGGCCGTGACGCTCGCAGAACTCGGCGGCGTCGCGGGCGCCGAGCAGCGAATGGTTGCCGCCTCGGCCCTTGCCGATATCGTGATAGAGCCCGGCGATCCACAAAAGCTCCAGCTTGGGCAATTGCTGAATCAGGGCGGCGGCGACGGGGAATTCCTCGCGGCTCTCGGGACCACGGAAATGCTGAATGAACTTCAACAGGCGCAGGGTGTGGGCGTCGACGGTATAGATATGGAACAGGTCGTGCTGCATCAGCCCCACCGCCTGGCCGAATTCGGGCAGGTACTTGCCGAGCACGCCGTAGCGGTTCATGCGCCGTAGCTGGCGGGCGACGTTGCCGCCGCAGCGCAGCAGTTCCATGAACAGGCTCTGATGGCGCAAGTCGTCGCGAAAGGCGTCGTCGATCTGGTGGCGGTGATCGCGAATCAGGCGAATGGTCTCGGCGCGCACGCCCTCGATCTCGGGGTGCTGGGCCATCAGCAGGAACAGTTCGAGCAGCGCGGCGGGGCGGCGCTGGAAGACGCGCGTGTCGCGGGCCTGGATGTAGCCACCCTTGATTTCGAAGCGGGCGTTGAGCGGGCGTGTCTCGAGTACTTCGTCGGCGCGCAGGATCATCTCGTCGAAGTGCTGCAGCAGCATGTCGTTGAGCCCCGCCAGGGCGGTGACATGGCGATAGTAACGCTTCATGAACTGCTCGACGGCGAGGCGCTCGGGGGTGTCGCGAAAGCCGAACAACTCGGCGATGGCGCGCTGGTGATCGAACAGCAGGCGATCCTCGGCGCGCCCGGTGAGCATGTGCAGGGCGTAGCGCACCTGCCACAAAAACGCCTGGCCCTGACTGAGAATCAGCAGCTCGGGGTCGTTCATGAAGCCTTGCGCGACCACGTCCTCGTAGCGCAGCGGGCCGAAATGGCGCTTGGCCACCCAGCCGATCATCTGAATGTCGCGCAACCCGCCCGGCGAGCTCTTGATGTTGGGTTCGAGATGGTATTCGGAGTTGTTGTGCTTGTAGTGGCGGGCGATCTGCTCCTGCCATTTGGCCTCGAAGAAGCGATCCGACGGCCACATGCGCTGGCTCGACAGACGCTCGCGCATGGCCTTGCGCAGCGCTTCCGGGCCCGCCAGGGTGCGCGTCTCGATCAGGTTGGTGATCACCGTGACATCGGCTCTGGCCTCGCGCTCGCAGTCGGCCAGCGAACGCACGCTGTGACCGATCTCCAGGCCGATATCCCACAAGAAGGTGATAAAGGCGGTCAGCGGTTCGCGATAGGGCGTGTCGTCGTCGTGTTCGAGCAGCAGCAGCAGGTCGATATCCGAATGTGGGTGCAGCTCGCCACGCCCATAACCGCCGACGGCAAGCAGGGCGACGCCAGCGTCGGGCCAGGCATGGCGCGACCAGGCGGCTTCGAGCAATCGGTCCAGGCACCAGGCGCGGCCGTGGACCAGGTCGCGGATGTCGGCGCCGCCATGAAAGCGCGCATCGAGGCGCTGCTGAATATCGCTCAGTGCCTGCTTGAACAGCGCAATCGGCGCGTGGCTGCTGGCAAGTTCGTCGCTAAAGGCCTCGGCATCGAACAGTGTGGCGTCGGGCGCGAAACGATAATGGTGCAGGAGCATGTCAGGCGTCGAGGAAGGATAGGTCTTCCTCGCCACGCGCGGTCAACACCTCGACCCCCGTGGCAGTGACCAGCAGGGTGTGTTCCCACTGCGCGGAGAGGCTCTTGTCGCGGGTCACCGCGGTCCAGCCGTCGCGCAGCACCTTGGTGCGATAACCGCCGGCGTTGATCATCGGCTCGATGGTGAAACACATGCCTTCGGCGAGTTGGATATCGGCTTCGGGGGCGTAGCCATCGTAATGCAGCACCTGCGGGTCCTCGTGGAACACCGCGCCGATGCCGTGACCGCAGAAATCGCGCACCACCGAGTAGCCGTTGGCTTCGGCGTGACGCTGGATGACCTTGGCCAGGGTGGACAGCCGGGCGCCGGGGCGTACCTCGGCCATGCTCCGGTACAGGCACTCCTGGGTGATCCGGCACAGCCGCTCGCCCTGGATGCTCTCGCCGATGATGAACATCTTGCTGGCGTCGCCATGATAGCCGTCGGCGGTCTTGACGGTGACATCGATATTCATGATATCGCCGTTCTTCAGCTTCTTGCCGGCGTCGGGAATGCCGTGGCACACCACGTGGTTGATCGAGGTGCAGATCGACTTGGGAAAGCCATGATAGTTGAGCGGCGCGGGCACCGAGCCCAGCTCGTCGACGATGAATTCATGACACAGCCGGTCTAGTTCGCCGGTGCTGACACCCGCCTGGACGTGGGGAGTGATCATGTCGAACACGGCGGCGGCCTGACGACCGGCTTCGCGCATCTTGTCGATCTCGAGGGGCGTTTTGATGGGAACGTTCATGAAGTCTCGATTATGGGAATGGCGAGCCGGCCAGCAGCGCGGGCATGGAGCGGAAGAACCGCGACGGTCGGCTTCATCTTGGCACCATTATATGGTATAAAGCCGCGCGCTTTCCTGCAATCCGCACGCTGCGTCGTGGCGTTCGGCAATCGCGGAAGGCGTCAATGAGCTTAACGCCTTGAAAACACACATGCACCGTCACATGGTCCCGGGTGCCGTCGACGATTCGCCTTTCGAGGTCGATCTCGCGGTCGGATCCATGGGGTGCGTGGAGGCCTAACCCGATGCACCAGGAGTTATCCATGGCACAAGTCAATATGCGTGACCTGCTGAAAGCAGGCGCCCACTTCGGTCACCAGACCAAGTACTGGAACCCGAAGATGAGCAAGTACATCTTCGGCGCCCGCAACAAGATTCACATCATCAACCTCGAGCACACCCTGCCGGCGCTGAACGACGCCATCGCGGTGGTCGAGAAGATGGCCGCTTCCAACAACAAGATCATGTTCGTCGGCACCAAGCGTTCCGCCAGCAAGATCATCAAGGAAGAAGCCAATCGCGTGGGTCAGCCGTTCGTCAACCATCGCTGGTTGGGCGGCATGCTGACCAACTACAAGACCATTCGCGTGTCGATCAAGCGTCTGCGCGAGCTCGAGTCGATGCACGAAGACGGCACCTTCGAGAAGCTGACCAAGAAAGAAGTCCTGATGGCGACCCGCGAGCAGGACAAGCTCGAGCGTAGCGTCGGTGGCATCAAGAACATGGGCGGCCTGCCGGACGCGCTGTTCGTGGTCGATGTCGATCATGAGCGTATCGCCATCAACGAAGCTAACAAGCTGGGTATTCCGGTGATTGGCGTGGTCGACACCAACTCCAATCCGGATGGCGTCGATTACGTCATTCCCGGCAACGACGACTCGATCCGCGCCATCCAGATATACGTGCAGGCCATCGCCAACGCTTGCGCCAAGGCGAAGGAAGGCCGCCCCGACGAGTTCGTCGAAGTGGCCGAGGGCAACGAAGTCGCCGAGTGATATCGTCGCGCCCGTCCTGATCGTCAATAAGGGGGCCTTGGCCCCCTTTGTCTCGCTAGCCGGGTACACAGGGCGGCGCATCTTTGCATAACCGACGTCGAAACATTCAGAGGTTTATTACCATGGCAGCTATCAGCGCATCTCTGGTCAAGGAACTGCGCGAGCGTACCGGGCTCGGCATGATGGAGTGCAAGAAGGCACTCACCGAAGCCGATGGCGATATCGACAGGGCCATCGAGGATCTACGCAAGAATTCCGGTCTCAAGGCCGCCAAGAAGGCCGGCCGTACCGCCGCCGAGGGCGCCGTCTTGACGCGTGTGGCCGACGATGGCAGCTACGGCGTGATGCTCGAGATCAATTCCGAGACCGATTTCGTCTCGCGTGACGACAACTTCAAGGGCTTCGCCGAGAAGGTGCTGGCCAAGGTCTTCGAGAGCAAATCCGAAGACGTCGCCGCGGTCATGGCCGATGGCATGGAAGAGACCCGCGAGCAGCTCGTGCAGAAGATCGGCGAGAACATTTCCGTGCGTCGCGCGGCAGTGATCGATGCACCGGCAGGTGGCGTGGTGGGCGAATACGTCCACGGCGGACGTATCGGCGTGCTGGTCCAGCTTACCGGCGGTAGCGCCGAAGTGGCCAAGGATGTCGCCATGCACGTCGCGGCGATCAACCCGGCCGTGGCGCGCCCCGGCGACATGCCGCAGGAACAGCTCGACAACGAGAAGGCGATCATCCTGGCGCAGCCGGACATGGCTGGCAAGCCGGAGCAGATCGCCGAAAAGATGGTCCAGGGGCGTCTCAAGAAGTACCTGGCCGAGAACAGCCTGACCGAGCAGCCCTTCGTCAAGGACCCCAACACCACCGTGGCCGATTACGTCAAGGCAGGCGGTGGCGAGGTGCTTGGTTTCACGCGTTTCGAGGTGGGCGAGGGCATCGAGAAGGAAGAAGTCGATTTTGCCAAGGAAGTCATGGAACAGGCTCGCCGTAGCTGAGGTCCTAGCTTCCGGTTAGCGAGATGGCGTGCGCGAGAGCGCACGCCATTGTGTATCCAGCCGGCGAACCTGCCGGCCACCCCATCCGCCGTCATCTGGAGATTCACGCATGCCTGTCACTCCCGAGCGTAATGACAAACCTCAAGAGCGCGGTGCAAAATCGAAGTACAAGCGCATTTTGCTCAAGCTGTCGGGCGAGGCGCTGATGGGCGACGGCGAATTCGGCATCGATCCCAAGGTGCTCGATCGCATGGCGCTGGAGATCGGCCAGTTGGTCGGCATTGGCGTTCAGGTGGGCATCGTCGTCGGCGGGGGCAACCTGTTTCGCGGTGCCGCTCTGCACGCGGCGGGCATGGATCGGGTGACCGGCGATCATATGGGCATGCTGGCCACGGTGATGAATGCCTTGGCCATGCGCGACGCCCTGGAGCGCTCGAACATTCGCTCGCGAGTGATGTCGGCGATTCCCATGAGTGGCGTGGTCGAGCATTATGACCGGCGTACCGGCATTCGTTACCTGACCTCCGGTGACGTGGTGATCTTTTCCGCCGGCACCGGCAATCCGTTCTTCACCACCGATTCTGCCGCCTGCCTGCGCGGTATCGAGATCGATGCCGATGTCGTGGTCAAGGCGACCAAGGTCGACGGTGTCTACGACAAGGACCCGGTGAAACATGCCGACGCCGTCAAGTACGATCACCTGGGTTATGACGAGGTTCTCGACCAGAAGTTGGGGGTGATGGATTTGACCGCCATCTGCCTGGTGCGGGACCATGCTATGCCGGTTCGCGTATTCGACATGACCAAGCCCGGCGCACTGCTGAACCTGGTCGTGGGCGGCAAGGAAGGCACGCTGATAGATAGAGGCTGAAACCGTGATCAACGATATCAAGAAAGACGCCGAAACACGTATGAAGAAGAGCCTGGATGCGCTGCAGGCCAACTTCCACAAGATCCGTACCGGGCGTGCCCACCCCAGCATCCTCGATGCGGTGAGCGTGGAATATTATGGCTCGCAGATGCCGCTCAACCAGGTCGCCAGCATCAACGTCGAAGACGCCCGCACGCTGGCCGTGGTGCCGTGGGAGAAGTCCATGGTGCCCAAGGTGGAGAAGGCGATCATGACCTCGGACCTGGGCCTCAACCCGGCCACGGCGGGCTCGGTGATTCGCGTGCCGATGCCGATGCTGACCGAGGAAACGCGCAAGAATTACACCAAGCAGGCGCGTGGCGAAGCCGAGAATGCGCGAGTGGCCGTGCGCAATGTGCGCCGCGATGCCAACAGCGACGTCAAGGCCTTGCTCAAGGAAAAGGAAATCAGCGAGGACGAGGAGCATGGTGCCGAGGAGGCGATTCAGAAGCTGACCGATAAGTATATCGCCGAGATCGACAAGCTGCTGGAAGCCAAGGAACATGACCTGATGCAGGTCTGAGGGTATTTTCCGGCGGTAGCGGGCGGCGGCGGCGTCGTCCGTAACCACTCCTCCACGCGAGACACCATGACGTCACCGCAGTCCCCCAAAGTGCCGCGTCACGTGGCCATCATCATGGACGGTAACAACCGTTGGGCCAGATCGCATGGTCTGTCCGGCGTGCGCGGCCATCGCGCGGGTGTCGAATCGGTGCGCGCGGTGATTCGTCGCGCCGCCGAACGCGGCGTCGAGACGCTGACCCTGTTCGCCTTCTCCAGCGAGAACTGGCAGCGCCCGGCGGGCGAGGTCAATGCGCTGATGGAGCTATTCCTGATGGCGCTCAAGCGCGAAGTCAAAAAGCTTCACCAGCACGACATTCGACTGACGATCATCGGCGAGCGCGAAGGCTTCTCGACGACGATTCAGCAGCACATCGCGCGCGCCGAGGAACTGACGCGCGCCAATCAGGGGCTGCATCTGATGATCGCCGCCAACTATGGCGGGCGCTGGGACATCGCCATGGCCGCGCGGCGTCTAGCGGCGCGGGTCGAGGCCGGCGAATTGACGCCGGAGGAGATCGACGAGCAGGCACTGGACGATGACATCGGCCAGGCCAGCGCCCCACCGGTCGATCTGTGTATTCGCACCAGCGGCGAACAGCGCATCTCCAATTTCCTGCTCTGGCAACTGACCTATTCCGAGCTGTATTTCTCGCCGTTGATGTGGCCCGATTTCGGTGCCGAGGCTTTCGATGAGGCGATCGACGACTTTTGCCAGCGTGAACGACGTTTCGGCCTGACTCGGGAACAGATCGAGGCCCACGGTGCTTAGACAGCGCGTGGTGACCGCCGCGATCCTGATCCCGCTGGTAGTGGCCGGTCTGTTCGGTCTGACGGGAAGCGCCTTTGCCCTGTTCACTGGCGCCGTGGTGCTGCTGAGCGCCTGGGAATGGGCCAATCTGGCCGGTTTCGAGCGTACCGCCGCGCGTCTGGGCTATGTGCTGACCCTGGCCGTGTTGATGGTGATCGGCTGGCTTAGTGGCGCCGCGCACGCGGCCTGGCCGCTGTGGTTGAGCGGCATCGGCTGGTTGGTCAATTTCTATTGGGTGGCGCGTTATCCCGAGTGTCGCGAACAATGGCATGCGCCGCCGATGCGGCTGGCGATGGGGTTGTGGGTGCTGTTGCCGTGCTGGGTGGGCTTCATCCAACTGCGCGCGAGCGGCATCGAATGGCTGCTGTATGTGCTGCTGCTGGTGTGGCTGGCCGACATCGGCGCCTATTTTGCCGGACGCCGCTTCGGGCGGCGCAAGCTGGCGCCGCGTGTCAGTCCGGGCAAGTCCTGGGAAGGCGTATACGGTGGCATGGTTGCGGTGGCGTTACTGGCGCTGGCTTTTTCCGGCTGGGCGGAACTGGTGGCGGTTGAATGGGTCTGGTTGATGTTGGCGACGCTGCTGGTCGCGCTGATATCGGTATTGGGCGATCTGTTCGAGAGCATGCTCAAGCGCCTGCGTGGCCTCAAGGATTCCGGCGATCTATTGCCGGGCCATGGCGGCGTGCTCGATCGCATCGACAGCTTGACCGCTGCGGTACCGATGTTCGCGCTGTTCAGGCTGTGGAGCTGAGGAGGCCGTGATGACCGACATTCCCACGCCACGCGGGCGCCAGACGGTGACGGTGCTCGGTGCGACCGGTTCCATCGGCACCAGCACGCTGGACGTGATCGCCCGCCATCCCGAGCGCTACCGGCTGCATGCGCTGACCGCCTCTACCCGGCGCGAGGCGCTGCGCGACCAGTGTCTGGTGCATCGCCCCGCCGTCGCAGTGCTGGCCGACGAGCGCGATGCCGCTTGGCTGCGCGACGAACTGGGCCGCGCCGGCGTCGCCACCGAGGTTGGTTCGGGCGAGGCGGCACTGGTCGAGGCGGCCGAAGCCAGCGAAGTGGATGTGGTCATGGCGGCCATCGTCGGTGCCGCCGGGCTGTTGCCGACACTGGCGGCGGTGTGCGCCGGCAAGCGCGTGTTGCTGGCCAACAAGGAGGCGCTGGTGATGTCCGGCGCGTTGTTCATGGAGGAAGTGGTGCGACACAAGAGCCTGTTGCTGCCCATCGACTCCGAGCATAACGCCATCTATCAATGCCTTCCCGCCGAGCATCGCGGCAGGCTGAACGACATCGGCGTGACCCAGTTGCTGTTGACCGCCTCGGGTGGCCCGTTTCGCGGCTGGCGCGCCGAGCAGTTGGCCGAGATCACCCCGGCCCAGGCCTGTGCGCATCCCAACTGGTCGATGGGCCGCAAGATTTCGGTGGATAGCGCTACGCTGATGAACAAGGGGCTCGAATTGATCGAAGCCTGCTGGTTGTTCGATGCGCGGCCGGAGCAGATTCAAGTGGTCGTGCACCCGCAGAGCGTGATTCACTCCATGGCGGCTTACAGCGATGGCTCGGTGATCGCCCAGTTGGGCAACCCTGACATGCGCACGCCGATCGCCTACGGCCTGGCCTGGCCCGAGCGTATCGACGCGGGTGTCGAATACCTCGACCTGTTCAGCGTCGCGCGTCTCGACTTCGAGGCGCCCGATGAGGCGGTATTTCCCTGCCTGCGATTGGCTCGCGAGGCGATGCACGCCGGTGGTACCGCGCCGGCATTGCTCAATGCCGCCAATGAGGTCGCCGTCGATGCGTTTCTCGACGGGCGCCTGGGTTTTGGCGATATTGCCCGCGTCGTTGAAGCGGTGCTCGACGCCTGTGATGTGCATCCCGCCAACGAGCTGGATGCGATTCTCCACGAAGACGCACGGGCGCGACGCGTCGCCATGCGGCAATTGACGCGCTGACGCCGGGAGGGGGTAGCGATGGATGTCATTCAGAACCTGCTGGCGGTCATCGTGGTGTTGGGCCTGTTGATCACCTTTCATGAATTCGGCCATTTCTGGGTGGCGCGTCGCTGTGGCGTCAAGGTGTTGCGTTTCTCGGTGGGTTTCGGCAAGCCGCTGTGGTCGCGTTTCGATCGGCATGGTACCGAGTTCGCAGTCGCCGCCATCCCGCTGGGTGGCTATGTCAAGATGCTCGATGAGCGCGAGGCGCCGGTGGCGCCCGAGGAGCAGCATCGCGCCTTCAACCGCCAGGGGGTCTGGTCGCGCATCGCGATCGTCGTCGCCGGGCCACTGGCCAACTTCCTGCTGGCGGTGTTTGGTTATTGGCTGCTGTTCGTCGTCGGCACCACCAGCGTGGCGCCGGTGATCGGCGAGGTGGCGCCGGGTTCGCCGGCGGCCCAGGCCGGTCTGTCGCGTGGCCAGGAGATCGTCGCGGTCCAGGGCGATCGCACCCCTACCTGGGAACAGATCAACCTCGAGCTGATTGCGGCCATCGGGCACAGCGGAGCCTTGAGCGTGACGGCGCGCGATGGTCAGGCGGGTGCGCCGCGCGACTTTCAGGTCCCGGTGGCGGACTGGCTGGTACGCCAGGACCCACCGCAACCGCTTGCGACGCTGGGGGTGACGCCGTGGCGCCCGGAAATACCGGCGACGCTGGGACGGGTGCTCGAGGGCGAAGTCGCTGCGCGGGCGGGTCTCGAGCCCGGCGATCATGTCGTGGCGGTCAATGGCCGGCCGCTGACCGACTGGATGGCCTTCGTCGGGCTGGTGCGTGGCAGTCCCGGCGAGCCGTTGACGCTGCGCATCGAGCGCGATGGCGAGATGCGTGAAGTGACCCTGACCCCGGCGAGTCGCGAGGAGAATGGCGCGACCATCGGCTATATCGGCGCCGGGGCCGAGCCGGTGAGCTGGCCAGAGGAGTACCGTCGCGAGATCCATTATGGGCCGCTGGCGGCGCTGGGACAGTCGCTGTCGCGCACCGCGGAAATGACCGTGCTGACACTGGATTCGATCCGCAAGATGCTGACCGGCCTGATTTCGCCCTCCAATCTGTCGGGGCCGATCACCATCGCCCGGATCGCCGGCGACACGGCGCGCAGCGGGCTGGAGAGCTTCATCAGCTTCATGGCCTATTTGTCGATCAGTCTCGGCGTACTCAATCTGCTGCCGATTCCGGTACTCGACGGTGGCCATCTGGCTTACTACCTGATCGAAGCCATACGCGGGCGCCCGGTTTCCGCAACGGCGCAGGCCGTGGGGTTGCGTATCGGCATGGCGCTGGTCGGCACATTGATGCTGATGGCGCTGTATTTCGACCTGATGCGCTTGTAGCGGTCCGTCGCGACGGACTCGGCAAGCGCATCCCATAACGGCGCCATCGGCGCCTCTCGTCCCGAGGCGATGCACTGACAGGCGCCATGCTTGGCCTTGTCAGTCACCCAGGGAAATGTATAAGGTGCCTGTTCAGCGAGCTGGCGGAACAACTCGAGCGAATCGATTGCATGAAACTCAAGACCATCGGATTGGCGGCACTGCTGATTTCCAGCACCCAGACGGCCCTGGCGGCCACATTTACGGTTTCCGACATTCGCGTGGAGGGCCTGCAGCGTGTTTCGGCTGCCTCGGTGTTCAATGCGTTCCCGGTCAGCGCTCATGAAAGCGTCGACGATCGTGAGTTGGCCGAAGCGGCCAAGCAACTCT
The DNA here is from genome assembly GCF_900102945.1 of Modicisalibacter muralis. Lineage (GTDB taxonomy): Bacteria > Pseudomonadota > Gammaproteobacteria > Pseudomonadales > Halomonadaceae > Modicisalibacter > Modicisalibacter muralis. Next base: position 98,019 of record NZ_FNGI01000013.1, on the reverse strand, counting down.
TCGAAACCGGGCTGTTCGACGACATTCGCCTGGCGCGTGACGGCGATGTACTGATCATCAACGTGGTCGAGCGCCCATCGATCTCGCTCATCGAAATCGACGGCAACTCGCAGATATCCGACGAGGATCTGCGCAAGGGTCTGTCCGATGCGGGGCTGGCCGAGGGTCAGGTGCTGCAGCGTTCGACTCTCGAGGAAGTGCAGCGCGAACTGGAGCAGCTCTACCATTCGCAGGGTCGCTACAGTGCGAGTATCGAGGCCTCGGTCGAGCCGGTCGATCGCAACCGCGTGCAGATCAATATCGACGTCAACGAAGGCGCGGTGGCCAAGATCCGTCAGATCAATATCGTCGGTAACCAAGCCTTCGACGACGAGACCCTGCGCGAATTGATGGTGCTCGAGGATCGTCCGGGCTGGCTGTTCGGCTGGTTCTCGGATGACGAATATGCCCGCGAGAAGCTCTCCGCCGATCTCGAGACGCTACGCTCGCACTATCTTGACCGCGGCTACGTCAATTTCGCCATCACCTCCACCCAGGTGGCGATCAGTCCCGACAAGTCGCAGATCTACGTGACCATCAATGTCGACGAGGGGCGCCGTTACCGGATCGACGATATCCAGTTCGCCGGCGACCTGATCCTGAGCGAAGAAAAGGCCCGCGAGCTGGTCACCGCCGAGTCCGGCGATGTCTACTCGCGTAGCGCCTTGACGGCCTCTTCCGAAGCGCTGCGTCAGAAGCTGGGCGCCGAAGGCTTCGCCTTCGCCAACGTCGAGAGCATCCCCGAGGTCGACGAGAGCGGCGATACGGTCGATGTCACCTTCCTGGTCGAGCCCGGACGCCGTGCCTATGTGCGGCGCGTCACCTTCGAAGGCAACACCACCACCCAGGATCAGGTGCTGCGCCGCGAGCTGACTCAGATGGAGGGCGCCCCGGCCTCGACCGACAAGATCAGTCAATCGCGAGTGCGGCTCGAGCGTCTCGGCTTCTTCCGTCAGGTCGACGTGGAGACGCGTCCGGTGGCGGGCCAGCCGGATCAGGTCGATGTCATCTACAACGTCGAGGAGCAGCCGTCCGGCTCGATCTCGGCCAGCGTCGGCTATTCTCAGACCGCGGGAGTCATCTATGGCGCCTCGCTGGCGCAGCGCAACTTCCTGGGTACCGGCAACCAGGTCAATGTCGGCGCGCAGCGCAGCGATACCTTTACCAGCGTGAATTTCGGTTTCAACGACCCCTACTGGACGCTGGACGGCATTTCGCGCGGCTACAACCTGTTCTATCGCGAGACTGACTACGAAGATTCGGATATTTCGACTTACTCCACCGACTCCTACGGCGGCAGCATCGATTTCGGTTACCCGATCAACGATCTCAGCCGTCTCAATTTCGGGGTCGGCCTGGAAGACCTGTCGATCGAAACCTACGAAGACACACCGGCGGAAATCGTTGAATACACCGATAGCCAGGGCAACGATGCGATGAGCTACAAGCTCACCGCCAGTTGGACGCGCAACAATCTCAACCGCGGCATCATGGCGACCGCCGGCAGTTACCAACGCGTCTCGCTGGAGACCGCGGTGCCGGGCTCCGATGCCGAATACTACAAGCTGCGTTACAGCGGCCAGAAGCTTTTCGAGCTCAGCCCCGACTGGTCGTTGAAGTTCAGCACTGCACTCGGTTACGCCGATACCATCGGCGACGAGCCCTATCCGTTCTACGAAAACTTCTATGCCGGTGGTCTGGGCTCGGTGCGCGGTTTCGCCGGCAATACGCTGGGGCCGGCCACCACCGAGCGCAATGGCGGCGATGACGATACCCTGGGTGGCAACGTGCTGGTCGAAGGCTCGGTGGAGTTGATCTATCCGTTCCCATGGATCGAGGATCGTCGTTCGATACAGACCAGCGTGTTCTTCGATGCCGGTAACACCTACCTCACCGAGTGCTACGACGTGCCCGACGGCTTCACCTCGGACTGCGAGAGCGGCGTGCATCTCGATGAGCTGCGTTACAGCGTCGGTCTGGGGCTATCCTGGTTGACCCCGGTGGGGCCGTTGACGTTCAGCGTGGCCCAGCCGCTCAGCAACGAGGAGGGCGACGACGAACAAACCTTCCAGTTCTCGCTCGGCCAGACGTTCTGATGGTGTCGGGATTCAAGCCAGCGAGAGATTGCCTGTGCACACTCTCAACTCCAACGGATACTCAGGCACTGTAACGGTGCCTGGTTCGCCAATGACATGAAGAAAACCAACGCTTTTTCCTGCTCCCTGGCCGAGCTGGCCGCGCGGCTAGGGGCAACGCTCGTCGGTGACGGCGAGCGCCGTGTCAGTGGTCTGGCGACGCTCAGCGATGCCGGTCCGGAGGACTTGAGTTTCCTGGCCAACAGGGCCTACCTCAAATATCTCCCCGATACCCGGGCGGCCGCGGTGCTGATTCACCCCGCGCATGTCGCCGAATGTCCGGCGACGCGCCTCGAACTCGACAACCCTTACCTGGCCTATGCCGAGCTATCGCGCCTGTTCGATCCGCTCGCGGCCCGCCCGGTTGCCGGCATTCATCCCGCTGCATCGGTCGCCGACGGCGTGACGCTGGGCCAGCGGGTGGAGGTCGGTGCGCATGCGGTGATCGAGTCCGGCGCCGAGCTCGGCGACGATGTGATCGTCGGACCCGGCAGCGTGGTGGGGGCGGATTCGTCGATTGGCGCCGGGTCGCGGTTGCATGCCAACGTCACCGTCTACCATGGCGTGATCGTTGGCAAACGCGCCATCTTGCACAGCGGCTGCGTGATTGGCGCCGATGGCTTCGGCTTTGCCCATGATGGCGCCGGCTGGCACAAGATCGCCCAGCTTGGCGGGGTGGTGCTGGGCGATGACGTCGAGGTCGGCAGCTGTTCGAGCATCGATCGCGGCGCGCTGGGCGATACCGTGATCGGCGACGACGTGAAGATCGACAGCCAGGTACAGATCGCCCATAACGTGTGCATCGGCGATCATACGGCGCTGGCCGGCTGCGTGGGCATCGCCGGCTCGACCAAGGTCGGGCGTCACTGCATGCTGGGCGGCGGCGTCGGGCTGGCGGGTCACTTGACGATCTGCGATGGCGTGCAGGTCACGGGGATGAGCCTGGTCACCAATTCCATCACGAAGCCCGGCGTCTATTCGTCCGGCACTGGCGCCATGAGCAACGCGCTGTGGCGCAAGAACGCGGTGCGTTTCAAACAGCTCGATGACCTCGCCAAGCGCCTGACGCGACTCGAACGTAGTTCTCGTGACACATAACTTTCGCGATGGGTAGCGGCTGCCAGACGGCGCCGGCGACGCTATAATCCAGCGCCAAATTCGACTGGCGGGCCCACTCGCCAAGCAGTGTCCACTCGCGGTGGACATCAAGCACTTTCAGAGGTTGCCTCGATGGAAATGGACATCAACGAGATTCGTGAGTATCTGCCGCACCGCTACCCTTTCCTGTTAGTGGATCGCGTGGTGGAGATCGCCATCGGCGAATCCATCGTTGCCTACAAGAACGTCAGCATCAACGAACCCTTCTTCAACGGGCACTTTCCGCATCATCCGATCATGCCCGGCGTGCTGATCATCGAGGCGATGGCCCAGGCCTGTGGCATCCTCGGCTTCAAGACGGTCAACAAGCTGCCCGCCGATGGCTATGTCTATTATTTGGTCGGCACCGACAAGGCACGCTTCAAGCGCCCGGTCATGCCAGGCGATCGGTTGCGCCTCGAGGCCAAGGTGATCCGTGGTAAGCGGGGTATCTGGAGATTCGCCTGCCGCGCCACCGTGGATAACGAGCTGGCCTGTGAAGCCGAGATCATCTGTGCCGAGAGGAAGGTCGCTTGATTCATCCCACCGCCATCGTCGATCCTGCCGCCCGCCTGGCCGAAGACGTCGAGGTCGGTCCGTTCAGCGTGATCGGACCGGATGTCGAGATCGGTGCCGGAAGCGTGATCGGGCCGCATGTCGTGATCAAGGGCCCGACGCGCCTGGGCCGGCGCACGCGCATCTTTCAGTTCGCCTCGGTGGGCGAGGATTGCCAGGACAAGAAATACGCCGGCGAAGCGACGCGCCTCGAGCTCGGCGACGACAACGTGATTCGCGAAGGCGCGACGCTGCACCGTGGCACCATCCAGGATCGTGGCGTGACCACCCTCGGCAATCGCAACCTGATCATGGCCTACGTGCATGTCGGTCACGATTGCCTGATCGGCGACGACTGCATTCTCGCCAACCAGGTGACCCTGGCCGGTCATGTCACGCTTGGCGACTTCGCGATTCTCGGCGGGCTCGCGGCGGTGCATCAGTTCTGTCATTTCGGCACGCATGCCATGGCCGGCGGCGGTTCGATCATCACCAAGGACACCCCGGCCTACGTGATGATCAACGGCAACCCGGCTCAGGCGCACGGTCTGAATCTGGTCGGCCTGAAACGTCGCGGCTTTTCCCGCGAGGCGATCAAGTCGCTCACCGATGCCTACAAGGTCGTTTACCGCCAGGGGCTGACCCTGGAGCAGGCGCTGGCGAGCCTCGAATCGCAGCATGAGGCACCGCCGGAACTCGCCACCTTCATCGCCTCGCTGAAGGCGTCGAATCGCGGCATTACCCGGTAATTCCCATGCGTATCTATCTGGTCGCGGGCGAACTTTCCGGAGACATTCTCGGCGCCGGACTGATGCGTGCGCTAAAGGCGCGCCACGTCGATACCGAGTTTCGCGGTATCGGCGGGCCGCGCATGATCGCCGAGGGCCTCGAGAGTCTCTATCCACTGGAGACGCTGTCGGTGATGGGATTGGTCGAGGTGCTCAAGCACCTGCCCGAACTGCTGGGCGTACGGCGCCATCTCAAGCGCGATGCGCTGGCCTGGCGGCCCGCTGTCATGGTCGGTATCGATGCGCCGGATTTCAACCTGGGCCTGGAACGCCAACTGCGCGAGAACGGCATTGCCACCGCGCATTACGTCAGCCCCTCCGTGTGGGCCTGGCGACAGGGGCGGGTCAAGGGCATCGCCCGTGCGGTCGATGCCATGCTGACCTTCCTGCCGTTCGAAGCCGCCTTCTACGAGCGCCATCGCGTACCGGTGACGTTCGTCGGCCATCCGCTGGCCGACGAGTTGCCGCTGGTCAACGACCGCGTTGGCGCCCGTGCCGAACTGGGTCTGGCGCCCGACGTACCGGTGCTGGCGATTCTGCCCGGCTCGCGGGCCAACGAGATCCGCTTTCTGGGGGCGACGTTTCTCGCCGCCGCCGAGCGCTTGTGCGAGCGCGTCGACGGGCTGCAACTGATCGTTCCCGCCGCCTCCCCGCGGCGCCGCAAGGAGCTTGAGGCGCTGTTGAAGGGCTATCCGCAATTGAACGGGCAGGTGACCCTGGTCGACGGCCAATCCCGCGAGGCGATGGTCGCCAGCGACGCCGTGCTGCTGACCTCCGGCACGGCGGCGCTGGAAGCCATGCTCTGCCACCGGCCGATGGTGGTCGCCTACAAGATGGCGCCGGCCACGCACTGGCTGGCGCGGCGTCTGGTCAAGACCGAGTGGATTTCGCTACCTAACCTGATCGCCCGCGAGACACTGGTGCCCGAGCTGATCCAGGACGACGCCACGCCCGAGGCGATCGCCGCGCACTTGACGACCTGGCTGAACGACGGCGATGCTCGCCGGACCGTGGAGACGCGCTTCGCATCGATGCATGCCGGCCTGCAGCGTGGCGCCAGCGCGCGCGCCGCCGAGGCGGTGCTGGCCCTGGCCCAGGGCCGGGCGCTGCCCAAACCGGTGGCGCCCGATGTCATGGAGGAGACCGAATGACCCTGACTCTGCCCGAAGACGGCGTGCTCGACGTCGAGGTCGGCCGTCTCGACGCTTACCCCGAACTCGTCATCGACTACGCTGGCGAGCGCCTGGCCGGCGTCGACGAGGTCGGTCGCGGGCCGTTGGCCGGCGCGGTGGTCGCCGCGGCAGTGATTCTCGATCCTTGTCGACCCATCGACGGCATCAATGACTCCAAGGTGCTCAGCGAGACGCGTCGCATCGAGCTCGACGCGCTGATCCGCGAGCATGCACTGGCCTTCGCCGTGGCCGAGGCATCGCCCGCCGAGATCGATACGCTGAATATCTATCACGCCAGCCACCTGGCCATGCGCCGCGCCATCGACGGGTTGGCGATCGCCGCCGAATATCTGCTGGTGGACGGTAATCGCCTGCCCGGGCATCATTGCCCTGGCCAGGCTGTCATCAAGGGCGACGCACGCCATCCGGCGATTGGCGCGGCTTCGATTCTGGCCAAGGTGGCGCGCGACGCACAGATGGTGGCGCTGCACGAGCGCTACCCCGACTACGGTTTCGCCCGTCACAAGGGCTACTCGACGCCCGAGCACCTGGCGGCACTAGCTAGTCTCGGGCCGCTGCCCGATTACCATCGCCGCTCCTTTGCGCCGGTGAAGAAACAGTACGATCTTTTCTAACCAGGCGGGGCAGCGTGACAGCGCCGGCCCGCCTCGTGACCGAACCACCGCGAGCCCGATATGACTACGCCTTTCGTCCATCTTCGCGTGCACAGCGAATACTCCCTCGTCGACGGCCTGGTACGCCTGAAGCCGCTAGTCGCTGCCACCGCCGAGGCCGGCATGCCGGCGATCGCCGTCACCGACGAGGCCAATCTGTTCGGGCTGGTCAAGGTCTACAAGGCGGCCCAGGGCGCCGGCCTCAAGCCGATCATCGGCGCCGACCTGTGGCTCGACAATCCGTTCGACGAAGGCCACCCGTATCGCCTGACCCTACTGGCCATGGACAACGACGGCTATCGCAACCTGACCGAGTTGATCTCGCGCGGCTGGGTCGAGGGCCAGCGCCAGGGGCTGGCGATTCTCAAGAAGGACTGGGTGTTCGCGCAAAGCGGGGGGCTGATCGCCCTGTCCGGCGCGCGCGAAGGCGAGATCGGACGTTTTCTGCTCGCCGATCGCCCTGACGAGGCGAGCCAGGCGCTTGCTGAATGGCAGCGGCATTTCCCCGGGCGCTTCTATCTCGAGCTTAGCCGCACCGGACGTCAGTACGACGAAGACTGCGTGCATCTGTCGGTGGAACTGGCGGCGCGCACCGGCACGCCGGTGGTCGCCACCAACGACGTGCGTTTCCTTAATCGCGAGGACTTCTGGGCGCATGAGACCCGGGTGTCGATCGGTGAAGGCAAGGCGCTGGACGACCCGCGCCGCGAGCGGCGTTACAGCGAAGAGCAATACCTGAAGACACCGCAGGAAATGGCCGAGTTGTTTGCCGATATTCCCGAGGCGCTGGAAAACAGCGTGATGATCGCCGCGCGCTGCAATGCCGACGTGCGACTCGGCGAGATTTTTCTGCCCGAGTTCCCGATTCCCGAGGGTATGACCCTGGAGGAATACTTTCGCAAGGTTTCGCATGACGGCCTGAGCGAGCGTCTCGACCAGCTCTTCGATAGTCCCAACGCGATCTACGCCGGGCGTGATCGCGCCGCACACGAACCCGCTTATCGCCAGCGCCTGGATTTCGAGCTCGATGTCATCATCCAGATGGGTTTCCCCGGCTACTTCCTGATCGTCATGGACTTCATCCAGTGGGCCAAGGACAACGACGTGCCGGTGGGGCCGGGTCGCGGTTCCGGCGCCGGCTCGCTGGTCGCCTACGCGCAGAAGATCACCGATCTCGATCCGCTGGAATACGACCTGCTGTTCGAACGCTTCCTCAATCCCGAACGTGTCTCGATGCCCGACTTCGACGTCGATTTCTGCATGGAGAAGCGCGACAGCGTCATTGATTACGTGGCAAGCCGCTATGGCCGCAACGCGGTATCGCAGATCGTCACCTTCGGCACCATGGCCGCCAAGGCGGTGGTGCGCGACGTGGCGCGCGCCCAGGGACGGCCCTACTCGCTGGGCGACAAGCTCTCCAAGCTGATTCCCTTCGAAGTCGGCATGACCCTGGCCAAGGCGTCCGAGCAGGAGGAAGCCCTGCGCGATTTCATCGCCGGCGACGAGGACGCCCAGGAAATCTGGGACATGGCGGTCAAGCTCGAAGGCATCACTCGGGGTACCGGCAAGCACGCCGGTGGGGTGGTGATCGCGCCGACCAAGCTCACCGACTTCTCGCCGCTACTATGCGATGAGGATGGCAGCGGGCTGATGGTGCAGTTCGACAAGAACGATATCGAGGAAGCCGGGCTGGTCAAGTTCGACTTCCTCGGCCTGCGCACCCTGACCATCATCGATTGGGCGCTCGAGATGGTCGACGTGGTGCGCGCGCGCCAGGGCGAAGGCCCGCTGGACATCACCAGCATTCCGCTGGATGACGCGCCGACCTTCGCGATGCTCAAGAAGGCCGAGACCACCGCAGTCTTCCAGCTCGAATCGCGTGGCATGAAGGAGCTGATCAAGCGCCTGCAGCCCGACTCGCTGGAGGACATGATCGCGCTGGTCGCGCTGTTCCGCCCCGGCCCCTTGCAGTCGGGTATGGTTGACGACTTCATCAACCGTAAACACGGCCGCGCCGAGCTTTCCTATCCGCACCCGGACTACCAGCACGAGTGGCTCAAGCCGGTGCTCGAGCCCACCTATGGCGTCATCCTCTATCAGGAGCAGGTGATGCAGATCGCCCAGGTGCTGGCCGGCTACAGTCTGGGCCAGGCCGACATGCTGCGCCGGGCGATGGGCAAGAAGAAGCCCGAGGAGATGGCCAAGCAGCGCACCGGTTTCATGGAGGGCTGCGCCGCCAATGGCATCGACAAGAACCTCGCCGGCAATATCTTCGACCTGGTGGAAAAATTCGCCGGCTACGGCTTCAACAAATCGCACTCGGCGGCCTACGGGCTGGTCTCCTATCAGACCGCCTGGCTCAAGACGCGCTACCCCGGGCCGTTCATGGCCGCGGTACTGTCCACCGAGATGGACAACCTCGACAAGGTCGTGCCGCTGATCGAGGAGTGCCGCAACCTGGGTTTGACGGTGACTCCGCCCGACGTCAACGTCGGCGCCTACAAGTTCACCGTCGATGGCGAGGGCCGGGTGGTCTACGGCCTGGGCGCGATCCGCGGCGTCGGCGAAGGGCCGATCGGCGCGATCGTCGAAGCGCGAAGCGACGGCGGCGACTTCGCCGACCTGTTCGATTTCTGTCGGCGCATCGATTCCAAACGCATGAACAAGCGCACCCTGGAAGCGCTGATCCGCTCCGGCGCCCTGGACAATCTGGGGCCCTCGCGCGCGGTACTCAGTGCAGCGCTGGAGGATGCCTTGAAGGCCGCGGCGCAGAGCAATGCCAATGCCAGTCTGGGCATGGTCGACATGTTCGGCGAAGCGTTCGCCGAGCCCGAGGCCGGCGGCGGCTACGCGGGCTATCTGCAGGTGCGCGACTGGAGCGACAAGGAGCGCCTGGCCGGCGAGAAGGACACGCTGGGCCTTTATCTGACCGGGCACCCCATCGACGAGTATGAGAAGGAGCTTTCACGCTTCGTCTCGACGCGGATCAGCGATCTCAAGCCATCGCGCGAGCCGCAGCGCGTGGCTGGGCTGGTGGTGGCGATGCGCACCATGAAGTCCAAGCGCGGCGATACCATGGCCTTCGTCACCCTCGACGATCGCACCGGGCGCATCGAGGCTTCGCTGTTCGGCGAACTGTTCGATCAGGTGCGTAACACCCTGGGCCAGGATCAGGTGCTGATCGTCGAAGGCGAGGTGCAAAGTGACGACTACTCCGGTGGGTTGCGTCTGCGTGGCAAGGAGATCACTTTGATGGTCGAGGCGCGCCGGCGTTATGGCGAGGCAGTGGAGCTGTCGGTGGACGGCACGCGCACCAACGGCCAATTCATCAATAGCCTGCGTGACAGCCTGGACCCCTGGCGCGATATCGACGGTTTGCCGGTGCGCGTCAAATACCGTAACACCCAGGCCAGCGGCTGGCTGGAGCTGGGCGGCGATTGGAAGGTCGCGCCCGCCGACGAACTGATGATCGCGCTGCGTGAGGTCGAAGGCCAGGATGGCGTGCGTCTCAAATATCGTGGATAACGGCTGGCGATCGGCTCGCCTTGCGTGAGCGGGTCAAGGTGGGATAATGGCGAGTTATCGTGAACGGCCGGCCTGTTTCTACATGCGCGCCCCATTAATCTTCGGAAAGTAGAAGCTCTATGAATCCCAATTATCTGGACTTTGAACAGCCGATTGCCGAGCTGCAGGCGAAGATCGAGGAACTACGGCTGGTCGGTAATGACAGCAAGATCAACATCAACGACGAGATCGGCAAGCTTCAGGAAAAGAGCAAGAAGCTGACCGAGTCGATCTTTCGCGATCTAACCGCCTGGCAGGTGTCGCAGCTCTCGCGCCACCCGCAGCGCCCCTACACGCTGGATTATCTCGACAGCGTATTCAGCGACTTCGACGAGTTGCACGGTGACCGCCACTTCGCCGACGACGCCGCCATCGTCGGCGGCGTCGCGCGTCTCGACGGCAAGCCGGTGATGGTGATCGGCCATCAGAAGGGCCGCGACGTGCATGAAAAGGTTCGCCGCAACTTCGGCATGCCGCGCCCGGAAGGCTACCGCAAGGCTTGCCGTCTGATGGAAATGGCCGAACGCTTCAAGATGCCGGTGCTGACCTTCATCGACACCCCCGGCGCCTATCCCGGCATCGACGCCGAGGAGCGCGGCCAGTCCGAGGCCATCGCCTACAACCTGGCGGTGATGTCACGGCTCAAGACGCCGATCATTGCCACCGTGGTCGGCGAGGGCGGTTCCGGTGGCGCGCTGGCGATCGGCGTATGCGACGAGCTGGCGATGCTGCAATATTCGACGTATGCGGTCATCTCGCCGGAGGGTTGCGCGTCGATTCTGTGGAAAAGTGCCGAAAAGGCCTCCGACGCCGCCCACGCGATGGGTATTACCGCCGAACGCCTGAAGGAGCTGGGCTTCGTCGACACCCTGATCGAGGAGCCGCTGGGCGGCGCGCACCGCCACCCATACGACACTGCCGAGCGGGTCAAGGAATCGCTGCTGGCGAGCCTCGAGCGCCTCGAGTCGATGGATACCGATGAGTTGCTCGAGCGGCGGTATCAGCGCTTGATGAGTTATGGCTCGCCAACGTAAAGGAGCCATGAATGGCTCCTATGCAATCGCTTATTGATCACGCCCTGGCGGAAACCCCGCTGGGGCGTCCTGTCTGGATCGCGCTGTCCGGTGGTCTCGATTCCTGCCTACTCCTGACCCTGGCCGCCCGCGCGGCTCGCAGCTACCCCAGCGCGATTTACGCGCTGCATGTAAACCACGGCCTGCAAGACGCTGCGAGCGATTTCGAGGATCATTGTCGCGCGCTGTGCTCGCGGCTCGGCGTGCCGCTGTTCGTCGAGCCTGTGCATGTCGAGCCGGCAGGCAAGGGTGTCGAGGCGGCGGCGCGCGAGGCGCGCTACGTGGCGTTCGCGCGGCGCGTGAGACCCGGCGAGACGCTGTGGCTGGCCCAGCACGACGATGACCAGGCCGAGACGTTGCTGCTCGCCGCGCTACGTGGCAGTGGCGTTCGCGGGCTGGCGGGGATGCCCGCCGAGCGCGATTGGCGCGGGCGACGCCTGGCAAGACCGTTGCTCGGACTCACGCGGGCCGATCTCGAACGCGAGGCCGAGCGACTTAGGCTGCATTGGATCGAAGACCCCAGCAACCGGGATACCGCTCTCGATCGCAATTTTTTGCGCGCTCGAGCGATTCCATTGCTGGCTGCGCGCTGGCCCGATGCATCCCGTGCGCTTGCACGCAGCGCGCAACTTGCCGGCGAGGCCGATGAACTGCTCGATGAGTTGGCCGCGCTGGATCTTGCCGCCGCAGGCGGGGCGCCGCAGCGTATCCCGGTGCCGTCACTATTGCGGCTGTCCGAGGCGCGTCAGCGCTTGTTGGTGCGTTACACCTGCCAGCGTCTGGGGCTGCCTACTCCGCCCGCGACACGACTGGCGACGTTGCTGTCCCAGCTCGAGGGCCGTGGCGACGCCCGGATGCATGTCGCTTGGCCGGGTGGCGAGGCGCGCTGCTGGCGCGGCGCGCTGTACCTGCAGGCGCCGTGGACCGAACCGCCGGTCGATTGGCAGGCCGAATGGGATGGCCGGCCCGGCCTTTCGACGCCGCTGGGGCGCGTTGCCTGTCGCCTGATTCACGACAGTGGGACACGGCCGACGCTGCGTGTGGCGATGCGCCATGGCGGTGAATGGTTACGCGTTGCCGGGCGTGGCCGGCGTGACGTCAAGCGTCTATTACAGGAAGCCGGCGTGCCGCCTTGGCTACGTTCACGACAGTTGCTGGTCTGGCATGACGATACGCTGATCGCCGTGCTGGGCGTGGCGGTTGCCGAGGGTTGGACGCAGGTTGGCCCGGTCTTCGACGACTGAATCTATACGCTGGCCATGGCCTGGTCGATGTCCAGGCGATAGCCGGCGGCGCGCTGGTAGGCGCTTTCCTGCTGCAGGTCGTCGACCAACAATGGATGCTCGGCCAGCGCCTCGGGCAATGACAGAGTCAGATCGTCGCCATCGGCGCGCAAGCGAAAATCGCCGATTGGCTGTTCGGGGCGCGAGTGATTGAGGACGACCGCCAGGCGCAGTAGCCGGGCGAGTTGCGCGTAGCGTGGGCGTAACCCGGCGGGCAGCGATTCGAGTTCCTTGGACGGGAACTTGCGGCGGTGTGCGCGAACCAGAAACGCCAAGGCGCGTTGCTCCGGGCGCGAGAAGCCCGGCAGGTCGGAGTGTTCGAGCAGATAGGCGCCGTGACGATGGAATTGGCTATGCGAGATGGCTAGGCCGATCTCGTGTAGCTGCGCCGCCCAGGCGAGAAACTGGCCCTGCTCATCATCGAGTCGCCAGCTGTCACGTACTTGTTCGAACGCCGCCGTGGCGTTGGCCGCGACATTCTCGGCCTGGCGGGCCTCGATGCCATAACGCCGGCCCAGGCCGGCCAGCGTTTGCAGACGCGAGTCTTCGGCCGTATTGCGTCCGGCCAGGTCGTAGAGCACGCCCTCGCGCAAGGCGCCATCCGAATAGCGCATATGCGAAAGATCGAAGGCCTCGAAAATCGCGCAGAGTATCGCCACGCCGGCGGGGAAAACCCTGGCGCGGTCGTCCTTGAGCCCTTGCATGGCGACCTTGTCGAGATGCTGGCATGCGATCAGTCGCTTGCGCAGCGCGTGCAGTCCATCGCGATGGATCACCTCGTCGGGGCTGTCGCCGCTGGCGGCGAGCACGGCGGCCACCGCCTTGATGGTGCCGCTCGAACCGACCGGGTCGGCCCAGCCCAACTCCAGATAATGGCGACGGATATTGGCGAGTTCGGAAAGCGCTGCCAGTTCGGCGCGGCAAAAGCGTTGCTCGCTGATTTTGCCGCCCGCAAAGAAGCGCCGGGTGTAGGCCACGCAGCCCATGTGCAGGCTTTCCAGCGCCAGTGGTTCGAAACTTTCGCCGATGATGAATTCGGTGGAGCCGCCGCCGATATCGACGATCAGTCGCTTGCCATGCACGTCGGCCAGCGCATGGGCCGCGCCCAGATAGATCAGTCGTGCCTCCTCGCGACCGGCGATGATCTCGATTTCATGCCCGAGCAGCGCCTCGGCGCGCTCGATCAACGCCTGGCTGTTGTGCGCGGCACGCAAGGCATTGGTGCCCACCACCCGCAGGTGACGCGGCGCGATATCCTCGATGAAAGGCGCAAACTGGGCCAGGCAGGCCAACGCCCGCTGCATCGCCTCCTCGCTCAGCGCGCCGTCGTCATCGAGCCCGGCAGCCAATTGGACCTTCTCGCCGAGTTTGGCGACGACCTGAAGCTGGCCGTCCTGGTAGTTGGCCACCAGCAAGTGAAAGCTGTTGGAGCCCAGATCGATGGCCGCGAGGCGGCGAGGTTGCAACGCCTTGGCAAGCGTCCTGCTCATGCGCTGTCCCTATGTTGTCATGGGGCTGAATAAGGTGACGATGGGTCAAGGTTGCTGGGCGTCTCGAAGCTTGTCAATCGTACTTGGGCGGTTGGGCTTGCGTTTGTCGTCCAGCTTAACTAACATCGAAGCGTTCGCCTGTTCCGAATGCTTTCCGGCCGCCACGCGGTCAAATTCCAAGTCGTCAGTTAGCCCGCTGTTCCAGTGCTGCAATTTTTGATTGGCAGTTGTTGAAAGATCCAGGCGATAGGAACAGCGCCTCCCTCGATTCCGATAGTGTCCATGGCCTCCTGGTGGAGCGCCACCCAACGGCCATATCCGGCGAGCGGAACATCCAGGGCTCTGAACGCACCGCGCGGCGCACCGTCACCGCCTCCTGTCCCAGTTATCTATCGGCATTCACGCCGTCACGCTGACAAGAGCAATCTCTACAAACCGATGAATCTTACCGAACTCAAGCAAAAAACCGTTCCGGAACTGCTGGAAATCGCCCAACAGATGGGTATCGATAACCTGGCCCGTTCCCGCAAGCAGGACATCATTTTCGCCATCCTCAAGAAGCACGCCAAGAGTGGCGAGGATATCTATGGCGATGGTGTTCTGGAAATCCTCCAGGACGGTTTCGGCTTCCTGCGAAGTGCCGACTCATCCTATCTTGCCGGCCCCGACGACATTTACGTGTCGCCGTCGCAGATTCGCCGTTTCAACCTGCGCAAGGGTGACTCCATTGCCGGCAAGATTCGTCCGCCCAAGGAAGGCGAGCGTTATTTCGCGCTGTTGAAAGTCAACCAGATCAACCTCGACAAGCCGGAAAATGCCAAGCACAAGATCCTCTTCGAGAACCTCACGCCGCTGTTTCCCAATGAGCGTATGTTCATGGAGATCGGCAACGGTTCCACCGAGGACCTCACCGCCCGCATCATCGATCTCACCTCGCCTATCGGCAAGGGCCAGCGTGGCCTGATCGTCTCGCCGCCCAAGGCCGGTAAGACGCTGATGCTGCAGAACATCGCCGGCTCGATCACGCGCAACAACCCCGAGTGCCACCTGATCGTACTGTTGATCGACGAGCGCCCCGAGGAAGTGACCGAGATGTCGCGCACGGTGCGCGGCGAGGTGGTGGCCTCGACCTTCGACGAACCGCCGGCACGCCACGTGCAGGTCGCCGAGATGGTCATCGAGAAGGCTAAGCGCCTGGTCGAGCACAAGAAGGACGTGGTCATCCTGCTCGATTCCATCACCCGTCTGGCGCGTGCCTACAACACCGTGGTGCCATCCTCCGGCAAGGTGCTTACCGGCGGTGTCGATGCCCACGCCCTGGAGAAGCCCAAGCGGTTCTTCGGCGCCGCGCGTAACATCGAAGAGGGCGGCAGCCTGACCATCCTCGCCACCGCGCTGGTCGATACCGGCTCGAAGATGGACGAGGTGATTTTCGAGGAGTTCAAGGGTACCGGCAACATGGAAGCGCACCTCGACCGCAAGCTGGCCGAGCGACGCGTCTACCCGGCCATCAACATTCGCCGCTCGGGCACCCGCCGCGAGGATCTGATCGCCTCCGAGGAAGAAATGCAGCGCATGTGGATTCTGCGCAAGCTGCTCAACCCGATGGAGGACACCGCGGCCACTGAATTCCTGATCGATCGCTTGAAGGATACCAAGACGAATCTGGAGTTCTTCGAGGCCATGAAGCGACGCTAGAAAGCAACGAATAACCTACTGCGCTCCACATCTCGAGCCCGGGCGGTGCTCGTGCGCGAGTCCGAACGGAATCCTCACATACTTCGTGTATGCTCCGGTTCCTGTGCTCCGTCCGAACTCGACTGTGTTCGCTCGTGACGGTTCTCGATGCTTTCTGTCATGGCGGCATTGAAAACGACATTCCGGAGGGGCAGGTGCTATCCTGCCCCTTCTGTCGTTCGTAAGACGGGAAACCGATGAAGTATAAGGACTTGCGTGAATTCATCGCGGCGCTGGAAAAACTCGGCGAACTCCAGCGGGTGAGTGCCGAGGTCGATCCGTATCTGGAAATCACCGAGATCTGCGATCGCACCCTGCGTGCCGGCGGCCCGGCGTTGCTGTTCGAGAACGTCAAGGGGCATGCCATGCCGGTGCTGGGCAACCTGTTCGGTACGCCGAAGCGTGTGGCACTCGGCATGGGCCAGGATTCGGTCGGTGCGTTGCGCGAGGTCGGCGAGTTGCTGGCCTTTCTCAAGGAACCGGAGCCGCCCAAGGGCTTTCGCGATGCGCTGGACAAGCTGCCGGTATTCAAGCAGGTGATGAGCATGGGGCCCAAGACGCTGCGCAAGGCGCCGGTGCAGGATGTGGTGCTGGAGGGCGACGCCGTCGACCTCGATCGCATTCCCATTCAGCACTGCTGGCCGGGTGACGTGGCACCGCTGGTGACCTGGGCGCTGGTGGTCACCAAGGGGCCGCACAAGGAGCGCCAGAACCTGGGTATTTATCGCCAGCAGAAGCTCGGCAAGAACCGCCTGATCATGCGCTGGCTGTCGCATCGCGGCGGCGCGCTGGATTTTCAGGAATGGTGCGAGGCGCACCCCGGCGAGCCGTTTCCGGTGGCGGTGGCGCTGGGCGCCGACCCGGCGACGATCCTCGGCGCGGTGACGCCGGTGCCGGATACGCTGTCGGAATACGCCTTCGCCGGACTGCTGCGCGGCTCGCGCACCGAGCTGGTTAAATGCGGGCACGCCGATCTCGAGGTGCCGGCCTCTAGCGAGATCGTCCTCGAAGGTTTCATCTACCCTGACGACACCGCACCGGAAGGCCCCTACGGCGACCACACCGGCTATTACAACGAAGTCGAGCCCTTCCCGGTGTTTACCGTCGAGCGCATCACCCATCGCCGCGAGCCGATCTATCACTCGACCTATACCGGCAGGCCGCCCGATGAGCCGGCGATTCTCGGTTTGGCACTCAACGAGGTGTTCGTGCCGATCCTGCGTAAGCAGTTTCCCGAGATCGTCGATTTCTACCTGCCACCCGAGGGCTGCTCCTACCGCATGGCGGTGGTGACCATGAAGAAGCGCTACCCGGGCCATGCCAAGCGGGTAATGATGGGCGTGTGGAGTTTTCTGCGCCAATTCATGTACACCAAGTTTGTGGTGGTGCTCGACGACGATATCGATGCTCGCCAGTGGCAGGACGTGATCTGGGCGATCACCACGCGCATGGATCCGTCGCGTGATACGGTGATCGTCGAGAATACGCCGATCGATTACCTGGATTTCGCCTCGCCGGTGGCCGGGCTGGGCTCGAAAATGGGCCTGGACGCCACCAATAAATGGCCGGGGGAAACCGATCGTGAGTGGGGCACGCCAATCGTCATGACCAGCGAGGTCAAGATTCGTGTCGATGCCCGCTGGAACGAGCTGGGTATTACGTTGCCCGACACGGCGGGCCGTTGAAATGGTCCGCTCCGACAATTGCAAGAGGACAGCATGACGGCGAGGACCCTGACCTGCCACGTGATCGCGGTTGAAGACCTGACTTCCGATGTCTTCCGCGTCAGCCTGGAAGGCCGTGCCGAGGCGGTCGCTCACGCGCCCGGTCAGTATCTGGAGCTCAAGCTCGACGACGAGACCTGGGTGCCGTTCTCGATCGCCAACGCGCATCGTGGCGATGGCGCTATCGAGCTGCATATCCAGCACTGGCCGGAACGCGAAAACTCCCGGCGCATGCGCGAAGTCATCGAGCATTCGCCGCAACTCACCGTGCGCCTGCCGGGTGGCGACTGCGTGCTGACGCCATCCGGCGGGCGGCCACTGCTGTTGCTCGCCGCTGGAACCGGCTTTGCCCAGGTGAAGGCGCTGATGGAGGCGGCGCTGGCCGCCGATGGCAACCGGCCGATAGCGTTGTGGTGGGCGGTGCGCGAGCGTCGCGACTTCTATCTCGAGAGTCTGCCGCGTGAGTGGGCCGAGACGTACCCCAACGTCGACTTTCATGGCGTATCCGAAGCACCGCTCGATATCGATTTCGCCGCTGAGCGCGTGCATGCGCATCATGGGCGTATCGATCGGGTCCTGGCGGCGACGCTGGACGACGTTTCGGGATGCGACGTTTATCTGTCCGGCTCGCCGGGCATGGTCTACGCCTGCATCGACACCCTGGCGCCGCTGGGCCTCGACCCTGGGCGGACATTCTCCGATGTTTTCGCCTATGCCCCACGCGTGCCGCTGATCCCGCTGCCTGAAATCAGCGCCGAGGCTGCCGCGCTGTCAGCGGGCGAGGAGCGCAAGGTATGAGCGTCGCGTCAAATCGGCGAGCGACGCTGCATCGCGGGCCACAACCGGTTAGAATGTGACCAACCCAGATGACTTCCCCTGATTACGCGGAGACCACGGTATGGCCGAGTACGATTCCAACTTCAAGGACGAGAGTGGCTTCATGTCGCTATTCCTCGGCGTGGTGGTTCTGATCGGCATGAGCGTGCTGCCGGCTACCATCACCTGGATACAGTATTTTAACTGATACGCAAGCGCTTGGATCTTGGCCGCGGTCGGGTTGCCAAAAATCCTTGACCGTGTAGGATGAAGGTAGAATTCAGGAGACAGCCATGCCCCTCAACCGTTCGCGACTCACTGCCGATACCGACCAGCTCATGCTGGATGGTTCGCGTGACGTTGCGTGGCGCGGTTTTGGCTATTGGTATTGGTTTATAGACGGTGCGCCGGCGGCCCGGTCGAGATGACCTGAGCCAAGAGGCGCACCCTGAACCCCAGGGCTGCCTCCACCGCATATCAAACCCCCGGTCGGCAACCCGACCGGGGGTTTTTCGTTTTCATTGATCATGGTATGGGAGATTGACGGATGAGCATCGCGACCTTCGCCTGCAGCGTTTACCACAACAGCTATCATGGCGAGGGTTATTGGCGATTTAGCGTCGTCCGGTCGGTGCAGGCTGCCACCTCCGACCGGCTCGTTATCGGTGGCCTACGACAATCACGATGTTCCGTTCGCCGTTAGGAAACGATGCCATGAACGCTCAATTACCCATGCTGGATACCAGTGACAAGAGCCGCGCCGATGCCGGTGACCACGGACGTGTCGATACCGGCTCGCGGCCATTGCCGACCCCCGCCGAGCTGCGCTCGAGCCTGCCGTTGGATACCGCGTTGCGTAGCCGCATCACCGCCCAACGCCAGGCGGTGCGTGCGATTCTCGATGGCCGCGACGATCGCATGCTGGTGGTGGTCGGCCCGTGTTCCATCCACGACCCCAAGGCGGCGCTGGAATATGCCGAGCGCCTGGCGGCACTTGCCGAGCGTGTCGGGGATCGCCTGTTGCTGGTCATGCGCGTGTATGTCGAGAAACCACGCACCACCGTGGGCTGGAAGGGTCTGGCCTACGATCCGCACCTGGATGGCAGCGACGACATGGCGCATGGCCTCGCGCTGTCTCGTCAGTTAATGCGTGATATCGCGGCGCTGGGTCTGCCGGTGGCCACCGAATTACTCCAGCCACTGGCCGCCGCCTATTTCGACGATCTGCTGGCCTGGGCGGCGATCGGTGCGCGCACTACCGAGTCGCAGATTCACCGTGAACTGGCCAGCGGCATGGAAGCGGCGGTGGGCTTCAAGAATGGCACCGATGGCGGAATAGAGGTTGCCATCGCGGCGATACGCGCGGCGATGCATGCGCATCGCCACCTGGCTATCGACCACAATGGTCGTCCGGTGATGCGCGAGACCCACGGCAATCCCCATACGCACCTGGTGCTGCGCGGTGGCCACGACCGGCCCAACCATGACGCCGGTTCGGTTCGCGCCAGCCGCAAGGCGCTGAGCGACGCCGGATTGGCGGCGCGCATCATGGTCGACTGCAGCCACGCCAATTCACGCAAGGATCACCGCCGCCAGGCCGAGGTGCTGCTCGACGTACTGGCGCAGCGCCTGGCCGGCGATGACAGCCTGGTCGGTGTGATGATCGAGTGCAATCTGCACGAGGGCAAGCAGCCGCTCAATCCCACCGCGCTGCGTTACGGTGTCTCGATTACCGATGCCTGCCTTGGCTGGGAGGCTACCGCCGATCTGCTCGAACGCGCCGCCGAGCGGTTGCGCGACAGGCAGTGAATCAATGAAAGGGGAAGGGGCTACGTCTTGGTGGCATAGGCATACAGCAGCGTCTCCTGGGCGCTGATCGGTGCCTCGTCGCCGGATTCGAGCTTGCTGTAACTGCCATCCTCGTGCAGCAGCCAACTCTGGCAGTTGTCGACCAGATAGGTCTCCAGATCCTTGCGCACGCGCTGGGCGAGCTTCTTGTCGAGGATCGGGAAGCAGGTCTCCACGCGGTGGAACATGTTGCGTTCCATGAAGTCGGCGCTCGAGGCCCAGGCTTCCGATTTGCCATCGTTATGAAAATAGAAGACCCGGGTGTGCTCGAGGAAGCGACCGATGACCGAGCGCACGCGGATATTCTCGGAAATACCCGGCACGCTGGGGCGCAGGCAGCAGACCCCGCGAATGATCAAGTCGCATGTCACGCCAGCGCGCGAGGCCCGGTAGAGCGCGCGTATCAGCTTGGGTTCGGTCAGTGAGTTGCACTTGACGATCAGATGGGCCTTTTTGCCCTTCTCGGCCAGCTTGGCTTCCCGATCGATCATTTCCACCAGCCGCTCGTGAAGCACGAAGGGGGCATGCAGCAGGATGTCGATGCGGCGCTGCTTGCCCATCCCCGAGAGCTGCTGGAAGACCTGGTGCACATCCTCGCAGAGCGCTTCATTGGCGGTCAGCAGGCTGTAATCGGTATACAGCCGCGCCGTTTTCGAATGGTAATTGCCGGTGCCCAGGTGCGCGTAATAACGCAGCTCGCCTTGCTCACGGCGCACGATGTGCAGCATCTTGGCGTGGGTCTTGTAGGCCATGACACCGTAGATGACGATAGCGCCGGCCTCCTGCAGGCGCGACGCCAGGGCTAGGTTGTCGGCCTCGTCGAAGCGCGCGCGCAGTTCGATCACCACCGTGACTTCCTTGCCGTTGCGGGCCGCGTCGACCAGCGCGCCGACGATCGGCGAGTCGGCGCCGGTGCGATACAGGGTCTGCTTGATGGCCAGCACCTCGGTGTCGCGGGCGGCTTCGCGCAGCAGTTCTTCGATGGGCGTAAACGACTGGAAGGGGTGATGAAGCAGAATATCGCCCTGGCGAATGGCATCGAACAGGCTGCTCTCCGGCTTGAAACTGCGCGGAAGTCCCGGGGTAAACGGCCGGTAACGCAGATCGGGACGATCGACATCGCCGAGCACCGCCATCATGCGTGTCAGGTTGACGGGGCCATGCACGCGATACAGATCCTGTTCGTCGAGCTCGAACTGCTTGAGCAGGAAGCTAGCCAAGCCGGCGGGACAATTGTCGGCGACCTCCAGGCGCACGCCATCGCCGTAGCGCCGGGCCAGCAATTCACCGCGCAGTGCCGAGGCCAGATCCGAGACGGCCTCGGGGTCGACGGAAAAATCGGCGTTACGGGTCAAGCGGAACTGATAGCAGCCGCGCACTTCCATGCCGGGAAAAACCTCTTGGGCATGGGCGTGGATCATCGACGACAGAAACAGGTAATCGGCATAGCCGTCTTCATTGAGCTCGCTCGGTAGCCGGATCAGCCGTGGCAGGGAGCGTGGCGCCGGCAGAATCGCCAGGCCGCCTTCGCGACCGAAAGCATCCTTACCTTCCAGTTCGACGATGAAATTGAGGCTCTTGTTGACCAGCCGAGGGAAAGGGTGCGAGGGGTCGAGGCCGATGGGGCTGATTACCGGCATGATCTGCGTCTCGAAATAGTCGCGCACCCAATCGCGTTGCGCCTCGCTCCACTGGGTACGCCGACGAAAGCGGATGCGCTGCTCCTCGAGCGCGGGAATCAACGCTTCGTTGAGCACTCGGTATTGGCGTTCGACCTGCTCGTGAACGATGCGTGCGATCTCGCTGAGCACCCGGCGTGGGGGCAGGCCATCGGCGCCGGTATCCTCATGGCCAAGTTCCAGCTGGCGCTGCAATCCGGCAACGCGTATCTCGAAGAACTCGTCGAGATTCGACGAGAAGATCAGCAGGAACATCAGCCGGTCGAGCAGCGGATGCGAGGCGTCCAGCGCCTGTTCCAGCACGCGGATGTTGAACTGCAGGTGCGATAGCTCGCGATTGAAATACAGCGAATCATCGTCGAGATCCGCCTGTGGCGAGGGCGTCGGCTTGGCATGGATGCCGGTGCGAGTCCGGTTGATGCGCAGTGCCGGGGCGACGCTGGCGGCTTCGTTGCCATCGGCTAACGGTGACGTCGCCTGGGCATCGTTACTCGACGACACGTGGCTGCGCGACTCTTCCATCGCAAAGGCTCCCTGCGTTGGCGCGAGGGCACAGCTCCCGCGCTTATTGATTGAGTAGCTGGGCGGCGCGTTTGGCGAAATAGGTCAGTACGCCGTCGGCGCCGGCGCGCTTGAAGCACGTCAGCGATTCGATGATCACGCTATCGGCATCGAGCCAGCCATTGTCGAAGGCCGCCATGTGCATGGCGTATTCGCCGCTGACCTGGTAGGCGAATGTCGGCACCCTGAGTTCCTGCTTGATACGGCGCACCACGTCGAGGTAGGGCATGCCGGGCTTGACCATCACCATGTCGGCGCCCTCGGCGAGATCCAGGGCGACTTCATGCACGGCCTCGTCGCTGTTGGCCGGGTCCATCTGATAGGTGGTCTTGTCGGCCTTGCCCAGGTTGCCCGCCGAGCCCAGCGCGTCGCGAAACGGACCGTAATAATGCGAGGCATACTTGGCCGAATAGGCCATGATCCTGGCGTTGTGCAACTGCTCCTGCTCGAGCACCGCGCGAATCGCGCCGATGCGCCCGTCCATCATGTCCGAAGGCGCGACCACGTCGGCGCCGGCTTCGGCGTGCGACAGCGCCTGCTTGAGCAGCGTCTCGACGGTGCGGTCGTTCTCCACGTAGCCTTGCGCGTCGAGGATGCCGTCCTGGCCGTGGCTGGTGTAGGGGTCGAGTGCCACGTCGGTGATGATGCCGAGCTCGGGGCAGGCATCCTTGAGTGCGCGCACGCTGCGCTGTACCAGGCCGCCGGCGTTGTAGGCTTCCTCGGCCAGTTCGCTTTTGTGCTGCCCACCGACCACCGGGAACAGCGCCAAGGCGGGAATGCCCAGCGCCGAGACTTCGCGGGCCTGTTCGATCAGCAGATCGAGTGACAGGCGCTCGACACCGGGCATCGATGGCACTGCCTCGCGGCGCCGTTCGCCGTCGAGCACGAACACCGGCAGGATCAGGTCGGCGGGAGTGAGTGTCGACTCGCGCATCAGCCGGCGGGAAAAATCGTCCTTGCGCATGCGACGCATACGGGTCGCGGGGTACTGGCGTGAAACTAATGGATTCAAGCTCGCATCTCCGGTCGTAGAGGGTCACGACGCCACGCCTAGCCTGCCTCATGAAGATGACAGTCAGGTGACAGTGGCGGTGTTGCTCTTGAGTATATCAGGGCGAACGAGGCGCGGATGCCGGCGCCTTGTCGCACCCGCGGGGACCTTCTAAAGTGAAAGATTCCGTCAGAGCGTGCGCACCTGCAGGCACCTTGCATGGGCCCTTGCATAAGGAGAATGACATGAGCAAACAGGTGGCGGTCATCCTGTCCGGCTGTGGTATTCACGATGGCTCGGAGATTCACGAGACGATATTGACGCTGCTGCGTCTCGATCAATTGGGCATCGGCTATCACTGTTTCGCCCCGGATAGCGATCAGCGACAGGTCATCAATCACCTGACCGGCGAGGAAGCCGAAGGCGAAACCCGTAACATGCTGGTCGAGTCGGCGCGCCTGGCTGATGGGAAGATCGACTCGCTCGAGGCGCTCGACCCCGATGCCTTCGATGGTGTCGTCCTGCCCGGTGGCTTTGGCATCATCCGCAACCTGTCGGACTTCGACGCGGCGGGCGCCGATATGACGATACTGCCGCTATTGCGCGATAAGCTGGTGCCGTTTCACGAGACCGGCAAGCCGATCGGCCTGATGTGCTTCGCGCCGGTGCTGGTGCCTCGGCTGTTGGGTAGCGCCATTCCGGTGACCGTGGGGCAGAATGCCAGTGTCGCCGGCGCCATCAGTGCCATGGGCGGGCTGCACAAGAGCTGTGCCGTCGACGAGGTGGTGGTGGATCGCGAGCATCGGGTGGTGACCACGCCTGCCTACATGCTCGGCGAGCGCATCAGTGAGGTGGCGCAGGGTATCTTCAAGCTGGTCGACAAGCTCGACGAAATGATGGCCACTCGATAGGAGATCGCCGCTTCGCGGCTGGAAGAGGGAAGAACGGCACTGCGCGCCTTGAAGAAAAGAGCGGAAAGCAGAATCCTATCTTCCTTCTTCCTTCTTCCTTCTTCCTTCTTCCTTCTTCCGACCTACTCGTCGCGATCCTCATCCTCGGCTTTCCTGCGCTTTACCACGCGCCCGAACAGCAGGCCGATCTCATAGAGCAACCACATGGGTATCGCCAGCAGGCTTTGCGAGATCACATCGGGCGGCGTCAGCAGCATGCCAATCACGAAGCAGCCGAGCACGATGTAAGGGCGCTTCTTCGACAGACTCTCGACACTGGTGGCGCCGGTCCAGATCAGTAGAAAGGTCGCGATGGGGATTTCGAAGGCCACGCCGAAGGCGAAAAACAGCTTGAGCACGAAATTCAGGTACTGGCTGATATCGGTCATTACCGCGACATTTTCCGGCCCGGTATACACGAAGAACTCGAACAGCAGCGGAAACACCACGTAATAGGCGAAAGCGGCGCCGCCATAGAACAGCACGACGCTCGAGGCCAGTAGCGGCAGTGCGAGGGTCTTTTCGTTCTGGTACAGCCCCGGGGCGATAAAGGCCCACATCTGATGCAGTACGAAGGGCACGGCGATGAAGACTGCGACTACCATGGTCAGTTTGAAGGGCGCCAGAAAGGGCGAGGCGACTTCGGTGGCGATCATCTGAGAACCTTCGGGTAGCAGCGCCATCAGCGGCGTGGCGACGAAGGTATAGATATCGTTGGAAAAGGCATACAGCGCCAGAAAAATGATCAGAATGACGATAACCGCACGCATCAGCCGTGAGCGCAGTTCGATCAGATGCTCGATCAGCGGCGCCTGTGCCTGTTCGCCGTGCGGGGCCTGCTGATCGCCTCGCGGGGTTGGGCTATCGCTCATCGTGATGCGGAATCCTTATCGGCTGATGAGTCGCCGGCCCCGCTGGCGGAAGACGCATCGGCCCTGTCGGTACCGGAAGGGGCCTCGGCCGCATTCGAAACGACGTCGTTGGACGCGTTGTTCGAGTCGGCATCGGTGGCGGGCGTGGAGGGCTCGACCGGCTCATGTTCGGCTTGTTGAGTGGCACCAGGCTGGCCAGGATTCACATTGTCGGCTTTCTTCGGGCTGCTTTCGTCTTCCCGTGGCGCGGCTCCGGCGTAGCTCTCGACATCGCGCCGCGCCTTGTCGAGACCGGCATCGAGCTTCTTCTGCTGTTCGGCAAGCTTCTGACGCAATTCTTCGGCTTCCAACTGAGCGTTGATCTCACGCTGCATGCCGGAGACGCTGCGTTTGATCTTGCCGATCCACAATCCCGTGGTACGCGCGGCCTTGGGCAGTCGCTCGGGGCCCAGCACCAACAGGCCGACGATGCCAATCAGCATGAGTTCGAGAAAGCCGATGTCGAACATGGCTTATTTCCGTTCGTCCCGATGTTCGGCACGGTCCTCGGTGCGCTGCTCGGGCTTGACGTCGTAGGTGTCGCCCGGTTCTTCATGACTGACATGGCGCTGGTTGGCGTCGTCGTTTTTGTCCTTGTCATCGTCTTCGTGCATGGCCTTCTTGAAACCCTTGAGCGCGCCGCCCAGATCGCCACCGACGTTGCGCAGCTTCTTGGTGCCGAAGATCAGAATAATGATGCCGAGTACGATCAGCAGTTGCCAGATACTGATGCCACCTAACATGGAGTTTCTCCTCTTCGGGCCAGGCCCGGATTATTCAGAAGGGCGGGCGGCCTTTTCGTCCAACCCGGAAATACCGAAACGGCGTGCCAGTTCGTCGAGCACCGCCTGGTGATCGATACCCAGATGCGACAGCATCACCAGACTATGAAACCACAGGTCGGCGGTTTCGGCGACTACTGCCTGACGCTCAGGTTCATCGCCCTGGGCGGCATCCTTGGCGGCGAGCAGAGTTTCGGTTGCTTCCTCGCCAAGCTTCTCGAGAATCTTGTTGAGTCCCTTGTGGTGCAGCGACGCCACATAGGAGGCCTCGGGATCGGCGTGACGCCGTTGCTCGAGCACCGTGGCCAGTTGATCGAGGATATCGCTCATCGATGACGGTCCTGTGTAGGCAAATGGTATAAGGCTAACGCCAGGCGAGTAATAGGGTGCCGAGTGCGGCGGCGGCCAACACCGGCCAGGGTTGCAGCTGGGCCCATTGCCAGAGGGGCTGCCAGGCGAGCGCCATGGCCAGCAACAGGAGTCCCAGACGCAAGCGTCGACCGCTACCCACTACTCGGGTCAGGTGGCGGCGCATGCCGATCAGTGCATCGGCCTGGCGGCGGCGCTGACGCTGCTCGCTCTCCATCCGCGACAGGGCCTGGTGAGCGAGTACCGGCAATTCGGGGAGTTGCCGGCTGAGTTCCGGGGCCTGTTTGAGTAGCGACGTCCATAGCCCGCGCGGCCCGGCGCGCTCCTTCATCCAGCGTTCCAGAAAGGGTTTCGCCGTGCTCCATAGGTCCAGATCGGGGTAGAGCTGGCGGCCCAATCCCTCGATATTGAGCAGGGTCTTCTGCAAGAGTACCAATTGCGGCTGAACTTCCATATTGAAGCGCCGCGCGGTCTGGAATAGCCCCAACAGTACCTGACCGAAGGAAATGTCCTTCAACGGTTTTTCCAGAATCGGCTCGCAGACCGTGCGGATCGCGGCGGCGAACTCATTGGCGCGGGTGCCCTCGCCGACCCAGCCGGATTCGATGTGCAGCACCGCGACTTCGTAGTAGTCCTGATGGAAGAAGGCCAGCAGGTTGCGCGCCAGATAATCCTGATCCTCGCGGGTCAGGCTGCCGACGATGCCGCAATCGATGGCGATGTACTGGGGGTCCGATGGGTGATTGTACGAGACGAAGATATTGCCGGGATGCATGTCGGCATGAAAGAAATTATCGCGAAACACCTGCGTGAAGAAGATTTCCACGCCGCGCTCGGCGAGCTTGCGAAGGTCGGTGCCTTGCGCCTCGAGTGCCTGCATGTCGGCGACCGGCACGCCATGAATGCGCTCCTGAACCATTACCCGCCGGCGCGTCAGTGACCAATGAATGATCGGCACGTAGAGCAGCGGCGAATCCTTGAAATTGCGACGCAGCTGAGAAGTGTTGGCGGCTTCCTTGTGCAGGTCCAACTCGTCGAATAACGTCGCTTCGTAGTCGGCGACCACTTCCACTGGACGCAGGCGTCGCGCCTCGGGAATGCGCTTGAGGAAGTGCGCAAAGAAGTAGAGCAGGCCGATGTCCTGCTGCATTACCCGGTCGATGCCCGGACGAATCACCTTGACGACCACGTCTTCGCCGCTGTGCAGGCGTGCGGCATGAACCTGGGCAACCGAGGCCGAAGCCATGGGGTCGGTATCGAAGGCGGCGAAGGCGGTGTCGATCGGACACTCGAGTTCTTCCTCGATCAGCGCTCGCGCCTGGTCGCCGGGGAACGGTGGTACCTGATCCTGCAGACGCTTTAGCTCATCGGCGATATCGGGCGGCAGCAGGTCGCGGCGTGTCGAGAGCATCTGCCCGAACTTGACGAAGATCGGCCCGAGTGCCTCCAGCGCCAGACGCAGGCGCAGGCCGCGCGAATGATCGCCGGTGGGTACCAGGCGCAGCGGCGACAGGCGAAAGGCCAGGCGCAGCAACAGCGGCAGGCGTTCCAGGGGAATCAGCGTATCGAGGCGGTAACGGGTCACCACCCAGAAGATGCGCAGCAGGCGTAGATTCACGCTGCGGACTCCCGTCGTGCGTCGAGCCGATGTCGCAGGCGATCGAGACGGGCTTCGAGGCGGTCGGTGGCGATTTCCAATTCAGTGAGATGATCGCGCAGTGCCTCGCGCTGCCGATGACCGGCCAGCAGGCGTGCCTCTTCGAAGACGTAATCCTTGATGTCGACACGCAGCTCGCGCTGGCTGCGCAGGCCGAAGCGCACGCAATGGCGCAAGCCTTCGGACAGGCCATGGGCGGGAGTGTCGCCGAGCCACTCGGCGAGTTCGCCCTCCCAGTCCAGGTCGAGATCCATTAGCAGCGCGCGGGTTTGTTCGAGTAACTGGGTCTGGCCGCGGACCGACAGGCGACCGGAAAACATCAGTTTTTCCAACGACTCGCCAGCGAGCAGCGCCCCCAGCGCCGCGTTGTCGATTTCGACGATGGCGTCGGCATCGCTCTCCTCGGCTGGCGCGGCGCTGAGCAGGCTCAGGCCTTCGCGATAAAACACCACCAGCAGGTCGAGGCGCGGCCGCTCCAGGCGCAGCAGCAGGCGTTTGCCTGTCAGTCGACGCAGCCGGGCCGGCGCGGCCGGGTCACGGGCAAGCAAGGCATTCAGGGATTTCTCGGCGCAGGCCAGTAGCAGGGTCGGGGTCAGCGACATCGAATCCTCACAGCTTGATCCCGCGATGCAGGGCGACGATGCCACCGGTCATGTTGGTGTACTCCACGCGTTCCAGGCCGGCATTTTCCATCATCGCCTTGAGCGTTTCCTGGTCCGGATGCATGCGAATCGATTCGGCCAGATAGCGGTAGCTATCGGCGTCGTCGGCGACCCATTCGCCGATCTTCGGCAGCATGCTGAACGAATAGCTGTCGTAAGCCTTGGAAAGCAAGGCGTTGGGCGGCTTGGAGAACTCCAGTACCAGCAGCCGTCCGCCGGGTTTGAGCACGCGGGCCATCGAGGCCAGCGCGGCGTCCTTGTCGGTGACGTTACGCAGGCCGAAGGCGATGGTGATGCAATCGAAGCTGTTGTCGGGGAACGGCAGGCGTTCGGCGTTGGCCTGCACGTACTCGACGTTATCGCCGACGCCGCTGTCGAGCAGCTTGTCGCGGCCCACACGCAGCATCGATTGATTGATGTCGGCGAGCACCACGCGACCGGTAGGGCCGACCTGCCGCGAGAACTTGAGCGTCAGATCGCCGGTGCCGCCGGCGATATCGAGCACGCTGTGGCCGCGCCGCACGCCGGCGCGCTCGAGCGTCAGGCGTTTCCACAGCCGGTGAATGCCCAGCGACATCAGGTCGTTCATGATGTCGTAGCGAGCCGCCACCGAATGGAAGACGTCGGCCACCCGGGCGGCCTTTTCCTCGACCGGAACTTCCTGATAACCGAAGTGGGTCGTGCGCTTGTCCATGGTATTCCCTTGCTGTGGCCGGGTGTGAAGACGCGTGGGCGACATTGTAGCGCCGCCCAGCGGCATTTGTCTGCGCCGAGGCCTACAACTGCTTGAGCGGAATCCCCAATGCCTCGCGCGAGGCGCCGGCGTTATCGAGGCGCTCGAGATAATCGGCCCAGTTGGTCTCCTGATGCGTGGCCAGCTCGTACAGGTAATCCCAACTGAACAAGCCGCTATCGTGGCCGTCGTCGAAGTGCAGCTTGAGCGCGTAGCGCCCGGTCTGGGTGATGTTCAAAAGTCCGACATCCTTCTTGCCGACCTGCAGCACGGCGGTGTCGGGACCGTGGCCGCGTACCTCGGCGGAGGGCGAAAACACGCGCAGGTACTCGGCGCTGAGCCGATAGCTTTCGCCATTGGCATAATCCAGCTCGAGATCGCGGGCCTGCTTATGATAGTGAACACGAGTGGGAATCGGGGCGCTCATGGGAAACTCCTGAAAGCGAGCTAAGAGTGCATGGTTGCGGTTAGCGCTTCCTGCCACCGCGTCCTGCCGGTTGCTTCTTGCGTGGGCTGGGCTTGGGCGACTCCGGCGGCACGCGGTAATGCAGGTAGATATCCAGCACCAGCTCCGGGAGTTGCTGCACGAGGCGTTCGGCCTGAAGCGGGTCGCCGGCCAGTTCGGCCATGTCCGGCTCATCGTCGAACAGGCCCGACAACGCCATGAACGGCAGCAACAGGGTGGCGGCGCCTTCCTCGTCGCCCTCGAACCAGGCGCTCTCATCGAGGAACACGCCTTCCATGAAACCGGCGCACCAGTCGCCGATCGGGGTTTCCTCGGCGGCCAGTCCTTCGAGCTCCAGATCGAACGGCAACTCAGGCAACTGACCGTGCTCGAGGGCCTCGATGGCGTTGCGCTTGAGACGCTCCAGCAAGCCGAGGATATCGTCGCGCTCGGCGTCGTTGGCGAAGGTGGGCTCGCCGTGAAACAACTCACCGACCCAGGTCGACGCCGGAACATCGCGAGGCGCGACCGCCAACGCCACCAATAGACCGTGCGAGCCGATCAGGTCCAGCGCCTCGGCGTCGACCCGTTCGGAGTCGAGGAAGTCGTCGAGTCGATCCAGTTCGTCGTCGTCTAGCAGCGGTTGGGGATAGGGCGTCTCTTGCATGTCGCTTCCATGGAAAAGGGGCTGGACGATGGTGGCGTTGCTCGGCATTCTAGCATCCCATGAAGTCTCCGGCGCTCCCCACCCCCGATGTCGATCGATTGTTCGCGCTCGATCAAGCGGCACTGCATGCCCGCCTTCACCAGCGTGTCGATGACGCCTGGCAATTGGGTCGCAAGGTATACCCGGCGCTGCCGCGTCCCGGGACGTGGCTGGACCTGCGCGGCAAGTGCGCGGGCCAGGCGCATTTCGGGCGGGGCGGGTTACGTTTCAATCCCACCCTGCTGAGCGAGAATCGCCTGGCGTTCTTCGTCGATGTGGTGCCTCACGAAATGGCGCATTGGTTGGTCCACCATCTTGAGGAAGGGCACAGGGTCCGCCCTCATGGCCGCGAGTGGCGCAGCGTGATGCGCAACCTCTACGGCCTGGAGCCTCGCGCGACGCACCGCTTCGACACTCGCTCGGCGAGCCCGGCGCCCTATCGTTACCGTTGTGCATGCCGCGATCATCATTTCAGCCGGCGTCGTCATGCCCTGGCCTGCGCGGGTCAATCCTATGTTTGCCGACAATGCCGCCAACCCTTGGTCCATAGCAGCGTCTCATAGCGCTAATGTCTGTTTAAATTTCTGATTTAAAAGAAGAATGTCTCCTACCAACGTCTAATTGGGAAAGCTGCCCCGACTGGGTATATGCTGGGAAATACAATTCTTTCTCAGCGTACTCATTACGAGTGCAGGGAGCATCGATATGAGTGAACAGCACAAGGTCCACCCAGTGCGCGATGATTTCGCCGCCAACGCTTGGGCCGATAACGAAAAGTACCTGTCCCTGTACCAGCAGTCGGTGGACGATCCACAAGCCTTCTGGGCCGAGCAGGCCAAGCGCCTGGATTGGATCAAGGCGCCGAGCAAGATCAAGAACACCTCTTTCGCCTCGAACAATGTCGATATCCGCTGGTTCGAGGATGGCGAACTCAACGCCAGCGCCAACTGCCTTGATCGCCATCTGGAAAAGCGCGGCGACCAGCCGGCGATCGTCTGGGAGGGCGACGATCCCAGCCAGAGCAAGACGCTGAGCTATCGTGAGTTGCACGCGCGTACCTGCCAACTGGCCAACGCGCTCAAGGAACTCGGCATCGGCAAGGGCGATACCGTCACCTTGTACATGCCGATGATTCCCGAGGCGGCCATGGCGATGCTGGCTTGCGCGCGCATCGGCGCGATTCACTCGGTGGTATTCGGCGGCTTCTCGCCGGACGCTCTGGCGCAACGCATCGTCGACGCCCAGACCAAACTGGTGATCACCGCCGATGAGTCGGTGCGCGGTGGCAAGCAGGTACCACTCAAGAATAATGTCGATGCGGCGCTGACTCGCGATGGTACCGATGTTGCCGAGAAGGTGCTGGTCGTCAAGCGCACCGGCGGCGACATCGACTGGCACGACGGTCGCGACGTCTGGTTCCACGATCTGGTCGACAAGCAATCCAGCGACTGTTCGGTCGAGCCGATGAATGCCGAAGATCCGCTGTTCATTCTTTACACGTCGGGCTCCACCGGCGCGCCCAAGGGGCTCAAGCACACCACGGGCGGTTACTTGCTGCACTCCGCCATGACGCATCAATACGTCTTCGACTACAAGGATGGCGAGGTCTACTGGTGCAGCGCCGACGTCGGCTGGGTCACCGGCCACAGTTATATCGTCTATGGGCCGCTGGCCAATGGTGCGACCACGCTGATGTTCGAGGGCGTGCCGAGCTATCCGACGCATGGCCGCCTGGGCGAGGTCATCGACAAGCATAACGTGGCGATTCTCTACACCTCGCCGACTGCGGTGCGTGCGCTGATGGCCCACGGCGACCATGTGATGGATTCCAGCAAGCGCGACAGCCTGCGGCTGCTGGGTTCGGTGGGCGAGCCGATCAACCCCGAGGCTTGGGAGTGGTTCTATCGCGTGATCGGCAAATCCAATTGCCCGGTCGTCGATACTTGGTGGCAGACCGAGACCGGCGGCATCATGATCTCGCCGCTACCTGGCGCCATCGATCTCAAGCCGGGTTCCGCCACGCGACCGTTCTTCGGCATCAAGCCGGCGCTGGTCGACAACGAGGGCAATCTGCTCGAGGGCGCTGCCAGCGGCAACCTGGTGATGCTCGATTCCTGGCCGGGTCAGGCGCGCACGATCTGGAACAATCACGAGCGCTTCGTACAGACCTATTTCTCCACGTATGAAGGCATGTACTTCACCGGCGACGGTTGCCGCCGCGATGAAGACGGCTACTACTGGATCACCGGACGCGTCGACGACGTGATCAACGTTTCCGGGCACCGCATGGGCACCGCCGAGATCGAATCCTCGCTGGTGGCCCATGAAGCCGTGGCCGAGGCGGCGGTGGTCGGCTATCCGCACGATGTCAAAGGACAGGGTATCTATATCTACGTAACGGTGGGCGACGAGTACGAGCCCAGCGATGCGCTCAAGAAGGAACTCACCCAGTGCGTGCGCAAGGATATCGGGCCGTTTGCCTCGCCGGATATCATCCAGTGGGCGCCCAGCTTGCCGAAGACCCGCTCGGGCAAGATCATGCGCCGCATTCTGCGTAAGATTGCCGCCAACGAGACCGAAGGGCTCGGCGATACCAGTACCCTTGCCGATCCCAGCGTGGTCGAGGACTTGATCGAGAACCGCGCTAATCGCTAATTCAACATACCTTTTCTACCGGGCCCGCTACTGCCACCAGGCAGGCGGGCTCCGGTTCATATCGATTTCATTGAAGTCGACTTGCGAGAATATTAGCGTTCCTGGCCTCCGCACTGCATGAACCTTGGGAATCCCGCTTGGCATGGGGTAACATGCTGTACGAAAGGCGAACCAGACTAGCATTGCGGTAGACAGTGCAACTGTTCGCTGCAGGAGGATCCGGAGGAGACTCAATGGCTTTTGCCCAGAAATTCATCGTTGCCGACGACCATCCGTTGTTTCGCGCCGCGCTGACCCAGGCGCTGCGTCAAGTGGCGCCGCAGGCCGAGATCGTCGAGGCCGACACCATGGATGCCACCAATCAGATGGTGATGCGGCATCCCGACGCGGATCTCATCCTGCTCGACTTGCACATGCCCGGCGCTCACGGTTTTTCGGGGCTGATCCAATTGCGTGGCCAGACGCCGGACATTCCAGTGGCAGTGGTGTCAGGCAGCGACGAACCCCACGTGGTACGCCGCGCCATCGATTACGGCGCCTCCGGCTTCATTCCCAAATCATCGTCGCTAACGATGATCGCCGAAGCCGTCGGCGAGATACTCAATGGCGAAGTATGGCTACCCGCGGAGCTCGCCGAAGCGCTCGGCGAGTCCGACGAGGATGAAACACGCTTCGCCGAAGCCATCGCCTCACTGACGCCGCAGCAATTCCGCGTGCTCAACATGTTGACCGAAGGGCTGCTCAACAAGCAGATCGCCTTCGAGCTCAATGTCTCCGAAGCCACCATCAAGGCGCATGTCACCGCGATCCTGCGCAAGCTGGGCGTGCACTCGCGCACCCAGGCGGTAATTGCTGCGCAGAAGCTCGAGGTAGAGCCGCCAAAGGTTGAGTCTTGAGCTTACATCGCTAGCCTATGGCTTGAACGAAAAACCCACGACGAGCTCGTGGGTTTTTTGCTGACTCAAGCCGTCAATCCTTCCTTGCGGTACACCTCGGCGAATAGCTGCTCGATGGGGCGGTTAGGGTGTTGCTTGTGTAGTCGCGTCACTTCGACGGATAGCCGCTCGAGCGCCGGGCTGGGTTGGGCCCATTGTTCCCTGGGCAATGGCTGCGACCAGGCCTGCATCGCCTCGGGTAGCCGCTTAGGCCCAGCCTTCTTGAGGCGGCGGGTTTCCCACTCGGCCAGGTAGCCGGGCAGGTTCCAACCTTCGATGATATCGATCAGATACCAGCACAGCGTAAAGAGCCAGCCGACCTCGCCGTTACGCCGGCGCTGGTTGATATCCTTGCGGGCATTGCGCAGGGTGTGCAGGCCCTCATAGGGTGGGTCGTCGGGGCCGCGCAACCCTTCCGGGTCCTGAATGTCGCGCAGCGAGTCCACCTCGTACTCCATATAGGCGCGAATCGCTTCCCAACTGCCCATCGCCAGCGGCACGGCCGGCGCCATGAACTCCAGAGTCAGCCACTTTTCGGTCTGTGGATGGGCGTAGCCCAGCCCCAGGCCATATTGCTGCATCATGCCATACTCGGTGACGCCGCGTGCCTCCACCACCCAGGCCATCAGCGACTCCCAGGGCACGAAGACCGGCGCCTCGTGACCCCGTGGCCCCTCCGGCACGAAACACACTTCACGGCGCTGACGATTGAAACGCACGGGCATGCTTTTTTTTCTTTTTTGATGCGCATGTAAAACAACCGACAACGAGATTAGCAAACCAGCCCCGCAGCCCCATAAAGCGAGGGTAATACCCATCTTAAAGTGAATTACAAACTCTCCGATAAAGGGGTAGGCCTCGTTATAGGTTACGGTTGCTATAATTAGCGGAAAAATAAACGCCACAAGTAAAAAAACACCAAACACCACGCCGAAGATCAACTGCCAGCCAAATACCGTGGGCCAGCCGGTGCCATAATCCAGCCAGGTGTCGTTGAGCTCGCCGACGGCCTTGAGGTAATCCACCTTCGGGTAGCCGGTGGGCAGCGGCAAGGGGGCTAGGTAAGTGACCCGTCCACCCGCCATGCGTTCGGTGTTACCGGCGCGGTGGGGTTGGTTGAAGCCCGGCCTGGGTAGGTTGCTGGCGGTTTTCTGACTCAAGCCGTCAACCCTTCCTTGC
Organism: Modicisalibacter muralis; assembly: GCF_900102945.1. Taxonomy (GTDB): domain Bacteria; phylum Pseudomonadota; class Gammaproteobacteria; order Pseudomonadales; family Halomonadaceae; genus Modicisalibacter; species Modicisalibacter muralis. The sequence continues at coordinate 62,769 of NZ_FNGI01000013.1, read as the reverse complement.
GGTACACCTCGGCGAATAGCTGCTCGATGGGGCGGTTGGGGTGTTGCTTGTGCAATCGATTCACCTCGGCGGATAGGCGCTTGAGTGCCGGGCTGGGCTGAGCCCATTGTTCCCTGGGCAATGGCTGCGACCAGGCTTGCATTTCCGGTGGGAGCCGCTTGGGCCCGGCCTTCTTGAGGCGGCGGGTTTCCCACTCGGCCAGATAGCCGGGCAAATTCCAACATTCGATGATATCGAACAGATACCAGCACAGCGTATAGAGCCAGCCCACCTCGCCGTTACGGTAGCGCCGGTTAATATCCTTGCGGGCATTGCGCAGGGTGTGCAGGCCCTCGTAGGGCGGGTCGTCGGGGCCGCGCAACCCTTCCGGGTCCTGAATATCGCGCAGCGAGTCCACCTCGTATTCCATATAGGCGCGAATCGCTTCCCAACTGCCAATCGCCAGCGGCACGGCCGGCGACATAAACTCCAGGGTCAGCCATTTTTCGGTCTGAGGGTGGGCATAGCCCAGCCCCAGGCCATATTGCTGGGTCACGCCATATCCGGTGACGCCACGTGCCTCCACCACCCAGGCCATCAGCGACTCCCAGGGCACGAAGACCGGTGCCTCGTGACCTCGTGGCCCTTCCGGCACAAAACACACCTCACGACGCTGGCGGTTGAAACGCACGGGCATGCTTTTTTTTCTTTTTTGATGAGCATGGAAAACAGCCGACAACGAGATCAGCAAGCCAGCCGCCCCACCTAAAATGGCAAACGGCATGGTGATATCTAAGTAAATCGAAAGCTCCTCCGTAAACGGATAAGCTTCGCTATAAGTCATAGCCGCAGCCAGTAGCGGAAAAATAAACGCAACAAGTAAAAAAACACCAAACACCACGCCGAAGATCAACTGCCAGCCAAATACCGTGGGCCAGCCGGTGCCATAGTCCAGCCAGGTATCGTTGAGTTCGCCGGTAGCCTTGAGAAAATCCACCTTCGGGTAGCCGGTGGGCAGCGGCAAGGGGGCTAGGTAAGTGACCCGCCCTCCCGCCATGCGTTCGGTGTCACCGGCGCGGTGGGGTTGGTCGAGGGCCGGTTTGGGTAATTCTCCGGCGGCTTTTTTGCGACTCATTTATCCATCCTTCCTCTATTACCAAACCTCGATAGTCAAGCGGTGCCAGTCGCTAGGCACGCCTTTAGGTTCGACGTCGCTCGGTGTTGCAGATCTCGATGGGCCTGTATTCTATTCTGCATGTCGGCCCTATAGCCGCCCACGCTACCGCTAAATCGGATCTCAAATCACCTGCTAATACCGATGATTGAGGCGCGTCTATAACGGCGATTCAGGGTCAAGCGACAAGCTCTATCCAACCATCAACGTCGAATGTTCTTCAGATATTTCTCGCGCTGAATTTTGTTGACGTTTTGCTCACTCATGTCGCGCCAGTAGCGCGGGTTTCGCTTCCTGCGCTTGTCAGAGGCTGCCGTGGTAGGGTCCTTATGGCGATGGATCTCCAGCCCGGGAACATCCGGCAGTGGCTGGGAGACATCCATATAGCGTTGCAGGAATTGCCAGGCGGCGACCAGCTCGCCCTCCATCTTGGTCGGCGGAAACTGAGCGTCGAGCTTTTGTTTAATGCGTTGCTGGGGATGATACAGAAACAGCGAATAGGTCGAACTACCCTGAGAATCCGGAGAGCTTTGCAGAAAGGCATCGAACTCGTGAAATGGCGCTTGCAAGCGTTGCTTCCAGGCGCGCCTTTTCTTGTAGAAGGTAAGCATGCCGGTTTGGCGATTGGCCTGCCAAAGGGGACCTTTTCGCACACCCATGAAAATATCTGGACGTTTTTTGTTAAGTAGCTCCCCTGATTTCCAAAGGAATAAGCAGATAAAAAAAACCGGACCCAAAAAAAAGAAAAGGTAAATCATTGCGTCTTTATAATCTGAGAGCGTTGGATCTCCAAAAACCACGTACAAAGGAAGTAATACGGAAAAGGCAAAATATCCAAATGCTGACATGTAAGTCAGTCCTTTTGATATTCCCGTTGTCATAAAAAAAAATGTTGCCAATGCTTTGTAATTTGGCGGCATGATAACCTGATAGTCGTAACGTGCCTTCAGCTCTTTGTAAATCTCTTTTCCTTCCAGACTTTTTCCCGAGCGTCTTTTCTCTTCCTGTTGAGAAATTTCGATATGGCTGTAGTCATATTCTTCTTCCGGACCGGTATCCTGGGTCTTGCGATCCCAGGACAGCTGCGAGCCAAATAGCTTGTCCCGCTTGGGGTTTTCTGATTCCCACTCGTGGCGCTTCTCGGGCGTGTAGGCCGTTGCGGCGTAATAGCTGTCGAAGGTTTCATTAACCGACATCAGAGCGTTTCCTTGATCCAGTAGTCGCCCATGGCGTTGTCGATGCTGAGTATTTCGGTCATGTCATCGGGTATGGCCACCAACGGCTTGGGTGCCGGAAAAATTCGCCGGCTGGTGCGCAGCGGCGGCTGGGTGACTTCGTGAAATTGTAACTGAAGTTGCCAGCGATAGCCTTCTGTTACCAGGGCCAACCCAGTGCTAACCACTGGGTCCGCGACTCGCGGGGTATGCACGAAATAGGTCAGCCGGTGCGGTGCGATCTGGGTCAATAACGGCTGTACGCGGGTCGATGACAAGGTGTCCGGTTGCGGATACATGCGTGGCAGCGTGGTATTCCGGTAGTGCTCGCGGGTCAGCACGAGCCTATCTTTGAGCTCGACGCCCATGCCGGGCAGGGCGCTGCGCACCTCGATGGCCGTATCGATGTCTTGGAGGCTTCCATGCTGTTGCCAGCGTTCACCAATGGGGTAAGACGTTGAATCATGGCTGTTGCCCAGCCCTGCCAGCAGGGCGCGCTGCTCGATGGGCGACATCCTGCGTCGCGTCACTCGGATATTGGCGAACAGCCCTTGCAGGCGATAGTAGGCGATTTTGGGGTCCTGCAACCAGGGCGCATCGTCTTTCTGGTTGCCGAACGGGCCGTGCTTGAGCCAGGCCTCGAAGGGCCCATCGGTGAGCAGGGTGCCGGCGATACTACCCCCGAGCAGCAGGGCCAGGCCGATCCAGCCCAGCGGTCCGATCATCAGCATCACCGCGCCGACGGCGGCCAGCGCATAGGCAATGCCGGCATCGGTATCGCCCTCGTCGAAGCGGCCCAGTGCCTCCCAGGCCATGGTGATCGCCAGCAGAATGCCGGAAGCTTTGGTGGCCAGCCAGTTGATCCGAATTAGTTGGGGAAAACGACGTGCTAACCAGTTAGTTCCTTGATTACGAATAACCACCTTCTGACTGATCTGGCTGACGCGAATAATTGGCCGGGGGGCTTGATGGCGCTTGGCGATATACTCGCTGATATTCAGCGTGGCCAGGCCAAGATCGGTCATTGCGGAAACGGCATATAAGGCTGTTTTAGCGCTCTTTTTCGTTTTGAGGAAGGCCGATCCACAGACTGCCAAATTCATCGCTTCGACGACCACCAGAATATACGGCAACTTGGTGATTCCGGCGGCGCGTTCGGCCATCCCGATGCGTGTTCTACCCCGGCGTACCAGCTCAGCGGCCCGGGAGTCGGCGTCGGCGAAGATGAAGCGCATCTCGCGGGCTTCGCCGATCTCGCTCATCGAGTTCAGCCGGCGACGGTTGGTGGCGCCCAGCAAGGTGCCATCCGCAGTGCGATAGACGTTGCCATAAAATTGCCGACGGTGATTGGCCATGTATTCCCGCTCGGCCTTGTCGAGCCCGAAGGTCAGCCCCGAGGCGACGTCCTCGACACCCAGCAGCACCTTGTTGCCCAAGTCGACATCGGCAAGCGGCTGAAAGGTCAGATCGCCGATCAGTGTATGCAAGGCCGCGCGCGAGGCATTGAACGAGGGCAGGTAAATACGTGCGGCCATCACCGTACGTTGGTTTTCGTCGGCGATTTGGCCGAGCAGGTTCTTGCCGCTTTCGGCGAACTTGGCGAACACAATGTCGATGGTGCCCGTCCAGCCCTTTAGCTGGCTGGTCGTGCTGCTGCGGGCCATGGCTGCCAGCAGCGAGGCTTCCAGGGTATGTAGTTCGTCCTTCTCGGGGGCTTGATCGCGCTGGCCTTGCTCGGCCAGGGCCAAGGACCTGAACACACCGCTGCCGTCGTTGATTTCGGTTTCGGGCAGCACGAAGGGTTGCTCGACGCGATAGGCGGCGCTATCAGGAAAGCACATCGCGTGTAACGGCTCATCGCTGCCGTCTTCGAGCAGCGCCTGAAGGGTGCGCGCCGCCGTCGCTGATTGGGTATCGCCGAACTGGCTGGCGATATCGCGATCGAGCAGGGTATCCGCGCGTTGGCGATCGAGGCTCAGCGCGGTGAAGAGTTGCTGGGCGATGGCGAAGCCGCTGAGGTAATCGCCGCCTTCCAGGCTGAAATAGTCGGCCAGCGCGCGCTGATAGGCAGCATCGCTCAGGTAATCGGCGAGCCGAGTTTGATGGGTCTCCCAGAGGCTATGCGCGTTATAGCGAGACAGCGTGGCGATGGCGGTATGGAAGGTGCCACCGTGGTAACTCAGCACCTCGTCGTCGGCGAACTCGTGCAGCGGATTGTCCTGCCCGGCGATCCGCTCGGGAATGATACGCTTTTGCACCAGCAGGGCGCTCTGGTAATGCGGGTGTCGGGCGCAGCGTTCGAGGAGTAGCGACAGATAATGCTGGGCTTGCTGGGTCTGCATCTGGGCGTGGCGCAGCGCGAACATCGCGTCGTCGATCACCAGTCCGGGAATGCCGCGCCGGCGCGCATCGCTGAAGACATCCTCGCTCGATGGTGCCTCTTCCCAGGGCAGTGGGTCGTCCTGTTCGCTGTCCTGCTGGACGATCTTTTCCAGGGCCAGCGCACACAATCCGGCCTCGAGTGCCAATGCCGGATTGGGTCGCTCCCAGGCATCCATTGCTTCGGTGCCGCCGGCATCGAGTGTTTGCTGGGCGCTTTTGGCTTCGGCAAAGCGCGTAGCCACAGCCTGGCCGAGTAGGTCCTCGGTCCACAGCTCTGGCTCGGCGAGCTGCCATTCGATATCCGGGCAGCGCCCACGCTGGGCGATCAGCCTATCGGGGGCAACCAGCCGCCCGCTGGTGATGGCCTGCGATGGACGCTGCAGCGACACGGCTTGAAAGCGCCGGCTGATGCCGGCGGGATGGGTATTCAGGTAATTGAGGCGTGGGGCCGACCACTGAACTTCGGAAAAGGCGACCCTCACCGCCGTGGACAGCCAGCCGAGGTTCTGGCGTGCGGGCAGCCAGATTTCCGAGAGCGACTTGCCGATGCCGGGGCGTTGGTTGTCGGTATACTCGGAGGCGCTATCGCGGTGCCGGGCAAGATCGATATCGCGGAATTGCCATTGGCCTTGCTGCGATAGGGTTATCTCGATTTCTCGCCATACGGCACCCTGATAATAAACGTACAGATAACCGGGGCGTATGGGCAGTGCCCGAGCGCGCTCGGATTGTAGTGATTGCCAGAATGCCAGCGGCATGACCGGCTGCACCACATGATGCTGCCAGGTTACGCGCTGTGGGTGTTCCTGCCAGGGTGTCTCGCCGACGCGCTCGAACAGCGAAACGCGAATCGGCGCATCGCCGTCGCTGGCGATTTCCAGCCACACATTGCGCTCGGGCTGGTCCTTCCATGGCCAGCCATGGATACGACTCAACGGCGTCGGCAGATCCTCTTCTTCTACCTTGTCGGCCAGCGCCTGTTGCACCTGTTGATCGGTAATATCGTAGAAGACGAAGCGGTGCCCGTCGGGATGCGCCTTGCCCATGACCTGGATGTAGAGCTTGGGCGGCTCACACGCCTTGTGTTGGCTGAGTTCCTGGCTCATGTGAGACTCCCTTCTCTGTGGTAGTGGTAGTGGGTCGTTCGCTCGGTTGCCTGGCTGGTCCGAATATGCTGCTCCAAGGCATTCTCCTGACCGTTGGATAACGTGATCGGCCGAGACGACTCGTCGCTAGCTATCGCCTGGGTATCCGTATCATCGCGCAGGGCATGCCATTGTGGCTGCTCGTCGAGGCGTTGAGTTGTCGTGCCAAACCAGACCCACTGATCGAGTGGTCCCAGCCACTGGCGATGGGGCTTGGAGTCCGGCGCGAACAGGCACGCCGCGATAGCCGGGTAGTAATAACGCAGCATGGCTCGACGATTGCCATAGAAGCGCACTTCCAGACAACGCCGCAGGTGCGCTAATACCGCATCGTGAGGATGATGACTCGAGACGACGATGCCCGAAAAATCACCCTGTCGTGGGTCGTTTTCGAAAGCCTGGCGTATTTCACGAGCGACGGTGTCGAGTCGTAGCACTAGCGGGCTGCGCTTCAACAGGCCGGCGTAGGGTGTGTGTAGAAACAGCCACTCGTAATCGGGTGCCGGCGATAGTGAGTAAAGCGCCGGCAACGTTTGGCCGGTCTCTTCGAGAATCAACCAGTGACTTTGCTCGTCATCGTCTCCCAGCAGCTCCACCAGGGACTTTGCGCTGATGGCTGTCATGACGAGGCGCCATTCCCGCATGGGCAATCGGTTAGTGGGCAACTGCCGTCCTGTCTCATCTGGCAACGTTCGACCAACGGAATGTCATTCGCCATCGCCTGATCGAGCCGCTTGCCAAACGTCGGCTCCATGGTCACATCCTCGCTGACTTCGGGCGCCACATGTCCCGGCAATAGCGGCTCGCGTGCGTTCTGGCCACTGCCGGAGCCCGGGCTGCCACCGGAGTTGATCTTGACGCTGGGGCCGACCAGGCTGATGCCGCTGGGGTCGAGCTTGACGAAGCTGCCGCCGGCCTTGAGGGTGATTTCGGCGCCAGCCTCGACGATGATCTTCATGCCGGCCTTGTGGTGAATTTCCTGGCCCGCCTCGACGAGCTGTCCGCGACCGATCTTCTCATGGCGGGTTTGGCCGACGATCAGGTTGTCGTCGCCGTCGATCTTCTCGCGCCGCTCGCCGTGTACCCTGAGATGTTCGTCGCGGTCGAGCTCGCTGATGCGGTCGCGTTTGACGGCCAGGTGACTATCGCGGCGGATCTCTTCCGTGCGATCGTTGCGGGTCAGCAGTTCCAGGTCCTTCTGGGCGTGCAGCCAGATCTGTTCGCGGTCGTGCTGGTCCTCGAAGCGCAGTTCGTTGAAGCCCTCGCCCTGGTGGGTCTGGGTACGAATCACGGTGCGTGTCTTGTGTTCGGGCAGTGCATACGGCGGGGTATTCACCGCGTGATAGGTGCGCCCGGTGATCAGCGGCTGGTCGGGGTCGCCTTCCAGAAACGAGACGATCACCTCATGACCGATGCGCGGGATCGCCATGGCGCCGTAGCCACCCCCGGCCCAGCCCTGGGAGACACGCAGCCAGGCGCTGCTGGTGTCATCGCCTTGGGCATAGCGATCCCACGGAAACAGCACCTTGACCCGGCCGTGTGCGTCGCAGTGGATCTCCTCGCCGTCGGGCCCGACCACCACGGCGACCTGCGGGCCGTCGACGCGGGGGTGGGGGTTGGGCTTGGGGCGCCAGGCCTGGTCGGCGGGGATCAGCGTCAGTGTATTGCCATAGCGGGTCATGGCTTCTAAGCCTGTCCGCCCCTGCAGGCTATCGCCCACGGCGTCTTCTTCCAGCGCCTGGGGCTGGCTGCCTTCATGCACCACCGTGACCGTCTGCCAGTCGCGATTGAGCGCGGTGTTGTCGTGCCCGGTGAGGCTGAAGCGCGCCCCGGGCAGCAGTTCGGGCAGGTCGCTTTGGGCCGTCACGCTAAGGGCGTCACTTCTCAGATGCTCGAGGCGGGCCTGGGTGAAGGCGCGGCCCGAGGCATCAGCCTTGTATCGCCCGGGATAGTCGTAGTGTTCATAATGTTGGGGAGAGCCGGGGTGCTGGGCGTGGGCGTCGAGCCCCTCGGCCGGGTGTTCGTGTAGCTGGGCCTGATGTAACTGTGAATAGCCCGGCTGCTTGAAGGAGTAGTCCTTGAGCGTCACCGAGGCGGGGCCCACCCGCGCGGTCTGGCGCAGGCGGCGGATATGTCGTAGCGGCGCCGTGCCCCCGGCGCGGCCGTGATAGGGCTTGGCGCCGAGGCCGGCAAAGGCCCGTGGATCGTCGGCGAACACCAGGCGCTGAGTGCCCGTATCGTTCTCGTCAGCGGCTTCACCCACCGGCGCGACGCGCTCGTGAAAGTAGCACCAGCCTTCCTCGGCGGCGAGGCGCTCGATAAAGGCCAGGTCGGTCTCGCGGTACTGCACGCAATACTCGCGCTCGGCCGGCTCGCGGCTGAGCGCGAACGCCACCTCGCGGATGCCGCGCTCGGCGAGCAGGGTATTGATGATGGTCTGTGGCGAGACGCGCTGGAAGATGCGTGAGTTGTGCCTGAGCGACAGCCGCCACAGCGCCGGGCGCACGAGGATCGAGTAATGCGTGCGGCGATGGCCGCGATCGCCTTGGGCGAACTCGGCGACGATGCCGTGAAAGCGGCGCAGCGCCACGCCGTCCTGCCACACCGTCAGGTCCACCTCGTGGTCGAGCCAGTCGTTTGGCGCCAGGTCGTGGCGGCGGCTGGCGAAGGCCACGCGCAGCTCGAACGGCGCCGACAGGCTCTCCGTGCCCTCGAAATCGACCACCGCCAGGTCGTCCGCGTCGTCGTTGGCGGGCGTTAGCGTGAACTGAAGACCGGTTATATTGGCCATGCTACGACTCCCTGATTGCTGACCTTGTCGATGTCGACGCTCAATCCCACTGCGCGGACGCTTCGAAACTGGCGATCTCGGCGGCATCGACGTGCATACGCTGAAAGCCCGCTGCTTCGAGGCTCTTGACCGCCGCGCCGCAAGCCAGCGGTAGGCGAGTGCGCAGTGGCACGCCACTCAGGCTGCGGCGCGCGGCGAGTAGCAGGCGCGTGCCATGTCCGCTGCCCTGCCAGGGTTTGTCGATGCAAAAAAATCGCAATTGCCAGGCCGCCTCGTCATCGGGGCGGCAGGCGAGCACTAGACCCAGCGGCGGCGCATCGGCATGACGCAAGGCCAGCAACCGGCCTTGCCAGTGCTGCACGTCGTCGTTGTCGCGTTGCAGCCATAACTGGCGATGCACGGTGAATTCCAGTGCACGCTCGAGGGTGTCGAGCTGGACTCGGTCGCGCAGCGTCCAAGGGGCTTGCCCCAGTGCCGCGGCACTGCGCGCGGCCTCGACAAAGATGTCGATATCCGCCTCGCGCGCCGCCTCCAGCGGTGATGCAGCGCTCCTTCCATCGGCTGTGATCAGGGCGCGGGCGGCGGGTTTGGCGTCGCGCCGACGCAGCAGACGTTCAAGGCTTGCCAACATTGTCGCTACCTCCCGGTCCGTAAAGTGCGGTGGGCAAATCGAAGCCGGTCACCAGCGGGCGCGTGAAGGGGTTCGGCGTGCGCTCGGCATACAGGCGATAGCGCATGTTGCCGCCATCGACATTGAAGCGCAGTTCCAGCTCGCGTTCGCTGACCCCGGTCACCTGGGCTTCGTCGAGTAGCCGGAACCAGGCCCACACACCCTGATGACGCACGCTGCGCGGCGAGCGGTTGACTTCGCTGGGAATCAGCGTCACGCGGCTCTCGTTGAGACTACGCAGGCTGTTGGGCCAGATCATCGGCACGCTTTCGCTGGGTCCATGGCGATAATCGATGATCTGACCATCGACGCTGATGATGCTGCGGCGCTTGTTGGGCGTCAGGCTGATCGGCTCCAGGCTGAACTCCACGTCGAGCACGCCGTTGGCATCAAAGTAGGCGCTGCGGATGCGTCGGGTGCGGTCGAGGGCGGCGAGCACGCTATCGCGCACCAACGGATTGCCATTGGCGTCGCGCAATTGCTCGGGCGCTTCCTCGAGGAACGGGTGCAGGTTGTCTTGGTAGAAACCGGCCAGCGTGCCCTCGGGGCCGAAGAAGCGTTCGAAGTCGACCAGGGCGACTTCGCGCTCGGCGTTCGGCGCCAGCGGGTAACGTCCGGCCAGGCGTTGCTCGAAGGGGGTGACCACTTCGTCGATCCATTGGCGTTCGAGGTGGCGTACGGCGCTATCGAGCAGTAACTGCCAACTTTGATCGGCGAGGCTGGCAAGCCAGCGGCCGGCCGGTGCCGGCGTGTCCTCGGCGATGCGCTTGAGGGTATAGATCGGATCGGCGGAGCCGCCCAGGGCCAGCCGATCGCGGGCGACGATGAAGGCGGCGTGGCTGCGATGGCTGTCGGTCTGTATCTTACGCATATAGTCGCGCAGCTTGGCGATGGCGCGCTTGATCTCGACGATCTCGGCGGGGTTGTCGTTATGCGCTTCGAGCAGTCGGCTCAGGTCGGCAAATGGCTTGTCGATCGCCGCGGCCAGTCGATAACGCGGTGACTCTTCCAGCGCCTGGCGCGCGGCCTGGTCATCGGCCGGCAGCTCGGGGTAGAGCTGGGTATGCTGCGCGACCTCGCCGAGTAGCCGGTCCATCGGGCGGCTGGCGCCGAGCAGGGTATCCATGACCGCGACCGCCTGGTCGATATCCGGGAAAGGCACCAGTTGCACCTTGGCCAGGGCATCGCGCCAGGTCACGTGATAGTCGCTGATGTAACGCTCGCGCAACGCATCGCGCAGGCGTCGCCGGTCGGCCTCGCTGAAGTCGATGTCGTCGCGGCGACCGAGTACCCAGAGGTCGATGAGTGCAAGCTCGGTGGCTTTTTCCACCTTGGGTAGAAAATAGTGCTCGAAGCCATCGCGAGTCACCAGGCTGGGGATGGTGACGTTATCGGGGTTGTCGTTGCGTGCCATGAACACGGTGCTCCAGGCCGGGCCCACGGCTTGGCGCAGATCGAGCGTCGCGCCACTGCGTTGCGCGCTGCCCGCCTCGAGCGTGCGGTAGACACGCTCGGCCATCGGCATTTGGCCGAGTTCGTCCTGGGCGGCCTGGATGCTGCCGCGCAGCGGCGCCATGGCAAGCTCTGCGCGGCGCTGCCCGGCGACGACGCCGGCTTTCAGGTCGGTATATGCCAATGCGTAATCGAGATGTTCGAGGAGACGCTCCTGAACACCTCCACGATTGGGAAATGCGCTCTGCCAGCGGCTGGCCATGAAATCGTGGACGCGCTGTGGCTGGCGCCCGCTGGCATCGGAGAGCATGCGCAAGATGCGCAGCAGCGCGAGCTTCTCGTTGCTGCCCATCGGTGCGCGGTTCATGTCGTCCATGATGCCGACCATCAAGGCTGGCAGAAATTGGTACTCGAGCATTGCCAGATAGGCGCTATCGACCTTGCGGCCAACCTCGTCGCCCTGATAAAGCCCCATGTCGGCGAGCATCGGCAGGTGCGAGCGATAATCGCCGAACTCCAGCGTGGCGCTGCGCAGGCGGTCGAGCGGCTCGAGCAGGGCATAACCGGTAGGGTCGTCGCTTTGCAACTCGGCCGGACGGCTCGTGATGAACTCGCGCGCCTTGTGTTCCACGTCGGCCAGTGCGCCGGCATTCTTCTCGTAGAAATGGCTCCAGCCACCGACCAGCACTGCGCCACCGAACAGGCACGCCAGTGCGCTGGCACGGCGCAAGCGCCTGCGGCGCAAGCGCCTGCGGCGCTGCGCGGCTCGGGCATTGTCGCCGGCCAATCCCGCCTCGGGATAGATGACGCTTTCGAACAGATCCTCGGTGAAATACAGCGCCGAGCGAGCGGTGCGATGCGCGGGGCGTACGCTATCGGTCATGCCGTAGCGGCGCGCGGCGGCATCGACGAACGGATCCTCTGGCACACCCTGTTGATACACCGAGGTGAAGTAGGTGCCACGCACCATGGCGGCGGTCGAGAAACGGTCGCTGGATAGCGCCTCCTTGAGGAAACCCAGCAACACGTCGCGCATGCCGGCCAACTGGCGGACGAAACGGAACACCGCTTCGCGTTCATCGGCGGCGCGGCATTCGGCGAGCAGTGTCGGCAGGCTGCGGTTGAGGCGCTCGAGCATACCGTCGTAGGCATTGGCGAACTCATCTTCCCAGAGCCCAGGGGTATCCAGCGACGCCGGGCTAAAGGTAAAGCCAAGCGGCGCGCGGCGCGCGGCGCGGGAGTAATGGCGGAAGAAATCGTCGAAGCCATGCAGCAGGTCCATCTTGCTGAAGGTGACGTAGACCGGCAGGCGCGTAGACAGCCGCTCCATCAGCTCGCGCATGCGTGCGCGCAGTAGCGCGGCGTAGGCCTTGCGCACGCCGACATTGGCGCTGAACAGGCGTGACAGATCGAGCACCAGCACGATGCCATCGAGCGGACGTTGAGAGCGTTCACGCTCCAGCCAGGCAACGAAATGATCCCACAGCCGGCTTTCCAGTTCGACGGGTTCGCCACCGCCCATCGCCTGTTGCGTGAGTAGTTCGCCGTCGGGGTCGATGAGCACGGCGCGTTCGCCGATCCACCATTCGAAGCCGTATTTGGCGCGCTTGCCCTGGCCGGAGACTTTCATCACGTGGGTCAGCGAGAAATTCTGGCCGGAACGATTGATCAGGCTTGTCTTGCCGGCGTTCTCGACGCCCATCACCAGGTACCACGGCAGCTTGTAGCGGGCGCCGTTGCCGCCACCCAGGCTGTCGTTGAGCTCGGCGAGCGTGGCGTTCAGCGAGGCCTCCTGCTGCTCGACATCGACCCGAATCGGATCGAGCTCACGCTGTTCGCTATCCGCCTGGGCTTCACGCATCTCGCGCAAGCGGCGCGCCAGGCGAATACCCCATACCACACTGACGATGACCACCAGCGCAAGACTGACCAGCAAGCGATTCAACCAGGGGCCGAGCGGGCGCTCGCCGCGGAACTCCCACAGCGGTCCGAGCCACCAGATAGCGCCGATGATCAGGACCGCCAGTAGCAGCCACAGCAGGGTCGCCAGACCTCGCGGTGCCTTGCCCAGCGACTGTGCGTCCCTGGATAGCCCGTTGGCGCGATTGGCGTGCATTTTTGCCTGATTGACATCGCTTTCCAGGCTCGACATGCCGGGCACCCAGCGGCTCAACCCAGACTTGAATCGTGTCCACATGTGTCTTTCTTCCCCTGTGCTTCGTACTGTTATCAGGTCTTGAGTGACGCTTCGAGGCGGGCCAGCAGGGCCGGCTCCCAGTGCGCCAGGTCGATATCGGCCAGGCCGTGATACAGCGCCTGGCAATGTTGTTGAGCCAGTGTCTCGAGGCCCACCTCATTGAGCAGTTCGGCGCTGGCCAGCCGCCAATAGGCGTGCTCGCGTGGTGAACGGGCCCGGGCGAGTCCGGCATCGAGTACACCGAGCGCGCCTTGCAACCCCTGTTCGACGAGGATTTCGCGGGCCTCTTCGAGTCCGACTTGCCACGGTTCGCCATTGCTGTCGTTCGTCGCTCCAGCGCTGCCCGCCGGGGCGTTATCGAGCCACTCGCCGGTTGCGCCATCGACAAACGGCGTGCCGTCGTTGAAGCTCAGCGCCTCGAGGCCGGGCAGGCGTGCGACGAAGCGTGCGGTTTCCTCGCGAATCGCCTGCGCGCAGCGTGGGTATCCCAGTGCATCGGCTGCTTCGGCGCTGAGTCGGTGGCCTTCGAGCCAGTAGGGCCCGACCGCCAGGCTGGCCTCGATGCGCTGCCACAATGCTGAGTCGGCGCCGCGTGCCAGACGCTCGCGATAATCGGCGGCACGATCCGCCGAGACTGGCGCCAGTTCGGTGCGCTGGCCGTCCCGACTAGCGGGTAGCGCATGGATGCCATGCCAGATGGCGTGACGGCGCAGGCGATAACCGAGTGGCTCGCCAAGCGCCTGGTCATTGAGAAAGTCGGCCATCTTGAGCAAGGCCTGACGATTGCCGCGCTCGTTGCCGCTCTCGAGGCGCACCTCGGGTACCCTGGCGGTATCGACGACGCTGGCGGTGGCGGTGGCGCTGGCGTTATCCTGCGTGGCGGCGGGTTGGTTCGATGCAGAACCAGCCGGTGACGTGCGCGATGGCGTATCGTCGAGCGTGCGGCGTAACGCCTTGAGGTCGTCGAGCGGCAATTCCCGCGCCTCGGCGGCATCGATCGTTGCGTCGCAGGCCTGCTGACAGGCCTGGCGCTCGGCCTCGGCTCCGCCGCTAAAGTCCAGCGTGGCGGCCAGTTTGTTGGCGCGTTGGGAAAACTGCGCGAACAGGCGGGAACGCCCGCGCGCGCCCTTCAAACCCTGAAACGGCCAGGCGTCGTTCCACCAGCCATTGAGCGCGCCACTGAGCAATTGCAGCGACAGCGCGAAGCGCACCGCATCGCCATCCTGTTGCAGGCAATGCAACAGATGCCCGAGTACCTTGAGATCCTTGCCGGACTCACCGAGCAGACGCACGGCGCGTTTCTCGGCGCCGGGCCAGTCGACCTCGGCATGGCGTAGCGAGCCGACCTTCATCATTTCTTCGTCGAGCCAGGCGTAATCGGGCTCGTCGTCGATGCACCGACCCACGGCGGGCTGGCCGGCCTCGGCGGGTGCCAGCTCGGCGAGCAGCGGGGCAAGATGGGGTTGGGCGGTAATCTTCATCGAACCTCCTACCAGCGGCATGCGTCGCGCAGTGGTTGAATCTTTTCTCGCAAGTCGCTGATGTCGAAACGCAACCCATCGAGCGCGGGAATGTCGCTACCGAGATTCAGGGTCTCGCTGTCGAGTAGACGCCGCAGGGTATCGATGGCTGGCAGGCCGCGCCCGCCGCTGATCAGATAGCCGCCGTCACGAATCCGCCAGCTCTGTTCCAGGGCGGCGCCCGCGGTACTCAGGCGTAGTTGTGTGCGGCCTTCATCGAGCGGTTGATCGACATGCAGTTGAAAGCGCGTGATGGTGTCGTCGCAACTGATCACCAGGCGCGGACGCGGCGCGGTGGTGCCCAGCGCCAGGGCGCTCATCAGTACGTCGCCGTTATCCTCACGCTGGACGCGGAAGGTGAAATCGTCGCCACGCCCCTGTTCCAGCGCCTTGACGGCGTACCACTGCGGCGTGCGTGAGTCACCAGCGGTTGGTGCCTCGGGCGCGACGCGAAACAGCGCGTCGTAGCAGTTCAAGCGCTCGAGCCGCGACTCCAGCACGGCGCAGCCTTGCGCCTGCTCGAGCAGCGTCTCGGCGCCCCAGGCCGGGCTCGTCAGCAGCAGCAACGCCAATCCATTGCGATAAATAGGCTTCAGGCTCATTTGGCATCCAGTTCCAGCTGTTGGCATTTGTGGGCCAGGGTTCGCTTGGGTAGTCCGAGGCTTTGCGCGGCCAGGCTGCGATTGCCGTCGAAGCGGCTCAGGCGTTCACGAATCAGCCAGGCTTCGTAGTCGCGCAACGCCTGGCGCAGGTCCGAAATCGACGTGGCGCTTTCTGCCGTGTCCATGCGGGCCGGTGCGGATGCGGCTTGGTTCGCGATAGCGGGCGGTGGCATGAAATGCAGCGCTTCGATGTCGTCACCGAGCGGTGTCATGGCGCAGGCGTAGTCGATGAGATTCTTCAACTCGCGAACGTTGCCGGGGTAGTCGCGCTCGCGCAGCAGGCGCAGCGCCGCCGGGGTTATTCCCATATCGTCACGGCCCTCGCGACGGCAGAAATCGGCGACGAAGGCCTCGGCGAGCATGGCGATGTCCTCGCGTCGCTCGCTGAGTGCCGATAGCGTCAATGGGAATTGGCTGAGGCGATAGAAAAGGTCGGCGCGAAAGCGGCCGTCGCGAATGTGCTCGCGTAGCGGTTGGTGGGTCGCCGCCACCAGGCGCAGGTCCGAGCGTCGCTCCTCGCTCTCGCCCAGCGCTCGGTAGCGACCGCTTTCCAGTACGCGCAGCAGCTTGGCCTGCAGGGCCAACGGCATGTCGCCGATCTCGTCGAGAAACAGCGTGCCGCCATCGGCTTCGCCGAGTAGCCCGGTGCGCGCCTTGTCGGCTCCCGAAAACGCCCCGCGAGCATGGCCGAACAACTCGGATTCGAGCAGCGTCTCGGGGATCGCCGCGCAGTTGAGAGCCACGAAAGGTCCGCCGGCACGCGCCGAAAGCCGGTGCAGGGCATGTGCCACCAGGTCCTTGCCACTGCCGGTTTCACCCTGTACCAGTACCGCCAGCGAGGTCTCGGCGGCACGCACGATCTGCTGACGCAGCGAGACGATGGTCGCCGATTCGCCGAGAATGTCGTCGGCCAGCTTGCGGCTCAGTGACTCGCGGCGCGCGCCATCGTTGAGCTTGCTCAGCGAATCGCTCAACCTTGCCCGCTGGCGGCGTTCATCGAGGTGGCGGCTGTGGCGCGCCCAGAGATGGCACAGCAGTGTTTCAAAATGCGCGAAGCCAGGATCGTCATGCAACTCCCCAAGCGTCGTTTCGCTGGCGGCGAAGGCCAGCACGCCAAGCCATTCGCGTGCACCGTCCACGGCCCGCAGTGGGCGCACCTCCAGTTGCAGGTGGCCGGGCAGGGTAGAGACGTGGCCCTGGAAGTCGGGATGGTCCAGCCGCGAGCGGGCGTCGCCGAGACCTAGACGAACCGGCTTGCCGCGATGAATGGCGTGCGCGTAAGGATGGCGGAAGTCGTCGCAGGCCAGCGCCGCCTCGCCTTCATCCGGGGTCAGCCAGCGACCGCTATCGTCGAGCGCCAGACACTGCACCCACGGCAGTCCATGCGCGTCGCGCAGGGCGCCACAGCCACGCGCACGCAGCTCGTGTGCCTGAGGGCTTGCCACCATGGCCAGCGCGATCGACATACCATCCAGACTCATTGGCTCAGGCCACCGTCGCGCGGAAAGCGCCGCTGTCGGCATCGACGCCCAGCGTCACCCGGCTCACCGGTTCGTCGCGCGACAGGCGTTCGAGCAGTGCCAATGAAACCGGCGGCAGCAACTCGCCATCGATCACCGACTCGAGCATGCGCGCGCCGTTCTCGCTGCGCGTGGCGCGTGCGCGGATGGCCTCGGCCAGCCCGTCGCCGAGACTGACCTCGGCGCCGCGATGGCGGCTGCGGATGCGTTCGGCGAGGCTGTCAAGCTTGGCGGTGACGATCGAGGCCAGCGTCTCGCTGGACAGCGGCAAGTAGGGCACCACTTCCATGCGTGCCAGCAACGCCGGTTTGAAGAAGCCGGCGAGTTGCGGATACAGCGCCTCATCGAGCGCCTCGGGATCGTCGCTGTGGGCGACGATGGCTTCATAACCGAGATTCGAGGTCAGGAAGAACACCACGTTGCGGCAATCGATCAGGCGTCCCTCGCCGTCGGCCAACTCGCCCTTGTCGAAGGCCTGATAGAACAGGTTGAGTACATCCGGGTGCGCCTTCTCGACTTCATCGAGCAGCACCACCGAATAGGGTCGCTGGCGAATCGCCTCGGTCAGCAGGCCACCCTCGCCGAAGCCGACATAGCCGGGTGGCGAGCCGATCAGCCGCGAGACGCTATGTTTTTCCTGATACTCGGACATGTTGATGGTGGTCAGGAAGGCACGGCCGCCGTAGAGGCGCTCGGCGATCTGCACTACGGTCTCGGTCTTGCCCACGCCACTCGGGCCGACCAGCAGAAAAGCGCCCAGCGGGCGGCCGGGGCGGCGCAGGTCGGCGCGCGCGGTGAGCAGGTGGCGATGCAGGCGCGCGATGGCGATGTCCTGACCCTGTACCAGGCGCGTGAGGTGCTCGGGCAGTTCGGTGAGGCGAATCAGTTCGTCGCTGGTCATGCGCTCGACCGGTATGCCGGTCCAGTCGCCGATGACCTGGGCGATCTGCGCCTCCTCGACGCTGGCGTCGACCAGCGTATATTCGCGTTGCAGTTCTTCGAGCCGGGCCTCGCAGGCGAGCAACTCGGCGTGCAGCGCGGTGCGCGACGGGCCATTCTCGGCGCCACCGAGCAGTTGCCTGTGCAGCGACAGAATCGTGTTGACGCATTCGCGCTGGGCATGCCAGGCGCTTTCCAGTGTCTCGAGTTCGGCGGCAGTACGCGTCAGGCGCGCATCGAGTTCGGCGTCGCGCTGGGCATCGGCGGCGCGACCGAGCAGCGCTTCGCGGTCGAGCTGGGCGCGTTCGCGGTCGGCGGCGATATGCTCGCTGCGCAAGTGGCTAAGCCGGCGCGGTGGCGTGTCGAGTGCCTGGGAGAGCCGCGCGCAGGCGGTATCCAGGACGTCGATGGCCTTGTCGGGGAGCTTGCGTCCGGCCAGGTAGCGCGCCGCAAGCTGTGCGGCGGCGCGCAGGCCGCTTTCGCCGATCAACACACCATGCGCGCGCTCGTAGACGTCGCGCAGGCCGCGCAGGATCATTAGTGCCTGCTCGGGGCTGGGCTCGTCTAGCGCTACCGGTTGGAAGCGCCTCGACAGCGCCGGGTCCTTCTCGAAATATTTCTTGTACTCGCGCCAGGTGGTGGCGGCGATGGTGCGCAACTCGCCACGCGCCAGCGCCGGCTTGAGCAGATTGGCGGCATCGGCGCCGCCTTCCTGGTTGCCGGCGCCGATCAGGGTATGTGCCTCGTCGATGAACAGCAGCGTCGGGCGCGGCGCATTGCGAACTTCGTCGATCACCGCCTTGAGGCGCTTCTCGAACTCGCCCTTCACCGAGGCGCCGGCCTGCAGCGCGCCAAGATCCAGTGCCAGTAGCTCGACATCGGCCAGTGCGGCGGGCACCTCGCCGGCGACGATGCGCGCCGCCAGCCCCTCGACCACCGCGCTCTTGCCGACCCCGGCATCGCCGATGACGATCGGGTTGTTCTTGCGCCGTCGACCGAGGATGTCGAGCATCTGATCGATCTCGGGATCGCGGCACAGCACCGGGTCGAGCGTGTTGCCACGTGCCTGCTCGGTCAGCGAGATGGCGAAGCGCGCCAGGGCACTGTCGCCATCGGCTTGGGCCACGCCGCGTTGCGTTGCGCTGCCGGGTTCGCGTGTTTCGGCGAGGCTGGGCGCCTCGGCGGAATCTACGGTCAGGCGGCTGAAATCGCGACGCAGCCCCTCACGGTTGAGCGGGGCGAGCAGCGCAACGCTGCGCGGTCCCAGATAGCGCGATGCATTGTGTAGCGCGGTGATGAGGATGACCCCGCTGCGCAGGCGGAGGTGCTCGAGTTCGGTCGAGGCCAGCAACCAGGCATCCTGCAGCAACTCGATGAGCAGTGGCGAAAAGCTCGGCGTGGTTACCGTCAGGTCGCGCGGTGGCGCGCAGTCGTCGCTCAAGGCGGCGCGCAATTCGTTGACCTCGATGCCCTGGCCATCGAGCAGGCAGCGCACGTCGCACAGCGGCTGGTCGAGCAGCGCGAGCAGCAGGTGCCCGACACCGATTTCGGGGGCCTGCTGCTCGGCGCAATGGCCGGCGGCCTGCTCGAGGCCCTGGCGGGCGATGGCGTTAAGCCGGCCGATGAGCGCGGGAAGCTCTACCCTGAGCATGCAAGCTCTCCTAAAGTATCCGATCGAGAATGGCGATGACGGCATCGGCCTGCTGATCGAGCGACCAGGCGAGTGCCGTGTAAGTCAGTGCCATGGCGGCGGCGAACAGCGCGAACACGCCCCACACCGGCAGGCCGTCACGCCGGCGATGGCTGGCCCTGACGACGTTGTCGAGTGGCGTGGTCAGGCTGTCGTCGGGTGGCTCGCCCAGCGCGGCAAGCTGGTCGCCGAGTGCGCGAACCACCTGTTCGTACTCCTCGCGTCCATGCGGCAGGACCTTGTAACGGCCCTCGAAACCCAGACACAGGCACAGGTAGATGAAGGCCAGCATGTCGCGGTAGCGATGCGGCTCCTGCTGTAGCCGGGAGAGAATCGAGAACACCTTCTCGCCACCCCAGGTCTCGTTGTGAAAGCGCGTCAGTAGCGAGTGCTCGGCCCAGGCGCTCTGTTGCCCCCAGGGCGTGCCCATCACCGCTTCGTCGATGAACGAACACAGCACGTAGCGATAAGCCAGCAGAGCGGGGCGGTCGTAACCCTGCTCGGCGAGTTCGACCTCGATCGCGGCGATCTCATCGACGACCTGGCGATAGAGCCGCTCGATCTCGCTGAGCTCTTCGAGCTGACGCACCCGCACGACCATGCCGAGCAATGAACTGGCGGCATCGACCAGCGGGTTGATGCTGTGGCCGCGCAGGTGAAACCAGTAATCCTCGTCGGCGTCGAGTTGCTCGACGTGGCTATGGATCAGGCGATCCAGGCCGGCTTCGTTGATGCGATCTTCATGACGAATTGCGATGTCTTGCATGGATCAACTCCTGATCGCCCAGAACTGCATTTCCAGGCCGGGAAACTCGCCGGCCACGTGGAAGGCGAAGCCGCTGGCGCCTTCGAGCATGCTCCAGGCCTGGCTTTGACGGTCGAGCTGGAAGTAGCTGTAACCGGCGTGATAGGGCAACTGGCGCGGTGCCACCGGCAACTGGGTCAAGGGCACGCCGGGCAGTTGCAGGCTGATGAGGTCGCGGATGCGTTCGACGCTGGCGACCTTGGTCTGCTGCACGAAACGCTTGCGCAGCGTCTCCAGCGGCATGTCGGCGCGTACCGCGAGGATGAAGTCGGCGTCGTCGAGCAGGCTGGCATCGGACAGCGGCGCGACGAGCAGCCCGTAGCGCCGCGACTGCAGCTGGATGGCCAGGGCGCGCGGTTCGAGCACCGTCGACAGCGACTGACGCAGGCTGTGCATCAACGGCTTGAAGGAACGCTCGGGGCGATCGTGATCGTAGGCTGGAAATTCCGGTGGCAGGCGCGACTCGTCGGTGAAGGTGACCAGCTCGCTGCTCAACTCGAGCATCGCCTCGAAGAGGCGTTCGGGGTGCAGCTTGCCGAGCCGCGACAAATGCTGAAAACGCGGATGAGCGCGGTTGAGCAACTGCAGCAGCATGAAATCGGACACGTCGGCGACACCGGTCTGGTGTGGCGTGGCCAGGCGCTGGGCGATGTTGCGCGCGCGTTCGCGCATCAACCCGGTCATCTCGCCGACGAAGCGCTGCAGGGCTGGAGCCGCCGGGACATTGAGCAGCGTCGGCAGGAACTGCTCGTCGAGCACCAGGCTGCCATCCGGGCGGCGTTCGACGATGCGCGCCAGCGCCAGGCAGGCATAGGCGCTGCGGTCGTCGCGTTCGAGCAGCAGGCGCGGGGCGACCCGCGCGACGTCGAGGTCGGTGACGTCGCCATCGCGGGAGTGCAGGTCGCGAACGCTGCGCGTGGTCAGCCGATAGCGTGCGGGCAGGTCGTCCTCGGGC
Source organism: Modicisalibacter muralis (assembly GCF_900102945.1). Lineage (GTDB taxonomy): Bacteria > Pseudomonadota > Gammaproteobacteria > Pseudomonadales > Halomonadaceae > Modicisalibacter > Modicisalibacter muralis. The sequence goes on along the minus strand of NZ_FNGI01000013.1, from coordinate 41,674 downwards.
CAGCGCACCTCGCCGACCGCGTCGGTGGCCAGCGGCAGGCCCAGATAGACGATCTGGTTGGTCAGCCCGGCATCGTCGATCTCGAGCGGCTGCGGCTCGGCGTCGTCCTCGGGCAGACGAAAGGCGGTGCCATCGGGCATTACACCGCTGGCACGAGTCAGCGCGATGCGCCCGAAACTCAGAAACTCGGCATTCAATTCCAGCGACGCAAAGCCGTACAGGTAGCCGCTGACACCCTGCAAGCGCGCATCGATCAGCCCTTCCAGGCTGCGTTGTTGTTGTTGGAAGTGTTGGGGCTTGATGAACAGCCCCTCGCTCCATACCACTCGATTGCGACCGGCCATCAGTTCTCGTTCCTCAATTCCACGTCGTGTTCGCGCAGATGCACCAGCAGGTGGTAATCGCGGCCACGTGCATCGACGCGCACGACTTTCTTCCACTGCGCCATGTCGGGTCGGGCGTAGAGCGCGATGATGCCGATATAGCGGGTATCCTCGTGAATCTCGAAGGGCTCGTAGAACTTGAATTGCCCCGGCAGCAGGGTGAAGTCATCGTGGGCCAGGTAGTTGGTGCCCAGCGTCTCCTCGAGATCCTTCTCGAGTTCGGCGAAGCTGGCGGCCATCAGCATCGAGTCATCCTTGAGTTGCAGGATCTGGAAGGCCAGCGGCGTGCCGATGCCGAGGTAGTTGGGGTTGATGTTGCGTTCGGCGACCATCGACAGGTCGACGCGGGTGGGGCGATCCTCGGGATAACCCACCGGAATCGATGGGTCCCACATCACCTGCGCCGATTTGCTGGCCGCCTGGTAGGCGGTGCTGCAACTTCCCAATAGCAGCGTCAGCATCACGATCAGTAATCTGCGGCTCATGCGCCCTCCCGCTGCTGGCGGCGCACCGAACCGTCATAGGCTTGTTCGAAGACTTCCCAGAACAGCTTCTCGAAGCCGCGCTGACGGCCCGAGTTCAATTCCTGGTAGTAGTGGCGATACATTTCCCAGGCCCAGCCGTTTTCGTCATCGGGCAACTGGCTGACCCGGCGATAGGCGTGAAAACGCTTGAGCAATGCGTCGGGGGCGAAGGCATCGAGAATCGAGCTGAGTGCCTGGCCGATCGCTTCCTCGATGGCGGCCTGGTGCTGGCGCTGATGACCGAGGCATTCACTGATCGCCGCCGGAGCCGATAGATGCACCGGGCTGCGCTGGGCCGAGAACAGTGTGTTGACGGTTTCGGTGTAGCTCTGTTCGAGGCGCAGCGGGTTGTCCTCGATCGGCTGCAGGCGCCGGTCACGCAGCGGGTAGCGTGCGTTGTCCTGACTCTGGTGCAGGTTCAACAGGCCATCGATGGCGGCACGCAAAGTGCTGCCCGCTTCCTCGAGAAAAGCCTGCTGCTCTTCGCTGTTGTGAAAGCGCAACTCGCCACCAAGCGAACGCATCAGCGGATCGGCGCCGACATGGCCGGCCGCCGTGGCGGTGGGTTCCTGCCAGCGGTCCTCGAGTTGCTCGCCGACCGAGCGTTCCAGATCGTTGAGTAATCTTTCGTCCATATCGCCTTCCTCATGGGGTCGAATCGCCGGCAAACGCATCGCACTCTGGCGCCGGTCCTGTAAATCGTTGCCGATGCCGTAATCGGCGCTCGACGCGGGGGTGTCGATGAGCGAGGTATCCGCTTCGCGCTCCGTGAACCCGTTGGGATGATCGAGCGCGGTCAGCGGGTCCTGCTGGCTGGCGCCGGGCATGGCTTCGCCGAGGGCGTCTAGTGGATCATCGCGCTGGGTCGCGGCATCCACCGCCTGCGGGAATGGCAGTTCGCGGGTGTCCAGGCCTTCGTGTTCTTCGTCGATCAGTGCATCGAGTGGCTGGGCACCGGGCTGTAGCGCCTGACGGTCGCCGTGATGCACGCGCAGCCGGTAGCCGCCGATGCCGAGTTCATCGCCATCGCGCAAGGCCACGCGCCGCGCGCGACCGATCGGCAACGTGGCGTGGTTGATAAAGGTATGGCCACTGCGATCGATCAGGCAGAAACGCCCGTCGAGCCGGCGAATTTCCGCGTGATGGGACTGAACCCGGCTGTCCGGGTCCTGCAACAGCCAATCGTCGCTGCCGTCGCTGCCCAGCGTGCCGCCCTGTTCGTAAAAGACGTAGCTACTGGTCGAGCGTCCGGCGAGGCGTTCGCCGTTGGTGACCACCAGGGTGATGGCGTGGTAGGCAGGCGTTTCCTGCATGTGCGCTCCGTACTCAGGCATTAGCGGGTCATCTGTATGCGCACCCGGCGGCGTCGCGGAGCATCGCCGGGGTTGACGAAGGTGGTCCAGCCCAACTGACAGCTATCGCCGTCGCCGAGACGCATGGGGCGTACCTCGCTGGGCAGCAGCTCGAGTTCGAGGTCGTAGGCCAGCGGTTCGCGCAACACGAAATCGACCAGGGTGCGCAGCGGCGCGTGTTCGCAGCCGTCGGGCAGGAAGTCGCGAAAGCGCGCCAGGCTCAGCCCGCCGAGACACAACACGAACTTGCCGCCGATATCGGCGACCCGCTCGCCGGCGATGACGTCACCGCCCAGCGACATGTTGGAGAGCCCGGCGCGGCTGCGCTGATCCTCGGGAATATCGACCCAGCGTTTGACCCACTCCTCGATGGCCACTTCGCCAAGATCGAAGCAGTGGCCGATGATCCCCTCGACCACCTGCGGTGAGCGCGAACGCCCGGCGAGCAGGCCGGCGTAGGCCAGCATCTTGCTCCAGTCGATGGGCGTTTCGCCGCGCAAGTCGGCGTCGGCCAGGCCGACCAGCGCGAATACCGTGGCGGAAAAGCCGTCGCGCGCGCCGTCCTGATGGCGCACGTAGTGGCGGTACTTGCGCCAGCCTCGGTAGAGCAGGGTCAGCAGGCGATGGTTGAAGAAGTCGAAAAAATCGCCGCTAACGCCCTCGCGGTGAGCGGCGCCATGCGCGACTGCCTCGATGTAGTAGCCGGGCAGCGGCGACTGGGCGCCCTGCAAGCCGAGAAAGCTGACCTCCAGCTCGTAGGCATTGGGGTGCGGCGCAACGAGTGACGTCACATCACTGCCGGGAAAACCCAGCGACGGCGAGGCGCGAAAGCGGATGCGCGCGTCACCATCGCCGCCGCGTTCGATATCGTCGTCGTGATGGCGGTGGATCAGGTCCACCAACTGGAAGAATTCGTAGCGCCGTGCCCCGTCGATCAAGGGCGCAAGCGCTACATCAGGGGCTGCTGGCCCGGCTGAGAGGTCCATGTGTAGCGCTCGCGGTTATGACGGTTGATAACGTGAAGTTCGTGAAACGAGTTGATGCTGGCGTAAAGCGAGAAGAAGCGCGCCAGCACACTGCCGAACAGGTATAGCCCGCCCTCGTCGCCGAAGGCGTCCTGGTCCAGGGTCAACACCGAACGCAGCCCGCGCACCGGCAGGCCGCGATGCAAACGATCGATGGGTTGCGTCTGGATATCCAGGATGCCACCCAGGCGGAGTTGCGAGACCCGCTCGGCCTGGCGGTCGACCAGGGCGCGGAAATCGTAGGCACGCAGTACCGAGCACAGCGCGTCGCGATCGAGCAGCGACAGGTAGTTCAGCGACAGATTGGAGATCAGTGTCCACAACAGGCTGCCATCCAGCGTCGGGCGCAACGCCGGCGTTGGCCGGGTGATGTTGCGAAAGTCGGCGAAGGCCGGGCTGTCTTCGCTGGGCACGTGGATATCGCCAACGGTAAGCCGTTCGGGCAACTCGCGATTGGAGCAGGTCAGCTTCAGCGACAGCGTTTCGTTCAATCCCAGGCAGGCTTGCTCGTCGCCGCGCACGAAGGCGATATCGTGATCGAAGCCGTCGTTGCGCAGACTCTCGCGGGCGCGTACCCGGTAATAGAGTGCCTTGCGCTCACGGTCGCGCTCGATCTGGTGCTGAAAGCTCTCGAAGGGCACGTAATCGCGCGGCTCGCCACTGGTCTTGCCCGACTCGTTCTCGAGCCAGCCGGAAACCCTGTCGACACTGAACACCTCATAGTGCGCCGGACGGCGACTGCTCGGCCGCAGCCGGTATTCGCTGCGCTCGCCGTTGAGATCGATGGGATCGGCGTCGTGTTCGAACAGGTTGATCGCCGGGGTGCAATACAGCGAGAGATGCTCGTCGCGGATCTTGGCATCGGCCGGCAGAGTGCGGGAAAACACCAGGCGCAGGGTGAGCCGGCGCCCTGGCCGAGCCGGCAGGCGCCGGCCCAGTTCGGCGATATCGAAAAACTGGAAGGCCTCGGGAAAGCTCAGGTATTCCTGAAGAATCCGGTAGCCCTGATAGGCGTTGCGCGGGTAGGGCAACAGACCCTGGCTCTCGGCGAAGCCGACCGGGCGCAGGCAACCCCTGGGCAGGCGCTGGCGCTCGCCATCGATGTCCAGTTCGACGCGCGCCAGATAGTGATTGAGCCACAGATACAGGGTGCGCGCGGTGTAACCGTCGCCACCCAGGTGCACGCGCAGGTCGTCGATGCCCAGCGTGTCGAGCGCCTGGTCGCTGTGCACGTCGAGATCGAGTTCGACGATCGAGGCCTCGCGCGAGTGCTGGGCCTCGACACCGGCGTGTTCGAGCGGGTGCAGCGCGACGTCATGGCAGGTGCGAAAACGGCACACGGTGCCATCCACCGGCGGGCTGAAAACCGCGGTGCCGCGTGCGATGCATTGGGTCGCGCTCAATGCGTGCCACTTGGGCGTGAATTGCATCACCGTCATGCTGGGTACCGGGCGCAGATAATTGGGCCACAGCATGCCGATCAGCGAATGGGTGAGTTCCGGGAACTCGTCCTCGACCTTTTCACGCAGGCGCCCGGTGAGAAAGGCGAAGCCTTCGAGCAGCCGCTCGACATCCGGGTCGGTACTGCGCTCCGATAGGAAACGGCTCAAGCCGGGATTGCCTTCGGCAAATTCCCGGCCCTGACGTTTCAGGAAGTTGAGCTCGTCCCGGTAGTAGCGGTTCAGCATTCAGGCCTCGATTCGGCGTTGCTCGGTTTCAAGCACGGCTCAGTTCAGACACTGATAGCGCTTGTCGTTGAGCAGCAGGTCGATGGTGGTTTGGGTCCGCTCGCGCCCCAGCGCCAAGGTGGCATGCACATGGAAGTGCAATTGCAACGGGTCGTTGGGGTCGGGCAACGATTCGACCCTCACCCGGCAGACGCGTGGTTCGAAACGCTCGATGCACTGGCGGATCGCGCGCTGGATATTGAGCTCCAGGTCGAGCACGCCGCTGGTGGCGTCGTTGAAGTCCAAAAGGCCCAGCTCCGGGGCGCATTCGCTGTGCCCCGGATGGCTGTTGAGCAGGTCGACGAGATGGCGCTTGATCGACTCCAGCGTCGCGGCCAGTCGCTCGCGTTGCTCGCTCGGCGTTTCGTGCTCGGGCGTCGTCAGGCGCTCGAACAGGCGAACACCGGTCAACTCCGCGGCGTGCTCACGCATGACGGCTCACCCCGCTCATTCCTTGTCGAGTCGGCCGACCAGCGACAACTCGAAGTTGGCGCCCATGTATTTGAAGTGCGGGCGCACCGCCATCGACACCTGATACCAGCCCGGATCGCCCTCGACATCCGAAACCTGGATCGAGGCGGCACGCAGCGGGCGACGGCTGCGCACCTCGGCGGGTGGGTTCTCCTGGTCGGCGACGTACTGGCGAATCCAGGTGTTGAGCTCGCGCTCGAGATCCTGGCGCTCCTTCCATGAGCCGATCTGCTCGCGCTGCAAAACCTTGATGTAATGCGCCAGGCGGTTGATGACGAACATGTAGGGCAACTGCGTGCCAAGCTTGAAGTTGGTCTCGGCGTTGCGCCCTTCCGGCGTATTGGGGAATTTCTTCGGTTTTTGCACCGAGTTGGCCGAGAAGAATGCGGCGTTGTCGCTGCCCTTGCGCATGGTCAGCGAGATGAAGCCTTCCTCGGCCATCTCGAACTCGCGCCGGTCGGTGATCAGCACTTCGGTGGGAATCTTGGCCTGCAACTGGCCGAGCGCTTCGTAGACGTGAACCGGCAGGTTCTCTACCGCGCCGCCGCTTTGCGGGCCGATGATGTTAGGACACCAGCGGTACTTGGCGAAGCTGTCGGTGAGACGCTCGGCGAGCAGGTAGGCGGTGTTGCCCCATAGATAGTGGTCGTGGTCTTCGCTGACCGTTTCACGGTAGTTGAAGCTCTTGACCGGATTCTCGACCGGATCGTAGGGCATGCGCAGCAGGAAGCGTGGCGCGGTCAGGCCCAGGTAGCGGGCGTCTTCCGATTCGCGCAGGCTGCGCCAGCGGGTGTACTTCGGGCCTTCGAAGATGGCCTTGAAGTCCTTGATATTCGGCAGTTCCTGGAAGTTGTCGACGCCGAAGAACGACGGCGCGACCGACGACAGGAACGGCGCATGGGCCATCGCGCCGATCGCCGCAGTGTATTGCAGCAGCTTCATGTCCGGTGTCGATGGCGAGAAGTCGTAATTGCCGATGATGCCGCCGACCGGCTCGCCGCCGAACTGGCCGTAGCCGGCGTTATACACATGCTTGTACAGGCCACTCTGGCTGAGCTCGGAAGCGAACTCGAAGTCCTCGAGCAGTTCTCCCTTGGTGGCATGCAGCAGGTCGAACTTGATGTTTTCACGGAAGTCGGTGCGATCAACCAGTAGCTTCAGGCCGCGCCAGGAGGCCTCGATCTTCTGGAATTCCCGGTCGTGGAGGACGCTGTCGACCTGCGCGCCGATCTTGCGGTCGAGTTCGACGATCATGCGATCGACCACGCCCTTGTTGACCTTGGGCGAGCCCTGATCGCTCTTCAGCAGTTCGCCGATGAACGCGGCGACACCGTGCTTGGCGATATCGTAGCCGTCATCGCTCGGTGTGATGCGCGTCTGCGCCATTACCTGGTCGAGCAGGGATTGTTCCTCCAGCGTTTCGCTGGATTGGTCGCGTTGTTGTGTCGTATCGGTCATACGCTATGCCTCGATTGCGTTGCGTGGGCAGTGATCAGGTGCGCTCGTCGGGCGTGTCGAGACCTTCCAGTTCGGCCAGCAACTGGTTGCGGGCGTCGTCATTCTCGAGCAGCTTCTGTAGCCGCTCGCGAAAGGCGGGGACATTGCCTAGCGGGCCTTTCAGCGCCACCAGTGCCTCGCGCAGCTCGACCAGTTGGCGCAACGCCGGAACCTGGCGCGCCACGCTGTCGGGCTCGAAGTCGGCGAGTGACTTGAATTCGAGATTGACGGCGATGTCGCTGGGCGTCTCGCCGCCTTCCGCGCGATCTTCCAGGCGGTTGGGCACGGCGGATTGCAGGGTCAGGCCAGCCTCGCGCATCACCGAATGAAAGTTGTTCCTGTCGATGGAGACCGCTTCACGCTCCTCGATCGGGGCGGCCTCCTCGCTGCCCTTGAAGTCACCGACGATCAGCAGTTTCAGCGGTAGCTCGGTTTCGGCCTGTTGATCGCCGGTGGCCGGCACGTACTTGATGTTGATGCGCTCTTTCGGCGCAACCGTTCCTTCCTTTGCCATGTTTGGCCCCCTGGCGTGCGATTCGAACCCCACGTCTACGTCGGCGGGATCGTTGAATTAACAAGCGCAAAAGATCGACCAGTAGGCTGGTCAATCGCGTGGCGTGTCCTTGGCGTCGAGAACGAATGACGAAGCGCTCTCGTTGTGTGGGCGGGATATGTATCACTGCGCGCGGGGCCGGGAATAGCCCGTAGGCAAACAAGTGTTTTAAGACACGAGAGACGGATTTGTGAAAAGCTGTTGATTAGGTATATGAAAATGCAACGGAAAAAATTGCACTCAAGCTGAAAATTACGAATCTAGACTTTTGGCATGGCTTTTTTCCTACAGGTGTTTGTAGTCAATCTCCTACACGGATTGACGTCATTTATTACATGCAGTTGTTGCAAAAAGCCCCACTTGGCGACTCAGCGTGAAAGACAGGCGATTGTGTCGCGGCCGTCTGGTAGCGTAGCGGGATGATGCAAGATCGCGGCTTGTCCCCAGGAGAGCGTAATGACACAGATGCATTGGGAGCGGCTGCTCGACCCTCACCGGCTCAACGACAAGCCGCGCGCCGCGCGCGACGAGGTCGGCCGTAGCCCGTTCCACAAGGATCATGACCGGATCGTCTTTGCCGGGTCGTTCCGGCGCCTGGGACGCAAGACCCAGGTGCATCCGCTCACCGACAACGACCATATCCACACCCGACTGACGCATTCGCTGGAGGTGGGCTGCGTGGGCCGCAGCCTGGGGATGATTGTCGGCGAGGGTCTGCGCGAGCGGCTGCCGAGCTGGATCACCCCGGCGGATCTCGGGGTGATCGTCCAGGCCGCCTGCCTGGGCCACGATATCGGCAACCCGCCGTTCGGCCATGCCGGTGAATACGCCATTCGCGACTGGTTCAAGCGCGCCGAGAATGACGGCAGCGGGCTGCTCGATGGGCTGTCCGCTACCGAGCGCGCCGACCTGCTGACCTACGAGGGCAACGCCCAGGGTTTTCGTATCGTCACCCAGATCGAGTACAACCAGTTCAAGGGTGGCATGCGCCTGACGGCGGCGACGCTGGGCACGCTGCTCAAGTATCCATGGACGGTGGAGCACGGCGGTAGTGCCGGCAAGTTCGGGTGTTATCAGTCGGAAACACATCTGCTCGCCGCGGTGACCGAGCGCCTGGGGCTGCGTTCGCGTGGCGACTGGGTCTGGTGCCGGCACCCGTTGGCTTATCTGGTCGAGGCCGCCGACGATATCTGCTACGCGCTGCTCGATCTCGAGGATGGCCTGGAAATGGGCATCCTGCGCTATGAGGAGGTCGCCGACGTGCTGATCCAGATTGCCGGCGGCGAGCCCGAGGAATATTCACTGATGCAGCGCGAAGGCGTGTCGCAGCGACGGCGTATCGCCGCGCTGCGTGGGGCGGCGATGGAACGCGCGGTCAACGACGTCGGCGCGGTATTCGTCCAGCATGAAAGCGAATTGCTCAATGGCGCGTTGCAGGACGATCTGCTTGAACTATGCCATCCCGATCTCGGTTGGGGGGTGAGCGCCGCCAAGCAGTTGGCCCGCGAGCGTATCTTCCAGAATGAGCGCAAGGCCAAGCTGGAGATTGGCGCCTACACGACGCTGGGCATTCTGCTCGAAGCCTTTATCGGCGCCGCCCATGAACTGCATTACCAGGGGCGTTCGACGTTCAAGCACCAGCGCGTGCTGGCGCTGATTGGCGAGAATACCCCGCGCCCGTCATGGACGCTCTACGACAGTTACCGGCGCATGCTCGATTTTATCGGCGGCATGACCGACCACTACGCGGTCGATCTGGCCCAGGAGATGGGTGGGCGACTCAGGGCGGATTGATTGCATAAAGCTAAAAGCGGGGGAGATGGTGTGTTGCGAAGTGTTGGTCGACTGTTGGCGTATCGCGGTATTGGCTGGCTGTTCGTGACATGGCTGTGCATCGCTGCCATTCCCATCTCCGCCGATACAACGCCCCAAGCTGAGCTCGATGCCGAGGGCTTCGATCACTACACCTTGGCGCTGACTTGGCATGCCGGTTTTTGCGAGACGCGCCGCGAGCCGCCCCGGGAATGTCGCGAGGCGTCGCTGCGCGAAGGCGCGGCGCAGGGGTTCGTGCTGCACGGCCTGTGGCCCTCGTTGCCCGAGCGATTCGCCGAGCGCGGCGTGACACGTCAGCGCTGGTGGTCGCAGGGCTGTTTTCTCGATGAGCCGCGTGCCGATGGCAGTTTCTGTCGCGCGCATGCGCCCTTCGACTTTCCCGAGCCATTCGACGACAGGCTGGATAACGCCATGCCGGGGCGAGCGAGTTGCCTCGATCGTTACGAGTACGCCAAGCATGCCGCCTGCCTGGCGTTGCCCGCCGAGGCGTATTTTTCCACTGCGCTGGAACTGCTCGAAGCGGTCAACGCCAGCGCCTTCGTCGATTTCCTAATGATCCACCAGGGTGACGAGGTGACTCGCAACGCGCTGATCGATGCCTTCGAGGCGGCCTTCGGCGACGGCACGGGGCGCGCGCTCAGCCTGAAGTGCGGCGGGCGCGGCAATCGTGTGCTGACCGAGGTGCGCATCGGTATCGATGCCGAGCAGGTGGAGGACTTTCCCGATTCGGCCAGCCTGACGGCGCTGCGGCGTGGGCGTTGTGCGACGCGCGTACACCTGGTCGCCGCACAATAGGCTATATCGAGGGGCGCTCGCGGCGGCGGCCGTCGAGCAACGCCGCGCGCCGGGTCAGCGCGTGGGTGACCCGATCGTGCGCGGCATCGTCGAATTTGCCGAGACGTGACTCGGCGAGCAGCTTGGCGAGACCTTCGCCATTGACTATCAGCAGGTCGCTGGGCGGATGCTCCAGGTCGATCTCCCAGCCGGGCAGTACCAGCACCCCGCGCACCGGCACTTCCACGCCGCATTCGCGACCCAACCACTGGCGCATCCAGCCGCTGGCCTGGCGGGTCTTGCGCAACGGCTGGCGCTCGCTCCAGCCGGGAAAGCGCAGGCGCTCGCGTTCCACGGCCACGATGCGCTGGGGGTTACCGTTGGCATCCAGCGGATGAGTGCGCGCCCGCGTCTCGATGACGAACACGCCATAGGGAGTTACCGCCACGTGATCGATGGTGAAGGTGTCGCTGGGAATGTCGTGAAAGACGAAATAGGGGTGTGCCTCGGGGTGAATCAGCCGCTCGAGCTCCTGGCCGACCGCCAGTTCGCAGGCCAACCCCAGCTTGAGACGCGTGATACGCTGGAAATCGCGCATCAACAGGAAACAGAACAGCAGCACCAGACCCGAACACAATAGGCCGTAGATCGCCCATTCCAGCCAGTTCTGATGATACGAAAACAGCATGCGGCCCATGCCGTAGACCAGCGGCGCAAGAACCACGATGGGACCCAACGCACCGTTGAGGAACAGACTGGAGAAGGCGCGGTCGAGACGATCGCGCAATGCCTGGCCGGGCTCGCGCAGCGTATGGGCGTCGAACGGCGAGCGAACGCGGGCATCATGCAGGTTGCGCAGGGCCAGTACAACGACCGCGGTGGCCCCAAGCGGGGCCAGGAAGATCAGCGGTAACAGGTACTCTAGCCAGGCCATCGCAGGCATCGCTCTCGGTAGTTCAAGAAAGGCTTATTCTAGCCAAGGGTGTCGTCGTGGGCCATGCGCCATTGGCCCAGTGTGCGTCATGAATGCGATGCTAACCTAAGGAAACACCGAATAAATGTCTGCACCGGCGAATCGCTGCGTTGCGCGGTACTCAAAGGCTCGCCTAACCACATGTTATGTCTCGCCTTTTGTGCTCCGTGCGCCTTTCGCTTCATCCGGTTCGTCGATTTATTCAGCGCTTCCCTAATACTTAGTGTTGATAATGCCATCTCGGCACAATTCAGGATGTTGAAGAGTCATAGAGGCATGATGACCGCTAACGTAGCGAATGAACCCGTTGGGGTGTCGGTGGCCGCCGGCCTGGATGCGCTGGTCGCATTCGTGCGGCGCCATCCCAGGCTTGTGGTGTTGAGCGGCGCCGGCGTCAGCACCGAATGCGGCATTCCCGATTATCGCGACGTTCGTGGCGCCTGGAAGCGGCCGCCGCCGGTACAGCACCAGCACTTCATGACCAGCCTGGCGACACGTCAGCGCTACTGGGCGCGCAGCCTGATCGGCTTTCGGGCCATCGAAGCGGCACGGCCGGGGCCGGCGCACCGCGCCCTGGCGCGTCTCGAAGCGTTGGGTCATGTGTCGGCGGTGATTACCCAGAACGTCGATGGCCTGCATCAGCGCGCCGGCTCGAAGCGCGTGATCGACCTGCACGGGCGCGCCGAGATGGTGCGTTGCATGGGGTGTGATGCGCTGCGCATGCGCCACGACCTGCATGCCGAGCTGGCACGCTGCAATCCCGATTGGCATGGCGTAAAGGCCGCCGTCGGTCCGGACGGCGATGCCGATCTCGACGGCCTGGATTTTTCGCGCTTCCGGGTCAACGACTGTGCCCGCTGCGGCGATGGCATCCTCAAGCCCGACGTGGTGTTTTTCGGTGACAACGTGCCGCCTTCGCGAGTCGCAGCGGCCTTCGCGGCGTTGCAAGAGGCCGATGCGTTGCTGGTGGTGGGAACGTCGCTGATGGTCTATTCCGGCTTGCGCTTCGTGCGTCAGGCCGCGCGCGACGCCAAGCCGATCGCCTGCCTGAACCGCGGGCTCACCCGCGCCGACGACCTTTACGCCTTGAAGCTCGAGGCGCCGACGGGCGCGACCCTGGAAGCACTGGCGGCGTCGCTTTGCTAGGACGCGCCTCATTCTCGCGTTGGCGGGGCCATGAACTCCGGGCCGACGGGGTCGCTTACGTGCTCGTCGACGATGCGGTCGACCTCGGCCATGTCGTCGTCGCCAAGCTGCCAGCCCAGCGCGCTGTCGATCGGTTCCATCTGCGCCGGGCGCCGCGCGCCCCACAGGGCGATGCCGTTGGCATTGCGATCGAGCAGCCAGCGTATCGCCAGTGACAGGACATCCTTGCCATGGCGCTCGCGGGCGAAGCGATCCAGGGCGTCGACCGCGCTCAGGTACTGATCGAAGCGGGGCTGCTGGAACTTGGGATCGACGTTGCGCAGGTCGTCGCCGTTGAAGTGCGAATCGGCCTTGAGCTTGCCGGTCAGCAGGCCACGGCACAGCGCGCCGTAGGTGAGCATGGCCAGTCCTTCGCGCTTGGCATAGGGGATGATGTCGCGCTCGGCCTCGCGCTCGAACAGGTTGAGTGGCGGCTGCACGCTGTGCAGGGGCGCCACCTGGCGGAACGCGTCGCATTGCTCGGGGGTGAAGTTGCTGACGCCGATGGCGCGGATCTTGCCATCGCGGTAGAGCCGCTCCATGCTGCGCGCGGTTTCCTCCATGGGTACCCTGGGGTCGGGCCAGTGAACCTGATAGAGATCGATGGCGTCGATGCCCAGTCGGCGCAGTGAATCCTCGACTTCCTTCTCGATACGCGCCGCCGATGCGCTGCGTATCACGCCGCTGTCGCCTTCCTGCCATTCCAGCGCCACCTTGGTGGCCAGCACCAGCTTGTCGCGCTGAGCGTGCTGGGCGATGGCCTTGCCGACGACTTCCTCGGAATGCCCGAAGCCGTAGGCCGGGGCCGTATCTATCAAGGTGATTCCGCGATCCAGAGCCGCGTGAATGGTGCGGATGGCCTCGGCATCGTCGCTGCCACCCCACATCGCACCACCGATAGCCCAGGTGCCCAGACCGATACGCGATGCGCTGATACCGGTATCGGCGATATCCAGAGTCTGCATGAGTTCGCTCCTTGAGGCTGCCGCTCGAGACTGACCGTCCGAGCTTTCCATATGCTGTTTTTCAGCGTGGTGCTTCAAGGGTGGCTTTTCAAGCGGCGAGTCCTGCTAGCGACGTACGCCCTCAATGGGGATGACCACGCCATCGTCGGGGGCGTCACCGATCAGTACCGCGACATGGCGGTTAGAGGCGTGGGTCAGCTCGCCAGCGACGCGAATCTGTGCGCGTAGCGCATAGCGATGCCCGGCATCGATAGCGCCGGCGGTGTAGCGCAGCACCACCGGAATGGGGCCCTGGCCGAGGCGAGTGTAGGTGCTTTCGGCGATGATCTCGGCGCCGGCATCGGCCCGCGAAACGTCTTCCAGACGTACGGTCAGCTGCGCGCCGGGCGGCAGGTCGAGTGGCTCGGCGGGCACGACCGTGGCGTCGAGACTGACTAGGCGCGGGCCGCTCATGCAGGCGCTCAGGCCGATCGACACCAGGGCGAGCAGCGCGAATGCGAGAAACCGACTGCGTGAATGATGGCGCGGTGACATGCAGGACTCCTGGCGCTGACGACTAGCCTCCGGCGAGTTTCACCGTATAGCCGCGCGCTTGCAGCTCGCTTTTGAGCACCTCGCGGTGATCGCCCTGAATCTCGATGATCCCGTCCTTGAGCGCGCCACCGGTGCCGCAACGCTTCTTGAGCGTCTTGGCCAGCGTCTTGAGCTCGTCACTGGCCAGCGGCACGCCGCTGATGGTGGTCACGCCCTTGCCTTTACGACCGCTGGTCTCGCGCCGAATGCGCACCACGCCGTCCAGCGCGGCAAGGCGCTCGGCTTCGGCACGATCGGCGCATTCGCAGTCGGCCAAGGGGCGGCGGCAGGCGGGGCAGGTTTCACCATGTTCGGTGGAATACACGAGACCGCGAAGCTGATCTTGAAGGGACGCCATGTCCGATTCCTGTCGGCAAACCATGAGCGTCGATGATAACGACCCAGGGCTTATCTGGCGATGGCTTCGAGCTGATCCAACTGCGCGACGATACCCGGCAATTGACTCATGTCGGTCATGCAGATGGCGCCGCTCGGTGTGGTTTCGGCATCCGGGAAGCGATTGATATGCACCACGCGCATGCCGGCCTTGAGCCCGGCGGCGACGCCGACCGCGGCATCGTCGATGACCACGCAATGTTCGGGAGCGAAACCCATGGTGCGTGCCGCGTGCAGGAACAGCCAGGGATCGGGTTTCCAGGAGTTCAGGGTATAGCCGCTGAACAGGCGATCGTCGAAGAAGGGACGCAGGCCGGTGCTGTCCAGCGCGGTACGAATCTTGTGCTCGGGGCCGTTGGAGGCGACGCAGCGCGGATAGGCGCCCAGCGTCTCCAGGGTATCGCGCACGTTGGGGATGGGTTGCAGTTCGCGCAGCATGCGCTCGGCCAGGGTGCGGCGCATTTCGATCTCGGCGGCGTCGCGCACCGCGTCGGTCAGCGCCCCATGGCGTCGCTCGAGCTCGGCGACGATATTCATGAAGCGTACGCCACGAAAGCGTTCCATGTACTCGCGAGCGGCAAAAGGCAAGCCGGCGCGAGTCAGGGTGTCGGCCATCACTTCGGCCAACAAAGGTTCGCTATCTACCAAGGTGCCATCACAATCGAAAAGCAGACAGAGCTGCGACATGATGAAAATCTCTTTCGGCCAACCGGGACTTGCGGCGCTATTGTTACAGTTATCGGCAAGAAGAGCCCAGCATTGAGCGTGAATTTACACACTTATTGAACACTGTTTTTTAACTGTAGCGCAATCCCGGGAGATTTTCAGGTCCGCTGTTTCCACGCTTGATCGTTTACCAGGCTGATCGGCCGCTCACCATTCAGGGCCAGGGTGATGTTGTCCACTGCACGTTGAGCCATGGCGGTGCGTGTTTCATGGGTCGCCGAGCCGATATGCGGCAGGGCCACCACGCTGGGGAGGCGCAATAATGGTGAGTCGGCGCGCAGCGGTTCGTTTTCGAACACATCGAGCCCGGCGCCGCGTATCTGTCCGGTCTCGAGTGCCGCGATCAGCGCCGGCTCATCGACCACCTTGCCGCGAGCGATATTGATGAAGATGGCGTCCTGCTTTATGCGCGCGAACTGCATGGCACCGAACAGATGCGTGGTTTCAGGTGTCAAGGGTACCGTCACGCAGACGAAATCGGCCTCGCCGAGCAGCTCGTCGAGTTCGCAGCGCCGTGCGCCGAGCTCGGCCTCAAGCTCCGGCTTGGGCGAGGCGTTGGAATACAGTACGCGCATGTTGAAGCCCAGCGCGCCACGCCGCGCCACGGCGGCGCCGATACGCCCGAAGCCGACCATGCCCAGCGTCTTGCCGTGCACGTCGCTGCCGTAATGGGCCGCGCCGATGCTCTCGCGCCAGTCGCCGCGCTTGACGAACTCGGCCAGCTCCACCACCCGGCGGGCCGTGGCCATGATCAATGCGAAGCCGGTGTCGGCGGTGGTCTCGGTGAGTACGTCCGGCGTGTTGCACAGCAGGATGTTGCGACGGGTCAACTCGTCGACGGGGTAATTGTCGTAGCCCACCGAAATGGTGGCGATGGCTTCCAGGTGGGGGGCTTTGTCGAGTAGCTCCGGGGTGATCTTCACGCTGGTGCCGATCAGCCCATGGGCCTCGGCCAGCGCTTCGCGAAAGCCCGGATCGTCGACGCAAGCGAGCTCGGGGAAGTAGTCGACGTGGAACTGCTCGCGCAACTCGGCGAGGTGGCGTTCGTTCAGGCGGCGAAAGGCGACGATACGCTTGGTCATGCATGAAACTCCCGGTTGATGTGGCTCAGTCCAGCGATGGTAGAGCGGCTTCGAGCGCGTTCAGATGTTCCCGGCTGGGCAAGCCTTCCATGTCGCCGAGTACCTGCACCGCCTGGGCGCCGATCAGATTGCCGCGACGTACCGCGGCGCGTGGCGACAAGCCATCGAGCAGCGCGCTGACCACGCCCACCGCGAAGCCGTCGCCGGCGCCGACGGTATCGACTACCTCGCTGACCCTGAAACCGTCCACGGTAAAGCTTTCCGCCTGGCTGCGGTAATAGCTGCCTTCCGGGCCAAGCTTGATGATCACCGCCTGGGCGCCCTGATCGAGATAGAAGCCAGCGATGTCATGCGCCGTTTCCAGGCCGGTCAGGCGCTGGCCTTCGGCGAGCCCGGGCAACACCCAGTCGGCCTTGGCGGCCAGGGCGTTGATGGTCTCGCACATGACCCGTTCGCTCTGCCACAGGCTGGGGCGCAGGTTGGTGTCGAACGAGACGCTGGCCCCGGCGCCCCTGGCGCGTTCGAGCATATGCAATGACAACTCACGGGCACTGGCGGAAAGCGCCGGAGGAATGCCGGTGGCGTGCAGGTGACGCGCGGCGCCGAAATCGACGTCGGCGGCATCTTCCGGGCATAAATGGCTGGCCGCGCTGCCACGCCGTATGTACTCCACATGCGGGTCTTCACCGCGCTCGGCACGCGCCTTGAACACCAGCCCGGTGGGATGTTGCTCGTCACGTTGCAGGTGCCGGCAATCGATGCCTTCGGCTTCGAGCGTGCGTTGGATATAACGACCGAAGCTATCCGCGCCGACCCGGCTCAACCAGCCGACATGGAAGCCCAGTCGCGCCAGGCCGATGGCGACGTTGGTGTCGGCGCCGGCGATACGACGCTCGAAGCGCTGGACATCGGCTAGGTCGCCGGTCGTTTCGGCGACGAACAGCGTCATGGCTTCGCCGAAGGCGAGAATCTCGGGGGCAGGGCGTGGCATGAGGGCTCCGTGTAGTGGGTGGACTGAGTGCAGTGCTAGATTCGCCAAGTCATGTAGTAAAAGTACTTAGTTTAGGCCATTTTTTTAGAACCAGATGATGATAATACCGTAAAAATACCATTTCTTGAGTGTGATCCAGAGATTGTCCTTGGCGAAGTACCCATCCTCGTTTTTCAGGGCATGGGGAATGCCAACAGCTGCCAGGCAATTGGCAGGAAAATCGCCGTGAAGATGCCGGTCAGCCCCATGCCCAGCGAGGCGAAGGCACCGGCGGCGGCACTGATCTCGAAGGCTCGCACGGTACCGATGGCATGGCCGTTGACGCCTAACGTGAAACCGATCACCCGTTCATCGGTCACGCCGAGTCGCGGGGCAAGCAGACTAATGGCGAGGGTCGCAACCACGCCAGTGATCAGTAACCCGCCCATCATCAGCGAGGCCGAGCCACCGATCTGCTCGGTGATGCCGAGTGCGATGGGTGCGGTGACCGATTTGGGGGCCAGCGATGCAACGACGTTGGGTGAGGCGCCCAGCCACCAGGCCAATGCTACCGAATACGCCGCCGCCAGCATCGCTGCCGGTGGCAGGGTGATGAGCACCGGGCGCCACAACGCGCGAATATGGTGAAATTGCTGATACAGGGGAACGCCCAGCGCCACCGTGGCAGGCCCGAGCAGCAGCATCAGCCAGGCGGCGCCTTGGTAATAGTCCTGATAGCCGATCGGTAGCACCCAGATCAACAGCGCCAGCAAGCTACTGGCGATCAGGATCGGCGGGCACCAGCCGGGCTGCTTGATGACTTGAAACAGTCGGGCGCCGAGCATGAAGGCGAACAGCGTCAAAGCGGTCGATAATAGCGGCGTGTCGGCCAGGTGGGCGGGCAGCGTTTGCCAACGCAGGGCGAGGTCAGTCATGCGACTCGCTCTCGCTTACGGCGCGGGTGAAGCGGTTCATCAAGAGTAGCGTGGTCAGTACGCTGAGCAGCGTACCGACGATCAGGCTGATGGCGATGGCCAGCCACTGCCCGGCGAGCTGTGCGCCGAGAAAGAACACGCCAACCACGCCGGGCATGATCAGCATGGTCAAAAAGGCGATCAACGGTTGGCTGGCGGCGACGAGATCCTGGCTGACATGACCGCGCAGCATCAACCAGGTAGTCAGCGTTATCATGCCGATCACGCTGCCGCTGATTGGCCAATCGAGCATGAAGGAGAGCGATTCGCCCACCAGCAAGAACAGTATGAGGAGCAAAAAACCTCGAAGCATCGACATCGACAGGACACTCGCTGGAATACACGGAGCGAACGACGGCATGAGCCATCGGCCAAACGAGCAATGTTAGCAGACGAAAGACTTGCCTGGGGCAACATGGTCTCGCTTATTCGCCGGCAACGCGCTACTGGCTGACGCCTGAAGGATTCTCGATCCCGGTATCGCCAATGTCGGGCGCTTCGCTGCGTTCGCCATGGACGACTTTTTCACCCTTGGGCGTGATCAGGTACCACTCGCCGCCGAGGTGTTCGACATCCTGACCGAGTGCATCGCCGGGCCGATCATCACCACTGAAGTAATACAACGGCCAGCCGGCGTAGGTGACTTGCCTGATATCGTCCTCGCGTTCGATGGTGCCGAGCTTGGACGAAACCACACCCTTGCCGACGGTGGGGTCGCCGGTGACGGTGTAGGGAGGCCAGGTGTTGGCGCAGGCATCGACACAGGTGCTCATCGTGCCACCTTGTTTATCCTGCTCGAACAGATACAGGCTACGCCCCTTGCTATCGGTGAGGTATCGACCGTAGGGCGACTGCTCGCGGACCTCGACCCGGGCATCCGGCCCATTGCTCCGTGCGCTGGCCGGCCCTGCCATGGCCAGCAGTGCTATCGCACACAGGACAATCAGCGGGTGCGATCCCAGGCGATGAAAGCGCTGCTCGATCATGGTTCACCTCCGACTCCATGGCTGTACTTTTACTGTAGGTAATCGATGGACAAAGACTGAATAAAGGAGCCACCGTATAAACGAAAACGCCCTGCGACGTGGGTCGCAGGGCGTGACTCTAGGACGAAGCCAGCGGTCAGGCGGCGACGAAAACGGTACGCACGTTGAGGAATTCGCCGAAGCCGTATTCGCTCTGCTCGCGACCGTAGCCGCTATTCTTCACCCCACCAAAAGGCAGTTGGGCATAGGGCGTGGTGGGTTGGTTGACGAAGCTCATGCCGACGTTCAGCCGGCGTGCGACCTGCTCGGCGCGCTTGACGTCCTGACCGACCACGGTGCCGCCCAGGCCATAGTCACTGTGATTGGCAAGCTCGATGGCGTGCTCGGTGCCCTCGGCGACGACCACCGAAGCCACCGGGCCGAACAGCTCCTCGTCGAAGGCCGGGTTACCTGGCGCGACATTGGTCAACACCGTCGGCGCGTACCAGGCACCGGGCTTGTCGAGAATCTCGCCGCCGGTTTCGAGTTGCGCGCCTGCCTTGACGGCCCGCTTGACCTGATCGTGGAGGTCGTCACGCAGATCCTTGCGCGACATCGGACCGATATCATTGCTGGCGTCCATCGGATCGCCGATGCGCATCTTCTGCACCTGATCGATAAGGCGCTCGGTGAAGCGCTCGGCCAAGGGTTCGACGACGATCAGTCGCTTGGAAGCCGCGCAGCTTTGGCCGGTGTTATCGAAGCGTCCGGCAATCGCCAGTTCCACGGCTTTGTCGATATCGGCGTCGTCGAGCACGATCAACGGATCGATACCGCCGAGTTCCAGCACGCTGGGCTTGATCTCGTCGCCGGCGGTCTTGGCCACCGCGCGGCCGGCGGGCTCGCTGCCGGTCAGGGTGACGCCGCAGACGATCGGGTCGCGAATGATATCGTCGATCTGGCTGGCCGATACCGGCAGCCAAGTGAAAGCGCCTTCCTCGAAGCCGGCATCGTGAAACAGCTGGGTGATCAGCTTGGCGCTGCCCGGCACGTTGGAGGCGTGCTTGAGCAGACAGGCATTGCCACCGGCCAGGTTGGGCGCGGCGAACCGCACCACCTGATACAGCGGATAGTTCCAGGGCATCACGCCGAGCACCGCGCCCATCGGCTCGCGTATCACTTCGGCCTTTTGCGCGCCAGGAACCTCCTTGGGCTGGGACTTCATGAATTCCTCGGCGTTGTCGGCATAGAAGCGCACGATGGCCGAGGAAATTTTCGTTTCATCGATCACGCCGCGGAACAGTTTGCCCATCTCATGACAAATCACCTCGGCAATATCGGCTTGGCGCTCGTCGATCAAATCGGCGACGGCATGCAATCGCCTCGCGCGCTCGCTGACCGGTAGCTGGCGCAATTCGGCGTAGCCATGGCGGGTCTTGTCGAGCTTGGCGGCAATCCCTGCCTCGTCGAGCATATCGTGTTCGCCGACGACCTTTTCATTGGCGGGATTGATGGCAGTCAGTGTCTTGCGGCTCATGTCATTCTCCTTGGCGTTGCGCCGGATGGCGGTCTTGCTGAATGGAGAGCGTCGTTAGCTGCGTATGAAAAATCTGAGGGTGGCATTCGTGCATCTCAAGGGGTGTCACTCGTCTACGCTTGAGATACGGGCTGGATAAACCGTGATCCGCTCGATCGATACATTCGATCGGTACAAGGACGAAGGAAGACATCATGAAGGAAGAGACGCTGTGGACATTGGTCAGTTCGGGCGTGGCGATCGCCGCTGGCGTAGCGGCACGCAATAGCATGCAGAAAACCTACCAACGCAAGATCGGTAAACCGCCTCTGGATACTTACGACGCGGATGTGGGGTGGCGCCATGCGTTGTTGTGGGGCGCGGCCTCCGGCGTGCTGGTCGGCATGGCGCGTATCGTCGGTCAGCGCATCGGCAGTGAAGCCATGCATCGGGCCAAGCGCAGCCGGCGTGGTCGGCGCCTGTTGAGGCGCTTGGAAAGCTGATAGTCCGCACGCTGGAGGGAAGCCAGCCCGACAAGGAGGTTTTCGATGCCTGACGTAGAGCATTTCGACGTAGCGGTGATCGGCGGTGGCTCCGGTTTGAGCGCCGCCTATCATGCCCATCAAGCCGGCAAGCGCGTGGCGCTGATCGAGGCGCGATCCCATGCGCTGGGCGGTACCTGCGTCAATCGCGGCTGCATACCGTCCAAGGCATTGATCCAGTCGGCCGAAGTGATGAAGACGATCCGTGAGGCCGAAGCGTTCGGCCTGACACTCGATCAATCCTCGGTTCGCGTGCATTTCGACCGGATCATGCAGCGCATGCGCGAGCAACGCGCCGACAATGCCGCTGGCGCCAAGCAGTGGGTCGACGAGGCGTTGACGCCGTTTTACAGCCACGCGCGTTTTATCGACGACAAACTGCTCGAGACCGACGATGGGCAGCGCATCACCGCCGATAAATTTTTCATCGCCAGTGGCGCACGCCCCGCCGTACCGCCCATCGACGGCCTGGAAGAGGTCGGCTACTGGACCAACGAAGACGTGCTGGAACTGACCACCCAGCCGCGGCGGCTGGTGATTCTCGGTGGCGGCTACATCGGCGCCGAACTGGGCCATTTCTTCGCCACGCTGGGTACCGAGGTGACGATCGTCGACTCGGGCCGGACCCTGCTCAGCGAAGATCATGAGGTCAGTGAGCTATTCACCCAGGAATTCGGACGCAAGGTGTGGCTGTGTATGGATTCGCGAGCGGAGCGCGCGGTGAGGGAAGGCGCCGGCAAGGGCCTGGAAATCACCCAAGGCGAGAATGGCGAGACCACCACCGTGCTGGCCGACGAGCTACTGATCGCCGCCGGGCGCAAACCCAACAGCGATGCGCTGGACCTGGATAAGACCGGGGTCGAGCTCGACGACAAAGGCTGGATTCGCATCGACGAAGCGCTACGCACCAGCCACCCGGATATCTACGCCTACGGCGACATCATCGGCCAGGCGATGTTCAAGCATACTTCGAGCTACGAGGGCGAACTGGCCTATCGCAACTCGCAGGGCTCCAATGAAGCGGTCTCCTATCGCGCCAATCCGCATGCGGTGTTCTCCGACCCACAGGTTGGCGCGGTGGGGCTAACCGAGCACGAATGCCAGCAGCAGGGGTTGCGCTACCGGGTCGCCAAAAAAGCGTACGCCGATGTCGCCAAGGGCAAGATCGTCGGTGCCCCGCCCGGTTTCGCCAAGCTGCTGATGGAGGAAGGCAGCGAACGTATCCTCGGCTTCCATATGATTGGGCCGCAGGCGGCCGATCTGGTGCATGAGGTTGCGGTGGCGATGAATGCCGGTGACGCTAGCGCAGCGCTGATTCGAAACACGATCCACATCCACCCCACACTCTCGGAGCTGGTGCGGGGCGTTTTCGACGAGCTGGGCTAACGCGCTGCCGCGTATCGATCAGTCCAGTAGTGCCTCGGCCTGTGCTACGACCCGTTCGACGGTAAAGCCGAAATGTTTGAAAAGATCGGGTGCGGGCGCCGATTCGCCGTATCCGGTCATGCCGATGACGCGGCCATCGAGGCCGACATACTTGTGCCAGTAATCGGCATGCGCGGCCTCGATAGCAATACGTTTGCGTATATGAGAAGGCAGCACCGATTCACGGTAGTCCACGTCCTGCTGATCGAACATCGCCGTGCAGGGCATGGATACCACGCGGACACGCCGGCCCTTGGCTGCCAGCGCGTCGGCGGACTGCATCGCCAGCTGCACCTCGGAGCCAGTGGCGATCAGGATCAAGTCAGGGAAGTCCTGGCAGTCTCGCAGCACATAGCCGCCACGCTCGATATGCGCCACTTGCTCGGTGCTGCGCCGTTGTCCCGCCAACGTCTGGCGGGACAGCACCAGGGCTGTCGGTCCGTCCTGGCGCTTGAGCGCCGCCAGCCAGGCCGCCGCGGTTTCCGTGGCGTCGCAGGGGCGCCAGGTGGCCAGGTTGGGTGTCACGCGCAGGGCGTTGAGTTGCTCGACGGGCTGGTGGGTCGGGCCGTCCTCGCCCAAGCCGATCGAATCGTGAGTATAGACGAAGACCACCTGGCGTTTGGCCAGGGCCGCCATGCGCACGGCGTTGTGCATGTATTCCATGAAGGTCAGGAAGGTGGCGCCATAGGGGATGAAGCCGCCATGCATGCTGATGCCGTTCATGATCGCGCCCATGGCGAATTCGCGCACGCCATAGTGCAGGTAGTTGCCCGCGGGGCTTGTCGGGGAAATGGCCTCGGCGCCGTCCCAGAAGGTCAGGTTGGATGGCGCCAGATCGGCGCTTCCACCCAGCAGTTCGGGAAGCCTTGGCGCGAGGCGATTCAGTGTCTGCAGGGAAGCCTTGCGTGATGCCAGGCTCTCGCACGCCCGTTGTGCCTGTTCGATGACTTGCGCGCCGTCGAGATCGCCGGGCAACTCGCCGTTCCAGCGACGTTGGAGTTCCCTGGCTTCACTGGGAAATGTTTCGCTGTAACGCGCGAAACGCGCCTGCCAATCCGCCTCCCTTTGGCTGCCTTTGTCGATGGCGTTCCAGCCGGCATAGATATCGTCCGGGACGTGAAAAGCCGGATGTGGCCAGTCGAGCCGCTCCCGGGCGGCGGCGACTTCATCGTCGCCCAGCGCGGCGCCATGCGTGGCCTCGGTGCCCTGTTTGTTGGGCGCGCCGAAGCCGATGACGGTCTTGCAGATAATCAGGCTGGGGCGGTCATCCTGGCGCTTGGCGAGTTCGATGGCTTGATCGATCTGCGCCGGGTCATGGCCATCGACATCCGCCGCCACATGCCAGCCGTAGGCCTCGAAACGCTTGGCGGTATCGTCGGTGAACCAGCCCTTGACGTCGCCGTCGATGGAGATGCCGTTGTCGTCGTAGATGACGGTCAGCTTGCCCAGCCCCAGCGTCCCCGCCAGGGAGCAGGCCTCATGGCTGATGCCTTCCATCAGGCAACCATCGCCGACGAAGCACCAGGTGCGGTGATCGACGATCGTGTGATCGGGGCGATTGTATTGGCTGGCCAGCGTGCGTTCGGCAATCGCCATGCCGACGGCGTTGGCCAAGCCCTGGCCCAGCGGCCCCGTGGTCGTCTCGACACCGGGGGTATAACCCAGCTCGGGGTGGCCCGGCGTGCGCGAATGGAGTTGCCGAAACTGTTTCAGGTCGTCGGTCGTCAGGTCATAGCCGGTCAGGTGCAGTAGCGAATAAAGCAGCATCGAGCCGTGACCGTTGGAGAGAACGAAGCGATCGCGATCCTGCCAGGTGGGATTGGCCGGGTTGTGCTTGAGATGATCGTTCCATAGCACTTCGGCGATATCGGCCATGCCCATCGGTGCGCCGGGGTGGCCTGAATTGGCTTTTTGCACGGCATCCATCGATAGCGCGCGGATGGCATTGGCAAGCATGAAACGAGAAGGCATCGGTCGGCTCCGTGGCAGTTATCGCAGGTTCATGCGCTTAGCGATCAGCTTCTCGAGAGAAGCCTGATCCTCGGCGAAACGACGGATGCCCTCGGCCAGCTTGTCGTTGGCCATGGCATCCTGATTGTGGTTCCAGCGGAATTCGCTTTCGCCCAGCGGGGCGGGCGGTTGGGTATGCCGTCCCGGGAACTCGATACGCCGGTTGACCGGCCCGTGGCTGCTGCCGAGTTCCTCGAGAAGCGCCGGAGAAATGGTCAAGCGATGGCAGCCCGCCAGCGCCAGGACCTGGTCGACGGTGCGGAAGCTGGCGCCCATCACCACGGTCGCGTAATTGCCGCCATCGGCGACGTTGCAGACATCGCGAACGAAGCGAACGCCAGGGTCGTCGTCCGGCGTGAATTGCTGCCCGGTCTCCTTTCGGTACCAGTCGGTGACTCGCCCGACGAAAGGGGATATCAGGTAGACACCGGCATCGAAACAGGCCTGAGCCTGAGCGCGGCTGAACAGCAGCGTCAGGTTGCATTGGATGCCTTCTTGCTGCAGACGCTCGGCGGCGCGGATGCCCTCCCAAGTCGATGCCAGCTTGATCAGCACCCGGTCGCTGTCGACGCCGGCCCGGTCATACAGCTCGATCAGCTCGTGGGCCTTGCGAATGCTGGCCTGGGTATCGAAGGACAGCCTGGCCGCCACCTCGGTCGAGACTCGTCCGGGAATCAGGCCGGCAATTTCACTGCCGATGGCCACGGCGAGGTGATCGACGCCACGTTCGATGCGCGCCTGTGATTCCTGCGTGCCGTTTTTGAGCTGGGCCAACGTGCGATCGATCAACCCCTGATGACCGGGAAGGTCGAATGCCTTGAGAATCAGCGATGGATTGGTGGTGGCGTCATGCGGTTGATAGCGTTTTATCGCGTCGAGGTCGCCGGTATCGGCCACCACCAGCGAAAGGGCTTTGAGTGCCTCGAGTCGGGACGACATGGCATAACTCCCGGCGTGATCTGCAATCGAAAAATGGCGGTAGCGCCGAGGCGCTACCAGGAAGTGGGCAAGAATGTCGAAGCTTTGAGAATGGACGAGCCGGGACGCGGGCGCCGATTCGGCGACTCGTCGATTCAGGCGGCGGCCGTTTCCAACCGTGACTCGGTGCTGTCGGCGAGCTGGGTGAGCAACAGGCAGCACGACACGGCGCCGGCATCCAAGTGGCCTTTCGATCGCTCGCCGAGGCGCGAAGCGCGGCCGATTCTGGCTTCCAGGTCCTTGGTGGAATCTCGACCCTGTTGCGCGCCTGTTTTCAATGCTTGCAGGGCAGCGGGAAAACTTTCTCCCGCTTCGATGGCTTTTTGATAGGCAGCGATTGCCGGCGTCAGCGTATCGATCAGGCATTTATCGCCAACCTGGGCATCGCTGATGCCCTGCAGTGCGGTCTGTCCACCGCTCAGCATGTCGCCAAATGCCTTGGCGTCGATGGTGTCCTTGTCCTTCACGGCATTGGCCATGCCGAGGAAAAAGCTACCGTAGAGCGGCCCCATCGAGCCGCCTATCGAGCCCATCAGTGTCGTCGCCAGATTACTCAGTGCCTTGTGCAGCGATAGCTGCTTTCCTTCGATGGCTTCACCGCAAAGACGAAACCCCTTGGCCATGTTGATGCCATGATCGCCATCGCCAATTGCACCATCGACTTCACTCAGGTAGGTGCGATTTTCAAGGATGACACCGATAAGTTCGTCAAGGATTTCCGTGCCGTTGGATGCGTTCAAGAACTGCATTGTTTTCTCCTGGATACCGGGTCAGGCAGGGATGTTTATTGCGTCATGGCTAGGGAGCGGCACGGAGCGTCGAGCAGGGCCTTCAGTTCGTCATCGAGTTTCACCACGGTCAATGACGCGCCCATCATGTCCAGCGAGGTGAAATAATTACCGATATACGTCCGGTGTACCTTGATTCCCTCGGCATCCAGTCGGTCGGCGACATGCGAATACAGCAGGTTGAGTTCCATGACCGGCGTCGCGCCGAGTCCCGATAGCAGCACGGCGACTTCGCTGCCATTCTCGAACGTCCGGTCGGCGAGAATCGGGCCGCACATGGCGCTTGCCATGGCATCGGCGTCGGTGAGCGGTGCTACCTCGATACCCGGCTCGCCGTGGTGACCGATGCCCAGTTCCATCATGCCGGGGTCTATCGAAAAGTTGGGCTTGCCATTGGCGGGAATGGTGCAGCTACTGAGGCCGACGCCGATGCTCGAGCACGCATCGACGGCTTTCTGCGCCAGTCGTATGACTTCATCCAGGCTCTCGCCGCGTGCCGCGGCAGCGCCGCCGACCTTCCACATGATGATTTCGCCGGCCACGCCACGCCGCTTGTCACGCTGATCGGCGGGCGCCGAGGCCACGTCGTCGCGCGCGACGACGGTCTGGACGTCGATGCCCTCCATTTCAGCCATCTGCCGGGCCAGTTTCACGTTCATGTTGTCGCCCGCGTAGTTGCCATAAAGACAAGCGACGCCCTGGCCGCGATTCGCGGCGCGAAACGCTTCGAGAAAGGCGTCGGCGGTGGGCGACGAAAAGACCTCACCGATCGCCACCGCATCGCAGAGACCCTCGCCGATATAACCCAGGAAAGCAGGCTCGTGGCCCGAGCCGCCACCCGTGACGACGCCCACCTTGTCCACGGTCTCTCCCGAGAACTTCAGCACGCGGGGATGCTCGGTCGCGGCGTAAAGATCGGGGGACGCGCGCCTGTACCCTTTCACGGCATCGTCCACCACGTTGTCGGGATCGTTGATGATGCGCTGCATGGCGGTGTCCTCTTGTTCGTTGTTGTCGCGAATCGGGTCGCGCTTGGCCGAAGGGTCATGATGGCGTCGCTCGAATGCCAGTGCCAGGAGCGGTAGCGCATGACCCGTAACGGCTTCAAAATAATGTTCCAAAGATGATCAAATGTTTAAGCTTTGGTGTTGCTTGTGTCAAGCGAGCTTGGAGGTTTCCTGATTAAGACTTTGGTAGTGAGCTTTCAATACTTTCTGTAATTTATCCATTAAAACAGTTCGTTATGTTTTAAGAATATTAATCTATGCAGAATTTTGCGCTGTCTTTGCCACGTTGCAAAGCGCTGTTCGATTGCTCTTGGGCTTTACAAAAGATCATATGGTGATATTTTGAACAAACGATGGCCGGGATCATCCTGGCGGGTTTGCATGGTTAGATAGGGAGGCGCGGGTTCATGGCTAAAGACGATGTGTCGTTGCGGGTTGCCCTGGGGGGTGACGAGGCGGCGTACGAACTCAAGGAGGCGCTGCGTGAGCATATCGCTGCCCTGGGGCACGAGGTGCACGATTTCGGCACCTACAATGCACAGCCGGTGCTGTATGCCGATGTAGCGGTTCGCGTCGCCAGGTCGATCGCCGCAGGCGAGTTCGAGCGGGGCATCCTGGTCTGTGGCACCGGGATCGGCGTGGCGATATCGGCCAACAAGGTGCAGGGGATTCGCGCGGCCCAGGCACACGACACGTACTCCGCCGGCAAGGCGCGCTCCAGCAACGATGCGCAGATTCTGGCGCTCGGCGCGCGCGTCGTGGGGCCTGAATTGGCCAAGAGCATCGTCACGGTGTTCCTGGGTACGCAGTTCCACGGCGGGGCGTCGGCGGAAAAGGTCGCGCGCATTGCCGACTATGAAAAAGAGGCGTTTCGCGACCGTCCCGAAACGTGAGCCGAGTGTCGAAGCCAGTCGCGAAGCCTGTGGTATCTTGTGCCGGTCACTACTGCCCGGTTGCACAGGAAGGTTGCCATGAATGAGCGCTTCGAGAACGCCGATATCTCGTTGATGACGGAAATTGCCACGCTGTATTACGTCGAGGGCGAGACCCAGGAGGTCATCGCCAATCGTCTGGGCATTTCGCGGGTCAAGGCGGGGCGCCTGCTCAAGCGAGCTCATGCCGAAGGCATTGTCGATGTCAGGGTGCGGCAGCACCCGGCGGTGAGTGCCGAGATAGAGCAGGAGTTGATCCGGCGCTTCGGTATCAAGCGCGCCTTGGTCGCCCTCGATCACGCGGACCCCGACGTGCAGCGCTCGGGCGTGGCCAGCCTGGTGGCCGATCATCTGACGCGCCGGTTGCTCGACGGCACCATCGTCGCGGTCGGCATGGGGCGCAATGTCGGCGAGGTGGCGGACAACGTCTTCGGGCAGGGCGAGCGGCAATGTTCGTTCGTCTGTGCGATCGGCGGGTCGCTGCGCGCCGGGGAGTACATGAATCCCGACCATATCTGCCGGCGCCTGGCCATGAAGTTCGGCGGCGACAGTGAAACGCTGTATGCCCCGGCGCTGGTGCAGAACTCCGCATTGCGCGACGCCATGTATGAAAACCCCACGGTTCGCCAGACCCTGGACCGTGCCCGTAGGGCCGATATCGCCCTGATTGGCGTGGGTGACCTGAGTGAAGACAGCAATATGGTTCGCATGGGCTGGTTTTCCCCGCAGGAGATTGCCGAGGCCAGGTTGTCAGGAACCGTGGGCGACATGATGGGCTACGACTTCATCGACATTCACGGCAAGCCCTCGGCGACCCCCATGCAGGGGCGCGTGATCGGCTTGACTATCGTCGACCTGGCGCGGATTCCCGACGTCATCGCGATCGCCAGCGAGAATACCAAGGCGGCCGGCATCCTGGGCGCGTTGCGTACCGGGGTCGTCGACACGCTGGCTACCAGCGTCACCAATGCCCATACCATTCTTCGTCTGGATGAGGCGACTGCCGCTTCCTGACCGGCGCGCCATGATCCGTCCTTGTGTCTCGTAGCCAAGCGGCTCTCGTGCGAGCGGCTTGTACTCCATGGTTGTTCATATGATCATGTTGTGATTTTTATGAACAGGCATTCCTAACGATGCTATTCGTAAGCCATCGCTAAGAAATTCGTTTAACAATCCCTTTTAATAATAAAAATCAATCTATTAATGGATATATCCTAAAGTATAAGACAAAAATCACGTCGCCGACATTGACCCAGCTATACTGAAAAGCGTTAATTCATTTGAGCATTAGTGGATCAAATGATAAATCAAGCGTGATCAGTGGAGGCCGTCATGAACGAAACGCTTACCCAGTCCTCTTCGGCGGACATCGCTATCCCCACAACGATGCGCGCGATCGTCGCCTACGCCCCCGGCGATTACCGGCTTGAGGAAGTCACGGTGCCCGAGGTCGGCGAGAAGGAAATCCTGATCAAGGTCGAGGCCTGCGGCATTTGCGCCGGCGATCTCAAGGCCTTCGAAGGGGCGCCGAGCTTCTGGGGTGACGATACCCAGCCTGCCTATATCAAGGCGCCGATGATCCCCGGTCATGAATTCGTCGGCCATGTGGTCAAGATGGGCCCGGGCGTCAAGGGCTTCGAGATCGGCGACCGGATCATCTCCGAACAGATCGTGCCGTGCTGGGATTGCCGCTTCTGCCATCGCGGCCAGTACTGGATGTGCGAAAAGCATGATGTCTATGGCTTCCAGAACAACGTCAACGGCGGCATGGCCGAATACATGAAGTTCCCCAAGGAAGCGATCAATCACAAGCTGCCGGAAGACGTGCCGGTGGAAAATATCGTGTTGACCGAGCCGTTCTCCTGCTCCATGCACGCGGTGCAGCGGGCGCAGATCCAGTTGGGTGACATCGTCGTGCTGTCCGGCGCGGGCACGCTGGGCCTGGGCATGATCGGTCCCGCCAAGAAATCCGGCCCGGCCAAGCTGGTGGTCCTCGATCTGCACGGCGAGCGGCTCGAGCTGGCCAAGAAGTTCGGCGCCGACGTGGTGCTCAATCCGCGTGAGGAGGACGTGGTCCAGATCGTCAAGGACATGACTGACGGCTACGGCTGCGACATCTACATCGAAGCCACTGGCGCGCCCCAGTCGGTGGAGCAGGGGCTTGCGATGCTGCGCAAGCTGGGCCGTTTCGTCGAGTTCAGCGTGTTCAAGGACCCGGTCACCGTGGACTGGAGCATCATCAGCGATCGCAAGGAACTCGATGTGCTCGGCGCCCACCTGGGGCCCTACTGTTACCCGCATGTGATTGAGGGCATCGAGAGCGGTGACTTTCCCACCGACGGCGTGGTCACCCACAAGTTACCCCTGGAAGATTTCCACAAGGGTATTGAGCTGATGAAGAACGATTCCAGCGCCTTGAAAATCATGCTGATACCAAGCGAGTGAATGCCATGAATTCACAAGCCGACATCAGAGCCGTGGAGCGGCCCCGCAAGGGGCGTGGCGTCGCGCTGGCAATCGCTGCCGCGGTCGCCCTGGTGGGTGCCATGGCCCTGGACACCACAGTCGTGCCGATCGGCTCCGAGAAGGCTGCCTCGGACGGTGCGTTCTCGGCCGAGCGATACGGCGCCGAGCAGTTTCCGAGCATTCAGCAAAGCGTCGAGAGCCGCGCCGTCGAGGCCACTACGCTGGCCACCGCCATTGCCGAGGACAAGGCCGCGGCGGGCGAGAAGTATGGCGTGTCGGCCGGTATCGGCCCGGTGATACCCGTTACGTTCACCGGTGTCGTAGGCGAGGGGAGTTCCGGTATCTACGAGGTCGATGTCGAGGGCGTGCCCGATGAACTGACGATCCGCGTGCAAACCGGCCCGGCCATCAATGGCACGGACCTGCGCGATGCCACCGGCAATATCGAATTTGGCCAGTTCACCAACCAGATCGAGTACCAGAATGCCGGCGCGGCGATCAACGACGCGATGAAGGCGCAGGTTCTGTCGGATATCGACACCGCCGACCTGACCGGCAAGACCCTCTCGGTCACCGGCGTCTTCAAGCTGATCAATCCGAAGAACTGGTTTGTCACGCCAGTAAGGCTGAGCGTGCAATGAGCCACAACGCTTCCACCCATGCAGCCACCGAAGCCGCCATCGGCGAGGCCGTGCTCTCGGCGCGCAACATCGCCAAGTCCTTCGGTAGCGTGCACGCCTTGAAAGCGGTGAATTTCGACGTCCACCGTGGCCAGGTCACCACCCTGTTCGGCGAGAACGGCGCCGGTAAGTCGACGCTGATGAAGGTTCTCTCCGGGGTGATCCAGCCCACTTCGGGCGAGATCATCCTCGATGGCGAGCCGGTGACCTTCTCCTCGACCACGCAGGCGCAACGGCGCGGCATCTCGATCATTCACCAGGAGCTGAGCCTCGCGCCGAACCTGAACGTGCGCGACAACATCTTCATGGGCCGCGAGCTGGGCGGCGTCAAGGGCGTCGACTACGCGGAAGAGGAGCGTCAGACGCGCCTGTTGATGGAGGAGTTGGATGAGCCGATCGATCCACTGACCCTGGTTGAGGACCTGCGACTGGGGCAGCAGCAGATCGTCGAGATCGCCCGCGCGCTGTCGGTCGACTCGCGCATCCTGATCATGGACGAGCCGACCTCGGCGCTGAGCGCCTCGGAAGTCGAGGTGCTGTTCCGGGTGATCCGCGACCTGAAGAGTCGCGGCGTCTCGATCGTCTACATTTCCCACCATCTCGAGGAAGCGCTGCAGATCACCGACCACGCGGTGGTGCTGCGCGATGGCGCGATGACCGCCTACGCCGAGCGCAAGGATATCGACCTGGAGTGGATCGTGCGCAACATGGTCGGCGAGAACTTCGATCTTGGCACGCCGCCGAGCGGCTACCGCATGGGCGAGGTGGCCCTGTCGCTCGAGAACGTGAGCGTTGCGGATGCCACGGTGCCGGAACGCTCGGTCGTCGATCGCCTGTCGTTGAGCGTGCGCGCCGGCGAGATCGTATGCATATACGGGTTGATGGGCGCCGGACGCACCGAATTGCTCGAAAGCGTTGCCGGGCGCGTCGCCATGAGCGAGGGGCGGGTGGTGCTGGAGGGCGAGGAGATTTCGCGGCTGAGCATTGCCGAGCGGATCGCCAAGGGGCTGGTGCTGGTTCCCGAGGATCGCCAGCGCGATGGGCTGGTGCAGACGATGTCGGTGGGGGAGAACCTGTCGCTCGCCAGCATCGGGGCATTCACCAAGGGACTGTTCACTTCGCGGCAGCGCGAACAGGCCGTCGTCGACGATTCTATCGACAACGTCCATATCAAGACCGATGGCGGAAATGCCGCCATCGGGTCGCTGTCCGGCGGCAACCAGCAGAAGGTCGTCATCGGCAAGATGCTGGCGACGCACCCGCGGGTCGTCCTGCTCGACGAACCCAGTCGCGGCATCGATATCGGTGCCAAGGCCGAGGTGTTTCGTCTGCTCAGCGAGGGGGCCGCCCAGGGCTTGGCGGTGATCTTCTCGACCTCCGAGGTCGGCGAGTGCCTGAGCATTGCACACCGAATCGTGGTGATGAGTCGCGGCAGGATATCGGCGGAGTTCGGCGCCGACGTCACCAAGGAAGAGATCATGGCCGCCTCGGGTGAAGCCGTAGTCGCTTGATACATGAGTCGCTTGATAAACGAATAGCGGAGTTAACAACAATGACTGATATCAGCCAAGCCGCGGAAAGCTCCCGTTCGAGGTTGTTCAGCGGCAACATCGACCTGGGGCGCCTGTTGCTCGAGGGCCGGGCGTTTTTCGCCCTGATTGCGATCATCGCCATCTTTTCGATGCTCTCACCGGTCTACTTCTCGGCGAACAATTTCCTGGTCATGTCATCGCATGTGGCGATTTTCGGACTGCTCTCGATCGGCATGCTGCTGGTCATTCTCACCGGTGGCATCGATCTGTCCGTAGGCTCCACGCTGGGGCTTGCGGGTGTGTTCGCCGGCTTTCTGATGCAAGGGGTATCACTCGAAGCCTTTGGCGTCACGCTTTATCCGCCGGTCTGGGTGGTCGTCATTCTGACCTGCGTGCTGGGTGCCTTCGTCGGTGTCATCAATGGTGTGCTCGTCGCCTACTTCAAGGTGCCGGCCTTCGTTGCGACGCTCGGCATGCTCTACGTCGCGCGTGGCGTTGCCCTGCTGATGACCGACGGTCTCACCTTCAACAATCTTGGCGGCAGCCCGGAGTTGGGTAACACCGGGTTCGACTGGCTGGGCTTCAATCGGATTCTGGGTATCCCGGCCGGTGTGCTGATCATGGCGCTCGTGGCTATCGTCTGCATTCTCGCGCTGAGCCGGACTCCCTTCGGGCGCTGGATCTACTCCACTGGTGGCAATGCACGCGCGGCGGAACTCTCCGGGGTGCCCGTCAAGCGCGTCCAGGTGTCGGTCTATGTATTGTCGGGCATCTGCGCCGCCATCGCCGGCCTGGTGCTGTCATCGCAGTTGACCTCGGCGGGGCCGACGGCGGGCACGACCTACGAACTGACCGCCATCGCCGGCGTGGTCATCGGCGGCGCGGCGCTGACCGGTGGGCGTGGCAATGTGCGCGGCACGCTGCTCGGTGCCTTCGTGATCGGCTTTCTGGCCGATGGCCTGGTGATCATCGGCGTGTCGTCCTACTGGCAGACGGTGTTCACCGGTGCCGTCATCGTTATCGCCGTATTGCTCAACAGCATTCAATACCGCGGTCGGAAGAAGCGCTCGGAGCCTTCCGACGGCGACACGTCCTCTTCGCGCGAGGGAGCCCGGACCCGAGTGGCCGATCCCGCTGCGGAAAGCACCGTCGGTAAGCCGGCACCACAACCACAAAAGTAAAAGTAAGGTGACCCACTATGTTCATGAAAGCAAAGCGCCTGCTGATTGCAGCGGTTGCCGTGACTGTCCCGTTACTCGCGGGTGTCGCGTCGGCCCAGGATCAGGGGCTGATCTCGATCATCGTCAACGACCGCTCGAATCCTTACTGGTTCACCGAGGCCAAGATCGCCAAGGAAACCGCCGTGGAGCTTGGTTATCGGGCGAAAGTCAGCTCCCACAAGGGTGACACCAACACCGAAAGCCGCCAGATCGACACGGCGATCACCAATCAGGCCGATGCCATCATTCTCGACCCCGCCAATGCCGATGGTTCTATCGGTGCGGTGCGCAAGGCCGTCGATGCCGGCATTCCGGTGTTCATCATCAATGCCGAGATCAACCAGCAGGGCTTGGCCAAGGCACAGCTCGTCTCCAACAACGCGCAGGGGGCGGCATTGGGTGCCCAGCAATGGGTGCAGATCGTCGGCGACTCGGGTAAGTACGTCGAACTCAAGGGCCCGCCCTCCGACAACAACGCCGCGACGCGCTCCAACGGTTTCGAAACCGTGCTCAGCCAGTATCCGGAGCTCAAGAAGGTCGCTTCGGACGTCGCTAGCTGGGATCGCACCCAAGGCTTCAACAAGATGCAGAGCATGCTGCAGGCCCATCCCAATATCGATGGCGTGATCAGCGGCAACGACGAGATGGCGCTAGGCGCGATCTCGGCACTGAAACAGGCCGGCAAGCTCGACGAGGTGGTGGTCGGCGGATTCGACGGCTCTCCCGCCGCCATCGACGCGATCAAGGCCGGCGAACTGGCGTACACCGTGCTCCAGCCGGTGGCGATCTTCGCCGAAAGAGCGGTCCAGTTGGCGGATACCTTCATCCGCACGGGCGAGATTCCCCTCGATGGCGAGAAACAGCTCTTCGACTGCTTCCTCATCACCCCGGACAACGTCGATCAAATGACCTCTCCGTTCGTGCTCGAGCAATGACGTCGTCGAGGGCGCGCTCACGCGCGCTCTCGATCCGGCTACGGTGACAACCAGACAGAAGAAGCTGTCAGTGAAATACATCACTTGCGTGCGGTATAGCATGCAGGAAGTTCAGTAGCCTCGCTGGCTATCCACCAAAGGTTCCAGCGGTTCGCCGGCCTCGACCCGGCGCAGGCATTCTTCGAGATGCTCGGCCACGGCCTGTGGCGTCGGCCGGCAGGCATCGTGTGGTGTGACCAGTACACCCGGGTGATCCCAGAAAGGGTGCTCGGGCGGCAGCGGCTCGCTGGCAAACACATCCAACGATGCACCCGCCAAATGGCCGCTATTCAGCGCTTCCAGCAGATCCGCTTCGATGAGCTGCTCGCCCCGACCCAAGTGAATCAGTACGGCGCCCTCGGCCAAACGCTCGAACAGCGGTCGTGCCAGCAAGCCTTGTGTCTGCGGCGTCAACGGCAGCAGGTTGATCAGGATGTCGGTACGCGGTAGCAGGCTATCCAAGCCTGCCTGCCCACACATCACTTCGATGCTGGCAGACTCCGGTGTGTCGTGATGGCTGCGCCGCACACCGGTGACCCGGTAGCCCATCGGCAGCAGCGCCTGCGCCACGGCGCGCCCCATGTGGCCATAGCCTAGAATCGTGACCTGCATGTCGGACGGAGCGCGGTAGTTCAGATTGCGCCAGCGATGCTCGCGCTGGTGGCGTAAATACGTGCCGAAATGGCGATGATGACAAAGTACATGCTAGGCCACGAAACCCGCCATCGTCTGTTCCTGAGCCTTGCTGACCACCCGCGTGATCGGCACATCAGCGGGAAGGCTCGGGCAACTCACCAGCCGGTGCGCGGCGACCGAAACCGAACAGATGAACCGCAGGTTGGGGTAGGGCGCGAAAGCATCATCGGCCGGGTCGAACGTCAAGGCGAACTCGATGGCTGCCGGGTCGCTCACCTCGTCGGGCGAGAGCAGTTCGAGGCGCGGGCGATGACGCATGATGCCCTCGCCGAAGTGAGCGAGGATATCGAAATCCTGACACAGCACCACGCCTCGTATCGAGCGGTTTACCCCTTCCTTCGACATGTTGGGCTCCTTCGTGAACGTGGATACTTCCAAGCTAGCAGGCCTATCGGAACATGAGCTCCATCAACGAAAACAGCCCTGCTCCAACGTTGGAGCAGAGCTGTTTTTGTCAGGCGCTGCGAATTTACTTCACGCTGGGATCCAGCTCGCCCTTTTCATAGCGCAGGAACATCTGCTCCAGGTTGAGCGGATTGATCTTGCTGGCGTTGCCGGCGGTGCCGAAGGCCTCGAAGCGGTCGATACACACATCGCGCATGGCGCTGACGGTTTCCTTGAGGAACTTGCGCGGGTCGAACTCGGCGGGGTTGTTGGCCAGAAAACGACGCACGGCGCCGGTGGAGGCCAAGCGCAGGTCGGTGTCGATGTTGACCTTGCGCACGCCGTGCTTGATGCCTTCGACGATTTCCTCGACCGGCACGCCGTAGGTTTCGGGGATATTGCCGCCATACTCATTGATGATTTCGAGCCATTCCTGCGGCACCGAGGAGGAGCCGTGCATTACCAGGTGAGTATTGGGGATGCGCTCGTGAATCGCCTTGATGCGTGAGATCGACAAGGTATCGCCGGTCGGCGGCTTGGTGAACTTGTAGGCGCCATGGCTGGTGCCGATGGCGATGGCCAGGGCGTCGACCTGGGTCCTGGCGACGAAATCGGCGGCTTCTTCCGGGTCGGTCAGCATCTGCTCATGGGTGAGTTGGCCTTCAGCGCCGATGCCGTCTTCTTCGCCGGCCATGCCGGTCTCCAGGCTACCCAGGCAGCCCAGCTCGCCCTCCACCGAAACGCCGCAGGCGTGCGCCATCTCGACGATGCGCCGGGTCACGTCGACGTTGTAGTCGTAACTGGTCGGGGTCTTGCCGTCCTCGCCCAGTGAGCCGTCCATCATCACCGAAGAGAAGCCGAGCTGGATCGAGCGCTGGCACATCGCGGGGCTGGTGCCGTGATCCTGGTGCATGACCACCGGGATATGCGGAAATTCCTCGACGGCGGCGAGAATCAGGTGACGCAGGAAGGGCGCTCCGGCGTATTTGCGCGCGCCGGCGGAGGCCTGGACGATGACCGGCGAGTCGGTCGCATCGGCGGCTTCCATGATGGCACGCATCTGCTCGAGGTTGTTGACGTTGAAGGCGGGCACGCCATAAGCGTGTTCGGCGGCGTGATCCAGTAGTTGACGCAGGCTGATGAGGGCCATGAATTCGTATTTCCTGAACGATTGGGATTGAAGGGGTGGCTGTCTCGGGTGTTAACTGGCGGCGTTTTCCAGGGCCACGACGGCGGGAAGCTGCTTGCCTTCGACGTATTCGAGGAAGGCGCCGCCGCCGGTGGAGATGTACGACACCTGCTCTTCGATGGCGTATTTGTCGATGGCCGCCAGGGTGTCGCCGCCACCGGCGATGGAGAAGCCGTTGCTCGCGGCGATGGCTTGGGATAGCGCCTCGGTGCCCTTGCCGAACTGGTCGATCTCGAACACGCCGACCGGGCCGTTCCACAGGATGGTGCCGGCGTTTTTCAGCATGTCGCCAAAACGCGCGGCGGTATCGGGACCGATATCCAGGATCATCTCGTTGTCGGCAACTTGATCGACCGGTTTGACGGTGGCCTCGGCGGCTTCCGAGAACTCGCTGGCCACCACGACATCGCTGGGCAGCGGGATCTCGACCTTGGCCATGAGTGCCTTGGCCTGATCGAGCAGGTCGGCTTCATACAACGATTTGCCGACGTTGTGCCCGGCGGCGGCGATGAAGGTGTTGGCGATACCACCACCGACGATCAACTGGTCGCACTTGTCGGAGAGTGCGTTGAGCACCTCGAGCTTGGTCGAGACCTTGGAGCCGCCGACGATGGCGACCATCGGTCGTGCCGGGTTGGCCAGGGCCTTTTCCAGCGCCTCGAGTTCCTTGGCGAGCAGCGGGCCGGCGCAGGCAGCCGCGGCGAAGCGAGCCACGCCGTGGGTCGAGGCCTGGGCGCGGTGGGCGGTGCCGAAGGCATCCATCACGTAGATGTCGCAGAGCCTGGCGTAGGCGCGTGCCAGCGCCTCGTCGTCTTTCTTCTCACCGCTATTGAAGCGCACGTTCTCGAGCAAAACGACCTCGCCATCCGCGACCTCGACGTCGTTATCCAGATAATTCGCCTCGAGACGCACCGGCTTGCCGAGCAGCTCACCGAGATGTTCGGCGACCGGGGCCAGCGAGAACGCCTCATCGGGCTGGCCTTCGCTGGGGCGACCCAAGTGGCTCATCAGCAATACCTTGGCGCCGGCATCCAGCGCCGCCCGAATGGTCGGCAGGCAGGCGCGGATACGCGCATCGCTGGAGACGCGGCCCTGCTTGATCGGCACATTGAGGTCTTCGCGGATCAGCACGCGTTTGCCGGCGAGTTCCAGGTCGGTCATCTTGCGCACGTTCATGGTGGCGGGTTTCCTCTGTTACACGGTTTGGCGGGCCGGATGAAATTGGCGTGGGTCGCCGAGCGCTCATCGGCCCGCGTCGAGTTCCTTGATGCGCCGGGCGACATCGAGCATGCGGTTAGCGAAGCCCCATTCGTTATCGAACCAGCTCAGCAACTTGACCAAGTGGCCACCGGCGACACG
Organism: Modicisalibacter muralis; assembly: GCF_900102945.1. Taxonomy (GTDB): domain Bacteria; phylum Pseudomonadota; class Gammaproteobacteria; order Pseudomonadales; family Halomonadaceae; genus Modicisalibacter; species Modicisalibacter muralis. Next base: position 3,028 of record NZ_FNGI01000013.1, on the reverse strand, counting down.
GGTCTGGGTGGCGTCGACGATACCCGAGCGCGGGTCGTGATTGAAATCGACCGAGGCCAGCGGCTCCTCGGTGTAGCCGAGGCGTCCGGCCAGGCGGTCGAGGCTCGCCTCGCGCAGCAGCGCGTTGACCTCATCAATGGTGGTGCGGCGGCGCACCGAAAGCGCCATGTCCATGGCCGAGACGTTGATCGTCGGCACGCGCACGTGCAGGCACTCGAAGCGCCCGGCGAGTTCCGGCATCAGGCGCTCGATGCCGCGCGCCAGGCTGGTATCGACGGGGATGATCGACTGCATCGCCGAGCGCGTCAGGCGCAGATCGGACTTGTGGTAGGCGTCGATCACCGGCTGGTCGTTCATCGCCGAGTGAATGGTGGTGGTCACGCCGTGCTCGATGCCCAGCGCCTCGTTGAGCACGGTGAGCACCAGGATCAGGCAATTGGTGGTGCACGAGGCCGCCGAGACGATGCGCATCTCGCGGCTCAGTAGATGCTCGTTGATGCCACCGACGATGGTCGCGTCGACGTCGGATTCGGCGGGCTGCGAGAACAGTAGCCGCCTGGCGCCGGCGTCGATATGCCGCTCGGCGGTGGCGCGATCCTTGAAGCTGCCGGAGCATTCCAGCACCAGATCGATGTCCAGCTCGCCCCACGGCAACTCGCTCGGCTCGGGTTCGGAGAGGATGGCGATCGGCTGGCCGTTGACGATCAACTGGCCGTCGTGGGTCTCGACACGCCCGGGAAAATGGCCGTGGGTGGTGTCGTAGCGGGTCAGGTAGGCGATGGTGTCGAGATCGGAGAATTCATTGATCGCCACCACCTGAAAACCCAGTTCGGGGCGTTCGACCAGTGCACGCAGGACGCATTGGCCGATACGACCGTAACCGTTGATGGCGATGCGGTAGGGCATGAGCAGTGGGCTCGACGAGTCGATGGAACATGAAAGGCAATCGGAAACGTCGATTTTAGCGCAAATGCGGGTCGGCTGACCAAGGGTTGCGCCTCGCTCACTGTAAAATGCGGCGAGGCGAGCGCTATCCCAGGATATCTACTGGTGTGGGTCGATCAATAGCCGGCCATGGATATCGCCGTTGAGCAGCGCTTCGGCACGCTCGGCGATCAGATCCATGCCGATCTCTTCATACTGCATGGTGGAGAACAGCTCCTCGGGCAACTCGGCAAGGCGCTGCCAGGCACGGCTGCGTTGCTCGAAGGGGATCATCACGCTGTCGGTGCCGAGCAGCGAGACGCCACGCAGGATGAACGGCATGACGGTGGTCGCAAGTTCAGTGCCGCCGGCCAGGCCGACCGCCGCCACGCGACCATTGTAGTCCATGCGCGCCAGCACATTGGCGAGCACCTGACCGCCGACGGTATCCACCGCGCCGGCCCAGCGGCCTTTTTCCAGCGGGCGCGGCTCGCCCTCCAGCTCGGTGCGGTCGTGAACGTCGTAAGCGCCGAGTTCCTTGAGCCACTGGCCCTGATCGGGCTTGCCGGTCACCGCATGCACCTCGTGACCGAGCCGCGAGAGCATCTGCACCGCCCAACTGCCCACCCCACCGGTGGCGCCGGTGACGAGTATCGCGCTGTGCTGGGCCAGGCCAGCTTCCTCAAGGCGCATCACGCAGAGCATGGCGGTCAGCCCGGCGGTGCCGAGCAGCATGGCGTTCTTCGTCGTCATCCGTTCGGGGCACGGTACCAGCCACTCGGCGTCGACGTTCATGCTCTCGGCGAAGCCGCCCCAGTGACGCTCGCCGACGCCCCAGCCGGTAACGATCACCTTGTCGCCGGGGCGGTAGCGCTCATCGCCGGATTCACGCACATGGCCGGCAAGATCGATCCCCGGCACGAACGGATACTCGCGCACGATTTTGGCCCGGCCGGAGACCGCCAGTGCATCCTTGTAATTGAGATCGGAATAGTCGATATCGACGCTGACCGCACGGTGCGGCAATTGATCGTCGTCGATCGTCTCGACCCGGCTACGTGGGTCTTCGTCCTTGAGCATCAATACGCGAGGCATGGCACCCTCCCTGAATGAGCAGGCTTGCAATGGTTTCAGCCTAGCCTCGCATTCACGGGCGCGACAACGCGACCATTGGGTCAGTCGGCGATCCACATCGGGAAGGGTGGCGACGGGCAAGCCCTCTGCTACCATCGCGAGACTATCGATGACCCGCGAGACTGGAGCATGAAACCAAGCGACACCGGCTGGCGCCATCTGGTGCATTCGACCCGCTATTCGATGAAGGGCTTCAAGGCGGCGTTTCTCAACGAGGCCGCCTTTCGCCAGGAGCTATTGCTGTGCGCGCTATTGTTGCCGTTTGCCTGGTGGATCGGCGAGACCCCGGTGCAGTGGATCCTGCTGGTGGGTAGCTGCTTTCTGGTGTTGATCGTCGAGCTGCTCAACAGTGCCGTGGAAACCGCCATCGATCGCATCGGCCTGGAGCATCACGTGCTCTCCGGGCGCGCCAAGGACATCGGCTCGGCGGCGGTCATGCTGTCGCTGATGATGGCCGGAATGACCTGGGGGTTGCTGCTCTGGCAGCGTCTGATGGGCTAGTTATCAGTTTTATATATCCTGAGTATGGTCGGTATCCCCTATGGATGTTCGGATCGTCAACCGCGATAAAGTGGCATGCGCCGGGTTTTTCGGTCAGCACGCCACGTGCCCCCCTGATGAACTGCACCCCGAAAGTTGGACACCCAATCCAACCTTCGGGGTGTTTCTATGAGCAATCGGTACGACGAGTGGTTCAAGCTGCGGGTGGTGCAGCAGTGTTTACGTGAGGAGACCAGCTTAAGGGAAGTGGCACGTCAGCACTGCCTGGATGCGTCCACCGTACGGCAATGGTTGGACAACTACCGGCAGCATGGCGTGACGGGGCTGCGCAAGAAATACACACACCGCAGTGCGGCTTTCAAGCTGGCAGTACTTGAGAGGATGTGGCGAGATGGCTTGTCACATCGTCAGACTGCGGCCCTGTTCGATATCCGTGAGCGCCGCGCTATTGGCAGATGGGAGCGTCAGT
>NZ_FNGI01000019.1 GCF_900102945.1 Modicisalibacter muralis | reverse complement strand
CCGGCGGCCAGCGCCGAGGCGGTGTCGCCGCCGGCGACGGAAAACGCCAGCGGGAAGTTGCTGGCGCCGAACACCGCCACCGGGCCCAGCGCGATATGCCGCTGGCGCAGGTCGGCGCGCGGCAGCGGTTGACGCTCCGGCAGGGCCGGGTCGATGCGCACATCGAGCCACTCGCCGGCGCGTACGACATTGGCGAACAGGCGTAGCTGGCCGCAGGTGCGCCCGCGCTCGCCTTCCAGGCGCGCTCGCGGTAGGCCGGACTCGGCCATGGCGCGCTCGATCAGGTCATCGCCGATGGCCTCGATCTCGCCGGCGATGGTCTCGAGAAACGTCGCGCGATCTTCCAGCGAGGTCTCGCGATAGCCATCGAAGGCCTCGCCGGCCAGTTCACAGGCGCGCTCGACATCGGCGACGCTGCCCCCGGCGTAGGCCGGCTCCAACCGCTCGCCGGTGGCGGGGTCGATGGCATTGAGCGCGGCATCGCTGCCGGTGACGCTGTGCCGGCCGATGAGTTGGTTGCCTTGCAGTGTCATGAGACCTCCATGATCGTTACGAAATAATCCGTTTATGCGACGTTGCCGGTGGCCCGGCTTCGACGCGCGAGGTGGTTGTAGAGCTGGCGGATACCGAACGTCCAGGGCGGCAATCGGTCCGAGCGGTCGACCCGATTGGTTAGCGCGCCCAGCGCGGGTGTGGCGATGGTCACCGTATCGCCCAGGTGATGGGTGAAGCCCTGGCCCGCGCCGTCGCGGTCCTGTATCGGCGAGAACATCGTGCCGAGAAACAGCATGAAACCATCGGGGTATTGATGATGGGCGCCATGCGACTGCGCAACGAGATCCAGCGGATCGCGGCTGATCTCGCGCATGTCACTGGCGCCTTCGAGCACGAAACCATCATCGGCACCTTCGATGCGCAGCGACACCTGCGCCTGGCGCAGTGTATCGAGGCTGAAGTGCTCGTCGAACAGGCGAATGAAGGGACCTATCGCACAAGAGGCGTTGTTGTCCTTGGCCTTGCCCAGCAGCAGGGCGCTACGGCCCTCGACATCGCGCAGGTTGACGTCGTTGCCGAGCGTGGCGCCACGCACCCGGCCGGCGGCATCGATGGCCAGCACGATCTCCGGTTCGGGGTTGTTCCATTGCGAGGCGGGGTGCAGGCCGACGGCGCTGCCGAAACCCACGGCGGAGAGCGGCTGGGCCTTGGTGAAGACTTCGGCATCCGGACCGAGGCCGACCTCCATATACTGCGACCAGGCACCACGCGACTGAAGCTCCGCTTTCAGCGCCATGGCTTCCGCGGAGCCCGGCACGATGCGCGACAGGTCGCTGCCGATCATCGACTGCAGATCGCGGCGCAGATCGCCGGCCCTGGCGGCGTCGCCACCGGCCTGCTCCTCGATGACCCGCTCGAGCAGGCTGACCGCGAAGGTTACGCCGCAGGCCTTGATGGCCTGGACATCACAGGGTGCCAGTAGATACGGCGCACGGGGCGGTTCGGCCTGCGAGTTATCGAGCAGGGTCTCGACCGAGCCCAGCGATTCGCCGCTGGCGGTGGCCACGACATTGGCGGCATCGTCGCTGTCGAGTAGATCGGCGACGGTGGCGACATGCGCCGAAATGTCGATGACTTCACCCCGTCGCACCACGACCACTGCCGGCCCGGCGTGCGGCGTTTCCCGCCAGACACGACCGACCAGCAGTGCGCGGTCGGCATCGCTGGGTAACGCAGGGTGTTGAGGGGTGGGGCTATTGGCTGATGTCATTTTTCGAATCCTGTAAGCGTTTTATCGTTTGATGTCAGCGCAGCGACGCTCCTATCAGAACACCCAGTTGGGTAGCGCCAGTGACAGTGCGGGCACGAACGTGACCAACAGCAGCAAAGCGACCAGCACCAGCCAGAACGGTATGACCGCGCGTATGAAATCGGGAACCTTGACCCCGGTGATACTGCAGGTGGTGAACATCACCGTGCCCAGTGGCGGAGTAATGGTGCCGATCGAGGCATTGAGGATAAAGATAATGCCAAAGTGCACGGGGTCGATGCCGAACTGTGCCGCGACCGGCGCCAGCAGCGGCGAGAGCACGATGAGAATGGCATTGCCCTCGAGAAACATGCCCAACACCAGCAAGATCAGGTTGGCCAGCAGCAGAAAAAGCATCGCCGAGCCGACCTGCGAGGAGAGCAGCATGGCGATTTCCTGAGGCACCTGTTGCCAGGTCAGGAAGCGGGCGAATCCCGAGGCGACGGCAATGATGAACAGCACGTTCACCGAGGCCAGCAGTGACTCGCGCGTGGCGAAGGCGATGGTCCCAAAGCCCATCTCCTTATAAACGAAGACACCGATGATCAGCGAATACAGCACGGCGATGGCACCGGCTTCGGTGGGTGTGAACACGCCAATGCGAATCCCACCGATGACTACCAACGGCAGCATCAGGGCGATGATCCCGGCGCGGGTCACGCTGACCCATTCATGCTGCGTTGCCTTGGTGCGATTGGGCGGCTGGTGGCCGTGACGGCGGCACAGGTAGGAAACCATCACCATCAGTGCGATGGACATCAATACGCCCGGCACCACTCCGGCCAGGAACAAGCGGCCGATGGAAACATTGTTGACGTAGCCATAGACGATCAAGGCGATCCCCGGCGGAATGGTCGCGGTAACTAACGAGGATGCCGCGGTGATCGCCGAAGAGAAGGGCTTGGGGTAGCCTTTCTCGGTCATGCTGGGCACCAGCAGCTTGGAGTTCATCGCCGCATCGGCGATGTTCGAGCCCGACAGCCCGCCCATGAAGGTACTGAGCAGGACGTTGGCCTGAGCCAGCCCACCATGAAAGCGCCGGGTCATCAGCTCGGCGAGTCTCAGCAGGCGCGCGGTGATGCCCGAGTGATTCATGAACACGCCGGCCATGATGAAAAACGGGATGGCCAGCAGCGAGATCGATTCCAGGCCGCCGGAGAGGCGCTGGATTACCAGCATGATCGGTTGTTCGGAACCAATCACGAAGTACAAAAACGTGGATATGAATAGCGAGAACGCGATAGGTGTGCCAAGAAAAAACAGCAGGAGCAGCGCCCCGATTGAAAGTCCGACAGCCATGGAAATCGTCCTTTAGGGTTTCACGAACAGCCGAACCAGGCTGTGATAGGCCATCAGGCCGGCGCTGACCGGAATGGCCAGATGAATCCAGTAGAAGGGGATGTTGAGCATCGGTGTGCTGCGATAGGCCGAAAACGGCAGCAGTTTCGCTCCCCAATAGAGCATGATGAGGGCACTGATCAGCACCACCCCGGTGTTGAAGATCTGATCGTTCCAGTGCGCCAGTTTGGGTGGCAGCTTGTCGCTGAATAGCGAGATCAGTACATGTTCGTTGCGTCGCACCAGGGCGCTTGCACCTAAAAAGGTTGCCCATACCATCAGCATTTGCAGGATCTCTTCCGTCCACGCCAGTGGCGAGTCGAACAGATAGCGCATGAAGATATTGCTGATGGCCACGGCGAACAGCGCGAACAGGGCAAGGCTGGCTACCACTTCGTCGAGGCGCATCACCCGGTCGAACCAGGCCAGTAGCGTTTTCATCCTTCTTTACTCCTGAAACAGGACAGTGCGCTCCATCGGGAGCGCACTGTCAGCGGTCGAGGCGACACTCAGCCGTTGATGATGTCGCTCACGGTCTGATAGAGCCCCGGTGTCCACTCCGGGAAAGCCGGCGGAATCTGCTCGCGGGCGCGTTCGCGGAAGGCCTCGACATCCACCTCGTGAACCTCTACGCCAGCGTCCTTGAGTTGCTGCATGGCCACCTCGGTTTGCTCGTCGACCAGTGTGGCGAGATAGTCGGCCATGCGCTGGCCGGTCTCGGTCAGGATTTGCTGCTGCTCCTCGCTGAGCTGCTCCCAGAACGCACGGCCAGTGATGAAGGGCGCCACGGTGTGCATGTGCGCGGTCAGGTTGAGATGCTTGACCACCTCGTGGAACTTGCCGCCGAACAGTACCGGGAGCGGATTCTCGACACCATCGACCAGGCCCTGGGCCAGCGCGGGGTAGACATCGCCCAGCGACATCGGCGTGGGTACGGCGCCCATGGCACGGATCGCCTCGACGTACATAGGCGAGTTCTGCACACGAATCTTCACGCCCTTCAGGTCTTCGGGGCTGGTGGCCGGATCGCGCGACAGCAGGTGGCGAACGCCATAAATGGTGTTGGGAATGACGATGTGGTAGCCGGCTTCCTCGACCTTGGCGCTCTGCTCGGCGAACCACTCGGAATCGAAGACCTTGAGCTTGGATTCGAAGTCGTCGCTCAGGTAGGGAGCGTCGAGCACCGAAAGATCCGGCACCGAACTCATGAAGTTGCTGTAGGCGGTGATGGTGATCAGGCTGGCGCCGAAGCGGGCCTGCTCCATGACCTCGGTTTCGGAACCGAGTTGGCTGGCCGGAAAGGCTTGTAGGGTCATTTCGCCATCGCTGGCTTCCTCGACCCACTCGGCCCATTGCCTGACGGCCTTGTCCACCGGTTCCCCGGGCTGGTTGCCATAGGCGACATGGATCACGGTTTCCGCCTGGGCGGAGGTGGCCAACGTCATGCCGGCGACGGTTAGCGTGGCGATACAGGCGGTTATTGTTTTCAAGCGCATGGTGGCTCCTTGCATGAACAGGGTTATGGTTGTCTTGTTAGCGATGTCATGGCGTTTGGGCGGCATGACCTGTTGACGAAAGTGCCGGCAGTTGCGCGACACAAGCGTCGAGGGCGGGCACGGCCAGGCCGTGAGTCCGCGCCATTTCCACCACCGGCAACAGGCGCCGGCGGAGTTTCTCCTCGTGATTCTGGGCAATATCTTCCAGGCGATGATCGAGGAAGGGGTTGGCGAAACGCTCCAGCGTCGTCGCCTTGTAGCTGGCGAGATCCAGGCCAGGCATCTCGCGTGACAGCACCGGTAGCACCTCGTCGCCAAGCACGGCATCGAGCGGCTCGGCCAGGCGCGGGTCGCGCATCGCCTCACGCACGAAACGAACCTCGTCCTGCAGGCCAAGGTCGCGCCAGCGCGCAACGAGATAGCTATGCGCGAGGTTGAGCACGTGTAGCTTGCGCTTCTCATACGGCGCCAGATCCGCGACCACCTGTACGTCGGGATGCCGGCAGGGCAGGCTCAGGCCGGGTATGTCCTGAATGGCCCACAGCCCGTAAGGCTCGGCGACCGCGCCGACCGGTTCCAGCGCCGCCGAAACGATGCGATCGACCAGCGTATCGACCCAGATGCACTCATCGGCCAGCCACTGTGCGAACGCCGCGTCGTCCCAACTCCGTCGCGCAATGTCTAGCACGATGGACTTCAGGCGCTGGCCATTGCCGCTGATCAGTTCGCAGGGCATCAGCGTGACGCCGCTGCCGCCTTGGCGATGGCGGGCATGCAACAGCTTGGCCAGCTTGGCCGGGAAGCTCGCGGGAACGTCAATATGCGGTGTGTCGCCCGTGACCGGATCGAAACCACGATCGCCGGTATTGGAAACCACGTGGGTGATCTCGTTACAGAAGCGTCGTTCCAGTTCCGCCCAGTCCTCATCGGCGAGCAGGCAGGTGTCGAGGCTGTCCACCCACTCGATCCGGTCGATGGTTTCGCCATCGCGCACGCCACGCACCTGCACCGGGTAGCGTCGGTGTTCGGCGAGCATGCGGGCCTTGGCCTTGCCTTCCGGGCGTGCCGAACTCTGCACCACCACCACGCGCTTGTTGCTCAATCCCTCGGCCAGCGAGTGGCCGACGAAGGCATCGACATGCGCGAGCAGGAAACGGCTGGTGCCGAACTGCAGGATTTCGGGGCGAGCAGCGGTCGACATTACAGTGAGACCCCGCGCTTCCAGGGAATGAAGTCCAACTGTCCGAGCTTCACGGCCTTGGGTACGTAGCGGCCCGAGGCGGCTTCGATGCACATGGCGAGCAACTGATCGGCCAGTTCGTCGATCTGCGCCTCGCCACGGATGATCGGGCCGGCATCGAAGTCGATGACATCCGCCATGCGTGCGGCCAACTCGCTATTGCTGGAAATCTTCAGCACCGGCGTGACCGGGTTGCCGGTCGGTGTGCCGAGCCCGGTGGTGAACATCACCAGATTAGCGCCGGAGCTGGCCAGGGCGGTGGTCGATTCGACGTCGTTGCCCGGCGTACAGAGTAGATTCAGCCCCTTGTGCCTGAGCGGCTCGGTATAGTCGAGCACGTCGACTACCGGGCTATCGCCGCCTTTCTTGGCCGCGCCCGCCGATTTCATCGCGTCGGTGATCAAGCCATCGCGCACGTTGCCGGGCGAGGGGTTCATCGAGAAATGCGCACCGACCGCTGCAGCGTGACGCTGATAAGCGTCCATCAACGCTTGGAAGCGCTCGGCGCTATGATCGTCGCGACAGCGCGCGATCAATTCATGCTCGACGCCGCATAGTTCGGGGAATTCGCTGAGGATACCGCTGCCGCCGAGCGTGACCAGGCGGTCGATCACCGCGCCGACCAACGGGTTGGCCGACAGGCCCGAGAAGCCGTCGGAGCCGCCGCACTCCACGCCGATGGTCAGCTCCGCCAACGGGGCGGGTGCGCGCGAGGTCTGGTTGGCGATCGCCAGGCCGTCGAAGATCGCGCCCAGCGACTCGCGGATCAGCGTCTCCTCGCTGCCCACCGCCTGCTGCTCGAAGTAGCGCACCGGGCGCAGGCCCTGGGGATCGCGATCGGCCACCGCGCGCTGCAGCATGTCGATCTGCGCCTTCTGGCAGCCCAGGCTGAGCACGGTGGCGCCGGCCACGTTGGGATGGCAGATATAACCGGCCAACAGTTGGCACAGCGCCTGGGCGTCGTCATCGGTGCCGCCGCAGCCCAGTGAGTGAGTCAGAAAACGCACGCCATCGACGTTGGGAAACAGTCGTTCCTCGGCGTCGGCCACCGGTGCCGGTTGCGTGTCGCCACGCAGCAATTGACGCGCCATGCGCTTGTAGTCGCGATAGGGGTCCTCACCGAGCGCTTCGGCCACGCACTCGCGCAGCACGTCGATATTGCGGTTCTCGCAGAACACCAGCGGCACGACCAGCCAAAAATTGGCGGTGCCCACCCGGCCATCGGGGCGATGGTAGCCATCGAAGGTCACTCCTTGGAAGGCGCCGACATCGGGCGCGTTCCAGTGATCGCGTCGGCCCTGAGGTTGGACATTATCGGTGGAGTGCTCGACGTTTTCGGTGGTGATTGTGCCGCCCTCGGCGATGGCGCGGGTGACCCGGCCGACCGTGACGCCATACATGATCACCAGGTCGCCCTCGTTCATCGTTTGCAGGGTGAACTTGTGCTTGTGGCGAATGTTTTCCGCCAGACGAATCACGCGGCCGTTGTCCTCGATCTCGCTGCCGGCGGGCAGGTCCTTCAGCGCGACCCGCACATTGTCGGCGGCATGCACGCGCAGGCTGGGCTGTTGATGGTTGTCGCTGGCAATGGTCTGGCTCATGCGAGTCGCTCCTGAGCCGTATCTGTGGAATCGTCGAAAGTGATCATGGCCTTGATCACGCCATTGGATGAGTCGCACCACTGCGGCATCAGGGTCGGCATATCGGCCAACGAGCCGCGATGCGTGATCATCGCATCGGCCTGCACATGTCCTTCGTCGATCAATCGGGCGACCGCTTCGAAGTCCTCGCGGGTGGCGTTGCGACTGCCCAGCAGCGATAGCTCCTTCTTGTGAAAATCCGGATCGTGGAAGGCGATGTCGGCCTTGACCACGCTGACCAGCACGTAACGACCGCCGTGGCCGGCGAAATCGAAGCCACGCTGCATGGCCTTGGGGTTGCCGGTGGCATCGAACACTACGTCGGCCAGTGCGCCATCGTTCATGGCGAGGAGTGCCGCGACGACATCGTCCTCGATGGCATGCAGGGTGGCATCGGCACCCAGCGTGTCGCGGCAGAACGCCAGGCGCTGAGGGTTGGTATCGACCACCACGGTGCGTGCGCCACGACTCTTGGCGATTTGCAGGGCACCCATGCCGATCGGCCCGGCGCCGACGATGACCGCCAACTCGTTTTCGCTGACCGCGCCACGGCGTACCGCGTGGGCGCCGATCGCCAGGCATTCGATCAGTGCCAACTGGTCGGGAGCGAGCGTCTGCGAGACCACCAGATGCTCGGCCGGCACCGCCAGATATTCGGCCATGCCGCCATCGCGATGCACGCCGATCACCTGCATGCGTTGGCAGCAATTGGTCTTGCCGCTCTGGCAGGCGCGGCATTCGCCGCAATGCAGGTAGGGGATGACATAGGCGTTCTGACCGACCAGCGCGACATCCGCACCGTCACCGACGGCGACGACCTCGCCGGCCAGTTCGTGACCGAGCACACGCGGATACTCGAAATACGGCTGATTACCGCCGTAGGCATGGATATCCGTGCCGCAAATACCCACTCGGCGGATCTTCACCAGTACCTCGCCAGGGCCACAGGTCGGCGTAGGCGCCTCCTGTAACATCATATGCCCTGGCTGGGTGCAAACGAGAACTTGCATGGAGCTTCCTTGGACAATGGGCATGACACGGGGCAATTGGTTCTTTGATCCAGTGGTCAGGCCTTTGGTAAGACAATGCCCCACGATGTGGGGTGTGACAAGTCAGGAGGCGAAGTTACGTGTTAGACATAAGTCTTGGTGGTGGATCGTTCAGCTCTGCACGGTGCGCTGGCACTGCTCGCCCAGCCCCTCGATACCCAGGCGCATGGTCTGTCCCGGTCGCAGATAGACCTGCGGTGATTGACCCATGCCCACGCCGGGCGGGGTGCCGGTGGAGATCACATCGCCCGGTTGCAGGCTCATGAAGCGGCTCAGGTAGGCGATCAGGAAGGGCACAGGGTAGACCATGGTGCGGGTACTGCCGTCCTGGTAACGCTTGCCGTCGACCTCGAGCCACAGGGCGAGATTCTGGGGATCGTCGATCTCGTCGGCGGTGACCAGCCACGGCCCCAGCGGCCCGAAGGTATCGCAGCCCTTGCCCTTGTCCCAGGTACCGCTGCGCTCGAGCTGGTATTCGCGCTCGGAAACATCGTTGATCACGCAGTAGCCGGCCACGTGCGCCATGGCGTCGGCCTCGTCGATGTAGCGTCCTCCCGCGCCGATCACCACGCCGAGTTCGACCTCCCAGTCGGTTTTCTCGGAGCCGCGCGGAATCTCCACGTCGTCATTGGGGCCACAGATCGCACTGGTCCACTTGTTGAAGACCACCGGCTCGCTGGGCACCTCGGCGCCGGTTTCGGCGGCGTGGTCGGAGTAGTTGAGGCCGATGCAGATGAACTTGCCGACCCGGCCCACGCAGGGGCCCAGACGAGAGCCGCCGTCGACCGCCGGCAGGCTGCGCGGATCGATCTTGCGTAGCCGCTCCAGGCCCTCGGTACCGAGGGCGTCGCCGGCGATGTCATCGATGTGTGCCGACAGGTCGCGAAGGGTGCCATCGGCGTCGAGCATGGCGGGTTTTTCCTGGCCCTTGGGGCCGAAACGCAGCAGTTTCACTACATTCTCCTTGGGTGAATGCACCGTATTGATATCAGTTGGCCCAGCCGCCGTCGATCAGTTGCGCGGTACCGGTGATAAAGGCCGATTCATCAGATGCCAGATGCACCGCCAGCGCGGCGATTTCCTCGGCTCGTCCCAAACGACCCATCGGTTGGCGGGCGATGAACTCGGCGAACACATCATCCACGTTACGCCCTTGTCGACGTGCCTGCTCGGCGATGCGCTCATGCAGCGAGGGCGACTCCACGGTGCCCGGGCAGATGGTATTGCAGCGGATGCCCTGGGTCATGAAATCGGCGGCGACGGCCTTGGTCAGCCCGATGACGGCGGCCTTGGTGGTGCCGTAGGCGAAGCGGTTGGGGACGCCCTTGATGCTGGAGGCCAGCGACGACATGTTGATGATGCTGCCGCCACCGCGTTGCAGCATGCCGGGCAGGAACGCCTGGATCATGCGATACATCGAAGTGACGTTCAGTGCCAGGGCGCGTTCCCACTCCTGCTCGTCACACTCGAGAATGCTGCCGCCGGGAACCATGCCGGCGCAATTGAATAGCACATCGAGCCCCGGCAACTCCCCGGCCAGGCGGTGGATGGCGTTGGCGTCGGTCACGTTGAGCACATGCGTCTCGATCTCACCCAATCCTTCCAGCTTGCCGGCATCGATGTCGGTGGCGATGACGCGGGCGCCCTCCGCCGCGAAACGCTCGGCGGTGGCGCGGCCGATGCCCTGGCCGGCCGCCGTGATCAGCGCTGTCTTGTCGGTGAGTCTCATGACGTGGTGTATCCCTTTATGCCGAGGAGCCGTAGAATGAGGCAATAATTATCCAATTGCCTAGAGGCCTGACCATTAGTCCAGGCATCCTATCGTCGTTTGTGGTTGCAGGCCATACCGAACGGCGCGCCGGGAGTTAGACTTTGGTCTTGAGTGCGAGGCGAGGATCGGATTCATCCAACGACAAGACAAGGGGTACCCCGCATGCCCATTCAGGCTGTCCGCTCGCAGCGGCTCTATCGACAGATCGCCGACCAGCTTCATCAGTTGATCCTCGACGGTGAGTTTCCACCGGGCAGCTTGCTGCCGCCCGAGCGTGAACTGGCGCAGTCGCTTGGCGTCAGTCGCGCGTCGGTGCGCGAGGCGCTGATCGCCCTGGAGGTCGTCGGTCAGGTAGAGGTGCGGGTCGGCCATGGCGTGGTGGTCATGGAGCGCACCCGGGGCGTCGGCTCGCCGGTGATGCAGGCCGCCAGTCGCAAGGAGCCGTGGGCGCTCGACCCTGAGTTCATCAGCGAGGTCGATCTCAACCTCGACGAGGAGATTCCTCCCTTCTCGCTGCTGCAGGCGCGGCGTTACCTGGAGCCCGAGAACGCCGCGCTGGCCGCGATGAATGCCAGCGAGGACGATCTCAAGGCGATACGCGCGGCCTTCGAGCGCAACGTCTACGACAACGAACACGGTGGCGGCAACCTCGCCGGCGACCGCCTGCTGCACATTCGCATCGCCGAAGCCTCGGGCAATGCCGCCTATGCGCTGCTGATGAAGCACCTGCTGGGCCATCAGTACGGCGTGATGTTCCGACGTCTGCAAGAGCTGTTCATGGAGACCGACATGCCCAAGCGCTCCCAGGGCGACCATGAACGTATCGTGCGTGCCATCGAGGAGCGCGATCCTGCGGCGGCGCGACGTGCGATGGAGGTTCATCTGGATCACGTGCTCAACGTCTTCTTCGCCGAATGACCGACGCCTAGCGCAGCGCGCGGACCGCGACGGCATCGTGCCGCCCGGCGAAGCGCAGCGTGTTGCGCAGCGGCCGACCGAAGGTCGGCAACTCGATCTCGAAGCGGTCGCCGTCCTGGGTGCGGATGCCGTCGGCGAAGCTCAGCGTGGCGGTGCCGAAGTAGTGCACGTGCACGTTGCCCGGCTGGCGAAAGCCGGGGTACTTGAAGTGGTGATGCTCGAGGTTGGCCAGGCTGTGCGCCATGTTGGCCTCGCCGGTGAGAAAGGGTTTTTCCCATAGGGTTTCGCCGTCGCGGACGATACGGCTGGTACCTTCGAGATTATCCGGCAAGTCGCCGACCAATAGTTCCGGGCCGAAGCTGCAGGCGCGCAGCTTCGAGTGCGCCAGCCACAAATAATTGTGGCGCTCGGTGACATGATCGGAGAACTCGTTGCCGATGGCATGACCGACCCGCCACGGCTGGCCATCGTCACCGATCACGTAGAGCCCGACCAGTTCCGGCTCTTCGCCGGCATCCTCGGCGAAGGCCGGCACCGGCAGGTCGGTTTCGGGGGCGACGACGATGCCGCCATCGCCCTTGTAGAACCACTCCGGCTGGGTGCCGGGTTCGCCATCCCTCGGCTTGCCGCCGTCCACGCCGAGCTTGAACATGCGCATGGAGTCGGTGAGTTCGTGCTCACCGGCATCCAGCTTGGCATGCATCGCCGAGCGGGCGTCGGCGCTGCCCAGGTGGGTGAGGCCGGTGCCGCTGATCAGGCAGTGCGACGGGTCGGGGTGGGTGAGTGGCGGCAGCAGGCGCTGCCCCTGAATCAGTTCGGCATAATCGAGCCGCACGTCGCTCAGCGCCTCCCCGACAACGGCGCTCAGCGGCCGGCCTTCGGCGATGGCGCGCCGTGCCAGCCCATAAACGCCCTCGTCGGCATTCACCAGACGAATCCGCTCGGGGCTCTCCACCACGGCCACTCGCAGGTGGTTCTCGTGTTCACATTGAATCAGTCGCATGGCGACCTCCGTTGGATCGATGGACCTACACCGGCCACATGGCGAGTTGTGGATAGAACAGCAGCAGCGCCAGCACGCACAGCTGAATGGCGATGAACGGCAGCAGCGCGACGAAGATGTCCTTCAGGCTGATGCTCGGCGGCGCCACGCTCTTCAGATAGAAGGCGGCCGGGCCGAACGGCGGCGACAGAAACGACACCTGCATGTTGACCGCGAACAGGATGCCGAACCAGATCGGGCTATAGCCCAGCTGCTCGACGATCGGCACGAAGATCGGCAGGGTCAGCATCGCCACGCCGATCCAGTCGAGGAACATGCCCAGC
Source organism: Modicisalibacter muralis (assembly GCF_900102945.1). Lineage (GTDB taxonomy): Bacteria > Pseudomonadota > Gammaproteobacteria > Pseudomonadales > Halomonadaceae > Modicisalibacter > Modicisalibacter muralis. The sequence continues at coordinate 1,329 of NZ_FNGI01000019.1, read as the reverse complement.
ACCAGCAGGATCGCCATCATCACCAGCAGGATCACGATCGGCTCGACCTCGAGGCCCATGATCAGCTGCGAGATGAAGCGGTTGCCGCCCATCAGGTTGTAGACCCCGACCAGCGCCGCCGCGCCGATGCCGATCCAGATGATCATGCCGCAGGTGGTCATGGTCTGGCCGAGGCTCTTGTGCAGCGTCTCGATACTCAATTCGCCGCGCGCGAGGATCGCCAGCAGCACGCCGAACACGCCCATCGCCGCCGCCTCGGTCACCGAGGCCACGCCGGCGTAGATCGAGCCCAGCACCAGAAAGGCGATCAGCCCCGGCACGATGACCGCCTTGAGCGCCTGCCAGCGACTCGAGAAACTCGCCTGGCGGTCGGCCTCGGTCATCGGCGGGCCGAGTTGGGGGTTCTTCAGGCAGCGCACCAGCACGTAGGCGATATAGCTGCCCATCAGCAGCGCCGCCGGGGTGATCGCCGCGGTGAACAGGTCGGCGATCGATTCGGAGGCGATCAGCCCGTAGATGATCAGCACGATCGACGGCGGCATCATGGTGCCCAGCGAGCCGCCGGCGCAGACCACGCCGATCGACAGCGACTTGTCGTAGCCCAGGCGCAGCATCTGCGGCAGGGCGAGAATCCCCAGCAGCACGATCTCGCCGCCGATGATCCCCGACAGCGCGGCGAGGAAGAACGCCACCACCACGGTCTGCACCGCCACCCCGCCGGGCAGCCGGCCGGCGAACACCCGCATGGCGTTGAACAGGTCCTTGGCGATCCCCGAGCGATCCAGCAACGAGGCCATGAACACGAACATCGGCACCGCCACCAGCGAATACTCGGTGACGAAGCCGAACACCCGGCTGGTGACCAGCGGCAGGGCATTGGTGCCGAACCAGCCGAAGGTAAACACCAGGGCCACCAGGCCGGTGATGAAGGCCAGCGGCAGGCCGGTAACCAATAGCGCGAAGATCGATCCGACCATCAACAGGCTCGCGTCGGCAATATCCATCAAGCCGCCCCCCCGCGATCGTGGGACGGGGGCGTGGCCCGTGCGCGCAGCGACTGGATCAGGTGCAGCAGCGCCTGCAACGTCATGATCATCAGCGCGAGCATGATCATGCCCTTGGCCAGCGACGGAAACGGCGGGTTCCAGGAGGTGCCCGAGCGCTCCAGCGACCACTCGCCGAAGGGATTGTGGGCGGAGTCCCAGAACATCACGAAGGCGGCGTAACTCATCGCCACGCAGAAAACGAAGGTCACCAGGTCGTTGAAGCGGTCGAGCCAGCGCTTGAGCGACGGCCCGGCGCTGTCGTAGAGCACCCGCACGCGGATGT